>NZ_FNKW01000001.1:0-3516779 GCF_900100915.1 Burkholderia orbicola | reverse complement strand
GCGCGCGTCACGCGGCGGCCCAGCGAGAACTCGCGGACCGCATTCATGCGGCGCGCGCGCGGCTGCCGGCGCTCGATTTCGACGATGCGGTCCATGCGCACGTCAGCGCACTGTGCATCGACGCGGCCGTCGACGGGTTGCGGGCCGATCTCGTGATGCTGCGCGCCGCGCGTGCGCTGGCCGCACTGGAACAGGCCGACGCGGTGACGGTGTCGCATGTGGCGCGCGTGGCCGAAGCCGTGCTGCGGCACCGGCGCCATGCGGGGCCGCCGCCGTCGCAGCAGTCATCGCAACAAGGGAGCGAGCGCGACGATCGTTCGCGGTCGGACACACCACGGCAGCCTGACAAGCGACAGGACGACACGAAGGCCGACGCGGCCGCATCGCAAGGCGACTGGGGCTACTTGCCGCCCGAACCGGCCGGGCTGCGCGACGTGAAAAGCGTCGTGCCGCTGCCGCTAAAAAAACGCTGAGCCATCGAGCCGGCGCCGCCGCGAACGCGATTCGCGGTCCTCGATGGCAGTCAGGCGCGGCCGCGCGCGTGCCGGGCACGGTGCGCGCCGGCACGGCCGTCGCTTGGCCGGCGACGCTCGCCGCGAAACGCGGCGGCCCGCTGCATCGCGAGCATCTGCGCTTCGGGAAACGCGCGGGCACGCCGCGTGCGCTGCATTGTTTCGTGCTCGACTGTTCGGCGTCGATGCTGTCGCACGAGCGGCTCGCGCTCGCGAAGGGGCTGATCGTCGCGTATTTCGATCAGGCCGCGCGTGAGCGGGTCGAAACCGCGCTGATTTGCTTCGGCGGCCAAGGCGCCGCGCGGCGCTTCGGCCCGGCCGTGCCGCGCTGGTGGAACGCGCGCTGGCTCGAACCGGTCGACGGCGGCGGCGGTACGCCGCTCGCGGACGGCATCGCGGCCGCCGCGCAGTTGCTTGCCAGCGCTGCTCGCCGCGAGCCCGGCAAGGAGCGCTGGCTGTGGGTGCTGTCCGACGGGCGCACGCGCGAGACGCCGGCCAAACCCGCGGCGGCCGATCACGTCGTGTTCGTCGACTTCGACGATGCGGCCGTGCGGATCGGGCAGGGTGCGCGGCTCGCCGCGGCGTGGGGCGCGCAGTGGATGACGGCCGACGCGCTTCGCACCGATCTCGCCGGCTGATGGCCGGCCGGCGGTGCGCTATGATCGCCGCTTCTGCTTCCGCTCACTGGAAACCCCCGCCATGCAAGTACTGGTCGATGCCGACGCGTGTCCCGCCGTCATCAAGGACATGCTGTTTCGCGCCGCGCGCCGTGCCGAAATCTGCGTGACGCTGGTCGCGAACCAGTTTCTGCGCACGCCGCCGTCGCCGTTCATCAAGGCCGTGCAGGTGCCGGCCGGCTTCGACGTGGCCGACGCGCGCATCGTCGAGCTGGCGGAGCCGGGCGACCTCGTGATCACCGCGGACATCCCGCTGGCCGCCGCCGTGCTCGACAAGGGCGCGCACGCGCTCGACCCGCGCGGCAACTGGTTCAGCCGCGAGAACATCGAGGAGCGCCTGTCGACACGCGCGATGATGGACCAGTTGCGCAGCGCCGGCATCGATACGGGCGGGCCGGCGCCGTTCAGCGCGCGCGACGGCAAGACGTTCGCGTCGCAGTTCGACCGCTTCCTGGCGCGGCACGGCAAGCCGTAGCAGCACGTGTTGGCGTCCGGCCAGGATGCAGGTTCGCGCCGACGCTGCTATCGTGGGGCGAGAACCCCAACACAGGAGCGCATGCGTGTCACCCACCCAACTTCTCGTTCCGACCTACACCCAGATGCTGCGCGCACAGTCCGCATGGCTCGATAAGGCGGTCGCCCATCGGCAGGCCGCGGGCGACGAACCCGACGCGGCGATGACGCTGAGGCTCGCCCCCGACATGTATCCGCTCGCCGCCCAGGTGCGCTTCTCGTGTTTCCAGGCGATGGAGCCGGTTTACCGGCTGCGCGGCGAGCCGCTGCCGGCGGCATTGCTGGCCCTGCGCGAGGCGGGCTGGAACGCCGATGCGCAACCCGGTTCGCCGGCCGATGCACAGGCGATCATCGCCGGTACGCTCACCTTTCTCGGCGAACTCGCACCCGATGCGCTCGATGGCGCCGCCGCGCGGCCGATCGCGCTCGAACTGCCGAACGGGATCGCGTTCGACATGACGGGCGAACAGTACGCGCGCGACTGGGCGCTGCCGCAGTTCTACTTCCACGCGATCGCCGCGTACGCGATCCTGCGCCATCACGGCGTCGAACTCGGCAAGGCCGATTACGTGCCGCACATGCTCGCGTACGTGCGGCCGGGCACGATTCCGCAAGGGTGAGCCGCCCCCTCGGGCGCCGCGCAGCGACATGACACGGGCACTGTTCGTCTGCAGCCGCAACCGGCTGCGCAGCCCGACGGCCGAAGCTGTGTTCGCCGCGTGGCCCGGCATCGAAACCGACTCCGCGGGCCTCGCGCCCGACGCGGACGTGCGGCTCTCCGTCGAGCAACTCGACTGGGCGGACATCGTGTTCGTGATGGAGCGCGCGCACCAGGCGCGGCTGTCGGCGCAATTCGGCGCGCATCTGAAGCACCGGAAGATCGTCTGCCTCGACATTCCCGATCGCTATGCGTTCATGCAGCCCGAGTTGGTCGCGCTGCTCGAACGCAAGGCCGGCCCGTTCCTGCGCGCGTAATCGCCGCAATCGGTGCCCGAGCCGACATCGATCTCAGCGCAGCGGCCCGCTCGCGAACGCAGAAAAACAGTCGAGCCGCAGCAGCTCGATGATCTTGCGCGTCGGCACGCTGGCCTGCAGCGTGTCGAGCCGGTCGACGCTGAACCACTTGCAACGGGCGATCTCATTGCTGGCACGCGGCGTCAGGTGCGCCGGCACGTCGGCCACGAACACGTGATGCAGCTTCGTCAGCCCACCGAACTGCACCGCGTAGTCGAGCGCGAGCCCCTCCAGCCGCGTTTCCTCCGCGAGCTCCCGCTGCGCGGCCTGGAGCGGCGTCTCGCCGCGCCGGATCGTGCCGCCGGGCAGCGACCAGCGCGCCGCGGTGCGCGCGACCAGCAGCACGCTGCTGCGCTGGCGGCACACGATCGTGGCGCGTTCCTTGATGACGGCGAGGGTATCCGGCCCGGTGCTCATGTTCGGCAAAACAGGTGCTGAATCGTGGAGAAAAACCGGCGCCGGCCATGCGGGGGCCGGCAGCAGACGGCGACGGCATGCAGGCCGCCGCGCCGATGTTACCGGCCGTTCATGACAGTTCCGTGCACCGCGGTCGTGCCACGGACGACGGCTCACGCGTGCGTATAGATTCCGCTGCGCGCCGGCTTCGCGTGGCGCGAATGACGGCGCTTGTGAACGGCACGCCGGTGATGCGGCGACGGCGCGGTGACGTGCCGGCGTGCGGGCGCGGGCCGGGCGGTGGGCGCGGCAGCGTGCGGCGCCGCGCCCGATACCCCGGTTTGTCCCTCGCCGAAGTGGAAAGTCTGTTTTTGCGCGTGCGCGACGCCCAGCGTCGATGCGAGTACGAAGGCCGCCAGCCACAACCGTTTCATGAATATTTCGCCTTGTCATTGATGGGGATGAACATTGCCCGCCAGCTTAGCGAACGGCGGGGCGCGACCGCAACCGGCCCGTGTTCGGTGTCGTCCCCACTTGCACGCGGCGACGTTCTCCGCGCGGCAGCCGGGTCCGTCCGGGCTTGACAACACGATTCCCCAGTGTGAATATAAATTCATACACAAGAATTATTCGTCGAGTCCGGGAAGCCGCGTGCAAGCGCCGGGCCGCCGGAACCGGCAGTCCGATCAACCGGAACCAGGAGCGAGACGCATGGCGGAACACGAGCAGCAGGGCGCGCTGGCGGGATTGCGCATCATCGATCTGTCGCGGGTGCTGGGCGGCCCGTACGCGACCCAGATCCTCGCCGATCACGGCGCGGAGGTGATCAAGGTCGAACCGCCGTCCGGCGACGAGACGCGCACGTGGGGCCCGCCGTTCGACGGCGACACCGCGTCGTACTTCCTCGGCGTGAACCGCAACAAGCTCGGCATCGCGCTCGACCTGACGCAGCCGGCCGATCGCGAGCGGCTGCTCGGGCTGCTCGAACACGCGGACGCGCTCGTCGAGAACTTCAAGATCGGCACGATGGAGCGCTGGGGGCTCGGCTTCGACGCGCTGCATGCGCGGTTTCCGCGCCTCGTCTATTGCCGCGTGTCGGGTTTCGGCGCGGACGGCCCGCTCGGCGGGCTGCCGGGCTATGACGCGGCCGTGCAAGCGCTCGCCGGGCTGATGAGCGTCAACGGCGAAGCCGGTGGCGCGCCGCTGCGCGTCGGCGTGCCGATCGTCGATCTCGTCACGGGGCTGAACGCGGCGCTCGGCGTGCTGATGGCGCTGCGCGAACGCGACGCCAGCGGCCGCGGCCAGTTCGTCGAATCGACGCTGTTCGACTGCGCGCTGTCGATCCTGCATCCGCATACGCCGAACTTCTTCCATTCGGGCAACGCGCCCGTGCGCACCGGCAACGCGCATCCGAACATCACGCCGTACGACAGCTTTCCGACCGCGGGCGTCGACATCTTCCTGGCAGTCGGCAACAACGGGCAGTTCGCCGCGCTGTGCGACGTGCTCGGCACGCGCGACTGGCTCGACGATCCGCGTTTCGCGGACAACCGCGCGCGCAGCCAGCACCGCGCCGCGCTGCGCACGCTGCTCGAAACGGCGCTGGCCGCGCACGACGGCGCGACGCTCGCCGAACGACTGATGCGCCGCGGCGTGCCGTGCGCGCCCGTGCTCGGGCTCGATGCGGCGCTCGCCCACCCGCATGTCGCGCATCGGCGGATGAAGGTCGAGCTGGGCCGGCATCGCGGCATCGCGTCGCCGATCAAGCTCGGCCGCACGCCGGCTACGTACCGGCGCGCGCCGCCCGCGCTGAACGAACATGCGGCGCAGGTGTTCGCGGCCGACAACGACAACCGCCGGACCTGACCGGCATCGCGGCCGCCGGCCGTGCCGCATTGCGGCGCCCGGCCACGCGCCGCGCACACCATCATTCGGACATCACGCCGGCCCGCGCATCGACATGCCCGTCGATGCGCACCGGCTGAAGAGGAGACGCATCATGCTCGCATGGATCGGCGCGGTCGCCATCGTCGCGCTGTTCGGCCTGATCATCACGAAGCGGTTGTCGCCGCTCGTCGCGCTGATCGTCGTGCCGGTGGCCGCGTCGCTCGCGGCCGGTTTCGGGCTGCAGACCGGCAAGTTCGTCGTGCACGGCGTACAGAACATCGGCCCGATCGCCGGGATGTTCGTTTTTGCGATTCTATTTTTCGGAATCCTCACCGACGCGGGGATGCTCGACCCGATCATCGCCGGCGTGCTGCGCGTGATCGGCTGTCATCCGCCGCGCATCGTGATGGGCTCGGCGCTGCTCGCGCTGCTGATCCATCTCGACGGCTCGGGCGCCGTCACGTTTCTCGTCACGCTGCCCGCGATGATGCCGCTCTATACGCGGCTCGGGATGGATCGCCGCATTCTCGCGTGCGTCGCGTCGATGGCGGCCGGCGTCAACTTCCTGCCATGGGTCGGGCCGATGCTGCGCGCGTCGGCGGCGCTGCACATTCCCGGCTCGGCGATCTTCACGCCGATGATCCCGGTGCAGATCGTCGGGCTCGCGTTCGTGTTCGGCACCGCCTGGGTGCTTGGCGTACGCGAGGCGAAACGGCTCGGGCTCGACCGCGCCGGCGCGGCCGCGCTCGCGATCGCGCCGCGCGAGCTGACCGATGCCGAACGCGCGTTGCGCCGGCCGGGCCGCTTCGGGATCAACGTCGCGCTCACGCTCGTCGTGCTCGTCACGCTGGTGTCCGGCATCGTCGACCCGATGGTGATGTTCATGCTCGGCACGGTCGCCGCGCTCGTGATCAATTACCCGGACGTGCAGGCGCAGCGCGAACGGATCGACGCGCATGCGAAGGCCGCGCTGATGATGGCGAGCGTGCTGCTCGCGGCCGGCGCGTTCACCGGCATCATGTCCGGCACCGGGATGCTGAAGGCGATGGCCGAGGTCGTCGTCGCGCACGTGCCCGTCGAGCATGCGCGCCACATGCCGTTCGTGCTCGGGCTGCTGTCGATGCCGCTCAGCCTGCTGTTCGATCCCGATTCGTTCTACTTCGGCGTGCTGCCGGTGCTCGCGGAGAGCGGCAAGCTGCTCGGCGTGCCACCGATCCAGATGGCGCAGGCCGCGCTGCTCGGCCAGATGACGACCGGTTTTCCGGTCAGCCCGCTCACGCCCGCGACGTTCCTGATCGTCGGGCTGACCGGCGTCGAGCTCGCCGAGCACCAGAAATTCACGATTCCGTTCCTGTTCGCCGCCACCGTGCTGATGGTCTTCGCCGCGGTCGCGACGGGCGTGTTTCCATTGTGAGCGGCGCGGCCGTTCACGTTTTTTCGGGAGAGCAGTCCATGCAGTTCGACCTGACCGACGACCAGCGCGCGATCGAAAGCGCGATCGAGAAAATCTGCGAGCGCTTCGGCGACGACTACTGGCTCGAACGCGATCGCGCCGGCGGATTTCCGGCCGACTTCCACGCGGCGCTCGCCGAGGCCGGCTGGCTCGGCATCGCGATGGACCCGGCTTACGGCGGAGCCGGGCTCGGGATGACCGAGGCGGCGCTGATGATGCGCACGATCAGCGCGTCGGGCGCTGGCTTGTCCGGCGCATCGGCCGTCCACATGAACATCTTCGGGCTGAACCCGGTGCAGGTGTTCGGCAACGATGCGCAGAAGGCGCGCTTCCTGCCGCCGCTGATCGCCGGGCGCGACAAGGCGTGCTTCGCGGTGACGGAACCCGACGCCGGGCTCGACACCACGCACCTGACCACCCAGGCGCGCCGCGACGGCGATCACTACGTGCTGAGCGGGCGCAAGATCTGGATCTCGACCGCGCAGGTGGCGAACAAGATGCTGATCATCGCGCGCACGACGCCGCTCGACCAGGTCGCGAAGCCGACCGACGGGCTGAGCCTGTTCTATACCGATCTCGACCGTTCGCGCGTCGAGGTGCGCGAGATCGAGAAGATGGGCCGCAAGGCGGTCGATTCGAACATGCTGTTCATCGACAACCTGCGCGTGTCGCGCGACGACCTGATCGGCAACGAAGGCGACGGCTTCCGCTATCTGCTGCACGGCCTGAACCCCGAACGCATCCTGATCGCCGCGGAGGCGATCGGCCTCGGGCAGGCCGCGCTGCGCCGCGCGACGCAGTATGCGTGCGAGCGCGTGGTGTTCGGCCGGCCGATCGGGCAGAACCAGTCGATCCAGCATCCGCTCGCGCAGGCGTGGATGCAGCTCGAGGCCGCATGGCTGATGGTGATGAAGGCCGCGACGCGCTACGACGCGGGTCAATCGTGCGGCGCGGAGGCGAACGCGGCGAAATACCTCGGCGCGGAAGCCGCGTTCCAGGCCTGCCAGACGGCGATCGCGACGCACGGCGGGATGGGGTACGCGAAGGAATATCATGTCGAGCGCTATCTGCGCGAGTGTATGATTCCGAGGCTCGCGCCCGTGAGCCCGCAACTGATCCTGTGCTACATCGCGGAGAAGGTGCTCGGGCTGCCGAAGTCATACTGACCGTAGCGCCCCGGCGGCCCGCCCGGCGCGCGGTTTCCCGTTCCGAATCAAGCGCTCGTCATGGACGTCAAACTCGTTGCCCGCACGCTCGACCTGTTCGAGCTGTTCGCCGCCGAACGGCGGCCGCTGCCGCTCACCGAACTCGCGCGCCTGCTCAACGTGCCGGCGTCGAGCTGCCTCGCGATGGCGCGCACGCTCGTGAGCCGCGGCTACCTGTACGAAGTGCGCAAGCGCGGCGGCTACTACCCGACGCGGCGCCTGCAGACGGTCGCCGCCGCGATCGACGCGACCGATCCGGTCGTCGACATCGTGCATCCGCACCTCGTCGCGCTGCGCGACGCGAGCCGCGAAACCGCCGTGCTCGGCAAGATCCAGGGTGTGTCGGTCACGTACCTCGACGTCGTCGAATCGGAGCAGGCGATCCGCTATACGCGCCAGCCGGGCGAGCTGCGCCCGCTGCACGCGAACTCGATCGGCAAGGCGATCTTCGCGGAACTCGCGAGCGATACGCAGCAGGCGCTCGGCGCGCAACTGCCGTTCGAACGCTTCACCGATGCGACGGTGGCCGACCTGGCGGCGCTCGTCGCGCAGACCGCGCGGTTTCGCGAACTCGGCTGGGCCGAGAACTTCGGCGAGAGCGCGCCCGAGCTGTCGGCGCTCGCGGTGGCGCTGACGCTCGACGGCGACTGGTACGGGCTGTCGGTCGTCGGGCCGACCGAGCGGATTCGCCAGCATCGCGACAAGCATGCGGCGCTGCTCGTCGACGCGAAGGCACGGCTGCTGGCCGAGCACGCGCGCGGGTAGGGCAGCGGCGCGCGCCGGCATCGGCAGCGGGCCGTTCCGGCGTTCGGTCCTGCCACGCCGGAAACGGCCCGCCGTACGTCACGCGCGAGCGCGTCGCAACGTCACGACTTCACCCACACGCCGCCCGCGCTCGGGTTGTCGCCCTGCGTCCACCATTTCGCGCAATACTTCGCGCCCTGGTACGTCACGCACGTGCCGCCCTGGTAGGCGGTCGTCGCCGACCACGCGGGCGTGCCGCCGCCGATCGGCTTCCACACGGCCGCCTGGCCGGGCACGTCGCCCTGCGTCCACCACTGCGCCTGATACGTCGTGCCCTGGTAGGTGACCGTCGCGCCGGCCGTATAGACCTGGCCGGCCGCCCACGGTGCGCCCGGCTGCGGCGTACCGCCGTCCGAGCCGCCGCCGTAGTTCGGGTCCTGCGTGACGCCCGCGCCCCACTTGCCGTCGAGCTTCTTGAAGATCGCCGCGAACGCGTACGGCTGCTGCGCGACGCCCGAGCAGGTCGGCGATGCATACGTGCCGCCGGACGGGCACGCCTGATCGCGGCCGACCGACCAGTTGCCGAAGAAACCGTAGCCGTTCGCGATTGCCGCGTTCAGCACGGTCTGCGCATTCGCGAGCGTAAACGTTTCGCCTTGCACGTCGTTCACGCCGATCATCGGCGTGACGCCGACCATCTGCCACAGCTGCGCGTTGGTCTTCGGCTGGCCGGCCGACTTGAACGCCGTGTCGAGCTGCGAGTAGAGCGCCTGCGCGGCGCTGATCGCGGCGGCGCCCATGTCGATGTTCGCGGGGCCGTAATCCATCGCCATCACGTTGACCGCATCGAACGTGGTCTTGTTCGCGATGGCCGCGTTGACGACGTTCACGCCGTCCTGGGTGAGCCCGGTCGGCATCGTCGGCAGCGTCAGCGTCACGTGCAGCGGCTTGCCTTTCGCCGCGTAGTCGGCCTGCAGTTGCGCGACCGCCTGGAAGTTGCGCGCGACCGCAGCCGTGTCCTGCTGCGACGCGCCCTCGATGTCGAAATCGATATGCGTGAGGCCGTACGTGTCGATCACCGTCTGGTACGCGCTCTTCAGCGCGGGAACCGTCGAGCAGGCCTGCATCAGCGGCGTGCCGTTCGCGCCGCCGAACGACACGGCGACTTCGCCGCCTTTCGCGCGGTAGCTCGCGATCGACGTGGACAGCGCGGTCAGCAGCCCGCCGCTCGCGCCGTTGCCGATCGGCTGCACGCCGCCCCACGACGGCACGCAGCCGTTGCCCGCGACCACGAACGCGAGCGTGAACTGCTGGATGCCCTGGCGCACGCCGATCTGATCGACCAACGGTGTCGGATAGAGCGTCACGTCGACAAAGGGTGCATAGACGCCGGCACCGTGCGACACGCTCGCCATCGCGAGCAGACAACCCGCGGCAAACGCACGCGGAACGAAACGCGGCAACACATTGTTGTTCATTCTGTGTTCTCCAAGTGGAAGAGGGATACGCTGGCCTGCGTATCGCCGCCGATGGGCAGGCACCTGTCCCGTCGGCGGCGTGCCTATCTTGGAGTATTCGCGTCGAATAGGGAATTTAGGGATACTTCTTTTTGTTATTCGATTCCCGATACGTAACGATCTTGCCGATTCGGTCGCGTTGCGAAACGCGGGGCGGGCACTTTTTCCGGCTGCTCGCGCCATGGCGCGCGGATGGACCGGTTCCAGCGAACCGGTGATGCACCGGCATACCGCTCAGCGGCTCGTGTGCGTCGGCATTCACGCGAGCAGCGCCGGATTTCAATACGCGCGCCGCGGCGTTCAGCGATACCAGCGCGGCGTATAGACCCATTCGCGTGCGTTGCCGATCGCGAAGCGCCGCGTCGTCGACGAGCCGACGATCACCATCGTGCGCATGTCGACCTGGTCGCCGCGCAGCGCGCCGAGAGTCGTGGTCGAAAGCGTCGCGCCCGGCCGGCCGATGTCGCGGCCGAGCACGACCACCGTATCGGCCGCACGATGCGCGCGCACGATGTCGAGCGCACGGTCGAGCTGCCACGGCCGCGCGCGCGAAATCGGGTTGTAGAACGCCATCACGAGATCGGCTTGCGCCGCGTGTTGCAGGCGCGTCTCGATCACGCCCCACGGCTTCAGGTTGTCCGACAGCGAGATCGCGCAGAAATCGTGGCCGAGCGGTGCGCCGGCCTGCGCGGCGGTGGCGAGCGACGCCGAGATGCCGGGCTCCACGCGCAGGTCGACCGCGGCCCATTGCGGGTCGCGCGCTTCGTCGAGCGCTTCGAGCACGGCCGCGGCCATCGCGAAGACGCCGGGGTCGCCCGACGAGACGACCGCGACGCGCCGGCCCTCGGCCGCCAGTTCGAACGCATGGCGCGCGCGCTGCATTTCCTCGCGATTGTCGGTGCCGTGCACGCGCTGGTCTGCCCGAAACGGGCCGGCCATGTTCACGTAGGTCGTATAGCCGAGGATGTCGGTCGCGTCCGCGAGCGCCGCGCGCGCGGCCGGCGTGAGCCATGCGGCGCCGCCCGGGCCGAGACCGAGCACCGTCAGGCGGCCGCGCGCACGGCCGAGCGTGGCGGGGTCGACCGGCTGCGATGCGACCGCGCACGCGAGACCGTGCGATGCCGCACGCATCGTGTGGGTGACGCGCAGCGCGCGGCCGAGCAGCGTGCTGGCGTCGGCAGGCGCGTCGCGATCGCCATCGACGAAACGCAGCGGCACGTCGAGCGTGCTCGCCGCTTCTTCCAATGCGGGTTCGCCGATCGCCGACGACGGCGCGACGATGGCCGCGAGCGCCAGCCGTGCGAGGCCCTGTGCGTCGAGCATGGCTTCGATGCGTGCGGCAAGCGCTTCGCCTGCATGCACGGCATCCGCGGCAACACCAACCACCACGCTGCGCGGATGAATCACGAGCTCGTCGCGCGCGCCGCGCCACGCATCGGGCGTCACGCGAATCGCGTGCGCGGCCGCGGTATCACGGGGCAGCGCGACGTCGTCGAGCCACGGCGCCGCGCCGTCGACGCGCGTCGACGCGCCCGCGAGCAGGTCGGACACGAAGCGCTTGCCCTGCGCGAGATCGGCGAGCGCATAGCCTTCCGGCGGATTGAGCACGCACGCGCCGAAGCGCAGTTCGCCGCTCGTCGTGATCGCCGGCGCGACGCCAACGCATTCGGCGATTTCGCGCGCGATCACGTTGACGCCGGTCAGTCCGCCGAGCAGCGGCACGACGGCCGAGCCGTCCTCCGCGACCGCGAGCACCGGCGGCTCGACGCCCTTGTCGGCGAGCGCGGGCGCGAGGCAGCGGATCACGATGCCGGCCGCGCACAGCGCGACGATCGGCAGGCCGCGCGCATAGAGTTCACGCAGGTGCGCGCCGAGTTCGTCGAACGGCACGTCGGCGTCGGCGTCGACGCGCGACGCGAGACCGTGCACCCGGGCGCCCGGATAACGCGCCTGGATGCGTCGCGCGGTATCGAGCGCGCCCGCGCCGAGGATCACGATCGCGGGCGGGGTCATCATCCTTGCCATTTTTCCCCCGGCACGACGAGCAGCGAGAAATACGGCGACGCCATCGGATCGACCTCGTCGAGCGGCACGATGCGCTGGTTCGCCATCGTCGCGCGCTCGACGTACAGCGCGCGCTTCGCGAGCCCGAGTTCGTCGAGCACGCGCCGCACCTTGTCGAAATTGCGGCCGAGCTTCATCACGACGGCCGCGTCGGCCCGCGCGAGCCGCTCGCGCAGTTCATGCTCGGGCAGCACGCCCGACAGCACCGACAGGCTCTGGTTGCGATAGACGAGCGGCTGGCCGAGCACGGCCGTGCCGCCGAGCATCGCGCATACGCCCGGGATCACCTCGGTGTCGTAACGCGGTGCGAGGCGGTCGTGCAGGTACATGTACGAACCGTAGAAGAACGGATCGCCTTCGCAGATCACCGCGACGTCACGGCCCGCATCGAGGTGCGCCGCGACGATCTCGGCCGCGGTGTCGTAGAAATCGGCGATCACCGTCTCGTAGCAGAGCGGCGGCGGCAGTGCCTCGGTCGTCACCGGGTAGACCAGCGGCAGCTGCGTCTGCCCGTCGAGCAGGTGCGCTTCGACGATGCCGTACGCGTTGCCTTTCTTGCCCTTCGCGACGAAATACGCGACCACCGGCGCCGCCTGCAGCACGCGTAGCGCCTTGATCGTCATCAGCTCGGGATCGCCGGGGCCGACGCCGACCCCGAACAGCTGTCCACGCGTGGTCGTCATTCGACCTCCGTTGCAAGCGCATTGACCGCGGCGGCGGCCATCGCGCTGCCGCCGCGCCGGCCGAGCAGCGCGACGTACGGCACGCCGCGGCTGTCGGCGTCGAGCATCGCCTTCGATTCGGCCGCGCCGATGAAGCCGACCGGGAAACCGAGGATCAGCGCGGGCCGCGGCGCGCCGGCGTCGATCATGTCGAGCAGGTGGAACAGCGCCGTCGGCGCATTGCCGATCACGACGACGCTGCCCGCGAGATGCGGGCGCCACAGTTCGAGCGCGGCGGCCGAACGCGTGTTGCCGAGGTCGCGCGCGAGGTCGGGCACCTCCGGCTCGCCGAGCGTGCAGATCACGCGGTTGGCCGCCGGCAGCCGCGCACGCGTGATGCCCTCGGCGACCATCCTCGCATCGCACAGGATCGGCGCGCCGGCCGCGAGCGCCGTGCGGCCGGCCGTGCCGGCGCCGGCCGAGAAGCGCAGGTCGTACACGACGTCGACCATCCCGCACGCGTGGATCACGCGCACCGCGAGTTTCTCGAGATCGGGCGGAATCTGCGACAGGTCGGCCTCGGCGCGGATCGTCGCGAACGACTGGCGGTAGATTTCCTGCCCGTCGCGAATGTAGTCAAGCATCGGTGGTGTCCTGGCTGTGCCGCGCGTCCATGAGTCGGACCGCGGCCTGGTCGATCGTCAGATGGCGCGCGAGCGGGGCGCCGAGGCCCGCGGCCGCGTCGCGCCGGTAAAGGTCGTAGTGCGCGGGCGCCACCGCGACGAGCGTATGCGCGGCGGGATGCGGCAGCGCACAGTGGCGCTCGCAACCGGTCAGGTGCACGTCGAGCGGATGGCCGACGCGCGCGGCGAGCGCGAGCGCATCGTGTTTCGTATCGGCGCGCGCTTTCGCGCAGCCGGCGCTGCCGGTGCAGGCGACGAGTGTCGCGAGCGGGTCGGACGTTGCGCACACGAGGCCGAGCGACGCGAGTGCTGCGCGCATCGCCGCCGCGCGTTCGTTCGGCACGCCGTGCATGAACACGCCTTGCCACGGCGTCATCGACAGCGTGCCGTCGCCGTCGGCCTCGGCCAGTGCGGCGAGCCGATCCAGTTGCGCCGCGTCGAGCCGCCCGAGTACAAATTGCGCGCCCACGCTGCAGCGCGCCGCGTCGCGCGACGGAGCCGCGCCGAAACGCAAGGCGGGGTCGGCACGCGTGCGCCGCCAGTCGGCAAGCGCCGGATCGGCCGCGAGCGGGAAGGGCAGGTAGTGCGCGGCGCGCGCGAGCAGCGTGCGTTCGTCGCACGTCGCCAGCAACGCGCGCATCCGCGTGACGTCGGCCGGCGCGAGATCGAGGAACGCGAGCAGCAGCGCGCGCACCAATGCGGCGCCCTGTTCCGGCGACACGTCGACCGCAGCGGGCCGGTCGCCGTGCGCGACCGGCGGACAGCCGGCCAGCCCCGCCGCGAGACGTACCGCGCCGTCGGCGCGGCGCCATGCGGCCAGCCAGATGTCGTGCGGATGATCGAGCGCCGCGACCGCTTCGCCGCCATCGAGCTGGATCGAGAATTTCGGCGACAGTTCACCGCGGCGCGGCTCGCTCGCCAGCATGTCGAGCAGCGGCACGGCCAGCGCGTGGCTATCGACGAGCGCGGCCGGGTCGTGCCCGGCGAGCGGGCTCAGCAGCACGTTGCGAACATCGTCGCTCGCCGCGAGCGCGGCCGTATCGTCGGTGACGTTGCCGGCGCTTGCGCGCGGGCCGAGCCCTGCGTCGAGCAACGCGTGCGCGAGCGCATCGGCCGCGTCGTCGCGAATGCCGCGCAACTGGAGATTCGCGCGATTGGTCGCATCGATCGCGCCGGACCCGTACCGGCGCGCGGCGGCGGCGATCGCGCGTGCCTGATGTGCGTCGAGCCGGCCGCCCGGCAGCTTGATCCGGCACAGCCCGCCGTCGGCGGCCGCGACCACGCGCACGAGCCCCGGGCAGGCCGACGGGCGCACGACGGGCGACGCAAGAATCGAAGCGGGGGCGGAATTCAACGGGATACCGGGACAGTGTGTGGCGCCGCGGCCAACGCATCGGTACACCCCGCCCGACGCCGACTGGCACGCACGCACTTTCTGGCCGGCAGGTCTCCTGGCTGACAGGTCGGCGCCGGCTCCCGGCCTTCCCGGTGAAACCAGTGGCATGAGGGGGAGCTCGGCTCGCTGTCTACAGTTGCGGGGGCAGCCACAGCGGCGCGCGGGGCGCCCTGTGTTCCCTCTTCGGCCCCGAAGGGCACCGGCGAACGAACGGCCGTAGGATACCCGATTTCGGCCGCGATTCGCGACCGGTCGGCCGTTCGCGGCGGGTGAAGCGGGCAGCGGCCGGGCGCGGGTGGGCCGGCAGATGAAACGCGAGGTGGAACACGGTACCATGCCGTTTTTCGCAATGCGGACGGCTGCACCGGCGCTTTCACGGCCGCGCGGCGACACGATGGAATTGAACGATGGGGAAGGGTGCATGACGGCGTGGCTGACGGTAGTGGGCATCGGCGACGACGGTTACGCGGGGCTCGGACGCCACGCGCGGCGCGCGCTGCTCGATGCGACGCACGTGGTCGGCGCGACCCGGCATCTCGACATGCTGCCCGCGCGGCTGCGGGCGACGCGCGAAGCATGGCCGTCGCCGTTCGACCTGTCGGGGCTGCTCGCCCGCCGCGGCGCGCCCGTGTGCGTGCTCGCGAGCGGCGACCCGATGCTGTTCGGCGTCGGCGCGACGCTCGCCCGCCAGCTTTCTCCCGACGAATGGCGCGTGCTGCCCGCGCCGTCATCGCTATCGCTCGCCGCGGCGCGTCTCGGCTGGGCGCTGCAGGACGTCGGCGCGGTTTCGCTCGTCGGGCGTCCGCTCGCGACGCTGGCCCGCCATCTGCTGCCGGGCCGGCGCCTGTTCGTGCTGAGCGCCGACGGCCGCACGCCGGCCGCCGTCGCGGCCGAACTCGCCGCCCGCGGCTTCGGGCCGACGCGCGTCAGCGTGTTCGAACACCTCGGCGGCCCGCTCGAGCGACGGATCGATGGCCTCGCGCAAGACTGGCACGTCGACGAAACCGCCGCGCTCAACCTCGTCGCGCTCGATTGCCGGGCGGGCCCCGACGCGCCGCGCCGCGCGCTCACGCCCGGCCTGCCCGACGATGCGTACCGCCACGACGGCCAGCTCACCAAGCGCGACCTGCGTGCGATGACGCTCGGGCGTCTCGCGCCCGCGCCCGGTGAACTGCTGTGGGACGTCGGCGCCGGCAGCGGCTCGATCGGCATCGAATGGATGCGCGCGCATCCATCCTGCCAGGCGATCGCGATCGAAGCGCATGCGGAGCGGCAGCGCTTCATCGAACACAACCGCGATACGCTCGGTGTGCCGGGCCTGCAACTCGTCGCGGGCCGTGCGCCCGATGCGCTCGCGGGGCTCGCCGCGCCCAACGCGATCTTCATCGGCGGCGGCGCGACGGCGCCCGGCGTGCTCGACGCGTGCTGGACTTCGTTGAAACCCGGCGGCCGGCTGGTCGCCAACGCGGTCACGCTGCAGGGCGAGATGGCGCTCGCCGCGTGGCGCGACGCGCATGGCGGCACGCTCACGCGCGTGTCGTTCGCGCATGCCGAACCGCTCGGCCGCTTCGACACGTGGCGGCAGCCGTTGCCGGTCACGCTGTACGACGTGCGCAAGCCCGACACGGCAGACGCGACCGACACGGCCGGCTCGTCGAATCCGTCGAACGCAACGGACGCGTGATGCGCGACGAAACCCCCGAACAACCCGCGCCGCTGCGCTTCGGCTACACGACCGGCAGCTGCGCGACCGCGACGTCCCTCGCGGCAGCGCGGCTGCTGCTCGCGGGTCACGCGGACGACGCGGTCGAGATCGTGCTGCCGAAGGGGCAGCGCGTGATGATGCGGCTCGAGTTCTGCCGCACGACCGCCGACGGCGCCGAAGCCGGCACGATCAAGGATGCCGGCGACGATCCGGACGTCACGCATGGCGCGCTGATCTTCGCGCGCGTCGCGCTCGCGGCGGCGCCCGGCGTGCGCTTTCATGCCGGGCCGGGCGTCGGCACGGTCACGCGCGCGGGGCTGACGTTGCCGGTCGGCGAACCGGCGATCAATCCGGTGCCGCGCCAGATGATGACTACCCACCTCGAGGCGCTCGCCGCTGAACACGGCTACGCGGGCGGCTTCGACGTGACGATCGGCGTCGAAGGCGGCGAGATGCTCGCGCTGAAGACGATGAACCCACGCCTGGGCATCGTCGGCGGCCTGTCGATCCTCGGCACGACCGGCATCGTGCGGCCGTTCTCGTGTTCGGCCTATATCGCGTCGATTCATCAGGGCATCGAAGTCGCACGGGCGAACGGCATCGCGCATATCGCCGCCTGCACGGGCAACGCCAGCGAGGACGCGATGCGCGCGCACTACCAGTTGCCCGACATGGCGCTGATCGAGATGGGCGATTTCGCGGGCGCGGTGCTCAAGCACCTGCGGCGTGCGCCGGTCGCGCGCCTGTCGATGTGCGGCGGCTTCGGCAAGCTGAGCAAGCTCGCGGCCGGCCATCTCGACCTGCACAGCCGCCATTCGAGCATCGACCTGCCGCTGCTCGCGCAGTGGGCGGCCGAAGCCGGCGCGAACGAGGCGCTGCAGGCCGCGATGCGCGCGGCGAACACCAGCCAGGAAGCGTTGAAACTGGCGCAGGCAGACGGCGTGCCGCTTGGTGACCTCGTCTGCGCGCATGCGCTGCGGGTGGCACGCAACATCGTGCCGCCGTCGGTCACGGTCGAGATGTTCGCGATCGACCGGCAGGGCCGCTTCGTCGGGGTGGCGCGATGAGCCCGCGCATCCTGCTGCTCGGCGGCACCGGCGATGCGCTGAAGATCGCGCGCGCGCTCGGCCCGCATCATGTCTACAGTCTCGCCGGACTCGGCAAGACGCCCGACGATCTGCGCTGCGACGTGCGCGTCGGCGGTTTCGGCGGCGCAGCCGGGCTGACCGCGTATCTGCGCGACGCGGGTATCGGCCTCGTGATCGACGCAACCCATCCGTATGCCGCGCGAATCAGCGCGAACGCCGCGGCGGCGACGCGCGACACGGGCGTGCCTTTATGGGCGCTGCGCCGCGCGCCGTGGACGCCGCAACCGGGCGACGACTGGCGCATGGTCGACGATTGGGCCGGTATCGAGGCCGCGCTCGCGCCGTTCAGGCGCCCGCTGTTCACACTCGGCCGCGAACCGCTCGCGCATCTCGACGCGATTCCGCCACACCAGTTCTGGCTCGTGCGCTGCCTCGATGCGCATCCCGGCAACGCCCGTGCGCAGGTCGTCGCCGCGCGCGGGCCGTTCACGCTCGACGGCGAGCGCGCGTTGTTCGCGCTGGCGGGCATCGACGTCGTCGTCAGCAAGAACAGCGGCGGCGCGGCCACCGAGGCCAAGCTCGACGTCGCGCGCGAACGCAGGCTGCCGGTCGTGATGCTGCGCCGGCCGCCGCTGCCCGATGCCGACCGCGCGTTCGACTCGGTCACGGCACTCATCGACGCACTCGATCCGGCCGCGCGCGCCTGACGTGGCGCAGCGGTCACCCAACGCATTGACGGAGAAATTTCGATGACGGTGTATTTCATCGGCGCGGGCCCAGGCGACCCGGAGCTGATCACGGTGAAGGGCCAGCGCCTCGTGCGCACCTGCCCGGTGATCCTGTATGCGGGTTCGCTCGTGCCGGCCGCCGTGCTCGACGGTCATCGCGCGGAGCAGGTCGTCAACACGGCCGAACTCGACCTCGACGCGATCGTCGCGCTGCTCGCGGCCGCGCATGCGAAAGGGCAGGACGTCGCGCGCGTGCATTCGGGCGACCCGTCGCTGTATGGTGCGATCGGCGAGCAGATCCGCCGCCTGAAAGCACTCGGGATTCCGTACGAAATCGTGCCGGGTGTGACGGCCACGGCCGCGTGCGCGGCGACGCTCGGCGTCGAGCTGACGCTGCCGGGCGTCGCGCAAACGGTGATCCTCACGCGTTTCGCGGGCAAGACGACGATGCCGGAAGGCGAAGCGCTCGGCGCACTCGCCGCGCATCGTGCGACGCTCGCGATCCATCTCGGCGTGCGCCATCTCGCGCGTATCGTCGACGAAGTGCTGCCGCATTACGGCGCCGATTGCCCGGTGGCGGTGATCTATCGCGCAAGCTGGCCCGACGAGGAACGCGTGACGGGCACGCTGGCCGACATCGTCGGCAAGGTGCAGGGCACGCAGATCGCGCGCACCGCGCTGATCCTGATCGGGCGCGTGCTCGACGCCGAAGGGTTCGCGGATTCGACGCTGTACGCGAGCGCGGGCTGAACCCGCCTGCGCCCGCGCAGTTGGCCCGCGGCGCCGCTCAGGCCCGCGCGACGTGCCGCGCCAGCTTCGGTGCAAACCCGGCTGCGAGCACGAACAGCACGACACACAGGCATGCCATCGCGATCCACGCGGGCGTCAGGTCCGCGAGACGCTGGCGCACGATGCCGGCCGCGAACGGAAACACGCCGGCAATCAGGTAGCCGACACCCTGCACGAACCCCGTCAGCGACGCGGCATCGGCCGGCGTGGCCGCATGGTCGACCGTGACGATCAACGACAGCGGAAACAGCGCGCCGATCCCCGCACCGAGCAGCAGGGCAGCCGGCAACGCGAGCGCGTCGGGCGCGGCCAGCATCACCAGCAAGCCGACGAACAGCGACGCGATCGCCGCATGCAGCGCCGGCCGGCGATCGGGCACGCGGTCGATCGTCGCGGAAATAGTCATCCCCGCGACGACTTCCGCAAGCGTCACGCCGCCGAGCAGGCTGCCGGCCGCGGTCGGCGACCAGCCGAGCCGCATGTAGTACGGCGGCAGCCACGCGAGCACGAGCGTGTAAGCGCCGGTCGCGATGCCGAAGAACAGCGCGAGCCGCCATGCGCGCGGCGAACGCGACGGCCGCGCATTCGATACCGACGCGGGCCCGACGGCAAGCGTGTCGCCGCCCCGGCTGGCCAGTGGCCAGGCCAGTGCGGCGAGCGCCGCCGGCAACGCCCAGCCCGCGAGCGCGGCGAGCCAGCCCCAGCGCGCCGCGGCGAACGGCGCGACGACGCTCGCGAGCACCGCGCCGCCCATGATCGACGTCGAATAGACACCCATCGCGCCGCCGATGCGCGTCGCGAAATGCGCCTTCACGAAGCCGGGCAACAGCGCCTGCACCATCGCGATCCCGACACCCGCGCAGCACGCGCTCGCGAGCAGCAGCCATGCGTGCTGCGCCCCGACGCGCGATGCGCACGCCAGCCCGATCAATGCGACGCCGAGCCACACGCCGCCCGCGATCCCGATGATGCGCTGCAGGCGCCGCGCGCTCAGCGCGCCGAGGCCCATCAGCAGGATCGGGATCGTCGTCAGCAGGCTGGCCGCGCCGTCGCCGATCCCCGTCGCGCGCTGGATCATGTCGAGCAGCGGCCCGACCGCGGCGAGCGCCGGCCGCAGGTTCAACCCGACGAGCACGATCGCGGCGAGCCGCCATCCGGGGGAAGTGAAGCGATTCATCGCAAGGCCCTCGATATCGATGCGCGACTGCCGGTGAGGCGCCGCGCGTTTTTCAGGTAAAGTATCTCGACATCAAGATAAATGGTGATTTATCTCGACGTCAAGATAACTGGTAGGCCGAGGAGGGTTAATGGATCGAGCCGAGCATGCGCTCGCGCAATGGCGCGCCGAGCGCCCGGATCTCGACGCAACGTCGATGGTGGTGATGGGGAGGTTGCAGGAAGCCGCGCTCGTGATCGCGCGCGACCGTCTCAATCCGCTGTTCGCGCGCTACGGCATGCAGCCGGGCGAATTCGACGTGCTCGCGACGCTGCGGCGCAGCGGTGCGCCGTTCGCGCTGACGCCGACCGCGCTGTACGACGCGCTGATGATGTCGTCGGGCGGGATGACCGCGCGCATCGACCGGCTGCAGAAGGCGGGGTGGGTCGATCGCCGGCCGAACCCGGCCGACGGGCGCGGCACGCTCGTCGCGCTGACCGATGCCGGGCGGGCGTTGATCGACGAGGCCGTCGTCGCGCATATCGACAACCAGCGCGCATTGCTGGCCACGTTGTCGGCGGCGGAACAGGCGCAGTTGTCGGAACTGCTGGGGAAGTTGCTGGCGGGGTTGGGAGGTGCGACGCGGGAAGGGGAGGAAGAGAAGTCGCGTTGAAGAATGCGTGATGGAAACGTACGCGCCGGGAAAAAGGTCTTGGTGAATTTTTGTGGACGTCGCATGCCGACCCTTCTCTGTCGTTCGCCGCAGGACCTCGACAAAGGCGGCTTATGACGGTACAACGGTCATCGCACCTGTCCGGACGTTCGAAGACACGGCTGAGTTAGTCGGGGTCGGGACGACCCCTCGCTTCAACCCGACCACCCCGCCCGCCTGTAATCGCTTGGAGACACTCCGGACACCCGTTTGAACGCGCTGCTAAATGCGCTTTCGGATGCGTAACCTAACCTCGCCGCGAGAATGGCAATCGGCAGTTTCTCGTCGGTTAACGCCTGCTTTGCCATACGCATGCGCCACTGCGTGAGCCACGTGAGCGGAGCCATGCCCGCAACCGACCTGAAATGTACGCAAAACGCCGTGCGCGACATTGCTGATGCGGCCGCAAGCTCATCCAGTCGCCATGCCCGGCCGGGATCGCCATGCATCAACCGTAGCGCGGGCGCAAGCCGTCTGTCGCCGATGGCGCGCAGCCAGCCGTTGGGGATTGCCGTGCTGGTGTCGAGATGGACGCGCAGCATTTCGACGAACATCAACTGCGCAAGGTAGGTCGAAGCAAGGCCGCTGCCCGGCAAACCCGACGCGAATTCCTTGACGAGCTGGGCAAGCAGCCATCGAAGGACGGCCGCCTGCTCGCAGTCCGCGCGGATGTGTATCAGCGATGGCAGGACGTCGACCAGCAGCGCGTCGTTTGAGGGCGCGAGCCTGACGTGTCCGCCGATCTGCGTACAACCATTGCCGTCGCCGATCGTCGCAGTCCGAGTTCGCTCGCCGGAGAACACTGTTGCCGCGTCGACCGGATCCGCGTCCGGATCGCTTGCGAGGACAAACGCGTGTTCGCCCGTCAGCAGAAAGACGTCGCCTTCGCCGACCGCGACCGGCTCCGTCTGCGCATCAATGCAAAGCCAGCAGTTGCCCTTGACCAGTGCGAAGAACTTGAGCTTTTTCGGCTGCGGAAAGCGGATCGCCCACGTGCCCCCCGCAGAGAAACTACCGGCCACGACGGGCTGGGTACCGAGCAGCCGGAGGATAGCCGAGAGCGGGTCGTCCTCGATATTTGAACTCATGCGACAGTATTCCGAACGTTTGATGATTCATCGTACCGGGATTTGAGCCCACACTGCGTACATCATTGTTCGTCCAGGGAAATACCATGATGACGCCACAAAAGCCACTGGGTTCGGGTTTCGGAGCCGCCACCACCGCCGACGAGGTCATCGCCGGCATCGATCTTGCCGGTAAGACGGCGATCGTGACCGGGGGCTATTCCGGCCTCGGACGCGAAACCGCCCGGGTTTTGCGCGCGGCCGGCGCACGCGTAATTGTTCCCGCGCGCGATCTGCGCCGCGCCAGCGAGGCACTGGCCGGCATCGACGTGGAAATCGCGCCGATGGATTTGCTCGATCCGCCCTCAATCGATGCCTTTGCGGCGGCGTTCCTCGAATCGACTCCAGCGCTGCACATGCTGATCAACAGCGCCGCGATCATGGCCGTGCCGGAATTGACGCGCGACGCGCGCGGGTACGAGTCTCAGTTCGCGACCAACCATCTCGGCCACCTGCAACTCACGATGCGGCTCCTGCCGCTGCTGCGCAAGGCGGAAGGTGCTCGCGTGGTGTCGGTTTCGTCGATTGGGCACCGTTATTCGCCGGTGGTTTTCGACGACCCGCATTTCGAGCGTCGCGCGTACACGCCGTGGGCAGCGTATGGGCAAGCGAAGACCGCCAATATCCTCTTCGCCGTTGCGCTCGATCAGCGCGAAAAGGAACACGGAATCCGCGCGTTTTCGCTGCACCCGGGAGCTATTGTCGAGACCGGGCTGGGGAAATACATTACGCGCGAGCAGCTGATCGCCGCAGGTGTCCTTGATGAACAAGGCAAGCCCGTGCGCGATCCGGCGAGGCAACTCAAAACTGTCGGACAGGGAGCCGCCACCCAGGTCTGGTGTGCAACGAGTCCACAATTGAATGGCATGGGCGGCGTATATTGCGAAAACGTCGACATTGCTTCGGTGATGATGCAGGAACCGGAGAAGATGGATATGTCGGATGCAATGCGACTTACGGGCGTATTACCCTATGCCGTCGACTCTGGATTCGCCGATGACCTATGGGCACTCAGCGAGCGACTTCTCAGCGTCTAGTGGAAGCTGCTACTACTTGCCAGATTCGGCTCTTCGGTTTTTTATGGGGCTGTCTCATCATGACTGGCGACGAACCGTTACTTGTTACGAAGCAGCCATTCGAGCGTCGTCGTCAGCGTGCATGCCTATGGCAGCAGCTGGCCGAACACCGACAGTGTTCCCAGCGTTCCCCGAAAATTCGTGACGAGCAAAAAAATGCCCACCGCGCATTGCGGTGGGCCTGACTCGAGCGTGGCGCGGGCCGCGGACGGCATGCCCGCTGCCGCCCGGTCACTCAGCCCCGCGCCGGAATATTGAGCCCCCGCGCAACAGCCGGCCGCTCAACAAACGCGTCGAGCACCCGCTTGACGTGCCGGAATTCGCCGAAGCCGACCAGATCGCCCGCCTCATAGAAACCGACCAGGTTACGCACCCACGGGAAGATCGCGATGTCCGCGATCGTATAGGTATCGCCCATCACCCACTGGCGATTCGCGAGATGCGCGTCGAGCACGCCGAGCAGGCGCTTCGATTCGGCGACGTAACGGTCGCGCGGGCGCTTGTCCTCATAATCGCGCCCGGCGAACTTGTGGAAGAAGCCGAGCTGGCCGAACATCGGCCCGATGCCGCCCATCTGGAACATCACCCACTGGATCGTCTCGTAGCGGCCCGCGAGATCCTGCGGGATCAGCTGGCCCGTCTTGTCCGCGAGATAGATCAGGATCGCGCCCGATTCGAACAGCGGCAGCGGCTGGTCGTCGGGGCCGTTCGGATCGATGATCGCGGGGATCTTGTTGTTCGGGTTCAGCGACAGGAATTCGGGCGAGAACTGGTCGTTCGTGTCGAAACGCACGAGGTGCGGCTCGTACGGCAGGCCGGTTTCCTCGAGCATGATCGACACCTTGACGCCGTTCGGCGTCGGCAGCGAGTAGAGCTGGAGGCGGTCGGGATGCTGGGCCGGCCACTTTTGCGTGATCGGGAAGGCGGACAGGTCGGGCATGAAGGTTCGCTCGTCGAAGTGAATGATCCGCGCTCCGCCCGTGCCGCCGCGCTCGCGCACGGTTCGCGGCGCGGCGGCAGGGCGGAGCGCGCCGAAAGCGCCCACTGTAGCCGATCCGGGGAATCGATGCAGGGGTCGGCCAGCCGCCGGTGGTTCGGCACAATAGCCGTGTTTGGCGCCGCTCACGGTGCCGCAAGACACGGCGGGCAACGTATCTCCGGCGGCCGCCGGACCGCATACGGCCCGACGCGTTCCGCCTCCCACCGAGATACGACGTCCTAACACACCCGGCCAAAAGACTCCGCCACCGCCGACAAACTCCACCACCGCACATTTCCTCGACAAACGGAAGCTTTTTGTCAGGGAAAGTCCCGCCCCGAGTTCGGTGGTTTTTTGTTGACCGACATCGTATAACGCCGTCATGATTTCCTGACAAGAAAGGTCCCATCCACCGACCGAAGTGAGGAGACATGAACACCATCCCGATCGCTCGCCGTGTCCGCCGGATCGCACTCGCAATGGGCTTCACGCTGTCGGCCGCCTCAGCCGTTGCCGCCCCCGTATCGCTGAACATCGTCGACGTCGCCGGCAACCTGCAGCTCACGCAGAAGGCCATCGAGGCGTTCAAGGAGAAGAACCCGGGTCTCGTCGCGAACGTCACGTTCACGAACGCGCCCGCGCCGCAGTTGCCGGGCAAGATCAAGGCGATGCAGGCGGCGGGGCGCTCCGACATCGACCTCGTGCTGACCGGCACCGACGCGCTGGCCGCCGGCATCGAGCAAAACCTGTGGCAGAAGCTCCTGCCCGACAACGCGGGTGCGCTCCCCGGCGTGCTCGACAAGTACGCGCCCGGCCCGCGCAAGATGCAGGATCTCGCGCAGGGCTTCGGCCTCGAAGTCACCTACATGCCGGCCGGCCCGCTGCTCGAATACAACCCGGCGAAGGTCAGCGACCCGCCGAAGACGCCCGACCAGTTGCTCGCGTGGTGCAAGGCGCACCCGAACAAGCTGATCTATGCGCGCCCCGCGAACTCGGGCCCCGGCCGCACGTTCCTGATGGGGCTGCCGTACGTGCTCGGCGACAAGAATCCGCAGGACCCGATCAACGGCTGGGACAAGACCTGGGCATTCCTGAAACAGTTGAACGAATGCGTGCCGTACTACCCGGGCGGCACGTCGGCGGTGATGAAGGAACTCGGCGAAGGCACGCGCGACATGACCGTGACCGTCACCGGCTGGGACCTGAACCCGCGCGCGCTCGGCATCGTGCCGGCCGAGTTCAAGATCCAGGCGTTCGACAACATGACGTGGGTCAACGACGCGCACTACATGGTGATCCCGAAGGGCGTGCCGAAGGAAAAGCTCGACGTGCTGTTCAAGCTGATGAACTTCCTGCTCGAACCGGCGCAGCAGGCGATGACCTACGACGACGGCTACTTCTACCCGGGCCCGGCGGTGAAGGGCGTGACGCTCGAGATGGCGCCCGCGCACAGCCAGGAAGTGATCAGGAAATTCGGCCGGCCCGAATACGCGAAGCTGCTCGCCGATCGCCCGCACGTGCAGCCGCTCAACGCGCAGGCGATGGTCGCCGCATTCCAGAAATGGGATCGCGAGATCGGTTCGCAGAAATCGAAGTGACGCCTGAACCGGCGGGCGCCGCGGCGCCCGCGTCGATGGAGTTCGAGGAATGAAGCACAATTTCGAACGGTTGCGGCTCGACGGCGTGTGCCGCAGTTTTACCAATACGGAAGGCGCGCAGGTCGCCGCGCTGAACGGGCTCGACCTCGAGATCCGGCGCGGCGAATTCATCGCGCTGCTCGGCCCGTCGGGCTGCGGCAAATCGACCGCGCTGAACTGCATCGCGGGCCTGCAGCCGCTCACGCGCGGCGGCATCTGGCTCGACGACGTGCGCATCGACGTGCTGCCGCCTGAGCGTCGCGGCTTCGGGATGGTGTTCCAGAACTACGCGCTGTTTCCGCACATGTCGGTGCTCGAGAACGTCGGTTTCGGCCTCAAGATGCGCGGCGTGGCGAAGCAGGAAACGCGGCGGCGCGCGCAGCAGGCACTCGAACTCGTGCAGCTCGTCGGTCACGAAGGCAAGCTGCCCGGGCAACTGTCGGGCGGGCAGCAACAGCGCGTCGCGATCGCGCGCGCGATCGTGATCGAGCCGCCGCTCGTGCTGATGGACGAGCCGCTGTCGAACCTCGACACCAAACTGCGCATCGAGATGCGTGCGGAGATCCGCCGCATCCACACGCAGCTCGAACGCGCGACGATCTACGTGACGCACGACCAGGACGAGGCGCTGTCGATGGCCGACCGCATCGTCGTGATGAAGGAGGGCGTCGTGCAGCAGGTCGCGTCGCCGAAGGAGGTCTACACCCGCCCGCACAATCTGCATGTCGCGCGCTTCATGGGCTATCGCAACGTGCTGCCGTTTACGCTCGAAGGGATGGCCGGCGATTACGTGAACGTCACGTCGGGCGGCGTGCGCCTCACCGGCGTACCGATGGCCGGCTTCGACGCGAAGGACGTCGTGGTCGCGCTGCGTCCGGACGACATCGAGCGCGCGGAAGAAGGCGCCGACAATGCGTTCGACGCGACCGTCGAGACGGTCGAGTACGGCGGCCGCGACTCGCTGATTCGCGCGATCACGCCGTTCGGTTCGATCTGGGCCCGCGTGGCCGGCGAGTTCACGCAAGGCGAACCGCTGCGGCTACGCGTGGCGCCGGCGCGCACACTCGTCTGTGCGGGGGACACGCAATGAACGGCCCGCGCCACCCGGCGCGCGCGGCGGCATCCCGCCCGGAGGCCGCATGAGCACGCTCGCGACCGGCGGCGCGCCGCGCGACGCGAAAGCCTGGCTCGTCACGCCGGCGCTCGCGTTCATCGCCGCGCTGTTCATCTATCCGTTCGCGTACGGCCTCGTGCTGTCGTTCCAGCCGACGAACGCGACGAACGGCGGCGGCGCGCTCGCGAACTACGTGCAGTTCTTCACCGATACCGCGATGTGGCCGACCGTGCTCGTCACGCTGAAGCTCGCGGTGCCGGCGACGCTGCTCAACGTCGGCATCGCGGTGCCCGTCGCGTTCGCGCTGCGCCGCAATTCGCCGTACCAGAAGTTCGTCACGACGCTGCTCGTGATTCCGGTCACGCTCGGCACGGTGCTCGTCGCCGACGGGATGCTCACGTATTTCGGGCCGAACGGCTGGTTTCCGCAGGCGCTGCAGGGGCTGCACCTGTACACCGACGAAGTGCGCCTCACACACAACTACTGGGGCGTGCTGCTGTCGCTGATCGTGTCGGGTTTTCCGTTCGCGTTCCTGTTGATGCTGTCGTACATCAGCGGCATCGACCCGACCCTCGCGCGCGCGGCCGCCACCCTCGGCGCGAACCCGTGGCAGCAGTTCCGGCAGATCTATCTGCCGCTGCTCGTGCCGGGGCTCACGATGGCCGCGTGCCTGTCGTTCGTGCAGGCGTTCTCGGTGTTTCCGTCGGCCGTGCTGCTCGGCGCGCCGGCCGGCCCGACGCGCGTGATCTCGATCGCGGCGGCCGAAGCCGCGTTCGAAAGCTACGACTATTCGCTCGCGTCGGCGATCGCGATCGTGATGGGCTTCGTGCAGTTGCTGGTGGTCGCGTCGATGCTCGGCGCGCGCCGCTTCTTCTATACCGGCGCGGTGACGGGAGGCAAGGGCTGATGGCGACCGACGATCATGCCGCCCGCACGTGGCCGCCGAAGCACGACGCACCCGATACGCGGCCCGTCGATGCAAGGAAACCGCACCGGATGAAAAGCAATCTCGCCGGCCGCGCATGGAAGGCGCTCGTCTGGGGGCTGATGGCGTTCTTCCTGTTGAACGTGATGCTGCTGATCGCGACCGTCGCGGTGAACTCGGTCGCGACGCGCTGGTTCGGCACGCCGCTGCCGCAGGGCTTCACGTTGCACTGGTATGCGAAGGCGTGGGACGACTTCCAGCTCGCCAGCGTGCTGTGGGTGACCGTCGAAGTGGTCGGCGCGGTCGTGCTGCTGTCGATCGCGCTCGGCGTGCCGGCCGCGTATGCGCTCGCGCGCGTGCAGTTCCGCGGCAAGCGCTTCGCGCTGCTGGTGTTCCTGCTGCCGCTGATGGTGCCGCCCGTCACGTACGGGATTCCGATGGCGACGGTGATGTACAAGATCGGGCTCGCGGGCACGCTGCCGGGCGTGATCCTCGCGAACCTGGTGCCGGCGCTGCCGTTCGTGATCCTCGTGATGACGCCGTTCATCGAACAGATCGATCCGAACCTCGAAGCGGCCGCGCGCATCTTCGGCGCGAACACGTGGCGCTATTTCCGCTACGTGCTGCTGCCGCTGCTGGTGCCCGGCATGCTCGCGGCCGGGCTGCTCGTGCTGGTGCGCACGATCGGGATGTTCGAGCTGACGTTCTTCACCGCGGGCCCGAGCACGCAGACGCTCGTCGTCGCGCTGTATTACGCGGTGTTCTCGACCGGCGTGCGCGCGCCGCAGTCGATCGACGCGATGGCGATGATCTACATGGCCATCACGCTCGTATGGGTCGTGATCGCGCTGCAGTTCGTCAGTCCGACGCAGCTCGTGAGCCGCGTGAAGCAGGAGCGGCAGTAGGCGAGGGCATCGCACGATCGCACCGGGTCGCCAGGCTGTAGGTAGCCGTGCAATTGGTTACAAATGGATACCGCGCACGACACGCGGACGTTGCAGACTACGCGGCGTTCACCCGATCCACGGATATCCATGAAGTTTCACACGCTGCTGACACTCGCCGGGGCTTCGACGCTGCTGGCCGCCTGCAATCTGCTTCACGACGGTCCCGGATCGAGCGACGTCGACGCCGCCGTGCGCCGCGCGCTCGAAGCGGAAAACCACGGCGGGCTGAACGCGCTGTTCGGCCAGCCGTTGCCCGTGTCGGCCGACGTCGTGTCGGCGAAACCCGACGGCGACTGCAAGAAGCTCGGCGATCGCACGTATTCGTGCGACGTCGTGGTCACGTGGCGCAATGCCGATTACTCGCCGTCGCGCGCGAATCTGACCTTCGTGAAGGCGGCCGACGGCGCATGGCAGACGTCGGGCGTCGACGCGGCGCTCGTGACGGGCACCGCGAAGTCGCTGATCGACCATATCGGCAAGGCCTGGCCGGGCAATGCGGCGAGCGGCGCGTCGGCGCTGGAGTGACGCAGTGGGCCAGTGACGCGCCGGCCACCCGCAAGCCCGCTTTCCCCTCCTCGTGCAGGCGGCCCCGTTCGTACGGGCCGCGCCGCCCGCTTTTTCGATAAAAGGGCGCAAGCACTTGTCTTATCTCGTTTGACCCCATCCTCGGTATGCGGGCAGGGTTATAGGGAAAACCCTTATCTCAGGTATAATTACGGCGAGAGAGAAAGGTCCCAACCATGCCTGAACGTTTCCAAACCCTTGAAAAATTTGTGTTTTCCCTCGTCGTGATGTCCGCCGTCGTGTGCTCGGCCTTCCTCGCGTACGAGCGTCATCCCGAGATCAAGATCGCGCTGCACGAAGGCGAAGCGCTGATGCGCGAGAGCGCCAAGTACTCGGTCATCTGCTCGCCGTCCAAGGTCGATCCTTGCGTCGAGATGTCCGCATACTGAGCGGCCTGACTGAGCGGCTTTTCCGCCTTTCGGACTTGCCCTACATCACTGCCGGCCTGAATGCCTTAAAGTCGCGTCCACCAGGTATTCAGAAACCGGCCGCAAGATAGGGCGGATGCACGAACCCGTTACGTGCCGAGTCGCTGGCGTAAGCAGCCCCGCATTCAGCCGGCCCCGCTTCGAGCAATCGAGCGGGGCCGTTCTCGTTCTGCTGGTGCGTGTCACACAACGTGCCGCGGTTCACCACCGACGAACGCGGCGATGTTGTCCACGAGCTGGTCGGCCAGCGCCAGCATCGCCTCGTCGCTCGCCCACGCGACGTGCGGCGTCAGGATGAACGCCGGATGCGACAGGATCGCGTGAAACGGATGCGCGGCCGGCAACGGCTCCTGCGTGACCACGTCGAACCCGGCGCCCGCGATCTGCCCCGACTGCAACGCATCGACGAGCGCGCTTTCGTCCACGAGCCCGCCGCGCGCGGTATTGATCAGCAGCGGGCGGCGCGCCATCCGCGCAAACGCGTGTGCGTCGATCAGGTGCCGCGTGGCCGGCGTGAGCGGGCAGTGCAGCGTGATCACGTCGCTGTCGCGCAGCAGCGTGTCGAGCGGCGCATGACCGTCGCCCGATGTGTCGCCGTGCGCCGCGAACAGCACCCGCATGTCGAGCGCACGCGCGATGGCGGCCACCGCGCGCCCGAGCACGCCGTCGCCGACGATCCCGAGCGTCGAACCGGCCAGGTCGCGAATCGGGTGATCGAAGAAGCAGAACTGCCCGCTGTCGAGCCAGCGCCCCGCGCGCACCGCGTCGCGATAAGCGACGAGGCTGCGCCGCAGCGCGAAGATCAGCGCGAACGTATGCTCGGGCACCGTGCGCACCGCATAGCCGCGAATATTGCTCACGACGATCCCGCGTGCCGCACAGGTATCGAGATCGACGATGTCCGTGCCGGTCGCGGCGATCGCGATCAACCGCAACGGCCGCGCGGCGGCAAGGGCCGCCGCGTCGAGCCGCACCTTGTTGGTCACGACAATGTCCGCGTCGCGGATGCGCGCCGCGACCTCGTGCGCGGCCGTCCGGTCGAATGTCTGCACTACGTGCGGGAACGGAAACGGCTTCAGCCCGATCTGCGGCGACAGCGTCGCGCGGTCGAGGAACACGATCTTCGCGGGAGCGGAAACGGAAAACATGGCGGGTCTCGCTGGCAGGCGCCCGGTGGCGCGGAACGGACCAGATTCTGCCGGCCGCGCGCGCACCGTCGTTTGACCGTTGCGCGAGCGCGCTTTCCCGGATGGAAAGGCTGACGCGTCACACGTGGCCGACGACGCGCCCGCGCGGTCGCACGCCTTTCCGTTTCGGAAAGTGGGGTTGACCATCGATCGATTTTCGCCGGGCGCGAACGCCGTCATGATCGCCGTTATCGACAACACGCTTTCATCGGAGACAGTCATGACACGCCCCCTGGACGGCATCCGCGTGCTGGAGCTTGGCCAACTGATCGCCGGGCCGTTCGCGGGCCGGATGCTCGCCGAATTCGGCGCGGAGGTCATCAAGGTCGAGCCGCCCGGCGTCGGCGATCCGCTGCGCAAATGGCGACTGCTGCACGACGGCACGTCGGTCTGGTGGGCCGCGCAATCACGCAACAAGACCTCGCTCACGCTCGATCTGCGCACGCCCGAAGGGCAGGACGTCGTGCGCCGCCTCGTCGCCGACACCGACGTGCTGATCGAAAACTTCCGGCCCGGCACGCTCGAAGGCTGGGGGCTCGGCTGGGACGCACTGTCCGCGATCAATCCGGGGCTCGTGATGCTGCGCGTGTCGGGCTTCGGGCAAACGGGCCCGTATCGCGACCGGCCCGGCTTCGGCGTGATCGCCGAAGCGATGGGCGGCCTGCGCCACCTGACCGGCGAGCCGGGCCGCACGCCGGTGCGCGTCGGCATTTCGCTCGGCGATTCGCTGTCGGCGCTGCATGGCGTGATCGGCGTGTTGCTCGCGTTGCGGCATCGCGAACAGCAGGGCGGCAAGGGGCAGGTCGTCGACGTCGCGCTGTACGAATCGGTGTTCAACATGATGGAAAGCCTGCTGCCCGAATATGCGGCGTTCGGCGCGGTGCGCGAGCCGGCCGGCAGCAGCCTGCCGGGCATCGCGCCGACCAACGCGTACCGTTGCCGCGATGGCAAGTACGCGCTGATCGCCGGCAACGGCGACAGCATCTTCCGGCGCCTGATGGAACTGATCGGTCGGCCCGATCTCGGCAACGATCCGGCGCTCGCCCACAACGACGGGCGCGTCGCGCAGGTCGCGCGCATCGATGCGGCGATCGGCGAGTGGAGCGCCCGCCACGACCTCGACGACGTGCTCGCCGCGCTGAACGACGCGCGCATTCCGTCCGGACGCATCTACGACGTGGCCGACATCGCGGCCGATCCGCACTACCGTGCGCGCGACATGATCGTCGACGCCGCGCTGCCCGACGGCACGCCCGTGCTCGTGCCGGGCATCGTGCCGAAACTCGATGCGACGCCCGGGCGCATCGAGCGACCGGCGCCCGCGCTCGGCGCGGATACCGATGCGGTACTCGAATCGCTCGGCATCGACACGGCGACGCGCGACGACTGGCGCACGCGCGGCGTGATCTGACACAACCATCGGGACGAACCCATGAACCGGCATCCGCAACGACTCCATATCCACGAAGTCGCGACCCGCGACGGTTTCCAGAACGAGGCCGCGTTCGTCGACACCGACGACAAGATCGCCCTTGTCGACGCGCTGAGCGCCTGCGGCTACGCGAAGATCGAGGTCACGTCGTTCACGTCGCCGAAGGCGATTCCCGCGCTGCGCGACGCGGAAGCCGTGATGCACGGCATCGTGCGCGCGCCGGGCGTCGTCTATACGGTGCTCGTGCCGAACGTGCGCGGCGCCGAGCGCGCGCTGGCGTGCGGCGTCGACGAGGTGAACCTAGTGATGTCGATGAGTGAGAACCACAACCGCGCGAACCTGCGGATGACGCGCGAGCAGTCGTTCGCGCAGTTGCGCGACGTGATCGACACGGTGCGCGGCACGGGTGTCGCGATCAACGTGTCGCTGTCGACCGCGATGGGCTGCCCGATGGAAGGCGACGTGCCGGCAGAAACGGTGCTCGCGTGGATGCAGCGCTTCGCGGATCTCGGCGTGCACGGCTTCACGCTGTGCGACACGACCGGCATGGCGTTTCCGTCGCAGGTGCGCGATCTGTCGCGCCGCGCACGCGAGCGCTTCGGCGCGTTGCAACTCACGCTGCACTTCCACAACACGCGCGGGATGGCGCTCGCGAACACGCTCGCGGCGCTCGACGCCGGCATCGACCGCTTCGACGCGTCGCTCGGCGGGCTCGGCGGCTGCCCGTATGCGCCGGGCGCGACCGGCAACGCGTGCACCGAGGAACTGGTGCACATGCTCGAGCTCGACGGCTACGATACGGGCATCGATCTTGCGGCCGTGCTCGCCGCATCGGCGGGGCTGCCCGCGCTGATCGGGCACGACGTGCCGAGCCAGATCCTGAAGGCCGGCCGCCGCTCGGACCTTCATCCGCCGCCGCGCGCCAACGCCGGCGACATGCCCGCGCAACGCGCTTTCTCGTGAATCGTGAACCCCAACAGGAACAGGAGGGAATTCCATGGCGCTGATCGACCATCTCGATCATCTCGTGCTGACCTGCGTCGATCCGGAACGGACGAAGCATTTCTACACCGAGGTGCTGCAGATGCAGCTCGAAACCTTCGGCGCGGGCCGGCTCGCGTTCCGTTTCGGGAACCAGAAGATCAACCTCCACGTGCGCGGCGCGGAATTCGAGCCGAAAGCGCATGTGCCGGTGCCGGGCGCGCTCGACCTGTGCTTCATCGCGTCGGTTCCGCTCGACGACGTGATCGCGCACCTGCGGCGCGTCGACTGGCCGATCGTGGAAGGGCCCGTCGAACGCACGGGCGCGACGCAGAAAATCCGCTCGGTCTACGTGCGCGATCCCGACCTGAACCTGATCGAAATCTCCGAGTTGATCTGACGTGCCGGGTGCAGTCGCCCGCGCGGGCACCCGCACGCTGCGCGCCCGGCGCCACAGTCCTTCGCCGAAAGCGGACAGGCACGCGCCGCGCCCGCCGATTCCGGATAGCCGTGCGGGGCCGCACTGCGGATAATGGCGCAACGGCGTCGGCCCGGCCGCCGCCTTCGCCGCGCGCACGGCGCCAACCTGCCGCGCGCATCCGCAACCCGCTCCAGGCGCTTCCCGAATGACGATCCTCTATCGCGGCATGGACCGCGCGGCGCTCGACGCCGCGTACCTGAACACGAAGGCTGTTCCCGATTTCCCCGCGTTGCTCGCGTCATGCCAGGCGCGCAGTGCAGCGCTGTATGCCGCGACGCCCGGCCGCCGCGACCTGCGTTACGGCGCGCAACCCGCGCAGCGCTTCGACTGGCTGCCGTGCGGGCAGCCCGACGCGCCGCTGTTCGTGTTCATCCACGGCGGCTACTGGCAGCACTGCACGAAAGAGGATTTCGCGTATGCGGCGAGCGGGCCGCTCGCGCGCGGCTATGACGTCGTGCTCGCCGAATACACGCTCGCGCCGGTCGCGACGATGACCGATATCGTCGGCGAGATCGGCGCGCTGCTCGACCATCTCGCGGCCGACCGCGACGGCCTCGGGATCGCGGGGCGGCCGATTCACCTGAGCGGCCATTCGGCGGGTGGCCACCTGACGGCGCTGCATCGCGCACATCCGGCCGTCGCATCGGCACTTGCGATCAGCCCGCTCGTCGATCTCGAACCGATCGCGCTGTGCTGCCTGAACGACAAACTGCAGCTCACCGCGCGCGAGGTCGACGCATACAGTCCGCTGCATCACATCGAGCCCGGCGCCCCGACCGTCGTGGCGGTCGGCGATGCGGAACTGCCCGAACTCATCCGGCAGGCCGACGAATACGCGACCGCGTGCGAAGCCGCCGGCGAGCGAATCGCCCGCACGTGGCTGACCGGCATGCAGCACTTCGCGGTGCTCGACGATCTCGCGACGCCGGACGGCGCGATGCTCGCCGCATTGCACGCGATCGCGCCACGCTAGCCGTCCCATATCGCACACGCATGGCCGGGCGTATGATCGGCGTCAGGCCGGCGCGATGACGGCGTACCCCGCACGGCCTTCCAGGACCCCACGACATGGTGAACCCGCTTCATTTCGATCTGCAGTCGCTGCGCGTGTTCGCGCTCGTCGCCGAGCACGGCAGCCTGACGAAGGCGGCCGAACACGGCCAGCTCACGTTGTCCGCGGTCAGCAAGCGCATCGCCGAACTCGAAAGCGTGACCGGCAGCGCACTCTTCGTCCGGCATGCGCGCGGCGTCGAGCTGACGCCCGCGGGCCGCGCGCTGCTCGATCATGCGGCGAAGGTGATCGAGCAGGTTAACCGGATGGCGCACGAGATGAGCGACTACGTCGCCGGCGTGCGCGGCCATATCCACGTCTGGACCAACACGTCCGCGATCGTCCAGTTCCTGCCCGCCGATCTCGCCGCGTTCCTCACCGACAACCCCGGCATCAAGGTCAGCCTCGAGGAGCGGCTGAGTCACGAGATCGTCGACGCGCTCGCGTCGGGCAAGGCCGATCTCGGCGTATTCGCCGACAACGTGCCGGCGCCCGGCATCGAACGGCGGCTGTACCGGCGCGACGAGCTCGTGCTGCTCGTGCCGCGCACGCACCGGTTCGCCGCGCACGACAGCATCCGCTTCGCGGATACGCTCGACGAGGACTACGTGGGCTTGAGCGACGGCAGCTCGCTGCTCGCGCGGATGACCGACGCCGCGTTCGCGGCCGAGCGCTCGCTGAAGCTGCGAATCCAGGTATCGAATTTCGATGGCGTGAGCCGAATGATCGAAGCGGGGCTCGGCATCGGCGTGCTGCCGCGCGATGCGGTGACCGGCGAGCGCGCGGCGCGGCTCGGTGTCGTGACGCTCGACGACGCGTGGGCGACGCGCACGCTGTGGGTCGGCGTGAAGGCGGGTAGCGTGCTGACGACCGACGTCGCGAAGCTGTTCGATTTCATGTCGGCGCGGTGAATGCGAGGCAACGCGACGCACGGGGTGCGGTTCCGTGCGCCCCGTGCCGATCGCCGCGTCAAACCGGATTGATCTCGTCCTGACTGCGCCGCGTGGTCAGCGGTCCGAGCACGCGCAGCGTGACGGCGACGATGCCGAGTGCGACCGAGATCACGCCGAACATCGCGCCCGCGCCGTAGTTGCCGAGCACCGGCAGCAACACGAACGGCAGCGCGCCGCTCACGATCCGCGACAGCGCATAGGTACTGCCGATCGCCGTCGAGCGCACGCGCGCCGGGAAGATCTCGGCCTGGTACACGTGATACGCGTTGCTGAACACGTTCGACGCACAGGTCGTCAGGAACCCGAAGCCGACGATCAGCATCGTATTGCCCGAATACGCGAAGCACAGCCCGAACACCGCGATCGACAGGATCGACACGATCACGAGCGTGCGGCGCTCGATCCAGTTGAGCAGCGGAATCGACAGCAGCGAGCCGATCGGATAGCCGATGAACGACAGCGCGATGAACAGCGTGCTGTCCGTCACGTCGAAGCCGCGGCTTTTCACGACCGTGCCGGCCAGCGTGCCGAACCCGTAGTAGCCGAAGCCTTGCAACAGGTGAAAGATCGCCAGCATCACGTAGCGCGCACCGTACGGTTGGCGGCGCAGCAGCGCGATGCGCTCGCCGAGCCCGAGCGGCCGCTGCGGCTCGACCGGTTCCGCGAAGTGTTCGGGCACACGCACGCCGGCGCTTTCCGCGAATCGCCGCAGCGCCGCGTGCGCATCGGCCGTGCGGCCTTGCGCGAGCAGCCAGCGCGGGCTTTCCGGCAGCCGGTGCTGGACGAGCAGCACGTACACGGCGCCGAGACTGCCGATCGCGAGGATGATGCGCCAGCCGGCGACGCCTGCCACCTGCAACGGATTCAGCCACAGCGCGAGAAAGCCGACGAGCGGCACCGCGACATACGAAGTCGTGTAGGCCCACGCGGCGAGCCGCCCGCGCTTGTTCTTCGGCAGGATTTCGGACAGGAAGCTGTCGGCGACCGGATAGATCGCGCCGACGCCGATGCCCGTCAGGAACCGGCATGCCACGAGCATGTCGGCGTTCACGGAAAACGCACCGACCAGCGAGAACGCGCTGTACCACCCGAGCGTGAGCAGGAACGCCTTGCGCCGGCCGATGCGGTCGGCCAGGCTGCCGAGGCACATCGCGCCGACGAACATGCCGATGAACGCCGACGCCAGCAATAGCTTGAAATCGGCGCTTTGCCGGCTCAGCCCGTATTCGTGCTGCAACGCGGAGCCGATCGTACTGACGAGAAAAATCTCGTACATGTCGAAGAACAGCCCGACGCCGATTACCCAGACGACGAATCGATGCAATGCGCCGACCGGCAGATCGTCCATGAAATCGCCGAGCGTGACGCGGCGGCCGGGAACGGCTGCCGCATCGGCGCCGGTGCCTGCTGAAGCGGCCGGCGGCCGGGCGGACTCAGGGCCGCCGGCATGGCCGCCGAGGTCGAGGGATTGGCTGTTCATCGTGTCTCCTGATTATCGATATGCCGTGGCGCTGGGCCTGGCGTTCGCGACCGGTGTAACGCGCCGGCCACGCGACGCGACGGCAGGCATCGCCGGGCGCGTGCAAGCGCCGCCCGTGCGGGCTGCGCCGATCGTCCGATACATGGTGGGCAAATCGGCGGCACGTGATAATTGCGGATGTTTCAAGCGTCCTTTCCTGAGCAGAAAGGGTAGGGGCCGCGCGGCAGCGCGTAGTCGCCCGACAGGCCGGTGCAGCCTGCGGGGCGGAGGGGCGTATCGAAAACGATGCGCATCCGCACCATCCCGCGGGGCGGGAAAACCATGACCCCTGCTGTGCGGGCGCCGACGCAACCGTCGCCGGCCAGATCGCGCGCCCTGCGGATGTGCAATGTCCTGTATCTGCGCCGAGCGCGGATACAGTGCGATACAACGCCCGCGCGCGGGTTCGCTATAAAGCAGGCATGACCACTTTCGGAGCCCGTCATGTCTGCCACCTGGTTCAAAGGGTCCTGCCATTGCGGGGCCGTCAAATTCGAAGTCATCGCGGCCATTGCACCGGCCGTCCGCTGCAACTGCAGCCTGTGCCGCCGGCGCGGCGCGCTGATGAGCCCGATGTTCGCCGCCGCCAACCTGACGATCGTCGAAGGCGAGGACGCGCTGACGTGCTATCGCTTCAACACGCACACCGCACGCCACTATTTCTGCAGTCGATGCGGCGTCTATCCGTTCCACCAGACCCGCAAGGACCCGGCATGCTGGCGCGTCAATCTCGGCTGCCTCGACGGCGTCGATCCGACCGCGCTCGACGCGACGGTCCTCGATGGCGCGAGCCTTTCGGTCGTGGAGGACGCATGAAGCGCTGGCTGATGATCCTGCTGTTTGCCGCGGGCGGGCTCGCGACCGAAATCGCGCATCCGGTGCAGTGCTCGCTGCTGTCGATCAGCCGTCAGCCAACCGGCAAACGCCACAAGCCGGGCTGAACGAGCGCGGCGCGCGTCAGCCGATCGACACCGATTATCATGCTTCCGATAAGATCGCATGCGATATATAATGCGGTTGTCTGCGACCGTTCGCGTCGCTGGAGGAAGTCCATGAAACCGACTGAAACCCCGCCGTCCGCCGCGCCGAAGCTGTCCGAGTTCCTGTGCTTTGCGATCTACTCGGCGAACCTCGCGTTCGGCAAGGCATACAAGCCGATCCTCGACGAGCTCGGCCTCACGTATACGCAGTACATCACGATCATTGCGCTGTGGGAGCAGGACAACCAGACCGTTGGCCAGCTCGGAGAGAAGCTGTTTCTCGAATCCAATACGCTGACGCCGATCCTGAAGAAGCTCGAGGCAATGGGCTACCTGGAGCGGCACCGCGATCCGTCCGACGAACGCCAGGTGCTCGTCAGCCTGACGAAAAGCGGCCGACGCGTGCGCGAGAAGGGGCTCGACATGAACCTGGTCGAAGCCACCGGGCTGAAACCGGACGAGTTCGCCAAGGTACAGAAGGCGATCGTCACGCTGCGCGGCAACCTGATCCGGTCGACCGAAGCCTGAAAGCACTCAGGCACGACAAGCGGCCGACGCGGAAATCGCGCCGGCCGCGTTGTCATGCGTGCGCATCGCCCAGCACCAGCAGGTGCATCTCGCGACGGACCACGAAACCGAGTGCGAGATAACGTTCGATCGCCACCCGGTTCGTCGTGAGGACGTGCAGGAACGGCGTTTCCGCACGCGCGCCGATCGTCGCGATCAACGACCGGATCAGCCGCGCGGCAAGCCCTTGCCGGCGAAATGCGGCGTCCACGCAGACGGCGCTGATCTCGGTATAGCCGTCGACCTGCATCCGCTGGCCGGCCATCGCGGCCAGCCGGCCTTCACTGCGCACGCCGATGTAGTGGCCGAGCTCGAACGTGCGCGGGCCGAACGGGCCCGGCTGCGCGGCGGCGGTCAGCGCGAGCATGTCAGGCACGTCGGCTTCGCCGAGCGGAACAGGCTCCTCTTCTTGCGTCGTGCCCGAGGTTCCTTGCCAGGTCATTTGAAGCAACGTCGCTCGTCGAATCACCGACAAAGCTGCCGGCGGCTCGATCTCGTCCGGCGTGACGAGCGCCGCCGGGCCGTGTGCGGCGATCAGCCCGCACAGCGCGTCGAACGACGCCGGGCTCGTGTCGTCGATCGCGGCAAATGGCGCGATGGCCATCGGGAACCGCACCGCACGACCATCGCCGAGCGCAAAGCGGCGCTGCCTGCCCGTGAGCGCATTCCAGACGACCCGGTCGAGCACGTGCGCATCGGTTATCGCGTTTCCGGTCATGGCGTCCGGCATCTGCGGCTCCTTGGTGGAAGATGGATGCCGCACAGAATAATCCCGGATGGGGGCGGGCGGATAGCACCGCGAACGCAGACCCGAACAACACCAATAGAAAAGCGCACGCGATTACATCGCATGCGCTTTACATGACGGACTTCAGCGGCCGAATTCGCCGTGCCGCGCTCAATGCCCGAAATAAATCGAGCGCTCGGCGGTGCGCAGCGTGTTTCGGCTGCCGGACTGCGCGGCACCGCCGGCATCGCTGCCGTAACCGGCTGCCTGCGTATCGGCCGCGGCGGCCGCGACCGCGCCGTCGTCGCGAATCCGTTTCAGCGCCGCCTGGATATTGGTCGGGTAGTTCGGATCGTTGGGGCGGTTCGGCTGGTAGCCGGCTTGCTGCAACGCGGCCAGTTCCGCACGCACCTGCGCACGTGTGATGGTGCTTTCGCCGGCAAAAACCGGTGCGGCGACGGAGGCCGACACGGCAACGAGAAGGGCGGCAATCAGTTGGGTCTTCATCATTCACCTCGACAAAATCGAATCAGGAATAAACAGGGATCAGGGTTCACGTACCGGGCGTGGTGCTCAGTGACCGAAGTACACCGAGCGCTCGGCCACGCTTGCGACATACCGGCGGCCGGATTGCGTCGCGGTGTCGCCGTTGCCGCCGTAGCCGGAAGCCGGTGCGTTGGCCGCGGCGGCGTCGTCGGCGTGGATCTGCGTCAACGCGGCCTGCAGATCGTTGGGGTAGGTAGCGTCCGTCGCGCGATTCAGCGGATAGCCGACGTGTTGAAGCTGCGCGAGTTCGGCGCGCACCTGCACACGCGTCACGGTGGCTTCATTGGCAAACGCGGGAGCGGCAACGGCAGCCGAAACAGTGACGAACAGGGCAGCGATCAATTGGGTTTTCATGTTTCACCTCGATGGAAAAGGAATCGGGAATTCGGGAGGCGGCGCTCGGCCGCCCGGTGCAACGTTCAGGCGATCCGGATCTCGACGTCGATGTTGCCGCGCGTCGCCTTCGAATACGGGCAAGTCTGATGCGCGGCGTCGACGATGCGTTGCGCGACGTCGCGCTCGAGCCCCGGCACGCTCACGTTCAGCCGGGCTTGCAGGAAGTACGCGTTGCCCGCCGTGCCGAGGTCCACTTCGGCGTCGACCGAGAGATCGGCCGGCAGCGTCACCTTCGCGGCACGCGCCGCAAGCTGCATCGCGCCGATGAAGCAGGCCGACCAGCCGGCCGCGAACAGCTGTTCCGGGTTGGTGCCGGTGCCCGCGCTGCCCGGCGACGACAACTGGATGTCGAGGCGGCCATCGGAACTGCGCGCGGCGCCGTCGCGGCCGCCGGAAGTCGTATGCGTCTTGCCCGTGTACAGCACTTTGTCGATCTTGCTCATCATTTACTCCGTCGGTTGAGGTTTGTTTCAGATGCGATTCGATCGCATGCGACGCAGTTTCCGCCTGACGCCCACCTTAGTCAAGCGCATTCGATTAAATCGTATGCGATATTTTGTATTTCAATGTATCTGGATCGTGTCGCGCCTTGCAGGGCAGGGCTTTCAGACGATCCAGACCTGATTAATCCGTGGTCGCCGGCCCGACGGTGCCGTCTCGCCGATGGGGGTTCAGATGCTCGGCGCGGTGCTCGCCGCGCTGGAACCGGATACGCCGACGTTGCGTCCGCTGTTCGGCCAAGCGGAGCCCGACGTTGCGTCCAGGCACCTCGACGCGCCGCGCGAAGATCGAAGCATGGCGCGATCTCACCGAGGGAGCCGATTTTCTGGTGATTTGATGGCCTGAACCTGCTGCCTCGGAACATGCAGTTCGATCAAACGATACCCTTATTCGGATAACTTTTCTTATCACAATAGGTTCATTGAAAATCCAAACTGGCGTCCATTGAAACGCGCCCGACCCGACGCACTCTTATGCCCTGATACCGAACATGCTCGCCATCAGGGCAGGGGAATTGCCGTAAACGCGTGTTCGACGCCTGCTGTCCGCCGCCTATAATCGGTATCAACTTTTCCAGGAAAACGCGCTTACCAAGGTGAGGGGGCCAAATGGGAGAGTGCCGTTACATCTGTTCGCGCTTCGTCCTCACAAGCTCGATCGCCGGCCTGACAATGCTGACGTGCCCGGTACACGCGCACGCCGAGGATGGTCCTTCGAGTAGTTCGCCGAGCGGGCTCGAATCATCGGAGAGAACGCTCAACGCCTATGCGGTGTACGGCGACGGACGAGCGACCGAGGGTGGCGATATGCATTGGCGTGCGTACGAAGTCGGCTTCGGTGACGTCTTGAACGATTACCTGTCGGTCTACCTCGCGTACATGAACGAAGGGCATCCGTTGAATCACCATCGTGACGGTTTTGCCGCCCTGGGTTCGTTTCGCTGGCCGATCGGCAGTCGCCTGGCGCTCGAATTTTCGGCGGGCCCGTACTTCAGCATGGACACGACCCATGTCGACGGCCAGCCACGCAATGACAAGCGCTGGGGCGTGCGCGCGTCGGCAGCGGTGCGGTATTACGTCGTTCCCAAGCGCTTCTTTCTCAAGGTGCAGTACAACCACGTCCAGATGATCGGCGGATTCAATTCCGACGCGGTGCTCTTCGGCGTCGGCTCGGATTTCGGCGGCGACCCTGGCCCTGCGTTTTCGGACGGCAAGACGCAGATCGGCGTTTGGGCCGGGACGTCTCAGACGAACCGTCCTCAAGTGCCGATCGAAAGGGGGTACATGGTCGAAGTCAAGCGGCCGCTCGGCAATGCGTGGGCCTATTCGGCGAGCTTCGTCTACGAAGGCAACAACGGCGTTGCCGGCCGACGCGGCGTGGCCGCACAACTCTGGTACGTCGCGCCGATCAAGAGCAAATGGACGCTGTCGGCGGGCATCGGTCCGTATCTCTCGCGGGATCGGAACGACGGCTCGGGCAGGACGCGACTCAATGCGTTGCTCAGCGCGCAAGTGGCCTATCAGGTGACGAACGATTGGGCGGCGAGCCTGCGCTTCAATCGTGTCGCAACCGGCAACGACAAGGACCAGGACATGTTCATGGTTGGCGTGGCGCGAAACTTCTAGGCGCTCGATCTTCTACGTCCGCGCATTCTGTTGAACAAAACCGGCTGGACCGCGCATCGGTCCAGCTCGCGCATCGTCAGTGTCACCAATCCGGCTGGCTGCATGGTCGGCTCCCGCGCTTGCTCAACAAGCCGTCCAGCATGCCAGCAGTCAAAAACACGACATCTGTAAATAGCCAGAACACGACATTAGGATATGGCTGCCACAATCAAAAATGTCGATAATGTTGATTATGTCAAATGTGGTAGCTAGCTAAAAACCGGTACTTCTGTCAGGTTGAAAGAAACTGTTTGTAAACATACTTACAATCGCTTACACAGTTTCGCCTTCCGCAACGCCTATGAATGCCGCCGACCACCGTCACGGCGCGCTGACCGATTTCCTCGCGCTTACCGACGGCCTGTCCATCGCTCGAATCGCGCAAACGCTCCGCTGCTGCACCCGCACCGTTCGGAACTACGTCGCCGGTCGCTCGCCGATCCCATGGCATCGCATCGAGCTACTTCGATTGCTCGTACGTGAAGCCGAGGCGCCTACTGCCGGCGCCGGCGCCGCGTCGGCGGATGAACAACCGGCCGTTGTCGCGAACATCGAGCCCGATCCCGCGTCGCCGGACGTAACGCCCGACGAAATGCTCGCGTGGGTCGGCGTCCATGCGTCACATTACCTATCCAGCCAACGCAGCTTTGCCTACTACGTGCGCGGCTGGAGTGTCGCCGACAAGATTCGACGAGCCAAGCACGAAGGTACGTTCACGGCCGTTCTTGCGAAATGGCGTGCGCTTGCCGTCGAGCTTCCGCGCATGTGGCGCAGCGGCCCGCTATGGGCTGGCGTCGGTCCGCCGGCGTACCAGCTCCGAGAAAGCTAACTGTAACATTGTGTTACCCTGCCGGCTTTCGTTTCACCAACACAAAAAGGACAATCCATGACCTTTTCCGGGGTACGTCGCGCATGCGGCGTGTTTGCTGTCGCCTGCATTTCGGCTTTCGTGACTCAATCCGCGTCTGTGGCGGCGCCGACCGCTTACCACGTCAAGGACGGCACGTGGTTCGGGTGCGACACGAAAGACCGCCTCTACAAAATCATGTCTTTCGACAAAGTCGCGTTCAGGAAAGCCGCGATCAGCGCGATCGAGGCCGGCAATTGCACGTTGTTCCGTGCTGGCCAGACGGTCTACCTTGGCGACGTGCCGATCCTCGGGGGGTGATCCAGCTTCGCCGCGAAGGCGAGACAGAGGAATACTGGACGAACCGAGAAGCGATCAGCACCAAGTAAGCGCCGCAGCAAAAACGCACCACGAAGCCCGCACTAGCGGGCTTTTTTCATGTCCGCAGCACCTGCCGAGCGACGGGCATTGACACAACCTTGCGCCGATCCAATACTGTATATCCGTACAGTATCCGTTTCCCGCATCATGCTCCGCGACGACGATGCGAACGTGTTGGAATTCTTCGATGAGCGCGCCGCGATCATGACTTTCGACGGTGGTTTGCCACGCTATGACGCCGACTTTCGCGCGATGGTTCGGACTCGCATGTACTTCGAGCCGTGCGGCATCCCCATGCCGTCGGGCAGCTATTTTTCGTCGTTCTGGAATAGCGAATTCGGGTGGAACGACAGGACGGGAACGGTAGTAAGTTTTCCATGCGCCGTCGCCCTGCTTTCCATGTGGTGGGCAGCGCAAGAGGAAGCCGAGCGCGCCGGGCGCTTCTACACGTGGCTGCTGCAAGCCCCAGTCGACCCGGGTTGGGTAGAATCCTCGTCGCATCATTCAAACAAAGCTGAGAGAGGTTGAGGCGCTGCGCGCTGACGCCGCATATTTCGAGGGCACACGCATGTTGCGAAAAATCGCAGTCGTAGGGGATACGTTGTCGAGCGGCGGCAACGTTCTGCCGTACGGCGGGCCACCCATCACCATGAACGGGCATCAAGTCGCGTTGATCGGCGGCCCGGCTTTCTGCGCCGCTTGCAAGGCTACCGGCGTTATCGCGAAGTCCGGCGGGCCGTATCGCATGAGCATGGCGGGTGAATCAGCGCTCGATCAGGACATCGTGCTGTGCGGATGCCCGAAGCCGCCCAAGATCATTGCGGGTCTCGGCGGCGAATCATGGTGCGACGACATGATCGAGGGGCACGGCAAGGTGATATCGAGCCTGACCGCGACGGGCGGCGTTGCAGCAGTCAAGAAAGGCGCGTTCGATGAGCAGGTGAAGGCGACCGAGCATCAGGTCGAAGGCCTGCCGTACTACATCGAAACCGCCGACGGCCGCGTGCATTTCGGGCGCCTGGACGCGAGCGGGACATTGCCGCGCGTCTACACCGGGGACGATCCGGGTTCCTTCACCGTTCATTGGGGCGACGACGCGCTCGCCAAGCACCACGGGGAATGACCGATGCCGCACACGAAACCGACCAAGATCGACACGAACACCCAAGCGGGCTCGCAGCAAGAAATCCCCGTGAAGGCGATCACGTTCAAAGAGCTTTGGGACGCCTACCCTTCCGGCGACCCGTACGACAATCCGGACTACACGAACCAGTGCGCTATCCGCCTGAGCGTGACGTTGCATCGCGTCGGCGTCGGCATGAAGTCGTTTTCGCAGAAAACGGTTAAGCCCATGTCCGGCTCGCCGACCATCGGTCGAATCATCCTCGACGGAAAGCCCACGGCAACGCGCGCGGATGAACTCGGGGAATGGTTGCAACATCAGCCCTTCGCTGGGCTACCTAAGGCCGAAAACATCACCGGCTCCGATTGGGAATCGAAGGTGAAGGGGCGCACCGGCATAATCCAGTTCTCACGTTACTGGACGCGTGACGGCGAAGCCGCCGCGAATGCCAGCGGCGGCCACATCGACCTGTGGAACGGTTCCCGCCTGACAGTGAGTAGCGCGCCCGATGCGGTCGCGACATTCAGTCGGGTGCTCGGCTTTCAGTCGTTCGCGCCCGGAACATCGTTCGGTTGGTCCGATCTTCGGAATTCGAAGCAAATCCTTTTTTGGGAAATCAAATAATGCGGCGCCTATTGGGAACGATCGGATTTGCGATTGCGGGGCTCGTGAGCGTGATCGCGTGGTCTGCGGTCGATTCTCGCCTATGCACGGTCATCAAAAAATGGTGTACGCCACCGGCCGGGACGTGCGGCGGCGGCGTCGACGCATGCGCCGCAACGACACACGCCACGATCGATCTGTTCGTCTACTTGTTCGGCCCGCCGATCCTGTTCGCCGCGCTTGGATTTTTCGTGTTTGCCCGTCGGCGACCGGTGCATATCGTCGTCGCATACCTTGTCGGCGCGGCGATCGTGCAATGGATTCTTTGGTTCGTCGGGATTCGGCTCATCCATATCTAATGCGATTCAGCTCAACACAAGGCCCGCATGTTCGGGCTTCACCATAGCTTTAATAACTTCTACCAAGTCTTCACTGCTGGACGATGGCATTAGCTAGCTCGTCCGGTAGCGACTTATAGTACTGGTCAAGTTTGAAATTGAGAGCTGCGACCCTTTGATTAATTTGGACCACCGTCTGATCTTCAAGGGCGAGTGCTGGTCTTTGGGCCCAGCTATTTTCAGCAAACAAGGTTAGGAGTTCACTTAATAGGCTGCGGTACTCTTGTTTAAATTCGCTAGGCAAGTAAAGCTGGTGAGGTATCAAGGTTTTTTGGAAATCCTGAGCGCGCCCGAAAACGTTCTCTATCGGAAACCGAAATTCGATAGGCTGCATCGCTTGCGACAAAATATATGAGGGAATCTCCGAAATCGCCACATATAGATCGTGATATGCGTTCAGCCGCCTCTCGAAGAGCTTTTCGGCCACGACCTTCCGCATTTCGGCCCGAACCCGCTCAATGCTCTGCGAGCGAACAAGTTCATTTTTGTACGTCTCCATATCGCGGGACAGTTCATGTTTGTAACGATCTGCGTCGCGCTCGAGACCCTTGCCAACGCGCTTTGTAAGCCAAGTTGCTAGTCCTGATGCGATGAGCTTCCAACAAGCTGCCGCTATTAGAAGGATTACAGCAGTAGCGCCGCCCAAGGCGGCAAGAATATTCTGGCCAATCGTAAACATCATCACGCCCCCGTGCGAATGTGATTCCACGTGATATTACCCCGGCCTAACGGCTCACCTCGGCAGGAGCTACCCGCCCCCCTTGCGAAAATGCGACCGGTGCCGATCCGTCGTCGGATCGTCGCGCACTTCCAGCTCAAGTGCCGACGTAAACCCAACGTCGCCGGTAATCGTGTGTGTGACCTGCTTCACGAGCCACGGCGTCTCGTCGATATCCGGTTTGAAGCCGGTCACGGTCACGGGCATTTCCGGAAACAAGTCGGCACGGCCCAGCGCGAGCGTGTACGACATGGTCGCCTGACTGCGCTTCACGCGCGCCAACTCCGCTTGCGCAGCCGCGCGCGCATCCGCTTCGGTCGCGTAGTCTTCCGGCAATACCTTCACATTTTTGTTGTTCTCACCGCCCACGACGACCGATTTGCGCTTGCCCTTCGTGTTCGAGTGGTAGTGCGCGCGCACGGCCTGATAGCTTTCGCGCTCGGCGATGTGATACCGATGCTGGTCGCCTGACGCGCGAGTCAGGTTCAGGACGGCGAGCACCTTCCCGCTCACCGTCTTGCCCGACCCGATCGGCATGAACAGCAAATTCGAATCCTTGACGTTCATGACGGCGTCGTAACGCTTCGCCAACCGCGTGAGAAACGACATATCGCTTTCGTGTGTCTGGTCGATGTGCGCGATCCGAATACGTCCGATCTTCGCCTCTACCTTCGCCTTGAGCGCATGCCGGCCGGCGATCGTCCCGACGATATCGGCGATCGTTACGCCATGCCAACTTTTCTCGCGCCGCTCGTGCATCTTGTTCGTCATCGAAGCCGACTTCGCGCGGATCGTCAGAGTGTCCGGCGCCCCGCTGTGCTCGATCTCGTCGACCGTGAACGCCCCTTTGTCGGTCAGCGACTCGCCGACCCATCCGATCGACAGCTTAATATCGGCACCCCGTTTCGGAATGGCGAACGTGCCCTTCGTATCGTCGAGCACGAGGTCGAGCACGTCGGGTTCTTCCGCGCGGGATTCCGACAGCGTCAGGCTGATGAGGTTCGGCGCGAACATGCGCGAGATATCGCGACCGTCGAGCGTGATGCGATAGTCGGCCTGCGGTTGCTTGCGCGCGGGCTGCGTCGTTGCTTCCGTCATGCGTCCCCCGACACCTTGCCCAGCACGAATTGCACGACGCTGCCGATCGAATCGCCGTTCATCGTCGAAATCTGCCGTGCTGCTTTGATTGCCTCATCCAGCTCGAGCCCGGTCGCGGTCGACAAGCCCTTGACGGCAGCGGCCGCCGCCTGCGGCGCCATGTTGCCGATGACGCCGATCGCCGCTGACTTGATCGAATTGATCGACAGGTTCTTGACGTTGTCGACGACAGTCGTCGCGACCTTCACGACCTGACGCACGTCGTTCAACAGCTCCTTCGCTGCGTTCCCCGACTCGCTGCCGTCGCCTTGCGTGGCCGCGAGCGTTTCGTCGGTTACACGCTTCAACGTGAGGTTGAATTCGATTTTCTTGGCGATGCCGGCCGGCGTGTGATACGTCGCCGTCTCGTTCAGGCTTTCGATGACGTATGCGCCGTAGATCGTCCCCGATCCGTCGACGAGCGCGTACGCGTCACCGGCGTCGCCCATGGCCGCCAACTCGTCGAGCGACGCAATCGCGCCGACGCCGTTATCGGCCGCAACCATTCCGTTGAGCGTGATCGTGTCGTCGCCGGCGCCAGTGTACTGACTGGCGTCGCGCGTGCCGACGCGCGAGCTTGTGCGATGTTTCCAGTTTCGTTGTCGTTGCAACTCCCGATACGGTGCGGTTTGCAAGCTGAAAACAAACTGATCGAGTGACAGCATCATGGCGTTCGTTCCCCTCTCAATCGGACAGTCGCGCACCGATGCGCGACTGTTTCGCCCGTTCGTGTCGCTCCAGCTCCGCGCGCACCATACGGCCGATTTCCGCTGCGTCCATGCCGGGTTGCGGATAAATGTTGATGGTGATCGGCCCCGACGCAGCCACATTAGCCGCGGTCGACGGCGACATGGCCAACGGCGGCCGACGATCGATCGGCACGGCCGGACGCACGAGCGACGTGTCGGCCGCGAGTGCCGGCATGCCGAACGACGTTGTCGCGACGGTCGCGAGCGCGACAGCCGCGCGTGCTACACGCCCCTGCCCGTCTTCCATGCCGATCGCCGCGCCTTCGCTGACGAACCCGCCCAGCTCGCCGAAAACACGGCTCGGGCTATGAATGCCGAGCTTTTCTTTGAACCACGAAACGGTCGAATCGGCGACGCCCGTGATGGCGTCTTTGACCGACCCGAGCCCGTTTTTGATGCCGTTTACGAGGCCCGACATGATGTTTGCGCCGAACTCAACGAACCGCCCGGCCGCCTCTGCCGCGACGACGACGATGATCGCGAGCCAAGCGCCGAATCCCTTGCCGGCGTTGGTAGCCGCGTCTAGGCTTGCTTTACTCGCATCGACCGGCCCCAACAGACGCGTGATCCAGTTCCACACGTTCCCGATCGCGTCGACGAGCCAATTGAACACTGGTTTCAGCGGCTCGAACATCGCACCGAGCACGCCGAACACATGACCGAAAAGCGGCGCCAATGGCCTTAGCCCTTCCGTCAGACCTTGCCAGAAGCCGGAAAAAAACGCCTTGATAGGCTCCCAATATCGGATGATCAGCAGCGCGGCGACTGTGATAGCGGTAATGACGAGCCCGATCGGATTCGTCAGTGCGAGCCGACCGACAAGCATCAGCGTTCGCCCGAGCCCGCCAAACGCGGCCGCGACACCGTTGATCGCGCTCGCGGCGCCGCCCTTGATGAGATTGACACCGCCCTTTGCTGCGTCGACGGCAACGCCTGATGCACCACGCCGGGCGACATACTGACGAGCCGTTGACCACTGCGACACGGCGCCCACACGCTTTGCGGCCATCTGCGCGGCAACCGCACGCCAGAGTTGCGCGGTGTACCGACCAAACGCCCCGGCGCTTCTGTCGAGCACGCGCGACAGGATGCCGCCGCGCATACCAAGCGTCGTCATGCTGAAACGCAGCACGGCCAGCGGCCCCAACACACCGGCGAGCACGATCACGAGCGAACCGGCTACGACGAGCAGCGCGCCGAATGCGGCCGCAACCGACGAAATGATCTTCGCGGCGGTCTGGTGCCGCTTGATCGAGCCGAGCAGCCGATCGAGGATTGCGCGAGTCTTGTCCAACGCCGCGTTATACATCGGCGCGATGCTCTCACCGATTTCGGTTCGCACGTTTCTCAACTTCGACAGAACGTCGATTTCCTTGCCGTCAATTTGCTCCCTTGCAAGTTTGTGCGCATCGTCGATGCCGTATGCGCCCTTGTTCAATCGCTCATTTTTGTGAATCTGGTCTCGCTGCATGTACATGGTCGAGAACAGATTCGCGGCGGTCCGATTGGTGAAGATCGTCGAAATCGTGTCTTTCACCTTGTCCGGGTCCGTGATGCCCTTTTTCGCCATCTGCGGCAGCAACACCTTTTCCAGCCATTCAAGCGGCGACGCCTTGAACAGATCGCCGCCGAGCAGCGCGCCGGGCTTGATCCGTTTGATCATCCCGATCTTGTTGTACTCGACGTTCTTTTTATCGAGCAGGCCGAGCTTCATCATTTCCTGCGATGCTCGAACGGTCGTCTTGCCCTGATAGACGTTACTGTAGGCCGACATGAGCCCCGTACCGACGCCATGCCCGCCCATTTCCTGAATAAGCGGTTCCATCTGGTAATAGAACGCGTCCTGCCGCATCTGCTTCGCTGCAACGCCGCCGGTCTGGATGAAGTTGCGCCACTCGTCGCCGCCAACGCGGCCGCCCGTCGCCGTCAGCACCTTTTGCACCATGTTCGCTTCGTTCTTGAACGTCGCTTCGTCCTTCGTGCCGCCGCGCAGCTCGATCACCTTGAGCATGTTCATGAACTTTTCTTCGTTCGCGTGCGCGTCCTCCGCGCCGAACAGCGTGTCGTTAGCGAACTTCATTTTCGACAGCGTCGGCATGACCATTTGCGCGTGATGCTCGTCGGCAAAAATCGACAGCGCGTCGCGCATCAACGTCATGTTGTCGGACGTGCTGACGCCCATCGTGTTCATTGCGCGAACGTACTTTTCGGCGTCTTTCGTCGCGTGATCGCCCAGCCCGAACGCCGTGATGCGCGCGCGCTCGTTCTGCATCTTCTTCGCTTCGTCGAGGGTGCCGGCTAGATCGCCGAGGATATGCCCGCCGGCCGATTTCGCCGCGTAGCCGCCGACGGCCATCCCGGCCGCGACGCCCTGCATCGCCTGCATCTTCGACCGTGCTGCACCAACGCGTCTTTCACGGTCGGCCAGTTCGCCGAGCCGGCGCATCTGATCGCTGATCGTCGCATTGGTCGACGCCATGCTCGCGCGCAAATCGCGCTCGTGCTGCGACAGGTTCCGCGTGTTGATCCCGGCGCCCGAAAGTTGCTCGCGCAGCGTCTTCACGCGCGCGGATTGCTTCTCATGCTCGGCAGACAGTCGCGCGGCGGACTGCTTCGCCTTGTCGAAATCCGCGATCATCTGGCGGGACGGCGGGCCAAATGCGCGGAGCGATCCTGCCAGCTCGGTCACACGGCCGCGCGCAGCATTCAACTGCGAAGCGGTCGCGGCGAGCCCGGTGCGCATCTGCCGAAACTCGCCGACGGTCTTTTGCGTTTTCCCCATTTCGGCCAGCTCGCGGCGCGTCTCTTTCAGCGAACTGGCAAGCCCCTTGTTTCCGGCCAGCATATTTTTCAGGGGCTTCGTCATGTTGTCGATCATGTCGAACACGACGCGAAGTTTCAGGGCGTTGTCCATCGTTATTCACTTCCTTGGCGAACACGTGCGCGCTCGCGCCAGTCCATCAGTTCGGTCAGCGTGAAGGTGTCCATCATCGGCGGCGTCCAACCGCCGAACACGGTCGCGATATCCGCCATCGCGTCTTCTACTCGGTCTGGTAGCCCAGTTTCGATTTCACGGCCTTCGGCATCAAAAAACCGGCGAAGATACCCCCCAATTGAACGAGGTCGGCCGGATCGATGTTGGCGACGTCGGGCTCCGTCAACGTCGGCGTGCTGATGCGCGGCAGCACCTTCGAAAGCGCGACAACGTCGAGGTTCACGAGGTCCGACAGAGACACGCCGCGCAGCTCGCCCGATTTCGGTTTGCGCAGCGTGACGCGCTCGATTGTCTGGTTTCCACGCACGAGCGGCGTGTCGAGCGTGAGCGTGTTCGGGTCGTCCTGATCCGGCGTTTCCAGGTGTGCTGCATCCGCGATCGCGGCGTGGGTCGTTTTCATGGTGTTCCTCTCGAATGATGGATAGATGACTGCCCCGCCGGCGTTACCGGCCGAGGCGAAGAATTACAGCCCGATCGCCGTGCGCAGCGTCGCGAGCAGGTCGCTACCGTTGATTCGCTCGATCATGTTGACGAAGTCGATCTCGATGATGTCCTCGCCGTTGATCGAAAGCTTGTAGTAGCTCGCGACGGTCGTCACCTTGAACGCGGTGTCTTCCTTCGATTTCGCCGTGCCCGGATCGATTTCGCTATGCCGGCCCTTGATGACGATCTCGATCGCATCGACGCTCGTCGAGTCTTCGGCCTGATAGCCGCCGGCGAAGCGCAACAGCACGCCGTCGTGCTGCGTGATGCCGTACTGCTGCAACACGCTTTTCATGAAGCCGCCGGCAGTCCATTCCATCTGAATGGCTTCATTGCCGAAATCGACCTTGATCGGGCCGCCCATGCCGCCGCCCTGCCAGTCCTCCATCTTTCGCGTCAGCTTCGGCAGCGTGACTTCTGCAACCTGCCCGACGAAGTTTTCGCCGTTCTGGAACAGGTTGAACCCCTTGAGTTTGCGCGGCAATGCCATGTTCGATTACTCCTGTATGTGCGGTTTCACGCGCCGGTTAGGCGTTGACCTTCGACGCGAAGTCGGCGAGATAGCGGTCAGTGATGCGCTGACGCAGCGTGAGGTTTTCCAGCGGCGGAACCGGCGTGTAGTCGTAATCGATGTACGCCTGCCCTGCCTTGAGCACGTCGGTCGTGTTCGGCTCCGGGTCGAACCACGAGGAGCCGCCGATCAGATAGCCGAGCGAAACCCACTGCCGAAACTTCCCGTTGATGCTCTCGATAATGTCGCGCGGCAGCGACGGATTCAGCGGCCCGTCGACGTTCACCATCTGCGCGAGCGCGATCGAATCGCCGACGACCTGCGCGGTGCGCGTGTAGTTCTCGAACGCGAACAGCGGATCGTCCGAGCACGTGCGCGAGCCCCAGAATCGATAGCCGTTCTGATTGATCAGCGTCGTCACGTCCTGTTCGTTCAGGTAGCCGGCATCGGTCGACGGGTCTTGCAAATCCCACGACACATCCGCGCTGATACCAGTCACGCCGTTGACGGCAACGTTGGACAGGGTCTTGTGCCAGCCGATATCGTTGTCGATCTTCGCGCGCAGACCCATTGCGACCGCGACGGACGACAGTTCGGCGGTCGCGTTGGCAGTGTCGTCCCACGCAAGGAAATTCGGCCACACAACCATCAGCTCGCGCGCGGCGAACTGCTTGCGGTACGCGGTCGCCTCTTCCTTCGTTTTCGCGCCGGCGGCGTACGCGTACGCAAAGCCCTTCAACGCTTTGGCCGTGGTCACGAGCGCATTCGCGACAGGCAGCGTGTCGAGGAACGGCGCACCGAGAATCCGCGGCTTCACGCCGAGCTTTGCCTGTGCCGTCAGCAGCGCTTTCATGCCGGTGTATTTGCCTTCGGCCGTGACCGTGCCGACGACGTTCGACGTGGTCGCGGCATCGTCGGCGCCTTCGGCGACACGCACGATGACGGTCATCGGTTTGGTTTGCGCGCCGATCGCCGTCAGTGCCTTTCGAAGCGTCCCCTGCTTGCCGGCCTTGCCGAGCGCCGCGATAACGTTCGTAATGAGCACCGGCGTATCGAGCGGAAAGGTTTCCGGGTCGGCGTCCTTTGCCGTGCATACGAGCCCGAGGATTGCCGTCGAAATCGAGCGGATCGGGCGTGAACCCTGATTGATTTCGACGAGGGTAACGCCGTGGTGATAGCCGTCCAGTGCCATAGTGGGAACTCCCGAGTAGATGAACTAGAAAAACGCGTTGCGTCGATGACGATCACGAACTGCTGTCGGTATTTGGCGTGGCAGTAGCATCGCGATCCGCTTCCGCTTGCTTGGCGGCTGCTTCACGTTGTGCGGCCTCTTCGGCTTCACGCTGCGCCTTAGCAGCCCGTGCCGCTTCGACCTTCGCGCGGATCGCATCCGGATCGGGTTCCGCCGGCCATGCGATCTCGGCCGGAAAATTCGGCGACTCGACGACATTCACGAGCGCGACCTGATAGTCAGCCCATGCATCGAACGTCGCTTCTGCGATATCGGACAGTCGGCCCGTCACACGCGCATCTGCCTTGCCGAGGTTCTGCTGACGCGCTTTTTCCAGCCGTGCGAAGAAATCGTTCATCGCGGCTTCGCGCGTCTTGTTCGCTACGATTTCTTCATCGAGCGTCCATGCACCATCACGCCACACATGCTCGTCGGATGGGCGCGGGACTTCGGTCAATCCCGTCTCCTGCGGCGTCACACCGGCGACGGTGATCTCGGCCGCCGCGCCGGAATCTGTACGGTAGAGGCGAACACCGCGATAGTCCGGGAGCATTTCCCATTTGTCGCCACGCCAGAACGGCCACGTCCGCGCCGGTCGCTCCGGCAGCGGTGCGAGCGTGCAGAACGCCGGGACCAAAACGCGATTCGGGTTCATGGGGTCCGTATCGGCGAGAAAACTCACGATGTACTGGCCCGTCAGGTTGTCGTATTGGTTGCAAAGCATGCTTTACCTCATCTGTTAGAAAGCGCGGATCATCGCGAGCACCGCAACGTTGCGCATGCGTGCTTCTGCGCCACCATCGGCCGCCACCGTAATGGTGTGACTGTGTGCCCCGGCTCCGTTCATACCGATGTTGTGTCCATGCGCTCCAGCGCCATCCGTGTCGAACGCGTGTGCGTGGTCACCGACCGCAGACGTACGCGCATTGCGGATTTCGTTATCAATCGAGAAGTTGCTATTTAAGTTGCCTCGATCAGTGTCGCCGCCGTATTGAAGAAGCGGGTAATTAATCTGGTGATCGTGTCCCCCAGCACCAGCCGTATTTCCGTGGTGGGCGTGGAAGCCCTGCGAGTCAGTCCAGGCGCCGTGTACGTGGTCGCCTACAGCGGCAGCAGAAGCACCGTGCGCGTGCGACCTGTTCTGGCTGTCCTGCCACGTCCCGACTCGCCGGCCGCCGTCGACGCCGCGTCCCGCATCGGCGCACCGAATGCCCTCGCCTCGAAACTCCGGAATTCGGAACGTCGTCCCTCCGTCACCGTTCGAAAACGAACCCCAGTTGTTGCTCGCCCAATCCTTTTCCTCGACCAGCGCCCCGCTGCCCTGCGCATATGTCCACAACGCTGGATAGTCCGCGCGGTTCAGAACCGCGCCGTTAAGCGCAAGGCATCCTGCGCGCGGCGCGGTACGTGCTTCGAAAATGATTTGCCCGATCGACGCCGATGCGATCGCGTCGACGACGAACGCGGTCGACGCGGCATTGTTCGACCGATCACCAGCAGCCGGCGTCGGAACCTGAACTGAGCGATCGAAGATCGTGCCCTTGTTGGCCGTGAATCTGACGTTGACCAGACCGTTACATGTGATGCCGAAGTCGCCGTCACCGATGTGATAGAAACCGGTATCCGGCGCGCCGTCTTTGTCGAACGTTAGCGACGGATTCTGCGGCGTACCCTCCGACAGGTATATCCGGGCGCCGGGCGCCAGCCACATCGCGCCCTTGAGCGTCCCGCCGGTGTTCAGATCGAGCGGTGTCAAATTTCCGGAATGCCATACCGTCTGCCCATCGACACGAAGAGTTCGATTTGCAAAGAAGTACTGGAAAGCTCCCTGAGTCCCCGAATACCAGCCGACGCTATCTGCGTTGCCGTAGAAGTACCCGCTGTTCTGACCCAACAGAACCCGACCTTCGCCCGCTGCCCGTTTGAGGGTGAGATCGCCAGCCATATCGACCGGGCCGCCGAATTTCGTACCAAGCCCGGTTCCATCGATCGTCACGACACCGGTATCCAGCGACCACGCGAACGGCCGGTACGTGTTCCACGTGCCGAGCGGATCACCCTTCTTTGTCTGAAGCCAGTACGCGGACGAGCCGTCATGGCGCAGCAGCACCCCGTAGTTGGGATCGGTCGCGCGAAGATGGCCACCGTCCTGCCCTTCCATACCAGTGATTTGAACACCGCTTGCAAATGACGCTCGATACGCCACCTGAAGCCCGTCCCGCCCGTTGTCCGCCATCGTTCCGAGCAACAGTCGCCCCTCGGGCGTGAATCGACCACGTTCGACACCGTTGGTCAAAAACGCGATCAGGCCCGGCGAGCCAAGCGTCAAATTGTTGCCAAGCATGACGACGTACGGCACACCGTTCGCACCGAGTTGCAGGTGACCATCTGCCGGCGAGAACATGCCCGTATCAGGATCGCCATCGAACGCATACCCGACGTTTTTCGGGTTGTTGCCAGCAATCGCGCCGGGCTTACCGAGCAGTGCCCCCGACAGGGCCCCGCCCGTCTTGTCCAACTTCCCACTGCCGAGGCCAGCGACGACCTTGTCTGCGGCGTCCGCACGGTCCTTGAGGTAGCGCGTGCGGTTCGCGAGCTGGCGCCCTTGCACGTTGTCGATGCCGTCGGGACCGCCCACGACCGGGTCGGACGTTTCGAGCTGATAAACCCCCTCTTCCCATTTCGAGCTTTCCGGCAGATTCGCCATTACGTCGCACTCCCTCTGTTGTACTGGCCGTTGCGCTTCGCAATGCCGTTGTGTCGAATAGGCGCCGCGCTGTAGTCGAGCGCGGCCAGCATCGAGCGTTGCGGCGCATAGCGCTCGAGAACGGCTTTCAGGTTTTCCGCTTGATCGCGGGTGATCGGCTGCGTCAACTTGACGATGTATTGCGCCCATGCCGTCGGGTCGCCGTGCACGTAATCGCCGTTGCGCCTGACCGATCCGTCGCGCCGGCGAATGCCGCGCCCCTCGATCAGCGTTACTTCGCCGAACCCGAGCCGGCGAATCACCTCGCGAATCGCCCACGGCGTGCCGCGCTTCTGGTGCAACTGGATCGCGGATTTGATGAGCGCGCGCCGGGCGTCGTCCGATTCGGCCAGCTCCCAACCGTCGACCGACACTTCCGCCGCCAGATACGGCAGGAACGATGCCGGGCATTTGTCCGGGTTCCAGTAATCGCGAATGGGTATAGGCAATGCGTCGACGGCCGCGAGCGCGGTCGCGGCGCACACTTCGAGCGTCGTCGCATTCGGGGGCAGCAGCTTAGCCATACAGTCCCCCGTACTCGACGACCACCTCGACGCAATACGATGCTTGCGTCCGATCGATCGCGATATCGCCGACGGGCTCGATCAGTTCGGTACGCGACAATCCGGCCGCCTGACAGACGCCCTTGATCGCCGATTCGGCGACGCCGATCCCGATTCGATGCACCTTGTCCGCGTATGCCCGTGCATTTTTCTTCGCCTGCGCAATCAGCACATCGGCGCCGACGGCCGTGCGCGTGTAGCACTTCGCATGAATGCGATAGCGAACAATCTCGGCCGATTTCACGAATACGGTGTCGTTCAACGGCCGTTGATCTTCCGCACTAAGCGCGGCCTCAACCGCTCGGCACAGCTCGTCGGATGCCGTCCCGTCACCCTCGCTCGACAGTAGCGACACGAGCACGTCGCCCGGTCGCGGCCGCGAAGTCTGCGCGTCGATGATCCGGCCGTCGACGGCGCGCGCCTTCGTGACATACGCGGCCGACGGGCCGGCGACGCTGAATCCCTGTGGGGCGAGCTGGATGCGCTCGCGCAAGCTGTCATCGCTTTCCATGACCGCGTCGACGTTGTTCGCCGGATCAGCCGGCGTGACGATCAGACGCATCAGACCGAACAGTGCCGCGCGCTGTTCCAGATCGTTCCCCATCGCGAACGCCAGCATCACGGCGCGCACGGCGTCGTTGACTCGCTGACGCCAAACCAACTCGCGATAGCTGTTTTCCTGCAGGAGCCGCGCGAGAGGCTCCGATTCGAGTTCGAGCGTCGCGGCGATCTCGGCCCGTTCATCGGCCGGCCAAAGTGAAACCATCGCCGCCTTGCGTGTCGCGTAGATGGTTTCGAAGTCGAGCACTTCGAGCGCGTCCGGTAACGGCAGGCTCGACAGGTCGATCAATGCTGACGTGGTCATGCGACATTCCCCCGGTCAAGTGGAATACGCGCGCGCACGGCGTCGCCCGATACGGTCGTGTACCCCTCGATATCGACGTACTGCTTTCCGGCGAATTCTTCGCCTTCCGTGCCCTCATCGCTCGTGAGCTGCACACGGGTCAGCACTAGCCGCGGCTCCCAGCGCATCAGCGCGGTTGCGATCGCCGCATAGAGGCGCGTGCGCTCCGCGCCGTTGTTCGGCGCGTCGACCTGCTCGAACGTTTCGGAACCGAACGTTCGACGCTTCACGCACGAGGCGAGCGGCGTCGAAATGATCTTTCCGACCGATTGGTAGAGGTGACCGAGGTCGGCGATCTCGCGGCCGGTTGTCGCGTTCATCCCTTTCATTTCGGTTCGCTCACGTCGTTGCCGTCGCCTTGTGCGCGGTGCGTGTGATGCGGCAGGCTGATCCCCTGCGACTTCACTTCGCCCGTGAAATCCGCCGCGCCATCAATTCGCATCGTCGAGCCGCCGTCGGCGCCGCCCCGCCCCGTCATGCCGGCTTCGAACGTGAACGGGCCTTCGACGGTCATCGATCGCGTCACGGTCACGTCCGCATCGAGCGTGACGCGGTCGGCCTTGACGGTAGCGGTTTGCGTGTTGACGTTGACCGCGCCCGGCGCCGTCACGTTGATTGTTGCGCCGGCCGGCAGGTCGACGCCGAGCACGTGCGCGGCATCGTCGTACACGACGACAGCGCCATCGCGGTACGTGCGCACGTCGGTATTCGGGCTATGGTCGGGCGCGGGGAATGCGTCGGAATAGATTCCGCAGAGCGCGACGCCCTGCGCGGGGTCGCCCATCGGGCAAAGGAGCATGACCTGTTCGCCCTTGGTCGGCGCGCGCCAATCGCGCGTGTTGCCGGCCGCGAGCGCAAACCAAGGAATCCAGTTCGTTTGAAGCGAGCCGCTTTCGTCGTCCGGGTCGCCGACCGACACACGGCAAAGCGCCGCGCCGTGGTCTACGTCGAGGATTGAGCCCTTGCGAACGGCGTTGCGCGCCTGTCGCTGAATTTCGTTAGCGTCCATGCCGGCCATGTTGCCGGCCGCACGCGCGCGAGGCGAGCACCGCCCCGTGTGAGCGTCGCGGGTACAAAAAAGCCCCGGCGGCCGGGGCTATTTCGTGATGTGCTTGAGCAACAGGTCGCGTATCAGCTCGCGCTCGGCGTCCGTCAGACCGAGCAGCACGCGCGCCGGGTATTTGTATTCCGGGCCCCCGGGCGCGACGCGACTGCGCTCGCCGTACTGGTGGATGCGTGCCAGCCGCGCCACGCGACCATCGAAACCGATCGCGAGGCCAGTCGCGTCCGTCTCGATTTTCAGGAAACGTCCCGTGCGCATCTTGACGAACATTGCCGCCCGCTTGACGCGGCCGCGCTTGTCGCGTTGCCAGCCGCCGGGCTTCGCGCGCGCCTTACGGGCGTCGTATGCGGTCCCGTCGGGATTCTTCTGGCCGGCAATGCGTTGCTGCTGGCTGCGACGCAGTGTCCGAGCAACGTCGCGCATGGCTGCGACGCGGCCGGCGGGTTCGAGCCGCGTGAGCAGGCCGGACAGCAACGACTCGACGGCGGTCAGTTCGTCCACGGCTGGCCCGTCCACGTGATCGCGTCCGGATGCTTCGAATCGTCGACATGCTCGATCGTGCGCGATCCGTCGTCGCTTACCTTCACGACGACGCTTTCGGTCAATTGGAGTTTGATCGACACGTCGGACGTTTCATTGTCGAGAATATCGATTTCGTACGTGATGCCGTGCGCGCGCTCGTCCGGATTAAGCAGCAAGTCGGGCTGATTCGCCCGCACCCATTCGACGATCGCCAGAAACAGCGCGTCGGCATCACCCGTGAATTCAAGCAGCAGCACATGACACACGTAGCGGTATTCGAACGACAAGCCCTTCGCGCCGGTCGCCACGATCGAACCGCGATCGATGAACACCGTCAACCGCTCCGGATTTTCCGCGAGCACTGGAATCGCCGCCTCGATTGCGGCGCGCAGACTCGCCGGCTTATTCATGCGTCGCCTGCCCCATTTCGGCGTCGATTTTCGCCTGCGCTTTGGCCTGGCAGTCGACGACCATGTCGACCTTGGCCGCACACGTGCCCCATGCGCCCTTCGCCGCTTCGAAAGCGTCGTGCAGCTCGCCGTTAGTGCGCGGCGCCATCGCCGGCAGCGTGCACCGGCTGATCGGCTGGCATTGCAGTACTGAAAGCGTCGGCGCCGGTGTAAGCGGGGCTTGCTGACAAGCGGACAACGTCAGCAGGCAAAGGGGTATCAGCCCACGAGCGGACAGTCGGGTTTTCATGGATCACCTTGCGGATTTCTTCGCGTGCGGCCGCGAGCTTCGTCGCGACCTTGTCGGTCGACACGTCGAGTTGCTGCTGTTGGTGTGCCTTGTCACCGGCATCCTGCCGCAGCGCGCCAATGACGCTGTCGCGCCCTGCGACCGCCTGCCCGGCACATGCGACCTGACCACGCGCGGCCGCCAGCTCGGCGCGCAGCGCCCGAACGTAGAGCGCACCGCCGGCGAGCAGCGCGAGCGCGGCCGCGCCGGCGACGAGCTTCACGGCGAGCGGGTTCATGCGACCGCCTTCGCCGCGTCGGCGTACTTGTCATACGCCCGCGCGAGCTTCACGTCGTACAGGTTCCGCGCGTAGGCCGGGCCGTTGTAGCCGCGCGCGAATACCGCCCACTTGCGCCCCTTGAGCGCTGCGACGAGCGCCGGATCGGCTGCGACATAGCGCACGAACGCGTCGAGTTGATCGCCTTCGCCGTTCTCCATCCGTGCGACGAAGTCGTCGACGCCGGAATAGCCGAGCCGTTCCCAGTGGTAGCCCATCACCTGAAAGGCGCCCCAGCTTGCCGATTCGTACGCGGCGACGGTGGCGCCGGCGTCGCCGATCAGCTCGGCGACCCCGAGTCGCGTGTATTCGGCTGCGCCGCCCTGATAGCCGCCGGTCGCCTGCGAGCAGATATTCGGGTACTTCGCCGCGACGGGCGCCGGATCGATGCCGCGCGCTTCGAGGCGCTTCCAGAAAATGTGGCGCTCGAACAGGATTTTCGGCCGGCCGTCGGCCAAGAAACCCGACCCGGTCGATTCCACTTCGTTGACCGCCCGCACGCATGCGATCGGCACGCCGAGCCGGTCGGCCGCGCTCACGATATCGGCGTCGGCGAGGTGTTTCGGGTCGCGCCGGCCGGTCGCGATCGCCGCGAGCGTCTTCGGCCCGGCGATGCCGTCATCGACGAGGCCGGTTTTTTTCTGAATAGCCCTGACCGCCGCTTCGGTCGCGTCATCGTAGACGTGCGTCACGTCGACCGGGAAGCCGGCGCGGGTAAGACGCCTTTGCAGCAGCCCCACATCGTCGCCGTAGTCGCCGAGGCGATGCGTTTTCATGATTGTTCACTCCGCAAAAGCCGCGCGACATTGCCACGCGACGCAAACACAAACAGCGCGATAAGCGCGGCGGTCGCCGCATCGAAGAAATCGACTTGCTCGACATGCAACGCCAAATCGATCGACGCCCCGCCAGATACGACCACGATCGCCCATGCGACCCAAGACACGTGATAGCGATGGCGCGCGCCATTGCGTCGGTAGGTCAGCACACGCACGAGCGCGGCGAAGTGCGCAGCGAGCGCAACAACGGCAAACGAGATGTGCATGGCTGTCACTCCCCTTTTTTCAGGAACGCGAGCAGGTCGACTGATTTGAGCCGGTCAATAAGCTGCAACGTGACCGTGATGACGAGTGCGGCGGCGAAGAACCCCGCGACGCCCGTCGAGTGAATCGGCGTCACGTTGACGATTTCCGGCGCCGCGATGTAGCCCATCACGAGCGAAATCAGCATGTACGCGATGCGCGTGAACACGCCGATTTCCTTCGACGTGACAACGACAAGCGCCGCGCCGGTAAAAGCGCCGATCAGGGCGTTACCGTCGATGCCCGGCGCAAGGCCGGCGACCCCGATGGCGGCCGACAACGCTGCGGCGGTAGTGGTGTTCGGTTCGGCCATTTCGCCAGCTCTCCCAAGGTCAATCAAACAATTGCACGAGCGGGGCCGTGCTCGCGACGGTTTCGATATCGGGCAGGTAGACAATCGTCCCCATCGGGATGACGACGCCGAAATCGGCAAGGCCCGCATTCGCTTCGAGCACCGCTTCGACGGTCCCATCCGTTCGGCCGTAGTACCGCCAGCAGATCAGGTCGACCGTGTCGCCCTGTTGCGCGGCGACGTTCATCGCTGAAGCGCCGCAACACACGCGGCCAGCAGGTACGACGAAGCGGCCGGCATCAGCACATCGACCACCTTCCATCGGTCCCACTGCCACGGGAACAGACCGACGTTCCAGACCGTAACCGTCGACGCTGCGCCCTTCGCGGCAAACTGCATTTCCGCTGTCTTGCGCGACCAGTACCAGACGACCACCGACGCGGCGCCGAACCATGCGTTGCCGGTCGCGAGCGTCATCGGAACCTGAATCGCGAGCCCTTCGAGGCAATGCGACAGCGAGCGGCGCCAGCGCGCGCCCTGAATCCATGCGAGAAGTTTCGACAGCATCGTGAATCCTCCGTTAGTCGACTCAGTCCGACAGCCTTCCGTCGGCGTCCGCCTGTGCAACGACCGTCGGCCTTAGTCGCTTGATGCGACGCCGCATCACATCTTCAGAAATCGCCGCTTGCACGCCGGTCATGTCGCCAAAGCTACAGGCCCCGATCTCGCGCCAAAAAATGAGAGCGACTCGCCGCTCGACACGGAACCAAGCGCGCCCGAGCAGCGGGCGGTCGATCTCACGCGGCGCGGGCATGAGCCGGATTCGATACGGCACGCGCAGCACTGCGGGCAAGCACCGCATGACGATCGGCCGCATAGCTTCGCCCACACTCGCGCGAAACGTCAGCTCGGCACGGTAGGAATAGAGTTTCTTCATCGGATCATTCATCAGATCAGATCGATCGTGCTGCGGCGAATGCCGCGAATGTCGTTCATCGCCCATCGCGCATTGCGTCGCGACGTGCATACCGTGTCTTCGAGGTTTTCAGCCTTCTGGCCGCCCGACTTCGTCGAGTCGTATCCGGCGTATTTCTCCGTGATATCCGCATGCGTCAGGCTATAGACGGCTCGCACGTAGCGGGAAACTTGAACGCTGACACCGTCGACCTTCTTCGCGGGGACAGACGCGAGATCGGTGTGGCCGGCCGCGGACTGCGTCGCCTGCCACTCCGCAAGGTCGTTGTTCACGGTCGATATCGCCTCGATTACGGCGCGCCGAAGGCGCTCGGCCGTCACGGTTCCGTCGAGCTTCGTCGACTCGCGCAGATCGTTGATGTCGATGTCAGGAAACCATCCATCGTTGAGGATCGTCGCGCCGGCGCCCGGTGCACCTGCCGAGGTCGTTCGTGCGGGGGCGATAAAGCTACTCATGACCGTCACTCAAATATAGGAGGCGGTGGGCCGGCGTTCGTGTCCCGTTGCCGTCAGGTGTAGGGATCAGGAACGCCGGCGCCGCCTTGCCGGGGTGGGCTCTTTACGTGCGGGCGGCCTTACGGCGGCCGTCCGCATCGCTCAACAGGGCTTCCAGTCGAGCAATGTTCTGTTTCACGCCGGCGCGGTCGTCGAGCGACAGTGCGGCTTTGAAGTTCTGCACGGCCTGCGCCGCGCGTCCCCAATCGTCGGGGTCGTCGAGCTTGTCGTCGCCGATCAGGTTCATCGCCGTCATGCCGATCGCCTTGAGCAGCTTCGCGCGAATCTGGTCGTGCATGTCGAGGTCGGCCGTCAGGTCGAGGATTTCGACGAGGTGTTCGATGACGAACGGCTCGTCATTCTTCGCGGCGACCAATGCCGCCGTCGCAAATTCCTCCGCGACGGCCGCGCCGACCGAGCGCTCGTATTGATCCGGCAGCGTCAGGCCGTAGCGCAGCGCGTATCGAGCGATTTCCAGCGCGCCGACGTAGTCGCCCGCGTCGATGCGCCAGATCATGACCGTCATCAGCACGTCGTCTTGACCGCCCCGCCCGCCGGCGAGCGCGCCCGATACGTATGCGTCGTACTCGGGCAGCACTTCGCGCTTCACTTCGATCTTTCGCGCGACGGATTGAATCGACTTCAACCGCCGCTTGTCGGTCACGAGCTTGACGAGCATCAGCTCGTATTGGCTCGCGCCCGCCAACGACTGGCCGGGCTCGGCCGAGGCGGCCGCCTGCGCAGCGCGGATGCGCTGTTGGTGTCGACGTGCGGGGCTCGTCATGGTCAGGCTACCGGCTCGATTTCGATGTTTTCCACGATCGCGCCGCAACCGTAGTCCTCGACCACATACGCTTCGTTGCTCGACTCGTAGTTTTCGATTTGATCGCGCTTCGGGTTGTCGATCAGCGAGCGGCGGCGGCCGCCGTTCTGGAAATAAATCGACAGGTTGTCCAGGCGCGTCACCATCAGCGTGTTTTGCGGCACGAACGGCGCCGTAACCGCCTGCTTGCCGCCGACGCGCTTGCCGCTGATGACGAGATCGAGCGCCGCCTGTTCGGTCGCGACATTCGCACCGTTCACGAGCGGGAAATACTTGTCATGCAGCAGGCCGCTACCCATCACGACGACCACCGACGGATCGTCGCGATACCACTCGTCGAGCAGTTGCAAAGCGTCGATCACGAGCGCGTCGAGGTTCTTGTAATCGGCGCCGACGACGTTCCCAACCTTGACCTTGTTCGAATCCTTGACCGCTTCGTGCATCACGCGATCGGGTGCGTTCAGCCGGTATTTCTGCAACCAGCCCACGTTGACGTCTTGCAACAGCGGGTTCGCCGCGCGGTCGGACGTGGCCGCCCGCGATGTGCCATTGAAGCCGACGCAGATACGATCGAGCGCGGTGCGCTGCACGATGGCATCGCGGATGCGCGTCTGGAAATCGCGCAGGTGCGCCCACGCGTCGAGGCGCGAATAGCGAATAGCCGTATCGAAATTGGTTTGCGTGCAGACGTAGCCGTTGCTGTCGAGACTCGTCGGATCGATCGGCGCGCGATCCTGCTTGCTCGTGTCGGTCGTGCTCGCGATCGGCTGGCCGATGCCGAGCCCGACCTTTTCACCGCTTTGCGGGTCGACGCCGATCATGTTGATCCGTTGCAGGAACGCGCTCGATTGCTGAATGCGACTCTCGAGCTTTTGCTGTACGGACGGGCTGACCGTGAATTTGGTGTTCGCGTCGGGAACGCCGTTCAGGTCGGCGATCGCTTTCACGTACGCGTTGAATGCGAGCCGGGTTTCGTTGCGCATGGGGTGAGTCTCCGAATCGATGGGGGATGAAGCCGTTCAGGTGTCGACGCGACCGATTAGCAGTCGGTCTGGTGCTCGGCGCTCGTGCCGGTTGCCGGGGGTCGTTGGTTTCCGCCCGGCTGCTTCGACAGATTGGCGTTCAGCTCGGTCAGCGCGCGTGCCGTTTCGGCGTGCGCCGCTTTCTCGGCCATCAGCGCTGCATCGAGCGCCGAAACCCGCGATGCGAGCGATTCGACACGCGTCGACTGATCTTTCGAGAACGTCGCGAGCGCTTCGACCGCCTGCGTCATGTCGGCGAAGCGCTTGTCGTCGTTCGCGCCCCGCTCTTTCACGAGGCCGAGGATTTCGCCGACGCGCTTGAACACGGCAAGACCGACGCCGGGAGTTTGCGCAGCTTCGAATTCGATCACCGTTTCCTCGGCTGCCGAAAACAGGTTTTCGGGACGTTGCTTGCGGCTGTTGAACGGGTTTTCCACACCCCGGCCAGCCGCGAACGTCAGAATTTCGGTGCCGAGGCTCGCGGGGCTGTCGGTCACGGCGAGGCCGACGAGATACGCCTGTTTTGTGTCGGCGAACGAGAAATCGATTTCGACCGACGTATAGACCTTCTGTTTCGCGTTCACCATGTCGATGAGCGCCTGCGTCGGCGTCAGTTGCGCGTACAACGCGAGCTTGCCTTTCAGCGGGCCATCGGCGATTTCTTCCGACTTGAGCGCGATCACATCGCCATACGCGCCGAACGGCTGGTTCGCCGACATGGGCGCGTAACCGCGAATGTGCTCGCAGTTCATGCGAGCGCCGTACAGTGCCGGGTCGTATTGCGCCGCCATCTGCTGAATCCATTCGCGCTCGATGGTGCGACCGTCGGTCGTCGCGCCTTCGACGGCGACGCGAAACCATTTCGTCGTCGCATGCGTACCGCCCGTACCTGCCACCGATCCGATGCCGAACGCTGCGGCGCCGGCTGCACCGATGCCGCCGAGCACGTCGGCATGTTGGATGCCTGCGCCGACCGTCGTCGCTGCTGCATGCGCGTCGATCGCGAAAAGCGAGGCCATCGAGCCGACGGCGATCGCGAGAAGCGACAACTTACGTTTGAACATCGTGTGTACTCCGGCAGGTGTTTGGTTGATCGATTTGCTTGATGCCAATGTTCGCGGTTTGCCTGCCATCGCTCAACAATTCGCCCTTGTCGTGTTCCTGTATACAAACGCTGGCCATGCGCGCGCGCGCGAACGACAGTTACGCTTTCGGCATGCTCAATACCGCCGACAATCCGATCATCGAAATCGACCCGCGCAAGTCAGCGCGTGCCCTGTTTTTTCAGGGTTGGCGCGTGTCGTCCATCGCGCGTCACATGGGTATCAAGCGCGCCACGGTGGAAGCGTGGAAACAGCGCGACGGGTGGGCCAAGGCCAACCCGATCGATACCGTCGAGTCCACGATCGAAATGCGCATGAACGCGCTGATCGCGAAGGACCAGAAGGACGGCGGCGACTACAAAGAGATTGACCTGTTAGGGCGCCAGCTCGAACGTGTCGCGCGCATCCGGCGATATGGCGAAACGGGCAAGGAAGGCGACTTGAATCCGAACATCGCCGCGCGCAACGAAGCCCCAAAACGCAAGCCGGCGAAAAACGAATTCAGCGACGAGCAGCGCGACCGGTTGCTCGAAGCGTTCCGCGACTCGCTTTTCGACTACCAGAAAGTCTGGTTCCGGAACGGGCATCAGCGCACGCGGAACATTCTCAAATCGCGGCAGATCGGCGCTACGTGGTACTTCGCGCGCGAAGCACTGGCCGATGCGATCGACACCGGCCGCAACCAGATTTTTCTATCGGCCAGTCGCGCACAGGCGCACGTGTTTCGCCAGTACATCACGCAGTTCGCACGCGAGGCGGCCGACGTTGAATTGACCGGCGACCCGATCGTGTTGCCGAACGAGGCGATTCTGTACTTTCTCGGCACGAACGCACGCACCGCGCAGAGCTACCACGGCAACTTCTATTTCGATGAGTATTTCTGGGTTCCGCGATTCAAGGAACTGAACAAGGTCGCGTCCGGCATGGCCATGCACAAGCAATGGCGCAAGACGTACTTCTCGACCCCGTCGAGCATCGGACACGAGGCGTTTCCGTTCTGGAACGGCGCGCACATCAATCGCGGCCGCGCCAAGGCTGACCACATTCACTTCGAAGTCACCCACAAGTCCCTGTCGCGCGGCCGGCTTTGCGAGGATAGGCAGTGGCGACAGATCGTCACCGTCGAGGATGCCGCGCGCGCCGGCTGCACGCTGTTCGACCTCGACGAACTACGGCACGAGTACAGCGCCGAGGAATACGCGAACCTGTTGATGTGTCAGTTCATCGACGACACGGCGTCAATCTTCACGCTCGCGAACCTACAGCGCTGCATGGTCGATTCATGGGAGCTATGGGAAGACTTCAAACCGCTGACGGCCCCCTCTCGTCCGTTCGGATACCAACCCGTTTGGGTGGGCTATGACCCGGCACTGTCGGGCGATAGCGCGGGCTGCGTCGTCGTTGCGCCGCCGCTCGTCGGCGGCGGCCCGTTCCGGGTACTCGAAAAACACCAATGGCGCGGCATGGATTTCGAGGCGCAGGCGGCCAGTATCAAGAAAATCACGGATCGATACCGCGTCGACTATATGGCAATCGATACGACGGGCATCGGTCAGGGTGTGTATCAGCTCGTGAAGCAGTTCTATCCGAGAGTCATGGCGTTCAACTATTCGCCCGAGGTAAAGGGCCGGCTTGTGCTCAAGGGGCTGTCTGTCGTCGGCAATGCGCGACTGCAATTCGATGCGGGATGGACGGACATGGCCGCCGCATTTATGGCGATCAAAAAGACCGTTACGCCAAGCGGGCGAAACGTCACATACGAGGCATCACGCAGCGAGGAAACGGGCCATGCTGACCTTGCTTGGGCTGTCCTGCACGCGATTTCGAACGAGCCGTTAGAAGGCACTGCGGCACGCAAAAAAGGAAAGGTGGAGATTTACTCATGAAGAAACGTACGACGCGCGCGCAGCACGCGAACACCATCCCCAGCGCGGCCGACGCGTCGCAGCCGGCGCAGTCGACCGCATTCACGTTCGGCGACCCTATGCCGATCATGAGCCGGGCCGAATTGCTCGACTATGCCGAGCTTGTGACGATCAACGGATGGTACGAGCCGCCCGTCAGCTTCGCGGGCCTGTCGAAAATTTTCCGATCCGGCACGCACCACGCATCGGCGATCTACTTCAAACGGAACGTGCTCGCGTCGACGTTCATCCCGCATCCGCTGATGAGCCGCGAATCTTTCCGACGATGGGCGCTCGACTGGCTGATTTTCGGCAACGGGTATCAGACGCCCGTGCGGAATCGCATGGGCGGCGTCATGCGCTACGAGCCGCCGCCGGCGAAGTACATGCGACGCCGTACCGACCTGCAAACCTACGTGCAAACGAACGGCTGGCAGGCCGTGCACGAATTCGACCCGGGCTCAGTGCATCATCTGATCGAAGCCGACGTGAATCAGGAGATTTACGGCGTGCCGGAATATCTTGGGTCACTGCACGCAGCGATGTTGAACGAGTCGTCGACGCTGTTTCGTCGACGCTACTACGAGAACGGCAGTCACGCCGGCTTCATCCTATACCTGACTGATGACAAGGCCGAACAGGACGATATCGACGCGCTGCGCGATGCGTTGAAGAGCGCGAAGGGACCGGGCAATTTCCGGAACCTGTTCTACTACGCGCCGGGCGGGAACAAAGACGGGATGCAATTGATTCCCGTATCTGAGGTAGCGGCGAAAGATGAGTTCTTCAATATCAAGAACATCACGCGAGACGACTTGCTCGCCGCGCATCGTGTGCCGCCGCAATTGCTCGGCATCGTGCCGAGCAACACGGGCGGATTCGGCGCCGCCGATACGGCGGCCCGTGTGTTCGGTCGTAATGAAATCACGCCGCTACAGGCGCAGTTCACTGCGTTCAACGAGTGGGCGCGCGATGAGATTGTTCGCTTCACTCCGTATAGCATCGATGCAGCGTGAGTAGCCATGTCGCCCAACATGGCACCCAAAGGAACGCACGCGGTCGTCGGTGTTTCTGCATGCGATGAGGCGTGCTCTGTGGAAGCAAGTCGGTCGTTAGTGCTGGTCGGACCTTTTGCTATCCCGGACGTGCGAGTACCAATTTCGCAAGGTGACCGGTTCCATCCACGCTTGCATTCTGCCGATTTCTCGCTCGACAAAATCAAGTGCGCGCTGAATCTCGACAATTTCCTCGACACGATGAGGGTCGACTGATGCGTCCAACATCATTATCCTGAGCTTCTGCCGTTGCTCCGCAAGATTGCTCAACTGCTGTTCCAACGTTGACCCTCGATAGTCGTCAACGAGAATCGGCCGTCCCTCGTGTGAATCAATTAGGGCGTGCAAGCGCGACCATGCAGTTGGTACGACGTCGTTGTCCGGACGCGCATGGCTAGAAGCGGACTCGTCAAACAGCCATTGTTGCTCGAAATTGGATTCGCGCTGCAATTCGTCTCGAATCTCCTTGGCCTCTTCGATTGAGGATTCCGGTAATTGTTGATCCAGAAACGCAGACGCATACCTCATAAATTGATCGCATTGATACATGTGCAAGGGCACGTTCGCAACGTCATGTAACTCTTGCCGCAGCGCTGGTAACGGACCTATTGTCTTACCGCCGACCCTTTGCCACCAGTCGTCTTTGACATCGTCGGTGACAAAAATAATGGCGGTTTTTGTTGTTGCGGCCTTTTCCAAAACTTCCAGCCACAAAATTGCATCGCCATATTGCTGGATGCCGCCCTTCTCCTTATCACGCAAGCCCGGTGGAGTCGAGCTCTCAAATCGTGCCTTCGCCTTCGCAATAAGGCTGTCGTATTTTGCAGCTTCCGGTTTTTCGCCGATCCTACCCTCGAATACGCCAGTTAATCGCTCTAGGACGGGATCTAGTCCCGTTATCCAATCTGGGTGTTCGTTTTCCTGATTCTGTAGATCGTCATTCAATTTCCAGAACGTTTCATCTAACGCGCTGGAGATTTCCTCTACGTTAATGCCAGGGTGGCGACGAAATCCGTTTAAGATAGAACCCAATTCGGCCCGAGCCTTTTCAAGTTCATTTCGAAGCTTGGAATATCCAGAAATTGCCGTGCTCATCACTTGAATTCTATTTTGAAAGAATTCAAGCCCAACTTGATATGGAATCCAGACTCTGCCGGCCAATGCCTCCAGCGTCTGAATAAAAGTCTCGCGCGTGCCGTCGGTATATCTATAGAGATTCAGTAGCGCATTGGCATCGAAAACGAACGTTCCCTCCGACCACATCCTGTCGATTTCTTGATGCGTTGGTCGATAGTGCCCCGGAAATACTTGCTTCATTTTATTCCCCTTACTCCCTATATGCTGACGTTCATGGGAATCGTTGCGTCCCAACGCCTCCGAGACATGTCGTCAGGCGTGTGCGGCTCGTTCCAACACTTCCCGAGCCGCCCGCCCTAGTACCTCTTCTGACCATTGATTTACGCTCTCGCCTGCAACGGCCGCAGCGACGCCGACGGCCGCATGCGTCTCCGGATTGAGACGAAGCATCAGTTTTCCAGACGCCGGTTTTTGCGGCGACCGCCCGAAGCGTTCGCACTCTGCGAGATAGTGGTCGACAGCCGAATGAAAATCCTCCGTCAGCTCGGCAACCGTCTCACCGTGAAAGCTGATCTTGTCGTCGACGCCGAGCACGTGCCCGACAAAAATATTGTCGCGGCCGTCGAAATCGACGCGAGCGTAATAGCCCTTGTACGTCATTGCGTTGGTCATGGCTTTATCCCCAATTCGTTGAACCAGTCGCGCACATCCTCAACCTGATAGCGCTTTGCCTCTTTGCCCGGATGCGGGCGATGCAGGTATCGGCGCGTCCCGTTCAGCTCGAAGGCGATGCGCGACCCGGCGCCTTCGTGAATGCTGCCGCCCAACGCGACAACCAAAGCTTCGATATCCGCGAACAAGATGCCGCCCAAGGTCGGCTTCGTATAGATCGCGCTCCGCGTGCGGGCGTGTTTGGTTTTCATGGGTGCATGATAGCACAAATTGATATCACTAGGTAGGAGGATGATAGCAGAAACTGCTATCGCCCCTGCTCGCCGGCGACGCGATAGCAGGGCGCTGGCGCCGCCCGCAGCTATGGAGTCGCGCAGGCATCGCCGCGTGGCCGCGAGGCCGGCAGAGGGGCGGAAATCGCGCGGCCGGGCCGGGTTTGCCACCGGGGCTAGCGTGCGATCATCCGACCCCGCGCCGGAAAATCGCAGTCCCCTCCCCGCCTGCCCGCCTCTCTAAATGGGTCGTTTTTGATGCACCGGCCGGGACCCACGTAAACGCCCGCCGGCGCGGGGTTTCGGGAATTTCATATGGTGGAAAATTGATGCGGTTTGGCGCGTAAACATGACGAAATAACGCGCCGGCCTGTGATCCCGGCCGGCGCGGCCGGTTTTATGCGCCCCGGCGGCTCGATCGGGCCTCGAAATCGTCGATCAGCCATGACGCGCCGAGCGCGAGCGCGGCATTCCGCGACACGCCGGACGCCTTCGCGACCTGATCGACGCGGGCGAGCAAGTCAGGATCGATATCGATACTGATTTTGACCTTGGGCCGACGTGCGGCCGGCTTGTCGCTCGGCGTTGCCGGCGTCTCGACGCGCGCGTCGGGCGCACCAGCGATGAATGCGCCGATCGCCGCATCGTCGCGGGCGGCCGGCTTTCTCGAAATCGTCATTTGAACCCCTATCTAATTGATATGGCGTCGATACCATGTCGATATCTGTTCGATATCGACATGAACCCGTTTAGCTGGCATCGGCCGTCAGCACGCCGAACACCGCGTCTTGCAGGCGCTCGATTTCCGCGCATGCGACAGGATCACGGCGCGGCATTTCCTCGACGTGAAGGCCGGCCGCGCTCGCGTTCGCGAACGCCTTGCGGCGGTGGATACGGTACGGCAGCAGTTCCAGGCTCTCATAGCTGGCGATCACCGACTCGGCGTCGCGGTTGTCCGCGCCCTGCACGTCGGCGCAGTTCAGGAACGCGCACGCGCGCAGCTCGCGCACCTTACGCGCTTCGTCGAGCAGCTTCGCCATGTCGTCGAGCGCCCACACATCGAACGAGCGCGGCATGACCGGCACGAGCACGACGTCGGCGGCCATCATGGCCGCTCGAAACGCGCTCGAATCCCGGCCGCCAGCGTCGACGACGACATGGTCGTACTGCCCGGCGTGCATCGTAAGCTCCGCATGCAGTTTTGCGCCGTCATCGTAGGCTGCGGCGGCGATCGCGGCCCGTTGACCGTATGCACGAGCAGCCATCGCCGAAGCGCTCGACTGCTGGCGATCGCCGTCGACGAGCCACACGCGCGCGCCGGCGGCCGAAATGCCGGTCGCAAGCTGTACAGCGATCGTCGATTTGCCGACGCCGCCTTTCGGATTTCCCACGACAACAATCATTGCTCACCCCTATATAGAAACGATATCTACTCGATATCGACGCGATATCACCCCGGTATCGCGTCGATACCGCCTCATTGCGCGGCCGCTATACGTCGAGCCGCATCTGTCCAACCGCCCGTGTCCGCGGTTGCGGTGGTTCGGCGGGCGTCATTTCCAGCCGTGCGCGGTACGTATGCCCGCACACGACGTTGTCGCACTGGTAGTCGATTTCCCACGAGAGCGGGTCTTTCTGTTCCAGCGCTCGCGCGATGCCGCGTGCTCCGCAGTGCGGACAGGCGATCGTGAACCTCATCGCGCACCGTCCTGCAGGCCGATCGACGTACGCGAATCGACGTAGCCGAGCAGGCGCGTCGATGGCCGCACGTCGAGCGTCACGTCGGCGCGCGGGCACGACGACGGCGACAACGAATAGAGAATTTCCAGCCCGGCCGGCGTCCTGTACTCGCATGCGTCGCACACGAAATAGAGGCGCCGCATGGTCGCGGACATACCTTCCGTATGGCGTGCTTCGATCTCGTCGCCACAGCACGGGCAATCGATGGTCATTCGTGACATGGTTTTCCTCGCTCTACAGGTTCCGTTGACCCCGTTTCGCGTCGCTCACGTCCCCGCTGACGCTGTTTCCACTGCCGCGCGCTGCGCGGGCGCCCGTATCGGCCACCCCTGACCGATCCGACCGCGTACAGTTATTGACACCAGTCCAAGGGCGGGCGGCTTCGCCGCCGCGCCGAACCACTCGCCATTCGTACCGCGTCGACGGTACGAAAATTTTCGTCTCGCGCGTGTACGCGCAGAGTCCGTCGACGATGCGTGCGACGCCGATCGCCTCGACGCCGTGCGGCACGCGCACCGGCGCGATGCCGTAGCGGCCTTCGCGATGCTCGACGGTATGCCGCACGTAGACCATGCGCGCCTCGCCGGCTACGCCGCCCATCGCGCGCGAGTATTCCGCCCAATCGGCCGCATGGTCGTCGGTCTTTTGTGCTGCGACCCATGCCGCGCGAATGCACGGTGATTCGTCTTCGCTCGGCAAGTCTTCCTCTTTCACGCGGCGCAGCTCGCGCCACACGCCGACCGGCGCCCCGCCGAACTGTTGGAACTGGCGAATGCCCCATAAGGCCGCCCACGCCTCGACGCGCTGCGACGGCGTGATTTCGTCGTCTTCCCAGAAATCCGACTGGATCACGTAGCCGTCTTTCGTCTTGTGTTCGCCGACGGCATGCCCGTCGATGTTCTTGCTGATGTATTTCGCGACGTAACCGACGGCCGAGCCCTTCGCGCGGTCTATCATTTCGAAGCGCACGCGGTGTTTCTGCGCGCCGGGCTCGTTCCCGGAATCGCGCAAGCCGTGCTTGCGCATCACGGCGCAAAACCGTTCGATCTTTTCGGAGAACACGAGCCCGTGCCAGTGCGGCGTACCGTCGTGATTCGGCTCGGCGACGCGCATCCCAAAGAAGACGATGCCCTCTCGTTTCAGCTCGGCGCGGATGCGTTGCCATACCTTGCGCAGATACGCTTGCGCGGCGCGCGGATCGGAGTCGACATAGCGCGGGTTCGGGCGAACCCATGCGCCCGTCGTCGTTACAGCGTGAAAGCGGCTCGGGCATGTCAGCGTGAACATGACACCGCGAAACTTCACGTCGTCGGCCAGTTCTTCGAGCCCGCGCAGCCGCGTGAATAGCTCGCCGCGCTTCATCGCCTTGTTCGAGATACCTTTCGCGGCCAGCTCGGCCAACGTGAATTGCTGGCCGTTCTCGTTTTCCATCGTCACGGATTCGAGCGTGCGCGCGTTGCGCCGGTTCTGCGCGACGCGGCGCCGCACGGCGTCGTCGCTCGCATACGGCTCGGCCCGGCGATGGACGTAATGCAGACGGATGTTGCTGAATTCGAGCGCGCGGATATGCATCTTGCGCAGTTGGCGGCGCCACCAAAGCTCGCACCGGACGCGCACAATCTGTTCGACGGGATGCTCGAAATCGGGCATGCCGACGCCATATAGACCGCACGCATTGCGCACAACGACGAGTGCATCCGCGATGCTGAGTCCATGCGTGCGCAGTGCGACATCGTTCGCGATGCGGCGTGCTTTCATGCAGATTTCATGGTCGGTAGCGTCTGGGCGCACCGGCATCCTTTCCGGCGCATGCTCGATGAGAAATGCGTCGATTGCCGCCGCTGCTGCGCCGGCGTCGAACAGGTGCGGCGTGCCGGCAACGCGAGCGCTCTCGCGGCCTGCCTCGCGCGCTTGCCGCATGGCTCGATTGAACCACTTCAACGGAACACGCTTACGGGCGCTTTCTACGGCCGGAAGTGCCGAAACAACGTCACCGGCGTCTCGTTCATAGACCCACATCAGGCATTGCCCCCGGCTATCATGCGGGCTTTACCGACGAGGCAGGCTCCGATATGAGAAGCGAACTGATTCCAGGCGAGACGGTCGCCGCGATTGACCAAAGCATCGTCGATTACGTCGACAGCGTTGGCGATGAAAATCCCTTTCCGTTCGTCGAAAAGACGATAGCCGTCGCAAACGAGGCGGGCCGCGTCTACCGGATACTGACGGCGGACGGAGCCCGCGAAGCGATCGCGGCCGACAAATTTCTCACGGAGATTGGATGCGTCGAGCGGCCGACTAAGCGATACAACAGCCTGTTTCATGTGCCGATCAAGGGATAGAAGCATCATGCGCAGAACGGGGCGGATCAGCTCGATTGCTGGCGGCTTGCACCTGCCTTCACGGGCCATGCGGGCTCCGTCCCGTCAGCCGGATGGACGCCACACCATGCGATGACGGCGACGATGGTAATCAGCCAGATCGCCCACAGCGGCAGCGGCTTTTCGTTTCTCGGTTGCTTCATCATTCCCCCTATCTGATCACCCGGCGACGCCGCGCCATCTGCGACAGCAGCGGCCGCAGCTCGCGCATCGCGGCGGCGGCGGCCTGATCGGTGCGCGCCGTGCGCGGCGGGTTGTAAACGACGAACGGGGGCACCAATACCCCCGCTCCGATGCCAAACTCGGCAAGGTCGGCGGCCAGAAAGTCGCGCGAGCCTTCGCCTGCACGTTCCTCGCTCGCCGCGTATGTCATGCGGCGAGCCGTTCGTCGACAGCGTGCGGCGTGTCGACCACATCAAGCGCCTTGTCGAATGCCTCGTCGCGCGTCATCGGATACGACACGCCCGAGCCTTCCGTGTACCAGTGGATTTCACGACGCCCTTCGATGCCCTTGGCGACGAAGTAGCCGCCGTTCCCGAGCCGATCGAAGAATGGGCCGACCTCTATCACGCCGGCCGCCACGAAGCGCGGCGATGCCAATTCGATATCTGCGTCGGTCATGCGGCCCTCGCGATAGACAGGTGCGGACGACCTTGCTCGCGAGCGCGTCGCGCGCTTTCCGCGATGACGCGGCGGCGATACTGCACGCGCTGGATTTCGTTGTGGGCGTGCAATTCGCGGCGAATCGCTTCGGATTCGTCACGCACTACGTTAGTAGTCCGATTGATCGTCACCATAAAAACTCCGCTCAGAACGTCATTGATTGATTTATCAGCGCGCCATCGGCTGCGGTTGTGGGATATGCGGAACGGCTTCCGCATTTGCGGGCGCGCTCGCCTTCGCGTTGAGTGCGTCAGCGATTTCCGCCGCGATCGCGTTGGTGGTAGCACTAGCGAGTTTCACCCCACCCTGCCAAACCTCGTTAGCGTGCGTGATGGTCCGGATGACGCGACGCGTCGTCTGAATCGATGCCGGCCCGCGCGGCGGTTTCCACAGCTCGGCGCCATCGGTGTACGTGTATGCCTTCGCTTCGAGCGTGCGCACGGCGGCAGCGGCCCGGCCATCTGCCGGCGCGGTATCTGCTCCGTAAGGTCGGCGCACGCAGAGCTTGAACGTCTCGGCACAGAGTTCCGCAAATCGCTTCGGCACAACGCGTGCTTGCGACCAGTCCGGGCAGCACGCCTCGTAGCCGGCGGCAATGTCGCCGAGGTGACCGCACTCGGGGCAGAACCGAATCATTTCCTCGGTCTGTCGGGGGGCGGGCTGCTCGACATGCAACGTTCCACCGTGATTTCGCTTCGCGAACGCCCAGCGCAAGCGCGCAACGTCTGCGTTCGACCAGTCCCGAGGCGGCTTGAGCACGACGCTTTGATCGCCGCCGGGTGCGGCGACGTCGACGCCGCACCATACGTTTGACTCGACCGACGCCGTACCGGCGAAACTCTGCACGTAACCGATGATTCCATCGGCGATAGCCCCACGCGCATCGCCGACCAGTTCGTGCGCGGCCGCGATTGCAGCGGCCAACACTTTCGAGCGTGAATCAGCGCGCGTCGGATGCGTCACAGCGACGCCGTCCTGTTGATTAGCTGTTGACCAAAGTGCGTGTTGGTGAAACGACTGGATTTCCCATGCGTTTCCGATGATCCGATCAGCGCGGCGCAGTTCGAGGAACACGGCGAGCGGCGAACCGCTCGCAATCACGACCTGACGCTCGTGATACCGCGTGACGCCCTCGCCTGCCACGTCGTCGCGCTCGTTCGCGCAGCCCCATTCGCTTTTCTGGTCCATCGTCATGACCGCAAGCGCGTTGCGGATTACCGTGTCGGCTGCACGCAGCTCGTCGCGAAGTTGCTGAACGATCGTCATGCCATCACCCCGTCAGCGAGCGACGGGCGGTTCGTCCAGATCCGGACGATGCACTGCATCGAGTCCATCAGCGCACGCCATGCGGCATCGGCGGTTTGGCGGGCCAGCGCGAGCGCGCTGTAACGTGAGTGTGAAAATTGCAACGAAATGTGCTGCATTTGACTTCCCCTTGTTCAACCCCTGAACGGTGTACTGCGAGAAACATCGCCCCGGCGGCTGGGTAGCTATTCCAGCACCGGCGGGGTTGTGAACCGGTGCCGGGGCGACAGCCGGAGAATAGTTCGACCCGTCCGAACATGTCAACCCCGTCCGAACGTTTGCTTACGTCGAACGTTGTCATGGGTCGAGCGTTCGGATAGGCTTGACGCCGGGTTGAATCAAAAAGGGGTTTGTCAATGAAAACCACGATCGAATGGCTCGACGCCGTCAAAGCGGCTCTTGACCTTCCGTCCGACTACGCCGCCGCAAAGGTGCTCGGCGTGACGCGCTCGACCGTTAGCGCCTACCGCAACGGGAAATCGACGTTCGACGAAGACACCTGCTTCCGGGTCGCGGAAATTTTGGGAGTACGGGCGTTTGAAGTGGTGGCAGCGACGCACGCGGAACGTGCGCGCGATGATCGTCACCGCGATTTTTGGATGGACGCTCTGGAAAAATTTTCCAAGGGTTTTCGGTGGCTGGCGCTACCCGCTAACGCTTGTGGGGCTTTGGTCCCGCAGGTGTAACGCCAGCTTTAGTTAGCTACCACTCTGTTGATTATGTCAAATACGAAAAATCGACTGCACGAAGTGCTGCTGGCCAAGCGTCCTCGCGTTCAAACCCTGCACCTCTGCACTTGACCTTGATTGAGGCCGGCTGCCGGTCCAGCTCATTCTTCGTCGTCCCGGCGCGGGCCGCGCGCCGGGACCGGTTGCCGCCTGGCGGCTTCCTCCCTGTCAGAACCGGTACGTCGCCCCGACCTGGAAGAAACGACCAAGGTTCGTGTAGAGCGACTGGTCATAGCCAGTGATGTCGGGCACGGCTTGCCACTCGACGTCGAACGGCGGCTTCTTGTCGAAGAGGTTCGTGATGCCGCCGTAAATGGTCCAATGCTTGAAGCCGCGATAGTTGAACATGAGGTTGAACTGGCTGTACGACGCCACCGATCCCGTACCGCCGTCGCCGAATTCCGCGGCCACGGCGTTCGTATACGGCCCCGTGTATTGCCAGGTCAGCGTGGTGGTCAGTTGCCGGTAGTCCCAGCTCACGCTCGTATTGCCCTTCCAGCGCGGGTTGCTCGCGCCGAACGGCTGCAGCAGCGCAAGGTTGTTGCCGGCGAAGTCCTGCGGTGCGGTTCCGGGGCTGTGCAGCTTGAAGTGCCACACATAAGTCCAGTCGCCTGCGAGCGTGAACGTGCCGTACTTGGTGCGCAGCGCTTTGCGGAAATTGAGATCGAAGCCATCGGTATCGAGCGCACCGAGGTTCACGAAATGCTGAACGAGGTAACGCACCGACCCGTCAGCGTTGCGCACGACGCGGGAGGGATCGTTGGCGACGAGCACCGCATTCGGATCATCGGTACCGATGACGCCGTCGATGCGGACCTTGTAGAACGCCGCACCGATATCGGTCATCGCATCGGGTGAAAGCTGGAAGCCGATGTTGTAGTTCTTCGTGTGCTCGGGCTGAAGATTCGGATTGCCCGCGACTTGCTCCGTCGTGAAGTGCTTGGTCGGCACACCGCTCGGATCGTTCGGATCGACGAGGTTCTGGTGAGAGAGATAGACGGCCTGCGAGTTTTCGACGAGGGTCGGCGCGCGGAAGCCGCGACTGTACGATGCATACGTCGTCAGCATTTGCACCGGCTGGAAACGCAGCGCAAAGCTCGGCGAAAACGCCCCGCCGAAGTCGCTGTAGTGATCGTAGCGGCCCGCCTGCGTGAACGTCAGGTTGCGCAGGATCGGAATGTCGACCTGGTAGAACGCGGCGGCGACGTTGCGCGAACCCTCCACCGTCTGCACGTTCGCGGGTGCGGATACGCCCTGCGACGCGAGCGTCTGCGGGTTGATCGTCGACGATTCGTGGCGGAACTCGGTGCCCAGGCCCAGGCCGACCGGGCCCCCGGGCAGCGTGAAGAGATTCGACGTCGAGGCCTTGGCTGTCACGCTGTCGACCTTCGAGATGGCCTGCTGATCGTCATCCGTGAAAACGCCGTTCAGGCCGTTTGGCGTGGCGGCCGGGTTCGAGAAGTTGTAGGTGCCGTTCGCGAGCATGTTCTCGAGGCCCGCGACGTTGATCCGGTTGCGATACGTCGTATCGACGGTGCTCTGCGAGTGGCCGTAATCGGCCGACCAGTCCCACGCGCCGAATCTGCCCGTGTCGAACGAACCTTTGACGCCCGTGTTCGCCATCCAGAACGTCGATACCGTGTCCGCCCCTACGACGTTGCCCGGGAAGGTCAGGTTGATCGCCGTCGGCACGCCGAACGGGTTATAGGGGTTGCTCACCGGTACGGTGCGCGGCAGCGGCGAAACGGACCCGGTCGACGGGTTGTAGACGTTCGTCGTGCTCGAGATCGAGGCCGGTCCCTGCAACTGGACGGTTTCATCGCGGCTCACCCAGAAGCCCGCATAGGCCTGCGTGTTGTCGTCGATCTTGAAGGTGGCGCGCACCTTCGCGTTCAGGCGCGTCGTGGACGGAACGAGCGATGTCGACGCGGCCGGGTTGTACGTGCAATTGGTCGCGCTCGTCTTGCTGCCCGGCGGGCACGGCGAAAGCGGCACCCTGGAGCCGTCCGCCAGCGACCAGTACGATTGCTGGTTCGGCCCGAGCGGCGCTGCCAGCCCGCCGGGATATTGCGTGAAGTCTTGCGCCGACGTCATGTCGCGATCGCCGAGCGTCGAGCCCGAATCGCGGTAATAGCTGGCGGCCGCGGTGACGTTGAAGCGATCCGAATTCAGGTCGCCGAAGCCGGCCAGTACACTGAAGTTGCCCTGCCCGTCGCCCGGATGCTGCGCCTTGCCGAGTTGGCCGTCGATCTGCAGGCCCTGAAAGTTCTTCTTCGTAATGATGTTGACGACGCCCGCGATCGCGTCCGAGCCGTAGACGGATACCGCGCCGGTCTTGACGATCTCGACGCGCTCCACCATGTTCAACGGGATCGCGTTGACATCGAAGAACGTGTCGGTGAAGTTCACCGACTGCGCATAGTTCGCGACGCGCTGGCCATCGACGAGCACGAGCGTGTATTTCTCGCTGAGCCCGCGCAACGCCATGCCGGCGCCGCCGGGGGCCGAGCTGTTCATCGTCGTCTGGCCCCAGCTGCTTGCGGAATTGGCCGAGGTCGAACGCAGGAAATCGGCAACCGTCGTGTATCCGCTTTGCTGGATTTCCTTCGCGGTGATGACCTGCACCTCGGTGTGACCGACCTTGTCGGATGTACGGATCAGCGAGCCCGTCACTTCGAACTTGTCGAGCTTTTTCACGGTCTGCCCGCCCGCGGCGGCGCCCGATGCCGGCGCGGGCGCGGCGGCAGCCGTGCTGCCGGTTTGCTCGGCGGCGACGCTCCCGTCGACAGGCGTTGTCTGCGCGTAAGCGGAGGTACCCAAAGCCGCCGTCAACGCGACTTCAGCCCATACGATGCTGCGTATTGCCGATCCCAAAGCCGTTGGTTTCATAACACCCCTCTGTCGTCGCAAGGCCTCACCTTTTTGTATGCACGGAGATTCGCCGGCCTTTAAATAGCGTCGCCCCGCGTTCCTGATTCGTCGTCTGGCGATCAAAACCATTCCGTCCGTTTATTTCTTTCAAATTTATTTCTTCCACTGCGGAGTGGAATGAATTTGAAATAAAAGAAGCGGCATTCCTATAGAATTAGGAAACCTAATTACATGGATCGATCTTTTCGTGCATCGAACGGCCGCATACAACATGCCCCTGGAACATTCGCACCATGGCGCTTCGTCAATGAGCGCGTACACGTTGCCAGGAAAGGCAGTCGCTCGTTGAAGGGCTGCTTTACGTCTTCACTTTGAAGGTCTTAATGCACGGAATCTTCATTACCGTTCACTACCAAGGTTTTACGTTGGACGCGAACATAGCAGGACAGAATCGATGCGTCAAAAAATATTTGATGCCACATAACTTTGTTTAGGTGCAATAGATGCACTCTGTTGGTGCCGAATAAAAATCGATATGGTTCATCTTCCGCTACCGTTGTTCTATCTTCCTTGTGCGGCTGCCTTTTTCATCCGCTCGCGCATGCGCCGCAATGGAGCACGCGGCCGGTACTCGTCAGCCTGAATTTTTTTGTTTACCAGAGAGGAGGCACGAATCCTTGGCATGGAAACAGTCCGAACACGTGATCTATGAATCCCGTCGTGTCGGCATAGTGTTCCGCGATCAACAGATCGGACTCCTGATAGTGCAGCCGTTCGAGCACATGCTTGGCGTCGCGCACCCGTCATCCCGTGATCGCACCGCCGACACCCCGTCGCGACCATCAATCGATCTCCATATTTTCAGCCGTTTCCACGCGCTGCGCGTCGCGCTTCGTCACCGCCGCATGCCGCCCGCGCCGGCCTATGGATACCACCACCCGAAACGCCACTGGCGCGAACACGAGCCCGAACATCGTCGCGGCGAGCACGCCCCCGAACGCACCCGTGCCGATCGACCGCCGGCTTTCCGCACCCGCGCCCGTCGCCAGCACGAGCGGCACGACGCCCAGCAGGAACGCCATCGACGTCATCATGATCGGCCGGAATCGCGCGGCGGCCGCGTCGATCACCGCCTGCCGCAGCGGCACGCCGCTCCCGGCCAGATCGCGCGCGTACTGCACGATCAGGATCGCATTCTTCGCCGCCAGCCCGACCACCGTGATCATCCCGACCTTGAAATACACGTCGTTCGGCATCCCGCGCGCGAGCGCCGCCGCGATCGCGCCGATCATGCCGAGCGGCACGATCGTCAGCACGGACAGCGGGACCGTCCAGCTTTCGTACAGCGCGGCAAGCGCCATGAAAACCGCGAGCACGGACAGCCCGACGAGCAGCGGCGTTTGCCGCGCGGCAACCTGCTCCTCGCGCGCCGCATCGACCCAGTCGAAGCCGACCCCGACCGGCAGTGCGCCGGCGAGCCGCTCCATCTCCGCCATCGCCGCGCCCGAACTCGTGCCGGTCGCCGCGCGGCCGCTGATGTCGAGCGACGGATAGCCGTTGTAGCGATTCAGCATCACCGGGCCGACCGTCCAGTGCGGCGCTGCGATGGCCGACAACGGAACCATGTCGCCGGTGCGGTTCGGCACCGTCAGCGCCATCAGTTGCGCATCGGTCGCGCGCGCGGCCGGGTCGGCCTCGATGATCACCCGCCGCATCCGGCCCGATGCCGGAAAATCGTTGATGTAGTTCGAGCCGAACGTGCCGCCCAGAAAGCCCGCGATTCGCTCGAACGGCACGCCGAGCGCATACGCCTTCGCACGATCGACATCGAGTTCGATGCGCGGCGCGTCCGGCAGGTCTTCGAAATGCACGGCGGCGAGCAACGGATCCGTTTTCGCTCGTCCGGACAACTGCTCGCGAGCCGCCTTCAACGCGTCGAGCCCGACGCCGCCCCGATCCTCGAGCCGGAACGTGAATCCGTCGGAATGCCCGATGCCGCGCACCGACGGCGGCAGCGACGCCTCGACGTCGCCGTCGAGGATCGTGCCGAAACGCCCGTTGAGCCGGTCGCGCAACGCCATCGCGTCGACGTCGCGCCGCGACCAGTCCTTCAGCTCCACGAACGCCATCCCGACGTTCTGCCCGCTGCCCGCGAAACTCCAGCCAATCACGCTCGTCACGTTCGCGATCGCCGGCTCCGCGCGCAGGATCGCCTCGACACGCTCGACGACCGCGAGCGTGCGCGCCTGCGTGGCGCCCGCCGGCAACTGGATCATCACCTGCAGTTGCCCCTGGTCCTCGGTCGGCAGGAAGCCGCCCGGCATCATCCAGTACAGCAGCCCGCATGCGATCACGAGCGCCGCGTAGACCGCCACGACCATGCCGGTGCGGCCGACGGCGAACACGGCGAGACGGCGATAACCGGATTCGACGCGCGCGAAGGACGCACCGAAGCAGTCGGCCAGACGCGTGCCGATGCCACGTCGCCGCGCGTGGCCGATTCCGCCGTCGTGTCGCGCGACCGGCTTCAGCAGGTTCGCGCACAGCGCGGGCGTGAGCGACAGCGCCATGAACGACGACACCAGCATCGATGCGATCATCGCCACCGCGAACTGCCGGTAGATGCCGCCGACGGCGCCCGGAAAGAACGCCATCGGCACGAATACGGCGGTCAGCACCGCGGTCACCCCGACGATCGCACCGCCGATCCGCTTCATTGCGCGGCGCGTGGCGTCGCGCGGCGACACGCCCTCCTCCATCACCCGGTGCACGCTCTCGACGACGACGATCGCATCGTCGACAAGGATGCCGATCGCCAGCACGAGACCGAACATCGTGAACACGTTGATCGACAGTCCGAACGCCCACATCGCGACGAACGCACCCATCAGCGTGACGGGAATCACGACGGTCGGCACCAGCGTGTAACGCAGATCGCGCAGGAACAGCCACATCACGCAAAACACCAGCACGACCGCCTCGACGAGCGTCAGCACGACCTCCCGGATCGCGATCGTCACGAAATGGGCGCCATCGAACGGAATCTCCATCGCCACGCCCGGCGGCAATACCCTCGACAGTTCGGCAAGCCGCGCACGGATCGCGTTCGACGTTTCGAGCGCGTTGCCGCGCGGGCCGAGCTGAATGCCGACGGTGGCCGCCGGGCGGCCGTTCAGCCGCGAATAGAACGAGTAGTCGTCGCGGCCGATTTCGACACGCGCGACGTCGGCGACGCGCACCACCGAACCGTCCTGCTTCGACTTCAGCACGATCCGGCCGAACTCCTCCGGCGACGTCAGCTGTCCCTTGACGACGATCGTCGCGGTGAGCTGCTGGCCGCGCTCGAACGGCGCATCGCCGATCGCACCGGCCGTCACCGTCGCGTTCTGCACGCCGATCGCCGCGATCACGTCGTCGGCGCCGAGGTCGTATTCACGCAATTTGTTCGGATCGAGCCAGACCCGCAGCGCCTCGCCGGCGTCCCACAGCTCGGCCGCGCCGACGCCCGGCGCACGCTTCAGTTCGCGCAGCACGTAGCGGTTCAGGTAATCGCCGAGTTGCGCGGAATCGCGCGTGCCGTCGGTCGACGTCAGCGTGACGAGCATCAGGAACGTGTTCGCTGCCTTGAATACGCTGATCCCCTGCTGGACGACCTGCTGCGGCAACCGCGGCTCGACCTGCTTCAGCCGGTTGTTCACGTCGACGAGCGCGATGTCCGGATCGGTGCCGGGCGAAAACGTGACGTCGATCTCGAGATTGCCGTGACCGTCGCTGCTCGTCGCGTAATACAGAAGCCCGTCGGCGCCGTCGAGGCTTTCCTCGATGATGCTGCCGACGTCACCGTCGACCGTCTCGGTCGACGCGCCCGGATACGCGGCCGTGATCACGACCCGCGGCGGCGCAAGCCGCGGATACTGCGCGATCGGAAGCTGCGGAATGGCGAGCACGCCCGCGACGACGATTGCGAGCGCAACGATCCACGCAAAGACGGGACGATCGATGAAGAACGATGGCATCGGCATGCGTCAGCGAACCGCCGGCGTTTCGGCGCGGGACCGCGGAACGGCATCACCGTCGGCGCCGCACGGCGTGTGGGCGGCCTGGGCGTACTTCGCCCGGTTCACGTCAATCATCGGTGCTCTCTTGTGTGCCGCGCACCGGAGCCAGCATCGACGACGCGAGCAGCGCGCGTGTATACGGATGGGACGGCGCATGCAGCACGTCGAGCGTATCGCCCTCCTCGACCACCCGCCCCGCCTTCATCACCACGACCCGGTGGGCCATTGCACGCATCACCGCGAGATCGTGCGTGATGAACAGGTAGCTCAGCTCGTACTTCTTTTGCAGATTCGTCAGCAGATTCAGCACCTGCTTCTGGATCGACACGTCGAGCGCGCTCGTCGGCTCGTCCAGCACCAGCAGCTCCGGCTCCACCGCCAGCGCGCGCGCGATCGCGATGCGCTGGCGCTGGCCGCCGGAAAATTCGTGCGGATAGCGAAGCATCGCCTCGGCCGGCAGGCCGACCTCCTGCAGCAGCGCGGCGACCCGCGCGCGCCGCGCGGCGCCGGCTACCTGCGGCCGGTGCACGGCGAGCCCCTCGCCGACGATCTGCTCGACCGTCATACGCGGCGACAGCGAGCCGAACGGATCCTGGAACACGACCTGCATGCGGCCGTACAGCGCGCGCCTGCCGCCCGTCGTCCGCAGCGCGTCCAGCGGCATGCCGTCGATTTCGATCGAACCCGCGGCCGGCCGCTGCAGACCGAGCACCGTCGCCGCCAGCGTCGATTTCCCCGAGCCCGATTCGCCGACGATTCCCAGCGTTTCGCCGCGCCTCAGGTTCAACTTCACATCGTGCACGGCGCGGAACGTCGTCTTGCCGAGCACCGCGCGCCAGCCCTTCGCCGCGATGCGGTAATCGACGGCGAGGTCCTGCACGTCGAGAATCGTCTGCGCGCCGGCCGCGACCGGCTCGACGTCCCGCTGCGGGGCGCTGTCGAGCAGCCGGCGCGTATAGGCGTGCTGCGGCGCGGCGAACAGCGCGTCGGTCGTGTTCGTCTCCACGAGCACGCCCTGCTCCATCACGGCCACGCGCTGCGCGAAGCGCCGCACGAGATTCAGGTCGTGCGTGATCAGCAGCACGGCCATCCCGCGCGCGGCCGCCTCCTGCTCCTGCAGTTCGATCAGCAGATCGACGATCTGCTGGCGCACCGTCACGTCGAGCGCCGTCGTCGGCTCGTCCGCGAGCAACAGCCGCGGCCGGCACGCGAGCGCCATCGCGATCATCGCGCGTTGCCGCTGGCCGCCCGACAACTGGTGCGGAAAGCTGTCGATGCGCCGTTCCGGCTCCGGAATCCCGGTGCGCCGCAGCAGCGCGATCCCCCGCTCGCGCGCATCGCCCGGCCGCAGCCCCTCGTGCAGCCGCAGGCTCTCGGCGATCTGCTTGCCGATCGTATACAGCGGATTCAGCGCCGTCATCGGTTCCTGGAACACCATCGCGATGTCGGCGCCGCGAATCCCGCGCATCTGCCGTTCGGTCTTCGCGAGCAGGTCCTCGCCGTCGAACAGCATCCGTCCCGACAGCGTCGCCTGCTGCGCGAGACGCAGGATCGACAGCGCGGTCACGCTCTTGCCCGACCCCGATTCGCCGACGAGCGCCACGCGCTCGCCGCGGCCGACCGACAGGCTCAGGTCCTGCACGGCCGCCTTCGCGCCGAAGCGCGCCGAAAACCCGTCGATCTGAAGCAACGCGTTCGCCATCATCGCTCCCCGCCGAATGCCGAACCGCGCGAGCGTGTGTCGAGCGCGTTGCGCAGCGCGTCGCCCATGAAGGTCAGCAGCAATAGCGTAATGACGAGCGCCGCGAACGCGGAGATCGAGATCCACCACGCGTCGAGGTAGTTCTTGCCTTCCTGCAGCAGTTCGCCGAGGCTCGGCGTCGGCGGCTGCACGCCGAGGCCGAGGAAGTCGAGGCTCGTCAGCGACAGGATCGCCGCGCTCATCCGGAACGGCAGGAACGTGATCACCGGCGTCAGGCTGTTCGGCAGCACGTGCCGCCACATGATCTGCCAGTTCGACAGCCCCATCGTGCGTGCGGCCTTCACGTAGTCGAGCGCGCGGTTGCGCAGGAACTCCGCGCGCACGTAGTCGGACAGCACGAGCCAGCCGAACATCGACAGCAGGATGAACAGTAACCACAGCGACGGCGTGAAGATCGATGCGAAGATGATCAGCAGGTACAGGTCCGGCAACGCACTCCAGATCTCGATCAGGCGCTGCCCGATCAGGTCGGTGCGGCCGCCGTAGAAGCCCTGCAGCGCGCCGGTCAGCACGCCGACCAGCACCCCCGACACGGTCAGCGCGAACGCCATCAGCACCGACAGCCGGAACCCGTACAGCAGTCGCGCGAGCACGTCCCGCCCGAACTGGTCGGTGCCGAGCCAGTTGCTCGCCGACGGCGGCGCCGGATACGGCCGCGATGCGAAATAGTCGATCGTGTCGTAGCGGTAACGATTCGGCGGATAGATCGCGAAATTGCCGCCTGTTTCGAGCTTCGCGCGAATGTACGGGTCGAGATAGTTGGTCTTCGCCGGAAAGTCGCCGCCGAACTCGGTCTCCGGATAGTCCTTCACGATCGGAAAGTAATAGTGCCCGTCGTAGCGCACGAGCAGCGGCCGATCGTTCGACAGGCCGTCGGCACACAGGCTGAGCACGAACAGCGTCGCGAAGATCGCGAGGCTTGCATAGCCGAGCGGCTGCGCACGAAAGCGCTGCCACGTGCGCCGCCACGGCGACGGCGACGGCGCGCACGCCGGATCAGTGGTCCAGGCGGCTGAACTGGATACGGGGGTCGACGAGGACATAGCAGATATCCGCGATAAGCTTGGTCAGCAGACCGATCAGGGTGAACAGGAACAGCGAGCCGAGCACGACCGGATAGTCGCGGCGGATCACCGAGTCGTACGACAGTTGCCCCATCCCGTCGAGCGAGAACAGCGTCTCGATCAACAGGTTGCCGTTCAGGAATGCACCGACGAACGCGGCCGGCAACCCGGTGAGCAGCGGGATCGCCGCATTGCGCAGCACGTGCTTCCACAGCACGTCGCGCTCCGGCGCCCCTTTCGCGCGCGCGGTCAGCACGTATTGCCGGCCGATTTCGTCGAGGAACGTGTTCTTCGTCAGGATCGTGACGATCGCGAAATTGCCGATCACCGACGCGGTGACCGGCATCACCATGTGCCACAGATAGTCGAGCGTCTTGCCGATCAGCGTCAGGTCGTCGAAATTGTCCGACGTGAGCCCGCGCATCGGAAACACCTGCCAGAACGTGCCGCCGCCGAACAGCATCAGCAGCAGCACGCCGAGCACGAAGCCCGGCACCGCGTAGCCGGTCAGCACCAGCACGCTCGTCACGGTGTCGAACCGCGAACCGTTGCGCACCGCCTTCGCGATGCCGAGCGGCACCGACACGAGATACGTGAGGATCACCGTCCAAAGCCCGAGCGTGATCGACACCGGCAGCTTCGAGCGGATTACCGCCCACACGCTGCGGTGCGCGAAGTAGGACTGGCCGAGGTCGAACGTCGCATAGCTTTTCAGCATCAGCACGTAGCGTTCGAGCGGCGGCTTGTCGAAGCCGAACTGCTTGCGGATCTGCTCGATCTGCTGCGGGTCGACACCCTGGCTGCCGTGGTAGCCGCCCGCGCCTCCGCCCGCCTCCCCGCCGCGCGCGCTGCCGTGGCGCAACTGCGTGAGCACCTGTTCGACCGGGCCGCCCGGCACGAACTGCGTGACCGCGAACGTGATCGTCACGACGCCGATCAGCGTCGGGATCATCAACAGCAGGCGCCTGAGTATGTATGCCAGCATGGTTGTTCTCCGTCAGGCCGCCGGAGCGGGTTGGACCGCCGGCCGCTTCCCGTACCAGTAGTCGACGATCCAGTCCTCGTACTGATAGGAAGCCGGCACGACCGCCGGATGGCCGAGCGTCGTCTTGTACGCGATCCGCGCATTCGGCATGTAGTACTGCGGGACCAGTACGTACAGGTTGATCAGCACGCGATCAAGGGCGTGCGTGGCCGTCTCGAGATCGTCGAGCGTATTGGCCGCGAGCGCCGCGCGGATCAGCGCATCGACGGCCTTCGACTTCACGCCCGGATAGTTCTCCGAGCCAGGCTGCGAGGCAGCCGCGCTGCCGAAACGGCGCGTCAGCTCCGCGCCGGGGATCGTCACGGGCGAGTAGATATACGTCGTCATGTCGTACTCGAAATTGTCGAGCCGCTTCTGGTAGAGCGCGCTGTCGATCTCGTGCAGGTACGCATGGATGCCGAGCGTCGCGAGCGCTTGCGTGTACGGCAGGATCAGGCGATCCATGCCGGGCTGGTCGTCGATGATCTCGATCGTCATCGGCGTGCCGTTCGCGTCGCGCAGCGCGCCGTCGCGATAGTGCCAGCCGGCCTGCGCGAGCAAGTCGCGCGCTTGCCTGAGATTCGCGCGCAGCGAGCCCGGCGGCAGCGTCGACGGCTGCTTGACCATCGGCCCGAACACCTCCGGCGGCAGCGTCGAGCGGTACGGTTCGAGCAGCGCGAGCTCCTTCGCGCTCGGCATGCCGGACGCGGCGAACGGGCTCGCGTCCCAGAAGCTGTTGGTGCGCCGGTACTGTCCGTAGAACATCATCCGGCTCATCCAGTCGAAGTCGAACGCCAGCGCGAGCGCATGCCGCACGCGCACGTCCTGGAACATCGGTTTGCGCAGGTTCATCAGGAAGCCCTGCATCTGCGCGGGGCCGTCCGGGAATTCCCCCTTCTTCAGCATGCCGTTGCTGAAATTCTTGCCGACGTACTTGCGCGCCCACTGCGTCGAGCTGTACTCCATCCGCGCGTCGACATCGCCGGCCTTGAACGCCTCGAGCGCCGTGTACTGGTCGAGGTACAGCTTGAACGACACGCGCGCGAAACGGAACATCCCGCGCCGCGACGGCAGATTCGCGGCCCAGTAGTGCGGGTTGCGCACGTACGCGATCTGCTTGTCGTTCCTGCGCTGCTCGATCAGGTAGGCGCCGCTCGCGATCGGCGGCTCGTTCGCGATCTGGTCGAACGCCGGCCGCGTACCGTCCGCGCGCTGCCCCCACTTCGGCGAGAACACCGGCAGGTCGCCTGCGATCAGCGCGGCGTCGCGCTCCGCGTGCTTGAATTCGAAGCGGATCGTGTGGCTGTCGATCACCACTGCGCGCTTGATGATCGAGAATTGCGCGTTGTACAGCGGCGACGCCTGCGGGCTCGTCAGCGTATCGAACGAATACTTGACGTCAGCCGCGGTGATTGCGTCGCCGTTCGAAAAGCGCGCGGCCGGATTGATGTGGAACGTGGCCGACAAACCATCGGGCGCCACCTCGACGTCGTCGGCGATCAGCGCGTATTCGGACGCGAGTTCATCCCAGCTGCGCTGCATCAGCGTGTCGAACATCAGGTTCTTGATGTCCGGCGCGGGCGAGCCGCGGGTCAGAAACGGGTTCAGCGAGTCGTAGCTCTGTGCTTCGTCGTAGTTTTCGAAGTTGAGCGTGCCGGTGTCCGGCGCCTGCGGATCCGCATAATCGAAATGCGTGAAGCCCGGCGGGTATTTCGGCTGGTCGTATTGCGCGATGGCCGGCACCGCGTGCGCGGCTTGCGGCATGACCGCGGCGCATGCGATCAGCACCACGCACACGAACAGCGCGTGCATCCGCCGCCATTTCAACAGTCTCATGTTCAGTCAACCCGGTAGCGTGCCGGCCCGATGCCCGCGCGCGATCAATGCCTGTCGATTCACGCGTCGTCGATACCGGTCGAACCGGCCGTACCGTCATCGCGCCTGATTAAAAAAGGCCGCTCCGAATTAGGGGTAGTGGACGTGGAGCGGCCTGTCCAAGCAGTTCGGTCTTGCGCGTGTCGGCGTCAGAACTTGTACGTCGCGCCAACCTGCGCGAAGCGGCCGATATACGAATACACCGACGTGTCGTACCCGCTCTGGCTCAGCGTGCCGTTCGCGAAGATCGGATCGTACGGCGGCGTGCGGTTGAAGATGTTGTCGATGCCGCCGTAGATGGTCCAGTTCTTGAAGCCCGTGTACGTCAACATCAGGTTGAACTGGCTGTACGAACCGACTTTCGGCGGCTCCGCCAGCAGGTTCTGCGCGTACGGGCCCGTGAACTGCCACGTCAGCGCCGCATCGAACTTGCGATAGTTCCAGTCCAGCGTCGTGTTGCCGCGCCAGCGCGGGAAGCTGCCGCCGAACGGCTGCGTGATCGTGAAGTTGTTGCCCGCGCCGTTGATCGGTGCGCTGCCCGGGAAGCCGATCTTGTAGCTGTTGACGTACGCCCAGTCGCCCGACAGCGTGAGCATGCCCCAGCCCTTGAGCGGCAGACCCTGGCGGAACGTGCCTTCGAAGCCGTTCGTGTCGAGGTAGCCGAGGTTCTGATACGGAATCACCTTGTACAGCAACTGGCCGGTCGTCGGGTCGGTCACGACCTGCGACGGCTTGCCCTGGCCGATCACGTTGTCGATGCGGATCTTGTACCAGTCGAAGCCGATATCCGTGTAGCGGGCCGGCGAAACCTGGAAGCCGATGTTGAAGTTGCGCGTGCGTTCCGGCGCGAGGTTCGGGTTGCCGACCGTGATCGACGTGTAGTTCTGGCCGGTTGCCGGGTCGACCTGAATGCCGAGGGTCTGCGACTTGCTGTCCTCGACGAAGGTCGGCGCGCGGAAGCCGCGGTTGTACGACGTATACAGCGTGAGCGCCTTGATCGGCTGGTAGCGCAGCGCGAAGCGCGGCGAGAACGCCCCGCCCACGTCCGTGTAGTGGTCGTAGCGACCTGCCTGGCTGAACGTCAGGTTCTCCAGGATCGGCACGTTGACCTGGTAATAGACGGCCGCAACATTGCGCGCGCCGTTCACGGTCTGCAGATCGGGCGAGATCACCGCGCCGCTCAGGTACTCGGAGCCGGGCGTCAGCGTTTCGCTCTGGTGCGTGAACTGCGCGCCGAAGCCGATGCCGACGTCGCCGGTCGGCAGGTGGAACAGGTTCGGCGTCGACAGCGTCGCGTCGATCGTGTCGAGCTTCGAGATACCGAGGTTGTTCGCTTCCTGGTACAGGCCGTTGAACGCGTTCGGCGTCGCGGCCGGGTTCGCGAAATTCAGCGTGCCGTTCTGGTAGATGTTGTTCAGCGCATTCACGTTCAGCTGGTTCGTGAACACGTTCGACACCGTGCTCTGCGAATGGCTGACCGACGTCGCCCAGTCCCAGTCGCCGTACGGCAGCGTGAACGAGCCCTTGATGCCGGCCGCCGCGCGCCAGTAGTTCGCCCAGGTCTTCTGCGCGACCGTGTTCGGGAACGCGTAGGTCAACGGCGTCGCCGCGCCCGTCGTGTTGTACGGGTTGGTCACCGGCACGACCGTGTTGAACGGCGACAGCAACTGCGTCTGCGGATTCCACACCAGCGCCGGGTTCTGCGGGTTGCCGATCACGTTGTTCCACAGGCCATCGTTGGTCGTGGTCGTGTTGTAGCTTTCCAGGAAGTCCGCGAACGCCGTCGTCGTGTCGTTGATCTTGAAGTCGCCATGCAGCTTCGCGTTCAGGCGTTCGGTCATCGGCAGGATCGACGTGCTTTCCGCCGTGTTGAACGCGCAGATCGTGCCCGGCAGGCCGGCCGACAGCGAGTTCGTCGCGGCCTGGTGCACCGCCCCGCCGAACGGGCAGCCGTTCAGCGCCTGCGCACTGCCGTCGGGCATGTTCCAGTAGGACGGCCCGAGCAACGAAAAGCCGCCCGGCTTGCCCGTGAAGTCCTGGTTGCGGGTCGAATCGCGATCGGCAAGCGTGAAACCGTTCGACTTGTAGTAGCTGAGCGCCGCCGTCACGTTGAAGCGGTCGGCGTTCAGGTCGCCGAAGCCGCCGAGCACGCCGAACTTCGTCGTGCCGTCGCCGTTGCCGGCGTTGATCGCGCTGCCGATGCTGCCGTCGAGCTGCAGCCCGCGGAAATTGTGTTTCGTGATGATGTTGACGACGCCGCCGATCGCGTCCGATCCGTATTGCGACACCGCGCCCGTCTTCACGATTTCGATGCGCTCGATGTCGTTGAGCGGCAGCGTGTTGAGGTCGAAGAACGAATCGACGCTGTTCGAGAAGAACGCATACGGCGCCACGCGCTGGCCGTCGACCAGCACGAGCGTGTATTTCTCGGACAGGCCGCGTAGCGCGATGCCGGCCGCGCCGGCCGCGAAGTTGCCCGACTGCCCTTCGCCCCAGCTATTCGCCGAGTTGGCCGTCGCATTGCGCAGGAAGTCGGTCACCGTCACCGCGCCGCTGGCCTGGATCTCCTTCGGCGTGATGGTCTGTACCTGCTGAAAGCCGGTCTTGTCGGATTGCCGGATCAGCGAGCCGGTCACCTCGAAACGCTTGATCTGTGCGACCTTGCCCTGCCCGTTCGCGGCCGGGGCGGCGGGCGCGGTGTCGCCCGTCACGGCCGCGCCGGGTGCTGCCGCGCCCGTTTCAGCAGGCGTGCTTGTGGTACCGCCCGCCTGCGCGACGATCGCGGCCGGAGGCGCGCCGGTCGCGACTGCATCCGCCACGGCGACGGCGCCAGACGCCGGCTGGCTCTGTGCGAAAGCCGGCACCGCCAGCGTCGCGGTGAGTGCCAGTTCTGCCCAGACTATTCTTTTGATGGCCAACGCTAGCGCTCTCTGCTTCATCTTGTTTCCTCTCGCTCGTCAGTAAGACCCCACCCGCTGCACGTCCAATCTTGTGAATTCCGCCGCGCTTGCGGAGCACCCGTGTGCCGGAGCCCGCCATTTCCGACCTGCCAACTACCGCGATCCGAACGGATCGACCGCGCAACGCGAACGCTGCATGGTCCTTTCGTATTTTTTAATTTGCAATACTGATTACTTACATTGAGTTCACAGCTTGCTTACCGCTTCCAATAATTCCGGTCCGACGGGCTAGAACAGCCGTGGCGTACCGACCCAGACGATCACCGCCTCTTCGTCGGCCGTGTTCTGCCACGCATGCGGCGTCGTCGACTCGTAGTGCGCGGTGTCGCCCGCGCCCAGCATGAACGTGCAATCCTCCAGCGTGAGCACGACCCTGCCGCGCATCACGTAGAGAAACTCCTCCCCGGCATGCGTCGTCACTTCCGACGGCGACTGCCCCGCCGGTATCCTGACGAGAATCGCATCGAGCTTGCGTCCGTCCACGAGATTCGTCAGCCGGGCAAAAGAGCTCGCCGAGTTGGCGAACTGGAAATACTGCAATGCGTCGCCGCGGCACACCGAGCGCGCCTCGGTTGGCGTGTCGATGAAGTACTGCATCGTCACGCCGAGCGCCTTCGCGATTCGGACCAATGACGTGATCGACGGCGTCGCGCGCCCACGCTCGACCTGCGACAGGAACGGCTTCGAGATCCCTGCCGTCGTGGCCGCTTCGTCGAGCGTGAGTTTCAGCCGCTGCCGAAGCGCGCGGATCTTGTTGCCAAGCGAAACCGCGACGAGCACCGATTCATCGGGAGGCAAGACCATGGAAGAACGGAACCTCTCAATCGAAATCGGTTTGATGTCGGCAGGCCTTCCCCGATGCCATGAGGCTGCCGCCACGGCGCGACACTCTGCTCCCCTTCGCCGCCGGGCGCACGTCGCACGTGCCGCGAAGCGGGATTCCGGCTTCGTGGTCGCGCGATTCACGCTCACTTCATTCGGTTTACTAATTAACAAGACTGCCCCTTTTCTTCGCCCAGACAGACTTCCCCGCCTTCAAGTCGCGCCGCAATACCACGTGTATGCGGCACGGCGCCCATCCCGCATCGCGTGCCTGCTTCCCCCTCCGTCGTTACCGCGACGCGACGGCCGTCCAGAGCTTCGCCAGATCCCCCGATCCGTCGGTACCCTTCACCGTGCGCAGCACCTGGACCGCGTGCGCCTTCTGGCCGGCCACGTAATACGCCTCGCCGAGCCGCAGCCGCGCCGCATCGGGATGATCGAGCCCACCCTTCGCGATCGCCTGCTCCATCATCGACAGCCCCTGCGCCGCGTGGCCCGCGAACACCAGATTCATGCCGACGTCGATCGGCGCTACCGGATCGGCAGCGTCCGCGCCCGACTGCGCGCGCTTGTCGGCCAGCGCCCGCAGCCGTTTCTCTCGGTCCGCCTGCGCATCCTTGCCCAGCACGCCGGACGCGAACCCCTGGTCGATCACCTGCCGGCCTTCGGCCGGCGTGCCCGCCACCAGCGCGAGCTGCGTCATCTCCATATAGGCGTCGGCCGTCGTCAGCGAGCCCGTCGCCCGGCGCAACCGGTAGATGTCGAGGTCGAGCGACGACAGGTAACCGGGGCTGCCGCGAATCGCCGAGACCATTTCCTCCCAGTACGCGGGGCTCGGGTGATAAGCCACCAGCATGGCGAGCGCGCTGCGATAGGCGCCGGCATCCTTGCTCTTTTGCGCACAGGTCGCCAGCATCTGCAACTGCCCTTCGTCCGGCGCGTGGCCGGCCTTCACCTGTGCGTCCGCGCTTGCCTTCAACTGGCTCACGACCTGGCCGCAATCGTTCGACAGGTAATACGACTGCGTAAGCAGCGTGCGCATTTCCGGGTCCGTGCCGCCCGCCTTCAGGTAGCGCTGCGCGACGCGGATCGCCTGCGGATAGTTCTTCTGCTGGAAGTAGATTCCCGCGAGCGCCGCCGTCGTCCGCTGCTCGTCCTCGCCCGACAGGCGCCCCGAGTTCAGGACGGTTTCGTAGGCCTGCGCGGCCACGCCGGTATCGCCGGCCGCCATCGCCGCCGCGCCGCGCGTCGCCTCCACCATGTAGGTTTCATACGGCGTGCGATTGGGCACGGCGGCCGCCTGCGCGATCTTGCCGAGCGCGTCGCGATACTTGTGCGCGCGATACAGCTCCTGCGCCGCCGCCAGCGGCTTCGCCACATCGGGCCGCAACGCGTCGGCTGCCCACGCCGGCCGGCCGAGCGCGCAGGCCGCACCGAGCGCCGTCAGCGCCACCATCCGTTTCCATCGTTGCTGGTTCATCGGTTGGCCTGTCCCGTCATTGCATGAACTGCTCGTTGCCGATCAGGCCGATCTTCGTCGCGCCCACGCGCTGCGCGGACGCCAGGACGGCCGCCACGTCCTTGTATGGCGCCAGCTTGTTCGGCCGCAGATGAATCTCCGCCTGCACGGGCTCGTGCGCGACCTGTGTCAGCTTCGCCTCGAGCGCCGCGCGATTCGGCACCGCCGTGCCGTTCCACGTCGTCGTGCCGTCGAAGTCGATGTCGATCTGCACGACTTCCGGCGGTGCGGCGGGCGGCGGTGGGTTGCCCACCGGCAAGTCCATCTTCACCGAATGCATCTGGATCGGGATCGTGATGATCAGCATGATCAGCAGCACCAGCATCACGTCGATCAGCGGCGTGGTGTTGATGTCGACCATCACGTCCGGCTCGCTGCTGCTCCCGCCCGAAGGCACGTTCATTCCCATCGTTTGCTCCTGTCGATCTGAGTTAGCGCTTTAGCGCTTGCTCAGATCCCATGCTCCACCATCAATCAGAACCGGCGCGTGTGCCGCTCCCATGCAACGCTAACCACCCCGCGCCGGCGGTTCCGTGATGAACGACACCTTCGCGATACCCGCCCGCTCGCACATCGTGATGACCCGGCCGATGAACTCGTAGCGCGTGTTCTGGTCGCCCCGCACGTGCACGCTCGGTTGCGGCTGCTGTTGCGACACGCCCTTCAGCTTCGCGAGCAACGTCGCTGCGTCCACCAATTGCTCACCCCAGAAGAAATCGCCGTCGCGGTTCACCGCGATCTCGACGCTCTTCGGCGTGGTCTGCAGCGGCTGCACGACCTCCTTCGGCAACTGCAGCTGGATCGTGTGCGTGACGACCGGGATCGTGATCAGGAAGATGATCAGCAACACCAGCATCACGTCGACGAGCGGCGTCGTGTTGATGTTCGCGATCACCTCGTCGCTTTCGTCCTGCCCGACGTTCATGCCCATCGCGCGCCTCCGTCAGCCGGTCAGTTCACGAGCGACGCGGCGGGCGACGGCACGCGAGCGGGACGCTTGCTGCCGGCCAGCAGCACGGTATGCAGCTGGGCGCCGAAGTTGCGGACCCGCTCCATCACCGACTTGTTGCGCCGGACCAGGAAGTTGTAGCCGAGCACGGCCGGCACCGCGACCGCCAGGCCGATCGCCGTCATGATGAGCGCCTCGCCCACCGGGCCCGCGACCTTGTCGATCGACGCCTGGCCCGCGATCCCGATCGCCGTCAGCGCGTGATAGATCCCCCAGACCGTGCCGAACAGCCCGACGAACGGCGCGGTCGAGCCGACCGTCGCGAGGAACGCGAGCCCGTCCTGCATGCGGTTCGACACGTTCGTGATCGAGCGCTCGACGGACACGTCGATCCACGTGTTGCGGTCCACGGCTTCGAGCAGCGCCTCGTCGTGATGCTCGCCCGCCTCGATCGCCGTTTCGGCGATGAAGCGGAACGGCGACGCCTCGTCGAGCAGCTTCGCGCCCTCGGCCAGCGACGGCGCGCTCCAGAGCTGCGCGTCGGCGAGTTTCGCGCGGCGGTTCGCCCGCAACTGTTCGACGAACTTCGTGATCATGATGTACCAGCTGCCCATCGACATGATCACGAGCAGGATCAGCACGAAGCGCGCGACGAAGTCGCCGTTCTTCCAGAGCGCGCCGAGCCCGTACGGATTCTCGACCGCTTCGGTCGTGGCCGGCGCCGGCGGCGGGGCCGGCTCGGCGGCGGGCGCCTGCGCGGGCGCCGCGGCCTGCGTCGACGCGTCGGAGGTCGCCGCGGATCCGCTCGCTTGCGCGTAAGCGAGTTGCGGTGCAACGAGCCCGTCGATTCCGGCGACGGACATCAACAGGCTTGCCGCCAGCGCGGCCAGAGAACGCTTCGTCATACCCCACTCCAATTCTTTCGTTAAACTTACGATTTAGGTTCAAGCCGGTTTTCACCGGTCCGGCTCCCGCCGGACCGCCCACTGCATCAATTCAGGTTGAACGAGAACGGCACCTGCACCCGTACCGCCTGGCCTTGCGCCACGCATTTGAACCGCTTCACGGTGTTGTAGGCCGCACGATCGAGCACGGGGTCGGCCGACTGGGCCACGCGTTCGTTCGTGATGTTCCCTTCCGCATCCACGACGAACTCGATCGTCACGTCACCCGTGATGTTGTTTTCCTGCGCTTCCTTCGGGTACTGCATCGACGCGCGCATCGAGTCCGAATTCGGGCAGACGACACCCACTTCGTGACTGACCGGCTTGGCCGGCGCGGGCGGTGCGACGACCGGCGCCTGCACGGCCGGCGCGGACGGCACCGGTGCCGACTGGTGCGTGATGGTCGCCTGCTGCGGGGGTGCCTGCACCGGCACTTCAGGCGGCGGCACGAACGGCGGCGGCGGCGGCGCGAACTTCGGCGGCGGAAGCTTGACGACCGGCATCGGCGGGGGCGGCGGCGGCTTCACCGGCTCGATGATGCGGGTTTCGATCGGATGCTGGATCACCTGCACGACTTTGGTCGCGAGGCCATTGAGCAATGCGTAGATCAGCACTGCATGCAACAGGAGGACGACTGCGATGCCGCCGAAACGGCGCACCGGATTCTGCTGCTTCTTGCCGAATTCCCGCGGACGCCCCAGCGTGGCCAGTCCGCTGTTCGAAGCAACCAGATGCTCTTCGACTTTCATGCCCACTATCCTTCCCCCAAGCGAATCGCCCAGTTTCGCGATGATGGCCGGCGCCGGAACCGGGTCGGTTCCGTCTCCGCCTCAACTCGAAATTTCATTTTTAATTCAATTTGCAATCCGAATTGAAAGCATCGATTTCGGATCGCGTTTATTCAATTTCAAGGAATCGTTTCAACCGCAACGGGATAGCCGCCCTATCCGGCGTCTATCCCGCACCAGCGTGGTCAGGCAATTGTCAGCTGCGTCGACACAGGCACATTTCTCGTATGACGATTGGATCTTCGTTACACGCTGATGTCAGCCAGGCCGTTCGTCTTGGGTGCAGAAGATAGCAAGGAAAAAATCCGGGCGTCAAACTTTATTTGATAATTGAATACAAAGTTTGGAGGCCTTACTCGAATAACGAGTTAGTAAACTTCGCCAACCATTTCCCATTAATTTCGTAATTGGTTTGTATGGTTATCGCACTAATTCAGTGCTTATCCAAAATAATCACCAATTTAGTGCTATCACACCGAATCGGTGCACTCCGGAATGAGCAATGCCGGATGCGCTTCATTGTCCGATGCATGGATGGAAGCCGATTGACCGCTTTCATGCAGGCGGGGTCCTGTTCAGGCGATATCCGTACGGTCGATCTTCGTTACTTTTAATAGGATTGCAAATCAAAATATTGAAACCTTCTCCAACGATCCAATTCTCACAATGATCTGCACAACGAACGTATCTTCCGACGACGGATAAAGCTGAGGCCACGGGAATTCGTTGCCTGCCCTTCTGCACGCACGGGCATCCCCACCTCACCGAGCCCGGTGGGAAAATGCCCGCGCATGCTTCATCGACACACGACCCGCATCGCTCAGGACAGCATCATCCCCTGCATCCGGTGCGAGAAATGCGCGCGCTCGGCCGTCTCCATCAGCATCAGGAATTCGTCCTGCATCATGTGAATCAGCGCTTGATGATCGCCGGCCTCGAAATAGACTTCCGGCTGCTGCGCGAGGTGTTCCTCGAGAAACGTCTTCATCCCGTACGCCATGCAGACCGGCGGCAGCGCGCCCATGTCGCAATCCTTGAACAGCTCGCGCAACTCGACCTCCCGGGCGAGCACGAGATGGCGCCCCGTCTTCACCCAGAGATCCGACAGGCGCACGGCGTGCGTCGTCGGCAATACGGCGGCGACGTAGCCTTCGGCGTCCTCGAGAAGCACGGTTTTCGCGAGACGATCGCCGGGAATATGCGCGGCGGCGGCCGTCTCCATGCTCGTATGACTATAGGGGTGGTACACGACTTCGTACCGCGATGACTTCTGGCGCAGGCAATCCTGCAGGGTGGCTGAGACCGGCATGGCGCACCTCGTCTGGGCGGAATCGGGCGAATCGGGTGAAAAAGGCGAACAGCGTTCGCTCCGGATTCGTTCAGCATAGGTCGCATTCCGGGCCAATGGAAATGCCCTCGTGCTGCGCCCGCCCACATGGCCCGGCAGCCGGCCCAACTCGCTTTCAAGGCCTTCGTCTGCCCTTGCCGGCATGCGGAATCCGTCCCCGGAATACGCTTGGCGGACCCTCATTTCTGCAGGCAGATTTCAGGCAGTGCGAACGAAAATGCGGCCGCACCCGCTAATTTGCCGACGTCGAGAAACTCGACCGTTAGTTGCATTTTAAGAAGAACATCGGGACACCGCCCGGGATGCGTCGTTCAAAAAGCGAACCCGCGAACGCTCGCCATCACGCCGACAAACCCGCGCCGCCAACGGCTTTCCCGGTGTCCTATACTGAGCCGGCCGCCCACCCTTCCGCGGCGGAAACCGACTCCTGGAGCGATCATGCATTACCAGTTGATCTACGAACTCGTCGACGATTACCTGTCGCGGCGCGAACCGTTCCGCGCCGAGCATCTCGCGCTCGCGCAGGCCGCGACCGAGCGCGGCGAACTGGTGCTCGCCGGCGCGCTGGCGGACCCGGCCGACCAGGCGGTGCTCGTGTTCGAAGGCGATTCGCCGGAAGCGGCCGAATCGTTCGCGCGCGCCGATCCGTACGTGCAGAACGGCCTCGTGAAATCGTGGCGCGTGCGGCCATGGCGCGTCGTGGTCGGCAAGCACGCGCCGCGTCCGGCGTGAGGCCTGGCTACAGCCACCCCGCCCGCTTGAAACGCCACCACAGCGCGAGGTCGGCGATGGCCATCGCCGCGATGCAGCCGTAGAACCCGTATTTCAGGTGCAGCTCGGGCATGTTCGCGAAGTTCATCCCGTAGATGCCGGCGATCATCGTCGGTATCGCGAACAGCGCGGCGAACGAGCCGAGCCGCTTGGTCACCTCGTTCTCCGCGAGCGAAATCATCCCGAGGTTCACCTGGATCGCGGTGACGACCATCTCGCGACGCCCTTCGATCGTCTTCACGATCCGCTGCAGATGGTCGTACACGTCGCGGAAGTAAGCCGCCATCCCGCTGCAGACCTGCGGCACGCGCCCGCCGGTGAGCTTCGCGAGCGGCTCCATCAGCGGCGCCGTGTGCTGGTACAGCAGCACGAGCCGGCGCTTCAGCGAATAGAGATCCTCGATGATCGCGCGCGACGACGCCGGCGTCGCCTTCGCGAAGATGCGGTCCTCGAGTTCCTCGAGTTCGGCCCCGAGCGTTTCGAGGATCGGGAAATACCGGTCGACGACCTGATCCATCAACGCGTAGAACACGAACGCCGAACCCTCCCGCAACAAGTGCGGCTCGCGCTCGCAACGCTTGCGCACGTCGCGGAAATCGTGCTCGGTATGGTTGCGGATCGACAGCACGTAATTCGGACCGACGAATACGTTCAATTCGCCGACCTTGAATTCGTCGTCCTCGTCGAGTTCGACCGTGTGCAGCACCGCGAACAGCGAATCGCCGTATTCCTCGATCTTCGGCCGCTGATGGCCTTTGCGGGCATCCTCGAGCGCCAGCTCGTGCAAGCCGAACTCCTCGCCCATCAGGTCGATTTCCTCGGGCGTCGGGTCCTTCAGCGCGACCCACACGAAGCATTCGGGCTTCGACACGTAATCGCTGATGGCGTCGATGTCGATATCGGCCAGCTTGCGGCCGTCCTGGTAAGCAGCACAGTTGATCAGCATGGTATTCGTGACGTTGCGGTTTGCGCATCAGTTTACCGGTTTGCTGCACGGACGGCCCGGCTTGCGCGGCACGCCGATATTGGTCATGATCGGGCTGCGTGCGCCGCAGCATGCGCGTCGACGCACTTCTACAGGCCCGCCGGGCCTGCGTTGCGCGATGCACAACGGCCGTGCGGCCCAACCGTCAAGGAGACAGACCTATGTGGTATTTCTCGTGGATACTCGGCATCGGCGTGGCGCTCGGCTTCGGCATCATCAACGCGATGTGGCTGGAAGCGGAAGTATTCTCGCGTGGCGACCAGCGCGGCGATACGTCGGGCCAGCGGTCGGGGAGCCGGCATTCGTGACGCACCTGGTGTTCTTCTGCGGTCACGCCGGCACCGGCAAGACCACGCTCGCGAAGCGGCTCATCAGGCCGCTGATGCGCGCGACCGGCGAAGCGTTCTGCCTGCTCGACAAGGACACGCTGTACGGCCGCTACAGCGCGGCCGCGATGGGCGCGCTCACGGACGATCCGAACGACCGTGACAGCCCGCTCTACCTGAAACATCTTCGCGATCCCGAATACCAGGGCCTGCTCGACACGGCCCGCGACAATCTCTCGCTCGGCATCGGTGCGCTCGTGGTCGGCCCGCTGTCGCGTGAAGTGCGCGACCGGCGCATCCTCGATCGCGCGTGGCTCGGCATCGCGCCGGACGTCACGCTGACGGTCGTCTGGGTCCACACATCGGAAGACGTCGCGCACCAGCGGATCGTCGCGCGCGCCAACCCGAACGACGCGTACAAGCTCGCGCACTGGGACGAATACCGGCAGCGCCGCTTCGTGCCGACCGGCCACGAATGCGACGGCATCGTGATGTTCGACAACACCGCGCCGTCCGACGCGGACCTCGACGCGCTGCTGTCCCGCATCGTGCCGCCGCAACCGGCAACGATCGTCCCGCCGCTGCCGGCCTGATCGCGCCGCCCGGCGCCCTTTCCCTTCCCGCAAAAAAACGACGCCGGAAGCGCTGCTGCGCTCCCGGCGTCGTACGGCCCTCGTGCCAGTGACTGGCGAATGGTCTTGGAATGACGGTCAGGCGACCGCGTGCACGCGCTCCATCGTGCCGCCTTCGTACAGCTTGCCGAAGCGGTTCGACAGGAACGCCTTCAGCGACACCTTCTCTTGCGGGATGAAACCGCTCTGCGGCAGCTTCTTTTCGCGGAACAGATCCAGCACCGCGCACATCGCGCCGGCCGTCGTGATCTGGATCGCGCTCATGTGCATCCCGCACACGTCCTTTGCGAAGATCTTGCGGGTGAACACGTCCTGCACCAGCTGGCCGTCCTTCACGCCCGTCACCGTGACGAACACGAGCACGACGTCCTGCTTCGTCGACGGCACCGCGCGGCGCATGATCGACTTCAGCGTGTCGCGATCGGTCGACAGGCGCAGGTCTTCCAGCAGGAACTGGACGAGCTCGCGGTGGCCCGGATAGCGCACCGACTTGTAGTCGAGCGTCTCGACCTTGCCCGACAGCGTCTCGCACAGCGTGCCCAGGCCGCCCGACGTGTTGAACGCTTCGTATTCGGTACCGTCGAGCGAGAAGTGTTCGAGGCCTTCGAGCGGCTGCACCCACTGCTTGCGGCCGTCGCGGATCGCTTCGCACGGCTGGCAGTATTCGTTGATCAACCCGTCGACGCTCCACGTCAGGTTGTACTTCAGCGCGTTGGTCGGATATTCGGGCAGCGCGCCGACGCGCATCTTAACGTCGCGCACTTCGCTGAAGCCGTTCACGAGCTCGTGCGCGGCGATGCCGATGAAGCCCGGTGCGAGGCCGCACTGCGGCATGAACGCGCGGTCGGAGCCGTCGGCCAGTTCGCGGATCGCGTGGGTCGCGCGCACGTCTTCGGTCAGGTCGAAGTAGTGAACGCCGGCCGCCTTCGCGGCGGCGGCCACGTTGACCGCGAGGTAGTAAGGCAGCGCATTGACGAGCGCATCGAAGCCCTTCACTGCTTCGCGGATCGCATTCGCGTCGGCCGAATCGACCCGTTGCGTCGCGATGCCTTCGCGCGACAGCTTCGCGAGCGCATCCGCATCGCGGTCGAACGCGACGACTTCGTAGTCGCCCGTTTCGCGCAGCATGTGAGCAATGGTGTGGCCGATCAGACCTGCGCCGACGATGGCGATTTTCATGCGCTTATCTCCTGATGATGGGTTTGCTGTTGGTGTACGGCGTCGAGCCATGAACACAGTTTAGGGACGCTCAAAATCAGTTCCAAGACGAAGAATGATGCGAAACGACCGATAAATTCGACGTTATGACGATACGTTTGGTCGAAACGACCATTTCATCTAAAAATCGCGTAAAGGCGCTGTCGCAAACCGGCCGTTGGCGGTGGCCCGTTGCAACGACGAAGACGAGGACGCACGGCATGGCTCCCGACACACGAACTGCACATGCGTCACGGGCTACACGCCGGTCGAAGCCGAATACGGAAAGGAGAGTCGGGAGAGAGACGCGCAAAGTGCGCGGAAGGATGGCGATCGGCACTCGTGCCGATCATGAGGAACAGCGAATGCCGATACGAAGGCGGCCGGGCATCTACCCGCCGTTAATCCAGACACCCGTGACGTAACGAAACCGGCGCCGCGCATGCGCCGTCCGTCATGTGCGGTGCCGCATGCAACGGCTCAGCCGCCGATCGTCCCGCGGTCGATCTTGCGCGACAGGATGATCGACGTCGTCGTGCGCTCGACGCCTTCGAGCGTGCCGATCTGGTCGAGCAGGTCGTTGAGCCGTTCCGGCGAATCGGCGCGCAGCCACGCGACGTAGTCGTACTCGCCGCTCACCGCGCACAGCAGCTGGACTTCCGGCATCCGGTCGAGCTTGCGCAAGACGTCCTTGCCGAATTTCGGCGTGAGGATGATGCCGACGTACGCGTAGATGCTGGCGTCCAGCACGTCCTGCCCGAGCCGCACGCTGTACCCGGCGATCACGTTGGTGCGTTCGAGCCGCGCGATGCGCGCGACGACCGTCGTGCGCGCCACGTCGAGCTGGCGCGCGAGATCCGCGACGCTGGCACGCGCATCGGCTTGCAGCAGCGCGACGAGTTGCCGGTCGAGATCGTCGAGTTGGTCGAGGCGGGGTGGGCGCATGACGCTGGGCCGGTACGCATGTGCCGGCGGAGTGGAAAGTGACGCGATGATAGCGCCGATCGCCGGCGCGCCCAACCGGCACGGCCCGGATTCGCAGCTTCGATTTCGATTCGTATCGGATGTAAGCAAGTGTCGCATTCACTACCGCGCTGCATGCAACGTGCTACTAATAGCGGGCGACGCGAGAGGCGCGCTGGCGGCAATGGCCGCCGCGTCCGCTCGCCAGACACCACCCCGGAGAGCCAACCATGAAGAAAATCTCGCTCACCCTCGCTACGCTCGTCGTTGCAGCCAGCGCATTCGCGCAGACCCCGGCGCAGCCGCAAGCGCCCGCCCAGGCACCGGCCACGACGGCCGCGGCATCGGCCCCGAGCGCCGAGCAGCGCGCGGCCCGCCACGAGGCGCGCATCGAGCAGCGCATCAAGTACCTGCACGACCAGTTGAAGATCACGTCGGCGCAGGAACCGCAATGGAAGACGTTCGCCGACACGATGCGCGACAACGGCGCAACGATGGGCCGTCTCTACGGCGAACGGATGGCCAAGCACGACGTGTCCGCGCTCGACGACATGAAGCAGTACGCGGAACTGTCGCAGGCGAACGCCGACGGCGCGAAGAAGCTCGCCGACGCGTTCGCGCCGCTCTACGAGAGCTTCCCGGCCGAGCAGAAGGCGCTGGCCGACACGACGTTCCGCAGCTGGCTGCACCACGGCGGCGAGCACCGCGGCAAGGGCAAGACGAAGGGCAAGGAAGGCAAGGCAGCCGCCGCGCCGGCCGCAAGCGCACCCGCGCAGCCCTGACCCTTCCCGCCGGCGCCGTGCCGGCCCGCCCGGGCCGAACGGCGCCGCGCCGCGATCGGCGACCGGCGACCGGCGCGTCACACGGCGCGCCGAATTCGGGATAAGCTCCCGGCTTTTCCCGCTTTCCCGCCCCTCCCCGCCATGCTCGAACTCAAGCAACTCGATCTGCGTACCGATCCGCAGGCCCGTCGCGTCGTCAAGGACGAAACCGTCGCCGTATCCTTCGCGGACGCCGACGGCGAACTGATGAGCCTCGAAGGCCCGAACCGTTATGTCGTGGGCGACGCGCTGATCACCGGCTCGACCGGCGACCGCTGGGTCGTGTCGCGCGCGCGCTTCGACGCCAAATACCTGCCCGCCGATCCGGCACTCGCGCACGGCACGCCGGGCGCCTACCGCAACCGGCCGGCCGTCGTGCTCGCGCGCCGGATGGACGAGGCGTTTACGATCGCCCGCTCGGAAAACGGCGACACGCTGCGCGGCGTCGCCGGCGACTGGGTGATGCAATACGCACCCGGCGACTACGGCGTCGTGCAGGCGCAGCGCTTCGCGCAGGTCTACCGCGACGCGTAACGCGTAACGCACCCCGCCGGCCGAGGCCGGCGCCACGGCTCACGCAAAGTCTTCGTCGAGTTCGAGTTCCGCGTCGCGCTCGACGGCCTCGCCGGCCGCGTGCCGCTCTTCGAGCGAGCCGAGCATCGCTTCCGTATACGCATGCAGCACCGCATGGCTGCGCGCGCGCTGCATCGGCTTGAGCGCCAGGTAGCGCGCGAGCGCGGCCGGCACGATCCGGATGTCGAGCGTCATCCGCTTCGGCGTCGCGCCGAACCGCATCGCCAGCCAGTGCACGGCCAGAAAGCGCCCGCGTTCGTCGCTGCTTTCGGCGAAGCGCGTCTGCTCCGGAAAGAGATCGCAGATCACGCGCGCGAGCGCGTCGAATTCCGCGCTCTGGCATTCGATCAGATAGTCGTCCATTGCGTGTCTCCCGTCAGGCCGCCGCACGCGACGGCCGGCACGCCTTCACCAGCGCGATCACCAGGATCGCGACCAGCACGACATACGCGGCCTCGACCCACGCGGCCGGCAGCACGCGCACCTGGTACAGCAGCGTCGGCGTCGCCGCGAGCGCATGCAGCACGATCGCGAGCGGCAACACGGCCATCCGGCCGGCCCGCACGCCGCGCCACACCAGCACCGACAGCGCCAGTTGCACCGCGAACGCCGCGCAGCGCTCCAGCAGCAACAGCAGGATCGACTGGGCCGACAGCGTCGCGAGCATCATGTGCAGCCGCACCACGGTGTCGACCGGCAGGTCGGACAACTGCGTCTCGAGCTGGCCGCGGCTCGCGAGCCACGCGAGATACGACCACTGGCCCCAGACGAGCACGCCGACGAACCACGCTTCGGCGCCGCCGTGGCCGATGCCGTAGCCGATCCCGCGACCGTCGCCGGCCGATGCGCCATAGCGGCGGTCCAGAAAGCGCATCCCGACATAGCGGCCGACTTCCTCGAACACGGCGGTCGCGAGCGCGCTGTACGCGACGAACGCGAGCGGCTGCGTCAGCCAGCCGTCCTCGGGCGTGTGGCTCAGCACGAGCCCGTGGAACGCGCGCTCGAGGATCATCGCGAACAGCGTGAAGACGGTGACGCCGACGATCGTGTCGCGGCGGTTGAGCGCAAGCGGCTTGCGCAGGATGCGGTAGAGGACGAGCGGCAGCAGCGCGATGATCAGCGTGGCGGCGATCAGCGCGGCCAGCGTGACGGGAGCGACAGTCATGTATTTCCTTGGTTCGAAGCAGCGCACCTGACACGCCGCGTGCCCCGAATGATACTCAGCTTGCGGTCGACGCGCGCGCAATCAACTCGCCGGGCAGCATCGCGACGCGCACGTCGCCCGCCGCGCCGTCGATCCGCTCGTGCACGAATTCGACGGCCTTGTAGCCGATTTCGTAGGTCGGCTGACGGATCGTCGTGATGCCGATCAGCTCGGCCCATTCCGGATCGTCGATCGACAGCAGCGCCGCCTTTTGCTGCCATGCGGCGCCGAAGCGCGCGCGCAGGTGGCGCGCGATCGCCAGCGCGACCGGCGCGTTCGCGGCGAACAGCGCCGCGCGCACGCCGCGCCGGGCCGCGTCGTCGATGCGGGCATCGACGTCGGCGAGCGCCGCCGCGGCCGCGTCGGGTTCGTTCAGGTCGAGCACGACCGTCGGCGGCACCGGCAGCCCGCGTGCGGCCAGCGCCGCGCGGAACGCGGCCTCGCGCACGCGCCGCGAGCTGACCTGCTCGAACGGCTGCACGACGAAGTGGATCGCGTCGAAACCGTGCTCGATCAGATGCGCGAGCGCCGTCTCGATCGCGTCGGTGTTGTCGAGGCCGATCAGGTCGGCCTCGAAGCCCTCGACCGTGCGGTCGACGAGCACCGCCGGAATGCCGGCACCGCGCAGCGGGCGCAGCACGTCTTCCTCGGCGCCGAGCGCGTTGACGATCAGCCCTTCGACGCGGTAGGTCGTGAGCAGCTGCAGGAAGCGGCGTTCCATCTCGACTTCGTTCGCCGCGTGACAGATGAGCGGCATGTAGCCGAGCGCATGGCACGCGGCCTCGACGCCCTGCAGCACTTCGACGGTGTAAGGATTGGTCAGGTCGGCCGCGAGCATGCCGAGCAGCCGGTTGCGGCCGCGCTTGAGCCCGCGCGCCATCTGGTTCGGCCGATAGTTGAGCCGCGCGATGGCCGCCTCGATCCGCTGGCGCAGATCGACGGACAGCACGTGCGTCTCGCCGTTCAGGTAGCGCGAAACGCTGGTCTTGCCCGTGCCGGCCTCGCGCGCGACGTCGCTGATCGTCGCCGGACGCGTCGTGGAAGGTTGCGTATCGGTCACTGTCGTGCCTCGCGACGTACGATCCGCGCCGCTTCGTGAGCAGACGGACCTTTGTTGTTGGAAACGTAAGCCAACCGGCGGCCTCCCCTGTCCTGGCGCGTCGGCGCCTGCGCTGGCCCGGTGCTGCGCGGTCGAGCCGCGCCCGCCAGCAGCGTGCTACGGCAGTCGGCCGCACCGGAGCTGGCGCGGATGCCCGTCGCGCGACGCCGCCGGCCGCGTGGCCGGCCGTCGATACGACGAGCGCGGGCGATCATAACGCAGCCAGCCCTCCGGCACCAAGATCATCGACTCTAACGGCGCCGGCACCGTGCCGGCCGGTTGCCTCGGGCGGCTCAGGCGTGCGCCAGCGCATCCGGATTGACGAGATTCGTGCGCAGCGTGCCGGCCAGCGCGCCGACGAGGTTTTCCGCGGCGCAGCGCGCCATCGCATGGCGCGTCTCGTGCGTCGCCGAGCCGATATGCGGCAGCGCGACGACGTTCTTCATCAGCAGCAGCGGCGAATCCGCCGGCAGCGGCTCCTTCTCGAACACGTCGAGCCCCGCGCCGCGGATCGTCCCCGCGCGCAGCGCGTCGACCAGCGCGGCTTCGTCGACGACGGGCCCGCGCGACGCGTTGATCAGGATCGCGCTGCGTTTCATCTTCGCGAATTCGGGCGCGCCGATCAGGTGGCGCGTGTCGGGCGACAGCGGCACCTGCAGGCACACGAAATCGGACTGCGCGAGCAGCGCGTCGAGTGTCACGCGCCGCGCGCCGTACTGCGTCTCGGCCTCGGCATGCGCGGACCGGTTCGCGTACAGCACCTGCATCCGGAAGCCGAGCGCCGCGCGGCGCGCGACCGCGCCGCCGATCCGCCCGAGCCCGACGATGCCGAGCGTCTTGCCCTGCACGTCGGTGCCGTACAGGTCCGGGCCGATGCTGCGATGCCAGTTGCCGGCCTTCACCCATTCGGCCAGTTCGACCACGCGCCGCGCGGAGGCCAGGATCAGCGAAAACACCGTATCGGCCGTCGACTCGGTCAGCACGTCCGGCGTATGCGCGAGCACGATGCCGCGCCGCGTGAAATCGGCGACGTCGAAATTGTCGTAGCCGACCGAGATCGTCGACCACGCCTTCAGCCGCGGCGCGCGATCGAGCATCTGCGGCGTGACCTTCAGGCTCGCGCCGATCGCGCCGTCCGCGTCGCCGAGCGCGGCGGCGAGCGCGTCGGCGCCGTCGGCCTGCACGACGTCCGCATGCTCGCGCAGGTACGCGAGAACGTCATCGGGCAGCGGCTTGTACGCGACGATACGGGGCTTCATCGTTTCATTTTCCTTGCAGCGGCGCGGCGAGCGGATGCGCATCGTGCGCCTGGGGTTTGACGGACAGCGTGAGGATCACCGCGGCGACGAGCGCGGCGCTCATGAATGCGTACGACGCGACGGGCGACCCGGTCGCACCGTTCAGGTAGCCGACGAAGTACGAACCGACGAACGAGCCGAGCGCGCCCATGCTGTTGATCAGCGCCATCGCGCCGCCGGCGACGTTCTTCGGCAGCAGTTCCGGCACGATCGCGAAGAATGGCCCGTACGGCGCATACATCGCGGCGCCCGCGACGACCAGCAGCGCGTACGAAATCCAGAAATGCGACGAACCGAGCGCATACGACGCGGCGAACGCGGCCGCGCCGACCAGCAGGAACGGCCACACGAAGCCGCGGCGCGAGCCGACCTTGTCGGATGCCCACGATGCGGCGAGCATCGCGATCGTCGCCGCGAGGTACGGCAGCGCGGACAGCCAGCCGGTCGCGACCATCCCGAGGTCGGAACCGTTCTTCACGATCGACGGCAGCCACAGCACGAAGCCGTACACGCCGATGCTCCAGCAGAAATACTGCGCGCACAGCTTGATCACTGCCGGCGAACGGAACGCCTCGCCATAGTTGCGCACGGGCTTGATCGCCGCCTGCTCGGCCGCGAGCGCGGCGTCGAGGTCGCGCTTTTCCTGCGCGCTCAACCACGGCGAATCGGCCGGCTTGTCCTGCACGAGGAACCACCAGCACACGGCCCAGATGACGGCCGGCACGCCTTCGGCGATGAACATGTGGCGCCAGCCGAATTCATGCACGAGATAGCCCGACACGATCGACATCCACAGCACGGTGACCGGGTTGCCGAGGATCAGGAACGTGTTCGCGCGCGAGCGCTCGTTCTTCGTGAACCAGTTGCTGATGTAGATCAGCATCGCCGGCATCACGGCCGCCTCGACGACGCCCAGCACGAAGCGGATCGCCATCAGCGACGGGATGTTGCTGACCACGCCGGTCAGCGCCGCGCAGCCGCCCCACAGCACGAGGCTGACGAACACGAGCTTCTTCACGCTGCGGCGTTCCGCGTAGATCGCGCCGGGAATCTGGAAGAAGAAGTAACCGAGGAAGAACAGCGCGCCGATCAGCGACGACAGGCCCTTGCTGATCCCGAGATCCTGGTTGATGCCGGCCGCCGCCGCGAACCCGTAGTTCGCGCGATCGAGGTAAGCGAGGCTGTAGGTGATGAAGACGATCGGCATGATCGTCCACCACCGACGGGCTGCGAGATTGGCTGCCATGAGAGTGTCTCCGTATATGGACCGGAGTGGGCGCACTGGCGCCTGCCCGGCCTCGAACAAAACTACTGTGCGTCGCGCACGAAATGGATCCGCGGATTGTGCCGTGTCCGGCCTCTCATTGCGCGGTGACGGTTTCCTCTAAGCGATCGGCGTGATTGCTGATCTTTTCGAGCCGGTCGAGCGCGTCGCGCGTCGGCAATCCTTCCGAATCGCCGATCACCTGGATCGCGAGCGCACCGATCCGGTTGCCGCGTGCGACCGCCTGCTCGACGCTGCGCCCTTCGAGCAGCGCGCTGACCACGCCGACCGCGAAGCCGTCGCCGGCGCCGACCGTATCGACGACCTTGTCGACGCGCTCGCCGGCGACCGTGCCTTCGCGGCCGTCGGCCGTGCGGAAATACGCGCCCTGCTCGCCGAGCTTGATCACGACGCCGCGCGCGCCCTGCGCGAGATAGAAGCCCGCGATGTCGGCCGGCCTGTCGTGCCCGGTGAGTTGCCGCCCTTCGGCGAGGCCCGGCAGCACCCAGTCGGCGAGCGTCGCGAGCGCATTCAGCGTCTTCGCCATCACGTCGGCGGACGGCCACAGCGTCGGGCGCAGGTTCGGGTCGAACGAGATCGTCTTGCCCGCCGCACGCATCTCGCGCGCGAGCCGGAATGCGAGTTCGCACGACGTCGCCGAGATCGCCGGCGCGACGCCGGTCAGGTGCAGGTGGCGCGCGCCGAGCACGTAGTCGGCCACGTAGTCGTCGCACGACAGGTGGCTCGCCGCCGAACCCTTGCGGAAATATTCGACGGTCGGGTCGCTGCCGTCGTCGTTGCGCGACTTCAGCTGGAAACCGGTCGGGTAGCGCGGGTCGACGGTCACGCACGACGCGTCGATGCCCTCGCGCGCCAGCGTGTCGAGCACGTAGCGGCCGAACGAATCGCGGCCGACCCGGCTCATCCAGCCGACCCGGAAACCGAGCCGAGACAGGCCGATCGCGACATTCAGGTCGGCGCCGGCGATCCGCTTCGCGAATTGCCCGGCGTGCGCGAGGTGGCCGGGCTCCGTCGCGACGAACATCGCCATCGCTTCGCCGTAGGTCACGACATCGAGTGCTGCTTTCATGACTGAACTCCTCAGAATCCTGCTGCGGTCACGTGGTCACGCGGTCGCGAGCCACGCGACGCGCCGGCACGCATCGCCGGCCAGGTCGGCCGCGTCGAACGGGAACTCGATGCCGCGCGGCGCGTGCTGCGGCAGCGCCGCGAGCACGCCGGTCACGAGCGGATCGTTCGGCGCCGGTGCGACGGCGAAACGACGCGCACCCTCGCCTTCGATGATCTTGCAATGAATGTATTCCACGTGCGGCGCGAGCACCTGCGCGCAGTCGAGCGGCGCTTCGCCGCGCCACTGCCAGTTGCCGATGTCGAACGTCATGCCGAGCGCATCGGGCAGGCCGGCATCGGCGAGCGCGTCGAACAGCCCGCGGAACTGCACGAACGCGCCGCCGATCTCGGGCTGGCCGTTTTCGACCACCACGCGAGCCCGCGCCCCGCGCGACAGCGCGACGATCTCGGCCGCATGCGCGTCGCCGGCAAAGCCGCCGAGCTGGAATTTCACGAAGCGCGCGCCGAGTGCGTCGGCTTGCGCGAGTGCGTCGCGCAAGGCGTCGACGTCGAGCGCACCCGTTTCCGTATACAGCGAGTCGGGGGTCGAATAGACCGACCACAGTCCGTGGCCGACGATCTGCGCGCCGAGCGCGGCCAGCGCGCCGGGCGCCGTATCGTCGTCCGACGCGAACAGTTCGCGCCGCACCTCGAAACCGGTCGCGCCGGATGCCGCCACGGTCGCGATGAATGCACTGTGGCCCTCCTGGCGCACCCGGTCCATCCCGAATGCGCTCGCCACGATCACGATGTCTGCCATGTTGCCCTTTTTCACCGGAATGGAACCGGTTCCATTTGCTTGAGACGGATGGTGCGCTTCGCTTCGGACCCACGCCATAGAGGAAATCCCTAAGGCTAGGTTGTCCCGTGAATACGCGTCCGCCAGCGCGCAACGCGCGTTCCCGGCACGGTGTCGGCGCCTACGCGAGGTCCTGCGCGAGACTCATTTCGAGGAATTGCGCGGCGACCCGCGACGGCGCGCCGCCATGCGGCACGAGCGGATGCGCGGCCAGCGCGTCGAGCGTCACGCCCGCGTCGTAGCCGGGCGCCGCGAGCGGATGGCCGGCCGGCACGATCGCGACGATCTCGTCCTCGTGCCACGCGTGCACGGCCGTGCCCGGCGGCAGCGCCTCGCCGGGCGGCCCTTCGATCAGCGCGATGTCGAGCGACGGCAGCGCCGCGACCACGTCGGCCGTATTGCCGCTCATCGTCTGGATCGACACACGCGGCGCGTGCGGCTGAAACGCCGCGATCAGGTACGGCAGCAGGTAGCTCGCGGGCGTCGTGCTCGCGCCGATGCGCAGCGTGCCGGCTTCCAGCCCGCGCACCGCATCGCGAAACGCACGCGCCTGCGCGAACGTGTCGCGCTGCGCCTTCGCATACTGCGCGAGCTGTTCGCCGACCGGCGTCAGGCGGATGCCGCGGCCGTCGCGCTGGTACAGCGGCTCGCCGAACTCGTCCTGCAGCAGCCGCAACTGGCCCGACACGGCCGGCTGCGACAGATGCAGCGCCACGGCGGCGCGGCTGATGTTCAGATGCTCGGCGACGGCGGCGAACGTTATCAGTTGATCCGGGGTCATGGGGATGAATTATCAGTTTTCCAGATAGTTTATGTCACAAATCACAATTTTTCATATCGATATAACGAAACTAGGATTACAACATCGCCACACGCTCCATCACGGTGCTCCATGTCCACTGCTCCGACTCCCCCTCTCAGCCACGCCGCGCCGTCGATGCGCGGCCAGTTGAACGGCGTGCTGTTCGTCGCGCTGTTCGCCGCCGCCGTCACGAGCCTGTCCGAGCTTCCCGCGATCGCGGGGCTCGGCCTGTCGCCGCTGATCGTCGGCATCGTCGCCGGCGCGCTGTACGGCAACGCGCTGCGCGACGGCATGCCGGCCAGCTGGGCGGCCGGCGTCAATTTCTCCGCGCGCAAGCTGCTGCGCATCGCGGTCGCGTTCTTCGGCTTGCGCGTAAGCCTGCAGGAAATCGCGCAAGTCGGGCTGCCGGGCCTCGCGGTGTCGATACTGATCGTCGTCAGCACGCTCGCGATCGGTACCTGGGTCGGCATGAAGCTGATGAAGCTCGACCGCGACGCCGCACTGCTGACCGCCGCCGGCAGCGCGATCTGCGGCGCGGCCGCGGTGCTCGCGTTCGAGTCGACGCTGCAGTCGAAGCCGCACCAGAGCGCGATGGCCGTGGGCAGCGTCGTGCTGTTCGGCACGCTGTCGATGTTCCTGTATCCGCTCGCCTATCACGCCGGGCTGCTGAACCTCGATCCGGCCGGCCTCGGCCTGTTCTTCGGCGGCACGATCCACGAAGTCGCGCAGGTGGTCGGCGCGGCGAGCGACATCAGCCCGGAGGTCGTGCACGTCGCGACGATCGTGAAGATGACGCGCGTGATGCTGCTGGTGCCGGTGCTGCTCGCGCTCGGCTGGTGGCTCGCCCGTTCGTCCCGCTCCGCGCGCTCGGCTCACGACACGGCCGGCGGCACGCAACGCCAGCGCAAGGTGGCGGTGCCGTGGTTCGCGCTCGGCTTCCTCGGCTTCGTGATCGTCAATTCGCTGAACGTATTGCCCACGGACGTCACGCATACGCTGAACGTGCTCGACACCTTCGCGCTGACGATGGCCATGACCGCACTCGGCATCGAGACGCGCGTCGCGCAGATCCGCGCGGCCGGCCCGCGTGCGCTGATGACCGGCCTGATTCTGAACGTGTGGCTGATCGCCGGCGGCTACGGGATCACCTGGGCCGTGCAGCACTGGCTTGGCTGAGCCGCACGTCCGTGACGGCTCGCGCGCCGCGCCCGACGGGAAGCCCCACGAGGCGGTCCCGCAGGCGCGGCGCAGTGCTATGCTTCGCGTCGTTTTCCATCGCCCCCTTTCAGCCGTGCTCTCGTTCCTGCTGAAGCTGCGCACTCGCGCCCGAACGCTGTTCCGCCTGTCGGACGCCCATACGATGCTGATCTGGTCGGCCATCGTCGGCGTCGGTGGCGCCTTTGCCACGATGGCGTTCCGCGAGGGCATCGACCTGATGCAGCGGTTGATCTCGGGGCACAGCGGCAGCTTCGTGCAGATGGCCAAGAGCCTGCCGTGGTACGTGCGGTTCTGGATGCCGGCCGCGGGCGGCTTCCTCGCCGGCTGCGTGCTGCTGCTCGCGACGCGCGGCGACAAGGAGGCCGCCAAGACCGACTACATGGAGTCGGTCGCGCTCGGCAACGGCGTCGTGCCGGTACGGCAGAGCCTGTGGCGCAGCGTGTCGTCGCTGCTGACGATCGGCAGCGGCGGCTCGATCGGCCGCGAAGGCCCGATGGTGCAGCTCGCGGCGCTCGCCGCGTCGCTCGTCGGCCGCTTCGCGCACTTCGACCCGCCGCGCCTGCGCCTGTTGGTCGCGTGCGGGGCGGCGGCCGGCATCACGTCCGCGTACAACGCGCCGATCGCCGGCGCGTTCTTCGTATCGGAGATCGTGCTCGGCACGATCGCGATGGAGAGCTTCGGGCCGATGGTCGTCGCGTCGGTCGTCGCGAACATCGTGATGCGCGAATTCGCCGGCTACCGGCCGCCATACGAGATGCCGGTGTTTCCGGCCGTGACCGGCCCCGAGGTACTGCCGTTCGTCGTGCTCGGCGCGCTGTGCGGCGTGCTCGCGCCACAGTTCCTGCACCTGCTCGACGCGTCGAAGACGCAGTTCAAGCGGCTGCCGGTGCCGTTACCCGTGCGGCTCGCGCTCGGCGGCCTCGTCGTCGGCGTGATCTCGGTGTGGATTCCGGACGTGTGGGGCAACGGCTACAGCGTCGTGAACCACATCCTCCATTCGCCGTGGACCTGGCAGGCGCTCGTCGCGGTACTGGTGTTCAAGGTGATCGCGACCGCCGCGACGGCCGGCTCGGGCGCGATCGGCGGCGTGTTCACGCCGACGCTGTTCGTCGGCGCCGTGTTCGGCTCGCTGTTCGGGCTCGCGATGGACGCGCTGTGGCCCGGCCATACGTCCGCGTATTTCGCGTACGCGATCGTCGGGATGGGTGCGTTCATGGCGGGCGCCACGCAGGCGCCGCTGATGGCGATCCTGATGATCTTCGAGATGACGCTGAGCTATCAGGTCGTGCTGCCGCTGCTGGTGTCGTGCGTGTTCGCGTATTTCGTCGCGCGCGCGACGGGCACGACGTCGATGTACGAAATCACGCAGCACCACTACCAGGACGCGCAGGAGCGGCAGCGGCTGCGCACCACGCAGATGCGCGAGCTGATCCAGCCCGCGCAGACGGTCGTGCCGCTCACCGCGAGCGTCGCCGACATGACGCGCGTGTTTCTCGAATATCCGGTGAAGTATCTGTACGTGACCGACGATGCCGGGCGCTTTCGCGGCGCGGTCGCGTTGAAGGACATCACGTCCGACTTGCTCGACAAGCGCGACACGACCGACAAGACGGCCGCGCACTACGCGCACACGCCGTTTCCGCTGCTCACGCCCGACATGCCGCTCGCGACCGCGCTCCAGCGCTTCATGGCGTTCCAGGGTGAACGCCTGCCGGTAATCGAGAGCGAAGCCGAGCCGACGCTCGCGGGCGTGGTCTACAAGACGTCGCTGCTCGACGCGTACCGGCGGATGACCGGCGAACGCTGACGCGCGTCGCCGCACCACTCGCACCGCCCGCGCCGGTCAGTCCGGCGCACGCCCCAGCACGACCCGCGCGAAGAAGCCGCCGAGCACCGACTCGGCCACGTCGGCCGACACGTGCTGCGGATCGGCCGTGTAGTACGACTGCACGCCGTCGCACAGGCACATCAGCCCGAACGCGAGCGTATCGGCCGGCAACAGCAGCGGCGTACCCGAGCGCTCGGCGAAGCGCTGGATGAATTCGGCCATCTGCACGCGCTTGCCGTGCAGGAACTGGTTGAAGCGCACGCGGAACTTCGCGTCGCGCGCGGCCTGCAGCTTCGCCTCGCCCCACAGCAGCGAGTATTCGTCGTCGCGAAACAGCGTCCGGTAGTACGCGAGCGACATCGATTCCATCTGCTCGCGCGTGCCGCCCCCTTCGAAAATCGCGACGAAATCGGCCTGCACCTCCTCGTGGTTGCGCTCCAGCAATTCCAGCAACAGGTCGGACTTGCTGCGGAAATTCGAGTAGAACGCGCCGCGCGTGTAGCCGGCGGCCGCCGCGATGTCCTCGACGCTCGCGGCCACATACCCTTTCTTCAGAAAAATGCGATGCGCGGCTTTCAGCAGACGTTCGCGCGTCTGGTCCCTGCTCTGCTCGCGAGTTAAGCGCTGTGGTTTCATGCCGCGCAGTCTAGCATCCCTTCCCTTTCAGATTCATCTTTGCATTCAGATACAGGTGTGTATTAGAATTCGCCACAGTTTCTGAAGATGTCGTCCGTCTTTCCGTGTGCGCCGCTGCCGGCGCCGCTTGGGGCAAGCGCCCGCCGCGCTTGCCGGCTTCGTTCCGCTCCACCTCACCTGGGGGTTTCGTGAATCGCTCCGGTTCCCGCGCCGCGCTGCTGATCGGCGCCGCGCTCGTCCTTGCCGCCTGTCATCCGAAAGAATCCGCACCGCCCGCCCCGCGCCCCGTCGTCGCGCTGCCCGCGCGGGCCGACACCGCCGCGGCCGCACGCACGCTGCCCGGCGACATCCAGCCGCGCTATGCGACCCCGCTGTCGTTCCGCATCGCCGGCAAGATCATCGAGCGCAAGGTGCGGCTCGGCGATACGGTGAAAGTCGGCCAGATCGTCGCGCTGCTCGATCCGTCCGACGTCGAGAAGAACGCCGCGAGTGCGCAGGCGCAATTCGATGCCGCGTCGCACAGCCTCGCGTTCGCGAAGCAACAGCTCGACCGCGATCGTGCGCAGGCCCGCGAAAACCTGATCGCGACCGCGCAACTCGAACAGACGCAGAACAGCTACACGTCGGCGCTCGCGCAGCGCGACCAGGCGCAGCAGCAGCTCGCGCTCGCGAAGAACCAGCTGCGCTACGCGACGCTCGTCGCCGATCATGCGGGCACCATCACCGCCGAACAGGCCGATACCGGCCAGAACGTGTCGGCCGGCCAGCCGGTCTACCAGCTCGCGTGGTCGGGCGACGTCGACGTGGTCAGCGACGTGCCCGAGGCCGCGCTCGCGTCGCTCGCGCCCGGTCATGCGGCCACCGTCACGCTGCCGTCGCTGCCGGGCCGCCAGTTCGCCGCGAAGGTGCGCGAAATCGCGCCGGCCGCCGATCCGCAGAGCCGCACCTACCGCGTGAAGCTCACGCTCGGCACGCCCGATCCGGCGATCCGGCTCGGCATGACCGCGGACGTCGCGTTCGACGGCGCGCCGGCCGCCGGCGACGCGCAGCCGATCACGCTGCCCGCGACCGCGCTGTTCCACGACGGCCCGCATCCGGCCGTTTGGATCGTGCGCACCAAGGACGACACGCTCGAGTTGCGCCGCGTCGACGTCGCGCGCTTCAACGAGCGCACCGTCACCGTGTCGCACGGGCTGCAGCCGGGCGAGCGCGTCGTGCTGCAGGGCGTGCATACGGTCAGCGCGGGCGAGAAGGTGCGCGCGATCGCGCCGCTGCACCCGGAGGACTTCGCATCGTGAGCGTCTCCCGCGAAGAAGGCCGCTTCAATCTGTCCGCCTGGGCGCTGCGCCATCAGGCGCTGGTCGTCTACCTGATCGCGCTCGCGACGCTCGCGGGCATCCTCGCCTATACGCGGCTCGCGCAATCCGAAGACCCGCCGTTCACGTTCCGCGTGATGGTGATCCGCACCTTCTGGCCCGGCGCGAGCGCGCGACAGGTGCAGGAACAGGTGACCGACCGGATCGGCCGCAAGCTGCAGGAAACGCCGGCCATCGACTTCCTGCGCAGCTATTCGCGCCCCGGCGAATCACTGATCTTCTTCACGATGAAGGATTCGGCGCCCGTGAAGGACGTGCCCGAAACCTGGTACCAGATCCGCAAGAAGGTGGGCGACATCGGCTATACGCTGCCGCCCGGCGTGCAGGGCCCGTTCTTCAACGACGAATTCGGCGACGTCTACACCAACATCTGGACGCTCGAGGGCGACGGCTTCACGCCCGCGCAACTGCACGACTACGCGGACCAGTTGCGCACCGTGCTGCTGCGTGTGCCGGGCGTCGGCAAGGTCGACTATTTCGGCGACCCCGACCAGCGGATCTTCATCGAGGTCAACAACGCGCAGCTCACGCGCCTCGGCATCTCGCCGCAGCAGCTCGGGCAGGCGATCAACGCGCAGAACGACATCTCGTCGGCCGGCGTGCTGACGACCGCCGACGATCGCGTGTTCGTGCGGCCGAGCGGCCAGTTCGACAACGTCGATGCGATCGCGAATACGCTGATCCGCATCAACGGCCGCACGTTCCGGCTCGGCGATCTCGCAACCGTGAAACGCGGCTACGACGATCCTCAAGTCACGCAGATGCGAACCAACGGCCATGCCGTGCTCGGCATCGGCGTGACGATGCAGCCGGGCGGCGACGTGATCCGGCTCGGCAAGGCGCTCGACGCCGAATCGAAGGACCTGCAGGCGCAACTGCCGGCCGGCCTCAAGCTGACGCTGGTGTCGAGCATGCCGCACGCGGTCGCTCATTCGGTCGACGACTTCCTCGAAGCCGTCGCCGAGGCGGTCGCGATCGTGCTGGTCGTGAGCCTCGTGTCGCTCGGGCTGCGCACCGGGATGGTCGTCGTGATCTCGATTCCGGTCGTGCTCGCGGTCACCGCGCTGTTCATGTACCTGTTCGACATCGGGCTGCACAAGGTGTCGCTCGGCACGCTCGTGCTCGCGCTCGGGCTGCTCGTCGACGACGCGATCATCGCGGTCGAGATGATGGCCGTGAAGCTCGAACAGGGCTATACCCGCGCCCGCGCCGCCGCATTCGCGTACACCAGCACCGCGTTCCCGATGCTGACGGGCACGCTCGTCACGGTGTCGGGCTTCCTGCCGATCGCGCTCGCGAAATCGAGCACCGGCGAATACACGCGCTCGATCTTCGAGGTGTCGGCGATCGCGCTGGTCGCGTCGTGGTTCGCGGCCGTCGTGCTGATCCCGCTGCTGGGCTTCCACCTGCTGCCCGAGCGCAAGCGGCACGCGCACGAGGCGCACCTGCCCGACGATCACGAGCACGACATCTACGATACGCGCTTCTACCGGCGGCTGCGCGGCTGGATCGACTGGTGCATCGAACGGCGCCTCGTCGTGCTGCTGATCACGGGCGCCCTGTTCGTCGTCGCGATGATGGGCTTCTCGCTGGTGCCGCAGCAGTTCTTCCCGAGCTCCGACCGGCCCGAGCTGCTGGTCGACCTGCGGCTGCCCGAAGGCGCGTCGTTCGCGGCGACGCTGCGCGAAACCGAGCGTCTCGAGAAAGCGATCGCCAAGCGGCCCGAAATCGACCATGCGGTGAACTTCGTCGGCAGCGGCGCGCCGCGCTTCTACCTGCCGCTCGACCAGCAACTGCAACTGCCGAATTTCGCGCAGTTCGTGATCACCGCGAAATCGGTCGAGGATCGCGAGAAGCTCGCGACCTGGCTCGAAACCACGCTGCGCGACACGTTCCCGGCCGTGCGCTGGCGGCTGTCGCGGCTCGAGAACGGGCCGCCGGTCGGCTATCCGGTGCAGTTCCGCGTGAGCGGCGACAGCATCGCGACGGTCCGCTCGATCGCCGAGAAGGTCGCGGCGACGATGCGCGGCGATGCGCGCACGGTCAACGTGCAGTTCGACTGGGACGAGCCGGCCGAGCGCTCGGTGCGCTTCGAGCTCGACCAGAAGAAGGCGCGCGAGCTGAACGTCACGTCGCAGGACGTGTCGAGCTTCCTCGCGATGACGCTGTCCGGCACGACCGTCACGCAGTATCGCGAGCGCGACAAGCTGATCGCCGTCGACCTGCGCGCGCCGCGCGCCGACCGCGTCGATCCGGCCAAGCTCGCGGGCCTCGCGCTGCCGACGCCGAACGGCCCCGTGCCGCTCGGCTCGCTCGGCCGCTTCACGCCGACGCTCGAATACGGCGTCGTGTGGGAGCGCGACCGCCAGCCGACCATCACCGTGCAGTCGGACGTGCGCGCCGGCGCCCAGGGCATCGACGTCACGCATGCGGTCGACGCGAAGCTGAATGCGCTGCGCGCGCAGTTGCCGGTCGGCTATCAGATCAACATCGGCGGCTCGGTCGAGGAAAGCGCGAAGGCGCAGAAGTCGATCAACGCGCAGATGCCGCTGATGGCGATCGCCGTGTTCACGCTGCTGATGATCCAGCTGCAGAGCTTCTCGCGCGTGCTGATGGTCGTGCTGACCGCCCCGCTCGGGCTGATCGGCGTGGTCGCGACGCTGCTGCTGTTCGGCCAGCCGTTCGGCTTCGTCGCGATGCTCGGCGTGATCGCGATGTTCGGGATCATCATGCGCAACTCGGTGATCCTGGTCGACCAGATCGAGCAGGACATCGCGGCCGGCCACGGCCGTGTCGACGCGATCATCGGCGCGACCGTGCGGCGCTTCCGGCCGATCACGCTGACGGCCGCGGCCGCGGTGCTCGCGCTGATCCCGCTGCTGCGCTCGAACTTCTTCGGGCCGATGGCGACCGCGCTGATGGGCGGCATCACGAGCGCAACCGTGCTGACGCTGTTCTACCTGCCCGCGCTGTACGCGACGTGGTTCCGCGTGAAGCGCGACGAACGCGACCCGCAGGACGGCCCGCCGCCAGGCGGCACGCCTGCCGCGCCGTCGGGAGTCTGACCATGGATCGATCGATGACCCTGAAAACGAAAGCCGTGCGGGCGCTCACGGTGGTGAGCATCGCCGGCCCGCTCGCGGGCTGCGCGTGGTTCGCACCGAGCGGCGAGCCGCCCGCGATGCCGTCGCCCGCGCACTACGGCGCCGCGCCGCAAGTCGAGCAGACCGTGTCCGCACAAGGCGTCGCGCAGCAGTTCGAGGTCGGCGCGCAGCCGGTGCCGGACTGGTGGAAACAGTACCGTTCCGACGCGCTGAACGCGCTCGTCGACGAAGGGCTGCGCAACAGCCCGACGCTGAGCGCGGCGTCGCATTCGCTCGATGCGGCGCGCGAACAGTTGCGCGGGCAGATCGGCAGCTCGATGCTGCCGTCGATCGACGCGGTCGGCCAGGCCACGCGCCAGCGCGCGCTCGGCGTGCCGATTCCCGCGCTCGGCGCGCCGACGCTGCTGTACGACACGTTCGTCGGGCAACTGCAGGCGAGCTATACGGTCGACCTGTTCGGCGTGTCGCGCTTCGCGAACCGCGCGCTCGCGAAACGCGTCGACGTCAGCGCGTTCCAGCTCGAATCCGCGCGGCGCGCGCTGGCCGCGAACATCGTGACCGCGTCGATCACCGTGTCGGTGCTCAATGCGCAGATCGACACGACCGAGCGGCTCGTCGCGCTCGCGAACGACCAGGCGCACGACGCCGAGCGCCGCCATGCGCTCGGTTCGGCCTCGCGCAGCGACGCGCTCAATGCCCGGCAAAGCGCCGACACGTTCGCCGCGAGCCTGCCCGCGCTGCGCCAGCAGCGCGACTCGGCGCGCCATGCGCTGGCGGTGCTGGTCGGCCGCACGCCCGACCGGCCGCCGGCCGATCTCGCGCTCACCGATCTGCACCTGCCCGAGCAGGTGCCCGTCGTCGTGCCGTCGGACCTGCTGCAAAGCCGCCCCGACATCCAGGCCGCCGACGCGGGGCTGAAGGCCGCCGCCGCCGAAGTCGGCCTCGCGACCGCGCAGATGTTTCCGCAACTGTCGCTGTCGGCGGCGATGGGCAAAGGCGGCTTCAGCTGGCCGGCGATGCTGTCGGGCGCCGGCGCGATCTGGAACGTCGGCGCGTCGCTGAGCCAGCCGATCTTCCATGGCGGCGCGCTGCTCGCCCAGCGCCGCGCGGCGAAGGCGACCTACGAGGCCGCGGTCGACCAGTACAAGCAGGCGGTGCTCGGCGCGTTCCAGAACGTCGCCGATTCGCTTGCGGCGCTCGAGCACGACGCGGAGGCGCTCGATGCATCGTCGCGCGCCGCGCTGTCCGCACGGGGCGCGTACGACGACGCGGCCGCCCGCGTGCGGCTCGGTGCGCTGCCGCCGTCGGCGGCGCGCGCGAGCGAGCTGCAGTACCGCAATGCGCGGCTCGACGAGATTCGCGCGACCGGCGCACGGTTCGCGGATACCGCGCGGCTTTACCAGGCGATGGGGACGCCGCCGGCCGGCAACGACGACAAGTCCGGTAAAACCGGTCACGCGGCCGGCGACGGCACGGCCGGCACGCAAGCACGCGCCGCCACGCCCGACGCCGCCGTCCCTTCGGCGCAATAACCAGCCCCCTTCGATCGGATGCGCGTGCGGATTCCCGCCACGCGCGTCCGATCGCCGCTCTTTCGCTTGACCCTCACGTAGCGTAACGTTCGAGACTCCAGTGTGCGCACCGAACGGAGGAACGAATGCGGCTGAAAGTGGGAGACCTGGCGAAACGCAGCGGACTGACCGTCCGCACGCTTCATCACTATCACGCAATCGGTTTGCTGACGCCTTCGGCGCGCGCCGACAACGGCTACCGGCTGTACGACCGCGACGACATCGCCCGGCTTCACCAGATCCAGGCCCTGCGTCGCTTCGGACTGTCGCTCGCCGAAATCGGCGACTACCTGAACCAGCCCGGTACCCCGCTCGTCGATCTCGTCGCCAGGCAGATCGCGTCGCTCGACCGCCAGCTCGCGCAAACCGCGCAGCTGCGCGAGCGGCTCGCGAGCCTGCATGCGCAGCTCGCTGCGGGCACCGAGCCGGAACTGGCCGATTGGCTCACCACACTGGAGTTGATGACCGTGTACGACAAATATTTTTCCGAGGAAGAACTCGCGCGCCTGCCGATGTACCAGAAGAGCCAGGCGGGCGACGCGGAATGGATCGCGCTCGTTGCCGAAGTGCGCGCGCTGCACGAGGCGGGCGTGCCTGCCGAGGACGAACGCGTCCGTGCGCTCGCCGCGCGCTGGATGGCGCAACTGGTGCGCGACACGAACAACGATCCGCGGTTGCTCGCGAAGCTGAACCTGATGCACGAGCACGAACCGTCGATGCAGTCGAAGATCGGCATTTCGACCGCGTTGCGCGACTATGTGCTGCGCGCTTCGGCGGAAACGAAGATGCGGCTCTTCGAGAAGTATCTGGCGCCCGACGAGATCCGCTTCATGCGGGCGCACTACGGCGAACGCTCGATGGAATGGCCGCAACTGATGGCCGACGTACGCGACGCGATCGATGCGGGCGCGCAGCCCGATTCGCCGCAAGGCCGCGCGCTCGCGCAGCGCTGGCTCGAGCTGTTCTGCAGCTACGCGGGCCACGATCCGGCCACGCACGCGAAATTCCGTCACGCGCTGATGAACGAGCCGGCGCTGACGAAGGATTCGTGGACCGACGACACGCTGCTCGGTTTCGTGCGCGAAGCGATGGCGCAGCTGGCGCCGGCGCGTTGATCGCATGACGGGCGGGCGGCAGGCGGGGTTCCCGTGTGCCGCCCGTTTCACCATTGGCAGCCGGTATCGCGCGTACGACGGCCCGGCGCCCGTCTAGTCGTTGCGCACGCTGATCCCTCGCCAGCGCTTCGTCATGTAGCGCAGAAACGCGGGCTGCGCCTTCAGGTCCGCGTTCGGCACGGGCGCCGCGCCACCGTCGACGAACCTGCCGTTGACCGTGACGGTTTCCTCGCCGCGCAGCACGTATTTCGTGCCCGCGTCGATCAGGAAGTACTTCACCTGATCGGCGCTCACGTCTCCCCGGCAACCAATCTTGTACGCGAACAGGAACTGCTTGCGGCCGTTGCCGAGCATGTCGCGCATTTCGATCGACTTCGGCACGACATCGAGAATCACGTCGACCGGGCAATCCTTCACGTAGTCGCGCACCGTCCAGTCGGGGCGGCCGTCGAGCGTCGCGGACACCTTGAGCTCGACGTCGTCGCCGGACGCGGTTCTGGCGAGCGTCACCGCGTGCGCGCCGGCCGCATCGGTCCACGTGTAGTCGGCGGCGTGCGCCGGGCTGGCCAGCGCTGCGACTGCGAGCAACAAGCAACGCGAAAGGGCATGTCTTTTCATCGGCGGGAGCGAAAGCGCTGAAATCGAACGCGCCATTATCGGCAAAGCCGCGTGCCGCCGCCAGCCGCGCGCGACCCGCCCGTTCAGCGCTCGCGCGAGCCGAGGCCGAGCGCCTTCATCCGCCGGTACAGCGTACGCTCGCTTAATCCGAGCTGCTCGGCCAGCGCCTTGCGCGTGCCGTCGAACGTGCGCGCGATACGGACCAGCTCGGCATCCGACACGCCGCGCGCGTCGGCCGCAAGCGCGTGCGGCGCCGCCGCTGCCGCGACGAGTTCGGCCGGCAAATGTTCGACGCGGATCGTCCCGTCGTCCGCGAACAGGCACGCGCGTTCGAGCACGTTGCGCAACTCGCGGATGTTGCCGGGCCACGCATATGCCTCGAGGCACGCCCGCGCGCGCTCGGTCAGCGTGAATGGCCGCGCATTCGCGTCGCCCGCGTTGCCGCGCGCGTTCGCGATCCGCCGCAGGATCGATTCAGCCAGCAGCGCGACGTCGCCCTGCCGTTCGCGCAGCGCCGGCAGCGGAATCGGAAACGCGTTGATCCGGTAGTAAAGATCCTGCCGGAACCGGCCATCGTCGATCATCTCGCGCAGCGGCTTGTGCGTGGCCGCGACCAGCCGGAAATCGGCGCGCAGCGCCTCAACGCCGCCCACGCGCCGGAACGTGCCCGATTCGATCAGCCGCAGCAGCTTCACCTGCATCGGCAGCGGCACGTCGCCGATCTCGTCGAGAAACAGCGTGCCGCCCTGCGCGGTTTCGACGAGGCCCGGCTTGCGCTGGTTCGCGCCCGTGAACGCGCCTTTCTCGTAGCCGAACAGTTCGCTCTCGAACAGCGTCTCGGCGATTCCCGAGCAATCGACGACGACGAACGGCCCCATCGCGCGGTCGCTCGCCTCGTGCAGCGCGCGGGCGAACAACTCCTTGCCGGTGCCCGATTCACCGAGCAGCAACACCGGCAGTGTCGACGGCGCCACGCGCTGCAATGCGCCGAGCGCCGCGTTGAACGCGTCCGAGCCGCCGACGAGCCCTTCCGCGCTCGGCTGCGCCGATGCGCTGCGCACGGTCGTCAGCCGCTCGACATACGCGATCACGTTGCCGTGTGCATCGAAGATCGGCCGCAGCTCGACGTCGACATGCTCGGGGCCGCGCGGCGTGTGATGGATGTGCAGCACGCGGTTCAGCCCGCGCGACTCGAGCGCCTGCTTCATCGGGCAATGCTCGCCCGCCTGGTCGCACGGCACGTCGTAGTGATGCGATACCTGGAAACAGTGCCGGCCCACGTGCTCGACGCCGGCCACGCCGAACTGACGCCGGTACGCATCGTTCGCCGCGAGGATGCGGTAGTCGGGGTCGACCACGATCATCGGCTGCGGGTCCTGCTCGAGATACGCGACGAGCGCGCGCACGTCGGGCATCGCGTCGTGGCGCGGGACGGGGACGATCGGGATGGTGTCGTGCGGATTCATGCGGCGGCTCGCTCGGCGAAGGGGCGCCCGGACGGACTGCCAGGCTGGCTGCCAATTCTGCCACGACACTGCCAGTTGTGGCAGTCCCCGTCTGCCGCCGGATGTCGCCGCCACCTTCTCGGGGCCGCCGACGCGCCCAAAAACCGTGTTGAATCAAGCCCCTGCCACATCGGCGGATGCTGCGCCGCAGACTGGCACGCTTCTTGAAGTAAAGGTCCTGATTGCAGATGCAGAACCCGATCGAGGACACCCCGTGAGCAACACCCCCGCCCTGTCGGTCGAAGGCTTTTTCGACCCAGCGACCCACACCGTCAGCTATCTGCTGCTCGATACCGCGAGCCGCGCGTGCGCGCTGATCGACAGCGTGCTCGACTACGACCCGAAATCCGGCCGCACACGCACCGCGAGCGCCGACCGGCTGATCGCGCGCGTCGCCGAACTCGGCGCGACCGTGCACTGGCTGCTGGAAACGCATGTGCATGCCGACCACCTGTCGGCTGCGCCCTACCTGAAAGCACGGGTTGGCGGCCAGATCGCGATCGGTTCGCACGTGCGCCGCGTGCAGCACGTGTTCGGCACGCTGTTCAACGCAGGGCCGGGCTTTGCGGAAGACGGCCGCCAGTTCGACCGGCTCGTCGACGACGGCGACACGCTCGCGCTCGGCGCGCTGACGATCCGCGCGCTGCACACGCCGGGCCACACGCCCGCGTGCATGACCTACTGCGTGGACGACGCGACGCAGCGCGCGGCGTTCGTCGGCGACACGCTGTTCATGCCCGACTACGGCACGGCCCGCTGCGACTTCCCCGGCGGCGACGCGCGCACGCTGTACCGCTCGATCGCGCGGGTGCTCGCGCTGCCGCCCGACACGCGCCTGTACCTGTGCCACGACTACCAGCCGGGCGGCCGCGACGTGCAGTTCGTGACGACCGTCGCCGAGCAGCGCCGTGCGAACGTGCACGTGAGGGACGGCGTGACCGAGGACGATTTCGTCGCGATGCGCACCGCGCGCGACGCGACGCTCGACATGCCCGTGCTGATGCTGCCGTCTGTGCAGGTCAACATGCGCGCCGGCCACCTGCCCGAACCCGAGAACAACGGCGTGCGCTACCTGAAGATTCCGCTCGACGCGATCTGAGCGCCTGCACCCCACCGAGAACCCCGACATGACCACCCTCCGCAAGCTGACCGACACGCTGTCGGTCTCGCCGCAGATCGCGGCGGCCGACCTGCCCGCGCTTCACGCGGCGGGCATCCGCGCGATCATCTGCAACCGGCCCGACGGCGAAGGCGCCGACCAGCCGACCGTCACCGAGATCCGCGCGGCCGCCGCGCCGCTCGGCATCGACGTGCATTACCTGCCGGTCGATACCGGCAAGGTGACCGACGATCAGGCTGCGCAGTTCGGCGCGCTCGTCGCGTCGCTCGACGGGCCCGTGCTCGCGTACTGCCGCAGCGGCACGCGCTCGGCCACGCTGTGGGCGCTGTCGCAGGCGGAGCTGCGTCCGCTGGACGACCTCGTCGCCACCGCCGGCGCAGCCGGCTACGACCTGAGCGCGCTTGCATCGCGTATCGCGCAGGACAGCCGCCAGAGCACGCCCGCCGTCGACGCACGGCACGACATCGTGATCGTCGGCGCGGGTGCGGCCGGCATCGCCGTCGCGTCGAGCCTGCTCGCGCGCGACGCGTCGCTCGACATCGCGATGATCGATCCCGCCGACGTCCACTATTACCAGCCCGGCTGGACGATGGTCGGCGCGGGCGTGTTCCAGCCCGAAACGACCGCGCGCAGAATGACCGACGTGCTGCCGCGCGGTGTACACCGCATCCGGGCCGCCGTCGCGGGCTTCGAGCCCGACGCGCACGTCGTTGTGCTCGACGGCTGCCGGCGCATCGGTTATCGCAAGCTCGTCGTGTGCCCGGGGCTCAAGCTCGACTGGCACGCGATCGACGGCCTCGCCGACACGCTCGGCCGCAACGGCGTCACGTCGAACTACCGCTACGATCTCGCGCCGTACACGTGGGAGCTCGTGCGCGCGTTCCGCGGCGGCAATGCGCTCTTCACGCAGCCGCCGATGCCGATCAAGTGCGCGGGCGCGCCGCAAAAGGCGATGTACCTGTCATGCGATCACTGGCGGCGCACGGGGCGCCTCGACGCCGCGAACGTCGAATTCCTGAATGCAGGCGGCGCGTTGTTCGGCGTCGCCGATTACGTACCCGCGCTGATGGAGTACGTGAAAAGCTACGACATCGCGCTGGCGTTCGGCCACAACCTCGTCGCGATCGACGGGCCCGCGCGCCGTGCGACGTTCTCGCGCGCGCTGCCCGACGGCGGCAAGGAAACCGTCGAGCGTTCGTTCGACATGATCCACGTCGTGCCGCCGCAGAAGGCGCCCGATTTCGTGCGCGCGAGCCCGCTCGCCGACGCGGCCGGCTGGATCGACGTCGATCCGGCGACGCTGCGCCACAAGCAGTTCGAGGACATCTACGCGCTCGGCGACGTCACCAACACGACCAATGCAAAAACGGCCGCGGCCGCCCGCAAGCAGGCGCCCGTCGTCGCGCACAACCTGCTCGCGTCGCTCGGCCGCGCGCACGGCGACGCCGCGTACGACGGCTACGGCTCGTGCCCGCTCACCGTCGAGCGCGGCAAGATCGTGCTCGCCGAATTCCTGTACGGCGGCAAGGTCGCGCCGACCTTCCCCGCCTGGCTGATCGACGGCAAGCGCCCGTCGCGGCTCGCGTGGCTGCTCAAGGAACGCGTGCTGCCGCCGCTCTACTGGAAGGCGATGCTCAAGGGCCGCGAATGGCTCGCGAAGCCCGCGATCGCGCGTTGACCGGAGCCGGATGACGTCATGCTGATTTCCCTCGTACTCGGCGGCTTCGTCGGCGCCGTGCTCGGTTTGACCGGCGCCGGCGGCGGCATTCTTGCGGTGCCCGCGCTCGTCGTCGGGATGAGCTGGCCGATGCAGCAGGCCACGCCGGTCGCGCTCGTCGCGGTGGCGGGCAGCGCCGCGCTCGGCGCGCTCGAAGGCTTTCGCCGCGGGCTCGTGCGCTACCGCGCGGCGCTGCTGATGGCGGTGGCCGGCGTGCCGCTGACCACGCTTGGCGTGCGGCTCGCGCACGTGCTGCCGCAGCGCCTGCTGCTCACGCTGTTCGCGCTGACGATGCTGGTGGTTGCCGGCCGCCTGCTGCGACAGGCACTGCGGCGGCAGGCCGCCGATACGGACGCGTCGCCGCTGTGCGTCGGCCGCGTGAATCCCGATACGGGCCGGCTCGTGTGGTCGTGGCCCGTGGGCATCGCGCTGGCGTCGACCGGCGCGGTCACGGGCTTGATGACGGGGCTACTCGGCGTCGGCGGTGGCTTCGTGATCGTGCCGATGCTGCGCAAGTTCACGAACGTGTCGATGCATGGCGTGGTCGCGACGTCGCTGATGGTGATCGCGCTGGTCGGCACCGGCGGCGTGCTCGCGACGCTCGTGTCGGGCACGCGCGCGCCGCTCGACGTGACGCTGTGGTTCACCGTCGCGACCGCGCTCGGCATGGCCGCCGGCCGCGGTGCGTCGCGCCACCTCGCCGCACGGCATGTGCAGGCCGGTTTTGCGACCGTGCTCGTGTGCGTCGCGCTCGGCTTGCTGGCCAAGGCAGCGTTCGGCGCATGAACGACGGCGACGCGCCGGCAATCGTTACGCGCCGCCAAAACGAAACGCCCGGCCCGACTCGTCGTCGGCACCGGGCGTTTTTCATGATGGCCGCAATCGGCGTGTCAGGCCGCGAACCCCGCCAGCCGCTTGCGCTCCTGACGCAGCATCACGAAGTTCGCGATCACGACGCCGGCCGTCACCGCGATGATGAACAGCGTCGCGAGCGCGTTCATCTCCGGGTTCAGGCCGAGGCGCACGCGCGAGAACACGACGAGCGGCAGCGTCGTCGAGCCGGGGCCCGACAGGAACGCCGACAGCACCAGATCGTCGATCGACAGCGTGAACGACAGCAGCCAGCCCGCGATCAGCGCCTGCGAGATCAGCGGCAGCGTGATCGTGAAGAACACCTTCAGCGGCGTCGCGCCGAGATCGAGCGCGGCTTCTTCCAGCGACGGATTCAGCTCACGCACGCGCGACTGCACGATGATCGCGACGTACGAGATGCACAGCATCACGTGGCCGAGCCAGATCGTGAACACGCCGCGCTCGGCCGGCCAGCCGATCCACTTCGCCAGCTCGATGAACAGCAGCAGCAGCGAGATCCCCTGGATTACCTCGGGAATCACGAGCGGCGCATTGATCATCCCGCTGAACAGCGCGAAGCCGCGAAAGCGCCCCATCCGCGCGAGCACGAAGCCGGCCCACGTGCCGATGAACACCGACGCGAACGCGGTCAGCACGCCGATCTTCAGCGACAGCCACGCGGCCGTCAGCAGCTCGTCGTCCTCGACGAGCGCCGCGTACCAGCGGAACGAAAAGCCCGACCACACGGTGACGAGCTTCGACTCGTTGAACGAATAGACGATCAGGCTGATGATCGGGATGTACAGGAACGCAAAGCCGACGAACAGCGCCGCGAACTGCAGGTAGCGATTCGGCTTCATCGACGGCCTCCCTGTTCCTTCGCCTGGAAGTGCTGGAACATCGCCATCGGCACGAGCAGCAGCAGCACCATCGCGCAGGTCACGGCAGACGCCATCGGCCAGTCCGCGTTGTTGAAGAACTCGTTCCACATCACGCGGCCGATCATCAGCGTATTCGCGCCGCCGAGCAGCTCCGGAATCACGTACTCGCCGACCGCCGGGATGAACACCAGCAGGCAGCCCGCGATGATGCCGTTCTTCGACAGCGGCAGCGTGATCTGCACGAATGCCTTCCACGGCTTCGCGCCGAGGTCGTACGCAGCCTCGAGCAGGCGCAGGTCCATCTTCACGAGGTGCGCGTAGAGCGGCATCACGAGGAACGGCAGGTACGAATACACCATCCCGATGTATACCGCGTAGTTGGTGCGGTACAGCTCGATCGGCGTATGGGTGAGCCCGATCCACATCAGGAAGTTGTTCAGGAGCCCGTTGTTCTTCAGGATGCCGATCCACGCATACACGCGGATCAGGAACGACGTCCAGAACGGCAGCATCACGCCCATCATCAGCAGGTTGCGGGTGGCCGGGTTCGAGCGCGCGATGTAGTACGCCATCGGATAGCCGAGCAGCAAACACAGCAGCGTCGTGATCGCGGCGACCCACACCGAGTTCACGTAGGTCGCGAAATACAGGCTGTCCGTAAACAGGAACGCGTAGTGCGACAGGTTCAGCGCGATGTGCACGACGCCGTCCGCGTACGACGCGAGCTCCGTATACGGCGGAATACCGAGTTGCAGCTCCGCGAAGCTGATCTTCACGACCAGCACGAACGGCACGAGGAAGAACAGCACGAGCCACGTGAACGGCCCGGCCACGACCGCCGTGGCGCCCGTCAGGTTGAAGCGCCGCACCGGCCACTCGAGCAGGGACTTGAACGCGTTCATGACGTCAGCACCACACCGGCGGTCGCGCTCCAGCGCACGTAGATCTCGTCGCCGAGCGCCGGCGTGTCGAGTTCGGAAATCGCGAGGCTCGACACGTTCGCGATCACCGTCTTGCCGCCGTCGAGCTTCACGTGATACAGCGAATAGCCGCCCATGTACGCGACGTTGCTGATCCGGCCGCGCGCCCAGTTGAACGCGCCTTCGGGCGGCTTGCGCGTGAGCGCGATCCGCTCGGGGCGCACCGACACCGTGACCGGCATCCCGAGCGGGCCCGAGATCCCGTGGCTCACGTACAGCCGGCTCGGCAGTTCCGGCGATTCGATGTACACGTGATCGGGCTCGTCCTCGACCGTCACGCCGTCGAACAGGTTCGTCGAGCCGATGAATTCGGCCGAGAAGCGGCTGTTCGGGTATTCGTACACTTCGTTCGGCGAGCCGATCTGCACGATCTGGCCTTCGCTCATCACCGCGAGGCGGTTCGCCATCGTCATCGCCTCTTCCTGATCGTGCGTGACCATGATGCAGGTGACGCCGACCTTGTTCAGGATGTTGACGAGCTCGATCTGCGTGCGCTGGCGAATCTGCTTGTCGAGCGCGGACATCGGCTCGTCGAGCAGCAGCAGCTTCGGGCGCTTGACCAGCGAGCGGGCCAACGCAACACGCTGCTGCTGGCCGCCGGAGAGTTGATGCGGCTTGCGCTTCGCGTACTTGCCCATCTGCACGAGTTCGAGCGCGGATGCGACGCGCGCCTTCAGCTCGGCCTTCGGCGTGCCTTCCTGCTTCAGCCCGAACGCGACGTTCGACTCGACCGACATGTGCGGGAACAGCGCATACGACTGGAACATCATGTTCACGGGCCGCTTGTACGGCGGCATCTGCGCGAGGTCCTCGCCGTCGATCAGGATCTTGCCCGACGTGACCGTCTCGAGGCCCGCGAGCATCCGCAGCAACGTCGACTTGCCGCAGCCCGAGCTGCCGAGCAGCGCGAACAGCTCGCCCTGGCGCACGGTCAGGTTGACGCTGCGCACGGCTTCGGTGTCGCCGAATTTCTTGACGACGTCGACGATCTGGACAAAGTTCTCGGCGCGCGCATCGGCGCCGGAGGAGGAAACGGAGAACGGCGCGCCCGCGACCGGCGCGCCCGACTGGCTATTCATGATGTGCTGCTTCTCTCCTGCGTTAGACGAACAAAGCCCCCGGGGGCACCAGGGGCTTCACGACTGCTGATTCACTTCGGCTCGCGTCAGCGGCCCGACTTCAGCTCGGTCCACAAACGCGTCTGCAGACGCTGGATTTCAGGCGGCAGCGGCTTGAGCAGGAACAGCGTCTTCACGACGTCGGCCGGCGGATAGACGGCCGGGTCGTTCGCGACGTCGGGCCGCACGTACTTGCGTGCCTCGGCGTTGGCGCTCGGGTAGTACACCGCGTTGGTGATCGCCGCGTGCACCTTCGGATCCTCGATGTAGTTGATCCACTGCAGCGCGGCTTCCTTGTTCTTCGCATCCTTCGGGATCGCCATCACGTCGAACCACACCGGCGCGCCGCCCTTCGGAATGTAGTACTCGATCTTGTACGGCTTCTTCGCCTCGATCGCGCGATGCTTCGCGATCACGACGTCGCCCGACCAGCCGAACGCGAAGCAGATGTCGCCGCCGACCAGGTCGTTGATGTAGCCCGACGAGTTGAATTGCGTGATGTACGGACGGATCTTCTTCAGCACGTCCATCGCGGCCTTGTAGTCGGCCGGGTTCGTGCTCATCGGGTCCTTGCCGATGTAGTGCAGCGTCGCCGCGAACATCTGGTCGGGTGCGTCGAGCACCGACACGCCGCAGGTCTTCAGCTTCGCGAGGTTTTCCGGCTTGAACAGGATGTCCCAGTTGTCGAGCGGCACCTTGCCGAGCGCCTGCTGCGCCTTCGTCAGGTTGTACGCGAGGCCGGTCGTGCCGTATGCCCAGGGCACCGAGTACTTGTTGCCCGGGTCCGCGCCGGCGACGAGCGCCATCAGTTGCGGATCGAGGTACTTGAGGTTCGGCAGCTTCGACTTGTCGAGCGGCGCGAAGATGCCGGCGGCAATCTGCTTGCCCGCGTAGTTGCTGGTCGGCACGACGATGTCGTAGCCCGAGCTGCCCGTCAGCAGCTTCGCCTGCAGCGTGTCGTCGCTGTCGTAGTTGTCGTAGCGGACCTTGACACCCGCCTGCTTCTCGAAGTTCGGGATCGTGTCCTTCGCAATGTAGTCCGACCAGTTATAGACATTGAGCTGCGTATCCTTCGCCGCTGCCGCCGACGCACCCACGCACAGCGCGAGCGCTGCGAACCGGCCCACTACCTTTGCTTTCATCCCGTTCTCCCTCCGGCCGGACGCATTGCCCGGCTGCCGTCTGCCTCGTCATGGCGGCGCATTCCGGCGCGCCACCCCTCGAAAACCCCGAAAACTACCATCATTCGCGCCCCGTCACAAAAAAATCATGCCGGTGTCGCGCAAACGGAACAGATTCCCGCCGCCGGCCCGTCGGGCCGCCCGTGCGGGGCGCTCCGGGGGAATTCTATCGGGTAATCGACGGCTGTCCACCGGGAAAAACGGACAGCGGCGAAGCTGCGTTCGCACGCCGCATGCGGCCGCCCGGCGACGGCGCCCGACGCACGGCCCAACTGTCACGCTCCCGCACCGGGACGGCACGCCGGCGCGAGCGTCCGGCCGGGCCGCCGCGATGCATTAAAATGGCGGCTGACGATTCAACTGCGCGAACCCTCCGATGGCCTCCAATCTTCACGATCTTCCCGACAGCCCCTGCATCGGCGTGTGCTCGACGCTCTTCGACGAAGTCTGCAAGGGCTGCGGCCGCACGGCCGCCGAAGTCTCGAACTGGGTGTTCCTGAGCGACGACGAAAAGCGCGCGGTGTGGGAGCGCATCACGCGCGAAGGCACCGCGATGCGCTTCCAGTACGACAAGCTGTAAACCGGCCGCCCATAAAAAAAGCGGCATGCAGACCGCCATGCCGCCAACCCCAACTCTGTTCTTGTTCCGTCGCGTCTAGAACTTCATCCCGACGCCCACGCCGACGATCAGCGGATCGATGTGCAGCGTGCCGATGCCCTTGTCGCCCAGCGTCGCATCGGTGCTCATCCAGATCTTCTTCACGTCGACGTTCATGAACACCTTCTTGGTCAACTGCACGTCCACGCCGAACTGCAGCGCGGGGCCGAAGCTGCTCTTGTTGATCGACACGCCCTCCCCGCCGACGTTGAGCCCGTTGTTGTAGAAGTACGTGTAGTTCAACCCGGCGCCGACGTACGGGCGCACCTTGCCCGCATGGTTGAAGTGATACTGCAGCAAGAGCGTCGGCGGCAGCACGCCCACGCCGCCGAGATTGCCGAGGCTCGACGTCAGCTGATGCCGCGACGTGCCGAGGATCAGCTCGACGCCGAGGTAGTCGCGGATCATGTACGTGAAGTCGAGCTCGGGCACGATCGCGTTGTTCACGCCGGTGTTGATCGCGCCGAGCGTATCGCTCGCGCGCTCGTTCGGCTGAATGCTGATCGCGCGCAGCCGGACCAGTACGTCCCCCTGGTTGATGCCGTCGCCCGGCGACGCCGCGTGCGACAGCGACGGCATCGCGATGGCGGCCGCGACGACGGCTGCGGTGACACAAGTTCGAATAGTTTTATGCATGGTACGGACCCCCAAAGAATGGTTTCCATTCTCCCTGTAGGGTCTTTTCGTCATCTTGATATTGGTCAAGCCAGCGTAAACGTGGGACGGTTTGCCGCAGGCTCGGTCGCACTGCCCGTCAGCAGCAGGTCGAGCAGATCGCGCACGCTGCGGATCGCGCGGCCGAACGGCAATGCTTCGCGGCCGCGGAAGAACAGCCCGTTCGCGACGTCGCCGCGCAGCGCGGCCGCGAGCCGCGTGTCGATGCAGAAGTGGCCGAACTTCTCGATGCCGTCGCGCAGCCCGCATACGCTCAGGCATTCGAGCGCGGTCGGGCAGCGCTGCTTGAACGCGCCGAGCTTGTTGCGGATACGCGTCTCGTTGCGCAGGTAGCGATCGAGCCACGGCGTCTTCACCGCACGCGCGGGCAGGCCCGTCACGCTGACGAATTCGACGATGTCGTCGGGCGTCGCATCGGCGAGCACGCGCTTGAAGTGCGGATGCGCGTCGCCCTCTTCGGTCACCGCGAACGGCGTCCCGACCTGCACGCCATTCGCGCCGGCCGCGAACGCCGCGCGCACCGTGTCGTGACTGTTGATCCCGCCGGCCACGATCAGCGGGATCGTGTCGCGGGCGATGCCGAGCGACGCCATCACTTGCGCGGTTTCGTCCAGCACGCGCGCGAAATCGAAGCGGGCGTCGTGCATGTCGTCGATCTGCGTGACGCCGAGGTGGCCGCCCGCGTGCGCCGGATGCTCGATCACGATCGCATCGGGCAGGCGCCCCTTCTTCATCCACTTCTTCAGCACCAGCGCGATCCCGCGGCTGTCCGACAGGATCGGGATCAGCGCGACGTCGTGCCCTTGCGTGAGGTCGGGCAGATCGAGCGGCAGGCCCGCGCCCATCACGATCGCATCCGCGCCCTCGTCGCACACGACCCGCACGTAGTCCGCCTGTGCGCTCACCGCCTTCATCACGTTGACCGCGATCATCCCGCGCCCTTCGCTGTACGTTTTCGCGAGACGGATCTCGCGCGCGAGCGCGTCGAGGTTCGCCGCCTCGAGCGTCGCGCGATCGGGTTGCGCGCGACACCGCGCGAGCAGATCCGCATGATGGTGACGCAGGTCGATGCTCGCGATCGTGCCGACCGCGCCTTCGCGCGCGACGCTGCCCGCCAGCCGGTGCGCGGAGATGCCGACGCCCATGCCGCCCTGCACGACGGGCAGCAAGGTGCGGCCGCGGATCGTCAGCGGCGGAAAGGAAGTGCGTACGGTCATCTGAAACCTCGTCGGAACATCGGAAACGCGATGATCGACGATCCACCGCCGCGCACCTTGACGGCCGTCAATAAAAAATGGCACGCAAGCGTGCCGTTTTTCCGGTTCGGGCCGCGCGCGGCGTTCAGGCCGGCCTGGCCGGCTTCAACTGCATCGACTTGTACTCGAGATACTCGTCGAGCCCGTACACGCCGTTCTCGCGGCCATACCCCGACTGCTTGAAGCCGCCGAACGGCGCGGCGCCGTTCCACGTGCCGCCGTTGATGTCGACCTGCCCGGTGCGGATGCGGCGCGCGACGCGCATCGCGCGTTCGTCGCTGCCGGCCCACACCGCGCCGCCGAGCCCGTACGGCGAATCGTTCGCGATCCGCACGGCCTCGTCTTCATCGCGATAGGTGATGATCGACAGCACCGGCCCGAAGATTTCTTCCTGCGCGATCGTCGCTTTCGGATCGACCCGGCCGAACACGGTCGGCTTCACGAAGAAGCCCTTCGCGAGCCCTTCCGGCAAGCCGGTGCCGCCCGTCACGAGTTCCGCGCCTTCGTCGATGCCGCGCTGGATGTAGGCCTGCACGCGCTGCTGCTGCGCGGCCGACGCCAGCGCGCCGAGGCGCGTCGCGTCGTGCCGCGGGTCGCCCGCGACGTACGCTTCGGCCGAGGCCTTCGCGAGCTCGCGCGCCTCTTCGTAGCGCGCTTCCGGCACCAGCATCCGCGTATGCGCGGAGCAGGTCTGGCCCGCGTTCAAGTAGCACGCGTTGACCGTGCCCTTCACCGCCGTCGCGAAATCCGCATCGTCGAGGATCACCGACGCCGACTTGCCGCCCAGCTCCAGCGCGACCCGCTTGACGCCCGCGGCCGCCAGTTCGGCCACGCGCTTGCCCGCGCGCGTCGAGCCGGTGAACGACACCATGTCGACGTCCGGATCGGTGGCCAGCACCTCGCCGACGACCGGGCCGTACCCGCACACGAGGTTGAACACGCCGGCCGGCAGCCCGGCCTCGTGGATCGCTTCGGCAAGCATGAACGCGTTGAGCGGCGCGACTTCGGACGGCTTGAGCACCACCGTGCAGCCGGCCGCGAGCGCCGGCGCGACCTTCAGCGTGACCTGGTTGAGCGGGTAGTTCCACGGCGTGATCGCCGCGACGACGCCGACCGGCTCGCGCACCACCAGCGAATTGCCGACCTGCGCCTCGAATTCGAACGATTCGGCCAGCTTCGCGTACGCCTTCCAGTTGTAGATCGGGCCGCCGACCTGAATCGCGCGCGACAGCTTGATCGGCATGCCGACTTCGCCGGTGATCGACTGCGCGAGTTCCTCGCTGCGCGCCTGCAGGCGCTCGACGATCTTGCGCAGGTAGCCCGCGCGCGTCGCGGCCGGCGTGGCCGCCCACGCATCGAACGCCGCGCGCGCCGCACGGATCGCGTCCTGTGCGTCGGACGCAACGCCCTCGGGAATCCGGCCGATCACGGCTTCGGTGCCCGAATCGATCACGTCGATGGTGCCGGTGCCGGCCGGTTTGCGCCATGCGCCGTCGATGTAGAACTGGTCGTAGATTTTCATCGTGTTCCGCCTCCAGGGAAGCCGCCATTCTAGCGAGCGTTTCGGTGACTGGTGTGACGAATGACAGCGATTCGAAAGGGCCGGCACGCCCGCGCGCCGCTGCTCCGCCGTCCGCCGCGTATGGCCGGGAAGGCATTCGTCGGGCCGCCGCCACGTCAGCATCCGCCCGGGTGCGCGGCCGGGCCCGCATCGTGCTATGTTTTTATTATCGGCATCGGCCCTTTGCGGCCGGCGCCGCCCGGAATCGACGCACTTCGTGAGCGCTGCCATGTCCGACGCATCCCATACCCTCGGCTCGCAAGACCGCCTGGAGCTGCTTTGCTGGCTCACCTGCGGCAACCTCGGCGCGTTTTACCTCAACGAATCATGGCCGGACGCCGCGTTCCAGGTGCAAGCCGCGCACCGCTGGCTCGACCGCCATTACCGCCAGGCCGACTGGCTCTCGGTCGCCAAACTCGCGGCACTCGCGCAAGACATCGCGAAGCGTCATGCGGGGTTCGTCGACGCGTCGTGGGCGCGCGACGCGGTCGAGGAAATCGTCGATACCGACGATCTCGACTATCGGGCCAAACTCGTGCAATGGGTGTACGAAGACTGCTGCAAGGCACTCGCGGACAAGCGGCTGGCGGATTGAGCCGCGCAGTCGCCGCCTTGCGCCTTGCGCGGGTCGCGGCATCGACTCGCGCGACGTGCTTTTCGCCATGACGAACGTCACGGCCGGAATGACCGCCGGGGGGCGGCACCTGCGCACCGCTCCCGGCGCTGGCACGCGCGATGCGTGCCGATGCGCTTACAGCAGCGACTTGGCTTGCGTGAGCACCTTGTCACAAATCTGCTTGGTCAGCTGCTGCTTCAGGCCGCCGCCGCTCAGGTCGAGCTTGCTGCCGTTGCCGGCGTCGAGAATCCCGCTCGCACCGCTCGTATAGCCACTGTCGGACGACGCGGACGCGGTGCCGCCGAGCTTGCCGAGCAGCGCGTCCTTCACCGACGATGCGCCGCTGCCCGTTGCGCCGCCAAGATAGTTGTTCTGGATGCAGAACTGCAGCAGGCCCGCGACGTTGCCGGTGCTGCCCGGCGTCAGCGACGCACCGCCGCCGCCCGTCAGCGCGCCGCCAAGGCCGCCGAGGTTGCCGAGCGCCCCGCCCGCGCTGCCGCCCGAATCGCCGCCACCGCCGACCTGTTTCAGGACGTCGCCCAGTTGCGCATGGGCGACCGAAAACGGCGCGAGCAATCCGATCAGCGCGCCGGCAACGGTCGCGCGGTAAAGACGTGCATTCATGTAAAGCCTCCCGGTTGTGACTGCGTGAATACCGCGAATCGCATTCAAGGATACGCAATCGAGCGGGGCATGACAGCCTTCGAAGCCGCATGAAACGTCAGGCATCGTGATATATCGCGGCGATTTGACGATGCTTGACGGACGGTTGCGCACGGCATCGCCGGCTCGGCAGGTGCGCAACCACCGTGCCGTGTCGCCAGCCCGCGCGAAGCGTCATAGAATCGTCGTCGCCGGCCGTTCGGCGGCTGCGGCTCGACATTCACCTCGAATACGAAAGGACATTCGCGTGGCGCCTGCCCATCGATTTCTGCTGATCGCCGGCGCATCCGCTGCGCTGATGGGTAGCGCCGGTGCAGCCCAAGCTGTCGAGGCTGCGCCCGCCACCACGGCGACCGCGTCCTGTGCATCGCCTTCGTTCGACCGCTATCCGGCACCGGCCGCCGCCCCCACACCACGCAAACCAACCGCCGCACCCCGACTCACCAGCAAGGAGGCGCGCCTGTACCGCACCGTCATTCGCGACGAATTCGCGCAACCGGCCAATTTTGCCGGTCACTATCGCATCGCGATCTGGGGTTGCGGAACGGATTGCCGAAATTTCGCGATTGTCGACAAGAACACGGGCGCGACGTACACGATGCCCGGCGTGAAGGCCATCTCGGGCGTAATGGGCAACGACGACGAGCGCGTCGACTTCCGAGCCGGCAGCAGGCTGCTGATCGTCGCCGGCTGCTTCAACGACGATTGCGATGCCGGCAACGCGAAAGCGGCCCGATTCTTCTACGAATGGACCGGCACCGGGCTGCGTCCGGTCGGCAGATGCCCGCTGGCCATCGAGCCGGTTCAGTGAGCGGCCCGGGCGACCGATGATCTCCATTCACCTCAGTTTCGACGACGGCCCCGGCCCCTCGACGCCCGCGCTGCTCGATGTGCTGCGCGACGCCTCGTGCTCGGCGACCTTCTTCGTGCTCGGCCAGCACCTGGCGGACGCACCCGACGTCGCGACGAGAATCGTGCGCGGCGGCCACCGGCTCGGCAATCACACCTATTCGCACGCGAAACCGGGCGCGCTCGCCGACGCCGCACTCATCGACGAGATCGACACGACCGACGCGCTGATTCGCGACGTCTACCGCCGCGCCAGCCTTCCCGCACCGGACGCGATCCCGCTGCGTCTTCCGTACGGGTTGATGCCGCGGGACGATCGCGCCGCCGTGCTCGCGCGCCTGCCACGCGAACACACGGGCTGGACCGCGATCCTGGACGACTGGCAACGGCCGGCGCCGTCGCCGCAGGCGCTGTTCGACGCGATGTGCGCGCATGTCGATGCGTGCACGGCACAGCATCGCGACGTGCTGTTCTGCCTGCACGACGGATCGCGGCACGGCGATGCGCGGCCCAACACGGTCGAGGCCGTGCGGCTGTTCCTGAACCGCCAGCGCTGACGCGACGGCCGGCTAACCCGCGGGCACCGCCCCGTCCAGCAACTGGCGCCAGCCGCCGAGGAATCCGATGCCAGGGCCCGGCATCCATAGGCCCCGCTGCGCCGCTTCGAGATGGATCAGCGTCTGGTCAGCGCAGAACAACGTCATCAGCGCGTCGTCGTTATCGCGCAGCCAATCCGGCGCCGCGTCCGACCGTGTCGCCGCATAGGTCTCCAGACCGGCCTTCCATCGCCCGCGATCGAACACGAAGCCGTCATCCCGGCTCGCATCGCGCGACAGCGCGAACGACGCAAAGGCCGCTTCGAGCCATTGCGCTCCCTGCCCCACATCGTCGAAATCCAGCACGCCGTTCACCGCGTTGCCGACATACAGCAGGTTGCCCGCGTGATAGTCGCCGTGCAGCCAATACACTGCCCCCGTGAGCCACGAGGCTGCCGCGTCGAGATGTATGCCGATTCGCCGGATCACCGTGTCGTAGGCGTCGCGCAGATCGCCAGGCAGCGACGGCATCGCGCGAGCCGCGACACGCGCATGACGGGCCGACAGCCACGCGAGCGGCGCCGCTTCGCTTGCCGGTATCGCGGCCAGCGCCGTATGCAGATGCGCAAGCGTGCGCATCGCATCGGTCGCCCCCGCGTGCGCGTCGTCCGGGAGGCCGGGACGGCCGTCGATCTGCTCGAACATATGCAGCCACCTTCCGTCCGGCATCTGCACGCCGGTTTGTGCATCGACGGTCGGCCGCAGCCGTGGCAGCGCGGGCAGCAGCCGCGCCGTGCGCGCCTCGCCGAGACGGCCGAGGATCGACGCCTCGCGCCGCATTTGCCCGACCGGCTTGCCGGACCACGATACGCGCAGCACCGCGCGCCCCGCGTCGCACTCGACGAGATAGGTTTTGTTAGTATGGCCCGACGCCAGCGCCTGCAGGCGCGCCGGCCCGACGTTCCAGTACCGGTGAAGCCACGGTTCCAGCGTTTTCACGTCACTCCTACTCGTTGCATCGACCATGTCAGAGCGTCCTTCGGCCCGCATGCGGGACATCAACATCGAATGGCTGACGCGCGCCGCCGAATTCGGCCATCTGTTCCAGACCCGCTGGCTCGGCGAGCGCTTCTTCCATCTGCCCGGCGACATGCTCGCGCTGCAGGAACTGATCTGGCGCGAGCGCCCCGACTGCATCGTCCAGACCGGCATCGCGGCGGGTGGCGGCGTGGTGTTCACCGCGTCGATGCTCGAGCTGGCCGGCGCCCCGGGCCGCGTCGTCGCGATCGAACCGCGCCTGCGCGACGAGGTCCGGCAGCGCCTGCAATCGCACCGGCTCGCCCATCGCATGGTGCTGATCGAAGGGGAATCGTGCGCGGCCGACACGCTCGCATCGGTGCACGCGCAGATCGACGACGACGCACGCGTGATGGCGATCCTCGATCTCACGCATACGCACGCGCACGTGCTGCGCGAACTCGAATGCTATGCGCCGTTCGTGACGCCCGGCAGCTACGCGATCGTGATGGACACCATCATGGAGTACCTGCCCGAGTCGATGTTCGACGGCAAGCCGTACGGCCGCGGCAACAATCCGGCCACGGCCACCCGTGAATTTCTCGCCCGCGACGACCGGTTCGAAATCGACCACGACATCGAGGACCGCGTGCTCATGACGCTGTCGCCAGGCGGCTTCCTGAAGCGAGTGCGCTGATCAGGCGGGCGGCTTGCGCGGAGCCGTCGCACGCGACATAGCTGTCGCGAATCCGCGCCGCGTGCTCGCGCAACGGTCCGGCGCGTAACAGGCGTTCGAGCGCATCCGTAATGTCCGTAACGCCGGCCCGCTGCAGATCGAGCACGCAACCCGCGCCGGCCCGCTCGACGAAATGCGCCGAATGGAACTGGTCGTTGCAGAACGGCGACAGCAGCATCGGCACGCCGCACGCGAGTGACTCCATCACCGAATTCGCGCCGCCGTGGCTGACGAACGCGTGCGTGCGCCGCAGCAGCGTCAGTTGCGGCGCGTAACGCACCGCGATCACGCGTTCGTCGCCGGCCGGCAACAGATCCGAATCGACCAGTTCGCCCACCGACAGCACCAATTGCGCCGGGGTCGCGCGCGTCGCGTCGATCACTTTCGCGAACACCTCCGGGTGGTAGTAAAGCTGGCTGCCGAGCGACATGTAGACGAGCGGGCGATCCGCGTCGACGCGTTCCCACGGGAACGCCGTCTCGTCACCGCGCGGGCCCGACGGCATCGCCGGGCCGACCAGTTCGACACCGGGCGGCGGCGCGCCCACCAGCGCATCGGTCGTGAACGCGAGCGTCAGGTGCGGCGACAGCACGTCGCAACCGCGAAAGCGCGCGTCGAGACCGTAGCGCGCGAACAGGCGCGTACGTTCCGGTTCGAGCCAGCGCACCGTGCGCAGCAGTTCCGAATCGAGATCGTCCGGCAGCACCGGATTCAGCGAATTGGACATCGAAACCCACGGCAGCCCTTCCAGCTCGGCCGCGATCGCGGCGGCATAGAGCAGCGGGTCGATCACGACCACGTCGGGCCGCCAGTCGCGCAGCACTGCTCGGATGCCGTCCACCTGCGCGGGCGCGAGGTCGATCAGCAACGTGCGGATCCAGTGACGCAGCCAGTCGGCGTCGCGAATGTTCGCGGCGAAACTCGCGCCGCGCGACAGGTCGTGGCGCTCGGGCGTCTCGCGCGGCCCGACGAACGCGAAGTCGCCGGCGCCGTCGAGCTGTTCGCTGATGTCGGCCGGCGCATAGAATGCGACGTCGCAGCCGGCGGCGCGCAGATGCTGGGCCGGGCCGATGCACGGATTGACATGGCCCTTCTCGGGCACCACGCAGAACAGGATGCGTTTCATGAGCGGCTCAGGTTGGGCGATGCACGGCATCGGAATGAAGGCGATCGAGATGGTCGAGAAGCAGTGTCAGCGTCGTCCACAGCACGCGTTCGGTATCCGCCTGCAGCGTCGGCGCAGCGAGGCCGAGCGTGTCGGCCAGTGCATGCGTGCGGTCGCGATCGAGCAGCGTCGCGAGATCCATCGCTGGCGCGAGCCGGCCGCGCTTGGGGCCGTGCACGAGACGCTCCGGCAGATTCAGGCGCGCACCGAGCTCGCGCAGGCACTGCTTGTTCGGGTCGGGCGCGAGGCTGGTCAGATGCGCGACGACGGCCGCATCCACGAACGGCGGATGCAGCTCGACCGACGCCTCGTCGAACAACGCGTGGCACAGCGGCAGATAGTTGGCCGATACGTCGCGGCGCAACACCTGATCCGCGCCGTCGCCGGTAATCGCCACTTCGACGCCGTCCGCCGCCATCGCGTCGGCCAGCAGCAGCTTCGCGACCGGATGCAGGTTGAACATCGGTTCCTCGACCGCGTACGTCGTTCTCGGCAGCGACGCGATGAAATCGGCCTCGTTTGCGCGCACGATCTTCACGTTCGCCTGCATCTGCGTGGCGAGTTCGAGCGCCGCGTCGAGTTCGCAGTAATCGGGCATGTCGGTCGCGAGGATGTAGGCGGTCACGTGCCGCAATGCGCCGAGCTCGCGCAACAACGCAAGCAGCAGCGCCGAATCGAGCCCGCCGCTCAGCGCCAGCGCGACGCGCTTGCCGCTGTCGAGCGCACGTTGCAGCGACGCGCGCAGCACGGTGTCGAGATCGGCTTGCTGCGGCCGCTCGGGCGCCGGCTGCACCGTCAGCCCTTGCGGCGACCGGATCAGTGCATGACCGGGCGGCACCGCGAGCACGTCGCGCAGCACGGTGCGGCCGATCAGGCGCTCCCCGCTCAGATAGCCCGCGATGGCGGCCGTGTCCGGCGCGCCGGCCGGTTGCCCCGACGCCCGCAATACGGCGCGGATACCGGACGCCGACACGCCGCTGCGCGGATGGTAGTGCAGACGATCGAAACCGAACGGGTCGCGCGTACCGACGATCATGGATAACGAGCCTTCAAGGTGTCCACTTCAATGCGTTTGAGGATGCGATGGGGCGCCACCGGCGCGCTGCCGCCCTGGCAATGCAGGCACGCTTCGAGCGGCGTCTCGCGTTGCAGATAGGCGAGCATCGCGTCGAGCATGCCCGCGTCGTCGCGCAGCGGCAGGCCGTCGGCCTGAAAATCCTTGTCGCCCTTGTACAGCGTATGGAAATGCGCGGGACGCGTGCACGTGTAGAACATGCCGTCGCGAATCATATGGCAGCGCTCGCGAATCCAGCAATCGTGATACAGGCGCTGGGCTTCGTCGCGATCCGTGCCAGGTTGGGCGCGGTTCATCGTCGTGAACACGTCCTGTACCTTCCAGTTCAGACGCACGTCGAAGCGCGCCGCCTGGCGCTCGACATGCGCGACCAGGTCGGCGGAAAGCGCCGGCTTCGGATAGCGCGAGATCGTCAGCGCATCCACCGCTTGCCAGAACGCGTCCGGCATCTCGGCGAGTTTCAGGCCGTTCGTCGTGACCGAGATCACGGGCGCGATGCCGGTCGCGCGTACGCGCTCGATCATTTCAACGAGCGCCGGATGCAGCAACGGTTCGCCACCGACCAGCTTGAACATGCGCGGGCGCAACACTTTCGCGGCCTTGCGCAGATCGGCTTCGATCGATTCGGGGCTCGCATGCCACTCGGGCAACAGCGGCGACAGCGAGCAGCATTCCGCGCAGGTCAGATTGCAGTGATCGACGATATGCGCTTCAAGCGAGCGCGTCTGCACGCGCCCGTCCTCGACGCGGTAATCGCGATCCAGCGGCGGCGGAAACACGTGCTGCCGCTCGCCGGGCGGCGGCGGATTCGGGATCTCGTTCGGATTCGCACTCACATCAGCTTCCTGTTTCCACGCAGCGGGAAAAGAAATCTACTAGACGGTCACGCGCGTTCACCATCGCGGACGCCATCGTCACCGCACCGTTCAGATGCGATGCGAAACGCGACGGATCGTCGAGCCAGCCCTGCACGATCCACAGCTTGAGCGCGTGCTGCAAGCAGGCGGCATCGACTGCCCATGCGATGTACGCCGGATTCACGGGCCGTACCCGCTGGTACGCATGCACGAACGCTTGCGCGAGGTGCGGTGCTTCCAGCGGCAGATGATTCAGGCAGCGCACCAGCTCGTATTCGCGCGGCGCGCCGATCGACGCTTCCCAGTCGAGGATCAGCGGCGGCAGCGTACCCGTGAACAGATAGTTGAACTGGTTGTAGTCGTTGTGGATCGGGTGCTGCGGATCGTCGACCGGAAACGCATCGATGCTGCCCGGATAGTAGCGGTCGAGCATACGCAGCGCGAGATCGACGTAGCGGCGCAGATTCGCGGCACCGCTGACGTTCGCATCCGCTCGATCGAGTGCATCCAGCAGGCTGCGGCGTACCGCATCCGCATCGATCGACGTCAGCCGCGCGCGGATCGTATTGGGCGACGGCAGAGGCAGTCGTTCAAGGCTCAGGTGCAACGCGGCCAGACTTGCGCCGAGCGCATCCCATTCGGTTGGCGAGAACCTATCGTAGGTTTTGAATTGCCCGGCTTCCCAGCGCGTCAGCATCGCATGGGAATGTTGTCCCGACCACAGCGATTCGCCGGACCTCGTGCGCTTCAGCGTCTGCACATGGAAGCGCGTATCGCCGTGCGTTTCCAGATGCGCGAGGACGGCGGTTTCCTTGGCTGCGCGCGCATGGTGTTCGAGTGCATAGAGTTTGACCGCCACACCCGCGCCGCTACTTGTCGGCAGATGCCACACCCGTTCGCTCACTTGCGTCGGCGGCCCGCCGCGACCGAGCCCATAGGCATCGCGAATCTCGTCGAAGGTGACGGCAAGCGCATCCATTCAGATGTGCTCGGCCGGCCCGTGCCGATACGGATGACCAGTCAGGAACGTGTTGTGTCCGACGTAGCGCAGCTTGTACATCGCTGGCCGGAACAACACCGACGGATCGTTGTTCGCGATGCCGAGCAGCGGGTACAGGTCGCGTCGCACGAAGAACGCGTTGTTGCCCATGTCGTCGCAGCAGACGAGCTCGTAGCCCTTCTGCCTGCCGAGATGAACGAGCGATTCGAGGCTCGCGCCGTAATAAGTCGAGCCGTCCCATTCGTGGTCCGGATTGAAGCACATGACCCAGCGCTCGGGCGGCGTGTAGTACGGGTTGTATTCGATTACGACGATGCGCGGCTGGAACGCTTGCAGGCCGCGCCACACCCAGTAATCGTTGCCATCGATGTCGATCGACAGCAGGTCGAAGTCGGTCGGTACGTTCGCGTCGACGAGCAGTGGGTCGATCGTATCGGGCTGGACGCGATCGTGATGCAGGCGGACGCGCGCCACGCCCTCGTAGTGCGCGGCGAGCTTGCCGAACCGGTACGCACTGCCTTCCACCAGTACGCCGGCCCAATCCTGTTCGCGCAGCAGCCGCGCGGTATTGCTGTTGCGCAGGCCGTCGCTCGCGCCGATATCGACGCAGAAGCGGTTGGTCGGCGCAATCCGCTCCATCAGGCGCGACAGGATGCCCTCCTCAGTGCCCTGCGCGTACAGGCTGGGCGCAAGGCCGGACAGGTCGAGCGGGAGAGGATGGTCCTGCATCGAAGGCGGCTCCGGGGCGAAATGGGGAATGATGGGGGTGTTGGGTGGGTAATTTACCTGAAGTCGATTGAGCAGAGGAAACTGGGATGTCCGGCGCGGTGGGGTTTTGCCGCGGCAGAAATGAAAAAGCCCGCATCGACATTGCTGTCGATGCGGGCTTGTAGCGCCTCTGGCGATTCGCTCCGTGCGGTGATGCCTAACCTGGCCCCGTGACCGGAGAAAACCTTACGGCACTTACTCCTGCCCCTGACTCGTCAGGAACTCCTCATAATTCCCGCCGAAGTCGAACAGCGTCCCGTCCGTCTTCACTTCGATGATCCGGTTCGCCAGCCCGCTCACGAACTCGCGGTCGTGCGACACGAAAATCAGCGTGCCTTCGAACTGCTCGAGCGCGATCTGCAGCGACTCGATCGACTCCATGTCCATGTGGTTGGTCGGCTCGTCCATCAGCAGCACGTTGTGGCGGCCGAGCATCAGCTTGCCCCAGATCATGCGGCCCTTCTCGCCGCCCGACAGCACCTTCACCGACTTCTTGATGTCGTCCGACGAGAACAGCAGGCGGCCCAGCGTGCCGCGCACCATCGTTTCGTCGTCGCCGTCCTTGCGGTACTGGTCGATCCAGTCCATCAGCGTGATGTCGTTCGGGAATTCCTCGTACGTGTCCTGCGGCATGTAGCCAACGTTCGCGTTCTCGGACCACTTCACCGTGCCGTGATCGAGCGGCAGCGCGCCGAGCAGCGAGCGCAGCAGCGTCGTCTTGCCCGCGCCGTTCTCGCCGATGATCGCGATGCGCTCGCCCGGCTGAACCGACAGGTTGAAGTTCTGGAAGATCGTGCGCTCGTACTTCTTGGTGATCTCTTCGGCGACCACCGCGACGTTGTGCAGCTTCTTCTCGAACTCGAAGCGGATGAACGGGTTCTGGCGCGACGACGGCTTGAATTCCTCGATCTTGATCTTGTCGATCTGCTTCGCGCGGCTGGTGGCCTGGCGCGCCTTCGACTTGTTCGCCGAGAAGCGGCGCACGAAGTCCTGCAGCTCGGCCACGCGTTCCTTCGCACGCGTATTCGCCGCGGCCTGGCGCTCGCGCGCCTGCGCCGATGCGAGCATGTAGTCGTCGTAGTTGCCCGGCCAGACCTTCAGCGTGCCGAAGTCCATGTCGGCCATGTGCGTGCACACCGAGTTCAGGAAGTGACGATCGTGCGAGATGATGATCATCGTCGAGTTGTACTCGTTGAGCGTCTGCTCGAGCCAACGGATCGAGTTGATGTCGAGGTTGTTGGTCGGTTCGTCGAGCAGCAGCACGTCCGGCTTCGAGAACAGCGCCTGCGCGAGCAGCACGCGCAGCTTCCAACCCGGCGCGACGTCGGCCATCGTGCCGTTGTGGAATTTCTCCTCGATGCCGATGCCGAGCAGTAGCGCGCCCGCGCGCGCCTCGGCGTCGTAGCCGCCGTATTCGGCGAACTTGCCTTCGAGTTCGGCCGCGTGCATGTAGTCGTCGTCGGTGGCGTCCGGGTTCGCGTAGATCGCGTCACGCTCGGTCATCGCGGCCCACATCTCGGTGTGACCCATCATCACGACGTCGAGCACGCGCACGTCTTCGTACGCGAACTGGTCCTGGCGCAGCTTGCCCAGGCGGACGTTCGGCTCCAGCGCGACGTTGCCGGCGCTCGGCTCGAGGTCGCCGCCGAGGATCTTCATGAAGGTCGACTTGCCACAGCCGTTCGCGCCGATCAGACCGTAGCGGTTGCCCTCGCCGAATTTGACCGAGATATTCTCGAACAAGGGCTTCGGCCCGAATTGCATCGTGATGTTGGCAGTAGAAAGCACGGCAGGTCCCGTAAGAGAGAAATCGACGGAAAACCGTGTATTTTAGCAGGTGTCGGAGAAACTGCCGACCGCACCGCCCCGGCGGCGTATTCCCGGCCCTCAGCCGCGGCGCCCGCCGGCCCGTCAACACGACGGCACGCGCCCCACCGCCGTCCTACCGGAATCCCGCATGCTCGCCAGTCAGCTTCGTGAACAACTCGTCGGCGCGTGGCGTCTCGTGTCCTACGAAATCCGCCCGCGCGACGGCGGGACCGTCACCTATCCGCTCGGCCGCGACGCGCGGGGCTGGATCCTCTATACGCCCGACGGCTACATGTCCGCGCAGTTGATGGCGGCCGGCCGCCCGCCGTACGCCGACGGCGACCTGCAGGGCGGCAGCGTCGAGGAGCGTGCGGCCGCGGCCCGCGGCTACATCGCGTATTCGGGCCCCTTCAACGTCGACGACGACGGCACGTTGACCCATGAAATGGACGTCAGCCTGTATCCGAACTGGATCGGCAACGTCCAGCAGCGTGTCGTCAGCCTGGACGGCGACCGGCTGCAGCTCGGCACCGCCGGACCGGTGCGGATCGCCGGCCGGGAGGTCGAACCGGTGATCGTCTGGGCGCGCGCTCGCCGCTGAGCGCCTCGGCGGCGCCGCACGGCCAGCGCTCAGCCGGTCGCGGCAACGACGCCGAGCCGCCGCACCGCGGCGCAAGCCGCTCCGACGGCTGCACGCATCACTTGCCGGCCTTCTTGGCCGCTTTCTGCGCCGCCTGCGCCTTCATCTGCCCGAACAGTTCCGAGCACGGCACGTCGCGGTTGTTGCTCGGCGCGATCAGCGGAAGCAGCGCCGCGAACGGGTTGATCAGCCCGAGCCCGACCATCGCGCCGGCGCGCAGCGCGAGCGCGCCCGCATCGACGCCGACCTTCGGGTTCTTGAACGTGCCCTTCGCATACAACGGCGAGCGCAGCGAGAAGATCCGGAAGCCCTTCGTGTGCGGATGGATCTTCAGGTCGAGCGATTCGTCGCGCAGGTTGATCGGGCCGTCGACGTTGATGAGCGCATCGTCGGTATCGAGCGCGAAGACCTTCGGGTCGAGCATGCCGTCGGTCGCGACGAAATCGATCGCCGCGCAATTGATGTTGACGTCGCGGTTGCCGAACAGCTTCTCGTAGACGACGTTCGCGACGTTCAACCCCGCGGCCTCCATCAGCAGGCGGCTGATGCGGCCGTTGGTGATGAGCGCCTTCACTTCGCCGGTCGACGTCGCCGCGAGCGCGGCCGGCGAATTGCCCGTTGCCGACAGCGACGCGTCGCCGTTGATTTCGCCGAACGCCGACTGCATCACCTTCTGCGTCGGGAACAGCTGCTTGAGCTTCAGATGCCGCGCGGCCAGCGTGAAGCGGCCCTTGAGCGGCGTGCGGCTGCCGTCGAGATGCGCATTCGTCGCGAGCGTGCCGCCCGCGACGCCGAACTGCAGCGGCTCCAGCGTCAGCACGCCGTCCTGCATCAGAATGTGCGTGTACAGGTTCGTGATCGGCAGGTCCGCGCTCTTGATCAGCTTGCGGCCGGTGAACTTCACGTCCGCATCGATCGCGCTCCACCGTTCGGTGCGGAACGCCGCGACCGGCAGCACGCGGTCGGGCGGCTGGCGCGTCGTGTCGCCGCGCTTCTTCTTGCTCGCGGCCGAGTCGGCGCCGATCACCGGCGCGAGATCGGAAAACTGCAGCAGGTTCGACACGAGTTCGCCCGACAGCTTCGGCCGCGGCTCGCGCTGCGCCCAGGTGAGCGTGCCGCCGAGATCGCTGCCGCCGACGCGACCGTTGAAGTTCTCGTAGCGGAAGGTGCTCGCATTCGGCTTGAAGTTGCCGATCAAGCGCCCTTCGGTCGCGTAAGGCGGCGTATCGGGCAGCGTGATGCCGGTGAGCTGGTAAAGGTGCGACATCGACGTGCCCTGCAGCCACAGCCGCAGGTCGAGCGCCGCGAGATGCCTCGGATCGGTCAGCGTGCCGACGATCGCGAGCCGCGTATCGCCGGCCTTCACGTCGGCCTGCAGCGGGAACGGCTGCGACGTATCCTGGATCGCGAGCACGCCGCCGACCTTGCCGGTGCCGCTGATCGGCACGTTCTTGTAGCGGCCGTCGACCTTCAGCCCGAACGCATAGGTGGGGCCCGCCGGCTTCGCGGGCGCCGCGGCGCCGCTCGCGCCGGACGCGGCAGCAGCAGCCGGCGCGGAAGGCGCGGAAGGCGCGGACGAAGCGGATGAACCGGACGAACCTGAAGCAGCCGAAGCAACGCCGCTCGCTGCCGACGCACCCGAGGCCGCGGCCGCACTCGCCCCCGACGCGCCCGACGCGGCTTGCGCATCGGCCTTCGCGCCCAGTTGCGCGGCGCCATGCTTGCCGACGCGCTGCGCCGACGCCGCACGCGAGGTCTGCTCCTGCTCCTTCAGCACGTCGCCGAGCGGAATCGGCTGCCCGAGCGTATCGATCGCGACGGTCAGGTCGGCCTTCGTGATCGCATCGCGATACGTGACGGTGCCCTTCGCGAAACCGAAGCTGTCGAGCCGCACCTTCCACCGCGAAGGCTGCGACGATTGCTTGAACTGGAAGGTCCACGTATTGCTGCCGTCCGCGCGCCGTTCGAGATCGACGGCAGGATTCACGACGTCGATCGACGGGATGACGATTTCATGCGCCAGCAGCGGCAGGAGCGCGAGATCGAAGTGCGCGGCATCGAGCGTGACGAACTTGGGCGCCTGCGCCCAGTCGGGATTGCCGATCTCGAGTTGCGTGGCGGAGAAGCTCGGCCAGGGCACCCATGCGCGCCAGCCGGTCTCGCCATCGGGACGACGCCAGCCGACCTTGAGATCCCCGTTGATCGCGAACGGGCGGCCGAGCGCGGTACTCACCTGTTCGTTGACCCACGGCTTCGCGCGGTTCCAGTCGAACGTGAAGATAAAGATGCCGGCCGCCGCGATGAGCACCGCGACGATACCGACGATCCATGCAGCCGATTTGCCGATGGCTCGGGTTAGCGTCATGGCGGTTCCGTTGTTGTTCTGAAGCGTTGCCGCGCCATGCCGGGCCGCTTGCGTGGACGAACGGCGCACGACAACTGCGGCTTTTCAATCGGTATTATGGCGCACGACATGGTGGCCTTTCGGCGCCATTAACGCTTTTTTTCATTTTTGACATGACCTCCCCCACCGGCCTCATCGACGCGCAGCACATCACGCGGCGCGACGCCAGCAGCGGCAAGACGCTGCTCGCCCCGACCGATTTCAGCCTTGCGGCGGGATCGCGAATTGCTATCACGGGACCGTCCGGGTCGGGCAAGAGCGTGCTGCTGCGCGCGCTCGCGCTGCTCGATCCGCTCGACGGCGGTCACATCCTGTGGCGCGGCCGCCGGATCAGGCGCAGCGCGATTCCGCGCTATCGGCGCAGCGTCGCGTATGTCCGCCAGCGCCCCGCGCAGATGGACGGCACCGTCGAAGCGCAATTGCGCTACCCGTATTCGCTCGCGATCTATCGCGACGTCGCGTTCGACCGCGCCCGCGCCGAAGCGCTCGCCGCGCAGGCGGGCCGCGGCGCCGACTTTCTCGACAAGCGCGCGAGCGACCTGTCCGGCGGCGAAGCGCAGATCACCGCGCTGCTGCGCGTGCTGCAGCTCGATCCCGACGTGCTGCTGCTCGACGAGCCGACCTCCGCCCTCGATCCCGAATCGGCGCGCGCGATCGAAGCGCTCGTCGGTGCGTGGTTCGACGCGGCGCCCGATGCGCGCGCCTACATGTGGATCTCGCACGATCCGGCCCAGGCCGCGCGGATCGCCACGATGCGGCTCGTGATGCAGGCCGGCGTCCTGCACGCGGCCCACCCGACGGGGGCTGCGCAATGAGCCCGGCACTGCAGGACCTGAGCCTCGTCGACGTCGGCATCGCCGCCGCGCTCGTCGCCGTCAACGGTGCGATCTCCGCGGCGCTGTCGCTCGGCCTCGGCCGCAAGCTCGCGCTCGCGGCGGTGCGCACCGTCGTGCAGTTGCTCGCGATCGGCTACGTGCTCGGCTGGGTGTTCGGCCATCCGCACTGGTACGTCGTGCTGCCGCTCACCGCGCTGATGACGCTGATCGCCGGTTTCGCCGGCGCGGGGCGCGGCAAGCGCACGTATCGCGGCCAGCGCGTCGACAGCATCGCGTCGATCTGGTTCAGCAGCTGGTTCGTCGCGGCGGTCGGCCTGTTCGTCGTGATCCGCATCCATCCGTGGTTCGCGCCGCAATATGCGATCCCGATCCTCGGGATGATTCTCGGCAATACGCTGACCGGCGTATCGCTCGGCGTCGAGCGGATGATGGAAGAGCTCACCGCGCGCCGCGATCGCGTCGAAACCGCGCTCGCGCTCGGCGCGACGCGCTGGGAGGCCGCGCAGGACGCCGCGCGCCAGGCCGTGCGCGCCGGCATGCTGCCGACGCTGAACCAGATGGCGGTGGTCGGCGTCGTGAGCCTGCCGGGGATGATGACGGGCCAGGTGCTGGCCGGCCAGTCGCCGCTGCAGGCCGTGCGTTACCAGATCGTGATCATGTTCCTGATCGCCGCGGCGTCCGCGCTCGGCACCGTGGGCGCGGTGCTGATGACCTATCGCCGGCTGTTCTCGGCCGATCACCGCTTTCTCGCGTCGCGGCTCGAAGAGCGCACGCGGTGACGCGCGGCGGCGCGCTGCGCGGTCAGCACGCGCCTGCGACGTTTAATCGGAACGTGATGATCGGGAGGACGGAATGCGGGCGCGCATGACGTGACATCCGCATGACATCGTGCAGCGCCGTTGTACGGCCGTGGCACCGTGCCGCGAAACAGGCAGCGGCACGCGTTGCAACGGCGGCACGACAGGCGCTGCTCGCGTGCCGCCCTGCTCGTTCCGCCCATCGAACCGGTTGCGCGCGCACCAAACGAAACGCCGGCCCGCGCGTGCCGCTCAATGCTTGATCGACACCGTCACCCGGGTGCCGTCGCTCATCGACACGGATTTCGACCCGCCGTTGGTCGGAATCGATACCCACTTCACCTGGCTTACCGACACGACGTCCGGACACTGCAGCGACTTGCCCCCGGCCGTCACGCCGCGCGTGCCCTTCGGCGCGGCCGCCTGGAAGCTCAACTGCACGTTGGCGACACCCTTGGCGTCGACCGACGGTGCGAGCCGCACCTGGGTCTGCCGCACCATCGCGCCGTTCGCGTCGCGCGGCAGGTTGTCGGCGTTCGGGCAGCCGTCCGGCATCGCGACCGCGCCGCTCGGCGGCACCGACTTCCAGTTGAAATCGTCCGTCTCGCCCGAGCGGATCTTGCGGGTCTCCTGCGTATTGCCGAAGGTCTTCGAGTCGACCTTGACGGTGTATTCGAGCTGTCCCGTCCCGCCGCCCTTCAGGCTGCCCTTGACCGGCGGCGCCGCGAATACGCTCGCGCTGACGCACGCCGCCGCGAACACGACCGACCACGATGCGGCGACTGACAAGCTGCGTTGGCTCATGCTGACCTCCTTGTAATGCGGCGGCACGCGCGTGCCGCGCGGTTTTCGATGCATGATGCGCTGCCAGTCTACCGCCAAGCGCGGTGCAATGCGCCGCAAACGCATCGGGTGTTACCCCGCTTGCGTTCGCGGCGCCGCAACCTTACGCGCTCCGCGCTCAGAAACCGCTGAGCACCAGCTTGCCGATCGCGCGCCCGCCCTCGAGCATCTGATGCGCGCGCCGCACGTTCGCTGCGTTGATCGTGCCGAGCTGTTCGCCGAGCGTCGTGCGCAGCGTGCCGGCGTCGACGAGCCGCGCCACTTCGCCGAGGATCTTGTGCTGCTCGATCATGTCCGGCGTCTCGAACATCGCACGCGTGAACATGAATTCCCAGTGAAACGCCGCGCTCTTCGCCTTCAGCAGTTCGACCGGCACCGGCTTCGCGTTCTCGACGATCGTGCAAATGCCGCCCTGCGGCCGGATGACTTCCGCTGCGGCCGGGAAATGATGGTCGGTATCGTTGAAGATCAGCACGTAGTCGACGCTCGGATGGCCGGCCTCGCGCAACTGCGCAGGCAGGTCGCCGAAATGGTCGACCACCGCATCCGCGCCGAGCGCGCGCACCCATTCGGCCGACGCCGGCCGCGACGCGGTCGCGATCACGTGCAGCTTGCCGAGCGTCTTCGCGAGCTGGATCGCGATCGAGCCCACGCCGCCCGCGCCGCCGATGATCAGCACCGACTTGCCGGCGTCGGCACCCTGCGGCGACACGCGCAACCGGTCGAACAGCGCTTCCCACGCGGTCAGCGCGGTGAGCGGCAGCGCGGCGGCGGCCGCGAAGTCGAGCGTGCGCGGCTTCAACGCGGCGATCCGCTCGTCGACCGTATGGAATTCGCTGTTCGCGCCGGGCCGCGTGATGCTGCCCGCGTAGAACACTTCGTCGCCGGGCCGGAACAGCGTGACGTCGGCGCCGACCGCGACGACCGTGCCGGCCGCATCCCAGCCGAGCACGCGCGGCGTCTCCTCGACCTGCGGCTTCGGCGCACGCACCTTGGTGTCGACCGGGTTCACGGAAATCGCCTCGACCTTCACGAGCAGATCGCGCGAGCCCGGCACGGGCTGCGGCAGTTCGACGTCGAGCAACGCTTGCGGGTCGTCGATCGGCAGATAACGGGTCAATCCAACGGCTTTCATCTCGATACTCCTTTCAGGGGAATCCGGCGGGCTGCGGCGCAACCTCCATGCGTGCCATCGTAGGCAACCCGATCCTTCGAGAAAACCGCTATATTTCCTGAAACATTTTCAGGAATTTCAGAATAATGACGTCCGATCCTGGGTCCGATCCGATTCCCGCGCCCGACAAGCCGCTCGACCTGCTCGACGTCGCGCTGTTCGTGCGCGCGGCGCTGCTCGCGAACGTCACCGCGGCCGGGCGCGAATTCGGCGTGTCGGCCGCGGTCGCGAGCGCGCGCATCGCCCAGCTCGAACGGCAGCTCGGCGCGCGGCTGCTGCACCGCACCACGCGCCGCATCAGCCTCACGCAGGACGGCGAAGTCTTCATGGCGCGGGCCGACGCGCTGCTGGCGGCCGCCGACGCCGCGCGCGCGTCGGTCGGCCGCGGCCGCAGCGAGCCGTACGGGCGGCTGAAGGTGTCGATGTCCTCGTCGTTCGGCCGCCAGCACGTCGCGCCGGTGATTCCGGCGTTCCTGCGCCGCTACCCGTCCGTGTCGCTCGATCTGCGGCTGTCCGACGAGATCGTCGATCTGGTCGATGACGGCTACGACGTCGCGATCCGGCTCGGCGCGCTGAAGGATTCGACGCTCGTCGCCCGCAAGCTCGCCACCAACCGCCGCGTGCTGTGCTGCTCGCCCGCCTATCTCGCCGAACGCGGCACGCCGCGCCATCCGGCCGACTTGACGCAGCACGAATGCGTGATCCTCGGCGACCAGCGCGACTGGTCGTTCGCAACGCCGCAGGGCCCGCTCACGGTGCGGGTCGGCGGCCGGCTCGTCGCGAGCAACGGCGAGGCGATCCGCGAAGCGCTCGTCGACGGCTTCGGGATCGCGATCAAGTCGACCTGGGACGTCGGCCCGCTGCTCGCGAGCGGCGCGCTCGTCAGCGTGCTCGACGACTACCCGTTCGCGGACGACGTCGCGATCTGGGCCGTCTATCCCAGCCGCGCGCACGTGCCGCTGAAAACGCTCGCTTTCATTGCGTTCCTGGCCGAGCATTTCGGCGATCCGCCGTACTGGGATCGTGCAAACGGCTGACCACTACCGCCCCGCGCCCGGTTTCGCGCCTGCGCCGGCCGCCCTGCGCGGCCAACCGGCTACAATGGCGCGTTCGCGACGCAACGGCCCGCAGCCGCACGGGGCCCGCGTTCGCAGGCGGCCGCCCGCGGGCCGCGCACGTCATTCATTCGCCTCCCAACCACTCGTCATGACCCACAATCTCGTCATCCAGAGTCTTGCGCCGCTGTCGGACGCCCATCACAAACCGCTGCTCGCGCTGTCGCGCGGCACCCGCGTCGTGCAGACCGACGATCACGCGCTGCGCATCGAAAACGCGAGCCCGGCGCAGCGCCTCGACATCGACGCATACTGCGGCACGCATGCGCTCGATTTCGGCTTCGTCGAGGCCGGCCTCACGCTCGGCGATTTCGGGCTCGCGGTGATGGACATGGATTCGACGCTGATCACGATCGAGTGCATCGACGAGATCGCCGATTTCTGCGGATTGAAAACGCAGGTCGCGGAGATCACCGAAGCGTCGATGCGCGGCGAGATCCGCGATTTCAACGAAAGCCTGACGCGCCGCGTCGCGCTGCTGGCCGGGCTCGACGCGCACGCGCTCGAGCGCGTGTACGAAGAACGGCTGCAACTGTCGCCGGGCGCCGAGACGATGCTGGCCGGCGTGAAAGCCGCCGGCATGAAGACGCTGCTCGTGTCGGGCGGCTTCACGTTCTTCACCGAGCGGCTGAAAGCCCGCCTCGGCCTCGACTACGCGCATGCGAACACGCTCGAGATCGTCGACGGCAAGCTCACCGGCAAGGTGCTCGGCGAAATCGTCAACGCCGACGTGAAGGCGCGCCTGCTGCGCGAGACGTGCGCGTCGCTCGGCCTCGAGCCGCGCCGCGCGATCGCGATGGGCGACGGCTCGAACGACCTGAAGATGATGGCCGACGCCGGGCTGTCGGTCGCGTTCCACGCGAAGCCCGTCGTGCGCGATGCGGCCACCGTCGCGTTCGACCATGTCGGCCTCGACGGGCTGCTGCGACTGTTCTGATCCCGCGGCACCCTCAATGAAAAACGCCGGCGCGATATCACATCGCGCCGGCGTTTCGTTTTCGTGCCGGACGGTGCCGGCCTGCGATCAGCCGAGTGCGGCCTGCATCGCGCGCTCGATGTCCGCGCGCAGGTCGGTTTCGTCTTCCAGACCGACGTAAAAACGCACCAGCGTGCCGCGATGCGGCCAGTCCGGACGCATCGACGCGACGTCGTACGGCATCGCGAGGCTGCACGCGCCGCCCCAGCTCCAGCCGATCGCGAACAGTTCGAGCGACTCGACGAAACGGTCGACCTGCTCCGCGCTGTAGCGTTCGTCGAACACCACCGAGAACAGCCCGCCCGCCCCCTTGAAATCGCGCATGAACGACGCGTGCCCCGGGCAGTCCGCAATCTGCGGATGCAGCACCGCGGCGATCTCCGGCCGCGCCTTCAGCCATTGCGCGAGCGCGAGCGCGCTCTTGCTGTGCGCATCGAAGCGCACCTGCATGCTCGGCAGGCTGCGCAGCACGAGCGAGCAATCGTCGACCGACACGCCGATCCCGCAGCGCATCCGCGCGAGCTTCAGCTTCGCGTGCAGTTCCGCGTTCGCGGTGATCGTCGCACCCATCAGCACGTCGCTGCCGCCCGACTGATACTTGGTCAGCGCCTGCACCGAAATGTCGACGCCATGTTCGAACGGCTTGAACGCGAGCCCCGCCGAAAAGGTATTGTCGATCGCGGTGACGATGCCGCGCGCCTTCGCGGCCGCCGTGATCGCCTGCACGTCGGGCACTTCCATCGTCACCGAGCCGGGCGCCTCGAGCCAGATCAGCCGCGTGTTCGGCTGGATCAGCTCGGCGATGCCGGCGCCGATCAATGGATCGTAAAAACGCACGGTAATGCCGAAATCGTTCGCCAGCCAGTTGCCGAAATCGGCGTTCGGACCGTATACGTTATGCGGAACCAGCACGTCGTCGCCCGCTTTCACGATCCCGAAGTAGACGTTCATGATCGCCGCGAGACCCGACGGCTGCAGCAGCGCGTGCGTGCCGCCCTCGATCTCGGCGAGCCGCTGCGTGAGCGCGAGCGACGTCGGCGTCGCATGCAGCCCGTAGCGCCACTGGTTGTCGTCGTGCCAGACCAGCGCGCGCATCGTCGCGAGATCGGGAAACACGACCGTCGACGCGCGCGCGACCGGCGGCACGAACGAGCGGAAGCCTTCCGGAATGACGTCGTCGGGTTGAACGATGCGGGTTTGCAGCGCGCGCTTGGAAGTGGATGCAGTCATGACTTGGAGGCCGGGCACGAGGCCGTTCGGTTGCGGAATATGTCGTTAGAGTAGCCAAAATCGGCGCGGTTGGCCCGGTACAATGCGCGCCGCCGACACCGAGCCAGCACGCGCTCAGTCGTCGGGATGCAGGTTGACGACGCCGCCCACCGTCTCGATTTCGCGCACGCGGCCGTCGCGCACCTGCAGCGCCGCGCGCTTGCCCGGCGCCAGATGCAGCACGACCGGCTGCGGGTCCGATTCGTCCGAGTTCATCCGGTCGGCCTTCAGGTCGCCCGTCGCGTCGAAGCGGCCGATCCACACGCCGGTGATGTTCGTGCCGTCGTTCGACTCCTCGATTTCCAGCGTATCGCCATCGCGGTCGCCCGCGAGCAGCACCACCTCGCCCGTATCGGCGAACTGGTATTCGCCGTGCACGCCTTCCTCGTCCGTCTTCGGGCCGAGATGCACGACGATCGGCCGGTCGCCAAGCGTGCCTTCGTAGCGCGGCAGGCGGGCGAACTCGGGATTCGGCTTCAGCGGCCGCGCCGGCGCCGGTTCATCCTGCTGCACACCCGGCACGACCGCCTGCGCGGCGCCCAACCCCGGCATCGCGATGCCCGCCACCAGCGCACCGGCGACGACGAGCGCCCGTTGCCATTCCGAATATCGACCCACCTTGTGTTGCTCCTTGCTTCAGATTCGCCCGGCAATCGCGGACCGTGCCGGGTCGAGACCCGGTTCCTGCTGACCGCGCAAGCCTGCGCGGCGAATGCGTCGGCGGCCGCGTGTCCCGTGTCGCGTCAGCCTTGCATCAGGCGTTCAACCGCCTCGCGGTGCGGAATCGGCGCGACCGCGCCGTAACCGGTCGTCGACAGCGCCGCCGCCGCGTTCGCATAACGCGCGGCCGCGAACGGATCGTCGCCCGCGACGATCCGCGCGACGAACGCGCCGCCGAAGCAGTCGCCCGCGCCGGTCGCGTCGACGGCCTCGACCGCGAAGCCCGGCACGACGCGCCGCTCGTTCGGCGTCGCGACATATGCGCCTTCCTTGCCGAGTTTCAACGCGACGACCTGCGGCCCGTGTTCGAGCATCGCGTCGACGATCGCGTCGCGATCGTTCGCGCCCGTGAGCGCCGTGACGTCGTCCCAGCTCGGCAGGCAGATGTCGGTCTGGCGCAGCGCCTCGCGCATCACCGCGCGGGCACGCGCCAGCGGCCACAGCTTCAGGCGCAGGTTCGTGTCGAAGCTGACCTTCGCGCCGTGGCGACGCGCATGGTCGATCGCCGCGAATGCCGCGTCGCACGCGGCCGTGCTGATCGCAAGACTGATGCCCGACAGGTGCACGGCTTTGGCGGCCGCCAGCGCGTCGAGCGGTAAATCGCCCGTCGCATAGCGGCTCGCGGCCGACCCCGCGCGCAGATAGTCGAACTGGTGGCCGTCGGCGCCATGCGTGACGAAATACACGCCGGTCGGCGCCGAGCGGTCGATCCGCACGTACGTCGTGTCGACGCGCTCCGATGCCCACATGTCGGCGAGCATACGGCCGAACGGATCGTCGCCGATCGCCGACACGAAGCCCGTCGACGCGCCCTGGCGCGCCGCCGCGATGCAGAAGTTCGACGTGTCGCCGCCGAAGCCCTGCAGGAATTCAGGATGCCCCGGCTGCGACTGGTTGAATTCGATCATCGCCTCGCCGAGCGCGAGGATCTCCGGGAATGCAGCGGCCATCGCTTACACCTCGCCCCACAGATCGTGGCCGTCGGCGCCCGTGATCTTCACGGAGACGAAATCGCCGACCTTGTAGCGCTTCGATGCCTTCGCCGCCGGCTCGACGTAGACGACGCCGTCGATCTCCGGCGCATCGGCGGCCGTACGGCCGATGCCGCCTTCCGCGCTGACTTCGTCGATCAGCACCTTGAGCGTCTTGCCGACCTTGCGCTGCATGCGGTTCGCCGACACTTCCTCGGCCACTTCCATGAAGCGCGCGCGACGCTCCTCGCGAACCTCGTCCGGCAGCGCGCCGTCCAGGTCGTTCGCGGTCGCGCCTTCGACCGGCGAATACGCGAAACAGCCGACGCGATCGAGTTCCGCTTCGCGGATGAAGTCGAGCAGCGTTTCGAACTGTTCTTCCGTCTCGCCGGGGAAGCCCGCGATGAACGTGCTGCGGATCGTCAGGTCCGGGCAGATCTCGCGCCACTTCTGCACACGCTCGAGCACCTTCTCGGCGTTCGCCGGACGCTTCATGCGCTTCAGCACTTCCGGGTGCGCATGCTGGAACGGCACGTCGAGATACGGCAGCACGTGGCCCTTGAACGGACCTTCGGCCATCAGCGGAATCACTTCGTCGACGCTCGGATACGGATACACGTAGTGCAGGCGCACCCACGCACCGTACTGCGCGGCGAGTTCGCCGAGCGCGGCGACCAGGTCGGTCATGCGCGTCTTGATCGGCTTGCCGTTCCAGAAGCCGGTGCGGTACTTCACGTCGACGCCGTATGCGCTCGTGTCCTGCGAGATCACGAGCAGTTCCTTCACGCCCGACTTGAACAGGTTCTCGGCTTCCAGCATCACTTCGGCGACCGGACGCGACACCAGATCGCCGCGCATCGACGGGATGATGCAGAACGTGCAGCGGTGATTGCAGCCTTCGGAGATCTTCAGGTATGCGTAGTGACGCGGCGTGAGCTTGATGCCGGCTGCGGGCACGAGGTCGACGAACGGGTCGTGCGGCTTCGGCAGGTGCGAATGCACGGCCTGCATCACTTCGCCCACCGCGTGCGGGCCGGTGACCGCGAGCACCTTCGGGTGGACTTCCTCGATCAGGTTCGAGCCGCTCGCGCTCGACTTCGCGCCGAGACAGCCGGTGACGATGACCTTGCCGTTCTCGGTCAGCGCTTCGCCGATCGCGTCGAGGCTTTCCTGCACGGCTTCGTCGATGAAGCCGCAGGTGTTCACGACGACGAGGTCGGCGCCGTCGTAGCTGCCGGAGATTTCATAACCTTCGGCGCGCAGTTGCGTGATGATCTGTTCGGAATCGACGAGCGCTTTCGGGCAGCCGAGGGATACGAACCCTACTTTGGGGGATTGGGACATCTGGAATGTGGGGGCGTGGCAGCAAAAGCGTGAGTTTACAGCGATTTAGGGGCGGCGAGCCAAAATGAGCGCGGGGAAGGGCCAGCGCGTGCCGGATCGGACGAGCCGCCCCATCGCAGTGCTGGGCGACGCGATCCCGCCCTGCTGCCGCGCTCTATCCGACGACAGGTATCGCCGCACGCTTTCGAAGCCGCCGCCTGCATGAAAAAAACAGGGCCAAGGTGCCGTTTTTCGCTGTCCCAAGACCGGCCTGGCGCTACTGGGCCTCGTGCTCTTGTACTGGATCGCGGTGCCGATCCTTCCGCTCACGTCCATTCCGAACAAGGCGTTCGTGATCCCGGCATTGGTCGTGATCGGCGAAATCGTGTTCGTCGCTGCCGTCGCGCTGCTGGGAAAGGAATACTGGGCCGAGATAAAAGGATGGGCGACTCGGCGCTTTTCAAGGAAAAGCGCGAGCGGCGCCGGGAAATAATGCGCTGTGGCCGGATGCCAGGACAGACGCAACGCCCCGTCGATCAAACGCGCCGACCAAGAATCGGCACGGCGGCGATCGGCCGCTATGCGAAAATCGCGGCATCCATTCCCTTCAATCGACCCAACGGGGCTCGCATGACTACCCACCTCACGATCGAATTCACCGAACACGCCGCAGAAGCCATCGGCGAACAGACCAGCACCAGCTTTTCCTACGACCAGGGTGCGCATGTCCCGCAACCGGGCGACTTCGTCGAACTCGAAAACTCCCGGCAGACGTTTCTCGTGATCGGCCGCGTGTTCTCGCTCAAGGCCAACTACAGCGCCGTCAAGCTCGTGCTCGACCTGCCGCCGTCGGAGGACGATCAGGATTTCGGCCCGGCGCACTGAGTCAGGACGAAGCGCGTCACGCCAGCCGGAACCAGCGATCCTGCAGCGTGGTTACGCGCCGGCAGGCAGTCGATCATTTCGCATGACCTCGCGCATGCGCGCGTGGCGTCGATGCAAATGATCGTTTGCCACCAGCCGCGCGTGCACGCGTTGCCGACGCAACAAAAAAGCCCGCCATCGCGGGCCCTGCTCGAACATCGGACGCTGCGCGTCAGTGCGCATCCGGAAACACCGGCGCCGTCAGACACCGGTCGAACCACGCCGCATCGCCACCATCGCCGAGCGGCCACAATTCGGCATCGAGCTGCGGCAGGCCCGTCACCGGCGCGGGTGTACGGCTCTCGCCGCCGGGCGTCGCGGCACGCACCCATCCCGCCTGCGCGCTGCCGCTGTCGCATGCATGCGCGCCTTGCGCTTCGCAGAACGCCACCGGATGCACCTTCCCGCCATCGGCCGCGCTCACCAGACGATACTGGTAGACCGCGCCGGTCGCCCAGTCCTCGCTCTGGCTGCACACCCGCGCATGATGCTGCACGTGAATCGCGCCGAAACACGCATAAGAGACATGCGCGCCACTCGCATCGTCGGGGATGAAATCGCAGTTTGCATCGAAGCCGGCCAGCGGGCCGCTGCTGTATTTCGCGAGCCACTGCCGTTCAGCCAGTGCTCGCGCGATCAGCCCTTCGCCCGATCGGTCGGCCAGCACGGTGGTACGCCGATCGAAGGCCTTGCGCACTTCGTCGACGGCCAGCCGATGGCCTTCGTAATCGGTATCGAGGCGCTTGTTGCGCGCGTCGAGCCAGCGGCGCTGGCTACGCACCAGCATGTCGCGGATGGCGGCGTCCGGCGCGGCCTTCAGCGCGCCCGCATAGGCTGCATTCAACCGCGCATCGGCCGCGCGCAGCGCGGCGCTTGCGCAAATGCGCTTCTCGATCGGCTGGACGGCTTTCGCGCAATCCATTGCAAAGCTCGGCAAGGCCACTCCGACACCCATCATGAACATCGCAGCAAGACCGGCCAGCCTGCCGGTCGATGCCGTTCGAATCCCTCGCATGCTCTCTCTCAGTCGGTTTGTTTTTCTCGGCCGCTGCGCATCGATGCGGCATCGCACCTCTCGCCCTACGTGGGAACCGCTATCGCGTTCGCCATAAGCGGCTTCCGTGCAGCGCCGCTTATGGTACGACACGCGAGCGCCCACGCGGACACGAACGCGCCCCACCAGGCTCGGCGCGTCGCGGCGTTCATTCGTATGGACTGGATCTCGATCGACTGGAGAACGACGATGCCCGCGCATACCGGGCACGGGCATTCGGTGCCGACGATCCTGGACGACCGTCGGCGATTTCTTCCGGCAGGCGGCAACCGCGCATCGTCGTGCCCGAATGCACGACGGCGACCGACCGCCCCGCTTCGCGGCACCGACGCCCGGCGGCTCGCGCCGCCACGGCCGGCCTGCCGCGAAACCGTTACTTCTTTTCGGGCTCCGGCGTGCCCGGCTGCTTGAACGGGAACGTGCTGAACATCGACTTCGCCTGGTTCTGCATCTGCTCCTGCATCTGCACGAACATGTTCTTCGATTGCTCGATGTAGCTCGTCATCATCCCTTGCATCATCGGCGCCTGCATGTTCATGAACTGCGACCAGACTTCCGGATTCATCGCGTTACCTTCGTAGAGGTTCTTCGATTGATCCGCGAGCTTGTTCTGGATGTCGATGAACGCCTGGATGTTCTTTTCCAGGTACGTGCCCATCATGCCCTGCATCGCATGACCGTAGAAACGGATGATCTGCGACAGCATCGACGACGAGAACATCGGCACGCCACCGCTTTCCTCTTCGAGGATGATCTGCAGGAGAATGCTGCGCGTCAGGTCTTCATTGGATTTCGCATCGACGACCTTGAAATCCTCCTGCTCCAGCACGAGCTGCTTCACGTCGGTCAGCGTAATGTACGTGCTTGTCTCTGTATCGTAGAGCCGGCGGTTCGGGTACTTCTTGATGAGCCGTTCGGCCGTCTTCTTTGTAGTAGTCATGTAACGCCTTTGAGTGCAGCGTAGCGCAAGTGACGAATCCCCGCCGCCCGAATCCGGGAGGCGGGGGCCTTCGGAAAACGCCCGGCTGCGCGGCCACCCGGCCGGCGCAGCCCGGACGCTCAGCCCATGTGCAGGCCGCCGTTCAGCGAGAAGTCGGCGCCCGTCGCGAAGCCGGAATCGTTCGACGCGAGCCACGCGACGATCGAGCCGATTTCCTCGGGGCCGCCGAGACGCCGCACCGGGATCGTCGCGACGATCTTCTCGAGCACGTCGGGGCGGATCGCCTTCACCATGTCGGTACCGATGTAGCCCGGCGACACGGTGTTGACCGTCACGCCCTTCGTCGCGACTTCCTGCGCGAGCGACATCGTGAAGCCGTGAATGCCGGCCTTCGCGGTCGAGTAGTTCGTCTGGCCGAATTGCCCCTTCTGGCCGTTCACCGACGAAATGTTGACGATGCGGCCCCAGCCACGTTCGACCATCCCGTCGATCACCTGCTTCGTGACGTTGAACAGGCTCGTCAGGTTGGTGTCGATCACGGCGGTCCAGTCTTCATGCGTCATCTTGCGGAACACGACGTCGCGCGTGATGCCCGCGTTGTTGACCAGCACGTCGATCTCGCCGACTTCGGCCTTGACCTTGTCGAACGCTTCCTTGGTCGAGTCCCAGTCGCCGACGTTGCCTTCCGACGCGATGAAGTCGTACCCGAGCGCCTTCTGGTCCTCGAGCCATTTCACCCGGCGCGGCGAGTTCGGGCCACAACCTGCGACCACCTTGAAGCCGTCTTTCGACAGGCGCTGGCAGATGCTGGTGCCGATGCCGCCCATCCCGCCCGTTACGTACGCAATTCGCTGAGACATAAATCTCACTCCATTTTTTGGTTTCGAGAGCTGCCGGAGCCCCCTCTGACTTCACGTGACGCCGGCCGAAGCCGCAATCGGCCGGCGCACGAATTCGGTTCGCCGATGGCGAACGGCCGGTTACGGACGCTCGACCGCGAGCGCGACGCCCATCCCGCCGCCGATGCACAGCGACGCCAGCCCGCGCTTCGCGTCGCGCTTGGCCATCTCGTGCAGCAGCGTCACCAGAATCCGGCAGCCCGACGCGCCGATCGGATGGCCGATCGCGATCGCCCCGCCGTTCACGTTCACCTTCGACGTGTCCCAGCCCATCTGCTTGTGCACCGCCAGCGCCTGCGCCGCGAACGCTTCGTTGATCTCCATCAGGTCCAGGTCGCCCGGCGTCCAGCCCGCGCGCTCCAGCGCCCGGCGCGACGCCGGCACCGGGCCCATGCCCATCACGCTCGGGTCCACGCCCGCGTTCGCGTACGCCTTGATCCGCGCCAGCGGCGTCAGGCCCAGCGCCGCCGCCTTCTGCGCCGACATCACCAGCACCGCCGCCGCGCCGTCGTTCAACCCCGACGCGTTCGCCGCCGTCACCGAGCCGTCCTTCGAGAACGCCGGCTTCAGGCCCGCCAGCGATTCCGCCGTCACGCCGTGACGCACGAACTCGTCGGTCGCGAACTGCAGCGGCTCGCCCTTGCGTTGCGGGATCGACACCGGCACGATCTCGTCATTGAAACGGCCGGCCTTCTGCGCGGCTTCCGCCTTGTTCTGCGACAGCGCCGCGAACGCGTCCTGCTCTTCGCGCGTGATCCCGTATTCCTTCGCGACGTTCTCCGCCGTGATGCCCATGTGGTACTGGTTGTACACGTCCCACAGGCCGTCGACGATCATCGTGTCGACCAGCTTCGCGTCGCCCATCCGGAAGCCGTCGCGCGAGCCCGGCAGCACGTGCGGCGACGCGCTCATGTTCTCCTGGCCGCCCGCGATCACGATCTCCGCGTCGCCCGCGATGATCGCGTTCGCCGCCAGCATCACGGACTTCAGGCCCGAGCCGCACACCTTGTTGATCGTCATCCCCGGCACGGCCGTGGGCAGCCCCGCCTTGATCAACGACTGCCGCGCCGGGTTCTGCCCGGAGCCGGCCGTCAACACCTGGCCCATGATCACTTCGCTGACCTGCTCGGGCTTCACGCCCGCACGCTCCAGCACCGCGCGGATCACCGTCGCGCCCAGTTCGGGCGCCGCAATCTTCGCGAGCGAGCCGCCGAATTTGCCGACCGCGGTCCGCGCGGCCGATACGATCACTACATCCGTCATTTCCCTTTCCTCCAGGCCCGCACGACACGGCGCATCGTTACCGGCCCTGTTAAAAAAACTGCGGTGCACCGGACAGCGTGCGCCGCTGTCCGGTTTTCGTCAATCGCGCTGCAACACGTAGCGCCCGGGCGCCGGCTCGATCACCGGGAATTGCGCGGAACCCGGCTGGGCCGGCGGCGCGACCTTGCGGCCGCCGTACGCGTCGAGCCACTCGACCCACGTCGTCCACCAGCTTCCCGGCTGCTCGGTCGCCCCGGCAAACCAGTCGTCCGCGGATTCGGGCAGGTCGCCCTCGTTGACCCAGTAGCTGCGCTTCTTCTTCGCCGGCGGATTGATCACGCCCGCGATGTGCCCCGACGCGCCGAGCACGAATTTCAGCGGACCCGACAGGATCGACGTCGATGCATAGGCGGTCTGCCACGGCACGATGTGATCCTCGCGCGAGCCGTAGATGAAGGTCGGCACGTCGATCAGCGACAGGTCGACCGATTCGCCGCACACGGTCAACGCACCCGGTTCGCGCAGCTTGTTTTCGAGATAGGTATGGCGCAGGTACCACGCGTACATCGGGCCCGGCAGGCTGGTCGAATCGCTGTTCCAGTACAGCAGGTCGAACGGCGCGGGCGTGCGGCCCTTCAGGTAGTTGTCGACGACGTAGTTCCACACGAGGTCGTTCGGCCGCAGGAACGAGAACGTGTTCGCGAACTCCATGCCGCGCATCAGCCCCGGTTGCGTACCGTTCTTGCCGCCGATGGTCTGCTCGCGCATCTGCACATGCGCCTCGTCGACGAACACGTCGAGGATGCCCGTGTCGGTGAAGTCGAGCATCGCGGTGAGCAGCGTCATCGACGCAGCCGGATGTTCGCCGCGCGCGGCGAGCACCGCGAGCGCGGTCGCGAGCATCGTGCCGCCGACGCAGAAGCCGAGCGTGTTGATCTGCTCGCGGCCGCTGATCTGCTGCACCGCGTCGATCGCCGCGAGCAGCCCTTCGTTCATGTAGTCGTCCCACGTCTTGTGCGCGACCGACGCATCCGCGTTGCGCCACGACACGAGGAACACCTGATGGCCGTTCGACAGCGCGTGCGCGACGAGCGAATTCTCGGGTTGCAGGTCGAGGATGTAGAACTTGTTGATGCACGGCGGCACGATCAGCAGCGGCCGCTCGAACACCTTGTCCGTCTTCGGCGTGTACTGGATCAGCTGGATCAGGTCGTTCTCGTACACGACCGCGCCCGCGGTACACCCGAGGTTCTTGCCGACCACGAACTGCGATTCGTCGGTCTGCGAAATCTTGCCGCGCTGCAGGTCGCCGAGCAGGTTCATCATCCCCTGCCGCAGGCTTTCGCCCTGCGTCTCGAGGATCGATTTCTGTGCATCGGGATTGAGTGCGAGGAAGTTGCTCGGCGCGGCGGCGGCCGTCCATTGCTGGACCGTGAAACGAATGCGCTCGCGCGTCTTCGGATCGGTCTGCAGCGCGTCGGCCAGCTCCTGCAGATAACGCGCGTTGAGCAGATACCACGCAGCCGCGAACGCATGCGCGGGCGACGCCTTCCATGCGTCGCCGCTGAAGCGGCGGTCTTTCAACTCCGGCGACTCGAGCTTCGCGGCGGCCGCCTGCTGCATCAGCGTCATGCAATCGCGCGCGTAGTCGGCCTGCAATGCCTGGAGCCGTTCGGGCGGAATCGCCGCAACTGGCAGCTTCAGCCCCGCGAACGGCGACGCCATCGCACCGAGGTCGGGCATCGACGGCAGCTGGAACGGAAACGACGTCGGGAACTGGAATGTCGCGAACGGATTGACGGTGGCCGAGGCCGTCGCGGCACGCGCCGGATCGGCAAAACCGCGCCACGCGTTCAACCACGACTCGAACATCTGCTGCATCGGCTGGGCGGCCGGATCGAAACCGGTGCTGCCCGCGGAAGTGCCCGCATGCGCGGACGTCGACGAATTTTTCGATGCTGTCATTACCTGCCTTACCGGTGATTCGTGAGCGTCAATCGTGAAATCCTGCTCGCGCGCGGCGTGCCGGCTGCGAGCCGGGCCGTCATGCTCTGGAGAGGCGTCTCCAGATTCTGCCGCAGTGCGGTATTTTTATCATTATCGTTTTCCCCATGTGAAGCGCCCGATCAAACTACTGAACATTTCACGGAGATAATCCGCGCACGACAGACGGGACAAGGGTTCCGGCGAAACATAAAACATTTTGCTTGACTTGACTCCGGGATTTTTCATTCAGTTGCGCATGCAGTGCCGCATTGCCGCCTCAATATCGAGATAACCCGATTTCGCGACGCAACAAAACCCGCGCATGCGCATGCGATCAATCGGCCAGCCAGATTGCCGCGGCCATGCGGCCCGTCACACGGTCGCGCCGGTACGAATAGAAGCGCGCGGGTTCGGCGACCGTGCAAGCTGTCCCGCCGCTCACGTGCACCACGCCCGCACGCACGAGTCGCACGCGCGCGAGCGCGTAGAGATCGGTAAGAAACTTGCCGGGCGCGCCGTCGATGGCAACGAACGCATGACGGGTTTCATCATGCTCCGACTGCGCAGCCGTGTCGAGAAACGCGTCGCGCACCTCGGCGCCGACCTCGAACGCCCGCGGGCCGATCGCCGGGCCGAGATACGCATGCAGCGTGTCCGTCGCGCCGCCCGCGAGCGCCGCGACGCGCGCCGCCGTCTGCTCGACGATGCCGGCCGCGAGCCCGCGCCAGCCCGCATGCGCGGCGCCGACCGCGCGACCCTGCGCGTCGCACAGCAGCACGGGCAGGCAATCGGCCACCATCACCACGCAGACGGCGCCTGCCTGGTTCGTGACGCTCGCGTCGGCCTGCACCGGCGCCGTGGCCGCAGGCGCCGCGGCGATCACCTCGTCCGCCTGCACGATCCGTGCACCGTGAACCTGCTCGAGCCATGCGGCGCTCGACTGCCCGGCGAGAGCGAGCACGCGCGCGCGATTGACCGCGACATGGTCGGGATCGTCACCGGTATGCAGGCCGAGATTCATCCCGCCCGGCAGCGCCACACCGTCCTGCCAGCGCCCGTACGGGCCCTCGCTCACACCACCGTCGCGCGTCGTGATCAGCGCGCGCACGCGCGGCGACACCTGCCAGTCGGGCTGCACGCAGTCCTGCCACGTCAACGGCGCCAGGTTCGTCATCGGCACTCACTCCTCCTCGTCGTCCAGGTACGGCTCGTCGTCGTGATACTCGCCGCCGAAGTCGTCATCGTCGTAGACACCGTCGTCGTCGTCGAATTCCTCGTCGCCCTGCCCGAAGCCCAGCGCGGCGACCAGCGTGTTCATGTCGTCCGGCAGCGGGCAGCGCCACTGCATCGCCTTGCCCGTGACCGGATGTACGAGGCCGAGCCGCCACGCATGCAGCGCCTGTCGTGCGAACCCGTCCGGCAGCGGCGTGACCGAGCGCTTGCCGCGCGCACGCCCGTAGACCGGATCGCCGAGCAGCGGATGCCCGGCGTGCGCGCAGTGCACGCGGATCTGGTGCGTGCGGCCGGTTTCGAGATCGCACTGAATCGCCGAAACCGGCTGACGTTGCCACAGGCATGTGTCAACCGTGCGGAAATGCGTGCGCGCGGGCTTGCCCGACGCGCCGGTGACGACGGCCATGCGCGTGCGCTCGCGCGGATCGCGGCCGATCGGCGCGTCGATCGTGCCCTCCTCGGGCATCGTGCCCCACACCAGCGCGAAATAGCGGCGCTTCACCGTGCGGGCCTGCAACTGGCGCACGAGGTCCGTCTGCGCGGCCAGCGTGCGGGCGACCACCATCAGGCCGGAGGTTTCCTTGTCGAGCCGGTGGACGATCCCCGCGCGCGGCAGGCCGGCCGCCGCGTCGCCGTAGCGATGCAGCAGACCGTTGAGGATCGTGCCGCTCCAGTTGCCGGCGGCCGGGTGCACGACAAGGCCGGCCGGCTTGTTGATGACGACGAGCGCGTCGTCCTCGTAGATCACGTCGAGCGGCACGGGCTCCGGCGTGAACGCGAGCTGCTCGGGCAGCAGATCGGGCACGAGCGCGATCTTCGCGCCGAGCGGCACCGGCTGACGGATCTTCGCCGGCGCGCCGTCGACGAGCACGCGCTGCGCCTCGATCCAGCTCTGCAGGCGGCTGCGCGAGAATTCGGGGAACAGTTGGGCAAGCGCCTTGTCGAGGCGTTCACCCGCGAGCGACAGCGGCACTTCGACGACGCGCGGCGCCTCGTCGACCGCCGCGGACGGCACGACGGGCGGCTGCATCGCGTCGCCGGGCAGATCGTCATCGAGGGAATCCCCCGACGCAGCGTCGGCGGGCCGATCGCTTGGGCTATAATCTTCGCGATTTGGTGTGCCCGGCTGGGCATTCTGCGAACTTGAACGGGTCATTTAGACTGGGTCACCGAGACTTGAAGCTAGGACATGCGAGCATGATGAATTCGACCAAACGCACGGCCAGAACCGTCGCCGCCCGGGCTGCGGCGGTAGCGGCCGCGGCCCTCATCGCCGGCTGCCACGGCTTGCCGCAGAAGCAGGACGAGACGGCTACCTGGTCGAACAACAAATTATACTCAGAGGCCCAGGACGCACTGTCCGGCGGCGACTGGGGCAAGTGCGCGAAATATTTCGAATCGCTGCAAGGCCGCGATCCGTTCGGCCATTTCGCGCAACAGGCGCAGATCAACGTTGCATACTGCAACTGGAAGGATAACGAAGCAGCAGCGGCCGACCAGGCCGTCGATCGCTTCATCCAGCTCCACCCCGATCATCCGGACATCCCGTACGCGTACTACCTGAAGGGGATGATCCACTTCAACGACGATCTCGGCCTGTTCGGGCGCTTCTCCGGCCAGGACATGAGCGAGCGCGATCCGCAGGCACTGCGCGAATCGTACGATGCGTTCAAGGTCGTGGTCGATCGCTTCCCGAAGAGCAAGTACGCGCCCGATGCGGCCGCGCGGATGCGCTACATCGTCAACGCGCTCGCGTCGCACGAAGTGCACGCGGCCGACTACTACTACCGTCGCGGCGCGTATGTCGCGGCCATCAACCGCGCGCAGCTCGCGATCAAGGACTACAAGGGCGCGCCGGCGATCGAGGATGCGCTGCACATCATGATCCTGTCGTACGGCAAGCTGAACCAGCCGGAACTCGCCGAGGACACCAAGCGCGTGCTCGCGGGCACGTTCCCCGACAGCCCGTACGTGACGGGCCATTCGCGCCCCGGTGCGAAGAAGTCGTGGTGGCAGTTCTGAAGCACGGCACGATGTAACACCCGTTGCGCACACAAAAAACCCGGCCATCGAGCCGGGTTTTTTATTGGCGCCGCATGCAAGCGGCACCGGGGCGATCAAGCGACAAGCGTCGCGCGTGCAATCAAGCGTGCTTGCCCGAGCGGTGCTCGTCGAAGAAATCCTGCACGACCGCGATCTCGCGCGTGCGCTTGAACGGCGGCAGGCTTTGCCAGATCCGACGCCCGTACGGCTTGTCGACGAGCCGCGTGTCGCAGATCATCAGCACGCCGCGATCCGTCTCCGCACGAATCAGCCGGCCCGCGCCCTGCTTCAGCGTGATCACGGCCTGCGGCAGCTGATGCACGGCGAACGGGCTCAGCCCCTTCTTCGTCAATGCATCGAGCCGCGCGGCCAGCACCGGATCGTCCGGCGGCGCGAACGGCAGCTTGTCGATCACGACCAGCGACAACGCATCGCCGCGCACGTCGACACCTTCCCAGAAGCTCTGGCTACCGACCAGGATCGCATTGCCGTACGCGCGGAAGCGGTCGAGCAGCTCGGTGCGGCTTGCGTCGCCCTGTACGAGCAGCGGCGTGTTCCAGCCGCGCGCTTCGATCACGTCGCGCAGCTTCGACGCGATCCGGTCGACCGCACGCAGCGTCGTGCACAGCATGAACACGCCGCCGCCGGATGCCTCGATCGCCGGCAGCGCGGCATCGAAGACGGCATCGGTAAACGCCGGCGAAGACGGCTGCGGCAGGTTGCGCGGCACGTATAGCAGTCCCTGCGACTGGTAATCGAACGGGCTGGCGAGCGTCATCGAACGACGCGAGCTGAGGCCCATCTGCGCCGCGTAGTGCGTGAAATCGCCGCGCACCGATAGCGTAGCCGACGTAAACACCCATGCACGCGGCACGCCCGCACGCTGTTTCGCGAAGATCGGCGCGACCGACAGCGGCGTTTCGTGCAGCTGGACGGTATGCGCGAACACCTCGACCCAGCGCACCTTCTCGTTCGGATCGCCGTCGGCTGCCGCTGCCGCGTCGGCTTGCGCGGCCGCTTCCGCCGCGCCGGGCGCGACCCAGCCGGCCAGCAGGTCCTGCAGCTCGCGCGCGCGCCGCAGGCACGCGCCGAGCGATTCCGCGCGCTCGGCCTGGCTCGCGAGCGCCGAGGCGAGCGCATCGAGCGCCACGTCGAGCGCGTCGAGCGCACCGAACATCGGGTGATCGTCGCCGAGCTGCGCAAGCGACATACGCACGATCTGGCCATCCGCGAACGCGAGGCGCAGGTCGCGCGCCGCGCGCTCGAGATCCCCGCCGAGCTTCACCCACTCGACCGCGTCGCGCGCATGGCTCAGGCCTTCGGCGACCGTGTCGCGCGCGAGTTCGAGGATCTGCGTCGTCGACAGCGTCTCACCGAAGAACAGCGTCGCCGTCTCCGGCAGCTGATGCGCTTCGTCGAAGATAATCGTGTTCGCATTCGGCAGCAGTTCGGCCATCCCCGTGTCGCGCAGCATGATGTCCGCGAAGAACAGGTGATGGTTGACGACGACGATGTCGGCCTGCTGCGCCTCACGCCGCGCCTGCATCACGAAGCATTCCTTGTAGTGCGGGCATTCCTGGCCGAGGCAGTTGTCGCGCGTCGACGTGACCATCGACCACACGGGCGCGTTTTCCGGCACGCTCGCGAGTTCGGCCTTGTCGCCGCTCTTCGTGATCTTCGCGAAGCGGACGATTTCCTGCAGATAGGCCGTGTCCTGCCGCGACGGCAGCCGGCCGTTGTCGGCCGTGCGTTGCAGGTAGTAGTGGCACAGGTAGTTGGCGCGGCCCTTGAGCATCGCGACCGACACCGGCACCGCGAGCGCATTGCGTACGGTCGGGATGTCGCGCTGGAACAGCTGGTCCTGCAAGTGCTTCGTGCCGGTCGACACGATCACCTTGCCGCCCCACAGCATTGCGGGCACCAGATACGCGTAGGTCTTGCCGGTACCCGTGCCGGCCTCGACGATCAGCGTGTTGTCGCCTGCGTCGCTGTCGGATTCGGCTGCCGCGGCATCGTCCGCGGCCGCCCCGGCCGTCTTGTCGGCATCGCCCAAGCGGCGTGCCGGCCGCTTGCGGGTTTCGAAGATCTCGGGCTCGGGCATCCGGCGCGCGGATGCCTCCATCGCGGACGCGACCGCGCGCGCCATCTCGATCTGCGACGTACGCGGCCGGTACCCGTCGAGCGCGCGCGCCAGCAACCCGCCTTCGCCAAAGATCGTGTCGAGCTCGTCGACGCGCTTGCGGCTCAGCTCGAAGGTGCCTTCGGACGCACGAACACGCCCGGCGGACGTCGTGTCACGCCGGGCATCGGGGGTGGCTTCAAGCGGTGAATTCAAGGCAAGCGTTCCTGTGTCCAGCGCCCGGGCGGCGCCGGCGCTTGCCAGGCCGCGCTCAGGCGCGCTTATCCGGTTCGAGCTGCGATTGCAGCAAAATGATTTTGTCCTTGGCCGCCAGCTTTTCCTTCTTCAGCCGATGCAGCGTGATGTCGTCGATGTCGGAGTGCCCTTCCTTCAGCTCGATCTCCCGAGCGAGCTGCTGGTGCTGCTCCTGCAATGCAGCCAAACGGTTGTGCAATTCCTGCTGCTGTTCCGTGTGACGGTTTTGCATACTTGCCTCCTCATCGAAGCAGCGCGACGACTGGCGTGCCGACGCGCCCGAGACTGATCCCGATCAATTCAACACGTTACTGCCCCTGCTGTTGCTGCTGCTTGGCCTTCTCGGCCGCTTCCTGCTGACGCCGCTCGACATCGGCCTTGTGCTGCGCGGCGTCCTTCTGCTTCTGCTCGTAGCGCGTGGCGTTGTCCGCCCGCTCCTGCGCCTTCTGCGCCGCCTGCTGGTGCGCCTGGTCGAGCTTGCGCTGGAAATCCGCCTGCTTCTGGTCGTATGCCTGCTTGCTCGCCGCGCGTTGTGGCCCTTCCGCGCCGCGCTGCGCCTGCTTCAGTGCATTCTGCTCCTGCTTGTCGCGGAATGCAGCCGCGTTCGCCGCGTCGTTCGCCGCCCGCTGCGGCGCTTCCGCCTCGTTCCGGGCCTGCTTCAACGCCTGCTGCTGGTCGCGCTGCTGCGCCCGCACCGCGCGCTGCTCGTCGTTCAGCGCGAGCTGTTCCTGGCGAATGCTCGCCCGCTCCTCGCGCATCTGGTCGCGCGCCTTGCCGAGACAGTGGTTGACGAAGAACTTGCTGTAACAGTCGTGCTCCGCCACCGCATAACGATAATCGTTTTCCGCGGAGCGTTGATTGAGCACTTTTTGACGGGCGTCGAAATCCGGGGCGGCGGAGGCTGCAACGGGCGCGGACGCGACGGTGTCCGGCGCGCTGGCGCCAGTGGCCTGCGCAAATGCACCGGAAGGCCCGGCAGACAAAGCCGCGGCGAGCGCTGCGCCGAGCGCGACGAGAGAAATGCGGGAAGTTGGCAACGTCGTAGGAAAGCTGCGGGACATGTGTCAAATTCTATCACCCCCGGCTGGACGCTCCGCCATTTATGGCAAAATGCCCCGCTTCATTCACCCGCGGCCTCTGGCCCGTCGGGCCCGCCGGGCAGCCCGCCGCTTCGGGCCTGCCGGCCCGCGCCGCGATTTCAGCAGGCAGACAGACCATCCACGACATGACGGAAACCGTAGCACTCAAGATCGTACAGCGCATCGCCACCGAACTGTCCGTCCAGCCGCGCCAGGTCGCGGCGGCCGTGCAACTCCTCGACGAAGGCTCGACCGTTCCGTTCATTGCCCGGTACCGCAAGGAAGTGACCGGCAACCTGGACGACACGCAGCTGCGCAACCTCGAGGAACGCCTCCTGTATCTGCGCGAACTCGAGGATCGCCGCGCCGCGATCCTGTCGAGCATCGACGAACAGGGCAAGCTGACCGACGAACTGCGTGCCGCGATCGACGCGGCCGACAGCAAACAGGTGCTCGAAGACCTTTATCTGCCGTACAAGCCGAAGCGCCGCACGCGTGCGCAGATCGCCCGCGAAGCCGGCCTCGAGCCGCTCGCGCAGGCGCTGCTCGCGAACCCGCTGCTCGACCCGCAGGCCGAGGCGGCCGCGTATGTCGACGCCGACAAGGGCGTCGCCGACGTGAAGGCCGCGCTCGACGGCGCGCGCGACATCCTGTCCGAGCAGTTCGGCGAGACGGCAGAGCTGCTTGGCAAGCTGCGCGACTACCTGCACAACCAGGGCGTCGTGTCGTCGGCCGTCGTCGAGGGCAAGGAAAACGAGGAAGGCGAGAAATTCCGCGATTATTACGACTACGCGGAAACGATCAAGACCGTGCCGTCGCACCGTGCGCTCGCGCTGTTCCGCGGCCGCAACGCCGGCGTGCTGACGATCAAGCTCGGCCTCGGCGAAGAGCTTGACGCGCAGGTGCCGCATCCGGGCGAGGCGATGATCGCGCGCCATTTCGGCATCGCGAACCAGAATCGCCCGGCCGACAAATGGCTGTCCGACGTCTGCCGCTGGTGCTGGCGCGTGAAGGTGCAGCCGCATATCGAGAACGAACTGCTCACGCAGCTGCGCGAAACGGCCGAAACCGAAGCGATCCGCGTGTTCGCGCGCAACCTGAACGACCTGCTGCTGGCCGCGCCGGCCGGCCCGAAGGCCGTGATCGGCCTCGACCCCGGCCTGCGCACGGGCGTGAAGGTCGCGGTCGTCGACCGCACCGGCAAGGTGCTCGCGACCGACACGATCTACCCGCACGAGCCGCGCCGCGACTGGGACGGCTCGATCGCGAAACTCGCGCGCATCGCCGCGCAGACGCAGGCCGAGCTGATCAGCATCGGTAACGGCACCGCGTCGCGCGAAACCGACAAGCTCGCGAGCGAACTGATCGCGAAACACCCGGAGCTGCGGCTGCAGAAGATCGTCGTGTCGGAAGCCGGCGCGTCGGTCTACTCGGCGTCCGAGCTCGCCGCGAAGGAATTCCCGGATCTCGACGTGTCGCTGCGCGGCGCCGTGTCGATCGCCCGCCGCCTGCAGGACCCGCTCGCCGAGCTCGTGAAGATCGAGCCGAAGGCGATCGGCGTCGGCCAGTACCAGCACGACGTGAACCAGCGCGAACTCGCCCGCTCGCTCGACGCAGTCGTCGAGGATTGCGTGAACGCGGTCGGCGTCGACGCGAACACCGCGTCGGCCCCGCTGCTCGCCCGCGTGTCGGGCCTGAACGCGACGCTCGCGCGCAACATCGTCGACTATCGGGATGCAAACGGCCCGTTCCCGTCGCGCGAGCACCTGCGCAAGGTACCGCGCCTCGGCGACAAGACTTTCGAACAGGCCGCCGGCTTCCTGCGCATCAACGGCGGCGAGAACCCGCTCGACCGCTCGTCGGTGCACCCGGAAGCGTATCCGGTCGTCGAGCGGATGCTCGCGAAGATCAACAAGCGCATCGACGACGTGCTCGGCAACCGCGAAGCGCTGTCGGGTCTGTCGCCGACGGAATTTGTTGACGAACGTTTCGGCCTGCCGACCGTGCGCGACATCCTCGCCGAACTGGAGAAACCGGGGCGCGATCCGCGTCCGGAATTCAAGACGGCCACGTTCCGCGAAGGCGTCGAGAAGGTCTCGGACCTCGTGCCGGGCATGATGCTCGAAGGCGTCGTGACGAACGTCGCGGCGTTCGGCGCGTTCGTGGATATCGGCGTGCACCAGGACGGCCTCGTCCACGTGTCGGCGATGTCGACGAAGTTCATCAAGGACCCGCACGAAGTCGTGAAGGCCGGCCAGGTCGTCAAGGTGAAGGTGATCGACGTCGACGTGAAGCGCCAGCGCATCGCGCTGACGATGCGCCTCGACGACGACGCGGCAGCGCCCGGCATGACGTCGCGCGGCGGCCAGGACCGCGGCAATGCGGGGCGCGGCGCCGCCCGCCCGCAGCGTTCGCGCGAACCGGAGCCGGCCGGCGCGATGGCCGCGGCATTCGCGAAGCTGAAGCGCTGAGCACGCGAACAGCCGTCGACGTACAAAAAAGCCCGCCGAAAGGCGGGCTTTTTTATTATCTGGACAAACGCGGCGCGCGCCGCGCTCGTCAGATCTCGATCTTCGTCCCGAGCTCGACGACGCGGTTCGCCGGAATCGCGAAGAAATCGGTCGGCTTCGCGGCATTCTGGTGCATCCACGCGAATACGCGCTCGCGCCAGATCGACATCCCCGGCAAATGCGTCGGCACGACCGTTTCGCGCGCGAGGAAGAACGACGTGTCCATCAGCTCGAACGTCATGTCGTGCGTCCGGCCGAATTCCTCGAGCACGGCCTTCACGTCCGGCGTCTCGTTGAAGCCGTACTCGGCCTTGACGATGTACAGGCCGCCGCCCGCGTCGCGCGCGCTCTGGCGCTTGTCGTCGCGCACGTACGGAATGTCGCGCGTGACGAACGTCAGGAAAATGGTCCGCTCGTGCAGGACCTTGTTGTGCTTCAGGTTGTGCAGCAGGCTGACGGGCACCAACTTGTCGTTGCCGGTCAGGTAGATCGCGGTGCCGGACACCCGGTGCGGCGGATGCGCGAGCAGCCCCTGCAGGAACGGCTCCAGCGGAATACCGTCGGCCGCCGTGCGTTCCTTGACGATGTGACGCCCCTTGTACCAGGTCATCAGCAGGAAGAACAGCAACGCGCCGATGCCGAGCGGCAGCCAGCCGCCCTGCGCGACCTTCAGCAGGTTTGCGCCGAAAAAGCCGAGGTCGATCGCAAGGAACACCGCGATGATCGCGCCGACCAGCAGCCGGTTCCAGTTCCACACCTTCACCATCACGACGCACGCGAGCACGGTCGTGATCACCATCGTCGCCGTCACCGCGATGCCGTACGCAGCCGCGAGGTTGTCCGAGCTCTTGAAACCGACGACGATACAGAGGATCACGGCCAGCAGCAGCCAGTTCACGACCGGCACGTAGATCTGGCCGATCGCGAGCTCGGACGTATGCAGCACCTTCATGCGCGGCACGTAGCCGAGCTGGATCGCCTGCGACGTCAGCGAGTACGCGCCGGAGATCACCGCTTGCGACGCGATCACGGTCGCGACCGTCGACAGCACGACGAGCGGCAGCAGCCCCCATTCGGGCGCCAGCAGGAAGAACGGGTTTTCGATCGCTTTCGGATTCTGGATCAGCAGCGCGCCCTGACCGAAGTAGTTCAGCACGAGCGACGGCATCACGAGCCCGTACGCGGCGTACCGGATCGGCTTGGCACCGAAGTGGCCCATGTCCGCATAGAGCGCTTCCGCGCCGGTCAGCACCAGCACGACCGAGCCGAGCACGACGTAGGCCTGCAGCAGGTGGTCGGCCATGAACGACGCCGCGTAATACGGATTGATTGCCGCGATGATGCCCGGCACGCGCACGATGTGATACACGCCGAGCGCCGCGATCACGACGAACCACAGCACCATGATCGGGCCGAACAGCTTGCCGACCAGCGCGGTACCGTGCCGCTGGATCCAGAACAGCGCGATCAGGATCACGATCGTGATCGGCAGCACGAGATGGGACAGGTGCGGCGTCGCGATCTCGAGACCTTCGACGGCCGACATCACGGAAATCGCCGGCGTGATCACCGCGTCCCCGTAGAACATGCACGCGCCGAATATCCCGAGCGCCATCAGCGCGCCCGCGACACGGGTTTTCGAATCGAGCGGCCGCAGCGACAGCGCCATCAGCGCGAGCACGCCGCCTTCGCCGTTGTTGTCCGCCCGCATCACGAACAGCAGGTACTTGACGCCGACCACCAGCAAGATGGCCCAGAACAGCAGCGAGATCACGCCGAGAATCGACCCTTCGGTCAGCGGAATGCCGTGCGCGGGGCTGAACGCTTCCTTGAGCGAATACAGCGGGCTGGTGCCGATGTCGCCGAACACGACGCCGATGGCTGCTATCGCTAGCGCCCGCATCGAGTGTTGTTGCGTCGAATGCGGCGAGTGTGCGGCGTCGGTCGCGTGAGTCGTGTCGTTCATATGAAGCGTAATAATCGGGTCCGGGTCGGACAAAACGAGCGCTATTCTACTCGCGCCCCCGTGAAACGCCGCCCTGCCGTGTTGCCGTGGAACCACGTGATCCACGCTGCGCATGCAATCCGGCGCGACCTGTGGCAGGGCTGCCATCATAGCCGGGGCCGCGCCGCCTGCCTATCGGGTCCGCAAGGCGCCCCGCGTGGCGCCACGCGCGCGCCAATGAAAAACGGCGCCGCAAGCGGCGCCGTACAAGGCTTTCCTTCGATCGGCCGGCCGCTTACGCGCCCGAACCGTCGCGCTGTGCGCGACCGCGCTTGATCCACGCCTCGAGGTTGTGCGGACGAACCGTGTCCCACTCCTCGAACGGCTGATGAATCCACGGATTCGTCGGCAGGAACTGCGTGTGATAGTCGGGCTTGACCTTCGAGCAACCCTTGTACCAGAGCACGGCCGAACGTACGGCCGTGACCGCCGGATAGCGCTCCTTCAGATGCTCCTGCACGCGTGCGAGCGTGACGCCGGAATCGACGAGGTCGTCGACCAGCAGCACGTTGCCCGCGAGATGGCCGCGCGTCATCGTGATGTACTGCGCGATGTCGAGCTCGCCCTGCTCGGTGCCGGCCGCTTCCCGGTACGAACTCGTCGCGAGGATCGCGAGCGGCACGTCATAGATGCGCGACAGCTGGTCGCCGACGCGCAGGCCGCCGCGCGCGAGGCACAGGATCTGGTCGAACTTCCAGCCCGAGGCGTGCACCTGGAGCGCGAGCAGCTCGATCAGCCGGTGATACTCGTCCCAGCCTACCCACAGGTTCTTGTCGTCGTTGCGCGGATCGGTCATCAAGTCTGCCGCCGTCATCGTGATTTGCTGCGTCATCTCGGAATTACACCTTGAACGGATGGCGGAGCAGGATCGTTTCGTCGCGGTCCGGGCCCGTCGACACCATGTCGACCGGCACGCCAGCCACTTCCTGGACGCGTGCGAGGTAGGCCTGCGCGTTCGCCGGCAGTGCGTCCCACGTGTTGATCCCGACCGTGCTTTCCTTCCAGCCGGCGAACGTCTCGTACACCGGTTCGCAACGCGCGACATCAACCGCGCCACGCGGCAGGATGTCCACGTCCTTGCCGTCGACCTTGTAGCCGACGCACAGCTTGACTTCGTCGAGGCCGTCGAGCACGTCGAGCTTCGTCATGCACAGGCCCGACACGCCGTTGATCTGGATCGAGCGGCGCAGCGCAGCCGCATCGAGCCAACCGGTGCGGCGCGGACGGCCGGTGACCGAGCCGAATTCCTTGCCGACGTTCGCGAGCGTGACGCCGATCTGGTCCTGGCGCTGCGGGTTGTCCGCATCGTACAGCTCGCTCGGGAACGGGCCCGAGCCGACGCGCGTGCAATACGCCTTCGTGATGCCGAGGATGTAGTTGAGCTTCTGCGGACCGACGCCCGCGCCGGCCGACGCCGCACCGGCGACGCAGTTGCTCGACGTGACGAACGGATAGGTGCCGTGGTCGATGTCGAGCAGCGTGCCTTGCGCGCCTTCGAACAGCAGGTTCTGGCCCGCATTGTTCGCGTCGTACAGGCGGCGCGACACGTCGGCCACCATCGGCTTCAGGCGGTCGGCATAGCCGAGCATCGTATCGAGCGTGGCCTGGAAGTCGACGGCCGCGCCGCCCAGATACTGGGTCAGCACGAAGTTGTGGTAATCGAGATTTTCGCGCAGGCGATCGGCGAAGGTCTTCGCGTCGAACAGGTCCTGCACGCGCAGCGCGCGGCGACCGACCTTGTCTTCGTACGCAGGGCCGATGCCGCGGCCCGTCGTGCCGATCTTGCCCGCACCCTTGCGCGCTTCGCGCGCCTGATCGATCGCGATGTGGTACGGCAGGATCAGCGTCGTGGCTTCGGAGATGAACAGACGGTCGCGCACGTTCACGCCTGCTTCTTCGAGCTCGCCGATTTCCTTGAACAGTGCTTCGGGGGACAGAACGACGCCGTTGCCGATGTAGCAGGCGACGCCTTCACGCATGATGCCCGACGGAATGAGGCGCAAGATCGTTTTCTTGCCGCCGATGATGAGGGTGTGGCCGGCGTTGTGACCGCCCTGGAAACGCACGACGCCCTGAGCGTGGTCCGTCAGCCAGTCGACGATCTTGCCCTTGCCTTCATCACCCCATTGCGTTCCCACGACGACGACATTGCGCCCGGGAGTCACGTTCACTGCGCTGGCAGACATGTTGATTCGTTAGCTGGTTAAAAACGTATTCTACCTATGTTCGCGGGCGATTCCGAATTTTTCCGTTTCGCTTCAACGATATGCACGCCGAAGCACGGCCCGCGAACGCCTCTTTACCGGGGTTCGACCACCCATGCGCCGTTGCGCTCGACGAGCGAACGATCGCATGCGAATTCGTCGAGTACGTGGTCGTGGCCCGGCAGTGCCTGGATCACGACCTCGCCCGCATCGCGCAGCGCCGCGACCGCCGCGCCCAGCGCGTCGTCCTGCGCCCACGGCGCGAGGATCGCGGTGCCGCGCGCCTCGACTGGCGAAATCCGCGCGAGCTCGCGCAGATCGAGCGAGAAGCCGGTTGCCGGACGGGAGCGGCCATAGGCCTGCCCCACGTGGTCGTAACGACCGCCGCGCGCGATCGCGTTCGGCACGCCGTCGATGTAGGCGCTGAACATCGCGCCGCTGTGATACGCGTAGCCGCGCAGGTCGGCGAGATCGATCGCGACTTCGACGCCCTTCGCCTGCGACGCAAGCTGCGCGAGATCGTCCAGCGCCCGCGTGATTTCCGGCAGCACCGGCAGGCGCGTGCGCGCCTCGGCGAGCACGCTCGCGTCGCCGTAGAGGTTCGGCAGCGCGCGCAGCGCGGCACGCGTGTCGGCGCCGAGATCGTCGGTGAGTTCGTTCAGCAGCGGCACGTCCTTGCCCGACAGCGCGTCGTACAGCGACTCGCCGCGCTCGGCGGCCTGCGCGTCGCGCGCCAGCAGCGCCGCGAGCACGCCCGCGTGACCGAGGTCGAGACGGATGCGCGACAGGCCCGCGAGGTGCAGCGCGTCGAGCATCAGTTGCTGGATCTCGAGATCGGCTTCCAGCCCCGCGTGCCCGTAGATTTCGGCGCCGATCTGAATCTGCTCGCGGGTCGCGTGCAGGCCGCGCGGACGCGTATGCATCACATGGCCCGCGTAGCAGAGGCGCGTCACGCCCTGACGGTTCAACAGGTGCGCGTCGATCCGCGCGACCTGCGGCGTGATGTCCGCGCGCAGGCCGAGCGTGCGACCCGACAACTGGTCGACCAGCTTGAAGGTGCGCAGGCGCAGATCGGCGCCGCCGCTCGTCAGCAGCGACTCGAGATACTCGAGCAGCGGCGGCATCACCATTTCGTAGCCGTACGAACGGAAGCGGTCGAGCAGCCTGCGGCGCAGCTCCTCGATCTTGCGCGCTTCCGACGGCAGCACGTCGGCGATATTCTCGGGAAGTAACCAGGTCGACATCGGTACGGTCCTACGACGGGAAACGGCGCGCGACACGCGCGCCGCGAGTTGAATCGGAACTTCGAAATCGGGCGGAACGAACGGCGGATGCGCCGTCCGGATCGGGGCTCCGTCAGGTCGCGAGCAGCAGCAGCACGAGCCCGAGCACCATCACGATCAGCCCGCCGATCCGGATATGATGCGGCGGCCGCTCGGCTATTCTACGAAACGTGTCGCGCCAGGCGACGGGAAACACGAAGGGGAACGCCCCCTCGATGATCAGCATCAGCGCTACTGCGAGCAACAACGAGCCAGCCAGGTCCATGCGAGCGACGGCGCCGCTCGACGCGGCGCCCCAAGGTCAATGTTTGCGGGGAGCAGGCGCCGCCGGTGCGGCACCGCCCGTCGGGCTGCGCATGAAGCGGAAGAACTCGCTGTCGGGATCGACGACGATGATGTCGTTGCGCTTGAACGTATTCCGGTAGGCCTGCAGGCTCGCGTAGAACTGATAGAACTGCGGATCGCGGCCGAACGCATCGGCGGCGATCGTCGCGGCCTTCGCGTCGCCCTCGCCCTTGATCGTCTGCGCGGACTTGTATGCGTTCGCGAGCACGGCCTGCTGCTCGCGTTCGGCGTCGGCCTTGATCTGCTCGACGTCGGCCGCGCCTTGCGCACGCACCTGGGCCGCCTGGTCGCGCAACGCGCCGATCATCCGCTGATAGACGGCGTCCGTCTGCGCGGCCGGCAGGTCGACCCGCGTCAGCTGGACGTCGACCACGTCGACGCCGAAACCGGACGCTTGCGCCTTCGCCGCATCGCGCGCCGCATCGGCGATCGCGCGCTGACCGCCGAGGGCATCGTCGAGCGCGAGCTTGCCGAATGCGTCGCCGAGCGCGCTCTTCAGCGCGCCCGACAGTCGTTCGACCGCCGCGGCCGGGTCACCCCCCGTCGCCGTGAAATATTTCATCGGATCGCTGATCCGGTACTTCACCGCATACGCGACGAGCAGGTCATGCTTGTCTTCGGTTGCCAGCTGCAGCGGATCGGCCGACTCGAGCGACTGCAGGCGCGTGTCGATCAGCGTGGCCGTCTGCAGCGGCGGCGGCAGCTTGAAGTGGACGCCGGGGCCCGCGAGCTCCGGCTGCGTACCGTCGCGGCCCGACAGCACGGCCGCATGGCGCGGATCGACGGTCAGGACCGTCGACGATGCCGCGAAGGCAACGATCACGATTGCGACGACGAGCGCAATGATTCGGTTCATGTTCTGCGCTCCCCGTTACTTCGTATCGTCTTCACGCGACCGGCTGCGAAACGCGTCGCGCGATCGCAGCACGTCGACACCCGACGCGGTGGCGGCCGGTGCGGCGCTCGCCGGCGCGGCAGCGGCTGCCGAGGGCGCCGTTGCGGCCGGTGCCGACGCCGCATCGGGCGCGGATGCGCCGGTCGACGCCGCGGCGTTTTGCCGCCCCTGCTCGACGAGCTTGTCGAGCGGCAGATACACGACGCTGTTGCCGCCCTTGTTGCCGACGAACACCTTCGTCGCGTTCGAATAGATTTCCTGCATCGTCTCGAGGTACATCCGCTCGCGGATGACCGCCGGCGCCTTCGAGTACTGCGCGTAGACCTGCTTGAAGCGGTCCGCGTCGCCTTCGGCTTCGGTGACCACACGATCGGCATACGCCTTCGCTTCGTCAATGAGCTTCGCCGCATCGCCCTGCGCCTTCGGCAGCAGGTCGCCTGCATACGCCTGCGCGGCGCGCTTCGCGGCCTCGCGCTCGTCCCGCGCCTTCGCGACTTCGGCGTACGCGGCCTGGGTCTGCTCGGGCGCCGCGACACTCTGCATCGTGACGGCCGTCACCTCGAGCCCCGACTGGTAGCGGTCGAGGTCGCGCTGGATCGCGGTGGAAAGCTGCTCGCGCAGCGCATCGCGATCCTGGTTCAGCATGTCGGCCGCGCTACGCGTGCCGACGATCGCGCGCACCGCGGCCTGCGCGGCCTGCGACACGCTGCGCTCGGGATCGACGCTGCGGAACAGGTAATCGGTGGCGGAACGAATCCGGTACTGGACGATGAAGCGCACGTCGACGATGTCGGCATCGCGCGTCAGCATCGCGGCTTCCTTCACGTTTGCAAGGCGCACGACGTTGTTGCGGCCGATCTCGATCGAGCGCACCTGCGACGTGTCGACGATCTCGTGCGACGCGAACGGATACGGCGCGCGCCAATGCACGCCCTGGCCGACCGTGCCCGACAGCTTGCCGAGCTGCAGTACGACGCCCGTCTGGCCTTCCTGCACGACGAACAGCCCGCTGCCCGCATACACCGCGACCAGCACGCCGATCACGATGCCGACGCCGACCCGTGCGGCCCGGCCGTTGTCGGGACGGAAGCCGTTGCCGCCCTTGCCGCCGAACAGGCCGCTCAGGCGCCGGTTGAAGTTGCGCCACATCTCGTCGAGATCGGGCGGACCATCGCCGTCGCCGCCTTGCGGACGCTTCGATTCGTTCGCGCGCGGGCGGGACCCGTCCTTGCCATTGCCTTCGCCGCGTCCCCAGCGGGGATCGTTGATCGACAGCAAGGCGCGCATCCGCCGCCAGGTACTCCGCTCGTTGTATTCGTTCACCAGAGTTTGTTCACCAGATTGGACGCCGGCGAACCGGCCGGGACCGGTTAGCGCCCGTGTTCGGAAATCGTGTGGTCTTCGTGCGGTTCAGCGGACGTGCCATCGAGCGCGTCGGGTAACGTCGCGCTGGAAAGGTGTTCCGCGGAGGCGATTTCGGCGATGGCGGCACGCAACGTATCAAGACCCTGACCGGTGCGCGCGCTCAAAAAGACGCGCGAAATATTACCATACTCGTCCCGCTCGACCGCGTCGCCGCGGGCCGCCAGCTCGGGCACGGCGTCGATCTTGTTGAACACCAGCACCTGTCGGATCGTGTCCGCGCCGATCTCGTGCAGCACGCCGTTGACCTGCTCGATCTGCTCGAGCCTGACCGCGCTCGACGCATCGACCACATGCAGCAGCAGATCCGCATGGATCGTTTCCTCGAGGGTCGCGCGGAACGCCGCGACGAGCTGGTGAGGCAGCTCGCGGATGAACCCGACCGTATCGGACACAACGATCTGACCGACCTCGTCGCCGAGATACACGCGCCGCGACGTCGTATCGAGCGTGGCGAACAGCTGGTCGGCCGCGTACGCCTGCGCTTTCGTCAGCGCATTGAACAACGTCGACTTGCCCGCGTTCGTATAGCCGACGAGCGACACCGACATCGTGCCGCTGCGCGCGCGCTGCCGGCGCTGCGTGCTGTGCTGGCGGCGCAGCCGATCGAGCCGCGACTTCAGCATCTTGATGCGTTCGCCGATCAGCCGACGGTCGGTTTCGAGCTGGGTTTCGCCGGGGCCGCGCAGGCCGATACCGCCCTTTTGCCGCTCGAGGTGGGTCCACGCGCGAATGAGCCGGGTCGACAGGTATTGAAGCTGTGCGAGTTCCACCTGCAGCTTGCCTTCGTGGCTGCGGGCACGCTGCGCGAAGATGTCGAGGATGAGGCTCGTGCGATCGACCACGCGCCTGTTAAGTGCCTGCTCCAGATTGCGTTGCTGGGCGGGCGCCAACGCGTGGTTGAAGATGACGATTTCGACGTTGTGCGCATCGCAGGCAAGCCGCAATTCTTCGGCTTTGCCGCTGCCGATGAACATCTTGGCATCGGGACTGGCGCGACGACCGGTGAGGGTGACGGCGGGACGGGCCCCCGCGCTGGAGGCGAGAAGACTGAGTTCTTCGAGACTGGCTTCGAAATCGGTCTTGCCGAAATCGATGCCGACGAGCGCTGCGTTGATCAAATTATCGGGTGTCAAGATAAGGCGGCTGGCATCGGTCGCTCGCGGCGACCGGATGCCGGCCGCTGCGATAAGTTAGGACGAGGCTTCCGCGTCCGGGTGGAAATTCACCGGGCGCGCCGGCACGACCGTCGAGATGGCGTGCTTGTAAACCATCTGGGTCACCGTATTACGGAGCAACACGACGTACTGGTCGAACGATTCAATGTTCCCTTGAAGCTTGATGCCGTTGACGAGGTAGATCGAAACGGGAACGTGCTCTTTGCGCAGTGCGTTCAAAAACGGGTCTTGTAACAATTGCCCTTTGTTGCTCATGGCGTACTCCATCTTTTTTTGCAGGTTGATCTGGATTGGCGACGAAGAAAAAGAGATCCGGCGCCAATCGCTACACTATAGCTGATTTTGCCTGCCCCGCCCGGCCACTGGCCATGGGGCCGATGCCTTGCAGGGCGTGCTTCAGCCCTTGTCCGCGTACGGGTTGTTCGACGAACGGAACTCTATGCGCAATGGAGTCCCGGTCAGCGAGAAAGTTTCGCGGAATCGGTTTTCGAGGTAACGCTTGTACGTTTCCGTCACCGCGTCGAGCGCGTTGCCGTGGATCACGATGATCGGCGGATTCTGGCCGCCCTGGTGCGCATAGCGCAGCTTCGGACGCACCGGGCCGCGACGGCGCGGCTGCTGGAACTCGACGGCCTCGATCAGCGCGCGCGTGAGCTTCGGCGTCGGCAGCTTCGCCATCGCGGCCGCGTACGCGTCGTCGACCGAGCGCATCAGCGCGCCGATGCCCGTCTTCTTCGCGGCCGAAATGAAGTGCGATTTCGCGAAGTCGAGGAATTTCAGCTTGCGGGTCAAATCCGCTTTCGCGCGGTCGCGCGCGTGGTCGTCCAGGCCGTCCCATTTGTTGACGCCGATCACGAGCGCGCGGCCCTGCTCGACGACGAAGCCGGCGATGTGTGCGTCCTGGTCGGAAATATCCTGCTGCGCATCCAGCAGAAGAATGACGACGTTCGCGTCGGAGATCGACTGCAGCGTCTTCACGACCGAGAACTTCTCGATCGCCTCGAACACCTTGCCGCGGCGGCGCAGGCCGGCCGTGTCGATCAGCGTGTATTTCTTGCCGTTACGTTCGAAGTCGACGTAGATCGAATCGCGCGTCGTGCCCGGCATGTCGAACGCGATCACGCGGTCTTCGCCGATCAGCGCGTTGACGAGCGTCGACTTGCCGACGTTCGGCCGGCCGACGATCGCGATCTTGATGCCGCGCGACGGATCGTCCTCGTCCGCTTCCTCGGGCTGGCCCGCGTACGCGACTTCGAGCGCCTCGTTGATCATGTCGGTCACGCCGTCGCCGTGCGCGGCCGAGATCGCGCGCGGATCGCCGAGCCCCAGCTCGTAGAAGTCCGTCGCGACCGCCGTGTACTTCATCCCTTCGGCCTTGTTGACGACCAGGAAGATCGGCCGGCCGGTCTTGCGCAGGTAGTCGGCGATCGACTTGTCCTGCGGCGCGAGCCCGTTACGGCCGTCGACGATGAACACGACGACGTCGGCTTCCTCAACGGCCTGCCGCGTCTGGCGCGCCATTTCGTGCAGGATGCCGTCCTTCGCGACGGGTTCGAAGCCGCCCGTATCGACGACCAGGTAAGGCCGTTCGCCGACGCGCCCTTCGCCGTAATGGCGATCGCGCGTCAGGCCGGGCAAGTCGGCGACCAGCGCATCGCGCGAGCGCGTGAGCCGGTTGAACAGCGTGGATTTCCCCACATTGGGGCGCCCAACGAGGGCAATGACCGGTTTCATCTGTGTTTTCTACGGTGAAGCGCAGCAGCGGGAGGCCCGCTGCTGCGGGCGGCTGCGCTGAATGAAAATATCACGAATTCGCGCCGCGCCGGATGCGCGCGCCCGGCACGCGTTGCGTGCCGTCGTCTTTCGTCTCGAACTGCCTTTCAAATACCGAGCGGCCGGGAACACCGGCCGCCTTCAAGTCGCGCGGCCGCGGCGCGCGGGAACTGCCCGCCGCGCCACGGCCGCACCTGTTTGCTGCGCGTCAGCGCGGACGGAACCCGTACAGGCCGCCGTCCTTCGTCTGCACGACGAGCGTGTTGCCCGCGAGGACCGGCGCCGCCGTGATCGCGCTGCCGTCGGTCTTCATCCGCGCGATGAAGCTGCCGTCCTCGCGCGACAGGAAATGCACGAAGCCCTTGTAATCGCCCATCACGACCGCATGCCCGAGCAGGTACGGCACGCCGACGTCACGGCTCTTCAGCTTGTCGTTGCGCCAGAGCTGATTGCCCGTGGCCGCATCGTACGCGGTGACGACCGACCAGTCGTCGCCGCCGGCGACCACCGAATCGTCCTGCGCAAGGCCGCTGCGGCTCGAGAACGGCTTTTCCCACAGCGGCCGGCCCGAGTTTGCATCGAAGCAGCCGAGCTGCCCCTGGAACGTCACCGCGCAGGCTTCCGCGCCCACGAGTGTCGGCGGGCCGCTGACGTCGTTGATGCGCTCGACTTCGGTCACACCCTTCGGGAACGACACCGGGGTTTGCCAGAACGGCTCACCCGTCTGCAGGTTGATCGCGACCAGACCGCCGCCCGGGAAGCCCGCGAGCACGGCCGCGTCGCCCGCGAACGTCATGCCCGCCGACACGCGCAGGTTCAGCGGCACCGCACGGTTGCGGTAGTTCCACTTCTGCTCGCCCGTCTGCGCGTTGAACGCGATCACCTGGCCGTCGATCGTGCGGACGACCACGAGGCCGTTGCCGACGAGCGGCGGCGAGAAGATCTCGCCCTGCACGCTGGTCTTCCACAGTTGCTTGCCGTCCGGGCCCAGCACGAACACGCCGCCCTTCAACGCACCGACCGCGGTCAGGTTGCCGTCGCTGCCGACACCGGCCGACAGATCCGAACCGACCTTCGAGCGCCACAGCGTCTGGCCCGTCTTCGCGTCGATCTTCTCGACCGCACCGTTTTCGCCCGCCGCATAGACCGCGTCGCCCACGGCCACCGGCGAGAACAGGTAGCGTCCGCCCTTGCCGACGCTCGCCTTCCAGACCTGTTGCACGTCCATGACGGGCTTGAACTCGGTGAGCGGCGTCGGCACGCGGCGCGCGTCCTTCGACGACGAGCAAGCCGTCAAAGCGAGGACAGCCGCCGCGCAGGCAACGGGCACAGCGTAACGTTTCAGCAAATTCATCGGTTAGCGAAGCAGAGTTAAGAGGTTGAGGGGACCTGAATTCAGCCGCCGAGCGCGTCCAGCTTGAACTGCACGAGCTGGCGCGCGGACTGGTCGTCCTTCGACAGGCCGTCGAGCGCGAGCTTGTAAGCCGCGCGCGCGTCGTCGGTCTTGCCTTGCGCGGCAAGCAGATCGCCGCGACGATCGGCCACGAGGCCCTTGAATGCATCGACCGGCGTACCCGACAGCAGCGCGAGGCCCGCATCGTACGCCTTCTCGTCGAGCAGCAGCGACGCGAGGCGCAGCTTCGCGATCTGCTTGTACTCGTCGTCCTTGGCGTGATCGACGGCCCATTGCAGCTGCTCCTTCGCGCCTGCCGCGTCGCCAGCCGCATACAGCGTCTTCGCGGCCGCGAGCGCCGTCATCTGCGCATACGGCGTGCTGCCGAACTTGTCTTCCATGTCGGCAGCCGCGCGGGCCATCGTTGCCTTGTCGTTCGCGGCGGCAGCCTTCTGGACCTGCTCGTACAGCCCGGACGCCTCGGCGGCCTGACGGCGCTGCCAGTAGTTCCAGCCGTTGAAACCGGCCGCGACGACGAGCGCCGCGAGCACGATCCACGTGGTGAGGTTGCCCCAGCGGGCCCACCACGCCTTGAGACTTTCAATCGATTCTTGTTCGTCGTGATAACTCATCGGCGAGCGATTCCTTCTTCCTGTTCAGGCTTTTCTTGTCGAGCGGATGCCAGCGCGATCAGTCGTCGCCGTCTTCGGCGGATGCAACCATCGCATTGATTAGGAATTCGGTCAAGCTTTCGACCGGTACGGTCTGCTGAACGTTCTTTTCCCCTTCCGCACCCGCGCCGCGCAACGCTTTCACGCCCACCGTGCCGTTCGCGACCTCTTCTTCGCCGAAGATCACCGCGAACGCGGCGCCGCTCGCATCGGCCCGCTTCATCTGCGACTTGAAGCTCGCCGGCGCGCCGTCGGCGCTGCAGTGGAAGATCACGTCGAGGCCCGTGTCGCGCAGGCGCTCGGCCGCGATGAACGCCTGTTCGCGCGCGGTGTCGCCCTGGTGCACGACGTACACGTCGACGCCTTCCTGCTCGGGCGCGAGATCCTCTTCCTTCAGCAGCTCGAGGATGCGCTCGATGCCCATCGCCCAGCCGCACGCGGCGGTCGGCTTGCCGCCGAGCTGCTCGATCAGCGGATCGTAGCGGCCGCCGGCCGCGACCGTGCCCTGTGCGCCGAGCTTGTCGGTCACCCATTCGAACACGGTCAGATTGTAGTAATCGAGGCCACGCACCAGACGCGGGTTGATCTTGAACGGAATGTTGTTCGCGAGCAGCAGGCGCTGCAGCCCTTCGAAATGCGCGCGCGATTCGTCGCCGAGGAAATCGATCAGCTTCGGTGCGTTCTGCGCGATGTCCTGCAGCGCCGGGTTCTTCGTGTCGAGCACGCGCAGCGGGTTCGTATACAGGCGGCGCTTCGCGTCCTCGTCGAGCACGTCGGCGAACTGCTCGAGGTACTTGATCAGTTCGACGCGGTGCGCGGCGCGCTCTTCGGCGAGGCCGAGCGAGTTGATCTCGAGCTTGATGCCGGTCAGGCCGAGGTCGTCCCACAGGCGCTGGCACATCATGATGATCTCGGCATCCGCATCGGGACCCGCGAAGCCGAGCGCCTCGACGCCGACCTGGTGGAACTGGCGATAGCGGCCGCGCTGCGGACGCTCGTGACGGAACATCGGGCCGATGTACCACAGGCGCTTCGGGCCGTCGTACAGCATGTTGTGCTCGATCGACGCACGCACGACGGCCGCGGTGTTTTCCGGGCGCATCGTCAGGTTCTCGCCGTTCAGCGCGTCGGTGAAGCTGTACATCTCCTTCTCGACGATGTCCGTGACTTCGCCGATGCCGCGCGTGAAGAGCTGCGTATGTTCGACGATCGGCGTGCGGATGTTCTGGTAGCCGTACGCGCGCAGCAGCGATTTCACGGTAGCTTCGAAGAATTCCCACAGGCCGGCATCCTGCGGAAGGATGTCGTTCATGCCTTTGACGCCGGTGAGCTTCTCGATCTTGCGTTTCTGTTCAGTCATCGTTCGTGTGTGTGGACGAATTAGTTCAGGGCCTCGGTGCGGCCGTAATTGCGTGCGACGTAGTCGCTGACGATCTGCTGGAATTCCTCGGCGATCCGCTCGCCGCGCAGCGTCTTGACCTTCTCGCCGTCGATGAAGACGGGTGCGGCCGGGTTCTCGCCCGAACCCGGCAGGCTGATGCCGATGTTCGCGTGCTTCGATTCGCCCGGGCCATTGACGATGCAGCCCATCACCGCGACGTTCATCTTCTCGACGCCCGGATATTCCTTGCGCCAGACCGGCATCTGCTCGCGCAGGTAGGTCTGGATCTGCATCGCGAGTTCCTGGAACAGCGTGCTCGTCGTGCGGCCGCAGCCCGGGCACGCGATCACCATCGGCGCGAACGAGCGCAGGCCCATCGTCTGCAGGATTTCCTGGCCGACGATCACTTCGCCCGTGCGCGACGCGCCCGGCTCCGGCGTCAGCGAGATGCGGATCGTGTCGCCGATGCCTTCCTGCAGCAGCACGCCGAGCGCGGCCGTCGACGCGACGATCCCCTTCGAGCCCATGCCGGCCTCGGTCAGCCCGAGGTGCAGCGCGAAGCCGCAGCGGCGGCCGAGTTCGCGGTACACGGCGATCAGGTCCTGCACGCCGCTGACCTTGCACGACAGCACGATGCGGTCACGGCCGAGGCCGAGCTCGACCGCGCGTTCGGCCGAGCCGATCGCCGACTGGATCAGCGCCTCGTACATCACGCTCTGCGCGTCCCACGGCTGCGCGCGCGCGCCGTTCTCGTCCATCATGCGTGCGAGCAGGTCCTGGTCGAGGCTGCCCCAGTTCACGCCGATCCGCACCGGTTTGTCGTACTTCGCCGCGGCCTCGATCATCTGCGCGAACTGCGTATCGCGCTTCGCACCCTGACCGACGTTACCGGGGTTGATCCGGTACTTCGACAGCGACTCGGCGCAGCCCGGATAGTCGCGCAGCAGCAGGTGGCCGTTGTAGTGGAAATCGCCGACGAGCGGCACGGTTACGCCCATCCGGTCGAGCTGCTCGCGAATCGCCGGCACGGCGGCCGCGGCTTCGGGCGTGTTGACCGTGATGCGCACCAGCTCGGAGCCCGCATTCGCGAGTTCCTTGATCTGGATCGCCGTGCCGATCGCATCGGCCGTGTCGGTATTCGTCATCGACTGCACGCGCACCGGCGCGTCGCCGCCGATCGTCACGAGTTGCCCGCCCCAGCGGACATCCACCGCATGCGATACGCGGCGCGGCTGATGCCCGCCGAACACCGGCTCGGTTGAACAAATCTGACTGCTGCGTGGGGATTGAGCTTCGGATTGCATCGATAGATCCATTTACGCGGAATGCGCCGCGACGCGGCGCATGAATTGAAAAAGCGCCGTGCCCTCACGGCCTGCCGAGATCGACGACAGGCCTTCGCCACGGCGCTTGACGTCAGGGCAACGTGAACCGCGCCACGTTACCCCGCGCTGCCGAATATTTTGCCGGATCGACCGGTTTTCCGTCGAACGCAACCGCGTCGAGGCCGGCCTTGTTGCCAATCGTGACCTTGAACGGCCCGTCACCGGCCACCTGCTTCGTTTCGCCGGCACGCACCAGCGCCGAGAACAGCTCCTTGCCGTTCTTGTCGCGCACGCTGAACCAGCAATCCTGCTTGACCTTCAGTTCGACCATCGACTGGCCTGCCGCCACCACGACGCTCGCCGGCTGGGCCGGCGCGGCCGCGCTGGCAGCCGCCGTTGCCGCCACGGGCTGCGACGCAGCCGCCGTCGCGACCGGGGCCGCAGGCGCCGGAACCGCCGACGCGATCGCCTGCGCCGGGGCAGCCGATGCAGCAGCCGGGGCCGGAACCTCATTCGCCACCGCTGCCGACGCGCCGTTCGTGGCCGCTTCTTCAGCCGACGACGATGCCGCCGTCGCACTCGCGGCCGACGCATGCTCGGCCTCGCCGCCCTTGAAGCGTGCAAGCAGGCTCGACGAATCGCCGCCAGTGTGCCACATCAGTACGGCGACCACCGCGACGATGACGATGCCCGTTCCCCACAGCCAAGGGTGGTGGCGCGACGAGCCGCCCAGCGGAATCGACACGCGGCCGCGCGGCAGATCCGTGCCCGACGACGCAGGCATCGACAGGTCGACTTCCGGTACCCCGCGCTCGCGGCGCAGCGCCTGCGCGAACGGTTCCGGATCGACGCCGAGCATCTTCGCGTAGCTGCGCACGACACCGAGCGCGAACGTCACACCGGGCAAATGGCTGATGTCGCCAGACTCGAGCGCCCGGAGCTTCTGCGGTGCGACCTTGAGTCGCGCCGACACGTCGTCGACTGACCAGCCCTTCGTCTCCCGAAGCTGCGCCAGCCGGCTGCCGACCGCCGCCAGCGATTCCAGTCCGGCCGGTGCCGGCTTCGCGGCATTCGTCTCTGCGCCGTTAGACGGCTGCGGCTCACTCATCCTTGTCCTCGCGTCGATTCTTCTTCACTGGCGGCTGCCGCCGACTCCTGCCGACCGGCACCCGCAACGGTTCATACCATGCGCGGCGCCGAGACGCCGCGACCGATCGCTATTCGCGTGTTGCACCGCCAAAGGGTTCGGGCACCCCGGCCAGGTGCCCCCGTCAAACTGCCCGAACTTCGATGATTTTTCCTGCTGCGCCCGTTCGTTCCGCGAGGCGCGTGCGATCCTTCACCGCGCCGGCCAACTGCCCGCACGCGGCGTCGATGTCGTCGCCGCGCGTCTTGCGCACGGTCGTGACGACACCCGCATCGATGAGGACTTGCGCGAAGCGCTTGATCTGCTCCGGCTTCGAGCGGATGAGGCCCGATTCCGGAAACGGATTGAACGGGATCAGGTTGAACTTGCACGGCACGTCACGCGTGACGGCCAGCAGTTCGCGCGCATGCGCTTCGGTGTCGTTGACGCCGTCGAGCATGCAGTATTCGAAAGTGATGAAGTCGCGCGGCGCGACCTTCAGATAACGCTGGCACGCAGCCATCAGCTCGCGAAGCGGATACTTCTTGTTGAGCGGCACCAGCTCGTCGCGCAGCGCATCGTTCGGCGCATGCAGCGAAACGGCCAGCGCGACCGGCAACTCGGCGCCGAGGCGGTCCATCATCGGCACCACGCCGGACGTCGACAGCGTGACGCGACGGCGCGACAGGCCGTACGCGTTGTCGTCGAGCATCAGCCGCATCGCGGGGACGACCGCGCTGTAATTCAGGAGCGGCTCGCCCATGCCCATCATCACCACGTTGGTGACGACCCGTTCGGCCTTGCCGTTCGGGCCGGGCGCGCGGCCCAGCGACGCTCGCAGTGCAAATTCGGCCATCCGGAGCTGGCCGATGATTTCGGCTGTCGACAGGTTGCGGGAGAAGCCCTGCTTGCCCGTCGAGCAGAAGCGGCAGTTCACCGCGCACCCGGCCTGCGACGACACGCACAGCGTGCCGCGCGTCTCTTCCGGGATGAACACGGTTTCGACCGCATTGCCGTTTCCGACGTCGATCAGCCACTTGCGCGTGCCGTCGGTGGAAACGTGATCGCTGGCGATGTCCGGCATCACGATCGACGCGCGGCCCTTGAGCTTTTCTCTCAGGGACTTCGCGAGATCGGTCATGCCGTCGAAATCGCCGGCGTTGTACTGGTGGATCCAGCGCTGCAACTGCTTGGCGCGGAACGGCTTCTCGCCCAGGCTGCCGCAGTACGCGACAAGACCCTCGGCGTCGAAGTCGAGAAGATTGACGGAAGTTTCGCTCGTCATGATGTGCTGCCTTGCCGCGTGCGCTGAATCCTGCCTACTTGCTGTCAGCCAGGGCTTAACGCGAGTAAACGTTCATTTCCGGGAAGAAGAACGCGATTTCGACCGCTGCCGTTTCCGCAGCGTCCGAGCCGTGCACGGCGTTCGCGTCGATGCTGTCGGCGAAGTCGGCGCGGATCGTGCCCTTTTCCGCCTTCTTCGGATCCGTCGCACCCATCAGGTCGCGGTTCTTCAGGATCGCGCCTTCACCTTCCAGAACCTGGATCATCACCGGGCCCGAGATCATGAAATCGACGAGATCCTTGAAGAACGGACGCGCTGCGTGAACTGCATAGAACTTCTCTGCGTCAGCACGCGACAGGTGTGCCATGCGCGATGCGACGATCTTCAGGCCGGCGCCTTCGAAACGGCTGTAGATCTGGCCGATCACGTTCTTTGCCACCGCATCCGGCTTGATGATCGACAGGGTGCGCTCGATTGCCATAAAAACTCCAAAAAATTAAGAAGTTACAGGTTCAAATGAATCCGCTATTGTAGCACGATCCCGTGTATCATTGCGATTGAACCCTTACACGAATGAAAGGTTCAGAATCCATATGTTTTGTTCCGCCGGGCCATTGAAACCTCCCGGCACGGAACGTATCTTAGCCATAGCTGCCCCGGTTTGCTGCGCCGCACATCGCGCGCGCCGAACCGGCCCCGGACGCCCACGCGTTCAATGTTAGGAGAAACCATGAACGACTATCCGTACAATTTCGGCCGCGGCGGTTCCGTCAGCACCGCCGAGGTTCGCAACCGCGTGCTGCGGAACACGTACTGGCTGCTCGCGCTGTCGATGGTGCCGACCGTGCTGGGCGCCTGGGTCGGCGTCGCGACGGGCTTCTCGCTGTTCGCGGCCACGAGCCCGATGATGAGCCTGCTCGCGTTCTTCGCGATCGCGTTCGGCTTCATGTTCGCGATCGAGCGGACGAAAAACAGCGCGGCCGGCGTGTTCGTGCTGCTCGGCTTCACGTTCTTCATGGGCCTGATGCTGTCGCGGCTGCTGAGCTTCATCCTCGGCTTCTCGAACGGCCCGTCGCTGATCATGCTCGCGTTCGGCGGCACCGGCATCATCTTCGCCACGATGGCAACGATCGCCACCGTCAGCAAGCGCGACTTCTCGGGGCTCGGCAAGTGGCTGTTCATGGGCGTGATCGTGATCCTGCTGGCGTCGGTCGCGAACATCTTCCTGCAACTGCCCGCGCTGATGCTCACCGTGTCGGTACTCGCGATCGCGATCTTCTCGGCCTACATGCTGTTCGACGTCCAGCGCGTCGTGAATGGCGGCGAGACGAACTACATCTCGGCCACGCTCGCGATCTACCTCGATCTGTACAACGTGTTCACGAACCTGCTCGCGCTGCTCGGCATCTTCGGCGGCAACCGCAACTGACGTTCGGCACGCACCATGAAAAACCGGCCCGCGGGCCGGTTTTTTTACGTCCGCCGCCCGGCTCAGTCGCGCTCGAACAGCGCGATCGATTCGACGTGCGACGTATTCGGGAACATGTTCACGACCCCGGCGCCCTTCAGCCGGTAGCCGGCCTCGTGCACGAGCAGGCCCGCATCGCGCGCGAGCGTCGACGGGTTGCACGACACGTAGACGATGCGCTTCGGCAACGGGCCTGCGCCGCTCTGCGCGATCTCGGCCAGCGCCTTCGATACCGCGAGCGCGCCTTCGCGCGGCGGGTCGATCAGGAACTTGTCGAATGCGCCGAGCGCGCGGAGATCGTCGCCCGTCACCTCGAACAGGTTCCGGCACGCGAACGTCGTGTGGCCGTCGACACCGTTCTCGCGTGCGTTCGCCAGCGCGCGCGTGGTCAGCGTGTCGCTGCCCTCGATGCCCATCACTTCGCGCGACAGCCGCGCGAGCGGCAGCGTGAAGTTGCCGATCCCGCAGAACAGGTCGAGCACGCGGTCGTCGCGCGACGGTGCGAGCAGGCGCAGCGCGCGGCCCACCAGCACACGGTTGATCTGGTGATTGACCTGCGTGAAATCGGTCGGCTTGAACGGCATGCGAATGCCGAATTCCGGCAGCGTGTAGTCGAGCGACACGTCGAGCGGATAGAACGGCGTCACCGTGTCCGGCCCCTTCGGCTGCAGCCAGAACTGCACCTTGTGCTCGTCAGCGAACGCGCGCAGCAGCGCTTCGTCGTCCGCGTTGATCGGCTCCAGCACGCGCAGCACGAGCGCCGTGACGGTCGAGCCGACCGCGAGCTCGATCTGCGGCATCCGGTCGCGAATCGACAGCCCCTCGACGAGCCGCCGCAGCGGCACGAGCATCGCCGACACGTGCGGCGGCAGCACTTCGCAGCTCGTCATGTCGGCCACGTAGCTGCTCTTCTTCTCGTGGAAGCCGACCAGCACGCCGCCCTTCTTCGCGACGTTGCGCACGGTCAGGCGCGCCCGGTAGCGATAGCCCCACGACGGGCCGTGGATCGGCGCGAACATCGTTTCCGCGCGCAGCTTCGCCAGGTGCCACAGGTTATCTTCCAGCACGCGCTGCTTGACCGCCACCTGCGCGCGCATGTCGAGATGCTGCATCGAGCAGCCGCCGCAGGTGCCGAAGAACATGCACTTCGGCTGGGTGCGCATGACGCTCGGGCGCAGAATGTCGACAACCGTCGCCTGCTCGTAGCTCGGCTTGCGACGATAGCTCGAATAGGTCACGCGTTCGCCCGGCAGCGCGCCTTCGACGAAGATCACCTTGCCCGGCTCGCCGTCCTCGGTCATCGTGCGGCCGACACCGCGCGCTTCCATGTCGAGCGATTCGATCTCGAGAACCGGGGCGGGCCCGGGCGCGACGGGCGCGTTTTTCGATTTGCGCGCAGAAGTGGGGACGGCTTCGGACACCAGCTTTTCCTGACAAACGTTGAAGAAGGCGAGATTGTAGACGACGAAGGCCCCCGTCGCGCGCTTTCGTCGCGCAAGCGCCGCTGCTGATGCGCAGGCCGCGCTGCGTCGCACGTGGGCGACTGACGACCGCCCCCCGTTGCCCGCAGGGAGGCCGCGTGCGATACGCAACGCGGCCCCACCGCGGCACGGGTTCTGCTCGCAGCAGCAGACCAAGGAGACTCGACCATGCGATTGATCGACTGGAACATCCAATGGGGTCGGGACGCGGACGGCGTCGTCGATCTTCCCCGCACCGTCGCGGCCATCCGCCGGCTCGGCGACTTCGACGTGCTCTGCCTGCAGGAGCTCACACGCGGCTTCGATGCTCTACCCGGCCGGCCCGGCCCCGACCAGTTCGCCGAACTCGCGGCGCTGCTGCCCGGCTATACGATCGTCGACGCCATCGGCGCCGACTTGCCGGCCATCCGGCCGGGCGCCCCGCGCCGCCAGTTCGGCAACGCAATTGCGACGCGGCTGCCGGTCGGGCGCGTGCTGCGCCAATCGCTGCCGTGGCCGGCCGATGCCGGCGCGCCGTCGATGCCGCGCGTCGCGCTGGATATCGAGTTGCAGGCGCCCTTCGGGTCGTTGCGCGTGGTCACCACGCATCTGGAGTACTACTCGGCGCACCAGCGGCTTGCGCAGGTCGACGCGCTACGCGACCGGCATCGCGAGGCCTGCGCGCACGCGGATCAACCCGCTCCCGCCGAAACGCCCGAGGGGCCGTTCAGCGCGACCGGACAGCCCCGCGATGCAATCGTCTGCGGCGATTTCAACAGCGCATTCGACAACGATGCGTACCGGCACTTCCTGGAGCCGATTGCCGACGCACCAGGTTTCGTCGACGCGTGGATCGCGCGGCATCCCGGCCATACACCGCCGCCGACGGCCGGCATCTACGATACGGTGCAATGGTCGGACGGGCCGCTCGCGTGCGATTTCGTGTTCGTGACCGACACGCTGTTGCCGCGCGTCATCGGCTGCGAGATCGACGGCGACGTACGCGCGTCCGATCACCAGCCGGTGCTGCTCGAACTCGGCTGATCGCCCCGGCGACGGCGCGGCGCGCTCGCGCTACGCGTCGAAGCCGGCGAGGTATTCGACCCAGTGCGGCGCCGGTTCCAGCGCAAGCGCGTTCTTCACGAGCAGGATCTCGTCCGCATACTCGCTCGGCGTCAGGCCGCCGCGCATCAACTGGAACCGGCAATACAGCAGGTAGGTGTTGACGACGTCGGTTTCGCAATAGTTGCGGATTTCGTCGATCCGCCCGTCCCGAAACGCCGGCCACACCTGGCTGCCGTCCATCCCGAGCTTGCCCGGAAAGCCGCACAGCTTCGCGAGCGCATCGAGCGGCGCGTTCGCCCGCGCCTGATACATCGCGAGCACATCCATCAGGTCGGTATGCCGCGAGTGATAGCGCGAAATGTAGTTGTTCCACTTGAATTCACGGTCGTCCTCGCCGAGATCCCAGTAGCGGGTGGCGGGAATGCCGTGCACGAGTGCGCGGTAATGGAGCACCGGCAGATCGAAGCCGCCGCCGTTCCACGACACGAGCTGCGGCGTGTATTTCTCGATCACGCGGTAGAACGACTGGATCAGCGTCGCTTCGTTGTCCTGCGGCGTCCCGAGCGAGCGCACGCGAAAACCGTTGTTGTCGCGAAACACGCACGAGATCGCCGCGATCCGCTGCAGGTGGTGCGGCAGGAAATCACCGCCGGTCTTCTCGCGGCGTGCGGCGAACGCGTGTTCGGCCACCGCGGCATCGTCGAGCGTCGCGGGCAGGTCTTCCAGACGGCGAATGCCGTCGACATCGGGAATCGTCTCGATGTCAAAAACAAGAATCGGGGTCATCGGTTACAGAACGGCGTCCTTGCGCACGCCGTTGGAGGCGAAGAACCGCTTGAGGCGCACCAGCGCTTCCTGCTGGATCTGCCGCACGCGTTCGCGCGTGAGCCCCATCTCGTCGGCGAGCTCCTCGAGCGTCGCCGGTTCGATGTGGTTCAGGCCGAAGCGGCGCTCGATCACGTGCCGGTGCTTGTCGGACAGCCGCGACAACCACGCGCGCGTCAGCGTTTCGAGCTCTCGGTGCTGCACCTCGGCGTCGGGCGACTGGCTCTGGTCGTCGGGCAGCAGGTCGAGCAGGCTGCTCGCGGGATCGAGGTCGAGCGGCGCATCGAGCGACGCCGTATGCTCGTTGAGCGCGAGGATATCGGTGACTTCCTCGGCGGTCTTGCCGGTGAGATAGGCGATGTCGTCGATGCTGGCTTCACGGCGTTCGGCCGCCTCGCCCGTCGACATCGAATTCTTTTCGAGGTGGCGCTTCGCGCGCAGCACCTGGTTCAGTTCGCGGATCACGTGCACGGGCAGGCGCACCGTGCGGGCCTGGTTCATGATCGCCCGCTCGATGCTCTGCCGGATCCACCATGTTGCGTAGGTCGAGAAACGGAAACCGCGCGTCGGGTCGAATTTCTCGATCGCGTGCATCAGGCCGAGGTTGCCTTCCTCGATCAGGTCGAGCAGCGGCACGCCGCGGTTCAGGTAGCCCTTCGCGATACTGACGACGAGCCGCAGGTTGCGCTCGATCATCACCTGTCGCGCCTCGAATTCGCCGGCCTTCGCGAGACGCGAATAACGCTGCTCTTCCTCGACGGTCAGCAGCGGCTTCACGCTGATACGGTTCAGGTAATGCTGGATCGTGTCGGCCGTGAGTTCGGCCTGCAACAGCGTGCGGAAATCGTCGACGTCGGGCGCGGCTTCCTGGCGGCCTTCGCGCTCGTCGTCGCCACCGTCCGCGTCGGCGTCGCGTGCCTCGAGATCACGTTCGTTTTCCGCGACATCCTCTTCGTCGTCCGTCGAAGCACCCACTCGCCCCACCGATGCTTGCGTGGCACGACTGATCTTCTCAGACTCGGCTTGCGGCTCGTGGCGCTTCGATTTCGGCATGGTCGTCTCGGTTATTGAGGCGGCAAATACTTCAGCGGATCGACAGGCTTACCCTGCCGGCGAACCTCGAAATGCAGCATCACGCGGTCGGCATCGCTGTTACCCATCTCGGCGATCTTCTGCCCCTTCGTTACCGCGTCCCCCTCTTTTACCATCAAAGCGCGATTGTGTGCATACGCCGTGAGGTAAGTTGCATCGTGTTTGATGATAATGAGGTTGCCGTAACCACGCAGACCGTTGCCGGAGTAAACGACGCGGCCGTCCGCCGCCGCCTTCACGGCCTCGCCGGCCGTCCCGCCGATATTGACACCTTTGTTCTTCGCATCGTCGAACCCGTTCAGCACGGGGCCGCGCGCGGGCCACGCGAACGTCACGGGGCCGCTCGGCGCCGCCGCCGTATCGCTCGATCCGGTCGCCGCGGCCGGCGGCGTGGCGGCGAGCGCGGACGACGTGCCGGCGGCCGGCGCGGCCGGACCGCTGCTCAGCGGCGCGGTCGCGACCGCACCACCGACGATCGGCGCGGCGGCCGGCGTGCCCGCCACTGCAGCGCCGCCCGGCGGCGCCACGCGCAGCAACTGGTCGACTTCGATCTGGTTCGGGTTCGCCAGATTGTTCCACGTCGCGATGTCGCGATAGTTCTGGCCGTTCTCGAGCGCAATCCGGTACAGCGTGTCACCCGGCTTCACACGATAGAAGCCCGGCGGCGGCGGACCGAGCGGCACCGCGGGTTGCGCGGCGGCGGTCGTGCCGAGCGACCCGGAGCGGTCGACGACGGGCGCGTTGTCGAGCCGCGTCGCACAGGCGGCCAGTAGCGTGGAGAACGCAGCCACACAGATCGCGCGCTGGGCGAACGTGAGCGGTTCCCTGGATCGGTTGTTTTGCATCGCGCGCAACATACTCATCGGTTTCAAATCACTCCGGATTTTAAAGGGACAAAGAAAACGCGATCAAGCCGGGACTCTCGCCATTGCGCGTGCGCGACGCGCTCGACGAGCGTGAGCACCTGGTGCTGCCCGCTCTGCGCGCCGACCGGCGCGACGAGCCGCCCGCCGATCGCGAGCTGCTCGAGCAGCGCCTGCGGCACGTCGAGCCCCGCCGCCGCGATCACGATCGCGTCGAACGGGGCCGCGGACGGCAGGCCGACACGCCCGTCGCCGTAGTGCAGTCGGATGTTCGGCACGCGCAGCGGCCGCAGGTTCAGCTTGGCGCGCTCGTAGAGCGGCTTGATGCGTTCAATCGAATACACGTCGCGTGCCACGTGACTCAGCACGGCGGCCTGATAGCCGCAACCCGTGCCGATCTCGAGCACGCGCTCGAGGGTGCGGCCGGCCATCGCGAGCTCGATCATGCGCGCGACGACCGACGGCTTTGAAATGGTCTGCTGGTGGCCGATCGGCAATGCCGAATCCTCGTAGGCCTGCGTCGCGAGCCCCGGATCCACGAACAGGTGGCGCGGCACCGCGGCCATCGCGTCCAGCACGCGCGCATCGGTCACGCCGTTCGCGCGCAGGCGTTCGACCATCCGCTCGCGCACACGTTCCGACGTGAGGGCGAACGCGCCGGCCGGCGCGATGCTCGGCGCGGCCGGCTTCGGCAGCGCAGGCTTCAGCGCGGTGGGCTTCGGTGCGGTCGCCGGCTTCGCGGCGGCGATACCCGGCAGCGGCGCCCGCACGGCGGCCGGCTTCACGGCAACCGGCTTCAGCACGGCCGCGGGTTTGTCGGCGGCCTTCGGCACCGCCCCCGCCGCCTGGCGTTCACCGGGCCGACCTTCCGACTTGCGTGGCGCTCGCTTGAGATCTTCGAGCGCGAGCGGGAACCGCTTCGCGCGCTCGCCGCTCATGAAGCCCGCCCTCCGGCGCGCGCCCATTCGCGCGTCGCGGGCAGCATCTGCGTATGCGTGAGATCGAGTTGCAGCGGTGTGATCGAGACGAAACCGTTTGCAACGGCGTGGAAATCGGTGCCGTCGCTGGCGTCCAGCGCCTCGCCCGCGGCACCGATCCAGTAGATCGGCTCGCCGCGCGGGTCGGTCTGGCGAATCACCGGCTGCGACGGATGACGCTTGCCGAGGCGCGTGACCTTCCAGCCCTTCAGTTCGTCGTACGGCAGGTTCGGAATATTGACGTTCAGCAGCGGGTTGCCCGGCAGCGGATGCGCGAGGTAGTGCGCGACGATTTCCGCGGCGACGCGCGCGGCGTCGGCCAGACGGGCCCAGCCCTTGTCGACCAGCGAGAACGCGATGGCCGGCACACCGAACATGATGCCTTCGGTGGCGGCCGCAACTGTCCCCGAATAGAGCGTGTCCTCGCCCATGTTCTGACCGTTGTTGATGCCGGACACGACGATGTCCGGCTTCGCGTCGGCCATCCCCGTCAGCGCGACGTGCACCGAATCGGTCGGCGTGCCGTTCACGTAGAAGAAACCCGTACCCGCCGCCCGCTGCACCGACAGCGGCCGCGACAACGTGAGGGAATTCGACGCGCCGCTGCAGTTCTGCTCGGGCGCGATCACCGTAAGCTCGGCCAGCGGCTGCAGCGCTTCGCTGAGCGCGGCGAGACCGGGGGCGAGATAGCCGTCGTCGTTGCTGAGTAGGATTCGCATCCGGCGATTGTAACCGAGGAAAGATGGCGCGAGAGCGACAGTCCGGCCACCGCGGACGGGCGGGTATACGCATGGACACGCGGTGCGCCGCCGCACGACGCGGCGGCGTTCCGCGCGCTGGGGAAAACACCGGGCCGACGGGGTTTTCCGCCCAGAGAAAATCGCCTTGGGGAAACCTTCGTCGGGAGGGCCGGCGCGAAGCGCGCAGGCCTTGCAGCACTCAGATCGCGCCCGCCTCGCGCAGCGCGGCAATCGCCGATGCGTCGTAGCCGAGGCCGCGCAACACCTCGTCGGTATGCTCGCCGAGCTCGGGCCCGAGCCAGCGCGTTTCGCCCGGCGTGTCCGACAGCTTCGGCGTGATGTTCGGCAGCGGAATGTCGGTGCCGTCGGCCAGCTTGAAACGCTGGATCATCTGGCGCGCGACGAACTGCGGATCGGTGAACATGTCGGCCGCGCTGTAGATGCGCCCGGCCGGCACGTCGGCCGCATTGAGCACGACGAGCGCCTCGTCGATCGTGCGCGGCGCGAGCCACGCGGCGATCGCGTCGTCGATTTCCTGCGTGCGCGGCACGCGTCCGTCGTTTTGCGCGAGCGCGGGATCGTCGGCGAGGTCGTCGCGCTCGATCGCCTTCATCAGCCGCTTGAAGATCGGATCGCTGTTGCCGCCGATCACGATGCTGCCGTCGCGGCATGCGTACGTATTCGACGGCACGATGCCCGGCAGCGACGCGCCGGTGCGCTCGCGCACCATCCCGTACACGCCGTACTCGGGCACCACGCTTTCCATCATGTTGAACACCGCTTCATACAGTGCAACGTCGACCACCTGCCCCGCGCCGCCGTTGACCTTGCGGTGATGGAGCGCCATCAGCGCGCCGATCACGCCGTGCAGCGCCGCGATCGAATCGCCGATCGAGATGCCGATGCGCGGCGGCGGCAGATCCGGATAGCCGGTGATGTGGCGCAGCCCGCCCATCGATTCGGCGATCGCGCCGAAGCCGGGCCGGTCGCGGTACGGGCCCGTCTGCCCGTAGCCGGACAGGCGCACCATCACGAGGCCCGGATTGTCGGCCGACAGCACGTCGTAGCCGAGCCCGAGCTTTTCGAGCAGGCCCGGGCGGAAGTTCTCGATCACGATGTCGGCCTCGCTCGCGAGCTGCCGCGCGATCGCCTTGCCGGCGTCGGCTTTCAGGTTCAGCGTGACCGATTTCTTGTTGCGCGCCTGTACCGACCACCACAGCGACGTGCCGCCCTGCTCCGGGTGGAGCTTGCGCCACTTGCGCAGCGGGTCGCCGCCGTTCGGATCCTCGATCTTGATCACTTCCGCGCCGAATTCGGCGAACAGCCGCGACGCGAACGGCCCCGCGATCAGCGTTCCGAATTCGAGCACTTTGACGCCCGCGAGCGGGCCCTGGCTGGTGCTCATGTGTCTCCCTGGCATGAGGAACGGCGCCGCCGGCAGGCGGCGCCCGGCTTACATCGTGCGGCGGTCGAGCATCGCGCGAGCGATGGTGCCCGCGTCGACGTACTCGAGCTCGCCGCCCACCGGCACGCCGCGCGCGAGGCGCGTGACCGCCAGCCCGCGCGCCTTGAGCGTCTGGCCGAGGTAGTGGGCGGTGGCTTCGCCTTCGTTCGTGAAGTTGGTCGCGAGCACGACCTCCTTGACGACGCCGTCCGACGCGCGCCGCACGAGGCGGTCGAAATGGATTTCCTTCGGACCGATTCCGTCGAGCGGGCTCAGTCGGCCCATCAGCACGAAATACAGCCCGCGGTAGGTCATCGTCTGCTCGAGCATGATCTGGTCGGCAGGCGTCTCGACGACGCACAGCAGCGTCGGATCACGCTCCTCGTCGCTGCAGACCTCGCAGATCTGCGCTTCGGTGAACGTGTTGCACTTCTCGCAGTGCTGCAGGTGTTCGGTCGCGAATAGCAGCGACCGGCCGAGCCGCTCCGCGCCCTCGCGATCGTGCTGCATCAGGTGAACCGCCATGCGCTGCGCGGATTTCGGCCCGACACCGGGCAGCACGCGCAACGCTTCGACGAGAGCGGACAGGGCGGACGGCTGTTTCATACGGCGGCAAAGAGTGGCAAGGACGCCGCGCTCAGAACGGCAGCTTGAAGCCCGGGGGCAGCGGCAGGCCCGACGTCATGCCGCTCATCTTTTCCTGCGACGTGGCTTCGGCCTTGCGTACCGCGTCGTTGAATGCAGCGGCGACGAGATCCTCGAGCATGTCCTTGTCGTCCGCGAGCAGGCTCGGGTCGATCGACACGCGGCGCACTTCGTTGCGGCACGTCATCGTCACCTTCACGAGGCCGGCGCCCGACTGCCCTTCGACTTCGATGAGCGCAAGCTGCTCCTGCATCTTCTTCATGTTTTCCTGCATTTGCTGCGCTTGCTTCATCAGTCCGGCGAGGTTGCCTTTCAACATGGGAATACTCCTTCTTGATCGTGTGAAAACCGGCACGCGGCGCGTGCCGGCCAATGTGTGCGGGGCGTGATTGTGCCTGTCGCGGGGCGGTCAGTTCAATGGAGTGTGGGCGGCACGCCGTCCGGCGCCGAATCGGCGAGCGGACGCACCGACCCCTCGACGATGCGCGCACCGAACTCGCGCACGAGCTGCTGGACGAACGGATCGCCGTGAATCTCCTGCTCGGCTTCGCGCTGCCGCGCCGCGCGCGCGGCCGCATCGAGCGCCGCCGCGGTGCGCCGTGCGGGCCCGACCTCGACGCTCACCTCGACCGGCTTGCCGAGCGCATCGGCCAGTGCGGCCTTCAGCTTCGTCACCTGCGCGGCGTCCGCATACTGCGGCACCGGCACGGACAGTTTCAATGTGCCCGCATCGACGGCCGTCAGCTCGCTGTTGAACGCGAGCTGGTACGCGACACCCTTCAGCGGCAGCCGTGCGGCGAGCGCCGGCCATTCGCCGTCGAAGCCGATCGGATCGAGCGCGATCGCGGGCGGCAGCGGCCGCGTGTCGATCGGCGCGGCCGGACGGGTTTCCGCCGGCTTCGGCGTCACACGCACATCGTCGGGACCGCTGTCGAACACCGGCACGAAGCCGTCGTCGGAACCGCCGAACATTTCGTCGGCGCTGAGCGGCACGTAGTCGTCGGGCGGAATGTCCTCCCACGGCGGCGACGGCTGGCGCGACTCGGCTGCTTGCGGCGCGCGGGCAGCGGTACGCGGCGTCGGCACCTGGACGGCCGGACGCGGCGCGGCCGGCTTCTCGGCGGCCGGCTGGGCCGCCGGTTTGGCTGCCGCGCCTGCGCGCCCGCCGCGGTCCGACGACACGCGCATCCCTGCATTGCGCAGCACGTCGAGCGCGGCGGCGGCACCGCCTGCGCGCGCCGACGGACGCACGGCGGCCGGCTCGGGCGACGCGGCGCGCGGCGCCGGTTCGGCCTGCGGAGCCGGTTCGTCGTTTCGCTGCACGGCGGCAACGGCAGGCGGCTCGGGTTCCTTCCGGGCGGGAGGCGGCACGTCGCCAGCGGGCGCCGCCTTCGTTTCCGGCTGCGGCAGCTCGATCGCTTGTGCGTCGGCCGCTGCCGGTACCGGGGCTGCGGCCTCTGCCGGTGACTGGGCGGCAGGCGGCTTGGCGGCCGGCCGTTCGGCTTCATCGCTTGACTGCGCGGGCGCCGAACGGGCGACTGGCGCAACCGGTGCAGCCGGCGCCGCAGCTTGCGGACGCGCTGCGCCGGTGGGCGTGGCCGACACCGGCTTCGCCGCGGCAGCGGTCGGCGCCGCGGCAGCACGCGGGGCCGGCGCGGCACGCGGCGGCACGGACGGCTGGCCGCCCGGCGCGCTGCTGGCGCCAGCGGCCGGCTCGAACGCGAGCATCCGCAGCAGCGTCATCGTGAAACCAGCGTACTCGTCGGGCGCCAGGCCGAGCTCGGCGCGCCCGACCGTCGCGATCTGATAGAACAATTGCACCTGCTCGGGGCTCAGCGTCTCCGCAAAACGACGCAGGTCGGCCGCTTCCGGCCATTCGTCGAGCACCGAGCCTGGCGCGAACTGTGCCCAGGCGATCCGGTGCAGCAGGCTCGCGAGATCCTGCAGCGCGGTCGAGAACGACAGGCTGCGCAGCGACATCTCGTCGGCAATCGCGAGGATTTCCGGGCCATTGGCCGCCGCGAGCGCGTCGAGCAGGCGCACCATGTATGTCTGGTCGAGCGCGCCGAGCATGCCCGACACCGCCGACTCGGTCACCTCGTTCGCCGAATAGGCGATCGCCTGATCGGTCAGGGACAGCGCGTCGCGCATGCTGCCCTGCGCGGCGCGCGCGAGCAGGCGCAGCGCCTGCGGCTCGAACGTGATCTGCTCTTCGCCGAGGATCCGCTCGAGATGCGACACGATGTGCCCGGCCGGCATCTGCTTCAGGTTGAACTGCAGGCAGCGCGACAGCACGGTCACGGGGATTTTCTGCGGATCGGTCGTCGCGAGGATGAACTTGACGTGCGGCGGCGGCTCTTCGAGCGTCTTCAGCATCGCGTTGAACGCGTGATTCGTCAGCATGTGCACTTCGTCGATCATGTAGACCTTGAAGCGCGCATCGACGGGCGCGTACACCGCGCGCTCGAGCAGCGCGGCCATTTCATCGACGCCGCGGTTGCTCGCCGCGTCCATCTCGACGTAATCGACGAAACGGCCCTCGTCGATCTCGCGACAGGCGCGACACACGCCGCACGGCTGCGACGTGACGCCGGTTTCACAGTTGAGCGCCTTCGCGAAGATCCGCGACAGCGTCGTCTTGCCGACACCGCGGGTTCCGGTAAACAGATAGGCGTGATGGAGACGCCCGCCGTCGAGCGCGTGCGTGAGCGCCCTGACGACGTGCTCCTGGCCGACGAGCGAAGCGAAATCCTTCGGACGCCACTTGCGTGCGAGAACTTGATAGGTCATCGGGAAATTGTATCAGTAACGCTGCGTCGCGCCGACACGCGAAACGGTGCGGAAGACGGGCAAGAGGCAGGTCGAACGGAGTGTGACGCAGAAATAAAAAACGCCCTGCGAACGGGGCGAGAAGGAAGGTGACGAGCCCAACCCTCGGCACTGGCGGAAAACGATTGTGGCTGCTTCGTTCCCGACCTGACCAGGTTCACCGCCCCACCATGCGAGGAGGCCCGTCACGGCATATTCTATCACCGCTTCCGGATGAATGCGACCGTTTGTTCGCATCAATGCGAATATCGCCGGGCAAACCGGCGCGTCGCCCCTTCGCACGGGCTGAATGCGGCCCAACCCTTGCAATTGGCGGACCGGCCTCCATCTGCGTGGCACGACGGTCGAACGTCGCGTCGTACCCCTACTCGCGTAGCGGCTACTATCGCCGCCCGCAGCAGATAGCAATTTAGGCTAATATGACGCCCGAACGACCCGCGAGCCGCGGCATGCAGCGCTTACGCCCCTCCTTTCCGGAAAGGCGGAGTGACCTGCCGCAGCGGCCGGCAGCCTACGGCGGCCGGTACGCCGCAACGCGCAAGCAGGCAGTCCCCGAACCGTAAGAGGTATTGACCCAATGAGCGAACAGATCAAACACATCAGCGACGCATCGTTCGAACAGGACGTCGTCAAGTCCGACAAGCCCGTACTCGTCGATTTCTGGGCCGAATGGTGCGGCCCGTGCAAGATGATCGCCCCGATCCTCGACGAAGTCGCGAAGGACTACGGCGACAAGCTGCAGATCGCGAAGATCAACGTCGACGACAACCAGGCCACGCCCGCGAAATTCGGCGTGCGCGGCATCCCGACGCTGATCCTGTTCAAGAACGGCGCGGCCGCCGCGCAGAAGGTCGGCGCGCTGTCGAAGTCGCAGCTCACCGCATTCCTGGACAGCCACCTGTAATACCGGCAGTTCCGCGGACGTGTTGTCAGTCGGCAACACGTCCGCCGTCACGCCGCCGATCGCTCGCTCAAGCGCGAATCGGGCTATGCTAGAATTAAAAAACGTCGACAAGACGCATTTAAGTCTCTGAGCGCTTCCGCTCGCCCTCCTCCCTTATTTCTTTCGTCGCATCTCCTCCCTGGCGGGTTCTCCGTATGCATTTATCCGAGCTCAAGTCTCTGCACGTCTCCGAACTGATCGAAATGGCCAATGGCCTGGAGATCGAAAACGCGAACCGCCTGCGCAAGCAGGAGTTGATGTTTGCCATTCTCAAAAAGCGCGCCAAGACGGGAGAGACGATCTTCGGCGACGGTACGCTCGAAGTGCTGCCGGACGGCTTCGGCTTCCTGCGCTCGCCGGAAATGTCGTACCTCGCGAGCACCGACGACATCTATATCAGCCCGTCGCAGATCCGCCGCTTCAACCTGCACACCGGCGACACCATCGAAGGTGAAGTCCGCACGCCGAAGGACGGCGAGCGCTACTTCGCGCTGGTGAAGGTCGACAAAGTCAACGGGCAGCCGCCCGAGGCCTCGAAACACAAGATCATGTTCGAGAACCTCACGCCGCTGCACCCGAACAAGCCGCTGTCGCTCGAACGCGAAATGCGCGGCGAGGAAAACGTCACGGGCCGCATCATCGACATGATCGCGCCGATCGGCAAGGGCCAGCGCGGCCTGCTCGTCGCGTCGCCGAAGTCGGGCAAGACCGTGATGCTCCAGCACATCGCGCACGCGATCAAGCAGAACCACCCGGACGTGATCCTGTTCGTGCTGCTTATCGACGAGCGCCCGGAAGAAGTGACCGAAATGCAGCGCTCGGTCGCCGGCGAAGTGATCGCGTCGACGTTCGACGAACCGGCCACGCGCCACGTCCAGGTCGCCGAAATGGTGATCGAGAAGGCCAAGCGCCTCGTCGAAATGAAGCACGACGTCGTGATTCTGCTCGACTCGATCACGCGTCTCGCGCGTGCGTACAACACCGTGATCCCGGCATCGGGCAAGGTGCTGACGGGCGGTGTCGACGCGAACGCGCTGCAGCGTCCGAAGCGCTTCTTCGGTGCGGCGCGCAACATCGAGGAAGGCGGCTCGCTGACGATCATCGGCACCGCGCTGATCGAAACCGGCAGCCGCATGGACGACGTGATCTACGAAGAGTTCAAGGGCACCGGCAACATGGAAGTGCACCTCGAGCGCCGTCTCGCGGAAAAGCGCGTGTATCCGTCGATCAACCTGAACAAGTCGGGCACGCGTCGCGAGGAAATGCTGATCAAGCCCGAGATCCTTCAGAAGATCTGGGTGCTGCGCAAGTTCATCCACGACATGGACGAGGTCGAGGCGATGGAATTCCTGCTCGACAAGATCCGCCAGACGAAGAGCAACTCCGAGTTCTTCGACCTGATGCGCCGCGGCGGCTGATCGCCCCCGCTCCGCAACACGGCCGCCCGTGCACCCTGCCCGGCGGCCGTTTTTCGATCCCAACCTGAACGTGAACGTACAGGTTGATCTATAATCGCGTCATTGTCCCTTCGAATTCCCCGCACCCGATGCCGAACGATGCCGCCACCCCGCTCCTGACCGTCAGCGACGCCGCGTCGCGACTCGGCGTCACACCGCGCACGCTCAAATATTACGAAGAGCGCGGGCTCGTCACGCCATCGCGCAGCGAAGGCCGCTACCGCCTCTACGACGAAGCCGACCTCGAACGCTTCGCGCGCATCCTGCGGCTGCGCGCGCTCGGCTTCTCGCTGCACGGCATCACCGAAATGCTGAAGCGTCCGCTGGAAGAAACGGGCGACGGCCGGCGCCGCTATTCGGATGCCTCGCTGCGCGACATCCGCACCGGCCTCGCCGAGCAGATCGATACGCTCGACCGGCGGATCGCCGCCGTCCAGCGCGAGTTGAAGGAAGCCGTCGCGCTGCGCAAGGAGTTGCAGCACGACATCGACTACGTCGAGCGGCGCCTCGCCGGCGAAAACGCCGATGAACTGATCGCGCAGCGGCGGGCCGAAGCCGGCGCGCGGCGCGCCCGCAAGGACCGCGAATGAACGCGGTGCCGGGCCGGCCGCCGCTATGGAGCCGCGCGAACCTGCGCGGGGACCTGTTCCCGTGGGCACTCGCGCTCGTCACCGGCATCGACTACTTCGACAACGCCGTCTTCTCGTTCTTCGCGAGCTACATCGCGGGTGGCATCAACGCGTCGCCCGACGAACTGGTGTGGTCGTCGAGCGCCTACGCGGTCACAGCCGTGCTCGGCATCCTGCAGCAGCAATGGTGGGTCGACCGGCTCGGCCATCGCCGCTACGTCGCGGGCTGCATGCTGATGTTCTCGTTCGGCGCGATCGCGGCGGCGCTGGCCGACACGTCGCTGGAGCTCGCGTTCGCGCGCGGCTTCCAGGGCTATTTCATCGGCCCGATGATGGGCGCGTGCCGGATCCTGATCCAGATCAGCTTCAAGCCGCAGGAGCGACCGCCCGCAACGCGCGCGTTCCTGATCATGATCCTGCTCGGCAGCGCGCTCGCGCCGATCGTCGGCGGGCTGCTGGTCGCGCATTCGACGTGGCGCGCACTGTTCGCGTGCACGGCGCCGGCCGGCATCGCGTTCGCGATCCTCGCGTTGCTCACGCTGCCCGATTCCGGCCGCACGCCGGACGACGAACGCGGTTCCGGACATTTCTGGCCGTACGTCGTGTTCGCGCTCGCGCAAGGGGCGCTGCAGATCGTGCTGCAGCAGGTGCATTACCAGCTCTACAGCGGCTCGCCGATGCTGATCGTGTTGACGTTCGCCGGGCTCGGCGCGCTCGCGTGGTTCGCGTATCACCAGTGGCACCATCCGACGCCGCTCGTGCGGCTGCATGCGTTCCGCGAGCGGACGTTCCAGGTCGGGCTGCTGCTCTACATGTTCTATTACTACGAGACGACGGGCTTCAGTTACCTGACGGCGCGGCTTCTCGAGGGCGGGCTCGGCTATCCGGTCGAGAATGCCGGGCGCCTGGTCGGCACGATGTCGCTGATCTCGGCCACCGCGCTGTTCGCCTACCTGCGCTACGCGAAATTCGTCGCGCACAAGAAGTGGTTCGTCGTGCCGGGGTTCGCGATCGCCGTCACGGCCGCAGTGTGGATGACCCGGATGACGCCGCAGGTCGGCGAAGCCGCGCTGATCGTCCCGTTGCTGCTGCGCGGGCTGCTGCTGCTCTTCATCGTGCTGCCGGTCGCGAACCTCACGTTCCGGATCTTCGCGATCGACGAATACACGCACGGCTACCGGCTGAAGAACATCGTGCGGCAACTGACGATCTCGTTCGCGACGTCGTCGGTGATCATCGTCGAGCAGCACCGCGTGGCCGTGCACCAGACGCGGCTCGTCGAGCGCGCGAGCGTGTTCGACCCGCTGTTCCAGCAGACCGTCGATGCACTGACGCGCAGCTATGCGGCCGCCGGCCACGCGCTGAACGACGCGCACGGCCTCGCGATCGCGTCGATCGCGCGGATGGTCGCGCAACAGGCGTCGTTCCTCGCGTCGCTCGACGGTTTTTACTTCCTCGCGGGCGTGGCGCTCGTCGGCGGCCTCTTCGCGGCATGGCAAAAACAGATCGATTGAGTTAAAAGACAGGCTTTGGATTTTCGTCCGCCGCCTCCATGCTTTCGAAACTGACCCGCTGGTTCGACGACCGCCGCCGCGACCGCGCGCTGCGCAGCCATCCGGTTCCCGACGCGCTGTGGCAGGAAACCGTCGAGCGCCTGCCGTTCCTCGCCACCCTGCCGCCCGACGCGCTCGGCCGGCTGCGCGAGCTGACGAGCCTGTTCGTCGCGAAAAAATCGTTTTCGACCGCGCACGGGCTCGAACTGACCGACGCGATGATCGTCGCGATCGCCGCGCAGGCCTGCCTGCCCGTGCTGAATCTCGATTTGTCGCTGTACGACGGCTGGGTGGGCGTCGTCGTGTATCCGGGCGAATTCGTGATCCGCAAGACGGTGCAGGACGAGGACGGCGTCGTCCACGAAGTCGAGCAGGATGCGAGCGGCGAGGCATGGGAAGGCGGCCCCGTGATCCTGTCGTGGGAAGACGCGCAGATGACGGACGGCCGGGACGCGTACAACGTCGTGATCCACGAGTTCGCGCACAAGATCGACATGGTCAACGGCGCGGCCGACGGCTATCCGCCCCTGTTTCGCCGCTGGCATGCGCCGCACCTCGACGCGCAGGCGTGGGCCGACGTGTTCGAACATGCGTACGACCAGTTCTGCGCACGCGTCGACGCGGTGCCGGATCGCGCATGGGCGCGCTTCGAGCGGGACTCGCTGATCGATCCCTATGCAGCCGATCACCCGTCGGAATTCTTCGCGGTGTGCAGCGAGGCGCTGTTCGTCCGGCCGAAAGCGTTCGAATCCGAATTTCCGGAGCTGTACCGGCTGCTGGCGCGCTACTACCGGCAAGATCCGGCCGGCACCGGGGCCCTCGACGCACCGTGAAAATTATTCGTCAACCGTCTGATTTTCTGGCATAATCACCGTTTTTCGACCTTAGGCAAGTGGCTCGCGCCGGGCTTGGCGTCGGCCGAATCGCTCCCATCGGGGCGGCTCGACACGGCAAGCGGCGGGTTGGCTACCGCTATCACCAAGGAAAATCATGAAACCTGGCATTCACCCGGACTACCGCGAAGTCGTCTTCCAAGACATGTCGAACGGCTTCAAGTTCATCACGCGCTCGACGATCCAGACGCGTGAAACCATCGAACACGAAGGCAAGACCTACCCGCTCGCCAAGATCGAAGTGTCGTCGGAATCGCACTCGTTCTACACGGGTCAGCAAAAGATCATGGACACGGCAGGCCGTGTCGAGAAGTTCAAGAACAAGTTCGGCGCACGCGCCAACGGCAAGGCTGCAGCAAAGTAAGCTTTGCACCGTTCCGGTGGTTGCTACGCACCGGTACCGCACGAAAGGGCAGCCCAGGCTGCCCTTTTTTGTCTCTGCTCGCCCGGAAAGACGCCGCCCGGCGCCCGGGAAACGACCTGACGCACAACAGCGGGCGCGACTACAATGCCGGATGCTCGAAACCGGCTCGACCGCGCGCCACCGCGCCGGCCGCCCGCCCATAACAAATCGCTCATCTGCATGAAGCCTGTCGTCCGTCTCACCGCCTCCGCCACGCGTGCGCTGCCACGCTGGCTGCTGCTCACGCTCTGCTTCGTCTACGCGGCGTTCGGCCTGTTCGGCCGCGACCCGTGGAAAAACGAGGACGCGGCGGGCTTCGGCGTGATGTGGACGATGGCCAAGGGCGGCTGGCACGACTGGCTGCTGCCGAACCTGGTCGGCAAGTTCATCACGACCGACGGGCCGCTCGGCTACTGGCTCGGTGCGCTGTCGATCCGCGGCCTCGGCCCGTGGGTCGACGCGAGCAACGCGTCGCGCGTCGATACCGGCGTGCTGTTCTGCGTCGCGTGCGCATTCGTCTGGTACGCGGCCTACCTGCTCGGCCGGCGCGCCGAGGTTCAACCGTTCAAATACGCATTCGGCGGCGAACCCGAGCCGCGCGACTACGGCCGCACCCTCGCGGACGGCGCGCTGCTGGTGCTCGTCGCCTGCTTCGGCCTCGCGGAACGCGGGCACGAAACGACGCCGCAGCTCGCGCAGTTCGCGTGGATCGCGATGCTCGTGTACGGGATCGTGCGCGGCATCGACAAGCCGCTGCAAGGCGCACTGTGGTGGGGCCTCTCGATCGGCCTCGTTGCGCTGTCCGGCAACCCGGTGCTGGTCGTCGCGCTGCTCGCGGGAACGGCCGCGCTGTGGCTCGTCACGCCCGAGATGCGCAACCTGCGCCTGCCGCTGGTCGGCGTGCCGCTCGCGGCCGCGATCTTCGCGCTGTGGCCGCTCGCCGCCTTCGTCGCGGCGCCCGACGACGCCGCGTGGTTCTTCAACCAGTGGATCCACGGCAGCCTGATGCGCTTTTCGGGCCCGCCGACGGCCGTGCTCGGCTATGCGGCGAAGAACCTGCCGCTGTTCACGTGGCCTGCGTGGCCGCTCGCGATCTGGGCGTGGTGGAGCTGGGCCGGCATGCGTCGCCGCGCGCACATCGCGATTCCGCTGTCGGTCGCCGTGCCGCTCGTCGCGCTCGTGATCCTGCAAAGCCAGCAGTCGAACCGCATGTACATGCTGCTGCTGCCGCCGCTCGCGGTGCTCGCGACGTTCGCGCTGCCGACCCTCAAGCGCGGCGCGATCAACGCGATCGACTGGTTCGCGGTGCTGAGCTTCACGATCCTCGGCACCTTCGTGTGGCTCGTCTGGCTCGCGTCGCTCACCGGCTTCCCGCATCCGCTCGCGCGCAACCTCGCGCGCCTCGTGCCCGGCTACGAGCCGCATTTCAAGATCCTGTCGTTCATCTGCGCGGTGATCGTCACCGTGTGCTGGTGCTTCCTCGCGCGCTGGCGCGTGTCGCGACAGCCGAAGGTGCTGTGGCGCAGCGTCGTGCTGTCGAGCGCGGGCACCACGCTGATGTGGGTGCTGCTGATGACGCTGTGGCTGCCGATCGTCAACTACGGCCGGACCTATCGCGACGTCGCGCAACAGATCGCCGTGCACCTGCCGTCCGACTACGAGTGCATTTCGCCGGTGCGGCTCGGCGATGCGCAGATCGCGACCTTCGCGTATTTCGGTAACATGCGCTTCGATTTCTCCGGCGACTGCGACGTGATCCTGCGTCAGGACCGCGCCGACTTCGGCGAGCCGAGCGCGATGTCGCAATACGTGTGGCGTCTCGTCTGGGAAGGCCGCCGCGTCGCCGACCGCGACGAGCGCTTCCGCCTGTACGAGCGCATCGAACGGCCGAAGACGCCCGTCAAGCGGCGTCCGCCGCGCCGCCAGGCGGCCGATTGACGATGTTCGGCGACATCCGCCGGATCGTCGGTCTCGCGTGGCCGGTGCTGGTCGGCCAGCTCGCGATCATCGCGTTCGGCGTGATCGACACCGCGATGGTCGGCCGCTACTCGGCCGTCGATCTCGCCGCGCTCGGGCTCGGCTCGTCGATCTACGTATCGATCTACATCGGCCTGACGGGCATCCTGTCCGCGCTGCAGCCGATCACCGGGCAACTGTACGGCGCGCGGCGCTATGCCGAGATCGGCGAGGAAGTGCGCCAGGCGCTGTGGCTCGCGCTGCTGCTCTCGATTCCGGGCTTCCTGCTGCTGCATTTTCCCGAGCCGCTGCTGCGCGTCGCGCATGCGCCCGCCGCGCTGCACGACCGCACCGTCGACTACCTGCGCATCCTGTCGTACGGGCTGCCCGCCAGCCTCGTATTCCGCATCTACAACGCGCTGACCAACGCGGCCGGCAAGCCGCGGCTTGCGATGATCCTCCAGATCGGCGCGCTGCTGCTCAAGTTTCCGCTGAACGTGTGGTTCATCTTCGGCGGCTTCGGCGTACCGGCGCTCGGCGGCCCCGGCTGCGGGCTGGCCAGCACGCTGATCAACTGGGCGCTCGCGCTGATCGGCTACACGCTGCTCGCGAAGCTCGACGTGTTCGCACCGCTCGCGATCTTCTCGCGCTTCTGCTGGCCCGTCTGGGCGCGCCAGAAGGCGATCCTGAAGCTCGGCGTGCCGATGGGCCTGTCGTACCTGATCGAGGTCACGTCGTACACGTGCATGGCGCTGTTCATCGCGCAGTTCGGCACGACGACGCTCGCCGGCCACCAGATCGCCGGCAACATCGGCGCGGTGCTGTACATGACGCCGCTATCGATCGGCGTAGCGGCGTCGACGCTGGTCGCGCGCGCGCTCGGCGCGGGACGCGCCGAGGAAGCCCGGCTGCTCGGCCGGCACAGCGTGATCTTCGCGTGCGGGGTGGCGGCCGCCTACGGCGTGCTCGTGTTCGCGCTGCGCCCGCTGATCATCGGCGGCTATACGCCGAACCCGGCCGTCGCCGTGGCCGCGATGCCGCTCGTCGCGATCGTCGCGTGCTACCACGTGTTCGATGCGCTGCAGGTCACGTCGGCGTTCGTGCTGCGCGCGTACAAGGTGGCGGTCGTGCCGACCGTGATCTACGCGGTCGCGCTGTGGGGCGTCGGACTCAGCGGCGGCTACGTGCTCGGCTTCGACGTGGGCGGGATCGCGCCCGCGTGGCTGACCGGCGCGCGCGGCTTCTGGTTCGCGAACACGGTCAGCCTGATGCTCGCGGGCGCGGGGCTCGTGCTGTACCTGCGCCGCATCAGTCGCGCGCACGCCGCCGCGGCCTGACGCGCGGCGCGCTACGCGCTCTCCAGCACGTCGGCCGCGTGATATGACGAGCGCACGAGCGGGCCGGCGACCACTTCCCTGAAACCGAGCGCGAACGCCTCGTCGTGCCATGCGGCGAAGGCCTCGGGGCTCACGTAGCGCCGCACCGGCAAATGGTGTTCCGACGGCGCCAGATACTGGCCGAGCGTCAGCACGTCGACCTCGTGCGCGCGCAGGTCGCGCAGCGTGTCCCGCACCTCGTCGTCGCGCTCGCCGAGCCCGAGCATCAAGCCCGATTTCGTCACGAGCGTCGGCCGCGCGGCCTTCGCCTGCGCGAGCAGTTCGAGCGAGCCGCGATAGTCGGCGCCCGGCCGCGCCGCGCGATACAGCGACGGCACCGTCTCGATGTTGTGGTTGAACACATCGGGCCACGCCGACGACAGCGCGTCGAGCGCACGCGCCGCGCGGCCGCGGAAGTCCGGCGTCAGCACCTCGACACCGATACCCGGCACGCTCGCGCGCACCGCCGCGATGCACGCGGCGAAATGCGCGGCGCCGCCGTCGCGCAGGTCGTCGCGGTCGACCGACGTGATCACGACGTAGCGCAATCCGAGCGCCGCCGCGTCGGCCAGCCGCTCGGGCTCGTCGGGATCGAGCGGCTCGGGGCGGCCGTGCGCGACATCGCAGAACGGGCAACGCCGCGTACACAGCCCGCCCATGATCATGAAGGTCGCGGTGCGCTGCGCGAAGCATTCGCCGATGTTCGGACACATCGCCTCCTCGCAGACGGAATGCAGCCGATGCTCGCGCAGCACGGCGGCCATGTCGGCCACCGCCGCGCTCATCATCGGCCGTGCGCGCAGCCACGGCGGCTTCGGCAGCGCCGCGCCGGCCGCGGGCTCGACGCGCACCGGAATGCGCGCGAGCTTGTCGCGACTTCTCGCGCCGGGCTGGCCGAGCGCCGTGAGGCTGGGTCGTTCGAGCGCGGCGGTCATCGTCAGTCTCCGAGGAACGCGACGATCAGGCGGTTCACGTCGGCGGCCGCTTCCATCTGCACCATGTGCCCGCTGCCGGCGATCACCTCGGCGCGCACGCCGTCCGACAAGCCCTGTGCATGCTGCGCGGGAATCACCTGGTCGCGCTCGCCCCAGATCACGAGCGTGCGCGGCGCCAGCGTCGCGAGCCGGTCGCGGAACACACGCCGCTGCGCGGCGCCGTCGAACGCGGCGTGCGCGATCTTCTCCAGCGCGGCCTGCACGCCTTCGAGCCGCTTGTACTTGACGAGATCCTCGACGAGTTGCCGCGTGACCAGCGCGTCGTTCGCGAACAGCGCGCCGAGGTGCGGTTTCAGCGTGTTGCGGCTGTTGCCGGCGACGAACCCGTCGATGTACGCGCGATTGATGTCGGTGCCGAGCCCCGCGCTCGCGATCAGCGTGAGCGATGCAACGCGTTGCGGTGCGCGCTCGGCCACCGTCATCGCGACCGCCCCGCCCATCGAATGGCCGATCAGGTGCGCGCGCTCGATGTGCTGCGCATCGAGCAGCGCGAGCACCGCGTCGGCCAGTTCGTCGAGGCTGCCGGTCTCGACCGCCTTGCCCGATTCGCCGTGGCCGGGCAGATCGAGCGCCCACACCGGCCGGTGCGCGGCGAGCTCCGCGTGGTTGAACAGCCAGTTGTTCAGGTCGCCGCCGAAGCCGTGGATCAGCACGGCGGGCGTGCCCGACCCCTCGCCCAGCTTCAGGAAGCGGACCGTGCGACCGCCGATCTGCGCCTTCTCGGGCTGCGGGCCGGCCGCCTCGTCGGACGCCGCGCTCGGCACGAAATCGCGCTGGAAGTCGGCGATCGCCGCGTCGATGTCGGCATCGCTCGCCTCGGCGGCCGCGACGACGCCGAGCAGCGCGCCGACGGGCAGCGTCTCGCCCTCCTGCGCGACCTGCCGGCGCAGCGTGCCGTCGAATGCGCATTCGACACCCGACGAGATCTTGTCGGTCTCGACGTCGAGCACTTCGTCGCCCTTCGCCACGCGTTCGCCGACCGCCTTCAGCCAGCCGTTGACCTGCCCCTGCTCCATCGACAGCCCCCATTTGGGCATCGTGATCATGTGAATCGACATCGTGTCAGCTCCTCGTCTTGAGTACCGCCTGCGCGATCGCATCGGCGGACGGGATATACAGGTCTTCCAGCACGCCGGCGAACGGCGCGGGCGTGTGCGGCGCGGTCACGAGTTCGATCGGCGCCTCGAGCGACCGGAACGCGCGCTGCGCGACGAGCGCGGCGATGTCGGTCGCGATCGAGCAGCGCGGATTCGCTTCGTCGACCACCACCACGCGCCCGGTGCGCGCCGCGCTTTCGAGGATCGTTTCCTCGTCGAGCGGCGACGTCGTGCGCAGGTCGATCACGTCGCACTGGATGCCGTCCTTCGCGAGCGTCGCGGCCGCGTCCATCGCGAGATGGACCATCCGGCCGTACGTGACGATCGTCGCGTCGTCGCCGTCGCGCAGCACGTTCGCCTCGCCGAACGGAATCGCATAGGATTCCTCCGGTACGTCGCCCTCGCGCGTATAGAGCAGCTTGTGTTCGAGGAAGATCACGGGATCGTTGTCGCGGATCGCCTGGATCAGGAGCCCCTTCGCGTCGTACGGCGTCGACGGGCACACGACCTTGAGCCCCGGGATGTGCGTGAACAGCGACGTGAGCATCTGCGAGTGCTGCGCGGCCGCGCGCAGGCCGGCGCCGTACATCGCGCGGATCACGACCGGCGTCACGGCCTTGCCGCCGAACATGTAGCGGAATTTCGCGGCCTGGTTGAAGATCTGGTCGAAACACACCCCCATGAAATCGATGAACATCAGTTCCGCGACGGGACGCATCCCGCACGCGGCGGCGCCGACCGCCGCGCCGATGTAGCCGCCCTCCGACAGCGGCGTATCGAGCACGCGGCCCGGAAACTTGTGGAACAGCCCCTTCGTCACGCCGAGCACGCCGCCCCATGCGTCGTCCTCGCCCGGCGCGCCCGCACCGCCCGCGTTGTCCTCGCCCATCACGATCACGCTGTCGTCGCGCGCCATTTCCTGCGCGAGCGCCTCGTTGATCGCCTGCGAATAAGTGATCTTCCTTGCCATGTCTGTCTCCTGGAATGTTCGGTTCGCCGTGCCGGCTGCTGGATCAGGCCGCGCTCACGGATACGACACGTAGACGTCGGCCAGCAGGTCGGCGGCATCCGGCAGCGGCGCCGCTTTCGCCTGCGCGACCGCGTCGTCGATCAGCGCCTTCACCTGTGCGTCGACCGCGCGCAGGTCGTCGGTCGTCAGCGCTTCGGCGCGCACGACGCGCGTTTCGAAATGCTTCAGGCAGTCCTTCTCGTCGCGCAGCTTCTGCACTTCGCCCGGTGCCCGGTAGGTTTGCGCATCGCCCTCGAAGTGGCCGAAGTAGCGCGTGAACTTCACTTCGACGAGCGTCGGGCCGCCGCCGTTGCGCGCCCGTTCGACGGCCTCGCCGAGCGCCTCGTGCACCGCGAAGAAGTCGAAGCCGTCGACGATCACGCCCGGCATCCCGAACCCGTTCGCACGATCGGCGATGTTGTCGGTCGCGACCGACCAGCTCGACGACGTCGCTTCCGCATAGCCGTTGTTCTCGGCGACGAAGATCGCGGGCAGCCGCCACACCGACGCGAGGTTCATCGATTCGAAGATCACGCCCTGGTTCGACGCACCGTCGCCGAAGAAGCACACGCCGACGCCGCCCGTCTTCTTGTGCTTGGCCGCGAGCGCCGCGCCGCACACGAGCGGGCCGCCCGCGCCGACGATGCCGTTCGCGCCGAGCATCCCCATCGACAGGTCGGCGATGTGCATCGAGCCGCCCTTGCCGCGGCAGACGCCCGTCTTCTTGCCGTAGATCTCGGCCATCATCCCGTGCACGTCGACGCCCTTCGCGATGCAATGGCCGTGGCCGCGGTGCGTGGTGGCCACGTAGTCGTCGAGGCCGAGGTGCAGGATCGTGCCGACGGCGGATGCCTCCTCGCCCGCGTACAGGTGAACGAAGCCGGGTATCTCGCCGGTCGCGAATTCGACGTGCAGGCGTTCCTCGAATTCGCGGATCGTGCGCATCAGCCGATAGGCGTCCAGCAGCTTGTCCCTGCCGAGCTGTGTCGAAGCGTTCATGTGTGTCTCCTGGGTAGGTCTGACTGCGAATGCCGCCCCGGCCATGCCGTGGCGGCGGATTGCACGGCCTGGTGCCGTCAGTGGAACGTGAAGCCGCCGTCGACGTTCACAGCCTGGCCGGTCACGTTGTCCATCGTCGCGAAGAACAGCGCGAGCCGGCCCATGTCTTCCGGTGTCTGCGCGCGGCCCTGCGGAATCAGCGTCAACTGGTGCCGCTGCCACGACTGCTCGACCGATTCGCCGTCGGTCTTCCATTCGTCGGACAGCCGGTCCCACATGTAGGTACGGACGATGCCGGGGCAGATCGCATTGACGGTCACGCCGTCGCGCGCAAGCTCCTTCGCCAGCGCGTTGGTGAAGCCGACGACCGCAAATTTCGATGCGCTGTAATGCGCGAGATTCGGAAAGCCTTCCTTGCCCGCGATCGACGCGACGTTGATGATCCGGCCGCGCCCTTGTGCCTTCAGGTGCGCGAGTGCCGCCCGGCAGCCGAGGAACGTGCCCTTCGCGTTCACGTCCATCACGAAATCCCAGTCGCGCTCGGTCAGTTCGGCGACCGGATGAATACTGATCACGCCCGCGCAGTTCACGAGGATGTCGAGCCCGCCGAGGTCGGCGAGCGCCTGCGCGACCATCGCGTCGACCTGCGCGGCCTGCGTGACGTCGACCTTCGCGATCGCGGCCCGCCGGCCGAGCGCGCGTACCTCGCGCGCGGTGGCGTCGAGTGCGTCGTCGAGCAGGTCGGCCAGCAGGATGTCGGCGCCGGCGCCGGCGAGCGTCAGCGCGATGCCGCGGCCGATGCCGCGCGCGCCGCCCGTGACGATGGCGACCTGTCCTGCGAGAGGGGCTGTCATGGCGATGTCTCCTTGATGATCGTGATGGATGTCGAAATGCCGGTGCGTGAAACCAACCGTCGATCGTTAGTCATGCCACGCACCCGCGTCGCGCAGCAGTTGCCGCGACGACGCGTAGCGCAGCGTGCGGCCGACGTCGACCGTCAGCGGCCCGTGCCAGTCGAGCGCAATCTCGTAGCGATCGCCGCGCGCGACCTCGATCTCGCGCTCGCCGTCGAACGCGAGCGTGCCGCGCTCGAACGGGATCGCGTGCCACGTGCCCGGTTCGAGCCGCTCGCAACTGCGCATCACGACGCGGTCGACACGCCCCGGCGCGATCGGCGCGACGAGCGGCGTGCCGGCCGCGTTGCCGGCTTGCGCGAAGCGCATCGCGAGCCCGTGCGGCGCGCTGCGTTCGAGCGGCGCCCACGCGCCGCCGAGCGCGGACAGGCCGATGCCGTCCGGTTCCGCGAACGTCAGGTAGAGCGGATCGATGTCGTCGGAGCCAGAGATCGCGCGTGCGCCGATGAAGCGCTGCCGCGCGGCGCACACGTCGACGAGCGCGATCTCCTCGCGCCCCGGCTGCGCGCCCGCGACGCAGCGCACGACGAGCCGCTTGTTGCGCACGAACGCGACCTCGGCCGGCACGGCGCCGGTCGCGGCAAGCCCTGCGGCAACGCCGGCGACGGTCGCCTCGCGATGTTCGGGAAATGCGTTGTTGGTGCCGGTGGACAGCGCGACGAGCGGCGTCGCGCCGCAATGCGCGGCCACCGCGCGATGGGTGCCGTCGCCACCGAGCACGACGATCAGCGCCACTTCCATCCGGTGCAGATAGGCCGCGCCGGCCTGCGTGTCGGCGACGGAATCGGTGATCGGCAAGTCGACGAATTCGACCTGCGGCCAGCGCTCGTGCGGCGCGACCGCGCGATGCGTGTCGATCGCGCGCAGCAGCAGCGTCGCGATACCCGTGCGGTCGCGCAGCGTCAGCACGCGCTCGACGCCCATCGCGCCAAGGCCGGCCAGCAGGCGCACGATCATGTTCGCCTTCTCCGCGGTCGGGAACACGGATGCATGCGTCGTGAGGCGGCGGATGTCGCGCCCCGAAGCGGGGTTCGCGATCACGCCGACGGTAACGGGCGTCGTCACGGATTTGTCTCCATCCAGTGGGCGGGGCCGGCGCATTGGCGCACGCATCGGCCCTGCCTGTTTCGTCCGCTGCCATCGACGGGCGGCGGATCGTCGTCGCCGACGCGATCGCACCGGCTTGCCCGTCATCTCTGCAAGCGGCGTGCCATCGTGCATGCGATGGCCGCGAAACCCGCGTCAGCATTGGCGCGGCGGGCACACGCGAATTCGGGATGCTTGGCCGTGACGACGCAGCGCACATCGAATTCGCCACGGCGTCTCACGTCGTCGATACGGCGACGCGGTCGTCGCGGCGCCCGCGCATGGCCGGTATTCCGCCCGCCAACTCCGCGTTCGCGCGGCGCCGCGCATGCAGCGCCGCGCCGGCCGAGCGCCGCACGCCACGCATGCGGCCGTCTCAACCGCGCGAGACACGGCGCGACACCGGTGAGACGACCGTCTCACGCGCGCCGCGTGCTGCGATGCAATGTGATCCGCGGGACCGGATGTGCTACAAGAACAGCGACATCCCCGCCGTACGGAACCGGAGCCGACCATGCCCTATGCCGTCCCCCAGGCCCAGCACGCCGATCGTGTCCTCGGCGCGCTCGCCGGACGCCTGCCCGCGCCGGCGGATTCCGCGCGTCTCGTGTCGTCGTGGCAGCGGTCGCTGGAGCGCTACCGTCTCGACCCCGCTTCGTCGATCGGCCCGCGCGTGCTGACCGCGGCCGAACTGCGCGAAGTGCGCGACAAGGAAGAAGCCTTCCTGCGCGCGTCGGGCCAGTGCCTGACGCGGCTGCACGACATGATCCGCGTCGCCGACTACTGCGTGATGCTGACCGACGCGCACGGCGTGACGATCGACTACCGGATCGACCGCGAACGCCGCAACGACTTCCGTCACGCGGGGCTGCACATCGGCTCGTGCTGGTCGGAAAGCGAGGAAGGAACCTGCGGGGTCGCGAGCGTGCTGACCGATCTCGCGCCGATCACCGTGCACAAGACCGATCACTTTCGCGCCGCGTTCACGACGCTCACGTGCAGCGCGGCGCCGATCTTCTCGCCGGGCGGCGAGTTGATCGGCGTGCTCGACGCGTCGGCCGTGCATTCGCCCGACGGCCGCGACAGCCAGCGCCTCGTCTATCAGCTCGTGCGGCAGAGCGCGGCGCTGATCGAGGACGGCTACTTCGTGCACAGCACCGCGCAGCACTGGATATTGTTCGGGCATCCGAACCGTCACTACGTCGAGGCGCAACCGGAGTGGCTGATTGCGTTCGACGAATGCGGCAACATCGTCGCCGCGAACCGGCACGCGCGCGATGCGCTGCCGGCGCTGCGCGAGCCGCGCCATATCGACGAGATCTTCGACGCGACCGAGATGCCGCTGCGCGATGCGGCGCGGCTCGATGCGATCGTCGCGCTGCGGGTGCGCGCGACCGGCGCCCCGCTCTACGCACGGCTGCGTGCGCCGCTACGGCGCGCCGGCCGTGAACCGGCCGCGGCATCGCGCCGCCCGGGCACCACCGCGCCGCGCCACGTCGGCGCGCTGACGCCGTTCCTGCACAGCAGCGACGCGCGCATCGCGCAACAGGCCGAACTCGCGCTGCGCGTCGCGAGCAAGCGGCTGCCGATCCTCGTGCTCGGCGAAACCGGCGCGGGCAAGGAGGTGTTCGCCCGCGCGATCCACGACGCCGGCGCGCGGCGCGCGCGGCCGTTCGTCGCCGTCAACTGCGGCGCGCTGCCGGAGGCGCTGATCGAGAGCGAACTGTTCGGTTATGCGGCCGGCGCGTTCACCGGCGCACGCAAGCACGGCGCGCGCGGCAAGATCGCGCTCGCCGACGGCGGCACGCTGTTTCTCGATGAAATCGGCGACATGCCGCTCGCACTGCAGACGCGCCTGTTGCGCGTCCTGGCCGACGGCGAGGTCGTGCCGCTCGGCAGCGATACACCCGTGCGCGTCGATCTCGACGTGATCTGCGCGACGCACCGCGATCTCGCGCGGATGGTGGCCGACGGCACGTTCCGCGAAGACCTGTACTACCGGCTGAGCGGCGCGACGTTCGACCTGCCGCCGCTGCGCGAACGCGCGGACGTGCGCGACGTGATCGCCGCCGTGTTCGCCGAGGAAGCGCAGGCGACCGGCCACGTGCTCACGCTCGACGCGACGCTCGCCGAACAGCTCGCCGCGTATCCATGGCCGGGCAACGTGCGGCAACTGCGCAACGTGCTGCGCTATGCGTGCGCGGTGTGCGACGCCGCGCGCGTGACGCGGCGCGACCTGCCGGCCGACCTCGCCGCGCAACTCGGCGGCGCGCCGGCAGGCGCACTGCCCGACGACGAACGCAGCCGTATCGTCGCCGCGCTCACCATGCATCGCTGGCGCCCCGACGCGGCCGCCCGGGCGCTCGGCATGTCGCGCGCGACGCTGTACCGGCGCATCGCGAAGTACCGGATCGTCGCGCCGCACCGCGCGTGACGCACGGGCGCATGCCTGGTCATGCGGGCTGCCCGGCCGCTTCGTTCGGGTGGTCCGTCACGCCGGCCGCTTCGTCGCGCCGCGTGAACACCTCGTGCGCGGCGAACAGCGCGTTGAGCGCGGCGGGCATCCCCGCGTACACGGCCATCTGCATGAACACCTCGACGATCTCGTCGCGCGTGCAGCCGACGTTCAGCGCGGCCTCGATATGCACCTTCAGTTGCGGCTGCGCGTTGCCGAGCGCGGCCAGCGCGGCGATCGTCGCGATTTCGCGCGCCTTCAGGTCGAGCTGCGGCCGGCTGTAGATGTCGCCGAAGCTGAATTCGACCAGGAGCCGCGCGAAATCCGGCGCGATCGGCGCCAGCGCCGCGATCACGCGTTCGCCCGCTTCGCCGTCGATTTCCTTCAGTTTGTTCCAGCCGCGCGTGTAGCGATCCTCAACGAGTCGTTCCATCGTGTCCGTCCTGTTCCGATAAAGAGTGAGAAGGTTTCGCCCGTCGTTCCGTTTCCCGTTCCTGCGCCTCGTAGTACGCGATCTTGTCGCCGATCGCGTCGAGGCTCGCCTGCAGCTCCGCGATATGCGCACGCACCGCGTCGCGATGCGCGACCAGCAAGTCGCGCCGCGCGCCGAACGTCGACTCGCCCTGCTCGCGCAGCACCGCGAACGCCTGCATCTGCGCGATCGGCATGCCGGTCGCCTTCAGGCGCATCACGAAGGCCAGCCAGTCAAGGTCGGCCGGCGCATAGAGCCGGTGCCCGGCCGCCGTGCGCGAGATCGCGCGCAGCAGCCCGGCCTGCTCGTAATACCGCAGCGTGTGCGTCGACACGCCCGTCAGTTCGGCGACTTGCCCGATCGTCAGCGGACCGGCGGCGGAGGGTTGGGATACGGTTTTCGACATGGCAGGAACAAGGTTAGGAGTTAGAGTTCACTCTAAGTCAAGCATTGTCTGACGGCCAGTGCGGCGTTTTTCCGCGCGCCCCTCGCAATACGCCGGCGACACCGTAAAGAATCGTCAAAATCGGCGCCCGGCATCGGGTTCGGCCTTTACAGCACCGCAAGCCTTCAGCAAGATTCGGTCAGCCTGTCTCAAAAAGGGCACGCATTTGTCCTATGCTTAACGCGACGCCCGGCCAACTCGCACGTCGCCGTCCGTTGCAACAACCATTCATCCGTCAGAACCAGGGAGCCTTTGCCATGCTGAAAAAGCTGCTGATGCTGTTCGTCGCGCTATCGCTGTCGCTTGCCGCCGGCCTTGCCGCGGCCGTCGAAGTCAACACGGCCGACCAGGCCGCGCTCGAATCCGTGAAGGGGCTCGGGCCCGTGAAGTCGAAGGCGATCATCGACGAACGCACCAAGAACGGCCCGTTCAAGGACGCCGACGATCTCGCGAACCGCGTGAAGGGCCTCGGCACCAAGTCGGTCGGGCATCTCGAGGAAAACGGCCTGACGATCGGCGGCGCGTCGACGCCGCCGAAGGGTGTGAAGCTGTCGAAGCCGGCCGCGACGACGTCCGCGACCACGTCGACCACGACGTCGGCAGGCACCGCCGCGACGTCCACGACCGCGACGGCCGGCACGACGACCGCGGCGCCCGCGCCGGCGGCTAGCGCACCGGACGCGGCCGCCAAGCCGGCCAAGACCAAGCGCGCATCGAAGAAGGAAAAGGCGGCAGCGGCGGCAGCGGCATCCGCCGACGCGGGTGCGAGCGCACCGGCGGCCGCGTCGTCCACGAAGGCAACGAAGGGTTCGAAGAAGAAGAGCAAGAAGGACAAGGCAGCCTCCGCCGCCGCGGCGTCGGGCGCCTGATGTGCGCCGCGCGCGCGACGGCGTGCGCGCGGCATTCGTTCAACGGGCGCCGTCGTCACGGCGCCCTTTTCAGTGAAGGTGAAGAACCATGGGTCTCCTCGACATCGTTGGCGGTCTGATCGGCGGCCAGGCCGGCGGCAACTCGCAAAGCGCGCTGATCACGACCGCGCTCGAATTCATCAACAACCAGCCGGGCGGCCTGAACGGGCTGATCGAGAAGTTCAAGGCCGGCGGCGCCGGCGAGATCATCGGTTCGTGGGTCGGCACCGGCGAAAACCAGCCGATCTCGCCGGACACGCTGCAGAACGTGCTCGGCTCGGACGTCGTCGGCTCGCTCGCGAGCAAGGTCGGCATCGATCCGTCGCAGGCGTCGTCGATCCTCGCGCAGGTGCTGCCGCACGTCGTCAACGGCGCGACGCCGAACGGCGAAGTGCCGGCCAGCGGCCAGGTGGACACGTCGAACGTGCTCGGCACGCTCACGCAGCTTGCCGGCATGTTCGGCGGCAACAAGCAGGCGTAAGCCCGCCGCGCAGCGGCCGGCAGCCCGCATAGCGGTTTCGGCCGCTCCATATGCAAACACCCCGCCGAGGCGGGGTGTTCGTTTTTGTGCCCGGTGCGAACCGGGCACGCTGCCGACGGCAGGCGATCAGTGCACGACGCGGTCGAACACGAACTGGCCGTCGTTGACGTCGACCGGAATCACGTCCTTCGGACCGAAGCGGCCGGCGAGGATCAGCTTCGCGACCGGATTCTCGATCTCCTGCTGGATCGCGCGCTTCAGCGGCCGCGCACCGAACACCGGATCGTAGCCGACCTTCGCGATCTGTTCGAGCGCAGCGGGCGACACGTCGAGCGCCATGTCCAGCTTCGCGAGCCGGTCGTGCAGGCGCGCCAGCTGGATCTTCGCGATCGACTCGATGTTGCTGCGGTCGAGCGCATGGAACACCACGACGTCGTCGATCCGGTTCAGGAACTCGGGGCGGAAATGCTGCTTCACCTCGAGCCACACCGCGTCCTTGATCTCGTCCTGCGGCGCGCCCGTCATCGCCTGGATCACCTGCGAGCCGAGGTTCGACGTCATCACGATGACCGTGTTCTTGAAGTCGACCGTGCGCCCCTGCCCGTCCGTCATGCGGCCGTCGTCGAGCACCTGCAGCAGCACGTTGAACACGTCCGGATGCGCCTTCTCGATCTCGTCGAGCAGGATCACGCTGTACGGCTTGCGACGCACGGCTTCCGTCAGGTAACCGCCTTCCTCGTAGCCGACGTAGCCCGGCGGCGCGCCGATCAACCGCGCGACACTGTGCTTCTCCATGAACTCGCTCATGTCGATGCGGATCAGATGCTCTTCCGAATCGAACAGGAACGACGCCAGCGCCTTGCACAGCTCGGTCTTGCCGACCCCCGTCGGGCCGAGGAACAGGAACGAGCCGTACGGACGGTTCGGATCGGCGAGACCCGCGCGCGAACGACGGATCGCGTCCGCCACCGCGCTGATCGCCTCGTCCTGGCCGACCACGCGCTCGTGCAGCTTTTCCTCGATGTGCAGCAGCTTCTCGCGTTCGCCCTGCATCATCCGCGACACGGGAATGCCCGTCGAACGCGACACGACTTCCGCGATTTCCTCGGCGCCGACCTGCGTGCGCAGCAGGCGCGGACGCGTCGGGTTGTGCTGCTCCTGCTCTTCGGCCTGCGTGACCTGCTTCAGCTGGGCCTCGAGCTGCGGCAGCTTGCCGTACTGCAGCTCGGCGACCTTCTCGAGCTTGCCTTCACGCTGCAGGCGCGCGATATCCGCCCGCACCTTCTCGATCTCTTCCTTGAGCTGCGCGCTGCCCTGCACCGCGGCCTTCTCGGCGGTCCAGATCTCTTCCAGGTCCGAATATTCGCGGCCGAGGCGATCGATTTCTTCCTCGATCAGCTGCAGGCGCTTCTGCGACGCTTCGTCCTGCTCCTTCTTCACGGCTTCGCGCTCGATCTTCAGCTGGATCAGACGACGGTCGAGCTTGTCCATCTCTTCAGGCTTCGAATCGATTTCCATCTTGATCTTCGAAGCGGCTTCGTCGATCAGGTCGATCGCCTTGTCGGGCAGGAAGCGGTCGGTGATGTAGCGATGCGACAGCTCGGCCGCGGCGACGATCGCCGGGTCGGTGATGTCGACACCGTGGTGCAGTTCGTACTTCTCCTGCAGCCCGCGCAGGATCGCGATCGTCGCCTCGACGCTCGGCTCGTCGACGAGCACCTTCTGGAAGCGGCGTTCGAGCGCGGCGTCCTTCTCGATGTACTTGCGGTATTCGTCGAGCGTGGTCGCGCCGATGCAGTGCAGCTCGCCGCGCGACAGCGCCGGCTTCAGCATGTTGCCTGCATCCATCGCGCCTTCGGCCTTGCCCGCGCCGACCATCGTGTGGATTTCGTCGATGAAGACGATCGTCCGGCCTTCGTCCTTCGCGATGTCGTTGAGCACCGCCTTCAGGCGCTCCTCGAACTCGCCGCGATACTTCGCGCCGGCGAGCAGCGCGGCCATGTCGAGCGACAGCACGCGCTTGCCCTTCAGCGTCTCGGGCACTTCGCCGTTGACGATCCGCTGCGCGAGCCCTTCGACGATCGCGGTCTTGCCGACGCCCGGCTCGCCGATCAGCACCGGGTTGTTCTTGGTGCGGCGCTGCAGGATCTGGATCGAGCGGCGGATTTCGTCGTCGCGGCCGATCACCGGATCGAGCTTGCCCGCGCGGGCGCGCTCGGTCAGGTCGACCGTGTATTTCTTCAGTGCCTCGCGCTGGCTTTCCGCATCCTGGCTGTGCACCTGCGAGCCGCCGCGCACCGCGGCGATCGCGGCTTCGAGCGACTTGCGCGTGAGGCCGTGCTGGCGCGCGAGCTTGCCGGCGTCGCCCTTGTCGTCTGACACGGCGAGCAGGAACATCTCGCTCGCGATGAACGTGTCGTTGAGCTTCTGCGCTTCCTTGTCGGCCTGGTTCAGCAGCCCGGCGAGTTCACGGCCGATCTGGATGTCGCCGCCCGTGCCCGTCACTTGCGGCAGGCGCGAAATGGCTTCGTTCAGCGCGCCTTGCAGCGCCTGCACGTGAACGCCCGCGCGCGACATCAGCGAGCGGGCCGAGCCGTCCTGCTGCGCGACCAGCGCCGCGAGCACGTGAACGGGTTCGATGTATTGATTGTCGCGGCCTGCCGCAAGGCTTTGCGCGTCCGCGAGTGCTTCCTGGAACTTGGTGGTGAGCTTGTCGATTCTCATTTAGTCGAGACCTCCAATTTTCGATTAGCACCAAGATGAGGATGGTTATGCGGCTTTCAAGCGAAATTCGGGTTGATTCAGCGCAAAAATTGCCGGATCGCCTGAAAACGGTCCGGAGGGCGCGACGGGATGGGCGCGCGGCGCCCGCGTGTCAGTGGGTCTTGGACGCCGGCTCGGCTGCCGGCGCTTCGTCCTGCACCGGCGCGGCACGCACGAGCACGGCCGGGCGGATGCCGAGCAGCGACGCGAGCGGCGATGCCGGTTCGGCCAGTTCGCCGAGCGTATGACGATCGAGCTCCGCGAAGAAGGCATCGCGCGCGGCCGCCAGCACGCCCTTCAACCGGCACTGCGGCTCGATCACGCAGCCGCGCGACTCGCCGCCGTCCGCCGAAAAGCAGCCGACCAGCGCGAAGTCGTTTTCGGTGGCCCGCACGACCTCGCCGACCGTCAGTTGCAGCGAATCGGCGAACAGCCGCAGCCCGCCGTTGCGGCCGCGCACGGTGTCGACCCAGCCCAGTTCGCCGAGCTGCTGGACGACTTTCATCAGATGGTTCTTCGAGATGCCGTAGGCGTCCGAGATCTCCTGGATCGTCGCGAGCCCTTCGCTGCGCACCGCCAGGTACAGCATCACGCGCAGCGAATAGTCGGTGTAGTCGGTGAGTCTCATGAGCGAATACGGAAAATATCGATCGTATCCCGATTATGTGAACCGGGCCGATCGATGGCGCCGTTGCGCGGCCCCGGGTTGCCGGGATCGCGGGCGCGCAATAAGATGCGTGACATCCACACGTTTTCCAGGGGTTGTTGGACGCTATTTTGCGTCAAAATCCGGCCGGCGTCCTGCTCGTCACCCGCGCCGCCCGCCCCGCTGCTGTCCCGCCGCTGCTCCGATCTACCGGCCCTTTTTGTCATGACTGCCCTGCCCGCCTCGACCGAACCCGCATCGGCCCGCCCCCGCGACGCCGAGCCGACCGAAGACAACATCCGCGATCTCGTCTACGCGTTCTACGACCGCGTGCGCGCCGATCCGCTGCTCGGGCCGGTGTTCGACGCGAAGCTCGCCGGCCGCTGGGACGATCATTTGCCGAAGATGGTGACGTTCTGGTCGAGCCTCGTGCTCGGCACCAAGGGCTATCGCGGCAACGTGCAACAGGCGCACCAGCCGCTCGACGGGGTCGAGCCGGCCCATTTCAGCCGCTGGCTGTCGCTGTTCCTGAAAACGGTCGAAGCGCGCTACGCGCCGCCCGCGGCGATCCGCTTCATGGAGCCCGCGCTGCGGATCGCGCAGAGCCTGCAGTTGAGCCGGTTCGGCTGGGACTACCGGATTCCGCCCGAGCAGCAGGCGCTGCTCGACGCGATCGCGCCGCGCCGCCGCGACGCGGGCGACGACCCGCACGCGTTGCCGTCGCGCGCCCGCGGCGAGCCGTTTCCGACGAAGATCATCGGGCGCGGCGTCGACCCGGACGCGTAACGCCCGTCGTGTGCGGCACCAGCGCGCATGCAGCACATCGCCGCACTGCCCGCGCGCCGCGCTCAGCTCAGCGCAGCGTGTTGCCCGACTCGACGCCCCAGCGCGCGAGCGCGGCGTCGTCGGTACTGCGCGCATCGACCCAGCGCTCGCCGTCCGGCGTCGTTTCCTTCTTCCAGAACGGCGCTTCGGTCTTCAGATAGTCCATCACGAATTCGCACGACGCGAACGCATCGCCACGGTGCGACGCGACCGTCGCGACCATCACGATCTGGTCGAGCGGCAGCAGCCTGCCGACGCGATGCACGATCGCGACGTCGATGCCCGGCCAGCGCCGGCCGGCCTCGGCCGCGATCCGCTCGAGCGCCTTCTCGGTCATGCCGGGATAGTGCTCGAGCTCCATCGCGGCGACCGCATCGCCTTCGTTCAGGTCGCGCACCGTGCCGACGAAGCACGCGACCGCACCGATCTTCGGGTTGCGCGCACGCAATGCCGCCACTTCGGCATTCAGGTCGAAATCGTCGGTCTGGACTCGTATCGTCGCCATGACAGCCGCCTCAACCACCCGTCACCGGCGGAAAGAACGCGACCTCGCAGCCCTCGGTGAGCCGCGTGTCGGGATCGGTCATCTCGTGGTTGCACGCCATGCGCAACGCGCGCCCTTCGGCGAGCGTCTCGGCCCACGCGCCACCGCGCACGCGCAGCCATGCGCGCACGTCGCCGACGGTCGTCACGCTGTCCGGCACGTTGGCTTCTTCGTCGGCCACGCCGAGTGCTTCACGCACGCTTGCAAAAAATTTCAGTTGAATCTTCATGGTTCGGGAAGCCGTCGCGTTACGACAGCAATTCGGAAAACGGGATGAAACGCACGGTCTCGCCTGCGCTGATCACATGCTGCGGCGGATTGTCGATCAGGCCGTCGCCCCAGACCGTCGACGTCAGCACGGCCGAGCTCTGGTTCGGGAACAGGTCGAGACCGCCGGCCGCGTTGACGCGCGCACGCAGGAATTCGTTGCGCCGGTCGCCCTTGCTCTGCGAAAAATCGGCACGCAGCGACAACGCGCGCGGCGCAACGTCGCGCACGCCGGACAGGCGCAGCAGGAACGGCCGCACGAACAGCAGGAACGTGACGAAGCTCGAGACGGGGTTGCCGGGCAGCCCGATGAAATGCGCATCGGCGCGCTCGTCGCCGCGCCGCACCGCGCCGTACGCGAGCGGCTTGCCGGGCTTCATCGCGATCTGCCACAGCGCGAGCCGCCCTTCGGCCTCGACGGCCGGCTTCACGTGATCCTCGTCGCCGACCGACACGCCGCCGCTCGTCAGGATCACGTCGTGATCGCGGGCGGCCGCGCGCAGCGTGTCGCGCGTCGCGGCCAGCGAGTCGGGCACGATCCCGTAGTCGGTCACGTGGCAGCCGAGCCGCTCCAGCAGCCCGCGCAGCGTGAAGCGGTTCGAGTTGTAGATCGCGCCGGGCTTCAGCGGCTCGCCCGGCATCGTCAGTTCGTCGCCGGTGAAGAACACCGCCACGCGAATCCGCCGCGCGACCGACAACTGCGCGCAACCGACCGACGCGGCGAGACCCAGCGCCTGCGGCGTGAGCCGCGTGCCGGCCGGCAGGATCACCGCCCCCTGGCGGATGTCCGCGCCCTGCGCGGTGATCCATTCACCGGCCTTCGGTGTGTGCAGGATCTCGACCGCGTCGCCGTCGGCCGCTGCCTGCTCCTGCATCACGACGGCGTCGGCGCCGGGCGGCACCGTCGCGCCGGTGAAGATCCGCGCGGCCGTGCCGACCGCAAGCGGCTGCGCCGGATGGCCGGCCGGAATGCGCTGCGACACCGGCAACCGTCGATCGCCGTGCAGCAAATCGGCGACGCGCACCGCATAGCCGTCCATCGCGCTGGTATGCATCGGCGGCACGTCGAGCGGCGAGCTCACGTCGGCCGCCAGCACGCGGCCGAGCGCGTCGAGCGTGGCGACGGTTTCGGCGCCGGGCAGCGGCTTCGCGGCGTCGAGCAGCGCGGCGAGCGCCTCGGCGGTCGACAGCATCGGCGCGCGCGGCGCCGCGGGATTCGGGTTCGACATCGATGGAATCGGGGATCGTTGGAATCAATACGTCATTGTAGCGACGCCGTCATGCGGACGCGCGATATGGCGAACATGCGAAGACTGTGATCGGCGCGAACGCACGGGTCTGGCACTTGTTTCGCGCGACGGACGATGGGCGCGTGCCAAACCTGAGTACCAAACGAAACGGCCGGAACCCCGATCCGTTCGACGAATCGGCATTCCGGCCGGCCTGCGCAACCGGGCCCGCGGGCCCGGCCGTGCGTCATGCGCCCGTATGGGCGGCGATGAAGTCCTTCACCTGCTGCGCGTCGGCCTTCACGACCTCGAAGCGCTGCGGCAGCGCCTCGAGCCCGTCGAAGGCGGCCGGCCGCTCGGCTTCGCGATCGAGCGCTTCGCGGATCGTCTCGCCGAACTTGATCGGCTGCGCCGTCTCGAGCACGACCATCGGCACGCCGGCCTCCAGATGCTCGCGCGCGACCTTCACGCCGTCGGCCGTATGCGTATCGATCATCGTGTCGTAGCGCGAGAACACGTCGCGGATCGTCGCGATGCGGTCGGTGTGGCTGCTGCGGCCCGACACGAAACCGAACTCTGCGACGCGCGCGAAATCGCCGCTTGCCGCGAGATCGAAGCCGCCCTTCTCCTCGACGTCGCGGAACAGTTGCATCACGCGCGCCGGATCGCGGCCGAGCAGGTCGAACACGAAGCGCTCGAAGTTCGATGCCTTCGAGATGTCCATGCTCGGGCTGCTCGTGTGATAGGTGTGCTCGGCGCTGCGCACGCGATACGCGCCGGTGCGGAAGAATTCGTCGAGCACGTCGTTCTCGTTGGTCGCGACCACCAGCTTCGCGATCGGCAGCCCCATCATCCGCGCGATGTGGCCCGCGCAGACGTTGCCGAAGTTGCCCGACGGCACCGTGAACGACACGCGCTCGTCGTTGGACTGCGTCGCCGCGAAGTAGCCCTTGAAGTAGTACACGACCTGCGCGACGACGCGCGCCCAGTTGATCGAGTTGACGGTGCCGATCTTCTGCTGCGCCTTGAACGCGTGATCGTTCGACACGGCCTTCACGATGTCCTGGCAGTCGTCGAACACGCCTTCGACCGCGAGGTTGAAGATGTTCGGGTCCTGCAGGCTGAACATCTGCGCCGTCTGGAACGCGCTCATCTTCTTGTGCGGCGACAGCATGAACACGCGCACGCCGGCCTTGCCGCGCATCGCGTATTCGGCCGCGCTGCCGGTGTCGCCGGACGTCGCGCCGAGGATGTTCAGCGCTTCGCCGTGCTTCGCGAGCGTGTACTCGAACAGGTTGCCGAGCAACTGCATCGCCATGTCCTTGAACGCCAGCGTCGGGCCGTTCGACAGTTCGAGCAGCGACAGCGCCGCGCCGTGCTCGGTGCCGAGCGTCTTCAGCGGCGTGATGTCGGACGCGTTCTCGCCGTGGCGCGTGTTGCTGTACACGGCAGCCGTGTAGGTGCGGCGCGTGATCGCGCGCAGGTCGTCGGCCGGCACGTCGTCGCAGAACTTCGACAGGATCTCGAATGCGAGATCCGCGTACGACAGCGTGCGCCAGCGCGCGAGCTCGTCCTCGGACACCTTCGGATACTCGGCCGGCAGGTAGAGGCCGCCGTCCTTCGCGAGACCGCCGAGCAGGATGTCGGAGAACGTATGGCGCTCGCCGATGCCGGCGCCGCGCGTGGAGATGTAGTTCATGTCGTCAGCCTCAGTTCAGCGCTTCCATGCGCAGCTTCGTTACCTTCGAGACCACCGTCGCCAGGCTCTCGATCTGCGCGATCGCCGCGTTGACGTTCTTCTCGACCGTCTCGTGCGTGATCAGGATGATGTCGGTCTCGCCGTTCGCGCCGTCGATCTGCTCCGACTCCTTCTGCAGCAGCGCGTCGATCGAGATGCCCGATTCGGCGAGGATGCGCGTGATCGCGGCGAGCACGCCGGTTTGATCGGCGACGCGCAGGCGCAGGTAGTAGCCGCTCGTCACTTCCTCGATCGGCAAAATCGGCGTGTTCGACAGGCTGTCCGGCTGGAACGCGAGGTGCGGCACGCGATGCTCGGGGTCGGCCGTGTGCAGGCGCGTGACGTCGACCAGATCCGCGACGACCGCCGACGCGGTCGGCTCCGCGCCCGCGCCCTTGCCGTAGTACAGCGTCGTGCCGACTGCATCGCCGTGCACGACGACCGCGTTCATCGCGCCCTCGACGTTCGCGAGCAGGCGCTTTTCCGGGATCAGCGTCGGGTGCACGCGCAGCTCGATGCCGTTGGCGGCGCGGCGCGCGATGCCGAGCAGCTTGATCCGGTAGCCGAGCTCTTCCGCATAGCGGATGTCGGTCGCGTCGAGCTTGCTGATGCCCTCGACGTACGCGCGGTCGAACTGCACCGGCACGCCGAACGCGATCGCGCTCATGATCGTCGCCTTGTGCGCGGCGTCGACGCCTTCGATGTCGAAGGTCGGATCGGCTTCCGCGTAGCCGAGCTCCTGCGCGGCCTTCAGCGCGGTCGCGAAGTCGAGCCCGCGGTCGCGCATTTCCGACAGGATGTAGTTCGTCGTGCCGTTGATGATGCCGGCGATGTACTGGATGCGGTTCGCGGTCAGGCCTTCCCGCAGCGCCTTGATGATCGGGATGCCGCCGGCGACGGCCGCCTCGAACGCGACCATCACGCCCTTCTCTCGTGCGGCTTCGAAGATCTCGGTGCCGTGCACCGCGAGCAGCGCCTTGTTCGCCGTCACGACGTGCTTGCCGTTCGCGATCGCGCGCAGCACGAGCTCGCGCGCGATGCCCGTGCCGCCGATCATCTCGGCGATGATCGCGATCGACGGATCGTCGACGACCGCATTGAAATCGTCGGTGATCTGCGCGGTGCCGGCGTTACCGCCGAGCGCGGCCTGCGCCTTGGCGGGGTTGCGCACGGCAATGCGCGCGACCTCGATGCCGCGCCCCGCGCGTCGTTTGATTTCTTCCTGGTTGCGGTGCAACACCGTGAAGGTGCCGCTGCCGACGGTGCCGAAGCCCAACAGGCCAACTTTGATCGGTTCCATGCTGCGTGTGATCGATGAGTAAGAAGTAGTGAGTGCCGTGTGGCCCTGCCCGCTCAGACCGAATGGCGCTTGCGGTAGCCGTCGAGGAAGCGTGCGATCCGGTTGATCGAATCGGCCAGGTCGTCGAGGTTCGGCAGGAAGACCACGCGGAAGTGGTCCGGCGTCGCCCAGTTGAAACCCGTGCCCTGTACGAGCAGCACGCGCTCCTCGAGCAACAGGTCGAGAATGAACTGCTGGTCGTTCTGGATCGGGTAGAGCTTCGGGTCGAGGCGCGGGAACATGTACAGCGCGGCCTGCGGCTTCACGCAGGTCACGCCCGGGATCGACGTCAGCATGTCATACGCGAGTTCGCGCTGCTTGTACAGGCGCCCGTTCGGCACGATCAGCTCGTTGATGCTCTGGTAGCCGCCGAGCGCCGTCTGGATCGCGAACTGGCCGGGCACGTTCGCGCACAGGCGCATCGACGACAGGATGCCGAGCCCTTCGAGGTAGTCCTTCGCGCGCCGGCGGTTGTCGCCGCCGAGGCCCGACACGGCCATCCAGCCCGCGCGGTAGCCGCACGACCGATAGCTCTTCGACAGGCTGTTGAACGTGACGGTGATCACGTCCTCCGACAGCGAACCCAGCGCCGTGTGCTCGAGGCCGTCGTAGACGATCTTGTCGTAGACCTCGTCGGCGAACACGATCAGCCCGTGCTGGCGCGCGATCTCGAGCAGTTCAAGCAGCAATTCGTCGGAATAAAGCGCACCGGTCGGATTGTTCGGGTTGATCACGACGATCGCCTTCGTGTTCGGCGTGATCTTGCTGCGGATGTCGTCGGGATCGGGCATCCACGCGTTCTGCTCGTCGCACACGTAGTGCACGGGCGTGCCGCCCGACAGGCTCACGGCCGCCGTCCACAGCGGGTAGTCGGGCGCGGGCAGCAGCACTTCGTCGCCGTCGTTCAGCAGCGCCTGGGTCGCCATCACGATCAGCTCGGACGCGCCGTTGCCGATGTAGATGTCGTCGAGGCCGACGCCGACGACGCCCTTTTCCTGCGTGTAGTGCATCACCGCCTTGCGCGCCGAGAACACGCCCTTCGAATCCGAATAGCCGGACGACGCCGGCAGGTTGCGGATCATGTCCTGGATGATCTCGTCGGGCGCGTCGAAACCGAACGGCGCGAGGTTGCCGATGTTCAGCTTGATGATGCGGTGGCCTTCTTCCTCGAGGCGCTTCGCGTGCTCGAGCACCGGGCCACGGATGTCGTAGCAGACGTTGAGCAGCTTGTTCGACTTCTGAATCGGTTTCACGACGACACGGTTCCTGGGTTGGCCTTGCGGCCGGGGGGACGGGATCAAAACTGGAAAGCGGCCGGTCTGTGCGCGCTGTCTAGACTGGGAAAAAGCGGCGGTCGGACGCGGCTTGTGGCGACGCACGACGCAAGTGGCGCCCGGGGGCGACCAAAAAGTTATAATTTAGCGGATTTTGGCCGACTTTCGCAATGCACCATAGCCGCGCCGGGCCCGCGCCGTCAGGCGTCCGCGCGTGCCCCGGCGCGCGAAACCGGCCAGCGGGGCCCCTGCGGCCCGGCCAATCCATTCCCCTACGGAACCGCGGAATACCGATTTGAAACTGCACCAGGACACGAGCGGCGCGCTCAACACCGTCACCGGCTACGGCCCCGATTATGTCGACGTCAATCTCGAACGCCATGAAACGAGCGTCATCGTGCTGCCCGGCGCGCCGGTCCAGGCCTGGCCCGTGTCGTCGTTCGACGCGCTCGCGCCCGAGCATTTCGCGATGCTGCTCGACCCGACGCCCGAACTCGTGATCTTCGGCAGCGGCGCGCGGCTGCGCTTTCCGCACCCGCGCCTCGTCGCGGCGCTCACCGCGAAGCGGATCGGCGTCGAGACGATGGATTTCCAGGCCGCCTGCCGCACCTACAACATCCTGATGGCCGAGGGCCGCAAAGTCGCCGCCGCGCTCTTAATTGAACGTTAATCCCCGATGCGGTAAAACTCGGGCCGGCGCAGCGGGTCGATCCCCCGATCGGCCCGGCCAGGCCGCCCGCCCCGGCGCTGCCCGCCGGCGGCCCCGTCACAACAACCAACAGGCTGAAAACCCATGAACGATACGCCGTCGAGGCTACCGCTCAATCGCATCACGCTCGTCCTCCTGCTCGTCGCGCTCGCGATCGTCTGGTTCGCGCCGCTCGGGCTGCGCCACCTGATCCCGAGCGACGAAGGCCGCTACGCGGAAATGGCGCGCGAGATGTTCGTCACCGGCGACTGGATCACGCCGCGCTACAACGGCTACAAGTATTTCGAGAAGCCGCCGCTGCAGACCTGGCTGAACGCGCTGACGTTCGCGTGGTTCGGTATCGGCGAATGGCAGGCGCGCCTCTACACGGCCGTCGCGAGCTTCGCCGGCGTGCTGCTCGTCGGCTACACCGGCGCGCGCCTGTTCAACCCGCTGTCGGGCTTCCTCGCAGCCGTCGTGCTCGCCAGCGCGCCGTACTGGAACCTGATGGGCCACTTCAACGCGCTCGACATGGGACTCGCGTTCTGGATGGCGCTGTCGCTCTGCTCGCTGCTGCTCGCGCAGCGGCCCGGGCTGCGCCCGGCGGCGGTACGCGGCTGGATGTGGGCGTGCTGGGCCGCGATGGCGTTCGCGGTGCTGTCCAAGGGCCTCGTCGGGCTGATCCTGCCCGGCGCCGTGCTCGTGCTGTATACGCTGATCGCGCGCGACTGGGCGCTGTGGAAGCGCCTGTATCTCGTCAGCGGCCTCGTGATCTTCTTCGCGATCGTCACGCCGTGGTTCGTGCTGGTCCAGCAGCGCAACCCCGAGTTCTTCAACTTCTTCTTCGTCGTCCAGCAGTTCCGCCGGTACCTGACCCCGGAACAGAACCGCCCGGGCCCGCTGTACTACTTCGTGCCCGTGCTGCTGGTCGGCTTCCTGCCGTGGCTGTCGGTCGCGTGGCAGAGCATCCGCCATGCGCTGCGCATGCCGCGCCAGCCGAACGGCTTCTCGCCGATGCTCGTGCTGCTGATCTGGAGCGCGTTCATCTTCCTGTTCTTCAGCGCGTCGCATTCGAAGCTGATCTCGTACGTGCTGCCGGTCGCGCCGGCGCTCGCGCTGATCATCGGCGCTTACCTGCCGCTGATGACGGCCGAGCGCTTCCGTCGCCACCTGCTCGGCTACCTCGTGTTCTTCGTCGCCGCGGCGTTCGGGATCATCTTCCTCGCGTACCAGGGCGACGCCCGCACGCCGAACGCGTTGTACCGGGCGTTCCAGATGTGGCTGTACGCCGGCCTCGCGGTCTCGGCCGCGCTGACGCTCGCGGCCGCCTGGCTGAACCGCCGCGCGGGCGTGGCCGCCGCGCTCGCGGCGTTCGGCGCCGCGTGGCTCGCGTTCGGCACGATCGGCGGGACCGGACACGACGAGTTCGGCCGCTACAGCTCGGGCGCGTTGCTCGCACCGGCCGTGCGCGCCGAACTGGCGAAGCTGCCGCCCGATACGCCGTTCTACTCGATCGAAATGCTCGATCACACGTTCCCGTTCTACATGGGCCACACGACGATCATGGTCCAGCGCCAGGACGAGCTCGCGTTCGGGATCTCGGTCGAGCCGAACAAGTGGGTCCCGACCGTCGGCGAATGGATCACGCGCTGGAAGCAGGACACCCATGCGCTCGCGATCATGCCGCCCGGCCAGTACGACGCGCTGGTCAAGGAAGGCGTGCCGATGCGCGTGATCGCGCGCGACAACCGCCGCGTGATCGTCGAGAAACCGCAATCGTAAGGACGTCGCCCGCATGAACCCCGTTTCGTTCGTCTGCATCGTCACCGGCGTGATGCTCAACGCCTGTGCGCAACTTCTGCTGAAAGCCGGCGTCAACGCCGTTGGACACTTCGAATTCAGCCGTGCGAACATCCTCCCGGTCGGCCTGAAGATCGCGACCCAGCTGCCGATCATCGGCGGCCTCGGCTGCTATGTGCTGAGCGTCGTGGTGTGGATCGTCGGGCTGTCGCGGGTCGACGTGTCGATCGCGTATCCGATGCTGTCGCTCGGCTACGTCGTCAACGCGTTCGCGGCGTGGTACCTGTTCGGCGAGGTGCTGTCGGTCCAGAAGCTCGTCGGCATCGGCATCATCCTGATCGGTGTGCTCGTGCTGGCGCGCAGCTGAGCGCGGCCCGCGCCGTTAAGCGTCCGCCTACAAAAAATCACGGTACGAATCCGCCAACCGGTGTTTAATGCCGGTTTCGGGCGGATCGCCCGACCCTTTTATTACACGCCATTACAGGCCCAACGCGTTCATGAGCCAGACTACCGCTCCGTTTCTGCCGTTCACCCGCCCCGAGATCGATGAGGAAACCATCCAGGGCGTCGTCGACGTGTTGCGCTCGGGCTGGATCACCACCGGCCCGCAGTGCCAGAAATTCGAGGCCGCGCTGTCCGAGTACTGCGGCGGCCGTCCGGTCCGCGCCTTCAATTCGGGCACCTGCACGCTCGAGATCGGCCTGCGCATCGCCGGCGTCGGCCCCGGCGACGAGGTGATCACGACGCCGGCGTCGTGGGTCTCGACCAGCAACGTGATCATCGAGACGGGCGCGACGCCCGTGTTCGCGGACATCGACCCCGTCACGCGCAACATCGACCTCGACAAGCTCGAGCAGGCGATCACGCCGCGCACCAAGGCGATCATCCCGGTGTTCCTGTCCGGCCTGCCGGTCGACATGGACCGCCTGTACGCAATCGCCCGCGCGCACAAGCTGCGCGTGATCGAGGATGCCGCGCAGGCGTTCGGCTCGACGTGGAACGGCAAGCGCATCGGCGCGATCGGCGACATCGTGTCGTTCAGCTTCCACGCGAACAAGAACCTGACGACGATCGAAGGCGGCGCGCTCGTGCTGAACAACGAGGACGAAGCGGCACTTGCGCAGAAGTACCGGCTGCAGGGCATCACGCGCACCGGCTTCGACGGGATGGACTGCGACGTGCTCGGCGGCAAGTACAACCTGACCGACGTCGCCGCGCGCGTCGGCCTCGGCCAGTTGCCGCACCTCGAACGCTTCACCGCGCAGCGCCGTGCGCTCGCCCGTGCGTATTTCGCCGCGTTCGACGGCGGCGCGGCCGTGAAGCTGGGCCTCGGCCTGCCGGTCGCCGAATTCGAGAACGGCAACTGGCACATGTTCCTGGTCACGCTGCCGCTCGAGCGGCTGACGATCACGCGCGCCGAATTCATGGCGCAAATGAAGGAACGCGGCATCGGCACCGGCATCCACTACCCGGCGATCCATCTTTTCACGCTGTACCGTGCGCGCGGCTTCAAGGAGGGCATGTTCCCCCACGCCGAACGGTACGGCGCGTCGACCGTCACGCTGCCGCTGTTCACGCAGATGACGGAAGGCGACGTGCGTCGCGTGGTCGACGCCGTCAATCAGATTTGCGAACAATACGGAAAATAAGCGTACATGAGTCACCTTGAAGCACGCGCCGGGCATCCGGGCGCCGCGCATCTGGACGCCGGCCGGCCCGAAGTGTCGGTCATCATCCCCGTGTACAACGAGGAAGACGGCCTCGCCGCGCTGTTCGCGCGGCTGTATCCGGCGCTCGACGCACTCGACACGTCGTACGAAGTGATCCTGATCAACGACGGCAGCCGCGACCGCTCGGCCGCGATGCTCGCCGATCAGTTCCACGTACGGCCCGACACGACGCGCATCGTGCTGCTCAACGGCAACTACGGCCAGCACATGGCGATCCTCGCGGGCTTCGCGCAGTCGCGCGGCGAGATCGTCATCACGCTCGACGCCGACCTGCAGAACCCGCCCGAGGAAATCGGCAAGCTGATCGCGAAGATGCGCGAGGGCTACGACTACGTCGGCTCGATCCGCAAGCAGCGCCAGGACAGCCTGTGGCGGCGCAAGGCGTCGCAGATGATGAACCGGCTGCGCGAGCGCATCACGCGCATCAAGATGACCGACCAGGGCTGCATGCTGCGCGCGTACAGCCGCCGCATCATCGACACGATCAACGTGTGCGGCGAAGTCAACACGTTCATCCCCGCACTTGCGTACACGTTCGCGCAGAGGCCGACCGAAATCGAGGTCGCACATGAGGAACGCTTCGCGGGCGAATCGAAATATTCGCTGTACAGCCTGATCCGGTTGAACTTCGACCTCGTGACGGGCTTCTCGGTCGTGCCGTTGCAGTGGCTGTCGTTCATCGGCGTGATCCTGTCGCTCGGCTCCGCCGCGCTGTTCGTGTTGCTGCTGGTACGCCGCTTCATCGTCGGCGCGGAAGTGCAAGGCGTGTTCACGCTGTTCGCGATCACGTTCTTCCTGCTCGGCGTGATCATCTTCGCGCTCGGTCTGCTCGGCGAATACGTCGGCCGCATCTACCAGCAGGTGCGCGCGCGTCCCCGCTACCTGATCCAGGCCGTGCTCGAGCAGCACGACGGCGTGCCGCCGGTGCCGGCCGCCGCGAACCGCCCGGGAGCCGTGCAATGAAGCCGCGCGCGGTCGTCTTCGCGTATCACAACGTCGGCGTGCGGTGCCTGCAGGTGCTGCTCGCGCGCGGCGTCGACGTCGCGCTGGTCGTCACGCACGAGGACAATCCGAACGAGAACATCTGGTTCGGCAGCGTCGCATCCGTCGCGGCCGAGCACGGCATTCCGGTCGTCACGCCGGCTGATCCCGCCGATCCGGCGCTGCGCCGCGCGGTGTCCGACGCGCGGCCCGATTTCATCTTCTCGTTCTACTACCGCCACATGCTGCCGGTGGACCTGCTCGCGATCGCGCCGCGCGGCGCGTACAACATGCACGGTTCGCTGCTGCCGAAATACCGGGGTCGGGTACCGACCAACTGGGCCGTGCTGAACGGCGAGACCGAGACCGGCGCGACGCTGCACGAGATGGCCGCCAAGCCCGACGCGGGTGCGATCATCGCCCAGACCGCGGTGCCGATCCTGCCGGACGACACGGCCGCGGAGGTGTTCGACAAGGTCACGGTGGCCGCCGAGCAGACGCTGTGGCGCGTGCTGCCCGCGCTGCTCGCGGGCGAGGCGCCGCACCTGCCGAACGATCTCGCGACCGGCAGCTACTACGGCGGGCGCAAGCCCGAGGACGGCCGCGTCGACTGGTCGAAGCCGGCCGCGCAGGTCTACAACCTGGTGCGCGCGGTCGCGCCCCCGTATCCGGGCGCATTCACGGACGTCGACGGCGCGCGCTTCGTGATCGCGCGGGCGCGCCTCGCGGCGCCCGGCAGCGCGGCAGCGGCCGCCGCAGCAGATTTGCCGCCCGGCCTGCACGTAAGCGATAATGCGCTATTCGGCGTCTGCGGCGACAGCCGCGCCCTATCCATTCTCGAACTCCGGCAGCAGCGCGACGGCAGCGAAACCGTCGTGACGCCCGCGGAATTCGCGCAGTTCATTCATTCTTCCCGTCATTCATGAAAGCAAAAAAAGTCCTGATCCTGGGTGTGAACGGCTTCATCGGCCATCACCTGTCGAAACGCATTCTTGAAACCACCGATTGGGAAGTGTTCGGCATGGACATGCAGACCGACCGGCTGGGCGACCTCGTCAACCACGAGCGGATGCATTTCTTCGAAGGCGACATCACGATCAACAAGGAGTGGGTCGAGTATCACGTGAAGAAGTGCGACGTGATCCTGCCGCTCGTCGCGATCGCCACGCCGGCCACCTACGTCCAGCAGCCGCTGCGCGTGTTCGAGCTCGACTTCGAGGCAAACCTGCCGATCGTGCGCTCGGCCGTCAAGTACGGCAAGCACCTGGTGTTCCCGTCGACCTCCGAGGTCTACGGCATGTGCTCGGACGAGCAGTTCGACCCGGACGCGTCGGCGCTCACCTACGGCCCGATCAACAAGCCGCGCTGGATCTACGCGTGCTCGAAGCAGCTGATGGACCGCGTGATCTGGGGTTACGGGATGGAAGGCCTGAACTTCACGCTGTTCCGTCCGTTCAACTGGATCGGCCCGGGCCTCGACTCGATCTACACGCCGAAGGAAGGCAGCTCGCGCGTGGTCACGCAGTTCCTCGGCCACATCGTGCGCGGCGAGAACATCAGCCTCGTCGACGGCGGCTCGCAGAAGCGCGCGTTCACCGATATCGGCGACGGCATCAGCGCGCTGATGAAGATCATCGAGAACAAGGGCGGCGTCGCATCGGGCAAGATCTACAACATCGGGAATCCGAAGAACAACTTCTCGGTTCGCGAGCTCGCGCACAAGATGCTCGAACTAGCCGCGGAATTCCCCGAGTACGCCGATTCGGCCAAGCAGGTGAAGCTCGTCGAAACGACGTCCGGTGCCTACTACGGCAACGGCTACCAGGACGTGCAGAACCGCGTGCCGAAGATCGACAACACGATGCAGGAGCTCGGCTGGGCGCCGCAGGCGACGTTCGACGACGCGCTGCGCAACATCTTCGAAGCGTATCGCGGCCACGTCGCCGACGCGCGCGCGCTCGTCGAACAGCAAGGCTGACCGGGACGTTCGCTTGGCTCGTATCGTCCTCAAGATCGACGTCGACACGCTGCGCGGCACGCGCGAAGGCGTGCCGAACCTCGCGCGCATCTTCGATCGCTTCAATGCGCGCGCGACCTTCCTCTTCAGCCTCGGCCCGGATCACACCGGCTGGGCGCTGCGGCGCGTGTTCCGCCCGGGCTTCCTGAAGAAGGTGTCGCGCACGTCGGTGGTCGAACACTACGGCGTGAAGCAGCTGATGTACGGCGTGCTGCTGCCCGGCCCCGACATCGGCCGCCGCGCGATCGCCGACATGCGCGCGATTCACGAGGCCGGCTTCGAATGCGGGATCCACACGTGGGATCACGTGTATTGGCAGGACAACGTGCGTGCACGCGACCGCGACTGGACCGCGCGTGAAATGCAGAAGAGTCACGCGCGCTTCATCGAGATCTTCGGCGCGCCGCCCGTCACGCACGGCGCGGCCGGCTGGCAGATGAACGATGCCGCGTTCGAGCAGATCGACGCGTGGGGGATGCGCTACGCATCCGACGGCCGCGGCCACTCGCCGTACCTGCCCGTCGTCGGCGGCCGCACGCTGTCGCATGTGCAGATGCCGACCACGCTGCCGACGCTCGACGAAGTACTCGGCATCGACGGCGTCGACACGCACAACGTCGCCGCGCACATCCTCGCGTTCACCGCAACCAATCCGCACGACCAGGTGTTCACGCTGCATGCGGAGCTGGAAGGCCAGAAGCTCGCGCCCGTGTTCGAGCAACTGCTCGCCGGCTGGCGTGCGCAAGGCCACACGTTCGCGACGATGGGCGACTACCACGCGACGCTGGACCGCGACTCGCTGCCATCGTACCCTGTCACGTGGGGCGAAATCCCCGGCCGCTCCGGCGAACTGATCGTCCAGCCCGACTGAGTTCGCGCGCGAGCCGGCGTCGCCGCTCCGCCCTCGCGGCGCGCTGCCGCGACGCCCCGCCGAACCGCGCCGCCGCGGCGGCGCCCTTCCATAACAACAGGAGAAACACGTGTCTGTCGAAGTTGACCGTCAAGTTCCCGATTTCACCGCACCGGCCACGGGCGGCGACGTTTCGCTGTCCGACCTGAAGGGCAAGAAGCTCGTGCTGTACTTCTATCCGAAGGACAACACGCCGGGCTGCACGACCGAAGGGCTGCAGTTCCGCGATCTCTATCCGAAGTTCAAGAAGGCCGGTGCGGAAGTCATCGGCGTGTCGCGCGACAGCCTGCGCTCGCACGACAATTTCAAGGCCAAGCTCGAGCTGCCGTTCCCGCTGATCTCCGATGCCGACGAAGCACTGTGCGCGCTGTTCGATGTCATCAAGATGAAGAAAATGTATGGCAAGGAAGTGCGCGGAATCGAGCGCTCGACGTTCCTGCTCGACGCCGACGGCGTGCTTCGCCAGGCATGGCGCGGCATCAAGGTACCGGGTCACGTGGACGACGTGCTAAAGGCTGTACAAGCGCTTTGAGGCGCGTTATATTGGGCCGCAATGAATGCCAGTTCGCCCCATATTTCTCGTAGCTGCGCCCGTGCCCGTTGCAATGCTTCCCGGCACCTGACGCGCACGACGGCATCAGCCGAGCCGCATGTCCCTGTCGACGGGGCAGCGGCTTTTTTTATGGAACGCGCGCCGGCCCTCCCCGGTCCGGCCCTTACCGCATCGAGGAGCTGATCGACACTTAGGCGAACCGGCTAGACGAAATTCCTGTGCGCCACCGCGCGCAAACTGCATGCGTCTACGTCACGCAGGATGCGATCAGCGGCGCACGCCATGCGACACGATTCCTCCCGAGGGACACCATGCCTTTGCCTACTCCCCCCAGCAAGCTCGGCAGCCTGCTGCCGCCCGACGAATACAAGGCGAAAGCGCGGCCCGCGAAAGCCGCGAAGAAATCCGCCGAAGGGGACGCATCCACAGCCGGTGACTATGGTCCGGCCAGCGTGGCCCAACCGATGATCGAAGCCGCGAACACGGCCGCGCCGCTGCGCGCCGTCGCGTCTTCGGCGCCCGATGCCGCGAGCGCGCCCGCGCGCGGCCGCAAGACCCGACAGACGGCCGCGCTGCTGCAGCCGCTGCAGGCGCCTGCGGCCCCCGCGGCACCGGTCGTTGCACGCAACGACAAGCCGGCCGCCGGGAAACCGGCCGCCGCGCCCGCTCGCGATGCCGGCGCCGCGACGAAGTCGCGCAGCCGCAAGCCCGCCGAAGTCGAACAGCAGAAACTGTTCGTGCTCGACACCAACGTGCTGATGCACGACCCGAGCAGCCTCTTCCGCTTCGAGGAACACGACGTCTATCTGCCGATGATGACGCTCGAGGAACTCGACAACCATAAGAAGGGGATGTCCGAAGTCGCGCGTAACGCCCGTCAGGTCAGCCGCACGCTCGACGCGCTGGTCGCCGACGGCGGCCCGATCTCGGACGGCATCCCGCTGTCGCGTCTCGGCAGCCGCGAGGCGGTCGGCCGCCTGTACTTCCAGACGAAGCTCGCCGACATCGCGCCGGTCGAAGGCTTGCCCGCAGGCAAGGCCGACAACCAGATCCTCGGCGTCGTGCGCGCGCTGCAGCGCGACCGGCCCGACCGCCAGGTCGTGCTGGTGTCGAAAGACATCAACATGCGGATCAAGGCGCACGCGCTCGGCCTGCCCGCGGAAGACTACTTCAACGACCAGGTCCTCGAGGATTCGGATCTCCTGTACAACGGCGTGCGCGAACTGCCGCAGGACTTCTGGACCAAGCATGCGAAGGGCATGGAGAGCTGGCAGGACACGAAGACGGGCACCACGTACTACCGCGTGACCGGCCCGCTCGTCGCGTCGATGCTCGTCAACGAGTTCGTCTATCTCGAGCCGCAGAACGGCGAGCCGACGTTCCATGCGATCGTCCGCGAGCTGAACGGCAAGACGGCGCTGCTGCAGACGCTGCGCGACTACAGCCACCACAAGAACAACGTGTGGGGCATCACCGCGCGCAACCGCGAGCAGAACTTCGCGCTGAACCTGCTGATGAACCCCGAGATCGACTTCGTCACGCTGCTCGGCCAGGCCGGCACCGGCAAGACGCTCGTCGCGCTCGCGGCCGGCCTCGCGCAGGTGCTCGACGACAAGCGCTACAACGAGATCATCGTGACGCGCGCGACCGTGCCCGTCGGCGAGGACATCGGTTTCCTGCCCGGCACCGAGGAAGAGAAGATGCAGCCGTGGATGGGTGCATTCGACGACAACCTCGAAGTGCTGCAGAAGACCGACGACGCGGCCGGCGAATGGGGCCGTGCCGCGACGCAGGAGTTGATCCGCTCGCGCCTGAAGGTGAAGAGCATGAACTTCATGCGTGGCCGCACGTTCGTCGACAAGTATCTGATCATCGACGAGGCGCAGAACCTGACGCCGAAGCAGATGAAGACGCTCGTCACGCGCGCGGGCCCCGGCACGAAGATCGTGTGCCTCGGCAACATCGCGCAGATCGACACGCCTTATCTGACCGAAGGCAGCTCGGGCCTGACCTACGTCGTCGACCGCTTCAAGGGCTGGGGCCACAGCGGCCACGTGACCCTCGCACGCGGCGAACGCTCGCGGCTCGCCGACTACGCATCGGACATTCTGTAACGCGCACGCCGGCCGATCGGCCGGCTTTCGACGCCACGCGGCGCTCCATTCCCGGAGCGCCGTTTTTATTTGGGGTCGAAAACGAAGGTAACGCCCTGTCACGCAACAACGCAGTTTACGCGCGAAACTTCAAGTAAATTCTCAAGAATGGTTGCTTAAGCCCCGCTGGAGCGTCTACCATCGGGCCTATCTGTTGTCATACGATTCGCGAGCGCGCCGTGCTCGCCCGCCTTGCCATGCTTCGAATCTGGGTCCCCGTCGCCGTCGTTTCCCTGCTTGCGGCCTGCTCCAGCGTGCCGCCGCAGTCGGCATCGCGTTCCGCGTCGGGCATGAAGATCACGACGCCGCGCGCATTCCCCGCGCCCGCCAATTTCCCGAAATTCGTCGACCATAGCGTCGGCCAGGAAGAAATCTCGATCCAGGCGATGAGCCTCGTCGGCGTCCCGTATCGCTGGGGCGGCAACACGCCGACGAGCGGCTTCGACTGCAGCGGACTCGTGCGCTACGTGATCGGCCGCGCGGCCGATGTCAATCTGCCGCGCACGACTGCCGACATGAGCGGCCGCGGCGTATCGGTCGAACCCGACGAGATCGCGCCGGGCGACTTGATTTTCTTCAATACGACCGGACGGCCGCATTCGCACGTCGGCATCTACGTCGGCAAGCTGCGCTTCGTCAACGCGCCGTCGACGGGCGGCACCGTACGGCTCGACTACCTGACGAACCCGTACTGGGCCAAGCGATTCGACGGCATTCGCCGCGTCGCGCCGCCGCGCTCGGCCCCGACGCCGTTCGATGCGCCGACTTACGAGGCCAAGCGCGACGAGCCGCGTAATCCGCCGGCGGTCGCGGCCGCTCCGGTGGTCGTGACGGCTGCCGTCGCACAGCGGCGGCAGCCCGCGTATGCGTCGTCGCAAGCAAGAGCAACGCAGGCACAGGCACCGACCATCCCGAGCACACCGGTCGTGACGGCCGCCGCAGCTGCACCGGCAGCACCGGCCGCCGATCCGTACGAACCGCCGCCACAGAGGATACAGGCGGCCCAGCAGCAAGCCACGTCGGTGAATGACGGCGCAACCGCGATGGCGGCCAATGCAGCCCCGGCGGAGGTCGGCACGCAGATTCCGACGACTGCACTGACGGCCGCCCAGGCTGCCGCCTTCGATGCAGAGCCGCCGCCCGCCACCGCGTCGGCGCCGGCACGCAGTATCGAGCCCGCGCCCGTGCAGGTATTGCGTGCATCGACGCAATCCGCACCCGTCAGCCCGCGCACGAGTACGGCGGACGATCCGATTGCACGGTTTGCGACCGGCAGTTACTGACCGTTTCCGATCGTCACGACGCTGGCGGCACCTGCCACCCTCCACCGCTTCGCCGCAACCTTCCGCCTCCCCAAAAGAAAATGCGCCGCGGCCTTTCGGCTCGCGGCGCATTTCGCGTCGATCAGGCGGCGTCGGCGATCAGAAGATCTGGTGCCCGAGCCACCACCCGCCGGCCGCGAACAGCGCGGCCGCCGGCAGCGTCAGCACCCACGCCCACACGATGTTGCCGGCGACACCCCAGCGCACGGCCGACAGCTTCTGCGTGGCGCCGACGCCGACGATCGCGCCGGTGATCGTGTGCGTGGTCGACACGGGAATGCCGAGGAACGACGCGACGAACAGCGTGATCGCCCCGCCGCTTTCCGCACAGAAACCACCGACCGGCTTGAGCTTCGTGATCTTCTGGCCCATCGTGCGCACGATGCGCCAGCCGCCGAACAGCGTACCAAGGCCCATCGACAGGTAACACGCGCCGATCACCCACGCCGGCGGCGCATCGGCGGTCGCCGACGCGTAGCCGCTCGCGATCAGCAGCATCCAGATGATACCGATCGTCTTCTGTGCGTCGTTGCCGCCGTGGCCCAGGCTGTACAGCCCGGCCGACAGCAGCTGCAGCCGGCGGAAGCGCCGGTCGACCTTGCTGGGCGCGGTACGGAAATACAGCCACGACACGCCGAGCATGAACAGCGAACCGAGGATGAAACCGAGCAGCGGCGAAATGAAGATGAACGCGATCGTCTTCAGCAGCCCGTCGATGTTCAGCGAGCTCCAGCCCGACTTCGCGAGCGCCGCGCCGACGAGGCCGCCGATCAGCGCGTGCGACGAGCTCGACGGAATCCCGTAGTACCAGGTGATCACGTTCCAGCCGATCGCGCCGACCAGCGCGCCGAATATGACGTAATGGTCGACGATGTCGGGGTCGATCGTGCCTTTACCGACGGTCTGCGCGACTTTCAGGTGGAAGATGAAGTACGCGATCACGTTGAACGCGGCCGCGAACACGACGGCCTGCTGGGGCTTCAGCACCCCGGTCGACACGACGGTGGCGATCGAGTTCGCCGCATCGTGAAAGCCGTTCATGAAGTCGAATACGAGCGCGACGAGCACCAGTGCCGCGACCATCCATAGGGCGAGTTGTATCGAATGCATCGTGGTCCGCTCAGGCGTTTTCCAGCACGATGCCTTCGATGATGTTCGCGACGTCCTCGCACTTGTCGGTGATCTCTTCGAGCAGCTCGTAGATCGCCTTCAGCTTGATGAGCGTCTTCACGTCGTCTTCCTCGCGGAACAGCTTCGACATCGCCGCGCGCAGCACGCGGTCGGCTTCCGATTCCCAGCGATCGATTTCCTCGCATTGCTTGAGGATCTGCGCCGACTGTTTCATGTCGGACAGCAAACCGACGGCTTGCTGCACGTGTTGCGCCGACTGGGTGACGATGTGCGCGAGCTGGCTCGCCTCGGACGTGACGGACTGCACGTCGTACAGCGACACGGCCGTCGCGACGTCTTCCATCAGGTCGAGGATGTCGTCCATCGTCGTGATCAGCTTGTGGATCTCGTCGCGATCGAGCGGCGTGATGAAGGTCTTGTGCAGCAGATCGATCGCCTCGTGCGTGAGCTTGTCGGCGGCCTTCTCGGCGATTTGCACGTTTTGCTTGTGAATCTCGGCGTCGGCGAGATTGTCGATCAGCAGTTCGAGCTCGCGGCCACCGGAAACGATGTGCTTCGCGTGCGCGTTGAAGAGTTCAAAGAACTTGCCCTCGGTGGGCATGAATCGACCGAACATGGGATTCCTGAGAGATTGTCAAACTACTGTCACGAAAACGGGCGACATTGTACCGGTTTCGGTCGCGACGCGACGTGCGCATATGCGCACGCCGGGATTGGATACAACATTTGGCGAAATAGGTGTTTACAACCGGCTTTACTCGCCGTAGAAGGTCTGCGCCCCGGCAAAATTGTCGAACTTCGTGTATTGCCCCAGGAACGTGAGCCGAACGGGCCCGATCGGACCGTTACGCTGCTTGCCGATGATGATTTCGGCCGTCCCCTTGTCAGGGCTGTCCGGATTGTAGACCTCATCGCGATAAATGAACAGGATCACGTCCGCATCCTGTTCGATTGCGCCCGATTCGCGCAAATCCGACATCACCGGACGCTTGTTCGGGCGCTGTTCGAGGCCGCGGTTCAACTGCGACAGCGCGATCACCGGCACGTCGAGTTCCTTCGCGAGGCTCTTCAGCGATCGCGAGATTTCGGAAATTTCGGTCGCGCGGTTCTCGCCCTGCGACGAACCCGACATCAGCTGCAGGTAGTCGACGATGATCAGGCCGAGCTTGCCGCACTGCCGCGCCAGACGCCGCGCGCGCGAGCGCAATTCCATCGGGTTCAGGCCGCCCGTCTCGTCGATGAAGAGCTGCGCCTCGCTCATCTTCTGCACCGCGTGCGTCAGCTTCGGCCAGTCCTCGTCCGTCAGGCGGCCCGTGCGCATCCGGTGCTGGTCGAGCCGGCCGATCGAGCCGAGCATACGCATCACGAGCTGGGTGCCCGGCATTTCCATCGAGAACACCGCGACCGGCAATCCATACTCGACCGCGACGTATTCGCCGATGTTCATCGAGAACGCCGTTTTACCCATCGACGGGCGCCCCGCGACGATGATCAGTTCGCCGCCGTGCATCCCGGACGTCATCCGGTCGAGGTCGACGAAGCCCGTCGGCGTGCCGGTGACGTCGCTCGGGTTCGCGGTGTGGTACAGCGTGTCGATGCGCTCGACCACCTGCGTGAGCAGCGGGCCGATCTCGAGGAAGCCCTGGTTGCCGCGCGCGCCCTCTTCGGCGATCGAGAACACCTTCGACTCGGCCTCGTCGAGCAGCTGGCGGACTTCCTTGCCCTGCGGATTGAAGGCGTCGGCCGAGATCTCGTCGGCGACCGACACGAGCCGGCGCAGCACCGCGCGATCACGCACGATTTCCGCGTAGCGGCGGATGTTCGCCGCGCTCGGCGTGTTCTGCGCGAGCGCGTTCAGGTACGCGAGCCCGCCGACGTCGTCGGCCTTGCCGGACGTGGTCAGCGCTTCGTACACGGTCACGACGTCGGCCGGGCGCGTCGACGCGATCAGGCGGCCGATGTGCTCGTAGATGATCCGGTGGTCGTAGCGGTAGAAGTCGCCCTGCGACAGGAAGTCGGCAATCCGGTCCCATGCCGCGTTGTCGAGCAACAGGCCGCCGAGCACCGACTGCTCGGCTTCGACCGAATGCGGCGGGACTTTCAGCGATTCGATTTGGGGATCTTGCGGCGCGTTCATGGGTTGGGATTATCGCGAATAGATGGCGGCAGCGCTACCACCGCTTGCCGGCGAGCGGGCAATAAAAAAGGCAGGCCCCGGTTACCCGGGCGCCTGCCCTTGTCCGGACGGCGGAAGCCGCCCGGCAAGCTTGCGTCTACGCTTACGCGTGGTCGCCGATCACGTTGATCGTGACGTCGACGACGACGTCCGTGTGCAGCGCGACTTGCACGTTGTGCTCGCCAATCATCTTCAGCGGGCCTTCCGGCATGCGCACTTGCAGCTTCTCGACTTCGTAGCCTGCCTTCTTCAGCAGTTCAGCGACGTCGCCGTTCGTGACCGAGCCGAACAGACGGCCGTCGACGCCCGACTTCTGCGTGATTTCGAACGACTGGCCGTTCAGCTTCTCGCCGACTGCCTGCGATGCGGCCAGCTTTTCAGCGGCGATCTTTTCGAGTTCAGCGCGGCGCACTTCGAATTCGGCGATCGCTTCCTTCGTTGCACGGCGAGCCTTGCGGTTCGGGATCAGGAAGTTGCGAGCGTAACCGTCCTTGACCTTGACGATATCGCCGAGGTTACCCAGATTGGCGACTTTTTCCAACAGAATGATTTGCATTCGAATTCTCCTTATTGCGTCGCCTGATTACGCCTTGTGCTGATCGGTGTACGGCAGCAGCGCGAGGAAACGCGCACGCTTGATGGCCGTATCCAGCTGACGCTGATAGTGCGCCTTCGTACCCGTCAGACGAGCCGGCGTGATCTTGCCGTTTTCGCCGATGAAGTCCTTCAGCGTTTCCGTGTCCTTGTAGTCGATCTGCTCGACGCCTGCAGCCGTGAAACGGCAGAACTTCTTGCGCTTGAAGAGCGGGTTTTGTTGCTGACGACGCTTGTCGAATTTCTTACCAGTCGGGCGGGGCATGATTTCAGTCCTTTCCAATGTCCTGCAATGCTGTGATGTGAAACACCAAGGTTCTCGCGTTGCGGCTTTTCTTTGCCAGGAAGCCCGTGAACAGCGTTTCGACGCCCATTTCACGACTTTCCAGCTTGCCGCTCGCCTCACCGGCCGCCACCGCCTCGATCGTCATTTCGACCTGACGGGGAATGCCTGCTTCGACGACTTCCGTGCGGTGATGCAATGTGGCGCTTGCGATCGGAACACCGGCCGGCGTATATCGCACCGGTGCGCGTTCGACGACGCTCGCCGTCAATTGCAACCTGTTCACGTGAGTGGCGCGCTCCTTGATGGCTTAATGAGTGACGAACTTAAGCCTGCGCTTCGGCCGGCTGAGCTGCAGCCGCCTTCTTGGCTTCTTCGCGCTGAACTTCCTTCATCATCGGCGACGGGCCGGTTTCGGCCTTCTTCATCTTGACGATGAGGTGACGCAGCACGGCGTCGTTGAACTTGAACGCGTGTTCGAGTTCGTCGAGCGTCGTCTGGTCGCACTCGATGTTCATGCAGACGTAGTGAGCCTTCGCGAGTTTCTCGATCATGTAGGCCAGTTGGCGACGGCCCCAGTCTTCGACACGGTGGATCTGACCGCCGTGCGACGTGATCGTGGACTTGTAACGCTCGATCATCGCGGGCACTTGCTCGCTTTGATCGGGGTGCACGATGAATACGATTTCGTAATGACGCATTACACACTCCTTGTGGATTAAAGCCACCCGGGCGTCTGAACCGGTGTGGCAAGTGAGAAGCCGAAGATTCTAACCCGGTTACGGGGCGCATGCAAGGCCAATCGACGATTGGTCACCGGATTCGGCCGTGTTTTCAAAGACTTGAACGGGTCCGTCGGGCCACGCACCCTCCGCTCGGCCTCTCGGCAGCCGGGGTCGGAACGCCCACGCGCCCGCCCGCCGCCGCGGTCATTCGCCGGGCGTGCTGGCAAGTCGCGCGTCGAGCGCCGTCCGGAACGCCGCGAGCGCCGCCGGCTCGGCGTCGGTCACGGCCCACCACGTCATCCCGGCCGCGTTCCAGCGGTCGAGCGCATAGCCCTGCGACACGGTCGTGTACGGGGCCGCCGGCCGCTCCCCGGCCGGCTGCACGTAGACGTCGACCACGTGTTGCCGGTGGCGGTAGACGAGCACCGCGACGCGGCGCCGCCCGACGTAGTCGAGCCGGCCGCCGACCAGCGCGAAGCCGCTCTTGGCGAGATCCTCGACCGGCGGCGCATAGTCGAGCCGGCCGTTGAACCACGGCTTGACCGTGTGCTGGTCGGTCGAGATCACGTCGATGTCGCGCGCCGACAAGTCGGCCCGCACGTGGCTCGCGACCAGTTCGTCGACCGTCCGGTCGGTGTCGGCGTGACGGGTGGACCACGCCATGCCGCCCGCCGCCGCGACCGCCATCAGCAACGCGACGCCCCAACCGAGGCCCGGCAACGCGGCCACGCGCGGCCTGGTGCCGATGCCGGCCGGCCCCGGTCGGGCCGCCCCGCCGCGCCCGGTCAGCCAGGAAAACCAGTCGCGGCCGCGCGGCCGCCGCGGCTCAGCCCGCGACGGCTCGTGAGCAGGCGCGTCGGCCGCTGCCGGCAGGCTCGCGAGGATGCTCGCCCGCAGCGCGTCCGGCGCGCGGTGATAATCGGCCTGCCGTACGGCCTGCGCCAGCGTGACGATCCGCGCGCGTTCGCGGCGGCACGCGTCGCACCCTTCGACATGCAGCTGGACCCGCAACGCATCGGGCGCCGACAGCTCGCGGTCGACGTCCGCGTCCAGCAACGCTCGCGCTTCGTTACAGTCCATCGATAGCCTCCGATGCGGTTCCGCCCGCCGGCGCTCGGCCCGGCCGGCCTTCGGTCGCCGACGACGGCACGCCGCCCAGCAGCGCGGCGAGCTTGCGCCGGCCGCGCGCGAGCCGCGACATCACCGTGCCGACCGGCACGTCCGCGATCGCCGCAATCTCGCGGTAGCTCAGGTCCTCCATCTCGCGCAGCACGAGCACCTCGCGGTATTCGGGCGGCAGCTTCGCGAGCGCCGCATTCACGAGCCGCACGTTCTCGCCGCGCAGCAGGTGCGCGAGCGGGTCCTCCGTCGCCGGCTGCCAGTCATCGGGGACGTCGGCATCGTCGAGCGTGTCGGGCAGCGCGACCTCGTGCGCATGCGTGCGCCGCCGCCATTCGGTGTACCAGGTGTGGCGCACGATCGTCAGCAACCACGGCCGCGCGTTGTCGCCGCGACACGAATCGACGAAGCGCAGTGCGCGCATGCACGCATCCTGGACGACGTCGTCCGCATCGCCGGCGCTGCCGCTCAGCCAGCGCGCGAGGTTGTAGGCGGCGTCGAGATGCGGCAGCACGAGCGCGCGAAACCGCTCGCCGCGCGCGAGCGCATCGTCCGCCGCCCGTTCATCGACCGCCTGTCCGGCTTGCCCCACATGGCCTCCCTGGTCCCGGCGGCCCACGCCGCGCCCGTTCCGCGCACGGCGCCCGGACAGACCGGCAACGTGCGCGCTCGATGACCTTACCGCCGCTGCGTCGAGTTTATTCCCGCGCGGCACGCATGAAGCGTAAAAAAATCGCCGGACGGCCAGGCGGGCCGCCCGTTACGGCGTGGTGCTCCAGTAGCCGGGGCGCGCATACGCTTCGCGCAGGTAGTCGATGAAGTAGCGCACGCGCGCCGGCACGTAGCGCTGCTGCGGGTAGACCGCGAGGATGTCGTAGTCAGGCAGCGCATAGTCGTCGAGTACGGTCTCGAGCTCGCCCGTTTCGAGTTGCGCGGCGATTTCCCACGTCGAACGCCAGCCGAGCCCGAGCCCCTCGGCCACCCAGCGGTGCAGCAACTCGCCGTCGTTGCAGTCGAGATTGCCGGTCACCCGCATCGTCGCGATCTTGCCGTGACGCTGGAAGTACCAGCCGCGGTTCTGCCCGCCCTGCAGGTTGAACGCCAGGCAGTTGTGCTTCAGCAGGTCGTCGAGCGACTTCGGCCGACCGTGCAGGCGGAAATAATCGGGCGTGCCACACACCACGCGCCGGTTCGACGCGAGCTTCACCGCGACGAAATTCGGATCGACCGCGCCGCCGATCCGGATCGACAGGTCATAGCCCTCGCGCACGAGATCGACGACACGGTCGGTCAGGTTGAACGACAGCTGCATCTCCGGCTTGTCGGCGAGGAAGCCCGGCGCGTGCGGCGCGACGTGCTTGCGCCCGAACGCGGCCGGCGCCGACACGATCAGGTGGCCGCTGACCGCGCGCCGGCCGGCGGCCAGCTCGTTCTCGGCCTGATCCCATTCGGACAGCAGCCCGCGACAGCGCTCGAGGAACGCGGCGCCCTCCTCGCTGACGACCAGCCGCCGCGTCGAGCGGTACATCAGCTTCACGCCGAGGCGCTTCTCCAGCGCGTCGATGCGCCGCCCGAGCACCACCGGCGACACACCTTCCTCCAACGCCGCCGCCGCGAGGCTGCCGGCATCGGCCACCCGCACGAACGTCTCGATCTGCTTGAAACGATCCATCTCCTGTCTCCGTCCCGGCTCCGACACCGGCGGGAAGCCCCGTCCGGCCGTCATTCCATACTTTTAGTTTCGAAATAAGCGACTTCGGCTGATCTTATCAAACCTTTCCTGCATCCCTAAAGTGTCCTCAACAGACCGATTCGCAAGATTCCACCATTCAAGGAGACATTCATGGCCAAGATGAGAGCCGTCGACGCAGCCGTACTCGTGCTCGAGAAGGAAGGCATCCAGACCGCGTTCGGCGTGCCGGGCGCCGCGATCAATCCGTTCTACTCGGCCATGCGCAAGTCGGGCGGCATCAGCCACGTGCTGGCGCGCCACGTCGAAGGCGCATCGCACATGGCCGAAGGCTTCACGCGTGCCGCCCCCGGCAACATCGGCGTGTGCATCGGCACGTCGGGCCCCGCCGGCACCGACATGATCACCGGACTCTACTCCGCGTCCGCCGACTCGATTCCGATCCTCGCGATCACCGGCCAGGCACCGCGCGCGCGTCTCTACAAGGAAGACTTCCAGGCCGTCGACATCGAATCGATCGCGAAGCCGGTCACGAAGTGGGCCGTCACCGTGCGCGAACCGGCGCTCGTGCCGCGCGTGTTCCAGCAGGCGTTCCACCTGATGCGCTCGGGCCGCCCGGGCCCCGTGCTGGTCGACCTGCCGATCGACGTGCAGCTCGCCGAAATCGAATTCGACATCGACACGTACGAACCGCTGCCGGTCTACAAGCCCGCGGCCACCCGCGCGCAGATCGAGAAGGCGCTCGCGATGCTCAACGACGCGGACAAGCCGCTGATCGTGTCGGGCGGCGGCGTGCTCAACGCGGCAGCCGAAGACCTGCTCGTGCAGTTCGCCGAAACGGTCGGCGTGCCGGTGATCCCGACGCTGATGTCGTGGGGCGCGATTGCCGACGACCACCCGCTGATGGCCGGCATGGTCGGCCTGCAGACGTCGCACCGCTACGGCAACGCGACGCTGCTCGCATCCGACTTCGTGCTCGGCATCGGCAACCGCTGGGCGAACCGCCACACGGGCAGCGTCGAGGTCTATACCAAGGGCCGCAAGTTCGTGCACGTCGATATCGAGCCGACGCAGATCGGCCGCGTGTTCGGCCCGGATCTCGGCATCGTGTCCGACGCGAAGGCGGCACTCGAACTGTTCGTCGCGGTCGCGCGGGAATGGAAGGCCGCCGGCAAGCTCAAGGACCGCAGCGCGTGGGTCGCCGACTGCCAGGCACGCAAGCGCACGCTGCAGCGCAAGACGCACTTCGACAACGTGCCGGTCAAGCCGCAACGCGTGTACGAAGAGATGAACAAGGTGTTCGGCCGCGATACCTGCTACGTCAGCACGATCGGCCTGTCGCAGATCGCCGCCGCGCAGTTCCTGCACGTGTTCAAGGCACGCAACTGGATCAACTGCGGCCAGGCCGGCCCGCTCGGCTGGACGATCCCCGCGGCGCTCGGCGTGCGCGCGGCCGACCCGAGCCGCCCGATCGTCGCGCTGTCCGGCGACTACGACTTCCAGTTCATGATCGAGGAGCTGGCGGCCGGCGCGCAATTCAAGCTGCCGTACGTGCACGTCGTCGTGAACAACTCGTACCTCGGGCTGATCCGCCAGGCGCAGCGCGCGTTCGACATGGACTACTGCGTGCAGCTCGCGTTCGACAACGTGAACGCGCCGGAACTGAACGGTTACGGCGTCGACCACGTGGCCGTCGCGGAAGGCCTCGGCTGCAAGGCGCTGCGCGTGTTCAAGCCGGAAGAGATCGAGCCGGCGCTGCGCCAGGCGCAAACGCTCGCGGAAGAGTTCAGCGTGCCGGTGGTCGTCGAAGTGATCCTCGAGCGCGTGACGAACATCTCGATGGGCACCGAAATCGACGCGATCAACGAGTTCGAGGATCTCGCCGAGAAGGCCGAGCACGCCCCGACCGCGATCTCGATGCTCGACTGAACCGACTGAACCGACTGAACCGCAAGACTTTTTTGACTGACCGACCGAAGAGGCTTAGCTCATGCCGAAGTTTGCTGCAAACCTGACCATGCTGTTCAACGAAGTGCCGTTCCTCGACCGCTTCAAGGCGGCCGCGGACGCGGGCTTCGACGCCGTCGAGTTCCTGTTCCCGTACCCGTACGCGAAAGAAGAACTCGCCGAGCGGCTCGAGACGCACCGCCTGCGCCTCGTGCTGCACAACCTGCCCGCCGGCAACTGGGACCAGGGCGAGCGCGGCATCGCGTGCCTGCCCGATCGCGTCGGCGAATTCCAGGAAGGCGTCGGCCGTGCGATCGAGTACGCGAAGGCGCTGAAGGTGCCGCAGCTGAACTGCCTCGTCGGCATCCCGTCGGCGAGCACGGCGCGCGACAAGACGTTCGTGACGATCGTCGACAACCTGCGCTTCGCCGCCGACGCACTGAAGCGCGAAGGCATCCGCCTGCTCGTCGAGCCGTGCAACAGCTTCGACATCCCGGGCTTCGCGCTGAACCGCTCGTCGGAAGGGCTCGACGTGATCCGCGCGGTCGGCTCGGACAACCTGTTCCTGCAGTACGACATCTATCACATGCAACGCATGGAAGGCGAACTGGCCGCGACGATCGAACGCAATCTCGCGTCGATCGGCCACGTCCAGCTCGCGGACAACCCGGGCCGCAACGAGCCGGGCACCGGCGAGATCAACTATGCGTTCCTGTTCGCGCTGCTCGACCGGCTCGGCTATGCCGGCTACGTCGGCTGCGAATACAAGCCCCGTACCACCACGACGGAAGGCCTCAGCTGGCTGCAAAGCGTGGCCGGCTGCGCACCGGCCTCGGCGCGTCGCGCCGCCTGAATCGCACCCTTCCCGTTTTCAGCCCCATAGGAGACTTTCACATGGCAACCATCGGTTTCATCGGCCTCGGCATCATGGGCGCGCACATGGCGCGCAACCTGCTCAAGGGCGATCATCAACTCGTCGTGAACGGCGCGTTCCCGGTCCCGGACGACCTGCGCGCGAGCGCCAAGGTCGTCGCGAACTCGACCGAAGTCGCGCAGCACGCGGACATCATCATCTCGATGGTGCCGGACACGCCGGACGTGCGTAACGTGCTGTTCGCCGACGACGGCGTCGCGAAGGGCCTGACGGCCGGCAAGCTCGTGATCGACATGAGCTCGATCTCGCCGCTCGACACGCAGGCGTTCGCGAAGCAGATCAACGCGCTCGGCTGCGACTACCTCGACGCGCCGGTGTCCGGCGGCGAAGTCGGCGCCCGCGAAGCGACGCTGACGATCATGGTCGGCGGCCCGGAGAAGGCGTTCGAACGAGCGAAGCCGCTGTTCGAGAAGATGGGCAAGAACATCACGCTCGTCGGCGACAACGGCGCGGGCCAGACCTGCAAGGTCGCGAACCAGATCATCGTCGCGCTGAACATTGAGGCGGTCGGCGAAGCGCTGCTGTTCGCCGCCCGCTCGGGCGCCGATCCGGAGCGCGTGCGCCAGGCGCTGATGGGCGGCTTCGCCGCGTCGCGCATCCTCGAAGTACACGGTGCACGGATGACCAAGCGCACGTTCGATCCGGGCTTCCGCATCGAGCTGCACCAGAAGGACCTGAACCTCGCGCTCGACGGCGCGCGCAAGCTCGGCCTCGCGCTGCCGCACACCGCGAGCGCGCAGCAGCTGTTCAGCGTGTGCGCATCGCACGGCGGCAAGGCATGGGATCACTCGGCGCTCGTGCGCGCGCTCGAGATCATGTCGAACTTCGAGATCGGCCAGACGCCGGCCGCGTAACGCGGATGCCGCAACGCGCGTTTGTGCTGCGATCGCGGACGCGCGCGACGCATACACGCGATTCGGCCGCGGCCGGTCGCATCGATGCGCGACGCACGCGCGCATCACGGTGGGGCGCCCCGCCCCGCATCGCCAACGGCATGCGGGACGGGGCGAAAAACGCCGCTCTGGGCTGAGAGCGGCGTGGTGGGGTCCGCAGCGGCACCCGGCGGCGCCGGGGAAGCCTTGGTCGGTCAGACGTCGTCGTCGGGTGTCCGCCTGTCGGATTTCGCGTATTACATTTCTTTACGTTCGAGCGTGCGATTTTTCATGCAATCGTCGCGTTGAACGCCTACACTTTCGCCACGCCTTTCGAGAAAACCGCCGCGCCTGCGCGCCCCTTCCCGGGCCCGCACCCAGCGCGGTGTTTTTTTCGCCACTTCACGGCGCGTTTTCTTTTCAACCACCTAAGGAGTGCAACGATGGGTCTTCTTTCGTTTATTAAAGAGGCGGGTGAAAAACTGCTGGGTCACGCCGATGCGCAAGCAGCGGAAGATCCGAATGCCGCGAACCAGACTGCGGCCGACGCAATCAAGAATTACATCAGCTCGCAAGGTCTCGACACGTCGAACCTGACCGTCGCGTTCGACGGCGCATCGCGCACCGTCACGCTGTCGGGCAGCGTCGCCGATCTCGACACGAAGGCGAAGGTCAAGGTCGCGGCCGGCAACGTGCAGGGTGTCGCGGGCGTCAACGACGACGATCTGCAGCCGGACGATCCGGAAGTGCAGTACCACGACGTGAAGCCGGGCGACACGCTGTCGGCGATCGCCAAGGAAGTGTACGGCGATGCGAACAAGTATCCGGCGATCTTCGAAGCGAACAAGCCGATGCTGTCGAGCCCGGACCGGATCTACCCAGGCCAGAAGCTCGTGATTCCGCCGCAGTCCTGAGCATTCGCGCAGCACTGGCGCAAAAATGGCAGGCCGTTGGCCTGCCATTTTATTATGCCTTCTACGCGCCGCCCGAGCGGCGCGCCATCGGTCACAGCGTGTCGAATGCGCGTTGCAATGCGTCGCGCTCGCGAATGCCGTTCGCGAGCGCGAGCATCAGCAGCACGCGCGCCTTGAACGGGTGCAGCGAGCCCGCGCTCACGAACCCGAGCGCATCGTCGCTCGCGGCGCCGTTGCGCATCACATGCCCCGAACCGACGCGCGACGCACGAACCACCGCCACGCCCGCGTTCACCGCATCGGCGAGCGCCGTCTGCAGCGTCGCATGGATCGACCCGTTGCCGGTGCCCGCGACGACGAGGCCGCGCACGCCGGCCGCGACGAGCGCATCGACGGCCGTGCGCGTCACGCCCGCATAGCTCGCGACGACTTCGACCGGCGGCCAGGTCGGCGCGATCGCCAGCTGCGTGTCGCGCGTGCGCGTGACACGGCGGGCGAATTCGACGCGGCCGTCCTGCACCCAGCCGAGTGCGCCAAGCTCCGGCGACTGGAACGCGTCGACCGCATAGGTGCTCGTCTTCACGACGTCGCGCGCGCCGTGGATCCGGTTGTTGAACGCGACCAGCACGCCCTGCCCGCGCGCGGCCGGATGGGCGGCCACCGTCACCGCGTTCAGCAGGTTCAGCGGGCCGTCGGACGACAGCGCGGTCGCCGGCCGCATCGCGGCCGTCAGCACGACCGGCTTGTCGCCCCGAACGACCAGATGCAGTGCATACGCGGTTTCCTCAAGCGTATCGGTGCCGTGGGTGATCACGATGCCGTCGATCGCCGGGTCGGCCATCAGCGCGTCGATCCGCGCGGCGAGCGTGTTCCACAGCGGCAGCGCGAGATCCTTGCTGTCGATGCTGGCGACCTGCTCCGCGTCGATGCGCGCGACCGACGCAAGCGCCGGTACGGCGTCGACCAGGAAATTGACGCCGAGCGCGCCGGCCTGGTAGCCGGCTGTGCTGGCCGCGTCGGGCGCGGCGCCGGCGATCGTGCCGCCGGTGGCGAGTACGGCGATGCGCGGCAGCGCCGGCGCGGACGAAGGGGATGCGGTGTTCGGTGTATTCATGGCCGCGATTGTAATGGCTCGCGGCCGGCGTCCGGTAGGTCCGGCGCGAACACGCGCGGCGCGACCCCGTGTCATGGTTTGTCCCGATCGCCGGCGCGTGCACGCCGTCAACGGCCATGCCGCCGACTGCGTTATAGAAATGCCGTTTTGGTGTTTTCACATTGATTTGCCATAATCGGAGCGCGCGGCGCGATGCGACCCTGTTCACGTCGCGCCGGGCTTCGTGACGGCGTCGATATAAAACGCAATTCACCCCATGGGAGTGTCGAAATGAAAATCCAATCGCTCGTAGCCGCAGTGCTTCTCGGCGGCATGCTGGCTTCCCCCGCATTCGCGGCGAACAGCCAGCAGGACAAGATGAAGGCCTGTAACACCCAGGCAGCCGGCAAGACGGGCGATGAACGCAAGGCGTTCATGAAGGACTGCCTGTCGGCGAAGCCCGCGAAGGCGATGACGCAGCAGGAAAAGATGAAGGCGTGCAACACGCAGGCCACCGGCAAGAAGGGCGACGATCGCAAGGCGTTCATGAAGAGCTGCCTGAGCAACCAGCCGGCCGCCTGAGTTCGGCGCTCCCGCCTCGAATGCCGCGCCCCGCTTCGGCGGGCGCGGCATTTTCGTTTTCGTTGCACGCGCATCGACACGCGCCTGCCAGCCGCATGTCCGCCCGCATGCCCGCCTTTTCCCGCCCCGTTTTTCCGGCCCGCCACTCCGGTGCCGCCACATGGTGCGGCAATTCGCCGCGTTTTCTTCTATGATGGCTGCAACGCGGCCCACCCAAGACCAAGAAGCGCCATCGGGCCGCCCTCGAGACGGACGCGCACGCGCGTCAAACGGAGGCTTGGATGGCATGGAGACAACACCGCTGGTTCCGCCGCTGGCTGATCGTGATCGTGTTCTGGGCGGTGCCCGTCGCGATCATCGCCGTGCGCGAGATCCGCGAGGAAATGGCCTACAACAAGGCGGACCTGCAACTCGCGCTGACCACCTGGCAGCTCACCGACGCGCAGCAGGCCGCCGGCGCCGCCGCGAAGTGCCACGGGGACCCTGACGAGGCGCGCGCGACCGGCTGCCCGGCCGACGTGCTCGCCGCCAACGCGCCGCGCCAGCAAGCGGCCCGCGACGAATACGTGGTGCGCCGCAATACGCTCGCCGGCTATCTGTGGCATGCGTTCGTCGGCTACTGGGTCGTTCCGGCCGCGTTCCTGTTCGCATGCGGCGTCGTGATCGCGCTGATCCGCCGCGCGCTGCGCCGCCCGCCGATCAAGCCGCCCCTTCCCCCCGTCACACACTGACACCGGCGCACGCCGCAGGCGCCGCCGCCCGCTGCTCGAGCGCCGCGTTCCCCGCACGCCGACCACGCGCGACGCGCGCCTGGCGCGTGCGCGACATTTCATCCGTTGGCGCGCCGCGACACCCTTGCGCGATTTGACGCTTTTTCACGCGCCAACGAAAAGAGCCCCTGATCCGCTGTGATATAACTGCCGACGTGATCCGCTCCCTGAGCGAGACTCACTCCGAACATCATCCGATGGAGAACAACGATGCAAAAACGGAATCTTGTGCTGAAAGCCGCCGCTGCGCTCATCGTCGGTAGCCTCGCGCTCACCGGTTGCACCACCACGCCGGACAAGCCGGACAACGCCGCGACCAACGCGTCGAAGCGTCAGTCGATCGACGCGAGCGTCGACGCCACGCTGTCGCGCATGTACTCCACCGTCAAGGGTTCGCGCGAGCTCGTCGCGAAATCGCGCGGCGTGCTGGTCTTCCCCGAAGTGCTCCAGGCCGGCTTCATCGTCGGCGGCCAGTCGGGCAACGGCGCGCTGCGCGTCGGCGGCAGCACGGTCGGCTACTACAACACGTCGTCGCTGTCGGTCGGCCTGCAGGCCGGTGCGCAGTCGAAGGCGATCGTGTTCCTGTTCATGACGCAGCAGGCGCTCGACGAATTCCGCGGCTCGGACGGCTGGGCCGCCGGCGCCGGCGCATCGGTCGCACTCGTGAAGATGGGCGCGAACGGCGCGGTCGACTCCAACACGGCCACCGCGCCGATCCAGGTCGTCGTGCTGACCAACGCCGGCCTGATGGGCGACGTGTCGATCAACGGCACGAAGGTCACGAAGCTCAAGATCTGACGTTGACGCACTGCCCGCGCGCTGCGCGCGGGCCATGCGCAAACGGCGATGTCCTTGCGGGCATCGCCGTTTTTTTATCCGCCGCCCTTCTGCATCGGGACGATCAGGTCGTCGAATCGATCACCTTGAAGCGCGAGCGCTTCTGCGCGCGGATCACCGACTGGTACACGTCCACGTACTGCTGCGCCATCCGGCGCGACGTGAAGCGCTCCTCGAAGCGCTGCCGCACGCGCGCCCGCGGCAGCAGGTGCAGCCGGTTCACGGCGGCCACCGCACTGATTTCATCCTCGACGATGAAGCCCGACACGCCCTCGTCCACCACTTCGGGCACCGCGCCGCGGTTGAACGCGATCACCGGCGTGCCGCACGACATCGCCTCGATCATCACCAGGCCGAACGGCTCCGGCCAGTCGATCGGAAACAGCAGCGCATGCGCGCCCGACAGGAATTCGGCCTTCTCGTGATCGGCGATCTCGCCGATGTATTCGACGTGTGGCAACGCGAAAAGCGGCTTGATCTCGCGGTCGAAGTATTCCTGGTCGGCCGCGTCGATCTTCGCGGCGATCCGGATCGGCAGCCCGCACTGGCGGGCGATGCGGATCGCGGTATCGACGCGTTTTTCCGGCGAGATGCGGCCGAGGAACGCGAGATAGCGCGGCTCGACGGGCTGCGGCATGTACAGCGTATCGGGCAGCCCGTGATAGACGGTCGTCAGCCATTTCGCCTGCGGCAACGGCTGGCGCTGCGCATTGGAAATCGAGATCACCGGCGCCGTATTGAACGTGTCGAACACCGGTTGCTGCTCGGGCAGGTCGAGCCGGCCGTGCAGCGTCGTCACGTAAGGCGTTTCCTGCCGGTTGAAGACCGAGAACGAGTAGTAGTCCATGTGGAAATGGAGCACGTCGAAATCCTTCGCGCGGCGCGCGACCGTCTCCATCAGCAGCATGTGCGGCGCCACCCGGTCGCGGATCGACGAATCGAGCCGCAGCGCCCGCGGCCACACGGGCTCGAGCTTCGCCCGCGTCGTCGAATCGCCGCTCGCGAACAGCGTCACGTCGTGGCCGAGGTCGACGAGCGCCTCGGTGATGTAGGACACGACGCGCTCCGTGCCGCCGTACAGTTTCGGGGGCACGGATTCGGTCAGCGGGGCGATCTGGGCAATTCTCATGGTCCACGTCTCCTGTGTCCTGTCCGTTGCGGCGCGGCGGCGGAGCACTCGCTCATGCGAGCCCGCCCTGCGTCCATGCAGCGCCGGCCGGCATGGCATCCGCCGGATATCTCATTATTATTCGCGATCCCGATGAGCGGAACCGCAGGTCTTTCATTTTTTGGGGGTTGTTACAGACCGGATACATTCGGCCGATCGAGCGCGGACGCCTCGTCTCGCGCCCGGCCGGCCCCATTCGGCGCCGCCTGGCGCCGCTCACGGCCTCGAGCACGCAATCAGGCGGTCAACGCGACGGCCACTTCCAGGGCGGCAGGTCGCGCGAATCGGCATCGACGAGCGCGGTCGCGCCGAGCTGCTTGTCGAGCACCAGCGATTCGCAGCCGGCCTCGCGCTCGAGCGTCGCGATGAGCCGCGCCGCGTGCGACACGACTAGCACCTGCGAATGCCGGGCGGCCTGCGCGATCAGGCGACCGAGCGCCGGCAGCAGATCGGGATGCAGGCTCGTCTCCGGTTCGTTCAGCACCATCAGCGCCGGCGGCCGCGGCGTCAGCAGCGCGGCCGCAAGCAGCAGGTAGCGCAGCGTGCCGTCCGACAGCTCGGCCGCCGCCAGCGGCCGCAGCAGGCCCGGCTGGCGCATCGATACGTCGAAGCGGCCGCGGCCGCCCGGGTTGTCGATCTCGACCGACGCGCCGGGAAACGCGTCGTCGATCGCCGCGTCGAGCGCCGCCGCGTCGCCGATTTCGCGGATCGTCTGCAGCGCGGCGGCCAGGTCGGCCCCGTCGTCCGCGAGCACCGGCGTATGGGTGCCGATGTGCGACTGGCGCGCCGGCGCCTGCGCATCGGTCCGGAAATGGTCGTAGAAGCGCCACGAGCGAATCCGTTCGCGCACCGCGATCATCTCGGGTGCCCCGGTCGGATCGGCGAACTCGGTCATCATGCTGTCGAAGCTCGCGACCGGCTGCGGAATCGTCCGCCAGTCGCCCGACGCGGTACGCGCACGGATCTGCGCGCCCTGCCGGTCGACCAGCAGCGTGGACGGGCGCAGCAACGCGCCGCCCCAGATGCATTCGCGCTTGACCACCGGATCGAGCGCGAACTGTGAGCGGCTCGGCAGCGGCAGGCCGAGATCGATCGCATAGCCGAAATCGTCGCACGCGAAGCCGAGCTTCAGGCTCACCGGCCCCTTACGCACGGTGCCCGTCACCGGCACGTCGCCCGCCAGCATCGCGCGCGAGAAGCGCTCGGGGCCGGCCCACAACGTCGACGGCAAGCCGCCCTCGCGCGCGAGCGACGGGATCACGCGGCCCTGCGCGGTGTCGGCGAGCAGCCGCAGCGCGCGATACACGCTCGACTTGCCGCTGCCGTTCGGCCCCGTCACGACGTTGAGCGCCGCGAGCGGCACGATCAGCTCGCGCAGCGAGCGGTAATTGGCGATGGCGAGCGTCTTCAGCGCGGTCATGACAATGGGAAACAGGGAATGGCAGCAGGCGGCGGCCCGCGTTCAGCGGCCGTCGACGGCCTGCGGGTCGGCTGCGGTGTTGGCCGCCGTGCTGGCGGCGGGCGACCGCGCGTGCGGCCGTTCGGGATTCGGCGCGTCCGGCGCGGATTCGTGCGGATACAGTTCCATCCGGCTGCGCGGCAGGCACTGCGGATAGCGGTGCTGCAGATACGCGATCAACCCTTCGCGCACGCGGCAGCGCAGATCCCAGCACGACGACGAATCGGCCGCGCTGACGAGCGCGCGCAACTGCATCGTGCGTTCCGTCGCATCGGTCACCTGCAGCACCTGCACGCGACCGTCCCACTCGGGCGCGGCGTGGACGAGCCGCGCGAGTTCCTCGCGCAGCGGCGCGAGCGGCGTCCGGTAATCGACCGACAGGTAGACGGTGCCGATGATCTCCGCGCTGCTGCGCGTCCAGTTCGTGAACGGGTTCTCGATGATCCACTGCAGCGGCACGACGAGGCGCCGCTGGTCCCACAGCCGCACCGACACGAACGAGCCGGTGATTTCCTCGATGCGCCCCCACTCGCCCTGGATCACGACCACGTCGTCGAGCCGGATCGGCTGCGTGAGCGCGATCTGCAACCCGGCGATCAGGTTGCCGAGCACCGGCCGCGCGGCGATACCGGCGACCAGCCCTGCCACACCGGCCGATGCCAGCAGGCTCGCGCCGACCTGGCGCACGTTGGGGAACGTCATCAGCGCGGCGCCGGTGCCGATGATCACGATCAGCACCATCACGGTCCGCACGAGCACCTTGGCCTGTGTATGGACACGCCGTGCCTGAAGGTTGTCGGCCGTGTCGATCGGATGGGCCTGGATGATCGCGTCGCCGACGCCGGCCGCGAGCCGTACCAGCAGCCACGTGAGCGACACGATCGAGCCGACCGCGGCCGCGGTGCGCATGCCGCGCACGAACGACATGCCGTCGTCCGCCTGGACCCACACGAATTCGAGCGCCAGCAGCGCCAGCACGACGAGCGACGGCTTGTCGATGTAGCGCAGGATCGCGCTCATCAGCGGATACGGCTGCGCGATGCGCTTGACGATACGTGCGCCGAGGCGGTGCACGACCGCAACGACCAGTATGACGATGACCGACACGCCCAGCGTGCCGAGCCACGAATGCAACGGCGCATCGGCGATGCGCTGCAGTTCCTCGATTGAAATCATCGGCGCCCTCGAGTGATGAAGCGCACAGGCTTCGTCCTGGATGCGTCGGCGACGTCCGGGCCATGCATGCGCCCGGACACGGCGTCAGATCAGTTGCCGTTCCTGCAGGGAAACGCCTTGCCGAGACCGAGCGACACCGCGGTGCTCGCGTTGTAGTCGGCCAGCTTTGGATTCTCGGCGATGTACTTGCGCACCGCGTCCGTCATCTGTTGCGCCCGGATGTCGGGCGGCAGGCAGAAGTACTGGCCGACGCGCGGCCCCGTGGTGCCGCCGATCGCATCGATCGTGTTGTAGACGCCGTCGGCGGCGCCTTCGATATAGGCCGCGCACGACGCCCGCGACTTGACGTCCGTCTTCGCGCACAGCCGGTCGAGATCCGCGCCCGTGAAAGCCGCCGCCGACAACGGCACGGCAAACGCCGCGGCACAAAACATTGCGCGCAACATGGTGTTCCTTCTTATGTCAATGCGGCCCGAGACCGCCCGCTGCCCTGGCTGGTGCGGCGCCGGATGCCCGGCGCCGGCCGGAAGCCGGCCCGGCGGACAGGCGCCGCCGCACCAAAAAACGTTATTTTGCACTCTTTTGCGCATCTGCCGGCGTCGCCGCACCGATACGCGTCGTCCGCTTGCTCAGGATCTCGATCGCGTCCGGCGCGTTGTAGTGCTTCGCGAACTCGAGCGCGGTGATGCCGAGCTGGTTCTTCACCTGCGGATCGGCGCCCTGGTCGAGCAGCAGCGTGACCGTCGACGCGTGGTTGCCGCGCGCGGCCATCATCAGCGGCGTCGTGCCGTTCGGCGATGCGGTGTCGATGTACGCGTCGTGGTCGAGCAACACCTTGACGACCGCGTCCTGGCCGTTGGTCGCCGCGTAATGCAGCGGCGCCCAGCCCTTCTTGCTGACTTCCGCACCCTTGTCGATCAGCAGCTTGACGAGCCCGAGGTCGCCGTTCAGCGACGCGAGCATCAGCGCGTTTTCGCCGGCCTTGTCTTCCTTCTCGAGATCGACGTTCGGCGTCGTGGCGATCGCGGCCGCGACCTTGTCGGATTTCTCGCGCGCGGCGATCACGAGGATCGGGTCGCCGTTCGGCGCGAGCGTGTTCGGATCGAGCTTGCCGCTCTTGAGCTGCTTGCCGATATCGGCGATGTCGTCGAACTTGACGGCCTTGACGATCGCGTCGAGCGACTCGGCGTGCGCGCCGGCGGCGGCGAACAGCCCGCTCGCGACGAATGCGGCGGCAACGAGTGCGCGTTTGGGCAGATGGTTGGTCGGCTTCGTCATTGTTGTGGGCTCCTTCCCTGGGTTGTCGGCTGCGCGCCCGTCGTTAGCGGGCGATCTTGAACAGCCGGAAAAAGTTCTGCGTCGTCGCATCGGCGAGCGCCTCGACGGCGACACCGCGCTCGGATGCGATAAAGCGTCCGACATGGCTGACGTACGCAGGTTCATTCGGCTTGCCGCGATACGGCACCGGCGCGAGGTACGGCGAGTCGGTCTCGATCAGCAGCCGGTCGAGCGGCACGCGCCGCGCGACGTCCTGCACGTCGGTCGCGTTCTTGAACGTGACGATTCCCGACAGCGAGATATGGAAGTTCTGCGCGAGCGCCTGCTCGGCGACCGGCCACGGCTCGGTGAAGCAGTGCATCACGCCGCCCGGCACGTCCGCGCGCTCCTCGGCCATGATCCGCAGCGTGTCCTCCGACGACGAACGCGTGTGGATGATCAGCGGCTTCATCGTCGCGGTCGCCGCGCGAATGTGCGTGCGAAAACGTTCGCGCTGCCATTCCATGTCGGCGATCGAGCGGCCTTCGAGACGATAGTAGTCGAGGCCGGTTTCGCCGATCGCGACGACCTTCGGGTGCGCGGCCAGCTCGACCAGCTCCGCGAGCGTCGGCTCGCGCATGTCCTCGTGATCGGGATGCACGCCGACCGATGCGTACACGTTGTCGTGCGCTTCGGCGATCGCGAGCACCTCGGGCAGCGTCTCGAGATCAACCGACACGCACAGCGCATGCGTGACGTCGTGCTCGCGCATGTTCTCGAGAACGGCCGGCAAGCGGTCGGCCAGGCCCTTGAAATTGATGTGGCAGTGAGAGTCGACGAACATCGTGTTTCCTGAATACGTGAGACGGGCGCTCATGCGCCCGCCGGCATGCGGCACCGGGCAAGGTGGGCGGGCCGGCCGGCCACGGTCGCGCCCCCGCGTGATCCGCTCATCGTTTCGCAACCCATTGGAAACAATGCCGGATCAAGCGAATATTTCCCGATATCCGAGAAACAATTCCTCGAATACGAGCCGCGCGTTGAGCGGATGGTTCTCGACCGTCCGCTGCCGCGTCACGGCTTTCATGAAGCGCGCGAATGCGTTCGCGTCGACCGCTTCCGCGCAGCGCGCCAGGGCCGCCGCGTGCGTCGGGAAGTAGCGCGGCGCGCCGGCCATCCGCTGCGCGAGCAGATCGTACAGCCAGCGCTGCAGCCAGCCGAGCACCAGCGGCACCGGCAGCTTCTGCAGCGTCTCGCCGCAGGCGAACGGATCGCAGGCCGCACCGGCGGCCAGTTGCCCGAGCGTGTAGTCGCGCAGCGGGCGGTTCTCGTCGCTCGCGAGCGCCAGCGCGGCGAGCGGCGCGCCACCGGCTTCGGCGAGCAGCGCGCTGGCGTGGTCGACACCCTGCGCCGCGAGCCACGCGGCGGCGGCCTCCGGCGCCGGCACCGTCATCGGCCACTGACGGCAGCGGCTGATGATCGTCGGCAACAGGCGGTCGATGCGCGCCGACACGAGCAGGAACACGACGCCGGCCGGCGGCTCCTCCAGCGTTTTCAGCAACGCGTTCGATGCAGCGACGTTGAGCGCCTCGGCCGGATACAGCACGACGACGCGCGCGCCGCCGCGGTGCGAACCGACCCCGCAGAAGTCGAGCAGCGCACGCACCTGCTCGATCTTGATTTCCTTGCTCGGCGCACGGGTCTTCTTGCCGCCTTCGTCCGCGTCGGCCGGTTTCGCGTCATCGGCCGCGCCCGGCGCCTCGCCCGCCAGCGCCTCGGGCAGCACGATCCGGTAATCGGGATGGTTGCCCTGCGAGAACCAGTTGCAGGCCGCGCAGGCGCCGCACGGCTCGCCGTTCGGCTGCGGCGATTCGCACAGGAAACCCTGCGCGAGATGCTGCGCGAACTGCAGCTTGCCGATCCCGGCCTGACCGTGCAGCAGCAGCGCATGCGGCCATTGCGCGCGCAGTTGCTGCAGGCGGTTCCAGTCGTCGGTTTGCCACGGATAGATCATGTGGTGCGTTCCTTGCGGGTTACAGCGCGGCGAGCACGCGTTCGAGCTGCTGGCGGATCTCGGGAATCGATCGCGTCGCGTCGACGATCGCGAAGCGGTGCGGCGCCTCTTCCGCGCGCCGCAGGTATTCGGCCCGTGTACGCGAGAAGAACGCGTCGGACTCGCTTTCGAACTTGTCGGGCATGCGCGCGGCGCCGCGGCGCTCGCTCGCGACTTGCGGCGCGACGTCGAACAGCACCGTGAGGTCGGGCTGGAACCCGCCCTGCACCCAGCGCTCGAGCGTCTCGAGCTTGTCGCGCGGCAGCCCGCGGCCGCCCCCCTGGTACGCGAACGTCGCGTCGGTGAAACGGTCGGACACGACCCAGTCGCCGCGCGCGAGCGCCGGCTCGATCACGAGCGCGAGGTGCTCGCGCCGCGCGGCGAACATCAGCAGCGCCTCCGTTTCGAGATCCATCGGCTGGTTCAGCAGGATTTCGCGCAGTTTCTCGCCGAGCTGCGTGCCGCCCGGCTCGCGGGTGACGACCACTTGCCGGCCGGCCGCCGCCAGCCGGCCCTGGAGACGTTCGCAGAACCATTGCAGGTGGGTGGTCTTCCCCGCCCCGTCGATGCCTTCGAACGTGATGAATTTACCGCTCGCCATTATTGACCTCGTATGTATTTATCCACGGCCTTGTTGTGGTCGCCGAGCGTATCCGAGAACACGCTCGTGCCGTCGCCCTTCGCGACGAAATAGAGCGCGCTCGTCGGGGCCGGATTGATCGCCGCCTGCAGCGCGGCGATACCCGGCAACGCGATCGGCGTGGGCGGCAGCCCGCGTCGGGTGTAGGTATTGTAAGGAGTGTCGGCCTGCAGGTCGCGCTTGCGCAGCCGGCCGTCGTACGCGTCGCCGAGCCCGTAGATCACCGACGGATCGGTCTGCAGCGGCATGCCGATGCGCAGCCGGTTCGCGAACACGGCCGCGACGAACGCGCGGTCCGCCGCGTGGCCGGTTTCCTTCTCGACGATCGACGCGATCGTCAGCATTTCGTAAGGCGTCTTGTACGGCAGCCCCGGCGTGCGCGCGGCCCACGCCTCGTCGATGCGCGTCTGCATCAGGCGGTACGCGCGCCGGTAGATGTTCAGGTCGCTCGTGCCCTTGTCGAACAGGTAGGTATCGGGGAAGAACAACCCCTCGCCGCTGCCGCGCTGCACGGCGCCGTCCGACGCGCCGATCGCGCGCAGCAGCTCGGCGTCGCTCATGCCGGCCGTCGCGTGCGCCAGATCGGGGTTCGCGTCGAGCTCGGCGCGCATCCGCTTGAAGGTCCAGCCCTCGATGACCGTCGCGACGTACTCGTTCACGTCGCCGCGCGCGATCTTCTGCAGCACGTCGTACGGCGTGATGCCGGTCTTGAATTCGTAGTTGCCCGATTTGAGCCGGCTCGACAGCCCGAGCACGCGCGTCATCGCGACGAACGCGAACGGCTCGACCGGCACGCCGCCGCGCTTGAGCTGCAGCGCGACGCTCTTCACGCTGCTGCGCGGCTTGATCGTGACGTCGAGCGATGCCGAGCCCAGCAACAGCGGCCGGGTTGCCCAGTAATACCCGCCGCCCGCGCCGGCAGCGGCCACGACGACGGCCAGCGCCACGATCGTCGCGGCGCATTTCTTCAGTAGGGACATGGAAACGTGACTCAGGTAAGACCCATATAATACTTGCTCGCCTCCGTCAAAGTCAGGGTTGACTGTTCCCTCATTCCATGAGCACACCGTTCGCTTCACCGGCTGCCCAGGCCGCATCTGCCTCGCTCCCCGTTTTCCCCCGCCCGTCCGCCGCCGATTTCGATGCGCCGGCCGCCTGCATGCCGCTGCCGCAGTTCGGCGTGATCGACGTGGCCGGCGACGATGCCGCGACGTTCCTGCACAGCCAGCTCACCAACGACATCGAGCATCTCGATGCCGGCAGCGCCCGGCTGTCCGGGTACTGCTCGCCGAAGGGCCGCCTGCTCGCGTCGTTCCTCACGTGGCGCGCCGGCCACGATGTGCGCCTGCTCGTGTCGAAGGACGTGCAGCCGGCCGTGCAGAAGCGGCTGTCGATGTTCGTGCTGCGCGCGAAGGCGAAGCTGACGGACGCGAGCGACACGCTCGCGGTGGCCGGCTTCGCGGGCGACGTGCGCGACGCGCTGTCCGGCATCTTCGATGCGCTGCCCGACGGCGTGCACGTAAAGGTCGACGGCCCGGCCGGCGCGCTGATCCGCGTGCCCGATGCGGCCGGCCGCAAGCGCTATCTGTGGATCGGCCCGCGCGCCGAGGTCGACGCGCGCCTCGCCGCGCTGGCCGGCACGCTGCCGGTCGTGTCGCCCGCCGTGTGGGACTGGCTCGACGTTCGCGCGGGCGAGCCGCGCATCACGCAGCCGGCCGTCGAACAGTTCGTACCGCAAATGGTCAACTTCGACGTGATCGGTGCCGTTAACTTCAGGAAAGGGTGCTACCCGGGCCAGGAAGTGGTGGCGCGCAGCCAATACCGCGGCACGATCAAGCGCCGCACCGCGCTCGCGCACGTCGCGGGCGAAACCGATACCGTGCATGCCGGCGTCGAGTTGTTCCACAGCGACGACCCCGGCCAGCCGTGCGGGATGATCGTCAACGCGGCAGCCGCGCCGGCGGGCGGCGTCGACGCGCTCGTCGAGATCAAGCTCGCCGCGCTCGATGGCGGCACGGTGCACCTCGGTTCGGCCGACGGCCCGGCGCTCGCGTTCGACGCGCTGCCGTACGCGTGGCCGACCGAAGTCTGATGCACTGACAACCCGTTCGGGCGCCGGCTCGCGAGTCGCAGCCGGCGCCCGACGTTTCCTGCGAGAGATTCGCCCGATGTGTCTGATTGCCTTCGACTGGCAGCCCGATGCCGCCGCCGGTCCCGTCTTTACCCTCGTCGCGAATCGTGACGAGTTCTTTCGCCGGACCAGCGCGCCGCTCTCGTGGTGGGAGGACGTGCCGGGCGTACTGGCCGGCCGCGATCTCGAAGCGGGCGGCACGTGGCTCGGCGTCTCGCGCGACGGCCGTTTCGCCGCGCTGACCAACTACCGCGCGCCGTTCGACATCCGCGCGGGCGCACCGACCCGCGGCAAACTGGTCTCCGACTTTCTCGGCGGTACGCCTGTCGCGCCGCTCGACTATCTCGCGCAGCTCGCCGAGCATGCGGCCGTGTACAACGGCTTCAACCTGCTCGTCGGCGACTGGCGCCGCCGCGAACTCGCGTGGTTCTGCAACCGCGCCCCCGAGGGCGAAAGCCGTGTCGCCGCGCCCGTGGCGATCGCGCCGGGCGTGCATGCGCTGTCGAATGCACGGCTCGATACGCCCTGGCCGAAAGTGGTGCGCAAGCGCGCGGAGCTCGGCACGCTGCTGACCGACAACCCGACCCCGTCGCTCGACGAACTGATCGCGCTGCTGCGCGACCCGCACGTCGCGGACGACGATGCATTGCCGCACACGGGCATTCCGATCGAGCGCGAGCGCGCGTTGTCGGCCGCGTTCATCGAGACGCCTGAATACGGCACGCGCGGCACCACCGCGCTGCGCGTCACGATGAAGGAAGGCGTGCGGCTGACGGTGGAGGTCAAGGAGCGCAGCGACGACGACGGCTCGCACCGCACCGTCCGCCCGGGCGCGTTCGAGCGCGCGTTCACGTTCGATATCGACGCGGCGCGGCCGCGCTGAGCGCACACGTGGCGCGCTACGGCGCGCGCGCCATCTCGACGTGCGGCACGCCGGCTTCGACGAACGGTTCGCCGACCGCCGCGAAACCGTGCCGTAGATAGAACGACACCGCCGAATCCTGTGCGTACAGCCGCACGACGGCTTCGCCGCGGCGGCGCGCGGCGTCCAGCAGCGCATTCAGCACGGCCGACCCGACGCCCTGCCCGCGCATGTCGGCCAACACCGCGACGCGGCCGATCGTGCCGGACGGCAGCAGCCGCCCCGTCGCGACCGCGCGGCGCAGGCCGGTCGCCGCGTCGGTCCGGTAAGCGACCGCATGCAGCGACAGCGGATCGTCGTCGTCGAGCTCCCATTCCGGCGGAATCTGCTGCTCGCGCACGAACACCGCATCGCGTATCCGTGCTGCGTCGCCGCCCAATACCGTCCAGTCGCCCGTTTCCACCCCGCCCGCGCCATTCGTCATCGCCATCCTCCCGCGGCGTGCGCGCCTTCGGGCGCTCGCCGTCAAACGTCGTCGAATGCAGCCTTCAGCGCCGCGACCGCATCGGCATGCGCGGCCCGCACCTCCGGCACGTAGCCGCCCATCTTGAAGAATTCGTGGATCATCCCCGGATAGCAGACCAGCGTGACCGCGTTGCCGGCCGCGCGCAACTTGTCCGCGTATGCGGCACCCTCGTCGCTCAGCGGATCGTATTCGGCCGTCGCGATCCACGCCGGCGCGACACCCGCGAACGACGGCGCATCGCGCGTGCCGTCGAGCGGCGCGAAACGCCAGTCGTCGCGATCGGCCCGATCGCGCACGTACTGCGCGAAGAACCACTGGATCGTGTCCTGCGTCAGCAGGTAGCCGCTGGCGAGCCGCGCGTGCGACTCGGTGTCCTGGTAACGCGTCACGCCCGGATAGATCAGCAGTTGCAGCGCAAGACGAATGCCCGCGTCGCGCGCGAGCACCGCGCAGACCGTCGCGAGCGTGCCGCCCGCACTGTCGCCTCCGACCGCCAGCCGTGCTGCGTCGATACCGAACGTGGCGGCTTCGCGATGCAGCCACTGCAATGCGTCGTCCGCGTCGTTCACCGCAGTCGGAAACCTGTGTTCGGGCGCGAGCCGGTAGCCGACCGACAGCACCGCGCATTGCGCATCGTGCGCGAACATCCGGCACAGCGCATCGTGCGTGTCGACGCTGCCGACCGTGAAGCCGCCGCCGTGGTAGTAGACGAGCGCGGGCAGCGGCTCCGCCAGGCTCGGCGCGACCGGCAAGTACAGCCGCGCACCGATCGTGCGGCCGTCGCGCGTCGGCACGACGCATTCCTCCACCGAATGCATCGGCGCCGGCGCGACGTCGAGGATCGGCGCGCTCTTCTCGTACGCGGCGCGCGCCTGCTGCGGCGTCTGATGGTGATACGACGGACGTTTCGCGCGCTCGATCATGTCGAGCACCTGGGCGATCTTCGGATTCAGCGGCATCGGTGTGGACGGCGCCGGCGTGGCGCCGTGAACGGACAAAGCGGACAAGCGTGACATGATGCCACGCGGGGGCCGGACCGGCGCGGCGCACGGTGTGCCGGCATCCGGGCTGCAAAACGGAACGGCCCTGCCTCATCAACGAGACAGGGCCGTGCATGGCCGGTGTGTTTACGCGTCGCTCGGGCCGGGTTGCGCGTCCGGCGCCGTGCGCGAGCGTTGCCGCTTGATGTCGCGGCCGACCGCGAGCCGCCGCATGTACTTGAACGTACCGAGCGCCTTCGCGACGAAATTGCCGTCGCTGTCGCGCACTTCGCCTTCGCAGTAGGCCATCGTCGTCGAGCGGTGCATCACGCGCCCGTAAGCGCGCAGCTCGCCGCGGCCCGGCTGCATGAAGTTCACCTTCATCTCGACCGTGACGACACCGACGCCGTCGTCGGTCAGGCTGCGCGCCGCCATCGCAAGCGCGATATCGGCGAGCGTCATCGTCACGCCGCCGTGCGCGATGCTCCACGTGTTCATGTGGCGCTCCTCGAGCGGCAGCACGATCTCGCTCGCGCCATCCTTCGCGGACACGAGCTGCACGCCGAGCAGATCGACGAACGGGCTTTCGATCGACGGGCCTTCCGTCGGGGTTGCCGCGTCGCTCATCGTGCGACGTCGACGATGTAGTCGACGCATTCGCGCGATTCGGCCACCGCGACGACGAATTTCTTCACTTCCTGGTGAACCGGGTGCACCTGGTACGCGTCGAGCGCGGCCTTGTCGGTGAAATCGGAGACGAGCACGATGTCGGCGGTCGCATCGAGGCCCGGCGTCGCCAGGCCGACGTCGATCTGCAGGGTGCCCGGCACGAGATCGCGGCAGCCTTCGAGCTTTTCCTTCAGCTTCAGCGCGTTCTGCGCACGCGTCGCGCCTTCGGCCGATTCCTTCAACTTCCACATGACGATATGTCTGATCACTTCGGTTGCTCCTGTTCGTGTTGGGTTGGCGATTGGCCTGAACCCTTGCCAGTCGGGCACCTTGCGCCCGCCTGCCGTTCGCTCTCGTTTGATCGACATCGCACCCTGTCGAGAAAAGCGGGCATCGCTTGAAATCTTCCGGCACGATACCCGCTTTTTTCATCGCGCCACTTACCGACATCAAGATCCGACAAGCGAAGGCAGGCGACAAGCCTACCAAACTTACCGACGGCAATGGACTGTTCTTGAGGTGCGTCCGTCAGGTTCGGTCACCGCTGGCATGCGTCTGACGGCACGCACGATGCAGCCCCCTCACTCCGCCGGCTGCAACGCCGCAACCTTGTTCCGCCCGGTCGCCTTCGCGTAATACAGCGCCTCATCAGCCGCCTTGATCACGGCATCAGGCTGCCCTTCCTGATCGGGCGTCCAGCTCGCCAGGCCAATGCTCGCGGTAACACGCCCGTATTCGCTGCCAGCGTGCTCGAGGGCCAACTCGTCGATGGCCGCACGAATCCGCTCGGCGATCTGCGCCGCGCCGGTTTGCGACGTGTCGGGGAGCAACACGACGAACTCCTCCCCGCCATAACGAGCCGCCGTATCGGCCGGCCGGCGAATGTTCTCGCCGATGCACCGCGCGACAGCCGCCAACGCATCGTCCCCGGCCTGATGACCGTACGTGTCGTTGTAAGCCTTGAACCGGTCCACATCCACGAACAGCAGCGAGAAAACGGAACGCGCACGCCGGGCGCGACGCCACTCGTTGTCCAGTACCTCGCCAAAGCTGCGGCGATTGCTCAGGCCGGTGAGACCGTCCGTCCGGGCGAGCAGCACGAGTTCCGACTCGGCTCGCATACGCCGCCGCAGCTGCGAACCGAGCAGCAGCGACAGCGCGATGAACGCCACCCCGAACGTCGCGACCAGTCCGCCGATCGTGATCGCACGTTGCCGCCAGGCGGCGTAAATGTCCTGCTCGGCCTCCGCGACCATGATGATCAGCGGCAGTTTCGGCAAATGCTTGAAGTAGTAGAGGCGGCGCACGCCGTCGATCGATGAGGTTTCAGAGAAGGAGCCCTCTCGCGCGGTCTGAAACCGCCGGAACGTTGCGGCCTTGCTGAGGTCGCGGCCGATGGTATGCACATCGTACGGCTGACGCATCACCATCTTGCCGTCTTCGCCGATCAGCGAAATCGAGCCATGTTTGCCAAGCGAAAGCCCGGCGAAGAGCTGATGAAAATATTCAAGATTGACCGCGATAACGGCAATGCCGCCAAACGATCCATCGGGGTTCGAAATCCGCCGCGTGAGCGCGATACTGAGCTTTCCCCCACGCAAACGGGATACGAATGGGTCACTGACATAGAGTCCGACGTTCGGATTGTCGCGGTGGATCGTGAAGTATCGGCGATCGGCGAAATTGCCCTTGCGCGGCTCGTCATAGCCCGAATCCAGGACGATATTGCCGCCTGCATCCATCACGAGCATCGAACCGAGAAATTCCGCGGTCATCGCGTGATCGAACAGCACGGCACGGCGCAAGCTGGGCGAAGCGTCCATCACATCGCGGCGCTGCAACCCATGGATGACCGCCTGCAAAGACAGGTCGTACAACTCGAAATTGCGTTCGATGTCGCGCTCGGCGACAAGTCCGAGGTTGCGTGACGTTTCCCTTGCACGCTCCATCGCGTCGTCGCGGCTCTGCAGGAGTTGCAGCACGCATAGCGCCATGAGCGCGCACGCGATCATGGAAGCAATTGCCACGATGACGTAAGGGGCAGTCCGACGGGGGTGCATGGGTCTCCTCACTGGGAATGAGCGCCCCTCCCGCCGAGCGCAGATTGCTCATACTAAATCAGTTGGGCCGATATTCGCGCTCACTGCGATTGGAAGGGCTCCGCCGTGCGCGATTATAAATACCGAGTGCGAGAAATTGCCCGCTCGTAGCGGGCTTCGGGCGACGGATCGGCCACGAACGAGCCGCGCGAGCTTCGCGTTCTCTTCGGCAAGCGGCTTCTGCCGGCGCGGCTCCGAAGGCGACGGCCCGCCGTACTGCGTCCGCCAGCGCCCGTTAGAGATCTGGCGACGATGTCTCGCCGTGCGGGTATGCGCAGGAACGCGGCTTGCTGGGCTTCGCCCGCGCCGTGTCTTGCATGCCGGCCTGTCACGACAGAAACCGACACAACGCGGTGATTCGTTTCCGGTCCGGCATCAATCCCCGGCCCGATAGAGCATTGCCGATCGTCTTGTCACCGGCTATCTGGAGCGCGTTAATTCCGATTCGTTAAATCGCAAGTTTTACCGGAGAGACGAGTAATAATTGCGACCAATTTTTCAATTCAATATTTGAAAACCAAAACATTATTGACTTCGACTTTCCCATAAATTTAGAATCGCCTACGACGGCTTACGTATCGTTTTCCGCGCCGCTCCGGATTCGCCACTCATCTGCGCGAATGCCCTTCGCATCGGCCTTCCCGCATGGCATCGCCGCTCGCCCCTGTCGTTTTCAGCTTTCGGCATTTATCAGCCATTCGGTTATTTTCCAACCCATTTTCCTTTCTAAGCAGCGCGCCACCCCGACTCATTCCAGCCATTCGCCAGGAATGAATGCAATACAGAATCAAACGGACCCAAGATCCGCCGATCACGACACCAGATAAAAAATCGCCAGTCATCAGGAGGGACATCAACATGCATCGCCTTGCGAAGTCGCTGTGTCTCGGGCTCGTCTGCGCCGGCCTGCTGTCGGCCTGCAACGACGACGACGTCAAGTCCACCACCCCGCCATCGAACACCGCCGCGTTGTCGTTCCGCATGGACACCGGCGGCCAGATAAACGCGTTCTACCGGCAGGACAAGGTCGCCGCGCACCTGCTGGTGCGCTCGTCGACGAAGCCGCGCCTGCTGGTGGTTTTCCCCGCCGGCAACAGCGGCACCGGGCTGTGGTTCGACGACACCGCGCAGCCGGTGAACTGGACCCTCGACACGCCGCCGTCGGCGCTGTCGGCGCCGGACACGCACGGCCGCCCGCTGTACGGCATCGGCGCCGACGTGTCGGTCGACACCGGTACGCTGACGATCCGCCAGGGCGTGCTCAGCAACGTGCGCTTCCTGCGCGACTTCAACGGCGGCGCGACGATCCCGCAGCAGATCCTCACCGCGCCGACGGTCCAGGGCGGCACCGCGCAATGGCAACGCGACCGGCTCGACGGCGCGCCCGGCTATGCGCTGCGCATCACGCTGCGTGACGGCGGCAGCATCGCGCCGGCAGCCGGCGGCAAGCTCGTGCTCAACGCACCCGCGGGTTCGCACACGCTGAAGCTGCACATCGATGCACTGTCGGGCGAGACGCCGCTGTCGCCGATCACGCACGCCGACCTGTTCGCGCCGTCGGTAAATCCCGACCCGGTCAGCCAGAACGTGCTCGAATTCCTGAGCTTCAACGACAAGCTGCTGGCCGGCTCGTGGCAGTACGACACGTACTTCGGCCGCGACACGCTGATCTCGGTCCGCATGCTGATGCCCGTGCTCGAACCGGCCGCGATCGAGGCCGGCCTGTCGTCGGTGCTGAGCCGCCTGTCGGCGGATGGCAAGGTCGCGCACGAGGAAGGCATCGGCGAATTCGCGCTGGTCGACAACCAGAAGAACGGGCGGCCGAACGATGCGACGCCGACCTACGACTACAAGATGATCGACAGCGACTACCTGCTCGCGCCGATCGCGGCCGCGTGGCTGATCGACGATACGCGCGGCCAGGCCCGCGCCGCCGCGTATCTGGCGCAGCGCGGCAGCGACGGGCAGACCAACGGCAGCCGCCTCGTCGTCAATCTGCTGCACGTCGCGACGACCGCGCAACCGTTCGCGCAGCAGCCGTCGGTCGCGAACCTGATCCACCTGCGGCCCGGCGAAATCGTCGGCAACTGGCGCGACAGCACCGACGGTCTCGGCGGCGGCGTGTACCCGTACGACGTGAACGCGGTGCTCGTGCCGGCCGCGCTGCGCGCGGCGAACGCGTTCCTCGCCCGCGGCCTGCTCGATCCGTACCTCGATGCCCAGCAACGCGCGATGCTCGCCAACACGGCGAACGAGGCGGCCACGTGGGAAATGCAGGCGCCGCCGCTGTTCCAGGTCAGCGTGCCGGCCGCGCAGGCGGCCACCGACGTGTCGGCCTATGCGCCATCCGCTGGCGTGCCGGCCGGCGCCGCGCCCAACGCACCGCTGGCCTTCTACGCGCTGTCGCTCGACCAGCAGGGCAACCCGATTCCGGTGATGAATTCGGACGGCGGCTTCGCGCTGCTGTTCGGCACGCCGCCGGACGATCAGCTCCAGCGGATCGTCAGCGACGTCACGCGGCCGTTCCCGACCGGGCTCGTGACGGATGTCGGGATGCTGATCGCGAACCCCGCGTATGCGAGCTCGTCGCTGTGGCCGAAGTTCACGAGCTCCGCGTATCACGGCACGGTGATCTGGTCGTGGCAGCAGGCGATGTGGGTGGCCGGGCTCGATCGGCAACTGGCGCGCCAGGACCTGACGGCCACGACGCGCACGCTGCTCACGCAGGCGCGGCAGACGATCTGGCAGGTGATCTCGAACGGACGCGACATGCGCACGTCGGAAATGTGGACGTGGTCCTACGTGAACGGCAAGTACCAGACCGACGCATTCGGCACGCGCAGCGCCGATGCGACCGAAGCCAACGCGGCGCAGCTCTGGAGTACGACGTATCTCGCGATCCGCGATCCGCAGCAGCGCGCCGGCAAGTACTGGTGGCAGGCGTCGCAGTCGATGCAGGACGACCAGTCGAAGCAGGCGACGGCGGTGGCGTCGCGCTAGCGCGTCGCCGCGCGTGAGCAGGCCGACACCGACACCGGCCCGCAAAAGCCCGGCGGCACTCCCGCCGCCGGGGCTTTCGGTGCAGATCCGGTTAGCGCGACACCACGCGGTTGCGCCCTTCCCGCTTCGCCTGATACAGCCGCTCGTCGACCACCCGCAGCAGCGCATCGACCGTGCTGCCGTCGACGCCGTATTGCGCAACGCCGACGCTGACCGTCACCTGCACGCGCTTGAAGTCGAGCCCGAACGGCGAACTCGAAATCGACGAACGCACGCGCTCGGCGGTCATCCGCGCGCCTTCGAGCGGCATCTCCGGCAAGAGCGCCATGAACTCCTCGCCGCCGACCCGCGCGAGCGCGCCCGCCGGCCGAATTGCCTCGAGGCACTGGCGCACGACGCCGCGCAGCACCTCGTCGCCGATCTGGTGCCCGTATGCATCGTTGATGTTCTTGAAATTGTCGAGATCGAGCGCGAGCAGGCAGAACGGCGTGCCGTCTCGCTCGGCCCGCACGATCTCACGCTCGACCTGCGCGATGAACTGCCGGCGGTTCGACGCGCCCGTCATCGGGTCGGTCGCGGCCATGTATTCGAGCTTCTGGTTCGTGCGCCGCAGTTCCTGCAGCGCGCTCTCGGTACGCGCCATCGATTCCGACAGCCGGCTCATCAGGTCTTCCTGGCTGTAGATCGCCGAGAACGAGCGTGTCGTCTGCAGCGCCTGCACGACGCCGTAACTGAGCAGGAAGAATCCGCCCGCGAAGATCGCATGCGCGAGCCACCACATGTGATTCCACGGCTTGCCGAGGATGAACGCGAGCGACGATAGCGCGAACGCCATGATCGACACGCCGTAGATCACCATCAGCGGCGAGCGGATGCGCCGCGCGAGCAGCAGGCACACGTTCAGCAGCGAGAACACCAGCGCGCCGCCTTCCATCGACAGCCGCGTGCCCAGCGCGCCCGCGACCGGCGAATAGGCGATGTACGCAACCGCCACGTTGACGATCAGGAAGAACACGATCCACGGCAACCACGTCCGCATGCTCGTGCGCTTGTCGAGCCGGTCGGGCGGACGCGAATACGACAGCAGGCCCGTGAGCAGCAGCGCCGACATCACGAACCGCGACGCGGGCCCGTACAGCAGGAACAGCCAGATATTGTGGTGCGCCATCCCGGTGAACGCCCCGTGCAGCGCATAGATCATCGCGAAGCCGAGAAAACCGAGCGTCAGCCAGCGCAGCAGCGGCTCGCCTGACGACCGGTAGCACACCCACGTCACGTAGGTGACGAACGCGCCTTCGAGTGTCGCCGCCGCGATCGCGATTTCATGGAAAGCGTGGTTCTCGAACACGACGCCCCGGTCGCTGAAGAACCACAGATAGGCAATCAGATAGGCGGGCAGCAACGCGAATCCGACCAGCAGGCATTTCGCGTAGAGCCTCGCGGCCGCGCTGACGACGCGCGGCGGTTCCCCGGCTGCATAGGTCGTACTCATTCGGTCCCCGGTCGGTCTGCTGCGTTGGTTCGAATCTTCGCGGCACGGATCACGCGACGCGCGATCTGGCCCATCGTGCCGAAAGGCAAATGTCAGAGCAAGTATAGGTGGGGCAATTCGTTTGACAAGTCCGGGGAAACGGCATTGCCGGGTGCATGCCTTTTGCTTCCCGGTCGTTGCGAATGGCGCGTGCGCCGCGCCGATTCGCTGCGGCGGCGGGCGGTAACGCCGAAGCGCCACCGCGGCCGCCGCCGGTCAAAGATCAGAGGATTTCGAACAGACCGGCCGCGCCCTGGCCACCGCCGATGCACATCGTGACGACCGCGTACTTCACGCCGCGCCGCTTGCCCTCGATCAGCGCATGGCCCGTCAGGCGCGCGCCCGACACGCCGTACGGATGGCCGACCGCGATCGCGCCGCCGTTCACGTTCAGGCGGTCCTCAGGGATCCCGAGCGTGTCGCGGCAGTACAGCACCTGCACCGCGAACGCCTCGTTCAGCTCCCACAGGCCGATGTCGTCGACAGTCAGGCCGGCCTGCTTCAGCAGCTTGGGTACCGCGAACACCGGGCCGATGCCCATTTCGTCCGGCTCGCAGCCGGCCACCGCGAAGCCGCGGAACGCGCCCAGCGGCTGCAGTCCTTCGCGCTGCGCGGCGTCGGCGCTCATCACGACGCATGCCGATGCGCCGTCCGAGAACTGGCTCGCATTGCCCGCGGTGATCACGCCGCCCGGCACCGCCGAGCGGATCTTCGACACGCCTTCGAGCGTCGTGTCGGGGCGGATGCCTTCGTCGGCCGAGACCGTCACTTCCTGCGTGAACAGGCGGCCCGTCGCCTTGTCGGCGATGCCCGCGAGCACGGTGATCGGCACGATCTCGTCGCGGAAACGCCCGGCTTCCTGCGCGGCCGCGGCGCGCAGTTGCGACTGCACGCCATACGCATCCTGCCGCTCCTTCGAGATGCCGTAGCGCTTCGCGACGTTCTCGGCGGTCTGCAGCATGTTCCAGTAGATCTCGGGCTTGTGCTGGACGAGCCAGCCTTCCTGGACCATGTGCCGGTTCATCTCGTTCTGCACGCACGAGATCGACTCGACGCCGCCGGCCACATAGACCTCGCCTTCGCCCGCGATGATCCGCTGCGCGGCCAGCGCAATGGTCTGCAGCCCCGACGAACAGAAACGGTTCACCGTCATCCCCGGCACGCTAACCGGCAACCCGGCGCGCAGCGCGATCTGCCGCGCGATGTTCGCGCCCGTCGCGCCTTCGGGGTTCGCGCAGCCCATGATCACGTCCTCGACGCGCGCCGGGTCGAGCTTCGCGCGTTCGAGCGCGGCCGCGACCACGTGGCCGCCGAGCGTCGCGCCGTGCGTCATGTTGAAGGCACCGCGCCAGGATTTCGCCAGCGGCGTGCGTGCGGTCGATACGATTACGGCTTCGGTCATGCGAGTCTCCTTCGGTCCTGCTGATTCGGATGGGAAATGCGCTACGCCGCCGGGCGCGCGCCCGCGGACGTCGCATGCACGACGCCCGCTGCCTGCATCTGCTGCCATGCGTGCGCGAGCGACCCGTTCAGGTCGATCGCACGGCACGCATCGTTGATCACCGCGGCTTCGAAACCGGCCGCGCGCGCATCGAGCGCCGACCACGCGACGCAATAGTCGGTCGCGAGCCCGCAGCACCACACGCGCTTCGCACCGAGTTCGCGCAGATAGCCCGCGAGCCCCGTGCGTGTCGTGCGGTCGGCTTCGACGAACGCGGAATAGCTGTCGACCTGCGCGTCGCCGCCCTTGCGGATCACGAGGCGCGCGTGCGGGATGTCGAGGTCGCGATGCAGCGCCGCGCCGTCGGTGTCCTGCACGCAGTGCACGGGCCACAGCACCTGCTCGCCGTACGGCAGCGCGAGCGTCGAGAACGGCTCGCGGCCCGGATGGTTCGCCGCGAACGACACGTGCTCGCGCGGGTGCCAGTCCTGCGTGAGCACGACCTGGTCGAAGCGTTGCGCGAGCGCGTTGATCACCGGCACGACCGCATCGCCGTCGGGCACCGCGAGCGCGCCGCCCGGCATGAAGTCGTATTGCACGTCGATCACGAGCAGGACGTCGTCGGTGCGTTTCATTGCGTGTCTCCAGACAGGATCGGTCGCGCCGCGAAGCGGCGGCGTCAGCCGTTGAACCCGCGGCCGGCCTTCGCCAGTTCCGCGATCGACGGCGCGAGCTGCCACGCGTCGCCGTTCGGTGCGGCCGCATAGCGGCGAATCGCGCGCTCGACGTTGTAGAGGCCGACCGTATCCGCGTACAGCATCGGGCCGCCGCGCCACAGCGGGAAGCCATAGCCGGTCAGGTAGACCATGTCGATGTCGGACGCCTTCGACGCGATCTTCTCCTCGAGGATCTTCGCGCCTTCGTTGACGAGCGCGAACACCAGCCGCTCGACGATCTCGTCGTCGCCGATCTTGCGCCGCTCGACGCCGCGCTCCTTCGAATACGCGACGACCATCTCGTCGACGAGCGACGACGGCTTCGCCTTGCGGTCGCCCGGCACGTAGTCGTACCAGCCGGCGCCCGTCTTCTGGCCGAAGCGGCCCTGTTCGCACAGGCGGTCGGCGATCTTCGAATACTGCAGATCGGGCTGCTCGACGTAGCGCCGCTTGCGGATCGCCCAGCCGATGTCGTTGCCGGCGAGGTCGCTCATCCGGAACGGCCCCATCGCGAAGCCGAACTTCTCGATCGCGCGATCGACCTGCGCGGGCAGCGCGCCTTCCTCGAGCATGAACAGCGCCTGGCGGATGTACTGCTCGATCATCCGGTTACCGATGAAGCCGTCGCACACGCCCGACACCACCGCCGTCTTGCGGATTTTCTTCGCCACCGCCATCACGGTCGCGAGCACGTCCTTCGCGGTCTGCGCGCCGCGCACGACCTCGAGCAGCTTCATCACGTTCGCGGGGCTGAAGAAGTGCATGCCGACCACGTCCTGCGGGCGCTTCGTGAACGCGGCGATCTTGTCGACGTCGAGCGTGGACGTGTTGGACGCGAGGATCGCGCCCGGCTTCGCGACTTCATCGAGCTTCCTGAACACCTGCTCCTTCACGCCGAGTTCCTCGAACACGGCTTCGACGATCAGGTCGGCGTCCTTCAAGTCGTCGTAGGACAGCGTCGGCGTGATCAGCGCCAGGCGCGCATCGAGCTTCTCCTGCGTGAGCTTGCCCTTCTTCACCTGCGCGTCGTAGTTCTTGCGGATCGTCGCGAGGCCGCGCTCGAGCGCGTCCTGCTTCGTCTCGAGCAGCGTGACGGGCAGCCCCGCGTTGATGAAGTTCATCGCGATCCCGCCGCCCATCGTGCCCGCGCCGATCACGCCGACCCGGCGGATCTCGCGCAGCGGCGTATCGGCCGGCACGTCGGGAATCTTGCTCGCCGCCCGCTCGCCGAAGAACGCGTGGCGCAGCGCGCGACTTTCCGGCGTCATCATCAGCGCGACGAACCCTTCGCGCTCGGCGACGCTGCCCTTGTCGAAGCCGTTCAGCACGCCGGCCTCGATCGCGTCGATGCACTTGTGCGGCGCGGGGTAATTCGGCGCGGCGGCCCGCGCGGAATTGCGCGCGAACTGGATGAAGCCCGCCGCGTTCTCGTGGACGATCTTGCGATCGCGCACGCGCGGATGCGGCCCCTTCTGCTCGCCGACCTTGCGGGCGAACGCGACGGCCGCGTCGAGCAGGTCGCCGTCGGCCATTTCGTCGAACAGCCCGCTCTTCGCGAGCTGCTCCGACGGCACCGGCGCGCCCGACACGATCATGTTCAGCGCGGTTTCGAGCCCGACCGCGCGCGGCAGGCGCTGCGTGCCGCCCGCGCCCGGCAGCAGCCCGAGCTTCACCTCGGGCAGCGCGACCTGCGCGCCGGGCGCGGCGACCCGGTAATGCGCGCCGAGCGCAAGCTCGAGGCCGCCGCCCATCACGACGCTGTGCAGCGCCGCGACGACCGGCTTCGCGCTCGCCTCCACCGCGCGGATCACGGTGTGCAGCGTCGGCTCCTGCAAGGCCTTGGGCGTATTGAATTCGGTGATGTCGGCACCGCCCGAGAACGCGCGGCCCGCGCCGGTCAGCACGATGGCCGTGACCGACGGGTCCCGCGCGGCGCGATCGAGCGCGTCCATGACGCCCTGGCGGGTCGACAGGCCGAGCCCGTTGACGGGCGGATTGTTGAGCGTGATGACGGCCGCGCCGTCGCGAGTCGAGTAATCCACTGCCATCTGCCTGCCTCCATGCATCGCGCGCCGGATTGGCTGCGCTTTCATTGTGCGCGGTCGAACGGCCGCATGTCCGGATGAACGGAGGCAGCATACAACGAAAAAGCACGGTCGTTCAATTTGAATTTTGCTCCCGATCCGGGGACGGATCGGGCGACCGATGCGGAGGTTGAGGCGGCGGCGGCCCGGGCCTTACGGCGCGCACACCACCGTGGGCAACACGTAATCACGGAACGTCTCGCGCAGCTTCAGCTTCTGCAGCTTGCCGGTCGCGGTGTGCGGCAGCGATTCGACGAACACGACGTCGTCCGGAATCCACCATTTCGCGACCTTGCCCTCGTAGAACGCGAGCAGCGTGTCGCGGGTCAGGTTCGCGCCTTCGCGCGGCACCACGACGAGCAGCGGCCGCTCGGTCCATTTCGGGTGCGCACACGCGATGCACGCGGCTTCGGCCACCCCGGGATGCGCGATCGCGACGTTCTCGATGTCGATCGAGCTGATCCACTCGCCGCCCGACTTGATCACGTCCTTGCTGCGGTCGGTGATCTGCAGGAAGCCGTCGGGATCGATCGTCGCGACGTCGCCGGTCGGAAACCAGCCGTCCGACAGCGGCGACGCATCGCCGCGAAAGTAGTGGTCGATCACCCACGGCCCGCGCACCTGCAGTTCGCCGAACGCGACACCGTCCCACGGCAGCTCGTGGCCGTCCTCGCCGACGATCCGCATGTCGACGCCGCAGATCACGCGCCCCTGTTTCTCGAGCAGCCGGCGCTGCGCGTCGAGCGGCCGCTGCGACTGCGCCCAGTTGAGCTTCGCGAGCGTGCCGAGCGGCGACAGTTCGGTCATCCCCCACGCATGGATCACGCGCACGCCGTATTCGTCCTCGAACGTACGCAGCATCGCGGGCGGGCACGCGGAGCCGCCGATCACCGTGCGGTTCAGCGTCGAGAAACGCACGCCGGCCTCCCGCATGTAGTTCAGCAGGCCGAGCCACACGGTCGGCACGCCCGCGGAGAACGTCACGCGCTCGGCCTCCATCAGCTCGTACAGCGATTTCCCGTCGAGATCCTTGCCGGGCAGCACGAGCTTGCCGCCCGTCAGCGGCACCGCGTACGGCAGCCCCCACGCGTTGACGTGGAACATCGGCACGACGGGCAGCACGGCGTCCATCGCGGACAGGTTCATCGCGTCGGGCAGCGCGGCGCCGTACGCGTGCAACACGGTCGAGCGATGCGAATACAGCACGCCCTTCGGGTTGCCGGTCGTGCCCGACGTGTAGCAGAGCCCCGACGCCTGCTGCTCGTCGAGGCGCGGCCAGTCGTAGCGGCCGTCCTCGGCTTCGACGAGCGTTTCGTAGCAGAGGAACGGCGTCGCGCCGGACGGCACGTGCGCGGCGTCCGTCATCGCGATCCAGCCCTTCACGTGCGGGCATTGCGGCGCGATCGCATCGACGAGCGGCGCGAAATTGATGTCGAAGAAGACGTAGCGGTCTTCCGCGTGATTGACGATGTACGCGATCTGCTCGGGGAACAGCCGCGGGTTGATCGTGTGGCATACGGCGCCCATCCCGCCGATCCCGTAGTACGCCTCCAGATGCCGGTAGCCGTTCCATGCCAGCGTGCCGACGCGCTCGCCGGTCTCGACGCCGAGCCGCGCGAGCGCCTGCGCCAGCTGCTTCGCGCGGCGTTCGCAATCGCGGTACGTATAGCGATGCAGGTCGCCTTCCACGCGCTTCGACACGATCTCCGTGTCGCCGGCGTGCCGCGCGGCATGCGAAATCAGCGACGACACCAGCAGCGGCACATCCATCATCTGGCCCAGCAACGGCTTACCCATCGTCTTGTTCTCCCTGAGGATGCGAATCGGTGACCAGCCAGCGGACGGTTTCCGTACCGAAGCCGTCCCGGTGTGCGCCCGGCAGCGGCCCCGGACGGGCGTGGCGCACGGTGCGCGGGCCGCCATGCGGGCGGCGCGGCGCCGCCTTACAATATCGGCTTACCCAGAGGCGCTCAACATGTCGTTTTCCCGAAGCGCAGCCGATGCGGCTGACACCCTGCCCGACCTCGCCGCCACGCTCGGCGCGCCCGCCGACCGCGCGTTCGTCACGCTCGGCGACGCGTTTCATACGCGTCTGCCGGCCGCGCCGCTTGCCGCGCCGTACGTCGTCGGCTTTTCCGACGACGTCGCGCAACTGCTCGACCTGCCGCCCGCGATCGCCGCGCAGCCCGGTTTCGCCGAGCTGTTCGCCGGCAACCCGACGCGCGACTGGCCCGCGCACGCGATGCCGTACGCGTCGGTCTACTCCGGCCATCAGTTCGGCGTGTGGGCCGGCCAGCTCGGCGACGGCCGCGCGCTGACGATCGGCGAATTGCCCGGCACCGACGGCCGGCGCTACGAACTGCAGCTCAAGGGCGGCGGCCGCACGCCGTATTCGCGCATGGGCGACGGCCGCGCGGTGCTGCGCTCGTCGATCCGCGAATTCCTGTGCTCGGAAGCGATGCATCACCTCGGCATCCCGACCACACGCGCGCTGACGGTGATCGGTTCCGACCAGCCGGTGGTGCGCGAGGAGATCGAGACGGCGGCCGTGGTCACCCGCGTGTCGGAAAGCTTCGTGCGCTTCGGCCACTTCGAGCACTTCTTCTCGAACGATCGCCCCGACCTGCTGCGCCAGCTTGCCGACCACGTGATCGACCGCTTCTATCCGGCCTGCCGCGACGCGGACGATCCGTACCTCGCGCTGCTCGAAGCGGCGACGTTGCGCACGGCCGACCTCGTCGCGCAATGGCAAGCCGTCGGCTTCTGCCACGGCGTGATGAACACCGACAACATGTCGATCCTCGGCGTGACGATCGACTACGGCCCGTTCGGCTTCGTCGATGCGTTCGATGCGAACCACATCTGCAACCACTCGGACACCAGCGGCCGCTATGCGTACCGGATGCAGCCGCGCATCGCGCACTGGAACTGCTACTGCCTCGCGCAGGCGCTGCTGCCGCTGATCGGGCTGCAGCACGGCATCGCCGACGACGATGCGCGCGCCGAGCGCGCGGTGGACGACGCACAGGCCGTGCTCGCGAAGTTTCCGGAGCGCTTCGGCCCCGCGCTCGAACGCGCGATGCGCGCGAAGCTCGGCCTCGCGCTCGAACGCGAGGGCGACGCCGAACTCGCGAACAAGCTGCTCGAGACGATGCATGCGAGCCACGCGGATTTCACGCTGACGTTCCGCCGGCTCGCGCAGCTCTCGAAGCACGACGCGAGCCGCGACGCGCCCGTGCGCGACCTCTTCATCGACCGCGAAGCATTCGACGCATGGGCGAACCTCTACCGCGCGCGGCTGTCCGAGGAAACGCGCGACGACGCGGCGCGCGCGGTTGCAATGAACCGCGCGAACCCCAAATACGTGCTTCGCAACCATCTGGCCGAAGTCGCGATCCGGCGCGCGAAGGAAAAGGATTTTTCGGAAGTCGAGCGGCTCGCGCAGATTCTGCGCCGTCCGTTCGACGAACAACCCGAGCATGAAGCGTACGCGGCATTGCCGCCCGACTGGGCCGGCTCGCTCGAAGTGAGCTGCTCGTCCTGAGCCCGCAACCCGCGCCTCTCGACCGACCGATCAGGAGAACCCCCATGTCCCACGATTCCGACGACAAGACCTTCCCGTACCAGAAGGACGACGCCGAACTGCGCCGCCGGCTCACGCCGATGCAGTACGAGGTCACGCAGCACGCGGCGACCGAGCGCGCGTTCACCGGCGAATACACCGACACCGAGGATGCCGGCATCTACAAGTGCGTCGTCTGCAGCACGCCGCTGTTCGAATCCGGCGCCAAGTTCCACTCGGGCTGCGGCTGGCCCAGCTACTTCAAGCCGCTCAACGGCGAGGTGATCGACGAGAAGGTCGACTACTCGCACGGGATGGTGCGCGTCGAGGTGCGCTGCAATCACTGCGGCGCGCATCTGGGCCACGTGTTCGAGGACGGCCCGCGCGACAAGACCGGTTTGCGGTACTGCATCAATTCGGCTGCGTTAAACTTCGAGTCCCGACCCGAAAACGAATGAGCGGCGCCGGGCGGATCGCCGAGGCAGCCAGCCCCGGGCGGGCCGCCCCCGATCCGCGACGGCGATGCCTGGCGGGTCCCTACAACGGTGACAGGCCGCGCCCGCGGCCCGTCACGCAGCTGCGAGCGCCATGAAATTCCTGTTCGATCTGTTTCCGATCATCCTGTTTTTTGTCGCCTTCAAGGTCTGGGGCATCTTTACCGCCACCGCCGTCGCGATCGTCGCGACGCTGGCCCAGGTCGCCTGGGTCGCCTTCCGGCACCGGAAGGTCGACACGATGCTGTGGGTCAGCCTCGGCGTGATCGTCGTGTTCGGTGGCGCCACCCTCGTCCTGCATGACGAGAAATTCATTCAATGGAAACCGACTGTGCTGTACTGGCTGTTTGCGATCGGGCTGCTCGCCGCACGCTATGCGTTCGGCAAGAACCTGATCGAGAAGATGATGGGCAAGCAGCTCACGCTGCCCGTGCCCGTGTGGGACAAGCTGAACGTCGCCTGGGCGCTGTTCTTCGCGGTGCTCGGCGTCGCGAACCTGTACGTGGTGCACAACTTCACCGAATCGCAATGGGTGAACTTCAAGCTGTTCGGTACGACGGGCGCGATGGTCGTGTTCATCATCCTGCAGAGCCTGTGGCTCACGAAGTACCTGAAGGACGAATGACATGAGCGACGCCTTTCTCCACGCCTCCGCCGACGAACGCATCGCGCTGATCGAAGCGCGCCTCACCGCGTCGCTCGCGCCGCTGTCGCTCACCGTGCGCGACGACAGCGCGCAGCACGCGGGCCATGCGGGCGCGGCCTCCGGCGGCCATTTCACGGTCACGATCGTCTCGTCTGCGTTCGCGGGCAAGCCGCGCGTCGCGCGGCACCGGCTGGTGTATGATGCGCTCGCTGATGCGATGCAGCGCGGCATTCACGCGCTCGCGATCGTGGCTTACACGCCCGAAGAATTCAACGAATCTTCAATCTAGTCTCATTAGGAATTCCCGATGATCCTGAAATCCCCCCGCCTGTGGGTCGCGGCGGCTGCATTTGCAGCGGCACCGGCATTCGCCCAGAACATCGCCGTCGTCAACGGCACGCCGATTCCGAAGTCGCGCGCCGACGCGATGGTCGCGCAGCTCGTCCAGCAAGGCCAGACCGACGGCCCGCAACTGCAGCAGGCCGTGCGCCAGGAGCTGGTGAACCGCGAAATCCTGATGCAGGAAGCGATCCGCGAAGGCATCCCGAATCGTCCGGACGTGAAGGCGCAAGTCGCCGTCGCGCAGCAGACCGTCGTGCTGCGCTCGATGATCGAGAGCTTCCTGAAGAAGAACCAGCCGACCGATGCCGAAGTGAAGGCGCGCTACGACGAACTCGTCAAGGGCGTGGGCGGCAACCGCGAGTACCACCTGCACCACATCCTCGTCGACAACGAGCAGCAGGCGAAGGACCTGATCGCGAAGATCAAGGGCGGCGCGAAGTTCGAGGACCTCGCGAAGCAATACTCGAAGGACCCGGGTTCGGGCAAGAACGGCGGCGATCTCGACTGGTCCGACCCGAAGGCGTACGTGCCGGAATTCGCGGCAGCCGCGCAGAAGCTGCAGAAAGGCCAGATGACCGACGCGCCGGTGAAGACGCAGTTCGGCTGGCACATCATCCGCGTCGACGACATCCGCGACATCGCACCGCCGCCGTTCGACCAGGTGAAGGCGCAGATCGCGCAGCAGCTCGTGCAGCAGAAGCTGCAGGCGTTCGAGGAAGGTCTGCGTCAGCAGGCGAAGATCCAGTAACGCCGGCGCGCATCATACGCGCATCGAAAAGCCGCTCTTCGGAGCGGTTTTTTATTGCGCGTCGTCCCGACACCGTCGCATCGCGATACAAAAGAAAAAGCCGCTCCGAAGAGCGGCTTTCCCATACCAGGTGTTACCCGCCTGCGGCGCTCGCTACGCGGCGGGATAGAACACGTCGTGATAACGCACGTCGCCCGCCGGCAGCGGCGCCGATTCGTCGAACGGCAGCGCGAGGAAATACTCGGGCGGCACGCCCGGAAACACGATGTCGCCGTGCGGTTCGAACCCGAAACGCGTGTAATACGCGGGCTCGCCCAGCACCACGCAGCCGCGCGCGCCGAGCCGGCGCAACGCGTCGAGCCCCGTGCGCACGAGCCCCGCGCCGATGCTTTGCCGCTGGCAATCGGGCCGCACCGCGAGCGGTGCAAGCCCGTACCACTGCTGGCTGCCGGCCGGCTCGCCGCCGATTGCGACCGGCGAGAACGCGACGTGCCCGACGATACGCCCGTCGCGCTCCGCGACGAGCGATACGCTCAGCGCCCCGTCCGCGCGCAGCGTGTCGACGATGCGCTGTTCGAACTCGCCGCCCTGCGGCTCGCCCGCGAACGCCGCCCGGATCACGCGGCCGATCGCGTCGGCCTCGCTCGCCCGTTCGTCACGCAGCGTGACGACCTCGACCGGCGCGTTCGGGTCGACCATCATCCCGATCAGCCGATCCAGCGCCGTGCATTGCGGAACACACGCATCCACGGGCTCGCTTCACCCCAGCCTTCCGGGTGCCAGCTCATCGTGACCGTGCGATGCACACGCTCCATGTGCGGCATCAGCACCGAGAAGCGGCCGTCGGCCGTCGTGACCGACGTGATGCCGGCAGGCGACCCGTTCGGGTTGAACGGATAGCGTTCGGTCGCTTCGCCGCGGTGGTCGACGTAGCGCATCGCGACCGCGACGCGGTCGATGTCGCCCTGCTGCGAGAAGTCCGCGTAGCCTTCGCCGTGCGCGACCGCGACCGGAATCCGCGAGCCTTCCATCCCCGCGAAGAAGATCGACGGCGACTTCTCCACCTCGACGAACGAGAAGCGCGCCTCGAACTGCTCGGACTTGTTGCGCGTGAACTTCGGCCACGCTTCCGCGCCCGGGATCATCGACGCGATGCTCGACAGCATCTGGCAGCCGTTGCAGATACCGAGGGCGAACGTATCGGGACGCGCGAAGAACGCCGAGAACATGTCGGCAAGGTTCGCGTTGAAACGGATCGTCTTCGCCCAGCCTTCGCCCGCGCCCAGCACGTCGCCGTACGAGAAGCCGCCGCACGCGACCGCACCCGCGAAATCGGCCAGCGTCGCGCGGCCGGCGAGCAGGTCGCTCATGTGCACGTCGTGCGCGTCGAAGCCTGCGCGGTCGAACGCGTACGCGGTTTCCAGATGCGAGTTCACGCCCTGCTCGCGCAGGATCGCGACGCGCGGCCGTGCGCCCGTCGCGATGAACGGCGCGGCGATGTCGTCGGCCGGATCGAACGTGAGCACCGGCGAGAGGCCCGGATCGGCCGCGTCGAGCAGCGCGTCGTATTCGGCATCCGCGCAGGCCGGGTTGTCGCGCAGGCGCGCGATGCGCCAGCTCACTTCGCTCCATGCGCGATGGAGTTCGGCACGCGGCGCATCGAAGATCTTCTTCGCGTCGCGGTACACCTCGATCACGTCACGATCGTTGACCGAGCCGATCACGTGCGAGCACGTCGACAGGCCGAACTCGCGCAGCGCAGCGAGCACCGCATCGCGGTCGGACGCGCGCACCTGCACGACGGCGCCGAGCTCTTCGGAGAACAGCGCGCGCAGCGTGCGGTCGTCGCGAAGGCCGCTCGTCTGCTTCGCCCAGTCCTTCGCGTCGCCGTAGTCGGATTCGTGGTTCGGGTCGAGCGTCAGCATGTCGACGTTCAGCGACACGCCCGCGTGGCCCGCGAACGCCATTTCGCACACCGTCGCCCACAGGCCGCCGTCCGAGCGGTCGTGGTACGCGAGCAGCTTGTCCTGCGCATTGAGCGACTGGATCGCGTTGAAGAAGCGCTTCAGGTCTTCCGCGTCGTCGACGTCCGGCGTCGCATTACCCACCTGCTGCGTGACCTGCGCGAAGATGCTGCCGCCCATCCGGTTCTTGCCGCGGCCGAGATCGATCGCGATCAGCACGGTGTCGCCCGCATCGGCCACGCGGCGCAGTTGCGGCGTGAGATGACGGCGCACGTCCTCGACCGGCGCGAACGCGGAGATGATCAGCGACACCGGCGACACGACTTCCTTCGCGACGCCCTGCTCGTCCCACTTCGTCTTCATCGACAGCGAGTCCTTGCCGACCGGGATGCCGATCCCGAGCGCCGGGCACAGCTCCATGCCGATCGCCTTGACCGTGTCGAACAGCGCGGCGTCCTCGCCAGCCGTGCCGCACGCGGCCATCCAGTTCGCCGACAGCTTCAGTTTGTCGAGCGACGCGATCGGCGCGCTCGCGATGTTCGTGATCGCTTCGCCGACGGCCATGCGGCCCGATGCCGGCGCATCGATCACGGCGAGCGGCGTGCGCTCGGCCATCGTCATCGCCTCGCCCTTGAAGCCCGCGTAGTCGAGCGCGGTGATCGCGCAGTCGGCCACCGGCACCTGCCACGGGCCGACCATCTGGTCGCGCACCGACGTACCGCCGACCGAACGGTCGCCGATCGTGATCAGGAACGACTTGCTGCCGACCGTCGGGTGCTTCAGCACGTCGCGAGCAACTTCCGACAGTGCGATGCCCGTCACGTCGACCGGCGCGCGCTCGGTCGCGACGCGCACGACGTCGCGGTGCATGCGCGGCGGCTTGCCGAGCAGCACTTCCATCGGCATGTCGACCGGGTATTCGTCGGCGCCCGTCGCTTCGTCGTCGACGAGCTTCAGCTGGCGTTCGTCAGTCGCGACACCGACCACCGCGAACGGGCAGCGCTCGCGCGCGCAGATCGCCTCGAAGCGCGGCAGGTCGGCCGGCGCGATCGCCAGCACGTAGCGCTCCTGTGCCTCGTTCGACCAGATTTCGCGCGGCGACAGGCCCGATTCCTCGAGCGCGACCTTGCGCAGTTCGAAGCGCGCGCCCTTGCCCGCGCCGTCGACGATTTCGGGGAATGCGTTCGACAGGCCGCCCGCGCCGACGTCGTGGATGCTCAGGATCGGGTTTTCCGCGCCGAGCTGCCAGCAGCCGTTGATCACTTCCTGCGCGCGACGCTCGATTTCCGGGTTGCCGCGCTGCACCGAGTCGAAGTCGAGTTCGGCCGTGTTCGCGCCGGTCGCCATCGAGCTCGCGGCGCCGCCGCCCATGCCGATCCGCATGCCGGGGCCGCCGATCTGGATCAGCAGCGAGCCGGCCGGCACGTCGTGCTTGTGCGTGTGCTGATCTGCGATGTTGCCGAGGCCGCCCGCGATCATGATCGGCTTGTGATAGCCGTGCACCGTGCCGCCAACGTTCTGCTCGTACACACGGAAATAGCCGCCGAGGTTCGGGCGGCCGAATTCGTTGTTGAACGCGGCGCCGCCGAGCGGGCCGTCGATCATGATCTGCAGCGGCGACGCGATGCGGTCCGGACGGCCGTACGGGCCGTGCTGCTCGTTCGGGTTGCGCTCGGCCACCGGTTGCGCGGCGTCACGTGCGTTTTCCCACGGCTGGCGGGCGTCGGGCAGGTCGAGGTTGGACACGGTGAAGCCCGTGAGGCCGGCCTTCGGACGCGCACCGCGGCCCGTCGCGCCTTCGTCGCGGATTTCGCCGCCCGCGCCGGTCGCCGCCCCCGGGAACGGCGAGATCGCCGTCGGGTGGTTGTGCGTCTCGACCTTCATCAGCGTGTGCGTGAGTTCGGTGTGGCGGCCGTAGCGCTCCCCCGGCTCGCCGGCCGCGCCCGTCTTGCGCGGGAACCAGCGCTCGGCTTCGGCGCCGACCATGATCGACGAGTTGTCCGAATACGCGACGATGGTGCCCTGCGGGCTCAGCTTCTCGGTGTTGCGGATCATCGCGAACAGCGACATGTCCTGCGCTTCGCCGTCGATCGTCCACTGCGCGTTGAAGATCTTGTGGCGGCAGTGTTCGCTGTTCGCCTGCGCAAACATCATCAGTTCGACGTCGGTCGGGTTGCGTTCGAGCTTGCGGAACGCGTCGACCAGGTAGTCGATCTCGTCGTCGGCGAGCGCGAGGCCCAGCTCGGCGTTCGCGCGCTCCAGCGCGCCGCGGCCGACGCCCAGCACGTCGACGGTCGCGAGCGGCTTGGCCGGCAGTTCGTCGAACAGGTGCTTCGCGTCGTCGCGCGCCGCGACCACGCTTTCGGTCATCCGGTCATGCAGCGCGGCCGCGACGGCCGCGCGCGCGTCCTCCGACAGCGCCTTTTTGCCGCCGAGCAGGCCCGACTTCAGCGTGACCGTGAATTCGACGCCGCGCTCGATGCGGCGCACCTGCGTGAGACCGCAGTGCTGCGCGATGTCGGTCGCCTTGCTCGCCCACGGCGAGACCGTGCCGAAGCGCGGCAGCACGACGAAGGTCTCGGTCGCGCCCTTCTCGCCCGCCGGCTGGAACGGCTCGCCGTAGTGCATCAGCGCATCGATGCGCGCGCTGTCGTCGGCCGACAGCGGCTCGGCCGCATTGACGAAGTGCAGGAACTGGCCGCGCACCGCGACGATATTGGCGTCGATTTGCCTGAGCGTGTCGAGCAGACGGGTTTGACGGAAATCGGAGAGGGCCGAAGCGCCGGGAAAACACGAGAAGTGAGCCATGGGCTGGACTGACGTCGATGAGTCGCGCGAGGTGGCGACGTGGGGCGAAAGGAAGGCCATAATTATACCCGGAAGTCGGCCGCCCAAGACCGGCCGATCGGTAGTCCGCGTGCACCGCACCGGTGCCCGGACGCGCGGCCGGCCCGGTCGCCCGCCGGGCCGGCCTCCCAGGGCCCGCGCGCCCGGCCGCCGTGGCATGGCCGCACGACCCATGCTCGGCCGGCGCCGGTTCGTGCACTTTTGGCGCTATCATTCCGGGTTCACCGGGCCCGGGCCCTCAGCGAATTCTCACCGGGCGGCGTGCGCGCCGCCCGTCATCGAAGCAATCCATGGATGTCATCGTCATCGGCGGCGGAATCAGCGGCGTCGCCACCGCCTACCAGCTGCGCGCGGCCGGCCATCGCGTGTGCGTGGTCGAACGCCACGCGACCGTCGCGCAAGGCGCGACCTACGGCGACGGCGGCGCGCTGCTGCCGAGCCCGCTCGACGTCTGGTTCGGCCCGACGTTCATGCGCCAGCGCCAGCCGCGCGACAGCGGCATCGTCTACAAGCCGGGCTTCAACGGCGGCGTGCGCCGCTTCGTCAAGCAGCTCGGCACGCTGCGCGAGCCCGACGCGTTCGCCGCACAGTACGCGCGGCTGCGCCCGCTGATCGACGTGTCGCGCGACACGCTCGCCGATATCGAGGCGCGCCTCGAGCTCGAATTCGAGCAGAAACCCGGCATCCTGCACGTCGTGCGCGATCCACGCGACTGGGAGGCGCTGCAGCCCGCGCTCGACCTGCTGCGCACGCTCGACCAGCCGTACCGCCTCCTCAGCGCCGACGAATGCGCGGCGCTCGAACCGTCGGTGCCGGCGGAGCCCGGCTTTGCCGGCGGCGTGCTGCTCGAAACCGAGCGCACCGGCAACTGCCCGCTGTTCGCGAAACTGGTCAAGCAGACGCTCGACGAGCACGGCGTGCAGTTCCGCTTCAGCGCGGACGTCGCCGCGATCCGCATCGACAACGGCCGCGCCGCGGTCGAGCTCGTGCCGCCGGGCAACGGGAGCACGGCGAAGGCGCGCGAGGTCGACGTGATGTCCGCCGACGCGATCGTGGTCGCCGCCGGCGCGGGCAGCCTCCCGCTGCTCGAACGGCTCGGCTGGCGCCTGCCGCTGCATCCGGTCCGCACCCATACGCTCACCGCGCCTGTCGCGTACGAAGAACACGCACCGCACCTGAGCGTCGTCGATGCGATCAAGCGGATCTCGATCACGCGCACCCACCAGCGGTTGCGTATCGGCGGCGGCGCCGTGCTGCAGAGCCTCGCCGACACCGCGAAGCCGCTCGCCGAGCCGTTGTCCGAGGCCGCGCTCGCGCTGCTCGGCCAGGCCGTCCACGACTGGGTGCCCGGCGCCGCGAAGATTTCGGCCGCGCTGTCGTGGCAAGGCATGCAACTGCTGTCGCCGGACGGCCTGCCCGTCGTGGGTCCGACCCCGCATCCGCGCGTGTTCGTCAATTTCGGCCATGGCCCGGCCGGCTGGGGCCTCGCGTGCGGGTCTGCTAAAGTGGTGACCGACTATCTGGGCGGCAACGTCCAGCACTGGCCCGCCGACACGCTCGCCGCGCTGAGCGCCGGCCGCTTCACGACCTGACCGCCGCGGGCCGACTCGTGGCGGCATCCTTGCCAGCCGCCACGATCCCGCGATGACCGTTACCCACCCGCTTCCCGATTCCGATCCGATCGCGCTCTTGCGCGTCGCCGACCTGCGCGCCGCCGAAGCCGACGCCACCGCCGCGCTGCCGCCGCACACGCTGATGGGCCGCGCCGGCGCCGCCGCCGCGCGCTGGCTGTCCGAGCGCGTCGCCGGCGACGATCGCCCCGTCTGGTTCGCGGTCGGCCCCGGCAACAACGGCGGCGACGCACTGGTCGCCGCCGCGCAGCTCCAGCAACTCGGCGTCGCCACGCATGCGTGGATGCCGGTACCGGTCAAGCCGGACGACGCGCAATGGGCGCTCGGTCTCGCGCGCTCGGCCGGCGTGCCGCTGTCGGCTACCCCGCCCGCGTCGCTGGATGGTTACGCGTGGGTCGTCGACGGGCTGTTCGGCATCGGTCTCGGCCGCGCGCTCGACGGCGCGTTCGCCGAGCAGGCCGCACGCATCGCCGCCCATGCGCGCGGCGGCGGCCGCGTGCTCGCGCTCGATGTGCCGAGCGGGCTCGATAGCGACACGGGCCGGATCGTCGGCGCGGGCGTCGCCGTCGCGGCCACCCACACGCTCACCTTCATCGGCGCGAAGCCCGGCCTCTACACGGGCGACGGCCGCGATCTCGCCGGCGAGATCCACGTCGCGTCGCTCGACGTCACGCCGCCCGCCGCGCCGGCCATCGTGCTGAATGCGCCCGCGCGGTTCGCCGCGGCGCTGCCCGTGCGTGCCTTCGCGTCCCACAAGGGCACGTACGGCAGCCTCGCGGTGCTCGGCGGCGACACCGGCATGTGCGGCGCGCCGATCCTCGCCGCCCGCGCCGCGCTGTTCGCGGGCGCCGGCAAGGTGCACGTCGGCTTCCTCGGCGCAGGCGCGCCGCCGTACGACCCGCCGTTCCCTGAACTGATGCTGCATCCGGCCGACACGCTCGACCTCGGCACGATGACCGCGATCGCGGCCGGTTGCGGGCTCGGCACACGCGAAGCCGCGGCGACGCTGGTGCGCGACGTGCTCGCGCACGACGTCGCGACGCTGCTCGATGCCGACGCGCTGAACCTCGTTGCGACGCACGCGGACCTCGCGGCCGCCGTCGCCACGCGCGGCGCGCGCGGCAATCCGTGCGTGCTGACGCCGCATCCGCTCGAAGCCGCGCGCCTGCTCGGCGGCGACACGGCCTCGGTGCAGCGCGATCGCGTCGCGGCCGCACAAGCGCTCGCCGCACGCTACGCGGCCATCGTCGTGCTGAAAGGCTCGGGCACGGTGATTGCGGCGCCCGACGGCCGCGTGACGATCAACCCGACCGGCAACGCGGCGCTCGCCACGGGCGGCACCGGCGACGTGCTCGGCGGCCTGATCGGCGCACTACTGGCGCAGCGGGTCGCGCCGTACGAAGCCGCGCTGGCCGGCGTCTACCTGCACGGTCTCGCGGCCGACACGCTGACCGCGAACGGCACCGGCCCGGCCGGGCTCACCGCCGGCGAGCTCGCGCCGATGGTACGCACGCTGATCAATCGCCTTTTTTACCCGTCGCCGCGCGCCGACACGTAACGCCGCTATACTGACTGCCCCGCCGCACGGCGGGCCTTCTCGTCCGCCGGCTTTCCGATCCCGATGAGCCGGCGCGGCATTCCTCCCGATTCACGCTTCACTCGAACCGCCATGACGCTGAAATCGCTCCCCGCCTGGACTGCCCTTCAATCCCACTTCGAACAGATCCGCCACGCGCGGCTGCGCGACTGGTTCGCGCCGGAAAACGATCGCGCGCCGACCCGCGCCGAACGCTTCACGATTCCGGGCGGCGGTCTCGCGGCCGATTTCTCGAAGAACCGCATCGACGACGAAACGCTGCGCCTGCTCGTGCAGCTCGCGCGCGACGCGGGCGTCGAGGCGCGCCGCGACGCGATGTTCGCGGGCGAGATCGTCAACCCGACCGAAGGCCGCGCCGCGCTGCACACCGCGCTGCGCGCGACCGACCCGCAAGCACCGTTCCATGCGCAGGTGAGCGCCGAGCGCGCGAAGATGGCGACGTTCGCGCGCGCCGTACGCAGCGGCACGTGGACGGGCTATACGGGCAAGCGCATCCGCCACGTGATCAACATCGGCATCGGCGGCTCCGATCTCGGCCCGAAGATGGTCGTGCATGCGCTGCACCACGTCGCGACGCCCGAGATCTCGACGCACTTCGTGTCGAACGTCGACGGCGCCGATCTCGCGCGCGTGCTCGAACAGGTCGATCCCGAGGAAACGCTCGCGATCATCGTGTCGAAGACCTTCACGACGCTCGAGACGATGACGAACGCACGCTCGCTGCGCGACTGGTTCGTCGCGCGCGGCTGCCCCGAAGATGCGCTCGCGAAACACTTCGTCGGCGTGTCGGCGAACCCGGCCGAAGTCGTGAAGTTCGGCATCGCCGCGGACAACGTGTTCGAAATGTGGGACTGGGTCGGCGGCCGCTATTCGCTGTGGTCGGCGGTCGGCCTGTCGATCATGATCGCGATCGGCCCCGAACAGTTCGATGAACTGCTGGCCGGCGCGAACGACATGGACCGCCACTTCCGCGAAGCGCCGCTCGAGCGCAACCTGCCGGTGCTGCTCGGCCTGATCGGCATCTGGTACCGGAATTTCTTCGGCTCGCAGAGCTATCTCGTCGCGCCGTATTCGGAAGCACTGCACTACCTGCCGTCGTACCTCCAGCAGCTCGAAATGGAGAGCAACGGCAAATCCGCGCGCCTGGACGGCACCTTCGTCGACTACCCGACGTCGGCCGTCACGTGGGGCGAGCCGGGCACCAACGGCCAGCATGCGTTCTTCCAGATGCTGCACCAGGGGCCGACGATCGTGCCGATCGACTTCATCGCGGTGCTGACGCCCGAACATCCGCTCGCGAGCCATCATCCGAAGCTGCTCGCGAACTGCTTCGCGCAGAGCGAGGCGCTGATGCTCGGCCGCACGCTCGAGGAAGCGCGCAAGGTCGCCGGGCCCGGCAAGGAAGCGCTCGCGCCGCACCTGACGTTCCCCGGCAACCGCCCGACCACGACGCTGCTCGTCGATGCGCTGACACCGCGCACGCTCGGCGCGCTGATCGCGCTTTACGAGCACAAGGTGCTCGTGCAGGCGACGGTGTGGGACATCAATCCGTTCGACCAGTGGGGCGTCGAGCTCGGCAAGATTCTCGGCAAGGTGGTCGAAGGCGACCTGTCGGCCGAATCGGTCGATCCGGCGAAGCACGACTCGTCGACCACGGCGCTGATCGAGCGCGCCCGCGCGGCACTCAAGCGTTGACGCGCTGACGCGACGGCGTCATGCCCGTGCCGGCCGTGCGATTGACGCCGCGCGGCCGGCACGACCATTCACGCGTTGCGCGATGCCGCGTGCGGCGCGACGATGCGCCCCGCGTCGATGGCGACCGTCGTTGCGCAGCGGCGCGCGAGTTCCGCGTCGTGCGTGACGAGCACGAGCGTCGCGCCGTGCGTGCGGTTCAGTTCGAACATCAGGTCGATGACCGCGTGGCCGGTTGCCGCGTCGAGACTGCCGGTCGGCTCGTCGGCGAACAGGATCGCCGGGCGCGTGACGAACGCGCGGGCGAGCGCGACACGCTGCTGTTCGCCGCCCGACAGCAGCTTCGGATAATGCGCGGTGCGTTCGCCGAGACCGACCTGCACGAGTAGCGCCCGCGCGCGGTCGGCCGCATCGCGTGCGCTGATGCCGCCCTGCAGTTCGAGCGGCAGCATCACGTTCTCGAGCGCCGTCAGATGCGGCATCAACTGGAATGACTGGAATACGAAGCCGACCGCGCCGTTGCGCAGCGCCGCGCGTTCGCCCTCGTCGAGCTGGTCGAGCGCGCGGCCGAGCAGGCGAACCGTGCCGCTCGTCGCGCTGTCCAACCCTGCAAGCAGGCCAAGCAGCGTCGATTTGCCCGACCCCGACGCGCCGACGATCGCGAGGCTGCTGCCCGGCTGCACGGCGAACGTGATGCCGTCGAGGATCGTCAGCTCGCCCGTTGCATCGGCAACCCGCTTGCACACGTCATGGACTTCGATGATCGGATCGGTAATCTTGAACATGGACACGACATTTCGCTGGAAAAGACGCGCGGCGGCCGCCGCGCTGCTGGGCACCCTGCTGGCCGTCACCGTGCCCGCACGCGCCGCGACGGCGCCGGCATCGAGCCCGCCCGTGATCGTCGTGCTCGGCGACAGCCTGTCGGCCGAATACGGATTGCCGCGCGACACCGGCTGGGTGGCGCTGCTGCGGCAACGGCTCACGACCGAGCGAATCGATTATAGCGTCGCGAACGCCAGCGTCAGCGGCGACACCACGAGCGGCGGCCGTGCGCGGCTGCCCGCGGTACTGCAGCGGCTCAAGCCGTCGATCGTCGTCGTCGAACTCGGCTCGAACGACGCGCTGCGCGGCGTACCGCTCGCGACGACCGAGCAGAACCTGCGCGACATCATCGCCAGCGCCCAGCGCGCGCGGGCGAAGGTCGTGCTGGTCGGCATGTACGTGCCACCCAATTACGGCCCGGACTACACGCAGAAGTTCCACGCAGTCTATACACGGCTGTCGAAAGACCTCGGCGTGCCGCTCGTGCCGTTCCTGCTGGCTGGCATCGAGAACAAGCCCGAGCTGTTCCAGGCCGACCAGATGCATCCCGCGCAGCAGGCGCAGGGCATCCTGCTCGACAATGTGTGGCCGGCACTGAAGCCGTTGCTCGGCAAGCCGCACGGCTGATCGCAGCCGAGCGTCGGAAAACAAAAAGCCCCGCTTCGAGCGGGGCTTTTTGATGGTTGCGGGCGAAACGAGGCTCAGTTGTCGCCGTCCTGCTGCTGGCTGGCCGTCGTGCTGCCGTACAGCTTCACCTTCGAACGATCGCGCAGCGCGGCGAGGTACGCCTCGCCTTCGCTCTGCGCATCGACCTGCGCCATCTGCTGCTGCGCGGCCGCCAGTTGCTGCGGATCGACCGCCGAACCCGGGATCACCGCGTTCACGCGATAGATCGCATAACCGTCCGCACCGAGGTCGACCCCGACGTAAGCCGGCAGCGTCTTCGCATCGACCTTGTAGACGGCGCTCAGCGCAGCCGGCGTCAGGCCCTGCGATTGCGTGCGTGACACCTTCTGCGCAGCCGCGAACCCGTCGGTCGACTTCGACTTCTGCAGTTCGGTCAGCTTCGCCGCCCCATCCTTCTTCGCGAGTTCCGCGGCCTGCTCGGCGATGACCTTCTGGCGCACGACGTCCTTGATCGCGTCGAGCGCGGGCACGGCAGCCGGCTTGTGCTCGGTCACGCGCGCCGAGATCAGCGTGTTGTTGCCGACGTCGATTGCCTGCGTGTTGTTCTGGTTCTTCACCGCGTCGTTCGCGAACACGGCGGCCAGGAACTTCGGATTGTTCAACGGGCTCGTCGGCGGCAGTTGCGGATTCGGCGTCGGCGTGACGGTGGCCGTCTGGATCGTCAGCTTGTACTTGTCCGCGGCCGGCTGCAGCGTCTTCGCCTTTTCGTAGACGGTCGACGTGAAGCCTTCCGCGTTGTCCGAGAACGCCTTCGATGCGTACTGCTGCTTCAGGTCGACCGCGATCTGGTCCTTCACTTCCGCGAACGGCTTGACGACCGCCGGCTTCACTTCGGTCGCCTTCAGGATGTGAAAACCGAGATCCGACTGCACGATACCGCTCACGTCGCCCTGCTTAAGCGAGAACGCGGCATCGTCGAACGCCTTGCCGCCCGCGGTCGAGCCGCGCGTGATGAAGCCGAGGTCGCCGCCCTTCGCCGCCGACGGCGCGTCCTGCGAGCTCTTCTGTGCAATCTGCGCGAACTGGTCCGGATGCGCCTTCACGTCGGCGAGCAGTTGCTCGGCCTTCGCCTTTGCTGCTGCCTTGTCGGCCGCGCTGGCGCTGCCCGGCGCAGCGATGAAGATGTGGCTCACGCGCACCTGCGCTTCGGTACGGAAGTGCGTCGGGTTGTCGTCGTAAAACTTCTTGATGTCCGCTTCGGTCGGCTGCGCGCTCGCGGCCGCTGCTGCCGGCGAATAGACGAGGTACTGGATCGTCGCGGTTTCCGGCGTCGCGAAGCTCTGCTTGTGCGCGTCGTAGTACGCGGTGAGCTGCGCGTCGGTCGGCTGGACCTTCGCTGCGAAGTCGCTCGTCTTCAGCACGAGCGCCTGCACTTCACGCTGCTGCGCGGCGAGTTCGGACAGTCGTTGCGCGAGGCTCTTCGGCGTGAACGCGCTCGACACGATGCTGGCCGGAATCTGCTGCAGCGACAGGCTGTAACGCACCCGTTCCTGGTACTGCTCGGGCGTCATCCCCTGGAACGACAGCAGTTGCGCATAGCGTTCGACGTCGATCGTGCCGTCGGGCTTCTTCAGCGACGCGATCATCGGGTCACTCATCAGCGCGTCGCGCACGGCGTTGTCGGAGGCCGTCAAGTGCAGACGCTGCGTCTCGTCGGCCAGCACGCGTTGCTGGATCAGGCCGTCGAGCACCTGCTTGCGATGCTCGGGCGTGTCGAACATCTTGATGTCGAACTGCCCGCCGAGCGCCTGGCGCGCCTGGTCGATTTGCTGGCGGAACGCGCCGTCGAATTCGACCCGCGTGATCTTGTGCCCGTTGACTGCCGCGACGTTCGCACTGTCGTCGAAGAAACCGCGGAAACCTTGGATCCCGACGAAACCCAGCCCCGGTAACACGATCAGGAGCAGGAGCGCCATCATCAGGCGCTGGTGATTACGGAAGAAATCGAGCATGCGTGACGGGAAAATTGGACAAAACGACCGATATTACAACATACGGGGTGGGACGGGATAAAACGCAGGCAATGCTGTGCTCGAGCGCGGAGTGGAATCACGACGATACAAATGAAAAAGCCCGCACAAGGCGGGCTTTTTCATTTTCTGGCGGAGTGGACGGGACTCGCCTACCTCCCGCAGGCCGCAGCTGCGCTTGCAAGCGCAGCCCTTCTTCTCGTCCCGCCGGAGCCGCGCCGGCGGCTTCCTCCGCTCCGCAGTTACGCGCCCGGAAGCGGGCGCAAACCGGAAGCGGGCGCAAACCGAACGCACAAACAACAATGCCCGCACAAGGCGGGCATTGTTGTTTGTTTGGCGGAGCGGACGGGACTCGAACCCGCGACCCCCGGCGTGACAGGCCGGTATTCTAACCGACTGAACTACCGCTCCTTGGTCTGGCTGAATCGGGAAACTGGTGGGTGCTGAGGGGTTCGAACCCCCGACCTACGCCTTGTAAGGGCGCCGCTCTACCAGCTGAGCTAAGCACCCGTTTCCGATTCGTTCTGACTGCGATCTGCGTTTGCGCATCAACAATCAGCGAGCCCGCAAGTTTAATTCATCCCCGATCATTTTGCCAAGCCTGCGCGTGAATTTTTTTAACCCCACGCGCTCGCACGATTGCGCTGCGCATAAAAAACCCGCGGACATCGCCGCGGGTTTCGTGAACAACCGTCAGCAACGACGGCGCTCAGGGTCTCAGTGCTTGACGACTTCCGTCGAGCCCGCATCCTTCGCGGCCTCACCGACCGGCGCCGCAGCCTTCGCTTCTTCTTCCGGCGGCAGCGGAGTCGGCGAACGCTCGAGCGCGAGCTCCAGCACCTTGTCGATCCAGCGGACCGGCACGATCTCGATCGCATTCTTCACGTTGTCCGGAATGTCCGCGAGATCCTTCACGTTCTCTTCCGGAATCAGCACGAGCTTGATGCCGCCGCGATGCGCAGCCAGCAGCTTTTCCTTCAGCCCGCCGATCGGCAGCACTTCGCCACGCAACGTGATTTCGCCCGTCATCGCGACGTCGGCCCGCACGGGAATACCCGTCAGCACCGACACCAGCGCGGTCGTCATCGCACCGCCAGCGGACGGACCGTCCTTCGGCGTCGCGCCTTCCGGCACGTGGATGTGGATGTCCTGCTTCTCGAACGCTTCGTCCTTGATGCCGAGACGACGCGAACGCGAGCGCACGACCGAACGTGCGGCCTCGACCGACTCCTTCATCACGTCGCCGAGCGAACCCGTACGGATCACGTTGCCCTTGCCCGGCATCACCGCGGCTTCGATCGTCAGCAGGTCGCCGCCGACTTCCGTCCACGCGAGGCCCGTCACCTGACCGACCTGGTTTTCCTTCGCCGCGAGGCCGAAGTCGTACTTGCGCACGCCGAGGAACGTGTCGAGGTTCTCGCCATCGACCTTGATCGCGCCCGATGCCTTCTTCAACAGCAGCATCTTCACGACCTTGCGGCAGATCTTCGACACTTCCCGCTCGAGCGAACGCACACCGGCTTCGCGCGTGTAGTAGCGGATGATGTCGCGGATCGCCTGCTCGGTGACCTCGATCTCCCCGTCCTTCAGCCCGTTGTTCTTCTTCTGCTTCGGCAGCAGGTAACGCTGGGCAATGCTGACCTTCTCGTCTTCCGTGTAGCCCGACAGACGGATCACTTCCATCCGGTCGAGCAGCGGCGGCGGGATGTTCAGCGAGTTCGACGTCGCGACGAACATCACGTCCGACAGGTCGAAGTCGACTTCGATGTAGTGGTCGGCGAACGTGTGGTTCTGTTCCGGATCGAGCACTTCGAGCAGCGCCGACGACGGATCGCCGCGGAAATCCATGCCCATCTTGTCGACTTCGTCGAGCAGGAAGAGCGGATTGCGCACGCCGACCTTCGCGAGGCTTTGCAGGATCTTGCCCGGCATCGAACCGATGTACGTACGACGGTGGCCGCGGATCTCGGCTTCGTCACGCACGCCGCCGAGCGCCATGCGGACGAACTTGCGGTTCGTCGCACGGGCGATCGACTGGCCAAGCGAGGTCTTGCCGACGCCCGGAGGCCCGACGAGGCACAGGATCGGCGCCTTGACCTTGTCCACGCGCTGTTGCACCGCGAGATACTCGAGGATCCGTTCCTTGACCTTCTCGAGGCCGAAGTGATCCTCGTCGAGCACCTGCTCGGCGTTCGACAGGTCGTTGTTGACCTTGCTCTTCTTGCGCCACGGCAGACCGATCAGCGTGTCGATGTAGTTGCGCACGACGGTCGCTTCCGCCGACATCGGCGACATCAGCTTCAGCTTCTTCAGCTCGGCGTCGGCCTTCTTCTTGGCTTCCTTCGGCATGCGCGCGGCGTTGATGCGCTTCTCGAGCTCCTCGAGATCCGCACCTTCCTCGCCTTCGCCCAGTTCCTTCTGGATCGCCTTGACCTGTTCGTTCAGGTAGTACTCGCGCTGGCTCTTTTCCATCTGGCGCTTCACGCGCCCGCGGATGCGCTTTTCGACCTGCAGGATGTCGATCTCGGCTTCGAGCTGCGCGAGCAGGTGCTCGAGCCGCTCGATGACCGGGAACATCTCGAGGATGTGCTGCTTCTGGTCGAGCTTCAACGGCAGGCGCTCGGCGATCATGTCGGCGAGGCGGCCTGCTTCGTCGATGCCCGACAGCGACGTGAGAATTTCCGGCGGGATCTTCTTGTTCAGCTTCACGTACTGGTCGAACTGCGACACGATCGCACGGCGCAGCGCTTCCGTTTCGGCGCTGTCCGCATGATCGGGCTCGAGCGGCATCACTTCGCAGGAGAACTGCGTCTCCTGTTCTTCGATGGACAACGCCTTCGCGCGCTGCAGGCCCTCGACGAGCACCTTCACGGTGCCGTCCGGCAGCTTCAGCATCTGCAGGATGTTGGCGATACAACCGACCTCGTACATGTCCTTTTCGGTCGGTTCGTCCTTGGCCGCGGTTTTCTGGGCGACGAGCATGATGTGCTTGCCGCCTTCCATCGCTGCTTCGAGGGCCTTGATCGATTTCGGCCGGCCCACGAAGAGCGGAATGACCATGTGCGGGAAAACGACGACGTCCCGCAGCGGCAGCAGCGGGAGCGTGATGCGTTCCGGCGGGAGAAGTTGGGTGCCTGACATTTCATTTCCCCATGAGTGGAATCAATTGTTCGGTAATTGAGGCCGCCACAACGAATTGCAAGCCTTCAAGTGCGGGAAATATTCGGTAAGAAAGTAACCACCGCGTGTCGAGTCAGAGTTACCCACAAGATAAACGAAAAAAAGCCGCCCACGGACTCATGAACGGCCTTTTTCGCTGAACATCGTCGGCAAGCCGGTCAGTTCGAACCCGCCACCTTCGGCGTGTCCTCGTAGATCAGCAAGGGCTTGCCGTCCCCATCGATGACGTTCTCGTCGATGATGACCTTGCTGACCCCTTTCATCGTCGGCAGCTCGTACATCACGTCGAGCAATGCCTGTTCGATGATCGAACGCAAACCGCGCGCGCCGGTCTTGCGACGGATCGCCTTGCGGGCGACTGCCTGCAACGCGCCCGGCCGGATTTCCAGCTCGACGCGCTCCATCGCGAACAGCTTGTGATACTGCTTGACGAGCGCATTCTTCGGCTCGACCAGGATCTTCATCAGCGCGGCTTCGTCGAGCTTGCCGAGCGTCGCGACCACCGGCAGACGGCCGATCAATTCGGGGATCAGACCGAATTTGATCAGGTCTTCCGGTTCCGTCTCGCGCAGCACTTCGCCTGCGTCGCGTTCCTGCTTGCTCTTGACCGTCGCGCCGAAGCCGATGCCGGTCTTCTCGGTACGATCGGTGATCACCTTTTCGAGGCCGTCGAACGCGCCGCCGCAGATGAACAGGATGTTGGTCGTGTCGACCTGGATGAAATCCTGGTTCGGGTGCTTGCGGCCGCCCTGCGGCGGCACCGACGCCATCGTGCCCTCGACGAGCTTCAGCAGCGCCTGCTGGACGCCCTCGCCGGACACGTCGCGCGTGATCGACGGGTTGTCCGACTTGCGGCTGATCTTGTCGATTTCGTCGATGTAGACGATCCCGCGCTGGGCCTTGTCGACCTCGTAGTTGCAGTTCTGCAACAGCTTCTGGATGATGTTCTCGACGTCCTCGCCGACGTAGCCGGCTTCGGTCAGCGTCGTCGCGTCGGCGATCACGAACGGCACGTTGAGCAACCGCGCAAGCGTCTGCGCGAGCAGCGTCTTGCCGGAGCCCGTCGGGCCGATCAGCAGGATGTTGCTCTTCGACAGCTCGACGTCGTCCTTCTTGTCGAGATGCTTCAGGCGCTTGTAGTGGTTGTACACGGCCACCGCGAGGATTTTCTTCGCGCGCTCCTGGCCGATCACGTACTGATCGAGGATGTCGCGAATTTCCTGCGGGCTCGGCAGATCCGACCGGGACAGGCTGGCCTCGACGCCGGCGGCAGCCGCCTCGTCGCGAATGATTTCGTTGCAGAGGTCGATACATTCATCGCAGATGAACACCGACGGGCCCGCGATGAGTTTTTTCACCTCATGCTGGCTTTTCCCGCAAAACGAGCAATACAACAGCTTCTCGCTGTTCGAACCTTTTTTGTCCGCCATGAATGTAGAGCCTCCGGACAGGTAAATGACATGATACGCCGATTGCTCCGGACGCCGCGCCTAGGGCGCGACCGGAGCCGGCTGGATGCGCTTGCCGCAGATGCTCAGGGCACTCGGGACGTTTGAGGGCGCCGGCCCGAATCGGGGCGGCACCCCGTTTAAACTCACGGGCGCTTCAACAACACCTGATCGATCAGCCCGTACGCCTTCGCGTCCTCGCTCGACATGAAGTTATCACGGTCGGTGTCGCGCGCGATGCGTTCGACGTCCTGGCCCGTGTGTTGCGCGAGCAGGTTGTTCAGCCGTTCCTTCAGGTAGAGGATCTCGCGTGCCTGGATCTCGATGTCGGATGCCTGGCCGCGCGCGCCGCCGAGCGGCTGGTGAATCATCACGCGCGAATTCGGCAACGCGAAGCGCTTGCCCTTCGCGCCCGACGCGAGCAGGAACGCGCCCATGCTGGCCGCGAGGCCCATGCACAGGGTCGACACGTCCGGCTTGATGAACTGCATCGTGTCGTAGATCGCCATCCCGGCCGACACCGAGCCGCCCGGGCTGTTGATGTAGAGGCTGATGTCCTTGTCGGGATTCTCGCTCTCGAGGAACAGCAATTGCGCGACCACGAGGTTGGCGGTCTGGTCGTTCACTTCGCCGACCATGAACACCAGGCGCTCCTTCAGGAGACGCGAATAGATATCGTACGAACGCTCGCCGCGGCCGCTCGTTTCGACGACGATCGGCACCAGCCCCAGCGCTTGCGCCTCGAAACCCTGCGGCGCGTTCGAAGCAAGCATGTCCAGCAATTCAGCGCGAGTGATCATTCAATGAACCTTGTTCGAATGGAAAATTGAACGGAAGGAAGCCGCCCGCTCAATCGCCATATTAATGGCAACCGTGCGCTTGACGTAAAAACGGCGTGCGGGCCGTCGCTCCGACAGCCGGCACGCCGCTAGAGCGACACTTACGCTTGCGCCGATGCGCTCGCGAGTGCCTCGAAGCTCACTTCCTTGTCCGTCACCTTGGCCTTGCCCAGCACGAAATCGACGACGTTGCTTTCAACGACGAACGCTTCCATCTCGGCGAGGCGCTGCTGGTTGGAATAATACCAGCGGACCACTTCCTTCGGGTCTTCGTAGCTCTTCGCGAACTCGTCGACTTCCGCGCGGATCTGTTCCGGCTTCGCTTCGAGACCGTTCGCCTTCACGAGTTCAGCCAGCACGAGGCCCAGCTTCACGCGGCGCTCTGCCTGCTCGGCGAACATTTCGGCCGGGATCGGGGCGTCCTTCGCGTTCGGCACGCCGCGCTGCGCCAGATCCTGGCGAGCCATTTCGACGAGACGTTGCTGGTCCTGCTCGATCAGCGCCTTCGGCACGTCGAGTTCGGAAATCTTCAGCAGCGCGTCCATCACCTGGTTCTTGACGATCGACTGCGTGCGACGCTTCGCTTCGCGCTCGAGGTTTTCCTTGATCTCGGCGCGCATCTTCGTGAGGTCGCCGTCTTCGATGCCGAGCGACTTCGCGAATTCCGCGTCGATTTCCGGCAGGTGCGGCCACTCGATCTTCTTCATCGTGACCGTGAACTGCGCCGTTTTGCCGGCGACGTCCTTGCCGTGGTAGTCATCCGGGAACTTGAGGTCGAACGTACGCTGTTCGCCGACCTTCAGACCCAGCGCCGCCGTTTCGAATTCCGGCAGCATGCGGCCTTCGCCGAGCACGAACGGGAAATCTTCGGCCGTGCCGCCCTGGAACGCGACGTCGTCGATCTTGCCGACGAAGTCGACCGTCACGCGGTCGCCGTTCTTCGCTGCGGTGTCCGCACCGCCGTCGCCGTGCTCGCCGGCTTCGCCGCGGGCGTGGTAGTGCACGCGCTGCTTGCGCAGGATGTCCAGCGTGCGGTCGATTTCGGCGTCGCCGATCGACGTGGTCGAGCGCTCGACTTCAGCCGTCGCCAGATCGCCGATCTTCACTTCCGGGTAGACCTCGAACGTCGCGTCGAACGCGTATGCGTCCTCGGCTTGCTCCTGCTTCGGCTCGAAGCTCGGCTGGCCGGCGACGCGCAGGTTCTCCGCGCGGCTGACCGTGAAGAATTCCTGGCCGATCTTGTCGCTCAGCACTTCGGCTTCGACCTGACCCGCGTATTGCTGGGCGACCATCTTCAGCGGCACCTTGCCCGGGCGGAAACCCGGCATGCGCACGGTCTTCGCGAGTTTCTGGATGCGGGCATCGATTTCCTTCTGCACGGTGTCTTTCGGCAAAGAAATCGTCACACGGCGTTCAAGCTTGCCGAGGTTCTCAACAACGTTAGCCATGGCTTCAATCGTCCTAAAATTATTCGAGCGAATCGGGTTTTCCTTGCCGTGCCTGCCTGCAGCGTGAGGTGCGCACACTCACACGCCGCGCCGGAGCGCCACGCCATCCCTGCACGCGCCGGATGGCTAGCGCAAGCGGCTCGGAGCACGGCTTTGGCCGGAAGAATCGACTATTCTAGCAAACAATTTTCCTCGTACCGCCAGATCAGCACGACACGCATGTGTCCCCGCCCTGCCGATGGCCCGATGCACGGCCATGTCCGCGGATCGCGGCTATGCCGAACGGCGTATCCACCCCGGGCCCGCCATCCTGTAAGCTCCGATAGCGTGTGAGCCACCCTCGTGGCTCGACCACGTATTCTTCACACCAATCACGCCTTTCGGAGACACCATGCCGCACCACCCGTCCGCGCCTGTCGTCGTCATCGCGCCCGATTCGTTCAAAGGCTCGCTTTCCGCCGAGCAGGTCGCGGACGCGATCGCCACCGGCATTCGCCGCGCCCGGCCCGACGCGGTCGTGCGCTGCTGCCCGATGGCGGACGGCGGCGAAGGCACGCTCGACGCGATGCTGGCGGGCGGCGGCACGCGGCGCACGTTGGGGGTGGCCGGCGCGTCGCTGGCGGCACGCGATGCGTCGGTCGGCGTGATCGATGCGCGCACCGCGATCGTCGAGACGGCCGAGATCGTCGGGATTACCGACCCGGTCGGCATGAGCGTGCCGGTCGACGCGCGCAGCACGCGCGGGATGGGCGAGGCGATCCGCGCGCTGCTCGACGACGGCGTGCGCCGCTTCTTCGTCGCGCTCGGCGGCAGCAGCACCAACGACGCCGGTGCCGGGCTGCTCGCGGGCCTCGGCCTGCGGTGCTTCGACGCCGACGGCCAGCCGGTCGAGCCGGTGCCGTCGCGGCTCGCCGACATCGCGCGCATCGACGCGTCGGGGCTCGACCCGCGCCTGAAGGAAACGGAATTCGTCGGCATGTCCGACGTCGACAATCCGCTGACGGGCGCGCATGGCGCGACCGCCGTGTTCGGCCCGCAAAAGGGCGTGACGGCCGCACAGGTCGCGCCCCTCGATGCGGCCCTCGCCCGCTTCGCCGACCTGCTCGAAGCCGCACTCGACCGCCGCGGCCGCGAGCTGCCGGGCGCAGGCGCCGCCGGCGGCCTCGGTTTCGCGCTGCACATGCTCGGCGCACGCTTCGAGGCCGGTGCCGAAGTAGTGGCGCGCCAGGTCGGGCTCGACGCCGCACTGGCCGGCGCCGACTGGCTGATCACCGGCGAAGGCCGCTCGGACGTGCAGACGCTGCACGGCAAGGCGCCGTTCATCGCCTGCCGGCACGCGCGGGCCGCGGGCGTGAGCGCGTCGCTGCTGTCCGGCGCGATCGACCCGGCCGCGCTGCCGCGCCTGTCCGAGCATTTCTCCGGCTGCTTTTCGCCGGCTCCCGGGCCGATCACGCTCGAGGTCGCGATCCGCGACGCGGCCAATCTGCTCGCGAACGAAGCGGAACAGTTGACACGCCTGAAGTACGGTGCACACTGACCGTTGACCCGAGCGCGCGATACAGGAACAATCGGGCCCGCCCTTTTTCTTCAGGATTCGACATGAAAGGCCGTCAAGCCGGGCTCGATCAGTTTCTGACCTATCGCCTCCATGCGCTCACGAAGCGCTCCGACCGCGGGATCGGCGAGGTGTACCGGCACAAGCTCGACATCTCGCTGCCCGAGGCGCGCGTGATCGCCGCCGTCGGCGCATTCGGCCCGTTCTCGATCATGGATCTCGCGCGCCATACCAATCTCGACAAAAGTCAGGCCAGTCGCGCGGCCGAAGCGCTGCTGCGCCAGGGGCTGCTCGAGCGCAGCGCGAGCGACGAAGACGGCCGGATCGTGCTGATCGCGCTGACCACCGACGGCCGCGCGCTGCATCGCAAGATCATGCCGATCGTGCGCAAGTGGAACGACGGCCTGCTCGCGTGCCTGTCCGACAGCGAACGCCAGACCTTCGAGCGGCTGCTCGACAAGGTCGTCGCGCACGCAGTCGAACGCGACGACTGAGCCGCGCGTCAGCCCCGGCATCGCCGGACAACCGAGTGCCGCGGGCAGCATTGATCCGACGAATCAGACGGGTCGCCCGAGTCGCGTCACGCGCGATCCGGGCGACCCGTTTTGCATCATGCGGCGGCATCGCGTGAAGCACGCATCGCCGCGTTGCCGGCTGCTGCGTATGCGGCAGCCTCGCACGCGCTACAACCCGCTGTTCGCCGCGCGCTGACGCAACAGTCCGAGCACCGCGTCGCAGTACGGGGTCGGCACGCCAAGCTTGCGGCCGAGCTCCGGAAACACGCCGAGGATCGGACCGATCTCGAGCGAGCGCCCCGCTTCGAAATCCTGCAGCATCGATGTCTTGAATGCGCCGAGCTTGCGCGTGACCGCGATCCGCTCGGGGCCGCTCATCCCCGTGGACAGGCCGAGCTTCGCGCCAATCGCAGCCGCCTCCTCCATCATCCGCAGTGCGAGATCCTGCGTGAACGGATCGTCGAGCAACTGTTCGGCCGTCGAACCGGTCAGCGCGCTCAGCGGGTTCATGTTCATGTTGCCCCACAGCTTCGTCCAGATCTCGGCCCGGATCGCGGGCGTCGACTCGACGTCGAAACCGCCGGCCGCGAGCGCCGCGGCGAACCGCGCGGTGGCCACGTCGAGCCGCGGATCGGGCGTGCCGACGATCAGCCGGTTGCCGCGCCCGCGACGCACGACGCCCGGCGCATCGGTACTCGACGACAGGTGCACGACGCAGCCGATCGCCTGCGCGGGCGGCAATGCGGCCGACACCGCGCCGGCCGGATCGACCGCATCGAGCGGCACGCCGTCGATCGCCCCTTCCAGTCCGTGCGTGAACCACCACGGCAGCCCGTTCATCGCCGCGACGATCACCGTATCGGGGCCGACCAGCGGCGCAATACGGGCGGCCAGCGCCGGCAGCGCCTGCGCCTTCAGCGCGATCACCACGTAGTCCTGCACGCCGAGCGCGGCTGCATCGTCGCTTGCCCGCACCGGCACCGACGAGGTTGCACCCGCCTCGTCGATCACGCGCACGCCGTGCGTATTCAGCGCGTCGAGCGTCGTGCCGCGTGCGTACGCGCTCACGGTCATGCCGGCTCTCGACAGCGCGGCCACGAGCAATCCGCCGATCGCGCCGACGCCGACCACCGCCGCGCGCACCGACCCTGAATTCGTGTCGTTCATGATGGCATTCCGTCTCCTGGAAGCTGACGAGCATAACGCTCAATGGTTGCGGACACAACCAATCCGGCAACGCAGTGCGCATCGCGCCGCATCCGTTCGTGCGTTCGTGGGCCTCAGCGCGGCATCCCGCCGGCTTCCATCGCCTCGTCGTCGGTCGCGCCGCCCGTCGCGCCCAGCACGCCGGCAATCTGGCTCTTGTCGTGCATGCCGAGCTTGCGGTACGCGCAGCGCAGGTAGTGACGCACGGTCGTCGGCGAGATCGCCATCTGCTGCGCGACCTCCTTGTGCGAACGCCCGGCGCCGTAATAGCGGATCGCCGCGAGTTCGCGCGGGCTCAGCCGATCGAGCAGCGAGCGCGGCCGCGCCTCGATCTGGAACAGCCCCGCAACCGGCACGCACTGGATGCGCAGCGCGTCGCCGACGAACGGCTGACCCGACTGGCGTCGCAGGTGCGCGACGAGCGGCTCCGGCACGCGCGCGCCGGCCCACGACGGCCATTCGGTGCGCAGCACGTCGTCGAAACCGTGATCGGCATGGTGCAGCACCCCGAAGTTGTCGCACAGCGCACGCGCCGCCGGCGCGACCGTGTCGGCGCGCTCGCGGGTGAGTTGGGCCGCGCGATTGATCGTCAGCGCGGCGGCCAGATGCGGGATCACGTCCTCGAAACACCGTGCGTCGTCGTCGCTGAACGGCCGGTTCAGGCCCTGGCGGTAGATCGACATGAACGTCGTCAGGCCGAAGCGGCGATCGAGCGTACACACGCACATCAGCTGCGCGAGCCCGTACTTCACGCACCAGTCGCGAAACCGCGCATCGAGCCCCGGCTCGACGACCGTCAGCCGCACCGCGCGGCCGTGCGCACCGTGCAACGTGCGGTGCGCGAGCGGATCGCAATCCCGCACGCGCTTCCAGTCGGTGAAGAACGCGTGCGGCAACCGGTACAAAAAGCTGTTGTGCATCACCGGGCCGGTCGGCACATGGGTCGCGACGCCGGTCCACGCGGCATCGAACGGAATGAGCGCCTGCAGCAGCGAAAAGAACCGGCATTCGAATTCGCCGATGGCGGACTGCGCGGCCACCGCGTACAGGTCGAGCAGCATCAGCCCGAGTTCGCGCCGCGGCGCGTCGCCGCGCGCGACGCCGTCGAAATCGGCACGCCGGGACGGCCGCGGCGGCCACGCGAATTCGTCGAGGACGATGGCGGCCGGCACGTCGCGCAGCGCGTCGAGATCCTGCCCGATATCCGTCGTGATCCTCACTTTCCGCTCCCCTGCCCGGTCGGGCTGCTGATGTGCGCAACGACACCGGCCGATTATAGCCAGCGGCTTTTTTGGCGGGCCACGGCGCCGGAACGCTCGCCAACCCCATCCATTTGAACGGTGCGCCGCACGTTGCTGCTGCGCAGCACGGTGCACGGCGCCATCGCGCGGCGTTCATGCCGGGCACCGCGGGTTTTCCGCACCGTTCATCTGGACGACTGTTCGACGGTTTTCCCGCTGCGGACACTGCGTCGCGACAACACCAACGACAAACCGATGCAGCACGGTATGGAGAACCCCTCGTGACGACACCCCGCTTCATCCGCACGGCCGCGGCCGCCGCGACGCTGGCCGCATGCGGCGCCGCGGCGCACGCGCAGTCCGCCCTCACGCTGTATGGCGCGCTCGACGCCGGCGTGCAATACCTGACGCACGCCGACGGGCATCGTTCGGCCGTGCGGTTGCAGAACTACGGCATCCTGCCTTCACAGGTCGGGATCAAGGGTCACGAGGATCTGGGCGGCGGCTGGCGCGCGCTGTTCAAGCTCGAACAGGGCCTCAACCTCAACGACGGCACCGCGACCGTGCCCGGCTACGCGTTCTTCCGCGGCGCATACGTAGGCATCGCGGGGCCGGTCGGCACCGTCACGCTCGGCCGCCAGTTCAGCGTACTGTTCGACAAGACGCTGTTCTACGACCCGCTCTGGTACGGGTCGTACAGCGGCCAGGGCGTGCTCGTGCCGATGAACGCGAACTTCATCGACCATTCGGTCAAATACCAGTCGCCGACGTTCGCCGGCTTCGACGTCGAGGCGCTCGCCGCGACCGCCGGCGTCGCCGGCAATACGCGCGCCGGACGCGTGCTCGAACTCGGCGGCCAGTACACGAGCAACGGCCTGTCGGTCGGCGCGGTACTGCACCAGGCGCACGGCGACGTATCGGCGGCCGACGACGCGTCCGCGCGGCGTCGCGAACTCGGCACGCTCGCCGCGCGCTATGCGTTCGCCACGCTGCCGCTCACCGTCTACGCAGGCGTCGAGCGCCTCACCGGCGACCTCGACGCGGCGCGCACGATCGTCTGGGGCGGCGCGCGCTACCTGACGTCGAACGGAATCGGCCTGAACGCGGGCGTCTACCACACCGATTCGCACACGTCGGCGATCGGCCACCCGACGCTGTTCATCGCGAGCACCACGTATGCACTGTCGAAACGCACCGTCGCCTACGTGAACCTCGGCTATGCGCGCAACAGCGGCCAGAGTTCGCAGACCGTCTACGAATACGACCCCACGCCGCTCGCCGGCGCGTCGCAGTTCGGCGCGATGGTCGGCATGTACCACCTGTTCTGATTCCTTCAACGAGACCCCGCCATGAAGACCCTGTCCCCGGATGCCTCACTCTCGCCTGACGGCCGCGCGTCGACGTTCGCGCGCTCGACGCTGGTCGCGCTCGTCGTGTTCGCGGCCATCACGCCGCTGTTGTTGCTCGTGGCACCTGCCGTCGCCGGTCAGCTCGCGACGCAGCTCGGCTTGTCCGCATCGCAGATCGGCACCTACTTCTTCATGGAACTCGGCGCGTTCAGCCTCGCGACCGTGCCGTCGTACCTGTGGCTCGGCCGCATCGACGCGCGCCGCGTCGCCGCGTTCGCCGTCGCGCTGTTCGGCGCGGGCAACCTGCTGACCGCGCTGTGGATGCCGGGCTTCGCCGCGCTGCTCGCGCTGCGCGCCGTCACCGCGCTCGGCGGCGGCTCGCTGATGGTGCTCTGCATGACGAGCGCGGCGACGAGCCAGAACAGCGACCGCGTATACGGCCTGTGGGTCGTCGGCCAGTTGATCGCGGGCGCGATCGGCCTGTTCGTGTTGCCGCACGTGTTCGCCGCGTTCGGGCTGCGCGCGCTGTACGTCGCGCTCGCCGGGCTCGCGCTGCTCGCGGCGCCGCTGTCGCGCGGCTTTCCGTCGTCGCTCGGCACGCGGACGGCATCCCCGCACACCGCGCGCGGCGATGCGCCGCCCACGCCGCGACACTTCGTCGTGCTCGCCATCGGCGCGGTGCTGACGTTCTATCTCGCGATCGGCAGCGTGTGGACGTTCGCGAGCCGTGCGGCAGCCGAGGCCGGGCTCGACCCGCAGACGACCGGCAACGTGCTCGCGATCGCGAGCGTGATGGGCATTGCCGGCGCGGCGCTCGCGTCGTGCGCGGGCGGCCGGCTCGCCCGGCGCGCGATGCTGGCGGCCGGTTACGCGCTGCTCGCGGCATCGCTCGTCGCGCTCGCCGCGATGCGTGATACCGGCGGCTACGGCGCGGCGATCTTCGCGTTCAAGTTCGCGTGGACCTTCGTGCTGCCGTTCATCCTCGCGACGGTCGCGCAGATCGACACGTCGGGCCGCCTCGTCGCGACGCTCAATTTCGTGATCGGCGCGGGGCTCGCCGCCGGCCCGCTGCTGGCCGGCCTGATGCTCGACGCCGGCGGCTCGATGCGCGCGCTGTTCGTGGCCGCCACGGCCGTCGCGATCGTGTCGTTCGCCGCGCTCCGCCACATCGATCGCCGCGCGCGCTCTTCCGTTTCCTCCCAACCGTGACAGGTCACGCATCCATGAATCGCACTGCCTTCTTCACCGACGAACGCACTTTCTGGCATACCGGCGGCACGCACGCGCTGTTCTTCCCAGTCGGAGGCTGGGTCCAGCCGCCGTCGAGCGCGGGCTACGCGGAATCGCCCGATTCGAAGCGCCGCTTCCTGTCGCTCGTGCAGGCGTCGGGCCTGGCCGCGCAGCTCGACCTGCGTGGCGCCGAGCCCGCGACGACGGCCGACCTGCTGCGCATTCATCCGGCGCACTATCTCGACGCATTTCACGCGCTGAGCGACGCGAACGGCGGCGACCTCGGCGATCTCGCGCCATTCGGCAAGGGCAGCTACGAGATCGCCGCGCTGTCGGCCGGTCTCGCGATAGCGGCGGTCGATGCGGTCGTCGGCGAGCGCGCGGCGAATGCGTTCTCGCTGTCGCGGCCGCCCGGCCATCACTGCCTGCGCGACCGCCCGATGGGCTTCTGCATGCTCGCGAACATCCCGGTCGCGATCGAGGCCGCGCGCGCGAAGCACGGCATCGAGCGCGTCGCGGTGATCGACTGGGACGTGCATCACGGCAACGGCACGCAGTCGATCTACTACGACGATCCCGATACGCTGACGATCTCGCTGCACCAGGATCGCTGCTTCCCGCCCGGCTACAGCGGCGCGGACGATCGCGGCGAAGGCGCGGGCATCGGCGCGAACCTGAACGTGCCGCTGCTCGCGGGCAGTGGCGACGACGCGTACCGGTATGCGTTCGAGCGGATCGTGCTGCCGGCGCTCGCGCGTTTCCGCCCCGAGCTGATCGTCATCGCGAGCGGCCTCGATGCGAGCGCGGTCGATCCGCTCGCGCGCATGCAGCTGCATACCGACAGCTACCGGTTCATGACGCGCGCGGTGAAGGAAGCCGCGCAGCGCCATTGCGGCGGGCGGCTCGTGATCGTTCACGAAGGCGGCTATTCGGAGGCGTACGTGCCGTTCTGCGGGCTCGCGATCGTCGAGGAACTGGCCGGCATCCGCACCGCGGTCGCCGATCCGATGCTCGACCTGGCGATCGCGCAGCAGCCAGGCACGCGGTTCGTCGCGTTCCAGCGCGCACTGCTCGACGAACTGGCCGTGTCGTTCGGGTTGTAACGCGCGGGAACGGACGTGACGGGGCCGGCCCGCACCGGCCCTTGCGCGATCCGTGCGGATGGGGTTTCCTGTGTCTTTACCCCTGTTCCGGCACGAGGCCGCACTCTTCCGATGAAATCGTCCCCGCGCGACAACGACAACACCAAAACGCGCCGCCAGCCGTCGAAGCTGGCCCTGAACATCGCCGCCGTGACGGTCGGGCTCATCACGTTCGCGATCGGTGCGGCGTGGGTGATCTATAGCTGGGTCGTCGATCGCGAAGCGCAGTATTTCGCGATTCCGCTGGTGTTCTCGGTACCGGTGATCGTGGCCGTCGCGATCCGCAGCTTCTGGGAATAGGCGCACCGGAAACGACGAAGCGCCGCGGTCGGGCGACGCGCGGCGCTTCGTATCGTGTTTGCTTCAGTTGAAGCGGCGCGCTCCGCGATCCACTTGCCAGCGAATCACAGGCCAGGCAGCGGACACGGATTCGGGGCTGCGCCCTGATATCCGCCGGCGACGGCACCCAGCGCGGCGCCGGCCGCCAACGTGCCGAGCGTTTTCAGCACGCCCTCGGTCGACAGCGGCTGGCCGTTGCCCGACATCGTGCGCCCCGAGTACGCGGTGCATGCCGACGACGACGCGACCGTCTTCACGGGTTTGGCGCTCCACGCGATATTGTCGGCAGGCGTATTGGCGAAGGCCGGCGCGGCCAGCATCAGCGCCAGAATGGAAATCGGGATACGGAAGGTATGTTGCATCGGTGGCCCCTCGGTGTCGTCGTGCTGCTTGTATGAAAAGCGAGCACGATATTACACGCGGCCGATTGCTCGGACGAGGTCCGGATGCGTGGCGAGGAAGCCGGCATCAACAAAAAAGCGCTGCGGTCAGCCGACCGGCAGCGCTTTTTCACGAACGGCGCCCTGGCGAGGGCGCGTTCAACTTTCTGGTGCGTGAGGCCGGACTCGAACCGGCACACCCTTGCGGGCGTCAGGACCTAAACCTGGTGCGTCTACCAATTTCGCCACTCACGCGCATTTCCGTCGCCTGATCGCGCGGGACGCAAGATGCGTGCTCCACGCGCCCGGGACTTCACGCCGGCCCGAAAACCGGCACGCCCGATCAGGCGAGCGCGAGATTCTACCCGATCCGTGCGGCGTTGTCTCGCCCCGCCGGCGCCCGTCGTGCCGCGGTGCTAGAATGCCGCGCTCGACGTTTCGGCAGCGCGCCGCCGCGCGTCCCCCGAACCTGCCCCCCCCCGATCTCGCCCGTGAACTTCGACGACTACTGTCAGCAAAAGGCCGCCCCCGCCGGCTCGAGCGTCTACTACGCGCTGCGCCAGGCGCCGCTCGCCACGCAGCCGCGCCTGACCGCGCTGTTCGCGCTGCGCCGCGAACTCGAGGAAACCGTCAAGGAAACCAGCGATCCGACCGTCGGACACACGAAGCTCGCGTGGTGGCACAAGGAACTCGCCGCACTGGCCGACGGGCAGCCGTCGCACCCGGTCACGAAGGCGCTCGCGCAGCATCATCCGGCGATCGCCGCCGAAGCCGACGCACTGCGCACGCTCGTCAACGGTTACGGGATGGACCTCGAACAGGCGCGCTACCTCGACTTCGCGAACCTGCAGCGCTATATCGCGCAGGTCGGCGGCACCTTCGCGTCGCTGGTCGCGCGCGCCAGTTCGGCGAACCCGGCCGACCCGCAGCCGTGGGCCGCGGACGTCGGCCGCGCGCTGATGCTCGCGCAATTCGTGCAGGAGCTCGGCAACGACGCGCGCCACGGCCGCATCTATCTGCCGATCGACGAACTGCAGCGCTACAACGTGACCGCGGCCGACCTGCTGAACCGCCGCTACAGTCCGGCCTTCACCGAATTGCTGCAATTCCAGACGACCCGCGCGCGCGACGCGCTCGCGGCGGCCGATGCGGCGATTCCCGCCGCCGAACGCCGCGCGCAGCGCACACTGCGGGCGCAAATCGCGCTGGCCGGCGCGCTGCTCGACGAAATCGCGCGCGACGGCTACCAGGTGCTGCACCAGCGCATCGCGCTCACGCCGATCCGCAAGCTGTGGATCGCGTGGCGCGCCGCGCGCCGCCGCTGAGCGGCCCGCATCACGCCTTCAGCAGCGGCAGCGTGTCGAAACGCTGCTGCAGCACGCGCGTCGCATCGAGCCCCCACCACGACCCGAGCACGGTCGCGTAAAGCTGGCGGAAATCGACCGCGACCGGCAGGTTGCCGTTGCCGTCGAGCCGCCCGAGCGCCGGCGGCGCACCGTACAGCCCGCCCGCCACGCGGCCACCCATCACGAAATGCGGCGCGGCCGTGCCGTGATCGGTGCCGTTGCTCTGGTTCTCGCGCACGCGCCGCCCGAATTCCGCATACGTCATCACGAGCGTCTCGTTCCAGCGCCCCAGTTCGATCAACGCCGCGCGCATCGCGCTCATCCCTTCCGCGAACTGCTTGAGCAGCGCGGCCTGCTGCCCCGGCTGGTTCTGGTGCGTGTCGAAACCGTTGAGCGTCAGGCGCAGCACCGCGACCCCGTCCTGCGCGCCGGGCCCGGACGCTTCGCACGCGGCCAGCACCTGCATCGCGGTCTTGACCGACGTGCCGAACGCGCCGGCCGGAAAGGCCGTCCTGAATTCCCGCATCCCGCCGCGCGGGCGCAGCCGGTCGGCCGCCTTCACGATGTCGTTCTCGACGTCGATGATGTGCGCGAGCGCCGGGTTCTGTTCGCGCAGCGACGACGGCTCGGCGAGCCGGGCCGCGCGGATGAACTGCGCGGGATTGACGAGTGCGATCGCGCGCGCGCCGTTCGACAGCGGCCCCATCTCGGCGCTGCCGAGCACGACGCCGTCCGCGGCGAAACCGGGCGGCACGGGCGCCTGCGCGAACGTGCGCGTGAGCCAGCCTTCGTGCAGGTACTGATCCGAGCGCGACGCGGTGTCCCAGATCTCGATCGAACGGAAATGCGACAGGTTCGGCTGCGGATAGCCGACCCCCTGCACGATCGCGACCTGTCCGTCGCGCCACAGCGGCATCAGCGGCGCGAGCGACGGGTGCAGCCCCGTCTGCGCGTCGAGCTGCAGCACCTGCTCGCGCTTGATGCCGATGCTGCGCCGGAACTGGTAGTACAGCGGGTCGGCATACGGCACCACCGTGTTGAGGCCGTCGTTGCCACCCTTCAGCTCGACGAGGATCAGCACGTTCGCATACCCGGCCGCGGCCTTGCGCCCCGCCTGCGTCGCGGCGGCCGCCATCGCGGGCGCTTGCCACATCGACACGCCGGCCGCCGCCGCGGCGCCCGTCAGCGTCAGAAAATCACGTCGGTTCATCGCACATCCTTTGGTTCGCCGCCCGGCGCCTTGGCCGCGGCGACTGTCCGCTTCGTCGTCGTTCGCATCATTTCAGTTGATAGGCCGGATCCATCAGCAGCGCCTCGAGATACGCGCTGCCGGTCGAATCCGTGTCGATCGCCGCGACCGGCGAGAGTTGCAGCACCGCGTGCTGCAACTGCAGCTCGGTCGACAATCCGGCGATCGTCTGCGGCCGCGCCCGATACTGGGCCAGCCAGCGCTCGAGATCGAATCGCAGGCCGCCGCGCGCCGGCTTCGCCGGCATGCCGCGCACGCCGACGGCGGACGCCGTGTCGACCACCGGCATCGCATGCGCACGCGCATTCGGCGGCGGCGCGATCGCGCGGGCCGGCGGCCGCATCCCGGCCGTCTCGGTCGCGCGGAACAACTGCTCGACGAACTGCTTGCGCGACAGCAGCGTGGTGCTGTTGATCCACAGCGCGCCGCCCGGCCAGCCCTTCACGTTCGGCGGATAGAACAGGTTCTGCCCGAGCGTGCGCACGGTGTCCGCTAGCATCTGCGGATCGCCGTACGCCACGTCGAACAGCCGCACCGACCCGACGACGAATTCCGCCGGCGACTTGACCAGCACGCCGCGGTTGCGCGGATCCCAGAACGCATCGGTCGACCACAGCGCGGCGAGCGCCGCGCGAATGTCGTAGCCGCTCGCGCGAAACCGTTCGGCCACCGCATCGAGCGCGCCGGGCTCCGGCGTATCGGACACGAACTCGCGCCACAGCTTGCCGGCGATGAAGCGCGCGGTGCCCGGCCGCTTCAGCAGGATGTCGAGAAAGCCGTCGCCGTCGAACGGCCCGGTTTCGCCGAGGATCGTCTTGTCGCCGGCATCGTGCCAGTCGGGCCGCACCATGCACCGCAGCGTATCGGGATCGACGGTCCAGCCCGTCATCGCGCGCGCGGCTTCGGTCACGTCGTATTGCGTGTAGTGCCCTTCGCCGAGCGTGAACAGCTCCATCACCTCGCGCGCGAAATTCTCGTTCGGCCGCCCCTTGCGATTGCTCGCGCCGTCGAGATACTGGAGCATCGCCGGGTCCTTCGCGACCGCATGCAGCAGCGTGCCGAAGTTGCCGAGCGCCTCGCGGCGAAACAGCGCGTTCTGCGCGGCCATCGTCTGCGGGTACGGCACCTTGTCCTGCCCCGACGTGAAATGCCCATGCCAGAACAGCGTCATGCGTTCGGTGAGCGGCGACGGCGTCGCGACCATCTCGTTGACCCAGGCCGCCCGCAACGCATCGTAGCGGCGATTGCGCTCGCGCTGCTCGTCGCGCCGCATGTCGGGCGTCAGCGCCTGGCGCTGCGCGCGCGTGGGCGGCGGCTCGGCGAGCCAGTCGGGCCACGTCGTGACGGGTTCGTGTCGCGCGCTGCCGAGCGTGTCGGCCACGACCTGCGCGCGCGTCATGCCGACGATGCGCGCGACCTCGGCAGGCGCGGGAGAGAAACCGGTGCGACTCAGGAAAAACAGCGCGTCGTCGGCATCGAGCGGCGACTGCATGGCAGGCGACGGCGCCGGTGCGGCAGCGTTCGCTTTCATCGTCATGGACTCCCGGAACGCACCGGCGGTGCGGATGCCCGTACAACGGCATTCGGCAGCCGAAAGTTGACGGAAAAAGTGCTACGAATTCTTTCCGCGCGGAGATTTCCGCGCAAGGCGAACGACGGCACGCATCAGCGCTTGTACAACTCGCGAACGGCGTCTTCGATGTGCTGGCGTAACAGGTGCCGCTCTTCGGGCGTCATGTGCCCGTCGCGGCGGCGCTGTTCGAGATCGGGAGGCACGGCGGAACGGACCGTCATATCGGCGGCGCGATCGGGCTGCGGCGCTTTGCCGCGCGGCAGCTTGCGCGACGATGCGCCCTGCTCGGGGCGCTGCGCATACGCGAAGTTCGACGCATACGGACCGGCAAGCGCGATCGTCAGCATCAGTGCAATCCGGGCAGATCGCATGACCGTCCTCGCTTCTTTGGTCGATTTGTTCCCTTCGTCACGCGGCAACCGGTTACCTCTGGTACTTGAAAAACCCTGCGGAATTCGGGTGTACAAAGATGAAAGATGGAGTGCAGGGGAGTATCTACCGAATTTCGGCTTCGAGTAAAGGAATCTCTATAGCCTGCCTTTACTCGGCGCGACACTACGGGTAAATTTTGTAACCGACTGTAACGCACGAAAATCCCCGGCCGTGCGTCAATTCCCATTCGCGATAAGATGCCGATCATGGAAACGAAAAACCCCTCCAAGATTCTCGTCGTCGACGACGACCCTCGCCTGCGCGATCTGCTGCGCCGCTATCTCGGCGAACAGGGTTTCAACGTCTACGTCGCGGAAAACGCGACCGCGATGAACAAGCTCTGGGTACGCGAGCGTTTCGATCTGCTCGTGCTCGACCTGATGCTGCCCGGCGAGGACGGCCTGTCGATCTGCCGCCGGCTGCGCGGCAGCAACGATCGCACGCCGATCATCATGCTCACCGCGAAGGGCGAGGACGTCGATCGCATCGTCGGCCTCGAGATGGGCGCCGACGATTACCTGCCGAAGCCGTTCAACCCGCGCGAACTGGTCGCGCGCATCCACGCGGTGCTGCGCCGCCAGGCGCCGGCCGAACTGCCGGGAGCGCCGTCGGAAACCACCGAGGTGTTCGAGTTCGGCGAATTCTCGCTGAATCTCGCCACGCGCACGCTGACGAAATCCGGCCAGGAAATTCCGCTGACCACCGGCGAATTCTCGGTGCTGAAAGTGTTCGCGCGTCATCCGCGCCAGCCGCTGTCGCGTGAAAAGCTGATGGAGCTCGCCCGCGGCCGCGAATACGAAGTGTTCGACCGCAGCCTCGACGTGCAGATCTCGCGCCTGCGCAAGCTGATCGAACCCGATCCGGGCAGCCCGCGCTTCATCCAGACCGTCTGGGGCCTCGGCTACGTGTTCATCCCGGACGGCGCCGCCTGAGCTTTTTCCTTCCCGGCTTCGCCCCGTCCACGGCCCGTCCCATGCGTATCGACCGGCGCCTTTTGCAGCTCGCGTTCGGCGGGCTGTTCTGGCGCACCTTCCTGCTGATCGCGCTGCTGATCTCGGTCAGTCTCGCCGCGTGGTTCCAGAGCTTTCGCGTGATCGAGCGCGAGCCGCGTGCGCAGCGCGTCGCGCTCCAGCTCGTCGCGGTCGTGAAGCTCACGCGCACCGCCCTGCTCTATTCCGATCCCGACTTGCGGCGCGCGCTGCTGCAGGATCTCGAGAGCAACGAGGGCGTGCGCGTGTACCCCCGCGAGAAAACCGACAAGTTCAAGCTGCAGCCCGACGAATCGCTGAATCGCCTGATCGAACACGACATCCGCAGCCGTCTCGGCGACGATACCGTGATCGCGCAGTCGGTCAACGACATTCCCGGCGTGTGGATCAGCTTCAAGATCGACGACGACGATTACTGGGTCGCGCTCGACCGCGACCAGCTCGACAACGTCACGGGCCTGCAGTGGGCCGGCTGGGGGCTGTTCGCGCTCGCGCTGTCGCTGTTCGGCTCCGCGTTCATCACGAGCCTCGTGAACCGGCCGTTCTCGCGGCTCGCGCTCGCCGCGCGCCAGGTCGGTTCCGGCCAGGCGCCCGAGCCCCTGCCCGAGCGCGGGATGGGCGTCGCGGCCGAAACCAACCGCAGCTTCAACCAGATGGTGCGCGACCTCGAACAACTGGAGGCCGATCGCGCGCTGATGCTCGCGGGCATCTCGCACGACCTGCGCACGCCGCTCGCGCGGCTGCGGCTCGAAACCGAGATGAGCCCGTCCGACCAGGCGACCAAGGACGCGATGGTCGACGACATCGAACAGATGGACCGCATCATCGCGGCCTTCATCGATTACGCGCGCCCGTCGCAGCGCAAGCCCGAGCCGGTCGACCTGTCGTCGATCGCGCACGAAGTCGCCGCGCGCGTGTCGGGCGAGGACGGCGTCGAGATCCGCACGCGGCTCGCGCCGAGCGCGATCATCGAAGCCGACGAAACCGACATGCGCCGCGTGATCGGCAATCTCGTCGAGAATGCGCGCAAATACGGCCAGAGCAAGCAGGACGGCATCTCGCGCATCACGCTCGAGACGCGTGTGTCGCATGCGCGCGTCGAGTTGTCGGTGAGCGACGAAGGCCCCGGCATCCCCGAGGATCAACTGCCGCTCGTGATGCGGCCGTTCTATCGCGTCGACACCGCGCGCACCAAGGCGGACGGCACGGGCCTCGGGATGGCGATCGTGCTGCGGCTCGTCGGCCGCTACCGCGGCGCGCTGCGGCTGCGCAACCGTCACCCGGAAGCCGGCCTCGAAGTCACGCTCGAATTCCCTGGCGCCGGCAAGGCGCGTGCGACGGCGTGACGCGTTCGCGCACGCATCTTGCGCGTCACACTATCGACGCGGTTGACAAAAGCTATGAGAGTCGTTAGTCAAAATCTATTGAAGCGACTTACTAATAGTGTTATAGTTTTCCCCATGCTGTCACATCATCGTTGCAGCACCGAGGTAGCTTGACTCAGTCTTCTTCCCAACTCACACAGGAGTATCCGCATGAAAACCGTGGGCGATAAACTCGAAGCTTTCACCGTCGTAGCCGCGAAGCCGGGCTTCAATAATCACGAGGAAAACGGCCAGTCGGCGTTCGAGACCGTCACCGAAGCGTCGTTCCCGGGCAAGTGGAAGATCATCTACTTCTATCCGAAGGATTTCACGTTCGTGTGCCCGACGGAAATCGTCGAATTCGCGAAGCTCACGAAGCAGTTCGAAGAGCGCGACGCCGTCCTGCTCGGCGGCAGCTCGGACAACGAATTCGTGAAGCTCGCATGGCGCCGTGAACACAAGGATCTCGACAAGCTGAACCACTACTCGTTCGGCGACGTCAAGGGCGAACTGATCGACCAGCTCGGCGTGCGCGACAAGGAAGCCGGCGTGGCCCTGCGTGCAACGTTCATCGTCGATCCGGACAACACGATCCAGCACGTTTCGGTGAACAACCTGAACGTCGGCCGCAGCCCGGAAGAAGTTCTGCGCATTCTGGACGGCCTGCAAACGGACGAACTCTGCCCGTGCAACCGCGCAGTCGGCGGCGCCACGCTGTAAGCGTAGCAATGCACGAAGCCCGCGGCGCACGTCCTGCCTGCGGGCTTTTTTAACGGCCAACCCATAGGAGATATCAATGGAATTCATCGACTCGATTAAGGCACGTATCCCCGACTACGCGAAGGACATTCGCCTGAACCTCGACGGCACGATCTCGCGCTCGTCGCTCGAAGGCACCGACGCGGTCGGCGTGGCGCTGGCGGCGGCCATCGCGGCGAAGAGCACGGTGCTCGTGAAGACGATCCGCGAAGCCGGCGTGCTGTCGCCCGAAGAGACGAACGCCGTGCTGACGGCGGCCGCGCTGATGGGGATGAACAACACCTGGTATCCGTATGTCGAGATGGCCGACGACGCTGACCTGAAGACGCAGCGCGCCGAACTGCGGATGGGCGCGTATGCGACGCACGGCGGCGTCGACAAGCGCAAGTTCGAGATGTACGCGCTCGCCGCGTCGATCGTCGGCAAGTGCCACTTCTGCGTGAAGTCGCACTATGCGCTGCTGAAGAACGAGCAAGGGATGACCGTCACGCAGCTGCGCGACGTCGGCCGGATCGCGTCGGTGATCAACGCCGCCGCGCAGGTGATCGCCGCCGAAGGCGAATAAGCGATCCGGCCGCGCGGCCGTGAGCCGTGCCTGCTGCAAACGAAAATGCCACGCATTCGCGTGGCATTTTCGTTTTGGCGGCACGGCGTGCAGCGTGAACCGCACGCCGCGACGGCCGGACGTCAGGCGCCCTGCTTGACCAGCAGCGCGGCGGCCTGCGCCTCGATCCCCTCGCCGCGACCGAGATAGCCGAGCTTCTCGTTGGTCTTCGCCTTTACGTTCACGCGCTCGAGCGGCAGCCCGAGATCCGCCGCGATGTTCGCGCGCATCCCGTCGATATGCGGCGCGAGCTTCGGCGCCTGCGCGATCACGGTGCTGTCGACGTTCTGGATCGTGAAGCCGGCCGCCTTCACGCGCTCGGCGCACGCGCGCAGCAGCACGCGGCTGTCCGCGCCCTTGAACGCCGCGTCCGTGTCGGAGAAATGGCGGCCGATGTCGCCGAGCGCCGCCGCGCCGAACAGCGCGTCGGTGATCGCATGCAGCAGCACGTCCGCGTCCGAGTGGCCGAGCAGGCCGCGCTCGTACGGAATCGTCACGCCGCCGATGATGAGGGGGCGCCCTTCGACGAGCTGGTGCACGTCATAGCCTTGTCCTATTCTGAAATCCATGCGTAATCCGGTTTGAGATGGGGTGAAAGTCAGGAAGCGTTCGCGGGGCGCGCGAGGATCGCCTCCGCGAGCGCGAAATCTTCCGGGTACGTGACCTTGAAGTTGCGCAGGCTGCCCTGCACGACGCGCGGCGTATGGCCGGCCCACTCGATCGCGCTCGCTTCGTCGGTCAGGTCGTGCCCTTCGCGCTGCGCCTGCAGGATCGCTTCGCGCAGCATGCCGATGCGGAACATCTGCGGGGTCTGCGCCTGCCACAGTGCGTCGCGCGACTCCGTGCGCGCGATCGCGTCGCCGCCGGCCGGCACCCGCTTGAGCGTGTCGGCCACCGGCAGCGCGACGATCCCGCCGACCGGGTCGTCCTTCAGGGCCGCGACGAGCGTGCGGATCAGCTCGGGCGTGATGCCGGGGCGCGCGGCGTCGTGCACGAGCACCCAGTCGTGGTCGGTCGCGCCGAATTCGGCCAGTTCCAGCAGCCCGTTGAGCACCGACGCTTGCCGCGAGCCGCCGCCGCAGCGGCGCACCGCGAAGCGCAGGCCCGCGAAGCGGCGTGCATCGAAATGGGAGTCGTCGGGCGCGAGCACGACGAGCGTCTGCGCGAACTCGCTGCACGCGTCGAACGCGGCGAGCGTGTAGTGCAGCAGCGCGCGGCCGGCCAGCGTGCGGTATTGCTTCGGCACGGCCGAACCGGAACGGCTGCCCGTGCCGGCGCAGGGAATCAGGGCGAAAAGTCGGGGAGTCACGAAAGGAAACGCCGGAAAGGTGAAATCGAGAAGCGGATTTTATAATAGGTCTTTCGTCTCGACCGGCGCACCGCGCTGCGCCCGTGCACGCCACCCCTGTCGTCCCTATGCCAGATAACGCTTCCATCCCGTCCGCTTCACCCGTTGCCCGCGTCAAGCCCGGCCAGCGTTTCGCCTTCGACGGCGCGCACGGCTCCGCCGACGCGCTCGCCATCGCCCGTTATCTCGCCGACAACCGCCAGGACGTGCCGCTCCTCGCGGTGATCTGCGCGAACGCGGTCGACGCGCAGCGGCTGTCGCAGGAAATCCGCTACTTCTCGCCCGACGCGCGCGTGCGCCTGCTGCCCGACTGGGAAACGCTGCCGTACGACACGTTCTCGCCGCACCAGGACCTCGTGTCCGAGCGGCTGGCCACGCTGCACGACCTCGGCGAGGACCGCTGCGACATCCTGCTCGTGCCCGCCACCACCGCGCTGTACCGGATGCCGCCCGCGTCGTTCATGGCCGCGTACACGTTCGCGTTCGCGCAGGGCGAGCGGCTCGACGAGGCGAAGCTGAAAGCGCAGCTCACGCTCGCCGGCTACGAGCACGTGAGCCAGGTCGTGCGCCCCGGCGAATACTGCGTGCGCGGCTCGCTGATCGACCTGTACCCGATGGGTTCGCCGCTGCCGTACCGGATCGACCTGTTCGACGACCAGGTCGATTCGATCCGCGCGTTCGATCCCGACACGCAGCGCAGCCTCTACCCGGTGCGCGACGTGCGCCTGCTGCCCGGCCGCGAGTTCCCGTTCGACGAAGCCGCGCGCACGGCCTTCCGCAGCCGCTGGCGCGAAACCTTCGAAGGCGACCCGAGCCGCGCGCCGATCTACAAGGACATCGGCAACGGCGTGCCGTCGGCCGGCATCGAGTATTACCTGCCGCTGTTCTTCGACGAGACGGCCACGCTGTTCCACTACCTGCCGCAGGACGCGCACCTCGTGTTCACCGGCGACCTCGAAGCGTCGATCCGCCGCTTCACGGCCGATACGAAGCAGCGTCACGCGTTCCTCGCGCACGATCGCGAGCGACCGATCCTCGAGCCGCAGCGGCTGTTCCTGTCCGACGAGGATTTCTTCGCATTCGCGAAGCCGTTCGCGCGCGTCGTGCTGCCCGCGCAGCCGGCCGGCGGCTGGGCGACCGCCCTGCCCGAACTCACCGTCGACCGCCATGCGGACGATCCGCTCGCGTCGCTGCGCACGTTCGTCGAATCGTCGGGCAAGCGCGTGCTGCTGACGGTCGAATCGGCCGGCCGTCGGGAAACGATCCTGCAACTGCTCGCCGAACATCACCTGCGGCCGTCGTCGAACGACGATTTCGCGAGCTGGCTGGCGAGCGATGCGCGCTTCGCGCTCGGCGTCGCGCCGCTCGCGAACGGCTTCGCGGTACCGGGCGAAGGCTATGCGATCGTCACCGAAACCGAGCTGTACGGCGCGCTCGGCCGCCGCGCGGGCCGCCGCCGGCAGGAACAGGCGAGCAACGTCGACGCGATGGTGCGCGACCTGTCCGAGCTGAAGGTCGGCGACCCGGTCGTCCACGCGCAGCACGGCATCGGCCGCTACATGGGCCTCGTGTCGATGGATCTCGGCGAAGGCGAGACCGAATTCCTGCATCTCGAATACTCGGGCGACAGCAAGCTCTACGTGCCCGTCGCGCAACTGCACGTGATCTCGCGCTACAGCGGCGCCGATCCCGACAGCGCGCCGCTGCACGCGCTCGGCTCCGGCCAGTGGGAGCGCGCGAAGCGCAAGGCCGCGCAGCAGATCCGCGACACGGCCGCCGAGCTGCTGAACCTGTACGCGCGCCGCGCGGCCCGTGAAGGCCATGCGTTCTCGCTCGACCCGCGCGACTACGTGAAATTCGCCGAAAGCTTCGGCTTCGAGGAAACGCCCGACCAGGCCGCGGCGATCGCGGCCGTGATCGGCGACATGACGAGCGGCAAGCCGATGGACCGCCTCGTGTGCGGCGACGTCGGCTTCGGCAAGACCGAGGTCGCGCTGCGCGCGGCGTTCATCGCGGTGCTGGGCGGCAAGCAGGTCGCGCTGCTGTCGCCGACCACGCTGCTCGCCGAGCAGCACACGCAGACCTTCGCGGACCGCTTCGCGGACTGGCCGGTGCGCATCGTCGAGCTGTCGCGCTTCAAGACCGCGAAGGAAGTGAACGCGGCGATCGCGCAGATCAACGAAGGCAGCGTCGACATCGTGATCGGCACGCACAAGCTGCTGTCGTCTGACGTGCAGTTCAAGCGTCTCGGCCTCGTGATCATCGACGAGGAACACCGCTTCGGCGTGCGCCAGAAGGAAGCGCTGAAGGCGCTGCGCGCGGAAGTCGACGTGCTGACGCTCACCGCGACGCCGATCCCGCGTACGCTCGGGATGGCGCTCGAAGGGCTGCGCGATTTCTCGGTGATCGCGACCGCGCCGCAGAAGCGGCTCGCGATCAAGACCTTCGTGCGCCGCGAGGAAGAAAGCGTGATCCGCGAGGCGATGCTGCGCGAGCTCAAGCGCGGCGGCCAGGTGTACTTCCTGCACAACGAGGTCGAGACGATCGAGAACCGCAAGGCGATGCTCGAGGCGCTCGTGCCCGAGGCGCGCATCGTGATCGCGCACGGCCAGATGCACGAGCGCGAGCTCGAACGGGTGATGCGCGATTTCGTCGCGCAGCGCGCGAACGTGCTGCTGTGCACGACCATCATCGAGACCGGCATCGACGTGCCGAGCGCGAACACGATCATCATGCACCGTGCGGACAAGTTCGGCCTCGCGCAGCTGCACCAGTTGCGCGGCCGGGTCGGCCGCTCGCACCACCAGGCTTACGCGTACCTGCTGGTGCACGATCCACAGTCGCTGACCAAGCAGGCGCAGCGCCGGCTGGAAGCGATCCAGCAGATGGAGGAACTGGGCTCGGGCTTCTATCTCGCGATGCACGACCTGGAGATCCGCGGCACCGGCGAAGTGCTCGGCGACAAGCAGTCGGGCGAAATCCACGAGATCGGCTTCCAGCTCTATACGGACATGCTGAACGACGCGGTGAAGGCGCTGAAGAACGGCAAGGAGCCCGACCTCACCGCCCCGCTCGCCGCGACGACCGAAATCAACCTGCATGCGCCCGCGATCCTGCCGGCCGACTACTGCGCGGACGTGCAGGAGCGGCTGTCGCTGTACAAGCGGCTCGCGAACTGCGAGCACGGCGACGCGATCGACGGCATCCAGGAAGAGCTGATCGACCGCTTCGGCAAACTGCCGCCGCAGGCGCACGCGCTCGTCGAGACGCACCGGCTGCGGATCGCCGCGAAGCCGCTCGGCATCGTGAAGATCGACGCGAGCGAGGTCGCGATCGGGCTGCAGTTCGAGCCCAATCCGCCGATCGATCCGATGCGGATCATCGAGATGGTGCAGAAGCATCGCCACATCAAGCTCGCGGGCCAGGACAAGCTGCGCATCGAGACACGCTCGCCCGACCTCGCGATCCGCGTGTCGACGATCAAGGAAACGCTGCGCGCGCTCGGCCCGAAACAGGGGGCGGCCGTCGCGGCCCGCTGACGCAATCCTGACGGGCGCGACGTTGCTGCACCGCATCGCGCCCGACGAAGGCGGGCAGGCGCGTTTTTGAGTATGATTTCCCATTCATCAGACGGAGTTTTGCCATGTCCACTCTCGACGCGACGGCGCCGTCCGCCGCAACCGAAGGCGATGCATCGCTCGTCAGCCTGCCCTGGGTCAAGCAACTCGTGTCGATGGACACGACGAGTCGCGTGCCGAACCTCGGCCTGATCGAAACGGTACGCGACGCGCTCGCCGCGAAGGGCATCGCGTCGACGATCACGCACGATCCGCGCGACGGCTGGGCGAACCTGTTCGCCACCGTGCCCGCGCACGACGGTTCGACGAACGGCGGCATCGTGCTGTCGGGCCACACCGACGTCGTGCCGGTCGACGGCCAGCAATGGGACAGCAACCCGTTCGCGCCGGAAATCCGCGACGGCCGCCTGTACGGCCGCGGCACTTGCGACATGAAGGGCTTCATCGGCGCGGCGCTCGCGCTGCTGCCCGAGATGCAGGCGACGAAGCTCGCGAAGCCGATCCATTTCGCGCTGTCCTACGACGAGGAAATCGGCTGCGCGGGCGCGCCGCTGATGATCGCCGATCTCGTGAAGCGCGGCGTGCAGCCGTCCGGCTGCATCGTCGGCGAGCCGACCAGCATGCGGCCGATCATCGCGCACAAGGGCATCAACGCGTACCGCTGCTGCGTGCGCGGCCACGCCGCACATTCGTCGCTGACGCCGAAGGGGCTCAACGCGATCGAGTATGCGGCGCGCCTGATCTGCCACATCCGCGACATCGCTGACCGTTTCCGTGCCGAAGGCCCGTTCGACGAACTGTACGACGTACCGTTCACCACCGCGCAGACGAGCACGATCCAGGGCGGCAACGCGATCAACACGGTGCCGGCCGAGTGCCGCTTCGACTTCGAATTCCGCAACCTGCCGACGCTCGATCCCGAGCAGATCTTCACGCGCATCGAAGCGTATGCACAGGAAACGCTGCTGCCGCAGATGCTGCGCGAACACCCGAACGCCGCGATCGAATTCTCGAAGATCGCCGCGGCGCCCGGCCTCGACGCGACCGAGCAAGCCGCGATCACGCAGCTCGTGCGCGCGCTGACGGCCGACCAGGACAAGCGCAAGGTCGCGTACGGCACCGAGGCCGGCCTGTTCGCCCGCGCGGGCATTCCGAGCGTCGTGTGCGGGCCCGGCAACATCGAGCAGGCGCACAAGCCGAACGAATATGTCGAACTCGCGCAGCTCGCCGGCTGCGAGCAGTTCCTGCGCAAGTTCATTCGCAGCATGTCGGTCGACGCGCACTGACTGCCTCCCGCCACGCCGGCCCGCGTGTGCGGGTCGGCCCACTCCGCCACCCGCCACGTCATGTCGACTGAACAACAGGGCACTGCCCATACGACGATCGACGGCGAGCCGATTCCGACGCTCGACGAAATCGCCGCGCAGCATTTCGCGTTGTCACCCTGGGTCGCGCGCACGCCCGTGTTCGAGCGCGCCGATCTGCCCTCCCTCGAAGGCACGCACGTCAACTTCAAGTTCGAGCTGTTGCAGGCGAGCGGCAGCTTCAAGGCGCGCGGCGCGTTCACGCACCTGCTCGCGCTCGACGAAGACCGCAAGAACGCGGGCGTCACCTGCGTATCGGCCGGCAATCATGCGGCAGCCGTCGCGTATGCGGCGATGCGGCTCGGCAGCAGCGCGAAGGTCGTGATGTTCCATACCGCGAGCCCGACGCGCATCGCGCAGTGCAAGCAGTACCGCGCGGAAGTCGTGCTGGCAGGCAGCGCGTCGCAGGCGTTCGATCTCGTGCGGCGCATCGAGGCCGAGGAAGGCCGCTTCTTCATTCATCCGTTCAACGGCTATCACACGATCCTCGGCACCGCGACGCTCGGCTACGAATGGGCAACGCAGACGCCGGACCTCGACGCGGTGATCGTGCCGATCGGCGGCGGCGGGCTCGCGGCCGGCATGGCGACCGCGCTGCGGCTCGCGAATCCGCGTGTGCACGTGTACGGCGTCGAGCCGGAAGGCGCCGACGCGATGAGCCGCAGCTTCGCGGCCAATCACACGATCAAGATGAGCGCGATGCAGACGATCGCCGATTCGCTGATGGCGCCACATACCGAGGAATACAGCTACCAACTGTGCCGGCGCCACCTCGACCGCATCGTCACCGTCTCCGACGACGCGCTGCGCGCCGCGATGCTGTTCCTGTTCTCGCACCTGAAACTGTCGGTCGAGCCGGCCTGCGCGGCCGCGCTCGCAGCACTCCTCGGCCCGCTGCGCGAAACGCTGCAGGGCAAGCGCGTCGGCGTGCTGCTGTCGGGCACGAATACCGACCCCGCCACGCTCGGCATGCATCTCGCGCACGCGCAACTGCAGCACTGATCGCGCAGTGCGCCTGCGCAGACCATCCTAGGGTTATCCCCAGATTATGTTGACAGCCCTGTTGATAACCCGTCGGACCCGCACGCAAGTGGTTGAGCGCGCAGCGTTTTGCACGCGCGAAGGTCGATCGTCACGAAATGGGCAGATGCGGCGGCTGGCCGCATGCGCGGCGGCGCTCGCGCTGCTCGCCGGTTGCGCGGCAGCGCCCTCGTCCCTCTCGGGCGCGCAACCGGCATCCTGCCCGCAACCGGGCGAAAGCCGCATGCTGCAGGCCGACCTGCTGTTCGGGCGCGACATCGCCGGGCGCGGCCCCGTCACCGATGCCGAACGCGCGGCATTCCTCGCCGACACGGTCACGCCGCGCTTTCCCGACGGCCTCACCTACTGGGGCACGCACGGCCAGTGGCGCGACCGCTCGACCGGTGGCGTCACGCGCGAAGACAGCTTCGTGATCCGTATCATCGCCGACGATACGTCGGACACGCGCGCGCGACTCGCCGCGATCCGGCAAGCGTACGCCCAGCGATTTCATCAGCAATCGGTCGGCATGACCGTCGTGCCGGCCTGCGCGTCGTTCTGATTCACCGGCTTCCGCTGCCGGTCGCGCACGAAAGAACGGGCGCCCGAAGGCGCCCGTCGCATGACTCAAGAACAGCGTACCGCTTACTTGCTCTCGAACATGTCCATGATCTGCTGCTTCTCCTGCGGCGTGACGGGCGGCGGCGCCAGCCCGGCCGCGCCGGCCGAACCGAGGGCGTCGTTCGCGCTGATCGCGTTCTCCGCCGGGTTGATGTCGACGTTCGCGACGAAGCCGTTGCCCGGCGTGCGATCGGCGTAGTACAGCTCGCCGTCGATCGTCGTCAGGCCGTCCGGCATCGGCATCTGCTGCTCGGGCACGCCGTTCAGCGCGGTGCGCATGTAGTTCACCCAGATCGGCAGCGCGAGCTGCGCGCCGAATTCGCGGCTGCCCAGGCTCTTCGGCTGGTCGAAGCCCATCCACGCGACCGCGACGAGCGACTGCTGATAGCCGGCGAACCAGCCGTCCTTCGCGTCGTTCGTCGTACCCGTCTTGCCCTGCAGGTCGTTGCGGCCGAGCGCATTGGTGCCCGCGCCCGTGCCGGCCGTCGCGACCGAATGCAGCAGGCTGTTCATCACGTATGCGTTGCGACCTTCGATCGTGCGTGGCGCCGTGCCGCCCGCGACCACCGGCTGCGACTTCTGCAGCGGCTGGCCGCGTGCGTCGTCGACTTCGGCGATCAGGTACGGATCGACCTTGTAGCCGCCGTTCGCGAACACCGCGTAGCCGGTCGCGAGCTGCAGCGGCGTCACGAGGCCCGCGCCGAGCGCCATCGGCAGGTACGGCGGCGTCTTCGCCGGATCGAAACCGAAGCGCTGCGTCACGTACTGCTGCGCGTACTGCGTGCCGATCGACGCGAGGATCCGGATCGACACCAGGTTCTTCGAACGCTGCAGGCCGGTGCGCATCGTCATCGGGCCGTCCGGCTGGTCGTCGTCCTTCGGCTCCCACGCGGTGCCGCCCGGCACGCTCGGCGGGAAGTACAGCGGCGCGTCGTTGATCATCGTCGCCGGCCCGAGCCCCTTGTCGAGCGACGCCGAGTAGATGAACGGCTTGAACGACGAGCCCGGCTGCCGCCACGCCTGCGTCACGTGGTTGAACTTGCTCTTGTTGAAGTCGAAGCCGCCGACGAGCGAGCGGATCGCACCGTCCTGCGGCGCGATCGCGACGAGCGCGCCTTCGACCTGCGGCAGCTGCACCACCTGCCAGCCCGTCTTGCCGTCCTTCAGCACGCGCACGACCGAGCCGGGCTTGATGCGCAGCGTGTTGTTCGCACGGGCGCCCAGCGCGGCCGACACGAAGCGCAGCCCGGCCGGGCCGATCGTCGTGGTCGCGCCGCCGACGAACTGCACCTCGACCGCGTTCGGCGATGCCGACAGCACGACCGCCGATTGCAGGTCGCCGTTGTCCGGGTGATCAGCGAGCGCATCGTCGATCGCCTCGTCGCGTTCGTCGCCGGCCGCGGGCAGGTTGATCGACGCTTCGGGGCCGCGATAGCCGTGACGGCGCTCGTAGTCGAGAATGCCGCGACGCACGGCCTGATACGCGGCTTCCTGGTCGGCCGAGTTGATCGTCGTCGTGACGGTCAGCCCGCGCGTGTAGGTTTCGTCCTTGTACTGCTGGTACATCATCTGCCGCACCATCTCGGCGACGTACTCGCCGTGCACCGCGTACTGGTTGCCCGGCGTGCGCACGTGGATCTCTTCCTTGATAGCCTCGTCGTACTGCGGCTGCGTGATGTAGCCGATGTCGAGCATGCGCTTCAGGATGTATTCCTGACGCACCTTCGCACGCTTCGGATTCACGACCGGGTTGTACGCGGACGGCGCCTTCGGCAGCCCCGCGAGCATCGCCGCTTCCGCGAGCGTGATGTCCTTCAGGTCCTTGCCGAAATACACGCGCGCCGCGGCCGCGAAGCCGTACGAACGCTGGCCGAGATAGATCTGGTTCATGTACAGCTCGAGAATCTGGTCCTTCGTCAGGGCCTTCTCGATCTTGTACGCGAGCAGCATTTCGTAGATCTTGCGCGTGTAGGTCTTCTCGCTCGACAGGAAGAAGTTGCGCGCCACCTGCATCGTGATCGTGCTCGCGCCCTGGCGCGCGCCGCCGTGCATCAGGTCGGCCACGCCCGCGCGCAGGATGCCGAGGAAATCGACGCCGCCGTGCTCGTAGAAGCGGTAGTCCTCGATCGCGAGCACGGCCTTCTTCATCACGTCGGGAATGTCCTGGAAGCGCACGAGGCTGCGGCGCTCCTCGCCGAACTCGCCGATCAGCACGTGATCGGCGGTAAACACCCGCAGCGGCACCTTCGGCTGATAGTTGGTCAGCGCATCGAGCGACGGCAGTTGCGGCGCCATCACGACCAGCGCGTAGCCGACGATCAGCGCGCCGACGACCGCGAGCGTCGCGAACAGGCCGACGAACCACAGCGCGATGCGCGAACCGAACGTGCGCCGGCGCCCTCCGCCGCCGCTGCGCTGCTGCGCGCGGCGGCCGTCGTCGCGATCGTCGTCATCGGGGTAATAGGCTCCGGACGGCGAACGGCGCAGCGTGTAGTGGGGCTCGTTCCTGTCGGAAGAAGAAGGCGGTCGTTTGATAATTGGCATGTCGGAATGGCGGGCGTACGTGGCGCCCTCGGACGCATGCGGAAATGCAAGCGGATGAATCAGAGTGGGTGCATCGAGATGCGGCTGTCACGTCGACAGACCCCGCCGCGCGGCGATCCGTTCCCGCGACGTGACAGCGCATTTTAATGAAATCGACCGGGCGCCTTCGCGATTTTTTGTAAAAATTCCCGCAATGCCGTGATTTGCGGAACGTATTGTCGGCATCCTCGGCCTATGATGGACACGCGATACGGCACGCACGGGCGAATTTCTTTCAGTCGCGAAAGGTTTGGCGTCCTGATGCGCGAGCCGCTTGAACTCGCGCGTTTAAGCCGTATTTAAGTGAACCGGTGGTGTAATATCCGCCGGCTCACGCGGGCCGGAACCGGCTCGCGACGGGCATTGCCGCGGTCACGCGGCGCCTTTCAACCACGGAGGATTTCATGTCGCTTTTCGACTCTATTTCGCGCACGATCAAAGGCCTGCTGAACGATGCGGCCGATTCGGTACAGGATCCGTCGCGCGACGCACGGCAGATCGTGCGGGAGCTCGACGACAGCATCGGCCGTGCCGAGAATTCGCTGATCGAAATCGAGGCACAGGTCGCGACCCAGCGCAGCAAGCGCGATGCGGCCGACGACAAGGTCAGGAAGTACGAGGACGGCGCGAAGCGCGCGCTGCAGGGCGGCGACGAAGCGCTCGCCCGCGAGGCGCTCGCGGCCCAGTCGAACGCGGAAGCCGAGCGCGACGCGCTCGCGGCCGAGCTGACGACGCTCGAGCCGTCGGTCGAGAAGCTGAAGGGGCAGATCGCCGACATGCGCCAGCGCCGCAACGATCTGAACGCACGCTCGAACATCCTGCAGGCGAAGCAGGAAATCGCGCAGGCGAAGGACGTCGCAGCCAGCGCGCTGGGCGGGATCGGCGGCAAGAACCTGTCCGAGGATTTCCAGAAGCTCGAGGACAAGGTCGCGCTGCAGAACGCGCGCTCGGACGCACGCCTCAATTCGGCCGACACGTCGAGCGGCAAGGCGCTCGACGACAAGCTCGCCGCGCTGAACAAGGGCCCGTCGGTGGAAGATCGCCTCGCCGCGCTGAAGAAGCAGCTCGATACGCCCGCGCAGTAACCCGCCGCGGGCCACCGCGCCGCGCCCCGGCCCGGGCGCGCGGCGCGAACCGATCGTCAGGAGACGGGCGCGTGCGCCCGGTTCGACCATGAAGAAATCTCTCGCCGCACTCGGCCTCTCGCTGATGTTGCTGTCGTCCGCCGCGTTTGCGGTCCCGTCGCTGCAGCAGGTCGAGCAATCGATCGCGCAGCGTAACTGGCAGCAAGCCGACACGCAGCTGTCGCAAGTCATCGACGCCCATCCGAACAACGCGCACGCGCGCTACCTGTATGCGCAGGTGCTGGACCGCGAAGGCCGCGCGTCCGACGCGCTCGCGCAACTGCAGCGGGCCAAATCGCTCGATCCGCAACTGAAGTTCACCGACGCGTCGCGCTTCGCGCAAACGGAGTCGCGCATTCGCGCCGACGCCGCGCGCGTGAGCGGCAACCCGCCGTCGGCCACGCAGGCCGGCACGCTGCAGCCGGGGCTCGCCCCCGCCGTCGCACCGGCCGAAAAACACGGCCCGTCGACCGGCATGTGGATCGGCCTCGGGCTGATCGTCGCCGTGATCGCGCTGGTGCTGCGCTGGACACTGCGGCGCGCGCGCACGGCCGACAACGGCCGCGCCGACGACGAACGCCGCACGCAGCTCAAGCGCGCGACCGACGTGCTGAACGACATCCGGCCGCTGAAGCTCGATGCGAAACTGTCGACGGCGCCCGGCACCGCGGCGCTGACCGGCGAACTCGAAGCGATCGAGAACGACGCGCGCACGCTCGTCGAGACGCTGTCGAACGGCAAGAATCCGGTGCCGCCGTATCGCGTCGACGAGCTCGAACAGCGCCACGCGAGCGTGAAGGCGCGCGTCGAAGGCCGCCCCGACCCGGCCGCGCAGCCCGCGGCGCCGGCGAACGGCAGCGGCTCCGTGTACGCGCAGGAAGCCGATCGCATGACGGGCGCGCAAGGCCAGCCGTATCAGCAACAGCCCTACCCGCCGCAACAGCCCTATCCGCAACAGCAGCCGCCCGTCGTGATCCAGCAAGGCGGCGGTTTCGGCGGCGGCATGGGCGGGCTCCTGACCGGCGTGCTGCTCGGCGAAGCGATGTCGGGCGGCCGCGAACGCGTAGTCGAACGCGACGTGATCGTCGACGGCGACCACCGCAGGCAGGAAGCCGACCCGGGCTTCGACCTCGGCCGCGGCGACGATTCGAACTGGAGCGACGGCAGCGGCGGCGGCGGGATGGACCTCGGCAGCAACGACGACGGCTGGACCGACGACAACACCTGAGCCCCCGCACACCGGACGTCGACGTGCGCGTCGACGCCCGGCCTCCCCCGCCACGCCCGCCTGCATGACCGGCCGCGCCCGACGCGCGGATTTGTCAATCATTTCAAGATGGACTACCGGCAATGGGGCACGTTCGCTATCATGCGGCCATCGGCGTGCCACCGACCTCATTCGACGCAAAGCAATCCTGCGCGTCGCGGCACGCCTCCCTCGCCCCAACCAGGAGAAAGCCGCTCATGAGCATCATCAAGGAATTCAAGGAGTTCGCCGTCAAGGGCAACGTGATGGATCTCGCCGTCGGCGTGATCATCGGCGGCGCGTTCTCGAAGATCGTCGACTCGGTCGTGAAAGACCTCATCATGCCGGTCATCGGTGTGCTGACCGGCGGTCTGGATTTCTCGAACAAGTTCGTTCTGCTCGGCACCATCCCCCCGTCGTTCAAGGGTAATCCCGATTCGTTCAAGGACCTGCAGGCCGCGGGCGTCGCCGCATTCGGCTACGGCTCGTTCATCACGGTGGCGATCAATTTCGTGATCCTTGCGTTCATCATTTTCCTGATGGTGAAATTCATCAACAAGCTGCGCAAGCCGGAAGAAGCCGCGCCGGCCGCGACGCCGGAAGACGTCGTGCTGCTGCGCGAGATCCGCGATTCGCTGAAGCAGCGCTGAGCGCCTCACGCGCCGCCCGCCAGGCCCGCCCCGTGCGGGCCTTTTTATTGCGCACGCGATGCACCGCCGCATGCGGCGTATCTCACTTTTTTGTGACGAGCGAATGCACGCGCGGGAAAAGCAGGTCTATGATGGAGACTAAACGACAGTACGGGCGCCAAGACGCTGGCTGTGTCGATCATGGCGAGCAGGTCGACGGGAGACATTGATCGTCGTACTGCACGAATGCAGCATTTTCGTGTGCTATAAAGGATCGACATGCGGCGTACATAGCCGGGAGTGGGTCGCATGAAAGTGCCGCATTTCTTGCAATTGTTTTTGAGGCGAGTGTTTATGTCCTTCCCGAAAAAACGTCGGCGTGCGCCGCAGGATGGCCAGGAATCGTTCCTCGCGGTCTTGCGCCACTCGAAGCCGTTTGCCCAGCTCGACACCAAGATTGCCCGCGCCCGCGCGCAGGACGAACCCGTCCTCTATGCGCACGTGCTGCCCGGCCTCGACGTGCTCCTGTGCAGCGTGCGCGGCGCGCAGCCGCCTTATCCGGCCATTGCCGAGCTGCGCAAGCGCTGCATCGAATCGATCGCCAACGCGCTCGAGCAGCCGCTCGACGGCCTCGAGAACGGCGGCTACTGGTACGAAGCGAACGGCTTCGGCTTCCTCGTCTTCGCGAGCCGTGCGCGTGCGCGCATCCTGCCCGAGTTTGGTGCAGGCACGAAGGCGAGTCTGCGCGGCGGCCTCGGCCGCCAGAACGCGGGCGACACGACACCCCGCTCGCTCGGCTGATCCGCCAGTCATTCGATGGGCCGCCTCCGCGCGGCCCATCTGCTATTCACATGCCCCGCTTGCCCGTCACGACACCTGCTGACGGCCGTTGTTCGGCCGCACGATGTCGATGAACGCGGCGAAATCGGCGCCGGCGAGCCCCTGCGCGGCGCCGAGCCTCAGCACCTGCTGCACGGTGGCCGACACGGGCATCACCGCGCCCGTGTCGCGCGCGGCGTCGGCAATGGCATCGACATCCTTCTGAAATGTACTCAGCGCGCCGATCGGTGGATGGCCGCCCGACGTCATGCGCGGCACGAACGTCTGCAGCAGCACCGAATCGGCCCAGCCGCCGGCGAGCGCCTCGGCCAGGCGCGCGGCGTCGATGCCGCTCGCCTGCGCCAGCCCGACCGCCTCGGCGATCGCGGTCACCGTCGCGGTGACGATCGCCTGGTTGCACAGCTTCGCGGTCTGGCCCGCGCCCGCGTCGCCCATGTGCGTGATGCGCGACGCATACGTGTCGATCAGCGGGCGCACCGCGTCGAGATCGGCCGCGCGGCCGCCGGCCATCACCGCGAGCGTGCCGGCCTGCGCGCCCGGCACGCCGCCGGACACCGGCGCGTCGACCCAGCCGACGCCGAGCGCGGCCGCGCGCGCCGCGTAGTCGCGCGTGGCGGCGGGCGGAATGCTCGAATGATCGACGATGCGCTGCAGGCGGCGCGTGCTCACGCCCCCGGAAAGCAGCCCGTGCTCACCGAACACGACGTCGCCGACCGCACGACCGTCGAGCACGCACACGAACACCGTCTCGACGCGCTCGGCCAGCTCGCGCGGCGTGCCGACCACCTGCGCGCCGTCCTTCACCAGCGCCTCGGCCTTGTCGCGTGAGCGATTCCATACGCTGACGCGATGCCCGGCCGCCAGCAAATGCCGAATCATCGGCGCGCCCATCAATCCCGGTCCGCAAAATCCGACTTCCACGATGTTCCTCGTCTCCGATATGGGTTGCACTTGCCGCCCATCATACCTATCACTCAAGAAGCCGGGCACGCACGGCGCCGTAGCGGGACCGCTTCGGGACCGCGGCTTGCACCGGCAATACAGACCGATATCCCAGGGAGGCATCATGAGCGACCACGTGTACAAGTTGATCGAACTGACCGGTTCGTCGCGGCAATCGAGCGACGACGCGATTCGCAACGCGATTTCGAAAGCCGGCAAGACGCTGCACAACCTGCACTGGTTCCAGGTGACCGAAACGCGCGGCCACATCGAAGGCGATCAGGTCGTGCACTGGCAGGTCACGCTGAAGGTCGGCATGCGCATCGACGACTGACGCGCCCCCGCCGCCTCATCCGCCGCGCCGCGATCCGGATTCGCGCCCTGCGTGTCCGCGCGGCGCCGCGCGCCCCGCATCCCCCCCGTTCAGGCCCCTTGTCGCAGCCCGGCCGGCGCGTACCTGCGGGTATCCATCTCTTGACGCTGATTTTCGTTCATATTAAAAACGATATACCCACCCCACCCATCGATCAGCCCAGCCATATAAACCGGAGATAACATGAGTCAGCAACGCGAGGCGATCGACACGTACCTCTTGCGCGTCTTGCACACCTTGTTGATGGAGCGCAGCGTCACGCGCGCGGCCGTCAAACTGAACCAGTCGCAACCGGCGATCAGCGCCGCGCTGCGGCGCCTGCGCGACATCACCGGCGATCCGCTGCTGGTGCGCGGCAAATCCGGCATGGTGCCGACCGAATACGGGCTGCGCCTGCTCGAGCCCGTGCAGAACGCGCTGCGCGAAATCGAGCGCATCAAGTTCCAGCAGCACAACTTCGACCCGGCCACGTCGATCCGCTGCTACCGGATCGGCTGCCCCGACTACCTGAACGTGCTGTTCGTGCCGACCGTCGTCGAACGCTTTCGCCTGGCCGCGCCGAACGCGACGCTCGAGTTCCATTCGCTCGGCCCCGCGTTCGACTACGAGCTCGCGCTGGAAGACGGCAAGCTCGACATCGTCGTCGGCAACTGGCCCGAGCCGCCGGAGCAACTGCATCTGTCGAACCTGTTCGTCGATGAAATCGTCTGCCTGATGAGCAACACGCACCCGTTCGCGAAACGCGGCGGGCTCACGCTCGACCAGTACCTGAACGCGCCGCATCTCGCGCCGACGCCGTACTCGGTCGGCCAGCGCGGCGCGATCGACGTGCATCTCGCGCGCGAACGGCTCAAGCGTCACGTGGTCGTCACGCTGCCGTACTTCAACCTTGCACCGTACGTGCTCGTGAAGTCGGACCTGATCTTCACGACCACGCGGCTGTTCGCCGATCACTACGCGAAGTTCCTGCCGCTGTCCGTCGTGCCGGCGCCGCTCGACTTCCCGCCGATGCAGTACTACCAGCTGTGGCACGAACGCTGCCATTACTCCGACGAAGTGCGCTGGCTGCGCAGCCTCGTCGCCGAAGCCACCCGCACGCTGATCGAGGCGTAGTCGCATACGGCGCACCACGCGTGCGCCGGTCGCGCCGTTACGCGTGACCACGGCGCGTTGCGCGACGGGTGGTGGCCACAATGGCCGCGCCCCGCTGCGCAACGTGCTGCGCGACCTCCCCGCCGACGCGTCAGCGCGACGCTTCCACGAGCGCCTGCGCCAGCGCGTTGTGACGCTCGATCACCGGCGGCAGATCGAGCGTCGCGAGCCGCCCTTCCCGCACCACCACCTTCCCGTTCACCACCGTGTACGCCGTCTGCGACGGCGCGCAGAACACGAGCGCCGCGACCGGATCGTGCAGCGCGCCCGCGAACAGCGGCTGACGCAGGTCGAACGCGGCGAAATCCGCGGCCATGCCGGGCTTCAGCGCGCCGATGTCGTCGCGGTTCAGCACCTTCGCGCCGCCGAGCGTCGCGATCTCGAGCGCTTCGCGCGCGGTCATCGCGTCGGGCCCGAAGCCGACGCGCTGCAACAGCAGCGCCTGACGTACCTCGGCCACCATCTGCGCGCCGTCGTTCGACGCGGAACCGTCGACACCCAGCCCGACCGGCACGCCCGCGAGCCGCATCTTCTTCACCGGCGCGATGCCGGACGCCAACCGCATGTTCGAGCACGGACAGTGCGCGACACCCGTGCCGGTGCGTGCAAAGAGGCCGATGCCCGCATCGTCGAGCTGCACGCAGTGCGCATGCCACACGTCGTGGCCGACCCAGCCGAGATCTTCCGCATATTCGGCGGGCGTCATCCCGAACTTCTCGCGGCTGTACGCGATGTCGTTGACGTTCTCCGCGAGGTGCGTGTGCAGCGACACGCCGTATTCGCGCGCGAGCACGGCCGCGTCGCGCATCAGCTCGCGGCTCACCGAGAACGGCGAGCACGGCGCGACCACCACGCGCAGCATCGCGTAGCGGCCTTCGTCGTGATAGGTCTCGATCAGGCGCTGCGCGTCGCGCAGGATGTCGGGTTCGCGCTCGACGACCGAATCGGGCGGCAGCCCGCCATCGCGCTGGCCGACGCTCATCGCGCCGCGGCTCGCGTGAAAACGCATGCCGATCCGCTGCGCCGCGCCGATGCTGTCGTCGAGCCGGCTGCCGTTCGGGTAGATGTACAGATGATCGCTCGACGTCGTGCAGCCCGATTGCAGCAGCTCGGCCATCGCGGTGAGCGTCGACACCTCGATCATCTCGGGGTTCAGGTGCGCCCAGATCCGGTAGAGGTTCGTGAGCCAGCCGAACAGCTCGGCGTTCTGCGCGGCCGGCACCGCGCGCGTGAGGCTCTGGTACATGTGGTGGTGCGTGTTCACGAGCCCCGGGATCACCAGGTGGCCGCGCAGGTCGAGCACTTCGTCGGCCGTGTCGGGCAGTTCGGCACTCGGGCCGACCGCGACGATCCGGTTGTCTTCGATGTAGAGCCCCGCGTCGCGCAGCTCGCGGCGCGTGTCGTCCATGGTCACGAGCACGTCGGCATGCTTGACCAGCAGGGTTTTCGGGCGGGATGAGGAAGGGTTCGGCGCGCGTGCGCCAGCGTGCTGCTCGAGATTCATGCGTTCTCCGCGTCGGTCTGCCTCCAGGGCTGCCCTGGAAGCGGTCACACAGCCGTTCGAACGCTGAATCGCGGCACGCCCCGGTGCCTGCGTCCGTTCGAACGCCCTGGCCCGGTTACCCGGCGTGCTCGCCGTCTTCGGGGTACGCGCCGGCCACCGGCCGACGCGCACGGCGGGAGGATCGCCCAAGCGCGTGCCGCGCACAATACGCGATCCGGAATACCGCCCTTCAGCGATTTGGTATGGTACGCCGCCCGCCGCCCCACCGGGCGCTCGCAACCGGCGCGCGAAGCCCTGTCCGGCGGGCCGTCGACAGCCGCTCATGCGCGGCGCATTATCTTCGATATCGCGCCCGTATTTGTGCGGGGAACCTTTTTACAATGCCTGCACGGCGCTCGCTTCACTCTCGCCGACGGGTATGTAGCCACGTGACGTGGAGCCTCGATCCGCCGCACAGTCATGGATCGAGTCGCCGCCGAACCTCGCATTCACACAAGGAACAACGAATGGGAAAGCTCACTACCCACGTACTCGATACGGCACACGGTCGCCCCGGCGCTGCCATCAAGGTGGACCTCTACGCGCTGGACGGCGAATCGCGCCGCGCGATCAAGACCGTGCTGACCAATAGCGACGGCCGCTGCGACGAACCCCTGCTCGAGGGCGCGGCGCTCGCCGCCGGCGAATACGAACTCGTATTCCATGCCGGCGACTACTTCGCGGCGCTCGGCGTGAAGGTGCCCGAACCCCGCTTCGTCGACCGCGTCGTGCTCCGCTTCGGCATCGCCGACACCGGCTCGCACTACCACGTGCCGCTGCTCGTATCGCCGTGGTCGTACAGCACCTATCGCGGCAGCTGACAATCGAAGCAGCGCCTGCATCAAGACAAACGATCTGAGTCTGGAGGAGTTTCATGGAAGGCTTCATCACCGACTGGCTGAACCTCGCGCTGCGATGGCTGCACGTCATCGTCGCCATTGCGTGGATCGGCGAGTCGTTCTATTTCGTCGCGCTCGACAACAGCCTGAAACCGCCGACCGACCCGAACCAGCGCAAGCGCGGGGTGTTCGGCGAGCTGTGGCACGTCCACGGCGGCGGTTTCTACAACATGCAGAAGTACACGGTCGCCCCGCCGGAAATGCCCGATGACCTGCACTGGTCGAAGTGGCCGTCGTACACGACGTGGCTGTCGGGCTTCACGCTGTTCCTCGTGCTGTACCTGCTTGCCCCGAATACGTACCTGATCGACAAGAACGTGCTCGACATGGGCCCGGTGGTCGCCGTCGCGTCCGCGCTCGGCTTCCTCGCGGCCGGCTGGATCGTCTACGACTCGCTGTGCCGCATTCTCGGCACCAACGATCGCGTGCTCGGCATCTGCGTCGGCCTCTACGTCGTCGTCGCGGCATACCTCGCGTGCCACATCTTCTCGGGCCGTGCCGCCTACCTGATCGTCGGCGCGATGCTCGCGACGATCATGTCGGCGAACGTGTTCTTCGTGATCATCCCGGGCCAGCGCAAGATGGTCGACAAGATGCTCAAGGGCGAGGAACCGAACCCGATCTACGGCAAGCGCGGCAAGCAGCGCTCGGTGCACAACACGTACTTCACGCTGCCGGTCGTGTTCGCGATGCTGTCGAACCACTATGCGATGACGTACACGAACAAGTTCAACTGGGTCGTGCTCGTGCTGATCATGCTGGCCGGTGCGCTGATTCGCCAGTTCTTCGTGATGCGTCACCGCGGCAAGCAGCTGTGGTACCTGCCGATCGGCGGCGTCGCGCTGCTGTCGGGCGCGCTGGTATGGACGATGCCGAAGCCGGTCGCGCCCGAAGCGCAAGCGGCCAACGCACCGAAGATCGTGATCAACGACATCATGCCGATCCTCCAGCAGCGCTGCGTCGAGTGCCACTCGGCCAAGCCGACGCTGATGGGCAGCGCGCCCGCGGGCGTGATGTTCGACACGCCGGACGAAGTGTCGAAGAACGCGCAGCGCATCTACGATCAGGCCGTGCGCCTGAAGGCGATGCCGATCGGCAACGTCACGCACATGACCGACGACGAGCGGACGAAACTCGCCGCCTGGTTCGAGGGCGGCGCGGTCAAGTAAGCCGCCCGTCAGGCGCCGGAAGTCATTCGCCGGCGTCATCCTCTCCGTTCGCGGGCCCGGTGACGGGCCCGTTTTTTTGCCTGCGCGACATGCCCTTCGCGCGCTACCGGCGCATCGCGTCGCACTGCAGTGCGACGAGTACATCGCGTGCGCGCGGGCCGTCGTCGAACGGCACGAAGATGTGATCGTGGTACGCGGCGGCCATCACGTTGCAACTGATGCCGGCTGCGCCGAGCGCCCGCGCGAATGCGGCCGTGAGGCCGACGGCCGCGAGATCGGAATGCACGGTCAGCGTGATCCAGGCGGCGCGAAACAGCACCGGCCAGCCGCGACGTGCGGCCGTCTCCTCGTCGACCACGACCGTCAGCCCTTCCGCTTCGCGGAACGTCGCGATCACTTCGGATACCGATACGTCGGCGTCGTGCGGCAGCGAGATGAACGCGAACGCGCCCGGATGCAGTTCGGGCCGCATCGTGCGCAGCAGGACCGCGAGGTCGTTTTCAGGCTGGCTCATCGGAGTATCGCGCCCGGAACCGGACGTCGGGTGGTGGCGATGCGGGCACGATAGCACGCGCGACAGCGGCGAACTGGTGCCACTGTTTGAGTCGTGGCAACTCGAACCGATGCCGATGTATGTCGCGTTCCCGCCGAACCGGCATGTCAGCGCGACGCTGCGTGTGTTCGTCGACCGGGTCGCCGGGCTGATGGCGCAGCATGCGCCGGTTGCGAATCGGCAGCGCGGCGGCCAGGGGTCGCGCGATATGCGCAAGGCAGCGTCACCCTGATTCGCAGGAAAGCGACGCACATAAAAAAACCCGCGCAGGTTGCGTGGGTTTCGACAGGCGGACGACCAGATCAGCCCGACTCAGGCCGTCACCGCATCCAGTGCATCCTCGGTGAGCCACAGCGACTCCTGCAGATTCTGCTCGTTCAGGTTCAGGCCGTCACCACCGCGATCGACGACGATGAAGTCGCTGACGCCGCCCAACGCGATCAGCGGGTGATGCCACACGCCCTTCGCGTAGTTCACGCCCTGCCAGCCGCTCGTCACGAACGCGCGAATCTTCGCCGGATCGAGATCGCCCGCGGGCGCGACGACGACGAGATACGGCTGGTCGTTCAGCGGCACGAACGCCTGGCTGCCGAGCGGGTGCCGTTCCAGCATCTTCACTTCGAACGGCAGCGTGCGCGGCTGGCCGCGGAACAGGTTGACGAGCGTGCGGCCGCCTTCATCGGTCACGTCGACTTTCGCGAGATCGTGAAAGCGGATCGTCGTGCCGAGGTTGATCGGGATCTGCTTCGCCCCTTCCGTTTCGATCACGTCGCCGAACGGCGCGAAGGCTTCCTTGGTCAGCGGTTCGATGGCAAGCGTCTTCATTTGTCGAGCGTCCCCCACAGGCGCAGGCGCGACACGCCGCCGTCCGGAATGATGTTCAGTCGCACGTGCGTGACGGGGCCGAGCGACGCGATGTCGTGTTCGAAGTAGTGCTGCTTGTCCATCTGCAGCTTCTGTTCGCCGAGCAGCACCGGCCAGAACATCGACTGCGTGATCAACGAGCTGTCGGTGCCGCCCGACACATAGGCGGCCTGGATCGAGCACCGATCCGGGTAATTGCCCTTGAAGAACGCGGTATCGACTTCGATCTTGCGGATCACGCCCGGTTGCGCGAGCGCGATGATCGCCCAGTCGTTGCCCGGTTCGCGGCGGCGCCGCGTTTCCCAGCCATCGCCCATGTTCACGCCGCGGCCCGGCAGCAGCAGGTTCGACGCGACGCCGAAGTGCTGGTTGTTCGCGGCCACGACGTAACCGCCGTTTTCCATCGCCGCGAGGTCGAACTGCTCGGTCGCGCTCGCGCCGGCCCAGTCGAGCTGCGGCTGGCCGTACACACGCAGGCGCGCGATGCCGCCGTCCGGGTAGATGTTCACGCGCAGATGCGTGAACGAGCGCGCGTCGCTCGCTTCGACGTAGTGATGGCTGTTGCCCTGCAGCGTCGTCGACGGCACGATCTCGACCCACTCGGTCGCCTGCGTCGGCGCGCCGTCGGCCACGAACGCGGCCTCGATCGACGCGGCCGGCGGGAAGTTGCCGGTGAAGTGGCTCGTGTCGATGTCGAAGCCCTTGATCACGCCCGGGCGCGCGAGCTTGACGATGCACCAGTCGTAGCCGGTCGTGCGCTTGCGGCGCGTTTCCCAGCCGTCCATCCACTTGCCGTGGTCGTCGTACTTGCCGGGAATGAAGACGGCCGGCTCGGGGTTCAGCATCCGGTCCTTCGGCGCGAAGAAATCGTCGCTGGCCTCGAGCGCCTGCGCACCGAGACGCGGGTCGGCAAGATTCACGTAGCGCCGCGTGAAATCGGGTGCGTTCGGATCGAGAAGCGGAACAGCCATGATGTTTCCTTGTTTCAGTGAGGCGGCCGGGCCGCCGCGACGCAGCGGACCGGATTGCGATGTCGGGCGGCCGCGTCGGGCGGCGATGTCAGGCGTCGATCAGGTCGTCGAGGCGAAAGCGCGCGATCCGGTAGATCTGGTCGAGGCTCGCACGCAGCTCGTCGGCGCGCGAATGATTCACGCGCGACTCGAAGTTCGCGATGATGCCGTGGCGGTCATAGCCGCGCACCGCGAGGATGAACGGGAAGCCGAATTTCTCGCGATACGTGCGGTTCAGCGTCAGCAGCTTGTCGAATTCTTCCTGCGTGCACTGGTCGAGGCCCGCGCCGCTTTGCTCGCGGGTCGACTCGGCCGTCAGCTCGCCGCGCACGGCGGCCTTGCCGGCCAGTTCCGGGTGAGCGTTGATCAGTGCGAGCTGGCGCGCTTCGCCGCCGGTTTCCACCGCATTCGACATCGTCTGGTGCAGCGCGTCGATGCTCGCGAACGGCCGTTGGCCTGCGGCGACCTCGGCCACCCACGGCGAATGTTCGAAGATCCCCGACAGCGCCGCGACGAATGCGCTCGGCGCCATCGTGTTCAGTTGTTCCAACGTGTAGCGCATCGCCTTCATGCTTTCCCTTCGTTTCGATGATTGGGCTGATACGGATGATGTTCACGCCAGTGACGCGCGATATCGACACGGCGCGTCACCCATACGCGATCGTGCTTCTCAATGTGATCGAGGAACCGCTGCAGCCCGCGGAACCGGCCCGGCCGGCCGAGCAGCCGGCAGTGCATGCCGATCGACAGCATCTTCGGCGCTTCGTCGCCCTCCGCGTACAGCACGTCGAACGCATCGCGCAGATACTGGAAGAAGTGATCGCCGGTATTGAAGCCCTGCGGCGTCGCGAAACGCATGTCGTTCGTGTCGAGCGTGTACGGCACGATCAGTTGCGGCGACGTGCGGCCGCCCGACACTTCGACGTCCATCCAGAACGGCAGGTCGTCGCCGTAGTTGTCGGAGTCGTACAGGAAGCCGCCGTATTCGGCGACCAGGCGGTGCGTGTTGGGGCTGTCGCGGCCGGTATACCAGCCGAGCGGACGCTCGCCCGTCACGCGTTCGATCGCTTCCATCCCGAGGCGCATGTGCTCGGCTTCGAGTTCCGGCGTCATGCTCTGGTAGTGAATCCAGCGCCAGCCGTGGCACGCGATCTCGTGGCCGAGTTCGACGAACGCACGCGCGAGCTCCGGATGACGCTCGATCGCCATGCCGACGCCGAATACCGTCAGCGGCAGCCCGCGCTTCTCGAATTCGCGCAGAATGCGCCACACGCCGGCCCGCGACCCGTATTCGTAGATCGACTCCATGCTCATGTGGCGGTCCGGATACGCGGCCGCGCCGACGATTTCGGACAGGAACTGCTCGGAGCCCGGATCGCCGTGCAGCACGCAGTTCTCGCCGCCCTCCTCGTAATTCAGCACGAATTGCACGGCGACGCGGGCGCGCCCCGGCCAGTTCGCCTGCACGGGATGGCGGCCGTAGCCGATCAGGTCGCGGGGATAGTTGGGATCGAGTGGCATGGTTCGAAGTGCGGCGAAAGCAGGCTGAATAAGCGGGCTGAATGAGCGCGCTGAACGAGCGGGCGCGAATAATGGGTTCGCATCGACTGCGCGGTGCCGGAGGCGGCCGCACCAGCCGATGCGATGACGGCCCAGTGTAGCGAAAACGTTCATACGCGCCCATACAGCGGCGCAGATAGTGCATGTCAGACGGTGTGTATGTGCGGTTGCGGCAAATTCGGCGGAGGCTCCGTCGCCTCCCCGTCCGGCGGGCTGAAGCGGGCGAACGCGCCGTCGTAGCGCTTCGGCAGCGGCCGCGCATAGTCGCCGCGCTTCGCGGTCGCGAGGCGCAGCGCGACGAGCGCCTCGGCCCATTTGACGGCCGCCGTGACGCCCTCGACCACCGGCGCGCCGATCTGCTGCTCGATCTCGTGCGCGAATTCGGCCATCCCCGCGCAGCCGAGCACGATCGCGTCGGCGCCGTCCTCGTCGAGCGCGCGCCGGCATTCGTCGACGATGATCCGGCGCGCGGCCGAGCCGGGCCGGTCGAGTTCGAGCACCGCGACGTCGGTCGCGCGCACGTTGCGGCAGAACCGCTTCATCCCGTAGCGCTCCGCGAGGTGCCACGCCATCCCGCAGGTACGCGCGAGCGTCGTGACGACCGAGAAGCCCGGCGCGAGCACGCTCGCCGCATGCATCGCGGCCTCAGCGATGCCGATCACGGGGCCGCGCGCGAGCTCGCGCGCCGCATACAGGCCCGGATCGCCGAAACACGCGATCACGTATGCGTCGCAGCCGTCGCGCTCGCCCTGCGCGATCTCGGCGAGCAGCCCCGGCGTCGCGAGCGCCTCGTCGTAATACCCTTCGATCGACGGCGGCCCCATCGGCGGGCTCACGGCCACGATCTCGGTGCCGACGGCCGCGACCTCCCTCGCGCAGCGGCCCATCGCGTCGGTCATCCGCTGCGTCGTATTCGGATTGATCAGTCGGATCTTCATCGCATGCTCCTTACGCCTTCGCGTTCGCGAGCAGCCGGTAGAACACGAAGCCGAGCCCCGCGCCGATGAACCACGAGAAATTCGCGAGGGCCTGCCAGCCCGGCACCATCACGCAGACCACCGCGATCACCGCGGCTGGCAGCAGGGCGGCGAGCGCGCGGCGGTTCACGCCGCCCGTGTACCAATAGGCGCCGCTTTCCGACATCGTGTACAGGTCGTCGCGCACGAGGCGGCCGCGCTTGACGAGGTAGAAGTCGGCGATCAGCACGCCGTACAGCGGGCCGATGAACGCGCCGAGCACGTCGAGCGTGTAGTGGATCACGGCCGGGTTGTTGAACAGGTTCCACGGCGTGATGAAGATCGACGCGACGGCCGCGAGCATCCCGCCGGCACGCCAGCTGATCAGGCGCGGCGCGACGTTCGAGAAATCGAACGCGGGCGACACGAAGTTCGCGACGATGTTGATGCCGATCGTCGCGATCGTGAACGTCAGCGCGCCGAGGATCACCGCAGTCGGATGGTCGATGCGGCCGACCGTCGCGACCGGGTCGGTGATCAGTTCGCCGAACACCGGCAGCGTCGCGGCGGTGGTGATCACCGTGACGAGCGAGAACGCGAGAAAGTTGACCGGCAGCCCCCAGAAATTGCCGCGCTTCACGTCGCCGAACGAGCGGCAGTAGCGCGAGAAATCGCCGAAGTTCAGCATCGGCCCGGAGAAGTACGACACGACGAGCGACACCGCGGTGATCATCACCGGGATCACCTCCGCGCCGTGATACTTGACGCCGCCGAGGTTGATGCCGATGTTGCGCCAGCCCGCCCGCCACACCATGTAGCCGGCAAGGATGAACATCACGACATAGACGGCCGGGCCCGCGAAGTCGATGAACTTCTTGATCGTCTCCATGCCGTTCCAGAACACGAACGCCTGGAGCACCCACAGCAGCATGAAGCCGGCCCAGCCGACCGCCGACAGCCCGAGGAAGCCGTAGCGATGGACGTCCGCATACGGCAGCCATTGCGGGAAGAATTTCAGCACGACGATCACGAGCGCGCTCGACGCGAGATAAGTCTGGATGCCGTACCACGCGATCGCGATCAGCCCGCGGATCACGGCCGGCACGTTCGCGCCGAGCACGCCGAAGGTCGCGCGGCACGCGACCGGGTACGGCACGCCGATCTGCTGGCTCGGCCGCGCGATCAGGTTGCACAGCGCGTTCACGAGGCCGATACCGACGATCAGCGCGATCAGCACTTGCCAGCTCGTCAGCCCGAGCGCAAACAGACTGCCCGCGAACACGTAGCCGCCGACGCTGTGCACGTCCGACATCCAGAACGCGAAGATGTTGTACGAACCCCATGTCTGATTTTTAAGGGGTGCCAAATCTTCGTTGTACAGACGTTCGCTGTAACCATCCGGCAGTGCCGGACCGCCGCCCTCGCCGCCTTCTTCCGCCGGATAGGCGCTGTCGTGCGCCACACTGAACTGAGCCATGACTTCTCCTTGACGCGGCCGCCAGGCCGCTCCACCGTCATCGATATCGCTCCGGATCATCGCCCGGAGTCGGACCAGCGGCCCGCGGCGAACACCGCGGGCCTGCATTGCGCTCGTCGTGTGGCGCGCGGCCGGGTTCGCGTCGCCGCTCAGGCGCCGCCGAACACTTCGCGCAAATCGACCTGCCCTTGCGCGGGCCGGTCCAGCATCTTCAGTTCGACATGCTGCAGGTGGCGCGCCATCAGCGTGACCGCCTGCTTCGGATCGCCCGCCTCCAGCGCGGCGAGGATCTCGTCGTGGTCATCGCACGAGCACGGGCTGCGCCCGTGCGATTCGTACAACGCCGACATCAGCGTCGAGCGTGCGACGAGCCCTTCGAGGCACTCGCTGAGCGTCGCATTGCCCATCAGCGTCGCGAGCGCCGTGTGGAATTCGCCCGACAGCCGGATCCACGCCGCGAAGTCGTGCCGCTCGAACGCCTTGCGCTCCTTGTCGATCAGCGCGGCGACGCCCTTCAGCCGCCTGGCGCCGGGGCCGGTCGCGAGCCGTTCGACCACGGCGAGCTCGATGATCCGGCGCATCTCGAACACCTCGTGCACGTCCTGCAGCGTCGGGCTCGCGACGAACGCGCCGCGGTTCGGCTCGAGGTCGACCAGCTTGTCGGTCGCGAGCTGCGCGAGCGCCTGGCGGATCGTCCCGCGCTTCACGCCGAACACGTCGCAGAGCTGCGCCTCCGTCAGCTTCGCGCCCGGCGCGAGCCGATGCTCGAGGATCGCGGTGCGAATCCGCTCGGCGATCGCTTCGGGGCCGGCTGCATCGGACGGAGTGGAATCGGGCTCGTTCATGATCTGCATCGTGTGATGGTCCTCATCCTAGGGCGGACATAAAGATTGTCAACAATTCTTTTGCGTCATTTCGCACAATCGGCGTGCGCCAGCGTGTTCTCATTCGGTGCAATGCGCACGAAATCCATGCATGGCAAGCCAGACAGGCAAGACGGAGGCACTTCTGGACGTATACCCTCCCGGTCATTTTGTTGACAAAAATGGTGCATATCCGGGCGAAAATCGTGTCGGCGTCGACGAAAAATATGGACCGTTAGTTGCGCATTTACATAAAGAAAAAGGCGGGGAGCCCCGCCTTTCGATCGATCGCGCCGGCGCCGGCATCAGCCGAGATGCGGATAGTCCGACAGCGTAAGCCGGAACCCGTGCGCGTTCGCGACCAACTGCGCCTGTGCGCCGAACGGCAGCGTCAACAGGTCGGGCACATGGCCGAACTGGAGCCCGGTGACGACCGGAATCCCGACCACCGCGCGCACCTGGTCGATCATCGCTTGCATGTCGTAGCCGTTGTCGTACTCGAACGGCCGCGCGCCGGTGAACTGGCCGAGCACGAGCGCCTGCTGCCGCGCGAGCAGCCCCGACAGGTGCAGTTGATAGATCATCCGCTCGATCCGGAATGGCTGCTCGTTGACGTCTTCGATGAACAGGATGCCGCCCTCGATGTCGGGCATGTACGGCGTGCCGACCAGCGACGTGAGGATCGCGAGGTTGCCGCCCCACAGCGTGCCCGTCACGTTCGCCGTCTGCACCTGCGGTGCATCGGCGACGATCGTCGTGCTGGGCTGCGTCAGCGTCTGCCAGAAATGCTGCATCGTGAAGTCGCTCGGCGTTTCCGCGCCGAAATCCGCCGACAGCATCGGACCGCCGAATGTCTTGATGCGCGCCTTCGCGTACAGCGCCAGCTGGATCGCCGTGAAATCGCTGTGACCGACGAGTGCGATCGGCTGGTCGCGCAGCCGGCGTTCGAGCCCGCGATAGTCGAGCCCGTGCAGGATGCGCGCGGCGCCGTAGCCGCCGCGCACCGCGAGCGCGATGTCCGGCAGCGGCCGCCCGGGATCGGCGAGGCGGTTCAGGTCGCCTGCCCGTTCGCCGTCGGTGCCGCCGAAACGCTGGAAGCGCCGCTGCGTCGCCTCGATGTTCTCGATGCGCTGCTGCGCGGTGCTGAGGCGCTCGAGCGCGCGGTTGATCGCGTCGGGGTCGTGCGGATAGCCGGACGGCGCCAGCAGGCGGATGGTGTAGGACGCGGCGGGCTGGAAGGACATGGCGAAAGGTATCGGGGTCGTCAAACCTGCTTAGAGGGTCCGAACCGGGTCCGGTTCACGGAAACCGTGCACGCCCGGAACGCCGGGCTCGGCGGAAGCGCCTATGACGCGCCGGATTCGGCGTCGCGGGCAAGCCGCGCCTCGCGCAGCGCGCGCCGGCGCTCGGCGAAGAACGACTTCAGCGCGGCGCCGCACTCGTCGGCGAGCACGCCGCCGGTCACTTCGGTGTGGTGGTTCAACTGCGGATTCGCGAATGCGTCGATCACGCTGCCGCACGCGCCCGTCTTCGGGTCGGCCGCGCCATAGACGACCCGCGCGATGCGGGCGTGCATGATCGCGCCAGCGCACATCAGGCACGGCTCGAGCGTCACGTACAGTTCGCAGCCGGGCATCCGGTAATTCTGCAGATGTTGCGCGGCCATGCGCAGCGCGGCCATTTCGGCATGCGCGGACGGGTCGTGCCCGCCGATCGGATGATTGAAACCGCGGGCGATCACTTCGTCGCCACGCACGAGCACCGCGCCGACCGGCACTTCGCCGGCCGCGCGCGCCTCTTCGGCGGCGGCTTGTGCAAGCCGCATGAAATGCAGGTCGCGCGCCGATGCGGGCGCGGTTTCTTGAACGGGAGAATCGGCGGCGGGATCAGTGGCCGCGGCGGCTGCCGAGCGAGCTGCGTCGTGCAGCGCGTCGGACGTCACATCGGCCCCGCTTCGGCGGGCGCTTCGTCGAGCCCGCGCTCGCACAGGCGTTCCGCGATGCGCCGGCAGTAGTCGCGCGGCATCACCATCGGGCCGCCGCGCAGCGATTCGAGCGCCATGTCGAGCGCGAGGATCTTCGCCTGCAGCCGGCAGCGCGCGGCACGGTCGCTGACCGCCTGCACTTCGTCGTGCAGGTTGCGCAGCGCGCGCAGTTGCTCGACGGCCGGCGGCACGAAGCCTGCGTTCTTCAGGATACGGTTGGCCACCCGCACCTCCTCGGGCACGAGCAGGTCGTCATCCAGCGCCTGCGGCGCGCCGGTACCCGGCAAATCGTCGAACTCGCCCCGCGCGGCGGCGGCGGCGATACGTTGTTCGACCAGGGCGTCAAGCAATCTCATCAGTCAATCGGAACAATGCGGCAGGCCGAATTCTAGCAGGGTGACGCCGGTATGACAGGCCCTTCGAATACATGCTCGATATTGTATTTTTAGGGGCCGAATCGCAGCGCATGCGCGCCGATCGCCGTCAGTTGCCGCTCTGCTGCGCCGCAGCAGGCTGAGCGCCGTTCGGACGCCTCCTGACGGAGGCGAGGTCCGGGCCATTTATTTATCTACGACGATCCAGCAGGCGCCTGCCGACCCGGCAAAAACGCCAGCCGCCCTGCTTCCGTTGCCCGCTTACGCCGTCACCGTTTCCGGCCGCGCTTTCGCGAACGGGCGGAACATCGTCGCGATCAGGAACGCGCCGAGCCCGATCGCGAACGAGCCGAGGTACAGCCAGCCGTAGCTGCCGAACGCGTCGACGATCAGCCCGCCGGCGACCGGGCCCGCGGCCATCCCGAGGCTGCCGGCCATCGCGCAGCCGCCGATCACGGTGCCCATCATCCGCAGCGGAAAATTCTCGCGCGCGAGCACCGAATACAGCGGCATCACGCCCGCATAGATGAAGCCGAACAGCGTCGCGACCGCGTAGAAGCCGTCGAGCGTGCGCACGAAGTAGTAGCCGAGCGCGCCGAGCGCCTGCGCGAGCAGCCCCGCCACCAGCATGCGCTTCGCGCCGAGGCGATCGCCGAGGACCCCGAACGCGATCCGGCCGCCCATGCCCGCCAGCCCTTCGACGCTGTAGATCGATACCGCGACGATCAGCGGAATCCCGCAGGTCACCGCGTAGCTGACCGTATGGAAGATCGGGCCCGAATGGGTCGCGCAGCAGAAGAAATTGGTCAGCACCAACACCATGAACTGCGGCGAACGCAGCGCATCCGCGACCGACATCGCGGCGGGCGCGCCGGCCGACGCAGGCGCAGGCGCCGCGTGGGCGGATGCAGGATCGAGCGCGGGCGCCCGGCGCACCAGCAGCGACACCGGGATCATCACGACGGCCGCCAGCGCGGCGATCAGCAGCATCGACGTGCGCCAGTCGCGCACCGACACGAGCCAGGCGGCCAGGGGCGCCATCGTCATCGGCGCCATCCCCATGCCGGCCGACACGAGCGATACCGCGAGGCTGCGGTGCGTGTCGAACCAGCCGGTCACGCACGCCATCATCGGCGCGAATATCGCGGCCGTCGCACTGCCCACGGCCAGGCCGAAGGTCAACTGGAACACGAGCAGCGACGGCGCGCGGCTCGCCAGCGCCAGGCTCGCCGACAACAGCACGGCGCCCGCGATGACGACCGGACGCGTGCCGACGCGGTCCGACAGGCTGCCCCACGCCATGCTGGCGAACGCCATCGCGATGAAGCCGAGCGTCATCGCCGCGGAAATGCCGGTCATCGACCAGCCCGTATCGCGCGCGATGGACCGCAGGAACACCGGCAACGAGAACATCGCGCCGATCGCGACGCAGCCCATTAGGCCGCCCGCGGCGACGATTACCCAGCGGTATCGGGAATCCGGCATGTGGCGTGTCATGTGGCCTCTCCTCGTTGGTTGCGCCATTCGCGGAAACCGGGTGACGACCGCATGGCGGGGCGCACTGCCCGGTCAATATCGATACGACGGGCGACGCAGCGGGAAATCGACATGCGCGGCGTATGGGCCGCGGATTTTTATTGTCGGCGATTCCACGCGGCTCGCAAGGGTCGGATCATCCGCTCGCCCCGCTCCCGCTTTTCCGCAACGGGAAATTCGAAATCACAAATAGTTGGTTGGGGCGCGCAATGACGCTGGCTACACTCGCCCCATCTTGTCATAACAAGTTGACCGATGACCCCACCCAACGTCGTGCCGCTGTCCGCGGCCCCGCTCTACGTGCAGATCAAGGACACGCTGCGCGCGCGCATTCTCGACGGCACCTACGCGCCGCACAGCCGGATGCCCTCCGAGCACGAGCTCTGCGCGATGTTCGACGTCAGCCGCATCACGGTGCGTCAGGCGCTGGGCGACCTGCAGAAGGAAGGCCTGCTGTTCAAGCTGCACGGCAAGGGCACGTTCGTGTCGAAGCCGAAGGCGTTCCAGAACGTGACGTCGCTGCAGGGTTTTGCCGAGGCGATGTCGTCGATGGGCTACGAGATCGTCAACCAGTTGCGCAGCCTGCGCACCGTGAAGGCCGATCGCCATCTCGCGACGAAGCTGAACGTGCCGGAAGGCGCGCCGCTCGTCGAGATCCATCGCGTGCGGCTGCTGAACCGCGAACCCGTGTCGCTCGAACAGACCTGGGTGCCCGAAGCACTCGGCAAGCGCCTCGCCGGCGCCGATCTCGCGACCCGCGACATCTTCCTGATCCTCGAGAACGACTGCGGCATCCCGCTCGGCCATGCCGACGTGTCGATCGACGCGATCCTCGCGGACGACGAAATCGTCGACGCGCTGCACGTCGAGGAAAGCAGCCCCGTGCTGCGCATCGAGCGCCTCACGCACGACGCGTCGGGTGCGCCGATCGACTACGAATACCTCTACTTCCGCGGCGACGCCTTCCAGTACCGGTTGCGCGTCGACCGGCAAAAGGCGCGCAAACCTGCAAGGAGCCCGCGATGAATACCCATGTGCATGAATACGACGTCGTCGTGGTCGGCGGCGGCACGGCCGGCCCGATGGCGGCCATCAAGGCGAAGGAGCGCGATCCGTCGCTGCGCGTGCTGCTGCTCGAGAAGGCCAACGTGAAACGCAGCGGCGCGATCTCGATGGGGATGGACGGCCTGAACAACGCGGTGATCCCCGGTCATGCGACGCCCGAGCAATACACGCGCGAGATCACGATCGCCAACGACGGGATCGTCGATCAGGAAGCCGTGTACGCGTACGCGACGCACAGCTTCACGACGATCGAGCAGCTCGACCGCTGGGGCGTGAAGTTCGAGAAGGACGGCACCGGCGACTACGCGGTGAAGAAGGTCCATCACATGGGCTCGTACGTGCTGCCGATGCCGGAGGGCCACGACATCAAGAAGGTGCTGTACCGGCAACTGAAGCGCGCACGCATCGCGATCACGAACCGGATCGTCGCGACGCGCGTGCTGACCGACCCGCAAGGCCGCGCGAGCGGCGTGCTCGGTTTCGACTGCCGCACCGCCGACTTTCACGTGATCCGCGCAAAGGCCGTGATCCTCTGCTGCGGCGCGGCCGGCCGTCTCGGCCTGCCGGCGTCGGGCTACCTGATGGGCACGTACGAGAACCCGACCAACGCAGGCGACGGCTACGCGATGGCCTATCACGCGGGCGCCGCGCTCGCGAACCTCGAATGCTTCCAGATCAATCCGCTGATCAAGGATTACAACGGCCCGGCGTGCGCGTACGTGACGGGGCCCCTGGGCGGCTTCACCGCGAACGGCAAGGGCGAACGCTTCATCGAATGCGACTACTGGAGCGGCCAGATGATGTGGGAGTTCTACCAGGAACTGCAGAGCGGCAATGGCCCCGTGTTCCTGAAGCTCGACCATCTCGCGGAAGAAACGATCCGGACCATCGAGCAGATCCTGCATACCAACGAACGGCCCAGCCGCGGCCGCTTCCATGCGGGGCGCGGCACCGACTACCGCAGCCAGATGGTCGAGATGCACATCTCCGAGATCGGCTTCTGCAGCGGCCACAGCGCGTCGGGCGTGTACGTGAACGCACGTGCCGAGACGACCGTGCCGGGGCTTTACGCGGCCGGCGACATGGCGGCCGTCCCGCACAACTACATGCTCGGGGCATTCACGTACGGCTGGTTCGCCGGGCAAAACGCGGCTGACTACGTGGCCGGTCGCGACCACGCGCCGGTGGACGACCAACAGGTCGACGCCGAGCGCACCCGCGTGCTCGCACCGCTGCTGCGCGAACGCGGGCTGGCGCCGGCGCAGGTCGAGTACAAGCTGCGCCGGATGGTGAACGACTACCTGCAACCGCCGAAGGTGACGCGCAAGATGGAAATCGGGCTGCAACGTTTTGACGGAATTATTGAGGATATCGAAGAAATCAAGGCCGACAATCCGCACGAGCTGATGCGTGCGGCCGAAGTGCGCGCGATCCGCGATTGCGCCGAAATGGCCGCGCGTGCGTCGCTGTTCCGCACCGAAAGCCGCTGGGGGCTGTACCACCATCGCGTCGATTTTCCGCACCGCAACGACGCCGAATGGTTCTGCCACACGTGGTTGCGCAAGGATGCCGCGGGCGCGATGCGCAGCGAGAAGCGGCCGGTCGAACCGTACGTCGTGCCGCTCGCCGACGACGAACGCGGCGCCTACGCGCAGTTGCGCATCCGCGAACCGGCCGCGCTCGCGGCCGCCCTTTGAGGAACCTTGCCATGTCCCATACCCCGCACGACATCTTCCAGCGCAGCAGCGCGCCCGTGACGATCGACGAGTCGCTGTGCATCGCCGACAAGGGCTGCACCGTGTGCGTCGACGTGTGCCCGCTCGACCTGCTCGCGATCGACGTCACCAAGGGCAAGGCCTACATGCAGTTCGACGAATGCTGGTACTGCATGCCGTGCGAACGCGACTGCCCGACCGGCGCGGTCAAGGTCGACATTCCTTACCTGCTGCGGTGACGCGGCGCGGCGCCCGCCCACCGCTCCCCCACTACCGGACTCACGACACATGAAAACAACGCTACGGATGTTTCGCCTGCTCGCCGCGTCGATCGCGGTCGCGGCCACCGGTTTTGCACATGCGGAGACGATCCGCGTCGCGATCGGCACACAGGACACGACGATCAACTGCGCGACCGGCGGCCTGCTGATCCGTGAACTGCATCTGCTCGACAAGTACCTGCCGCGCACCGGCAAGTACCAGGACGTGAAATACGACGTGCAGTGGAAGGATTTCACGTCCGGCGCGCCGCTCACCAACGAGATGGTCGCCGGCAAGCTCGACTTCGGCGCGATGGCCGATTTCCCCGGTGCCTTGAACGGCGCGGCGTTCCGCAAGGCCGGCCGCAAGAGCGTGTTCATCACCGTGCTCGACGGCAGCATCGACGGCAGCGGCAACGGGATCGTCGTCCCGTCGAATTCGACGGTGCGCGGGCTGGCGGACCTGAAGGGCAAGACGATCTCGGTGCCGTTCGCTTCGACCGCGCACGGCATGCTGCTGCGCGCGATCAAGGCCCAGGGCTGGAACCCCGACACCGACGTGAACATCGTCACGCAGGCGCCCGAAGTGGCCGGCAGCGCGCTGAAGGCGAACAAGATCGACGCGCATGCGGATTTCGTGCCGTTCGCCGACCTGTTCCCGTACCGCGGCATCGCGCGCAAGATCTACGACGGCGCGCAGACCCACGCGCCGACCTTCCACGGCGCGCTCGTCGATGCGGACTACGCGCAGCGCTATCCGGAAATCGTCGTGGCCTATCTGCGTGCCGCGATCGAAGCGAACCGCCTGCTCGCGCAGAACCCGGAAAAGTACAGCCTGCTGATCGAGAAGGTCACCGGCATCGAGGCGCCGGTCGACTACCTGTATCACGGGCCGCTCGGCATCCAGACCCGCGACCTGACGTGGAAGCCCGAATACCGGCAAGCGGTCGCGACGGCGATCGATACGCTGAAGCTGCTGAAGAAGACCGACTCCGCGCCCGACCCCGCGACGTTCGTCGACGACCGCTATATCCGCGCGGCGTTCAAGGCGTCCGGGCTCGATTACGACGCGGCGCTGAAACACTATGGCAAGCAGCCGCTCGTCGCGAACGATGCGACGACCGGCAAGCCGATCCGCGATTTCAACGACGTCGCGCAAGTGTGGCTCGCCGGCGACGAACCGGTACGCAACTACGCGAGCCCCACCGCCGCGTTCGTGGCGCTCGGCAAGCTCGGCCCGTCCGCGAAGGTGCGGGCGGTGTTCGTGCACGACCATGCGAGCGGCCTGAAGCTGTTCGCCGACCAGGCGTGGTACGTGAAGGACGCGCACGGCGTGCTCACCGCGTTCCTGCTGAAGTCGGGCGCCGACGCGTACGCGCAGCAGGTATCGGGCGCGGTGGTCGACTACGCGGCCGCGAAGACCGTCACCGCGCAGGCGCTCGCCGCCCGCTGAACGTCGCGCGCCTTTCCCCTTCCATTCGTCGACCCCGGACTTCCGCATGGCTGCCACCCTCGACCTCGTCAAACGCCGTCTCGCCGACGCACCGCGCAGCGGTGACACCCGCTCGCCGCATTCCGCCGCGCGCCGCCGCTCGCCCCCGATGCGCCGCCGCGCGTGGCGCATCGCATCGCTCGCCGCCTGCATCGCGCTGTGGCAGGCGGCCGTCCACTGGCGGCTGTCGCTCGGCATCGTCACGTTCGCGAACGTGCCCGCGCCGGCCGACGTCGGCCCCGCGCTGGCCTCGTTCCTGCAATCGCCGAAGCTGCCGATGCACCTGTTCGCGAGCATCACGCGCGTGCTGGCCGGCTTCGTCGCGGCGGCGGTCGCCGGCATCGGCCTCGGGCTCGCGATCGGCCGCTATCGCGCGCTCGAGGACACGCTGCTGCCGCCGCTCGAGATGCTGCGGCCGATTCCGGCTGTCGCGTGGATTCCGCTCGCGATCCTGATGTTCCCGTCGTCCGAGCTGAGCATGATGTTCATCACGTTCGTCGGCGCGCTGTTTCCGATCCTGCTCAATACCGTGCATGGCGCCGAAGCCGTCGACCCGCGGCTCGTCGCGACCGCGCGCAGCCTCGGCACGCGCGGCCTCGCGCTCTATGCGGAAGTGATCCTGCCCGGCGCCGCGCCGTCGATCTTCACGGGCCTGTCGATCGGAATGGGCACCGCGTGGTTCTGCCTCGTCACGGCCGAGATGATCGCGGGCCAGTACGGGATCGGCTATTTCACGTGGGAATCCTATACGTTGCAGAACTACCCTGACATCGTGGTCGGCATGGCACTGATCGGCCTGCTCGGGATGGGCAGCAGCCTGCTCGTCAAGCGTATCGGCGCGGCGCTCACGCCGTGGTACGCACCGCGTGGAGGCCGATCATGAGTACGCCGGACATTGCGTCGCCCGCGCCCGGCCGCATCGGCGTGCGCGCGCTGACGATCGAACTCGGCCCGCCGCATGCGCGCTTCGCGGCGCTCGATACGCTCGACGTCGACATCGCACCCGGCGAATTCGTCTGCGTGCTCGGGCCGTCCGGCTGCGGGAAATCGACGCTGCTCGGCGCGCTCGCCGGCCACGTCGCGGCCACGCATGGCGAGATCATGGTCGACGGCGAACGCGTCGACCGCCCGCATCCCGATCGCGGGCTCGTGTTCCAGCAGCACACGCTGTTTCCGTGGAAGCGCGTGATCGACAACGTCGCGTTCGGCCTGAAGATGAAAGGCGTGCCCGCACGGGAGCGCCGCCGCGAAGCGGCCGAACTGCTCGAGCTCGTCGGGCTCGGCGGCTTCGGCGCGCACTATCCCGCGCAGTTGTCGGGCGGCATGCAGCAGCGCGTCGAGATTGCCCGCGTGCTGATCAACCGGCCGCGCGTGCTGCTGATGGACGAGCCGTTCGGCGCGCTCGACGCGCAGACGCGCCGGATGATGCAGACGCTGCTGCTCGACATCTGGTCGCGCATCGGCACGACCGTGCTGTTCGTCACGCACGACATCGAGGAAGCGCTGTTTCTCGGCGACCGCATCCTGATGCTGTCGCCGCGGCCTGCGCGCATCGTCGCCGATATCCGCGTGCCGCTCGCGCGGCCGCGCACCGACGACAGCACGACCGAGCCCGCGTTCGTCGACATCAAGCGCCGCTGCCTCGCGCTATTGCGCGACGCCGCCTGAGCGCACGTGCCCGCCCATTCACCGCACCGACTCTTTCCCATGACCGCTTCTTCCTCCGCTTTCCCGCTGCCCGGCGTGCCGGCCGCCGATCACGCCGATCATGCCGCGCTCGTCGCGCGCCTCGCCGCAGCCGACGCATCGGTGCGCCGCATCGCGCTGCTCGAACTCGCCGATCTCGAAGCGCCCGAACTCGTGCCGTCGTTCATCGCGGCGCTGCGCGACGACCCGTCGGCCGACGTGCGCAGCGAGGCCGCGCGCGTGCTCGACGCATGGGAGCAGCCCGAGGTCGTCGACGCGCTGTGCCACGCGCTGCTCGATCCGGACGACGGCGTGCGCGCCACCGCCGCGCAAAGCCTGTCCGAACTGAAGGACGCGGCATCGGGCGCCGTGCTGTGCCGCTGGGCCGACCGGTCCGAGCCGTTCGTGCGCGGCGCCGTGCTGCGCGGCTTGCGCGAGTTGCGCGACCCCGACGCGTTCGCGCCCGCGCTGCGCGCGCTCGACGCGAGCGCCGCTGCCGTCCGAGCCGAGGCGGTCGTCGTGCTCGGCTGGCTCAAGGACGGCCGCGCGCTGCCGCCGCTCGCCCGCGTCGCGACCGCGGACGCCGACGCGGACGTGCGGCGCGCCGCGGTCGGCGCAATCGGGTTTGCGGCGGCGGGCGATACCGCCGTCGTCACCGCGTTGCTCGCGGCGCTGCGTGACGCCGAATGGCAGGTGCGCGAAGAAGCGGCTGCCACGCTCGGCAAGCTGCGCATCGCCGCTGCGCGCGACCCGCTCGTCGCCGCGCTCGACGACGACTACTGGCAAGTGCGCGTGCGTGCCGTCCGCGCGCTGGGCCAATTGCGCGATGCGGCCGCGGCGTCGGCCGTCGTCGCGCTGCTCTCGCATACGATCAGCAACCTGCGCAAGGAAGCCGCGCTCGCGCTCGGCGAATTGCGCGACCGGGCGACGCTGCGGGCGCTACACGACGCACTCGACGATCGCGACCCCGAAGTCCGCAAGGCCGTGCGGATCGCGATCGGACAGATCGACGAGGCGTCGCGATGATCGCGCCGACCGAAATCGCACTCGATCACCCGGCACGCGCACTGACGCTGCGCTGGCCCGACGGCGCGACGCAACGTATCGGCTATGCGCAGTTGCGCAGCGATTGTCCGTGTGCGGAATGCCGGAGAATCCGCTTCGATGGCGGCCGTATCGACGCCCGCGCCGGCCTGACGCTCGACGGCGTCGAGGCGCTCGGCTACGGCGTGCGCCTTCTGTTCGGCGACGGCCATGCACGCGGCATTTATCCGTGGCCGTACCTGGCGGGGATCGCATAGCGGCGATGGCGCGGCTTCCGCGCTCGCGCGGGTCACATGGCAGAGGCGCGTAAACGCTGCGATACTGACGCCCACGATCGTCGCCACCTACCGTGGGAGCCGCACCATGCAAACCGCAGTCGGATTCATCGGCCTTGGCGTGATGGGCACGCCGATGGCGCTCAATCTCACGCGGGCCGGCACGCCGCTCGTCGCGTGGAGCCGTTCGCACGGCAGCGACGATGCGCTGCGCGACGCCGGCGCACGCGTGGCCGAAAACGTCGACGACGTCTTCGCGTCCTGCCGCACCGTGATCCTGATGCTCGCGAACGACGCGGCAATCGACGCCGCCCTTGCGCGCGGCTCACCCGGTTTTGCCGCCCGGGTCGGCGGACACACGATCGTCAACATGGGCACGAATGCGCCCGAATACTCTCGCGCACTCGCCGACGAAATCGCCGCCGCATCGGGCCGCTACGTCGAGGCGCCCGTGTCGGGCTCGCGCAAGCCGGCCGAAGCCGGTCAACTCGTCGTGATGCTGGCCGGCGCGCCGGAGGACGTCGACGCCGTACGCGCGCTGGTGAAGCCGCTGTGCCGCGACAGCTTCGTATGCGGCGACGTGCCGTCGGCGCTGACGATGAAGCTCGCCGTCAACCTGTTCCTGATCACGATGGTCACCGGTCTCACCGAAGCCACGCACTTCGCGCAACGCCACGGTATCGACCTTGCACGCTTCGCCGACGTGCTGAATGCCGGCCCGATGGCCAGCGACGTGTCGCGCGTGAAGCTCGGCAAGCTCGTCGCGGAAGATTTCTCGGTGCAGGCCGCGATCACCGACGTGCTGAAGAATGCGCGCCTCGTCGCCGAATCGGCACGCAGCATCGGCATCGCGTCGCCGCTGCTCGACATCTGCCATGCACTGTACGGAGAAACCGAGCGAGCCGGACATGGGGCGGCCGACATGGTCGCCGTGATTCGTGCGATCGAACAGCGTACCGGAGACGCGCGATGAGCCGCGTGCACGTAGTACCCGCGTTCGTTCGAACCGACAGGTAGGCGCGACCATGTCCGCAACCGGCATGTCCGCAACCGGCAATGCTACCCCCTTGCGCCCCATTCCCGCCGTGATCGGCATCGTGCTGCGCGAACGCGACGTGCTGCTCGTGCGCCGCGCGAATCCACCCGATGCAGGCTGCTGGGGCTTCCCCGGCGGCAAGATCGAGCCGGGCGAGCCGCTCGCGGATGCGGTCGTGCGCGAAATCGCGGAAGAAACGACGGTCGACGTGGAAGCGCTCGACGCCTTTACCGCGCTGGACGCGTTCGATTACGATGCGCACGGCGTCGTGCGCCAGCATTTCGTCATGGTCGCCGTGCTGTGCAGATGGCTGCGCGGCACACCGGCCGCCGGCGACGATGCGCTCGACGCGCGCTGGTTCGGCATCGACGAACTCGACCGCGACGATTTGCCGATGAGCGCCGGCGTGCGCGACATCGCGCGGCGAGCGATCGAGCGGGCGGCGGTGCCAGGCAACGCGCGACCGCCATCCGGCTGACACACCGCTGTCGCTTGCGCATCACCGCGACGCGTTCGCTCCGTCACGACGCCCGCTACCCGCCGAGCGCCAGATCACCACCCGTCAAACCATGATCAGAATCCGACAATCCACCGAGGCCGACGGCACATACGTTCTGGACATCTGGCGCAACGCCGTCGATGCCACGCATCACTTCCTGAGCGACAACGACCGTCGCGCGATCGAATCCGAAGTCGTCGCATTTCTGCCGGGCGCGCCGCTCGATCTAGCCGTCGACGAAACCGATCGCCCGATCGGTTTCATGCTGCTCGACGGCGGCCACATGGAAGCGCTGTTCGTCGATCCCGCCCACCATGGTGCGGGGGTCGGGCGGCGGCTGGTCGAAGAAGCGCTCAAGCGCCATTCCAACTTGTCGACCGACGTCAACGAACAGAACGAGGCGGCTGCGGGATTCTATGAACGGCTCGGATTCGAGCGCTGCGGGAGATCGGCACTGGATGGACAAGGTCGGCCTTATCCGCTGATTCACCTTCGTTATCGCGGTGGCGATCGGGACTGAGCCGGCGTCCCGACGAGAACGGGACGCTGTACCGGCCCGGTCCGGATGCGCTGAAACGGCACCGCCCTCACGGCATCGCGATCATCTCGACGAGCTGCCGGTCGTCAACGGCCAGCGCCCCAACACGTCGTAGTGCGACTTGCCGAGCCAGCTATCGATCAGGACGAAGTCGAACACGGTCCAGGTAATCGGCTCGATCCGATACTCATCGGGCCTCTGCACGCCATGCAGCAGCGTCACGTGCGGGGTGAAACTCGAGGGGAAAACAGGCACGCCTACCCTTTTCAACGCGTCTCGCAACTGCCGCCGAAAATCGATCAAGTCTTCCAGACCGGCCTTCCCCGTCAGCACCAGCGGCTGACGACCGGACCGCCTGTTGAAGCTGATGATCTTGTCGAACCTCACGGAGAAAGACGGCACTTCCATGCGATCCGCGACCGCGCGGGCCCGTGCAAGCGTAGCGCCCGGCACGTAAGCGAAGTCGCCTAGAGAGCCCAGCGTGATGTGCAGACGCTCGGTGCCCACCGGACTGTCCTTCTGCTGCTGCAAGCTTTTGGCGACACCGGCAATGCGCGCGGCCGTGGCCGGAGCCGGCATCACGGCGAAAAAGAAGCGGTGCACGGGAGCCGGCGGCGGCGCATCGAATCCGGGTAGCGTCAGTTGAGTCACGGCAGCATGTCCGACTGGCGTGGAGCGAAATTTCATTATCGTCAGTCGGCAGCCTGCTCGCTCGCGGCTCGACGATTCCACCGTTCGCGCGCCTGAAGATGCTACCCTCTCGGCCAAACTCGACACCCTCTGATGACGCCCCCGAATTCAACCATGCAAACCGTCGCGGTACTGGACTTCGAAACAACCGGCCTGTCGCCGAATCTGGGCGACCGTGCAACCGAAATTGCCGTCATCCTGCTGCGCGACGGGCAAGTTGTCGACCGTTTCCAGAGCTTGATGAATGCCGGCCGACGCATCCCGTCCGATGTCGTTGCGCTCACCGGCATCACGAACGACATGATCGCGACGGCGCCGCCCGCGTCCGAAGTCATGAAGGAAGCGGCGACGTTCGTCGGCAAGCATGCGGTCGTGGCTCACAACGCCGGTTTCGACAAGCGCTTCTGGCAGTCGGAACTCGGGCTGCTCGGCATGTCGGCCGACCATGCGTTTGCGTGCACGATGCTGGTGGCCAGACGGATCTATCCCGACGCCCGGAGTCACCGCCTGTCGAGCCTCGCCGAGATGCTGCGGCTGCCGCAGACGGGCCGTGCGCACCGGGCGATGGTCGATGCCGAAATGGCCGGCCATCTGTGGTGCCGGCTGCAGCAGGATATTTCGCGGACTTACGGGCTGGATCGGATCGATCACGCGTTGATGTCGCGGGTGCAGGCGACGACGAAGGCGAAGGTGCCGATGTATCTGCGGTCGCTCGGGCGGCCGCACGTGTGACCGCCCCACGACAACGCGAACCATATCAAGCGGTTTCAGTGCCGCTTGCCCACTGGGTCAAAAACGCTGCGATCTTTTCTTCGATATGACTTTCAACAGTCTGCAATCGGAGCAAGGGGATCTCGCTTTTCGTCAGAATGCTGTCTTTCAGCGCATCCCGTTCGATTTGTTGTGCCATGCCGTGCGATCCGCCATCCACTTCGATCACACCCAACGGCGTTTTCCCTACCTTGAAATACAGTACGAAATCACAACTGGCGCGATTTTTCATGAAATCCCGCTCCCGTGACGTCAGGGTGCCGTTCGTCAAGGACACCAACTGAATCAAGGCAATTTGCGAGTGAAATGTCATCGCCCGATAAGCGTCGCCGGACAATACCTCACGCAGTATCTGCGCGACGATCTGCTCGGACTTGTATCGGGAGTCAGCGGGACGCAGCCTGGCGTTGAGCCGCTCGAGTGACGCGTCATATTCCTTGTAGAGCAGGTCGAAAGCGGACACAACTGGAGCGCGATGGATCTGCTTCTCGTTGGCGTAGTACTCGATATGGCGAATCAGTGCTGCAATATGTCCGTTGGTTGCAGCAAAGACGTCGTCTCCCGTCACCAACGTGAATTTGCGCTTCGCTCTCGATACTGCCACATTGACCAAGTGCGGATCATCGACGAAACCCAGGCTTTGTTGGCTCCGGTACTTCTTGTCCAGCACCGTGGAGAAGACAATCTCATCGCACTCCCTGCCTTGAAACTTGTGTACCGTATCTTTGACGAAATCGGCCGGTAAATGCTCGCGAGACAGCGCGACCTGCGCGTTGTACGGGGCGATGAACCCCCTGCGCTGCTCATTGTCCCAGTCGCTCTCACCATCCCATTTAAGCGTCTCAAGCAGCGAATCCAGTTCGCGTCGATTCGCATTGTTGCGCGTGTGATTTCCCTTGGCCGTGACGAGCAGCTCCAATGAGCTTTCGCCTCCGTCACGCGTCATCGGTAGGAGCTGATTGTCATAGAACTGCTGATTGCAGAACTGGATGATTCTGGGATGACAACGGTAATGCTCTTTCAGAAGCGTCATCGGTATCGAATCGTGGAACACGCCGACGCACGAATCGAGCAGACTGTACTTGTCACAATCGTAAAACTCGCCAGGTGAAGCGATGCCAAGCTTCTGCGGAATATGCGGGAGCTGTTTCCTGTCGCCGACGATGATCAGATTTTTGGCGCAGCCCAGCGCCAGTATCCCGGGGACGATGTCTTGCTGCGACGCCTCGTCGATGATCACATAGTCGAGAATCGCACCGCCGACCGAGTTGACAATGGAATGCGTGCCGCTACCGATGATAGGAAAGCGCCGCACGAATGCATCGAAGTTCCTGCTGTAGTTTTTTGCATCGAACGATTCTTGCCGCGAGATATGCTGGTGAAGATGGTACTTGAGATGAGCCATCGATCCCGCGACCAGCTCATCCAGCAATGCATCGAAGTTGCCCAGCACCAGCGCTTCTCGATGGGCAGTCAATGCAGACTGCTTCTCCTGCAGCGCCCTTTCGTAGTAGTGCTTCTGCAACGCGTAAATCACCGATTTGCGCTTTTCCCAGTCATCAAATGGCTTCGCTCGAAAGATCCCAAAATTGAGCAGCAGCTCGAGCCTGTCCTTGAGCCGGATGCGATTCTCGGCAAGATAGGTCAGATAAGCCATCAGGTCCGACGATTTTCGCGGAGACAGTTGGTACTTGCTCAGAGAAACCGGCATCGCCACCGAATTCTCGCGCTGCCACTCCAGCAGGTAGTTCAGCTCTACGGTGAGCTCATCGACCTCGGCCTGCAGGCGAGCCACGGTGTTCTGAACATATAAATGTTGCTTCAGCTTCTGCAGGACCGCTTGAATCTGATCCATCGCGGGAGCTGGCGCAGGCGGCTCCGACGGCAAGGCTGGAACATCGACAAAGAAATCGTCGCGATTTGCCGCACGGCCCAGCTTGGCAACCACATAGTCCAGTCCGACCCTATCCAGTTTCTCATAGACGTTTTCAACGGCAGCATTGTTATTGGACAGGACAGCGACCGTGTTCCCGCGTAATAGAATATTGGCCAGGATGTTTAAGATGGTTTGCGTCTTTCCCGTGCCGGGCGGCCCTTCTATCAGGCTGATTTTCGAGGCGAAAGCTTGCTCCACTGCCTTCAGTTGGCTTTCGTTGACACCAAAAGGGTAAATAAAGTCCCCTCCTTGCGCGCGCACTTGGTGTCTTGCCGTGCAATATGCGTGCAACGCCGTGTCTTCATGAGGAGCCAGCCTCTCCAACTGGCGCAGCACGTTGTCGGCGATAGGTTTATCCTGCGGGCTCGCTTGTTCGGCTCGGGCCTTTGCCACGGCAACGAAATAGCGAAAAACCGGTTCATCCTTGATGTTTGTCGTGAGGTTGAGCTCAATATCTTGAGCACTCATGACATAAATCTTTCGGCTCCCCGGATAGTGGACGGCAGCGTATTTCCCGCCATAGATCACCACCTTGTCGACGACGCTGAATTGCACCCCTCCTTTCTTTGACAGGAGCCTGTCTTGGACTATTTCAGTCGGCTCGATTCTACAATTACTGAGCGGACTATGAAAAGATTTTCCGGACGGAAAGTGGCAAGTCAACATCAACTCATCCCTGTCGGCACCCCACCATATCGTCCAGTCTTTGATCTGCCTGGTTCTTTCTTCGTCGTTTACCCAGATGGAAACCATATGATCCTTATGCGACATTTATTCAAAGCATAAAAATTCAGATTTCCCATTCTAAACTACACTCGACTACAACGATCCAGCAACAGGCGAAACGGCCGTCAATGCAGTTTGAACGTAATGATCAAATGAACTGTTGTTGATAAGTCGTCGTTCTGGAACAGCAGGATACGTAAGCGACCGGATGCGTACTGCGTCCAGAAACAGGGCGAACAGCCCCGACCTCGCCCCACAACGGAATCGCGGTCTTTCGTCTGCCGTTCCGGGCACGACTCTATCCATACCAGGATTGCAAATTGTGAACGATTCAGTCTTTCGCGACGCGGCCCGTCAACGGCCAACGCCCGATAACGTCGTAATGCGTCTTGCCGAGCCAGCTGTGGATCAGGACGAATTCGTTCACGGTCCAAGTCACCGGCTCCAGGTCGCACCGACTGAATTTTCCATCGCCGTACAGCAACGTGACGTGCGGCGTGAAACTCGTACCCGAAATACGCAGACGAGTTCCTCTGAGAGCCTCTACAAGGCTGCGCTGAAACATGACCAACGCGTCCAGCCCGTCGCTCCCCGTCAGCACGAAAGGTCGATGGCCCGGTCGCCCGTTGAAGCGGAGCATCTGATCGAACGTCACGCCGAACGGCGGCACATCGATAGTTGTTGCGGCGAAACATGCCCGCTCAACAACCACCTCCGGCACATGCACGAAGTCGCCCAAGCTGTACAGCGTGACATGCAGACGCTCAGCATGGAGCGGGCGACCGCTGATCCGCACATCGGAGCCCAGGCGCGCGCGCTGCTCGGTCATGCGCGTAGCGGTGCCCGGGTCGGGCATCACTGCAAAGAAGAGACGATGCTCCGGCATCAATCGAGTTGCCTCGAATCCGGGTAGCGTCAGTTGCGGCACCGCAGTATTGTCGGTTTGCATGGGTAGGCCCTCCAGTATCGTCAACCGAATTCGACCGCCAACAACACAAACAACAACGCCCGGCAGGTATCCCCGCCGGGCGTCCGCATCATCCGATGCCACTATCAGTCATCGAGGCACACCTCGACGCCGAAGCTCACTCCCACTCGATCGTCGCCGGCGGCTTCCCCGAGATGTCGTACACGACCCGGTTGATCCCGCGCACTTCGTTGATGATGCGATTCGACGCGCGACCGAGCAGCGCATACGGCAGATGCGCCCAATGCGCAGTCATGAAGTCGGTCGTCTGCACCGCGCGCAGCGACGTCACGTAGTCGTATGTCCGCCCATCGCCCATCACGCCAACCGACTTGACCGGCAGGAACACCGCGAATGCCTGGCTCGTCAGGTCGTACCAGCTCTTGCCGACGTCGGCCTCGCCGCACAGGCCGGCAGCCGCATCCTGCGCGGTCGCGGTCGTGTTGCGCAGTTCCTCGATGAAGATCGCGTCCGCGCGGCGCAGCAGCTCCGCGTATTCGCGCTTCACTTCGCCGAGAATCCGCACGCCGAGGCCCGGGCCCGGGAACGGATGGCGGTACACCATCTCCGGCGGCAGACCGAGCGCGACACCCAGCTCGCGCACTTCGTCCTTGAACAGGTCCCGCAGCGGCTCGAGCAGCTTCAGGCCGAGCGTTTCCGGCAGGCCGCCGACGTTGTGGTGGCTCTTGATCGTCGTCGCCTTCTTCGTCTTCGTGCCGCCCGATTCGACCACGTCCGGGTAGATCGTGCCCTGCGCGAGCCACTTCGCCTTCGATAGCTTCTTCGCCTCGGCTTGGAACACCTCGACGAACTCGCGGCCGATGATCTTGCGCTTCGCTTCCGGATCGGTCACGCCGGCCAGATGGCCGAGGAACTGGTCGGATGCGTCGACGTGCACGACCTTCGCATGCAGGCGGCCCTCGAACATGTCGAGCACCATCTTGCCTTCGTTCAGGCGCAGCAGGCCGTGGTCGACGAACACGCAGGTCAGTTGATCGCCGATCGCGCGATGGATCAGCGCGGCCGCGACGCTCGAATCGACGCCGCCCGACAGGCCGAGAATCACTTCCTCGTCACCGACCTGCTCGCGGATCTTCGCGACGGCTTCCTCGATGTGGTTCTTCATGATCCAGTCGGGCTTCGCACCGGCGATCTGCAGCACGAAGCGCTCGATGATCTGGCGGCCCTTCACCGTGTGCGTGACTTCCGGGTGGAACTGCACCGCGTAGTAGCCGCGCGCCTCGTCGGCCATGCCGGCGATCGGGCAGCTCGGCGTCGACGCCATCAGCGCGAAGCCCGGCGGCAGCTCGGCCACCTTGTCGCCGTGGCTCATCCAGACCTTCAGCATCCCGTGGCCTTCGGCCGTCGTGAAATCCTCGATGCCGTCGAGCAGGCGCGTATGGCCGTGCGCACGCATTTCCGCGTAGCCGAATTCGCGATGGTCGCTCCACTCGACCTTGCCGCCGAGCTGCACGGCCATCGTCTGCATGCCGTAGCAGATGCCGAGCACCGGCACGCCGAGATCCCACACGGCCTGCGGCGCGCGCAGTTGATGGTCTTCGTACGTGCTCGCGTGGCTGCCCGACAGGATCACCGCCTTCGGCGCGAACTCGCGGACGAAGTCGTCGGACACATCGTTCGGATGGATTTCGCAGTAGACGTGCGCTTCACGCACGCGCCGTGCAATCAGTTGGGTGACTTGCGAACCGAAGTCGAGAATCAGGATTTTGTCGTGCATGGCTGCGGACGGGATGAAGAGAATAAGAAAAGCAGCGCACGAAGCGCTGCGTCAAAAGCATGGACAGCGGCGTCGGGCGGCAGGCGGCTCGCGCGACGCATCGCCGGTCAATCCTGCGACGGCGGGCGCGCGTCGAATGCGACGCTGCCTGACGCGCGATCGGATGCGGCCGATGGACCAGCGGCGACCGGCGCCGAAGGCGCCACCGGGCGGCTGACGACCGGCTCGACCCGCGGCTGCGGCGTGGAGGCCGGCGCCGGTTCGACCGGACGCTTCGCGTCCCGGCCCTCGAGCGCCTCCGCCCTGTCGGCCCTTTCGCGCCGGCGCACGGCCGATGCGAGCCGCACACCGCCGAGACCGAGCACGATCAGCGCAACCCCGGCCACGGCCGACAGCACCCGGCCGGCGGCCGCCAGCGCGGGCCCGCTGCCGGTGCCGATCGACCACACGACCGTCAGCACGCCGGTCAGCCAGTTCACGTGGCCGACCACCCGTGCGACGGGCGCCGTGAGGTCGCCGTTGAACGCCGCATGAAACGCGAGCCACGCGAGCCCGAGCAGCGCGATGCCGAACGCCTGGCCGAGCATCGCCGGCTGGATGTTCGCCAGTTGCAGCGCGTCGAACAGCGCCTGCCAGGGCGTCAGCACGAACAGCACGCCGAACGCCAGCAGCAGCACGGCATCGACGATCAGCACGGCTCGCAGCAGCGGTTTCATCGGCGCTCAGTCCACGTGGTAGTTCGGCGCTTCCTTCGTGATCTGCACGTCGTGCACGTGCGACTCGCGCATGCCCGCCGCGGTGATCTGGACGAATTCGGCCTTCTCGTGCAGCTCGTCGATCGTCTTGCAGCCGCAGTAGCCCATGCTCGCGCGCACGCCGCCGACCAGCTGGAACAGGATCGCGTTGACCGAACCCTTGTAAGCGACACGGCCTTCGATACCTTCCGGCACGAGCTTGTCGATGTTCGCCGAGTTGTCCTGGAAGTAGCGGTCTGCCGCGCCGTCCTTCATCGCACCGACCGAACCCATGCCGCGATACGACTTGTACTGGCGGCCCTGGTACAGGAACACGTCGCCCGGCGCCTCTTCGGTGCCTGCGAACATGCTGCCCATCATCACCGCGTTCGCGCCGGCCGCGAGGGCCTTCGACACGTCGCCCGAGAAGCGCACGCCGCCGTCGGCGATGCACGGCACGCCGGTGCCCTTCAGCGCTTCCGACACGTTCGCGATCGCGCTGATCTGCGGCACGCCGACACCCGCGACGATCCGCGTCGTGCAGATCGAACCCGGGCCGATCCCGACCTTGACCGCGTCCGCGCCGTATTCGACCAGCGCCTTCGCGGCGGCGGCCGTCGCGATGTTGCCGCCGATCACCTCGACGTGCGGGAAGTTCTGCTTGACCCAGCGCACGCGCTCGAGCACGCCCTTGCTGTGACCGTGCGCGGTATCGACGACGATCACGTCGACGCCGGCCTGCACCAGCAGCTCGACGCGCTCTTCGTTGTCCGGACCGACGCCGACCGCCGCGCCTGCGCGCAGCTTGCCGTGTTCGTCCTTGCATGCATCCGGGTGCTCGGTCTGCTTCGTGATGTCCTTGACGGTCATCAGGCCGCGCAGTTCGAACGCGTCGTTGACGACCAGCACGCGTTCGAGGCGGTGGCTGTGCATCAACGCCTTCGCTTCGGCGAGCGGCGTGCCTTCCTTGACCGTGACGAGGCGCTCGCGCGGCGTCATGATCGACTTGACCGGCTCGTCGAGGCGCGTTTCGAAACGCAGGTCGCGGTTCGTGACGATGCCGACGAGCTGCGGGCCTTCGACGACCGGGAAGCCCGAGATGCCATGCTGGCGCGACAGCGCGATCACGTCGCGCACCTTCATTTGCGGGGGCACCGTGATCGGGTCGCGGACGACGCCCGACTCGAAACGCTTGACCTTCGCGACTTCGCGGGCCTGTTCGGCCGGCGTGAGGTTCTTGTGGACGATACCGACGCCACCCTGCTGGGCCATCGCGATCGCGAGGCGACCTTCGGTGACCGTGTCCATCGCGGCGGACACGAGCGGCATGTTCAAGGAGATGTTGCGGGTCAGCTTGGTCTTGAGGCTGGTGTCGCGCGGGAGAACGTCGGAGAAGGCGGGAACGAGGAGCACGTCATCGAAAGTGAGTGCTTTTTGGATCAGACGCATGGCAAATCCTATGGGCGCAAAAGCGAATTATACGCGAAGCGCCGCGAATTTTCACAACACGAACAACGGCTTAGCCGGTTTCGGCCGTTCGGGGGCCGAATCGTTCGGATCGCCGTTCGGTTCGTTTTCGATCGTCTTTCGTTTCACCGCCGCATCGAGCCATTCGCGCAACCGGCGGCCGGCGGCATGTGCCCGTGTCGCGGCGGGGCCACACGGCCGCGACGGCGGCGGCCGCGCGCACGGCCCGGCGACCCGCCGAAGCGGCTTGCCAGCCCTGCTTCACGCCAGCCCGGCGGCACGGGCGATCATCGCCATGCCGCCCGCCACCACCACGCAACCGACGGTCCGCGCGACGCGCCCGCCGGCCGGCACAACGCGTTCGGCGGCAATCGCGACCGTCACGGCGGCCATCACGCGCAGATCCATCATGCCGGCCGCCAGCGCGACGGCCATCAGGTTCCCGCAACATGCGCCGCACCGGACCGCGGCGCGCACGCCGTACCGCCATGCCGTGACGGCCGCTGCCCGCGGCCGATGCACGTCGTGCGCCTCCGCATGCCGGCAGCACGCGAGCCGGCGCGCCTTCCACCCGGAGAATTGCAACGCGCCCGCGGCCAGCACGATGGCGCCGGACACGAACGGCATCGCCCGGGCGAGCGCCGGCAGACGGGCGGCGGCCGTCGTCAGTACGGCGCCGGCCGGAAACACGAGCGCGCCGAGCGCCATCCAGACCGAGAAATATCCCGCCCCCGCGACGACGACGAGCCAGGCCGACCGCGCCGCCGCCTGCGGGCCGATGCGCCGCCGGTAATGCCAGAGCTGCGGCGCGAGCACGGGCAGCATCATCGTCACCGTCATCGCGCCCCACATTCCGGCGAACGTCGCGAATGCGCGCCCGGCGCCCTGCCCGCACGGCCGCAGCCCTGCGGCCGAGGCCATCCAGCCGCCGGGCATCGGTACGCCGCCCATCGCCGCCATCGCCGCGTGCTGCGCCAGCGTCGCCACCACGGCGACCGCAAACACGGCCGCGACCGCCACGCCGAATGCCCGCGGATCGAGGGCCGTCTCGCCGGTTATCGGCCCGGCTTTCGGCCCGGTCGTCGTTCGTGTCATCGCGCGCTCCCGTCCGTCGCCGGCCCGCTCAGCCGCGCGCGTACTCGTCGTGACGGCGCCACCACGGGCCGGCCTCGTTGCGGCCGCGCGGCGCGCGATCGAGCCACTGGTACATCCCCCACAGCCCGTCGAGGCCGCGCGCGTAGGTCGAATACGTGTGATAGACGGCGCCATCCTCGCGCACGAACGCGCTCATCCCCGGCCGGTCGAGCGAATACGTGCGCGCGTCGGTGCCGCAGGTGGCCGCGAACTGCACGACGGGCGCTGGCGGCGGATCCATGTCCATCGCATGGCCGGCCCGCGCATAGTTGTATTCGACGTCGCCCGCGCGCTGCTGCGTTTCGGTGAACGACACGTTGAAGTCGAAGTTGAAATCGCTGCCGACCGACGACGCCCACGGGAACGTCCACCCCATCCGCTGCCGGTACGCGAGCAGTTTCGCGAGCGGCGCGCGCGACACGGCCGCGAGCGTCACGTCGTGATGCGCCAGATGCACGGCAAAGCCGTCGAAGCCGTCGGCGAGCGCCGAGCACGACGGGCAGCCCGCCTTGTAGTCGGGGCCGAACATGAAGTGATAGACGAGCAGTTGCGAACGGCCGCGAAACAGGTCGTCGAGCGTCGCCTGCCCTTCCTCGGTATCGAACCGGTAGGCCTTGTCGACGCGCACCCACGGCAGCGCCTGGCGCCGCCGCGCGAGTTCGTCGCTTTGCCGCGTCAACGCCTTTTCCGCGTCGAGCAGCGCGCGACGTTCGGCCAGCCATTCGTCGCGGGTTCCGGTGAGATGGGTCGTCATTGCGGGTTCCTCCTTCCGATGGGTATCCGGGCACGGCGTCCGAGGCCGTGTGCGTGGTGCTAGATTAGTGGCGGGCATCGGACCGGAGGGAGTGACAAGTGTGTCGGGATTCGGATGGATTCGCTGATCACGGCGGCCGCGCGCGCGCTCGCGACCGGTGACGCGCTCGGCGCGCTGAACCGCGTCGCGCTGCGCGACGATGTGCCGGCGCTCGCGCTGCGCGGCATCGCGCTGGCGCAGCTCGGCGATTTCGACCGGGCGCGCGCGCTCGTGCGCGCCGCCGCACGCGCATTCGGTGCGAAGGAAGCGGTCGCGCGGGCGCGCTGCGTCGTCGCGGAAGCCGAGATCGCGCTCGCGTCGCGCGACCTGCGCTGGCCGACCCGCGCGCTCGACGCGGCCTGCGCGACGCTCGACACGCACGGCGACCGCGCGAACGCCGCGCATGCCCGCTATCTCGGCGTGCGCCGGTTGCTGCTGATCGGTCAGCTCGACGAGGCCGAACGGCTGCTTGCGCATCTCGATCCCGTGCCGCTGCCGCCCGCGTCACGCGCCACCCATGAATTGATCGCGGCCGGCATCGCGATGCGCCGCCTCCGCACGCACGCGGCCCGTGCGGCGCTCGACCGTGCGCGGACCGCCGCCCACGCCGCCGGCATCGCCGCGCTGACGGCCGAGGTCGATACCGCGGCGCGCGTGCTCGACGCACCGGCCGCCCGGCTCATCGCGCGCGGCACGTCGCGGCTCGTGCCGCTCGACGAAGTGGAGACGCTGTTCGAGTCGAATGCGCTCGTCGTCGACGCGTGCCGCCACACGGTGCGCGATGCGCGCACGACCGTGTCGCTCGCGCGGCGTCCGGTGCTCTTCGTGCTCGCCCGTGCGCTGGGCGAAGCGTGGCCGGCCGACGTATCGAGAAACGCGCTCGTCGCCGCCGCGTTCCGTGCGAAACAGGCCGACGAATCGCATCGTGCGCGGCTGCGTGTCGAGGTCGGCCGGCTGCGTGCGGTGCTGCGCCCGCTCGCGAACGTGGTCGCGACGCCGCGCGGCTTCGCGCTCGAACCGCTCGGCGTGCGCGAAACCGTCGTCCTCGCGCGCCCGGTCGACGATCGCCATGCGGCCGTGCTCGCACTCCTCGCCGACGGCGAAGCGTGGTCGAGCTCCGCGCTGGCGCTCGCGCTCGGCGCCAGCCAGCGCACCGTGCAGCGTGCGCTCGACGCGCTCGCGGAAACCGGCAAGGTGCAGGCGCTCGGCCGCGCACGCGCGCGCCGCTGGATGACGCCGCCGCTGCCCGGATTCGCGACGACCTTGTTACTCCCGGTTGCGCTGCCGGGCGATTAGGATGGCCCCATCGAACGACGAGGTGACGAACATGAAACGCTCCACTGCAGAGATCCTTCACGAGTACGGCCCGTTCCCGGGCGTCGACGGCGTGCACGGCGTCACGTTCGACGGGCAGCACGTGTGGTACGCATCCGGCGACAAGCTGAATGCGCTCGACCCTGAGCGCGGCACGACCGTCCGCTCGCTCGACGTCGCCGCGCACGCGGGCACCGCGTTCGACGGCCGCCACCTGTTCCAGATCGTCGAGGACCGCATCGAGAAGATCGACCCCGAATCGGGTCGCGTGCTCGCGACGATCCCGGCGCCCGGCGGCGGCGCCGATTCGGGGCTCGCGTGGGCGGAAGGCACGCTGTGGGTCGGCCAGTACAGCGAACGCAAGATTCATCAGGTGGACCCGCAGTCGGGCGCCGTGCTGCGCACGATCGAATCGAACCGCTTCGTCACCGGCGTGACGTGGGTCGACGGCGAGCTGTGGCACGGCACGTGGGAAGCCGACCAGAGCGACCTGCGACGCATCGATCCGCACACGGGCGAGGTGCTCGAGCAGATCGACATGCCGGCCGGCGTCGGCGTGTCGGGGCTCGAATCCGACGGCCACGACCGCTTCTACTGCGGCGGCGGCAACAGCGGCAAGCTGCGTGCCGTGCGCCGCCCGGCGCGCACGCGTACCGCCACCGACGGCACGGACGGGATACCCGATCCGGCAGACGGCTGATCGACCGCGTGCCCACGCTGCCCGAACGCGCCGCCATGCCCCGAGTGCAGGATTGAACAAGACGCCGCCACGACGGCATCGCTAAGATGCGCGCACTTCAGTCATTTGTTCGGAGCGGTCGATGCAGCGCGGCGTGGTGTACGGTGTCCTGGCGGGCGCCCTGTGGGGCATGGTGTTTCTCGTGCCGCGGCTGCTGACCGATTTCTCGCCGCTGCTGCTGAGCGCCGGCCGCTATACGATGTACGGCCTCGTGTCGCTGGCGGCCGCACTGCCGGTCGCCCGCTCGCTGCTCGTGCGCTTGACCCGCGAGGATCTGGTCGCGCTGGTGAGGCTCGCCGTCATCGGCAACGTCGCGTACTACATGCTGCTGTCCGGCGCCGTGCACCTGATCGGCATCGCGCCCAGTTCGCTGATCGTCGGCGTGCTGCCCGTGACCGTCACGCTCGCAGGCCTCGGCGACCGTGGCGCCATGCCGCTGCGGCGGCTCGCCGCTCCGCTCGCGCTGGTGATCGCGGGTATCGTCTGCATCAACGTCGACCTGTTTACATCCGAAGCCGCGCACGCCACGACGCTCGCCCAGAAGCTCGCGGGCATCGCCTGCGCGGCGGGCGCGCTCGCGAGCTGGACCTGGTATGCGGTGGCGAACACACGCTACCTGCAGCGCCATCACCACTTCGGCGGCAATGAATGGTCGGTGCTGTGGGGTGTCGTGACGGGGTTGATCGGCGGGCTCTGCTGGATGGCGATCCTCGCGCTGCCGGCCGGCACGGTGCAGGCGGCCGTCCCCGCATCGCGGTGGCAGTTGTTCTGGCTGCTGAACCTCGTGCTCGCGATCGGCGCGTCGTGGCTCGGCAACGGGCTGTGGAATGCCGCGTCGAAGCGGCTGCCGCTCACGCTGTCGGGCCAGCTGATCGTGTTCGAAACCGTGTTCGCGATGCTGTATGCGTTCGTGTATGACCAACGGATGCCGCACGTGCTCGAGATCGCCGCGCTCGTGCTGCTGCTCGCCGGCGTATACGGCTCGGTGCGACGGCACGGCGACACACCGGGCAGCGCGTCGACAAACGCAAACGCCGCGGCCCATTGAGCGCCGCGGCGTTTGATCAGATCAATCGAAACGAAAAGCGCGTCAGCGCGCGTCCTTGTGCATCCACTTGCGGCCCTCGATCGAGCCGGCGCGGCGGGACTTGTCGACGCGCCGCTGGCGCGCGAGCTTCGGATCGACGATCAGCGGACGGTAGATCTCGACGCGGTCGTGATCGACGAGCGGCGCGTCGAGCGGTGCGAGCTTGCCGTACACGCCCGTCTTCGCGTGTGCGAGATCGATCTCCGGATGCAGCGCGAGCACACCGCTCGCGTCGATGGCCGAGCGCACGGTCGCCCCTTCGGGCAGCGACAGCGGAATCAGCGTCTGGCGGTCCGGCAGCGCGTAGCAGACTTCGATCGACAGCATCGCGTCACCCCTTCCCGTAGCGCTGGTCCGCACGCTTCACGAACGAATCGACGAACGTGTTCGCGATGTGGCTGAACACCGGCCCGATGATCTTCTCGAGCAGGATGCTCGAAAACTCGTAGTGCAGCGCGAATTCGATCTTGCACGCATCGGCGCGCAGCGGGATGAAGCGCCACGAACCCGTGAACTTCTTGAACGGCCCGTCCGCGAACTCCATGTCGATCCGGGTCGGACGCTGCTGCGTGTTGCGGGTCGCGAAATGCTGCTTGATACCCTTGAAGTTGATGTCGATGCGCGCTTCCATCCCGCTCTCGTCCTGACGGCGAACCTCGACACCGCCGCACCAGGGCAGGAAATTGGGGTAGTCGGCCACGTCGGTGACGAGGTCGAACATCTGTTCCGCCGAATGACGGATCAATACGGTTTTCTGGACATCTGCCATAAATCGCGCGGCATCGCTTAAAGTGGGAACGCCAAGCCGGGCGATACGCGCCCCGCTTTGCTAAAATCGTGATTTTAAACGAGTTGGCCCGATCCTTTCATGAGCATCATCGACAACAGGAAAGCGCACTTCGATTATCACATCGAGGAACGCTACGAGGCGGGGCTCGTGCTGGAGGGCTGGGAAGTCAAGGCGCTGCGCGCCGGACGCGGCCAGATCAAGGAAGGCTACGTCGTGGTGAAGAACGCCGAGATCTTCCTGATCGGGACCCATATCAGCCCGCTGCCCGAAGCCTCGACGCACATCAAGCCCGACCCGGTTCGCACGCGCAAGCTGCTGCTGCATCGCGAGGAAATCAAGAAGCTGATCGGCAAGGTCGAGCAGCGCGGCTACACGCTCGTGCCGCTGAACTTCCACTACAAGGGCGGTCGCGTGAAATGCGACATCGCGCTCGCGAAGGGCAAGAAGCTGCACGACAAGCGCGAAACCGAGAAGAAGCGCGACTGGGAACGCGAGAAGGCGCGGATCATGCGCGCCGGCACCTGACACACACGGCGTTCATCGCAAACGACACGGCCCGCTCGAAGCGGGCCGTGTTGCTTTGGACTGCCTGAATCGCGCCGGCCGGTCGCGGCTGCGCGACGATTCGCCGCAGGACGATACGCACGCGGCAGCTGCGTGCGCATCGATGTCGGGCTCAGCCCTTCGCGCCGGCCCCCACGCCCGCGCTCTTGACGATCGTCAGCGCCGACGAGATCGCGGTACCGAGATCCGACAGGTTCGACGGCACGATCAGCGTATTGCCCTGCTTCGCGAGATTCGCGAACGCACCGACATACTGTTCGGCGACCTTCAGGTTCACCGCGTCCATCCCGCCTTGCGACTGGATCGCGCTCGCGATTTTCTGGATCGCCTGCGCGTTCGCCTCGGCCACCGCCAGAATCGCGGCGGCTTCGCCCTGCGCCTGGTTGATCGCGGCCTGCCGCTCGCCTTCCGACTTCTGGATCGCGGCTTCGCGCGCCCCCGACGCGAGGTTGATCTGCTCCTGCTTGCGGCCTTCGGATGCGGCGATCAGCGCACGCTTTTCGCGCTCCGCGGTGATCTGCGCCTGCATCGCATGCAGGATCTCCTTCGGCGGCGTCAGATCCTTGATCTCGTAGCGCAGCACTTTCACGCCCCAGTTCGCCGCGGCGTCGTCGAGCGCCGACACGATGCTGTGGTTGATGAAATCGCGCTCCTCGAAGGTCTTGTCGAGTTCGAGCTTGCCGATCACCGAGCGCAGCATCGTCTGCGACAGCTGCGTGATCGCGAGCACGAAGTTGCTCGACCCGTACGACGCCTTCATCGGGTCCATCACCTGGAAATACAGCACGCCGTCGACCTGCAGCTGCGTGTTGTCGCGCGTGATACAGACCTGGCTCGGCACGTCGAGCGGAATTTCCTTCAGCACGTGCCGGTACGCGATGCGATCGACGAACGGCAGCACGATATTGAGACCGGGCGACAGCGTCGCGTGGTAGCGCCCGAAGCGCTCGAGCACCCATGCATGCTGCTGCGGCACGATCTTCACCGTCTTCGACACGATCACGATCGCGATGACGAGCAGGACAACCCAGATGATCAGCGAATCCATGAAGTATTTCCTCCTTGTTGTTGTATCAGCGGACGATCAGCCCGCGGGTTTCGCCACGACCACGAGGCAATTGCCGCGCACGGCGCTCACCTGGTACACGCGCGCATCGTCGCGCTCGCCGTGCGCGAGCTCGACGTCCCAATCGGCCCCGCGATACTGCACGCGCGCGCGGCCGTCACGCCACGCGTCGACCGTGATGGTCGAGCCGATATCGAGATTGACGTCGGGATTCGTCGACGTGTCGCGCTTCTGCTTGCGGCCGAGTCCCGAACGGCGCAGCACGATCATCGCGACGATCGCGACCGCGGCCGCTGCGCCGAACTGCACGTGCGGCGCGAAACCGGCCAGTTGCAACAACCCGCCGGCGAGAAAGCCGAGCGCGATCATCAACAGATAGAACGTGCCGGTCAGCAATTCGGCCACGACCAACACGCCGACTCCGACCCACCAGAACAGATGCCCCGACATCATTGTGGTCTCCAGAAAAACGTCCCCGATGCTCACTATATTCGCTGCGCTCGCGGCTGTGCGAAGCGGTCGGCACTCTTGGGGCGGCCCGGCGAGTACCGACGAAAAAAAACACCCCGGTGCTTACCGGGGTGTTTATAGCACGAACCTTGCATTTTGCCTTCAACGAAAGCGCGGCGGACCGCCCTTTCGTCGAAGTTGCATCACGACTCGTTACTTGCGGTTGGCGGCGAGCGCCTGCCACGTATCGATGATCGTGTCGGGGTTCAGCGAGATCGACACGATGCCTTCGTCCGTCAGCCATTGCGCGAAGTCCGGGTGATCGGACGGGCCCTGGCCGCAGATACCGACGTACTTGCCCATCTTGCGGCAGGTATCGATCGCACGCTTCAGCAGGAACTTGACGGCCGGGTCGCGCTCGTCGAAGTCGACTGCCAGCAGTTCCATACCCGAATCGCGGTCGAGGCCGAGCGTGAGCTGCGTGAGGTCGTTCGAGCCGATCGAGAAACCGTCGAAGTGTTCCAGGAACTCTTCGGCGAGGATCGCGTTGGTCGGGACTTCGCACATCATCACAAGGCGCAGGCCGTTTTCGCCGCGCTTCAGGCCGAACTTCTCGAGTAGGCCGACGACGCGCTCCGCCTGCTTCACGGTCCGCACGAACGGCACCATGATCTCGACGTTGGTCAGGCCCATCTCGTCACGCACGCGCTTCAGTGCACGGCATTCCATCTCGAACGCCTGCGCGAAGTCCTCGGCGATGTAGCGCGACGCGCCGCGGAAGCCCAGCATCGGGTTTTCCTCGTCCGGCTCGTAACGCGAACCGCCGATCAGCTTCTTGTACTCGTTCGACTTGAAGTCGGACAGACGCACGATCACCGGCTTCGGATAGAACGCCGCCGCGATCGTCGCGACGCCTTCCGTCAGCTTGTCGACGTAGAACTGACGCGGCGACGCGTGGCCGCGCGCCACGCTCTCGACCGCCTTCTTCAGGTCCTGGTCGATGTTCGGGTACTCGAGAATCGCCTTCGGGTGAACGCCGATGTTGTTGTTGATGATGAACTCGAGACGCGCGAGACCCACGCCGCCGTTCGGCAGTTGCGAGAAGTCGAACGCGAGCTGCGGGTTGCCGACGTTCATCATGATCTTGACCGGGATTTCCGGCAGCTCGCCGCGCTGCACTTCCGTGACTTCCGTCTCGAGCAGCCCGTCGTAGATCTTGCCTTCGTCGCCTTCCGCGCACGACACGGTGACGAGCGCGCCGTCCTTCAGGATGTCGGTCGCATCGCCGCAGCCGACGACTGCCGGCACGCCAAGCTCACGCGCGATGATCGCCGCGTGGCAGGTGCGGCCGCCACGGTTCGTGACGATCGCCGCCGCACGCTTCATCACCGGCTCCCAGTTCGGGTCGGTCATGTCGGCCACCAGCACGTCGCCCGGCTGCACGCGTTCCATTTCCGACGGATCCTGGATCACGCGCACGGGGCCTGCGCCGATCTTCTGACCGATCGCACGACCCGTCGCGAGCACCTGCGACTGCCCCTTCAGCTTGAAGCGCTGCTCGGCCTTGCCGGATGCCTGGCTCTTCACCGTTTCCGGACGTGCCTGCAGGATGAAGATCTTGCCGTCGCGGCCGTCCTTGCCCCACTCGATGTCCATCGGACGCTGGTAGTGCTTCTCGATGATGACCGCGTACTTCGCCAGCTCGATCACGTCTTCGTCCGTGATCGAGTAGCGGTTGCGCTGCTCGTGCGGCACGTCGACCGTCTTCACGCGGCCCGGCTCGCCCGGCTGCGTGAATTCCATCTTGATCAGCTTCGAGCCGATCGAGCGGCGGATGATCGGGTACTTGTCCTGCGCGAGCGTCGTCTTGAACACGTAGAACTCGTCCGGGTTCACCGCGCCCTGCACGACGGTTTCGCCCAGGCCGTAGCTCGACGTGATGAACACGGCGTCCTTGAAGCCCGATTCGGTATCGATCGTGAACATCACGCCGGCAGCGCCGACGTCCGAGCGGACCATGCGCTGCACACCGGCCGACAGCGCGACTTCGGCGTGCGTGAAGCCCTTGTGGACGCGGTACGAGATCGCGCGGTCGTTGTACAGCGACGCGAACACGTGCTTCATGCGGTCGAGCACGTCGTCGATACCGACGACGTTCAGATACGACTCCTGCTGGCCGGCGAACGATGCGTCGGGCAGATCCTCCGCGGTCGCGGACGAGCGCACCGCGAACGACAGCTCGCTCGGCGAGCCGTTCTTCAGCACTTCGAACTGCGCGCGGATTTCCTGCTCCAGGCGCGGCTGCAGCGGTGCGTCGACGATCCATTTACGGATTTCGGCACCGGCTTCGGCGAGCGCCTTCACGTCGTCGATGTCGAGCGACTCGAGACGCTTGGCGATGCGATCGGTGAGGTCGTTGTGCTTGAGGAAATCGCGGAATGCGAGCGCGGTCGTGGCGAAACCGGTGGGTACGCGAACGCCTGCTTCGGAAAGCTGGCTGATCATCTCGCCGAGCGACGCATTCTTGCCGCCCACGATTTCCACATCGGTCATCCGCAACTGCTCGAACGGAATTACATACGCCTGGTCCTTTGCGACGTTTGCTGCGTTAGTCATACAAGCCCCTAAGTGTGAAAAAAATGCTCGATCGCGCAAGTGGGCTCGAACGCGGGCGCCTGCAAAAAGGCGCGGCGCGTCTTGCGCAACCTGTTAGATAAACACTCGCAGCGGCGGAAATCTTCCGACCCGATTTGCAAAAATCCCGGCAGAAGGGCGATATTTTCAGACAAATCGCCAGACTTGCCGGGAGTTTCGGAATCGCGCGGCCCAGCCACGGGGCGCCGTTCGCGCCCTGCCCCCGCAATTGCTTATCCAACAGGTTGCCGCTATTCTACCGTGCCGGCTGCCGGATGTGGCGCGACCTTGTCACTGGGTCTGGAGGCTCGCCTCCAGCCGCCCGCGCAACTGCCCTTCACGCTCGACGTCCAGATTCATGCTGCCTACCGTATTCATCGTCTCCGACGGCACCGGGATCACTGCCGAAACCTTCGCGCACTCGATCCTCTCCCAGTTCGACCAGAAATTCCGTCTCGTGCGCGTGCCGTTCGTCGACTCGCTCGACAAGGCCTATGCGACCGTCGAAAAGATCAACGAAGCCGCCGTGCACGACGGCCGTCGCGCGATCGTGTTCACGACGCTCGTCGACAGCGAGTCGAACGACATCGTCAAACGCTCGAACGCGCTCGTGCTCGACATGTTCCAGCGCTTCGTCGAACCGCTCGAGCAGGAACTCGAGCTCAAGTCGAGCCACGCGATGGGCCGCGGCCACCAGAACGCGGACACCGAGGAATACAAGACGCGGATCGAGGCGATCAACTTCTCGCTCGCGCACGACGACGGCCAGTCGAATCGCAACCTGTCGGAGGCCGACGTGATCCTCGTCGGCGTGTCGCGCAGCGGCAAGACGCCGACGAGCCTGTATCTCGCGATGCAGTACGGCGTGAAGGCGGCCAACTACCCGCTGATTCCGGAAGACTTCGAACGCGGCAAGCTGCCGTCGGCGCTGGCGCCGTACAGCGAGAAGCTGTTCGGGCTGTCGATCGACCCGCAGCGCCTGTCGGAGATCCGCAACGAGCGCCGGCCGGGCAGCAAGTACGCGGCCCCCGAGAACTGCCGCTACGAGATCAACGAGGCCGAAGCGATGATGCGCCGCGAAGGGATCAAGTGGCTGTCGTCGACGCACAAGTCGATCGAGGAAATCGCGACGACGATCCTGCAGGAAATCCGGCTCGACCGGCAGTCGTACTGAGCGCGGAAGCGCTGGTGGCCGTCAAGCCGTCGCCGAAAACAACAAGGCCGCGTCAAACGCGGCCTTGTTTCGTTTTACGGCACATGCACCGCGCGCGGCGTCACGCCGGCCGCTGCTGCCGCACCTGCTCGAACAGGCACACCGCGGCGGCCGCCGCCACGTTCAGCGACTCCATCCCGCCCGGCTGCGGAATCGTCACGCGATGCGCGGCCGCGTCGCGCCAGAATGCCGACACGCCGGCACCTTCGTTGCCGAACACCCAGGCGACGGGCCCCGACAGGTCGCAGTCGTAGACCGCCTGCGCGCCGTGCGAGTCGGTCAGCGCGACCGGGACGTCGAGGCGTTCGGCCAGCGCCTCAGCTTCGACGTCCTCATGGATCGACAGCAGGAAATGCGCGCCCATGCCCGAGCGCAGCACCTTCGACGACCACGCATAGGCCGTCCCCGGCGCGCAGAACACGTGACGCACGCCGGCCGCCGCCGCGCTGCGCAGGATCGAGCCGACGTTGCCGGCATCCTGCACGCCGTCGAGCACGACCGACGTGTGCGTCACGCGTTCGGGCAGCGGGTGCGCCGGCCGGTCGACCAGCAGCAGGAAGCCGACGCCGTTGACGACGTTCGACAACTGCCCGAACAGCGCGTCCGGCAGCGTGACGATCCGCTGCGCGTCGATGCGTGCGACGATCGCCTGCGCCTCGGCGTGGCCGAGCGCGCCTTCGGTCGTGACGCACAGCTCGGGCGTCGCGCCCGTATCGAGGTACGCGCTTGCCAGATGGAAGCCTTCGAGCAGCGCCTGGCCGCTGCGGCGCTGATGGGGCGTCGAACCCGCGAGCGCCTTCAGGCGCTTGTACAGCGGATTGTCGCGGGATGTGATGCTTTTCATCGAATCAGGTCAAGCGCCGCACGAACCGGCGCGAACGAGCGCCGATGCGCTTCGCACGGGCCGTGCTCGCGGAGTGCGGCAAGGTGTTTCGCGGTGCCGTAGCCCGCATGCACGTTGAAGCCGTACACCGGGAAGCGTTCGTGCAGGTCGACCAGCATCCGGTCGCGCGTGACCTTCGCGAGGATCGATGCGGCCGAGATGCTCGGCACGAGCGCGTCGCCGCTGACGATCGCCTCGGCACGCACGCTCAGCGTCGGGCAGCGGTTGCCGTCGATCTGCGCGAGCGTCGGCAGTACCGACAAGCCTTCGACGGCCCGCTTCATCGCGAGCATCGTCGCATGCAGGATATTCAGCGTATCGATCTCGTCGACACTCGCCGACGCGACGCAATACGCGTGCGAACGCGTGACGATCAGGTCGTACAGCGCGTCGCGCTTCTTCGCGGACAGCACTTTCGAATCGTCGAGCCCGTCGATCGGCTGTGCCGGATCGAGGATCACCGCGGCGGCGACTACCGGCCCCGCGAGCGGGCCGCGGCCGGCTTCGTCGACGCCGCAGACGATCTCGTCCGGACGGCTGAAGTCGAAACCGCCCTGCACGTCGCTCGACGCACGGCGGCGTGGTGCACGGACCGCGGTCATGCGCGCCCCTTGCGTTGCTCGAGCACACGCACGACGGCCTCGGCCGCCTTCGCGGCCGTGTTCTGCCGCAGCGACAGATGCATTTCGGTAAACACTTCGGTCAGCGTGCGGCGGTTCGCGTCGTCGCGCAGCTGCGTGAGCGTCGCATCGGCGAGCGCCTCGGGCGTCGCGAAATGCTGCAGCAGTTCGGGCACGACGAAGCGCCCCGCGAGAATGTTCGGCAAACCCACATACGGCAGGTAGCCCTGCCGGCGCATGATCTGCCCGGTCAGCCAGGGCACCTTGTACGAGATCACCATCGGCTTCTTCAGCAGTGCGGCTTCCAGCGTGACGGTGCCGCTCTTCACGAGGATCGCATCGGCAGCCGTCATCGCGACCTGCGAGCGGCCGTCGGTGATCGTCAACGCGAGCTGCGGGTGCGCGTCGACGAGCGGCTGCAGCAGTTCGCGCAGTGCGGGCGTCGCGGCCGGCATCACGAACCGCACGCCGGGTTCGCGCTGCTGCATCAACGCCATCGCCGCGAAGAACGTCGGGCCGATCAGCGCGATCTCCGAGCGCCGGCTGCCCGGCAGCACCGCGATCACGGGGCCGTCGGCCGGCAGACCCAGCGCGATGCGCGCACCGTGCGTGTCGGGTTCGAGCGGGATTTCGTCGGCGAGCGGATGACCGACGTAGGTCGATGCGACGCCGGCCTTGTCGAGGATCGCCGGCTCGAACGGGAACAGGCACAGCATGTGGTCGACGGACTTCGCGATCTTCTTGATGCGGCCGCCGCGCCACGCCCAGATCGACGGGCACACGAAGTGGATCGACGGGATGCCCGCGTCGCGCGCGGCCTGCTCGACGTTGAAGTTGAAATCGGGTGCGTCGACGCCGATGAACGCGGCCGGACGCTCGGCGAGCAGCTGGCGCTTCAGTTCGCCGCGAATCCGCAGGATCTCGGGAATCTGGCCCAGCGCCTCGACATAGCCGCGCACGGTCAGCTTGTCCATCTGCCAGTGCGAGTCGAAGCCCTGCGCGATCATGCGCTGCCCGCCGATCCCGTAATACTGGGCCGATTCGGGCAGCCGCTCGCGCAGCCCGCCGAGCAGCGATGCCGCGAGCAGGTCGCCCGACGGCTCGCCGGCCACCATCGCGAGTCGCAGCTGATTGGTCGGGAGCGGCATCGCTTAGCGGATGATGCCGCGTTGCGACGCGTCGATGAACTCGACGAGCGCCGTCACCGGTGCATCGCCGTCGCCGCCCGCTTCCGCGAGTTCGCGCAGTTGCACCTTCGCCTCTTCCAGCGACAGGCCGTTCTTGTACAGCACGCGGTACGCGCTGCGCAGCGCCGAGATCGCATCGGCCGAAAAGCCGCGCCGGCGCAGCCCTTCGACGTTGATCCCGTGCGGCTCGGCCTTGTTGCCGGCAGCGATCACGAACGGGGGGATGTCCTGCACGAGCGCCGACGCGCCGCCCAGCATCGAGTGCGCGCCGATGCGCACGAACTGGTGCACGCCCGACATCCCGCCGATGATCGCGAAGTCGCCGATCTCGACGTGACCGGCCATCTGCGCGTTGCTCGACAGGATCACGTTGTTGCCGACGCGGCAGTCATGGCCGATGTGCACGTAGGCCATGATCCAGTTGTCGTCGCCGAGCGTCGTCACGCCGACGTCCTGCACGGTGCCCGTGTGGATCGTCGTGAATTCGCGGATCGTGTTGCGGTTGCCGATCACGAGCTTCGTCGGCTCGTCCTTGTACTTCATGTCCTGCGGACGGCCGCCGACCGACGCGTAATGGCCGATGCGGTTGTCCTCGCCGAGCGTCGTATGGCCTTCGATCACGCTGTGCGAGCCGATCGTCGTGCGCGCGCCGATCGTGACGTGCGGGCCGACGATCGCGTACGGGCCGATCTCGACCGATTCGTCGATCTGCGCGCCCGGTTCGACGATCGCGGTAGGATGAATCCTGGTCATGCGCCGTTGCCTCTCGATATGATGTGTCGCGTTGTTCGCGTGATGTTACCCATGCGTGCCGCGTCGCTCAGGGCGCCGCGTCGGCCGTCTTGACCGTGCACATCAGTTCGGCTTCCGCCGCCACCTTGCCGTCCACTTCCGCCACCGCCTTGAACTTCCAGATGCCGCGGATGTAGCGCTCGAACGTCACGTTCAGGATCAGCTGGTCGCCCGGTTCAACCACGCGCTTGAAGCGCGCGCCGTCGATCCCGACGAAGTAATACAGCGTGTTCTCCGGATCCTTCGGCTGCTCTTCCGCGAACGTCAGCAGCGCCGCGGCCTGAGCAAGCGCCTCGAGGATCAGCACACCCGGCATCACCGGCCGCTTCGGGAAATGCCCCTGGAAGAACGGCTCGTTGATCGACACGTTCTTCAGCGCTTTGATCCCTTTGTGCGGCTCGAGTTCGAGCACGCGATCGACGAGCAGAATCGGGTAGCGATGCGGCAGCAGCGTGAGGATCTTGTGGATGTCGAGATTGATTTTTTCAGTGCTCATGATGGTTCGTCTCACGCAGAGGCTGCGCGGTGGTGATGCAAAGGCTGAAGCGGGCCGCCGCGCGGCCCCGTCTGGCAAACCGGGCCGGTTGCGCTGGCCGTGCCCGGTTCGTGGTCTCGCATGATGCGCTCAGGCGTCGGTGCCGCCCTGGGCGGCGAGCGCGGCTTCGAGCGCCTTGATGCGCTCGCGCAGCTTGTCGAGGTTGCGCACGAGCGCGGCGCTCTTGTTCCATTCGCCGTGGTCGACGGCCGGAAACGCGCTGGTATAGATGCCGGCCTTCGGCAACGACTTCGATACGCCCGACTTCGCGGTGATGATCACATAGTCGCCGAGCGTCACGTGGCCGGCGATCCCGGCCGCGCCACCGATCATGCAGTGGCGGCCGATCGTCGTGCTGCCCGCGATGCCGGCGCTGCCGGCGATCACCGTATACGCGCCGATCCGGCAGTTGTGGCCGATCTGGACCTGGTTGTCGATCTTCACGCATTCCTCGATGACGGTATCCGCCATCGCGCCGCGATCGATCGTCGTGTTCGCGCCGATTTCGACGTCCGGGCCGATCGTCACGCCGCCGACCTGCGGGATCTTGACCCAGCTGCCGGTGCGCGCGTCGCCGTCGCCGACGAAATCCGGTGCGAAGCCGAAGCCGTCGGAGCCGATCACGGCGCCCGCATGGACGATCGCGCGCGGGCCGACCTTGCAGCCGTGGTACACCGATGCGTTCGGATAAAAGTGCGAGCCGGCGCCGATCGTCGTGCCGCGGCCGACGAACACGTTCGCGTCGAGCTGCACGCCGTCTTCAATCACCGCGCCGGCCTCGATCGTCACGTGCGGGCCGATCACCGCGGTCGCGGCGACCTTCGCGGCCGGATCGATCGTCGCGCTCGGATGCACGCCGGCCGCGCGCGGCGGCGTGGCGAGATCGATGAACATCTGCGCGACGCGCGCGAAGTACGCGTAGGGATTCGGCGTCACGATGAAGTTGCGGGGGCCGGCCGTCCGGCCTTGAGCGGCCGCACCCAGCTTTTCCAGATCCTTCGGTGCGATCAGGACCGCACCGGCGCGGGTCGACTCGACCTGCGACAGGTACTTCGGGTTCGCGAGGAACGCGAGCTGCTGAGGGCCCGCCTGGTCGAGCGGTGCGAGCCCGCCCACCTTGCACTGTGCGTCGCCGGCGATCTCGCCGCCGAACCGTTTTACGAGTTCCTCAAGCGTCAATGCCATTCGTCGTCTGCTCCGTTCAGTTCGTCGAGCCGGACGCGAGCGCCTTGAGCACCTTGTCGGTGATGTCGATGCGCGGGCTGACGTACACGGCTTCCTGCACGATCAGGTCGTAATTCTGCTGCTCGGCGATCTGCTTGATGACCTTGTTCGCCTTTTCCAGCACGGCCGCCAGCTCTTCGTTGCGACGCTGGTTCAGGTCTTCGCGGAACTCGCGCTGCTTGCGCTGGAAGTCGGTGTCGAGCTGCGCCAGATCGCGCTGCTTCTGCGCGCGATCGGCCGCCGACAGCGACGCGCCGTTCTTGTCCAGCGAATCGGACATCGACTTCAGACGCGCCGCCAGGTCCTGCAGATCCTTGTCACGCTTCGCGAACTCGGCTTCGAGCTTCGTCTGCGCCGCCTTAGCGGGCGCCGACTCGCGCAGGATCCGATCCGAATTGACCGCCGCGATGCGGGCGACGTCCTGTGCGTGCACCGTTGCCGCGCCCAGGGCCAGCGCAACGGTCAGCGCGCACATCACTCGTTTCGAAAACTTACCGGTTAGCAAAATTACCCTCTCGTTGCTGTTGTCATGCGTTCGGTCAGAACGCCGTCCCGATCTGGAACTGGAATTTCTGGTACTGGTCGCCTTCGTGCTTCTGCAGCGGGAAGCCCAGGCTCAGCTTCAGCGGGCCGATCGGCGAGATCCACGCGAGACCCACACCGTAGCCGTAACGCAGGCCGTTGGCGCCCGTACTCGTGCCGCCCGGCGCATTGCCCCACACGTTACCGCCGTCGAGGAACGTGAACACGCGCAGCGTGCGGTCGTAACCCGTGCCCGGCAGCGGGAACGTCAGTTCGATGTTGCCGACCAGCATCTTCGAACCGCCGATCGGGTCGTTCGTCTTCGTGTCGCGCGGGCCCAGCGAGCTCGGCTCGTAGCCACGCACGGAGCCGATACCGCCCGCGTAGTAGTTCTTGAAGATCGGGTACGGGTTGCCGATACCGTTACCGTAGCCGCCTTGCAGGTTCAGGCCCAGGATGAAGCCGCGCGAGAACGAATAGTAGTACTGCGCCTGCAGGTCGGCCTTGTAGTACTGGATCTTGCCGACCGGCACGCCGTACTCCATGTTCGCCTGCGTGAAGTAGCCGCGGCTCGGAATCAGCGCGCTGTCACGCGCGTCGCGCGACCATGCGACCGTCAGCGGCACCGTGTTCGACACGCGGCCGAACTCGTTCACGTAATCCTGGTAGCTCTGCGGCGTGTTCGAATCGACGTCCAGGCGGTTCTGCTCGAAGCCCGCGCCGAAGTAGACGGTGTCGACTTCCGAGAACGGAATGCCGAACTTCAGGTTGCCGCCCGCGCTGATGATCCGGAAGCTCGAGCTCGTCGAATAGTAGAGCGGCTGGTACGTGCGGTAGAAGACGTCGGTGATCCGCTTGATGCCGTCGACCGTGAAGTACGGGTCGACCTGCGTGACGGTCAGCGTGCGGTAGCTCTTCGCGGTGTTGACGTTCACCGACAGGCTCGTACCCGAACCGAACACGTTGTCCTGCGACACGCCGGCCGACAGCACGACCTTGTCCGTCGACGAGAAGCCGGCGCCCAGCGTGATCGCGCCGGTCGGCTTTTCGTCGACCTTCACGTTCACGTCGACCTGGTCGTTCGTGCCTTCGACCGGCACCGTCGTCACGTCGACGTTGGTGAAGTAGCCGAGGCGGTTCACGCGGTCCTTCGACAGCGCGAGGCGGTTCGAGTCGAACCACGAGCTTTCGAGCTGACGCATTTCGCGGCGCACCACTTCGTCGCGCGTGCGCGTGTTGCCGACCACGTTGATGCGGCGCACGTACACGCGGCGGCTCGGATCGACGACGAGGTTCAGGTTCACCTTGTGGTTCGCCTGGTCGATGTCCGGCTGCGCGTTGACGGTCGCGAATGCGTAGCCGTATTCGCCGAGCTTGTCGACGATCGACTTGGTGGTCTGCTGCAGCTTTTCGGCCGAGAAGCGGTCGCCCGGCTTGATCTTGATCAGCTTGTTGAGTTCGGCCTCGCGATCGAGCAGGTTGCCCGACAGCTTGATGCCCGACACCGTGTACGGCTCGCCTTCGTGCAGCGTGACCGTCAGGTACATGTCCTTCTTGTCCGGCGAGATCGACACCTGGGTCGACTCGATGTTGAACTCGAGGTAGCCGCGGTTCAGGTAGTACGAGCGCACGGCCTCGAGGTCGCCCGTGAGCTTTTCCTTCGAGTACAGGTCGTTCTTCGTGTACCAGGAGAACCAGTTCGGCGTCGACAGCTGCATCTCGTCGCGCAGCGTGCTGGTGCTGAACGCCTTGTTGCCGATGAAGTTGATCTGGCGGATCTTCGCGCTCGGGCCTTCGGCCACCGCGAACAGGATCGACACGCGGTTCGCGTCGACCGGCGTGATCGTCGTCTTGACCTCGGCCGCATAGAAGCCGCGCGTCAGGTACTGGCGCTTGAGCTCCTGCTCCGCCTTGTCGACGAGCGCCTTGTCGTAGTAGCGGCCATCGGCGAGGCCGACCGCGCGCAGCGCCTTCGTCAGGTTGTCCTTGTCGAATTCCTTCGTGCCGGTGAAGTCGATCGACGCGATGGCCGGACGCTCCTGCACCTGCACGATGACGACGTTGCCCTGCGTGGCAACGCGCACGTCGTTGAAAAAGCCCGTCGCGTACAACGCGCGGATTGCTTCGGATGCCTTGTCGTCCGTGAAGGTATCGCCCTGCTTGATCGGCAGATAGGCGAACACCGAACCCGCTTCGACGCGCTGCAGCCCCTCGATCTTGATGTCTTGCACCACGAACGGTGCCGCTGCATGCGCCGCGAGGCCGTGCGCGGCGAGCGCGGCCGCTGCAACTGTCTTAGGTACAAAGCGATGAGGTTTGAACAACATGCATCCCCAATATTTAGCTGCATCAAATCGGGCGGCTGGCCAGCGGCCGCCGCCTGACGCTTCAGAAATGGATTAACCGAGCCAGATCGTTGAACAGCGCGATCGCCGACAACGCGACGATGCAGATCAACCCGGCTCTTTGCAGAATCAGCTGCCAGCGCTCCGAGACGGCTTTCCCGGTCGCGGCTTCAACCGCATAATATAACAGATGCCCCCCGTCCAAAACGGGAATCGGCAACAAGTTCAGGACGCCAAGGCTAATGCTGACAAGGGCGAGGAACGACAGGAACGCCGACGGACCGAGTCGCGCGCTCTTGCCTGCGTAGTCGGCGATCGTCACCGGGCCGGACAGGTTCTTCAGCGACGCGTTGCCCGTGATCATCCGCCCGAACATCTTCAGCGAATACACGGAAATGTCCCACGTGCGGTGCGCGCCGAGCCGCAGGCTCTCGATCGGCCCGTAGCGCACGTCCACCGATGGCGCGTGCATCGACAGCGCCGCGCCGATGCGGCCGATCTGCTGCCCCGATTCGTCGTCACGCTGCATCTGCGGCACGATCGACACCGTCTGTGCGGCGCCATTGCGCTCGATCCGCAGCTCGAGCGGCTGGCCCGCATGGTGCTTCACCGTATCGATGAAACGCGCCGCGCCGCCGATCGGCTTGCCGTCGAGCGCGACCAGCTTGTCGCCGACCTTCAGGCCGGCCTGCTCCGCCGCGCTGCCCGGCTGCACCGACGCGACCGACAACGTGCCGCCGCCGGCCTCGAAGCCCAGATGGGCCATGAAGTCGTCGTCGAGCTGGCTGTCGGGCACGTTGCGGAGGTCGACGCGGAAGTCGAACGTCGCATTGCCGTCGCGCGCGCCGAGCACGACCTCGCGATGGTCGAACGCGGCCGACAGCAGCTTCCAGCGCAGGTCCGACCACGATCGCACCGGCTCGGACTCGCCGCCCTGCGCGTTGCGGATCGACACGACCGTCTCGCTGCCGTCGAAGCCCGCGCGGGCCGCCGCGGTGCCGGCGGCCGGCGGCGCGACGATCGCGGTCGGCTCGGTCACGCCGGTGGCGAATACGAGGGAAAACAGTGCGATTGCCAGCAGGAAGTTTGCAATCGGCCCGGCCGCGACGATCGCGATGCGCTTGTAGACCGACTGGCGGTTGAATGCCTGGCCGAGCGCCTCGGGCGGAATGCCTCCCGGGCCCGGATCGCGCTCGTCGAGCATCTTCACGTAGCCGCCGAGCGGCAGCACGGACAGCGTCCACTCGGTGCCCGTCCTGCGGCTGACCCAGCGCGCGATGGGCTGGCCGAAGCCGATCGAGAAACGCAGCACCTTCACGCCGCACCAGCGCGCGACGCGATAATGTCCGTACTCATGCACGACGACCAGTACCCCGATCGCCACCGCAAACGCGACCAGTTCGACCAGCACGTTCATGAGCACCCCATTCAGACAGTACGCTCCACGCGTGGCGCAGGCGCTTTCGCAATGATCGCGGCGGCGAGGCGGCGAGCCTCGGCATCCGCCGCGAGGACGTCGTCGAGCCCGTCGGGCGCGCGGTTCGGCAGCGTGTTGAGCACGGCGTCGACCGTCGCCGCGATCGCCATGAAGCCGATCCGGCGCTCGAGAAATGCTTCGACCGCCACTTCGTTCGCCGCGTTCAATGCGGCGCTCGCGATACCGCCTTCCTCGAGTGCCTTCAGCGCGAGCGCGAGGCACGGGAAGCGCGCGTAATCGGGCTTCTCGAACGACAGCTGGGCGATCTGCGCGAGGTCGAGCTGGTCGACGCCCGCATCGACGCGCTCGGGGAATGCGAGCGCGTGGGCGATCGGCGTGCGCATGTCGGGGTTGCCGAGCTGCGCGAGCACCGAGCCGTCGCGGTACGATACGAGCGAATGGATCACGCTCTGCGGATGGATCAGCACGTCGATCCGGTCGCCCGGCAGCCCGAAGATCCAGTGCGCCTCGATCACCTCGAGGCCCTTGTTCATCATCGTCGCGGAATCGACCGAGATCTTGCGGCCCATCACCCAGTTCGGGTGCTTGCACGCCTCGTCCGGCGTCACGTCGACGAGCGTGGCCGGCTCGCGCGTGCGGAACGGCCCGCCCGACGCGGTCAGGATGATCTTCGAGATCCCGCCGTGCTCGGCCGCGTCGCGCGGCATGCACTGGAAGATCGCGTTGTGTTCGCTGTCGACCGGCAGCAGGATCGCGCCATGGTCGCGCACGGCATCCATGAAGATCGCGCCCGACATCACGAGCGCTTCCTTGTTCGCGAGCAGGATCCGCTTGCCGGCGCGTGCGGCCGCCAGGCTCGGCGCGAGGCCGGCCGCGCCGACGATCGCCGCGACCACCGTGTCGCAGCCGTCGCTCTTCGACACGTCGACGAGCGCCTGCGGCCCGTGCAGCACGACCGTCTTGCTGCCCGCCGCGCGCAGTTTCGCGTCGACGTGCGCGGCGGTTGCGGCATCGCCGACCACCGCCACTTCGGGCGCGAAGCGCAGACACTGCTCGACGAGCTTGTCGCCGTTGCGGTGCGCGGTCAGCGCGTAGACCGAGAAGCGCTCGGGATGGCGCGCGACCACGTCGAGCGTGCTGTCTCCGATCGAGCCCGTGGAACCGAGCAATGTCAGACGTTTTTGCATAACAGGAATAATGGTTTAACCAAGCAGCAGCATCGCGAGCGGCAGCACCGGCAGCAGCGCGTCGACACGATCGAGCACGCCGCCGTGGCCCGGCAGCAGTCCGCTCGAATCCTTCACGCCCGCCTGCCGCTTCAGCAGCGACTCGAACAGGTCGCCGATCACGCTGTAGGCAACCAGCAGCGTCAGCGCGGCCCACGCACCGGGCATCCCGTAGCGCGCGGCAAATGCAGAAAACAGGGTCGGTTCGAATGCGTGCACGGCTATCGCGACACCGGCGACGACCATCACCGCGAACCAGCCGCCGATCGCGCCTTCCCAGCTCTTGCCGGGGCTGATCGTGATGGCCAGTTTACGCTTTCCGAAGGCCTTGCCCGCGAAGTATGCGCCGATATCGGCCAGCCAGACGACGAGAAGCAGCGACAGCACGAACGGCACGCCCTGCGCGCGGGCTGCGACGAGCGCGTGCCAGCAGGCGGCAAACACGACCAGGCCGGCGGCCAGCAGGAACGGCCGCCAGACGCCGCCCGCGAGTGCGGGCTTGCGCCGCAGCGCGAACGGGCCGACCAGCAGCCAGAACACGCCGGCCGCCATGAAAAGGGGACGGGACGCAGCCGCATCGACGCCGAGCGGCGCGGTGGCCGCGAGCGCGAGCGCCGCGACGAGCGCATAGACGACCGGACCGGCGCCGCCGAGCTTCAGCAGGCGCGCCCATTCCCACGCGGCGAACACCAGCACGACGCCGATCAGTGCGCCGAACCCGGCGAGCGGCGCGAACAGCGTCACCGGCAGCAGCACTGCCAGCATCACGATCGCCGTGATCACACGGGTTTTCAACATGAAAGGGAGTCGGCGTTCTGCGATTGCGGTTCGAGCTGCGCACTCGTGCGCCCGAAACGGCGCTCGCGCTCGGTATACGACGCCATCGCGTCGGCCAGTGCCGCGCCGTCGAAATCCGGCCAGTACTTGTCGGTGAAATAGAATTCGGCGTACGCGAGCTGCCACAGCAGGAAGTTGCTGACGCGTTGCTCGCCGCCGGTGCGGATGAAGAGATCGGGCTCCGGCGCGTAGGCCATCGCCAGGTGCGGCGCGAATGCGTCCTCGGTCACCTCGACCTCGCGGCCTTCGCGCACGGCCTGCTCGACGAGCTTCTTCGTCGCCTGCAGGATGTCCCATCGGCCGCCGTAGTTGGCCGCGATGGTGAGCGTCAGACGGGTATTGCGCGCCGTCTTGGTTTCGGCGCGGCGAATCAGCTCGCGGATGCGCGGCTCGAAACGGTCGAGATCGCCGACGACACGCAGGCGGATCCCGTTCGCATGCAGCTTGCCCACTTCGCGCTCGAGCGCGGTGATGAACAGCCGCATCAGGAACGACACTTCGTCGTTCGGCCGGCGCCAGTTTTCCGAACTGAACGCGAACAGCGTCAGGTATTCGACGCCGGCGCGCGCGCAGCCTTCGACCACCGCCCGCACAGCATCGACGCCGCGGGTGTGCCCCGCGACGCGCGGCAAGCGGCGTTCGGTCGCCCAACGGCCATTGCCGTCCATGATGATCGCGATGTGACGCGGCACGACACCGACGTCAGGCACGCGAACGGTAGAGCTGGTATAGGTCATGGCCGTTGAGACAGTAATGCGGGAAGAAGGCGGCGCGCGAGGACGGTCGTCAGACCGTCATGATCTCGGCTTCCTTGGTCTGCACGAGCTTGTCGATTTCGGCAACGTGCTTGTCGGTCAGCTTCTGCACGTCGTCGCTCGCGCGGCGCTCGTCGTCTTCCGAGATTTCCTTGTCCTTCACGAGCTTCTTCAGCGCTTCGTTCGCGTCGCGGCGCAGGTTGCGGATCGCGACCTTGGCCGTTTCGCCTTCGCTCTTCACGACCTTGGTCAGCTCGCGGCGGCGCTCTTCCGTCAGCGCGGGCATCGGCACGCGGATCAGGTCGCCGGTCGTTGCCGGGTTCAGGCCCAGATCGGCTTCGCGGATGGCCTTCTCGACCTTCGCGACCATGTTCTTTTCCCACGGCTGCACGCCGATCGTGCGCGCGTCGACGAGCGTCAGGTTCGCGACCTGCGAGATCGGCACCATCGAGCCGTAGTAGTCGACCTGCACGTGATCGAGCAGACCGGTGTGTGCACGGCCCGTACGGATCTTGGCCAGATCGTTCTTGAACGCTTCGATCGAGCGCTGCATCTTTTGCTCGACGCCCTTCTTGACATCAGCGACACTCATTTCAACCTCCGAACCTTCAAACCTTCAAAGAACACGGGCCCCGCCCGGCGCATGTCGCGCGCCGCGGCCGGTCGCCCGCATCCGCGGGAGTTTACACGTGGACGAGCGTACCTTCGTCCTCGCCCAGCACGATGCGCTTGAGCGCGCCCGGCTTGTTGATCGAAAACACGCGAATCGGCAGCTTCTGGTCGCGGCACAGCGCAAACGCCGTCGCGTCCATCACCTGCAGGTTGCGGCTGATCGCCTCGTCGAAGCTGATCGTCGTGTAACGCGTGGCCGACGGATCCTTCTTCGGATCGGCAGAATATACGCCATCGACCTTGGTCGCCTTCAGCACGACTTCGGCGCCCACTTCCGAACCGCGCAGCGCGGCGGCGGTATCCGTCGTGAAGAACGGGTTGCCGGTGCCGGCCGCGAAGATCACGACGCGGCCTTCCTCGAGCTGGCGGATCGCGCGGGGCCGGATGTACGGCTCGACGACCTGGTCCATGCGCAGCGCGGACTGCACGCGCGCCTCGATGCCGGCGTGGCGCATCGCGTCCTGCAGCGCCAGCGCGTTCATCATCGTCGCCAGCATCCCCATGTAGTCGGCCGTCGCGCGGTCCATGCCGGCCGCGCCACCCGCGACACCACGGAAAATATTACCGCCACCGATCACGACCGCGAGCTGCGTCCCGAGACGCACGACTTCGGCGATATCGGCCACCATCCGTTCGATCGTCGCGCGATTGATGCCGAAGGCATCGTCGCCCATCAGCGCTTCGCCGGAGAGTTTGAGGAGGACGCGTTTATAGGCATTGGACATAGGGGCTTCCGAGCGACGAGAGGATGACAACCACGAACTGTAGGGGCGAAATACTGATTCGGGCAAGCGCCGACGACCGGACCGGGGTTCCCGGCCGGCCGGCGGCGCCGCCGGCCGCGGCGGAGCGGACGCCCGCCGCGGATGCTGCCTGACTGCTTACTGCTGCTTTGCTGCTGCGACTTGCGCGGCCACTTCGGCGGCGAAGTCGTCCTGGCGCTTCTCGATGCCTTCGCCGACGACGAACAGCGCGAACTTCTGCACCGTCGCATTCGCTGCCTTCAGCATCTGCTCGATCGTCTGCTTGTCGTTCTTCACGAACGTCTGGTTCAGCAGCGACACTTCCTTCAGGTACTTCTGGACGCTGCCGTCGACCATCTTGGCGACGATTTCGGCCGGCTTGCCCGATTCCGCGGCCTTCTGCTCGGCGACGCGGCGCTCCGTCTCGATCAGTTCAGCCGGCACGTCGGCCGACGACAGCGCGACCGGCTTCATCGCGGCGATGTGCATCGCGACGTCCTTGCCGACCTGCTCTTCCGCACCCGTGTACTCGACGATCACGCCGATACGCGCGCCGTGCAGGTACGTGGCGATCTTGTTCGCGGTTTCGAAACGGACGAAACGGCGGATCGACACGTTCTCGCCGATCTTGCCGATCAACGCCAGACGCACTGCGTCGACGGTCGAGCCTTCGAGCGGCAGCGCCGACAGCGCGGCCACGTCGGCCGGGTTCTGCGTCGCGACGAGTTCCGCGACCGTCTTCGAGAACGCGAGGAAGTCGTCGTTCTTCGCGACGAAGTCGGTTTCGCAGTTCAGTTCGACCAGCGCGCCTGCGTTGCCGCCGACGAACGATGCGACGACGCCTTCTGCCGTCACGCGCGATGCGGCCTTGCTCGCCTTGTTGCCGAGCTTGACGCGCAGCAGTTCTTCAGCCTTGGCCAGATCGCCGTCGGCTTCCGTCAGCGCCTTCTTGCACTCCATCATCGGTGCGTCGGTCTTCGCGCGCAGTTCTGCCACCATGCTTGCGGTAATTGCCGCCATCATTCGCTCCTTGAGTCTGTATTCACAACGCCGCCCGCTTGGACGCGAACGGCCGAGATTCGTTTCCGGACCCACGCCGATTCGGCGCGATCAGGTCCGGCGCACAAGCTTAAAAAAAGGGGGCCTGTTGAGAGCCCCCTTTTTGCGCCGGCTCGGGGCCAGTTACGCGTTTTCCTCGACGTACTCGTCGTCGCCGCGTGCGGCCTGGACCACTTCGTTGACCGCATTCGCGCGGCCTTCGAGGATCGCGTCGGCCACGCCTTCGGCGTACAGCGCGACTGCCTTGCTCGAGTCGTCGTTACCCGGGATCACGTAATCCACACCTTCCGGCGAGTGGTTCGTATCAACCACGGCGATGACCGGCACGCCCAGCTTGTTCGCTTCCGTGACGGCGATCTTGTGGTAGCCGACGTCGACGACGAAAATTGCGTCCGGAATGCCGCCCATGTCCTTCACGCCGCCGATCGACTTCTGCAGCTTGGCGATTTCGCGTTCGAACAGCAGCGCTTCCTTCTTGCTCATCTTCTCGGTTTCGCCCGATTCGACGGCTGCTTCCATGTCCTTCAGGCGCTTGATCGATACCTTCAGCGTCTTGAAGTTGGTCATCATGCCGCCGAGCCAGCGTGCGTTGACGTACGGCATGCCCGCACGTTGCGCTTCCTGGGCGATCGTGTCACGCGACTGGCGCTTCGTGCCGACGAACAGGATCGTGCCGCGGTTCGCTGCCAGCTGGCGCACGTACTTCTGTGCGTCCGTGAACATCGGCAGCGTCTTTTCGAGGTTGATGATGTGAATCTTGTTGCGGTGACCGAAAATGAACGGAGCCATCTTCGGGTTCCAGAAGCGCGTCTGGTGACCGAAGTGGACACCCGCTTCCAGCATTTGGCGCATCGTAACTGCCATGTAAATTCTCCACGAGGGTTGGGTCTTAAGCCGGCTGCCGTACCGCCGCGCGAACCCGCCTCGAAGGACGTGGATTCCGCACGGACGGCACCCTGGTTGCGCCGGCTTGCGATTCGGCACGTGCAAAACGCCCGTGCCGTAAGCCTTTCACCGCGATGCCGCCCCGAAATGGGGCACAACGGCAAATTTGGATATCGACTTAGCCAAAGAGTATAGCACGCGGATTTGTCCGCTCTCAAGTCGCGCGGCACTTCCGCTTGCCGCGCGGCGGCGGGCCGGACAATCCGCGAAAACCCGCATCCGCGCGGCCGGCAGGGGCTGCGAGGCCCGCCATAAGGTGCGATAATCCGTCAATTCACCGCATTCCAGGCATACCTCGATGGCTATTACGCTCAAAAACGAACACGATATCGCGGAGATGCGCGTCGCCTGCCGTCTCGCGAGCGAAGTGCTCGACTTCATCACGCCGCACGTCGTCGCGGGCGTCACGACCGCCGAACTCGACCGCCTCTGCCACGAGTTCATGCTCAACGAGCAAGGCACGATCCCCGCGCCGCTGAACTACCAGCCGCCCGGCTATCCGCCGTACCCGAAGGCCACCTGCATTTCGGTCAACGACGTGATCTGCCACGGCATTCCCGGCGAGAAGGTGATCAAGAACGGCGACGCGCTGAACATCGACATCACCGTGATCAAGAACGGCTACTTCGGCGACACCAGCCGGATGTTCATCGTCGGCGAGGGTTCGATCCTCGCGAAGCGCCTCGTGCAGACCACCTACGAATGCATGTGGCTCGGCATCGACCAGGTCAAGCCCGGCGCGCACCTCGGCGACATCGGCTACGCGATCCAGAAGCACGCGGAGGCACAGGGCTACAGCGTCGTGCGCGAATACTGCGGCCATGGCATCGGCACGGTGTTCCACGAGGACCCGCAGGTCGTCCACTACGGTCGCCCGGGCACCGGCATCGAACTGAAGGCCGGGATGATCTTCACGATCGAGCCGATGATCAACGCCGGCAAGCGCGACATCCGCACGATGCCCGACCAGTGGACGGTCAAGACGCGCGACCGCAGCCTGTCCGCGCAGTGGGAGCACACGGTGCTCGTCACCGAAACCGGTTACGAAGTGCTGACCGTGTCGGCCGGCACGCCGGCGCGCCCCGTGTTCGCGCAACCGGCCGCCGCCGTCTGAGCGCCGTCGCGCCAGCCCGCCCCACTCCGCACCTGAACGGCCGCCCATGAGCGCTCACGCTGCCCCCTCGCCCGAAGCGCTGTCGCGGCGCGCCGAATTCAAGGCCGCCAAGACGGAGATGCTGGAGCGCTTTCGCCACGCGGCGAACGTCGCGTCGCTGATGCACGCGCTGTCGAAACTCACCGACGATGCATTGAAGCGCGTGTGGGACGAATGCGGACTGCCCGCGACGCTCGCGCTCGTCGCCGTCGGCGGCTACGGGCGCGGCGAGCTCGCGCCCTATTCCGACGTCGACATCCTCGTGCTGCTGCCGGATGCGCACGACGCGGCGCTCGACGCGCGCATCGAGCGCTTCATCGGGATGGCGTGGGATCTCGGCCTCGAGATCGGCAGCAGCGTGCGCACGGTCGCGCAGTGCATCGAGGAGGCGTCGCAGGACGTCACGGTGCAGACCTCGCTGCTGGAAGCGCGCCGCATCGTCGGCAGCACCGCGCTGTTCGAGCGCTTCACCGTGCGCTACCACGAAGCGCTCGACGCCCGCGCGTTCTTCACCGCGAAGGTGCTCGAGATGCGCCAGCGCCACGCGAAGTTCCAGGACACGCCGTACAGCCTCGAACCGAACGTGAAGGAAAGCCCCGGCGGGCTGCGCGACCTGCAGACGATCCTGTGGATCGCGCGCGCCGCCGGCTTCGGCAGCAGCTGGCGCGAACTCGACACGCGCGGCCTCATCACCGACCGCGAAGCGCGCGAGCTGCGCCGCAACGAAGGCTTCCTGAAGACGCTGCGCGCGCGGCTGCACGTGATCGCCGGGCGCCGCCAGGACATGCTCGTGTTCGACCTGCAGACGCAGGCCGCCGAGAGCTTCGGCTACCAGCCGACGCAGGCCAAGCGCGCGAGCGAGCAGCTGATGCGCCGCTACTACTGGGCGGCCAAAGCCGTCACGCAGCTCGCGACGATCCTGATCCAGAACATCGAGGCGCAGCTGTTCCCCGCGACGAGCGGCATCACGCGCGTGCTGTCGGCCGATCGCTTCGTCGAGAAACAGGGGATGCTCGAGATCGTCGACGACGGCGTGTTCGAACGCCATCCCGACGCGATCCTCGAAGCGTTCCTGCTGTACGAGACGACCCGCGGCGTGAAGGGCCTGTCCGCCCGCACGCTGCGTGCGCTGTACAACTCGCGCGAAATCATGAACAACACGTGGCGCCGCGATCCGCAGAACCGCGCCACGTTCATGCGCATCCTGCAGCAGCCCGAAGGCATCACGCACGCGTTCCGGCTGATGAACCAGACGAGCGTGCTCGGCCGCTATCTGCTGAATTTCCGCCGTATCGTCGGCCAGATGCAGCACGACCTGTACCACGTGTACACGGTCGACCAGCACATCCTGATGGTGCTGCGCAACATCCGCCGCTTCGCGGTGGCCGAGCATGCGCACGAATACCCGTTCTGCAGCCAGCTGATCGGCAACTTCGAGCGCCCGTGGGTGCTGTATGTCGCGGCGCTGTTCCACGACATCGCGAAGGGCCGCGGCGGCGATCACTCGACGCTCGGGATGGCCGACGCGCGACGCTTCTGCCGTGAGCACGGCATCGCCGGCGACGACGCGGCGTTGATCGTGTGGCTCGTCCAGCATCACCTGACGATGAGCCAGGTCGCGCAGAAACAGGACACGAGCGACCCCGAAGTCATCAAGCGCTTCGCCGAGGTGGTCGGTAACGAACGCTACCTCACCGCCCTCTACCTGCTGACCGTCGCCGATATCCGCGGCACGAGCCCGAAGGTGTGGAACACGTGGAAGGGCAAGCTGCTCGAGGATCTGTACCGCATCACGCTCGCGGTGCTCGGCGGCGCGAACCCCGACGCGCATTCGGAGCTGAAGTCGCGACAGGAGCAGGCGCTCGCGCTGCTGCGCCTGGAAACCGTGCCCGACGACGCGCACCGCGCGCTGTGGGATCAGCTCGACGTCGGCTTCTTCCTGCGTCACGACGCGGCCGACATCGCGTGGCAGACGCGCGTGCTGTACCGGCACGTGAACGCCGAAACCGCGATCGTCCGCGCGCGGCCGTCGCCGATCGGCGACGCGCTGCAGGTGCTCGTGTACGTGAAGGATCGCCCCGACCTGTTCGCGGGCATCTGCGCGTATTTCGACCGCAACGGGCTGTCGGTGCTCGATGCGCGCGTCAGCACGACGCGGCACGGCTACGCGCTCGACAACTTCATCGTCACGCAGACCGAACGCGACGTGCGTTACCGCGACATCGCGAATCTCGTCGAGCAGCAGCTCGCGACGCGGCTCGCCGAAACCGCATCGCTGCCGGAACCGTCGAAGGGCCGCCTGTCGAGGCTGTCCCGGACGTTCCCGATCACGCCGCGCGTCGACCTGCGGGCCGACGAGCGTGGTCAGTACTACATCCTGTCCGTGTCCGCCAACGACCGGCCGGGCCTTCTCTATTCGATCGCGCGCGTACTCGCCGAACATCGGATCGGCGTCCATGCGGCGCGGATCAATACGCTCGGCGAGCGCGTCGAAGACATCTTCCTGCTCGCGGGCGCCGGCCTGTCCGACAACCGCCTGCAGATCCAGCTCGAAACCGAATTGCTGCGTGCGATCGCAGTCTGAATGAATCCCAGCGTTTATGCGCACCAAATTAACCGTCAAGAATCCGAAGCCGGCGTCGCCGACTCGCGCCCCTGTCCGCTCCGGCAGCCTCGTCGCCCGCAAGGCGGTGCGCCCCGCCGCGCCGCCCGCGGGGGACAAGCCGACCCGCCCGAAGAAGGCGCCCGCTGCGGCCGCCGCCACCGGCGAGCGCTCGTTCAAGCCGCGCGGTGCGGCCGGCGCCGAGCGTCCGGGCGCGGATCGCGCACCGGCCAAGCGCGCACCGCGTGACGGCGGTGCCGAGCGTGGCGCGCGCGCGCCGTATCGCGAGAACGCGGCCGGTGAAGGTGCGAAGCGCAGTTTTGGCGATCGACGCACATCGTCCGATCGTCCGGCTCGCCGCGATGACGATGCACGTCCGCGTCGCGCGAGTGGCGAAGGCAGCACGCGCGCGCCCTATCGCGATAACGCATCCGGCGAAGGCGCGAAGCGCAGCTTCGGCGACCGCCGCACGTCGTCCGATCGTCCGCCGCGCCGTGATGACGATGCACGTCCGCGCCGCGCAGGTGCCGACGAAGGCAAGCGCCCGTCGTATCGCGACAATGCAGCCGGTGAAGGTGCGAAGCGCAGCTTCGGCGACCGTCGCACGGCGTCCGACCGTCCGCCGCGCCGTGACGACGATGCGCGTCCGCGTCGCACGGGCGCCGATGAAGGCAAGCGCCCGTCCTATCGTGACAACGCATCCGGCGAAGGCGCGAAGCGCAGCTTCGGCGACCGCCGTCCGTCGTCCGATCGTCCGCCGCGCCGTGATGACGATGCACGTCCGCGCCGCGCGGGCACTGATGAAGGCAAGCGCCCGTCCTATCGCGACAACGCATCCGGCGAAGGCGCAAAACGCAGCTTCGGCGACCGCCGCACGTCGTCCGATCGTCCGCCGCGCCGTGATGACGATGCACGTCCGCGCCGCGCGGGCACTGATGAAGGCAAGCGCCCGTCCTATCGCGACAACGCATCCGGCGAAGGCGCAAAGCGCAGCTTCGGCGACCGCCGCACGTCGTCCGATCGTCCGCCGCGCCGCAGCGACGACGATGCACGTCCGCGCCGCGCAGCAGGCGGTGACGACAGCAAGCGCCCGTCCTACCGCGACAAGCCCGCCGGCGATGGCGCGAAGCGCAGCTTCGGCGACCGTCCGGCCCGCCCCGCGCGCGACGGCGAGCGCCGTTCGTTCGGCGCGGTGAAGACCGCGCAACCCGTCAAGCGCGCGGCGGCCGACGTCGACTACGGCGACGAAACGGGCCTGATGCGCCTGTCGAAGCGGATGTCCGAACTCGGCATGTGCTCGCGCCGCGAAGCCGACGAATGGATCGAAAAGGGCTGGGTGCTCGTCGACGGCGAACGCATCGACACGCTCGGCACCAAGGTGCGCGCCGACCAGAAGATCGAGATCGACGAGCGTGCGAGCGCCGCGCAGGCCGCGCAAGTGACGATCCTGCTGCACAAGCCGGTCGGCTACGTGTCGGGTCAGGCGGAAGACGGCTACGAGCCGGCGGCCGTGCTGATCACGCGCGCGAACCGCTGGAGCGGCGACCATTCGCCGGTGCGCTTCTCGCCGCAGCACCTGCATGCACTCGCACCGGCCGGCCGTCTCGACATCGACTCCACCGGCCTGCTCGTGCTGACGCAAAACGGCGTGATCGCGAAGCAGTTGATCGGCGAACAGTCGGACATCGACAAGGAATACCTGGTGCGCGTGCGCTTCGGCGAACGACTGATCGACATCGACCAGCACTTCCCGGCGGAATCGCTCGCGAAGCTGCGCCACGGCCTCGAGCTCGACGGCGTCGCGCTGAAGCCCGCGCTGGTGAGCTGGCAGAACGGCGAGCAGTTGCGCTTCGTGCTGCGTGAAGGCAAGAAGCGCCAGATCCGCCGCATGTGCGAACTGGTCGGCCTCGACGTGATCGGCCTGAAACGCGTGCGCATGGGGCGCGTGATGCTCGGCGCGCTACCGCAAGGCCAATGGCGCTATCTGTCCGCCGACGAGACGTTCTGACCTCAGGCGCACCCGGTGCGCGATCCAATGAAAAAGCCCGCTCAAGCGGGCTTTTTCTTTTTCGCAGAAGCGCGGACGATCAGTCGTCGTCGGCCGGATCGAGCCCGGGGAACAGCACCTCGGTGAAACCGAAGCGCGTGAAATCGGTGATCCGCATCGGATACAGCTTGCCGATCAGGTGATCGTACTCATGCTGGACCACACGCGCATGGAACCCCTCGGCGACGCGATCGATCTTCTGGCCGAACTGGTCGAAGCCGCTGTAGCGCACCTTCGCGTAACGGCTGACGACGCCGCGCATGCCCGGCACCGACAGGCAGCCTTCCCAGCCCTCCTCCATCTCCGGCGGCAGGTACTCGACCTTCGGGTTGATCAGCACGGTCTCCGGCACCGGCGGCGCATCCGGGTAGCGGTTGTTGTTGCCGAAGCCGAAGATGATGATCTGCAGCCCGATGCCGATCTGCGGCGCGGCGAGCCCCGCGCCGTTCGCGTGGTGCATCGTCTCGAACATGTCCGCGACGATCTCGTGCAGCTCGGGTGTATCGAACCGCTCGACCGGCTGGGCGATTTCGAGCAGGCGCGGATCGCCCATCTTCAGGATCTCGCGAATCATGGCGTATTGCCCTCCAGGAGTTGGTGCAGACCGTCTTCGTCCAGCACGGGGATGCCGAGTTCCTCGGCCTTCGCGAGCTTGCTGCCGGCTTCGGCGCCCGCGACCACGTAATCCGTCTTCTTCGATACCGAGCCGGCCACCTTGGCGCCGGCCGCTTCGAGCATCTCCTTCGCCGCATCGCGCGTGAGATTCGGCAGCGTGCCCGTCAGCACGACCGTCTTGCCGGCCAGCACGCCCTGCGGCGCCTTCGGCGCGGGCGGCCCTTCCGGCCACGTGACCTTGCCCGGCGCGCGCAACTGCTCGATCACGGTCCGGTTGTGTTCCTCCGCGAAGAACTGGTGAATCGACTCGGCCACGATCGGCCCGACGTCGTTGACTTCGAGTAGTTCCTCGATCGACGCGTCCATGATCGGCGTCAGCGAGCCGAAATGCTTCGCGAGATCCTTCGCGGTCGATTCGCCGACATGGCGGATACCGAGCCCGTAGATGAAGCGCGCGAGCGTCGTATGCTTGGCCTTCTCGAGCGAATCGATCAGGTTCTGCGCGGACTTCTCGGCGAACCGGTCGAGTTCGGCCAGCGTCGCGAAGCCCAGATTGAACAGGTCGGCCGGCGTGCGCACGAGATTCAGCTCGACGAGCTGGTCGATGATCTTCTCGCCGAGGCCGTCGATGTCGAGCGCGCGGCGTTGCGCGAAATGCCACAGCGCCTGCTTGCGCTGCGCCGGGCAGAACAGCCCGCCCGTGCAGCGCGCGATCGCCTCGTCCGGCAGGCGCTCGATCTTCGAGCCGCACACCGGGCATTCGGTCGGCATCACGAATTCGGCCGCATCCGCCGGGCGCCGGTCGAGCAGCGCGCCGACGACTTCCGGAATCACGTCGCCCGCGCGGCGCACGATCACGGTGTCGCCGATCCGGATGTCCTTGCGGCGCACCTCGTCCTCGTTGTGCAGCGTCGCATTGGTCACGGTCGCGCCGCCGACGAACACCGGCTCGAGACGCGCGACCGGCGTGATCGCACCGGTGCGGCCGACCTGCACGTCGATCGCGACGAGCTTCGTCAGCGCTTCCTGCGCGGGGAACTTGTGCGCGAGCGCGAAGCGCGGCGCACGCGACACGAAGCCGAGCCGCTCCTGCTCGTCGCGCCGGTTGACCTTGTAGACGACGCCGTCGATGTCGTACGGCAGCGACTCGCGCTTCTCGCCGACCTTGCGGAAGAAGTCGAGCAAGCCTTCGGCGCCGTGCACGACCGCGCGCTCGCGATTCACCGGCAGGCCGAGCGACTCGTACCAGTCGAGCAGCGCGCTGTGCGTGTCGGGCATCGGCATCCCGTCGAGCACGCCGATCCCGTACGCGAAGAACGACAGCGGCCGCTGCGCGGTGATCTTCGAGTCGAGCTGGCGCAGGCTGCCGGCCGCCGCGTTGCGCGGGTTCGCGAATTCGCGCTGCTCGGCCGCGCGCTGGCGTTCGTTCAGGCGTGCGAAATCGCGCTTGAACATCAGCACCTCGCCGCGTACGTCGAGCACCGCCGGCACGTGCTTGCCCTTCAGCTTCAGCGGAATCGAGCGGATCGTGCGCACGTTCTCGGTCACGTCCTCGCCCGTCGTCCCGTCGCCGCGCGTCGCGGCCTGCACGAACACGCCTTGCTCGTAGCGCAGCGAGATCGCCAGGCCGTCGAACTTCAGTTCGCACGCATATTCGACGGGGTCGGTCACCGAGCCGGCGAGATCGGTCGTCTTGGCGAGCGCGTCGGCGACGCGCTTGTCGAACGCGACGATGTCCTCGTCGGCAAAGCCGTTGTTCAGCGATAGCATCGGCGCATCGTGGACGACCGGCGTGAAACCGCCGGCCGCTTCGCCGCCGACACGCTGCGTCGGCGAATCGGGTGTCACGAGTTCGGGATGGTCGGTTTCGAGCTGCTGCAGCTCGCGGAACAGCCGGTCGTATTCGGCGTCGGGCAGATCCGGCTGGTCGAGCACGTAATAGGCGTAGTTCGCCCGCTCGAGTTGGTCGCGCAGCCACGCGGCGCGCGCGTCGGGCTGGCTGGCTGGCGGTTCGGCTTGGGTTCGGGCCATGCTGGCGGCAGAGTCGTTCTGGGAAAAATCGGATACCCGATTATCTCAGTTTGACGCCACAGCGGGGCACGCAATGCGGGCCGGATGACGTGCTGCAGCGCACACGAAACGGTGCGCGCCGCAGCGACGGACGACGGCGCCCACGACCGTCGCCCGCGCCACCGCGTTACTGGCTGAATAGGCGGCGCGTGATCGGCGAACCGGCCGGGATGCCGGCTTCCTCGAGCTTCGCGTACAGCTTCATCAGTTGCTGGTCGATCGCGACCAGCGTCGACTCCGGCAGCGGCCGGCGCGAATCGTCGACGACGCGTGCGCCGATCCGCTCGGACAGCGACTTCGCGTAATCGCACATCAGCCGGAACGGCAGGATGTCCTCTTCCGCCACCGGCACGTCGAGCACCAGCGTGATCATGTTGCCGCCCTTGTACGTCAGGTCGTCGCGCAGGAAGTTGGTATCCCCGAACTGCAGCATGAATACCGGGTTCTGCTTCGCGTCGAGCTTCACGAAGCGCGTGCCGTCGCGCGACAGCAGCAGCCCGTCCTGCGACGCGACCGCCTGCACGTAGTTCGCCGACCACGGCGCACCGTCCGACATCACGTTGATCGACAGTTGCGCGTCGCACTGCGCGGCAAACGCGTCGAGCTCGCGCGCCATCGCGACCGTTTCCATCATGTCCGGGAATTCCGGCGCGCCGTCGATCGCGTCCGCGAACTGCTGGACGCCCGTCACGAATTCGGAGAATTCGAGCTCGTTCAGCGCGCCGCTGCGGTTCGCGAGCTGGGCGGCCGCGCGCAGTTCTTCGTAGCGCACGCCGTTCTGCAGCAGTTCCCACTGGCCGCCTTCCGGCTTGCCTTCGATGTGCACGGGCTTGCTGCCCGCGCGGCGCAGCCGCTGCGCGACCGGCAGGATCTTGTCGCCCGGCAGCGGACCGTTGAGGCGGATCGGCACGATGCAGTCGATCCGGCGGTCGACGATCGCAGGCGGCGCCGACGAGACCGTCGTCGCGGCCGGCATCACCGGTTCGGTCGGCTCGGCCTGTTCGGCCGCCGCTTCGTGTGCGGCGGCGGGCACGGCTTCTTCACCGGCAACCGGTTCGGTCGATTCGGCCGACGTGTCGACGCCCGTCGCCTCGGCCTGCAGGTCGGCCGGCGTATCGGCCGGCGCCGCGCCGCTCCCGGCCCCGCCGAACGTCGGCTCGACGCGCGCGGCGTCGGCCGCAGCCGCCGGCGCCGCCGCGACCGGTGCCGCGGGCTCGCGGCGCACCGGCTGACGCACCGGTTCGATGAACGGCAACTCTTCGTCGCGCTCGGGGCGGTTCATCGCCTCGGCCGCTTCCTCCGGCATCGGGCGCGGCATCCTGCGCCGCACTTTCGCGCCCTGCCATGCGTTGTAGACCACGACGCCGCCCACCACGACAGCGCCCGCGCCGATCAAACCGAGTGTCAACTCGTCCATGCACGCTCCATCAGCAATTCTTTTTCGTCGGGACCGCGAACGGGCGCTCGTGCGCCGCGCGAACGCGGTCCGGTTTCGTCAAACGTCAATTCTGGGCAAAACCCGCGGCGGTTTCCATGTCCACCGCCACGATCCGCGACACGCCCTGCTCCTGCATCGTCACGCCGATCAGCTGCTGCGCCATTTCCATCGCGATCTTGTTGTGCGAGATGAACAGGAACTGCGTCTTGTCCGACATCGCGCGCACGAGATTCGCGAAACGCTCGGTGTTCGCATCGTCCAGCGGCGCGTCGACCTCGTCGAGCAGACAGAACGGCGCCGGGTTCAACTGGAACATCGCGAACACGAGCGCGGTCGCGGTCAGCGCCTTCTCGCCGCCCGACAGCAGGTGAATCGTCGCGTTCTTCTTGCCCGGCGGCTGCGCCATCACCTGCACGCCGGCATCGAGAATCTCGTCGCCCGTCATGATCAGCTTCGCCTGGCCGCCGCCGAACAGGCGCGGGAACAGGTCGCTGAAATGACGGTTGACCTCGTCGAAGGTGCCCTGCAGCAGCGTGCGGGTTTCCTGGTCGATCTTGTGGATCGCGTCCTCGAGCGTCGTGATCGCGTCGATCAGGTCGGCCGATTGCGCGTCGAGGAACACCTTGCGCTCGCTCGCGGCCTTCAGCTCGTCGAGCGCGGCCATGTTCACCGGGCCGAGCGCGTTGATCGCGTTGTTCAGGCGCGTGACTTCGCCCTGCAGGTACGACGGCTTGAGATCCGGCGTCAGCTTCGCGGCCAGCGCGGTTTCGTCGACCTCGGCGGCTGCGAGCTGCTCGGCGAACTGCTCGACGGCCAGGCGCGCGGCCTGCTCCTTCAGCTGCAGTTCGGTGATGCGGTCGCGCAGCGGTTGCAGCGAACGCTCGGCGACGAGCCGTTGCTCGTCCGACGCGCGCAGCTTCGCGGTCAGGTCGTCGAGCTCGATCCGCGCGGCCTGCAGCGCTTCTTCCTTCGCCGCGCGAATTTCGAGCGCGTCCTGCAGGCCCGTGTGCGCGGTTTGCTCGTTGATCGTCTCGAGTTCGGCGCGCGCGTCTTCCAGCGACGCGGCGACGCGCTCGCTCTGCTCGTGCGCGACCTGGATCGTGCGCTTGAGCTCGTCGATCCGGGTCACCGCGTTGCGGGCGGCGAAGCGCGCGTCGTTCGCGCCGCGCTCCAGGTCGCGCGCTTCCTGACGCGCCTGCGTCAGCGATTCGTCGAGCGACTCGAACGCGAGCTGGTCGTCCTCGAAGCGCGCCTGCAGTTCGGCGAGCTCGCCGTCGAAGCGCTCGAAATTCGCTTCCGACTCCGCGCGCAATGCACGCTGCTCCTCGATCTGCGCGCCGATTTCCTCGAGTTCCTCGCGGATCTGCGTGCTGCGCTGCGTATAGCGTTCGTGCGCCTGGGCGAGCTTGAGCACGTCCATCTGCAGCGCATGCACGCGCTGCGTCGCGCGTTCGGCCTGCGCGCGCACGTCGCCAAGCGCCTGCGTGGCCTGCGTGTGTGCGGCTTCCGCCCGCACGGCAGCCGTGCGCGCCTCGTCGGCGAGCAGCGCCTGCGCCCGCACCTGGCGCGCCAGGTTTTCGATTTCCTGCTGGCGGGCCAGCATCCCGGCCTGCTCCGAATCGGCGGCGTACAGCTGCACGCCGACGCGCGTGACGATATGGCCGGCCTTGACGACGAACGCGCCGCCTGCCGGCAACTGCGTGCGCGTCGCGAGCGCCTGCGCGACGTCGTCGGCCACGTACACGTTGCCGAGCCAGTCGTTCAGCACCGCGCGGATGCCTGCGTCGTCGATGCGCACGAGCGACAGCACCGGCCGCAGCCCGGCCACCGCGGCGAGCGGCTCGCCGGCCGCGGGCGGCGCGTAGAACGCGAGCTTCGCGGGCGGCGCATCGGTCGCGAATGCCTTCACCCAGTCGAGATTCGATACTTCGAGCGCGGCGAGACGCTCGCGCAGCACGGCCTCGAGCGCCGCTTCCCAGCCGGCCTCGACGTGCAGCTTCTTCCACAGACGCGGCAGCGCGCCGAGCTCGTGCTTGTCGAGCCACGGCTGGATCTTGCCTTCAGTCTGCACGTTTTCCTGCAACTGCTTCAGCGCGGCGAGGCGCGCTTCGAGCTGGTGGATCTGCGCGGCTTCGGCCTGCACGCGCTCCTGCGCGGCGCGGCGCTCGCCGTCGAGGCGCGGCACCGTTTCCTGCGCGTCGGCGAGGCGCGCCTGCGCTTCAGCGAGAATCTCTTCCTGCTCGGCCAGCTGCATGCGCAGCTCTTCGAGCTGCGTTTCGTCCGGCGCGTCGAGCCCGCCCGCTTCGCTCTTCAGGCGCTCGTGACGCTGCTGAAGCTGCTGGAGCTGCTGATCGGCGTTGCGCTGGTGCGCGGCCTCGAGCTTCAGCGACTGCTCCGTCTGCGCGATCCGCGCGCGCTCGTCGTTGAGCTGCGCCTGCGCGTCGCGCCACTTCGCTTCGAGCGCCGGCAGCGCATCGTGCTTCGCGGCCGCGTTGTCTTCGGCGAGCGCGGCCTTCTCGTCGGCCATCGCGCGCGCCTCTTCGGCTTCCTCGAGCTCGTCCTGCGACTTCTCGGCCTGCGCGCGCCACTGCTCGCGCTGCGCGTTCAGCGCGGCGATCTGCGCCTGCACGCGATTACGCGATTCGACGATGAACTTGATCTCGGCTTCGAGGCGGCTCACCTCGGCGTTCGCCTCGTAGAGCGCACCCTGCGCGCCCTGCATCGCGTCGCTCGCCGAATAGTGCGCGACGCGCAGCGTCTCGAGCTGCGCCTCGACTTCGCGCAGTTTCGCCGTCTGCGCCTCGAGGTCGATCTGCGCCTGTTCGATCGCGCGCTGCTGCTTCTGCTGCTCGCCGGCGGCCTCGTTCTTGCGCAGCAGCCACAACAGGCGCTGCTTCTCCTCGCCGTCGGCGACGAGTTCCTTGTACTTGGTCGCGACCACCGCCTGCGCCTCGAGCTTTTCGAGGTTCGCGCCGAGTTCGCGCACGATGTCCTCGACGCGCGTCAGGTTCTCGCGCGTGTCGTGCAGGCGGTTCTCGGTTTCGCGGCGACGTTCCTTGTACTTCGACACGCCGGCGGCTTCCTCGAGGAACACGCGCAGCTCTTCCGGCTTCGCCTCGATGATCCGCGCGATCATGCCCTGCCCGATGATCGCGTATGCACGCGGCCCGAGGCCGGTACCGAGGAAGATGTCCTGGATATCGCGGCGGCGCGCCGGCAGGTTGTTGATGTAGTAGCTCGACGTGCCGTCGCGCGTCAGCACGCGCTTGACGGCGATTTCGCCGTACTGGCCCCACTGCCCGGCCGCGCGGCCGTCGGAGTTGTCGAAGATCAGTTCGACGCTGGCCCGGCTGCCGGGCTTGCGGGCGGTCGAACCGTTGAAGATCACGTCCTGCATCGATTCGCCGCGCAGCTCGGAGGCGCGCGACTCGCCGAGCACCCAGCGCACGGCATCGATGATGTTGGACTTGCCGCATCCGTTCGGGCCGACCACGCCGACAAGCTGGCCCGGAACCTGGAAATGCGTGGGATCGACGAAGGATTTGAAGCCAGCGAGTTTGATCGAGCTCAGACGCACGGCGGTATCGGATGTGAAGAAGGTGTGAAACGGACGGGGCCGCACGGCGCAGGGCCGGAGAGCCCCTGCGCGCCACGCGCCCCGGAATTCAAAAACGGGGCCGCGCGCATCCAGCGTTGGGCCCCGCAAACGGCTTCCATCATACCATCGCGCGTGCGCCGTCCCGACCGTCGCCGGGTTTGTCCGGTGCCGGCGCGGCACGATGGACCCGACTCGACAGCAACGTCGCGAGCACGATGCACGCGCCGCCCGCCCACTCGCGCGCGCTCGGCAACTCATTCGCGAACACCCACGCCGACAGCGCGGTGATCACGATCTCGAACAGCATGATGATCGACGCGCGGTTCGCCGGCACGCGCGCGAGACCGTACTGCACGAGCAGGTTGTTCGACGCCATCGTCACGCCGATCGCCGCGATGATCAGTGCGGCCACGCCCAGTTGGCCGCTCGCCGGCGCGGCCGGCAGCCCTTCGAACAGCGACGCGATCGCGCCGAACACGGCCGCGCCGCCGAACAGCGTCGCGGTGCGCATTTCCGCGCGCATGTCGGGCAGCTCGCGGCTCGCCTTGATCACCAGCACGTTGCTCATCGCGAAGCTCAGCCCGGCCGCGAGACCAGCCCATTCGGCCGGGTTGGCCGGCAGCGGCAAGCCGAGCGCCGGCGACCACAGCATCAGCATCGCGCCGCCGATCGACAGCGCCGCGAGCCCCGCGCCGGCCCAGGTCAGCCGCTCGCGCAGCAGGAAGTGCGCGTAGATCGCGGTCCAGGCCGGCGTCAGGTAGAACAGCAGCATCACGCGCAGCACCTCGCCGTGGATCGTGCCCCATACGAACCCGAGATTCGTCACGCCGGCCGTCACCGCGATGCCCGGCAGCACCCAGTGCCAGCGCAGCGTCGCGATCGTGCGGTGCCGCGCGACGATCACGAACAGGAAGGCGACGAGGCTCGTCAGCGCGCTGGCCAGCGTGCCCGTCACGCCGAGCGACGCGAGAATCCGCAGCGGATACCAGATCAGGCCCCATACCGACGCGCCGATCAGGATGGCCAGCGTCGGCAGGCTGCCGCGTACCGCGTTGTTCATTTGGTTCGATACCCTTTATTCGACCGGCCCGGCCGCCGCTCCGGCAGGCCGTGACCGCATTGCGTCACGCTATAATCGTCCGCTGCGAGCCGCGCGCCCCGGCGCCCGTTCGCAGCCGCGCGGCGCGCCCGCCGCTTCTTTCGCTCCAACCGGCCGCGATGGCCGCTTCGCCCGTGAACCCTCGACTCGACTCGCTCCAGCCCTATCCCTTCGAAAAGCTGCGCGCCCTGTTCAAGGACGTGACGCCTTCCGGCGACCTCAAACCGATCAGCTTCGGCATCGGCGAGCCCAAACACGCGACGCCGGCGCTGATCCGCGACGCCGTGGTGGCCGCGCTCGACGGGCTCGCGTCGTACCCGGCCACGGCCGGCTCGGACGCGCTGCGCACGTCGATCGCGCACTGGCTCGAGCGCCGCTACGGGTTGCCGGCGATCGATCCGGCCACGCAGGTGCTGCCGGTGTCGGGCTCGCGCGAAGCGCTGTTCTCGCTCGCGCAGACGGTGATCGATGCACGGCCGTCCGCAGACGGCAAGAAGGCGATCGTACTCTGTCCGAATCCTTTCTATCAAATTTACGAAGGCGCGGCACTGCTCGCCGGTGCCGAACCCTATTTCGCGAACAGCGACCCGGCCCGCAACTTCGCGTGCGACTACGCGGCCGTGCCCGACGACGTGTGGGCGCGCACGCAGCTGCTGTACGTGTGCTCGCCCGGCAACCCGACGGGTGCCGTGCTGACGCTCGACGACTGGCGCGAGCTGTTCGCGCTGTCGGACCGCCACGGTTTCGTGATCGCGTCCGACGAGTGCTATTCCGAGATCTATTTCGACGAAGCGGCGCCGCCGCTCGGCGGCCTTGAGGCCGCGCACCGCCTCGGCCGCGGCTTCGAGCGGCTCGTGATGCTCTCCAGCCTGTCGAAGCGCTCGAACGTGCCGGGCATGCGCTCGGGCTTCGTCGCCGGCGACGCCGCGCTGCTCAAGAAATTCCTGCTGTACCGCACGTACCACGGCGCCGCGCTGTCGCCGGTCTGGCAGCACGCGAGCATCGCCGCATGGAACGACGAGGCGCACGTGCGCGAGAACCGCGCGCTGTACCTGCAGAAGTTCAACACGGTCACGCCGATGCTCGCCGACGTGATCGACGTGAAGCTGCCCGACGCCGCGTTCTACCTGTGGGCCAACGTGTCGCGCACCGGCCTGTCGGACACCGAGTTCGCCCGCCGCCTGTACGCCGACTATAATGTGACGGTTCTGCCCGGCTCGTACCTGGCGCGCGATGCGCACGGCACGAACCCGGGCCGCGATTTCATCCGGATCGCGCTCGTCGCGGGCACCCCCGAATGCGTCGAGGGCGCGCAACGCATCGTCGATTTCTGCCGCGCTCTCGCGCGGTAAGACGTCCATCCCGATCAATTCCATCCATCTCCTGCGAAAACGAACATGTCGCAACAACTTCAGCAAATCATCGATACCGCCTGGGAAAACCGCGCCGAGCTGTCGCCGAAGGCCGCGCCCGCGGACGTCCGCGAAGCCGTCGCTCACGCGATCGAGCAACTCGACAAGGGTGCACTGCGCGTCGCCGAGAAAATCGACGGCAACTGGACGGTCCACCAGTGGCTGAAGAAGGCCGTGCTGCTGTCGTTCCGCCTGGAAGACAACGCGCCGATGCCGGCCGGCGGCTACTCGCAGTTCTACGACAAGGTGCCGTCGAAGTTCGCGAACTACACGGCCGAAGACTTCGCCGCGGGCGGCTTCCGCGTCGTCCCGCCGGCCATCGCGCGCCGCGGCTCGTTCATCGCGAAGAACGTCGTGCTGATGCCGTCGTACACCAACATCGGCGCGTACGTCGACGAAGGCACGATGGTCGACACGTGGGCCACGGTCGGTTCGTGCGCGCAGATCGGCAAGAACGTGCACCTGTCGGGCGGCGTCGGCATCGGCGGCGTGCTCGAGCCGCTGCAGGCGAATCCGGTCATCATCGAAGACAACTGCTTCATCGGCGCGCGCTCGGAAGTCGTCGAAGGCGTGATCGTCGAGGAAAACTCGGTGATCTCGATGGGTGTGTACCTCGGCCAGAGCACGAAGATCTACGATCGCGAGACGGGCGAAGTCAGCTACGGCCGCATCCCGGCCGGCTCGGTCGTCGTCGCAGGCAACCTGCCGTCGAAGGACGGTTCGCACAGCCTGTACTGCGCGGTGATCGTCAAGAAGGTCGACGCGAAGACGCGTGCGAAGGTCGGCCTGAACGAGCTGCTGCGAGGCGACTGATGGCAAAGCCGCACACCGTGGTCGTCTACGGTATTCCGAACTGCGACACCGTGAAGAAGGCCCGCGTGTGGCTCGACGATCACGGCGTCGAATTCGAGTTCCACGATTTCAAGAAGCTCGGCGTCAGCGCGCCGCTGATCGAAGACTGGCTGAAGGACGTGTCGCTCGACGCGCTCGTGAACAAGCGCGGCACCACGTGGCGCGGCCTCGACGACGCGATGAAGGCGGCTGCCGAAACGAAGACCGGCGCGGTCGCGCTGATGATCCACAAGCCGTCGGTCATCAAGCGCCCCGTGCTCGTCGTCAACGGCCGCGTGAAATCGCTCGGCTTCGTGGCCGATCAATACGCGGCGCTGTTTGCCGCATAGGGTTGCCCGCGCTGCGCCCACGGGCGCCGCCCTGTCGCTGCCGGCCACCGCGCCGGCATTTTTTATCGAAAGTGGTCCGAACCATGTCCGCCACCCTAGCCCTTACCGAACAGCTGATCGCCCGCGCGTCCGTGACGCCCGACGACCAGCACTGCCAGCAGATCATGACCGAGCGCCTCGCCGCGCTCGGCTTCGAATGCGAGACCATCGCGTCGCACGGCGTGACCAACCTGTGGGCCGTCAAGCGCGGCACCGACGGCCTCGACGGCAAGCTGCTCGCGTTCGCGGGCCACACCGACGTCGTGCCGACCGGCCCGCTCGAACAGTGGACCTCGCCGCCGTTCGTCCCTGCCCATCGCGACGGCAAGCTGTACGGCCGCGGCGCGGCCGACATGAAGACGTCGCTCGCGGCGTTCGTCGTCGCCTCCGAGGAATTCGTCGCGGCGCATCCGGACCACCGCGGCGCGATCGCGTTCCTGATCACGAGCGACGAGGAAGGCCCGGCCACCGACGGCACCGTGAAGGTCGTCGAGCTGCTGCAGGCACGCGGCGAACGGCTCGACTACTGCATCGTCGGCGAACCGACGTCGACGGCCGAGCTCGGCGACGTCGTCAAGAACGGCCGCCGCGGGTCGATGTCCGGCGAACTGGTCGTCAAGGGCGTGCAAGGCCACATCGCGTATCCGCACCTCGCGAAGAATCCGATCCACCTGCTCGCGCCGGCGCTCGCCGAGCTCGCCGCCGAGCAATGGGACGCCGGCAACGAATACTTCCCGCCGACCACCTGGCAGGTGTCGAACTTGCACGCCGGCACCGGCGCGACCAACGTGATCCCCGGCCACGCCGACCTGCTGTTCAACTTCCGCTTCTCGACCGCGAGCACCGTCGAAGGCCTGCAGGCCCGCGTGCACGCGATCCTCGACAAGCACGGCCTCGAATACACGCTGAAGTGGTCGGTGAGCGGCCTGCCGTTCCTCACGCCGCGCGGTGAACTGTCGGGCGCACTCGAAAACGCGATCCGCACCGAGACCGGCATCACGGCCGAGCTGTCGACGACGGGCGGCACGTCGGACGGCCGCTTCATCGCGCGCATCTGCCCGCAGGTGATCGAGTTCGGCCCGCCGAACGGCAGCATCCACAAGATCGACGAGCACATCGAAGTGCGCTTCGTCGACCCGCTGAAGAACGTGTACCGACGCGTGCTCGAACAACTGATCGCCTGACGGAGCCTCGCATGACGACACCTTTTGCCACAGTCCGCGACCTGCTGCGCTACGCGGTCACGCGCTTCTCGAAAGCAAAACTCGCGTTCGGTCACGGTTCGGACAACGCGTACGACGAAGCGGCCTACCTCGTGCTGCATACGCTCGACCTGCCGCTCGACACGCTCGAGCCGTTCATGGACGCGCGCCTCTTGCCCGACGAAATCGCGGCCGTGCTCGCGGTGATCGAACGACGCGCGGCCGACCGCGTGCCGGCCGCGTACCTCACGCACGAAGCATGGATGCATGGCCACCGCTTCTACGTCGACGAACGCGTGATCGTGCCGCGCTCGTTCATCGGCGAACTGCTCGACGACGGGCTGCAGCCGTATGTCGCCGATCCCGAGCAGGTCGGCGCGGTGCTCGAACTGTGCACCGGCTCCGGCTGCCTCGCGATCCTCGCGGCAAGCGCGTTCCCGAATGCCGAGATCGACGCGGTCGACCTGTCGGACAAAGCGCTCGAAGTCGCGGAAATCAACGTGCGCGACTACGGCCTCGAAGACCGCATCGGGCTGCACCGCGGCGACCTCTACGCACCGCTGCCCGCGTTCCGCACCGATCCCGACTCGCGCTACGACGTGATCCTGACGAACCCGCCGTACGTGAACGCGGCGTCGATGGCCGCGCTGCCGCCCGAATATCGGCACGAACCCGAGATGGCGCTCGCCGGCGGCGACGACGGGATGGACATCGTGCGACGCATCGTCGCCGAAGCGCACCGCTGGCTGCATGACGACGGCGTGCTCGTCGTCGAGATCGGCAACGAGCGCGAGCACGTCGAAGCGGCGTTCGGCGGCCTCGAGCTCACGTGGCTGCCCACCAGCGCGGGCGATGACGCCGTATTCCTGATCCAGGCGTCCGATCTGCCGCGCAAGGCCTGAGCGTTGCCGGCCCACCCGCCGTGCGGCACACCGTTGCGCCGCACGGTTGGGTAAGATGCGCGTAGGCGGCCGCCCGGCCGCACGACCTGCGGAATCCCCCTCGGGAGTCCGCTCGGGAGTCCTTTACGCGCCCATGACCCTCGACTGGCTACATCTCGGCACCCTGATCCTGACCATCCATGTGCTCGGGATCGTTGCGGCGTGCCACGCGATCATGAACACGCGCACGTCGCAAGGCGCGATCGCGTGGGCCGTCTCGCTCACGGCCATGCCGTACCTGACGCTCGTTCCATACCTGTTCCTCGGCCGCAGCAAATTCTCCGGCTACGTCGACGCCCGGCGCCACGAGCTGGAAATGTTGCGCACACACACACCGCGTGCGCCGTGGCGCGCGACCGATGCGACCGACGGGCCGGCCGCCGACGCGCTGGGGCAGGCTGCCGTGCTCGCGCTCACGCGGCTCGGCGGCATGCCGTTCCTCGGCGGCAATTCGGTACGCACGCTGGTCAACGGCGACGCGACGTTCTCCGCCATCCTGTCGGCGATCGACGCCGCACGCGACTACGTGCTCGTCCAGTTCTTCATCGTGCGCGACGATGCGCTCGGCCGGATGCTGCGCGACTCGCTGCTCGCGCGCGCGGCCGCCGGCGTACGCTGCTGCCTGCTGTACGACAGCATCGGCAGCTTCGACCTGCCGCACAGCTACGTCGACGCATTGCGCCGGGGCGGTGTGGAAGTCCATCCGTTCGCGACCAACCGGAAATTCGTCAACCGCTTCCAGCTGAACTTCCGCAACCATCGCAAGATCGTCGTCGTCGACGGCAATCGCGCGTTCGTCGGCGGCCACAACGTCGGTGTCGAATATCTCGGCGCGAAGCCGCGCCTGTCGCCATGGCGCGACACCCACATCGAGATCCGCGGCCCCGTGGTGGCGAGCATCCAGTACGTGTTCGCCGAAGACTGGCACTGGGCGACGCAGAAACTGCCGCCCATCGCGCTGCCGCCGCCCGCGCAGCCCGGCGACGGCATGCATTGCCTCGCGGTGCCGATGGGGCCGGCCGACAAGCAGGAAACCGGCTCGCTGTTCTTCGTCGAATCGATCAACGCCGCCCGCGAGCGGGTCTGGATCACCACGCCGTACCTCGTTCCCGACGAAGCCGTGGTCTCCGCGCTAAAACTCGCCGTGATGCGCGGCGTCGACGTACGCATCCTGATTCCGAGCCGGCGCGATCACTACGTCGTGTTCGAGGCGTCCAAGCTTTATGCGCGCGACCTCGTCGATGCGGGCGTGAAGGTGTTCCGCTACCGGCCCGGCTTCCTGCACCAGAAGGTCGTGCTGATCGACCGCATCGCGGCGGCGGTCGGCAGCGCGAATCTCGATAACCGTTCGTTCCGCCTCAATTTCGAGGTCATGGTCATGACCGTCGATCGCGCGTTCGCCGGCGAAGTCGAGACGATGCTCGATGCCGACTTCGCGCAGGCGTACGAGGTGGATGCGGACGAATACCGGCACTCACCTGCCTGGCGGCGCATCGCGATGCACGTCGCGCGGTTGTTCGCCCCGATCCTGTAACGGCGGCACACGCACGATCTGCACCGGCGCGGCCCACGCCGCGCATCGCCGTCACAGCAGCTTGTCGATGTCCGCTGCGATTTCATCGGGCTTGGTGGACGGCGCGTAGCGCTTGACGATGCGCCCTTCGCGGTCGATCAGGAATTTCGTGAAATTCCACTTGATCGCCTTGAGGCCGAGAATGCCGGGCGCCTCGTCGGTCAGGTAGCGATACAGCGGATGCGCATGGTCGCCCTTCACGTCGATCTTCGCGAACATCGGAAACGTGACGCCGTAGTTGCGCTCGCAGAATGCACCGATCTGCGCGGCGTCGCCCGGCTCCTGCTTGCCGAACTGGTTGCACGGGAAGCCGAGCACGAAGAAACCACGCGCCGCGTACTGGTCGTACAGCTTCTGCAGACCCGCGTACTGCGGCGTGAAACCGCACTCGCTCGCGGTATTGACGATCAGCAGCACCTTGCCGCGATACGCGTCGAGCGATACCGGCGCACCGGCGAGCGTCTCTGCGCTGAACGAATACAGGGTAGACATCGGGCACTCCTTTTACGAAACCGATCGACGTGGAGTCTAGGCGAAATTGCGCCGTTGCGGCATCCGCCGAACGGCCGATGCCCGGCGCAACCGGCGCGCGGTCTAGAATAGCGGTTTTGGCCAGTCATTTCCGCCGTGATCCGTTTCAATCAGTTCAGCCTTGCGCGCGGCACCAAGCCGCTGTTCGAGTCGACCTCGTTCGTGCTCAATCCCGGCGAGAAAGCCGGCCTGATCGGCGCGAACGGCGCCGGCAAGTCGACGCTGTTTTCCGTCCTGCGCGGCGAGCTGCATTCCGACGGAGGCGATTTCTCGATGCCGCCGTCGTGGCGGATCGCCCACGTGTCGCAGGAAACGCCCGCGGTCGACCGCTCGGCGCTCGACTACACGCTCGACGGCGATACCGCGCTACGCGAGATCGAGGCACGCATCGCCGCCGCGTCGGCCGCGCATGACGGCGCCGCCGAAGCCGACGCGCACGCGGCATTCGCCGATGCCGACGGCTACACCGCGCCGGCCCGCGCCGAAGCGCTGCTGCTCGGCCTGGGCTTCACGCTCGCGCAAACGCGCGAATCCGTCGCGAGCTTCTCCGGCGGCTGGCGCATGCGCCTGAACCTCGCGCAAGCGCTGATGTGCCGCTCCGACCTGCTGCTGCTCGACGAACCGACGAACCACCTCGACCTCGACGCGATCGTCTGGCTCGAAGACTGGCTGCATCGCTACCCCGGCACGCTCGTCGTGATTTCGCACGACCGCGAATTCCTCGATTCGATCTGCAACGTCACGCTGCATCTGGAAAACCGCCAGGTGAAGCGCTACGGCGGCAACTACTCGCAGTTCGAAGTATTACGCGCGCAGCAACTGGCGCTGCAGCAAAGCGCGTACGAGAAGCAGCAGAAGACGATCGAGCATCTGCAGAGCTTCGTCGACCGCTTCAAGGCCAAGGCGACCAAGGCCAAGCAGGCGCAAAGCCGGATGAAGGCGCTCGAGAAGATGGAGTTGATCGCGCCCGCGCACATCGCGTCGCCGTTCACGTTCGAATTCCGCACGCCCGACGCCGCGCCGAATCCGATGATGGTGATGGAAGACGTCCGCTGCGGCTACCACGCCGACGACGGAACGGACATCCCGATCGTCGAGCGCGTCGCGCTGTCGATCCAGAACGGCCAGCGTATCGGCCTGTTGGGCGCCAACGGCCAGGGCAAGTCGACGCTGATCAAGACGCTGGCCGGCACGCTCGCGCCGCTGTCGGGGCACGTGCGCGACGGCAAGGGGCTGACGATCGGCTATTTCGCGCAGCACCAGCTCGAAACGCTGCGCGAAGACGATTCGCCGCTCGCGCATCTGGCACGGCTTGCGCCCGACACGCGCGAGCAGGAACTGCGCGACTTCCTCGGCGGCTTCAATTTCTCGGGCGACATGGCGACCAGCCCGGTCGGGCCGTTCTCGGGCGGCGAAAAAGCCCGCCTCGCGCTCGCGCTGATCATCTGGCAGAAGCCGAACCTGCTGCTGCTCGACGAACCGACGAACCACCTCGACCTCGAAACGCGCCACGCGCTGACGATGGCGCTCGCGCAATTCGAAGGCACGCTGATCCTCGTGTCGCACGATCGTCACCTGCTGCGCGCGACGACCGACCAGTTCATGCTGGTCGCGAAGCACCGGCTGCAGCCGTTCGACGGCGACCTCGACGACTACCGCGACTGGCTGCTGCAGCACGCGGCCGAGCAGCGCGCGGCCGCGAAAGCCGACAGCGCGGCAGCCGCGGGCGCCGATCCGGGCGTCAACCGCAAGGATCAGAAGCGTCAGGCGGCCGAGGAACGCCAACGGCTGTCCCAGTTGAAGAAGCCGCTGCAGAACCGCATCACGAAGCTCGAGAAGGAAATGGAAGCACTGCACGCCGAGAAGGCGCGCCTCGACGCGTTCGTCGCCGATCCGGCGAGCTACGAAGCCGCGCGCAAGACGGAACTGACCGACGCGATCCGCAAGCTCGGCGAAGTCACGACCCGGCTCGAAACGGTCGAGGCGGACTGGCTCGCCGTGCAGGAAGAACTCGAGCAGATCAGCTGAACGGCGGCCGTCGGGCCGTCGGCAATGAGCGCGTCATCGGCGACGTAGCGCATTGGGGGCGTCGGGCGTCGACGCCCCATGAATCCGCCCGGCCGCACTCCGGCCCTGGAAACGACGAGGCCGGGCGCCTGGCCCGGCCTCGTTGTCATTGCTGCGTTCGACGTGGCTGCGTCGGCCAGCCGCATCCACACTCAGCGGCGCGGCAGCGTGTCGCGCGGCATCTGCTCGTCATCGCCCATCAAGTGCCGGCGCCCCTTGATCGGCCGGCGGATCGCAGCGGCGACTTCGGCTTCCGTCACGTCCTCGGACACGACCTTGCGCGCCAGCCGCCCTTCTTCGTCGATCCATTCGACGATCCGGCATCCACCGCCCCACGGCTGGCGAATCGGCTCCGACACGCGGCAGCCGCGCAGGTTGTAAAGGCGTCCGCCAGGCGCTTCCCCGTACGATTTCAACATAGGTTCCCTTCGCATTGCGCGGTTCGACAATCCGGCAAAGGATAGGGAAAAGCGATGTCCGGCGGGTTACATCAGCCTACATATTCTTTACAGCGAATTACGCGACAGATCGCCCGGCCCGCTACGGCCCCTGCCAGGGCCCGGCCCGCTCATTCGAGATCGCGCACGCGGTCGATCGCCTGCTCGAGCCGCTCGACGGCCATCACGTTCAGCCCTTCGATCGGCTGTTTCGGCGCATTCGCCTTCGGAATCAGCGCGGACGTGAAACCGAGCTTCGCCGCTTCGCGCAGCCGTTCCTGCCCGCGCGGGGACGGCCGGATTTCGCCCGCCAGTCCCACCTCGCCGAACACGATCAGCCCTTTCGGCAGCGCCTTGTTGCGCATCGACGAGTGAATCGCGAGCAGCACCGCGAGGTCGGCGGCCGGCTCGGTGATCTTCACGCCGCCCACCGCATTGAGGAACACGTCCTGGTCGAAGGCCGCGATGCCCGCGTGGCGGTGCAGCACCGCGAGCAGCATCGCGAGCCGGTTCTGCTCGAGGCCGACCGCTAGCCGGCGCGGGTTCGGCACGTGCGCCGTATCGACGAGCGCCTGGATTTCGACGAGCAGCGGGCGCGTGCCTTCCTGCGTGACGAGCACGCACGAACCGGGCACGACCTGCTCGTGCTGCGACAGGAACAGCGCGGACGGGTTGGCTACGCCGCGCAGCCCGCGCTCGGTCATTGCGAACACGCCGAGCTCGTTGACCGCGCCGAAGCGGTTCTTGAACGCGCGTACGAGCCGGAACGACGAATGCGTGTCGCCTTCGAAGTACAGCACGGTATCGACGATGTGCTCGAGCACGCGCGGGCCGGCCAGATTGCCCTCCTTCGTCACGTGCCCGACCATGATGATCGCGGTGCCCGACTGTTTCGCGATGCGCGTGAGTTGCGCCGCGCATTCGCGCACCTGCGCGACCGAGCCCGGCGCCGACGTGAGCGCGTCCGAATAGACGGTCTGGATCGAGTCGATGACGGCCACGTCCGGCCGCTCGGTATCGATCGCGGCCTGGATCTTCTCGAGCTGGATCTCGGCGAGCAGCTTCAGTTCGGCCGCCGGCGCGCCGCCGTCGAGCAACGCGAGCCGTTGCGCGCGCAACGCGATCTGCGCGGCCGATTCCTCGCCGCTGATATAGAGGGCACGCCGCTCGCTCGCGATGTCCGCGAGCGACTGCAGCAGCAGCGTCGACTTGCCGATGCCCGGATCGCCGCCGATCAGCACGACACCGCCGGGCACCAGCCCGCCGCCCAGCACGCGGTCGAATTCGCCGATGCCGGTGGAGAAGCGCGGCACGTCGGCGGCCTCGATGTCGGCGAGCCGCTGCACCGGCGCCCGCTTCGCGAGCGACTGGAACCGATGGGCGGCCGGCGACTCGGCGACCGATTCGACGAGGGTGTTCCAGGCCTGGCACGACGGGCACTGGCCCTGCCACTTCGGGGTCTGTCCGCCGCACTCGCTGCAGACGTAAACGGTTTTCTGTTTGGCCACGCGCGATGCCCTTATTCCGCTCGCACCGGCACGCGGGCCGCGACCGCGCACATCAGCTCGTAGCCGATCGTGCCGCAATGGCGCGCGACGTCGTCGATCGGCAGCGCGTTGCCCCACAGCTCGACACGCGCGCCGACGCCGGCCTGCGGGCACGGCGTCAGGTCGACGGTGATCATGTCCATCGACACGCGGCCGACGATCCGCGTACGGATGCCGTCGACGATCACGGGCGTGCCTTCGGGCGCCACGCGCGGATAGCCATCCGCATAGCCGCACGCGACGACGCCGATCCGCATCGGCGCCTGCGCCGAAAACGTCGAACCATAGCCGATCGCCTGGCCCTTCCCGATCGTCTGCACCGCGATCAGCTCGGACGCGAGCGTCATCGCGGGCTTCAACCCCGTGTCCGCGATATCGGACGACAGCCCGGACGGCGACGCGCCATACAGCACGATCCCCGGCCGCACCCAGTCGAAGTGCGTATCCGGATGCCACAGCACGGCAGCCGAATTCGCGAGACTGCGCGCGCCGGCGATGCTTTCCGCGCCGCGCTCGAACGTCGCGAGCTGCTCGGCGACGCCGCGCTCGTTGTCCGCGTCCGAAAAATGGGTCATCAACGTGATCTGGCCGATGCCGGGGCACGCGCGGGCACGCTCCCACGCGGCACGGTATTTTTCCGGCATGTAACCGAGCCGGTTCATCCCGCTGTTCATCTTGAGCTGCACGTTGACGGGTTTCGACAGCCGCGCCGTTTCCAGCATCCGCATCTGCTCGTCGTTGTGGACGGTCGTGGTCAGGCTGTAGCGGTCGATCACGTCGATGTCGGTCGAGCGGAAGAAGCCTTCGAGCAGCAGGATCGGGCCGGCCCAGCCGAGCTCGCGCAGCTTCACCGCCTCGTCGAGGTCGAGCAGGCCGAAGCCGTCGGTGCCGCGCAGGCCCGGAAACGCGCGGGCGAGACCGTGGCCGTACGCGTTGGCCTTGACGACCGCCCAGACCTTGGACGGGCCGGCAAAGCGGCGGACGACAGAGAGATTGTTCGCGAGAGCGGCGGTGTGGATGGTGGCGGAGATCGGGCGCGGCATGGGAAATTTACGTAAAGACGCTTGCGAATCATCAGCTTACCGCGCCTTTTGAGCACCGAAGCCGACAATTTGCGGAACGATCGGGGAATCTTGCTAGTCCGAATTCGCGTATTTTCATGTTATAAAGCCGTGCGCACAACCCATTTCGAACGGAATAAGCCGATCGCATACCAGGCGGCCTACGCGGCCCTGCCGCAGCGACGAAAGCATCGCATCAGATGAAAAAAGGTTTTTACACCATCATGGCCGCGCAGTTTTTCTCGTCGCTGGCCGACAATGCGCTTCTCATCGCCGCCATCGCCCTGCTGAAAGACCTCCACGCCCCCAACTGGATGACACCGCTGCTGAAGCTGTTCTTCGTGTTGTCCTATGTGGTGTTGGCGGCGTATGTCGGTGCGTTCGCGGATTCGCGCCCGAAGGGCCGCGTGATGTTCATCACCAACTCGATCAAGGTGGTCGGCTGCCTGATCATGCTGTTCGGCGCCCACCCGCTGATCGCGTACGGGATCGTCGGCTTCGGCGCGGCGGCCTACTCGCCCGCCAAATACGGGATTCTCACCGAACTGCTGCCGGCCGACCGGCTGGTCGCCGCGAACGGCTGGATCGAGGGCACGACCGTCAGCTCGATCATCCTCGGCACCGTGCTCGGGGGCGCGCTGATCAGCCCGCACATCGCATCGCACGTGATCGCCCATACCCCCGCCTGGATCGGCACGCCCGCCGAGGCCGCGATGGCGATCATCATGGCGATCTACGTGGTCGCCGCGCTGTTCAACCTGCGCATTCCCGACACGGGCGCCCGCTACCCGAAGCAGGAGCGCGGCCCGGTCAAGCTGCTCACCGATTTCGCCGACTGCTTCATGGTGCTCTGGCGCGACAAGCTCGGCCAAATCTCGCTGGCGGTCACGACGCTGTTCTGGGGGGCCGGCGCGACGCTGCAGTTCATCGTGCTGAAGTGGGCCGAGGTGTCGCTCAACATGTCGCTGTCCGAAGGCGCGATCCTGCAGGCCGTGGTCGCGGTCGGCGTCGCGGGCGGCGCGATCGCCGCCGCCGCCCGGATTCCGCTGAAGAAGTCGCTGACCGTGCTGCCCGTCGGCATCATCATGGGCATCGCGGTGATGCTGATGGCGTTCTACACGCGCGACCTGTTCCCGGCGCAGTGGGCCGTGCACTTCGGCCATCTGCGCCTGCCGTTCTACCTGATCGTCGCCTACATCTTCCTGATCGGCGTCGGCGCGCTGTCCGGCTATTTCGTCGTGCCGATGAACGCGCTGCTGCAGCATCGCGGCCATGTGCTGCTGTCGGCCGGCCATTCGATCGCGGTGCAGAACTTCAACGAGAACCTGTCGGTGCTCGTGATGCTGTGCCTGTATGCGGTGCTCGTGTGGCTCGACGTACCGGTCGGCGTCGTGATCGTGCTGTTCGGCACGTTCGTCTGCCTGACGATGTGGCTCGTGATGCGCCGCCACCAGGCGAACCAGCGTCAGTTCGACTCGGTCGCGCTGATCGGCGAATCGCGGCACTGACGCTACACTTTCCGTTTTCGTCTGCCGGCGCCGGTGCTCACACCGGCGCGTTGCCCTCATGACGCACCCGATACCCAACCTCCTGACGATCGCCGGCTCCGATTCGGGCGGCGGCGCAGGCATTCAGGCCGACCTGAAGACGTTTTCGGCGCTCGGCGCGTATGGCGCGAGCGTGATCACCGCGCTGACTGCGCAGAACACGCGCGGCGTGACGGGCGTGCATGCGCCGGACGCCGCGTTCGTGACCGCGCAGCTCGACGCGGTGTTCGACGATATCCGCATCGACGCGGTCAAGATCGGGATGCTCGCCAACGCGGCGATCGTGCAGGCGGTGGCCGACGCGCTGCGCCGTTACGCGCCGCGCTTCGTGGTGCTCGATACGGTGATGATCTCGAAGAGTTCGCACGCGCTGCTCGCGCCCGATGCCGTCGACGCGCTGCGCGACACGCTGCTGCCGCTCGCGACGGTCGTCACGCCGAACCTGCCCGAAGCGGCCGCGCTGCTGAACGACGCGCCCGCCACCACCGAAGACGACATGGTGCGGCAAGGCACGGCGCTGCTGCAGACGGGCGCGCGCGCCGTGCTGATGAAGGGCGGCCACCTGCCCGACGCGTCCGCGAGCCCCGACTGGCTCGTCGAGGCAACCCGCACCGTGCGGCTCGACGGCGCACGCGTGCCGGTCAGCAACACGCACGGCACCGGCTGCACGCTGTCGTCGGCAATCGCCGCGCTGCTGCCGCAGCAGCCCGACCTCGAAAGCGCGGTACGCGAGGCAAAAACCTACCTGACCGGCGCGATCGCCGCGAGCGGCCACCTCGACGTCGGTCACGGCGTCGGTCCGGTCCATCACTTCCATCGCTGGTGGTGAGCGGCCGCTGACGCGGCGTCAGTGATCCTGCGCCGCGAACGCCTGCGCGCGCGCCGGCCAGTCGTCGGGCACGACGAAACCGCGCGCCGTCTCGCGCCACGTGCCGTCGCCCCCCTTTTCATGGATCGCGATCAGGTCGGGCGTCTGGCGCGTCGCCAGCACGGCCGGCAACTCCGGTGCGCTCGCCAGCGGCTCGGGCTCGACACCCGCGCCGGCGATGGCACGCCGCGGTGCCAGCCACGCCAGTCTCGGTAATACGCTCCATGCCGCGCCGTCACGCTGCGCGGCCGCCCATGCCGGCCACTGCCCGTGCGTCAGCCAGAAACCGCGCGGATGATCCGGCGCGATTTCGACTGACACCGGCGGCACCGGCGCGCCGTACGGATGGAACAGCCAGCCCTTGATGAACATCTGCGCGTCGGCCGGCGCGCCGTAGCCGAGCCGGGCAAAGCCGTCGTGTTCGCCGAGCCGCAACTGGTGGTCGAGCAGCCGGCTGCGCTTGCGGTCGAACCGATCGACGAGATTGGGGCCGACGAAGTCGGCGAGCGATGCGCCGTCGCGGACCGGCGCGCACAGATAGCACTTCACCGCGAGTTCCCAGTGCAGGCGTCGGCCGTCCGGCGTATCGACGAGAAAATCGACTTCGCCGAGCGTGCGGCCATTGCTGCGCAGCGGCAGATTGGCCGCGACGAGCCGCAGCGATGGCCCGTGCGTCAGAAAGTACTCGAGCAGGCATTCGGCGTAGCGGCCGAGCCGGGTCGGCCGAAACCCGTCGAGCGCGCGATGCAGCGGCCCGGGCTGCGCATCGAGCGCGGCGAGCCACGCTTCGACGGCCGCTTGGCCCGTTGCATCCAGCCATGGGCGCGCGAGCGGCGCGCCCGGCACCGCGGTGAGCAGGCTCGGGCTGGCGAGCAGCCAGCCCAGATCGCGCACCGCGGCGTCATGCAGCGTATCGACGAACGCGACCGCCGCGCCGGTCGTCATGGTCCGGCCGGGCCGTTCGTGTCGGCGCCTTGCGCACGCTTGAACGTGTCGCGCGCGAGGCACAGGTCGGCCCACGCCTTCGACTTGTCCTGCAGGCTGCGCAACAGGTACGCCGGGTGATAGGTGACGATCACCGGCACGCCCTCGTACGCATGCACGCGGCCGCGCAGCGACGCGATGCTTGCGTCCGTCTTCAGCAGCGTCTGTGCGGCAAAACGGCCGAGCGCGACGATCAGCTTCGGCTTCACGAGCGCGACCTGGCGCTGCAGATACGGCTCGCAGCTCGCGACCTCGTCCGGCTCCGGGTTGCGGTTGCCGGGCGGCCGGCACTTGATCACGTTCGCGATGTACACGTTGTCGCCACGCTTGAGCGCCAGCGACTGCAGCATGTTGTCGAGCAGCTTGCCGGCCTGGCCGACGAACGGCTCGCCCTGCTTGTCCTCGTTCTCGCCCGGCGCTTCGCCGATCAGCATCCAGTCCGCTTCGCGATCGCCGACGCCGAACACGGTGTTGGTCCGCTTCTCGCACAGACGGCACAGCGTGCAGTCGGCCACGCGCGCGGCCAGCGCATCCCAGTCGAGCGCGGCGACCGGTGTGCCGGCGGGGCGCGATTCGGCGGCCGGCACGGGCACGGATTCGCCCGGCGGCGCCGCGTCGAACCAGGCGAAATCGTCGTCTCCCGCCGGCGGCGCATCATCCTTCGGCGGCATCGTATCGGTCGATGCGGGCGATGTGATCGATGCAGCCTGCGCGGACGGGCGATCGCCGTCGACTACACCGTGCGCCGGCGCCCGCGACTCGCGAAGCGGCAAACCATCGGCAGTGCCACGCGCGACGGCCGTCGGCCTGTCGCCCTGTGCCGGCGCATGCGCTGCACGCACCGGCCGCTCGGCGGCGACGGCGGTACCGTCGTCGGGCGCCGCGGTTTGCGCGACGGCAGGCGCGTCGGCTGCCGCGCCTTCGTCCGCGCGCTGCCCGCGCCGCACCCAGATCTGCGCGAGGCCCAGTTCCTCGAGCGCCGCTTCACCCCACGCCATGCGCGTCCCCCTCGTCCTTGTTCAGCGTCAGACGCATCACGATCGCGTCCTCCCGGCTGCGATGCTTCGCCGGATAGTAGTTCTTGCGCCGGCCGATCGTCACGAAACCGAAGCGCTCGTACAGATGAATCGCGCGCGGATTGGACGGCCGCACTTCGAGCAGCACGCCGTCGAGCCCCTCCGCGCGAGAAATGCGCACCGCCTCGCGCAGCAGCGCGAGGCCGGCGCCCGCATGCTGCGCGGCCGGCGCGACGCACAGATTCAGCAAATGCATCTCGTCGACCACGGGCATCAGCACGCAATAGCCGACGAGCGACCCCGTCACGTGCCGCAGGCACACGCCCAGATAGCCGTTGCGCAACGAATCCTCGAAGTTGCCGCGGCTCCACGGGAATTCGTACGCGACGTGCTCGATCGCGACGACTTCGTCGAGGTCGGCGTCCGTCATCGGCGCCAGATAGCGGTCGCTCAGCAGGACACCCGTCATCCCTTCGCTCCGCCCGTCTGCGCGGCCCGTGCCGCGATGCGCTCGGCGGTGGTCTGCGCGACCTTGTCACGCACGTATTCGGGCGCGGCCTGGTCGGCCGGCACCGCCCGCCCGGCGCGGAACGCGCGCAGCGCGGCATGCGCGACCGCCAGCGCATGCGGCAGCGCCTCGCCGTCGATCGCGGCCGCCCGCGCAGCGGCCGGCAACTGCGCGCCGAACGCCGCGGCCGCATTGCCGGCGAGCGTGAACGGCGCATCGGGTACGCCGACGGCGCCCGGCGCGTCGAGCGACGCCGGATGCAGCGTACGCCAGTCACCGGCGCCGTCGTCCCATTCGAAATCCGCCCAGTAGGCTTCGTCCATCCGCGCGTCGAGCGCGGCGAGCACGCGGGTCGTGCCGGGCGCGCGCAGCCGCGCGTGCTCGGCGCACGCGAGCAGCGTGCCGATCGGCACGACCGGCAGCCCGGCCCCGAACGCGAGGCCCTGGGTGATGCCCGTCGCGGTACGCAGGCCCGTGAACGAGCCGGGGCCCGCGCCGAATGCGATCGCGTCGCAGTCGGCGAGCGTCAGCCCGGATTCGGCGAAGAGTTCCTGGATCGCCGGCAGCACGCGCGTGCTCGACACGGCGCCCGTCGGTTCGTGGCGGACCCAGGTTTGCGGGGTGGAAACGGCGTCATCGGCCGAGGCCGAGCGCAGCAGCGCGACCGAGCAGTATTCGGTCGACGTATCGATGGCGAGGAGCACTGTTTGCGTCATGGCCGACATTGTAATGCGCCGCCCCGCTCCCACGGGCGATCGGGCCCGATCTGTGCGCGCGGGCGGCGCCGGCGGCGGTTTGGAAGGATCGCTCGACCCTGCGCGACGGCCCGCTTGTTAAGATCGGCCGATCTGAAACCCTTACGGAGACACCCGATGAGCGAACTCACCGCCCAATTCGACCAGGCCCAGATCGACGTCAAGCAACTGACGGAACGGCCGGGCAACCTGACCCTGCTGCGCCTGTACGCGCTCTTCAAGCAGGCGACCGACGGCGATGCGCACGGCGACAAGCCGGGCTTCACCGACATCGTCGGCAAATACAAGTACGATGCCTGGGAAGCGCTGAAGGGTACGTCGCAGGATGCGGCGAAGCAGCAGTACATCGAACTCGTCGAATCGCTGAAAAACGGCACGGCGTCCTGACGGAATCGGCGCCTCCGCAATCGGCAATCAAATCAGTGGCGCAGCGCAGCAAATTTCTTTATAATGCGGCCTGCGTCACCTCCCGCGCTCGGCTCGCAAGCCGTTCCGGCCCGACGCCTCGTAGCGTTAAGCTCCAATCCGGTTTAGAACCTGTCCCCTCCTGCTTCGACCCTTGCGGTCGTCAACTAGGCTGGCGGCCCCGCTCCTGAAGCGCGCCGCACCCAAAACAGCTTCTAATGCCTCATCCGCCGACGGTTCGGCGGATTGCACCCGTTTCCCGATTTGCTCGCTGAATCCGACGACTTGGGTATGCGCGATTGGCGCCGACGTTTCACCCACTGTGTTTCAAGGATTGTTATGACTTCGAGCATCAACTCCAGCCCGCTCAACGCGATCGCCGACCAGGCGCTCGGTCTCGACGACGCCGCCGCACCGGCCGCGGTCGAACCGGCGTCGGACGAGCCGAGCTTCGCGTCGCTCGGGTTGTCGCCGGAGATCGTCTCCGCGCTGCAGGCCGCCGACTACGTGAAGCCGACGCCGGTCCAGCAGCGCGCGATTCCGGCCGGCATCGCCGGCCGCGACCTGCTGGTGTCGAGCCCGACCGGTTCGGGCAAGACGGCCGCATTCATGCTGCCCGCGATCGAACGTTTCGCGCAGCTCCAGAAGACGCAGGCGCAGCAACCGCGCGCGCCGCGTGAACCGAACCAGGGCGACCGCCGCGTGCGCCGCCCGCAACCCGTCGCGCGCCCGGGCCTGCTCGTGCTGACCCCGACCCGTGAACTCGCGATGCAGGTCACGACGGCCGCATCGACGTACGGCAAGCACCTGAAGCGCCTGCGCACGGTCAGCATCCTGGGCGGCGTCGCCTACGGCCAGCAGCTGATGCTGCTCGCGAAGAACCCGGAAATCCTGGTTGCCACGCCGGGCCGGCTGCTCGATCACCTCGAGCGTGGCCGTATCGACCTGTCCGAACTGAAGATGCTCGTGCTCGACGAAGCCGACCGCATGCTCGACATGGGCTTCATCGAAGACATCGAAACGATCGTCGCCGCCACGCCGGAATCGCGCCAGACGATGCTGTTCTCGGCCACGCTCGACGGCAAGATCGGTTCGCTGACGAGCCGCCTGCTGAAGGATCCGGAACGGATCGAGATCCAGCAGCGCCTCGAATCGCGCGCGAACATCGCGCAGACCGTCCATTACGTCGACGACCGCGATCACAAGGATCGCCTGCTCGATCACCTGCTGCGCGACGACGCGCTCGACCAGGCGATCATCTTCACGGCGACCAAGATCGACGCCGACCAGCTCGCCGGCCGTCTCGCCGACGCAGGCTTCGAATCGGCCGCGCTGCACGGCGATCTGCCGCAGGGCGCGCGCAACCGCACGATCCGTGCGCTGCGCGAGCGCCGTGTGCGCGTGCTGGTTGCCACCGACGTCGCGGCACGCGGCATCGACATCCCGGGCATCACGCACGTGTTCAACTACGACCTGCCGAAGTTCGCGGAAGACTACGTGCACCGTATCGGTCGTACCGGCCGCGCGGGCCGTTCGGGTATCGCGGTGAGCCTCGTGCACCACGCCGAGCAAGGCGCGCTCAAGCGCATCGAGCGCTTCGTGCGCTCGCCGCTGCCGGTCAACGTGATCGAAGGTTTCGAGCCGCGCAAGTCGCCCCCGCGTAACGGCGGCACCGGTGGCCGCGGCCGTCCGGGCGGTGGTAACGGCGGTCGTCGTTTCGGCGGCAAGCCGGGCGGCGGTCATGGCGGCAACGGCAACGGCCGCAGCTACGGCGGCGGCAATGGCGGCGGCTGGAGCGGCAAGCCGGGCGGCAGCCGTGACGGCGGCCCGCGTCGCGACGGCCAGCGTAGCGGCGGCCCGCGCCGCAGCAACTCGGCATCGTAAGCACACACGGGCGGCCCTCGGCCGCCCTGCGGATCGGCTACCCGCCTATCCCAGCCAACCGGCGCATCCGCGCCGGTTTTTTTTCGCCTCGCCGTCGATTTCACGATGCGGAAAATTTTTTTGCGTCGTAAAAATCATGCTGCACGGCACAACCCGTACGATTGCGGGATAGGAAAATGCGTTTCTTATCCCGAAATCAAACAATCAAGTCATTGATTAAAAACAACTAAAAAATTCCACGCCTCCCGAGCCAGCCCCTGTTTCGCTCCCGCCGATTTGCCTAGACTCTTATACAAGACCTCGCGAAACGGAACGTACCGCTTCCCCGCCTCGCGAACAGCATCATCCCCGTCAGATTCGGCAGGCATACATCGCATCAAGGAGCTCATCATGTCGCGTCAGCAACAGGCACAGGAACTGCAGCAGCAATGGGAAACCGATCCGCGCTGGAAGGGCATCAAGCGCAGCTACTTGGCTGAGGACGTGGTCCGCCTGCGCGGCTCGATCCCGATCGAGCACACGCTGGCCAAGCGCGGCGCGGAAAAACTGTGGGGCCTCATCAACAACGAGCCGTTCGTCAACGCACTCGGCGCGCTGACCGGCAACCAGGCGATGCAGCAGGTGAAGGCCGGCCTGAAGGCCATCTACCTGTCCGGCTGGCAAGTCGCCGGCGACGCGAACGTCGCGGGCGAAATGTACCCGGACCAGTCGCTGTACCCGGCTAACTCGGTGCCGCTCGTCGTGAAGCGCATCAACAACACGCTGACGCGCGCCGACCAGATCCAGTGGTCGGAAGGCAAGAACCCGGGCGACGAAGGCTACGTCGACTTCTTCGCGCCGATCGTCGCCGATGCGGAAGCCGGTTTCGGCGGCGTGCTCAATGCGTTCGAGCTGATGAAGGCGATGATCGAGGCCGGTGCATCGGGCGTTCACTTCGAGGATCAGCTCGCATCGGTGAAGAAGTGCGGCCACATGGGCGGCAAGGTGCTCGTGCCGACGCGCGAAGCCGTCGCGAAACTGTCGGCCGCGCGGCTCGCGGCTGACGTGATGGGCACGCCGACCGTGCTGGTTGCGCGCACCGACGCGGAAGCGGCCGACCTGATCACGTCCGACGTCGACGACAACGACAGGCCGTTCCTGACGGGCGAGCGCACGGTGGAAGGCTTCTTCCGCACGAAGCCGGGCCTCGAACAGGCGGTCTCGCGCGGCCTCGCGTACGCGCCGTACGCCGACCTGATCTGGTGCGAAACCGGCAAGCCCGATCTCGAGTACGCGAAGAAGTTCGCGGAAGCGATCCACAAGCAGTTCCCGGGCAAGCTGCTGTCGTACAACTGCTCGCCGTCGTTCAACTGGAAGAAGAATCTCGACGACGCGACGATCGCGAAGTTCCAGAAGGAGCTGGGCGCGATGGGCTACAAGTTCCAGTTCATCACGCTGGCCGGCTTCCATGCGCTGAACTACTCGATGTTCAACCTCGCGCACGGCTATGCCCGCACGCAGATGAGCGCGTTCGTCGAACTGCAGCAGGCCGAGTTCGCGGCCGCCGACAAGGGCTTCACGGCAGTCAAGCATCAACGCGAGGTCGGCACCGGCTACTTCGACGCGGTGACGCAGACGGTCGAACGCGAAGCATCGACGACCGCGCTGCACGGCTCGACCGAGGACGAACAGTTCTTCGACGGCAAGAAAGTCGCGTAACACGCCCAGGCGTGATGCCGATCCCCGCCGCGTCTCGCGACGCCGCGGCATCGGCCACCGGAACAACAATCAGGGAGGAGACGGCAGGCGCGCGAGTCCCTTCGCGCGACCGGCCGCGCGGCCTGCGGGCCGCCAGCAACGATGCACGCCGGCTTCGTCCGGCGCGCCCTTTTTCCGCGGCGCAGCCCGCCCGGCCACGGCCAGCGCTGCCCTACCGATAGACGATCACCGGAATTTTCGTATGGGTCAGCACGCGCTGCGTCTCGCTGCCGATCAACAGGCTGCCGAGCCCGCGGCGTCCGTGGGACGCCATGAAGATCACGTCGCACCCGCCGCGCTCCGCCGCCTCGATGATGCCGAGATACGGCGACGGATGCACGCTCGTCCACGTGTCGCACGCGACCCCGGCCGCCTTCGCGGCCGCCTCCACCTCGTCGAGATGCGCACGCGCCTCGCGCTCGCTGCGCGCACGGAAGTCGGCGGGCGGCTCGATGATCACTTCGGAAAACGGCGAGTACGGGTACTGCGGCAGGCACGCGTAGGCCGTCACGCGCGCGCCGACCGCACGAGCCAGGTCGATCGCGCCGTCGATCGCCTTTTGCGACAGTTCGGAACCGTCGGTTGGAACGAGGATGTGCCGGAACATCGCGCCCTCCTTCGTCAATCGCACGCCGCGCGCCGCAGCTCCAGTCGAGCCGGCCGCGACACGACGCGCATGCCTCTTACGATTGTAGTGTGCGAAATCGCGCCGGCCGAATCGGCAGCGGGTTCGCCCTCATATCGGAAACACGCGGGCGCGCGTCGCCTACTCGCCCCAATAGCCGGGCCGCTCGTACGTGTGCTTCAGGTAATCGAGAAACAGGCGCACCCGCAGCGGCAGATGCCGGCGTTGCGGAAACACCGCGTGGATGCCGATCGGCGGCGCGGCGAACGCGTCGAGCACGCTGACGAGCCGGCCGGCCGCGATGTCATCGCCGACTTCCCACCACGAGCGCCACGCAAGGCCATGGCCTGCGAGGCACCACTCGTGCAGCACCGCGCCGTCCGAGCATTCCATCGTGCCGTTCACGCGGATCGACACGACCTTGTCGTCCTCCTGGAACGACCAGCCGCGCTGCTGGTTCGCATTCGCCGCGAGCGCGAGGCAGTTGTGCCGCGCCAGTTCCGCGAGCGTGGCCGGCGTGCCGCGCCGCGCGAGATACGCGGGGGACGCGACGCACACGCGGCGGTTCTCGCCGAGTTTCAGCGACACGAGCGACGAGTCGGGCAGCTCGCCGAGCCGCACCGCGCAATCGAACCCCTCGTTGACGAGGTCGACCATCCGGTCGGACAGATCGAGCGTGACCGACACGTCCGGATGCGCGCCGCTGAATTCGGGCACGAGCGGCGCGACGTGCCGCCGCCCGAAGCCGGCCGGCGCGGAAATCCGCAGGTGCCCGCTCGCCTTGACGCCGCCGGCGGACACGCTCGCTTCCGCGTTCTGCATGTCGTTGATGATGCGCTGGCAATCCTCGAGAAAGGCCGAACCCTCGAACGTCAGCGTGAGCTTGCGCGTCGTGCGTACCAGCAGCTTCACGCCGAGCCGCTCCTCGAGCGCGTCGAGGCGGCGGCCGATGATCGCCGGCGCGACGCCTTCCGCATGCGCAGCCGCGGACAGGCTGCCTTTCGCCGCGACCGCGGCGAACGTTTCGATCTGTTTGAACCGGTCCATGACTCTCTCGAAAGGACGGCATCGCCGCCTTTCAAATAACGTGAGTCGCTCAGATTAGGTATATGAAAGTAAAAGATCAAGTGATGTTTAGCGTCTTTTTTAGCACCTTCGATCACGAATAGAATCGACCCGACCTCTGAAACTGGAGCGCAAGGCTATGTCGGCCACAACGACACTCTCCTCTCCCGACGCCATCCTCTTCGACGCATTCGGCACGTTGTTCGACGTGCGTGCCGTGCTGGCCGCGGCTGAGCAGATGTTTCCCGGACACGGGGAACGGTTGTCGCAGCTGTGGCGACGCAAGCAGATCGAATACTCGCAGTTGCGCACGCTCGCCGATCCGGCCGGCGCGCACTATCGCCCGTTCCGGGACATCACGCTCGATGCGCTGCGGTTCGCCGCGCGCCGGCTCGGGCTCGCGCTGAACGGCGCGGCCGAGAAGCGCTTGATGGACGAATACGCGTGCCTGTCGACCTATCCCGATACGGTGCCCGCGTTGCGCAAGCTGCGTGCGCTCGACCCGCGCCCGTCGCTCGCGATCCTGTCGAACGGCACCCCGCAGATGCTCGACATCGCGATCAAGAGCGCCGGCATGTCCGGCCTATTCGATCGCGTGCTGTCGGCCGACACCGTGCGCGCGTACAAACCGAGCCCGGCCGCCTACGCGCTCGGCACCGCCGCGTTCGGGGCGAACCCGCGCGACATCGTGTTCGTGTCGTCGAACGCGTGGGACGTCGCCGGCGCCACCTGGTTCGGCTACACGACGTTCTGGCTCAACCGCACGGGCGCGCCCGCCGAGGAACTCGGCGCGCCGCCCGACGGCACCGGCACCGGCATGGCCGACCTGCTCGCCTTCCTCGCCACACCCACCCCGGCTCCGTCCGGCAGACCCGCAAACCGCACGCGCCCCGGCCCGGGTGCATGACGCTCGCAACTGCCGCCTTCCCCCTTCACCGAAACCGCAACTGACCGACCAAGGAGATGAGACTCATGAGCACCCCGATCACGCTGCCGCAAGGCATGACGATCACCGGCGAAATCAAGCCGGGTTACGAAGCCATCCTGACGCCCGACGCGCTGGCACTCGTCGCGGCGCTGCACCGCACGTTCGAATCGCGCCGCCAGGCGCTGCTGCAGGCGCGCGTCGAGCGCACGAAACGCCTCGACGCGGGCGAGCGCCCCGATTTCCTGGCCGAGACGAAGGCAATCCGCGAAGGCGACTGGAAGGTCGCGCCGCTGCCGGCCGACCTGCAATGCCGCCGGGTCGAGATCACGGGGCCCGTCGAACGCAAGATGATCATCAACGCGCTGAACTCGGGCGCCGATTCGTACATGACGGACTTCGAGGATTCGAACGCGCCGAGCTGGACGAACCAGATCGACGGCCAGATCAACCTGAAGGACGCGGTGCGCCGCACGATCTCGCTCGAGCAGAACGGCAAGTCGTACCGGCTGAACGACAAGGTCGCGACGCTGATCGTGCGTCCGCGCGGCTGGCACCTCGACGAGAAGCACGTGACGGTCGACGGCCAGCGCGTGTCCGGCGGCATCTTCGATTTCGCGCTGTTCCTGTTCCACAACGCGAAGGAACTGCTCGCGCGCGGCTCGGGCCCGTACTTCTACCTGCCGAAGATGGAAAGCCATCTCGAGGCGCGCCTGTGGAACGACATCTTCGTCGCCGCGCAGGAAGCGGTCGGCGTGCCGCGCGGCACGATCCGCGCGACGGTGCTGATCGAGACGATCCTCGCCGCGTTCGAGATGGACGAGATCCTGTACGAACTGCGCGAACACAGCTCGGGCCTGAACGCCGGCCGTTGGGACTACATCTTCTCGGCGATCAAGAAGTTCAAGAACGACCGCGACTTCTGCCTGGCCGACCGTTCGAAGATCACGATGACGGTGCCGTTCATGCGTGCGTACGCGCTGCTGCTGCTGAAGACCTGTCACAAGCGCAACGCGCCGGCGATCGGCGGGATGAGCGCGCTGATTCCGATCAAGAACGATCCGGAAGCGAACGACAAGGCGATGGGCGGCGTGCGCTCGGACAAGCAGCGCGACGCGACCGACGGCTACGACGGCGGCTGGGTCGCGCACCCGGGCCTCGTGCCGATCGCGATGGAAGAGTTCGTCAAGGTACTCGGCGACCAGCCGAACCAGATCGCGAAGCAGCGCGACGACGTGCAGGTCGAAGGCAGGAACCTGCTCGACTTCCAGCCGGAAGCGCCGATCACCGAAGCCGGCCTGCGCAACAACATCAACGTCGGGATCCACTATCTCGGCGCGTGGCTCGACGGCAACGGCTGCGTGCCGATCCACAACCTGATGGAAGATGCGGCGACGGCCGAGATTTCCCGCTCGCAGGTGTGGCAATGGATCCGCTCGCCGAAGGGCGTGCTCGACGACGGCCGCAAGGTCACGGCCGAACTCGTGCGCGAATTCGCGAAGATCGAACTGGACAACGTGAAGCGCGCGGTCGGCGGCAACACGCAACCGTACGAGCGCGCCGCGGCGATCTTCGAGCAGATGTCGACGTCGGAAGGCTTCACCGAATTCCTGACGCTGCCGCTGTACGAGGAAATCTGACGAGCTGTCCGCTGCGATCGTCGGCCGGCTCCACGTCGTGCCGCCGGTCGCGTGCGACGACGGATCAATGGCATGAAAAAGCGCCCCGCGGGGCGCTTTTTCTTCTGGATTCGACAGCGGCAAATCCCGCCGCCGCCGGCACGCACGCTCAGGCGGCTTCCTGCTCGCGCCGGTGCTGGACCCAGTCGCCCGACGCGATGCGCGGACGCCCGGCTGCCGCGTGCGCGGCGACCGGATAATACAGGCAGGCGTATTGCCGGCCGCCGAGTTCGACCGTCGCCTCTTCCGGCTTGAACAGCGAGTCAACGCCCGGATAGACGCGCTCGATCTCGTCGAGCACCGGCACGAGCCGCTCGTCGACCTCGTAGACGTCGCCCCAGACCAGCGACTTGCCGGCCGGCCCGGGGACCATGCCCGGATACGTGCCGAAATCGACCAGTTCGCCGGGCAGCGCGGCCGCGCCCAGCAGCGTCGGCGCGGCGATGCCGTGGCGGGCGGCCGCATGGCCGATGTCGTTGGCCTGTCCGGCTCTCAAGGTGCCATAGACGAATACATGGCGCATCGTGGTTCTCCTCTTCGATTCGTGTGTTGCCGTGTTTGCATGCGCTCGGCGCGCGATGGGCGCGACATGGCGCACGCATCGATAGACCCCGATACCGGCCCGATGGTTCGAACCGTCGGCGCGCGGCAGCGGCCAGCCGCCCCCGGATTCGCCAGCGCCCACACAAAGTTCATTTGAACCCGGCATGATGGCCGGAAAAACCGCCGCATGCGCAAGCGCTGCGCCTTCTAAAATAACGGCATCGCCGCCGCGCTGCCCGAACCGTTCATGAATCCGCCCGCTCCAGCCGACGTATCGAAACCGTACGACGTCATCGACATCCCGCCGGAATTCGCGCCGACCGCCGTCCATCCGATGCGCGTGCGCGCGCGGCAGGTCGATGCCGGCCGCCGCATTCCGCTGCACACGCATGCCTGGGCGCAGCTCGCGTACGCGTCGCGCGGCGTGCTGCGCGTCGCGACGACCGGCACGACCTGGATGGTGCCGCCGTCCCGTGCGATCTGGGTGCCGCCGCACGTGACGCACGAAGTCACGATCGTCGAAGAGGCCTATTTGCGCACGCTGTATATCGACGAGTCGATCGTGCCGGGCGGGCTCGATGCATGCCGCGTCGTCGAGGTGACGGGGCTGCTGCGCGAGCTGATCGTCGCACTCGACGCACGCGATCTGAGCACCGCGCGCGAGCGCCTGCTGTGCGGGCTTGTGCTCGACGAATTGAGTCAGGCCGAGCCGCTACCGCTCGCGGTGCCGATGCCCGACGAGAAACGGCTGCGCCTGCTGTGCGAATCGGTACTCGCGCACCCCGCGCATGCGGAGTCGCTCGAACACTGGGCGAGCGAGGTCGGCGCGAGCACGCGCACGATATCGCGGCTTTTCAAGCAGGAACTGGGCGTGAGCTTTTCGCAGTGGCGCCAGCAGGCGCTGCTCGCCCGGGCGATCCCGCTGCTGAACCAGGGGCGCCCGCTGTCGCATATCGCGCGCGAACTCGGCTACCAGAGCCAGAGCGCGTTCTCGGCCATGTTCCGCCGCGCCTTCGGCGAAAGCCCGCGCGCGTTCATGCTCCGTGGCTACGAACATCGAGGCCCGGAAGGCGGTGTCGCGGACAGCGAAACGCCGAACGACGACGACGGCCCGATCGACGCGGTGCGCTGATTGCGCTCCGGGGCGCCGGTCCCTCAGACCGGCCGCACCATGTGGCGAATCGAGCCGAGTTGCGCGAGCCGCGGGCCGGTGACGTGGTAGCCCATGCGCAGGTACAAGCGCGCGGCAGGATTGTCGACGAACACGCGCAACTGCAGTTCGTGCAGCCCGCGCGCACGTGCCCAGCGATGCGACATCTCGAGCATATAGGTGCCGGCGCCCTGCCCGCGATGCCCGGCCGCGATCTGCACGTCGCGGATATGCAGCGAATCGCCTTCCTCGGTCACGCGCAGCACGCCGATGCGCTCGCCGTCGGCCTCGAGGATGAAGTTCTCGGATTCGCGCCAGCTCGCATAGAACAGGTCGCTGCGCCAGACGAGCCCATGGCGTTTGTAGTAGCCGCCCATATTGCCGTGCGTCAACGCTTCGGCATACGGAAAATCGCCGGGCTCCGCAGGCCGGAGCTGATACAGGAGTCGCAGGTCGGTCGGATCGAGCATCGCGCAGGAGTCGGAAACGCATCCCGCCACGATAGCGCAGTCGCGTGCGGATGCAATCGCGAATTTCTCGTAGGGGCGTGGCGCTCGGTGCGGTACGCGGTGTGGGGTGTGAGCGGAAGGCACGACAAACGACGCAAATGAAAAAGCCCGCACGACGCGGGCTTTCTCATTTTCTGGCGGAGCGGACGGGACTCGCCTACCTCCCGCAGGCCGCGGCTGCGCTTGCAAGCGCAGCCCTTCGAGCCCCGCCGGAAGCCGCGCAGGCGGCTTCCTCCGCTCCGCAGTCACGTGCCCGCAAGCGGGCACAACGACCGAACGCACAAACAACAATGCCCGCACAAGGCGGGCATTGTTGTTTGTTTGGCGGAGCGGACGGGACTCGAACCCGCGACCCCCGGCGTGACAGGCCGGTATTCTAACCGACTGAACTACCGCTCCAGTCTTACTGCTTGCCTGGCAGGCGTCGGTTACTTCCTGCCGGCGCGTCGTTTGTTCGAACGACGCCGAAATCTGGCGTCCCCTAGGGGATTCGAACCCCTGTACTCACCGTGAAAGGGTGATGTCCTAGGCCTCTAGACGAAGGGGACAACGTACTGCTTACATCTTTAACGAGAAAGCCCGTTCAAAAACGCTTTTGAACGGGCTTCGTTCTGGCGGAGCGGACGGGGCTCGAACCCGCGACCCCCGGCGTGACAGGCCGGTATTCTAACCAACTGAACTACCGCTCCAGCTTTCTGCACCATCGCCTGCAGGATCTCGTCACGTTCCTGCACACGCTGCGACACTTCTACGAAACGCCGCTGAATCTGGCGTCCCCTAGGGGATTCGAACCCCTGTACTCACCGTGAAAGGGTGATGTCCTAGGCCTCTAGACGAAGGGGACAACGTACTGCTTACATCTTTAATACAAAAGCCCGCTCAAAAACGTCTTGAACGGGCTTCGTTCTGGCGGAGCGGACGGGACTCGAACCCGCGACCCCCGGCGTGACAGGCCGGTATTCTAACCGACTGAACTACCGCTCCAGCTTTCTTACCCAACCCGCAGGACGTCGGTTACGTTCCTGCAAGCCTTGCGACACTTCTATGAAACGCCGCTGAATCTGGCGTCCCCTAGGGGATTCGAACCCCTGTACTCACCGTGAAAGGGTGATGTCCTAGGCCTCTAGACGAAGGGGACATAATCTTTTCAGATTTGTCTGACTTTCGCTATTCACTTCTGGTCAACAGCGAAGGCCGAAATTCTAACTGCTTTGAATCATTTTGTGAAGCATTTATTACTACCGCTGCTTCGCAAATCAATCCATCTTGTTCTGTTGGTGGAGGTAAGCGGGATCGAACCGCTGACCTCTTGCATGCCATGCAAGCGCTCTCCCAGCTGAGCTATACCCCCTTGCAGAACAGAAATGAGATTATATGGACCGATTTCGAACTTGTAAATACCCTTTTTACGATTCGTGCGAAATTTTTTGCGAAGCCGCCGCGTACCCTCATGCACGGACAGCTTCGCGTGCGCACGAACGTCAAGCCAGCGCGGCTTCGATGCGCGTCACCACGACGTCGCGACCGAACAGCACGAGCACCGCGTCGATCGACGGCGTATGCGTCGTGCCCGCCACCAGCAGACGCACCGGCATCGCGAGCTGCGGCATCTTCAGCTTGTGCGTGGCGAGCGTCGCCTTCAGCGCCGCGGACACCGCTTCCTTCGTCCAGTCGGCCGCCTTCAGCGCGGCGGCGAGATCGGCCAGCGCCGGACGCACTGCATCGGTCACGTGCTGCGCGAGCGCGTCGGCGTCGGGCGCCGGCACACGATAGAACATCGCCGCACCTTCCGCGATCTCCTTGACCGTCGTCGCACGATCCTTCATCAAGCCGACCACCGCGTCGAGCGCGGGGCCCGTCGCGATCGCCGCGTCATCGATGCCAAGTGCGTCGAGGAACGGCTTCGCGAGTTCGGCAAGGCGCGCGTTGTCGGCTTCCTTGATGTAATGCGCGTTCAGCCAGCTCAGCTTGCTGTGGTCGTACTGCGCGGGCGACTTGCCGAGATGCTCGAGATCGAACCATTCGACGAACTGCTCGCGCGAGAAGATCTCGGCGTCGCCGTGCGACCAGCCGAGACGCGCAAGATAGTTGACGACGGCTTCCGGCAGGAAGCCCGCGTCGCGGTACGCCATCACGCTCATCGCGCCATGTCGCTTGCTCATCTTCTCGCCCTGCTCGTTCAGCACGGTCGGCAAGTGCGCATAGACGGGCGGCTCGCCGCCGAGTGCGTTCAGGATGTTGATCTGGCGCGGCGTGTTGTTCACGTGGTCGTCACCGCGGATCACGTGCGTGATGCCCATGTCCATGTCGTCCACCACCACGCAGAAGTTGTAGATCGGCGTGCCGTCCGGGCGCGCGATCACGAGGTCGTCGAGCTCCTCGTTCGAGATCTCGACACGCCCCTTCACCGCATCGTCCCACACGACCGTGCCCGTCAGCGGATTGCGGAAGCGCAGCACCGGCTTCACGCCGGCCGGCGGCTCCGGCAGCACCTTGCCCGGCTCCGGGCGCCACGTACCGTCGTAGCGCGGCTTCAGGCCGGCTTCGCGCTGGCGTTCGCGCAGCGCGTCGAGTTCCTCGGCCGACATGTAGCACGGATATGCGAGACCCTTCTCGAGCATCTGCGCGAGCACTTCGCGATAGCGGTCCATCCGCTGCATCTGGTAGATCGGGCCTTCGTCGAAATCCAGCCCGAGCCACTGCATCCCCTCGAGGATCGCATCGACCGCTTCCTGCGACGAGCGCTCGACGTCGGTATCCTCGATGCGCAGCACGAACGTGCCTTTCATCTTGCGGGCGAACGCCCACGGATAGAGTGCGGAGCGGATGTTGCCGAGGTGGATGAAGCCGGTGGGACTCGGCGCGAAGCGGGTACGGACAGGACGGGTCATAAACGGTAACTCGAACGCCTGGGGCGCATGAATGATTCGACGCGGGACGACGCGGCAGCCCGGACAGCAACGGAGCCGGCGGCGCCCGGAACGGGAAAGAAGCCGGAATTATACTCGCGCCGGACATCGCGCCAAGCGCACCGCTTGCTTTATGATGTGCGCGCCGCGGCCGCCAGCCGGCGCGGCGCCGGCCGCACGCAACCCGCTGCGCGGCCGCTCGGAACCTATCGCCGCCGCGGGCCGTGTAACCCGCCGCCAAGCCGCCGGAGAACCATTCGATGTCGTCCCCTCGCCTGTCGCGCCGCCACTTCACGATCGCGTGCGCGTCCGCCAGCCTCGCCGCCTGTACGTCCTTCGGCGACAAATCCCGCCCCGGCACGGCCCTGCCGCAGGAGAAGCCCGTCAAGATCGGCATCGCGCTCGGCGGCGGCGCCGCGCGCGGGTTCTCGCACATCGGCGTGCTGAAGGCGCTCGAGGCGCGCGGCATTCCGATCGAGATCGTCGCCGGGACGAGCGCGGGCTCGGTGGTCGGCGCGCTCTACGCGTCGGGCATGAACGCGCTGCAGATCAACAAGATCGCCCTCGACATGGACCAGGCATCGATCAGCGACTGGGCGCTGCCGTTTCGCTCGCGCGGCCTGCTGCAAGGCGTCGCGCTGCAAAACTTCCTGAACAAGACGCTCAACAACCGGCCGATCGAGAAGATGGCGAAGCCGCTCGGCATCGTCGCGACGGACCTGCAAAGCGGCCAGCCGATCCTGTTCCAGCAAGGCAACACGGGGCTCGCGGTGCGCGCGTCGTGCAGCGTGCCGTCGGTGTTCGAGCCGGTGAAGATCGGCAATCGCGAATATGTGGACGGCGGGCTGGTGAGCCCGGTGCCGGCGTCGTTCGCGCGCAAGATGGGCGCGAGCTTCGTGATCGCGGTCGACATCTCGGCCCGGCCCGACGGCGCGGCGACCAACAACCCGATCGAGATGCTGCTGCAGACCTTCACGATCATGGGCCAGACGATCAAGACCTACGAGCTCGACAAGTATGCGGACGTCGTGATTCGCCCGAACCTGGCGGCGATGGGCGGCAGCGACTTCAACCAGCGCAACGCGGCGATCCTCGCGGGCGAGGAAGCGGTCGCGCGCATCATGCCGGAACTGCAGCGCAAGCTCGCGGCGGCGCGGGGCGTGACTGCCGCCGCGTAAGCCGCGATGGGCGGGAGGCCGCGGCACACGCCGCCTCCCGGAGGCCTACGGAACGACTTACGCGTCGCCGTCGGCGCCAGCCTCAAAACAAAAAACCCTGCCGCCTTTCGGTGACAGGGTTTTTTTATCGCCCGGCCTGACCGACCGGCAAACGTCAGTTGTTGCCGTTCGCCGAATCGTCGCCGATCGTCGCGCGCACGCGGCGCAGGTCTTCGGGCTTCATCGGGAATTCCGATTCGATCCGGCGCGCGCCGGTGAAACGCTTTTCCCAGTAGCCGCTGTCGAGATCGTCGACGCGGACGGTGCTGCCCGTCGACGGCGAGTGCACGAACTTGTTGTCGCCGATATAGATGCCGACGTGCGAGAACGTGCGGCGCATCGTGTTGAAGAACACGAGGTCGCCCGGCTTCAGGTTGCTCATGCTCACCTTCTCGCCGACGCGGCTCATTTCTTCCGCGCGACGCGGCAGCGACATGCCGAGCGTGTCCTGGAACACGTAGCGCACGAAGCCGCTGCAGTCGAGGCCCGAATCCGGCGAGTTGCCGCCCCAGCGATACCGCACGCCGATCATGTTCAGCGCGCCGACGACCACGTCGCCCGCCTTGCCCGCCATGCCGGCAAGGAACGACTTCGCGCCGCCGCTCGACGGCTGCGCGCTGGTCTGCTGGAGGGAGGAACCCGACCCGATCTGAGTCGAATTGGTGACATTCTGGTTAAAACTGCTGACTTCGTCGGCGAACGCGCCGGGTGCTGCTGCGAACAGGGCGCCGATGAACAGCCCGGCGATGGTGCGCGCGCATGCCTGGGTCAGGGATCGATGCTGCATTGGTCGATGGAATGTGCTTAAAAATCAGCTGATTGGCGGAAAATTTCGGTCGATACTAGCCAGCGCGTAATCGTTTGTCAAAACAAATTAATAAATACAATCGAGATGGTCAGACCATTGGACGCCTATCACGCTTTCCAGACCGCTTTCAACAGCTTTTGTGTGTAAGGATGTGACGGTCGGGTGAAGATGTCGGACACCTCCCCCGACTCGACGACGGCGCCGTCCTGCATCACCGCGACGCGGTGCGCCATCGCACCGATCACCTCCAGGTCGTGGCTGATGAACACATAGCCGAGGTTGTATTTCTGTTGCAAATTCGCGAGCAGCTTCAGCACCTGCTGCTGGATCGACACGTCGAGCGCCGACGTCGGCTCGTCGAGGATCAGGATGCGCGGCTCCAGCACCAGCGCGCGCGCGATCGCGATCCGCTGGCGCTGGCCGCCCGAGAATTCGTGCGGATAACGCTGCAGCACCGTACGGTCGAGCCCGACTTCGCGCAGCACCGCGAGCGACTTCGCGCGGCGCGCGTCGGGCGTCATGTCCGGGCGATGCAGTTCGAGCCCTTCGCCGACGATCCGCTCGATCGTGTGACGCGGCGAAAGTGAACTGAATGGATCCTGAAAGACCACCTGCATGTTCGAGCGCAGCGCGGTCTGTTCGCGGCCGCGATAGGTCGACAGCGCACGGCCCTGAAATTCGATCTCGCCGCCGGCCGTCTTCTGCAGGCCGAGCAGCGCCATCGCGAGCGTCGACTTGCCCGAGCCCGATTCGCCGACGATGCCGAGCGTTTCGCCCTGCCGCACCGACACCGACACGTCGGCGACGGCCGTCACCGGCACCGTGCCGAACCAGCCCGCGAAGCCCGGCCGCTTGCGCGCGAACTGCACGCTCACGTGGCGCGCGTCGAGCACGACGGGCGCGATCGGCATCACCGGCGTGACCGTGCGTTGCGGCCGGCTGTTCAGCAGCCGCTGCGTATACGGATGCTCGGGTGCCGCGAAAATCTGCTCGACCGGCCCGCTCTCGACGAGCCGGCCGTGCTCCATCACCGCCACCCGCTGCGCGAAGTGCCGCACGAGATTCAGATCGTGCGTGATCAGGAGGATCGCCATCCCGCGCTTTTCCGCCTCCTCCCGCTGCAGTTCCAGCAGCAGGTCGACGATCTGCGCACGGATCGTCACGTCGAGCGCGGTGGTCGGCTCGTCGGCCAGCAGCAGGCGCGGCCGGCACGCGAGCGCCATCGCGATCATCGCGCGCTGCCGCTGGCCGCCCGACAACTGGTGCGGGTAGCTGTCGACCCGCTTCTCGGGCTCCGCGATGCCGGTGCGCGCGAGCAACGCGATCGCCCGCTTGCGCGCCTCGACGGCCGATACGCCGTCGTGCAGCACGATCGTCTCGCCGATCTGCACACCGATCGTATACAGCGGGTTGAGCGCCGTCATCGGCTCCTGGAAGATCATCGCGATGTCCGAGCCGCGCAGCCCGCGCATCTCGCGCTCGCTCCTGGCCGCCAGATCCTGCCCGGCAAAGCGGATCGCGCCCGTGACCTCTGCGTCGCGCAGCAACCGCAGGATCGACAGCGCGGTCACGCTCTTGCCGGACCCCGATTCGCCGACGAGCGCGACCCGCTCGCCCCGCCCGATCGCGAGCGTCACGTCGTCCACCGCGACCGTGTCGCCGAAGCGCACATGCAGACGCTCGAGCGACAGCAGCGGTTCGTGCTGCGTCGATACGGTCGGCTCGCTCATCGCTGGCCTCCCGCCGCGCGCACCGAATCGGCGATCCGCGTGTCGAGCGCGTTGCGCAGCGCGTCGCCCATGAAGGTCAGCAGCAGCAGCGTCGCGACCAGCACGCCGAACGTCGACAGCGAGATCCACCATGCGTCGAGGTTGCCCTTGCCCTGCGCCAGCAGCTCGCCGAGGCTCGGCGTGGGCGGCGGCACGCCCAGCCCGAGGAAATCGAGGCTGGTGAGCGCGAGGATCGAGCCGCTCATCCGGAACGGCAGGAACGTGATCACCGGTGTGAGGCTGTTCGGCAGCACGTGGCGCCAGATGATCTGCCAGTTCGTCAGCCCCATCGCGCGGGCCGCGCGCACGTAGTCCTGGGTCCGGTTGCGCAGGAATTCCGCGCGCACGTAGTCGGCGAGGCCGATCCAGCCGAACAGCGACAACAGCACGATCAGCAGCAGGAAGCTCGGCTCGAAGATCGACGCGAAGATGATCAGCAGGTACAGCTCCGGCAGCGAGCTCCAGATCTCGATCAGCCGCTGCCCGACGATGTCGATGCGCCCGCCGAAGAAGCCCTGCACCGCGCCCGCGGCGATCCCGAGCAGCGTGCCGATCACCGTCAGGATCAGCCCGAACTCGACCGACACGCGGAAACCGTACACGAGCCGCGCGAGCAGGTCACGGCCCTGCGCGTCGGTGCCGAGCCAGTTCTCGCGCGACGGCGGCGCCGGGTTCGGCACGTTCGAGAAGTAGTTCAGCGTGTCGTAGTAGTAGCGGTTCGGCGGATAGACGACGAAGTTGCCGGGCGCCTCGAGCCGCTTGCGCACGTACGGATCGAGATAGTCGGCCGGCGTCGGGAAATCGCCGCCGAAGGTCGTCTCCGGGTACGCATGGAACATCGGAAAATAGGTCTGGCCGTCGTAGCGCACCACGAGCGGCTTGTCGTTCGACCACAGCGGCGCCGCGAGACTCGCGGCGAAGGCCACGACGAAGATCACGAAGCTCCAGTAGCCGAGGCGCTGCTGCGTGAAACGCTGCCACACGCGGCGGGTGGGCGACGGCGACACGCGCGCACGTGCGGCGTCGATACGGGAAGAGGCGACGGCCCGGTTCATCGCGCGCCCCGCCCGCTGGCGCCGGGCATGCGAATGGCTCGTTTCATGTCAGCGCTCCAGGTTGTCGAATTGAATGCGCGGATCGACCCACACATAGCAAAGATCGGAGATCAGCTTGGTCGCGAGCCCGATCAGCGTGAACAGGTACAGCGTGCCGAGCACGACCGGGTAATCGCGCCGCACGACCGACTCGTACGACAGCAGCCCGAGGCCGTCGAGCGAGAACAGCGTCTCGATCAGCAGGCTGCCGGTGAAGAACGCACCGATGAACGCGGCCGGGAAGCCGACGATCAACGGCAGCATCGCATTGCGGAACACGTGCTTCCACAGCACGCTGCGCTCGGAGAGCCCCTTCGCGCGCGCGGTCAGCACGTATTGCCGGCGGATCTGGTCGAGGAACGCGTTCTTCGTGAGCATCGTGACGACCGCGAAGCTGCCGACGACCGACGCGGTGATCGGCAGCGCGATGTGCCACAGGTAGTCGAGCACCTTGCCGACTAGCGACAGCTGCGCGAAGTTGTCCGACGTGAGGCCGCGCAGCGGAAAGAGCTGCCAGAACGAGCCGCCGCCGAACAGCACGAGCAGCAGCACGCCGAGCACGAAGCCTGGAATCGCATAGCCGACCAGCACGACGAGGCTCGTCGCGACGTCGAACGGCGAACCGTTGCGCACGGCCTTCGCGATGCCGAGCGGCACCGAGATCAGGTACGTGAGGAAGAACGTCCACAGCCCGATGCTGATCGACACCGGCAGCTTCTGCACGACCAGCGACCACACGCTCTGGTGGCGGAAATAGCTGTCGCCGAGATCGAAGCGCGCGAAGCGCTTCAGCATCAGCCAGTAGCGTTCGAGCGGCGGCTTGTCGAAACCGTACAGCGCCTTCAGTTGCGCGAGCTGCTGCGCGTCGACGCCGGTGTGTGCGCGCATCCCGAACGGCGTCGCGCCCTGCTCCGTCGCGCCCTTGCGCAACTCCTGCACGGCCTGCTCGACGGGGCCGCCCGGCACGAACTGGATCACCGCGAACGTGAGCGTCAGCACGCCGACGAGCGTCGGGATCATCAGCAGCAGGCGTTTGAGGATGTAGCTCCACATAGGGCGTCGACTCGTGATCGGATGGCGGGGTTGGACGAAGGGCCGGCGCGGGTCAGTGATCGGGCTTCGCCCACCAGGTCGACACGACCCAGCCCTCGGCCGAATAGTACAGCGGCAGCGTCCGCGGATAGGCGAGCGTGCGCTTGTACGCGATGCGGTGCGTCGTGCTGTACCACTGCGGGACCGCGTAGTAGCCGTGCATCAGCACGCGGTCGAGCGCGTGCGTCGCGTCGAGCAGTTCCTCGCGCGTTTGCGCGGCGCCGAGCGCATGCAGCAACGCGTCGACGGCCGGCGATTTCAATCCGATGAAGTTGTCGGAGCCCGGCTCGTCGGCGAACTTGCTCGCGTAGCGCGAGTATTGCTCGGCGCCCGGCACCTGCACGCCCGGCAGGCGGATCGTCGTCATGTCGTAGTCGAATGCATCGAGGCGCTTTTGCAGCAGCGCGTAATCGGCCGTGCGAAACCGCACGACGATGCCGAGCTTCGCCAGGTTGCGCTGGTAGGCGGTCACGACGCCTTCCATCGCGCCGCCCGCATCGTCGAGGATCTCGAACGTGAACGGCTCGCCCTTCGCGTTGCGCAGCGCGCCGTCGCGATAGGTCCAGCCGGCCTGCGCGAGCAGTGCGCGCGCCTTCAGCAGGTTCGCGCGCAGCGACCCCGGCGGATTCGTGTCCGGCTGCGTGACCGTCGGGCCGAACACGGCCGGATCGAGCTGTGCGCGCAGCGGCTCCAGCAGCTTCAGCTCGCCTTCGCTCGGCGTACCAGTCGCCTGCAGGTCGGTGTCGGCGAAATAACTGTTGAGACGCGTGTATGCGCTGTAGAACAACTGGCGGTTCAGCCATTCGAAATCGAACGCGAGGTCGAGCGCCTGGCGCACGCGCACGTCGCGGAACAACGGCCGGCGCAGGTTCATGAAAAAGCCTTGCATGCCGGCGCCGTTATGCTGGCGGAATTCGCGCTTGACGAGCTCGCCGCTGTCGAAACGCTTGCCGACGTCGCGCCGCGTCCAGTTGCGTGCGATGTACTCGACGAGCACGTCGTACTCGCCGGCCTTGAACGCCTCGAGCCGCGCGACGCCGTCGCCGTACAGCTTGTACACGATCCGCTCGAAGTTGTTGGTGCCGACCCGCACCGGCAGATCGGCGCCCCAGTACGCGGGGTTGCGCCGGTAGGTGATCGTGCGGCCGTTGTCGTAGCGCTCGATCACGTACGGGCCGCTGCCGATCGGCTGCTCGAACGCAAGCTGGTCGAACGGGATGCGCGAGCCGTCCGCGCGCAATCCCCACTTGCGCGAAAACACGGGCACGCCGCCGGCGATCAGCGGCAGCTCGCGATTCGCGCTGCGGAACTCGAAACGCACGGTCGCCGGATCGACGACGACGGCCTTCGCGATTTCCGCGAAATACGCGCCGAACTGCGGTGCGGCCTGCTTGCTTTTGAGCGTGTCGAACGAAAACTTGACGTCGTCGGCCGTGACGCGATCGCCGTTCGAGAAGCGTGCGCGCGGGTTCAGGTGGAACGTGACCGAACGGCGGTCCGGGGCGACGTCGATGTCGTCGGCCAGCAGCCCGTAGGCGGAAGCCGGTTCGTCGGAACTGCCGGTCGCGAGGCTCTCGAACAGCATGTCGATGCCCGGTGCGGTGTTGCCGCGCATCGTGAACGGATTGAACTTGTCGAACGACGTCAGCCGGCTCGGGTTCGCGAGCACGAGCGTGCCGCCCTTCGGCGCGTCGGGGTTCACGTAGTCGAAATGCTTGAAGCCAGGCGGATACTTCGGCTCGCCGTACTGCGCGATGGCGTAGGCCGCGTGCGCGGCCGGCGCGGCCAGCACCGCATGCAGTGCCAGCACCGTGGCCACGCGGCCGGCGGCCCGCAGCGCGCCAAGGCAGGCACGCACGGCGGCGGCCCGGGGCGAACCCTTCGTCATAGAGGCCCTGTCGATCGAATGAGGGTAGTAACGTGGAGCGATTCTACCCATTCAATCCGTCGAGCCAAAAGAAAACCGCCACGCGGGCGGTTTCCTCACGAGCGGTTGTCGCGCACGCGGCACGCATGCGCGACCGTTCGATCAGCGCCAGCCGTTGTGGCGGCCGTGATCCCAGTGACCGCGATCGCCGCCCCAGCCGCGGCCATGGTGGCGATACCACTCGTCGCGGCCCCAGTAGCGACGGCCGTCCCAGTAGCGGTCGCCGTGCCAGCCGATCACGATCGCCGGCGCCGGCGCGTACACGGGCGCCGGTGCATAGACAGGCGCCGGCTGGTAGACGACCGGCGGAGGCGGCGGCGCATACACGGGCGCGGGCGCGACGTAGACCGGTGCCGGCACGCCGACGTTGATCCCGACATTGACTCCCGCCATTGCTGCGCCCGACACGAGCAAGGCCGTCATACCGGTCAGGAGCGAGGCAACACGCAAAGTCTTCATGGATTCCTCTTCTGGTTGTGTCATGTGTGATTCGACTATAGCGGCAAGCACCCGCTCCGCATATTTCAAGTTTGTAAGAACTGATGCGCGGCATCGCAACGGGACACGCGCGCTAACGTCTTGTAACAATCGACGCCCGGCTGCCGACCGGGCCGGGCCGGGCCGGGCTGCGCGGTGCGGCGCGGCGCACGCCGCTCGTCAAGAGCTTCTTTCAGCCCGGCGTCGATATCCGCCCCGTCACCCGCCCGTGTCGAACCGGAAGCCGAATCGCGCAACCGTTTCGATCCGCGCGGAAAACGCATGCGCGACCAGCTTGCGCCGCAACCGGACGACCAGCGCATTGACCGTTTCAGGTTCGATGTCGGCATCGTCCCACGCATAACGCAGCACGGCGTCCCGCCCGACCGGCCGCCCCGCTTCGCGCAGCAGGCATTCGACCACGCGAAACTCCCGTGCACTGAGCGCGAGCCGCCGGCCCTGCTCCTCGAGCGCACGCGTCGCCGTGTCGAGCCGAATCGATTCACGCATCGCGATGACGCCCGCGCGGCGCCACAGCGCGCGCAACCGTTCGTGCAATTCGACGAACGAACACGGATGAGCCAGACATACGTCGCAGCCGGCGTTCAGCATCCGCGCGCGCTGGGCGGACGTGGTGCCGGCAACGATCGCGGCGATCGTCGCACCGCCGGCCGACGCGGCGAGCCGCGGCAATTCATCGAGAATCGCCGCCGCGGCCCCGCCATCGGTCGCGACAATCACGATCGCGTCGAACCGGTCCTGCGTCGCCGCGAAACAGCCGTCGCGCCATGCGTCGACGCGCTCGACGCCGTGCGTGCTCTCTCGAAACGCCTTGTCGAGCCGCGATGCGTGCGGATTCGGCGGCGCAATCAGCAGGATGCGCATCGCTCGGTCTCCCGCGTCGTCATGCGAGCGAACGCGGCCAGCATTCGACCGTGATCGCCGTACCGGCCGGCTGCGCGTCGCCGATCCGCAGCGCGAAACCATGCACGCGCATCACCGCCGACACGATGCTCAATCCGAGCCCCGAGCCGTTCACGTGGCGCGTGCGCTCGCCGCGATAGAAGCGTTCGAGCACCGCATTGCGCTCGCCGGGCGGGATGCCGGGCCCGGTGTCCTCGAACCGGACGAGCGGGCCGTGCGGCGTCGTCTGGAGTACGACGCGCACGCGGCCGCCCGGCGGCGTGAACTTGATCGCGTTGTCCGCGAGATTGCTGAACGCCTCGAACAGCAACGCACGATCGCCATGGATGCCGCCGACCGTGGCCGCTTCGAGCGCGAACGACACGTCGACATCCTCGGCCAGCGGCTCGTAAAGCTCGCACACGTCGCGCAGCAGGGCCGCGACGTCGACCGCGGCAAAACCGCCGCGCCGGCTCAGCGTGCCGATCTCGGAGATGCGCAGCATCGCGCGAAACCGTTCGAGCAGCCGGTCGGTTTCGTCGCGCGCCGAAGCCAGCAGCGCCGCCGACGCGGGATCATGCGCGCAGAACGGCTGGTCGGCGAGCCGCGCCAGCATCGTATGCACGCGTGCGAGCGGCGTGCGCAGGTCGTGCGCGATCCCGTCGCAGGTATGGCGCACCTCGCCCATCAGCCGCTCGACTTCGTCGAGCATGTGGTTCACGAGATGCGCGAGCAGATCGAGTTCGTCGTAGCCGCCGACCGGCAGCCGCTTGCCGAGATCGCCTTCGGCGATCTGTCGCGTGACGCGCCGGATCGCGGCGACGCGGCGCATCTGCCGCATGCCGAGCATGCTGCCGCCCGCGATGCCCGCGATCAGGATCACCACGCCGCCGATCACGAGCCCGCGGATCGCGACGTCGCGGATCTGGATGAAATGCGACAGGTCGCGCGCGACCACCAGCGTCATGCCGTTGTCGCGGCGCTCGGCCATCGTGCGCGCGATCGGCGACGGCTGGCCGTCCAGCAGCACGAGCGTGCGGTTCAGCGTCCGGCCGCGGCGATCGGTCTGCAGCGCGGGCGGCTTAGTGATGTCGCCGGCCACGCGGCGCCCGCTCGCATCGAACAGCCCGTAGAAATTCGTATGCATGTGCTCGTGCTCGAGCCGCCGGTGGATCGCGAGCGGCAGCTCGGCATCGGGAATCGAATCGAAATAGATCAGTTGCCACGCGAGCACTTCGTCGGTGTCGCGCGTCATCGTATGCGTCGCGGCCACGCTGATCACGCCCGCGAGCAGCAGCAGCGACACCGAGAAGATCGCCGCGTATGCGCATAGCCAGCGAAACGTCGTCGTATGCCAGCGGCGCGTGAAGTGCGCCGCGCGGGCTGCGTCCATTCGCGCCTCCGTCAAGCGAGCATGTAGCCCGATCCGCGCACCGTCTGGATCATCGGGTTCGCGCCGGGCGGATCGATCTTCTTGCGCAGCCGGCCCATGTGAACGTCGATCAGGTTGGTGCCTGGATCGAAGTGATAGCCCCACACGGCCTCGAACAGCATCGTGCGCGTGATCGTCTGCCCTGCGTTGCGCATCATGAATTCGAGCACGCGGAACTCGGTGGGCAGCAGCGGAATCTCGTCGGCGCCGCGGCGCGCGCAGCGCGAAATGAGGTCGAGCTCGAGCGCGCCGACCTTCAGCAGCGTCTGCTGCGGCACACCCGATGCCTGCCGGCGGCGCAGCAGCACTTCGATGCGCGCGCTCAGTTCGCCGGAATCGAACGGCTTCGTCAGGTAGTCGTCGCCGCCCGCGCGCAGCCCGCGGATGCGCTCGTCGACGTCGCCCAGCGCGCTCAGCATCAGCACCGGCGTGTCGATGCCGACCGTGCGCATCGCAGTCACGATCGCGAGGCCGTCCGCGCCCGGCAGCATCCGGTCGAGCGTGATCGCGTCGTACGATGCGCTCATCGCGCGCATCATCCCTTCGCGGCCGTTATCGGTCCAGTCGACCTCGAATCCGCGGGCGGTCAGTTCGCCGACGATTTCGTTCGCGGTCACCGCATCGTCCTCGACCGTCAGTACTCGCATGGTTGCCCTCGCAATGAACTTCAACACGGGCGCGCACGATGCGCCCGCCACTATCGTAAGCGCCGCGATCGCCGTGCGGCGCCAGATGAAAATAACTTCATTCGGTATCGCGACGTGCGTAGGTGAAACATGTTTCATCCGGGCGTCGCCCGCCCTGCGACGGCTGCCGCCTACGCTGACGTCATGCGGCATCGGGCCGCGAAACCAGGAGCTACCGGATGAAACTGTCGACCACCGTCGCCTGCATGCTGCTCGCATGCGCCAGCACCGCCGCGTTCGCGGGGCCGCACCTCACCCCGCAGGAATGCCACGCGTACCCGTTCGTGCACACGGGCAGCGGCGTCTCGCGTGCGGACCTCGTACGCGAGCTGTCCGAGCTCGAACAGGTCGGCTACGATCCGGCCCACGCGAGCCCGTACTATCCCGACGATCTCGACGGCGCGAAGCATCGGCTCGCCGCCGAGTACCGCGCCGACTGCACGCATGCGCTGACGGCCGACGCGGGCACGCGGCACTGACCACACTGCCCGGCGCAACACGGCAGCCGGAAAAAACAAAAGGCGGCACGCATGTGCCGCCTTTTCTTCATGAACGCGCAAGGATGCGAACCCGATGCGCGACGACGTCGCTCAACGCGACATCATGTTCATGCTGACGTTGTGCATCACCCACAGCGTGCCGACGATCACGATCGCGGCGGTCAGCACCGTATAGCTGAACGCCATCACGTTCCAGCGCTGGCCCGACGAGCCGTTCATGTGCAGGAAATACACGAGGTGCACGACGATCTGCACGAAGGCGAGTACGGCCAGCCCGATCAGCGACGCATGCGGCGACAGCACGCCGCCCATCACGAGGCCGAACGACGCGGCCGTGAGCAGCACCGACAGGATGAAACCGGCGACGTAGCCGCCGACACTGCCGTGCCCTTCTTCGAGTTGAGACGAATGCGAATGGGCCATTTAGATCACGCTCGCGAGATAGACAAAGGAAAACACGCAGATCCACACGATGTCGAGGAAGTGCCAGAACAGGCTCAGACACGTCAGACGTCGCAGGTCGCGATCGGTCAGGTCGCCGCCACGCAACACGATCTGCGCGGCCAGCACGATCATCCACAACAGGCCGGCGGTCACGTGCAACCCGTGCGTGCCGACCAGCGTGAAGAACGCCGACAGGAACGCACTGCGCTGCGGGCCCGCGCCTTCCGCGATCAGGTGCGAGAACTCGCGCAGTTCCATCGTGAGAAACGCCGCGCCGAGCACGAACGTCACCGCGAGCCATGCGAGCAGCGCGCCGCGCCGCTGCTGGTACGCCGCGAGCATCGCGAAGCCGTACGTGATGCTCGACAGCAGCAGCGCGGCGGTTTCGACCGCGACGCCCGGAATGTCGAACAGCTCTTTCGCCGTCTGCCCGCCCGCGTACTGGTGGCCGAGCACCGCGAACGTCGCGAACAGCGCCGCGAAGATCACGCAGTCGGTCATCAGGTACAGCCAGAACCCGAACACCGAATGCGACGGCGGATGGTCGTCGTGTTCGAGCAGGGTTGCGCTCAAGGTTTTCTGCAACATCAGTTGGCCTCCAGTTCCACGTCGTCGACGCGCGCGGCCGTGCGCCGCGTCGGCTGCTTGTCTTCGGTCTTGCGCACCGTCGACGCAGGGATGTAATAGCCGTCGTTATCGCGCGAGCTGTAGATCACGAGCGTCGCGATGATCCCGACGAGCCCGCCGATCGCCATCCACCAGATGTGCCACACCAGCGCGAAGCCGAGCACCAGGCTGAAGACCGCGATCACGAGGCCCGCGCAAGTATTCGACGGCATGTGGATGTCGCGGAACGTCGCCGGGTTCGGCCGGCCTTCGCCGCGTGCCTTCATGTCTGCATACGCATCCAGCGTGCGCACCTGCGGGATCACCGCGAAGTTGTAGTCGGCCGGCGGCGACGAGGTCGCCCACTCCAGCGTGCGGCCACCCCACGGGTCGCCCGTCGTGTCGCGGTACTCGGGCAGATGGCGGTTGCGGATGCTGACCACCAGTTGCAGCAGCTGGCACGCGATGCCGATCGCGATCAGCACGGCGCCGAACGCGGCGACCAGCAGCCACGGATGCCATGCCGGGTTGTCGTAGTGGTTCAGGCGGCGCGTCATGCCCATGAAGCCGAGCACGTAGAGCGGCACGAACGCGACGTAGAAGCCGACCTGCCAGAACCAGAACGCGGCCTTGCCGAGCTTCTCGTTCAGCTTGAAGCCGAATGCCTTCGGGAACCAGTAGTTGAAGCCCGCCAGATAACCGAACAGCACGCCGCCGATGATCACGTTGTGGAAGTGCGCGATCAGGAACAGGCTGTTGTGCAGCACGAAGTCCGCGCCCGGAATCGCCATCATCACGCCGGTCATGCCGCCGAGCGTGAACGTGACCATGAAGCCGATCGTCCACAGCACGGGCGTCGTGAATTCGATCCGGCCGCGGTACATCGTGAACAGCCAGTTGAACACCTTCACGCCGGTCGGAATCGCGATGATCATCGTCATGATCCCGAAGAACGCATTCACGTTCGCGCCCGAGCCCATCGTGAAGAAGTGATGCAGCCACACGAGGAACGACAGCACCATGATCGCGCAGGTCGCGTACACCATCGTCTTGTAGCCGAACAACGGCTTCTTCGCGAACGTCGCGATGACTTCCGAGAAGATCCCGAACGCCGGCAGGATCAGGATGTACACCTCCGGATGGCCCCACGCCCAGATCAGGTTCAGGTACAGCATCGCATTGCCGCCGGCGTCGTTCGTGAAGAAGTGCATGCCGAGGTAACGGTCGAGGCCGAGCAGCGCGAGCGTCGCGGTCAGGATCGGGAACGACGCCATGATCAGCACGTTCGTGCACAGGGCCGTCCACGTGAACACGGGCATCTTCATCAGCGTCATGCCCGGCGCGCGCATCTTGATGATCGTCACGAAAAAGTTCACGCCGGTCAGCAGCGTGCCGACGCCCGAGATCTGCAGCGCCCACAGGTAGTAGTCGACCCCTACCCCCGGACTGAACTGCAGCTCCGACAGCGGCGGGTACGCGAGCCAGCCCGTCTGCGCGAATTCGCCGATCACGAGCGACAGGTTGATCAGGATCGCGCTGACCGCCGTCATCCAGAACGACAGCGAGTTGATGAACGGGAACGCGACGTCGCGCGCGCCGATCTGCAGCGGCACGACCAGGTTCATCAGGCCGACCATGAACACCATCGCCATGAAGAAGATCATGATCACGCCGTGTGCCGTGAAGATCTGGTCATAGTGGTGCGGCGGCAGGTAGCCGGGCGCGTTGTACGCGAGCGCGAGCTGCATGCGCATCATGATCGCGTCGGCGAAGCCGCGCAGCAGCATGATCAGTGCGACGATGATGTACATCACGCCGAGTCTCTTGTGGTCGACCGTGGTCAGCCATTCCGTCCACAGCCATTTCCAGCGGCCGGTGATCGTCAGCGCGGCGAGAATGCCCAGCACGACCAGACCCATGAAGGCGCCGGCCCCCATGATGATGGGCTGATCGAACGGGATCGCCGAGAGTGTGAGTTTGCCGAACATGCGTTACCCCTTCGTGCCGCAGGCGGCGTCCTTCAGGTCGAGGACGTGGCCATCGTTGTATTTCGCGATGATGTTGTGGAAGAGCCGCGGATCGACCGACGAGAAATAGCGCACCGGCGCCTTCTCGCTCGGCTGCGCGACGCCGCCGTACATAGTCGCGTCGAGCCGATCCGGCGACGCCTTCACCTTCTGCACCCACGCATCGAACTGCTCGCGCGGCTCGGCGAGCGTGCGGAACTTCATGTCGGAGAAACCGCGGCCGCTGAAGTTGGCGGACGTGCCCGCGTAGTTGCCGGGCTCGTCGGCGATCAGGTGCAGGCGTGTCTGCATGCCGGCCATCGCGTAGACCTGGCCGCCGAGCTGCGGGATGAAGAACGAGTTCATCACCGAATCCGACGTGATGCGGAAGTTCACCGGCGTGCCGACCGGAATCGCGAGCTGGTTCACCGACGCGATGCCGAGTTCCGGATAGATGAACAGCCACTTCCAGTCGAGCGCGACCACTTCCACGTCGATCGGCTTCACCGCCGATTCGAGCGGCTTGTACGGATCGAGCTCGTGCGTGGTCTTCCACGTGAGCACGCCGAGGAACAGGATGATCAGCGTCGGCACCGTCCAGATCACGACCTCGATCGCGGTCGAGTGCGACCAGTTCGGTGCGTAGGCGGCGTTGCGGTTCGACGCGCGGTAACGCCACGCGAACCACAGCGTGAGCAGGATCACCGGCACGACGACGATCAGCATCGCCCAGGTGGACGTCGCGATCAGCGCCTTTTCGGCTGCACCCACGCTTCCTTTCGGATTTAGTACATCTAAATTACAACCTGACAGGCTCAGCGCCGCGCCCATGGCCATCAGCGCCGACCAGCCTCTTGAAGCTCTTCTTTTCATCACACAGCCCCGCGGGTCATTGAATCCGTTTGCGTATGCCCGATGCGCATTCGATTCACGAAATTGGCCGAATCATACGTCGCGCGAGTGCGAGGAAAAACCGGTGCAGGCGGCAAATCATCATTGCAAAATCTGCCGTGAGTCACATTGTCGCGGGGCAATTTCACGCAGCCGGAAGCGGGCCCGGCACGCCCCGTGCCGAGTCTCGATCGATGCGTGCGCAACGATACCTGCCGCGCGAATGCGGCTCGCTTGCGCGGCGCGGTGTGCCGGGATCAGTCGTGCGTCGACGCCATGTACGACGGCAGCGCCGGCGCGGGGCCATCCCCTGCCGGCACCTTCGAGTGGCTCGCTTCCTGGATCAGCTTGCCGACGGTCGGATCGATCGCATCGGTGAACGGCTTCGGATCGATGCCGACCGCCAGCACGATCAGCGCGAGCGACGCGAACATCACGATCTCGCGACGATTCAGGTCGGCGAGCTTCGCGATCCGCTGGCTCGCGACCTTGCCGAACACGACGCGCTTGAGCATCCACAGCGTGTACGACGCGCTGAGGATCAGCGTGAGCGCCGCGATCGCACCGATCCAGAAGTTGAAGCGGATCGCGCCCATGATCACCATGAACTCGCCGACGAACCCCGACGTGCCCGGCAGACCGACGTTAGCCATCGCGAACAGCAGCGTGAAGGTCGCGAAACGCGGCATCACGCCCGCCACGCCGCCGTACGCTGCAATCTCGCGCTGCCTGGTGCGATCCACGAGCACGTTCACGCACAACAGCATCGCGCCCGCCACGAAGCCGTACGACACGAGTTGCACGATCGCGCCTTCGACGCCGATCCGGTTGAACAGGAACAGCCCCAGCGTGACGATCCCCATGTGCGCGACCGTCGAATACGCGAGCAGCTTGCCGAGATCGGTCTGCGCGAGCGCGATCAGGCTCGCGTAGACGATCGCGAACAGCGACAGCGCGATCACGGCCGGCGCGAAGAAGTGGCTCGCGTCCGGCGTGATCGGCAGCGCGAAGCGCAGGAACCCGTAACCACCGAGCTTGAGCATCGCGAGCATCAGCGCGGCGCCCGTCGGGCCGTCCGTGTACACGTCGCTCAGCCACGTGTGGACCGGCCACATCGGCACCTTGACCGCGAACGCCGCGAAAAAGCCGAGGAACACCAGCAACTGCGGCGCGAAGCCGAGCTGCAGCGTGCGCCACACGGCCATGTCGAACGTATGCGACTGCGCGTACAGGTACAGCATCGCCATCAGCAACAACAGCGAGCCGGCGAACGAGATGAAGAAGAACTTCACGGCCGCATACACGCGTCGCTCGCGCCCCCACGTACCGATCAGCAGGTACAGCGGGATCAGCGTCGCCTCGAAGAAGATGAAGAACAGCAGCCCGTCCTGCGCGACGAATACGCCGACCATCAGCCCCGACAGGATCAGGAACGACGCGTAGTACTGCGCGACGCGCACCGTGACCGACTCCCACGACGCCACCACCACCACGAGCGTCGTGAATGCGGTCAGCACGACGAGCCACAGCGACGCGCCGTCGATGCCGACCCGCCAGCCGGCATTGAATGCCGCCAGCCAGTCGCGTCTTTCGACGAACTGCATCGCCGCCGAATGCGCGTCGAAACCGGCGATCAGCGGCACGACGGCCGCCAGCCCGGCGATCGCGCCGACCAGCGCGATCAGTCGTATCCGGCGTGAATGCTGGTCGGAACCGGCGCGCAGCAGCCCCGCGCCGAACAGTATCGGAACCCAGATGGCCAGGCTCAGGAAGGGGAAATCATGCATGTCAACAACGCCTTGAGGAGGTCGCGCCCTGCATCGGGGACAGGCGCAACGAAAGGAACGAAATCAAATCGACAGGTAGATTTCGTGAATCGCCAATGTTGGCAAAATGTAAAGCGGCATCACCGGAAAAGTTGATGCCGCTCAAATGCGATCGGGTTAACCAGCATAAAACGATTGAATATTTTCTGCAGCGCAGCAGAACATCAATTTTGCGTGCCCGCGTAGCCTGCTGATTTTTATGAGTAATTTTTCGTATTGCTCGATGCCGCGTGCGACAGAAATCGACGCAGCGCCGCATTTTTGATGTCAACTGGTCATTTCGGAGGGCCGGAACGGCATGGTCGGCGTTCCGCAGTGCCACGGTCGCGTGGCCTCTCCTGTCTTACATAAATACTTTCATTTTTATTTCATTCGATCTCATGCTGCGCATACCGCAGATCGAATTACCCTCGCGCGCACCACCTCTCACGCGAGCGTCCATTAGCGCAGGTGACTCAAGCGATCCCATACGCGCATCGTCACCGCACGATAGTGGTCGTGCTGGGCGGGGAAATGGACGAAGCGGCTGTCGCGCGTCGCATAGACCGGGGACGACGCGAGCGTCGTCGCATCGACGATATGGCGCGCGTCGATCATGCCGGACTCGAGCAACTCCACATAGATCGCCTGCTGGTCGCCACCACTCGCATAGACCGACGAGCGATCGTCGAACCGCTCGATGCGTGCGCAGATGCGTTCGACCAGTTCGCGCATCGACGCCACGTTGCGCACGCCAATCATGCACGAGTTGATCGCCCACGCCGTGTGATCGGTCCCGATCACGAAGTCGCGCCCCTCGATCGTGCCATCGATGCGCTGGCGCTGGTCGATCGCGAGGATGTCCGCATCGACCCAGAACACGAACGCGTGATGCGACAGATGTTCGCGAATCAGATGCAGCTTCGCCCAGTTCGCGTCGATGCCGTCCGGCAGGAAAGCGGGCGCGGCGCGATACGTGTGGTACGCATAGCCATGTCGCGTGCAGTAGCGGACGAAATTCTCCTCGTGCAGGTCGCCATAGCCCGCGATATGCGACGTATGCAGGCTCACGAACGCGATCGGCGCATGCGGATTCACATGCCGCTCTGCTTCGCGCGGTCGCTGCTGCGCGACGCACCAGTCGTCCATCGCGCGCGGACAGTCGCCGCGCTGGTACCGTTCGGCATCGTCGACGAGCGCCGTCACGTAACGGAAGTCGTAATCGGGCACCGGCGCCCAGAAGCCGTTCACGTCTCGCCACTCGGGGGCCTGGTGCGCCACGAGCGGTCGCGCGCGGGCGATCGAATCGATCGACACGCCATCGCTCCAGACCGTCTGGGCCGACGCGAAATGGCCGTTCGCAAGCGGTACGTCGAACGGCAGCGGTGGAAAGTGCGCTGCCAGCAGCGTCGCCTCGCACGCGTGCTGCCGCTCCGGAAGATGCATCGCCCACTTGCCCAGTTCGAGCGCCAGCCGGCGCAACTGCTCGCGTACGTCGGGCACGTTGCGGAAGATCATGCCGCTCGCGGCGGGCAACGCCGATTTCGACGTCTGCGTCGTGACGATCGCGTCGTAACCGTGCGCGACATCCGTCAGCGCGTGCGGATCGAACACGACGGAGAATGGGTCGAGCACGAGCAGCAACGCACCGTGCTCCATCGCAACGAGTTGCGCGATGATCGCGTGGTACTTGTACAGCACTTGCTGGCGCTCGCCATACACGTGCATGCCGTCGACCGTCGCATGCCGGTAGCCGTGCAGATCCGCGTAACGTGCGTGGTTGTCGATCAATCCGTCGACAGGTCGATGAGACAGGACGGTCAGAACGGAATGCGGGGTTGCCACGAGCATCACCTCGAGTCGCGCGGAACGATACGCGATATGTAGCGCATGACCGCCACTCCCGTCGAGCAGTCATTGCCCGAATGCCGTATCGACGATGCGCGCCCGAGGACGAGCCTCGACGGCATCGATGCTTGGCGCACGACACCACACGGTGGGCCGGAAAAAGAAAAAGCCCCGCAAGTCCGAGAACTTGCGGGGCTTTGTCACCGCTTTTGGCGGAGACGGAGGGATTCGAACCCTCGATCCAGGTTTTGGCCCAGATGCTCCCTTAGCAGGGGAGTGCCTTCGACCTCTCGGCCACGTCTCCCAAACTTTCGCTCGCACCAGGGAGGCAGTGCGACGAGAACGAGATAATATAGGGTTTCGAACCGTACGTCAATTTCCGTGATGCATTTTCTTCAATGCATCACGAAAAATTCATGACGCCTGATCGAGTTCGAATACCTTGTGCAGCGCGCGGACGGCCAGCTCCATGTATTTCTCGTCGATCAGCACCGAAATCTTGATTTCGGACGTCGAGATCATCTGGATGTTGATGCCCTCTTCCGACAGCGTACGGAACATCTTGCTCGCGACGCCCACGTGCGAACGCATGCCGACGCCGACGACCGACACCTTCGACACCTTCGGGTCGCCCTGCACGCGCTCGGCGCTCACATGGCCCTGCACCTGGTTGGTGAGGATGTCCATCGCCTTCTGGTAGTCGCCGCGGCCGACCGTGAACGTGAAGTCGGTCTTGCCTTCGACGCTCTGGTTCTGGATGATCATGTCGACGTCGACGTTCGCATCGGCCACCGGGCCGAGGATCTGATATGCGATGCCCGGCTTGTCGGGCACGCCCATCACAGCAATGCGTGCTTCGTCGCGCTGGAACGCGATGCCGGAAATGACTGCCTTTTCCATGGTCTCGTCTTCTTCAAAAGTAATCAGGGTGCCCGAGCGCATTTCTTCGTCGAGCGCAATCAGCGGATCGGTCAGGCTCGACAGCACACGCGTCTTCACCTGGTATTTGCCGGCGAATTCGACCGAGCGGATCTGCAGGACCTTCGAGCCGAGGCTGGCCATTTCCAGCATCTCCTCGAACGTCACGCGGTCGAGGCGGCGCGCCTCTTCGACGACCCGCGGATCGGTCGTGTAGACGCCGTCGACGTCGGTATAGATCAGGCACTCTTCGGCACCCAGCGCAGCCGCCACCGCCACCGCCGACGTGTCCGAGCCGCCGCGGCCCAGCGTCGTGATGTGGCCGTCCGGATCGACGCCCTGGAAGCCCGTGATGATCACGACCTTGCCTGCGTTCAGATCGTCCTTCACGCGCTCGTCGTCGATCGAGTGAATACGTGCTTTCGTAAACGCGCTGTCCGTCTTGATCGGCACTTGCCAGCCGGCATAGCTCACGGCCTCGACGCCGATTTCCTGCAGCGCGATCGACAGCAGGCCGACGCTGACCTGCTCGCCGGTCGACGCGATCATGTCGAGCTCACGCGGGCTCGGCTGGCTCGAAATCTCTTTCGCGAGACCGAGCAGACGATTGGTTTCGCCGGACATCGCCGAAGGCACGACCACCATCTGGTGCCCGGCCTGATGCCATTTTGCGACGCGTTTCGCGACGTTCTTGATGCGCTCGACCGAGCCCATCGAAGTGCCGCCGTATTTGTGTACGATGAGTGCCATTGTCGTTCTGAACTGGAGGAGAAACCGCACGGGCGCGCTGGGCAGGCCGCGTAGCCGTTCGGTCACGCGGCTTGTGGCTGTGGACGGACGACGAGGGGGACGGCTGGGACGCAACACGCAAGCGTGGCGGATTTTGCCCGGAAGGCCGATCAGGCCGCGCAAACCGGGTACGTCACGCGGAAAACCTGCACAAAACGCTCAAAAATCGAGCCGAGCAAACGACCGAGCGTACCCGATAGAAGCCCGCTTGACAAGCCGCGCGGCGTGTCGGCGGCCGTTCCGGCGCTGTTTACCAAATGGTGAAAATGGGCGCGCCATCGCGCGTTCGACCGCCTGCCGCTGCTAGGCGATCAGCAGGTCGGGGCGCCATTCGATCCGGCGCCATGCCGCGTCACCGGACGCCGCGTCGGCCGGCTCGCCGATGTCGCGATTGATGCCCAGCCGCGGCACGTAGATCAGCCGGTCACCCGCGAACAGCAGCGGCACGTCGCGTTGCCAGGCCGGCACGCCGCGCTCCTGGAACAGGTTCTTCAGCGTCCGGCCGGGCCCGCCCGGCGACGTGCGCATCCGTTCGCCGCCTGCACGGGCGCGCGCCGCCAGCCGGGTACCGCGCAGCAGCGCCTCGGGCACCGCATCGGCGCTGCCCGCGTCGGCGGGCGCGAACACGAACGTGCCGCGCCATCCCGGCAGTTGCCACACTTCCTGCCCGTTCCACGCGAGTACCGCCTCCGGCTGCGGCGTCCCCGTGCCGTCGTCGGCCGGCTCGCTGCTGTCGCCCGCCTCCCAGTACACGACATCGCGATAGAGCCGCAGGCACTGCCCCGCGTGATCGACACGCAGCGCATGCGCGTCGTGCGCCGCGCGCAGTTGCCGCATCATGTTGGCCAGGCGGGCAGCCGACGCGCCCGGCAAACCGAGCCGGCGCATCCAGAAGCGCAGCAGGTTCGCACCGCGCGTGTCGTCGAATCCGACCAGTGCGTCGCGCGACAGCGCGTGACCGTCATCGCGCGCGGCGACGGCGAAATCGAGCTCGGCCAGATCGTCGAGCAGCCGCTGAGCGGCCGCCGCATGCCGGGCCGCGCGGCCGAGCGCGTCGCGAAAGCCAGGGAAATGCACGGCCAACGCCGGCAGCACGTCGACGCGCAGCGCATTGCGCGCATAGCGCGTGTCGCCGTTCGATTCGTCGTCGATCCACGCGAGCGCGTGCTGCTCCGCATAGCGCTCGAGTTGTGCGCGCAACAGTCGCAGCAATGGGCGCACCCGCTCGATACTCACGCCGTCGGGGCGATAACGCGGCGCCATCGCGGCGAGCCCCGCGATTCCCGCGCCGCGCAACAGTTGCAGCAGCACCGTTTCCGCCTGGTCGTCCGCATGTTGCGCGAGCCACAGCGCCGCCACGCCATGGCGTTCGCCCATCTCGTCGAGCGCCGCGTAGCGACGCTCGCGCGCGGTCGCCTCGATCCCGAGCCCGCTGTCGCGCGGCACGTCGACGTGCATCGATTCGAATGCGACACCGAGCCGGGCCGCTTGCCCTTCGGCATGCGCGACCCACGCATCGGCGTTCGCGCTCAGGCCGTGATGCACGTGCAGCGCGACGCAGCGCGATGCGCCCGCGACGCGCACGGCCGCATCGAGCAGCACGGTCGAATCGAGGCCGCCGCTGTAGGCGATCGCGATGCGCGCGTCCGGCGGCAGACCAGAAAGCGCAACGCCGACCGCGTCGAGGACGACGCGATCGGCGGAGAATTCGGTGGGCGGGATCACGAGCGAGACACGCGTGCAGCGGCACGCGCCTTGAATACACGGCCGGTCATGCGCCGGGCGTGGTTTCCTTGAACTTGCCGTAGGCCATCAGGCGCTCGAAGCGGCGCTCGCGCAGCGCATCGATGCTCATGCCCTGGAACTGGCGCAGCGAATCGGCCAGCGCGCGACGCAGCAACGCGGCCATGCCCTTCGGATCGCGATGCGCGCCGCCGAGCGGCTCGTTGATGATCTTGTCGATCAGGCCGAGCGCCTTCAGACGGTGCGCGGTCAGGCCCAGCGCTTCCGCGGCTTCCGGCGCCTTCGCTGCGCTCTTCCACAGGATCGACGCGCAGCCTTCCGGCGAGATCACCGAGTAGGTCGAGAATTGCAGCATCATCACGGTGTCGGCCACGGCGATCGCGAGCGCACCGCCCGAACCGCCCTCGCCGATCACCGTCGTGATGATCGGCGTCTTCAGCTCGGCCATCACGTACAGGTTGCGACCGATCGCCTCCGACTGGCCGCGCTCTTCCGCGCCGATGCCCGGGTACGCGCCCGGCGTGTCGACGAACGTGAAGATCGGCAGCCCGAACTTCTCGGCGAGACGCATCAGGCGTTCGGCCTTGCGATAGCCTTCCGGGCGCGGCATCCCGAAGTTGCGCGCGGCGCGCTCCTTCGTGTCGCGGCCCTTCTGGTGACCGATCACCATGCACGGATGGCCGCCGAAGCGCGCGAGACCACCGACGATCGACAGGTCGTCCGCGAACGCGCGGTCGCCATGCAGCTCGTGAAAATCGGTAAACAGTTCCGCGACGTAGTCGAGCGTGTACGGCCGCTGCGGGTGCCGCGCGATCTGCGAAACCTGCCACGGCGACAGGTTCGCGTAGAGGTCTTTCGTCAGTTGCTGGCTTTTCTTCGACAGCCGCTCGATTTCTTCCGAAATATCGACAGCCGAGTCGTCCTGCACGAATCGCAGCTCTTCGATCTTGGCCTCGAGTTCGGCGATCGGCTGTTCGAAATCCAGAAACGTGGTCTTCATGTGTTCGAATCCTTGGGTCTTGCGGCAGCGCGTATTCTACCCGCGCGGGCGACGCTCAAAACCGGCTCTCAACTATTGATGTTTAAAACCCGATAGCCGACGCTCAGGCGTCGGCGTCGGGCGCATCGAGGCTGCGCCACATGTACCAGGTCGCGACGGTGCGCCACGGCTCCCAGTTGGCCGCGACCTCGCGCGCCTCGCTGCGCGTGACGGGTTCGCCGCTGAAGTAATTGACGCTGATCGCACGGATCAGGCCCGGGTCGTCGAGCGGCAGCACGTCCGGCCGCGACAGATTGAAGATCAGGAACATCTCGGCCGTCCAGCGGCTGATGCCGCGGATCTGCGTGAGTTCCGCGATCACGTCCTCGTCGTCCATCGACGTCCATTTGTCGACGTGCAGCGCCCCCGACACGAAATGCTGCGCGAGATCGAGGATGTATTCCGTCTTGCGTTTCGACAACCCGCACGCGATCAGCTTGTCCGCGCCGAGCCGGATCACCGGTTGCGGCGCGAGTTTCGGGCAGGCATCCTCGATGCGCGCCCACAGCGACTGGGCGGACGGCACCGAAATCTGCTGGCCGACGACCGAGCGCGCGAGCGTGACGAACGGGTCGCCGCGCTTCACGAGATGCGCGGGACCGAACTTCGGAATCAGTTTCTTCAGAATCCGGTCGCGCTTGACGAGGTCCGCGCACGCCTTGTCCCAATAGGCGGGACGCACGACGCCCTCCTCGCCGTCCGCTTCGGACGCACGTATCTTGCGGGCCGCGTCGGCGGCCGGCTGCGCGGCCGCCGGCTGCGCATGACCGTTCAGCGCGCCGTTCGGCACGGCGCGCGTCGCGTCCGCCTTCGCCGCCGGTACGCGCTTGGCTGCCGGACGCGCGGCGACCGGGGTCGCACGCCTGACCGGCGCTTTTCTGGCCGTTGCCATCTTGCCTCCTACCTGACGGATCGGTCAGTGGAACGCGCTGCGCTCATACGCGACGCCATTCGGTCGATCCGCCCGGTTTGTCTTCAAGTGCGATGCCGGCTTCGAGCAATTCCGCCCGGATCCGGTCCGCTTCGGCATAGTCCTTCGCTTGCTTCGCCGCGACGCGCGCGGCGATCTGCGCTTCGATCTCGTCGGCCGCGAGCCCGCCCGCCTGCGCGGCGCCGGACGCCTGCTGCAGGAACGCGCGCGGTTCGCGGCCCAGCAGGCCGAGCAGGCCCGCCAGCTGTTTCAGTTGCCGTGCGAGCGAGGCATCGCGCGTGCGGTTGACTTCACCCGCCAGCTCGAAAAGCGTCGCCACCGCGACCGGCGTGTTGAAATCGTCGTTCATCGCCGCCGCGAAACGTTGCGCGTGCGGCTCGTGCCAGTCGAGCGCGAGCGTGTCGGGCTCGACGTCCTTCAGCGCGGTGTACAGACGCGTGAGCGACGCGCGCGCATCGTCGAGATGCACGTCGCTGTAATTGAGCGGCGAACGGTAGTGCGTGCGCACGATGAAGAAGCGCACGACTTCCGCGTCGTAACGCTCGAGCACCTCGCGGATCGTGAAGAAGTTGCCGAGCGATTTCGACATCTTCTCGTTGTCGACCTGCACGAAGCCGTTGTGCATCCAGTAGTTGACGAACGTCTCGCCGGTCGCGCCTTCGCTCTGCGCGATCTCGTTCTCGTGGTGCGGGAATTGCAGGTCCTGCCCGCCGCCGTGGATGTCGAAATGATTGCCGAGCAGCGAGCAGCCCATCGCCGAGCACTCGATGTGCCAGCCCGGGCGCCCCATTCCGTACTTCGACGCCCACGACGCGCCTTCCGGCTCGTCCGCCTTCGCGCGCTTCCACAGCACGAAGTCGAGCGGATCCTGCTTCGCATCGTTCGCGGCGACGCGCTCGCCCGCGCGGAGATCGTCGAGCGACTTGCCCGACAGCTTCCCGTAGTCTGCGAACTTGCGCACCGAGTAATTGACGTCGCCGTCGGCCGCCTGATACGCGTAGCCGTTCGTCTCGAGCGTCTCGATCATGCCGAGCATCTGCGGGATGAACTGCGTCGCGCGCGGCTCGACGTCGGGCCGCTGGATGCCGAGCGCGGTTTCATCCTCGTGCATCGCGCCGATGAAGCGGTCGGTCAGCGACTTGATCGTCTCGCCGTTCTCGACCGCGCGGCGGATGATCTTGTCGTCGATGTCGGTGATGTTGCGCACGTACGTGACCCGATAGCCGATCGCACGCAGCCAGCGCTGGACGAGGTCGAACACGACCAGCATGCGCGCGTGGCCCACGTGACAATAGTCGTAGACGGTGATCCCGCATACGTACATCCGCACTTCGCCGGGCTGGCGCGGCACGAAAACTTGCTTGTCACGCGCGAGCGTGTTGTAGATGCGCAGTGATTCCATAGAGATGAACCGTGAGCCGAAGGAAACCGCCCTGGCGAAGCTCGCCCAGCATGTGAAACGGACGGACCATCTGCTGCGGCGCCAGGCCGCGCGTCCTCGATATCACATGGGGCGGTCAGGCTGCAAGCACAGCGGTGACGGCCACGAGAGGCTAAGAAAGACTGTCTGCCGCTCGCCGGAACGCGCAGACGTTTTGTTAGAATGGCTCGGAGTATAACATTCCGATTTACGCCTATGAAACCTCATCGCGGCCGCGCGCCGAGCGCTGCGACCCTCGTTGCGACCACCGTCATGAGCGTCGCGCTGACGCTTTTCGCGGCGCCCGCGGCGCATGCGCAAAAGGCCCCGGCGGTCGCCGACGGCACGCCCGAAATCGACGCATCGATCGCCGGCAAGCAGTGGCAGCAGGCGCTCGCGCAGCTCGACGCGCGCATCGCGTCGAACCCGCACGACGTGCAGGCGCAGTTCAAGCGCGGCACCGTGCTGGCCCGCCTGAACCGCGACGACGACGCGATCCAGCAGTTCGTCGCGATCACGCAGGCGTACCCCGAACTGCCCGAGCCGTACAACAACCTCGCGGCGCTCTACGCGAAGCACGGCCGCTATGACGAGGCGCGCACCGCGCTCGTCACCGCGACGCAATCGAACCCGGGCTACTCGCTCGCGTACGAGAACCTCGGCGATCTCTACCTGCGTCTCGCGGCCGAATCGTACAAGCGCGCGCAATCGCTCGGCCGCACGAGCGGCGCGACCGCGCAGCGCCTCGCCGATCTGCAGAAGATCGTGTCGCCGTCGAAAGCCGCGCCGAACGCCCGCGCGACGTCGCCGGCCACGCGCGACTACACCGACCGCGCCGCCGCGAACGTGAGCACCACCACGCTGCCGATGTCGCCGACGTTCCAGTTCAGCGGTCCGTCGGGCGCACTGGCGGCACCGTACGTCGCGCCGTCGCAATAAGCGGCGCGGCCTTCCTTCCCTCCCAACCTGAGGATCGCAATGAAACGTCTGTTGCTGGCGCTTGGCGGCGCCGCCCTTCTCGCGACCGCGCCCGCGTTCGCGCAAACGGCCACCGCGCACCCCGTCGTGCAGCTGAAGACCTCGCAGGGCGACATCCGCGTCGAGCTCTATCCGGAGAAGGCGCCGAAATCCGTCGCCAACTTCCTCGATTACGTGAAGGCCGGCCAGTACAACGGCACGATCTTCCATCGCGTGATCAAGGGCTTCATGATCCAGGGCGGCGGCTACAAGACCAACTTCGAGGAAAAGCCGACCCGCGCGCCGATCCCGCTGGAAAGCCGCAATGGTCTGAAGAACCTGACGGGCACGATCGCGATGGCGCGCACGAGCGATCCGAATTCGGCCACCGCGCAGTTCTTCATCAATACGGTCGACAACGGCGGCCTCGACTATCCGAACCCGGACGGCAACGGCTATGCGGTGTTCGGCAAGGTCGTGTCGGGCCTCGACGTCGTGAAGAAGATCGAAGGCGTGGCGACGACCTCGCGCGGCCCGATGCAGGACGTACCGGCGCAACCGGTCGTGATCGAGTCGGCGAGCATCGTCTCGAAGTAAGCACCTGCCGGCACGTCCGGCGCCACACGCGGCCGCGTCGCACGACCGGCCGCGTGCCATTTAAACCGCCTCACCGAAGGAATTCATCATGGTTGAACTGCATACGAACCACGGCGTGATCAAGCTCGAACTCGACGCCGCGAAGGCACCGAAGACGGTCGAGAACTTCCTGAACTACGTGAAGAAGGGCCATTACGACGGCACCGTGTTCCATCGCGTGATCAACGGCTTCATGATCCAGGGCGGCGGCTTCGAGCCGGGCCTGAAGCAGAAGCCGACCGACGCGCCGATCGACAACGAAGCGAACAACGGCCTGAAGAACGACAACTACACGGTCGCGATGGCACGCACGAACGATCCGCACTCGGCGACCGCCCAGTTCTTCATCAACGTGAACGACAACGACTTCCTGAACCACTCGTCGCCGACGCCGCAGGGCTGGGGCTACGCGGTGTTCGGCAAGGTCGTCGAAGGCCAGGACGTGGTCGACAAGATCAAGGGCGTCAAGACGGGCAACGCCGGCTTCCATCAGGACGTGCCGACCGACGACGTCGTGATCGAAAAGGCCGTGGTGGTCTGACGCATAGTCGTTACGGAGGCACTTCGATGTTGCAGGAGAGTCCGCCGCGAAGCGTCTCCGCGGGCGTGCCGGGCGAGCGCGAGTACGCGCAAGCCGCACGCCCGTTCCTGTTTCTCTCCGATCTGCACCTGAGCGAGGCGATTCCGAAGACGGTCGCCGCGTTCGAGCATTTCGTGAAATACACCGCCGACAGCGCCGACTCGGTGTTCATCCTCGGCGACCTGTTCGAATACTGGATCGGCGACGACATCCTCGACGACGATCCGTTCGCCGCGCGCATGGCCGCGCTGATGCACACGTTCTCGGAGCGCGGCATCGCGCTCTACGTGATGCACGGCAACCGTGATTTCCTGCTCGGCCGGCGCTTCATGAAGGCGGCCGGCGCGATGCTGCTGCCCGACCCTTCGCTGATCATGGCGTTCGGCCAGCGCATCGTGCTCGCGCACGGCGACGCGCAATGCACGGCCGACCGCGGCTACCAGGTGTTCCGGCGCTTCGCGCGCAATCGCGTCGCGCAATGGCTGTTTCTCGCGTGGCCGTTCCGCTGGCGCCGCGCGCTCGCGCGGCGCATGCGCTCGAACAGTGAAGCGGGCCGGATGCGCCCGGCTTCGGCCATCTACGACGTCACGCGGGATGGCGTGGCCGCGCTGTTCCGGAAAAGCCGCGCGAGCGTGATCATTCACGGCCACACGCACCGCCCCGCGCGCCACGCGGAGCCGGGCGGAATCCGCTGGGTGCTGCCCGACTGGGATCTCGATCACGGCACGCCGCGCGGCGGCTACCTGCGCGTCGACGCGGAAGGCATCCACGCGATGCCGCTCGACTGACGCCGGCGCTGCCGTCGCACTGACCGGCAGCGATCAGCGCCCATCGCGTGGGTTACGTCTGGCGTTCGACCGTCTTGCCTTCCAGCACCGCCGACAGCCTGCGCAGGTCGAGGCGCGCCGCGTCGGCGCCCTGCAGCGTTTCCAGATGCGTGCCGAGCCGCTCGAGCGCCGCGACGATCTCGTCGACGCGGCGGCTTTCCTTCGCCGCGTGATCGATCAGCCCGTGGATCGCGAGCGACATCGGATCGTCGGCGTTCGGCGTGATCCCGTATGCGCTGAATGCCGCGCGCTCGGTCTGCGGCTTCGGCTGCGCGGGCATCACGATGCGCGCCGGGTTGCCGACCGCCGTGCCGCCCGCCGGCACCGGCTTGACGACCACCGCGTTCGAACCGATCTTCGCGCCCGCGCCGACCGTGAAACCGCCGAGCACCTTCGCGCCGGCGCCGACGATCACGCCGGCCTCGAGCGTCGGGTGGCGCTTCGCGCCGCGCGTGAGCGACGTGCCGCCCAGCGTCACGCCCTGATAGATCGTGCAATCGTCGCCGATGATCGCCGTCTCGCCGATCACGACGCCCATGCCGTGATCGATGAACACGCGCCGGCCGATCGTCGCGCCGGGGTGAATCTCGATGCCGGTCAGGAACCGGCCGGCCTGCGACACGAACCGCGCGAGCCAGTAGCGCTTCGCGCGCCAGCATGCGTGCGCGAAACGGTGCAGCACGAGCGCATGCAGCCCCGGATAACAGGTCAGCACTTCCCACGCACTGCGAGCGGCGGGATCCCGCTCGCGAATCGTTGCGACGTCTTCGCGCAGTCTCGTGAACATGATGTGATCTGGGAAAAGGCCGGCGCGCATCGCCGGCAATGCCGGCCGTTATCGCGCCGGGTAATTTACTTATGACGTCCGGCGATTGTAGGGCCAGTCGTGCCCGGCCGCACGCGGCCGCGCGTTCACCCCGCCGTCGGCACGGGTATTAGGCCGGAACGCTTGCTACGCCGGGGTTTCCGGGGCCGATCGGTCGGGAGAAACAGCAGGTTCGACGCGTGCGGTCGGTCGACACATGGCCCGGCCGAACGCACGCCGCATCGAGCGAACTCCCCCGCCCCCGGCAATCGGAGCGCCAGCCGCTTACGCGTCGCCGCCCGGTTTGCCCGACTTCAGCAGGATGTGCTTCGCGATGCCGCGCAGGATGTTGACCTCCTCGCGCTCGAGGCCCGTGCGTGCGAACAGGCGCCGCAGCCGCGGCATCAGCTTCTTCGGATTGCGCGGATCGAGGAAGTCGAGCGCGATCAACGCGTTCTCGAGGTGCACGTACATCCGCTCGATCTCGTCGCTCTGCGCGAGCGTGCCGGCTTCGGCCTGCGGCTGCGCCGACGGCTCGCTCGCCTGCTCGAGAAACGCGACGCGCAACTCGTATGCGAGCACTTGCACGGCCTGCGCGAGATTCAGCGAACTGTAGGCCGGATTGGCCGGAATGTGCGCGAGCGCGCTGCACTGCTCGACATGCTCGTTCGCGAGACCGGTGCGCTCGTTGCCGAACACGAGCGCGATGTCGCCCGTGCCGACCTGCGCGCTCGCCTGTGTGGCAGCCGCGCGCGGCGCGAGGCGCGGCGGCCCGTATTCGCGCGTGCGCGCGGTCAGCGCGATCGACCAGTGCACGCCGGACAGCGCTTCGCCGAGCGTCGGCACGACATGCGCGGACGCGAGGACGTCGTCCGCGCCGCTGGCCATCGCGATCGCCTCGGGGTCGCTCTGCACGTGCGGCACGCGCGGCGCGACCAGCACGAGGCGGGAGAAGCCCATCGTCTTCAGCGCGCGGGCGGCCGCCCCGACGTTGCCGGGATGGCTCGGCTCGACGAGCACGAAGCGGGTGGACGTGAAGCCGCCGGACGGCGGCGGGGACGAGGCCACGCCCGATTCGGACGGCGCGGCGGTGTTCTGCGGAGTTTCCACTACGATACGACTCGGTTCATCAGAATGGCCGTATGGTATCGCCATCGCCCCGGCAAACCCACTCGTCCGGATGGCCAGTGGGGGTTTCCCCGCATGCCGGTCGCCTGAAACCGCCGAAAATCGGGTAAAATCATGCCTTTACGCGTTGCGCCCGGCGCAGCGCGGGTCGTACCCCGCTCTTTGTCAATTCGCGTCTCACCTCGCCCCGGCACGCTTGCGCCGTTCCGGGCGGTTGTCCCACTTCGTGGCGGCCCTGCCGCCGGCTACAGGATCCAGGCTCATGCATCCCATGCTCAACATTGCTGTCAAGGCTGCGCGCCGCGCCGGACAGATCATCAATCGCGCGTCCCTCGATCTCGACCTGATCGAGATCCGCAAGAAGCAGCAGAACGACTTCGTCACCGAAGTGGACAAGGCCGCCGAAGACGCGATCATCGAGACGCTGAAGACCGCCTACCCCGACCACGCGATCCTCGCGGAGGAATCGGGCGAATCCGAGAACGAATCCGAATTCAAGTGGATCATCGATCCGCTCGACGGCACGACCAACTTCATCCACGGCTTCCCGTACTACTGCGTGTCGATCGCGCTCGAGCACAAGGGCGTCGTCACGCAGGCCGTCGTCTACGATCCGAACAAGAACGACCTGTTCACGGCCACCCGCGGCCGCGGCGCGTACCTGAACGACCGCCGCATCCGCGTCGGCCGCCGCGACCGCCTGGCAGATGCACTCGTCGGCACGGGCTTCCCGTTCCGCGAGAAGGACGGCCTCGACGCCTACGCACGCCTCTTCACCGAAATGACGCAGGCCTGCACGGGCCTGCGCCGCCCGGGCGCGGCGGCACTCGATCTCGCGAACGTCGCGGCCGGCCGCCTCGACGCGTTCTTCGAGCAAGGCATCAACGTGTGGGACATGGCGGCGGGCAGCCTGCTGATCACCGAGGCCGGCGGCCTCGTCGGCAACTACACGGGCGACGCCGATTTCCTGCATCGCCACGAGATCGTCGCCGCGAACCCGAAGATCTACGCGCAGATGATCCCGATCCTGAACCGCTACAGCCGCGTGCATCCGGCAGCGGAGTAAGCCCGGGCCGCGCCCGCGTGGCGCGGCTTTCACGCAAACCGCTCGCGCGGCATCGTCATGATGGCGCGCCGATCGCCCGACATACGAGACAATTTTCCGTGCACACGGGCTGCTTCGTGCGCCTATCCTGAAGTTGCCCGAGTTGCCCGGACGAGTCGGCGTACTGCCGCCCGCACCGCTTGTCCCGCAACGACAGCGAAGGGTTTGCGTCCGGCATGCCCGCGCGGCGAACGACGCCGCCGCCGGGGTGCCGGCCCCGCCTGTATCAACACCGCCACGGCGCCGTGGCAATCGCATCCGAGTCCCCATGTTACGGCTAAGCGAAATTAAACTCCCCCTCGACCACCCCGAGAGCGCGCTCGAGGCCGCGATTCGCGCGCGCCTCGCGGAGCTCGGCGTGGCGCCAGACCAACTGCTCCGTTACACCGTGTTCCGCCGCGCGCACGACGCCCGCAAGCGTGCCGACATCAAGCTCACGTATATCGTCGATATCGAGGTCAAGGACGAAGCGGCCGCGCTCGAGCGCATCGCCGGCAAGCCGCATTGCGGCGTGACGCCCGACATGGCGTACCACTTCGTCACGAAGGCGCCCGAACACGCCGACTTCCTGCGCCCGGTCGTCATCGGCATGGGGCCGTGCGGGCTGTTCGCGGGGCTGATCCTCGCGCAGATGGGGTTCCGTCCCATCATCCTCGAACGCGGCAAGGCCGTGCGCGAGCGCACCAAGGACACCTTCGGCCTGTGGCGCAAGAGCGTGCTCAATCCCGAATCCAACGTGCAGTTCGGCGAAGGCGGCGCGGGGACGTTTTCCGACGGCAAGCTGTACAGCCAGATCAAGGATCCGAACCACTATGGCCGCAAGGTGCTGGACGAATTCGTCAAGGCCGGTGCGCCCGAGGACATCCTGTACCTGAGCCGCCCGCACATCGGCACGTTCCGCCTCGTCAGCATGGTGGAAAAAATGCGCGCGTCGATCCACGAACTCGGTGGCGAAGTGCGTTTCGAAACCCGCGTCGACGACATCGAAATCGACCAGGGCAAGGTGCGCGCGCTCAAGCTGTCGAACGGCGAAACGCTGCGGTGCGACCGCGTGGTGCTGGCCGTGGGCCACAGCGCGCGCGACACGTTCCAGATGCTGCACGACCGCGGCGTCTATATCGAAGCGAAACCGTTCTCGCTGGGTTTCCGCATCGAGCATCCACAGGGGCTGATCGATCGCAGCCGCTTCGGCAAGTTCGCGGGCCACAAGCAGCTCGGCGCGGCCGACTACAAGGTGGTCCACCACTGCAGCAACGGGCGCGCGGTCTACAGCTTCTGCATGTGCCCCGGCGGCACGGTGGTCGCCGCGACCTCGGAGCCGGGCCGCGTGGTCACCAACGGGATGAGCCAGTATTCCCGCGCGGAGCGCAACGCGAATGCGGGCATCGTCGTCGGCATCACGCCGGACGATTATCCGGGCGGCCCGCTCGCCGGCATCGCGTTCCAGCGCAAATGGGAAGAACGCGCGTTCGAGCTCGGCGGCGGCGACTACCGCGCGCCGGGCCAGCTGGTCGGCGATTTCATCGCGGGCCGGCCGTCGACGTCGCTGGGCTCGGTGGAGCCGTCGTACAAGCCCGGCGTGAATCCGACCGACCTCAGTACCGCACTGCCGGACTACGTGATCGAGGCGATCCGCGAAGCGCTGCCCGAGATCGACAAGAAGATCGCCGGCTTCGCGATGCACGACGCCGTGCTCACCGGCGTGGAGACGCGCACGTCGTCGCCGATCCGGATTCGACGCAAGGACGACTACCAGAGCATGAACGTCGAAGGCCTGTATCCGGCCGGCGAAGGCGCGGGATATGCGGGCGGCATCTATTCGGCGGCGATCGACGGCATCGAAGTCGCGCAGGCGGTGGCGCTCAGTCTGACGTCGGGGCACGCGTCCTGACCTGCGGTGGCGGGTCGGGACGCGCAGGTTCGTGACCTGAGCGCCGCCGGCCTGCCCCGCCGTGGCTTCATGGACGCTTCATTCGTGGCTCGACGCACGGAATTTCGTACTGCCCTTTCCGCGGCGGCAAGCGTATCCGATCAGGCCAAGCGAGCGCGATCCGCGCCACGATAGCGCGGGCGCTGCGTCATACACGGATGCGATGCCTGGCGATATCCGAACCCTGGTTAGCCTTCCGAACGCTCCACGACCACCTCACTGATTTGCAGCACGGGGCGTATATCCGTGTAATTGGCGATGTCGGCCATGATCTCCTGCGCGTGCGGATCGCGGGCTGCCTGAAAAGCTTCGATGGACGTGCAGACGAAATCGCACTTGGCGACGTAAACAGGGTCCGCGCCGGGAGCGCCGCCTGCGATACCCTTGTCCACCGTGTAGTACAAGCATGCCGCGCCGAGCCGCTGTTTCACCATTGGCATGTGCGTATCGCGGTAGTAAGCATGGTCGAAGCGCGCGCCTGCGGCGTACGGGTACATGACACTGACTTTGATCATCGAGGTTCTCCTGTTGCCGCACGGTAATCGAGGCGCCGTCGCGCGCGAGACGACATCGAGGCCGCCGATATAGGCGTGGTCAAGGTTGCTCCCGGACACGGCGAGCGCATTCTGCTGATTGTAAGTGAACCCGTCTTGCCAGTTTGGTGGCGCCGGATGCCCGACGCCGCGGGAGCGGCCCGGCGATCCCGGACGCTTCGTGGGTGGGCAGTCGGGCGAGTACATTCGTCACATCGCGACGACTCGGCATCACCGGCCATCGGCCAAACGGCGAACTTCGCGCGTGGACGTCGAAGCCACTGGTAAACTCGGGCAACCCAAGCAACAACTTCATGCCTGATCTATGACCACGCTGTCGCCCGAGGCCTTTGCCGGCCACACCCCGATGATGCAGCAGTACTTGCGCATCAAGGCCGATCATCCGGACACGCTCGTCTTCTACCGGATGGGCGACTTCTACGAGCTGTTCTTCGAGGACGCGGAAAAAGCGGCACGCCTGCTCGACCTGACCCTCACGCAGCGCGGCGCGTCGGCCGGCACGCCGATCAAGATGGCCGGCGTCCCGCATCACGCGGTCGAGCAGTATCTGGCGAAGCTCGTGAAGATGGGCGAATCGGTCGCGATCTGCGAGCAGATCGGCGACCCCGCCACGTCGAAGGGCCCGGTCGAGCGCAAGGTCGTGCGCGTCGTCACGCCCGGCACGCTGACCGATGCCGCGCTGCTGTCCGACAAGAACGACGTCTATCTGCTCGCGATGTGCACCGGCCACAACAAGCGCGGCGTCGCGGTCAATATCGGCCTCGCATGGCTGAACCTCGCGAGCGGCGCATTGCGGCTCGCCGAAATCGAGCCCGACCAGCTTGCCGCCGCGCTCGAACGCATCCGGCCGGCCGAAATCCTGACGCCGGACGGCGCAACCGACACCATTCCCACCGGCGCGGGCGCAAGCAAGCGCATGCCGGCCTGGCACTTCGACATCGCGTCGGGCACGCAGCGGCTGTGCGATCAACTCGACGTCGCGAGCCTCGACGGCTTCGGCGCGCATTCGCTGACGAGCGCGTGCGGCGCGGCCGGCGCGCTGCTGCTCTATGCCGCGGCCACGCAAGGCCAGCAACTGCGGCACGTGCGCAGCCTGAAGGTGGAGAACGAAACCGAATACATCGGGCTCGACCCGGCCACGCGCCGCAACCTCGAATTGACCGAAACGCTGCGCGGCACCGAGTCGCCCACGCTGTATTCGCTGCTCGACACCTGCTGCACGACGATGGGCAGCCGCCTGCTGCGTCACTGGCTGCATCACCCGCCGCGCGCGTCGGTCGCCGCGCAGTCACGCCAGCAGGCGATCGGCGCGCTGCTCGATGCACCGGCCAACGCGAGCCTCGATGCGCTGCGCAGTGCGCTGCGCCAGATCGCCGACGTCGAACGGATCACCGGGCGGCTCGCGCTGCTGTCCGCTCGCCCGCGCGACCTGTCGAGCCTGCGCGACACGTTCGCCGCGCTGCCGGCGCTGCGCGAGCGCATCAGCGCGATCGTCGCGAACGCGGATGCGCTCGCGCGCGTCGACGCGGCGCTCGCGCCCCCTGCCGAATGCCTCGACCTGCTGACGAGCGCGATCGCCCCCGAGCCGGCCGCGATGGTGCGTGATGGCGGCGTGATCGCACGTGGCTACGATGCCGAGCTCGACGAACTGCGCGACATTTCCGAGAACTGCGGGCAGTTCCTGATCGATCTCGAAGCGCGCGAGCGCGCGCGCACCGGCATCGCGAACCTGCGCGTCGAATACAACAAGGTGCACGGCTTCTACATCGAGGTCACGCGCGGCCAGACCGACAAGGTGCCCGACGATTACCGCCGCCGCCAGACGCTGAAGAACGCCGAGCGCTACATCACGCCGGAACTGAAGACCTTCGAGGACAAGGCACTGTCCGCGCAGGAACGCGCGTTGGCGCGCGAGCGCGCGCTGTACGACTCGGTGTTGCAGGCGCTGCTGCCGTTCATCCCCGAATGCCAGCGCGTCGCCTCGGCCCTCGCCGAGCTCGACCTGCTCGCCGCCTTCGCCGAACGCGCACGCGCACTCGACTGGGTCGCGCCGACCTTCACCGACGAGATCGGCATCGAAATCGAACAGGGCCGCCACCCGGTCGTCGAAGCGCAGGTCGAGCAGTTCATCGCCAACGACTGCCGATTCGGCACCGAGCGCAAGCTGCTGCTGATCACCGGACCGAACATGGGCGGTAAGTCGACGTTCATGCGGCAGACCGCGCTGATCGCGCTGATGGCGTACGTCGGCAGCTACGTGCCGGCGAAGTCGGCGTGCTTCGGTCCGATCGACCGGATCTTCACGCGCATCGGCGCGGCCGACGATCTCGCGGGCGGCCGCTCGACCTTCATGGTCGAGATGACCGAAGCGGCGGCGATCCTCAACGACGCGACACCGCAAAGCCTCGTGCTGATGGACGAGATCGGCCGCGGCACGTCGACCTTCGACGGCCTTGCGCTCGCCTGGGCCATCGCGCGCCACCTGCTGGCGCACAACGCGTGCTACACGCTGTTCGCGACGCACTACTTCGAGCTGACACAACTGCCGGCCGAATTCCCGCAGGCGGCCAACGTCCACCTGTCGGCCGTCGAGCACGGCCACGGCATCGTGTTCCTGCACGCGGTCAACGAAGGCCCGGCGAACCAGAGCTACGGCCTCCAGGTTGCGCAACTCGCGGGCGTCCCGGCACCGGTGATCCGCGCCGCACGCAAGCACCTCGCGTATCTCGAACAGCAGTCGGCATCCCAGCACACGCCGCAACTCGATCTCTTCAGCGCGCCGCCCGCGGCCGTCGACGATCTCGAATGCGCGGACGCGCCGGCATTGCCCGACACGCCGCATCCGGCGCTCGAAAAGCTGCGCGACATCGATCCCGACGATCTCAAGCCGCGAGAGGCGCTCGACCTGTTGTATGAATTGCGCACGCTGGTCCGGTCGCACGATGCCGACGGGCACGCGTAAGCGCATGCCGCGGGGCCTGCCGGCCCGCGCCGCCGCCGCGCTCGTCGCGGCGGCGCTTGCGCTGGCGCAGGCCGATGCACTGGCCGCGCCGCCCAAGCGCAGCGCAGCGACCTACTCGTTCGCGGTCGTGTCGGGCGTCATCGATGCTCCGGCGGACGAACCGGCTGCGCAGCGGCTGCTCGATGCGATCGCACGCGAGCGCAATCTCGCGTTCGTCGTCTACGCAGGCGATCTCAAAGGCTCGAAGGAAGCATGCCGCGACGCGCTGTATTCGCAGCGCGGGGCGATCCTGGATACGGCGCGCGTGCCGCTCGTGTTCATTCCCGGCCACGACGACTGGATCGCCTGCAACACCGCGGCCGGCGGCGGCTACGATCCGGTCGAGCGGCTCGACTTCCTGCGGCAGACGCTGCTCGCCGATTCGGCACTGCCCGACCCCGGTGTACTGCAGATCACGCGGGAGAGCGAAGTCGCACGGTTCCGGCCGTATCGCGAGAACGCACGCTGGATGCGCGACGACATCGTGTACGTCGCACTCAATGCGCCCGCGCCGAACAACCATTATTTAACCGCGGGCGGCCGCAACGGCGAATTCGAGGACCGCATCATCGCGAACGGCTTCTGGATCGATCACGCGGCCGAATATGCGAAGCGGCGCGAAGCGCGCGCGATGGTCGTGATGTTCGAAGGCGATCCGCAATTCGAACGCTATGAACGCGCGGAACGCTTTGCCTGGCTGCGTTTCAACCGGCCGCGCGTGCGCGACGGCTTCCGCGAACTGAAACGAACGTTGGTGAAGGCGGCGGCGACGTTCCGCGGCCCCATTCTGGTGATGCACGCGAGCGGCGAACCGCTGCCGAACGGCTTTCTGATCGACCGTCCGCTGCATGCCGACGACGGTGAACTGGTAGGAAACGTGACGCGCGTCGCGATCGGACCGCGCCATCCGGCGAATCAGTGGGTGAAAGTGAGCGTATCGCCGGCACGGCAGACGATCTTCAACGTGAGCCTGCAGGAGGTGCCGAAGAACCTGCCCATACCGCCCACGCTGCCGCTCGTGCCGCGCGACGACGTGCCGCTGCCACAGATGCCGGAAATCCCCGCGCTGCCGGCGCTGCCCGACGCGTCGTCGGTCGCGCCGCCGTTACAGGGTGACAGCGCCGCACCGGGCGGCGCGTCGTGGCCGGCACCGCCCGCCGCATCGGGGCCGGCGCCGGGCCTGCCGGCAAGCTCAGTGCAGCGTACGCCCTGACGGCGCTTCGCCGTCTTCGTCGTCGTCCTCGTCGACGATCTCGAGCCCTTCCGCGCCATGCGCGTGCTCGTGCTCGATTTCGTCTTCGGTGGCTTCGCGAACGTCCTTCACGGTCAGCGCGAAACGCAGCGCCATGCCCGCCAGCGGGTGATTGCCGTCGAGCACGACTTTGTCCTCGGCGATATCGGTGACCGTATAGATCAGCGAGTCGGCTTCCTCGTCACCGTCTTCCGGCGTGCCTTCGAACTGCATGCCCACTTCGAGCGGCTCGGGAAAACGGTCGCGCGGCTCGATCTTCACGAGCTCGGGATCGTAGTCGCCGAACGCGTCTTCCGGCTCGAGCTGGATCTGCGCCTGGTAGCCTGCCTCGTGGCCGTCGAGCTGTTCCTCGATCTTGGGGAACGTGCCATCATAGCCGCCGTGCAGATAGACCATCGGCTCGTCGCTTTCCTCGATCAGATTGCCCTGTGCGTCCGACAGCTTGTAAGTGACCGACACGACGGTGTTTTTTGCGATTTTCATCCAATTCTCCCAAATACAAGTCTCATTATACGATGCGCAACCGGTCTCAAGCCGAACCGCGGGATACCGCTGCCGCCCCGCTCGGCGCGCCGCCCTCCGATCTTCCCACGCCGCTGCTCGGCGGCCTCACGCCGGCGCAATTCATGCGCGGCTACTGGCAAAAGAAGCCGCTGCTGATCCGCCAGGCGATCCCCGGCGTCGCGTCGCCGGTCACGCGCGATGCGCTGTTCGAGCTCGCCGCCGACTATGACGCGGAATCGCGATTGATCACCCATTTTCGTAACAAGTGGCAACTGGCGCACGGTCCGTTCGAGCCCGACGCGCTGCCTCCCGTGACGCGCAAATCCTGGACCCTGCTCGTGCAGGGGCTCGACCTGCACGTCGACGCGGCGCGCGCGTTGCTCGACCGGTTCCGTTTCATCCCCGACGCGCGGCTGGACGACCTGATGATCTCGTATGCGACGGACGGCGGCGGCGTCGGCCCGCACTTCGACTCGTATGACGTGTTCCTGCTGCAGGTCGAAGGCCGGCGCCGCTGGCGGGTCGGCGCGCAGAAGGATCTGTCGCTGCAGCCGGACGTGCCGCTGAAGATCCTCGAGAACTTCGAGCCGAGCGACGAATGGGTGCTGGAGCCCGGCGACATGCTGTACCTGCCGCCGCACATCGCGCACGACGGCGTGGCCGAAGGCGAGTGCATGACCTGCTCGATCGGCTTCCGGGCGCCGTCCGCCGGCGAGCTGAGCGCCCAGTTCCTGTACTACCTCGCGGAACGCGGCGGCCTGCGCGACGCGGGGAGCGACGATCTCTACCGCGATCCGAAGCAGCCGGCCGTCGATGCGCCCGCGCAACTGCCGCCGGCGATGGTCGAACGCGTGGCCGAGATCGTCGACGCGATCCGCTGGCGCAAGCGCGACGTCGCCGAATTCCTCGGCTGCTACCTGAGCGAGCCCAAATCGAACGTCGTTTTCGACCCGCCCGAGCGCCCGCTGTCCGAGGCCGCATTCGTCACGCAAGCGTCACGCCGTGGCGTGCGTCTCGACAGAAGGGCCGCATTGATGTATAACGCGCGCTCGTACTTCATTAATGGCGAGGAAGAACCGCTCGAGGAAGCCGAGGAATGGCTCCCCGAACTGGCCAATCAACGTCAGATGGAGGCGAAACGGTTTGTAACACTATCCCGGGTCCCTTCGATGACAGCCTTGTTGCACGAGTGGTATCGTGCGGGCTGGATACGGGTCGGAAACCGGAATTAGTGTGAGTCGCCCCGTATGCCCGTACAGATCAAATTCTGTATGGGAAAGACAACGTATTGACCCCGCATTTGTCGACGGTCGATAGGAAAGTGCATATAATTTCCGCCCAAGCCGTAGGGAAGATTCACGCTCTAAGAAGTGCATCTCCACCAGCGGCCCAGGTCGGTGTTGGAGCACATTACCGGTATTGTTTCGCGCTGTTGCTTACCTTTAACCATAAAAGGACGTGATCATGAAGAAATCCCTCCTCGTAGCTTCCCTGTTGGCTGCTGTTGCACTGGCTGCTTGCAACAAGAGCGCTGATCAAGCTGCTTCGTCGGCTGCAAGCGACGCGGCTGCTGCTGCTTCGTCGGCTGCTTCGGCAGTTGCTGGTGCTGCGAGCGACGCTTCGGCTGCTGCTTCGTCGGCAACGGCTGCTGCGAGCGACGCTGCTGCTGCAGTGGCGTCGGCTGCTTCGGCAGCGACGGCTGCTCCGGCTTCGGGCGCAAGCCAGTAAGCCTTCAGCATCAGCTGAAAAAAACCGGCCCGAGGGCCGGTTTTTTTACGTCTGCCGCTTTCGAATCGAGCGGCCGGCAGACGCTTCGGGCCGCAGCAGCAGCCCTGCTCCGCTCATCCGAGCATCAGCCAGTCGAAGCCCGCGTCCTGCGAGGCCACGACCACATCTTCGCCGTCCGTCCCGAGTACGCCGCCAAACGCCTGGCGGGCCAGTTCCGGCAGATTGTTCTGCTGGCTCAGATGGGCCGCGACCAGGTGCTGGAGACGGCTGCGTTCCAGCGACGCGAGGATGTCGGCCGCGGCGGCGTTGCTCAGATGGCCGTGGTTGCCGCCGATCCGCGCCTTCAGCGACTGCGGATAGCGGCTGGCGGCCAGCATCGCGGTATCGTGGTTGGATTCGAGCACCAGCGCGTCACAGCCGCTCAGGACGGCCGTGATGTGCGGCGTGGCCATCCCGACGTCCGTCAACACGCCGAGCCGGCGGTTTCCGTCCATGAAGACGAACTGGAGCGGTTCCCGCGCGTCGTGGGGAACCGTATAGGGCATCACGGCGAGATCGCCTATCGCGGCCGTCTCGTCGCCCCACAGCACGTGGAGATCGACATCGGCCTCGTCCGCGCCGACCGCGCGCGCGGTGCCCCAGCTCATGTAGAGCGGCAACGACGCGCGGCGCGCAAGCGTCAGCGCGCTGCCGACGTGGTCGCTGTGTTCGTGGGTGATGAGGATCGCATCGAGATCGGCGATGCAGAGATTCAGTCGGCCGAGCCGGCGCTCGACCTCCTTGGCAGAAAAGCCGCAGTCGAGCAGCACGCGGGTGGTCGTCGTGCCGCTGGAGGCCTCGACGACCAGCGCGTTGCCTTCGCTGCCGCTTCCGAGGCTGGCGAATCGCACGCGCTCAGTTCAGCTGCGCGTGCAGCAGCGAAATGAGCCGCTGCGCGTCCGACGAGTTGTCGACCTGGCCGTTCGCGCCGACCACCGCGACCTGCGTGCCGCCGTTGCCCTGCGCGCGCACGTTGATCAGGTATTCCTTGCCCGGCTTGGCCGCCGACGGGCCGCCGTAGAACAGCTTGCCGAACAGGCCGTCACGCTTGAGCTCTTCCATCGAATTCGCATAGCGCACGGTGTACATGCCCTTCTCGCGGTCGCGATTGTCGACCGTGAAGTTGGTCCGGTCGAGCGCCAGGCCCACGCGCAGCCATGCGCGGTCGAACGACTCGGCCAGTTGCAGCGTCGCGGCGCCGCCGCTCGTGTCGCTGACCTGCGCCGGCGCCGTCGCGGGGCGCGCATCGGTCAGCAACTGCTTCGCCTGCGCGTCGGTCAGGCCGAACTTCTGCATCAGCTTCGACAGGAACACGGCTTCGAGCACCGGGTTGCGCGGACGCTCCTCCCAGCGCGACGACGTGCCGCCCTGCGGGCCGACCATCATTTCTTCCATCGCGCTGTGCGTGATCGAGATGTCGGTGTTGCCGTCGGACGTACGGTTCACGAGCGTGCGGAAGCGGTCGCGCGTGCCCGACGAATAGGCGAAATCGATGACCCGGCCGATCGTGCGGCGGAACCAGTCGTCCGGAATGTTCGCGCGGTTTTCGGCCCAGTCGGTGGCCATGATGCCCGTCGACGGCGCATCGGTCTTCAGCGAGAAGCCGTTCTCCTGCCAGAATTCCTTCAGGATCGGCCACAGCTGCTCGGGCGTCCGGCCGTCGACGACGAGCCAGCGGCGATCGCCGTCGCGCTCGATGTGCATGCCGAGCGGATCCTGCGCGCTCGGGATGCCGTCGGTCGCATTGCCGGCCTGCGTCGTGGCCCGCGGCGGCAGCGTGCCGAGCCCGGCGTTGGTCGGCGGCGCGACGAACTGCTGCGTCGTCTGCACCGGCTTCAGGTCGCTCGGCACCGCGAGCGGCGGCGCCGAGCCGGTGTTCTTGTAATTGACCCGGTCAGGGGCAAGGTAGTCGTTCAGCGTATCGCAGCCAGCGAGCGCGCCCAGCGCCAGCGCCACCACCGACAACTGGATGGCGCGAGAGGAAAAGGCGAAACGTTTCATGAAATCCTTCGTCTTGCTAGAACGCTCGTCAGGAGCGGCGCCGGACGGAGCCGGCCGGTGCGGGTTGATCAGGGGTCGAGCCGGCGGCCGCAGGACGCGGCCGCCTCGGCATCAGAGGACGCCGGCCTCGACGAGGGCCGAACGCACGGCATCGTGGCAGCGCTCGTCGAGCGCCGTGAGCGGCAGCCGGATGCCGCCCTGCATCTTGCCCATCGTCTGCAGCGCCCACTTCACCGGGATCGGATTCGCTTCGATGAACAGGTTCTTGTGCAGCGACAGCAGTTTCATGTGCAGCGCGCGGGCCGTCTGCACGTCGCCGGCCAGCGCCGCGCGGCACAGCTCGCTCATCGCGCGCGGCGCGACGTTCGCGGTCACCGAGATGTTGCCGTGGCCGCCGAGCAGCATCAGCGCGATCGCGGTCGGATCGTCGCCGCTGTAGATCGCGAAATGCTTCGGCGCGGCCTTGATCAGGTGCGCGGCGCGATCGATGTTGCCGGTCGCTTCCTTCACGCCGATGATGCCCGGGACTTCCGCGAGGCGCAGCGTCGTCTCGTGCGTCATGTCCGCGACCGTCCGGCCCGGCACGTTGTACAGGATCACCGGCAGGTCGACCGCTTCGGCGATCGTCCGGAAGTGGCGGTACATGCCTTCCTGCGTCGGCTTGTTGTAGTACGGCACGACCTGCAGCGTCGCGTCCGCGCCGACGGCTTTCGCGTGCTTCGTCAGCTCGATCGCCTCGGCGGTCGAATTGCCGCCCGCGCCCGCGATGATCGGGATGCGTTTCGCCGCATGCTCGACCGCCGTGCGGATCATCAGGATGTGCTCTTCGACGCTGAGCGTTGCCGACTCGCCGCTCGTACCGACGACGACGAGCGCATCGGTGCCTTCCGCGATGTGCCAGTCGACCAGTTTGCGAAACGCCGGCAGGTCGAGACTGCCGTCTTCGAGCATCGGGGTGACGATCGCGGGGATGCTGCCGCGGATTTGAATGCCGTCTTGGGTGCCGTTAGCCATGAAACGCGATTGATTGTGTACCGGTAAACGTTGAGATTGTAGCGGATTAGCCGGGCAGTTCGTAACGTGGAATTCCCGCCCCCGCCTTCGGGGTCGCGCCCTCGCGCACTGCGCAGAGGCGCTGGACGAATGCCTCGCGCGGCGCGGCCACGAAACCGTCCTCGTACGCGACCACCCGCAGGCGGCCGTGCACCGCGTCCAGCAACTCGCCCGGGGCGAGCAGGAACGCGGGGTTGGACGGTTTTCCGACCGTTTCGTTTCCTTGCGCGAAAGTTTCGTAAATCAGCACGCCGCCCGGCGCCACGGCATCGAGCAGATGGGGCCAGAGCGGGCGATGCAGGTAATTCGTGACGATCACGGCCGCAAACCGCTCGCCGGCCGGCAGCGGCCATGGCGCGCCTTCGAGATCGGCCGCGCGGGCGTCGACGCCGGGAATCGCGCGCAACGCGGCCAGCGCGGCCGGATCACGGTCGAGCGCGACGACCGGATGCCCGCGCGACGCGAACCAGCCCGCGTGGCGGCCGCCGCCCGCGGCGACGTCCAGCACCGCCCCGCCGGCCGGCACGAGCCGCGCCCATTGCGCGACCCAGCGCGACGGCTCGGCCTGGCCGACGTGGCCACCTGCGGCGGCGATGACGGATTCGCTCATGCGCCGGATCAGTTGTACGACAGGCCCATCGCGTCGCGCACGTCGCGCATCGTTTCCGTCGCGTACTTGCGCGCCTTGTCGCAGCCGTCCGCGACGATCGCGCGCAGCAGCGACGGATCGTCCATGTACTTCTGCGCGCGCTCGAGCATCGGCTGCTGTTCGCGCAGGATGCCTTCGACGACCGGCTGCTTGCAGTCGAGGCACCCGATGCCCGCCGAGCGGCAGCCCTTCTGCACCCATTCGTGCGTCGCTTCGTCCGTGTAGACCTGGTGAAGCTGCCACACCGGGCACTTGTCGGGATCGCCCGGATCGGTGCGGCGCACGCGTGCGGGATCGGTCGGCATCGTGCGGACCTTCTTCGTGATCGTCTCGGCGTCTTCACGCAGGCCGATCGTGTTGCCGTACGACTTGGACATCTTCTGCCCGTCGAGGCCCGGCATCCGCGACGCTTCGGTCAGCAGCGCCTGCGGCTCGACCAGGATGATCTTGCGCGCACCTTCGAGATAGCCGAACAGGCGCTCGCGGTCGCTCATCGACAGGCTTTGCGATTCCTGCAGCATCGCGCGCGCCTGTTCGAGCGCCTCGTCGTCGCCTTCCTGCTGATACGCGTTGCGCAGCTCGTGATAGAGCTTCGCGCGCTTGCCGCCGAGCTTCTTCGCGGCTTCGAGCGCCTTCTCCTCGAAACCGGGCTCGCGGCCGTACAGGTAGTTGAAGCGGCGCGCGATCTCGCGCGTCATCTCGACGTGCGGCACCTGATCCTCGCCGACCGGCACCAGCGAGCCGCGATACAGCAGGATGTCGGCGGCCATCAGCACCGGGTAGCCGAGGAAGCCGTAGGTGGACAGGTCCTTGTCCTTCAGCTTCTCCATCTGCTCCTTGTAGGTCGGCACGCGTTCGAGCCAGCCGAGCGGCGTGCTCATGCCGAGCAGCAGCGCGAGTTCCGCGTGCTCGGGCACCTTGCTCTGGATGAACAGCGTCGCCTGCGCCGGATCGATGCCGGACGCGAGCCAGTCGATCAGCACGTCCCACACGTTCTTCTCGATGACCTCGGGCGTCTCGTAGTGCGTCGTCAGCGCATGCCAGTCGACGACGCAGAAGAAGCACGGGTACTCGGATTGCAGCTTCACCCAGTTTTTCAGCACGCCGTGGTAATGACCGAGGTGCAGCGACCCGGTGGGTCGCATGCCGGAGAAAATACGTTCTGGGAACATGATTGTCGTTAGAAAAGCGAGGCGAAGGGAGACAAGATGGCGCTCAGGACGGCGTAGCCGACATTGACGAGCGGACGCAGCCAGAAGTTCGTCAGCACGCCCGTCGTGACGAGCACGAGGACGATGATGAAACCGTACGGCTCGATGCGCGACAGCGCGATCGATTGTCGGGTCGGCAGTAGCGCCGCCAGGATGCGGCCGCCGTCGAGCGGCGGCAGCGGGAACAGGTTCAGCACGCCGAGCACGAGGTTCGCGCTGACGCCGGCGAACGCCATCCGCGTGAAGAACGGCTCGTCGACGCCGACGGCCGGCAGCACGAGGGTCAGCAGGCCCCAGACGAGCGCCTGCACGAAGTTGCAGGCCGGGCCCGCGAGCGCGACCCACAGGCTGCCCCAGCGCGGATTGCGCAGGTTGCCGAACGACACCGGCACTGGCTTCGCATAGCCGAACAGGAATGCGCCGCCGGTCAGGAAGTACATCGCGAGCGGAATCGCGATCGTGCCGAGCGGATCGATGTGGCGCATCGGATTGAACGACACGCGCCCCATCGCGTAGGCGGTGTTGTCGCCGAGCAGGCGCGCGGCGTAGCCATGCGCGGCCTCGTGCAGCGTGATCGCGAAGATCACGGGCAGCGCGTAAACGGCGATGGTCTGTATCAGGGAAGCATCCATATCGCGTTATTGTAACAAGCGCACTCGCGCAAAAATGACACCGCGGGTCATGCGGCCGAGAGTCCGAACGGTTCGAGCGCGCCGCGCCCCGCACGGATGAGTTCGGGCGCATCGCCGGTCAGGTCGATCACCGTCGACGGTTCGCGCGGGCACGCGCCGCCGTCGATCACGAGGTCGACCTGTTTCTCGAGCCGCGTGCGGATTTCCTCGGGATCGTTCAGTGGTTCGTCGTCCGGCGGTAGGATCAGCGTCGTGCCGAGCAGCGGCTGGCCGAGCGACTCCAGCAGCGCGAGCGTGATCGCGTGATCCGGCACGCGCAGCCCGATCGTCTTGCGCGACGGGTGCGACAGCCGGCGCGGCACTTCCTTCGTCGCCTGCAGGATGAACACGTACGGGCCCGGCGTCACCGACTTGATCTGCCGGTACTGGCGGTTGTCGACCATCGCGAAGTTGGCGAGCTCCGACAGGTCGCGCACGAGCAGCGACAGGTGCTGCTTCTCGTCGAGGCCGCGAATCCGCCGCACGCGCTCGACCGCATCCTTGTCGTCGAGATGGCACGCGAGCGCATAGCTCGAATCGGTCGGCATCGCGATCACGCCGCCCTTGCTGACGATCTCCACCGCCTGCTTGATCAGGCGCGGCTGCGGATTATCCGGATGAATCCTGAAGAACTGGGACATGGGGACACGTAAAGAGGGAGAAGTCGGATGTGCGCATCAACGGCAACGCGGGCGGGCCGAAGCCGCCCGGCGTCAGAGCCAGCGCTCCCAGACCGGTGTCAGGTCGGGCGGCAACGGTGGCAGGCTGCCGAGCTCGATGCGGCCCTCGCCCGGTGCGTGGAAATCCGAGCCGCGCGACACTTCGAAGCCGAAGCGGCGCGCAACGTCCGCGTATTCGCGGTACTGGTCGGGCGTATGGCTGCCCGTGATGACCTCGATCGCGCGGCCGCCGAGATCGATGAACTCGCCGAAGAACGCGTCGAATTCGACCGGCGTATAGCGATAGCGGCCCGGATGCGCGACCACCGCTTCGCCGCCGGCCGCGCGAATCCAGCCAACCGCGTCGGACAGGGACGCCCAGCGATGCGGGACGAAGCCGGGCTTGCCGTCGCCGAGCAGGCGATCGAATACGTCCGACGTCGATTCAGCGTGGCCGTTCTCGACGAGAAAACGCGCGAAGTGCGTGCGCGAGATCAGGTCGGGATTCGATACGTATTTGAGTGCACCTTCGTACGCGCCGGGGATGCCAAGCGTCGCGAGTTGCTCCGCGATCGCCACCGCGCGCGCCGCACGGCCGTGGCGCGTGCGATACAGGCCGTCGACCAGCGCCGGATGGGCGGGATCGATGTTCAGACCGACGATGTGCACGGTGCGCGATGCCCACGTGACCGAAATCTCGACGCCGCTCAGGTAGCGCATGCCGAGCGCTTCCGCCTCGCTGCGCGCCGCCGCCTGGCCGCCGATCTCGTCATGGTCGGTCAGCGCCCACAGGGTCACCCCGCCCGCATGCGCGCGGCGCGCGACGTCGGCAGGCGACAGCAACCCGTCGGAAACATTGGAATGGCAGTGGAGATCGGCGTTCATTGTCGGCATGGCAGGTAAGGCCTCATTCTACTGCAACGCGGCAATTGCGCCGCCCGCCTGCCTGCCGCGGCGCCACGCGCCTACGCGCAGAACGCCTCGATCAACGCCGCGATCTGCTCGGGCTGGTCGTGATGCACCATGTGGCCGGCATCCTCGATGAGCTTCTCGCGCCAGTCGGGGAACGCGTTGAAGCGCGCCTTGAATTCGGGCAGCGGGATGTCGCCGGCCAGGTGCGCGAGCGTCGGAGAATTGACGGCCTCGACGTGCAGCACCTTTGCGCGCACCTGCTTCCAGGTCGCCATCACTTCGTCGAGCCGGTACAGCAGCGGGCCCGGCATCTTGTGCGCCGGATCGGCCAGCAGGTGGTAGAGGCCGTCATCGCCGCGTTTCGACCAGTGCGCGGCCAGAAACGCGGCGCGGCGCGGATCGAGCCGCGGATTGGTCTTGATCAGGCGCGCCGCCACGTCGTCGAGGGATGCGTATGGCCGCAACGCGGGCGGCTCGCGCAGCTCGTCGAGCCAGCCGCGCAGCCGGCGCGGCGCCTGTTCGGCGCGGGCCGGCGCGAGCCCGAACCCTTCGAGATCGACCACGCGGCGCACGCGTTCCGGCCGGGCGCCGGCATACAGGCACACGACGTTCGCGCCCATGCTGTGTCCGACCAGGTTGACCTCGCCGGTCGGCGCGTAGCGGTCGACGAGCGCATCGAGGTCGCCCAGGTATTCGTGGAACCAGTAGTGGCCGCCGCCCTGCCGCGCGACCGGCCAGTCGGACAGCCCGAAGCCGCGCGCATCGGGCGCGATCACCTGCCAGTCGCCCGCGAGCGCATCGACGACGAACTGGAACGACGCCGCGACGTCCATCCAGCCGTGCAGCATGAACAGCGTCGGCGCATCGGGCCGGCCCCAGCGCCGCACATGCAGCTGGACGCCGCGCACCGTGACGAAATCGGAAACAGAACTCGAGGCACTCATCGCAGCCGCCAAAAAAAGAATGGTCGTTCGATTATAGCGGCGACACCCCGGTTCAGGCGGCCGGCAATCGAGGTAGCGCTCTAGCGGCGAGGTCGTACGGCGCCAGGCGGAAAGAGGCTGTCGATTGGGCGCGCAAGCAGGCGGCCCACCGGACGCAGCCGCACGCGAGCTGGCTAATGCGCGGTGCGCCCGTCCGCCGCGTCCTGCGCGGCCAGTTCGTCGAGTTCGGCCTGCTCGAAGCCGGCATCGCGGCGCGCATCGAAATTGAACGGGCCGCGCAGCCGCGGCGCGTGGTATTGCTCGGCGAGCTGCCGATAGGTCGGCACGGGGTCACGGCCGGCTGCGTCGCACAGATGGCGGAACCAGCGGTTGCCGATCGCGACATGGCCGATTTCGTCGCGCAGGATCACGTCGAGGATCGCGGCCGACGCGTCGTCGCCCGCCTGCACGAGTCGCGCGCGGATCGGCGGCGAGGCGTCCAGCCCGCGCGCCTCGAGCGTGCGCGGCACGAGCGCCATGCGCGCGAGCACATCGTCCTTGGTCCGCTCGCACATCTCCCATAGCCCGTTATGCGCGGGAAAATCGCCGTACGCATGCCCGAAGCCGTCGGCGAGCCGGTCGGACAGCAGCGTGAAGTGATAGGCCTCCTCGGCCGCGACCTTCAGCCAGTCCGCATAGAACGCGTCGGGCATGTCCGCGAAGCGCCAGACCGCGTCGAGCGCCAGGTTGATCGCGTTGAACTCGATATGGGCGAGCGCGTGCAGCAGCACGGCGCGCCCTTCGGGCGATCGCATGCTGCGCCGCTGCAGCTCGCGCGGCTCGACCAGCAGGGGCCGCGCCGGGCGCCCCGGCAGACCGGCCGGTTCGCGCAATTGGAGCGCCGGCGCGATCGCCGCCTGCCCGGCGCGCAGCGCATCGTGCAGCGCGCGCACCCGCGCGGCCTTGGCCGCCGGCTCGGCAATACGCAGCGCATCGAGTGCCACGCTGCGCACACAGGCCTGCGGCTGGTCGAAAGAAGAAGACTCCATGCTCATAAACGGGGACACCTTGCGTACGCATCGCGGGAGCATCGGCACGCGACGGTTTACAATATGCGTTTGTTCCGCGGCGCCAGGCGCCGGGCAAACCGGACGCGCCATTCTACCGGCGCCCATCATTGAAGAGACAAGGAGACTCCGTGACGATCTACAAGCTGGGCGAGACGGCCCCGACGATCCACGAAAGCGTATTCGTCGCCGATACGGCGGCCATCATCGGCAAGGTCGTGCTCGAGGAAAACGCGAGCGTGTGGTTCGGCGCGACGATTCGCGGCGACAACGAGACGATCACGGTCGGCGCCGGCAGCAACGTCCAGGAAGGCGCGGTCCTGCATACCGACCCCGGCTTTCCGCTGACGATTGCCGAGAACGTGACGATCGGGCACCAGGCGATGCTGCACGGCTGCACGATCGGCGAAGGTTCGCTGATCGGGATTCAGGCGGTGGTCTTGAATGGAGCGGTCATTGGCCGCAACTGTCTGGTGGGTGCCGGCGCGGTCGTGACGGAAGGCAAGACGTTCCCGGACAACTCGCTGATTCTCGGTGCACCGGCGAAAGTCGTGCGCGAGCTGTCGGCCGAAGACGTCGCGCGGCTGCGCGCGAACGCGAAGACGTATGTCGAGCGACGCGCGCATTTCAAGGAGCAACTCGTGCGGATCGGGTGATTCGATTCGTACGGATTTCAAGGAAGAAGAGTGAGCGACCAGTTACAGAAATTCATGTTCAATGCGGCGCCCGTGCGCGGCGAGATCGTTTCGCTGCGCAACACGTGGCAGGAAGTGCTCGCCCGCCGCGACTACCCTGCCCCGGTGCGCACGGTGCTCGGCGAGATGATGGCCGCGTGCGCGCTGCTGTCCGCGAACCTGAAATTTCACGGCACCCTGATCATGCAGATCTTCGGCGACGGGCCGGTCCAGATGCTGGTCGTCCAGTGCGGGTCCGATCTGTCGATGCGGGCCACCGCGAAGTTCTCCGGCGACGCCGCGCAGACGATCAGCGACGACACGAGTTTCGCGTCGCTCGTCAACGCGAGCGGCCACGGCCGCTGCGTGATCACGCTCGATCCGGCCGACAAGCTGCCGGGCCAGCAGCCGTATCAAGGCATCGTGCCGCTGAACGGCGTCGACGGCCCGCTCGAATCCGTGTCGCAGGTGCTCGAGCACTACATGCATCACTCGGAGCAGCTCGACACGCGGCTGTGGCTCGCAGCCGATCGCGACCGCGCGGTCGGCATGCTGCTGCAGAAGCTGCCGGGCGACGGCGGCATCGTGCCGCGCAACGCCGAAACCGATATCGACACGTGGGAGCGCGTGTGCACGCTCGGCGGCACGCTGTCCGCGAAGGAACTGCTCGAAGTCGAACCGGAAGTCGTGTTCCGCCGGCTGTTCTGGCAGGAAAACGTGCAGCACTTCGAACCGGCCGGCACGCGCTTCCAGTGTTCGTGCTCGCGCGAGAAGGTCGGTGCGATGCTACGCATGCTCGGTCGTGAAGAAGTCGACAGCGTGATCGTCGAGCGCGGCCACGTCGAGATCCACTGCGAGTTCTGCAACCAGCGCTACGAATTCGATCCGGTCGACGTCGCGCAACTGTTTGCCGCACCCGGTGTCGAAACCGGCATCGCGCCCGCGACCGACCAGCGTCACTGAGCCATGCGCCCGTGCCCGCCACCGGCGCGGCACGGGCGCATAATGACGCACGAGCGCCGCACGCGCGGCTCAGGCGCCCAAGGCCCGGCCTTCGGCGCAAGCCGCTTTCCCACGGTCGGCGCGCTGCAGGAGAAACACATGAATCGCCCTCACCCCTTGCTCACCATCCGCACCGTCGTCCTGACGGGCATGGCCGTCGGCACGCTCGCGCTGGCCGGCTGCGCGATGCCGCCGCCGACTTCCACGATCCTGAGCCGCCTGCCCGAACCGGGCGCGTCGGGCGGCCAGCCACCCGTGTTGTCGAGCGCCGAACGCAAGCGCTACGACGAGATCGACCAGCAGGTGCTGCGCGAACAGAACAGCGCGATAGCAGCCGAAGCGGCCGCGCGCGCGTGGGCGTATTACTCGCCGCCGCCCGTGACGGTCTACGGCGGGTACTACGGCGGATGGGGCAATCGCTGGGGCACGGGCGTCAGCTACGGCTACCCGGGCTGGTGGTGGTGAGCGGGCGTCGCCCGATCGATTGACGACTGGCAGGAAATAAAAAAGCGCGGCATTTCCCGCGCTTTTTCAATGGATTCGACGTACCGCGCTCAGTGATGCGCCGGCTTGCCCTTGTCGCCGCCGTGATGGCGCGACGGCTTCGCGATCGACTGCGGATTCGGCACGACCCGCACCGGCGCGGCCGAAACCGCGCCGCGCGTCGACGTATTCGATGGCGTGGTGTTCACCGGCCCTGCCGGCGCATTCGGCGACACGAACTGCACGAATACTTCGCCGTCCTTCACCATGCCCATCTCGTAGCGCGCACGCTCCTCGATCGCCGCGGTGCCGCTCTGCAGATCCTGCACTTCGCCCGCGGTGCGCTCGTTGCGCAGCTTCTCGTCCGCGTTCTTCTGAAGCTGGTCGTCGAGCTGCTGACGCAATTCGTGCACCCGCAGCCAGCCGCCGTGTCCCCACCATAGGGGGTACTGAATGAGCGCCAGCAAGGCAATCAGGACGACAGTGACAAGCCGCATGTAAGAGACGCAGATATAAGAAGCGCCGCTCCGCGCACAGGCACAGAGCGGCGTCGAGATGACGAACCCGATAGTAGCGCGTTAGCGCAGGTTATAGAAAGCCGATTTGCCCGGGTAGCTTGCGATGTCGCCGAGATCTTCCTCGATGCGCAGCAGCTGGTTGTACTTCGAGATGCGGTCGCTGCGCGACAGCGAACCCGTCTTGATCTGACCGGCGTTCAGGCCGACCGCGATGTCCGCGATCGTCGAATCTTCCGTTTCGCCCGAGCGGTGCGAGATCACGGCCGTGTAACCCGCGCGCTTCGCCATTTCGATCGCCGCGAACGTTTCGGTCAGCGTACCGATCTGGTTGATCTTGATGAGGATCGAGTTCGCGATGCCCTTCTCGATGCCTTCCTTCAGGATGCGCGTGTTCGTGACGAACAGGTCGTCGCCGACCAACTGCACCTTCTTGCCGAGGCGGTCGGTCAGCAGCTTCCAGCCGTCCCAGTCGCTTTCGTGCATGCCGTCCTCGATCGACACGATCGGGAACTTGTCGGCGAGCGTCGCGAGGTAGTCGGTGAATTCGGCCGACGACAGTTGCAGGCCTTCGCCGGCGAGCTGGTACTTGCCGTCGTGGTAGAACTCGGATGCCGCGCAGTCGAGTGCGAGCAGCACGTCTTCGCCCGCACGGTAGCCGGCCTTCTCGATCGCCTGCAGGATCGTCGACAGGCACTCGTCGTTGCTGCCGAAGTTCGGTGCGAAACCGCCTTCGTCGCCGACGGCCGTGCTCATGCCGCGGTCGCTCAGGATCTTCTTCAGCGCGTGGAACACTTCCGCGCCGCAACGCAGCGCTTCACGGAACGTCGGCTGGCTGACCGGAACGATCATGAATTCCTGGATGTCCAGGCTGTTGTTCGCGTGCGCGCCGCCGTTGACGATGTTCATCATCGGCACCGGCAGTTGCATCGCACCCGAACCGCCGAAGTAGCGGTACAGCGGCAGGCCGGCCTCTTCGGCGGCGGCCTTCGCGACGGCCATCGACACGGCCAGCATCGCGTTCGCGCCCAGGCGCGACTTGTTGTCGGTGCCGTCCAGCTCGAGCAGCGTCTTGTCGAGGAACGCCTGTTCCGACGCGTCGAGGCCCATGATGGCTTCGGAGATTTCGGTGTTGATGTGCTCGACTGCCTTCAGCACGCCCTTGCCGTTGTAGCGGCCGGCTTCGCCGTCGCGCAGTTCGATCGCTTCACGCGAGCCGGTGGACGCGCCCGACGGCACCGCCGCGCGGCCCATCGTGCCCGATTCGAGCAGCACGTCGCATTCGACGGTGGGGTTGCCGCGCGAATCCAGAATCTCGCGGCCGATGATATCTACGATTGCACTCATGGGTTTCCTCTGAGAATGACGATGGATTCTTCAAACTGCGACGGCGTGCGTGCCGGAACCGCTTTCGCTACAGACGCGCGAAGCCGTCGCAAGGTTCATTCGATCTTTAATTGAAATCGTTTTCCAGGAACGGATTGCGCTTCACCGCCTGGTCGAGCGTGACGAGGGTCTCCAGCAACGCGCCCATCCGGTTCAGCGGTACCGCGTTCGGGCCGTCCGACTTCGCCTCGGCCGGATTCGGATGCGTTTCCATGAAGAGGCCCGCGACGCCCGTCGCGACCGCCGCACGGGCGAGCACCGGCACGAATTCGCGCTGGCCGCCCGAGCTGGTGCCCTGCCCGCCCGGCAACTGCACCGAGTGGGTCGCATCGAACACGACCGGTGCGTTCGTCTCGCGCATGATCGCGAGCGAACGCATGTCCGACACGAGGTTGTTGTAGCCGAACGAGACGCCGCGCTCGCACGCCATGAAGCGGTCTTCCGACAGCCCCGCCTCACGCGCCGCGTCGCGCGCCTTGTCGATCACGTTCTTCATGTCGTGCGGCGCGAGGAACTGGCCCTTCTTGATGTTGACGGGCTTGCCCGAGCGCGCGCACGCATGGATGAAGTCGGTCTGGCGGCACAGGAACGCCGGCGTCTGCAGCACGTCGACGACCGACGCGACCTGCTCGATCTCGTCGATCGAATGCACGTCGGTCAGCACCGGCAGGCCGAGCTGACGCTTCACCTCGCCAAGAATCCGCAGCCCCTCGTCCATTCCGAGGCCGCGAAACGACTTGCCCGAGCTGCGGTTCGCCTTGTCGTAGGACGACTTGTAGATGAACGGAACGTTCAGCTTCTCGCAGATCTCCTTCAGGCGGCCCGCCGTGTCGATCGTCATTTGCTCCGATTCGACGACGCAGGTACCCGCGATCAGGAAGAAAGGCTGGTCGAGACCGACCTCGAAATCGCACAGCTTCATGCTTGCACTCCGCGCGCTTGCTTGTTGGCAAGCGCCGCTTCGACGAACGACTTGAACAGAGGATGACCGTCACGCGGCGTGGACGTGAATTCCGGGTGGAACTGGACGCCGACGAACCACGGGTGCATCGAACGCGGCAGCTCCATCATTTCCGGCAGATCCTCGCTCGGGGTACGGGCGCTGATGATAAGGCCGCCGGCTTCGAGCTGGGGCACGAAGCGGTTATTGACTTCATAACGGTGGCGATGGCGCTCGTTCACGTCCTTGCCGTAGATTTCTTCCGCCATCGTGCCCGGCTTGATCGGGCAGCGTTGCGAACCCAGGCGCATCGTGCCGCCGAGGTCGGATTCCTCGGTGCGCGTCTCGACCTTGCCTTCGCGGTCGTACCATTCGGTGATCAGCGCGACCACGCGCTCCGGCGTGTCCGGATCGAATTCCGTGCTGTTCGCCTGCTTCAGGCCGACGACGTCGCGCGCGAATTCGATCACCGCGAGCTGCATGCCGAGGCAGATGCCGAGGTACGGCACCTTCGACTCGCGCGCGTAGCGAACCGCGGCGATCTTGCCTTCCGTGCCGCGACGGCCGAAACCGCCCGGCACCAGCACGGCGTCGAGATGCTTCAGGCTGTCGACGCCGTTGGTCTCGAGCTCTTCCGAGTCGATGTACTCGATGTTGACCTTGGTCGACGTGTGGATCGACGCATGGCGCAGCGCCTCGATCAGCGACTTGTACGACTCGGTCAGGTCGACGTACTTGCCGACCATGCCGATCGTCACTTCCTGCTTCGGGTTCTCGAGCTTCTCGACGAGCGCCGACCACATGCTCAGGTCGGCGTCCTTCGGCGACAGCTTCAGCTCTTCGCAGATGATCCGGTCGAGGCCCTGGTCGTGCAGCATCTGCGGAATCTTGTAGATGCTGTCGGCGTCCCACACCGAGATCACGGCGTCTTCGGGCACATTCGAGAACATCGAGATCTTCTTCGATTCGTCGTCGGGGATGCGGCGATCCGCACGGCACAGCAGCACGTGCGGCAGGATGCCGATCTCGCGCAGCTTCTGCACGCTGTGCTGGGTCGGCTTCGTCTTCAGCTCGCCGGCCGTCGCGACGTACGGCACGAGCGTCAGGTGCACGAAGCACGCGCTGTTGCGGCCGAGGCGCAGGCTCATCTGGCGCGCGGCCTCGAGGAACGGCAGCGACTCGATGTCGCCGACCGTGCCACCGATCTCGACGATCGCGACGTCCGGCTCGCCGCAGGTGGCCGATGCGGCCCCGCGCTCGATGAACGCCTGGATTTCGTTCGTGATGTGCGGAATGACCTGCACGGTCTTGCCGAGATAGTCGCCGCGGCGTTCCTTGCGGATCACCGATTCGTAGATCTGGCCGGTCGTGAAGTTGTTGGCCTTGCGCATCTTCGTGCTGATGAAGCGCTCGTAGTGGCCGAGGTCGAGGTCGGTCTCCGCTCCGTCTTCCGTCACGAACACTTCGCCGTGTTGAAACGGGCTCATCGTGCCGGGGTCGACGTTGATGTAGGGATCAAGCTTGAGGAGGGTGACTTTCAGACCGCGCGATTCGAGGATCGCGGCGAGGGAAGCGGCGGCAATGCCCTTGCCAAGGGAAGAAACTACGCCGCCGGTGACGAAAACATATTTGGTCATCGCTGGATGCTCGCGGGAAAAACGGATTATACCGTAAAGCCCGCCCTTCTCTCAGCAATTGGCGTGATGATCGCGCCCCGTTCGGGCCGACCCGTGCCGACCCGCGCCGGCCGTGCGCGCCGGTACGAACCGGCCGGCCGGTCGGCGCCGCACGCATGCGCCGGCGGGCGTTCCAGCCGCCCGGCGAAACGTCAGGCGCGCTTCGCGAGCGGCGCGCCGGCCTGCGAAACGCCGCCCTCTTCCGCCTTCAGCGAATTCAGCATCCGCTGCAATGCGCGGGCGGTCTCGATCGGCCGCTCCATCGGGAACAGGTGGCTGCCCTCGAGCCATTCGATGCGCCCCCGCGTCGCGCGGCGCGTCGCATCGAGCCCGACCTGCCGCACCTCGCGCGAGCGCGTGCCCGCGAGAAAGCCGAGCGGCACCGGCGCGCCGTGCGCGAGCCGCGGGCCGAGCGTGTGCGGCAGCGTCCGGTAGATCAGGTATTCGACCTGCCGGTCGAACGCGAGCGCGCGCTCGCCGTCGGCGCCGGCCTGCGGAATCCCGTAGTCGATATAGTCGGCCAGCATCCGTTCGTCCCAGCGCGCGAACGCAGGCTTCTCGCGGAAGTGCCGCCAGACTTCGTCGCGGCTCATCCAGCGGGTGCGCCGGTTGCGCGTCGCCGCGGCCGGCGACAGCCGCTCGTCGAGCCCCGCCCACTGGCTCGCGCGCAGCGCGCCGGCACGCCAGCCCGCGATGATCGGCGAATCGATCATCACGACGCCGCGCACCCACTGCGGCTTCTTCAGCGCGGCCATCAGCGACAGGTAGCCGCCGAGCGAATGACCGACCAGCCAGACCGGACGCTCGTAGCGGCTGCCGATGTCGTCGAGCAGTTGCTCGACGAGATGCGGCCAGTCGCGCGTCACCGGGTAGCGGCGGTCGTGGCCGATCCGTTCGATGTAGCGCAGCTCGTAGTCGTCGGCCAGTTCGGCGAAGATCGTCCGGTACGTCGACGCCGGGAAGCCGTTCGCATGCGAGAAGTGGAGGATGTCCTTCAAACGCCGATGTCTCCTTTGTCGGCGGGAGTTACTGCTTCAGCACTTACTCCCACCCCATGCTTCGCGGTCGACCGGCGTTGGCGCTTTGGCTCTCACGCCAGTCCCATGCTTCGTATTCTGTCGGAACCGTGCCTCGGCACGGCACGCCGGCCCCGGGCTTTCCATCCCGATACGGCGGCCTTCGCCGCGCTCACCGGTCCATCCAGTACCTGCGCCGTTCGTCGCGATAGCGCGCGAAGGCAAACCCGCCGCCGGCCGGCGCGACGTCGAATCGCACGGCGCCGTCGCGATCGGTGCGCGGCAGCGGAATCCCGCGCGCCTCGTAGCGGGCCAGCACGGTCCGGTGCGGATGCCCGAAACGATTGCGATAGCCTACAGGAAATACCGCGACGCGCGGCCCGACCGAATCGAGGAAAGGCTCGACCGACGACGTGCGGCTGCCGTGGTGCGGAACGATCAGGATCTGCGCGGCCAGTGCGTCGCGCGCGTCATTCACGAGCCGCCGTTCGCCGCGCGCATCGATGTCGCCCGTCAGCAGCGCGGACGTGCCATCCGCATCGATGCGCAACACGCACGACTGCCCGTTCGACGACCCCGTGCCCACCCCGCCCGGCGGCCACAGCATCGTGAAGGCGACACCATCCCAGGTCCAGCGCTGCCCGGCCGCGCAGGGCAGCCGGTCGGCCACGCCCGCGGCTGCCGCGTCGCGCCACAGCCGGCTCTTCGGCGCAATGCCGGCCAGCAGCTGGCGCACGTCGGCGGCCGCATAGACGGCCGGTGCGCCGCCCGCGTGATCGGCGTCCGCATGACTGAGCACGAGCGAATCGATCGTCGCGATGCCGCGCGCCCGCAACGCCGGCGCGACGATCCGCGTACCGGCATGGGACGACTCCGCCCCCGGCCCAGCATCGAACAGCAAGGTCCGCCGCGCGGTTTCGACCAGCACCGCCGCGCCCTGCCCGACGTCGAGCACGGTCATCCGGAAGCCGCCGGGCGGCGGCGCATCGGGCGCCGGCGCGACCAGCGGCAGCCACGTGAGCGGCGCTGCCCAGCGCAACGGCCAGCCGCGCGGCATCAGCGCCCACGCGACGCCAACGCATGCGAGCGCCAGCACCGGCCAGTCGGGCATGCGCAGCCAGAACACGCCGGCCGGCCAGTCGGCCAGGTGCCCGAGCAGCGTCATCATCGGCGCGAGCGCCGCATGCGCAAGCCGGAAGGCCGCCGCATCGAGCGGCGGCGGCAACGCGATGCCGGCCAGCACGACCGGCGTCACGACCGAGCTGACCCACGGAATCGCGAACGCATTGCCGAACGGGCCCGACAGGGAAACCTGCGCGAACCACGCGGCGGTGAGCGGCGCGAGCCCGATCGTCACCGCGTACTGCACGCGCGTCGCCTCGGCGAGGCGGCGCCGGCCGCGCGTCGCCCACCCGCGCAACCGGCTCCGCAGGCCGGTCGTGCCGCCTTCCGCACCCGCTTCATCGATATCGTCGACCTCGCGCACCGGGCGCCAGCCGGCAATGGCCAGCAGGATCACGGCGACCGCGCCGAACGACAGCCAGAACCCGGCCGACAGCACGGCCCACGGATCGGCGAGCAGCACGCCGCCGAGCGCCGCGCACAGCACCGCGGACGTCGGCACGCTGCGGCCGGCCAGATACGCGACGCCGCCGCCCGCGATCATCCACCACGCGCGCTGCGCCGGCACGTTGAAACCGGCGAGCGCGGCGTAGCCCGCGGCGGCAACCAGCGCCGCAAGCGCGGCCGCGTACGGCGCCGGCACCACGAGCGTCGCGGCCCGCGCGCGCCAGCGCACGCGGCGCCAGACCATCGACACGAGCCAACCGGCGATCGCGCCGACCAGCCCGACATGGAGACCGGAAATCGCGACCAGATGGCTCGTGCCCGTATTGCGCAGGACGCGCCAGTCGTCGTCGCCGATGCCCGACTGGTCGCCGATCGCCAGCGCGGCGACGATGCCGCGGTGCGCTGCATCGGCACCGAGCACGTCACCGATGCGTGCGCGCAGCGTGTCGCGCACCCGATCGATCGATGCACGCCATCCGGATGCGCGCGCATCGAGCAATACCGCCCGGCGCGGCGCACTGACATAGCCGATCGCACGAATGCCCGCGGCGAGCCACGCCGCCTCGCTGTCGCGCACGCCGGGATTGGCCTCGGCATGCGGACGCTTGAGACGCACGACGAAACGCCAGCGCTGGGCCGCCCGCAAATCGGGAAGCGTATCGCGTGTCGCGGCTGCGCCATACGCGCGCCACGACAACCGGATCAATGGCGGAAAACGGGTGAGCCCCGCATCGTTCGATTCGACCGAGAACAGCAGCCGCGCGCCCGTTTCATCGACGACGGGCAACCCGCGGATCACGCCCGTGACGACGATGTCGCGCCCTTCCCATTCCGCCGGCAGGCTGTCGCTCAAGCGCCATTCGGCTCGCGCGGCCGCATAGCCGAACCCCGCGACGCTGGCCGCGAGCGTCCACAGCATCCATCCGCATGCAACGACCGCACGCGTGCGCGGCCAGCGCACGCACCTCACACCGAGCGCCGCACAGCCCGCGAGCACGGCTGCTCCGGCCGTCCATGCGATCGCCCCCGGCAACGCCGCCTGCCGCTGCAGCACGACGACGCCGAGCGCGAACGCGATCCACCCCACGCGCATTCCGCCTCCTCGTCGACCCGGCGCCACCCCGCCAATACGGCGCCTTCCGGCAACGATTATGCGGACGAAAGTGCGAGTCGCGGCAGCGCGGCGAGCGCGTTAGCCGAAGTGCGTACGGCCAATTCGCCAGTATCGAGCCCGCGCAATTCGGCGAGCACGGCGCCGATGCGCGGCACCTGGTCGGGCGTATTGCGGGATTTGTATGCCCATTCGGGCGCGATGTCGGGCGCGTCGGTTTCGACGACGAGCGCGTCGAGCGGCAACTCGGTGGCGAGCCGGCGGATCTGCCGCGCACGCGCGAAGGTAACGTTGCCGCCGAAGCCGAGATGGAGGCCCTGCGCCAGATACGCTTCGGCCTGCTGGAAGCTGCCGTTGAACGCATGCGCGATGCCGCGCCGCACGCCGAAACGGCGCAGCCCGGCCAGCACGCGGTCCTGCGACTTGCGCACGTGACACAGCACCGGCAGGTCGAATTCCCGCGCCAGCCGGAGCTGGCCCTGGTAGAAGAATTGCTGCCGGTCTTCGTCGAGCCCCGGCACGAAATAGTCGAGCCCGATCTCGCCGATCGCGACGAAACGCGGATCGTCGAGGCTGGCCTCGATCTCCATGCGCAGCCGGTCGAGATCCTCGTCGCGCGCCTGCGGCGTATACATCGGATGGATACCGAGCGCGTACGCTGCGCCCGGCGTGCGCTGCGCGAGTTCGCGCACCGTCGTGAAGTTGTCGCGCCCGATGCTCGGGATCACGATGCGCGACACACCGGCCGCGTGCGCAGCCTGCGCAACCGCGTCGCGGTCGACGTCGAACTCGGCGGCATCGAGATGGCAGTGCGTGTCGATCCACATGGCAGCGGTCCTGCGTCGTTGCGCCGTGCCGCGACGAACCGGCGGCCGGCCAACGGCGTGGCTTTTTTACACCGGCAGCGCCGGCTCCTCGTGCAGCACCCCGTCGCGCAGCCGCATGATGCGGTCGCAACGCGCGGCGAGATCGGGGTCGTGCGTGACGATCACGAAACTCGTTTCGAGCGTCTCGGACAGTTCGAGCATTAGGTTGAACACCGTGTCGGCCGTCGTGCCGTCGAGGTTGCCGGTCGGCTCGTCGGCGAGCACGCACGCGGGCTTCGTGACCAGCGCACGCGCGATCGCGACGCGCTGCCGTTCGCCGCCCGACAGCTCGCCCGGCCGGTGCTTCGCCCGCGGGCCGAGACCGACGCGTTCGAGCATCGCCTGTGCCTGCTCGCGCGCGTCCTCGGTGGTCATCCGGCGGATGCGCAGCGGCATCGCGACGTTGTCGAGGGCGGTGAACTCGGGCAGCAGGTGGTGGAACTGGTAGACGAAGCCGAGCGCGCGGTTGCGCAGCTCGTTGCGCTCGCGTTCGGCGAGTTGCGTAAACGGCTTGCCGAGCAGCGATACTTCGCCGGCGCTCGGCTCGTCGAGGCCGCCCAGCACGTGCAGCAGCGTGCTCTTACCGGAGCCCGACGCGCCGACGACCGCGAGCTTCTCGCCGCGCCGCACCGTCAGCTCGGTGTTGTTGAGCACCTGCACGTTGAAGCCGCCCTGCACGAACGCTTTCGTGATCCCGCGCGCCTGAAGCACGTATTCCTGCATACCTGCCGAATCCTGTCTGTTGTGTTGTTGTCGTGAATCCGCGAATGCGGCCGCGCGGTCATTCATAGCGGAGCGCCTCCGCCGGCTTCACCTTCGCGCCGCGCCAGCTCGGATAGAGCGTCGCGACGGCCGACAGCGCGAACGCGATCAGCCCGATCCGGATCACGTCGCTCGCGACGAGTTCGGACGGCAGCTCGCTGATGAAATACACCGACGGCGGCAGGAACTGCACGCCGAACAGGTGCTCGATCATCGGGATCAGCCACGGGATGCTCCACGCGATCAGGCAGCCGAGCGCGACGCCGGACGCGGTGCCGACGAAGCCGATCGTCACGCCCTGCACGACGAAAATCTTCATGATCGAGCCCGGCTGCGCGCCGAGCGTGCGCAGGATCGCGATGTCCGCCTGCTTGTTGGTCACCGTCATCACGAGCGACGACACGAGGTTGAACGCGGCCACCGCGATGATCAGCGTGAGGATGATGAACATCATCCGCTTCTCGATCTGCACGGCCGAGAACCACGTCTTGTTCTGCTGGGTCCAGTCGCGAATGTACAGACTGCCCGACAGCGTATGCGACAGCTCGACCGCGACTTGCGGCGCCTTCTGCATGTCGGTGAGCCGCAGCCGCACGCCGGTCGGCGCGCTCATCCGGAACAGCGCCTCGGCGTCGCGGATGTTGATCATCGCGAGCGTGCTGTCGTATTCGTAGTGGCCCGATTCGAACACGCCGACCACCGTGAACTGCTTCAGGCGCGGCATCATGCCGGCCGGCGTGATCGAGCCTTCGGGCGCGACGAGCGTGACCTTGTCGCCGACCGTCACGCCGAGGTTGCCGGCGAGCGCGTCGCCGAGCACGATGCCGAACTGGCCCGGCACGAGCGCGCCGAGCTGGCCGGCCTTCATGTCCTTGCCGATGTCGGACACCTGCGGCTCGAGCGACGGCTCGACGCCGCGCAGCATCACGCCGCTCACCGCGTCCTGGCGCGTGAGCAGCGCCTGCGCGTCGACGTACGGCGCGGCGCCGATCACCGACGGATTGCGGCGCGCTTCCTTTGCGGTCAGTTGCCAGTCGGGCATCGACCCCGTCGGCGAGAACACCTCGACGTGCGCGAGCACCGACAGCATGCGGTCGCGCACTTCCTTCTGGAAGCCGTTCATCACTGACAGCACGACGATCAGCGCCGCGACGCCGAGCGCGATCCCGAGCATCGACACGAGCGCGATGAAGGAAATGAAGCCGTTGCCGGTCGTGCGTTTGCCGGCGCGCGTGTAGCGCCAGCCGATCTGCCATTCGTACGGAAGTTTCAAGCGAATCCTTTCTGCTGGTTACGGCGGGAGGCGCGCCGCGGCCGGACCGCCGCCGGGTGGCGGCCGGCAGCCCGGGCACGGTCGAAAAACGGCCGCCGGACGCGAACGGGCCGTCAGCCGGCCCGATCACGCGCGCAGTTTGCCATACAATGCGCACCATCATGCACGACCGACGCCTCCATTTTCTCGTTCCGTTCGCGCTGCCGTCGGCGGCCGATGCGGCCTCGTCCCTGCACACGCTGGACAGCCCCGCGCTCCAGAAGTTGCTCGCCCGCGCGAGCCTCGTCGAGCGCGTGGCCGGCGAGGACTTCCAGCGCACGCTGCCGCACGAGCGCTGGCTGGCCAGCCGGTTCGGCGCCACGCAGGGCAATGCCGCGGACGAGGCGCCGCTCGCGCCCTACATGCTGCTGGCCGACGGCGGCGACCCCAGCACGCACGCGTGGGCGTGCGTCGAGCCCGTGCACGTCGAAATCGCGCACGATCACCTGGTGCTCGTCGATCCGGCCGCCCTCGCGCTCGACGACGGCGACGCGGCCGCGCTGCTCGCGGTCGCACGACCGCTGATCGAGGAACTGGGCGTACGGCTCGAAGCGCCGAACCCGGCGCGCTGGTATCTGTCGAGCGAGCAGCTCGCGCGCCTCGCCGGCGCCGCGCCGCTGCGCGCCAGCGGCCGCAACATCGAGATCTGGCTGCCGCACGAGGCGCATACGGGCGAGCGCTCGCGGATGTGGATGAAACTGCAGAACGAAGTGCAGATGGCGTGGTTCCAGCATCCGGTCAACGAAGCCCGCGAGGCGCGTGGGCTGCCGGCCGTCAATTCGGTCTGGTTCCATGCGCAGGGCACGCTGAAGCCGGTCGGCAAGCCGTTCGCGCGCGTGCTGTCGGCGTCGCCCGCCGCGCTCGGCCTCGCGCGCGCCGCGCAAATCGAAGCCGGCAAGCCGCCTGCGACATTCGGCGCGCTGCCTGCCGCCGACGGCGCGACGCTCGTCGACCTGCCGGCGCTGACCACCCCGTTCATCGAGCAGGACTGGGCGCGCTGGCACGACGGGCTCGCCGCGCTCGAGCGCGACTGGTTCGCGCCGGCGCTCGCCGCGCTGCGGAACGGCGAACTGGCGAGCGTCGATGTCACGCTGTGCGGCGACACGAGCTCCGTGACGCTGCACGCGGCGCGCGGCGATCTGCGCAAGTTCTGGCGCCGCCGCGCGCTTGCCTCCCTGTTCGAATAACCAGCAGACCCCGAATGACCCGGATCGTTACCCGCCCCGTCGCGCCCGCCGACGCCGAAGCGCTTGCGCGCCACGGTCTGCACCCCGTCCTCGCGCGCCTGTACGCGTCGCGCGGCGTGCAGTCGCCCGTCGACATCGAGACCGCGCTCGCGCGCCTCGTGCCGCCCACCGAGCTGAAAGGCTGCGCCGATGCGGCGGTGCTGCTCGCCGACGCGATCGCCGACAAGCGGCGCCTGCTGGTCGTCGCCGACTACGACTGCGACGGCGCGACCGCCTGCGCGGTCGCGGTGCGCGGCCTGCGGATGTTCGGCGCGCAGATCGACTACCTGGTGCCGAACCGCTTCGAATACGGCTACGGCCTCACGCCCGAGATCGTCGAGCTCGCGGCCGCGCGCAAGCCCGACCTGCTGATCACCGTCGACAACGGGATCGCGAGCGTCGCCGGCGTCGAAGCCGCGAACGCGCGCGGCATCGACGTGCTCGTGACCGACCACCACCTGCCCGGCGACGCGCTGCCCGCCGCGCGCGCGATCGTCAACCCGAACCAGCCCGGCTGCGCATTCCCGAGCAAGCACCTCGCCGGCGTCGGCGTGATGTTCTACGTGCTGCTGGCGCTGCGCGCCGAGCTGCGCCGCCGCGGCGCGTTCGCGAGCAAGGAAGCCGAGCCGCGCCTCGACGGCCTGCTCGACCTCGTCGCGCTCGGCACCGTCGCCGACGTCGTGCGGCTCGACGGCAACAACCGCGTGCTGGTCGCGCAGGGGCTGCAGCGCATCCGCAACGGCCGCATGCAGCCGGGCATCGCCGCGCTGTTCCGCGCCGCCGCGCGCGAAGCGCGCACCGCGTCGGGCTTCGACCTCGGCTTCGGCCTCGGCCCGCGCCTGAACGCCGCCGGGCGGCTGTCCGACATGTCGCTCGGCATCGAATGCCTGATCACCGACGACATCGGCCGCGCGTGGGATCTCGCGCAACAGCTCGACGTGATGAACCGCGAGCGCCGCGAAATCGAGGCCGGCATGCAGCAGCAGGCGCTCGCCGATCTCGCCGACGTCGATCCGGCCGACGCGTGCACGATCACGCTGTTCAATCCCGCGTGGCACCAGGGCGTGATCGGCATCGTCGCCGGCCGGCTCAAGGAGAAATTCCACCGTCCGTCGTTCACGTTCGCGCACGCCGATGACGAAGGCCGACGGGTCAAGGGTTCCGGCCGATCGATCGCCGGCTTCCACCTGCGCGACGCGCTCGACCTCGTGTCGAAGCGCGAACCGGACCTGATCGTCGCGTTCGGCGGCCACGCGATGGCGGCCGGCCTCACGCTCGACACCGACAACGTGCCGCGCTTCGCGGCCGCGTTCGAGGCCGTCGCGCGCGAATGGCTGTCCGACGATGCGCTCGCCCGCGTGATCGAGACCGACGGCGAACTCGAGGACGCGTACTTCACGCCGCAGTTCGTCGGCCTGCTCGACGAAGCCGTGTGGGGGCAAGGCTTTCCGGCCCCGCTTTTCTCGGGCGAATTCGACGTCGTGTCGCAGTCGCTCGTGAAGGAAAAGCACCTGAAGCTGCAGCTGGCGCGCGGCCGCCAGCGCTTCAACGCGATCTGGTTCAACCACACCGAGCCGCTGCCGGCGAGCGCGCTGGTCGCGTACCGGCTCGTCGCCGACACGTGGAACGGCGTCACGCGCGTCCAGTTGATCGTCGAACACGCGGCCGGCTGAGCGGGCCGACCGCGCCGCGACGCGCCGCCGCACGCGTGCGCGCCGCGCCGGACGGGGCCGCCGACACGCGTGCGGGCACCGTTTGCGTCACCGGGCAACCCTCCCGATCAGCTATAATTCCGCTTTTTTACGAAGCCGGAACAGCGAACGATCATGGAAGCGGAACGTCTCAACGCGATCGAAAGCTCCCTGCTCGACCTGCGCAATCGCGCGGGCGAGCTTCGGGGGTATCTTTGACTACGACGCCAAAGCTGCGCGTCTGACCGAAGTCAACAAGGAACTCGAAGACCCGAACGTCTGGAACGATTCGAAGAACGCCCAGGCACTCGGCCGCGAGAAGAAGCTGCTCGAAGGCGTCGTCACGACGCTCACCGCGCTCGATAGCGACCTGCGCGATGCGCTCGACCTGTTCGAGCTGGCCCGCGAGGAAGGCGACGAAGACACCCTTCTCGCATCCGAAGACGACGCCGCGAAACTCGAAGCGCGCGTCGGCGACATCGAATTCCGCCGGATGTTCTCGAACCCGGCCGATCCGAACAACTGCTTCATCGACATCCAGGCCGGCGCCGGCGGCACCGAGGCATGCGACTGGGCGTCGATGCTGCTGCGCCAGTACCTGCGCTACTGCGAGCGCAAGGGCTTCAAGGCGGAAGTGCTCGAAGAGTCCGACGGCGACGTCGCCGGCATCAAGAACGCGACGGTCAAGGTCACGGGCGAATACGCGTACGGCTTCCTGCGCACCGAAACGGGCATCCACCGCCTCGTGCGCAAGTCGCCGTTCGACTCGTCGGGCGGCCGCCACACGTCGTTCTCGTCGGTGTTCGTCTATCCGGAAATCGACGACTCGATCGAAGTCGAGATCAACCCGGCCGACCTGCGCATCGACACGTACCGCGCGTCGGGCGCGGGCGGCCAGCACATCAACAAGACCGACTCCGCGGTGCGGATCACGCACATGCCGACGGGCATCGTCGTGCAGTGCCAGAACGACCGCTCGCAGCACCGCAACCGCGCCGAAGCGATGGCGATGCTGAAGTCGCGCCTGTACGAAGTCGAAATGCGCAAGCGCCAGGCCGAGCAGGACAAGCTCGAATCGAGCAAGACCGATGTGGGCTGGGGCCACCAGATCCGCTCGTACGTGCTCGACCAGAGCCGCGTGAAGGACCTGCGCACGAACGTCGAAATGAGCAACACGCGGGCGGTGCTCGACGGCGACCTCGACGACTTCATCAGCGCGAGCCTCAAACAGGGCGTGTAAGCGCCGCGGCGCGGCCGGCCCGCGCCGCCCTTTCCGTTTGCGTTGCCGCACCCCACTCCGAATTCCGACCATCATGACCGAACCGACCCAAACGCAGCCCGCCGTCACGGCGGACGAAAACCAGATCATCGCCGAGCGCCGCGAGAAGCTGCGCGCGTTGCGCGAGCAAGGCGTCGCCTACCCGAACGATTTCCGCCCCGAGCACCACGCAGCCGACCTGCAGGCCAAATTCGCCGATTCGGACAAGGCCGCGCTCGAAGCGAACCCGGTCGAGGTGTCGGTGGCCGGCCGCATGATGCTCAAGCGCGTGATGGGCAAGGCGAGCTTCGCGACGGTGCAGGACGGCTCGGGCCAGATCCAGTTCTTCGTGACGCCGAACGACGTCGGCGCCGACACCTACGACGCGTTCAAGAAGTGGGACCTCGGCGACATCGTCGCCGCGCGCGGCGTGCTGTTCCGCACCAACAAGGGCGAGCTGTCGGTCCAGTGCAAGGAGCTGCGCCTGCTGTCGAAGGCGCTGCGCCCGCTGCCGGACAAGTTCCACGGCCTGTCCGACCAGGAAATGCGCTACCGCCAGCGCTACGTCGACCTGATCGTCACGCCGGAAACGCGCGACACGTTCCGCGCCCGCACGAAGACGATCGCGTCGATCCGCAAGTTCATGGACAACGCCGACTTCATGGAAGTCGAGACGCCGATGCTGCACCCGATCCCGGGTGGCGCGGCCGCGAAGCCGTTCGTCACGCATCACAATGCGCTCGACATGCAGATGTTCCTGCGCATCGCGCCGGAGCTGTACCTGAAGCGCCTGATCGTCGGCGGCTTCGAGCGCGTGTTCGAGATCAACCGCAATTTCCGGAATGAAGGCGTGTCGCCGCGTCACAATCCGGAATTCACGATGATGGAGTTCTACGCCGCGTACACCGACTACCGCTGGCTGATGGACTTCACCGAACAACTGATCCGCCAGGCGGCGATCGACGCGCTCGGCACCGCGACGATCCAGTATCAGGGCCGTGAGCTCGACCTCGCGAAGCCGTTCCATCGCCTGACGATCACGCAGGCGATCCAGAAGTACGCACCGGACTACACCGACGGCCAGCTGTCGGACGACGCGTTCCTGCGCACCGAACTGAAGCGCTTCGGCGTCGACGTGTCGCAGCCGGCGTTCCTGAACGCCGGCATCGGCGCGCTGCAGCTCGCACTGTTCGAGGAAACGGCCGAAGCGCAGCTGTGGGAGCCGACGTTCATCATCGACTACCCGGTCGAGGTGTCGCCGCTCGCACGCGCATCGGATACGGTGCCGGGCATCACCGAGCGTTTCGAGCTGTTCATGACCGGCCGCGAGATCGCGAACGGCTTCTCGGAGCTGAACGATCCGGAAGACCAGGCCGCGCGCTTCAAGAAGCAGGTCGAGCAGAAGGACGCGGGCGACGAGGAAGCGATGTTCTTCGACGCCGACTACATCCGCGCGCTCGAATACGGGATGCCCCCGACCGGCGGCTGCGGGATCGGCATCGACCGTCTCGTGATGCTGCTGACCGACAGCCCGACGATCCGCGACGTGCTGCTGTTCCCGCATCTGCGCCGCGAAGACTGACGGCCGCGACCGCGTGTGCGCCGCGCCCCGTGGCGCGCACGCGTCGGCTTTGTAACGACGCGTAAATCCCGCCAGCCGGCGTCTGCCGGCCTTCGATCCTCCCCTGTTTTATTCCCTTGTCGCGACGCCCTTCTCCGGGTTTTCCCGGTAGCAAGCGTTGATCCCGCGCTGCAATTCGTTACACCTTGATACGGCGCGCCGCTGGGCCGTGGACGACACTCCTGTTGCGTCACCACGCATGACCACGGGACCAGAACGAGGCGCCGGAACGCCGAGTCTGCTCGCTCCCGAGCGTGGGATCCTGCTCCGGCGCAGCGCGCCGATGCGGATCGACCTTGGAGAAAAAAATGGACAACCAGACTCAGACCACGCCGCAAAAGCAACGCCTCCACCCGCTGATCGCCACCGCAGCGGGCGCCGTCATCGTCGCCAGCCTCGCGGCGACGGCAGCGATCACGGGCGTCTTCCCGAAAGCCACCAGCAGCAATGAACAGAACGGCCAGACCCAGGCCGCGCTGATCGCGTCGCAGCCGGCCGTCGATACGGCCGCGGCCGCCAGTGCCGCGCTGGCCGCGCAAGCGCAGCGGCAGGCCGCGGAACAGGCCGCCGCGCAGCAGAAGGCCGCCGTCGCGCAGGCCGAGCCGAAGCCGGCGCCGCGCCCGGCCGCGCCGCACCGCCGCCACACGACCGCGCCGCAGCCGCCGCAATACGCGCAGCAGCCGTCGGCGCCGGCGCAAGCCTACTGCCAGAGCTGCGGTACGGTCGTCGCGATCACGCAAACGCGCACGCCGGGCCAGAGCTCGGGGATCGGCGCCGTGGGCGGCGCAGCGGCCGGTGGCCTGCTCGGCAACCAGTTCGGCAACGGCAACGGCCGCACCGCGATGACGATCATCGGCGCGCTGGGCGGCGGTCTCGCCGGCAACCAGGTCGAGAAACAGGTCCGCGCGGAAACCGACTATCAGGTGCAAGTGCAGATGGAAAGCGGCGCGACGCGCACGTTCACGTACCACAACCCGCCGCCGTTCGGCCAGGGCCAGCGCGTGCGGATCGAGAACGGCACGCTGGTCGGCGCTTGAAGCTGATCGTGTAGTCGCCGGCGTCCCGCTGCCCGCACGTCGTGCGCGGCGTCGCCCAAAACGAAAACGGCTCGCGAGCAAACGCTCACGAGCCGTTTTTCATTGACGCGGCGTGCACCGTTGCAGCGCACGCCGTGGCCGTTCGGGTCGGGGGCGATCAGTCCTCGTCGTCGAAATCCGATTCGTCGATCCAGTGTGCCTGGATCGCCTCGAGGATCTTCTCGCCGGAATGCGTTGGATCGTCGTCGAAGCCGTCGAGCTCGAGCACCCACTGGCGCAGGTCGACGAAGTTGATCCGCTGCGGGTCGATGTCCGGGTGCTTGTCCGCCAGCGCAATGGCTATTTCACGCGAATCGGTCCATTTCATCGCCTGCCTCCGGTTCCTGTCAGTGATTTTCCTTCGCGTGGTTGATCGAGTACTTCGGGATCTCGACCACCAGGTCCGAATCTTCCTTCACGATCGCCTGGCACGACAGGCGCGACGTCGGCTCGAGGCCCCACGCCTTGTCCAGCAGATCGTCCTCGTCCTCCTCGGACGGCGTCAGATCGTTGAAGCCTTCGCGGATCACCACGTGGCACGTCGTGCATGCGCACGACTTCTCGCATGCATGTTCGATCTCGATGCCGTGATCGAGCAGGTTGTCGCAGATACTCTTGCCGGGCGTCGCGTCGATCACCGCGCCGTCCGGGCACAGTTCGACGTGAGGCAGCACCACCAGTTGAGGCATGTTCGTTCCGTCAGTCAGGGTGCGGCGCCGCGCGCCGCACGTTCATCATCGCGCGGGCCGTTGCCGGCCGATGCGCGGTTCGTGGGTTCAGATCTCGTCGAGCCGGCGGCCCGACAGCGCGCGCTTGATGCTCTTGTCCATCCGGCGTGCCGCGAATTCGTCGGTCCCGTCGGCCAGCGCCTTGGTCGCCGCTTCGATCGCATTCGTATCGTCGCCCTGCGCGACCGCGCGCAACGCCGCGGCCAGCGCATCGACCTGCGCGCGCTCGTCGGCCTCGAGCAGTTCGCCGTCGGCCGCCAGCGCGGCCTGCGTCGCCTCGAGCATCCGTTCGGCCTCGACCTGCGCTTCGCGCAGCGCGCGAGCCCGCATGTCGATTTCGGCGGTCTTGAAGCTGTCTTCCAGCATCTTCGCGATGTCGTCGTCGGCGAGGCCGTACGACGGCTTCACGACGACCGATGCCTCGACGCCCGACAACTGCTCGCGTGCGAACACCGACAGCAGGCCGTCCGCGTCGACTTGATACGTCACGCGAATACGCGCGGCGCCCGCCGTCATCGGCGGAATGCCGCGCAGCTCGAAGCGCGCGAGCGACCGGCAGTCGGCGACGAGCTCGCGCTCGCCCTGCACGACGTGGATCGCCATCGCGGTCTGGCCGTCCTTGAAGGTCGTGAATTCCTGCGCACGCGCGATCGGAATCGTCGAATTGCGCGGAATGATCTTCTCGACGAGGCCGCCCATCGTCTCGACACCGAGCGACAGCGGAATCACGTCGAGCAGCAGCCAGTCGTCGCCGGTGCCGCGATTGCCCGCTAGCAGATCGGCCTGGATCGCCGCGCCGAGCGCGACGACCTGATCCGGATCGAGGTTCACGAGCGGCGGCTGGCCGAAATACTTCGCGACCGCGGCGCGGATCACCGGCATGCGCGTCGCGCCGCCGACGAGCACGACGCCCTTGATATCGGCCGGCGTGACCTGCGCATCGCGCAGCGCCTTGCGGGTCGGCGTGAGCGTGCGCTGCACGAGCGGCTCGACGAGCGACGCGAAGGTATCGTGCGAAATCGTCTGCACGAGGTGCGCGCCGCTCGACAGCGTCACGTCGAGCGCCGCTTCGGGCGCCGACGACAGCGCTTCCTTCAGCACGCGCACCCGATCGAGCAGCAGGCGCACGTCTTCGGGCGCGAGCGTCTTCGCGTCGATCCCGGCCTGCGCGAGCACGTGGCCGAACAGCGCGTGGTCGAAATCGTCGCCGCCGAGCGCGGAATCGCCGCCCGCGGCCAGCACCTCGAACACGCCCTTGGTCAGCTTCAGGATCGACAGGTCGAACGTGCCGCCGCCGAGGTCGTACACCGCGTAAAGGCCTTCGGCCGCGTTGTCGAGACCGTAGGCAATCGCCGCGGCGGTCGGTTCGTTCAGCAGGCGCAGCACGTTGAGGCCCGCGAGACGCGCGGCATCCTTGGTCGCCTGGCGCTGCGCATCGTCGAAGTAAGCCGGCACCGTGATCACCGCGCCGACCAGCTCGTCGCCGAGCGAATCTTCCGCGCGATAACGCAGCGTCGCGAGAATCTCGGCCGACACTTCGACCGGGCTCTTCACGCCGTCGATCGTACGGATCTGCACCATGCCTGGCGCATCGACGAATTCGTACGGCGCGTTCGCCGCGCCTTCGACCTCGGCCTTGCCGCGGCCCATGAAGCGCTTGACCGACACGATCGTGTTGCGTGGATCGGTCGCGGCCTGCTCCTTCGCTTCGTGGCCGATGCGGCGGCCGCCCTTCTCGAGGTAACGGACGACCGACGGCAGCAGCACGCGGCCCGCTTCGTCCGGCAATACCTCAGGCACGCTGTTGCGCACGGCGGCGACCAGCGAGTTCGTCGTGCCGAGATCGATCCCGACGGCGAGTCGCCGCTGGTGCGGCGCCGGCGCCATGCCCGGTTCGGAAATTTGCAGTAAAGCCATCTTGGTTCGTTCGGGCGCTCGGCCCGTTTGCTGCGCGTGCCGCAAGGCACGCGGTTAAGTTTCGAGGCGCTCGATCTGCGCGCCCACTTCGGACGCGACCCGTTCGATGAACATCAGCTGACGCACGGCTTCCGCGGCGGCCTGGTCGGCACCGCTGTCGAGCAGCGTGCCGAGGCGTTCGACGCGCACGCGCTTCTCGTCGCGCAGCTCGGCGAGCAGCGCATCGAGCGCGTCGACGTTGCGGGCGGCCGCGGCATCCTCGATGCCCTCGCGCCACTCCATCTGCTGCATCAGGAACGCAGGCTCCATCGCCGTGTTGTTTTCCGCGCCGATGTCGACACCGCGCAGCGACAACAGATAGGACGCGCGCTTCAACGGATCGCGCAGCGTGCGGTACGCCTCGTTCGCGCGAGTGGCCCATTGCATCGCGATACGCTTTTGCGCGTCGCCGGCCGCCGCGAAGCGGTCGGGATGCACCTGCGTCTGCACCGTCCGGTAGGCGGCGTCGAGCGCCGTCTCGTCGAGCGCGAATTGCGCCGGCAGGTGAAACAGGTCGAAATGGCTGTCTTTCAGCGAAACCATCGTCGCGTTCAATTCCGGTTCGTCGTGCGGCAAACGCCGCACATTAAAAAGGCGGCCCGTGCCGCCTCTTGCCCGCATCGCGCGGAGGGAGCCGCGTCACACGCGGAACGATTCCCCGCACCCGCACTCGTCCTTCACGTTCGGGTTGTTGAACTTGAACCCTTCGTTCAGGCCTTCGCGGGCGAAGTCGAGCTCGGTGCCGTCGATATACGCGAGGCTCTTCGGATCGACGACGACCTTCACGCCATGGCTCTCGAACACCTGATCCTCGGGAGCCAGATCGTCGACATACTCGAGCTTGTACGCGAGCCCCGAGCACCCGGTCGTACGAACGCCAAGCCGCAGGCCCACACCCTTGCCGCGACGGACGAGGTATTTCTGAACGTGCTGTGCTGCTTTTTCGGTCAGTGTAATTGCCATGATGTCCTTGCCGCGGCGCCCCACCTGGAGGCCCCGCGTTTCCTTCCCTAGCCGCTCGATGCCGCTCAGGCTGCTGCCTGATCGCTTTCCTTGGTGTCGTGGCGCTTCTTGTAGTCGGCCACGGCTGCCTTGATCGCGTCTTCCGCGAGGATCGAACAGTGAATCTTCACGGGCGGCAGCGCGAGTTCTTCGGCGATCTGCGTGTTCTTGATCGACAGTGCCTCGTCGAGCGTCTTGCCCTTCACCCATTCGGTGACGAGCGAGCTCGATGCGATCGCCGAACCGCAACCGTAGGTCTTGAACTTCGCGTCTTCGATCACGCCGTCCGCGCCGACGCGGATCTGCAGCTTCATCACGTCGCCGCATGCCGGCGCGCCGACCATGCCCGTGCCGACCGTGTCGTCGTCCTTCGCGAACGAACCGACGTTGCGCGGGTTTTCGTAGTGATCCAGAACCTTGTTGCTGTAAGACATGACTCAGACTCCTTGACTCGTTACGTCTGCGTGCGTCAATCCGCCCGCGGTTGCATTCAATGCGGTATCAGTGTGCGGCCCATTCGATCGTCGACAGATCGATGCCTTCCTGGTGCATTTCCCAGAGCGGCGACAGTTCGCGCAGCTTCGCGATCTTGCTGTTCAGCAGGTTGATCACGAAGTCGACTTCCTGCTCCGTCGTGAAGCGGCCGACCGTGAAGCGGATCGAGCTGTGCGCGAGTTCGTCGTTGCGGCCGAGCGCACGCAGCACGTACGACGGCTCCAGCGACGCCGACGTGCACGCGGAGCCCGACGACACCGCGACGTCCTTGATCGCCATGATCAGCGACTCGCCTTCGACGAAGTTGAAGCTGATGTTCAGGTTGTGCGGGACACGGTGATCCATGTCGCCGTTCACGTAGGTTTCCTCGATCTGCGACAGGCCGCGCAGCAGCTTGTCGCGCAGCATGCGGATGCGCTCGTTCTCGGTCGCCATTTCCTCGCGCGCGATACGGAACGCTTCACCCATGCCGACGATCTGGTGCGTCGGCAGCGTGCCCGAACGCATGCCGCGCTCGTGACCGCCGCCGTGCATCTGCGCTTCGATGCGCACGCGCGGCTTGCGGCGCACGTACAGCGCGCCGATGCCCTTCGGGCCGTAGGTCTTATGTGCCGAGAACGACATCAGGTCGACCTTCAGCTTCGCGAGATCGATCGCGACCTTGCCGGTCGACTGCGCGGCATCGACGTGGAACACGATGCCCTTCTCACGGCAGATTTCGCCGATCGTCTCGATGTCCTGGATCACGCCGATCTCGTTGTTCACGTGCATCACCGACACGAGGATCGTGTCCGGGCGCAGCGCGGCCTTGAATACGTCGAGGTCGATCAGGCCGTCATCCTTCACGTCGAGATAGGTGACTTCGAAACCGTCGCGCTCGAGCTCGCGGCACGTGTCGAGCACGGCCTTGTGCTCGGTCTTCACCGTGATGATGTGCTTGCCCTTGCCCTTGTAGAAGTTCGCGGCGCCCTTGATCGCGAGGTTGTCCGACTCCGTGGCGCCGGACGTCCAGATGATCTCGCGCGGGTCGGCGTTCACGAGTGCCGCCACCTGTTCGCGCGCTTCCTCGACTGCACGCTCCGCGTCCCAGCCGTAGGCGTGGCTGCGCGACGCCGGGTTGCCGAACTGCTCGCGCAGGTACGGCACCATCTTGTCGACCACGCGCGGATCGACGGGCGTCGTCGCGCTGTAATCCATATAGATGGGCAGGTGGAGAGTCTCTTGGGTCATCTGTCGCTCCGGGTATTCTGTGCAGGGACTATGTGCGTTATGGGGGTTGGCGGGCGCTTTCGCGCTCACGAACTCGCGATGTTGAACACCGAATTGGGGCCGAGCGGCATCGTGCGCACGGGCTCGGCCGGTGCGGCGACGGGCTCCGGCGCGCGACGGTCGCGCAGCACCGCGGGGGCGCCCTCGCGTGCGCGCTGCTGATCGACGAGATCTTGCAGCGACACCGAATCGAGGTATTCGACCATCTTCTGATTCAGCGTCGACCACAGCTCGTGCGTCATGCAATGACCGTCGGGCTGCTTCGAGCCGTCGCACGTGCCTTTGCCGCCGCACTGCGTGGCGTCGAGCGGTTCATCGACCGCGATGATGATGTCGGCAACGGTGACGTCCTGCGCGCGACGCGCGAGGTTGTAGCCGCCGCCCGGGCCGCGCACGGATTCGACGATTTCATGCCTGCGCAGCTTGCCGAACAGCTGTTCGAGATACGAGAGCGAAATCCGCTGGCGCTGGCTGATGCCTGCAAGCGTCACCGGGCCCTGCTCCTGGCGCAGTGCCAAGTCAATCATCGCCGTGACGGCGAAACGGCCTTTGGTGGTGAGTCTCATGGTGTCTAGGGGACTGCAATCTTGACGATTTTGGTCAAGTATAAATATTTGACGTTTTTAGTCAAGTATCCATGTCTTTGAAAGGGTATTCGCAGACCGCTGAATAGCGTGCGGTCAGCGCGCCGTACGCGCGCGGAGCGTCTCCAGCAGGCCCGCGCACGCGCGCTCGACCTGGTCGAGCACCTGTTCGAAGCCCTGCGCGCCGCCGAAATACGGATCGGCCACTTCGGTTTCGGTCGCGCCCGGCGCGAATTCCATCAGCAGGCGCACTTTCTCGCGATGCTGCGGCGGGCAACGGCGGCGCAGTTCGGCGAGATTCGCCTCGTCCATCGCGAGCAGCAGGTCGAATTGCTCGAAATCCGCCGCGCTCACCTGCCGCGCGCGCAGCGCCGACAGATCGTAGCCGCGGCTGCGGGCGGCCGCCTGCGCCCGCGTATCGGGCGGCTCGCCCACGTGCCAGTCGCCGGTGCCGGCCGAATCGATCGCGATCCGGTCGGCCAGCGCGGCCGCGTCGACCTGGTGGCGCATCACGCCTTCCGCGGTGGGCGAACGGCAGATGTTGCCGAGACAGACGAAACAGATCGCAACGCGGGTCATCGCACTATCGAAAAGCCGCGGCGGACCGCGTAGGAGAAGAACACGCCATTATACAAAGGCGACCGGAATCGCGCCGCCGCGCAAAGCGACGGCGCCATGGCTTACAGCGCCTTCGGCGCAGCGAGCACCATGTCGCCGGATGCCGCCGGCAGCGGCTGCGCCGCGTCGCCGACCAGCCCGAACGACACCGCGCGCGCCAGTTCAGCGGACGCCTGGTGAACCGCGAGCGGGCCGCGCGACGGCGCACCGGCCATCGCATGCAGATAGGCAACCGCTGCCAGCGGGACCACGATTGCCAGCGGCCAGTACATCGATATTGTCTTTTTCATGATGCGGACCTCCTTGACCTCGTACCCCGAAACCCAATTCCGGGGACTACAGACGAGATTCTATAGATCGCATCTATCGAGATAAATATACAAATAGCGAACGCACTGTTGCTGCCCGCTGAACAGTGTCAGCCGAGATGACTTTGCGACGCCGCATACAGCTCGCGGAAGGTGCGCCCGGTCGGCGTCGGCATGTCGCGCGTATCCATCCAGCCGCCCATCATCGGCAAGCGCCGCAGCGTGCCGCCGTTGCCGCCCAGCCGCTCGAGGATGCGCACCGCGAGCTTGGTCGTCAGCGCATACAGCAACGGCCGCCGGGCGAAGAAGCCCCACGCGGCGAGCGCCGCGCGCTCGCGCCATGGCCGCAGGTGGCGCTCGACCTGCTTCTCGCGCAGCGTGCGCAACAGGTGCGACAACGGAATCCCGGCCGGACAGACGCTGTCGCATTCGCCGCACAGCGTCGCCGCCTGCGGCAGGTCGAGCGCACGGTCGAGCCCGACGTAGCTCGGCGTCAGCACCGAGCCCATCGGCCCCGGATAGACCCAGCCGTACGCGTGGCCGCCGACCTTCTGATACACCGGGCAATGGTTCATGCAGGCGCCGCAGCGGATGCAGCGCAGCATCTCCTGGAATTCGCCGCCGATCAGGCCGGTGCGGCCGCCGTCGACGAGCACCACGTAGTTGTGCTCGGGGCCGTCTTCGTCGCCCGGCCCGCGCGGCCCGGTCAGCAGCGAGAAATAATTCGACGTCTTCTGCCCGGTCGCGGAACGCGGCAGCAGGCGCATCGCGGTCGCGAGATCCTCGAGGGTCGGCAGCACCTTCTCGATGCCGGTCACCGCGACATGCACGCGCGGCATCACCGTACACATCCCCTCGTTCCCTTCGTTCGTCACGATCGCGACCGAGCCCGTCTCGGCAATCACGAAGTTGCCGCCCGTCACACCCATGTCGGCCGACATGAAATGCGGGCGCAGCACCTCGCGCGCCTCGCGCGTCATGTCCGGAATCTCGGTGAGCCGCTCGCGCTGGTGCGTGCGCGCGAACAGGTCGGCGATCTCGTCCTTGTCCTTGTGCACGACGGGCGCGATGATGTGGCTCGGCGGCTCGTTGTCGTTGATCTGCAGGATGTATTCGCCGAGGTCCGTCTCGATCGATTGCACGCCCATCTCCGCGAGCACCGCGTTCAGGCGCATTTCCTCGGACACCATCGACTTGGTCTTGATGACCTTCTTCACGTTGTGCCGGCGTGCGATGTCGGCCACGAGCCGCGCGGCGTCCGCGGTCGTTTCCGCGAACAGCACCGTCGTGCCGCGCCGCGTCGCCTCGCGCTCGAATGCCTCGAGCCACACGTCGAGATGCTCCAGCGCGCGGTTGCGGCGCGCCTTGAGCGCGGCGCGCGTGGCCGGGAAGTCGATCAGCGTCATCGCGTCGGCGCGCGCGGACACGAACTTCGTCGACAGCTTCTTCAGGTTCTGCTGCAGGCGCTGGTCGGCCAGTTTCTGGCCAGCGCGCGCCTTGAAATGCATCGATTGGACTTGCATCGCGGTATCGGGGGAGGAAAGTGAGCGGAACCGGGCGTCAGACGTCGCCCGCCAGCACCTGCGCGACGTGCAGCACGCGCGTGTCGCGGTCGCCGGTGCGGCGCAACCGCCCTTCGATGTTCAGCATGCAGCCGAGATCGCCGAGCACGACGGTGCCCGCGCCCGACGCGCGCACGTTCGCGCATTTCTCGTCCGCGATGGCGGCCGAGATGTCGCCGTACTTGACCGCGAACGTGCCACCGAAGCCGCAACAGTGCTCGCAATCCTTCATCTCGGTCACCGCGACGCCGCGCTGCGCGAGCAGCACACGCGGCTGCGCCTTCACGCCGAGTTCGCGCAGGCCCGAGCACGAATCGTGATAGGTGACCGGGCCGGTGAATTCGCCCGGCGCGAGCGACACCTTCGCGACGTTCGCGAGAAAATCGGTCAGTTCGTGGACTTTCTGCTGGAACCGCGTGTAGCGCCCCATCAGTTCGGGATCGTCGCGGAACAAGTCGCCGTAGTGCGCGCGGATCATCCCGCCGCACGAACCCGACGGCGCGACGACGTAATCGAACTGCTCGAACTCGCGCAGCGTCTTTTCCGCGAGATCGCGCGCGAGCGCGCGATCGCCCGAGTTGTAGGCCGGCTGGCCGCAGCAGGTCTGCGCGGGCGGCACGATCACTTCGTAGCCGGCGTCGCGAATCAGCTTGAGCGCCGAAAAGCCGATTTCGGGGCGCATCAGGTCGACCAGGCAGGTCACGAACAAACCGACTCGCATACGTGCTCCTTCGAGAAAACGGCTCTCATTATCCGACGTTTGGCTGGCAAGACCAACGCCGGCCCGTGCGCAAGCCCGCGGTGCGCGAAACGAGGACTTCCTCGAACGGCGTTCGCTTTTTTCACGATACGAGATACAATCGTTCCAACACCGCTTGACGCGTCAACCGATTCCTCCCCCGACATGAGCCAACCCACCCCGGATTCAAAAACGTCGATCCAGGTGATCGAACGCATGATGCGGTTGCTGGACGCGCTCGCCGCGCACAGCGACCCTGTCAGCCTGAAGGAACTTGCGCAGCGCACGGAGCTGCACCCGTCGACCGCGCACCGCATCCTCAACGACATGGTGACCTGCCGCCTCGTCGACCGCTCCGATCCCGGCACCTACCGCCTCGGCATGCGGCTGCTCGAGCTCGGCAACCTCGTGAAGGCACGCCTGTCGGTGCGCGACGCAGCGCTGATGCCGATGCGCGAGCTGCACCGTCTCACCGGGCAGACCGTGAACCTGTCGGTGCGCCAGGGCGACGAGATCGTCTATATCGAGCGCGCGTACTCCGAGCGCTCGGGAATGCAGGTCGTCCGCGCGATCGGCGGCCGCGCGCCGCTGCACCTCACGTCGGTCGGCAAGCTGTTTCTCGCGGCCGACGAAACGTCGCGCGTGCGGGCCTATGCGACCCGCACGGGGCTGTCCGGCCATACGCAGAACAGCATCACCGACATCGCGAAGCTCGAGCGCGAGCTGACGATCGTCCGCCAGCAATCGTGCGCGCGCGACAACGAGGAGCTCGAACTCGGCGTGCGCTGCATCGCGGCCGGCATCTACGACGATTCGGGCAAGCTCGTCGCGGGCCTGTCGCTGTCGGCACCCGCCGATCGCCTGCAGGACGCGTGGCTCGGCCAGTTGAGCCGGACAGCGCTCACCATCTCGGAATCGCTCGGCTACCGGCCGGCGCCCGAGAAGGACGTGGACGGGCTGCAGCGGCAGGCGTGAGCCGCGCCGTCGGCCCCGCTTCCGGCTCCGACTCCGGTTTCACCGGATAAAAAAAGCCCCGCGATTGCGGGGCTTTTTCGTTGCGGCCATCGACACGGCGGCGAACCGCCGCACACGATCAGGTGCCGCCGGCCGGCGTGTTGGCCGCCGTCAGACGCTCGCCGCCGCCGGCATCGAGCCAGTTGCGCAGCCGCGAGGCGTCGGCGAAGCGCGAGTACTTGCCGAACGAATCGAGCAGCACCATCACCATCGGCCGGCCGTGGATCGTCGCCTGCATCACGAGGCATTCGCCCGCTTCGTTGATGAAGCCCGTCTTCTGCAGGCCGATGTCCCACGAACCGTTGCCGCGGATCAGCGCGTTGGTGCTGTTGTAGACCAGGTTGCGCTTGCCCGTGTACACCTCGTAGGTGCGATCGGTCGAGAACTGGCGGATCATCGGGTACTGGTACGCCGCATTGACCATCTTCACGAGGTCGCGCGCGCTCGACACGTTCGAGCTCGACAGGCCGGTCGAATTCTCGAAGTGCGTATCGGTCATGCCGAGCGCCTTCGCCTTCGCGTTCATCGCCGCGATGAACGCCGGACGGCCGCCCGGGTAGTAACGCGACAGCGCGGCCGCCGCACGGTTTTCCGATGCCATCAGCGCGATGTGCAGCATGTCCTCGCGCGACAGCACCGAGCCGACCGACAGGCGCGAGCCCGTGCCCTTCTCGTAGTCGCGGTCTTCGTCGGTGACTTCGAGCTGGTCGGTCATCGGCGACTTCGCGTCGAGCACGACCATGGCCGTCATCAGCTTCGAGATCGACGCGATCGGCACGACCGCGTGCGAATTCTTGTCGAACAGCGGCTCGCCGGAATTCTGGTCGACGACGTACGCGACGCTGGAGCGCAGCGCGAGCGCGTCGGGCGTGTCGTGCAGGCCGAACGCCTGGCCGACCGTCGGACGGCGCGGCTGGAACGCGACCTTGCGCACCGCGCCGCGATGGCCGCCATGCACGCTGTTCGCCGCGAGCGTCATGCGCTTGCGCGACGCTTTCGCGCGCGGCGCATCGGCCGCGGCGACCTTGGCGGATTTATCGGTGGTCGCCTTGGCCGACTTCTTCTTCGCTGACGAAGCAGGAGCGACGGCCTTTTTCTTGGCGGCTTGGGTCTTCGCAGTGGCGGCGAAGGCGTCGGCGGGCGTGACGGACGCGGTGGTCGCCAGCAACGCGACTGCGACCGACACAGCGGTGCCGAGCGTCATGCTCTGCAACAATCTGCGCGGTGAAAACGATTCGGCTTTCATTGGGGTCTGGACAAAGCGGGCGGGAGGTTTCCGCAAGTGTAGTTAAAGCTGAAAAAAAGAGCAATATTAGGCACTTACCGATCGTCTTTAAACCGGAATGTAAGAGTCGGCCAACCTCCGGCCAATCGACCCTTCCGATCCCATCGAAAAAATCCATGGGATGCACTGCCCGACAGCGCCCGTCTCCCGATTACCGCACGGTTAATTGAGATAACGTCACTTCGGAGGCGATTTAAAGCGGGGAAAGTACGTATCCGGTGCTCGGCGTGCCACAGGCGCCGGTCTCGACCGTGGCGGCGGCACGTCGCCACGGCACGCGCATCGAAACAGCGCGTTTTTCGACAAGAACAGAAGGATAACGTTCCATGGGCCTGTCAGGTTTACCTGTGCATGATCATGGTGCGGCGCGCTTGCCCCGCCACCGTGCGCACCATGTGGGAACAAGCCTGAAACCGATTCCGAACGACCGCGATAACTCGTTGTTTTATCGATAATTTGTCGCGATTGTGCAACGCACAAAAAGTGCTTGACATCCGTGCTCTCTGCCCTAAAATAGGCCTCATTGCTGCGTTGCACAAAGCACGCGGCGCCGAAGTTCCCCAGCGTAGTGCCCTTTATTCTGCGATCGACGCGATCGCTTTTCAGGAGCCTGACATGTCCTTGCTGACCCCCGAGCAAATCGCCGCCGCCCAGAAAGCCAACCTCGAAAGCCTGTTCGGTCTGACGACCAAGGCATTCGAAGGCGTCGAAAAGCTGATCGAACTCAACCTGCAGGTCGTGAAGTCGACGCTGACCGAGAGCCAGGAAAACGCGCAGCGCCTGCTGTCGGTGAAGGACGCGCAGGAACTGATCGCGTTGCAAGCGAGCCTGTCGCAGCCGGTCGCGGAAAAGGTGCTGTCGTACGGTCGTCACCTGTACGAAATCGCATCGTCGACGCAAGCCGAGTTCGCGAAGGTCGCCGAAGCGCAATTCGAAGAGCAGAACAAGAAGGTCCAGGCACTCGTCGACAACGTCGCGAAGAATGCCCCGGCCGGTTCGGAAACGGCCGTCGCCGCACTGAAGTCGGCGCTGAACGCTGCGAACACCACGTACGAAACGGTTCAGAAGGCCACGAAGCAAGCAGTGGAAATCGCTGAAACGAACTTCAACGCCGCTGCTGCCGTCGCAACGAAGGCTGCCACCGCCGCTGCCGCACGTCGTTCGAGCAAGCCGGCCGCGTAAGCGTCCCCTGCTCCTGAAAGAGCCGCGCCCAGCGCGGCTTTTTCGTTTCTGGCGCCGGAATGCGCGCGAGCGGCAACTGCCCGCCACATTCGAGCCTGTCACGCGCCACGCAAAAGAAAACGCCGCCGCCCGGATTACCCGGGCGGCGGCGTTTTGTCATGGCCGGCGCGTGGCCGGCCGTGCCGGTCGCGTTACTTCTTGCGCTGCGGCGGCAGGTCCGTGCAGACGCCTTCGTACAGCTCGGCGGCCATGCCGACCGATTCGCCGAGCGTCGGGTGCGGATGGATCGTCTTGCCGATGTCCTCCGCGTCCGCGCCCATCTCGACCGCGAGGCACACTTCGCTGATCAGGTCGCCCGCGTTCAGGCCGACGATCGCGCCGCCGATCACGCGATGGGTTTCCTCGTCGAAGATCAGCTTCGTGAAGCCTTCGTCGCGGCCGTTCGCGATCGCGCGGCCCGAAGCGGCCCACGGGAACACGGCCTTGCCGTACTTGATGCCTTCGGCCTTGCACTGGTCTTCGGTCTTGCCGGCCCACGCCACTTCCGGATCGGTGTAGGCCACCGACGGGATCTGCAGTGCGTCGAAGTACGCCTTTTCGCCGTGCGCGGCTTCCGCGGCGACGTGGCCTTCATGCACGGCCTTGTGCGCGAGCATCGGCTGGCCGACGATATCGCCGATCGCGAAGATGTGCGGCACGTTCGTGCGCATCTGCTTGTCGACGTCGATGAAGCCGCGGTCGGTGACCGCGACGCCGGCCTTGTCGGCACCGATCTTCTTGCCGTTCGGGCTGCGGCCCACCGCGACGAGCACGAGGTCGTAGCGCTGCGCTTCCGCCGGCGCCTTCTCGCCCTCGAACTTCACGTAGATGCCGTCTTCCTTCGCTTCCGCGCCGACCGTCTTGGTCTTCAGCATCACGTTGCCGAAGCGCTTCGCGTTGTACTTTTCCCAGACCTTCACGAGATCGCGGTCGGCGCCCATCATCAGGCCGTCCATCATTTCGACGACGTCGATCTCGGCGCCGAGCGTCGAGTACACCGTGGCCATTTCGAGGCCGATGATGCCGCCGCCGATCACGAGCATGCGCTTGGGCAACTGGCGCAGTTCGAGCGCGCCCGTCGAATCGACGACGCGCGGATCTTCCGGCATGAACGGCAGCTTCACGGCTTGCGAGCCGGCGGCGATGATCGCCTGCTTGAACTTGACGACCTTCTTGCCGTTTTCGCCCTGCACTTCCATGTGGAACGGATCGACGAACGCGCCGACGCCGGTGACCACTTCGACCTTGCGTGCCTTCGCCATGCCGGCGAGGCCCGTCGTCAGTTTCTTGACGACGCCGCCCTTGAAGTCGCGCAGCTTGTCGAGATCGACCTGCGGCTTGCCGAACGTGATGCCGTGCGACGCGAGCGCCGCGGCTTCCTCGACGACGAGCGACGTATGCAGCAGCGCCTTCGACGGGATGCAGCCGACGTTCAGGCAGACGCCGCCGAGCGTCGAATAGCGTTCGACGAGTACGGTCTTCATGCCGAGGTCGGCGGCGCGGAACGCGGCCGAGTAGCCGCCGGGGCCGGCGCCGAGCACGAGCATGTCGCACTCGATGTCGGCGGCGCCGCTGTAGCTGCCGGCTTGCGGCGCGGCTGCGGCCGGAGCCGGTGCGGGCGCTGCGGGCTTCGGCGCTTCGGGCGCTTTCGCGGGAGCGGGCGCGGCTGCGCCTGCCGACGCTTCGACGATGGCGATGAGGGTGCCTTGCGAGACTTTCTCGCCGGCTTTGACCTTGACTTCCTTGACGGTGCCGGCGACGTCGCTGGGCACTTCCATGGAGGCTTTATCGGATTCGAGCGTGATGAGCGTTTGCTCTTTTTCGATCACGTCGCCGGGTTTGACGTTGACTTCGATGACATCGACGCCGCTGAAATCGCCGATATCCGGAACCTTGACTTCGATGAGACTCATGACTGTCCCCTTCTTGATTAGCTGCAGAGAGAGAGGGAGGGACTGGCGAAAAGACGGAACCTGCCTACATGCGGCCTGACAAGAGAACGCGACGTCGGGCGGGAACCACCTTTGCCGTCCGCCCAAGGACGCGCCTTTCTTTTGGTTACTTTTCTTTGGAAGACAAAGAAAAGTGACCGCCGCCCCGCGCAGGGGCGACGCTAATAGACCGTTAGCGCAACAGGTTCAACGACAGGGCGAGGATCACAGACATCGACCCCACGCCCCCGCGAGCCACTCCCACGCTCATCAAAGAATGATGCGACGGAAATCCCCGAGCAACGCCCCGAGATACGCATTGAACCGCGCGGCTTCCGCGCCATCGATGACGCGATGGTCATACGACAGCGACAGCGGCAGCATGAGCCGCGGCACGAACTGCTTGCCGTCCCACACCGGCTTCATCTGGCCGCGCGACAGCCCGAGGATCGCCACTTCCGGCGCGTTGATGATCGGCGTGAAGTTCGTCCCGCCGATCCCGCCGAGCGACGAGATCGAGAAGCAGCCGCCTTGCATCTGGTCCGGCTTCAGCTTGCCTTCGCGCGCAGCCTTCGACAGGTCGCTCATTTCCTTCGCGATGTCGACGAGGCCCTTCTTGTCCGCATCGCGGATCACCGGCACGACGAGGCCGTTCGGCGTATCGGCCGCGAAACCGACGTGGAAGTACTGCTTGAACACGAGGTTGTCGCCGTCGAGGCTCGCGTTGAAGGTCGGGAATTTCTTCAGCGCGGCGACGACTGCCTTGATCACGAACGCGAGCATCGTGAACTTCACGCCCGCCTTTTCGTGCTCCTTGTTCAGCTGGACGCGCAGCGCTTCGAGCTCGGTGATGTCCGCTTCGTCGTTGTTCGTGACGTGGGGGATCATCACCCAGTTGCGATGCAGGTTCGCGCCCGAGATCTTCTTGATGCGCGACAGCGGCTTCGCTTCGAACGGGCCGAACTTCGAGAAGTCGACCTTCGGCCACGGCAGCAGGTTCAGCTCGCCGCCGCCTGCCGGTGCGGCTGCCGCGGCGGGTGCCGCGCGCTGGCCGGTCATCACGCCCTTCACGAAGCCCGTGACGTCTTCCTTCGTAATGCGGCCCTTCGGACCGGAACCCTGCACGCGCGCGACGTCGACGCCGAGTTCGCGTGCGAACTTGCGGACCGACGGCGATGCGTGGCTGGCGCGGTATTCGCCCGACGGCGCGGCGGCAGCCGGTGCCGGCGCAGCCTTCGCGGGCGCGGGTGCCGGTGCGGCAGCAGGCGCCGGTGCGGCAGCGGCCGGAGCCGGTGCGCTGGCCTGCGGTGCGGCAGCCGGTGCGCCGGCGGCTTCGAGCAGCACGATCAGCGTGCCTTCCGACACCGAATCGCCCACCTTGACCTTGATGTCCTTCACGACGCCGGCGGCCGGGCTCGGCACGTCCATCGTCGCCTTGTCCGATTCGAGCGTGACGAGCGACTGTTCCTTCTCGACCGTGTCGCCGACTTTCACACCGATCTCGATCACCGGGACGTCCTTGTAGTCGCCGATGTCGGGCACCTTCACTTCCAGCGTGCCGCCGGACGCCGCCGGTGCGGCAGCGGGAGCCGCGGGTGCCGGTGCCGGTGCTGCTGCCGGAGCCGGAGCCGGAGCCGCGGCCGGCGCGGCCGCGCCGTTCGCCTGCGCGCCAGCGCCGCCTTCGAGCAGGATGATCAGCGAGCCTTCCGACACGGAATCGCCGACCTTGACCTTGATTTCCTTCACGACGCCGCCGACCGGGCTCGGCACGTCCATCGTCGCCTTGTCCGACTCGAGCGTGACGAGCGACTGCTCGGGCTCGACCGTATCGCCCACCTTCACGCCGATCTCGATGACCGGCACGTCCTTGTAATCGCCGATATCCGGCACCTTCACTTCGATCGCTTGACTCATCTGTTTCTGTCTCCATGGCCGCGCGCGCTCCTCGCGGGAGCGGCGCGCGGCATCACACGGCGTGTGCGTTAAACGGTCATCGGGTTGGGCTTGGACGGATCGAGGTTGTACTTGGCGATCGCGTCCGCGACCACCTTGCGCTCGATCGTGCCTTCGTCGGCCAGCGCGTTGAGCGCGGCGACGGTGACCCAGTGACGGTCGACCTCGAAGAAGTGACGCAGCTTCTCGCGGGTGTCCGAACGACCGAAGCCGTCGGTGCCCAGCACGACGAAGCGGCGATCGATCTGGCCACGGATCTGGTCGACCAGCGCACGGACGTAGTCGGTCGATGCGATGACCGGGCCCTGCGTGTCCTTCAGGCACTTCTGCACGTGCGACAGGCGACGCTCCTCGGTCGGATGGAGCAGGTTCCAGCGCTCGACCTCATGACCTTCGCGCGCGAGTTCGGTGAAGCTCGGCACGCTCCACAGGTCGGCGGCGACGCCCCAGTCGTTCTTCAGCAGGTCGGCGGCGGCGATCACTTCGTTGAAGATCGTGCCCGCGCCGAGCAGCTGGACGCGCGGTGCCTTCTTGTCGGTGTCGGCCTTCTTGAACGCGTACATGCCCTTGATGATGTCGGCCGCCACGTGCTCGCCCTGCGGAATCGCCGGGTGCTCGTAGTTCTCGTTCATCACCGTGATGTAGTAGTACACGTCTTCCTGGTCCTGCACCATGCGGCGCAGGCCGTCCTGGATGATCACCGCGAGTTCGTAGCCGAACGTCGGATCGTAGCTCACGCAGTTCGGCACCGATGCCGCCCACAGCAGCGAGTGACCGTCTTCGTGCTGCAGGCCTTCGCCGTTCAGCGTCGTACGGCCCGCGGTGCCGCCCAGCAGGAAGCCGCGCGAACGCATGTCGCCCGCGGCCCACGCGAGGTCGCCGATCCGCTGGAAGCCGAACATCGAGTAGAAGATGTAGAACGGCACCATGATCTCGCCGTGCGTCGAATACGACGTCGCCGCCGCGATCCAGTCGCACATGCCGCCCGCTTCGTTGATGCCTTCCTGCAGGATCTGGCCGGTCTGCGATTCCTTGTAGAACATCAGCTGGTCGGAATCTTCCGGCACGTACTTCTGGCCTTCCTGGTTCCAGATACCGATCTGGCGGAACAGGCCTTCCATGCCGAACGTACGCGATTCGTCCGGGACGATCGGCACGACGCGCTTGCCGAGCGCCTTGTCCTTCAGCAGGATGTTCAGAATCCGCACGAACGCCATCGTCGTCGAGATCTCGCGGCCTTCGCCCGTGCCCTTCAAGAGCGGCTCGAACGCGTCGAGCGCCGGCACCGGCAGCGACGTCGCCTTCTCGCGGCGGTGCGGCAGGTAGCCGCCGAGGTCCATGCGCTTCTGGCGCATGTATTCGAGTTCCTTCGAGCCTTCCTCGAACTTCAGGTACGGCACGTCGGCGATCTGCTCGTCGGTGATCGGCAGGCGGAACTGGTCACGGAACTTCTTCAGTTGCTCGACCGGCAGCTTCTTCTGCTGGTGCGTGATGTTCATCGCCTGGCCCGACTCGCCCATCCCGTAGCCCTTGATAGTCTTCGCGAGGATGACGGTCGGCGCGCCCTTCGTGTTCGTGGCTTCGTGGAATGCCGCGTAGATCTTGTGCGGATCGTGACCGCCGCGGTTCAGCGCCCAGATGTCGTCGTCCGACCAGTCGGCGACGAGCGCCTTCAGTTCAGGCGTGTTGAAGAAGTGCTCGCGAACGTACGCGCCCGACTCCGACTTGTACGTCTGGTATTCGCCGTCGACGCACTCCATCATGCGGCGCATCAGCGCGCCCGACTTGTCGCGCGCGAACAGCGCATCCCAGCGGCTGCCCCAGATGACCTTGATCACGTTCCAGCCGGCGCCGCGGAATTCCGATTCGAGTTCCTGGATGATCTTGCCGTTGCCGCGCACCGGGCCGTCGAGGCGCTGCAGGTTGCAGTTGATCACGAACACGAGGTTGTCGAGCTTCTCGCGGCTCGCCATGCCGATCGCGCCGAGCGATTCCGGCTCGTCCGTCTCGCCGTCACCGAGGAACGCCCACACCTTGCGGCCTTCCGTCTTCGCGATGCCGCGCGACTCCAGATACTTCATGAAGCGGGCCTGGTAGATCGCCATGATCGGGCCGAGACCCATCGACACGGTCGGGAACTGCCAGAAGTCCGGCATCAGCCACGGGTGCGGGTACGACGAGATGCCCTTGCCGTCGACTTCCTGGCGGAAGTTGTCGAGCTGCTCTTCCTTCAGGCGGCCGAGCAGGAACGCGCGCGAGTACACGCCCGGCGACGAGTGGCCCTGCACGAACACGAGATCGCCGCCGTGCTGGTCGGACGCTGCGTGCCAGAAGTGGTTGTAGCCGACGTCGTAGAGCGTCGCCGCCGATGCGAACGACGCGATGTGGCCGCCGACGTTCGTGTCCTTGCCTGCGCGCAGCACCATCGCCAGCGCGTTCCAGCGCGTGTACGAGCGGATGCGGTGCTCGATGTCCTGGTCGCCCGGAATCTTTGCCTGGGCTTCGACCGGAATCGTGTTGATGTACGGGGTATTGGCGGAGAACGGCAGGTGTTCGCCGTGCATGCGGGCGAATTCGATCTGCTTTTCGATCAGGTAATGCGCACGGCCGGTGCCCACGGAGGAGATCACGCCATCGAGCGACTCCAGCCACTCGACGGTTTCTTGCGGGTCGTCGTCACGTTCGGCGGCGACATATTTCATCACTTCGTTCGGTACAGCGGACATTCTCGTCTCCTGGGTCCTGGAATGTGAGGATCGCTCTCGTGCAGACGACGCGACGCGGCCGGCTGCGGGCAAGCTCCGACGGATTGTAATGAGCGTGGACGGGCCTGCGCAACAAAATTTTCGAATTGTGAGATCTTTTCTCGTAATGCGGAATATTGCTGCGCTGCACCCATATTTCGGGGCTCCGCGGCCCGTCTCGTCCGAACAAAACCGTTTCCGTTCAACATATCCGGTATCGGTTTTCCATGTATTGCGCTGCGCTACAATCCTGCCATGTTGACCGATCGGCTTTTCGCACGCTCGGCGCGACCGCCGGGCCCGCCGGCGGAGTCGCAGCCGTCCCGTTGGCACCACGGACCGTGGTGGTCCAACTCCTATTTGCTGACGCCGCTGCTGTCGATCCTGGTGTTCCTCGTGGTGATGAGCCTCATTCTGTGGAGCCTCAACCGGCGCGAACAGCAGCAGCAGGAAGACACCCTGTTCCGCAACGTCGCGTGGGCCCAGCAGCAGATCCGCCTGTCGATGACGGGCGCGCAGGAACAGTTGCAGGCGCTGTCGCGCGACCTCGCGTCCGGCCGCCTCGACCAGAACGCATTCCAGATGGCCGTCGCGGACGTGATGCAGACGCATCCGGAAATCCTCTACCTGAACTGGTACACGGCGCCCGGCGTGCAGCGCTGGCCGACCGTGCATCCGCCGCTGCTCGGCCAGCGCCTCGCGAAGCCTGGCGACGCGCAGATGCGGGACGCCGTGCGCGGCGCGTACGACGAGGCGCGCAGCACGCGCCGCCAGGCCTATTCTCCGCTGATCTACGATGACTTCGGCAACGGCTTCATCACGTTGCAGACGCCCGTGATGCGCGGCGACCGCGAATATCTCGGCTCGATCGCCGCGGTGTTCTCGGTCGAGGGCATCCTGAAGCACGACATCCCGCAGGAACTGTCGTCGAAGTACAAGATCTCCATCACCGATTCGAACAACCGCGAACTGTCGTCCACGTCGACACGCCCGCGCCTGCCGCGCGACTCGCACTACGATCTTCCGCTCGACCCGCCCGGCCAGGGGCTGACGGTGCGCGTGTACGCGTTCCCGCAGCTCACCAACCTGACCAACAACACGCTCGTGTGGCTCGTCGCCGGCCTGTCGTGCTTCGTGCTGTGGAGCCTCTGGAGCCTGTGGAAGCACACGCGCCAGCGCTTCGAGGCGCAGCAGGCGCTGTACGCGGAAGCGTTCTTCCGCCGCGCGATGGAAAACTCGGTGCTGATCGGCATGCGCGTGCTCGACATGCACGGCCGCATCACGCACGTGAACCCCGCGTTCTGCCGGATGACGGGCTGGGACGAAACCGATCTCGTCGGCAAGGTCGCGCCGTTCCCGTACTGGCCGCGCGACGCGTACCCGGAAATGCAGCGCCAGCTCGACATGACGCTGCGCGGCAAGGCGCCAAGCTCGGGCTTCGAGCTGCGCGTGCGGCGCAAGAACGGCACGCTGTTCCACGCGCGCCTGTACGTGTCGCCGCTGATCGACAGTTCGGGCCGCCAGACCGGCTGGATGTCGTCGATGACCGACATCACCGAGCCGAAGCGCGCGCGCGAAGAGCTCGCGGCCGCGCACGAACGCTTCACGACGGTGCTCGAAAGCCTCGACGCCGCGGTGTCGGTGCTGGCCGCCGACGAAGCCGAGCTGCTGTTCGCGAACCGCTACTACCGCCACCTGTTCGGCATCCGCCCGGATGGCCATCTGGAGCTGTCGGGCGGTGGCTTCGATCGCGCGCAGGCATCGTCCGACTCGATCGACATGGTCGACGCGTTCGCGGGCCTGCCGGCCGCCGCGCTGACGAGCAGCACCGCCGATGCGCAGGAGGTGTACGTCGAGAGCATCCAGAAGTGGTTCGAGGTGCGCCGCCAGTACATCCAGTGGGTGGACGGCCACCTCGCGCAGATGCAGATCGCGACCGACATCACGACCCGCAAGAAGGCGCAGGAGCTCGCGCACCAGCAGGAAGAGAAACTGCAGTTCACGAGCCGATTGATGACGATGGGCGAAATGGCGTCGTCGATTGCTCACGAATTGAATCAGCCGCTCGCCGCAATCAACAACTACTGCTCGGGCACGCTCGCGCTCGTGAAGAGCGGCCGCGGCACGCCCGAGACGCTGCAGCCCGCACTGGAAAAGACCGCGCAGCAGGCGCTGCGGGCCGGGATGATCGTGAAGCGGATTCGCGAATTCGTGAAGCGCAGCGAGCCGAAGCGCCAGCCGGCGCGGGTCGCGGACATCGTCGCCGATGCGGTCGGGCTGGCCGAAATCGAGGCCAGAAAGCGCAGGATCCGGATCGTCACGGAAATCCTCGCAAGAATGCCTATTATTTATGTCGACCCCGTGCTGATCGAACAGGTGCTGATGAACCTGATGAAGAACGCAGCCGAGGCGATGGCCGACGTGAAGCCGGCGTCGGCGGACGGCGTGATCCGCGTGGTCGCCGACATCGATGCGGGCTTCGTCGACATCCGTGTGATCGACCAGGGCCCGGGCGTCGACGAAGCGACCGCCGAGCGCCTGTTCGAACCGTTTTACAGCACCAAGTCCGACGGCATGGGCATGGGGCTGAACATCTGCCGTTCGATCATCGAATCGCATCGGGGGCGTCTGTGGGTGGTCAACAACGTCGAGCCGGATGGCCGCATTTCCGGCGCGACGTTCCACTGCAGCCTGCCCATTGGGGAACCCGCTGATCTCGGCCAAGGGGGGCGCGAGGCATCGGCATCACATACCGTTACGGGAGAACTATGAATAGCCCTGTCACCACCACTCAGGAAACCGTCTTTGTCGTCGACGACGACGAGGCCGTACGGGACTCGCTGCGCTGGCTGCTGGAGGCGAACGGCTATCGCGTGCAATGCTTCTCGAGCGCCGAGCAGTTCCTCGATGCCTATCAGCCGGCGCAGCAGGCCGGCCAGATCGCCTGCCTGATCCTCGACGTGCGGATGTCGGGCATGAGCGGCCTCGAATTGCAGGAACGCCTGATCGCCGACAATGCCGCGCTGCCGATCATCTTCGTCACCGGTCACGGCGACGTGCCGATGGCCGTGTCGACGATGAAAAAGGGTGCGATGGACTTTATCGAGAAACCGTTCGACGAAGCCGAGCTGCGCAAGCTCGTCGAGCGGATGCTCGACAAGGCCCGAAGCGAAAGCAAGAGCGTGCAGGAGCAGCGTGCCGCGAGCGAACGCCTGTCGAAGCTGACCGCGCGCGAGCAGCAGGTGCTCGAGCGGATCATCGCGGGCCGCCTGAACAAGCAGATCGCCGACGACCTCGGCATCAGCATCAAGACGGTCGAGGCGCACCGCGCGAACATCATGGAAAAGCTCAACGTCAACACGGTGGCCGACCTGCTGCGCCTCGCGCTGTCGAAGAAGCAGGCCTGAGCGGGTTCTCCGGCCGCGGCGGCACGGCCCACCGCCGGCCGCCCGGCCCGCAACCGGTGTTTGCCGCCCCGCGCGATGCGGCCCACTCGCGCGGCGGCGGTCGTTTCTCCCGGCGCGCGAGCGCCGCGGCCATGACGCTTCCCGTTGATTCGCTGTCGGACGGCAGCAGGCGAACGGTATAATTACGTGCTTTGCTACGGCGCTTCGCGCGCCGTACGCCCGCATTCCAACTTCCCGGCAGGACCCACCACCATGACAGCCCTCCTCATCGACGGCAACGCCCTTTCGAAGACCTTGCGCGCCCAGGCCGCCGAACGCGCCGCCGCGCTGACCGCACGCGGCCACCAGCCGGGTCTCGCGGTGATCCTCGTCGGCGCGAACCCGGCGAGCGAAGTCTACGTGCGCAACAAGATCAAGGCGTGCGAGGACAACGGCTTCTTCTCGCTGAAGGATGCGTACCCGGCCACGCTGTCCGAAGCCGACCTGCTCGCGCGCATCGACGAACTGAACCGCGACCCGAAGATCCACGGCATCCTCGTCCAGCTGCCGCTGCCCGCGCACATCGACAGCCACAAGGTGATCGAGGCGATCGCGCCGGAAAAGGACGTCGACGGCTTTCACGTCGCGAACGCCGGCGCGCTGATGACCGGCAAGCCGCTGTTCCGCCCGTGCACGCCGTACGGCGTGATGAAGATGTTCGAAGCGCACGGCATTGCGCTGCAGGGCGCGAACGCGGTCGTGATCGGCCGCTCGAACATCGTCGGCAAGCCGATGGCGATGATGCTGCTCGACGCCGGCGCGACCGTGACGATTTGCCACAGCAAGACGCGCGACCTCGCCGCGCATACGCGCGAGGCCGACATCGTGGTCGCCGCGGTCGGCAAGCGCAACATCCTGACCGCCGACATGGTGAAGCCGGGCGCGACGGTGATCGACGTCGGCATGAACCGTGACGACGCAGGCAAGCTGTGCGGCGACGTCGATTTCGCGGGCGTGAAGGAAGTCGCCGGCTACATCACGCCGGTGCCGGGCGGCGTCGGCCCGATGACCATCACGATGCTGCTGATCAACACGATCGAATCCGCCGAACGCGCCGCGGCCGCCGCGGCCTGAAGCTGCCTTTGCCCAGCCGGTGCGCGGTCCGCGCGCCGGCGCCTCGCCAGCCGCAATCGCGCGGCTGCATCGCGCCGGCCGGCGCGCCGATGCACCTTGCTGCTCGCCCGCCGCCGGTCGCCCTTGGCCGGTCGCCCTTGGCCGGCCGCCCCTGGCCGGGCGCCCACATCCGACCCTGCGTCAATCGCGTCATTAGAAACTAACGATTGGAAAGCGCACGATGCGCCCCAATAATGTCGGTATCGGGCGCCGCTTCATCGCGCCTCACCCTTTTCATCCCGGTTCATCCGGCAACAGACAGGGAGTCTCAATGTCCGCCAGCGCCAACACCAATCCCCTTCTCGACTTCTCCGGCCTGCCCCGTTTCGGCGAGATCCGCCCGGAACACGTGACGCCCGCGCTCGATACGCTGCTCGACGCCGCCAGCCGCGCGGTCGAAGCGGCGAGCGCGAGCGACACGCCGTCGACCTGGGCCGCCGTCGTCGAGACGGTCGAGCAGGCCACGGAGCCGCTCGGCCGCGCATGGGGCATCGTCGGCCACCTGAATGCGGTCGCCGACACGCCCGAACTGCGCGCCGCCTACGGTGAAAACCTGCCGCGCGTGACCGAGTTCTGGTCGAGCGTCGGCCAGAATCTCGCGCTGTACGAAAAGTACAAGGCGATCGCTGCGAGCGCCGAATACGCGACGCTGTCTGCCGAACGCAAGAAGATCCTCGACAATGCGCTGCGCGACTTCCGCCTGTCGGGCGCCGAGCTGCCCGAGGACCAGAAGCCGCGCTTCGCGGAACTGCAGGAACAGCAGGCCGCGCTGTCGAAGGCATTCTCCGATCACGTGCTCGATGCAACCAACGCGTACGCGTACTTCGTCACCGATGAAGCCGAGCTGGCCGGCCTGCCCGGCGACGCGATCGAGGCTGCCCGCGAAGCCGCGCAAAAGGACGGCAAGGAAGGCTGGAAATTCACGCTGCATTTCCCGTCGTACTTCCCGGTGCTGCAGTACGCGGACAACCGCGCGCTGCGCGAGACGCTCTACCGCGCCTATGCGACGCGCGCGTCGGAGCTCGGGCCGCAGTACGGCGACGGCAAGGCCGAATGGGACAACACGGCGATCGTCGTCGACGCGCTGAAGCTGCGCCGCGAAGAGGCGCAGATGCTCGGCTACCGCAACTTCGCCGAAGTGTCGCTCGCGCCGAAGATGGCCGAATCGCCGCAGCAGGTGATCGCATTCCTCGAGGATCTCGCGACCCGCGCCCGCCCGCACGCGGACAAGGACTGGGACGAGCTGCGCTCCTTCGCCGCGAAGGAGCTCGGCCTCGCCGAACTCGCGCCGTGGGACGTCGCATACGCGGCCGAGAAGCTGCGCCAGCAGCGCTATGCGTTCTCGGAAAACGAGGTCAAGCAGTACTTCCCGGAACCGGCCGCGCTGAAGGGGCTGTTCACCGTCACCGAAACGCTGTTCGGCGTGAAGATCAAGCCGGACGACGCGCCGGTATGGCACAAGGACGTGCGCTTCTTCCGCGTCGAGAACCGCGACGGCTCGCTCGTCGCGCAGTTCTATCTCGACCTGTACGCACGCGAAGGCAAGCGCGGCGGCGCCTGGATGGACGACGCGCGTTCGCGCGCGAAGCGCGGCAGCGACGTGCAGACGCCCGTCGCGTACCTGACCTGCAACTTCTCCGCGCCGGTCGGCGGCAAGCCCGCGTGCTTCACGCACGACGAAGTGATCACGCTGTTCCATGAATTCGGCCACGGGCTGCATCACATGCTCACGCGCGTCGACGAGCTCGGCGTGTCAGGCATCAACGGCGTCGAATGGGATGCGGTCGAACTGCCGTCGCAGTTCATGGAGAATTTCTGCTGGGAATGGGACGTGCTGTCGTCGATGTCGTCGCACGTCGATACGGGCGCATCGCTGCCGCGCGAGCTGTTCGACAAGATGATCGCCGCGAAGAACTTCCAGAGTGGGCTCGGCACGCTGCGCCAGATCGTGTTCTCGATGTTCGACATGCTGCTGCACGTCGACTTCGACCCGGCCGGCGCCACCGGCGTGACCGCGTTCGCGCGCGAGATCAACGAGCGCTATCACGTGATCCCGCAGGCGGCGTTCTCGCGCTGGCCGAACACGTTCAGCCACATCTTCGCGGGCGGCTATGCGGCCGGCTACTACAGCTACAAGTGGGCCGAAGTGCTGTCGGCCGATGCGTACGCGGCGTTCGAGGAAGCGGCGGCCGCCAGCGGCAGCGTACTCGACGCGGCAACCGGCACGCGCTATCGCCGCGAAATCCTCGAGGTCGGCGGCAGCCGCCCGGCGATGGAGTCGTTCAAGGCGTTCCGCGGCCGCGAGCCGCAGATCGACGCACTGCTGCGCCACAACGGGATGGCCGCGTCCGCGCACTGAGCGCGCCGCCCGGCCCTTCCAGTTGTTCAGGCTGCATCGACAGGCACCGCTTCGGCGGTGCCTTTTTTCATGGCGCGGACGTGTCGTCGCCCACTTCGTCGTCGAACAGCAGGAATTGCCCGTGGCGTTCGGCCGTATCCTCGTTGATGCGCACGCCGACGCCGAGCAGCCGTACCGGCTGCGCGCGCCGCAACAACCCCTTCGCGAGAAGCGTGACGGCCGTCTCGGCATTCGTCGCGTCGGCCACGCACTCGACCGTCGTGCGCTGGAAATCGGCGAAGCGGATCTTCACGTACAGCTTGCGGATCGACCGCGCGGCGCCCGCGCGATCGATCCGCGCGTCGAGTTGCACGACGAGGCGGCGGATTTCGTCCGCGCATTGCTCGAGTGTCGTCAGGTCGGTCACGTAGGTCGTCTCGACGCTGACCGACTTGCGCTCCTGGTCGGCCTGCACGGGCCGCTCGTCGATCCCGCGCGACAGTTCGTACAGCCGCCGCCCGAACGCGCCGAACTCGCGGTGCAGGTCGATCAGCGGCCAGTCGCGCAATTGCGCGCAGGTCTGGATGCCGAGCCGGTCGAGCCGCGTGGCCGTCACCTTGCCGACGCCGTGCAGCTTGCGCACCGGCAGCGCCGCGACGAATGCGTCGATCTCGTGCGGCCGCACGACGAACAGCCCGTCGGGCTTGTTCCAGTCGGACGCGATCTTCGCGATGAACTTGTTCGGCGCGACGCCCGCCGACACGGTCACGCCGACCGTATCGCGCACCCGCTCGCGGATCTCGCGCGCAATCAGCGTCGCACTGCCCTGGCAACGCTCCGACCCGCTGACGTCGAGGTACGCCTCGTCGAGCGACAGCGGCTCGACGTCCTGCGTGTAGTCGCGATAGATCGCCATGATCTGCCGCGACGCCGCACGATACTTGTCCATCGCGGACGGCAGGATCAGCAGGTCCGGACACTTGCGCATCGCCAGCGCCGACGACATCGCCGAATGCACGCCGTAGCGCCGCGCCTCGTAGTTACAGGTCGCGATCACGCCGCGCTGGTCGGGGCGACCGCCGACCGCGAGCGGCCGGTTGCGCAGCGACGGGTCGTCGCGCATCTCAACCGACGCGTAGAAGCAGTCGCAGTCGCAATGAATGATCTTGCGCATGCGCGGCGGCGCGTCGCCGGGCAGCGGCGTGGGTAGATCGGCAGGCGGGATGGTGGTCGGGCTCACGGTGCCGATACTGTACAAAAACACAGTGCCGGTTTCAACTGCCGCGTATGTCCGTCGCTCGCCGGCCTCAGCCAGCCGTCCCGCAGCTGGCCGCCTGGCGCCGACTGCGCCGTACCGGCCCGGTTCGTGCGGATCGTACCGGCCGGGCACGGGCAGCGGCACCTATACTCGTCTGCCGCGACACACGAAATCCAAAGGTGACGGATGAAGACAATCGGACTGATCGGCGGCATGAGCTGGGAATCGTCGGCCGAGTACTACCGGATGATCAACCGGCACTCGAAGGCATTGCACGGCGGCCATCACAACGCGAAGAGCGTGCTGGTCACGGTCGACTTCGCCGAAATCGAAGCGCTGCAGCGCACGCACGACTGGGCCGCGCTCGGCGAACGGATGGCCGACGCCGCGCGACAACTCGAAGCGGCCGGCGCCGATCTCGTCGTCCTGACGACCAATACGATGCACCGCGTGCACGACGCGATCGAGGCGGCGGTGACGCTGCCGTTCCTGCACATCGCCGATCCGACCGGCAGCGCACTGCGCGACGCGGGCGTCGAGCGCGTCGCGCTGCTCGGTACGCGCTATACGATGGAGCTGCCGTTCTACGCGGCGCGGCTGCGCGAGAAGTTCGGGCTCGACGTGCTGGTGCCGGACGAACGCGGGCGCAACGACGTGCACCGGATCATCTACGACGAGCTGTGCCACGGCGTCATCTCGGAGGAATCGCGCGCCACGTACGTGTCGATCATCGATGAACTGGCCCGGCGCGGCGCACAGGCGGTGATCCTCGGCTGCACGGAAATCACGCTGCTGATCGGCGCGGACGACTCGCCGCTGCCGGTATTCGATACGACCGCGCTGCATGCGAAAGCAGCCGTCGAGTGGGCGGCGCGCTGAACGACGCGCGCCATCGCGCAAAGAACACCGTCGCCACACGGCATCGCCGCATTGTTTCGCGCGCCGGGATTCACTCTCCCGGCGCGCGCGTCGTCGCTCGGCCGACGCCCTGCTCTCGCCCACCACACGGGGCCGGCACGAACGGCCCGCGAATCATGCGACTCGGTTCCGACGGGCGCGCCGACACGAGGGGTTATCCATTGGTAATAAAGTGACCGCAAATTGGTACGCGAGCAGCGGCACCGCACTCGACGCTGCTCGTCGCGGTCTCTTTTTCCACCAACCGGAAACAGGAACATGAAAAGACTCAGCACCGTGTTCGGCGCGCTGCTCGCCGTGTCGGCCACGCTCAACGCGCACGCGGACCCCAGCATCACCGCCTCGGCCGCCACGACGCCCAGGGACGGCTTCGATCGGATGACGTGGGACATCACGCCCGAAGTCGTGCCGACCCAGGTCAACGCCAGTTACTACTGGGCCAACCAGTTGTCGTCGCAACACGGCGGGCACGCGATCTACACCGGCATCCAGCCGCGCACCCGCAGCACCAACGTGGTGATCTTCAGCGCGTTCGGCACCGGCACGGCGCCGCTGTCGGCGAATTGCCGCGGCGGCGCCGACGGCGGCTCCGGCACGTCGTGCTCGATCGCCTACCCGTGGAAAACCGGCCATGCCTATCGGCTGCAGGTCACCGTGACGCAGGCCAATCGCAGCGACGGGCGCTCGACCGTCGACGGCTTCATCACGGACGTCGCCACCGGCGCCACGACGCCGACCGGCAGTATCGCGGTGCCGGCGAACTGGGGCGGCCTGTCGAGCTCGGCGTACCTGTTCGACGAGTACTTTCCGTTCAACGCCGCGTCGAAGGACCCGATGCAGCGGCCGTGCGTGCCGTATGCGCGCTACATGACGTCGCTGCCGCATTTCTACCTGAAGGATGTGGACTACCCGACGACCGAGCGGTCGATCCGGCTGAATACGGGCAAGGACAAGTGCGCGGTGCTGTCGGGCACGCCGAACGCGCGGGCCACGCTGGTCAACACGACGACCTATCTGCTCGAGAACGGCTTCCTGCCGGGGAGCCCGGGCGCGCCGAAATAACAAGCGGACGCGGAAAACAAAAAACCCGGCATGGAGCCGGGTTTTTCGTGGACGAAGTGCGCATCGGTCAATTGCGCGGCACATCGTCTGGTGTGCTTGGTTGCGGGGACAGGATTTGAACCTGTGACCTTCGGGTTATGAGCCCGACGAGCTGCCAGACTGCTCCACCCCGCGTCAGAGAAATAAATTATAGGGTGAGGAAGTACTCACGTCAATACTTTTGTCACAATTCCTGCCTCCCCTCCTCGCGCGACGATGCGTGACCCTGCATGACACCCGCGTTCGCACCCCATGCTCGCGGTAAGATGACGGCCTCCGAATTCACGCCGCACGCCCCTCCCGTTCATGAAAATAGCAACTTGGAACGTCAACTCGCTCAACGTCCGCAAACAGCACGTGCTCGACTGGCTCGCGCAAAGCGGCACCGACGTCCTGTGCCTGCAGGAACTGAAGCTGCCGGACGAGAAATTCCCGCGCGCCGATCTCGAGGCGGTCGGCTACCGCAGCTGGTTCACGGGCCAGAAGACCTACAACGGCGTCGCGATCCTCGTGCGCGACACGCTCGCCGTCGACGAATCGGACGTCGTGCGCAACATCCCCGGCTTCGACGACCCGCAGCAGCGCGTGATCGCCGCGACGGTCGACGGCGTGCGCATCGTGTCCGCCTACTTCCCGAACGGCCAGGCGCTCGACTCCGACAAGTTCGTCTACAAGATGCAGTGGCTCGACGCGCTGCAGGCATGGCTGCGCACCGAGCTGCAGCGCTACCCGAAGCTCGCGCTGCTCGGCGACTACAACATCGCGCCGGAAGACCGCGACGTGCACGATCCCGCGAAATGGGAAGGCCAGAACCTCGTGTCGCCGCAGGAGCGCGCGCACTTCGCGCAGCTGATCGAACTCGGCTTCGTCGATGCGTTCCGCCGCTTCGAGCAGCCCGAGAAAACCTTCACGTGGTGGGACTACCGGATGATGGCGTTCCGCCGCAACGCGGGACTGCGCATCGACCACATCCTGCTGTCGCCGGCGCTCGCGGCGACCTGCGCGTCGTGCGAGGTCGATCGCACGCCGCGCACGTGGGAACAGCCGTCCGACCACACGCCCGTCGTCGCGGTCGTCGGCTGATCGCCCAGGGCCTGTTCACGCGCAATCAGCGCCGCGCGGGCGCCGGCCCGAGATGGGCCCACAGGAAGCCGAATTCGGCCGCATCGGCTTCCGCGCGTTCGAGATCGTCGGCGCTGCCGTGGCCGCCGTCGGTGTTCTCCCAGTACCACACCCGTTCGTGACCGAGCGCCTGCATGCGCGCGGCCATCTTGCGTGCATGTGCGGGATGGACGCGGTCGTCACGGGTCGACGTCGTCAGCAGCAACGGCGGATACACGACACCTTCGCGCACGCGGTGATAGGGCGAATACGCGGCCAGCGCCGCGCCTTCGCTCGGATCGTCCGGATCGCCGTATTCGTCGAGCCATGCGGCGCCCGCGTGCAGCTTCGGATAGCGCTGCATGTCGAGCAGCGGCACGCGGCACAGCACCGCGCCGAACAACTCCGGCCGCTGCATCATGCACGCGGCGACCAGCAGCCCGCCGTTGCTGCCGCCCTCGATCCCCAACTGCGCGGCGCGCGTCACGCCGGTCGCAACCAGATCCTCGGCGACCGCGATGAAATCGTCGAACGAACGCTGGCGGTGTTCGCGCTGCGCGTCGGTATGCCAGCGCGGCCCGAACTCGCCGCCGCCGCGGATGTGCGCAAACGCCATCACGCCGCCGCGTTCGAGCCAGCCGATGCCGAACGCATCGCTGTAGCCCGGCAGGTTCGGGATCGCAAAGCCGCCATAGCCCGACAGCAGGCACGGCCGCGCGACGCGCGCCCCGCCTGCCGGTGCGTCGAGCGCATCGCGCGGCCCGATCAGCGTGTACGGCACGACCGTGCCGTCGCGCGAACGCGCGCTCGCGCGGCGTACGACAAGCCCAGCGGCGTCGAACTGCACCGGCGGCCGGTCGAGCAGCACGCGGCGCGACGGCGCATCGTCCGCGCGGTCGGCGAGATCGGCCAGCCAGCATTCGGGCGGATCGAGATAGGTGTCGACGTCGACGTACACCTCGTCGTTCAGCGTCGATTCGACGGGCTCGACGTCGATCTGCGCGTCGCCGGGCCAGTCGAACGGCCGCGCGTCCCAGGTCCACGCCCCGTCGCCGGCCTGCCGCGGCTGCCACAGCATCGTGCGGTTGTGCACGTCGTCGAGCCAGCTGGCGATCAGCGTCGTGCGCGTATGCGTCCACGTACAGGCGGACGTCGTCGGCCGCGGCGCGAACAGCGTCGTGAATTCGCGCGCGCCGGCGAGGAACGCCTCTTCGCGGATCGCGAGCAGCGAGCCGCCCGCGTGGCGCACGCCGTCGCAATCCCAGTCGAGGCGCGGCTCCAGCACGAGCCAGCCCTCCCAGAACCCGACCTCGACATGCGTCGGCACGTCGTAGCGCGCCCATTCGCCCGCGTCGGTCAACCAGTACGCGTGTGCGTCGAAGAAATCGACGCTGCGCCACGCGACGTGGCGGCGGTCGATCGGGTCGTACCACGCTCCGGCGCTGATGTCGTCCGGTTCGCCGCTGAACACGACGGGCGCGTCGGCAAGCGCCGTGCCGCGCACCCAGCGCCGCGCTTCATACGGATAGCCGGCGGCGGTCGCATGCGCTTCGCCGCGATCCCAGCTCACGTACACGGTATCGCGGTCGATCCAGCCGACCGTGTGATGGCCCGGCGCGTCGATCGTGAAACCGCCGTCGACGAACCGGCGCTCGACGAGATCGAATTCGCGCACGACGACCGCATCGGCGCCGCCCGGCGACAGCGACAGCAGCACGCGATCGCCGTCCGGATACAAGATCGCCTCCTGCTCGAACACCCACGACTCGCCCTCTTCGGCGCCGAGCGCGTCGATGTCGAGCAGCGTTTCCCAGGCCGGCTGGCCGGCCCGCCAGTCGGCCCAGCGCGTGCGGCGCCACAGCCCCTTCGGATGGAGATCGTCCTGCCACAGGTCGTACGCCCAGTCGCGCCAGCGGGTCGGAATCACCGGGCGTTCGCGCGGCAGATACGCTTTCGCGAGACGCGCGGTCAGCGCGCGATAGGCATCGTCGTCGCGCAGCGCGGCGCGGGTGCGCGCATTCTGCTCGTCGACCCACGTGCGGGCGCGCTTGCTGTCGAGTGCTTCGAGGAAACGGAACGGGTCGGCCCCGGCGGGCCAGCGGAAGGATTCGGACATTGAGGATCGCGGAATGGCAAGCTGCATGCAAACCGCGATTATGTCCGATCGCGGCATGCGCAGGCCCGCGCATGCCGCGAATCATGCTCAGGGCTCCAGATGGAGTTCCTGGATCTTGCGCGTGATCGTGTTGCGGCCGATGCCGAGCCGCTCGGCGGCCTCGACCTTGCGGCCGCGCGTGAAGTCGAGCGCCTCGCGGATCACGGCGGCCTCGAAGCGGCGTGCGAGTTCGTCCATCACGTCGGCCGAGTTCTCGCGCAACAGCCGCGCGACTTCGGTGCGCAGCCCGTGCTCCCACAGCGGGTAGCCGGCCGGCGCGCTGCCGTTCGCCGCGCTCGCGACGGGCGCGGCCGTCGGCGCTGCACCGATCGCGGCAGGCACCGCCGTGTGACCGCCGCTGCCGTGCGCGTCCGCGCCGTCGCCCGTCGCGACGACCGGCGCACCGGCCGGCACGAGGTCGGGCGGCAGATCCTTGATCTCGACCGTCTGCGCGGGCGCCATCACGGTCAGCCAGTTCGCGAGATTCTCGAGCTGCCGCACGTTGCCGGGAAACGGCAGCGACGTCAGGTACGCGAGCGCGTCGTCGGACACGCGCTTCGGCTCAACGCCGAGATCGCGCGCGCTCTTCTGCAGGAAATGGCGCGTGAGCAGCGCGATGTCCTCGCTGCGTTCGCGCAGCGGCGGCAGACGCAGCCGGATCACGTTGAGCCGGTGATAAAGGTCCTCGCGGAACAGCCCCTGCCGCACGCGCGACTCGAGATTCTGGTGCGTCGCGGCGATCACGCGCACGTTCGCGCGCAGCGGGTTGTGGCCGCCCACGCGGTAGAACTGCCCGTCCGACAGCACGCGCAACAGGCGCGTCTGCAGATCGAACGGCATGTCGCCGATTTCGTCGAGGAACAGCGTGCCGTTCTCGGCCTGCTCGAAGCGGCCCTGCCGCGTCGTCTGCGCGCCGGTGAACGCGCCGCGCTCGTGGCCGAACAGTTCGGATTCCAGCAGATCCTTCGGAATCGCCGCCGTGTTCAGCGCGATGAACGGTCCGTTCGCACGCGGGCTGTGACGGTGCAGCGCCCGCGCGACGAGCTCCTTGCCGGTGCCCGACTCGCCGGTGATCAGCACGGTCGCGGCCGAATGCGACAAGCGGCCGATCGCGCGGAACATGTCCTGCATCGCCGGCGCCTGGCCGAGCATCTCGGGCGCCTCGGCCACGCGCTCGTCCTGCGGCGCGCCGCCGCGCAGGCTTTCTTCCACCGCGCGGCGGATCAGCTCGACCGCCTTGTCGACGTCGAACGGCTTCGCGAGGTATTCGAACGCGCCGCCCTGGAACGCCGCGACGGCGCTGTCGAGATCGGAGAACGCCGTCATGATGATGACGGGCAGGCCCGGCAGCCGCTCGTGCATCGCCTGCAGCAACTCGAGGCCCGAGCCGCCCGGCATCCGGATGTCGGACACGAGCACCTGCGGCGTCTCGTGGTCGAGCGCGGCCAGCGCATCGCGCACGTTCGCGAAGCTCTTCGTCGCGAAGCTGTCCCGGGCGAGTGCCTTTTCAAGCACCCAGCGGATCGATTGGTCGTCGTCTACTATCCAGATCGGCTTCATAGGTCGGTCAGGTATGGGTGAATCGCAATGCTGCCGCTCAATGGTCGAGCGGCAGCAGAATCTGAAATTCGGTACGTCCGGGCCGGCTTTCGACCTCGATCATCCCGTCGTGCTGCTGCACGAACGTCTGTGCGAGCGTGAGGCCGAGGCCGCTGCCGTCGTCGCGTCCGGATACGAGCGGATAGAAGATCCGGTCGCGGATCTCTTCCGGAATGCCGGGCCCGTTGTCGACCACGTGCAAGTCCAGTGCCAGCTTGTACAGGCGCTTCGCGATCGTGATCTTGCGCGCGATGCGCGTGCGCAGCTCGATCTTCGCGTCGCCCTGCGCGATCCGCTCGCGCAGCGCCTGCGCGGCGTTGCGCACGATGTTGAGCAGCGCCTGGATCAACTGCTCCTTGTCGCCGCGCAGGTCCGGCACGCTCACGTCGTAATCGCGCTCGATCGTGAGCCCGCGCGGGAACTCCGCGAGCATCACCGCGCGCACGCGTTCGCACACTTCATGAATGTTCACGTCGCCGACGATGTGCGGATGCCGGTGCGGCTCCAGCAACCGGTCGACGAGCGTCTGCAGGCGATCGGACTCCTTGATGATCACCTGCGTGTATTCGCGCAACTCGCCGCGCTCGCGCTCGCCCAGTTCGAATTCGAGCAGCTGGGCTGCGCCGCGAATGCCGCCGAGCGGGTTCTTGATCTCGTGCGCGAGGTTGCGGATCAGTTGCTTGTTGACCGCGGTCAGGTCGTGGATGCGCTCTTCCCGATCGGTGCGCGACTGCCGTTCGTTCTCGAACAGCTCGACGAGCACGAAATCGGGCGCGCTCTCGAGGAAGCCGACGATCGCATGCACATGCAGCGGCTCGCGGCCGGGCCGGTCGAGCACCGTATCGAGGTGCGTCGCGTGAAAGCGTTCCTGGCCGATCGCGGTGATCGTCGATGCGAGTTCGTTCGCGTTCGGGAAAATCTCGCCCCACGGCCGCTGTGCGAGCTGCCGCCGCGAGATGTCGAGCATCGCCTCCGCGGACGGGTTCGCGAACGCGACCCGCAGCGTCTTGCGGTCGAGCACGATCACGACCGTCGGCAGCGCTTCGAGCCCCGCCAGCAGACCCGAGCGTGCGAGCCGCTCGTCGTCCGTCAGTCGTTCGGGTTGCCCCGTTTTCGCCTTGATCAGATTCTTCAGAACCATCTGCGTGCTTGTCGCGCCTCACCGGGCCAGAAAATGAAAATCGTCGGAACAAAAAAGGGACGGCCGGACGCCGTCCCCTTTCAGACTCCGCCGTTCCCGCCGCCAGCCGCGCGACGGGAACGAACCGGCATGACGGCGCTGAATCGAAGCGCCATCGCCGATTAGAGCGAGTAGTACATCTCGAACTCGATCGGGTGCGTCGTCATGCGGAACTTCGCCAGCTCCTGCTCCTTCAGCGCGAGGTACGCGTCGAGCATGCTGTCCGTGAACACGCCGCCACGGGTCAGGAACTCGCGATCCTTGTCGAGCGCTTCCAGTGCCTGGTCGAGGCCTGCGCAGACGGTCGGGATCTTTGCATCCTCTTCCGGCGGCAGGTCGTACAGGTTCTTGTCGGCTGCTTCGCCCGGATGGATCTTGTTCTGGATCCCGTCGAGGCCGGCCATCATCAGCGCCGAGAACAACAGGTACGGGTTCGCCATCGGGTCCGGGAAGCGCGTTTCGATACGGCGGCCCTTCGGGTTCGACACGTGCGGAATGCGGATCGATGCCGAACGGTTGCGTGCCGAGTAGGCGAGCTTGACCGGTGCTTCGAAGTGCGGGACCAGACGCTTGTACGAGTTCGTCGTCGGGTTCGTGATCGCGTTCAGCGCACGGGCGTGCTTGATGATGCCGCCGATGTAGAACAGCGCCAGTTCCGACAGGCCGGCGTAGCCGTTGCCCGCGAACAGGTTCTGGCCGTCCTTCCAGATCGACTGGTGAACGTGCATGCCCGAACCGTTGTCGCCGACGACCGGCTTCGGCATGAACGTCGCCGTCTTGCCGTACGAGTGCGCGACGTTATGGATGATGTACTTCGACCATTGCGTCCAGTCGGCGCGCTGCACCAGCGTCGAGAACTTCGTGCCGATTTCGTTCTGGCCCTGGCCCGCCACTTCGTGGTGGTGCACTTCGACCGGGATGCCGAGCTGTTCGAGCAGCAGGCACATTTCCGAACGCATGTCCTGGAACGTGTCGACCGGCGCGACCGGGAAGTAGCCGCCCTTCGTGCCCGGACGGTGGCCGGTGTTGCCGCCTTCGAATTCCTTGCCGGCCGACCACGGTGCTTCTTCCGAGTTGATCTTCACGAAGCAGCCCGACATGTCCGTGTTCCACTGGACCGAGTCGAAAATGAAGAATTCCGGTTCCGGACCGAAGTACGCCGTGTCGCCGATACCCGTGCTCTTCAGGTAGGCTTCCGCGCGCTTCGCGAGCGAACGCGGGTCGCGCTCGTAGCCCTTGCCGTCGGCCGGCTCGACCACGTCGCAGGTCAGCACGAGGGTCGACTCTTCGTAGAACGGGTCGACGAAGGCAGCGGTCGGGTCCGGCATGAGCAGCATGTCCGACGCCTCGATGCCCTTCCAGCCCGCGATCGACGAACCGTCGAATGCATGACCGCTTTCGAACTTGTCTTCGTCAAACGCCGAAACCGGCACCGACACGTGCTGTTCCTTGCCGCGCGTATCCGTGAAGCGGAAATCGACAAACTTGACGTCCTCGTCCTTCACGAGCTGCATGACGTCGGCGACGGTTTTACTCATAACCTCTTCTCCTGATTGAACAATTCCGGCGGACTGGGAAACCGCCTCGTTTATCGAGCTGATCGGGGTCTTGCTTTGGCGCAGCGCGCCCCGATTCGACCGAATTCTATATAGCAGCTTCCGTGCCACCTTCATGCAGGATCGGCGCGAATCGCGTCAGGGCTCGCCACGACAGGGCTGCGCTGCGCGATTCCGGGGCTTTACCCGCCATCGGTCCCGCCCCTAAAGCACCGACGTGGTGCAATCATCGAGCCCTGTCGCTTCGAACGAGTCACTTTGGTGCATTCGCGCCATTCTGCACTCTTTTGGTGAGTGCGTGTACGGCCCATGCACCGTGTCGCAGGCGGACGTCCGTGCCGCGACGTCGCGCTAGAATGATCGTTTGACCGATACGGAGACCCCCTGCCATGAGTACGCTGGACCAGCTTTACGCGAAGGCCGACGAACGCCGCGCACAAGGCGCGCTCAACTATGCCGGCGCGCTGCTGCCGGTCGAAGCATTCGAACTGCTGCAGCTCGACCCGTCGGCGCGCCTCGTCGACGTGCGCACACGCGCCGAGCTCGACTGGATCGGCCGCCCGCTCGTCGGCGACGGCCAGTACCTGCACCTCGAGTGGACGCGTTATCCGGGCGGCGTGCCGAACGCCGAATTCGTCAACGAACTGAAGGCGGCCCTCCCGGCCGATACGCCCATCCTGTTCCTGTGCCGCAGCGCCGCGCGCTCGAAGCTCGCCGCGGTCGCGTCCGCGCAGGCCGGCTTCACGAAGGCGTTCGACCTGCTCGAAGGCTTCGAAGGCGCGAAGGACGCCGAAGGCCACCGCAAGACGGTCGACGGCTGGTGCTTCCGCAAACTGCCGTGGATCGGCGCCTGAGCGCGCGCCGCTCACGCCGGCTGCGACGACCTCATCGTCGAGCCGGGCGATGACATGCCGATGACGGGCCGCGTTGCGCGGCCCGTTGCTTTTGACAAGGCGACGTGGCAGGCCGCTCAGGCGCGCGGCGTATCGGGCTCGACGACGTCGCCGCCGAGCAGGTGCACGCCTTCGCGCAGCTTCACGAACGCGGCCGCGACCGCTTCCGGCTCGCCCTTCACGCCGAGATCGATGTGACGGCGCGCATAGATGCCGCCGCGCTCCGCGTCGCCGACGCTCGGCAGGCTGAACACGCGCACGCCGGGGAAATCGCGCTCGATCTTCTCCATCAGCGGCGTGAGCGTCGATTCCGGCAGCTCGAACACGTACAGCGAGCGCTCGGCATGCGGCGTCGCGTGATGCAGGTGCGCGTACTTCGTATCGAGCACCCATTCGATCATCGGCCACGCCATCACCGGGAAGCCCGGCACGAAATGCAGATCGCCGACCGAGAAGCCGGGAATCCGGTTGTAGCCGTTCGGGATGATCGTCGCGCCCGCCGGGAACACGCCCATGTTGAAGCGATGCTGGTTCTCCGGCGACTCGAAGTCGACCGGCGTGGCCGGATCGGTGTGCGTCTCGCGAATGCGCTCCGAAATCAACGCCTTCGCCTCCGGATGCAGCTCGAGCGGCACGCCGAGCGCGGCGGCCGCGCACTGGCGCGTATGGTCGTCCGGCGTCGCGCCGATGCCGCCCGTCGAGAACACGATGTCGCCCGACGCGATCGCGCGCGCGAGCGTCGCAGTGATGCGCGCCGGATCGTCGCCGACGTATTCGGCCCAGTCGAGCGCGAGGCCGCGCGCGCCGAGCAGCTCGATGACCTTCGCCAGATGCTTGTCCTGCCGGCGGCCCGAAAGGATTTCGTCGCCGATGATGATGATGCCGATGCTCATGCCTGCCCCATGTCGATTGCGGTGGCGCGCGCACTGGCGCGCAGGTCTTCCAGCGCGCGCAGGCAGTAGTGCCCGAACCACAGCGCCGAGAAGACGAGGATGAAAGCGTAAACCCAGATCATGGCGGCCGCGACGAACGGAAACAGCACCATCATCCAGACCGACGAGACCCACACGAAGGTCGGCACGGTGCCGAGCAGCCCGGTCGCGACGCCGATGCCGATCAGCGGCCAACGGTGCCGGCGTACCAGCGCGCGGCGCTCGTCGCGGCTCGCGTGCAGCGCGAGCGCGTCGTAGGTCATCACGCGGTACGTGAGCCAGCCCCAGATCACCGGCGGCAGCAGCGCGAAGAACGGCGGAATCAGCCACAGCGGGATCGTGACGACGAGCAGCACGACGCCGACGATCGCCGCGCCGAGCGAATTGACCACGCTGCCGAAGAAGGTGCCGCCCCGCTTCGCCTCGAGCGCCGCGAACTGGCGATTCGACAGGTGCTTGATCACGACCGGCATCGAGATCGTCGCGATCAGCAGCAGCACGGTCAGCACGATCAGCGGGATCGCGAGCGACACGACCACGAACGGCGCGACGACCGCATGCAGCTGCGACATGCCGATCGCGTCGAATGCGCGATACAGCATGGCCGTCAGCACGAAGCCGTCGAGCGCGCCGCGCGCGAGGTCCAGCAGTGTCTGCCACGAGAACCACAGCACGGCGCCCCACAGCAGCGCCGACACGACGAACGGCATCAGGGTGAGCCACAGCATGCGCGGGTGCAGCGCGCTGGCGAGCGCCCGGACGAAGGAACGCAGCAAGTCGTTCATGCGAGCCTATGGAATCTGGATTGACGGAGAAAAACGGGGAAAGGATAAACCACGCGGCCCGCATGCGCCAAAGCGCATGCGGGCCGCGTGGAAGGGTCGTTCAACGGGAGAACAGCCGGATCGGGATCAGGCCGACGCCGCGCCGCGCTTGGCGGGGAACAGGCGCCGGAAGATCCGCACGAACGCCAGGCCGTGCTGCGACCAGAAGCCGTCGCCATAGGACACGCCCTCGACCTGCTCGCGGATGCCGGTCGGCTCGACCGTGCGGCTCCACGACGCGGTGCCGAACATCATGTCCCACCACGGGAACAGCACGCCGAAGTTGCAGCCGTACTTGGTGCCTTCGTGGCCGTAGCCGACCGCATGGTGGCGGCGGTGGAAGATCGGGCTGACGAGCAGGCGCTCGCCGAGCCAGCCGAACGACAGCCGCGCATTCGTATGCTGGATGCTCTGCACGAAGTTCGTGACCGCGGTGAGCACGACGAACTGCGACGGCGTCACGCCGATCACGAGCGCGATCGCCGCGAAGAAGCACGACTGCAGCACGTCGTCGAGCAGGTGGTTGCGGTCGTCGCACCACAGCGACATCTGGCGCTGGCTGTGATGGACCGCGTGCAGCTCCCACCAGACGCCGAACTTGTGTTGCCAGCGGTGATACCAGTAGCCGGCGAAATCGAGCACGACGAGGTAGATCGCGAACGCGACGATCGGCTGCGAGGTCACGCCCGGCCACAGATAGTCGAGGTTGACGTTCGCGACGCCGTGCAGGCGCAGCCACGCCTGGAAGTTGTCGAACACCGGCTGCAGCGCGAAGAAGAAGAACAGCGTGTAGATGCCGAGCTTCGAGATCGCCGTGTAGATCACGTCGACCCGCACCGCGCGGCGGTTCTTCCAGCGCTCGACCGGCAGCAGCGCCTCGAGCGGGCGCAGCAGCGCGAACATCAGCACCATCTGCAGCGCGCCGATGATCACCCAGTACAGCGCGTCGTAGGTGTCCTCGTCATAGTCCATCAGGTTGAACTTGAAGAGGAGCGGCTGCACGACATCGACGTACAGCCAGGTCTGGATGTCCGACACGAACGCATCGATCAGGTGCAGCATCGTTCGCCTCCGCCCGTCACGCGCCGTTCGCCGCTCTCCACGGCGCGCGGTCGTAGAAGTAGATGCCGTGCGGCGAGCGGCCGACGGCGATCGTCTGCACCAGCTTGCGCGAGGCCAGGTCGATGATCCCGACCTTCTTCGCGAAACGGAACGTCACCCACAGCGTCTTCTTGTCGGCGGACAGCTCCATGTCGTCGGGGCCCGGCAACAGGCCCGTGATGTCGCCGACGTTGGTGAGCGTGTTCTCGTCGATGATGCTGATCGTGTTCGCGACGCGGTTCGTCACCGCGACGTGCGTGCCGTCGGCGAGCGAGCGGAAGTTGTGCGCGCCCTTGCCCGTGTAGATCTGCTTGACGACCTTCTGGTTGCGCCAGTCGACGACCGCGACGTAATCCGCGCCGGTCATCCCGACGAGCAGGAACTTGTCGTCCGGCGTAAGCCACAGGCCGGCCGGCACCTTGCCGACCTTCATCTTCCATTTGACCGTCTGCGTCGGCAGGTCGATCGCCGCGATCTCGCCGGACACCTGCAGCGACACGAGCAGCGTCTTGCTGTCCTTCGTGAACGCGAGGTGGCTCGGCATCACCGCGAGCGGCACGCGCTTCACGAGCTTCAGGTCGCGGCCGTCGTAGCCGTAGATGTCGACTCGGTCGAGCCGCAGGCCGGCCGCCGCGAACCACTTGCGATCGGGCGAGAAACCGAGCTGGTAAGGATCGTCGATCCCTTCGACGGTGCGCTGCAGCTTGCCCGTCTTCGGATCGAGGAACATCAGGCTGTTCGAGACCGAATTTGCGACGATCAGCGACGCATTGTCGGGCGTCGCCATCAAATGGTGCGGTTCCTTGCCGGTCGGCATCGTGGAAACGACTTCGCGGGTCTGCTGGTCGATCAGGGAAAGCGTCGCTTCGGCCGAATTGAGGACGATCACGTTATTCGCGTGGGCGGCGGGCGCCAGGACGGCGGCGGCCAGCGCGAGCGTGCGGCCGAGGGAAAGGAAAGTGCGCATGAAGACTCACGTCGTGGAACAGCAGTCATTGTAGAACGTTCGGCGGGCCCCGCCGGTTGACCCATGCCGGCATTGCGCTGCTTCGACGCACGCCCCGCCTGCCGGACGAGCCGCCGCGGCAGGCGCCGTGCGGCCGACCGGGGCCGGCCGCCGAGGCCAGCCCGGCCAATCGAAGTTGCGCTAGCGCTGCATCGACTCCCAGACCTTGTGCAGACGCTTGACAGAGACCGGCATCGGCGTGCGCAGTTCCTGCGCGAACAGCGAAATCCGCAGTTCCTCGAGCAGCCAGCGGAATTCCGCGAGCCGCGCATCGGCGACGCCGCCGCGCTGCGACACCGCGCGCTGGTACTGCTGGGCGAGCGGCAGCAGGTCGGCCGACTGCTTCGCGTCGCGCGCCGGATCGGCCTTCAGCTTGTCGATCCGCAGCGCGATGCCCTTCAGGTAGCGCGGGAAGTGCGCAAGCTGCGCGTAAGGCGTGTCGATCACGAAACGCTTGCCGACCAGCGCGCCCAGTTGCTGCTGCAGATCCGCATGGGCCTGCGCGAACGGCTTCGCCTGCGCGAGCTTCTTCGCGAGGCCCGCGTATTCGGCCAGGATCTGCCCGACGAGCCGCGCGATTTCCTGCGCGAGCAGGTTCAGGCGGCTGCGGCCCTCGTCGCGGCGCGCGTGGAAGCTCGCGTCGTCGTCGGGCAGCGGGTCCTGCAGGCATGCGCGGTCGAGCGCCGTGTCGATCAGCTGGTCGCGCAGCTCGTCCTGCGTGCCGAGCGACATGTACTGCATCGCCATCTCGCGCAGGCCCGGCAGGTTCTTTTCGAGGAACTTGATCGGCTCCTTCAGCTGCAGCGCGAACAGCCGCCGCAAGCCGGCCCGGTGGATGCGCGCGGCCTCCTCCGGCGAATCGAACACCTCGACGTCGCAATGCGTGCCGCGGTCGACGAGCGCCGGATAGCCATACAGCGTCTGGCCGCGCCGGCGGATTTCCAGCAGCTCGGGCAGCTTGCCGAAATTCCACGTCGTCAGGTTCTCGTACAGCGCGGTCGCGCCGGTTTCCGCCGCGGCGGCCGTCTGCGGCGCCGCGCCCTTGCCCGGCTTGCCGCCCTTCGCCACCGAACCCGGCGCGGCAGCGGGCGCCGGCGTGTCGCTTGCATCGCCCGCGCCGGCATCGGCGCCGCCGGTCGCGATCGTCGACGCCGCCGCGATCTTCTGGAACTGCTGCTGCGCCTGCGCGCCCAGTTCCTGGCGAAGCTGCGCGAGATTGCGTCCCATCGCGAGCTGGCGGCCGTGCTCGTCGATCACCTTGAAGTTCATGAACAGGTGCGCGGGCAACGTCTCGAGCTTGAAGTCGGCCGTTTTCATCGCGACCTGGGTCTCGCCGCGCACGTCGGCGATCAGCGCCTCGACGAGCCCGCCCGCACCGAAGCGCTCGCGGCCCATCCGCTCGACGAAGCCGGCCGCGTACTCGGGCAGCGGCACGCAGTGCCGGCGCAGCTTCTGCGGCAGCGACTTCAGGAGCAACTGCACCTTTTCCTTCAGCATTCCCGGCACGAGCCATTCGCAGCGGCGCGCGTCGACCTGGTTCAGCGCGAAGAGCGGCACCGCGAGCGTCACGCCGTCGCGCGGCGTGCCCGGCTCGAAGTGATACGTGAGCGCCATCTCGACGCCGGCCATCGTCGCGCGCTTCGGAAACAGGTCGGTCGTCACGCCGGCCGCCTCGTGGCGCATCAGATCGTCGCGCGACAGGTACAGCAGCCGCTGCTTGTCGTCCGCCTGGCCGCCCTTCTTCACCTCGTCGCGATACCAGCGCTCGAACGCGGCGCCCGTGTGGATGCCTTCCGGAATCGCCTGGTCGTAGTACGCGTAGATCAGTTCGTCGTCGACCAGCACGTCCTGGCGGCGCGACTTGTGCTCGAGCTGCTCGATGTCGGCGAGCAGCTTGCGGTTGTGCGCGAAGAACGGCAGCTTCGTGTCGAATTCGCCTTCGACCAGCGCGCCGCGGATGAACAGCTCGCGGGCGCGCGCCGGGTCCTGCTTGCCGAACGCGACGCGCCGCCGGTGGTAGATCGGCAGCCCGTACAGCGTCGCGCGCTCGAATGCGCTGACCTGCGCCGGACGCTTCTCCCAGTGCGGCTCCGACAACGATTTCTTCAGCAGGTGCGCGCCGATCTTCTCGACCCACTCGGGCTCGATCTTCGCGAGGCAGCGCGCGTACAGCCGGCTCGTCTCGACGAGCTCGGCCGCCATCACCCAGCGGCCGGCCTTCTTCGCGAGCGCGGAGCCCGGCCACAGGTAGAACTTGATGCCACGCGCGCCGAGGTAATGCGGATCGTCGTCGGCCTTCATCCCGAGGTTGCCGAGCAGGCCCGTCAACAGGGCCAGATGAATCTGCTCGTAAGTGGCCGCGACTTCGTTGAGTCGCCAGCCGTGCTCGCGCACGACCGTCAGCAACTGCGAATGGACGTCGCGCCATTCGCGCAGCCGCAGGTGCGACAGGAAGTTCTGCCGGCACGCGTCGATCAGCTGGCGATTCGATTTCTTGTGCGCGACGGCCTCTTCGAACCACGCCCAGATCTTCAGCCACTGCAGGAATTCGGAGCGCTCGTCGGCGAACCGGCGGTGCGCCTGGTCGGCCTGCTCCTGCGCCTCGATCGGGCGGTCGCGCGGGTCCTGCACGGACAGCGCGCTCGCGATGATCAGCACCTCGCGCAGCGACTGCTGGTCGCGCGCGGCGAGAATCATCCGGCCGACGCGCGGATCGAGCGGCAGCCGCGCCAACTCGCGGCCGAGCGGCGTCAGCGCGTTGTCGTCGTCGACCGCGCCGAGTTCGTTGAGCAACTGGTAGCCGTCCGCGATCGCGCGGCCGGGCGGCGGTTCGAGGAACGGGAACGATTCGATCGCCGTCAGGTGCAGCGACTTCATCCGCAGGATCACCGACGCGAGCGACGAGCGCAGGATTTCCGGGTCGGTGAAGCGCGCGCGCGCCTGGTAGTCGCTTTCCTCGTACAAGCGGATGCAGACGCCATCGGCCACCCGGCCGCAGCGGCCCGCACGCTGGTTCGCGGCGGCCTGCGAGATCGACTCGACCTGCAGCTGCTCGACCTTGTTCCGGTACGAATAGCGCTTCACACGCGCGAGGCCGGTGTCGACCACGTAGCGGATGCCCGGCACCGTCAGCGAGGTTTCGGCCACGTTGGTCGCGAGCACGATCCGGCGCGCGTTCGACGCCTTGAACACCTTGTCCTGGTCGGCTGCCGAGAGCCGCGCGAACAGCGGCAGGATCTCGGTGTGCGGCGGATGATGCTTGCGCAGCGCCTCGGCCGCCTCGCGGATCTCGCGCTCGCCGGGCAGGAACACCAGCACGTCGCCGGGGCCTTCGCGGCACAGCTCGTCGACCGCGTCGACGATCGCGTCCATCAGGTCGCGCTCGGCTTCGCGCGCGGTCTTCACGCGATCGCGGCCGCCGGTGCCTTCGGCGTTCTTCACCGCCGGGCGATCCTCGGCCACCGGGCGGTAGCGCATCTCGACCGGATACAGCCGCCCGCTCACCTCGATCACGGGCGCAGGACGTTCGTCGGTGCCGAAATGGCGCGCGAAACGGTCGGCATCGATCGTCGCGGACGTGACGATCAGTTTCAGGTCCGGCCGCCGCGGCAGGATTTCCTTCAAATAGCCGAGCAGGAAGTCGATGTTCAGGCTGCGCTCGTGCGCCTCGTCGATGATCAGCGTGTCGTACGCCTTCAGCAGCGGATCGGTCTGCGTCTCGGCGAGCAGGATGCCGTCCGTCATCAGCTTGACGGATGCGCCCGGCGCGAGGTTGTCGGTGAAGCGCACCTTGTAGCCGACCACTTCGCCGAACGGCGTGCCGAGTTCCTCGGCGATGCGGCGGCCGGTCGACGATGCGGCCAGGCGCCGCGGCTGCGTATGGCCGATCAGGCCCGTGCCGCCGGCGCCGAGGCCGCGGCCGAGATCGAGACAGATCTTCGGCAACTGCGTGGTCTTGCCCGAGCCGGTTTCGCCGCAGACGATGACGACCTGATGACCGGCGATCGCGCGCGCGATTTCGTCGCGCTTGCCCGACACGGGCAGGCTTTCGGGGTACGTGATCGGCGGGACGGGATTCGGTGCCACGGCGGCACGCGGCGCACGCTCGCGGCGCGGAGCGCGCTCGCCGGTTGCCGGCGGCGCGCCCTTCGCGGCCGGCTGGCGCGCGTCGCCGCGCCGTTCGTCATTGCGCGGCCCGCGCGGTGCGGGTGCCGGCTTGCCCGCCGGCGTGCCCTGCTGCTGGCGCGGCGGCTGGCCCTGCTGCTCGCGCGCATCGGCCGCACCATCCGGGTGCTTCGCCGACGGCGTATTGGCCCGCGTCGGCGCGGGACTTTTAGAAACATTCGACATGGGGGCGCATTATAATCCCGCCCATGAATTCCCAAACCGACCTCCCTCCCGCCCAGACCGGCGCCGCGACGCCGCCGGCCGCCGACGATTCGGCCGCCAGCCACGCGCAGTTCGTCGACTGGATGCGCTCCGTCGCGCCCTATATCCACAAGTTCCGCAACAGCACGTTCGTCGTGGGGTTCGGCGGCGAGGTGGTGCAGCAGGGTCTGCTGAACGCGCTCGTCTCCGACATCGCGCTGTTGCAGGCGATGGGCATCCAGATCGTGCTGGTGCACGGCTCGCGCCCGCAGGTCGAGGAGCAGCTGAGCCTGCACGGTGTCGAATCCGAGTTTTCGCACGGGCTGCGCATCACCGATGCGCGCGCGCTCGAATCCGCGAAGGAAGCGGCCGGCGAAGTGCGTCTCGACATCGAGGCCGCGATCAGCCAGGGTCTGCCGAACTCGCCGATGGCGCACGCGCACATCAGCGTCGTGTCCGGCAACTTCGTGACCGCGCGGCCGGTGGGGATTCTCGACGGGGTCGATTTCGCGCACACGGGCATCGTGCGCAAGATCGACGCCGAATCGATCCGTCATTCGCTCGCGAGCCGCAAGCTCGTGCTGCTGTCGCCGCTCGGTTTCTCGCCGACCGGCGAGGCCTTCAACCTGTCGATGGAAGACGTGGCGTCGGCGGCCGCGATCGCGCTGCGCGCCGACAAGATCATCTTCCTGACCGACGGGCCCGGCATCGTCGACGACGAAGGCGAGCTGGTGCGCGAAATGTCGCTCGACGCGGCGGCCGAGCTGCTCGATTCCGGCAACATCCAGGGCGACGACGCGTTCTTCCTGAAGCACTCGATCCGCGCGTGCCGCGGCGGCGTGACCCGGGCGCACCTGATCCCGCAGTCGCTCGACGGCAGCATGCTGCTCGAACTGTTCCTGCACGACGGCGTCGGCACGATGATCTCGTACGAGAACCTCGAAAGCCTGCGCGAGGCGACGCCGGACGACGTCGGCGGCATCCTGTCGCTGATCGAGCCGCTCGAGTCCGACGGCACGCTGGTGCGGCGCGGCCGCCACCAGATCGAACGCGACATCGACCACTTCTCGGTGATCGAGCACGATGGCGTGCTGTTCGGCTGCGCGGCGCTGTACCCGTACCAGCAGGAGAAGATCGGCGAGATGGCGTGCCTGACGGTCGCGCCGGAAGCGCAGGGCTCGGGCGACGGCGAACGCCTGCTCAAGCGCATCGAGCAGCGCGCCCGCGCGCGCGGCCTCACGCACATCTTCGTGCTCACGACGCGCACCGAGCACTGGTTCCTCAAGCGCGGCTTCGTCAAGGTCAGCGTCGACGACCTGCCGGAAGACCGCCGCAAACTCTATAACTGGCAGCGCAAGTCGCTCGTGCTGATGAAGCAGCTCTGAGCGCAGGCACGACTGCCCTTCCCCCCAGACACCGATTACAGGAGAAGTACACGATGGCTCGAATGATCCAATGCGCGAAGCTCGGCAAGGAAGCCGAAGGCCTCGATTTCCCGCCGCTGCCGGGCGAACTCGGCAAGCGCATTTACGAGAGCGTCTCGAAGGAAGCGTGGCAAGGCTGGCTCAAGCAGCAAACGATGCTGATCAACGAAAACCGCCTGAACATGGCCGACCCGCGCGCGCGCCAGTACCTGATGAAGCAGACGGAGAAGTACTTCTTCGGCGACGGCGCGGACCAGGCGTCCGGCTACGTGCCGCCGACGGAAGGCTGAAGCGACGCTCGACTCGCGACGGCCGGCAGCGCCGATCTCGTCGTGACTTGAAGCAAACGCCGGAGCAAACGGCACCGTGGATCGCACGGTGCCGTTTGCTTTTGGGACGCGTGATCCGTTGCGAGCCGACGCCGCGCGACGCACGCTCAGTCCGGCGCGCGAGGCCGCCGGAGTGCCGAATTACCGCGCGACCGCGCCGGCGAATTGCCGCCTCACCGAATCGCCGCCTCGCCAGCGTGCCGAATCACGCCGGGCCTCCCCGGCTCACCCCGCCGGTTTCAACGTGCCGCGATCGTCCGGCTGCGCCGGCTCGCCGACCGGACGATCGTCGCTCGCGCCTTCAGTGCCCCACTCGGCCGCATCGCTGCGCTCGGCGCTCGACAGTTCGTCGGCGCGATATCCGGTGCGATTGAGCAGCGCCAGCATGCACGCCAGCGACACGAGCGCGTACAGCCCCGACGCGATCGCGACGCCGACGATGCTGCCGGTCGCATTGAGAATCGCCTGCGCGAGCACCGGCGTGCCGCCGCCGACGACCAGCGCGCTTAACTGATATGCGAGCGACAGGCCCGTATAGCGGATGTTGGCGGGGAACACGCGGGCGAGCACGCCGCCGACCGCGCCGTAGAACATCGCCGACGGAACCGTCGAGATGCACATGCCCGCGACGGCGACCCAGTACGAACGCGTCGCGAGCGCATGGAACATCACGGGCATCAGCACGATTTCCGGAATTAGGATCCAGCACATCGCGCGCCGCATGTCGACCTTCGACACGAACCACGCGCCGACCGGCTGCATCAGGAACTGCACGACGAGCGAGATCGACAGGATGCCGAGGAACGTGCCCTGCGCGTAGCCGAGCGTCTTCGTCGCCCACGACAAAGCGAACGTGCTGCGGAAATACGTGACGTTGATCACCGGCAGCGTGCCGGCCGCGAGCAGCACGACGACCCAGTGATCGCGCACGACGTCGCGCAGCGGCAGCTTCACCGTGCGCTTGCGCGCGAGCACGCGCTGCATGTCGACCGACTCCTCGAGCCTCAGCCGGATCACCATGCCGATGATCACGAGCACGGCCGACAGCAGGAACGGAATACGCCAGCCCCACATCAGGAACGACGGGGTCGGCAGCGCGCTCAGCACGAAGAACGCGGCCGTGGCCAGCAGGTTGCCGGTGGGCGAGCCTTGCTGCGCGAACGCCGCATACAGGATGCTGCGATGCTTCGGCGCATTCTCGCTCGCGATCAGCACCGCGCCGCCCCACTCGCCGCCGACCGCGATGCCCTGCAGCACGCGCAGCACGACGAGGCCCGCCGGCGCCCACACGCCGATCGACGCGTAACCGGGCAGCAGGCCGATGCCGGTCGTCGCGAGCCCCATCATCACCAGCGTGATCACGAGCGCGGTCTTGCGGCCGACGCGATCACCGAGATGGCCGAACACGATGCCGCCGAGCGGCCGCGCGGCGAAGCCGGCCCAGAACGTGACGAACGCGAGCAGCGTCGCGACGCCGGGGTCCATCGTGCTCGAAAAGAACACCTTGCCGAACACGAGCGCCGCGGCCGTGCCGTAGATGTAGAAGTCGTACCACTCGATCGTGGTGCCGACGAACGCCGCGAGGGCGGCGCGGCCGGGCCGCGGTTGTGCTGCGGGCGGGGATTGCGGACGGCTCATCGATGTCTCCATATTGTGATGATCGGGGGCGCGACTCGCGCGCGCCTTTCCCGGGTGGCCGGCATCACGCCGCCGGCCGGCGGCGTCGTGTCAGTCGGGCGGCGACTCGCCGGCGGCCGTCTTCAGCACGCCGGCATCGAGCAGTTGCTGCTGAAGCGCGCGATCGACGCCGAGCCGGTCGAGCACCGCGCGCGTGTCGCGGCCGAGCGCGGGCGGCGCCGACCGGTAGGTGGCCGGCGTGCGCGACAGCTTCACCGGCGACGCGGTGCCGTGATACGCGCCGATCTCGACGAACAGGTTGCGATGCAGCGCATGCGGATCGTGCGCGACGTCCGCCACCGTGCGCACCGGCCCGCACGGCACGCCGGCCGCCATCAGGTCGCGCGCGAGCGGCTCGCACGCGTGCGCGGCGAGCCGCGCTTCCAGTTCGGCCTTCAGCTCAGGGCGATGCGCACAGCGGCTGCGGTTGTCGACGAAGCGCGGATCGTCGGCGAGCGCCGGCGCGCCGAGATGCGCGACCAACCGCGCGAACTGCCGGTCGTTGCCGACTGCGAGGAAGATCGGCACGGTCGCCGTGCGGTAGCTGTCGTACGGCGCGATGTTCGGATGCGCGTTGCCGCTGCGTTCCGGCACGCGGCCCGAGCCGAAGAAGTTCGGCAGGTGCGGATGCAGCAGCGACACGCCGCAGTCGTACAGCGCGACGTCGATCGACTGCCCGCGCCCGCTCTTCTCGCGCTCCGCGAGCGCCAGCAGGATGCCGGCGAGCGCGTTGAGCCCCGTGACCATGTCGACGATCGGCAGGCCGATGCGCGTCGCGTCGCCGTCGCGTTCGCCGTTCACGCTCATCAGCCCGGCCATCGCCTGGATCACCGCGTCGTAGCCCGGCAGCCCGCCGAGCGGACCGTCCGCGCCGAAGCCCGTCACCGCGCAGTGGATCAGGCGCGGCAAGCGCGGCTGCAGGTCGCGTGCGTAGTCCATCCCCCAGCGCGCGAGCGTGCCGGGCTTGAAATTCTCGACGAGCACGTCGGCTTCTTCGAGCAGGCGCCACAGGATCGCGCGCCCTTCGTCGTGCGACAGGTCGAGCGCGAGCCCTTCCTTGTTGCGGTTCACGCCCATGAAGTACCACGCCGTGTCGCCGAGGAACGGCGGCCCCCAGCCACGCGTCTCGTCGCCGGCGGGCGGCTCGATCTTGACCACCGTCGCGCCGTGGTCGGCGAGCGCCTGCGTGCAGTACGGGCCGCCGAGCACCCGGCTCAGGTCGACGACCTTCAGGCCGTCCAGTGCGCCACGCGTCGGGTTCATCGTTCGACCTCCGGCAGCAGGTCGAGCGCCATGTCGAGCGCGACCGGCAGGCCGCGCAGCAGCGCGTCGGACGCGGCCGATTCGTCGTCGCGCGGGGCCGGCGCGAGCGGATCGACCGGCAGCAGCTTGTGCCGCACGATCAGGTGCGCGAGCGCGAGGCGCCGGAAATCCGGCGCGAGCCGGGCGCCCTCGCAGGCCATCAGCACGGCCGCGCTCGCGTAGTACAGCGCGGACGCGGCCTGCCGCACGCGCGCGTCGTCGCCTTCCCCGGCCACCCTCGCAAGTGCGTCGCATGCCCGCGCGAGGATGCGCCGCAACGCCGTGCGGCTCGCCTCGGGCAGCGGCGCCGCGCCCAGACGATCGCCGAGGAACGTGCGCAGCGCGTCGAGCGCATGCTCGCGCTGCGCGGCACGCGCGACGTCGAGCGCGACGATGTTGCTCGTGCCTTCCCAGATCGAACCGAGATGCGCGTCGCGCACGAGCCGCGCATCGCTCCATTCCTCGATATAGCCGGTGCCGCCGCGCACTTCCATCGCGTCGCCCGTCACGCGGCGCGCGTCGCGGCAGGCGCGGAACTTGATCAGCGGCGTCAGGATCCGCACGCAGCGCGCGGCCTGCTCGTCGCCCGCGTCGGCCTGCGGTAGCAGCAGCGCGATCTGCATGAACATCGCGCGCGCGGCCTCGGCCGGCAGCAGCATCTTCATCAACTGGCGCTGCATCAGCGGCATCTCGATCAGCTTGCGGCCGAATGCCTCGCGATACGCGGCGACGTGCAGCGCTTCGTTCAGCGCGCGCCGCATCAGCCCCGCCGCGCGCACGCCGTTCGACAGCCGCGACATGTTGATCATGTCGGCCATCTGGTGAAAGCCGCGGCCGATCTCGCCGATCAGGTACGCCTGCGCACCTTCGAGCGCGATCTCGCCGCTGGCCATCGAACGGCTGCCGAGCTTGTCCTTCAGGCGCACGATCCGGTAGCGGTTGCGCGTGCCGTCCGGCAGCGTCTTCGGCAGCAGGAACAGCGCGAGGCCCTTGATGCCGTCCGGCGCGCCGTCGGGCCGTGCGAGCACCATCGCGAGATCGGCGTCCGCGTTCGAGCAGAACCACTTGTCGCCGGTCAGCCGCCAGACGGTCTCGCCGTGCGCGTCGGTTTCGCAGGTCGCGCGCGTCGCGATACGGCCGACGTCGGAGCCGGCCGCCTGCTCGGTCATGAACATCGCGCCCTGGTACAGCGTGTCGAAGTCGCGCGATGCGAGCCGCGGCAGGTAGCGCGCGACGAGCGCGGGATCGCCGAAGCGGCGCAGCGTGCGCGTCAGCGAATCGGTCATGCTGACCGGGCAGCACAGCCCGAATTCCGCCTGCACGAACAGGAACGTCAGCGCGTACTTGACGAGCGGCGGCACGGTTTCGGCGCCATGGCTCAGTGATGCGAGCCCGAGCTCCGCATACGCGACGCGTTCGAGCGCGACGTACGCCGGGTCCTTGTCGATCCGCTGCACGGCCTCGCCGCGCCGGTTGCGATGCTCGAGCACGGGCGGATGCTTGTCCGCGCGCGACGCCCACTCGTCGAGTTCGCCCGACACGCGCGCGCCGAGCGCGTGCAACCGCGGCTCGAGTTCGGCATAGTGCGCGTCGCCGAGATGCAGCTTCAGCAACGCGCCGAGATCGGGATCGAGGGTGAAGAAATTGATGCCCCGGGTATCGGGAATATTGGATGCGCCGGTGTCCGGCGTGCGAGCGGTGTCGTTCATGCGTGCGTCTCCTGGGTTGCCTGTGCAGCGACCGGGCCATGCGCCGCAGCGCCCGGCCGGTCCTGCGTCAAGCCTCCCGCAGAGCGTAGGCGTGCGATCGATAAGCGTCCAATACAGGATTTGTCCGGTACGATAGAGATCGCTTATCGATGCCGACGCCGGGAGGAGACACCGTGGAACTGAGGCAGTTGCGCTACTTCGTGGCGGTCGCCGAGGAGCTGCATTTCGGGCGCGCGGCGAAGCGCCTGTTCATCTCGCAGCCGGCGCTGAGTTTCGACATCCGCAAGTTCGAGGACGCGCTCGGCGTGCAGTTGTTCTCGCGCACCAACAAGACGGTCGCGCTGACCAACGCGGGCGAGGTGCTGCTCGGCGAAGCGCGCCGGCTGCTGTTGCAGGCAGACGAAGCCGAGCGCCTGACGGTGCGCTCCGCGTCGGGGCTCGCCGGCCGGCTGCGCATTGGCTTCGTCCATTCGATGCTGTATCGCGGGCTGCCCGACGCCGTGCGGCGCTTCGAGGCCGACTATCCGGGCGTCGAGGTCGTGCTGAGCGAGATGAACACGCACGCGCAGGTGCAGGCGATCCAGCGCGGCCAGATCGATCTCGGCTATGCGCACTGGGGCCACTTCCCGCCCGACGTCGAATCGGTGCCCGTCTATGCGGAGCCGTTCGTGTGCTGCCTGCCGGTCGCGCATCCGCTCGCGCGGCGCAGGCAGGTCGCGCTCGCCACGCTCGCGACGGAACCGTTCATCCTGTTTCCGCGCGACGCCGCGCCGCACTATCACGACCTGATCATCGCGCAGTGCGTGAACGCGGGATTCAGTCCGCTGATCCGCCACGAGGCGCGGCTGTGGCAGACGATCCTGTCGATGATCGAGTTCGGGATGGGCATCGCGCTGGTGCCGCGCGTGCTGCAGCAGGCGAAAAGCGATCGGCTCGCGTTCCTGCCGCTGAAGGATGCGTCGCTCGAATCGCGCACGCTCGCGCTGAAACGCAGCGGCACCGCCGAACCGGTGGCGCTGCGCTTTGCCGGCTACGTGCGTGCGTCGATCGACGCGCTGCCTGAGCTGGCGGGCTGAGCGCGCGGCTCGCGATCCGGTGCTTGCGGCTATTTGAAAAAATTTGCAGAAAGGGCTTTACGAGCCCCAAAATCTCTGACATAATTTGATTCTTCTTTGGGCGGTTAGCTCAGCGGTAGAGCACTGCCTTCACACGGCAGGGGTCACTGGTTCGATCCCAGTACCGCCCACCAAAGAATTCAAGGGCCTGCGTCTCACGACGCAGGCCCTTTTCGTTTTGGCGTCGCGCGTGCCCTGCGCGACGCGGGCGCCGCGTCATTCGACGCTCGCGTCCGCACGCAGGAACCGGCTTACCGTGCGCGCCCCACCCGCTCCGCCGTCGCGTCGAACGCACGCTTCGCCTTGTCGACGATCTCGTCGACCTCCGCCTCGCGAATCACGAGCGGCGGCGACAGCAGCATCCGGTCGCCGGTCGCGCGCATGATCAGGTTACCGTTGAAGCAGAAGTCGCGGCAGATCGTGCCGACGTCAACGTCCGCGCCGAAGCGCTCGCGCCGCCCCCGGTCGCGCGCCAGTTGAACGCCGGCGACCAGCCCCGCTCCCGCAATCTCCCCGACGATCGGATGGTCGCCCAGCACGTCACGCAGCCGGCGCTGGAAATACGGCCCGATATCGGTCTTCACCCGCTCGACGATCCCCTCGTCGCGCAGCAGCTTCAGGTTCGCGACCGCGACGGCCGCCGCCACCGGGTGACCCGAGTACGTGAGGCCGTGATTGAATTCGCCGTTGTCGATGATCGGGCGCGCGACGCGTTCGTGAATGCCCACGGCGCCCATCGGCACGTAGCCCGACGTCAGGCCCTTGGCCATCGTGATCAGGTCCGGCTCGAAGCCGAAGTGCTGGTGCGCGAACCATTCGCCGGTACGGCCGAAGCCGCCGATCACTTCGTCGGCGACCAGCAGGATGTCGTACTTGCGGCAGATCCGCTCGATTTCCGGCCAGTACGTCGACGGCGGGAAGATCACGCCGCCCGCGCCCTGGAACGGCTCGCCGATGAACGCCGCGACGTTCTCCGCGCCGAGTTCGAGAATCTTCGCTTCGAGCTGCTGCGCGCGGGCGAGGCCGAACGCTTCGGGCGTCTCGCCCGGTTGCGCTTCGCCGAAGAAATACGGCTGGTCGATGTGCACGATGTGCTCGACCTTCGACGGCATCTGCTCGTGCATGTAGCCCATCCCGCCGAGCGTGCCGCCCGCTATCGTCGAGCCGTGATAGCCGTTCTTGCGCGAGATCACGTATTTCTTCTGCAGCTTGCCTTGCACGCGCCAGTATTGATGCACGAGTCGCAGCACGGTGTCGTTGCCTTCCGAGCCGCTGTTGCAATAGAAGAAGTGGTTGAAGCCGGCGGGCGTCACCTCCGCGAGCATCGCGGAAAGCTCGATCACCGGCGGGTGCGTGGTCTTGAAGAACGTGTTGTAGAACGGCAGTTCCTGGATCTGGCGATACGCGGCGTCGGCGAGCTCCTTGCGGCCGTAGCCGACGTTCACGCACCACAGGCCGGCCATCCCGTCGATCACCTTGTTGCCGTCCGAGTCCCACAGGTAGACGCCGTCGGCCTTCACGATCACGCGGCTGCCGGCGCGGTTGAGCGCGCCCATGTCGGAGAACGGGTGGATGTGGTGGGCGGCATCGAGCGCGCGAAAATCGGCGGTCGAGCGCGGCGGAAAAGCTTCGTTTCTATCGGTCATGGTTTCTCCGTCAAACAGCGCCGCACGCTTACACGTGCAGCAGCAGGTGCCTGCGTTCCCACGAGCTGATCACGCGGAAGAACGCTTCGTATTCGGTTTCCTTCAACGCCAGGTAGGCCTTCACGAACTTGTCGCCGAGGATGCCGGCGAGCGGCTCGCACGCGGCCATCAGCGAGATGCCTTCCTCGAGATTGCGCGGCAGCTGGTACGGCAGGTCGTAGCCGTCCGATGCGATCGGCTCGGTCGGCGCGAGCTGTTGCGTCATGCCGAGATAGCCGGCGGCGAGCGTCGCCGCGAACGCGAGGTACGGGTTGCAGTCGACGCCCGGAATCCGGTTCTCGATGCGTCGCGCGACGGGGCTCGACTGCGGAATGCGAAAGCCCACCGTGCGGTTGTCGTAGCCCCACTGCACGTTGATCGGCGCGGCCATGAAACGCGACAGGCGGCGGTACGAATTGATGTACGGCGCGAAGATCGGCATCAGCGCCGGCGTGTACTTCTGCAACCCGGCCAGATAGCTGCGGAACAGCGGCGACACGGCGCCGTTTTCGTCGGCGAACAGATTGCGCCCGGTGCGCATGTCCGCAAGGCTCTGATGAATGTGCATCGCGGAGCCCGGCTCGTTTTCCATCGGCTTGGCCATGAAGGTCGCGTACATGTTGTGACGCAGCGCGGCCTCGCGCACCGTGCGCTTGAACAGGAACACCTGGTCGGCCAGCGGCAGCGCGTCGCCATGCACGAAGTTGATCTCCATCTGCGCGGCGCCGACTTCGTGAATCAGCGTCTCGATATCGAGCCCCTGCATTTCGCAGTACTCGTAGATGTCCTCGAACAGCGGATCGAACTCGTTGACGGCCTCGATCGAATACGACTGGCGGCCCGTTTCCGCCCGCCCCGTACGGCCGACGGGCGGCCGCAGCGGCAGGTCGGGGTCGGCGTTCATGTCGACCAGATAAAACTCGAGCTCGGGTGCGACCACGGGTTTCCAGCCCTTCGCCTCGTACAGGTCGAGCACGCGGCGCAGCACGTAGCGCGGCGAGATCTCGACCGGCGAGCCGTCGAAATGCACGCAATCGTGGATCACCTGCGCGGTCGGATCAACCGCCCACGGGATCAGGCAGATCGTCGACGGATCGGGCACGCACACCATGTCGGGATCGGTCACGCCGGTCAGCGTGCCGTCCTCCGGATAGTCGCCGGTGACGGTCTGCACCATCACGGCCTGCGGCAGGCGCATCGATTCGCCGGATTCGAACTTGTTGCGCGGAATGATCTTGCCGCGCGCGATGCCGGCCATGTCGGGAATGATCGCCTCGACTTCGGTGATGCGGTGCTGTCGCAGGAATTCGCTCAGTTCGGGTTGCATGATCGGCCTCGTTGGTCGATGTCGATGTCGGATGCGGCCGGCGACGGTATCGCGCCGCCGGCCGCATGCATGCGGTGCGTCATGCGCGCGCGGCACGCCGCGCCGAATGCCGCGAAGATGTCGCGCGACAGCGGCTGCTCCGCGTAGCGCCATTCGGGATGCCACTGCACGCCCAGCGCGAATGCACGCGCGCCGCGCACGCTGACGGCCTCGACCAGCCCGTCGGGCGCGCTCGCTTCGACGGCGAGCCCGGCGCCCAGCCGCGCGATGCCCTGGTCGTGCAGGGAATTGACCGTCGCCTCGTGTGCGCCGCGCGCGACCCGCTGCAGCAGGCCGCCTGGCGCGAGCTGCACGACGTGCGCGGGACCGTACTGCCGTTCGAGCGGGTCGGCCGGCCGTTCGCGATGATCGTCGAAACCGGTCGTCGCATGCAGCCGCTGATGCAGCGTGCCGCCGTACGCGACGTTCAGCTCCTGCATGCCGCGGCAGATCGCGAGCACCGGCACGCCCGCGTCGATCGCCGCGCGGATCAGCGGCAACGCGGTCGCATCGCGCGCCGGATCGTGCAGCGTGCCGGGCGCGCTGGCGGCGCCGCCGTAATGATGCGGCTCGACGTTCGAATAGCTGCCGGTCAACAGCAGCCCGTCGATTGCCGCGACGATTGCGTCGGCCGGCTGCCGCGCGCCGAGCGCGGGCAGCACGAACGCCAGCGCGCCGGCGCCGTCGACAACGGCGGCGAGGTACTTCTCACCCGCCGTGTGGTTCGGATGGGCGCCGCGCAGGATGCGGTCGGCGGTGACGGCTACGATCGGTCGTGCGCGCATCGGCGTCTCTCCGGTGATGGCGCGCGACACGCTCGCGCGCGCAACGATGCAGGTTCGCGGGTACGCCGCACACGCGGACAATCGCGCAGCGCCAACGCCGGCGCAGGCGTGATCCTGCCGCGCGAATGCCGCGGCAACCGGCGGTACGGCCCCGGACGGAAGCGGAAAGGGGCGCTAGGGCAACAACGATGCGCTGCCGTCGCACTGCACCGCGCTGCACAGGTGCGCGGTCACGAGATTGAAGCGGCGCGGGCCGCGATGGGAAATGGCGAAGAAGCGAGGCTCGCGTAACGGGGCGGCGCGCGTGCCGCGATCAGCATGCCGGTTCGGCCCGGCCTGAGGCGGCGCGCCCGCCGACGGACTTCGCGTCCGGCGTATCGAAGGGCTGGCGGCTTTCACGATCGTACTCGACTGACTGATGGAGGCAGGACACGTGTCGCAATGCCGCGTGGCGACACGTCAGCAAGATGTCTCGCAGCGAATTCCGGCGCAGTCCGGCCATCGTCGATGGCCTCGCCGCCGGCGCGCGCGTGACGACTTCCTGACATTCAGCTTATATCACTTAAAAATTGCGTCAAATTTTCAGGGGTCGATGACGACATCGGTCAGACGAAAAAAACGGCATCGATCGCGCCGGATCGATGCCGTTTTGTGCATTGCGTCGGCTTGCCTGCTACGTGCCGACGGGGCGGAGCGCACTGCCCCGCCGCGCTGCCGCATGAAGGCATGCCCGCACTCAACGATGCGCGAGCGCGGTTTCGACGAGCGTCTGCAGCAGCGGCACGATCCGCGCTGCACGCGCTTCGTCGTAGGCGTACGGACGCGTCTCTTCCATGTAGGTGATCTGCGACAGTTCGAGCTGGACGGCCTCGACACCGGTCGAGGGCACGCCATAGTGACGCGTGATGTAGCCGCCCTTGAAACGCCCGTTCGCGACGGCCGTATAGCCGCCGTGTGCGAGCACACGCGCGGCCAGCGCTTCCGCGAGACCAGGCGCTGCACTCGCACCGCTCGACGTGCCGAAGTTGAAGTCCGGCAGGCGGCCGTCGAAGAAACGCGGCACGTGCGAGCGGATCGAATGCGCTTCCCATACGAGCACGCGGCCGTGTTCGCCCTTCAGGCGCGCGATCTCGCGTTGCAGCGCGTCGTGATACGGCAGCCAGTAGCGATCGCGGCGACGCATGATCTCGTCGTTGCCGGGCAGCGCGTTGGCCGGATACAGCGGCGCCTTGTCGAACGTATCGACCGGCACGAGCCCCGTCGTGTCCTGCCCCGGATACAGGTTCTCGTTGTCGGGCGGACGGTTCAGGTCGACGACGTAACGCGCATGCGACGGCACGAGGATCGATGCGCCGAGATCGGCCGCGAACCCGTACAGCCGCTCGAGATGCCAGTCGCAATCGTCGACGAAGCGCGCGTCGGGCGTCATCGTCGCGGCGATGTCGTCGGGGATGTGCGTGCCTGCGTGCGGAATCGAGATCAGCAGCGGCAGCGTGCCCTGCTTCAGCGTGAATACAGCCGGTTGTTCAGTCATGTCGCCTCACCGTAAGAGTCGGCCGGCGCACGCATGCCGCGTGCGCCGGTTGCCGCGCGTTCAGCGCAGCAGTTGCGCCAGCGCGGCGCGGTAGTCGGCATACGCGGCGGCTTCGTCGCGATGGCGGCGGCCGCTCACGACGCGCTCGCCGCCCGTGTAGACGTCGAGCACCGGCGTCTCGCCGTGCTCGGCGAACACGATGCCCGACAGCCATGCGGCGCTGTCGTGTTCGGCGATCGCCGGATGATCGGGATCGAGCACGAGCCAGTCGGCGCGGCAACCCGCGCGCAGCGCACCGATGCGCCGCCCGCTCGCCTGCGCGCCGCCCGCGAGCGACGCATCGAACAGGCGATCGGCGACGTGCGCCTGCGTGTCGCTCGCCAGCACGTTGCGCGCGCGGTGCACGAGCCGCTGCCCGTATTCGAGCAGGCGCAGCTCCGAGCGCCAGTCGACCGACGCGTGGCTGTCCGAGCCGACGCCGATCACGCCGCCCTGCGCGAGATAGTCGACGGCCGGAAATACGCCGTCGCCGAGGTTCGCTTCGGTCGTCAGGCACAGGCCCGCGACCGCGCGGCGCTTCGCGAGCGCCGCCGTCTCGGCCGCGTCGACGTGCGTCGCATGCACGAGGCACCAGCGCGCATCGACGTCGAAGCGATCGAGCAGCCATTGCACGGGGCGTGCGCCATAGGCGCGCACGCAGTCGTCGACTTCGGCCGTCTGCTCGGCGATGTGGATATGCACCGGCGCATCGCCGGGCAACCCTTCGAGCAGCACACGCAGCCCGTTCTCGGACACCGCGCGCAGCGAGTGCGGCGCGACGCCATAGCGCAACCCGCCATGTTCCGGCGCCACGCGACGCATCGCGTCGAGCAGTTCGAGCACGCCGTCGGGCGTGTTGATGAAGCGGCGCTGGTCGTCGCGCGGCGGCTTGTCGCCGAAGCCGGCGAACTGGTACGACACGGGCAGCATCGTGATGCCGATGCCGGCCGCGCGCGCGGCGTCGATCACGCGCGTGCCGAGCTCCGCGATCTGCGGATAGCGCGAACCGTCCTGCGCGTGATGCACGTAATGGAATTCGCACACCGACGTGTAACCGCACTTGAGCATCTCGACATACAGCCAGCGCGCGATCGCCGCGAGCGCGTCGGGCGTGATCTTCAGCGCGAAGCGGTACATCAGGTCGCGCCAGCTCCAGAAGCTGTCGGCGGGATTCGCGCGGTATTCGGTGAGCCCCGCCATCGCGCGCTGGAACGCGTGCGAATGCAGGTTCGGCATGCCGGGCAGCACCGGCCCGGCCGCGCGCGCGACGCCTGCCGGCGCATCGGTGTCGGGTGTCACGTCGGTCAGCGTGCCGGCGGCGTCCCAGCGCAGCAGCACGTTGCGGCGCCAGCCATCGGGCAGATAGGCATGGTCCGCGAACAACAGGGTGTCGGTCATTGCGTGTCCTCATCGACCGGATCGAGCGCTTGAGCAATCCCGTCCGGCCCGGTGCCGCAGCCGGCAGGCGCGAGCGCGTCGCGCCAGCGCCGGCCTCGCGGCGATCGACCGGAGTGCGCCCGTTGCGCACCGGCTCCGGTCCCCTGCAAAGCGTCGGCCGGGCTCGGTACGTCACGTACCGAGCCCGGTCCGTCGTCAAACTTATCCGTTCATCCGGCGAAACACGGTCGTGCCGCCGCGTACGACCTGCTCGCACAGCGGCCGGCCGATCCAGTACGCCAGCTCGGCCAGCGAGCCGACCGACCACGCGGCGAAGTCGGCCTGGCGACCGACCTCGAGCGCACCGTGGCGATCCGCGCGGCCCAGCGCCGCGGCCGCATGGCGCGTGACGCCCTGCAGCACCTCGGGCACCGTCATGCGGAACAGCGTACAGCCCATGTTCAGCGTCAGCAGCAGCGATTCGAGCGGCGACGTGCCGGGGTTGTGATCGGTCGCGAGCGCGATCGGCACGCCGTGCTTGCGCAGCAGCTCGATCGGCGGCAGCTGCGTTTCGCGGATGAAGTAGTACGCACCGGGCAGCAGCACCGCGACCGTGCCGGCCGCCTTCATTGCCTCGATGCCCGCTTCGTCGAGAAATTCGAGGTGGTCGGCGGACAGCGCGCGGTAACGCGCGGCGAGCGCCGTCCCGCCCGCATTCGACAGTTGCTCCGCATGCAGCTTCACGGGTAGCCCCCGGCGCGTCGCGGCCTCGAACACGCGCTCGGTCTGCGCGAGCGAGAAGCCGATGCGTTCGCAGAACACGTCGACCGCGTCGACGAGCCCTTCGTCGGCCAGCGTCGGCAGCATGCGGTCGCACACTTCGTCGATGTATTCGTCCGCGCGGCCCGCGTATTCCGGCGGCAGCGCATGCGCGCCGAGGAAGGTCGTATAGACGGTGACCGGGAAGCGCTCGCCGAGCTGGCGCGCGACGCGCAGCATCTTGCGCTCGCTCGCGAGGTCGAGCCCGTAGCCCGACTTGATCTCGATCGCGGTCACGCCTTCGGCGAGCAGCGGCTGCAGGCGCGCGGCGGCCTGCACGAACAGCGTCGTCTCGTCGGCCGCGCGCGTCGCGCGCACCGTCGACACGATCCCGCCGCCCTGCCGCGCGATTTCCTCGTAGCTGACGCCCGCGAGGCGCTGCGCGAACTCGTCGGCGCGCGTGCCGCCGTACACGAGGTGCGTATGGCAATCGACGAGCCCCGGCGTCACCCACGCGCCGTGCAGGTCCTCGCGCTGCCAGTGCGCGTAACCGTGCGGCAGCGCGGACAACGCGCCGAGCCACGCGATCGTGCCGGTTTCGTCGACGGCGATCGCCACGTCGTCGATCGTCTCGTCGGGATGGCCGTGCGGACACAGCTTCAGGTGATGCCAGACAGTCGGTTTCATGCGTTCAGTCTCGTTCGCCGACGGCGAGCGAGACGGCCAGCAGTGCGCCGCCTCCGCTCACGACGACGTCAAACGCACGCCGCGGCCCGTCGAGCCGCAACGTGTCCATGTCTTCCAGTGCGTAGTGCGTGCCGCCGAGATCGACGCTCACCGCACCGGCCGCGCAAAACAGCAGCACGGTATCGGCCGGCGCGACGCGGTGCATGCCCGCGCGCCACACGTCGAGCGCGCCACGCGCGGCCGAACGGCGCGTCATCAGGTTGAAGTCGCGCGTCGCGCCGTCGTGCAGCGTCGCGTCGATCACCGTCTCGCCCGCGAAATCCGCGCGGGCGAGCGGCGCATCGAGCACGTGGCGCGTGCCGCCCTCCTCGGCGAGCGTCATGCCCGCGCCGGACAGCAGCACCAGCGTGCGGTCGATACCGTCGAAACGCGAGAACGGCCCGGCCGTGCCCACGTCGGCGACGCTCACGCGCCACGCGAACGTATCGAGTGCCGCGCCGGGCGGGAACGCGCCGATTTCACGCGTCACGCCGCCGCCGTTCTTCCACGGCGACGCGACGAGATCCGCCGCGCGGATCAGCGCGACGGCCAGCGTCGCATTCCCCGGCGCGTGGTCGAGCGCCGTCATGCTCAGCGGCCGAGCATCGGCAGCTTCAGGCCGGCTTCGCGGGCCGTCTGCTGCGCGAGTTCGTAGCCGGCATCCGCATGGCGCATCACGCCCGTGGCCGGATCGTTCAGCAGCACGCGACCAAGACGCTCGTGCGCGTCAGCCGTGCCGTCGGCGACGATCACAACGCCCGAGTGCTGCGAGAAGCCCATGCCGACGCCGCCGCCATGGTGCAGCGACACCCACGATGCGCCGCCCGCGGTGTTCAGCAGCGCGTTCAGCAGCGGCCAGTCGCTCACGGCGTCCGAGCCGTCCTTCATCGATTCCGTCTCGCGGTTCGGGCTCGCGACCGAACCCGTGTCGAGGTGATCGCGACCGATTACGATCGGCGCCTTCAGCTCGCCGTTCTTCACCATCTCGTTGAATGCCTGGCCGAGGCGATAGCGATCCTTCACGCCGACCCAGCAGATCCGCGCCGGCAGGCCCTGGAACGCGATGCGCTCACGCGCCATGTCGAGCCAGTTGTGCAGGTGCGGATCGTCGGGGATCAGCTCCTTCACCTTCTGGTCGGTCTTGTAGATGTCTTCCGGATCGCCGGACAGCGCGACCCAGCGGAACGGGCCCTTGCCTTCGCAGAACAGCGGGCGGATGTACGCCGGCACGAAGCCCGGGAAGTCGAAGGCGTTCTCGACGCCCATTTCCAGCGCCATCTGGCGGATGTTGTTGCCGTAGTCGAGCGTCGCCGCGCCGCGTTCCTGCAGCGCGAGCATCGCACGCACCTGGACGGCCATCGACTGCTTCGCGACCTTCACGATGCTCTGCGGGTCGACCTTCTGCGCTTCGCGCCATTGCGCGACGGTCCAGCCTTGCGGCAGGTAGCCGTTGATCGGGTCGTGCGCGCTCGTCTGGTCGGTCACGCAGTCCGGCGTGATGCCGCGCGTGACGAGTTCCGCGAACACGTCGGCCGCGTTGCCGAGCAGGCCGATCGACACCGGCTTGCCGGTGCGCTTCGCTTCGTCGATCATGCCGAGCGCTTCGTCGAGCGTCGTCGCCTTCTTGTCGACGTAGCGCGTCTTCAGGCGGAAGTCGATGCGCGTCTCGTCGCATTCGACCGCGATCATCGAGAAGCCGGCCATCGTCGCGGCCAGCGGCTGCGCGCCGCCCATCCCGCCCAGGCCGCCCGTCAGGATCCAGCGGCCCGACGGATCGCCGTTGAAGTGCTGGTTCGCGACCGAGAAGAAGGTTTCGTAGGTGCCCTGCACGATGCCCTGGCTGCCGATGTAGATCCAGCTGCCGGCCGTCATCTGGCCGTACATCATCAGGCCCTTGCGGTCGAGTTCGTGGAAGTGATCCCAGTTCGCCCAGTGCGGCACCAGGTTCGAGTTCGCGAGCAGCACGCGCGGCGCATCCTTGTGCGTGCGGAACACGCCGACCGGCTTGCCCGACTGGATCAGCAGCGTTTCGTTTTCCTCGAGATCCTTCAGCGACGCGAGGATCTGGTCATAGCATTCCCAGTTGCGCGCCGCACGGCCGATACCGCCGTACACGACGAGCGCATGCGGATGCTCGGCAACTTCCGGGTCGAGGTTGTTCTGGATCATCCGGTAGGCCGCCTCGGCCAGCCAGGTCTTGCAGGTCTTTTCGCTGCCGCGCGGCGCGCGGATCGTGCGCGTCGGATCGAGACGGGGATCGATGTGTTTCGGATGGTTCATGACGACTGCTCCCGAAGGAAATTGAGGATCAAATAGGAATCAGAAATGCCCGGTGAAGCGATAACGGCTGCCGGGATGCCACAGATTCGCCACCGAGGCGACGACGCCCTGCGACCAGGTGCGCCGATGTAAAACCAGACACGGCTCGACACCGTCCATCCGCAGCTGCTCGCGCCGCTCCGGCGCCGGGGCCGCCGCTTCGATCCGGTACTCGACGCGCTGCAGCGGCGCCGCGCGCATCAGGTACTGGTTCGGCGTCGTGTTCGTGAAATCCTGCTCGGCGTAATCCGGCGCGACCGCCGGATTCACCCACCGTTCTTCGAGCTGCACCGGCTCGTCGTTCTCGAAGTGCAGCACCTGCGAATGAAACAGCTTCGTGCGCACGGCCACCTGCATCTCGTCGGCGAGGGCCTCGTCGGCGCGGATCGTGTCGAGCCCGAGCACGCTCGCGCGGTACGCATGCCCGCGCGCGCCGACTTCCTCGGAGATACTGCGGATCGCCACCAGCGTCGACTCGTACTTCGGCCGCGCGACATAGGTGCCCGCGCCCTTCATGCGCGTGAGCACCTGCTCGGCCGTCAGCTCGCGCAGCGCGCGGTTGACGGTCATGCGCGCCACCTTGAACTCGCGCGCCAGCTCGTTCTCGGACGGCACCTGGTCGCCCTCCTCCCACTCGCCGGCATGGATGCGGGCCAGGATGAAATCCTTGATCTCCTGGTAGACCGGCGCACTCATCGGCTTACTGTTCCGACGCGAACGAGAACGGCGCGACCTTCGCGAACGCGCGCTCGCCGACCAGCTTCGCGATCACCGCGATGTCCGGTGCGAAGTAGTGGTCGAGTTCGTAGTGCGCGACCTTGCCGCGGATCGTCTCCATCACCGGCGCGAGCTTCGGGCTCGTGTGGTACGGCGCGCGCAGGTCGACGCCTTGCGCGGCGGCCAGCAGTTCGATCGCGAGGATGTGCTTGGTGTTGTCCGCGATGTCGGCGAGCTTGCGCGCGGCGAACGTCGCCATCGACACGTGGTCTTCCTGGTTGGCCGAGGTCGGCAGCGAGTCGACCGATGCCGGGTGCGCGAGCGTCTTGTTTTCCGATGCCAGCGCGGCGGCCGTCACGTGCGCGATCATGAAGCCGGAGTTCACGCCGCCGTCCTTCACGAGGAACGGAGGCAGGCCCGACAGCGTCGCGTCGATCAGCAGCGCGATGCGGCGTTCGGCCAGCGCGCCGATTTCCGCAGCAGCCAGCGCGAGATTGTCGGCCGCGAACGCGACGGGCTCCGCGTGGAAGTTGCCGCCCGACAGCACTTCGCCGGTGTCCGGGAAGATCAGCGGGTTGTCCGACACGGCGTTCGCTTCGACCAGCAGCACGTCGGCCGCATGGCGCATCTGGTCCAGGCACGCGCCCATCACCTGCGGCTGGCAGCGCAGGCTGTACGGGTCCTGCACCTTGTCGCAGTCGCGGTGCGACTGGTTGATCGGCGAGCCTTCGAGCAGTTCGCGGTACGACGCGGCCGCGTCGATCTGGCCTTGATGGCCGCGCAGTTCGTGGATGCGCGCGTCGAACGGCTTCACCGAACCGGCTGCCGCGTCGACCGACAGCGCGCCGGCGACGAGCGCGGTGCGGTACAGGTCCTCGATCGCGAACATGTTGTCGAGCGCCAGCGCGGTCGACGCCTGCGTGCCGTTCAGGAGCGCGAGGCCTTCCTTCGCCTGCAGCGTCAGCGGCGCGAGGCCCGCGACGCGCAGGCCGTCCAGCGCACTCGCGCGCTCGCCGCGGATGAACACTTCGCCGACGCCGAGCAGCACGGCCGACATGTGCGCGAGCGGCGCGAGGTCGCCCGATGCGCCGACCGAACCCTTCACCGGGATCAGCGGCAGCACGTCGGCGTTGAACAGCGTGATCAGCGCATCCATCACTTCACGGCGGATGCCCGAGTGGCCGCGGCCGAGGCTCGACAGCTTCAGCGCCATCAGCAGGCGCACCGACGAACGCGCCATCGGCTCGCCCACGCCGACCGCGTGCGACAGCACGAGGTTCTTCTGCAGCAGTTCGAGCTGGTCGTGCGGGATGTGGGTGCTGGCCAGACGGCCGAAACCCGTGTTGATGCCGTAGGCCGGCTCACCCTTCGCGGCGATGTCGGCGACGGCCTTCGCGCCCGCGTCGATCTTCGCGAAGCTGGCCGGGTCGAGCTTCAGTTGCACGGGTTCGCGGGCGATCCGGCGCAGTTGCGGGAGAGTCAGGTGGCCGGGGGTCAACGTAATCATGTGAGCAATCCTGTCTAGACAAGTTCGGAATGGATTGAAGTGTAGCCATCGGAACTTGTCTAGACAACCCGTTTTTCAATATTCCGGCCTCAGGAGTTTCCCTGATGCCGGCGCGGCCCGGCAGGCCGGTCGGCGCGATCCGGCGCTTAACATGTGTTGCAATTATTTTGTCTTTGGCAACATACGAATCATCACTCGCCACGGAGACCGTCATGCCCTTCCCGTCCCGATTCGCCGCCCGCCTCGGCCGCCCCCTGCTCGTCGCCGCATGCGCGCTCGCGTGCGGCGTATCCGTCGCCGCCGAGCCGCTGTCCGGCACGCTGGAGAAGATCCGGCAATCCAACCTGATTTCGATCGGTCATCGCGAAACGTCGGTGCCGTTCTCCTATGTCGACGCGGGCGGCAAGGTCATCGGCTTCTCGCAGGACCTGTGCGACCGCGTGATCGCCGCGGTGAAGGCGCGCACCGGCAAGCCCGACCTGCAGGTGCGCTTCATTCCGGTCACGTCGCAGAACCGCATTCCGCTCGTGCAGAACGGCACCGTCGATCTCGAATGCGGCGTGACGACCAACCTCGCCGCGCGCCATGCGCAGGTCGCGTTCTCGACCACCTTCTTCGTCGCGACGACGCGCCTGCTCACGCGCACCACGTCGGGCATCCGAGACTTCCCCGATCTCGCCGGCAAGACGGTCGTGACGAACCAGGGCACGACGTCCGAACGCCTGCTGCGCAAGATGAACGAGGAAAAGAAGATGAACATGCAGATCATCAGCGCGAAGGACTACGGCGAAGGACGCCTCACGCTCGAATCGGGCCGCGCGGCCGCATACATGATGGACGACGTGCTGCTCGCGGGCGTGCGCCAGCTCGCCGCGAAGCCGGCCGACTGGCAGCTCGTCGGCACGCCGCAATCGTCGGAAGCCTACGGGTTCATGCTGCGCAAGGACGATCCGCAGTTCAAGGCGCTCGTCGACGGCGTGCTCGTGCAACTGATGAAAAGCGGCGAGATCAACGCGCTGTACGACAAATGGTTCATGAAGCCGGTGCCGCCGAAGGGCCTGTCGTTCGACTTTCCGATGAGCGACGTGATCAAGGCGCGTTACGCGGCGCCGAACGACGCGCCGCTCGAGTAAGCGCCGCGCGTCAACTGCGGCTTATGCGCGCGTCCACGCGACGCACGCCGCGTAGCCGGGCGCCGCGTCGAGCCATGCCGCGTCGAACGCGGCGACGCCGGCAGCGGGCGCGGTGGGCTCGACGATCGTCGTCGCGGGCGTCGCCGCGTCGCGCGGCGGCACGACCGCGAACGCGCGCAACCCGCCGACGATGCCGGTGCCGAGCGCCTTGAGCAGCGCCTCCTTCGCGGACCACACCCGCATGAATTCGCGCTCGCGCGCGCCGGGCGGCAGACCGTCGAGATACGCGACCTCGGTGGGCGCGCACACTTCGCGTGTCAGCGCGCGCCAGTCAGCCGCGCGGTGGCAGCCCTCGATATCGACGCCGACGCGGCCCGCCGGCGCCCACGCGATCAATGCATGATCGCCCGCGTGCGACACGTTGAAGTCGAGCGACGCACGATGCGCGCGGTCCAGCGACGGCCGCCCCGCCGCGTCGACGACGATCTCGACCGCGTGCGGCGCGATGCCGAGCGTCGCGCCGAGCACGTCGCGCAGCGCGGCGCGCGTCGCGGCGCTGCGTACCGCATCCTCGTGCCGCAGGAAGCGCGCGGCGCGTGCGCGCTCGTCGTCGTTCAGCGCCGCGTACGCGGGCGACACGAGCGGCACGCGCCAGTCGAAATCGACGCGCGCGATCCGCACGCCGGCCCGCGCCGCGGCAGGCGGCACGTCGAGTGCGTGCACGCGCCATGCGCGCGGCGTTTCAACGGGAGAAGCGGAATCGGACGGAATGGACATCGGCGCGCGGCAGCCTGTGTTCTGGAACGAAACGTCCGATGTTAATCGATCGCGCCGGCCGGCGGCCGGCGACTGCAGCAGGCTCGTGACACGAACGAGGCTGCGCGTCATGCTCGCATACGCTGGATCACCCGTTCGCGGCGATGCCCGGCACGCCGCTCCCCGTCACCCGCCCGCGCGACGCCGGATGCAGCGCGTGCACGACGCCCGGCGCATCGGCCGGCAACACGCCGTGTTGCAGCCAGTACAGCGCGACGGGCCACAACGTGTCGGTGAAGCGGCTGTGGAAAAACGCGAAATGACCGATCGCGTCGACGCCGATGTCGGCCGGCGCGATCCGCAGATGCGTGACGTTGCTGCCCGTGTAGTAGCCGACCAGCCGCTCGATCGCATCGACCGTGCCGAACGCGTCGTCGTCGATGCCGACCGCGAGCATCGGCGCCGACAGCCCCGCAAAGCGCGCCGGCAACGCGGCGCGGCTCGCGCCGCTGTCGTCCAGCACGCGACCGACGTAGCCCTCCTCGAAACGCGGCTGCGAACGCGCCCACGACAGCGCGATACCGCGCGGCGTGTCCTCCATCCAGCCGAGCCGCTTCGCGGGCACGTAGCCGAACACGGCCGCGAGCGCCGGCATCGCGACATGCCACTTCCACCACATGCGGCGCCGCTCGGCCGGCAGATAGTCGCGCCAGTACGCGTACTGCGCGCCGACGGTCACCGCATGCCGCACGTGCACGTTCGATGCGGCGAGGCCGAGCACGCAGCCGCCGATGCTGTGCGCGACCACATCGAGCGGCTGGCCCGGAAACGCATCGCGCGCGTAGTGCAGCGCGGCCTCGCAATCGAGCCGCCCCCAGTCGAGCCAGTTCGCGCTGAGCTTCGCAAGCCGCGCCGGACGCGACCCGCCGATGCCGCGATAGTCGTAGACGAGCACGTCGCGCCCCTGCGCGAACAGCCAGGCCGCGAAACGAAAGTAGTAGTCGCAGCGCACCGACGTCGCGCAATTGACGACCGTCACGGGCCGCACGGCGCCGCCGCCGCGATGGCGCCAGACATGGCCGCGCAGTTCGTAGCCGTCGGCTGCGTGCAGCGTCACGGGCTCGGGCGGCAACGCGCCCGCCGCGCGACTGCCCTGCGCCGCGTCGCTTTCCTCGTTCGAAATCGTCATCGTGTCTCCTGTCGATCCCCAGTTAGCGCTTTAGCGCTTACTGGGGTCCCATGCATCGCTGTCGGTCCGAGTTGGCGCTTTAGCGCTTACTTGGACCCCATGCATCGCTGTCGGTCGGAGTTAGCGCTTCAGCGCCTACTCGGCCCCGTCCTCCGCGATCACCCAGCCTCCATTGAACTTGACGCGTGCCGCGTTCTCAACCAATCTTGCTGCTCCGTTCGCATGAGTCACGCGCATGTCAACGCCACTCGTCCGTCTCCCGTCGCTCGACCTCGTCCGCGGTTTCGTCGCCGTCGGCCGCCGCATGAGCATCACGCTCGCCGCGCAGGATCTGTGCGTCACGCAGTCGGCGGTCAGCCGCCAGGTCCATGCGCTCGAAGCGCATCTCGGCGTGACGTTGCTGCAGCGCGGCTACCGGAAGATCGCGTTCACGCCGGAAGGCGAACGGCTGTTCCGCGTCGCCGATGCGGCGCTGCTCGGCCTGCAGGACACCGTCGCGTCGCTCGCCGTGGCGCGCGAGCGCCAGCCCGTGACGATCACCGCCAGCATCGGCGTGATCGCGCTGTGGCTGCTGCCGCGGCTCGGGCGGCTGCAGGCGCGGCTGCCCGGGATCGACCTGCGCGTCGCCGCGAACGACAAGGTACTCGATTTGCGCGCCGAAGGCATCGACCTCGGCATCCGCTACTGCCCGCGCGAGCGCGCGCCGGCCGGCGCGCTGCGCCTGTTCGACGAGATCGTCGTGCCGGTCGCGCACCCGGCGCTCGCCGCGCGACCGGTCACGAACGCGGCCGCGCTCGCCGATCACGTGCTGCTCGAATTCGACGGGCCACCGCAACCGCAGCTACAGTGGCACGCGCACCTGCACGCGGCCGGGCTCGGCGACGCGCGCCCGAAAGGCGTGCTGCGCTTCAACCAGTACGACCAGGTGATCCAGGCCGCGATCGCGGGCCAGGGCATCGCGCTCGGCCGGCTCGCGCTCGTCGCGCCGATGCTCGCCGACGGCCGGCTCGCGGTGCTCGGGCCGCACACGCAGACGCTGTCGCAGACGTACGGCTACTGGCTGTTCCAGCACGATCCGGCCCCGCGCCGCGAAGTCGCCGACGTGCGCGACTGGATGCTCGCCGAAGCAGCCGAATGCGATGCGGCGATGCGTGCGCACGATACGACGTCGGCCTGAGCCGGCGCGGCGGATGCGCGTGACCACCGGCAACCGCCATCGCCCCTTCACATTCCCGTGACGCATGCCAACCTGACCGAATGATCGCTTGAGCGACGGCCGCCCTGCTCGTCTAATCGGATCGAGCGCGGCCGTTTCGTCGCACCTTCATCCGGAGACACGCATGACCCCGATCGAGCAGGAAGTCCGGCGCCGCTGGCTGCCCGTGCTGGCAGGCGGCCTGATCATGGGCGCCGCGCTCGGCATCCGCCACGTGCAGGGCCTGTTCCTCGCGCCCGTGTCGCTCGACCACGGCTGGTCGCGCGAAGCGTTCGGGCTCGCGCTGGCGCTGCAGAACCTGATCTGGGGCGTCGCGCAGCCGTTCACCGGAATGGTCGCCGACCGCTTCGGCTCGGTGCGCGTAATCGTCGCCGGCATGCTGCTGTATGCGGCCGGGCTCGTCACGATGGCGCAGGCGGCCACGACCGGCCTGTTCACGGTCGGCGCCGGGCTCGTGATCGGCGTCGCGCTGTCGGGCTCCGCGTTCGCGTCGATCTACGGCGCGCTGAGCCGCCTGTTTCCGCCCGACCGCCGCGGCTGGGCGCTCGGGGTCGCCGGCGCGATCGGTGGGCTCGGCCAGTTCTGCATGGTGCCCGTCGCACAGGAATTGATCGGCGGCATCGGCTGGCGGCACGCGTTCATCGCGCTGGCGCTCGTCGCCGCGCTGCTCGCGCCGCTCGCCGTGCTGCTGCGCGACCGGCCCGCGCAGGCGGCCGGCGCCGCTGCCGGCACCGACCAGTCGATCGGCGAAGCCGCGCGCGAGGCATTCGCGCATCGCGGCTTCTGGCTGCTGAACGCGGGCTTCTTCGCGTGCGGCTTCCAGCTCGCGTTCATCGCGACGCACCTGCCCGCGTACCTGCTCGACCACGGGTTGCCGGCGCGCCACGCGAGCGTCGCGCTCGCGCTGATCGCGCTGACCAACGTGGCCGGCACTTACGCGTGCGGCCATCTCGGCGGGCTGCTGCGGCGCAAGTACGTGCTGTCGGTGCTGTACCTCGTGCGCGCGCTCGCGATGGCCGCGTTCGTCGCCGCGCCGCTGTCGCCCGCGAGCGTCTACGTGTTCGCGGCCGTGATGGGGTTCACGTGGCTCGGCACGGTGCCGCTGACGAACGGCGTGATCTCGCAGGTGTTCGGCGTGCGCTACATCGCGACGCTGTTCGGCTTCGTGTTCTTCGGGCACCAGCTCGGCAGCTTCTTCGGCGTGTGGCTCGGCGCACTCGTGTACGACGCGACGCACTCGTATATGCCGCTGTGGATCGGCTCGATCGCGCTCGGCGTGCTCGCGGCGCTGCTGCATCTGCCGATCGACGACGCGCGCGTCGCGCGCCCGGCATCGGGCCGCGCGGCATGGGCATGATCCGCGCGGCGCTGGCCGCCGGCACGCTCGCGTTCGTCACGTGGTGCGGCGCGGCCTACTTCGATTCGGGCGTCGCGTACGCGCTGCTCGAGCACGTCGCGTTCTGCAATTGATGCGGCAAACCGGCGCGTGCGCTCAGCGGCGCTTCGGCAACGCGGCCAGCGCATCGAGCGCACGGGCGCGCGCGGCCGCATGCTCGACCAGCGGCGCCGGATAGTCGACGCCGAGCCGTACGCCGGCCGCCTCGAGCGCCAGCGGCGACGCTTCCCACGGCGCATGGATCGACGCGTCGTCGAGACCGGCGAGCTCGGGCACCCAGCGCCGCACGTACGCGCCGTCCGGGTCGAACTTCTGCCCCTGCGCGACCGGATTGAAGATGCGGAAATACGGTGCGGCGTCGGCGCCGCAGCCGGCCACCCATTGCCAGCTCGCCGCGTTGTTCGCGGGATCGGCATCGACCAGCGTGTCGCGGAACCACGCTTCGCCCGCGCGCCAGTCGATCAGCAGATGCTTGATCAGGAACGACGCGACGACCATCCGCACGCGGTTGTGCATCCAGCCGGTCGTCCACAGCTCGCGCAGGCCCGCATCGACGAGCGGATAGCCGGTGCGGCCGCGCTGCCACGCACGTAACGCGGCGGGATCGTCGCGCCACGGCATTGCATCGAATTGCGCACGGAAGTTGTCGGTCGCGAGCGCCGGGAAGTGATACAGCAGCGTGTAGCTGAATTCGCGCCAGCCGAGTTCGCTGAGGAACTTGTCGGCGTGCGCCGCGTATGCCGCGCCGCCTGCGCTCGCGGCGCCCTGCACCGCATGCCACACCTGTCGCGGCGACACGTTGCCGAAACGCAGGAACGGCGACAGCCGGCTCGTTGCAGGGCGGTCGGGACGGTCGCGCGCATCCGCATAGCCGGCGAGCGAGGTCGTCAGAAACGTGTCGAGTCGCGCGAGCGCGCCGGCTTCGTCCGGCGCCGGCCACGCATCGCGCAGGCCGCCGGCCCAGTCCGGCGCACGCGGACGCAACGCGAGTGCGTCGAGCGCCAGCGCGCGGTCGCGCACGGCTTGCGGCCACGGATGAAACGCGATCCGCTCGGGTGCCGGCAACGGCGCGGCGACCGTGCGATCGCGGCGCGCCGCGCGCCAGTATGCGGTGAACACCTGGTACGGACCGCCGCTGCCCGTCAGCACCTCCCACGGCTCGTTCAGCAGGCTGCCGTTGCTGCTCTCGACCGTCACGCCGCGCGCCTTGAGCGACGCCTTCAGCGCCGCGTCCGCGTCGCGCTGCGGCTGCGCATAGCGGCGGTTCCAGTACACGGCTGCCGCGCCCGTGTCACCGACGACGCGCTCGATCTCCCGCTGCGCGTCGCCGCGCAACAGCAGCAGGCGCCCGCCATGACGCGTGAGCGCGGCGTCGAGCCCGGCCAGCGACCCGTGCAGCCACCAGCGCGCCGCGCCGCCGAGCGCGGGCCCGGCGCCGGCGCCCGTGTCGTCGACGAACACGCAGACGAGCGGCCGGCCGGATTCGACCGCGCGCATCAGCGCGGGCTGATCGGTCACGCGCAGATCATCGCGGAACCAGACGATCGCGGGAGCAACGGACGGCTTGGCAGACACGGGCAGGCACCTCGATGGCGAAAGCAAAAGGAGACGCGTATTGTCGCGGCTGCGCTGCGCGGTGTCGACGCCGGCCGTCATGGCCGGCACGCCACGAGCGACACCGCGCTCGACCACACGATCCGCTTCAATCCGATAGAAGTCGCGCTACCGACCGGCGGCACGCACGGAAGGTTTCTCGGTCCGGGATACGGCGACCGGCTCGTGCACACCGCACGGCCGACGCAACGCCGAACGCACCGAGTCACGCCACGGCCGCTCGACGGGCCGACCGTGCTCGCCGGTGCGGCCGGCTGATCCGGTCGACGATGCGTCGCGTCAATCGAGCCGGAACGCGGCCTCGAAGCGCTCGGCGAATGCGTCGAACTCGTCTTCCGGCAGATGGTTGATGCCGCCTGCGCGCTTGCGCCCGCCGCCGGTCGCGAAGCCGCGGCAGAACTCGTCGGCGCCGATCGGCCGGCCGTCGGGCACGCGCACGCTGACGACCAGCCCGCCGCCCGCGCGCGGCGACAGCACCGCGAGCGCTGCATGCGGTGCGTTGCGCATCCGCTCGTTCGCGAGCATGCCGGTCGCGCGCCGCGCCCACGGATGATCGGGCATCCGGACCAGCGTCGCGCCCGGCACCTCGCGCAGCGGCGCGAGCGCGCACGCGCGCGCCATGTCGTCGCGGTAACCGTCGCGCAATGCGGCGAACACCGCCGTGTCGTGCACGAAATCGAGCGGATCGACGCACGGCAGCATCGCGTCCGCGAGCGTCGCCGGATCGAAATGCAGATCGCCGACGCACTCGCCGTATGCGTTGTAGTTCAGATAGCGCCCGAGTTCGGCGAGCATGCAGCGCTCGGCTTCGTCGACGCCATGCTCGCGCGCCAGCGCATCGCCGAGCGCCGGCAGTTCGTCGCCATAGGCGGCGACGATCGCCCAGCGCACGTACCGGCCGCCGAGATAGCCGTTCACGATCGCGCTCGTACAGACGTCGGCCGCCATGTCGATATGCGCGTCGAAGTGCGGATGGTCGGGCAGTTCCCCGGCAAAGTGATGGTCGAAGTAACGAACCGTCGCGCCGTCGCGCAGCAACCGCGCGCACGCGTCGCGGTTCTGGTCGTGCGACACGTCGAGCACGGTGACGATGTCGCCCGCACCCGCGTCGATGCGCTCGAGCAGCCGGATGTCGCGCTTCACGCCGGTCACGAGCGTGCCGTGCACGCGTTCGGCGAGCCGCAGTTGCTGAAGCGCGCACAGGCCGTCCGCGTCGCCATTGAACGCGAAGACGTGCCGCGCGTACTGGTTGTCCTGCATGATCCGTTGCTCCATCGTCAAGGCATGAAATCGCCGCCGTTTGCATCGCGTGGCGTGCACGGCGAGTTCGCGTGCCCGGTATTTTGCCGTAACCGCGAGCGCGTTCTTCAACTCAATTGAGCGGAGCCGCCCTCCCCCGCAAACGGCTTGTGGGGTGCCTCCGTGTCGTTCATAACGATCGCGGTGCCGCCGCTCCATGTGCGGCACGCCTTCATGCGCACCAGCGTGTGAAACACACGGGTATCGAGCGCCGCCCCGTCGAGGTCAGTTTTCTCCACCGGCTCCGGAAATCGACCACGCACGAATGAATGCGGCGCCTCGACCACGGATTTCACGCCGCCCCCAAGGACCGCCGACGGACGCAGCATCGCTCCATGTCATACGTCATCAGATGTGAAAACGTTCGCTTCCTCTCCCGAGATTTATTCAGAATGCGGGATATTTCCGGGTAAACCCGTGACGTCATCCTCGGTCCATCGGCGTACCATGTCATACGACGACGTACTACATTGAATCGGCATCCAGACGCCAACGCGGGCCGCCGCCCCGTCCGCCGTCGCCCGACCGGAGACATCCTTGAACCCGCCCTCGTCCGCCCTGCCCGGCCGCGACCCGCTCGCGTCCGCCGTCTCGAAAGTGAAATGGCACGTGCTGCCGCTCGTGCTGATCATGTTCATCGCGAACTACATCGACCGCGTGAACGTCGGCTTCGTCGATCGCCATCTCGAAGCGTCGATCGGCATCGGCGCGGCCGCGTACGGGCTCGGCGCCGGGCTGTTCTTCGTCGGCTACGCGCTGTTCGAAGTGCCGTCGAACCTGCTGATGCAGCGCTACGGCGCGCGCATCTGGCTCGCGCGGATCATGGCGACGTGGGGCATCGTCGCGGCCGCGATGGCGTTCGTGTGGAACGACACGTCGTTCTACGCGCTGCGCTTCCTGCTCGGCGCGGCAGAGGCCGGCTTCTTCCCCGGCGTCGTGCTGTACCTGTCGCAATGGCTGCCGCCGCAGGAACGCGGCAAGGCGATGGCGATCTTCCTCGGCGGCTCCGCGTTCGCGTCGGTGCTGTCCGGGCCCGTCACCGGCGCGCTGCTGTCGATCCGCGGCTTCGGCCTCGAAGGCTGGCAATGGATGTTCCTGATCGAAGGGCTATTCTCGGTCGCGCTGTGCGGCGCGAGCTGGCTGCTGCTGAAATCGCATATCCGCGATGCGACGTGGCTCACCGCCGAAGAACGCACGGCGCTGCAGAACGCGCTCGACGAGGAGCGCGCGACGCGCGACGTCCGCTCGAACGTGCCGGTGCGCGCCACCACGCTGCTGCGCGATCCGCAGATCATGCTGTTCTGCTTCCTGTACTTCTCGATCCAGTTGACGATCTACGCGGCCACGTTCTGGCTGCCGACCATCATCCGCAAGATGGGTGGCCTCACCGATTTCCAGGTCGGCCTGTACAACACGATTCCGTGGATGATCGCGATCGGCGCGATGTACGGCTTCGCGGTGCTGTCGTCGAAGTGGAAGCATCCGCAGCGCTGGCTGGCGTGCGCGCTCGTGCTGGCCGCGTGCGGGCTGTTCGCGTCGACGTCGCATGATCCGGTCTGGTCGTTCGCGTCGATCTGCTTCGCCGCGCTCGGCTTCAAGGCCGCGTCGTCGCTGTTCTGGCCGATTCCGCAGGGCTATCTCGACACACGGGTGGCCGCGGCCGTAATCGCGCTGATCAACTCGGTCGGCAACCTCGGCGGTTTCGTCGCGCCGACGGCCTTCGGCTATCTGAAGCAACATACGGGTTCGATCACGGGCGGGCTGTATGCGCTCGCGATCGCTTCGCTCGTCGCCGCGGTCGTCGCGCTGTTCGCGCGCACGCACCGGCGCAGCGATCCGCCGCGCGGCCAGCCGGCCGACGAAACTTTCTCGCACGCCTCGATGCTCCGCCATGCCGAACACTGACCGCCCGACCGTCGTCGTCTCGAATGCCGTCGACGGCGACCTCGCCACGTTCTCCCTCGCCGGCGACGGCACGCTCGCGCCGCTCGCCCGCTATCCGGCCGCCGACGTCGCGATGCCGATCGCCGTGCAGGCCGACCGCGCGCGGCTCTACGTCGCGACGCGCGGCGAGCAGCCGACGATCGTCGCGTTCCGCGTCGCCGCCGCCACGGGCGCGCTCGCACGCATCGGCACGACCGCGATCGACGCGAGCCATGCGTACCTGTCGCTCGACCGCAGCGGCCGCTGGCTGCTCGGCGCGTCGTACGGCGGGAATTCGCTGAGCCTCTACGACGCCGCCCGCGTGCGCGACGGCGACGGCACGCCGCTGCAAGTCGCGAGCGGCATCGCGAACGCGCACGCGGTGATCGTGTCGCCGGACAACCGTTTCGCGTACGTCAGCTCGCTCGGCTCGGACCGCGTGTTCGGCTTCGCGCTCGTCGAGGACGCCGCTGGCCTGCGCGCGGTCGAGCACGGCGACACGCGCGTGCCGGCCGGCTTCGGCCCGCGTCACCTGTGGTTCGCGGATGACGGCCGCACGCTCGTCGTCGTCAGCGAATTCCAGGGAACGCTCGCGACCTTCGCCCGCGACACCGACACCGGCCGGCTCGGCGATCCGCACGTGAGCGCGCGCCATCCGGCCGTCGCCGAACTCGCGCAAGGCCATGCGCGCCCGCCCGCCCCGACCCAGCCGTCCGTGTGGGCCGCCGATCTGCACCTGACGCCCGACGAGCGCTTCGCGTACGTCAGCGAGCGCACGTCGAGCCGGTTGCTCGGCTACCGCCGCAACGAAGACGGCACGTTCGAGCCCACCCACGCGACGCCCACCGAGACCCAGCCGCGCGGCTTCGCGATCGATCCGTCGGGGCGCTGGCTCGTCGCCTGCGGCGAGCAGTCGGAGCACGTGGCCGTGTATGCGATCGCACCGGACGACGGCACGCTGTCGCTGCACACGCGCGTGCCGGGCGGCCGCGGTGCGAACTGGATCGCGATTGTCTGAAAGCTTGAAGGTTTGAAAAAGCATCCGCGCCTGCGCGAGGACCGGCAAGCCGATGCGGGGGCGACGTTCAGCGCCGCGCGCTCGGCGCCACGCCCGTCCAGCGCTTGAACGCGCGCGTGAAATTCGCGCGGTCGGTATAGCCGACGCGCGCGGCGATCTCGTCGACCGGCAGCCGCGTGCCTTCGAGCAGCCGCAGCGCGTCGCGCAGCCGGATCTCGTCGAGCAGCGCCGAATAGGTCGCGCCGTATTCGGCGAGCTTGCGCTTCAGCGTACGCGCCGATACATGCAACTCGCGCGCGACGTCGTCGACCGACGGATAGCCGCCCTCCCCGCAGATCAGCAGGTTGCGCACGCGCTCGACGATGCTCTCCGCATAGCCGAGCCGCGCGAGTTCGGCCTCGCACTGCTGGACGATCATCTGCGCGGTCTGCGCGTTCGCGGTGCCGATCGGCTCGTCGAGCAACGCGGCGTCGCAGCGGATGCGGTTCGCGCTCGCGTCGAAATGGCAGCGCGGCAGCCGCGCACGATAACGCTCGAACCACGGCGGCTCCGGCCATTCGAAATGGAGCTCGGCACGCGACTGCAGCGTGCGTCCCGGCGTCGGATACAGCAGCGAATTGAACAGGATCGCGGTTTCTACCAGAAAATTTTCCACCGCGAACTGGCGCAGCCGGCCGAGCGGAAACGCTTCGAGCACGTCGATGTCGACGATGCCGTCGAGCTGCGCGAGCCGCACCGAGAAAAAAGGCACGCGCGTCGGCAGGTAGCGGATGCCGAGCGCGATCGCCTCGCCGAGCGTCGCGCAGCTCATCAGCCCGAAGCCGATCAGCCCCGCTTTCGTCAGGCTGCTGCGCAGGCCGATCTCGATCGCGATCGACGGATCGTCGGTCGCGTCGAGCAGGTTGAACACGATCGCCGCCTGCTGCAGCGGCGTGATGCGCGCATCGGGCTGCGCGAGCCGGTCGCGCGCGACGCCCGAGCCGGCGAGAATGCGGCCACCGTCGATGCCGCGCTCCTCGGCCAGCATCAGCATGAACAGCGCATACGCGGACGACACCGTCGCCTTGTTCAACTGGCGCGCGGCATCCGGAACGGACAAGGCCATGCGGCGAACTCCGGAGCGGTTTCGGCGGATTGTAGCGTCGCTGGCCCGCCATAACACCACGGTGGCACTCTAGCGGGCCGACCTCCGCTCAGGCGCCCGCGCGTCGGCCAACGTGGCCCGAAATGACACCACCCTTGGCACCGACGGCCCTCGCCTGCGTTCCGGCACGCGCCTATGCTTGTCACATCGGCATTGCGCCCCACTCTTTCCGCACGGATTCCGGTCGATGAGCCAACCCGCACGAACCGCCTTTCGCCACGACGCCGACAGGGTCGCGTACGTCCGCCGCGAAGTGAACGCCGCGAGCGACGCGATCCGCGCAGGCTTTCCGCTGCTCGACCGCCAGAACCTCGTCGGCGCGACCGTGATGGCCGTGTCGGTGAGCGCGATGCTCGCGATCGCATGGCTGTATGCGCGTGGCGCGATCGCGTGGTACGTCGCGCTGCCGCTCGCCGCGTTCATCACGTCGCTGATCCACGAGCTCGAGCACGACCTGATCCACCTGATGTACTTCAAGAAGACGCCGTGGGCGTATCACCTGATGATGGCGCTGTGCTGGCTCACGCGGCCCGGCACGATCAACCCGTGGACGCGGCGACGCATGCACCTGCATCACCACAAGGTGTCGGGCGGCGAATCGGATCTGGAGGAATTCGGCATCACCAACGGCGAGCGCTGGGGCGTGAAGCGCCTGCTGATGATCGCGGACGGCATGCTCGCCGTCGTGCTGCGGCCGGCCGCGATGCGCCGCAAGGTGAAGCAGTACGTGGCCGCTCAGCCGGTGCAGGACCCGTCCGAACGCCTGCAGTTGCGCATCGAGCAGCTGTCGTCGTACATGCCGATCGGTCACCTGTACTACACGCTGTGGCACGCGTTCATCGTCTATCACGTCGGCCTGTTCGCGCTGCATGCGCTTGATGTCGCGGTGACGGTGCCCGCCGCCGTCGAGCGCGTGATGAGCGTCGTCGATTTCCTGGCGGTGGTGTGGCTCGGGCCGAACTTCGTACGCAGCTTCTGCATCAACTTCGTCAGCTCGAACATACACTATTTCGGCGACATCGATTCGCGCAACGTGATCCAGCAGACGCAGGTGCTGAACCCGTGGTGGATACTGCCGTTCCAGCTGTTCTGCTTCAATTTCGGCAGCACGCACGCGATCCATCACTTCGTGGTGCGCGATCCGTTCTACATCCGGCAACTCACCGTGCGCCGTGCGCATGCGGCGCTGCGCGAAGTCGGCGTGCGCTTCAACGACGTCGGCACCTTCGCCCGTGCGAATCGCTGGGGCGGCTATCGTCCGTCTCGCCGCACGCACCACGCGCAGGCCGACGCGTAACGGCGGCGGCGCGCCGCATCAGCGCCGCATCAAGCGTCGATCGGCGGCATCGGCCCCTGCCCGCGAATCCACGACCAGTTCGCGAGCTCGGCCATTTCCTTGTCGCCGCGACTGTCGCCATACGCGAACAACTGCTGCGGCGGCCGGTTGCCCCACCATCCGCGCAGCCGCACGACCTTCTGCGGCCCCCAGCAGTTCTCGCCGTCGAGGCGCCCGATGAAGACGCCGCGCTCGAACGCGAGCCGCGTCGCGAGCACCGCGTCGAAGCCGGCCGTCTTCGCCCACTTCTCCAGATACAGCGACGGCGATGCGCTGACCAGCACGACTTCATGCCCACGCGCGCGATGCTCGCGGATGCGCTCGAGCATTTCCGGACGCACGAGGCGCGGCAGATAACCGTCAACGAAGGTGCGCGCGTGCGCATCGAGTGCATCTTCGCGGATCGGCCCGAACGCGAACGACGCGAACTTCGCCTTCGCGTCGCCGCGCGACAGCAGCCCGACCTTCATCGCGACGATCCACGGCAGCGCGCGCAGCCCGGCCCACGCGAAACGCGGCGTGCCGACCGCCTGGCGGACGAAATGGCGAAAGCTGTCGGTGGTCGTGATGGTGCCGTCGAAATCGAAGGCGGCGACGATGCGGTCGGTCATGGAGAATCGGCGGGGAAAGCGATGAGATGCCCGGGAAGATAGCAGACTCGCGAGGGCCCGCGCGAAACCGTAGAGTCCGTTCCGACGCCGCTCGGCGGTCGTACACCGTCGCCCGCGAACGCCCAGTTATCTCAAATAGTGGGTTGAATCCAACGTAAACGACAATGATTCTCGTTTACGTTAGACTCCGCCGCTCGATAAAAAACGTCCGCGACAGTACGGACGCGTCACGCCGCCCGGATTCCGACTTGCCGCCCTGGGATGGATCACCGACTACACCCGATTTGCGTCCCATGTCGACACTTTCGTTACCCGTCCGGCGTCTCACGCCGATTGCCTTCGGCATTGCGCTCGCCTGCACCTTCCCGGCCGCCGCACGGGCCCAGCAGGCGACTTCCGCTGCCGCCAACGCCAATGCCGCGTCCGATGCCGCCATGCTGCCGTCGATCAACGTGACCGGTGCGGCCGAGCCGCTGCCCGGCGACCTCGCACCGACCTACGCCGGCGGCCAGGTCGCGCGCGGCGCGGATTTCGGCGTGCTCGGCCGGCAAAAGGCGAGCGACGTACCGTTCAGCATGACCACCTATACGTCGAAACTGATCGAGGACCAGCAGGCGCGCACGCTCGCCGACGTACTCGACAACGACCCGGCCGTGCGCAGTGCCTCCGGCTACGGCAACTTCTCGCAGGTATTCGTCATCCGCGGTTTCGAGCTTGCCGGTGACGACGTGTCGCTCAACGGCCTGTACGGCGTCACGCCGCGGCAACTCGTCCAGACCGATGCGGTCGAGCGCGTCGACGTGTTCAAGGGCGCGAATGCCTTCCTGAACGGGGCGTCGCCGAACGGCTCGGCGGTCGGCGGCGGCGTGAACCTGCAACTGAAGCGTGCGGACGACAAGCCGCTCACACGCGTCACCGTCGACGGCGCCACGTCCGGTTCGCTCGGCACGCATGTCGACATCGGCCGCCGCTTCGGCAGCGAAGGCCAGTTCGGCGTGCGCGTGAACCAGTCGATCAGCGGCGGCGACACGGCCGTCGACGACGAGCGCCGCCGCAGCAACGTGACGGCGGTGTCGCTCGACTGGCGCGGCGACAAGCTGCGCCTGTCCGGCGACTTCCTGTATCAGCGACAGCGGATCGACAACGGCCGCCCGGTCGTGCTCGTCAGCGGCGATCAGTTGCCCGCCGTGCCGTCCGCGACGCACAACTATGCGCAACCGTGGAGCTTCAGCGAACTCGAGGACACGGTCGGCATCGTGCACGCCGAGTACGACTTCCTGCCTGCGTGGACGGCCTACGTATCGGCCGGCGCACGCCATACGAACGAGCATGGCGACTATTACACGCCGACCTACTCGTCGTCCGGCACGACCGGCTCGCGCCTGAGCGTGCCGCACAAGGAAGATGCACAGTCGGCCGAGGCCGGCGTGCGCGGCCGCTTCACGACCGGCCCCGTGTCGCACTTCGTGACGGCCGGCGCGTCGTTCATCCGCATCGATAGCCAGTCCGCGTACACGATGTCGAACGCGTTCCCGACGACGCTCTACGATCCCGCGCCGATCGCGTCCCCGCCGACGGCCTACACGGGCGGCGACATGAACGATCCGGGCACGGTCACGAAGACCTGGCTGCGCAGCCTCGCGGTGTCCGATACGCTCGGCTTCCTCGACGACCGCGTGCTGTTCACGATCGGCGCGCGCCGCCAGTCGATTTCGGTCGACAACTTCAGCTACACGGGCGCGGTCACGGGCGTCTACAGCGACGCGATCACGACGCCCGTGTTCGGTCTCGTCGTGAAGCCGTGGCGCAACGTGTCGATCTTCGCGAACCGCAGCGAAGCGCTCGCCCAGGGCGAGATCGCGCCGAACACCGCGCGCAACGCAGGCCAGGCGCTGTCGCCGTACCGGTCGAAGCAATATGAAGCCGGCATCCGCTACGACACCGACAAGTACGGTGCGTCGCTTGCGCTGTTCCAGATCGAGAAGCCGATGGCGTACACCGATCCGGCGACGAACCTGTTCGGCGCCGACGGCACGCAGCGGCACCGCGGCATCGAGACGGCCGTGTACGGCGAGCCGTGGAAAGGTGTGCGGCTGATCGCCGGCGCGACGTACCTCAACGCGACGCTGCAGAACACGGCGGGCGGCGCGAACGACGGCCACCGGCCGATCGGCGTGCCGTCGTTCCTGCTCAACGCGGGCGCCGAATACGACGTGCCGATGCTGCGCGGGCTCACGCTGACCGCGCGCTGGCTCCATACGGGGCCGCAGTACCTGGACGTCGCGAACACGATGTCGATCCAGGCGTGGGATCGCTTCGACCTCGGCGCGCGCTACGCGACAAACGTGTTCGGCAAGAAGACGACGTTGCGCGCGACCGTGCGCAACGTCGCGAACAAGTCGTACTGGTCGTCGACGATCGGCGGATACCTGACGCAGGGCGACCCGCGCTCGGTGTGGCTGTCGATGACGACGGATTTCTGACCGACGCGGAAGGGAGTGGCGGGCTGCCGCCAGAGTTTGCTATACTCTCGGTCTTCCGGAGAGATGGATGAGTGGTTTAAGTCGCACGCCTGGAAAGCGTGTATAGGTTAATCGCCTATCGGGGGTTCGAATCCCCCTCTCTCCGCCAGATATGGCGGAAAAGCCCTGCAAAATCAATGAGTTGCAGGGCTTTTTGTTTTTTGACCCACAGATTGACTATCAAATGGGTCATCGCGATGGCGCGGCCCGTAGTCGCGCTGCTCGCCACGCCGTACCGGTTTTTCGTGCGCCCGGTTGATCTGCGACTCGAATCGTTGGTTGCCTCAGGACAGAGCCTAGGAACGGACGCACTCCGGTATACTCGATAAAGCATCCACCTCTATATACATGGTCATGGCCCGGGCCGATCTCCTCGTCAACCTTGTCCGCGCAGGCACCCAGGGCGATCAAAAGCTTTTCCGCTCGACGGTCGAAGCCTTGGCTGCTGATGAGCGCGCCAAACGGCACACGCAGCTTGCTGACAAATTGGAAGAGAACTTGCGCGCTGCTGTGACGCCGCAGCGCGGGGCAGAGGTTATTCGCAGCTTTGATGGTGGTCACGGCGGCCTGCTGTACGAAATCGACCCGCGTCGTCCGCTAGAAGCAATGCTTTTGCCCGAGGATGTGGAGCGGGCTGCACGTGAGCTAGTAGAAGAGCAACATCGTCGTGATCTCCTCCGCTCGTACGGACTTGAACCGCGACATCGCGTGCTTCTTTCCGGCCCGCCCGGGAATGGAAAGACTACGCTCGCCGAAGCTATCGCATACGAGCTGATGGTCCCGCTCTTTGTCGTTCGTTATGAGGCCGTGGTGGGGAGCTTTTTAGGGGAAACGAGCGGTCGCCTCAAACGGCTTTTCGACTTCACCAGAACTCACAATTGCGTGCTGTTTTTTGATGAGTTCGATACGCTAGGAAAAGAGCGCGGAGACACGCACGAAACCGGCGAGATCAAGCGCGTAGTCAGCTCCTTGCTGCTGCAAATCGACGCCCTACCTAGCCATGTAGTTGTCGTCACTGCGACGAACCATGCTGAGCTATTAGATCGCGCGGTATGGCGTCGCTTCCAGTTGCGTTTGGAGTTGCCCGTACCGACGCACGCCCAGCGCACCGCATGGTTCGAGAAATTTCAAGAGCGGATCGGTACATCGTTAGGCGTGTCGCCTAAAACGCTAGCCACGCGCCTGAAAGCGAATAGCTTTTCAGAGTTGGAGCAGTTTTGCCAAGACGTACATAGGCGTTACGTACTTTCTTTACCATCTGCTAATATCAAGGACATTGTGGCGACGCGAATCGAGCAATGGGCGCATCGCCTTTCTGGCGAGTAGCCTAAAGCTATTAAAAACAACGCGACCACATGAGTACGGGACCGCTTCCGTTACTTCTCTTTCCAAGACCAGCTCCGATTCGGCGAGAATCAGGATCATCGGTTCCGCCCACTTTGCATGTGCCCGGCGGCCCACGTCAAGGGCAAAGACTGACACCGAAGTTTCAGTCGCTACAGGAGGCATTTGCGGCCCGCCGATTGGAACTGCAAGCTGCCGTGTTGAACGATGACCCGGATTTGGTCGTCGTGTTCGAAACCGTTGGCAGCATCAACGACTTTATTTCAACGGCTCAACGTGTTACCGGTATGGAATGGCTAACCGGTATGCTGGACGTTGAGTTCGCCCCGGACGAGGACTTCTACCATACGGACGACCATGATCGAACGATCAAGGGAAAGCTGTTCTTGGTTGGTACGAACCGTCAGGCGCTCGACGAGCTGGTGCGGCTATGGACTCGCTATCAGGAAGATCGTTCAGCGAACCTTGGGGACGGACTTAGTGCGTGGAAGCAGTTGTTCGCACACCTCCGAGACGTGCGGTTTTGGGGACCAGCGGACCGACTGGACGCGAGCCTCCGGCATATCTGGGAGGAGCGGCTTGCACACGACGCTCAGACCATTCGGTTTGAGGTAGAAGCTTGGTGTTTCCAGTCCGCGACCAAAAATGCGCAGGCCGCGGAGGAGGTTCGCGCCGTCGTTCGGGAAATGAACGGGACGATATTGAGCGCGCGCCTGATTTCAGATATCGCCTATCACGGTTTCTTAGTGGAAATGCCAGCGGCAAGCGTGCAGCTGCTGCTGAACGATGCGCGTTCGCCTCTGCTGATATCGGAGCGCGTGATGTTTTTGCGCCCTCAGGGCCAAAGCTACTCCGTCGGTATTGACGTCGACACGCGCGTCCCCGATACCCGCTTGCCAGCCACTCAAACCTTTGGGACACCTGTAGTCGCCTTGCTCGACGGACTCCCGATGGAAAATCATCCCCGGTTACAGGGGCGGGTGCAGATCGATGACCCGGACGGTTGGGCTGCGGATTACTCAGTGAATGAGCGGTTGCATGGAACGGCAATGGCTTCCCTTATTGTATGGGGCGATCTCGACTCTGGGTCCATTGCGCTGCCAAATCCGATTTACGTGCGGCCAATTTTGCGCCCAGATGGTGCCGCGCATCCGGACGGCGAACTAAGGGAAGAGCGCACTCCAGGCGACCGGCTATTGATTGACGTTGTTCATGAAGCGGTGCGGCGCATGTTTGAAAGCTCGCCGATTGCTGCCGCTTCGGCTCCGACCGTCAAGGTAATTAACCTGTCTGTTGGTGATGGTACGCGCCCCTTTAACGGTGCGCTATCGCCTTGGGCGCGGCTCATAGATTGGCTGGCGTATCGCTACCGGGTGCTTTTCGTCGTCAGTACTGGAAATCGAGCGGACGATCTCGTACTCGACATACCCCGGGGGACGCTCTCGGATACCGCGCCAGCAGCGCGGGAATCGGCCGCCATGAACGCTTTGCTTAGGGCCGATGGTCATCGCAGGCTGATTTCGCCAGCAGAGTCGGTTAACGCGTTAACGGTAGGCGCGAGCTATAGCGACCACGCAAATTTCCCAGGCATTCCCACTCGCTACACGTTATTCCCGCAGCAAGGTGTCGCGCCGTATTCTTCGATTGGTCCGGGGTATCGACGATCTGTAAAACCTGACATCTTGCTGCCCGGCGGCCGCGGATTGTATGGAGAACGCCCGTTGTCTTTGCCAAACGAGACTGAAGTCACGGGTTACTGGCGGACTCCGCGGGCTCCTGGACAACGTACGGCTCTGCCAGGAGAGGCTGGCGAAACTGCTTATACGAGGGGTACCAGTAACGCGGCTGCGTTGGGTACAAGGGGGGCTGCTCTCGCGCATTCGATTATTGAGCAGTTGCGAGCAGCCGACGCAACCGCGTTGCCGTCGCGCTTCGATGCCGTTTTGATCAAGGCTCTTCTTGCGCACGGGGCCCGCTGGCATGATCTCGGGAATCCCATACTTAGCGCCCGACCGGACGTTGACCATTGGCACGCGCAGAGGCGCTTGGTAAGTCGCTACATCGGTTACGGCACGGCAGATATTGTCCGTGCGCTGACATGCACCGAACAGCGCGCGACCCTCCTCGGGGTAGGCCAGCTGCGCAACGAAAAGGCGTTGGAGTTTCGCGTTCCGCTTCCGGAAGCACTAAACGCGCGTGTTGTGATGAGACGGCTGACCGTGACCCTCGCATGGCTGTCTCCGGTGAATCCACGTCATTCCCACTACCGAACTGCCCGGCTATGGGTCGATCTACCCGCCGATCCGCTGAGACTCGAACGAATTGACGTAGAGGCTAGACAAGCCCGGATGGGGACGCTTCAACATGAGATATTTGAAGGCGGGGGCGCGATTCCGATTGTTGCCGATCAGGACTTGGTAGTGCGGGTAAACTGTTTGGCCGACGCCGGGCGATTGACCGAGCCCGTGGACTTTGCGCTCTGCGTCTCGTTGGAGGTGGCGGAAGGTATCGATGTTCCTGTCTATCAACAAATTCGTGAACGAGTTCAACAACGAATTGCTGTAGCTCCTGCAGCGACGTAACGCCCCTCTTTATGCGTCTTTCCTGCCTTCGGAGCAGGCTCTCTTGACTGTAGCCGTTCCAACGCCGAACTTTTCGGCGGTTTCCCGAATGCTCGCGCCGCGCTCCGCTCGCCATGCGTTGATCGCCGCGTAGTCGTGTGAGCGCGTGCGCCCCTTGTACTTTCCTTCGGCTTTCGCGATTGCCACGCCGCGCCGCTGCATCTCGGCGCGGTTCAGATAGTCGGCTTCGCCCTGCGCAGCCATGAATGCGAGGATCGCGTCGCGCGTCGCTTTCTCGATGGGATCTTTTGCCTTCCCGTCGAACACCATGCCGTTGAGCGTGCATTCGACCCGCACACCCAGTTCCATCAGTCGGCGCATGGTCGCGTGCAACTCGTCATAGCGACGGCTGATCCGGTCGAGCCAGCGCACAATGAGCATGCCGCCGTGGCGCAGATCGTGTTCAGCTCTGCGCCACTGCTCCCGCGCATCAGGGGCAACGTGATAGCCGCTCACGCCCTCGTCAATGAAAACGTCATTGTCCTGCACGCCGTGGGCGCGAGCGTCCTCGTACTGGCTCGCAGCGGACTGGCCGTCCGTGGTGGAAATCCGCCCGTAATAGAGTTTGCGCATGATTTGAGTGGATCATTTGAATTGATGGATCAATTCTATCATGGATCAAATTTACGGTTGATCCTGTTGATCCATGCGCAAGCGACCCGCCGCATGGCCCGTTACGGTGTACCCAAATGAGCCAAGGGCTCCGGCTATCGACGGGAGTTAGCGGGTTGCCGTCGCCGAGCAACAGATACATAGTTCTCAATTCCGCCTCGTCCACCTCCGCGGGGAGTACCGGGTACGCGGGTTCATGATTTTTTGGTCATTGCTGCAACCTCGGTCCTGGCAGTCCCCACAGCGCTGCTCGCCGAGTTTGCGGAATGGTTGCGGCCAGTACACGGACATGCCGGTTACGCGGTCAACCTGCCGCCGATGGGACGGGAGCCGAATGAAGCGAGCGAGTATTTAAGGGCGCAGCAGTATGGGGCCGGGGTCGACGTCGGCAGCCCACCGCGCACGTACGTGCGTGACCTGACCGACAAGCTGACGACGGTCGACTGGCTGACCGTGATCGATGCCGATCTCGTGCGCCACGCTGGCAGAGCAGACGGAATGGCGCTCCCCCGGACTGGTATCGAAAGTCTGCGTTCGGCGATGGCGGCCTGCTGATTCAGGCAGGCGTGGAACCTCAAACCGGCGCGTCGGTTGGCGCAGGACACCCGCCGGAGCCGCCAGCGGCATTTGTCCTGCTGAACCGGACTCTGCGCCCCGTCGTCGTTGATACGATCGACAGGCTGCGGGATGGCACGTCAGCAGCACCGCTCCCCTTCTCAGTACGAAGATCGCGAGCGAAGCATGACTCCCGCGCTTCAACGTGGCCGGCGACGAGCTCCCCGACTACTGGGTCGAGCTTCACAAGACGGCAAAGCTGCCGGCGGCGCAATGAAACGAGGATAGGCTCACACGACCACCGACTTTCCCCATACGCCGCTCGCGCGCTCGGCACGCACTCGCGAGGCGGGCTTTCATCAGCAGGTTTTCCGGGGCACCTGACCGCTCGATGCCGAAGTCGCGTGAGCGGTCATTATGCACAGCGAACGCAACCGGTCGAAATTGCCGAGAATACCCTTCGGTACGGTCGATTTTCCCCGTGCCGGAGAAGCGGCTGCCGGCCGCGATGTTTTCCGTCTAGGATTGGTGAGCAGGAACGCGAGACTGTTCGATACCCGACTGAATCGACGGAGAAATAGACAATGGTTTCGAAGACTGGTAAGCAGGCTGGCGTTACCGAACGCCTCAATGAGGAACTTGCTAGCAAGTTCGTGCGTGTGTCCGCTATCGGTGTTGAATATACGGAGTTAGTGGACGAACTCCGGCGCCTATACGATCGAGAATCCAAGAGTCTCGCAAGACGTGCAAGCAAGCGCGACCGTACCGAAGCCGAGGCCGCATCCGATTCCCGCGTGGCGGCAGTGCTTGCCGAACTACGACGGATACTCGAGGAGTCCGTTTTCAAGGTACAGCACCAACGCCGCCAACACCTGCCCGGCGACGCCGACAGCAGCGTGAGCTGACAGCGCCTCGTCCCGTTGGTCTCTCAGGCGCTCGTTACCGACACCTCTCGAAGGGTCCAGAAACTCGCCGAATCCGCGCCGAAGACCGTCCGCTGACTCATCCCAAACCACTTCATCAGTTCATGACGCCGTGTGATGTATTCAGGAGGCACGGGCGACTAACCCCGGCCGGAGTCTGGCGGCACAGATTGCCCGCAGCCACTGCATACGAGCATTACTTTTGCTAACAACTGGGGCCGATATCGAGCGCGTAATATAACCGTGGGTTTCTGGGCTGCCCACGCCTACTACGGCCCACTAGGAGTTAGCGCGTGATGGAAACACCTATCAGCTATGTGCAGGTCACTGCCTGCGCTGAACGTGAAATTCAGCATCACCTCACCGAAGCCGCATCGCGGCCGCGTGGCAGCCACGCGGCCGACATACACCTTGGAGCTGCCATCGGGGCGTTCGACTTGTGGCGTTGCCTAATGGTCGAACTTGGCGTAGGAGAGGTAGACGAGGGCTATTTGGCTGACGCACAACGTCTGGACGCGCTCGTCCGCCTTGCTGCTTTGTCTACGATGACCTCCTTGCCGGACCAGGGTAAAGGCGAGACTGCATAACCAAGGCGCATAAAACTGCATAGAAGAATCGGCCTGTCGCCTGGCGCGCGGGCCGCACTAGGCGGCGCCGGACGCCGCGCGCATGAGTGCATAAAAAGCGTTCGTTTTTGCGAGCAGGTGGGGCGGGTCACAACTGCGCGCGCCGGGTACTCGCCGGCCTCTGCCGTGACTAATCCGGCCCCGAGGCGCGGCCCTTGGCACGCGTCGGCAGACTCACCAGTGCCCGCGCACCTGTGGCGTGTCCTTGCCGGGCCTGCCGCTCAGAGGGCGCCAGGGGCCGCCGCTCCGTCGCAGGGGCGAAAAAAGCTGCCGTGCCGAAGTGCGCGGCGGCCTTTTTGCTGCCGGCCGACCGCTCGTCAGACCTCAAGTCGCGCGTCCGTGATGCCAAGCGCGCGGTGAGTGGGAAGATACCGGGATGATCGATCTCGCCCTACAATCTAGAGCAGATCGACAGTCTGCGATCGGCCAGGAACGGACCTTCGTTTGATCCGGTACCGAGCCATTGAGATGGCGGCTCCTCTTCTCCAAGCGGTCAGTCGATCGGCGAGAGCCAGCGCAAGTCACTCGTTACTGCCAACTTCATGCGCTTTGGTGGGGCCGGGATGCAGAAAGCAATCGTTGCGTGAGTCCAGTAGCGCGCGCTCCCATTCCACATTGGGCTCGCTGTTGTTCATACGCGTGTTCATTATGATCGCCTTTGGAAGCCGTCCGGACGTTTCAACAACCTGTCGCCGTGCCGCGAGTCGGTGCGCGGCCGTGGCCCGCACCGGAATGCCTCTCAGTCCTCGTCGGTCTCCAGCACGTTCTGCGTGAGTGCGATCGACGGAATCGTCGGCGTGAGCACGGCGCGGCGTGCCCGTGCACACATTGTCTTCCAGCCGATGATGAGCAAGACCGCGACGACCGGAATCGATGCGACAGTCCAGGTTCCGTTCGGATAATCAAACGCCATCAGAACAAGAACGCCCAGCAAAAACAGCAGCGTGAGCCACGACGTGAACGGCGCACCGGGCATCCGGAACGTCACGTCTTTCGCCTCGCCGCGCTCGACCGCCGCGCGGAACTTTATCTGGCAGACGACAATAAAGCCCCAGGTACTGATAATGCCGAGTGATGCGACGTTGAGCACGAGTTCGAAGACGCTCGACGGAACCAGGTAGTTCAGCACCACGCCGATTACGTAGATGCCAACCGTCACGATGATCCCCGTGTACGGCACCGACTGCGCGCTCATCCGCGCAAAGAATTTCGGCGCGGAGCCTCCCATCGACAGCGAGTGCAGCACGCGGCCGGTCGAATACAGCCCTGAGTTGAGGCTAGACAGCGCCGCCGACAGTACAACGATGTTCATCACCGAGCCGATTCCCGGCACGCCGAGTGCACCGAAGAAAGCCACGAACGGGCTCTGTCCGGCCTTATACGCGCTCCACGGCATCAGGCAGACCAGCAACGCGACCGACGCGACGTAGAACAGCGCGATGCGCCAAATCACCCGGTTAATCGCGCGCGGCAGAACCGCGTGTGCATCCTTGCACTCGCCTGCGGCGGTACCCACAAGTTCGACGCCGGCGAAGGCGAACACGACGCCTTGCACTAGCACGAGGGCCGGCATTAATCCGTGCGGAAAGAAACCGCCATTGCTGGTAATCAGATGTATGCCGGTCGCGTGCCCCGCGACTTGACCACCGCTACCCAGGATCGCGCTTCCGACGACAAGGAAGATCACGATCGCTGCAACCTTGATCAACGCGAACCAGAACTCCATCTCGGCGAACCATTTCACGCCGATCAGATTCATGCCGGCGACCAGGCACAGTGCGATCAGCGCGAACACCCATTGGGGCACCACGCTAAATGCGCTCCAGTAGTGCATATACAGCGCGACAGCAGTGATGTCGACGATGCCGGTCATGGCCCAGTTCAAGAAATACATCCAGCCGGCCACGAAGGACGCCCTCTCGCCGAGGAATTCGCGCGCATACGACACGAAGCTGCCACTGCTTGGCCGATGCATCACGAGCTCGCCAAGCGCGCGCAGGATCAGAAACGAAAATGCACCGCATACGAGGTAAACAACAGCGAGTGCGGGGCCCGCCATCTGAAGGCGCGCACCGGCGCCAAGAAAAAGGCCCGTGCCAATCGCACCGCCAATGGCAATCATCTGCACCTGCCGGTTGCCCATGGCCTTGTGATAGCCCGCTTCGTGCGACTCAAGCCACTCCCTATGGCTGGTGTTGGGGATTTCCTGCCCGGCAGTTTCGCCTTTCTGCATTCTGGAATTCATCGTGTCGTCTCCTGCATCGGCCTTCAGGCTGATGTCTTTTTTCATGTCCCGGTCGACTGGTGTTCCGCCTAAATGCTCCACACGGCAGCGGCTTCGCCGAGCCGCATCGTGTGTAACGAAGCGTCAGCGCGCGCGCTGATGAAACGAAGCAATGGCCTTCCACATCAGCACGGGATTCGAATACATCGGGAAGTGTCCGCAGTGCGGGATCTCGGCCAGCTTGACACCCTGCTCGCGGATATGGTCAAGGTAGGAGAGCGATGCGTTCTGCTCACCGTACATGAACATCCGTGGAAACGGCAGACCGAGGAACTTCGTCATCAGGTCGCCGTTGTCCGACAGGTCGACCATCGACCGGAAGATTCCACTAACGGCTTCGGCGCGTACCTTGTGCCGCAGACTTGCCGAATAGAGCGCGCTCGCGTACGCCGGTGCGCGTAACGTGCGTTCGATGAAGTCATCAAAAAAGCGCAGCGCACCGTCGCGCGGGTGCTCGATGATCTGCCGGCTGAGAAAGCAGTCCTCCGGTGCGATGTTGCCTTCAATATCGACAAAGCTGATCACGCGCTCAGGATGCCGGTGCGCAAGCATCAGCGCGGTGAGGCCGCCCATCGAATGGCCGACCAGATGAAAGCGTTCGAATCCGGCGCGCTCGAGCACCGTGAGCGCCGCGTCCACCAGGAACGGGATGCTGATCTTCGAGAGGTCGGCGCAATGTGTTTCGCCGCAACCCGGCGCGTCATACGCGACGAACGGATGACCGGCGAATTCCGCATAGCGGACGATATCTGCGTAGTCCTCCTTGGTCGAGCCGAACCCGTGCAGGAACAGGATCGGCGCTTTGTCGCCGTCGCGACGGATGGCTGAAACGTCCAGCGCCGTTCCATCGACGGAGAACACAAACTGTGCGCGGGTAAATTCTGCAGTCATTTTCTAGACTCTTTGGATAAGGATCACGTCGCACTGGCCGCAACGCCTTATGTGCCGTCGAGGCCGGTGTTCGTCGCGATGCGTTAGTTTGTCAGCGTCCGGCAGAAGTCCCGGATGGCCGTACATGCGCGCAACAGCGACTCGTCATCGAGCGCATACGCAATGCGGAAGTAAGGCCCGAGACCGAATGCACTGCCATGCACAGTCGCGACGCCCTTCTCGTCTAGCAGCGCGTTGACCACGGCTTCGTCGCTATCCAGACGGGCACCCGACGACGTGGTCTTGCCGATCAAGGCTTCGCACGACGCGAACACATAGAACGCGCCTTGCGGCACTGCGCAGTGCAGGCCCGGAGCCCGGTTGATCTGTTCGACGACCAGATCGCGCCGGCGCTGGAATGCCTCACGCGAATGCTCAATGAAGTTCTGCGGTCCGGTCAGGGCGGCTAACGCCGCGTATTGCGAAATCGTCGACGCGCCGGACGTTTGCTGGCCCTGCAGCTTCTCCATCGCTTCGACCAGCCAGCCAGGACCGGTGCCAAAGCCGATGCGCCAGCCCGTCATCGCGTACGCCTTCGACACACCGTTCATCGTCAGTACACGCTCGCGCAGCCGGGGCTCGACCTGGGCGATCGTGAAGAATTCCAAGTTGTCGAAAATCAGATGCTCATAGATGTCGTCGGACAGTACCAGCACCTGCGGATGCGCAAGCAACACTTCAGCCAGCGCCCGCAGTTCGGCGCGGCTGTAGACCGCGCCGGTCGGATTCGACGGCGAGTTCAGTATCAGCCAGCGAGTGCGCGGGGTGATCGCGGCCTGCAATACATCGGCCGTGAGCTTGAAGCCGCTGCCAGCGTCGCAGGCAACGATCACAGACTGCGCGCCGCATAGTTGCACGATTTCCGGGTAGCTCACCCAGTACGGCGCCGGTACGATAACTTCGTCACCTTCGTTGAGCGTCGCTGCTAGCGCGTTGAAGATCACCTGCTTGCCGCCGCTGCAGACGATTGTGTCGCGCCAGTCGACGTCGAGACCGTTTTCGCGCTGGAACTTCGCGGCAATCGCTTCGCGCAGCGCGCGCAGCCCAGCTACCTGCGTGTAACGCGTATGGCCCGTGCGGATTGCCGCCACGCCGGCGTCGCAAACATGCTTGGGCGTGTCGAAATCCGGCTCGCCGGCGCTCAACGAGATCACCGCGGCGCCGCTCGCGCGCCGCGCTGCGACGCGATCCATGACCTTGTAGGTCGCCGACGGTCGTGCAGCGGCAAGGAAACGGTTCAGTCCATCAACTCGCGCGGTCATTGCTTCGTCCTCCAGTTCGTGAGCCCGAACAACTCAAGCGTGCTGCGGCCTTCACGTAGCGCATCCATCATCTTCGCTTCCTTGTCGGCACGCGCCTGCCCCTGAGTCAGCGTCTCTCCAACGTATGCAGCGGGGATTACCAGCACGCCGTCATCGTCCGCGACAACCAGATCGCCGGCCGCCACAGGCGTTCCGGCCAAGCTGATCGGCTGCCCGACCGATGGCGAACTCGCCTTGATCGTGCCGCGCATGCAGACGCCGCGAGTGAACACCGGGAAGCGTCGCTCGGTGAGTGCCGCGATGTCACGCACGCCGCCATCAATAACCAGACCGACGACGCCGGCTGCTTCCGCAGCCACCGTCAGCACCTCGCCCCAGTAGCCTGCAACGAAGCCGCCGGTCGAAATCACGAGTACGCTGCCGCGCGGTACCTTCTCCATCGCGATATGGATCGAGAGGTTGTCGCCCGGCGAGCATTCGAGCGGATACGCCGCACCCGCGACCGACGCGCCCGGCCAGACCGTACGAATGACCGGATCGACGGCACTGGTGGCGACACCCGATGCTTCGAACAGCGTGGACGTACCCAGTCTGCGAGCTTGCTCCAGCAGAGACTGATCGTAGGATTGAGCGATGGACATGGTTCAGCCTCTGGTCTGCAGCGTGTGATAACCGAGTGCGGCGCGCGCGTCACCCAGCGACTTGCCCTGGGCAATCTGTTCGCGAATGCGCGACTCGACCTCCTCGATCTGGCGCGCGATCTGCGCGACTTCGCGTGCGCGGCCTCGCGGCACGACGACAACGCCATTCGCATCAGCCACAACGATGTCGCGCGACGCAACGCGCGCGGTGCCGACCCCGACCGTCGTATTCACCGATTCGACCTGCACGCGGTCCTTGCCGGTACGCATGAAGCGGCCCGCCGTGAACAGCGGATAGTTGTCGCCGAGGGCCTTGTTGACGTCGCGACAGACGCCGTCGATGATCGTGCCCGCGATGCCGCGCAGCCCCGCGTACTGGGTCATGATGTCTCCCCACACCGTGCAGTCGGTGCGGCCGTCGTTGTCGAGCACGATGACATCGCCTTCCGCCACATCGTCGATGAAGTCGCCGACCGTGCCGGGCGGATTGCTCGCCGGAACGTATTTGACGGTGAACGCCGGACCCACCACGACCTTCGCATAGTTCGCCAGCGACATGATGCCGAGTGCCTGGCCATGCAGACCAAGCTTGTCCATCGCATCGGAAACGCCCGGGGTATCCAGTCCAGCGAACAGCGCGACCAGTTCCTGATCTTCGGCGCTCGCCTTTTTCGGGTTCGTCATTTGAAAAACTCCCAAAAAATATTGTCGAATTAGCGCACGGCGATGGCTTCAAATTCTTTGTCATGCATGACCTCGGCGACCGAACGGCCAGCGCGCACGGCCGCCACCATGCCATCCTGGCTGCGCGCAATACGCTCACCGAGATCCAGCACTTCCTCGATGCGACCGGCCGGCACGAACACCGTGCCGCAGCGATCGGCGATCACGTAGTCGTCTTCGCTGACTGTGACGCCCGCCATTTGGACGGGCTTGCCCGAATCAATCTGAATCACGCGGTTGCGCGCGCTGATCATCGTCACGCCACGACCGAAGACGGGATAGCCGATCGACTCACTGCCGTCGATGTCGCGGCTCAGGCCGTCGATAACCGATCCGCGCACCTGCTTTGCGGTGGCGGCATTGGCCAGGATGTCACCCCAGCAGGAGACGCCCTCCGCCCCACCGGCGATGACCAGTACGCGGTCGGCCGTGGTCACCGCGTCGATGACTGGCGAAATCAGATGAACAGTCGGCTTCGCATCGGCTTTCGGCCCGAGCTGGATGGTGCTCGCGCGACCGACGATCTTCGGGCAGTTCCACAACGGTCGCAGTCCGTACGTCGCGCCGGGCAGACCGAGAAAGTCGAGCGCGTCGGAAACCGTGTTGGTGTCTAGTGCCGCGAGGCGATCAAGAATGGAAGTGGGGTTCATCGCGCATGGTTCCTTAGGAGAGTGTGGCAATCCTCGCGTGGTCAGCTTGATATGTAAATTTCGTATTTCGTATCTCGCTGATACTATTTCCGGAATAGGCACAATGGGACATCCATCGCTCTCTCCTGAGGGAAAACAACCAACATGAGCAACACGATCGATTTCAGGCTGATCAGGCAATTATGGATGTTCCTCGCCGTCGCGGAGGAGCAGCACTATGGGCGGGCGGCGAAGCGGCTGAACATGTCGCAGCCGCCGCTGACGGAGCAGATCAAGGTTCTTGAGCAGTCGCTCAAACTGCAACTCTTTTACCGATCCCGCCAGGGCACGCAATTGAGTCCCGCAGGCACGGCGATTTTGCCCGCCGTCCGGCAATTCGCGGAGCAGGTCGAACGACTGGAACGCGTAGTCCGCGAAGTGGCCGCCGGTCAGTCCGGCGTGCTGCACGTCGGCGCTATCACTTCTGCCATGCTGGAAACGGTCCCGCCCGTGCTGGAAGCGCTCAAGCGTGAGCATCCGCATCTGACCGTATTCGTGCGCGAAATCGATAGTGTCGACGCCATTCCCGCGCTTGAAGCGGGCGAGATAGATCTGGCATTTGTCCGTGTGGATGGCGAGGTGGGAAACGGAATCGCCACCCTGCCGCTAGCCGAGGACAGGTTGGCTGTAGCGCTTCCGAAGAATCATCCGCTGGCCGCGCTGCCCAGTGTGCGACTGCGATCGCTGACGAACGAACAGCTTGTGATGTCCTCCCGGCAGGTCAGCCCGGTCTACTTCGACCTGCTGACGTCGGTCTGCCGTTCGCATGGGTTGACCCCACGCGTCACTCACGAGGTGCGCTCGGTCACCTCGCAGATCGCGTACGTCGGGTGCGGACAGGGTGTGGCGCTGGTACCGGCGACGATGCGAAAGCTGGCACCGGAGAATGTCGCGGTGAGGCCTCTGAAGGAGAAGGTCATGGTTGTCACCGCGGCTTTGGTATGGAATACCGAGCGTCACCATCCGATGGTCGACGAAGTCGTTTCATGGCTGGCAAAAAGGGCAGCGACGCACTCGAGACACTAAGGGCCTATCTGGGGTTCGAGGCGCGATCTACTGCGTCGGCCGGCGTCGGCTGGACCCCGACATGGCCAACCTGCGTCGTTTGCCAAGGCTATGACGGTGTCAGACGGATGACCGCTTTGCCGCGCAATTCGCCTATGAGGCATGATCGTCGCGAACGGCTGATTCGGGTCGATCACGGCCCTTGATGAAGTGACGGCGAAGCAAGCGATATCGCGCCTCTTTTGGCCATTCCAGCGCTGATTCGGGTAGTTAATAAAGGCGTTAGCCGATATTTTGGGCTGCCAAGTACCCGAGGCAGCCTCTTTTGCTCAAAAAATGAGCACTGGTGCCCATTTTCTCACCCCGCAACGGTCCTATCCGGCGGTTGCCGCACCGCGCAAACATTACAAAAATCTTTCGTTGCAAAAATTCGGCCCATAGCGCCGCCGCGCGGCTGCACCCATGCCCAGCCCTATCCGGCATGAATCGGAGCCCCTGACGGGCCGGAAAATAAGTCAGAGGGTCATTTCCGGTACCGCCGGAGCGTTCGAGACCCGCCAGAACACACTGAAAAGTAAAAATTACCGACTTGAGGGTAATCGACCGGTCCCTTTTATTGATTTTGGTCGGGTTGTGCTACATTTTCCATGCCGAAGAGTCGCTCTAGGGTGTTTTTGGTCATTTTTTAGCGAAAATCCCTAGTTCTGCCTCTCTGCCTCGTGGTTGCCTGCACGTTTTACGGCTCCGCCTGGGCATCGCGTCTTCAACGGCTCTCGCGGTCCCATTCATCGCACCTCGCTTTCCTGAAACGCCCCCATATCGCCTCGCGTTTCAGTCTTTTCCACCTTTGAGATTGGTTCCGAACATCAGTTCGGTGCTTTCGGTCGCCTTAATTATTATGGATACCTAATTATGAATGCGCATCGTCGTGAACCTTTGTTCCCTCTTGGCTTAGTTGTTGCCACACCGGGTGCGCTCGATCTTCTCGATCGAACCGGCACCAACGCAAATGGCCTGCTTCGGCGGCACAGCAGAGGTGATTGGGGTGTCGTCTGCGCGGCCGATGCTCGCTCGAACGATCTCGCGGTGACGCATGGAACGCGTCTGCTGTCTGCGTATGAGCTGGGCGATCGTCGCGAACGGCTGTGGGTCATCACGGAAGCCAATCGGCGGGCGACAACCCTCTTGTTGCCGTTCGAATACTGACCCGATGGAGGCCACCGTGCAGCAACTCCATCCGGCTCTTCAGTCCGGCCGACGTCTCACCCTCGCGAATTCGAATGCTCCAGCATTTTCGTTTCAGGGTTGCTGGGACGGCGGCTGCGCGTGGCATGCGACAGCAATGGCGCTTGCCATGCTTGGGTTCTTGTCCGATCCCTTGCATGTGTCGTCGCGTCGTAGCTCCCCGGAAGCGGAATTCTGGCGTCGTGCACAGCCGCTCTATCTCTCCGGCGTGTCGCTCGAAGAGTTGCAAGCGCTGATTCGAGAACTCGACTGGGGATTACGCCCAGCCTGCTTCGAGGGAACGCACACAGATGTTTTCCGGTTCAGCAAACGAGAAGTGATGCGCGGTCGGCCGGTGATCCTGACATTTCGACAGTCACGCCGCGCGACCCTGCATGCAGTATTGGCCGTCGGTATTGAGGGGCGAAAGATCGGGGCGACCTTCGACGGACATACGTTGCTGGTAGTCGATTCTGCCGAAGCCGAGCCTGTACTCGCAGCCTACAACGCGCGGTTGACACGGACAGCAGCCGACCGCGGCAGGTTGAGTGGAAACGCCCAATACGTCACCGGGTTTGATCAACGGAAAGTCGTGCTCACCGGCGCAATGTCGATTCGAACCATGAAGCCGCCATAACGGCCGATGTCGCTGGCACAGACGTTCGTTTGCTCACGTGGTACTTGCGATTCGGGATCACGTTCCCTTTCTACTCGACTTTGTGCTCAACCGTGAAGGACGCTTACCTTGGGGTGCTTCCAGCAAGGCAAGAGCATCGTCGATTAACCGCTCAACTATTTCTTGTTGTGCCGGCGTTAGGTGCGCGAGTTTTTCATGAACTCTCGTTGCTCTGTCGTGTGAACTGACGCCAGCCGCACTCAATAAGTCGGCGAGTCGGCACTGCAGGCTCTCGGCAATGCCAGCCAAGCGCTCGAGGCTAGGAATCAACGTCCCTCGTTCAATCCGCGAAAGCGAAGACTGCTCTATTTGGAGTAGCTCAGACAACTGCTCCTGCGTCATGTCGAGCGCCTTTCTGCGAGCCGCAATAGCCGCACCGATCGACCGCGCGAGCTGTTCAACGTTGCTCAAGCCTGACTCCCTCCTCGTTTGACGAAGAAGTGTCAGTCGTCACCACATCGTGAGAGAAGAGCGTTATATGGAATAATATTCGTCATGGGGAATATTGTGTAACACAACAGCACGACAAGCATCGATGCAGAGACGCCGTCGCTGAAACAGTCTGACGCGTGCGCCGGATAACAAAGGCGCGACTTTATTGCAAACCAGTCTCAACCACCCAAGGGGTACCAAAGCCATGAAGCTTGCACATATTTCTGTCATCGCAATCGCACTTGTGTCGTCCGCTACATGCGCGCAGACGAACCAAGCGCCACAACTTGATGCTGCACGGAAGATCGCGAGCATGTGCCCTGACTTGACGAATGGGAAATACAACTCAGGGGAGCGGATCATTCGATGCCGCAACAGGGGGCTGACAGAAGAGCAACAAATGACGTTTGTGGGCGGGTTGCCGATCTTGGCCCAAGCATATGCGGCTTCGATGGTCCAAGACATCTACGAAGACAACGTTACCGACCCGATGCGAGGAAAGGCCATCTCCGACTACTACAACGCCTGCCTTCAGCGTGGGACGCCGTGCGCTCGCCCGAAGTGGTAAGTAGCTGCATTTTCTGATGTTCCGATACATCGGCAGCGTGCTTCGGCGGCGCTCCGCTATTCAATTCACAATGGAGCTTGTTATGAGTTCATCTGGAAGCGACACCAATGTCTCGGCGACAACGCCAGCGGCAATCCCTGTCATCAGGCGAAGCAAGTTGGGAACAGCCGCATGGATCATTGTCGCGCTATTTATCGCGCTCTTGGCGACAGGCGTGTACATGCCTCAACATCCAAGCCATCCTGCTCTCAAGTTTCTCTTTCTTTGGTTCGGTGGTGCGTGGCTCGGCTATATCGGCGTCAGGCTGGGCGACGGCGTGCGGAAAATCTTCCGACCGGACATCATCGTGACGAGCGGCGGTATCTCGGACGCGATCTGGGCGAGGATGTGCTGGGCGATTGGCCCGCAATGTGTCGGACTGTTCTTGGGCGCGGTCACAGGCACCAGCATCTTGGCCGGCTGGATTAGCTGAGCCTGCCGGACGAGAACCCAGTGACTCGGATGTTTTGAGGGCGGCGGAGTCATACTGCACTCCGCCGCAGGCACTATCAGCCGATACGGCGAACGTGGTGGCGCTTGGGCGCTTTGGGCGCGACCGGGGTACGCTTCGCACTCGGGTTCGGCAGGTCGGGGGCCATCTGCCGGAATTTTGCGCCAGCCGTTGAACGAACTGCGGTAGTAATGGCAGGTGATTTGCTCGACTGAGACGCTTTCGTATCACTTTCACGGCGGCTTGCTGCGGGCGGATCGAATGCCTCCACCGGAAAAATCCCGCTGCTGCGCAACGCCGAACATGCCTGCTCCATCATCGGCTCCGGGTTCCACCAGCTTGCGCGACGCGAGCGCCAAAACGCGTTTATCTTCCGCACTTCCGGCGTGCCCTTGTAGTGTTCAAGCGCGGCCTTCACACCGCGATCACGGCACAGCGAGATGAACTCGGTTTCCAGCTTCGGCGGGAGCGGCGAACTGCCCGCGTCCAGGTCCGCAAACATGAAGCGCGAGAATCGGTTTGTCAGCTTGACGATATCGTGCAGAGCAAGGCCGTTCAACTTCTTACCGCGCACTTCGACACGAACAACAGGCGGTGCGCAGTGCAGCTCGTCCAGTTGCTTGATGAAGTTGGCCGTCAGCGGTTCATTTTTGCGGCCATATTTTGCGATTGCCGTTACGGCGCGGTGCCGACGTTCGAGATTCTTGTCGTAGACCGCCGTGATGTAGTCGCTTTTTTCGCTGCCGAAATTGCAGGTCTCGACAATGCCTTTCGAATTGACGGTCTTGCCAAAGACGGTGAACTGTTGGGCGCCGCTGTACGAGATGAGCATGCGATCGAGGCGTACATGAAGAATGTCTACAGCGAAATCGATACGGCTGAGCACCGCGCGGCGCAGCATGCCGTTGTACGAGCGACCAACGATGCGTTCCATGACTTCGTGGAAGTGTTCTGCGTCGCCGTGCTCCAGTTTTGAGGGATTCATCTCGACTGAGATGCCGCCCTTCTGGCGCACGGGATCAAGCGCCCCAATCCTCACGATAGGCTCCGATCCACTGGGAAGTGGGATGACGAAGACATAGCGATAACGGAAACGCGGGGCAAAGCAATTCTCACATGAGCCGGATTCGACCTCGGTCTGAATGCGGCGGCGGGCACGTTCGAACATGAGCGTGTGATCGTCGCCGGGATTGGCGGCCCACGGCAACACAAAGCGGAGGTAGTCGACAACAGGCCGCTTCGGTGCGGGTATCTTTGATACTGGTATCTTGGTGCGAAGTTTCACAGAGGTTCCTTTCGGATTCGCTGAGCAAGCGTTCTTATGAGAAGTGCGAGCATCTTGGTCATGCAATGACATCTACTCTCATATTTGATTAGGTTACCTACGTAATATATGCAGAAGGCTGGAGCCGGATGCGCGAGCATGCATGGTTACGATGCGCGGTTCTTTACAGTTTTTTTCGCGGAGCGGGTAAGTTGTGTCTGTTCGCAGCCGACCGCTATATATATAGGGATATGTATATAGATAGTACCGAGATGCACTCTTATTAGTTACCCGTTCCGGCAGATGCTGATCGGTACCTGCGTTTGACGCCGAGGCACACACCGGCGTCCTCGGCAATGAACATAAGTATGCGATCTTTCCGTCAGCGTTGTCCCAGTTGCGCAGGTTGTGGTGGCTTTGCCGTCCACCGCAACCTGCGCAATCCATACAACCGATACAACTAGCCGATCCGCTTCGGGCGATCGCTCGACTCGGCTTCATCGGGATCGTCGTCGCTCTCATCTTCGGCGCCGTTCCAGCCGAGGAACGGGAACCACAGATCATGCCAATCGTCAGGCGGGTCAACATCTGCGTCGATGTCAGTGCTAAGAGGCAAGTTGTCTTGGCGGCGCTTCACGGTCGATTTGTCGACGCCCATCCAGTCTGCAATCGTCTCGAGGTATTCGCCGTTGCGACGCGCAAACCAGATTGCTCGATCTTCGGCCTTCGCGGCGATGAACACGCTCGACGTTGACCACCAGTCGCTACCCTGATAGCCGATCTCGTACATCGTGCGGCCGATGCCGTTGGAATGCTGGCTTTCCAGCGACAGAGCCGTGATCGAGTACGCGATAGTGGCGCCCGGCCCGGGTTCGCACTTGTCGACGATGAAAACCTCGTCACAATGCTGCCGCAACCACGTTGCATCGTTATTCGCCGAGCAGAGCAAAAAAAGCAACACGATCCCGTTCCGTTTCCGGCTACCGGCGTCCAGGCGATTGATCGCGTCGATCATCCCGTCGCGGGGCATGCCGACAATGCTCTGTTCTGCTGCGACGCAGCCGTAATCCTTCAAGTTCTGGAGGGTCACATGCACACCTTCGTTCGACAACGGCTTGAAAACTCGGCAGTTATCGAGACGGATGATCTTCAGCTCATCGATCCGTTGAGATGCGTCACCGCTGTGACGCACGAGAACCTCTGCGATGTCAGCGTCGTGCGAGCCCGAACCGTACAGCGCTGTCAGCGTTTCTGTTGCTGCGATCGGCACATCAGCGATGGACGCGGCCGAAAGCATGTGCGACTGAAAGGTCATACGAGCGTGCAACATCAAGGTCGCATCGCGCACGACGACGCAAACGACGCCACTTTGAACAGAGGACAGCGCAGTACGCAAAACTTCAGCGAGATTCTTGGGTTTGTTTTTCGGCGGCTGCATTATTCACCTCCCTTCGAGGCGAGGAACGCCTTGATCGTCGAGAGAGGAAACACGCGGATGCGGGCAGTGATGTGCAGCGGTACGAGTTGACCCGACTTCACGAGCTTGTACAGCGTCGTTCTGCCCATCTTGAGCATCTGGCAGACTTCGTGTGCGAGGTAATTAGGTTCGACGGCGGGCGCGGTCGGGTCGACCGTGCCGGTATCCGACGGTGGCATGGCGACCGCATGCTGTGCGACCGGCGAATTAGTCGTGACCAGAGAACCGTCCGAAAGGGCAGCGGCCAGAGGCGACGGGACGGGAGATTTTTTGCGTGAGTCCATTTGCGTACTGGTATCAGGTTGACACACGTTCATGTGCGCAACGTCCAGACGCAGAACGGGCTTACCCAATCTGTTCACGCACGCGACGGCAATTCGCCAAAGCGTGCGCTGCGCTGGACGCGCAAACATAAACAGATACAGGCAAACCCCGCTCACGCAGTGTGACGGGCGTTCAGCTGACGGCTCCGAAGGTCGGTCAACGACTCCGACTCGGGTACTACACCGATTTGGTAGATGTTGGCAGTCGATTTGTCAGAACCAACCCGGCTCACGGCTCCGGACCAGAACACTTCGGCAAACTGACTTACCGATCTACGAGGAAACAAATCTAGCACGAGAAATCTGGGTTGTCATCTTCGTAGCTACTCCTTGGCATCATGCGCGTTCATCTGAGGCCGGTACGTGATCAGGTTTTGTCGGCGCCGATGGCGTCGCTACCGCCGGTTTGTCGCCGCAGTACTTATCCCAGTCTTGCATCAACGCTGCACGCTTTACGAACAGATCACCGCGAGCATATGCCGCTTCCGCCTTGTCCTTGATCCCGTGAGCCAGCGCGGCCTCGCAGACTTCGCGCGGATAGTGTGTCGTTTCGCCAGCCCAATCGCGGAACGTTGACCGAAAGCCGTGAACCGTAATGTCGTCGCGCTTCATGCGCTCCAGCAGTTGCAGCATCGCCATGTTGGACAGCGGTTTCTTGTCACGCGCTCCCGGAAAAACATAGTCGCCGCGCTTCAGCGTCTGCTGGGCCTTGACGAGTGCAATCGCTCGTGCCGAGAGCGGTACGCGATGTTCCTTGCGCATCTTCATGCGCTCGGCCGGGACGGTCCAGGTACCTTCATCCAGATCAAATTCCTGCCACGTCGCACCAATCGTCTCGTTTGTTCGCGTGGCGGTCAGGATAAGGAACTCGAGTGCGCGCGCGGCAGTGCCCTCCGAAGCTCGCAGTTCTTTCATGAAGTCAGGAAGGTCCGCGTACGGGAGGGCCGGGTGATGTTCTACCTTTTGGACGCGGGAGCGCTTCGGCAACAACGTGTCTAGGTGGCCCTTCAAGCGAGCAGGATTTTCGCCATCGCGATAGCCGCGAACCGTGGCCCAGTCGAGTACCGACTCGATCCGGCCTCGAACGCGGGACGCCGTTTCGGTTTTCGTCGTCCAGATTGGCTCCAGTACCTTCATGACCAAAGCAGTATCGATAGCGGAGACGGCCAGCGAATCGAAGATCGGATACGCGTATGTGGTGAGCGTGTTCGTCCACTGATCCGCGTGCTTGGCGTTCTTCCACGAGGCCCGGTGCGAGTCGATGTACTTCTCGGCGCAATGCTGGAATGTCACCGCATTTGCTTGTGCGATCCCCTGCGCCGCTCGTTCAGCGTTACGCGAGTCGATGGGATCGATGCCGTCGAGCAACTGGCGGCGGCAGTCGAGGGCGCGTGCTCTGGCGTCAGCAAGACCGATCGTATGTACAGGTCCGAGACCCATTCCGCGTGCTTTGCCGCTCCGCATATAGCGGAAGAGCCACGACTTGACTCCGGCGGTAGTGATCTGCAGATACAAACCACCGCCATCGGCGTACAGCCCAGGCTTGGTTGTCTTGGTGACGGTCAGTGGACTCAGTCTGTTTATGGCTCTCGGCATAGATCAACTATCAATTCGACTATCAAATGATAGCGCGATTGTAGCGCAGTTCGTTTGCGTTCACTTGACGGCGAATTTCCGTGAAACCCAATACAGACAACGATCTCAGCGATATTTCGTGAACTTCGCTGAACGCCGATGGATTCAATACTGACGGACCCTCTCTCCGCCAGGACATCAGCAAAAACGGGCCTCTCGGCCCGTTTTTCATTTTTAGGCTGCAGCTTTTCGGATGGCGCCAGTCGAGAACAGCCACTTTCCTCACTATTTTCTTGCGCCGCGTCGATACGAGATTGCCCTCATCATCCAATCAGGGAGAGTCATCGGCATCTACGACAACTCGCCAGAACAAATATGTCTGTCTGGAGAGGTCGCGGAGAAATTGATCTGTTCTCCGCCGTTGACCCGGTACGCTGACGCCCCTTCTCTTTCGCTATTGCACGAATCGCCTCGCCTCATCCGTGGTGGTCAGTACCCCCTCGACTTCCTTCAATTGCTGTCGAGCAATCAGAGTGTCGACGGCCTCCTCAAGCACGCTCCGAACCTGACCACTTGTGTTGCGGATGCCAAATCCACGCGACACCGCCCGGATAACCTGGTCCCGCGTTGCACCAAAGCTCCTTTCAATCAGTTGAAGAGCAGCAACTTCGATCTCCGCCGGCGGCAGCATATCGGCCCGACGAAGGGCGATGGCATTAACCGCTGAACGATCACGGGGGACAGGCACAGAGCTAGGTGTAGATAAGAACGCCCCCGAACGAGCAATGCGACCTGTCGTCGTCGCTATATCAATGGATCGCCCGACCACCTCTTCAATTCGACCGCCGGTCCGCTTCAAACCCCATGCCTCTCGCATCCGCGTGACAATATGGTCGCGATGCACCGGCCCCTCCACTTGGACAGCTTGCACCACCAATTCCGTCAGCGCCCCCTGGGGCGCTTCATGCAGTTCCCCGATAAGATGGCTCGGCCGTACCAATGTCACTTCTTCATAAGGCGCAAAGCTGGCGGCATCCTCTTCATCAGTCACCGCCTCACGCTCGACGTAAGGCGCCTCGGCATCCAACTGCTCAGTTAGAGCGACGTCCTCCCGTCGTTCGTCGAAATCTGCCTTAAGGGCGTCGATACGACGAATCAGCGCGTCCAATTGCTCAGTCGGGCGCTGAAACCAATCCGTACTCCAAATCCGGTGGATAGTCCAACCATGCTCCTCCAGGATAGCCTGTCGCAGTCGATCGCGATCTCGAGCCGAGCGAGCACTGTGGTAAGCCGCGCCGTCGCATTCGATACCCAGCAAGAATCGGCCTGGCCGCTCGGCATCGAGGACAGCCAGATCAATGAAAAAACCCGCCAGGCCGACTTGGGCTTGTACCTCATAGCCCCTCGCTCTCAGTGCGTTGGCCACCTGTGCCTCGAATACGCTGTCATGGTCGCGCCCGGTGACATTCGCCGTCGGCAGGCGCCCCGTGCGGGCGTATTGTAGGAATATCCGAAATGCGTTGATCCCCGCGCGCTCTGCCGCATAGGCCGGATCAATATCCTCATCGGTCATGGACGCGAACACGTCGCATCTCTGCTTGGCCCGGCTAATCAGAACATTCAGCCGCCGCTCCCCGCCCGCCGTACCCAATGGGCCAAAGCGCATTGGTACCCGGCCGCCGGGTACAGATCGGCCATAACCGACAGAGATAAAGATGACGTCGCGCTCATCGCCCTGGACGTTTTCCAGATTTTTGACGAAGAATGGTTCCGAACGATGCGCCTTGAAAAACTCCTCAACCTCCGGCGACAACCCACGGCGCAAGAGTTCGAGTTCGTCAATGATGGCACGTCGCTGAGCGGCGGAGAAAGCTGCTACACCCAAGGAAAGCTTAGGATGGGTACACGCGTGAGCAATGATCGCTTGCGCCACCGCCTTCGCTTCGATCAGGTTATTACGCTTGTTGCCCGCGTCGAACAAACCTTCGTGTATATGATGAAACCGCAGCCCTCTTCCACCCTCCGCTGTATAGGGACTCGGCACGATATAGAGCTTGTTCTCATAGAATTGACGATTGCTGACAGCAATCAACGATTGGTGACGGCTGCGATAGTGCCAGCGCAACATCCTGGTAGATAGGCCACGAGCCGTAAACAAGCCGAGGATGCTCTCGATATCGGCAACTGCCGTCGCGCCTTCGTCATCCTCGTCTTCGTTGCTTGAGGTCATCTTGGCAAAGAAAGCCGTGGGCGGGAGTTGCTTCGGATCACCGACCACAACGACCTGTCTCGAACGTGCGATGGCACCCAAGGCATCAACAGGCTGAATTTGACTGGCCTCATCCATCACCAGCAAGTCGAATTCCATAGCTCCCGGAACGAGAAATTGCGCAACCGACAGCGGACTCATCATAAACACCGGCTTGAGCGCCCGTAGGGCCGGACCAGCCCTCTCTACGAGCTTGCGCAGCGATATGTGACCTTTCTTTTTCTGGATCTCGCCCCTCAGTATGCCGAGGGGGCCCAGCGCACCGCCATCCCGAGAAGGAACGTTTCGGTAATGCGCCTGCACCACTTCCGTGCTCGCTGCAACAATCCGCTGCCGATCCAGGGCAACAAACTCCTGGACAAGGCGCCCGTGGGTAGCTCCATCAAATCGAGCAAGGTCGGGTTCGAGACGAACCAAGCGCGCATAGGTCGCCTCGAAATAAGCCATCTCGAACGCCCGAGCCAATGCCTCCGGTGCAAGTCGACCATCATCGAGGCGCTCTACCAAGTCGCTGCAGCCTTGGCTCCTAGCCCGCGCGGAGCGATCCCGGTAGTTCACCCATCGGAAAAGCTGTTCGTGCTCCTCGCCCCATCGCCGCAACCGCCAAACAAGGACGTCAAGCCGTGCATCCAGAATCGTGCCGCCAACGGACGCCTCCAGATCCAATTGGAGTTCGTCAGCCACAGCCTTTAAGTGCGTCTGGATAAGCGCCTGAGATGCCGCTAGCGCCTCGGCACGAGACACCAAATGCTCTCGCTCCTCGATCCGTCCGGCTAAGGCTCGGATGTCCGGGTTCTGTCCAATCCAATCTGCTGCAGACTTCAGCGCCACCCAGTCCGACTGTTCCGCGTGCCATTCACCACCAAAGGCTGCACGCCCAAGTGTTAAGCCCTCACGAACGGCTCGGCGATCTCGCTGAGCAGCAACCAGCGCCTCCAAAACGGCACTCGTCTTACCAGCGTTGACGATTCCGGCAGGGACGAGTGTGCTTGCTGCCGCATGCGCTTCCGTATATCGCACCGCGAGCTGAAGCAGCGAACTTAAATCTGCACGCTCCACCGCAGCCACTTCACGAAATACCGCATCCCTAGCTACTCCAAGATCACTCCATACTTCCTTTAGCCCGAATTCGATCTTCTCGCAAACCGACGATAGTTGCTTCGCACGCGCCGCCACTTCCGCTTTTTCCGGACTACGTGCGGCGATCAATCGCGGTTCAGCACCCAGTCCTTTCAGGGACCTCATCCATTCCACCAATGCCAAGAGCGGCGCTGCCTGCGATTTCGCTCCGCGCCAATCATCGCCAAACGCGCTGCGTCCAAAAGCATCTTCCGCTTCGATAATCCTCTTCGCGTCCTGTCCTTTGACCAACGTATCCAGCAACCCCAATACGACAGGCAACGGCTGATTGGGTGTCGCTAGGACGGAACTGACCAATCGATTTGCCGCCCGCCATTCACCGCTAAGAAAACGAAAAATGCTCGTGCCACGCGACGCCAATGTTGCACGCGCTGGTGCCAGACTGAGAGACCAGGCCGTCTCGGTCAGTTGAGCTCCCACGGCGACCTTGGCCGCTTCAAAGTCAGCCACGGCTTGAGCGACCTCTCCCGCACGCTCGATCCCTCCGTCCCACAGATCCGACGCGAACGTTTCTGGGCTCGCAGGTGGTGCGGAGGCCACTCGCTCGCCAATACGCGTCAGCGTCTGGAAGTCTCCAAACGTTGATCCTGGCTCACGCCCAAGTTGGCGAGCAAGCGCTGCGGCCTCGGTCAGCAAACGGGGGAGTTCTTCCGCCATTCCGGCGAGGCGTTGAAACTGTTCCGCACTAAAAGTCTCGGGAAGCTCCGCGAAAGCACTGAGAGTGCCGCCGAGCTCCGCATCCCATGCATCCTCGACAATTCGCCCGGTCAAATCCTCTCGTTGAGCAGCAAACCGTTCACCCAACTCAAGCAAATGCAGGATGGGATCAGCGTTCTGCCAACTGTCATGTCCCATGGCGGACGCGGATAGCCGAGGGGCCGTCGCGATACGCTGAAACAGCTCCATCATTGGCGGGAGGTCGGACAAGCGAAGCGGTGGTTCGAGCTCTAAGAGCTCAGCATCAACGGCGAACTGCTGCTGCGCGGTCAACACCTGCTCCAGCAATTGCCGCACACGCGTAACCAAACGCTCCGCATCCATCGGTGAGATCGCGGCCAATCCCACACCTACCCAAGCATGATCAGCCGGCCGCCCAATCTCGGTCACACGGTTCGCCAAATCCGCCAGCAAGTCCTGACGCGCCGCGAAGCCGTCCTCCCCCCACTGCTCCGGGTTCTCCAACTGAATGTCGTTAGGGCGCTCACCCTGCTCACGTAAGCGAACCAAGTGCCCAATTACCTGGAATGGCGATAGCCCCGATTTTGAATCGATGGCGTGCAGATTCCTGGCATGCGCATTGAGGCTGTCGCGCGCCTCGGTTAGGCGCGCGAAAAGACTTCCGGAATCTGCGACCTTGGGCGCGCCCAATTCCCACGTGCGCCGCAGCTCATCCAATACCATGCGTTTGTTAGCTTTGTTACTGTGCAGTTCCAAGCACGCGTCGCCGACGCCTTTGTCATCGAGACGGCGCTTTACAACGTCCAATGCTGCCATCTTTTCGGCGACAAAGAGTACGCTCTTCCCGTCCTTGACCGCCGCGGCGATGATATTTGCAATCGTCTGGCTTTTACCTGTACCGGGAGGACCTTGAATGACCAGATTCTTGCCCCGTCGCACTTCGTGAATCGCGAGCGCCTGCGAGCTGTCACAATCCAGAATATGGAGCATTTCGGATGGCGGAATCAGCGCATCGATATTAGCGTCCTCATGCGCGAGGTCCTCACCTCCGGTAAAACCGTCCGCCAGCAGTGAACGGACCAGCGGGTGGTCGCCTATCGCGCCCCCTTTGGGCCAGACTGCTTGATCCAAGTCTCGGTACATCAAGAACTTAGCGAAAGAAAAAAATCCCACCGACATCTGGTCGGGGAACACCTCCCACCCATCCTTCGCTTCGACACTCTTCCGAACCAGCTCAATGTATTCGAGCGGATCAAACACGTCACTCGCATCAAAAGGTGGCATACGAAGCGCATGTACTCGATCGAGATAGGCTTCGAGCGACAGATTGGATGCAAAGTCTTCCTGCCTTCCCTTTAGGTTGAAGCGTTCGCCGGCATTACCTCGATCGAGCTGAACTGGGACCAGTAGTAGCGGCGCGTACCGAGTATTCCCAGGGTTATTTGGATCGACCCACTTCAGAGCACCCATTGCCAAGAAGAGCACGTTGACGCCCTGCTCTTCCTCCAACGTGCGTGCATCCAGATAAAGCTCCAGGAGACGTTTCTGGAGCCCTTTGCTGGTCAAGCGGGTTTGCAGGCGCGTATCGGTATGCCGCCGCAAAACACCTCGCTCGTCCATGCTGTCGTCTTCAGGCTGGGCCAAATCCTCGATCTCGTCAGGCTCGATCATTTGGGTCGAAGTCCCATCGCCGGAAGACTCATCAGCTCCGGCAGATTCGGGATTTTTGGTCTCGGCGGCTCGCCCCGCTACAAAAGTGAAAGTCTTCCCCTCTCGGACCAGCAACCGAAATATCTCACTGACTTTCTCGTCGATGATTTCGATGGACCGGCCTCCCCGGGCCCCTCGGGGCATATTGAGCAGGCGATTGCGCGCTGACAAATCGAGCAACTCAACCCGCGCGCGCTCCAGTTTTTCGGCGAGCGGCAAGTTGCTTTGGAAAATGGACTGATCTTCGCCCGCCACAGACGTAGCTTGGCCCTGTACTGGTTCCATGACTTCCCCCGTTCCTCTCTTACCTTCTTATTCGAAGGCCCTCTATTTATTCCAAAATACTAGAAATCCCAGTAACACTATAACTCTCTATAGGCCAACAACCGGCAGCAAACTGAGAAATTGGCAACGGATGCAGATTAAGGCTTGCTTGCGAGGCAGACACGGGCAGACACGACTTGGTCTCCCCTTCACGGATGCCGAATGTAATCCACCAACGCCCGCGTATACTCATCCGGCCGCTTGTCGCACAGACTCACCACGATCGCCACCGCGAACCCCGCCGGCACGCCGAACACGCCTGAGCTGATCGGCTCGATCCCGAACCACGTACGCCCGGCGAACCCGGTTAACTGCGTGAAGAACGGATAAGTCGACACGATGTAGTACACACACACCGCCAACCCCGTCACCATCCCGGCAATCGCGCCACGCGTCGTCGTGCGCTTCCAGAACACCCCCAGCACCAGCACCGGAAAGAAGCTCGACGCCGCCAGCGAAAACGCGGCGCCGACGAGAAACAGGATCTTCCCGGTATTGAGCGACGCGACATACGACGCGAACAGCGCCACCCCCAGCAGCAGCACCTTCGAGATCGTCACGCGCCGCTGGCTCGACGCATCGGGCGCAACCATGCAGTAATAGACGTCGTGCGACAGCGCGTTCGCGATCGTCAGCAGCAACCCGTCCGCGGTCGACAGCGCCGCGGCCAGCGCACCGGCCGCGATCAGCCCCGACACCACGTACGGCAGCCCCGCGATCTCCGGCGCGGCCAGCACGACCATGTCCGGCTGCATCTGGATTTCCGACCAGTGCACGATGCCGTCGCGAATCACCTCGACGACACTGATCAGGTCGGGTTCGAAGTGATGCCATTGCGTGACCCACGCCGGTAATTCGGCGAACGGCCGCCCGACGAGATTCGCGAGGATCTCGTACTTGATCAGCACCGCGAGCACCGGCACGCTCAGGTAGAACAGCGCGATGAAGAACAGCGTCCAGCCGACCGAACGCCGTGCCGACGCGACCGACGTGGTCGTGTTGTAGCGCGTCAGGATGTGCGGCAGGCTCGCGGTGCCGAGCGACAGGCACAGCAGCAGCGCGAGGAAATTCCGCTCGCGCGGCTTGCGTTCGTCTTCGCTCGCGGCCGGAAACGGCTCGTGCATCGGCACGGGCGGCTCGGCCCGCGCGAGCAGGTCGTCGCGCGCCTGCGTCCATGCCACGCGCGCCGCTGCCGGATCGCGCGGGAAATCGGCCAGTTCGCGCTCGCGCTGGCTGATCTCGCGCAGCGGCCCGTTGTGACGCCGCAGGTCGGCAAGCTGGTCGACGAGATGCCGGCGCGCATCCGCATAGGACGCCGGCAGCCGGTCGAGCCGCGTCTGGATAGCCGCGGCCTGCCGGCGATACGCATCGCGCACCTGCTGCTCGTCGTGCGCGTCGCGCACCTGCGCCTCGCGCGCCGCGACGCGCTCCATCAGCTTGCCGTAATTGAACTGCGGCACGGGGCCGAGCCCGTTCTTCATCGCGATCAGCGACACCGGAATCAGGATCGCGCTGATCAGGATGATGTACTGCGCGACCTGCGTCCACGTAACCGCGCGCATCCCGCCGAGAAACGAGCACACGAGAATGCCCGCGAGCCCGCAGAAGATGCCGATCGCGAAATCGACGCCGATGAAGCGCGTCGCGATCAGGCCGATCCCCTGGATCTGCGCGACCAGGTACACGAACGAACACAGGATCGCCGCGCCGGCCGCGAGCGCACGCACGGCCGTGCTCGAGAAGCGCGTGCCGAGAAAGTCGGGAATCGTGTAACGCGCGAGCTTGCGCACATACGGCGCAAGCAGGAACGCGACGAGGCAGAACCCGCCCGTCCAGCCCATCACGTACGCGAGCGCGTCGTAGCCGGTCGCGTAGAGCGAGCCGGCCAGGCCGATGAACGACGCGGCCGACAGCCAGTCGGCCGCCGTCGCCATCCCGTTGAACGCGGACGGCACGCGCCGCCCGGCCACGTAGTACTCGACGAGATCGGACGTGCGCGACAACAAGCCGATCACCGCGTACACGGCGATCGGCACGAACAGGAACACGTAGCCGATCCAGACGCCCGAGCCCGTCGCGCGCTCGATCCGCCACATCAGCAGCACGAAGCCGAGAAACCCGAGCGTGTAGAGCGCGTATGCGCGTATCAGTCGATGCGTCAGCATGAATCAGCGCTCGCCGTTCGCATGGCCGGCGCGCGCCGCATGCTCGTCGTACGCGCGGCGCAGCGTGCGGTCCGCGCGCTGCATCAGCCCGATGTAGACGACGATCAGCACGAGGTACACGAGAATCGCTCCCTGCGCGCCGACATAGAACGGCAGGCTGAAGCCAGCGAAGCGAACGCCGGCGAGCGCGGGCCCGAAGAACGGCACGATGAACGACACCGCGAAGCCGGTCACCATCAGCACCGCGATCAGCGCGACGTTGAAGCGCCAGTAGCGCGCATGCGCACGCGCGAGCGGTTCGGGAACGGGGGGTGGCGCGGCAGGCGCCGAACGGGTCGGAACGGTCATGCCGTTATGTAGCAAAAAGCCCCTGCGCGGGCAATCGGGATTGCCGCGCAGGGGCTCGTGCGCGTGATGCGCAACCGGCAGGCGCTCAGCGCACTTCGGTGAGCTGCTCGAGGATGGCCGGATTCTCGAGCGTGGACGTATCCTGCGTGATCGCCTCGCCCTTCGCGAGCGAGCGCAGCAGGCGCCTCATGATCTTGCCCGAGCGGGTCTTCGGCAGGTTGTCGCCGAAGCGGATGTCCTTCGGCTTCGCGATCGGCCCGATCTGCTTGCCGACCCAGTCGCGCAGCGTCTTCGCGAGCGCCGCCGCTTCGTCGCCTTCCGGGCGCGAGCGCTTCAGCACGACGAACGCCACGACCGCTTCACCGGTCGTGTCGTCCGGACGGCCGACCACCGCCGCCTCGGCCACCAGCTCATGCGACACCAGCGCCGATTCGATCTCCATCGTCCCGAGCCGGTGGCCCGACACGTTCAGCACGTCGTCGATCCGGCCCATGATCGTGAAGTAGCCGGTCTCCTTGTCTCGCACGGTGCCGTCGCCGGCCAGATAGAGCGTGCCACCGAGTTCTTCCGGGTAGTAGCTCTTCTTGAAGCGCTCCGGGTCGCCCCAGATCGTGCGGATCATCGCGGGCCACGGGCGCTTGACGACCAGAATGCCGCCTTGCCCGTTCGGCACGTCCTGACCCGTCTCGTCGACCACCGCGGCCGTGATGCCCGGCAGCGGCAGCGTGCACGAGCCCGGCACGGTCGGCGTGGCGCCCGGCAGCGGCGTGATCATGTGGCCGCCGGTTTCGGTCTGCCACCAGGTATCGACGATCGGGCAGCGCTCGTGGCCGACGTGCTTGTGGTACCACATCCACGCTTCCGGGTTGATCGGCTCGCCGACCGTGCCGATGATGCGCAGGCTCGACAGGTCATAGCTCTTCGGATGCACCTTGTCGTCGGCTTCGGCGGCCTTGATCAGCGAACGGATCGCGGTCGGTGCGGTGTAGAACACGGTGACCTTGTGATCGCCGATCATCTTCCAGAAGCGGCCGGCGTCCGGATACGTCGGCACGCCTTCGAACACGACCTGCGTGCCGCCGCACGCGAGCGGGCCGTAGGTGATGTATGTATGGCCCGTGACCCAGCCGATGTCGGCCGTGCACCAGAAGACGTCGTCGGGTTTCCAGTCGAAGGTCCACTTCATCGTCTGCGCGGCCCACAGCAGGTAGCCGCCCGTGCTGTGCTGCACGCCCTTCGGCTTGCCGGTCGAGCCCGACGTATACAGGATGAACAGCGGATGCTCGGCGCCGACCCAGGTCGGCTCGCAGCGGTCGGATTCGCCGTCCACCAACTCGTGCATCCACAGGTCGCGCTCCGCATGCCAGTCGATCTTGCCGCCGGTGCGGCGATAGACGATCACGCTCTTGACCGCTTCGCAGCCGCCCAGCGCGATCGCCTCGTCGGCGATGCTCTTGAGCGGCAGCGTCTTGCCGCCGCGGGCCTGCTCGTCTGCGGTGATCAGCGCGACCGCGCCGACGTCGACGAGCCGCTCGTTCAGCGATTTCGCGGAGAAGCCGCCGAACACGACCGAGTGGGTCGCGCCGATGCGCGCGCAGGCCTGCATCGCGACGATGCCTTCGATCGACATCGGAATGTAGATGACGACGCGATCGCCCTTGCCGATCCCGCGTTTCTTCAGCGCATTGGCGAAGCGCGACACGCGCGCGAGCAGGTCCGCATAGGTGACGCGGGTGACGGTGCCGTCGTCGGCCTCGAAGATCACCGCGACGCGCTCGCCGTTGCCGGCTTCAACGTGGCGGTCGAGGCAGTTGTACGACGCGTTCAGCTCGCCGTCGTCGAACCATGTGTAGAACGGCGCGTTGCGCTCGTCGAGCACCTTGGTGAACGGCTTGTGCCACGTGAGGCCTTCGCGCGCGAGACGCGCCCAGAAGCCTTCGTAATCCTGCTCGGCCTCGGCGACGAGCGCGCGATAGGCCGGCATGCCGGAAATGGTCGCCGTCTTCTCGAGCGCCGCGGGCGGCGCGAACTGACGGGTTTCGTGAAGAACCGATTCAATCGCAGACATCGACTACCCCTTGGTGAACATGAATCCTCTGCATGGCGGCGCGATCGTGCGCGCCGCGCGTCGTCCTGGCCGGCGCCTGCGCGCCGCTGTCTCCCACCACCTGCACGCGACCGCGAAGGCCTGCGCACGATGCTGCACCGCACCACATCACGCGAACGTGACTCGCGGCCCGGCAGTTTCCACGATAAGCGCTCCAACTTACCCGTCACTTACGCGGCATGGCCGTGTCGTGCGCCGGGCGGCGCGCATCGAGGGCGGCTTTACGCTGTTACAACCGCGACCCTACAATCCTAACTGAACTCGCCTTCCGGACTCCAGCTTGAATCGCTACGCCCTCTTCCTCATCCTGTCGATGCTGTTCGTCGGCAGCAACGTCGGTATTGGTAAATCCATCGTTGTATTCGTCCCGGTCGCCATCCTCGCCACGCTGCGCTTCGTGATCGCGATCGCCGTGCTGTGGCCGCTGTTCAGCCCCGTGAAGATGCGCGCGGTCAAGCGCGGCGAATGGCTGAACCTGTTCCTGCAGGCGTTCTTCGGCACCTTCATGTTCACGCTGCTGATGCTCAACGGCGTACAGCGCACGAGCGCGGTGGCCGCGGGCGTCATCACGAGCACGATCCCGGCGATCGTCGCGCTGTTCGCGTGGCTGATCCTGCGTGAAAAACCGAACGGCCGTGCGCTCGTGTCGATCGCGCTCGCGATCGTCGGCGTCGTGACGATCAACCTAGCCAACGGCAGTGCGGCCGGCCACGGCGCGCAGGGCGATGCGTCCGGCTCGCTGGCGGGCAACCTGCTGATCCTCGGCGCGGTGTGCTGCGAATCGATCTACGTGATCCTGTCGCGCCGGCTCACGCAAACGCTCGCGCCGATCGACATCTGCGCGTACACCCACCTGTTCGGCCTGTTCCTGATGCTGCCGCTCGGCGCAACCGCGCTGTGGCGCTTCGATTACGCGAGCGTGCCGGCCGGCACCTGGGCGCTCGTCGTCTGGTACGGGCTGTCGGCCAGCATCTTCTCGTTCTGGCTGTGGATGAAGGGCATCCGGCACGTGCCGGGCAGCCTCGCCGGCGTGTTCAGCGCGGTGCTGCCGATCGCCGCGGCCGCGTACGGCATCGCGTTCCTCGGCGAGCGCCCGACGCTCGCGCACGGCATCGCGCTCGCCTGTGTCGTCACCGGCATCGTGCTCGCGAGCCTGCGCGTGAAACGCGTGCCGGCGGCCGCTTCCTGATCCGTCCCCGGCAGGGCCGGCGCGTCGCTGCAGCGGCGCCGGCCGACGCGTTACAATAGCGCGCCTTTTCAAGATTACCCCCGATACCTGCGCACCGCGCCCGTACCCCGACATGTCCGCCCCGCATTCGCCCGGCCATCCCGGCCGCCGCCCGCTTCGCCCCCTTCCCGCGCTGATTTTCATGAGCCGCTGGCTCCAGGTTCCGCTTTACCTCGGCCTGATCGTCGCGCAGGGCGTCTACGTGTTCCTGTTCCTGAAGGAAGTCTGGCACCTGCTGTCGCATGCGACCGGCCTCGACGAAATCAGCGTGATGCTCGCGGTGCTCGGCCTGATCGACGTGGTGATGATCTCGAACCTGCTGATCATGGTGATCGTCGGCGGGTATGAAACGTTCGTGTCGCGGCTCGGCATCGAGGGCCATCCCGACGAGCCCGAATGGCTCGACCACGTGAACGCGGGCGTGCTGAAGGTCAAGCTGTCGATGGCGCTGATCAGCATTTCGTCGATCCACCTGCTGAAGACCTTCATCAACCCCGACCAGCACACGACGCACGCGATCATGTGGCAGGTGATCATCCACGTGTCGTTCCTCGTGTCGGCGCTCGTGATGGCGTGGGTCGATCGCCTGACGACGCACACGCACCCGGCCCATTTCCACGAGGCGCACGCGCCCGCGGCGTCCCGACCGGCGGCCTGAACCGTCGGCAAACCCTTCCCTACTGTCCCCACAGAGTCTCAGCCATGACCGTCATCAAACAGGAAGACCTGATCCAGAGCATCGCGGATTCGCTGCAGTACATCAGCTACTACCACCCGCTCGACTACATCCAGGCCCTCGGCCGCGCGTACGAGCTGGAAGAGAGCCCGGCGGCGAAGGACGCGATCGCGCAGATCCTCACGAACAGCCGCATGTGCGCGGAAGGCAAGCGCCCGATCTGCCAGGACACCGGCATCGTGACGATCTTCGTGAAGGTCGGCATGGACGTGCGCTGGGACGGCGCGACGATGGGCCTCACCGACATGATCAACGAAGGCGTGCGCCGCGGTTACACGCACCCGGACAACGTGCTGCGCGCGTCGATCGTCAATCCGCCGGAAGGCGCCCGCAAGAACACGAAGGACAACACGCCGGCCGTGATCCACTACGAGATCGTGCCGGGCGACAAGGTCGACGTGCAGGTCGCGGCGAAGGGCGGCGGCTCGGAGAACAAGTCGAAGTTCGTGATGCTGAACCCGTCCGATTCGATCGTCGACTGGGTGCTGAAGACGGTCCCGACGATGGGCGCCGGCTGGTGCCCGCCGGGCATGCTCGGGATCGGCATCGGCGGCACCGCCGAGAAGGCGATGCTGATGGCGAAGGAATCGCTGATGGAGCCGATCGACATCCAGGAAATCATCGCGCGCGGCCCGAAGGACTGGGTCGAGGAACTGCGCGTGGAACTGCACGAGAAGGTCAACGCGCTCGGCATCGGCGCGCAGGGCCTCGGCGGCCTCGCGACCGTGCTGGACGTGAAGATCATGGCGGCGCCGACGCACGCGGCGTCGAAGCCGGTCGCGTTGATCCCGAACTGCGCGGCCACGCGCCACGCGCACTTCGTGCTCGACGGGTCGGGCCCGGCCAAGCTGGAAGCGCCGTCGCTCGACGCCTGGCCGAAGGTGCAGTGGGAACCGAACACGGAAACCAGCAAGCGCGTCGACCTGAACACGCTGACGCCGGAAGAAGTCGCAAGCTGGACGCCGGGCCAGACGCTGCTGCTGTCGGGCAAGATGCTCACCGGCCGCGACGCCGCGCACAAGCGCATCGCCGACATGCTCGCGAAGGGCGAGAAGCTGCCGGTCGATTTCACGAACCGCGTGATCTACTACGTCGGCCCGGTCGATCCGGTGCGTGACGAAGTGGTCGGCCCGGCCGGCCCGACGACGGCCACGCGCATGGACAAGTTCACCGAGACGATGCTCGCTCAGACGGGTCTGATCTCGATGGTCGGCAAGGCCGAACGCGGCCCGGTCGCGATCGACGCGATCAAGAAGCACAAGGCGGCCTACCTGATGGCGGTCGGCGGCGCGGCCTACCTCGTGTCGAAGGCGATCCGCGGCGCGAAGGTGCTCGCGTTCGAAGACCTCGGCATGGAAGCGATCTACGAGTTCGACGTGCAGGACATGCCGGTGACGGTCGCCGTCGATTCGTCGGGCACGTCGGTGCACCAGACGGGTCCGAAGGAATGGCAGGCGAAGATCGGCAAGATCCCGGTCGCCACCGCTTAAGCGCGATCGAACGAAAGGCCGGACGCGAGTCCGGCCTTTTTACTTCTCATTCTCATTATTGTGCGCGGCCGGTTATTCAAGGCTGATTCTCATTACACGCAAAAGGCAGGCCCGACAAGGCTTCGAGGCTTGGCTTTTCTCGTTCGAGCGATTATCGTTCGGTTTCTGAAGCCCCACTGAACAAGGAACAGCCATGCAAGGCGACAAGAAAGTCATCGAATATCTGAACGCCCAACTGAAGAATGAACTCACGGCGATCAACCAGTACTTCCTGCATGCGCGCATGTACAAGCACTGGGGCCTCGACAAGCTCGGCAAGCACGAATACGACGAGTCGATCGGCGAAATGAAGCACGCCGACTGGCTGATCGAGCGCGTGTTCATGCTCGACGGCCTGCCGAACCTGCAGGACCTGCACAAGCTGCTCGTCGGCGAGGAAACCGAAGAGATCCTGAAGTGCGACCTGAAGCTCGAGCAGATCTCGCAGTCCACCTGCAAGGAAGCGATCGCCTACTGCGAATCGGTACGCGACTACGTGTCGCGCGAGATCTTCGAGAAGATCCTCGACGACACCGAAGAGCACATCGACTGGCTCGAAACGCAGATCGACCTGATCGGCAAGGTCGGCCTGCAGAACTATCAGCAAACGATGATGGGTTCGGCCGAGTAATCGCCCTGCCCGCCAGTCCGCCGCCCGCCTGACGATGACGAACCCGTCCCACGCTACCGCGCTGCGCGCCGCCGCCCCTGTCGGCATCTTCGACTCGGGGCTCGGCGGCCTGTCGGTGCTGCGCGCCGCACGCGCGCACCTGCCCGACGAATCGTTCGTCTACGTCGCCGACTCGCACCACGCGCCATATGGCCCGCGCGACGAGGCCTTCATCACGGAACGCACGCTGGCCATTGGCGAGTGGCTCGCCCGCGAAGGCGCGAAAGCGCTCGTCATCGCGTGCAACACGGCAACGGCACGGGCGATCGCGGCCATCCGCGAACGCCTGTCGATTCCGCTCGTCGGCGTCGAGCCGGGCATCAAGCCGGCCGCCGCGCTGTCCGCGACCGGCGTCGCGGGCGTCCTCGCCACGCAATCGACGTTGAACAGCCCGCGCTTCCAGGCGCTGCTCGACCGCTACGGCGCCGGCCGCCGCTTCATCTGCCAACCCGGCCACGGGCTCGTCGAAGCGATCGAACGCGGCGACACGAACTCGCCCGCGTTGCGCGCGTTGCTCGAGCGTTACATCCAGCCGATGCTCGACGACGGTGCCGATACGCTGGTACTCGGCTGCACGCATTACCCGTTCTTCACAGAAACGATTCGTGACCTTGTTGGCGAGCGCCTGACGATCGTCGACACGAGCGATGCCATCGCCCGCCAGCTCGCGCGGGTGCTCGACGAACGCGGCCTGCGCGCGCCGGCCGGCACGCATGCCGCGCCGCCGCGCTTCTGCTCGACGAGCGACGGTCTGCAACTGCACGCGCTCGCGTCCACGCTGCTCGGCCTCGACGCCCCGGTCGAATCCGTCACCATTTCCTCGCCGAACGCGCGCGCCTGCGCGACCGCCTGACGCTGGCCGGCGCGCCGGCTCCCCGCCCCGGCTTCCCCGCCCCCGCCGTTTCAAGGGTCCGATGACCTTAAAAAAAGCCCGACCCAGGCTTGTCAACACCCGCAAAATTAATGATAATAATTCGCATTAACGTTAGCTATCGCAACTCATCATGATCGTCTGCGTGTGCAAGTCTGTTTCCGATCGCAAGATTCGCGCGTCCCTCGCCGAGGGCGTGAACTCTTTCGATGAACTCCAGTTCGAGCTCGGCGTGGCCACGTGCTGCGGCAAGTGCGAGGAGTCCGTACGCGACCTCATGGCCGAACAAGGCGTCTGCGCGAGCCGGTGCGGTGTCGAGCATCATGCTCATCCGATCCCGGTCACGTTCTACGACCGCAAGGCGGCCTGAGCGGCGCCGAGCGTGCGCATGCGGCCCAGGCCGCATTTTTTGTTTTGACCGTCAGCAAGCCACCGTCCGCGCGAGCCAACGGCTTACCTGTCAAGGAGCCTGTGATGGAATTGCTGATCGGATTCGTAACCACCGTTTGCATCTCGCTGCTGATCTTCCGCAAGTGATGCCGATTCACCTGCCGCGCCCCGGGTGCGACGTCGTTCTTTCAAGCTAACATGCAGGCTTCGCATCTCGCTCCTGCCGGCGCCATGCCGGCTGCACCACGTATGAATCCCCGAGTGATCGTCGTCGCGGTCGGTGTGCTTGCCGCACACGCGATCATGCTGACGGCCGCGTGGCTCCATCGCAACGCGCCGCCGCCGAAATCGGTCGAGGTCCAGACGATCACCGCGCAGCTCATCACGCCTGCGCCGATCGCGCAGCAGGTCGCGGCCGAGTCGATCCCGCAGCCCGCACCGCCGAAGCCCGTGCCGCGCGTGAAGCCGAAGGTCGAGCCGAAGCCGGTGCAGAAGGCGGCAAAGCCGACGCCGCAGCCGGTTGCGCCCTCGCCGGCTCCGTCGCCCACACCCGCGCCTGCCGCCGACCCAACGCCTGCTCCGGCCGCGCCCGCTCCCGCGGCACCAGCCGCCACGCCGGGCCCGGCGCGCGAAACGATGCAGGTCAGCGCGCCGAAGAACGTGCCGACGCTCCAATGCAACTTCGTGAAGCCCGACTATCCGTCGATGTCGCGCCGCCGCGGCGAATCGGGTACCGCCTATGTTCACTTCGTCGTCGGCGTGACCGGCAAGATCGAAAGCATCGATCTGCAGAAGAGCAGCGGCTATCCGCGCCTCGACGATGCCGCACTCGACGCGATGCGCTCGACCACCTGCCGTCCGTACGTCGAGAACGGCCAGGCGATCCGCGCCGCCCGCACACAGCCCTACAGCTTCGGGCTCACCGACTAACCTGCCTCATCCGGAAGATTCAAAGGAAACAAAAAATGCAAAGCTACGGTATCGCGCACGTCTGGGCGCAAGGTGATTTCGTCACGCGCGCCATTGCGATCACGCTGCTCGTGATGTCGGTCCTGTCGTGGATCGTGATCGTCATCAAGGGCTGGAACGTGATTCGCCTGAACCGCCTCACGAAGAACGCCGAACAGGCATTCTGGCATTCCGACAATTTCGACGACGGCATCAAGAAGCTCGGCCTCGCCGCATCGACGCCGAACGACAACCCGTTCCTCGCGCTCGCGCTGTCGGGCAAGGAAGCCGCCGACCACCACCATCAGACGCAACCGCACCTGCATGACCGCATGGACGTGTCGGACTGGGTCACGCGCTGCCTGAAGGACACGATGGACGAAGGCATCTCGCGCATGCAGAGCGGCCTCGCGATCCTCGCCTCGGTCGGCAGCACGGCGCCGTTCGTCGGCCTGTTCGGCACGGTCTGGGGCATCTACCACGCGCTGCTCGCCATCGGCGCCACCGGCCAGACGTCGATCGACCAGGTCGCGGGCCCGGTCGGCGAATCGCTGATCATGACGGCCTTCGGCCTGTTCGTCGCGATTCCCGCGGTGCTCGGCTACAACGCGCTGACCCGCGCGAACAAGGGCGTCGTCAGCAAGCTGCGCCGCTTCGCGCACGGTCTGCACGCGTACTTCGTGACGGGTGCGAGCCTCGCGTCGTCGTCGACGCGCGACGGTCTGCGTCTCGCATCGCGCGCCGCCAGCTGAGACGAGGTGAACCATGGCCATGAACACCGGTTTCAGCGACGATGACGACGATGCCGTGATGAGCGAGATCAACATGACGCCGCTCGTCGACGTCATGCTCGTACTCCTGATCATTTTTCTCGTGACGATCCCGGCGATGCAGCATGCGGTGAAGATCGACCTGCCGCACGCCAGCAGCCAGCCCGTCGACGAAAAGCCGCAGACCGTCGACGTCGCGATCCAGGGCGACGGCACGATCCTGTGGGACGACCACACGGTCACGCGCGAACAGTTGCAGGCGCGCATCGCGGAAGCCGCGAAACGCACGCCGCAGCCGGAGCTGCATCTGCGCGCGGATCGCAAGGTTGCGTACGAGCACGTCGCGGAAGTGATGTCGGATGCGCAGGCAGGCGGGCTGACGAAGCTCGGCTTCGTGACGGAGCCGGGTGCAAAAGCGAAGTAACGCGCATACGTCTCGCAGTCGCAACTGCGCACTTAGCCGGCCGCACCTAGCCGGCCCCTCACAAAGTAAAAGGCCTTCATCGCCAGATGAAGGCCTTTTTTCATGCGCACGCGGGCGCCTTCGGGCGGCGGGCTCTTCGGCGGTATCGGTTACGCCTCGAGCAACGCAAATGCGACTCTGCCGTGGTCTGCACGGACTGCGCGTTCTGCCCTATCTGGCTCGCAATATATGCGGCCACCTGATTTCGCTCAGAACTTCCTTCACGAAATGGGATTTCAATATAGGCCCGCCCGCGCACGCATTCAAGGTTCCGGCGATTGAAACTTGCGATTGCAGACGACGCTTCAATGACAAAACAAATTTGCGTCGTCGTGCACGCCGTGTTCAGGTCGCCGAAACATCGGCCGCGGCTTCCTGCTTCGCGCGCTCGGGGCAACCCGGCTCCTTGTACGCGCCATGGTCGAGCTTCTCGACCAGGTAATCGACGAACGCACGGACCGCGGGCGGCATCCCCTGCCGCGACACGAACACCGCGTACAGCTGCGGCACCGGCAGCGTCCAGCCCGGCATCACGGGCGACAGTTGCCCCGCGCGCAGCGCGTTGCCGTACATCATCTCCGGCAGCGCGGCGATGCCGAGGCCATCGAGCACGGCCTCGCGGATCGTCATCAGGTCGGCCGTCACGAGCCGCGGATCATGCTCGTGCACGTGGCGCGTTCCATCCGGCGCGATCAGGTTGAATACGTGCCGGCCGTCGACGCTCGGCGTATCGAGCGTCTCGAAGCCGGTCAGGTCGTCCGGCGCCAGCGGCGGCGCATTCTGGCTCAGCAGGCTCGGCGCGCCGACCAGCATCTGCTCGGTGCGCCACAGCGGCCGCACGACGATGTTGGCGTTCTGCGGCGGCTCGGAGCGCACGCGCAACGCGACGTCGATCGAATCCTCGAACAGGTCGATCACGCGATTCGTCACGCGGACATGCACCTTCACCTCGGGATAGCGGCGCAGGAATTCGGGCAGGATGCGCGACAGCATCGTCTGCGACAGCGTCACCGGCACGCTGACGCGCACCGAGCCGCGTGGCGACGCGCGCAACTGCTGCACGGCGTTCATCGCGGCCTGCGCTTCGGCGAGCATCGCCTGGCAATGCTGGTAGAACAACTCCCCCGCCTCGGTCAGCGCGAGCTTGCGCGTCGAACGCTGCAGCAGGCGCACGCCGAGCGCCGCCTCGAGCTCGGTCAGGCGTCGCGACAGACGCGATTTCGAGATGCCCAGCACGCGCTCGGCGGCCGAGAAGCCGCCATGTTCGACAACCTGCGAGAAGTACATCAGGTCGTTCAGGTTATGTGCATCGATATTCATCTCATCGTTCCAATTTCAGAACAATCCATTGCGGACGGCCGCAAATCGGACGGGAAAACGCCCAATATAATAGCGCTATGTTTCAAAAATAACGCTATTCCGATGATTTCGAGGGCTTCCCATGACCACCGCTCGCTCGCTTGATCGTACCTACCCCGCGCTTCGCACCACCGAAGGCGGCGGTTTCGTGGTTCACCGTCCGTTCCCGACGCGGCTGCTGATGGACTTCGATCCGTTCCTGCTGCTCGATGAAATGGGCCCCGTCGACTACGCCCCCGGCGAAGCCGTGGGCGCGCCCGATCATCCGCATCGCGGCTTCGAGACCGTGACGTACGCGCTCGACGGGCGCTTCCGCCATCGCGACTCGTCCGGCCATACCGGCACGCTCGGCCCCGGCGACGTGCAGTGGATGACGGCCGGCGCCGGCGTCGTGCACAGCGAGATGCCGGATCCGGCGTTCGCCGAGGCAGGCGGGCGTTCCCACGGCTTCCAGCTGTGGGTCAACCTGCCGCGCCGCGACAAGATGATCGCACCGCGCTACCAGGAGATCCCGGCCGCCCGCATTCCGACCGCGACGTCGCCGGACGGCCGCGCGCGCGTGCGCGTCATCGCCGGCGAAGCATTCGGCGTACAGGCCGCGATCGAGACGCGCACGCCGATTCTCTACCAGCACTTCACGCTGGAGCCGGGTGCAACGGTCACCCAGCCCGTGCCGGCCGGTTATCGCGTGTTTGCCTATCCGATCGACGGAACGGGCCTCTACGGGCCTGACAGGCAGGCGGTCGACGCACGGCACATGATCGTCTACGGAGACGATGGCGACACCGTCACGTTCGCTGCCGGCGACACGTCGCTCGACCTGCTGCTGATCGGCGGCGTGCCGCTCAACGAGCCGATCGTCCGCTACGGCCCGTTCGTGATGAATACCGAGGAAGAGATCCGGCAGGCCGTCGTCGACTACCAGACCGGTCGCATGGGTCGCATCGAAGCGTGAATCGGATCGGGGTCACAGGGGCCGCGAAGCCGATGGTTTTGCGTCACAATAAGTTCTTGAACCATGTGGCCAGCCGCCACCAGAAGGAACCCGCCCCTTGAACTTCGAACACCTGATCCAGATCAACTCCGACGAACCGGGCGTGCCGAGCCTCACCCGCGACCAGCTCTGGGAAGGCCTCGTATTGCGTGCCGAACAGCCGCAACTGTTCGTGATCGGCCTCGACAGCTGCGTCATCCACGAACGGACCGACACGACGCTCGAACGCGAACTCCATTACGGCCACGCGACCGTGCGCGACCACGTGACGTTCACGCCGAACCAGCAGGTCCGCTATGACATCCGCGCGGCCGATGGTGAGATCGGCGGCTCGCTGACGATGACGATCGAGGAGCGCGACGACCGCCAACTGTTCCTGCGTTTCGAGTACCGCACGACGCTGACGGTCACGGACGACAGCGAAGAAGCGCGACAGACGCACGGGATCGTCAAGGAGGCGTACCGCACGTCGGATATCGACACCGTTCGCCTGATCCGCGAGTACGCGCAAGGTCGCAAGGACCCCGATCCGCTGCACTGAGCCCGGCGGCGGCCTGCGGGCCGCCGCTTTGATTCAAACTATCAGACCAGACTTATCGATCGATAAAGAGTTTTTGTAAATGGGAATAGTTATCATTTAGAATTCATTCCATCGTATCGACAGTCACCGATCAAACCGAATGACCGACACCATGCGCCCGACCACGCTGACCCTGCGCCGCACCACCAGCACCGCAGCCAGCAGCCGTCAGAAGACGGCAGCGGTCACCACGCCGGCGAAACCCGCCGGCAACCGCGATGCAGGCACGCGGGTCGTCAACAGCGATACGCTGCTGCAAGGCCATAGCCACATCAGCATCGCGCATAACGGAGAGACTTACCAGTTGCGGGCCACGCGGCTCGGCAAACTGATCCTGACGAAGTAACGACCGAGTATTGTGGGGACCACCTCCCTGAGAGGTGTTGGGCAGTAGCCAGCGTAACGGCTTGCACGCGAGATCTAGACCCCTTCGTGCAAACACACTCAAGCAGCCGTTGCAGCAAGCCAAGCCACTTTTTTGGTTCTCGCACAAGGAAGAAAAAAGCGACATGTCGAAGGACGTGTCGCTTTTTTGTTTGGGCAGCCAATGTGCGAAGCATACCGCCTGTATGTATGTGGCTGCGTCAATGCACGACAGCCGAAGGAAGCGGCATGCGAACCGCTTCAGAACCCCCAGAACATCAACCACCATGCGCTGTCGACGACCGCCAGCCCGACGGCGAACCATGCGAATGCCGCGAGCCGGCGCGGCCACGCCGCATAGCGCCCCGTCACCTTCCACGCGAGCCACGCACTCCATACGTTGGCGCCGACCAAAATCGCGATGCGCACATCGGTTGCCCAGCCGAGCGGCACATGCTCGGCGCGCAGCAGCGACAGCGTCGTGGCCGACAGCCCGAGAAACACGCCCGCCCCCGCGATCGGGATCAACGCCTGGGCGAGGTGATGCAGGCGCACGCGATCGAAGCGGCCGAGCATCAGCGTCGCGCCGGCCAGCAACACCAGCAGCGCCGTGCCGTACACGAGCCCCGTGCCGACGATGTAGCTGACGACCAGCCCGCCATCGAGCCAGGAGAACACGTCGTTGCGGTCCGGGTAGTGCGTGAGCAGGAACCACGGTGCATTGGTCTCGAGCGGCCACGTGATGTCGTGATCGATCAGCCAGCCCGCGAGCCATTGCTTGATCTGCACGAACCACGGGCTGACGGTCCAGTGGAACGCGCCGATCGCCACGCCGAGCAGGCCGTACAGGATCAGTGCGGTGTCCCACGGGTTGGCCCGCTCCGCACCGAGGTTCACGACTTCGTCGGACGGCGAGCGCAGCGACAGCGAAATCGCGTCGCGGTGCCCGCTGCAGCGGCCGCACATATGGCAGTCCGCCGCGCCCTTCATGTTGCGCAACGGCACGAGCGGCGCGCAGTTGATCGGAATCACGCGATGGCCGTGCTCGCCGTTCTTGTACGAACGGCGCCACGCATCCTCGTCGACCTTGTAGCGCATCGGCGCGAGCCGCGCGAGCAGCCCGAACACGCCGTTGACCGGGCACAGGTACTTGCACCACACGCGTTTCTCGCGGCCGTACAACAGGCCGATCACGATCGCGCCGACGGTCGAGCCGCCGAGCACGAACAGCACCGCGAGCGGGTACTGGTACACGCTGACCATCTGCCCGTAGATCGTCGTGATGCCGAACGCGACGAACGGCCAGCCGCCCCACCGGATCCAGCGCGGAATCGGGCCGCCACGGCCGAACTTGCTCGCATATTCCGTGAGCGCGCCCTCCGGGCACAGCACGCCGCACCACACGCGGCCGAGCATCACCATCGACAGCAGCACGAACGGCCACCAGATGCCCCAGAACGCGAATTGCGCGATGAGCGTGAGGTTGTTCCAGAGATGCGCGGAATCGTCAGGCAGCGGCAACACGGCCGGCACGATGATCAGGAACGCGTAGACGGCGACGACGATCCACTGGATACCGCGGATCAGCGCACCGTGGCGCTGCATCCACTGGCCGGCCTGCGCGAGCCAGCCCGGCTTGACGGCGGCGACAACGCTCATGCCGCGCGACCCGCTGCAACGGCCGGACGGCGGCTCGCGCGCTTCATCAACAACCAGACGACCGCCCAGTACACCGCATAGGCCACCAGGTTGGTCAGCGCCGGGTGCGCGCGATAGCCGGTCAGCGTCGCGACGAGCGAACCGAACGTGCCCGAATCATCGAGGATCGCGGACGTATCCCACACCTGCGAGATGCCGAGCGGCAGGATTTCCTTGTCGATCAGCTTGTCGACGCCGGTCTGGAACAGGCCCGCGCCGAGGAACAGCAGCATCACTTCGGTGACGCGGAAGAAATGCCGCCACGAGAAGTACTTGCCGCCGAGCTGCAGCAGATAGAAGGTGAGAAACGCGAGGCCGAGGCCGATCACGACCGCGAGCATCTGGCTACCGTCGACATGACCCGACTGGCCGAACCCGAGGCCGTACAGGAAGATCACCGTCTCGCTGCCTTCGCGCGCGATCGCGAGCGCGACCAGCACCGCGACGCCCCACCAGTTCGAATCGCGCGTGCTTTGCTGCAGCGATTGCTCCATGTCGCGCTTGAGCGTGCGGCCGTGCCGGCGCATCCACAGCACCATCTGCACGATCAGCACGCACGCGATCAGCACCATCGCCGTCTGGAAATAGTCCTGCGCGTCGCCGGACAACACTTCGGTGAACCCGACCAGCGCGGCGCCGAGGCCGACGGCCATCAGCAGGCCGACGCCGACGCCGGCCCAGAGGAAAGGCAGGCCGCGGCGCGCGTCGTCGTCGCCGTTTTTCAGCCATGCATAGAGAATGCCGACGACGAGCAGCGCTTCGACGCTCTCCCGCCAGACGATGAACAAGATCTGACCCATCGATACCTCCTGACGCGCGGCGCAAGGGACTGGTGCGCCCGCGCGCAGATAAAACGCGTTACTTCGCGACGATCACGCCCTGTGCCTGCTGGTGGAAATCGTCGAAAAACTTGTATTCGCCCGGCGACAACGGGGCGACGACCACGAACGAATCGGCGCCCGGCGCGAGCACCTTCTCCTTGCGCAACTGCACGCTCTCGAATTCGGCGGCGCCCTTGCCGGTGTTCCGGATCTCGATCTTGAAACGCTGGCCGGCCGGCACTTCGATGCGGGCCGGATTCAGCTTGCCATCCGTCATCTCGAGCTTGAACGTCGGCAGATCGGCTGCATGCGCCGCGCCGGCAAGCCACAGCGCAGCGGCCGCGGCAACGATTTTCTGGGGAATTTTCATTCTGGGTTCTCTACGCCGACGGCGCGCCGAAGCGCGCCGTTCGTGATGCCACCGATCAGTAACCGCCCTTCTTGCCGATACCGGCGAACGGGAAGTCGTACTCGAGCGTGATGGGCTTGAACCACGGGCCCACGCCCGTTTCCTTGTCGACGTGGCGACCGAACGCCATGTGACCCGACTGCATCGGCGGCTTGACGACCATCGTCAGGTGATACTTGCCCGGGCCGGCGAGCTTCACGTTGTCGCCGTAGTGCGGGCCGTCGCTCGCGACCATGCCCATCAGGTCGCCTTCGGCCTTCCACTTCGTGTCGCCCTGCTTCGTCAGCTTGTACGTGACCTGCAGGTACGGCATCCAGTCACCTTCCGCGAAACCGGTCGGGTTGTTCTTGACCGCATGAATGTCGGCCTCGAGGTGAATGTCGGAATCCGACGCCTTGCGCATCATGCCTTCCGGGTCCATCGTGATCGGCTGCAGATACACCGCGCCGATTTCCATGCCGCCCTGGATCTGCTGCTTGCCGATCGGATACTCGGCAGCCGAGGCCGACATCGCGGCAAGCGCCGCCGCTACCGCAACCGTCGTGCGGATGAACGAAGAACCCAACATGGACACTCCTTGTTATTTGTCTGACTATCTTGACGACATGCGAGCCGCCGCCGGGGCCGCCCGCTGGAAACACTAACGCGACGAAGAACGTTAATGCGAACTATTCTCAATACATGCGGAGTTTAGCACCGAACCTGTTTCGGAACAAACGGAGAGCGCCGTAAACCCCTGATCCGACAAGGCTTACAGGCGCTTTACCAAAAGATTCGGTGACGCTTGGAAAGAGTTACCGGCCGCCGCTGATGTGGTCGCCGACGTTCGCGCCGAACACGCGTTCGCGCAGCACGGCAAGCTGGTCGCGGGTCGCGGCGGCCTTCTCGAATTCGAGGTTCTTCGCGTAGTCGGCCATCTGCTTCTCGAGACGCTTGATTTCCTTCGCGAGCTGTTTTTCCGACATGTCCTCGAATTTCGCGCGCTGTTGCGCCTCCTTCAGCTCCGCACGCGCGTCGTCGGCGTTGTAGACGCCGTCGATGATGTCCTTGATGCGCTTCACGACGCCGCGCGGCGTGATGCCCATCTTTTCGTTGTAGGCGATCTGCTTCGCGCGGCGCCGCTCGGTTTCGCCGATCGCGCGCTTCATCGACTCGGTCATGTTGTCCGCGTAGAGGATCGCCTTGCCGTTCACGTTCCGCGCGGCGCGGCCGATCGTCTGGATCAGCGAGCGCTCGGCGCGCAGGAAGCCTTCCTTGTCCGCGTCGAGGATCGCGACGAGCGACACTTCGGGAATGTCGAGGCCCTCGCGCAGCAGGTTGATCCCGACCAGCACGTCGAACGTGCCGAGCCGCAGGTCGCGGATGATCTCGACGCGCTCGACCGTATCGATGTCGCTGTGCAGGTAACGCACCTTGACGCCATGGTCGGCCAGGAACTCGGTCAGCTGTTCGGCCATGCGCTTCGTCAGCACGGTGATCAGCACGCGCTCGCCGGCCTTCACGCGCGCGTTGATCTCGGTCAGCACGTCGTCGACCTGCGAGCTCGCCGGGCGCACTTCGATTTCCGGATCGACGAGGCCGGTCGGCCGCACGACCTGCTCGGCGATCTGCCCCGTCACGCGCTTCTCGTAGTCGGCCGGCGTGGCCGACACGAACACGACCTGGCGCATCTTGCGCTCGAACTCGGGGAACTTCAGCGGCCGGTTGTCGAGCGCCGACGGCAGGCGGAACCCGTAATTGACGAGGTTTTCCTTGCGCGCGCGGTCACCGTTGTACATGCCGTTCAGCTGGCCGATCAGCACGTGCGATTCGTCGAGCAGCATCAGCGCGTCGGGCGGCAGGTAGTCGACGAGTGTCGGCGGCGGATCGCCGGGCGCCGCGCCCGAGAAATGCCGCGAATAGTTCTCGATGCCCTTGCAGAAGCCGAGCTCCTGCAGCATTTCGAGATCGAAGCGCGTGCGCTGCTCGAGGCGCTGCGCCTCGACGAGCTTGCCGTCGCGATGGAAGAACTCGAGCCGTTCGCGCAGTTCGTCCTTGATCGTCTCGACCGCGCGCATCACGGTATCGCGCGGCGTCACGTAGTGCGACGACGGATACACGGTGAAACGCGGAATCTTCTGCCGCACGCGCCCGGTCAGCGGGTCGAACAGCTGCAGCGTCTCGACTTCGTCGTCGAACAGCTCGACGCGCACCGCCATTTCCGCGTGTTCGGCCGGGAAGATGTCGATCGTGTCACCGCGCACGCGGAACGTGCCGCGCTGGAAGTCCTGCTCGTTGCGCGTGTATTGCATCGCGATCAATCGCGCGATCACGTCGCGCTGGCCGAGCTTGTCGCCGGCGCGCAGCGTCAGGATCATCTGGTGGTATTCGGACGGATTGCCGATACCGTAGATCGCCGAAACCGTCGCGACGATCACCACGTCGCGACGCTCCATCAGGCTCTTCGTCGCCGACAGCCGCATCTGCTCGATGTGCTCGTTGATCGACGAATCCTTCTCGATGAACAGGTCGCGCTGCGGCACGTAGGCCTCAGGCTGGTAGTAGTCGTAGTACGACACGAAATACTCGACCGCGTTGCGCGGGAAGAACTCGCGAAACTCCGCGTAAAGCTGGGCCGCGAGCGTCTTGTTCGGCGCGAACACGATCGCCGGGCGGCCGAGCCGCGCGATCGTGTTGGCCATCGTGAAGGTCTTGCCCGAACCGGTTACGCCGAGCAGCGTCTGGAAGGCAAGGCCGTCGCCGACGCCTTCGACGAGCGTGTCGATCGCGGTCGGCTGGTCGCCCGCGGGCGGATAGGGCTGGTAAAGCTGGAACGGCGACCCTTCGAAAGTGACGAATTTGGATTCGTCGAGCGCGTCGCCGACTTCGGCATGATGTTCGGACATGGAATGCGGCCGGAGCAAGGGCAAAGAAAGCATTCTAGCGCTTCGCGGCCGCGCGAACTGCTGTCGGCTCCTGACGCGGGACGGCCGCCCCGAATCGCGATTCGCCGCCCGAATCGCGACGGAATCACCGCCCCTGCCCCCACGAATTCGCTACAATGTCAGGCTGCTGCGCTTCCCGGCGTCGCGCCGTGGGCGCGGTCCACTGCGCCCGCCCCGCCGGCTGAAAGCCTGACCCTCTTTTCACTACTGCCGAATCATCATGTCGCTCTTCTCCGCTGTCCAGCTTGCTCCCCGCGACCCGATCCTGGGCCTGAACGAAGCCTTCAACGCCGATGCGCGTCCGACCAAGGTCAACCTCGGCGTCGGCGTGTACACGAACGAAGACGGCAAGATTCCGCTGCTGCGCGCGGTGCGCGACGCGGAGAAGGCACGTGTCGAGGCCGGCCTGCCGCGCGGCTACCTGCCGATCGACGGGATCGCCGCCTACGATGCGGCCGTGCAGAAGCTGCTGCTCGGCAACGACTCGCCGCTGATCGCGGCGGGCCGCGTGGTCACGGCCCAGGCACTGGGCGGCACGGGCGCGCTGAAGATCGGCGCCGATTTCCTGCGCACCCTGAATCCGAACGTGAAGGTCGCGATCAGCGATCCCAGCTGGGAAAACCACCGCGCGCTGTTCGAAGCGGCCGGCTTCGAAGTCGTCGCGTACCCGTATTACGATGCGGCCACGAACGGCGTGAACTTCGAAGGCATGCTGTCGGCGCTGAACGGCTACGCGGCCGGCACGGTCGTCGTGCTGCACGCGTGCTGCCACAACCCGACCGGCGTGGACCTCACCGAAGCGCAATGGCAACAGGTCGTCGACGTCGTGAAGGCGCGCAACCTCGTGCCGTTCCTCGACATGGCCTACCAGGGCTTCGGCGAGAACATCGAAGCCGATGCCGCCGCCGTGCGCCTGTTTGCCGCGGCCGACCTGAACGCGTTCGTGTCGTCGTCGTTCTCAAAGTCGTTCTCGCTGTACGGCGAGCGTGTCGGCGCGCTGTCGATCATCACGTCGAGCAAGGAAGAAGCCACGCGCGTGCTGTCGCAACTGAAGCGTGTGATCCGCACGAACTACTCGAACCCGCCGACCCACGGCGGCGCGGTGGTCGCAGCCGTGCTCGCATCGCCGGAACTGCACGCTTCGTGGGTGCAGGAACTCGGCGAAATGCGCGATCGCATCCGCGCGATGCGCAATGGTCTCGTCGAGCGCCTGAAGGCAAGCGGCGTCGACCGCGATTTCAGCTTCATCAACGCGCAGCGCGGGATGTTCTCGTATTCGGGCCTGACCTCGGCACAAGTCGATCGCCTGCGCGATGAGTTCGGCATCTATGCGGTCGGCACGGGCCGGATCTGCGTCGCCGCGCTGAACACGCGCAACCTGGACGCGGTCGCCAATGCGGTCGCAGCGGTCCTGAAGTAAAGCCGTGCCGGGCGGCAGCCGTCACCGGCCCCGCCCTGCCGACATGAAAAACGCGCTCCACGGAGCGCGTTTTTTTGTGCCGTCCAGTCCAGCGCGGCGGGCGGCGACACCGCCCGCACCCGCGTTACTGCATGAACCAGCCGTGGCTGACCACCACCGACTGGCCGGTGAGCGCGGCGCTCGGGAACGCCGACAGGAACAGCACCGTCTGCGCGACGTCCTGCACCGTCGTGAACACGCCGTCGACCGTGTTGCCCAGCATCACCTTCTTGATCACTTCCTCTTCGCTGATGCCGAGCTCTTTCGCCTGCTCCGGAATCTGCTTGTCGACCAGCGGCGTGCGCACGAAGCCCGGACACACGACGTGCGAGCGCACGTTGTGCTTCGCGCCTTCCTTCGCCAGCACACGGGCCAGACCGAGCAGGCCATGCTTGGCCGTCACGTATGCCGACTTCAGCGGCGACGCTTCGTGCGAGTGCACCGAACCCATGTAGATCACGACGCCGCCGCGATCGTCCTTGTACATGTGCTTGAGCGCGGCCTTCGTCGTCAGGAACGCGCCGTCCACGTGGATCGCCTGCATCTTCTTCCAGTCGGAGAACGAATAGTTCTCGATCGGGTTGACGATCTGGATGCCGGCGTTCGACACGAGGATGTCGACCGAGCCGAACGCTTCGGCCACCTTGTCGATGCCGCTGTTCACGGCGTCTTCGTTGGTCACGTCCATCGCGACGCCGATCGCCTTGCCGCCTGCCTTGTTGATCTCGTCGGCGACCGCGTTCGCGCCGTCCTGGTTCAGGTCGGCGATCGCGACGGCCGCGCCGGCCTTGGCCAGCTCCAGCGCGATTTCCTTGCCGATGCCGCTCGCGGCGCCCGTGACGACTGCGGTCTTGCCGCTCAGATCTGCTGCCATGTCCGTCTCCTTCCGTTATCGGATCGATGAAACACGCACCCGCCGCATCCGCGTTCATCGCGAAATCGGATCAGCGTGCCAGCCGTCATTGTGCACGATCGGCCCCGCCGTTCGTGCGCAAAACGTCTAAGCTTAAGGTCGGTTCCGTTCAGCAGGAGAGTCTCATGCACTATCGACGGCTAGGCCGCTCCGGCCTGCAGATCAGCGAGCTTTCACTCGGTTCGTGGGTGACATACGGCAACCAGGTCGACCAGCGGGTCGCGCGCGAATGCCTCGCCGCGGCACGTGATGCAGGCGTCAATTTCTTCGACAACGCCGAGGTCTACGCCGGCGGCAAATCCGAGGAAATCATGGGCCATGCGCTCAAGTCGCTCGACTGGCCACGCGTCAGTTATATCGTGTCCACGAAGTTCTTCTGGGGGCTCGCAGAAGCCCCGAACCAGTATCACACGCTGAACCGGAAGTACCTGCTGAACGCGATCGACGGCTCGCTGCGCCGGCTGCAGCTCGACTATGTCGACCTCGTCTATTGCCATCGCCCCGATCCGCATACGCCGATCGAGGAAACCGTCTGGGCGATGAGCGACATGATCGTGCGCGGCAAGGCGCTGTACTGGGGCACGTCGGAATGGAGCGCCGACGAAATCCGCGCGGCATGCGAGATTGCCGAGCGGCATCATCTCCACAAGCCCGTCGTCGAACAACCGCAGTACAACCTGTTTCACCGCACCCGGGTCGAACAGGAATATGCGCGGCTCTACGACGATTACGGTCTTGGGCTCACGACCTGGAGCCCGTTGGCGTCGGGCCTGCTCACCGGCAAGTACCGCAACGGCGTACCCGCCGGCAGCCGGGCGCAGTTGCAAGGCTACGACTGGATGCGCGAACGCCTGACCGATCCGGCCGCCAACGACGTCGTCGAACGGCTCGGCGAAATTGCGGCCGAATTCGGCTGCAGCACCGGCCAGTTGGCAATCGCGTGGGTGCTCGCGAATCCGCGCGTGAGTTCGGTCATCACGGGTGCATCGCGGGTCGACCAGATCGGCGACAACATGCGCGCGCTCGAGGTTGCCGCGAAGCTGACGCCGGACGTGAAGCAGCGCATCGAGGCGGTGGTCGGCGATGCATACGAGTAAGGCGACTCACGGCCACTCGCGTACAATACGCGGCCGCATCGGCGCCCAGCCTCACGGCCGCGCACGATCGACCGTTTTCATCGATTCACCTTTCGTTTCAGGCAGCCAGCCATGCTCAGTTATCGTCACGGTTTTCATGCAGGCAACCACGCGGACGTGCTCAAGCACGCCGTCGTCGTCCAGCTGCTGCGCTACTTGAACAAGAAAGACAAATCGTACTGGTACATCGATACGCACGCAGGCGCCGGCGTGTACTCGCTGCGCGACGGTTATGCAGCGAAGACGTCGGAATTCGATACCGGCATCGGCCGGCTGTGGAACGAAAAGAACCTGCCGGAGGTGCTGGGCGATTATGTGGACGAAGTCCGCGCGCTGAACGACGACGGCGAACTGCACTTCTACCCGGGCTCCCCGTACATCGCATGGCGGTCGATGCGCGAGCAGGACCGGATGCGCCTGTTCGAAATGCATACGACGGAAATCGATGTGCTGCGCCACAATTTCCGCGATGCCGGGCGACGCGCGATGATCTTCGCCGGCGACGGCTTCGAAGGTATCAAGGCGCTGCTGCCGCCGCCGCCGCGACGTGCACTCGTGCTGATCGATCCGTCCTACGAGGACAAGAAGGATTACGCGCGCACGGTGAGCTGCGTGACGGAATGCCTGAAGCGTTTCTCGACCGGCTGCTATGCCATCTGGTATCCGCAGGTCACGCGGACGGAATCGCAGCGCTTTCCCGAGCAGTTGAAGCGTCTGCAGCCGAACAACTGGCTGCACCTGACGCTGACGGTGTCGAATCCGCCGACCGACGGACTGGGTCTCTACGGCAGCGGGATGTTCATCCTGAATCCGCCGTATACGCTCGCCCAGAGCATGAAAGAGGTACTGCCCTATCTGGTCGAGAAGCTGGGACAGGATAGCGGCGCCCGCTTTCAGATCGAGCACCGCGGCAACTGATCGGGCGACCGGTCGTTACGGCTGCGGTCTCGGCGCGAGCCTGGGCTGGTTGGCCGGCTGCCCGCTCCACGCGGGAACATTGATATATGGCGCGACGAACAGCGGAACCGACGTGTTCGGCGCCTGCCCGGCTGGCGCCCGCATGCCTGCCGGCTCGACGATCGGCTCGGAAGACAACGGCGCCGTCTGCAATACCAACCCGCCCTTGCCGTCCTGGATACCGCGCTGCGTATCGAGAACGAGCGGCTTGGACGTCGTCGCGGCACCGGCCGCGAGGCCATGGACGAGCACGACCGCACCCAGAACGAGACGCGCGCGGGCACTGCGACGCACATCGACACACAAACGCATGATCGTGACCTTCAGGATGAAAAGCAGGTCCATACCATAGCGCTGCACCGACGATTTCGCCAGATCCGGCGCACAAAAAAACAAAGCCCCGTCAATACGGGGCTTGCTTATCGTTCGGTGCCACGCGGCACCTGACGGTGACTCCGATTACAGCGAGTAACCGTTGGTTTCGAGCGAGCGGATGCGGCTCTCGAGCTGGACGATATCCGACGACGTGGCGAGGTAAGCCTCACGGCGTTCACGTTCTGCGGATTCGAACCAGTTGCTCAGCTTTTCGACGATGTAGGCGATCATGACGTTCTCCAAGGAAGAGGGACCCCTGGTGAATCGAGATTCAGGGATTTCCCGTATAGGGTTATCCCGAATTATAGCGACCCCGCACCAAGATGCTAGTGAAATCCTTGCATGGCGCCCATTCCATTTTGGAATGTTGGCATGTGGACCACATCTAACTCATTGATTTATATAGATGTCAGGGCGAAGCCTGTTTTGAGGCGCGAGAGCGCGCACTAATTTGGGTCGCCGACAGAGTCAGCCAAGCGCGCCAAAATCGGGCATTCGGGCCGACCGTCACCATGACAGTGCGCGGCCAGATCGACCAGCGTGTCGCGCATGTCGCTCAATTCGGCGATACGTCTGTCGAGTTCGGCCACGTGCTCGAGAGCAATCGATTTCACTTCGGCGCTGGCGCGTGAGCGATCCTGCCAGAGCATCAGCAGCTTGCGAATGTCTTCGACGAGAAAGCCAAGTCGTCGCGCCTGACGGATGAACCGCAGGATATGGATTTCGTCCGCCCCGTAGATCCGGTAGCCGGCATCGGTCCGTTTGCTGGGCGCAAGAAGACCGACCTGTTCGTAGTACCGGATCATTTTTGCACTGACGCCGGATTCGCGCGACGCGCCGCCGATATTCATTCCCGCCCCCTTCATGAAGCCCTGGTTTCGAACACGAACGTCGATGGATACCCTCATCGACGACAGTTCGATCGTATCAAATCGCGTGGTTTCGTTCTGGGGAAGGCTTGGCAGCAGGAGCGCAGACGGTCTGACCTGGCGTGCGTAACGGCGGGTTATGACGGCGCTTCGCCGCATGCTTTTTGAGCGCCGAAACGCAAAAACCCCCGCCTTGTCGGGCGGGGGTTCTTGGCTTGAGGGAGCCTGACGATTACCTACTTTCACACGGGAATCCGCACTATCATCGGCGTAGAGTCGTTTCACGGTCCTGTTCGGGATGGGAAGGGGTGGGACCGACTCGCTATGGTCATCAGGCAAAGGGGGTTGTTGCGTTGCTTCGCAGCGCAACCAATCTTGGAAGAAGCAGTAATTGAGGTTGTGAGCTGTATCTCACACGTACGCGGTACTTCAACCGCAGTACGTCGAGTGCTTTGCACTCGACGCTCGATATCCGTAAGCGCTGAAGCGCTAACGGCTATCGAGACAGACTTGTTATAGGATCAAGCCTTACGGGCAATTAGTATCAGTTAGCTGAACGCATTACTGCGCTTACACACCTGACCTATCAACGTCCTGGTCTCGAACGACCCTTCAAGGGGATCTAGTCCCCAGGGATATCTCATCTTAAGGCGAGTTTCCCGCTTAGATGCTTTCAGCGGTTATCTCTTCCGAACATAGCTACCCGGCGATGCCACTGGCGTGACAACCGGTACACCAGAGGTTCGTCCACTCCGGTCCTCTCGTACTAGGAGCAGCCCCCTTCAAATATCCAACGCCCACGGCAGATAGGGACCAAACTGTCTCACGACGTTTTAAACCCAGCTCACGTACCTCTTTAAATGGCGAACAGCCATACCCTTGGGACCGGCTACAGCCCCAGGATGAGATGAGCCGACATCGAGGTGCCAAACACCGCCGTCGATATGAACTCTTGGGCGGTATCAGCCTGTTATCCCCAGAGTACCTTTTATCCGTTGAGCGATGGCCCTTCCATACAGAACCACCGGATCACTATGACCTGCTTTCGCACCTGCTCGACTTGTCGGTCTCGCAGTTAAGCACGCTTATGCCATTGCACTATCAGCACGATTTCCGACCGTACCTAGCGTACCTTCGTACTCCTCCGTTACGCTTTGGGAGGAGACCGCCCCAGTCAAACTGCCTACCATGCACTGTCCCCGACCCGGATCACGGGCCAAGGTTAGAACCTCAAACAAACCAGGGTGGTATTTCAAGGACGGCTCCACCGAAACTAGCGTTCCGGTTTCATAGCCTCCCACCTATCCTACACAGATCGGTTCAAAGTCCAATGCAAAGCTACAGTAAAGGTTCATGGGGTCTTTCCGTCTAGCCGCGGGTAGATTGCATCATCACAAACACTTCAACTTCGCTGAGTCTCGGGAGGAGACAGTGTGGCCATCGTTACGCCATTCGTGCAGGTCGGAACTTACCCGACAAGGAATTTCGCTACCTTAGGACCGTTATAGTTACGGCCGCCGTTTACCGGGACTTCAATCAAGAGCTTGCACCCCATCATTTAATCTTCCGGCACCGGGCAGGCGTCACACCCTATACGTCCACTTTCGTGTTTGCAGAGTGCTGTGTTTTTATTAAACAGTCGCAGCCACCAGTTTATTGCAACCCCTTCACCCTCCTGGCGCAGGCCAGTCAAGCTACAAGGGCGTACCTTATCCCGAAGTTACGGTACCAATTTGCCGAGTTCCTTCTCCCGAGTTCTCTCAAGCGCCTTAGAATACTCATCTCGCCCACCTGTGTCGGTTTGCGGTACGGTCATCATTAGACTGAAGCTTAGAGGCTTTTCTTGGAACCACTTCCAATTGCTTCGCTCCCTAGGGAGCTCGCGCCACACCCTTGAATTACGCGCCCGGATTTGCCTAAGCGCCTTCTCCAATGCAGCGACCGGGACTTCCAACACCCGGACAACCTTCCGCGATCCGTCCCCCCATCGCATCTAACAATGGTGCAGGAATATTGACCTGCTTCCCATCAGCTACGCATTTCTGCCTCGCCTTAGGGGCCGACTCACCCTACGCCGATGAACGTTGCGTAGGAAACCTTGGGCTTACGGCGAGGGGGCCTTTCACCCCCTTTATCGCTACTCATGTCAGCATTCGCACTTCCGATACCTCCAGCACCCTTTACAAGGCACCTTCGCAGGCTTACGGAACGCTCTCCTACCATGCGAGCAAAGCTCGCATCCGCAGCTTCGGTATATAGCTTAGCCCCGTTACATCTTCCGCGCAGGACGACTCGATCAGTGAGCTATTACGCTTTCTTTAAAGGGTGGCTGCTTCTAAGCCAACCTCCTGACTGTTTTAGCCTTCCCACTTCGTTTCCCACTTAGCTATATTTGGGGACCTTAGCTGGCGGTCTGGGTTGTTTCCCTCTTGACACCGGACGTTAGCACCCGATGTCTGTCTCCCGTGATTGCACTCTTCGGTATTCGGAGTTTGCTATGGCGGGGTAATCTGCAATAGACCCCCCAACCATGACAGTGCTCTACCCCCGAAGGTGAGACACGAGGCACTACCTAAATAGTTTTCGGAGAGAACCAGCTATTTCCAGGTTTGTTTAGCCTTTCACCCCTATCCACAGCTCATCCCCTAACTTTTCAACGTTAGTGGGTTCGGACCTCCAGTACGTGTTACCGCACCTTCATCCTGGCCATGGATAGATCACCTGGTTTCGGGTCTACGCCCAGCAACTGAACGCCCTATTCGGACTCGCTTTCGCTACGCCTGCCCTATACGGTTAAGCTTGCTACTGAACGTAAGTCGCTGACCCATTATACAAAAGGTACGCCGTCACCCCTTACGAGGCTCCGACTGTTTGTATGCATGCGGTTTCAGGATCTATTTCACTCCCCTCCCGGGGTTCTTTTCGCCTTTCCCTCACGGTACTGGTTCACTATCGGTCGATCACGAGTATTTAGCCTTGGAGGATGGTCCCCCCATCTTCAGACAGGATTTCACGTGTCCCGCCCTACTTGTCGCACACCTAGTTCTTTCATACTGTTTTCGCCTACAGGGCTATCACCTGCTATGGCCGCACTTTCCAGAGCGTTCGGCTAACAATACAAATAAAGAGTGCAAGGCTCATCCCATTTCGCTCGCCACTACTTTGGGAATCTCGGTTGATTTCTTTTCCTGCGGTTACTTAGATGTTTCAGTTCACCGCGTTCGCTTCACATGGCCTATGTATTCAGCCATGGATACTCCAAAAGGAGTGGGTTTCCCCATTCGGACATCTACGGATCAAAGCTCGTTTGCCAGCTCCCCGTAGCTTTTCGCAGGCTACCGCGTCCTTCATCGCCTGTGATCGCCAAGGCATCCACCACATGCACTTGTTCGCTTGACCCTATAACGAGTCTGTCTCTCGACAGCCGCTACAGGTTGAGTTCTCGCGTTGTGCCGTATTCCAATTGATGTCGGTCCGGCGTTAGCGCTTTAGCGCTTACGCAGGCCCCACTCCCGAAGGGAGTAGACCCGAATCATCTTGAGATACATCGATACAATCACAACCCGGATAACTTCCACGTCCATCTCGAGACGCTTCCGCTATCCAAATTACTTACTTCTTCCAGATTGTTAAAGAACGACAGCCGATATCTGTTGATATCCTCTGACTGGCTCAATCGCCAATGACAAAGACTCGAACAATCATCATTCGAATGTTTGTCATTGAGGATTGGTGGAGGCAGACGGGATCGAACCGACGACCCCCTGCTTGCAAAGCAGGTGCTCTCCCAGCTGAGCTATGCCCCCATGTACAGATTTGCCTCAGGTGTGTACCGCCACACAAGACGGTGGTGGGTCTGGTTGGATTCGAACCAACGACCCCCGCCTTATCAAGACGGTGCTCTAACCGACTGAGCTACAGACCCCTGAGTCTGTCTTTAATTTACAGCCGATAAGCGTGAGCGCTCAACTTGTGCGAGAAGCTCTGGAAAGGAGGTGATCCAGCCGCACCTTCCGATACGGCTACCTTGTTACGACTTCACCCCAGTCATGAATCCTACCGTGGTGACCGTCCTCCTTGCGGTTAGACTAGCCACTTCTGGTAAAACCCACTCCCATGGTGTGACGGGCGGTGTGTACAAGACCCGGGAACGTATTCACCGCGGCATGCTGATCCGCGATTACTAGCGATTCCAGCTTCATGCACTCGAGTTGCAGAGTGCAATCCGGACTACGATCGGTTTTCTGGGATTAGCTCCCCCTCGCGGGTTGGCAACCCTCTGTTCCGACCATTGTATGACGTGTGAAGCCCTACCCATAAGGGCCATGAGGACTTGACGTCATCCCCACCTTCCTCCGGTTTGTCACCGGCAGTCTCCTTAGAGTGCTCTTGCGTAGCAACTAAGGACAAGGGTTGCGCTCGTTGCGGGACTTAACCCAACATCTCACGACACGAGCTGACGACAGCCATGCAGCACCTGTGCGCCGGTTCTCTTTCGAGCACTCCCGCCTCTCAGCAGGATTCCGACCATGTCAAGGGTAGGTAAGGTTTTTCGCGTTGCATCGAATTAATCCACATCATCCACCGCTTGTGCGGGTCCCCGTCAATTCCTTTGAGTTTTAATCTTGCGACCGTACTCCCCAGGCGGTCAACTTCACGCGTTAGCTACGTTACTAAGGAAATGAATCCCCAACAACTAGTTGACATCGTTTAGGGCGTGGACTACCAGGGTATCTAATCCTGTTTGCTCCCCACGCTTTCGTGCATGAGCGTCAGTATTGGCCCAGGGGGCTGCCTTCGCCATCGGTATTCCTCCACATCTCTACGCATTTCACTGCTACACGTGGAATTCTACCCCCCTCTGCCATACTCTAGCCTGCCAGTCACCAATGCAGTTCCCAGGTTGAGCCCGGGGATTTCACATCGGTCTTAGCAAACCGCCTGCGCACGCTTTACGCCCAGTAATTCCGATTAACGCTCGCACCCTACGTATTACCGCGGCTGCTGGCACGTAGTTAGCCGGTGCTTATTCTTCCGGTACCGTCATCCCCCGACTGTATTAGAGCCAAGGATTTCTTTCCGGACAAAAGTGCTTTACAACCCGAAGGCCTTCTTCACACACGCGGCATTGCTGGATCAGGCTTTCGCCCATTGTCCAAAATTCCCCACTGCTGCCTCCCGTAGGAGTCTGGGCCGTGTCTCAGTCCCAGTGTGGCTGGTCGTCCTCTCAGACCAGCTACTGATCGTCGCCTTGGTAGGCCTTTACCCCACCAACTAGCTAATCAGCCATCGGCCAACCCTATAGCGCGAGGCCCGAAGGTCCCCCGCTTTCATCCGTAGATCGTATGCGGTATTAATCCGGCTTTCGCCGGGCTATCCCCCACTACAGGACATGTTCCGATGTATTACTCACCCGTTCGCCACTCGCCACCAGGTGCAAGCACCCGTGCTGCCGTTCGACTTGCATGTGTAAGGCATGCCGCCAGCGTTCAATCTGAGCCAGGATCAAACTCTTCAGTTCAAACCTGTTACTGTTTTCGGTTCTTTCGAACCGGTCGCTCACTCAAAGCTGACAGGAATATGAATCACTTCATAAACCTGACTTACTTTAGTGTGAGACTCTTGATACTTTCGCTATCTGATCCGAGGATCAGCTCGCTTTCATCAAGCGCCCACACTTATCGGCTGTTAATTTTTAAAGAGCATTTCTGCGAGGAATCTTGAACCCCTCAGCAGCGCTGCGTTTTCAGCAGCAGAGAAGCGAGATTATGAACCGTGTTTCGCAGCTCGTCAACAACTTTCTGAACGACTTCGTTGCGACCGCGGGGCTCAACTTCCGTGCCGTCAAGGCTCGCTACCGCCGAACCCCAACAGCACTGCTTCCCTTCCTCCCGCGCCGCGTTTCCGTTGGCGCGAAAGAGGCGTGATTCTATGCATCCCCCGGCGATCGCGCAAGGGGTTTGACGCAACTTTTTCACAAACGCCGCAATTCGGCCGTCCGGCCATGCCTGAGGCACGAGACCGCTTATGGTGCAAAGAACGGACTAGAATGTGAGGTTCTTCGCCTCTTTCTATATACGTCTTTAATATGCGCCAGCGAATCGCCAAACGCCTCCCCCCCGATGCCGACAAACTGGTCGGTCTGTCGCTTGCGCTCTTCGCGTCGGGCAGCCGCATCGAGGATCGCTTCTGGGAAGCGAAGCTCGATGCGCTGCTCGCCAAGATTGTCCGCAACGGCAATCAGACCACGCTCGACGCCGCGCTCGACCATCTCCAGCAGAATCATCCCGACGCCTACGGCGCGCTCGCCGATATGGCCGAGACGCACAGCGAGTCGATGGTGATCGAGCACGACGGTCAACCGTACGATGCGCTGCTGGTCGCCGTCCCGGTTCTCGCCTGGACGCGTTACATGATTCCGTCCGGTCCGCTCAAGGGCGACGTGGCCGACGCGCTGCGAACGCATCTGCAGGCGCACGTCCTGGCGAACGGCACGCTCGTCGGGCTCGCCCCGTTCCTCTACAGCATCGACCAGTTGCCGCGGCACCACGTGGAAACCTACCGGCTTGCGCAGCAACTCGCCCATGCGGCAATCGGCCAGCACACCCCGAAGCTGAGCTTCGGCGATCTGCCGGAAACCTCGCCGATCCTGGCCGATCCGCGCTTCCTGCTGGCGGTCGTCGCCGCGCCGGCCGGCGCACCGCTGTTCCGCTGGCAGGAAGAAGAAAACGGCAGCCGCATCGAGCGCGGCCAGTGCCTTGAACAGTGGACGGCACAAGGCGGCCCGAACCTGTCGATCGCGCTGCCCGGATGCGAATTCGAATGCCTGCTTCCGGACGCGTACTACTCGGCCTGTCGCGATGCAGACGAACGCGTGCGTCCGCACACCGTCCGAACGGCCATTCGTTATCTATTCGACACACTTGGTGCGGCGCCGCAAGAGTTGCGGGCGGTGGTCGCCGGCTTCGGCGAGCGTCGTATCGACGAGTATCGCGTGGGCTTCACGCGGCGTGCCAGCAACGACGTGATCTACGGTGTCGTGTGGCCGCTCTACGGCCGTGAAAACGGCGACGTATCGACCGACAGCGCGACGCTCGAAGGCGAAGCGCCGATCGAAGGGCCGCTCGAAGAAATCGTGAGCCTGCTGAAGGAATGCGGCATAACCGACGTCCGCAGGCACGCGGGCCGTTTCGAACCCGAATACTGCGATGATTGCGGCGTGCCGCTCTACGCAGATCCGCTCGGCGAAATCGTCCATGCGGAAATGCCGGAAGACGCGTCGCCCGCCCAGCCGCACTTCCACTGACATGTCCCCGCAGGCCCGTCGGCCTGCCCCGCCAAAAGCCGCTTCCGGTGCCTGCCGAAGCGGCTTTTTTTCTTGTCCGATGCTCTATCGCCGAAAATTTCGAACTTTTCCTAAGCCTTTCAGCCAAGCAGACATCGTGTAAGGTCTTTGTCATTATCGGGACCAGCTTATACCCGATAGCAGTCGATGACTCACCTTACGGAGATTGAATATGCGGTTCTTGGTGCTTAACTCAGACGCCGAACGGCGTGACGGACTGAAGGCCCTGCTGCGGCAGATCGACCGGCACGCCAGCATCAACGATGCGCCCGACAGTTTCCAGGCGCGCCGGCTACTGCGCACCCAGCGTTTCGACCTCGTCGCGATCGACTGGCTCGACGTGGGCCGGCTCAGCGAGCTCCAGGCACTCGGCAACGCGTGCTCGCCGACGCCGATCGCCGTCCTGGTCGACGAAGTCTCGCCCGAAGCCATCCAGCGCTTCTTCAACTACGGCGTCGCGGGCGTGATCCCGCATTCCACGCGGCCGCACCTGATCGTACGTGCGCTCGAGATCGTGCTGCTGGGCGGGCACTACATTCCGCCGATCGCCCTCAGCCTGCTGCCCGCCCCGACGACGGCACGCCAGGATGCCCATTTCCAGACGCTCGCCGGCTCGCTGCCCCGCCGCCCGCCGAGCGGCCTCCTGTCGCCGCGGCAAGCGCAGATCATGCGGTTCGTCCACATGGGCAGCACGAACAAGATGATCGCGCGTACGCTCGGCATCAGCGAAGGCACCGTGAAGATCCACCTCGCGAGCATCTTCCAGCAGCTCGGCGCAGCAAACCGCGCCGCCGCCGTCGCGATCTACAACGGCTGGCTGTCGCCCCATCTCGAGGTGCTGCTGGCGAACCGTAACCGCACCCGCAAACCGGCCATCGGCGAACACGGCCCGGTTCCGCTGCGTACACAACGGCATGACCGTCCGTACCCGTTGCCTACCGCCCATGCCGGCACGCAGGACCTGCCGCTCGCCGCCGAGCCGCGGCCACGGTTCCGGCGCGGACGCTAGGCAAACAGTCTCGATATTGCGACGGTCGGGCATGTGCAGATTCCCACCTTTGATGCTCAACGAGTAATATGGACGCATGGGTTTTCTTTTCACACCGCTTCCGCTCTGGGTTGGCATCGGTGGCTGGATCGCCGCCGTGGCCCTGCTCGCGCTCGCGATCTGGAATCGCCCGTTCGTACGCCTGCAAGACGCCACGCTTCAGCACGTGTGGCTCGCGCTCGTCACCGCGATCACGGTCCTGTGGGCCTCGAACGCATGGCTCGAAGATGGCATCGTCATGCATCTGCTTGGCGCAACGCTGCTCGTCACGCTGTTCGACTGGACACTCGCGCTGGTCGCGATGGGCGCCGTCACGGCGATTGCCGCGGTCATCTTCGACGCGCCCTGGCAAGGCATCGGCCTGACCTATCTGATCTACGGTGCGCTGCCTGTCGGCGTGTCGGCGCTGCTGCAACGCGCCGCGCTCGCCTGGCTGCCGCATAACCTCGCCTCGTTCATCACCGGGCAGGGCTTCCTGTCGCCGGCCATCGCGATCGTCGCGGTCGCCGCCGCGGCGGCAGGTGTCCAGCTCGCACTCGCCGACGGCGTGCCCGTCGTGATTCCGGCCGGCTATCTGCTGAACACCGCGCTGCTGGCGCTCGGCGAAGCATGGTTCACCGGCATGGCAACGGCACTCATCGCCGTCTATCGCCCCGCGTGGGTCACGACCTTCGACGTCCGGCGCTACCGCCTCGGCGGCCCGCGCGCCTGAATTTTCCCCTGATCGGCTCGGCGCACACGCGTACCGGCGGTACTTCCGCGGCGCGCGCCGAATACGCCACCTACTGCCGCACAACTTTTTTACGCTAAGATTGAACTCCTGTTCTTCATCGGGCATCTATACGTGCCCGATGTCTCCTTCGCTCCTCACCAATAACCAGATGGACAGCTCTCCTGCCTCGCTCCGGATTTTCCGGGCGCTCGGCAAGCTGGCAGCCTGTATCGCGGGCCTGTCGCTTGCGCTTCCCGCACCGGTATTCGCCGACCTGCTCGACCAGCGCTCCGAACTGATCAACAAATTCGTCAACGAGATGCATGCCGATCCGCTCGCCGCCGATTGTGCGGCGCACGGCAGCTTCATCGCCAGCACGTCGACGGCGTTCGACCGCGTCGACTTCGCACCGAACGCATTCGACAGCGGCAACGCGACGATCACGCCGTGGAACGACTCGTTCGACCAGGGCAAGCAGCGCGTGAAGGTCGACAACATCGTCACCGTCGACGGGCTCGGCATCCACAGCAACGGCAGCGATCCGACGCCGCTGAAATTCCGTTGCGGCTACGTCGGCCAGCAAATGCTCGCGTTCAGCTGGAACGACCCGGTTCCGCCGCTGAAGCCACGCGTCGAGCGCTCGTCGTCTTCGACGAAGAAGTTCAAGGGCAAGTCGCATCGCGGCAAGGCCAAGGCGAAGGCATCGGGCCGCACCGGCAGCAAGAAGGCCGTCGCGACGAAGAAATCAAGTGGCCAGAAGAAAGCCGTGAAGAAAAAAACCGCGAAGAAGTCCTGATACGACGGAGCGGCAACGACAGCAGCAAAAAAGCCGACGCATCGCAAGATGCGCCGGCTTTTTTCATGCGACGACGGCCGTGCTTAACCGAACGTGTCGATGTGCACCAGGATCGCGGCGAGCATCGCCGCGCCGAGCGCCGCGCTGCGCTCGCCGTTCCAGCCGACGCGCTCGTCGGGCAGGTTGGCGTTGTCCTTGAACGGCATTTCGAGCGTCAACGACAGACAGCCGAACTGGTGGCCGATGTACTTCGACGCGAGCTTCAGCGCATCTTCCTTGTACTTGCTCGCCGCGTAGCCATGCTCGGTCTGGAAGTCGGGGCTTGCGACCTTGAACGCGTCGATGAACGCAGCCTGCTCCTTGCCCTGCTGCTCGGTAAAGCTTGGCAGCATCTCCGAGCCGGCGACGAACACGTACGGCAGATCCTCGTCGCCGTGAATGTCGAAGAACATGTCGCAACCGATCGCGTGGATCGCATCGCGCACGGCCAGCACTTCGGGGCTGCGCTCGGCATCGGGTGCCATCCACTCGCGGTTCAGGTTCGCGCCGGCCGCATTGGTGCGCAGGTTACCGTGCACGCTGCCGTCCGGGTTCATGTTCGGGACGATGTAGAACGTCGCGCGATCGTAGAGCTTGCGCGCAACCGGATCGCCAGCCCAGTCGCCCCATCCGGCCAGCCGCTTGACCAGGCCTTCGACGAACCACTCGGCCATCGATTCGCCCGGATGCTGACGCGCGATGATCCACACTTTCTTCCTCGACGCACCATCGGTTTCCGGCGTGCCGAGCGTCAGCAGCGATATCGGACGGCCTTCGACCGTACGGCCGAGCTCGACGACGCTCGCCTGCGGCAACTGCTGGACCGCACCGAGAAACGCCGCGTGACGCTCTTCCGAGTACGGTTCGAAATACGCGTAGTAGATGCTGTCGAACTCCGGCGTATGGTCGATGGTCATCGTCTTGCCGTCGAACGTCGTCGGCACGCGGAACCAGTCGACCCGGTCGTAGCTCGCCACCGCGTGGTAGTTGCGCCAGCCCGACGGATACGCGCATTCGGCTGCGTTCTCGAACGTCATCACGCATCGCTCGCCGCGCGCACCCGTCAAGCGGTAGTAAAACCATTGCGCGAATTCCGAACGATTGTCGCCGCGCACGCGCAGCCGGATCGCGTCGGGGCTGTCGCACGACACGACGTCGATTGCGCCTGCGTCGAAATTACTGGTGATCGAAAGGGCCATCTATCTCTCCTTTGTCGACCGGAGTTAGCGCTTTAGCGCTTACACCAGTCCCATGCAAAGCTGTCGACCGGAGTTAGCGCTTTAGCGCTTACACCCGTCTCATGCAAAGCTCGCGACCGAAGCGGACGGTGTACCGCCTGTCCGGCCTCATAAGCGCCGGCCGTCTCGTGAACGGCCGGCAGGGTCACTCGCCGACGCGCCGGCGATATACGTACGTCGAATCGTTCGACGCAGCTGCATCGAACGCATAACCTTCGGTCGAGAATGCCTTCAGCGCATTCGGGTCGGTGATCCGGTTCTCGACGACAAAACGCGCCATCAGGCCACGCGCGCGTTTCGCATGGAAGCTGATGATCTTGTAGCGTCCGCCCTTCCAGTCCTCGAATACCGGCGTGATGACCGGTGCGGCCAGCAGCTTCGGCTTGACCGACTTGAAGTATTCGCTCGACGCGCAGTTGACGAGCACGCGCGCCGCGCCACTGCGCGTCTCGAGCTGCTCGTTCAGTGCCCGCGTGATGCGGTCGCCCCAGAACGCATACAGATCCTTGCCGCGCGCGTTCGCGAACCGCGTGCCCATCTCGAGCCGATACGGCTGCAGCAGATCGAGCGGGCGCAGCAGCCCGTACAGGCCCGACAGCACGCGCACGTGCTGCTGCGCATAGTCGAGATCGGTGGACGACAGCGATTTCGCGTCGAACCCTTCGTAGACGTCGCCGTCGAACGCCAGCACGGCCTGCTTCGCGTTGGCCGGCGTGAAGGTCGGCGACCAGTCGGCGTAGCGCTGGAAGTTCAGGCGCGCGAGCGGATCGGAGATATCCATCAGCGTGGCGATGTCCTGCGGCGACAGCTTGCGCAGGCCGTCGATCAGTTCCGACGCGTCGTCGACGAATGCAGGCTTCGTGTAAGACTCGACATGCGCGGGCGTGTCGTAGTCGAGGGATTTGGCGGGAGAGAGAACGATTATCATAGAGGCTCGCTGGCACGCCGTGCCTTGCGGTCAGACGAAAACCACCGATTGTAACGAATGACCCGCTCTCTCGCCCCGCATGCCGCACACCGCGTCGTGCTCGACTCGAACGTCTGGATCGACATTCTCGTATTCGACGACCCCGCTACGCGCCCGATCCGTGCCGCGCTGGAGCACGGCACGCTGGCCGCCGTGATCGACGGCCGCTGCCTGACCGAACTCGAATACGTGCTCGACTATCCGCAGTTCCAGTCGCGCGCGATCGACAAGGCGGCCGCGCTCGCAACGGTCGCCCGGCTCGCGAGCCTCGTCGAACCGCCGCCCATCGACGCCGACGCGCCGCCGCTGCCGAAGTGCAAGGACCGCGACGATCAGAAATTTCTCGAACTCGCCCGCGCCGCGCAGGCCGATTGGCTCGTGTCGAAAGACCGCGCGCTGCTGAAGCTCGCGAAACGCACCGCACGCGACTTCGGTTTCCGAATCGCGCAACCCGCGCCGTTTGCCGAAGCCTGCGCACTCGATGCCGCGCCGCCCGCCACGGCGACGCCGGCCTGACGCCCCAACCCGAATTCGACCGTATCGATGAACGCTCCTTCAGATATGCCAACGACTCCCGTTTTCCCCTCGCGCCTGCCGAACGTCGGCACGACGATCTTCACGATCATGAGCGCGCTTGCCGCCGAAAAAGGGGCGGTGAACCTCGGCCAGGGCTTTCCGGATTTCGATTGCGATCCGCGCATCGTCGATGCGGTCGCCGCCGCGATGCGCAACGGGCACAACCAGTACCCGCCGATGGCCGGCGTCGCGCCGCTGCGCGACGCGATCGCCGACAAGATCGCGCAGGTGTACGGCCGGCGCTACGATCCGGGCACCGAAATCACCGTGACGGCCGGCGCGACCCAGGCGCTGCTGACGGCGATCCTGTGCGCGGTGCATCCGGGCGACGAAGTGATCGTGGTCGAGCCGACCTACGACAGCTACCTGCCGTCGATCGAACTCGCCGGCGGCAAGCCCGTGTTCGTCACGCTGGAGGCGCCCGACTACGCGATCCCGTTCGACCGTCTCGCGGCCGCGATCACGCCGAAAACGCGGATGATCCTGATCAACACGCCGCACAACCCGACGGGCACCGTGTGGCGCGAGGCGGACATGCGCAAGCTCGAGGACATCGTGCGCGGCACCAACGTGCTGATCCTGTCCGACGAGGTCTACGAACACATGGTCTACGACGGCGCACGCCACGAAAGCGTCGCGCGCTACCCGGAACTCGCCGCACGCAGCTTCATCGTGTCGAGCTTCGGCAAGACCTATCACGTGACGGGCTGGAAGGTCGGTTACGTCGCGGCGCCTGCCGCGCTGACCGCGGAATTCCGCAAGGTCCACCAGTTCAACGTGTTCACGGTGAACACGCCGATGCAGATCGGGCTCGCCGACTACCTGCGGGACCCGTCGCCGTACCTGTCGCTCGCAGGCTTCTATCAGCGCAAGCGCGACTTCTTCCGGGCCGGTCTCGAACGCACGCGCTTCAAGCTGCTGCCGTGCACGGGCACGTACTTCCAGTGCGTCGATTACTCGGCGATCAGCGACCTGCCCGAAGCGGAATTCTCGAAGTGGCTCACGTCGGAGATCGGCGTGGCCGCCATTCCCGTTTCGGCGTTCTATCACGCGCCGCACGAATCGGGCGTCGTGCGCTTCTGCTTCGCGAAGCAGGAAAGCACGCTCGCATCCGCGCTCGAACGGCTCGCCCGCCTGTAAGACCCGCACGGGCGGCCGCACGCCGCCCTTCGGGAACCGCGCTTACGAACGCGCGACGTTCGCCGCTTCGACATACGCCTTGCGCTCGGCCGCCACGCGTTGCGCGGCAGGGCGTTCACTCACCATCTTGGCGTGCGCCTTCCAGTCGATGCCTGCATCGAGCAGGAAGTCGCGCCCGTATATGGCCTTCGTCGCCATGCCGATGACCGGCAGATGGACCCACGCGGCGATGTCCGCGAGGCCGAACGACTCGCCGAGCACATACGGCGAAAACCGTGTCATCTGCTTGAATGCATCGATCGCGCGGGGCAGGCGCTTCTCGACGTGCGCCTTCATCCCGTCGCTGACCTTGCCGCCGAAAAACGCTTCCGTGTACACCTCGCGCGCCATCCATTCGAGATACAGCTCGAGCGTCTCGACCAGTTCGCGCACTTTCGCCGCCGCGAACGGGCTCGTGGGGAAAATGCCTTTCTCGGGATAGCGCGCCGCCAGGTATTCGATGATTGCCTGCGACTCGAACAGCGCCCCCTCTTCGGTCTTCAGGAACGGAATCTTGCCGAGCGGCGAATCGGCAAGCTGCGCCGGATCGCTGATCGGCAAACCGCACACCGCTTCCTCGAACGGAATGCCGTGTTCGAGCAGGACGAACTTCACCTTGTTGTAGTAGTTGGACAACGGAATACCGCACAGCTGTAACATCGAAGTCTCCTTCCTTGCTCAGGGGCGGCCGCATCGACGCCGGCCGCATCGGGATTCACCGCGCCGAAAAGCACGTTCGTGCTAGTCTAAAGCAAGTTTTGCGTTCGTCACGACAACATTACATCCGCTGCGGCGTCGGCTCTGGCCGCCCGCACGACATATGCGGCGTCGCTGCCGCGCCACCCGATGGAGACACGCTCGCATGAGTGCTGAACTGCTGGCCTCGCGTCCGCCCGAGAGCGAATCGACGCTCGTCCTCACGCTGTCCAATCCTGGCGCGCGCAACGCGCTGCATCCCGACATGTACGCGGCGGGCATCGAAGCGCTCGCCACCGCCGAGCGCGATCCGGCGATTCGCGCCGTCGTGCTGACGGGCGCCGATCGCTTCTTCTGCGCCGGCGGCAACCTGAACCGGCTGCTCGAGAATCGCTCGAAGGATCCGTCCTTCCAGGCCGACAGCATCGATCAGCTCGCGGCATGGGTCACGGCGATCCGCGCATCGACGAAACCGGTGATCGCGGCCGTCGAAGGCGCCGCGGCCGGCGCGGGCTTCTCGCTCGCGCTCGCGTGTGACCTGATCGTCGCCGCACACGATGCGAAATTCGTGATGTCGTATGCGCGCGTCGGCCTGACGCCCGACGGCGGCGGCTCGTGGTTTCTCGCCCGCGCGCTGCCGCGTGCGATCGCGGCCGAAATCCTGTTCGAAGGCAAACCGGTCGCCGCCGAACGCCTGCATGCGCTCGGCGTCGTCAACCGGCTCGCCGCGCCAGGCACCGTATTGAGCGACGCACTGGCCTGGGCCGAAGCACTCGCCGGCATCTCGCCTAATGCGCTCACGCGCATCAAGTCGCTGCTCGACGACGCGACCGCGCAACCGCTGGACGCGCACCTCGGCACCGAGCGCGATCATTTCGTCGCGTCGCTGCATCATGCGGACGGGCTCGAAGGCATCACCGCTTTTCTCGAGAAGCGTCAGCCGCGCTACAAGCGCTGATCCACCGCGTCGGACTTCGAACCGACGCCACGCCGCCGCGTCCATCCGAGGCGGCCCGCAGACGCCGCACGCAACGCCGGCGACGCTCTCCGGCCCGGCCGCGCATGCCCGTCGGCGCGCGCGTTTGCGTCGCCAGCAGCCCGTGTCGATCCATGCTCTAATGACCGCCTGTCGCGGCGCCGCCGGCGCCGTTTTCGCGCATGCCACACAGGAGTTGACGATGATCGACGTCTATAGCTGGGCGACCCCGAACGGCCACAAGGTACACATCATGCTCGAGGAAACCGGCCTCGCGTATCGTGCGCATCCGGTCGATATCGGCGCGGGCGACCAGTTCGAGCCCGAGTTCCTGAAGATCAGCCCGAACAACAAGATCCCCGCGATCGTCGATCCGGACGGCCCCAGCGGCCAATCGATCTCGCTGTTCGAATCGGGCGCGATCCTGATTTACCTCGCGGAGAAGACCGGCAAGTTCCTGCCGGCCGATCCGGCCGCGCGCTATGCGACGCTCGAGTGGCTGATGTTCCAGATGGGCGGTGTCGGCCCGATGCTCGGGCAGGCGCACCACTTTCGCCTCTATGCGCCGGAGAAAATCGAGTATGCGGTCACCCGCTATACGAACGAAGCGAAGCGCCTGTACAACGTGATGGAAAAGCGCCTCGGCGAATCCGAGTATCTGGCGGGCGACACGTACACGATCGCGGACATCGCGACGTTCCCGTGGACGCGCTCATGGCAGAACCAGGGCATCGTGCTCGACGCGTTGCCGAACGTGAAGCGCTGGCACGAGGCGATCGCCGCGCGACCGGCCGTGCAGCGCGGTGTCGAAGTGCTTGCGTCGATGCGCAAGGCGCTGCAGGACGACAAGGCACGCGAGGTGCTGTTCGGCGCAACGCAATACGCGAAGCACTGACCCGCACGAGGCGGGCGGAGCGGCATCCGTGCATGCCGCTCCGTGCTTCAGAAGTAATGCAGCGTGATGAACTCCGCCGCGCACACCGGCAGCGGCGCGTCGGGGCGCTCGACCTGCACCGATACCGACCACGTCACCTGGATGCCGCCGCGCGCGGCGTCGGCGGTTTCCTTCACCGCGAACAGCGCACGCACGCGCGCCCCGACCGGCACCGGCTTCAGGAACCGCACGCGGTTCAGCCCGTAGTTCACGCCCATCTTCTGCTCGAAGCGCATCGCGTCGGTCATCAACGCCGGAATCAGCGACAGCGTCAGGAATCCGTGCGCGATCGGCCCGCCGAACGGCGACTCGCGCCGCGCGCGTTCGGGGTCAACGTGAATCCATTGATGATCGCCGGTCGCGTCGGCGAAACCGTCGACGCGCGGCTGGTCGATCTCGATCCAGCCGCTCGCGAGCGGCTCCGCGCCGACCCGCGCCTGCAGCGCCTGGGCCGAGGCGATCAGCGGCAAGGTCACGTCGGTCATGGGTTCGCGCCTCCCGGATGGCGCAGCCCGAAAATCACCTTGGTGTGCACGCTGATCACCGTCTCGCCGGCTTCGTTCACGCCGACCCATTCGGTCGACACGATGCCGCGATCGGGCTTGCTCTCCGACACGCGCTTGTCGTGCACCTTCTGATACATCGTGATCGTGTCGCCGGCGCGCACCGGCTTCAGCCAGCGGATCGAATCGATGCCCGGCGAGCCCATGCTGGTCGAATCCGGCCCGAGCTTCTGAACCAGCAGGCTCATGAACACCGAGCACGTATGCCAGCCGCTCGCGACGAGCCCGCCGAAATGCGACGCCTTCCCCGCTGCCTCGTCGACATGGAATGGCTGCGGATCGTAGCGCTTCGCGAACGTCTTGATGTCGTCCGGCTCGAACGTGTAGCGGCCCACTTCGGTGGTACTGCCGACCACCAGATCTTCGTAACTGATGCCCACTGATAAGTCTCCTTGTCTGACGCGCTCGCGCGTCGCCGTCATGCTACGTCGGTCTGCGCGAAATCGGGCAGCGCCGTGATGCGGGCGAGGTGATGATCGGTATCGCCAAGCGTCGTCTCGATGATCGACAGCCGCTTGAACAGGTGCGCGGCGGCCACCTCGTTGGTCACGCCCATGCCGCCGTGCAATTGGACCGCCTGCTGGCCGACGAAGCGCGCGGCCGCCCCGACCCGGGCCTTCGCGGCCGACACGGCCTTGCGCCGTGCATCGGCATCGCCGTTCGCGTAGCGCACTGCCGCGAGATAGGTCAGCGAACGCGCCTGCTCGGCATGGATCAGCATGTCGACCATCCGGTGCTGCAGCGCCTGAAAGCGCGCGATCGGCACGCCGAACTGCTCGCGCGTCTTCGTATATTCGACCGTCGCGCGATTCAGCTCGTCGAGCGCGCCGACCGCTTCCGCGCACAGCAGGAAGGTCGCGTAATCGGCGATCTGCTCGAGTGCCGCCGCGTCGCGCGCACCGCCCGTCAGCAGTCGGGCCGGCGTGTCGTCGAACGTGATCGTCGCGGCACGCTGGCCGTCGATGGTCCGGTAGTCGACCACCTTCGTGTTCGCTGCATCGCGTTCGACGACGAAGAGGCCGATGCCGCCACCGTCGATTCGCGCAGGCACGATCCACACGTGCGCCTGCGCGCCGTGCTGAACCACCGACTTGGCGCCGGTCAGCCGGTACGTGCCGCCCTGCTCGTGCGCGTGCGTGTCGAGTTCGTATAGATCGTAGCGCGCCCGCGGTTCGTGGAATGCGACCGCCACGCGCTTTTGCCCTTGCGCGACCGCCTCCAGCAGCGCGGCATCATCGCCTGCGCCGGAGCCGGCAATCCGCAACGCCTCGACGCCGACCGCCGTGGCCCAGTACGGCTCGATCACGAGCGCGCGGCCCAGCTCCTGCATCACGACCAGCATGTCGACCGGGCCGCCGCCGAAGCCGCCCTGGGCGTCCGGCACGGGCAACGCGGTCAAGCCGAGTTCGGTGAACGCGCTCCACTGCGCGTCCGACACACCGGCATCGCTGCGCACGATCGCCTGGCGCGCTTCGAAGCCGTATTGCTCGCCGAGATACCGGCGCAGCGCGTCGGCGAACTGCTGCTGCTCATCGGTAAAGCTGAAATCCATGGTTGTCTCCGTTCCCTGATCACAGCCCCAGAATCATCTGCGCGATGATGTTCTTCTGGATCTCGTTCGAACCGCCGTAGATCGACGTCTTCCGGTAATTGAAGTAGTACGCGGCGAGCGGCGCCGCATCGTCGTCGCCCGCGATGCTGTGCTCGCGCTCGCCGTCGAGGAACGGCACGTCGAATGGGGCGGCCAGCGGGCCGATCGCTTCGACCATCAGCTCGGTGAGCGCCTGCTGCACCTCGGTGCCCTTGATCTTCAGCATCGACGCCTCGGGGCCGGGCCCCTTGCCGCTCGTCTCGCGGCTGACGACGCGCAGCACCGTCACTTCCAGCGCCATCAACTCGACTTCGAGTGCCGCAACCTTCGCGGCGAACACGGGATCGGCGAGCAACGGCTTGCCGTTCTTGCGCTGATTCGATGCGACGCGCTTCAGGAACGCAAGCTCCCGCTTCGACGCGCCGACGCGCGCGATGCCGGTGCGCTCGTGACCGAGCAGATATTTCGCGTAGGTCCAGCCGCGATTCTCGTCGCCGACGAGATTCTCGACCGGCACCTTCACGTCCTCGAAGAACACCTCGTTGACCTCGTGGTCCTCGTCGAGCATCACGATCGGGCGCACCGTGATGCCGGGCGTCTTCATGTCGATCAGCAGGAACGAGATACCCTCCTGCTTCTTCGCGGCCGGATCGGTGCGCACGAGGCAGAACATCATGTCGGCGTACTGGCCGAGCGTGGTCCAGGTCTTCTGGCCGTTCACGACGTAGTGATCGCCGTGGCGCTCGGCGCGCGTGCGCAGCGACGCGAGGTCGGACCCGGAACCCGGCTCCGAATAACCCTGGCACCACCAGTCCGAGCCGTCGAGAATACGCGGCAGATAGTGGCGCTTCTGCGCTTCGCCGCCGTATTTCATCAGGACCGGCGCAACCATCGACACCCCGAACGGCAGCACGGTCGGCGCACCGATCCGCGCGCACTCCTCGTCCCAGATGTGCCGCTGCGTCGCATTCCAGCCCGGGCCGCCATATTCGACCGGCCACGCGGGTGCGGACCAGCCGCGCTGGCCCAGAATGCGGTGCCAGCTCGCGAAATCCTCGCGGTCGAGTCGTTTGTGATCGAGTACCTTGGCGCGCAGTGCGTGAGGCAGGTTGGCCTCGAGCCAGGCGCGGACGTCAACGCGGAACGCGTCGTCGGCGGGGGAATAATCCAGATCCATGCGCAGTGTCTCCTGTCCGCGACCGTCCGGCCCGGCCAGGACACGCTGCGTACGTCATTGCAGCGGTTCTTTCAGCGCGGCTGGAATCGGCAGCGGCATCACGTCGATGCCTTCTTCGACCAAGGACTGCGCATCCTCTGGCGTCGTGACGCCGCGAATGCTGCGTGCGGGCGCCTCGTTGTAATGGATGCGCCGCGCTTCCTCGGCGAAGCGCTCGCCCACGTTCTCGGTCTTCTCCAGCACCTCGCGCAGCGCGCGCATCACCTGCGCCTGTAGCGCACGCGGATCGGCCGGCTGCGCCTGCGTCGCGCCCGACAGGTTCAGGCGCGGCGCCGACGGCAGACGGTTGACCTCGGTGGTCCCGCACACCGGACATTCGACCAGCTTGCGGGACAACTGCGCTTCGAATTCATCGGCGGAAGCGAACCAGCCTTCGAACCGATGACCGTGCGGGCACTGTAAATCGAGGACCTTCATGCTGAATCAGGGCGTGTGACGAGTGTAGCGCAAAAAGCGGTTTTGTGAACGGTCGTGCTAAATCGCGATCGCGCAGCGCGAATGCACCGCGTCGCGGGATTGTAACGCGGCGCCCCGCCCGCCGCTGACGCCGTACTCAGGGCGTGACGACCGGCCCGAGCGGCCACGTGCCGGACAGCACCTTGTCGAGCCACATCGTGCCGATGATCGTCTTCACGTCGGAGATCTGACCCGTGCGCACCCATTCCTGCAGGTCTGCCAGCGTCGCGGTGAAGGTTTCGAGGAATTCGCCTTCGTCGAGCTTGCGCTCGCCGGCCGTGAGCCCGCGCGCGAGGTACAGGTCGATGAATTCGGTCGAATAGGAAATGATCGGGTGGATGCGGGCCAGGAACACGTATTCGCGCGCCGTGTAACCGGTTTCCTCGCGCAACTCGCGCGCCGCGCACGCGAGCGCGCCTTCGTTCGGGTCGAGCTTGCCGGCCGGGAATTCGGCCATCACCTTGCCGATCGGATAGCGGAACTGGCTTTCCATCAGCACGCGGCCGTCGTCGAACAGCGGGATCACCATTACCGCACCCGGGTGCTGGACGTATTCGCGCGTGGCCTTCTTGCCGTCCGGCAGACGGACGGTGTCGCGCTTGAGCTTGAGGAACGCGCCTTCGAAGATCGCCTCGCTCTCGAGGCAGGTTTCGGTCAGTGCGGCGTCGTGATTGGGTAGTTCGGCCATCGGCGGCTCCTGAATGAGCACGACGGACGGCCGAAGCCGTCAGCGTCGTTTGACGAGATACTGGAACGTGAAGCCGGGAAACGCGAACACGACGAAGAGACTGAACGTGATCGCGTAAAACTGCCAGCCCTGTTCGAAGCGGTTGCCGGCGCGCGACTCGAGCCAGAAGCCGAGCGCGCCGACGACGAAATACAGCACGATCAGCTCGCCGATCCGCACCCACGCGTTCTTCTTCGTCGCGCCGAACGGCACGACGGCGAAGAGGCGTTGGTTCAGGAACGGCAGGTTGGCGCAGACGAGCGCCAACAGCACGATGAACCAGCCGGCTGCCGACATTACAGCGGCAGCGTGTGACGGATTGCCTGCAGGCAGGCAGTCAGCAGCGGGCTCGGGATCAGGCCGAGCACGACGACCGCCAGGCCGTTCAGCACGAGGATCGTGCGCTTGCAGAAATCGCCCGAGATCGGCGTCGAATCCTGCGGGGCATCGAAGTACATCAGCTTCACGATGCGCAGGTAGTAGAACGCACCGAACAGCGACGTGATCACGGCCAGCACGGCCAGCCACGTGAGGCCCGCGTTGACGGTCGCCTCGAGCACGGCCAGCTTCGCGTAGAAGCCGACGGTCGGCGGGATGCCGGCCAGCGAGAACATCATGACCATCATCACGAACGCGAACACCGGGCTGCGCTTGTTGAGGCCCTTGAAGTCGTCGATCGTTTCCGCTTCGAAATCGCGGCGCGCGAGCAGCATCACCACGCCGAACGAGCCGAGCGTCGTGATCAGGTAGACGATCGCGTAGAACATCGCCGAGCTGTACGCGTTCGCCGGGGCCGCCGCGTCGCCCTTCACGATGCCCGCGAGCAGCCCGAGCAGCACGAAGCCCATGTTCGAGATCGCCGAGTACGCGAGCATCCGCTTGATGTTGCGCTGGACGATACCGGTGATGTTACCGACGATCAGCGACAGCGCGGCGAGGATCACGAGCGCAGTCTGCCAGTTCTGGGCGAGCGGCAGCAGGCCCATCACCAGGAAGCGCAGGCCCCATGCGAACGCGGCAACCTTCGGGCCGCCGCCGACGAACAGCGTCATCGCGGTCGGTGCGCCCTGGTAGACGTCCGGCACCCACATGTGGAACGGCACGGCGCCGAGCTTGAACGCGATACCGGCGACGATGAAGATGACGCCGAACATCAGCACCGCCGCGTCGGTGTTGCCGCCGACCGCCTTGTACACCTCACCCAGCTCGAGCGAGCCGGTCGCGCCGTAGAGCATCGAGATGCCGTACAGCACGAAGCCCGACGCGAGCGCGCCCAGCACGTAGTACTTCATCGCGGCTTCGCTCGACTGTGCGGCGTCGCGGCGCAGCGCGATGACCGCGTACAGCGACAGCGACATCAGTTCGAGGCCGAGGTACAGCGTCAGGAAATTGTTGCCCGACACCATGACCAGCTGACCGAGCAGCGAGAACATGCCGAGCAGGAACACGTCGCCGCGGAACATGTCGCGGTCTTCGAGGTACTTGCGCGAATAGACGAGCGAGACCGCGAAACCGAACGACACGACCGCCTTCATCATGCTCGCGAACGAGTCGACGACGATCATCTTCGAGAAGAAGTAGTACGGCTGCGGGTCGAGCGCCTGGACCGCGAACCACACGCCGGCGACCACCGACGAGACGACTGCGATCAGATAGGTCAGGCGGCGACCGGAAGCACCGGCAAAGGTGTCGTTCAGCCATGCGACGACGATGGCGGCCATCACCAGCGCGTCGGGCAACAGGACATTCATAGGAGCGTTCATGATCTTGAGTTCCTCCGCTCGCGATTACTGGGCCAGCGGCAGCTTCGACTGCGCGACGTGGGAGAGGAGGTTTTCGACGGAAACGTGCATCACGTCGGTGAAAGGCTTCGGATACAGGCCCATCAGCAGCGTGAACGCGGCGAGCACGGCCAGCATCAGGAATTCGCGACGGCCGATGTCCTTCAGCTTGGCGACGTGATCGTTCGCCACCGCGCCGAAATACACGCGCTTGTACATCCACAGCGTGTAGGCCGCGCCGAGGATCAGCGTGAATGCCGCGCCGAATGCGATCCAGAAGTTGTACTGGACGGCCGCGAGAATCACCATGAACTCGCCGACGAAACCCGATGTACCCGGCAGGCCGCAGTTGGCCATCGAGAACAGCATCGCGAATGCCGCGAACTTCGGCATCACGTTCACGACGCCGCCGTAGTCGGCGATCTGGCGCGAGTGCACGCGGTCGTACAGCACGCCGATGCAGAGGAACATCGCGCCCGACACGAAGCCGTGCGAGATCATCTGGATGATCGCGCCTTCGACGCCGAGCTGGTTGAAGATGAAGAAGCCGAGCGTGACGAAGCCCATGTGCGCGATCGACGAATACGCGACCAGCTTCTTCATGTCGGCCTGCACCATCGCGACGAGGCCGATGTAGATCACCGCGATCAGCGACAGCGTGATCACGACGGGCGCCAGGAAGTGGCTCGCGTCAGGCGTGATCGGCAGCGAGAAGCGCAGGAAACCGTATGCGCCGAGCTTCAGCATGATCGCCGCCAGCACGACCGAGCCGCCCGTCGGCGCTTCCACGTGCGCGTCCGGCAGCCACGTGTGCACCGGCCACATCGGCACCTTCACCGCGAACGCGAGGAAGAAGGCAATGAACAGCAAGATCTGTGGCGTCATCGCGATCTTCGCGTTCTGCCACGTCGCGAGGTCGAACGAATGCGTTTCCGTGTACAGGTAGATCAGCGCGACCAGCATCAGCAGCGAGCCGGCCAGCGTGTACAGGAAGAACTTGAATGCCGCATACACGCGGTTCGGGCCGCCCCACACGCCGATGATGATGTACATCGGGATCAGGGTCGCCTCGAAGAACACGTAGAACAGCAGGCCGTCGGCCGCCGAGAACACGCCGATCATGATCCCGGACAGGATCAGGAATGCCGCGAGGTACTGCGCGACGTTCTCGGTGATCACTTCCCACGCGGCGATCACGACGATCACGGTGATCAGCGCGGTCAGCACGACGAACCACATCGAGATGCCGTCGACGCCGAGGTGATACGCAATGTCGAAGCGTTCGATCCAGGTCGACTTCTCGACGAACTGCAGTGCGGCCGTGCTCGAGTCGAAGCCCGTGATCAACGGGATCGTGACCGCGAGCCCGAGCAGCGCACCGATCAGCGCGATCCAGCGGGCCGTCCCCGGATTTTTGTCGTTACCTACCGCCAGCACGAGGAGGCCGAAAACGATCGGCAGCCAGATCGCGGTACTGAGAATCGGAAAAGCGTGCATTAGTGTTGTCTCCCCGCCTTATTTGCCGCCGAGCGTTACAAACAGGGTCAGGAGCCCCAGCATGCCGATGATCATGGCGAACGCGTAGTGATAGATGTAACCGGATTGGAGGAAGCGGATCACGCCGGCGAACCAGCCGATGAACCGGGCGCTGCCGTTGACGAGGCCGTCGATCACCACGACGTCACCCTCCTTCCACAGGCCGCGGCCGATCGCCACCGAACCGCGGGCGAACACCACTTCGTTGATCTTGTCCATGTAGTACTTGTTGTCCAGCAGCGTGTAGATCGGGCCGAACGCGCGGCGGATCGACGCCGGCAGCTCCGGACGCTTCAGGTACAGGAACCACGCGACGACCACGCCGGCGAGCGCCAGCCACACCGGCAGGCCCGACACCGAGTGCAGGCCCATGCCCACCCAGCCGTGGAACTCTTCGGCCATCTCGGCGAGTGCCGGATGGTTTTCGCCGATGAAGATCACCTTGTCGAAGGCGACGCCGTGCTGGAAGAAATCGCCGAACAGCATCGGGCTGATCGCGATCGCGCCGATGATCACCGACGGGATCGCCAGCAGGACCAGCGGCACCCACACGACCCACGGGGTCTCGTGCGGTTCGTGCGCGTGGTCGTCATGACCGTGACCATGGCCGTGATCGTCGTGACCGTGCGCGGCCGCCATGCCCATCGGCGATTCCGGATGCTTCGGCTTGCGGAAGCGCTCCTCGCCGTGGAACACCAGGAAGTACATGCGGAACGAGTACAGCGCCGTGACGAACACGCTCGCGACGACCGCGAAGTACGCGAAGCCCGAACCCGGCAGGTGCGACAGCTTCACCGCGTCGATGATCGAGTCCTTCGAGTAGAAGCCCGAGAAGAACGGCGTGCCGATCAGCGCGAGCGAACCGACGAGCGACGTGATCCACGTGATCGGCATGTACTTGCGCAGGCCGCCCATGTTGCGCATGTCCTGGTCGTGGTGCATGCCCATGATGACCGAGCCGGCGCCGAGGAACAGCAGCGCCTTGAAGAACGCGTGCGTCATCAGGTGGAACACGGCGACCGGGTAAGCGGACACGCCGAGCGCGACGGTCATGTAGCCGAGCTGCGACAGCGTCGAGTACGCGACCACGCGCTTGATGTCGTTCTGGACGATGCCGAGGAAGCCCATGAAGAGCGCCGTGATCGCGCCGATCACCGTGATGAACGACAGCGCGGTATCCGACAGTTCGAACAGCGGCGACATGCGCGACACCATGAAGATGCCGGCCGTCACCATCGTCGCCGCGTGAATCAGCGCCGAGATCGGGGTCGGGCCTTCCATCGAGTCCGGCAGCCACACGTGCAGCGGGAACTGGGCCGACTTACCCATCGCGCCGATGAACAGGCAGATACAGGCAACGGTCAGCAGGCCCCAGTCGGTGCCCGGGAAGTGCAGGCTCGCCAGTTCGGCGCGCTTCGCGAACACTTCGCCGTAGTTCATCGAGCCGGCGAACGCGAGCAGCAGGCCGATGCCGAGCAGGAAGCCGAAGTCGCCCACGCGGTTCACGAGGAACGCCTTCATGTTCGCGTAGATCGCGCTCTCACGCGTGAAGTAGAAGCCGATCAGCAGGTACGACACCAGACCCACCGCTTCCCAGCCGAAGAACAGCTGCAGGAAGTTGTTGCTCATCACGAGCATCAGCATCGAGAACGTGAACAGCGAGATGTACGAGAAGAAGCGCTGGTAGCCGTCTTCCTCCGCCATGTAGCCGATCGTGTACACGTGCACCATCAGCGAGACGAAGGTCACGACGACCATCATCATCGCGGTCAGCGAATCGACGAGGAAGCCGACTTCGAGCTTCAGCGAGCCGACGTTCATCCATTCGTAGACGGTCGCGTTGAAGCTTGCGCCGCCCATCACGTCGAAGAAGACTTTCGCCGACAGGAGGAACGCGATCAATACGCCGAGGATCGTGATCCGGTGTGCGCCCTTGCGCCCGACTGCGTTCCCGAACAGCCCCGCAATCAGCGAGCCGGCCAGCGGAGCGAGCGGAATCGCCAGCAGCAGGTTTTCATTGAGTGTCGTTGACATAACAGCGTAGCCTGAAATTAACCTTTGAGCTGATCGAGATCCTCGACATTGATCGTGTCGAGCTTACGGAACAGGGTCACCAGAATCGCGAGGCCGATCGCCGCTTCCGCTGCGGCGACGGTCAGCACGAAGAACACGAAGATCTGGCCGTGCACGTCGCCGAGGTAATGCGAGAACGCGACGAAGTTGGTGTTCACCGCCAGCAGCATCAGTTCGATCGACATCAGGATGATGATGACGTTGCGGCGGTTCAGGAAAATCCCGACGATCGCGATCGCGAACAGGATCGCGCCGAGCACAAGGTAGTGAGCAAGAGTCAGCATGGTTTTCTTTTCCTCCGCTTAGCCGTTGGTGCCCGAACCGGCTTCGCTCTGCGCCGTTTCCGGCTGCGGCTTGTCCGCTTCCATCTTCACGAGGCGCACGCGGTCGTTGCGGCGCACCTTGACCTGATCCGACACGCGCTGGCGCTTGCTGTCCTTGCCCTTGCGCTCGGTCAGCCCGATCGCGGCAATGATCGCGACCAGCAGCACCAGGCCGGCGATTTCGAACGCGAAGATGTAGTCGGTGTAGATCACCTTGCCGATCAGGCGCGTATTCGACCAGTTGGCCATCTCGCCCGTCGCCATCGCATGCACGGTGTGCGTGTCGCCGTAACCGCGCCACAGGATCAGCGCGGTTTCGATCACGATGATCGCGCCGACCACGGTCGCCATCGGCACGAAGCGCTTGAAGTCGCGGCGCAGGTAGTCGATGTTGATGTCCAGCATCATCACGACGAACAGGAACAGCACCATCACCGCGCCCACGTAGACCAGAACCAGCAGGATCGCGAGGAACTCCGCTTCCAGCAGCATCCAGATCGCGGCGGCGTTGAAGAACGCCAGCACAAGGAAAAGCGCAGACGCCACCGGGTTGCGCGAAGTGATCACCTTCAGCCCTGATACCACCAGGAGCAGCGCGAAGATGTAGAACAGTACGGTCGTGAATTCCATGATTACCGGTTCATCGTTAGGCCATAGTCAGGCGCGGCTTGCGGAACGCCCGCACCCGTCGCGGCGGCTCGGCCCGTGCATCGTTCATGCCGGGCCGGCACTGCAAACACAATCAACGATACGGCGCGTCGGCAGCCTTCGCCGCGGCGATGTCCTTCTCGTAGCGATCGCCCACCGCGAGCAGCATTTCCTTCGTGAAATACAGGTCGCCGCGCTTTTCGCCGTGGTACTCGAGAATCTGCGTCTCGACGATCGAATCGACCGGGCAGCTCTCTTCGCAGAAACCGCAGAAGATGCACTTCGTCAGGTCGATGTCGTAGCGCGTCGTGCGGCGCGTGTTGTCCGCGCGCGTTTCCGATTCGATCGTGATCGCCAGCGCGGGGCACACGGCCTCGCACAGCTTGCACGCGATGCAGCGCTCTTCGCCGTTTTCGTAGCGGCGTAGCGCGTGCAGCCCGCGGAAACGCGGCGAAATCGGGGTCTTCTCTTCCGGGAACTGCACGGTGAACTTGCGCTTGAACGTGTAGCGACCGGTCAGCGCGAGCCCCTTCAGCAGCTCGGTCAGGAAGAAAGTCTTAAAGAAGTGTTGGATAGCCGTCATGATTTCGTCCTTACTTCACCCAGATGTTCAGCGGCGACATCATCCAGAAGCCAACCACGATCACCCAGACCACCGTGACGGGTAGGAACACCTTCCAGCCCAGACGCATGATCTGGTCGTAACGGTAGCGCGGGAACGTCGCGCGCACCCAGATGAACACCGACAGCAGCGCGAAGACCTTCAGCACCAGCCAGAAGATGCCCGGGATGAACGACAGGAATTCGAACGGTGCGTCCCAGCCGCCGAGGAACAACGTCGCGGCCAGTGCCGAGATCACGATCATGTTGATGTACTCGGCGAGGAAGAACAGCGCGAACGCCATGCCCGAGTAATCGATCATGTGACCCGCGACGATCTCCGACTCCCCTTCCACCACGTCGAACGGGTGACGGTTCGTTTCGGCGATGCCCGAGATGAAGTAGACGACGAACGCCGGCAGCAGCGGCAGCCAGTTCCACGACAGGAAGTTCACGCCGTGGCCGGCGAAGAAGCCGTGCTGTTGCGAGCCGACGATTTCCGACAGGTTCAGGCTGCCGGCCGTCATCAGCACGAGCACCAGCGCGAAGCCCATCGAGATTTCGTACGACACCATCTGTGCCGCGGCGCGCATCGCGCCGAGGAACGCGTACTTCGAGTTCGACGCCCAGCCGGCGAGAATCACCGCGTACACGCCGATCGACGAGATCGCCATCGCGTACAGCAGGCCCGCGTTCACGTTCGCGAGCACGGCTTCCGCCTGGAACGGAATCACCGCCCACACCGCGAACGCCGGCACGACCGTCATCACCGGCGCGATCAGGTACAGCCAGCGGCTGGCGGCGCTCGGCTGAATGACTTCCTTCAGCAGCAGCTTCAGCACGTCGGCGATCGGCTGCAGCAGGCCGCCGGGGCCGACGCGGTTCGGGCCGAGACGCACGTGCATCCAGCCGATCAGCTTGCGTTCCCACAGAATCAGGTACGCGACGCACAGCAGGATGACGACGGAGACGACGAGGATGCGCACGACTGCCCACACCGTCGGCCACGCGAAGCCGAGAAGCTCGGCCCCGCCCGCGTTGATCGTATCGAACAAGCTCATTTACGCCTTCTCCACCACCAGTTCACCGGACAGGCTGCCGAGCGCTGCGCCGGCAGGCGTCGCCGCCGACACGCGAACGACCGTCTCCGCAAGATTCGCGTCGCGCACGGCCGGCAACTGCACCGCACGCTCGCCCTGGCGCACGCGCACGGCGTCGCCCTCCTTCAAGCCCAGCTTGTCGAACAGCGCGGCCGGCAGGGCTGCGGCATTCGCCGCCTTCGCGGCGGCCGTCAGGTGCAGCGCACCTGCGCGGCGCACGAGTGCGTCGGCGTGATAGATCGGCACATCGGCCAGGCGCTCGAAACCGCCGTTCGCGGTATTCGCCGCGGCACGGGCCGGTGCGACCGACGTCTGGTTCGACAGGCGGCCCGCGACGCCGGCGTCGCCGAGCGCGGCGAGACGCACTTCTTCCGCGGTCTCGTATTCGAAGTTCGGCAGGCCGAGCAGGCTGCCCAGCACGCGCAGCACCTTCCAGGCCGGACGCGTGTCGCCGAGCGGGCGCACGACGCCGTTGAAGCTCTGCACGGTGCCTTCCGCGTTGACGAACGTACCGGCCGTTTCCGTGAACGGCGCGACCGGCAGCAGCACGTCGGCGTAGTCGAGGCCGTGCTTGAACGGCGACATCACGACGACCATTTCAGCCTGGTTCAGCGCGGCAAGCGCCTGTGCCGGATCGGCGGTATCGAATTCCGGTTCGACGTTCAGCAGCACGTAGCCCTTGCGCGGCTGCTCGAACGCTTCGCGTGCGTTCAGGCCGCCTTCGCCCGGCAGTGCGCCGACGACGTGCCCGCCGACCGTGTTCGCCGCTTCCGTCAGGAAGCCGAACGTGGCGCCGGTGTTGTCGGCGATCCACTGCGCGACGGCGTGCAGCTTCGCGAATTGCGGATGACGGACCGCGACGTTGCCGAGCAGCACCGCGCGGCGTTCGCCGTTCGCGAGCGACTGCGCGACAGCCTGGGTGGCCGGCGATGCCGTGACGCCCGCGAGCGCGTCGGGCAGCGCGACGCCGCGCAGTTGCGCGACGGCGGCGGCGATGCCAGCCAGCTCGTCGAGCCATGCGGACGGCGCAGCGACGATGCGTTGCGCGGTCGGGATCAGCGAATCGTCACCGGTCGCGTGCAGGAAGTGCAGCTTCGCACCATTCTTCGCGGCCTGACGCAGGCGCGATGCGAACAGCGGGTGGTCGCGGCGCAGGAACGAACCGACGACGAACGCGGCATCCACGTTCGACAGATCGGCGATCGGCATGCCGAGCCACGGCGCGCCCTGGACCGGCGCCGAGAAATCCTGCTGACGCAGACGGAAGTCGACATTCGGCGTCTTCAGTTCGTTGGCGAGCTGCTTCACGAGGAACAGCTCTTCCGCGGTGCTGTGCGCGCTCGCGAGCATCGCCAGCGCGTTCGCGCCGTGATCCGCGGCGATGCCCTTCAGGCCCTTCGCGACGTATTCGAGCGCGGTCTGCCAGTCGGTTTCGATCCACTGGCCGCCCTGCTTCAGCATCGGCTTCGTCAGGCGCTCTTCGCTGTTGAGGCCTTCATACGAGAAGCGGTCCTTGTCCGAGATCCAGCATTCGTTGATCGCTTCGTTCTCGAACGGCAGCACGCGCATCACGCGGTTGTTCTTCACCTGCACGACGAGGTTCGCGCCGACGGAATCGTGCGGGCTCACCGACTTGCGGCGCGACAGTTCCCACGTACGGGCGCTGTAGCGGAACGGCTTGCTGGTCAGCGCGCCGACCGGGCACAGGTCGATCATGTTGCCCGACATTTCGGAGTCGACCGTCTTGCCGACGAACGTCGTGATTTCCGAATGCTCGCCGCGGCCCAGCATGCCGAACTCCATCACGCCGGCGATTTCCTGGCCGAAGCGGACGCAGCGCGTGCAGTGGATGCAGCGCGACATTTCCTCCATCGAGATCAGCGGGCCCACGTTCTTGTGGAACACCACGCGCTTTTCTTCCGAGTAGCGCGACGACGACTTGCCGTAGCCGACCGCCAGATCCTGCAGCTGGCATTCGCCGCCCTGATCGCAGATCGGGCAATCGAGCGGGTGATTGATGAGGAGGAATTCCATCACCGACTGCTGCGCCTTCACAGCCTTGTCGGACTGCGTGCGGACGATCATGCCGGCCGACACGGGGGTCGCGCAGGCAGGCACGGCCTTCGGCATCTTCTCGACTTCGACGAGACACATCCGGCAGTTGGCCGCGACCGACAGTTTCTTGTGATAGCAGAAGTGAGGAATGTACGTATCCGCCTTGTGCGCAGCCTGGATCACCATGCTGCCTTCGGGCACCTCGACCTTCTTGCCGTCTATTTCAAGTTCAACCATGATGGTGAATGGTCCTTAACCTATTTCCGCCCGTTCGCGCCTTGGCCCGACCGTGCGCTCAAATTCCGCAACCGGGTTCGCTTCAGGCTGCCGCCGCGTGCGCGTGGCCGCCGACCATGCAGTGCTTGTGCTCGACGTGGTACGCGAATTCGTCCCAGTAGTGCTTGAGCATCCCGCGAACCGGCATCGCCGCCGCATCGCCGAGCGCGCAGATCGTGCGGCCCATGATGTTCTCGGCCACCGAGTTCAGCAGGTCCAGATCTTCCTGGCGCCCTTCGCCGTGCTCGATACGGTTCACGACGCGATACAGCCAGCCGGTGCCTTCACGGCACGGCGTGCACTGACCGCACGATTCCTCGTAGTAGAAGTACGACAGGCGCAGCAGCGAACGCACCATGCAGCGCGTCTCGTCCATCACGATCACCGCACCGGAACCGAGCATCGAGCCGGCCTTCGCGATCGAGTCGTAGTCGAGATCCGTCTGCATCATGATGTCGCCCGGGATCACCGGCGCCGACGACCCGCCCGGAATCACGGCCTTGATCTTCTTGCCGCCACGCATCCCGCCGGCGAGCTCCATCAGCGTCGCGAACGGCGTGCCGAGCGGCACTTCGTAGTTGCCCGGGCGCTCGACGTCGCCCGACACCGAGAAAATCTTCGTGCCGCCGTTGTTCGGCTTGCCGATCTCGAGGTAATTCTGCGGCCCGATGGACAGCAGGAACGGCACCGCGGCGAACGTCTCGGTGTTGTTGATCGTGGTCGGCTTGCCGTACACGCCGAAGCTCGCCGGGAACGGCGGCTTGAAGCGCGGCTGGCCCTTCTTGCCTTCGAGCGACTCGAGCAGCGCCGTTTCCTCGCCGCAGATGTACGCGCCGTAACCGTGGTGCGCGTGCAGCTGGAACGAGAATTCCGAGCCCATGATGTTGTCGCCGAGGAACCCGGCCGCGCGCGCTTCATCGAGCGCGGCTTCGAAGCGTCGATACACTTCGAAGATTTCGCCGTGGATGTAGTTGTAGCCGACGGTGATGCCCATCGCGTATGCACCGATGGCCATGCCTTCGATCAGCGCGTGCGGGTTCCAGCGCAGGATGTCGCGATCCTTGAACGTGCCCGGCTCGCCTTCGTCCGAGTTGCAGACGAGGTACTTCTGCCCCGGGAACTGGCGCGGCATGAAGCTCCACTTCAGGCCGGTCGGGAAGCCCGCGCCGCCGCGGCCGCGCAGGCCCGACGCCTTCACGTCGGCGATCACCTGCTCGGGCGGAATCTTTTCTTCGAGAATGCGGCGCAGTTGCTTGTAGCCGCCGCGCGCAACGTAGTCTTCGAGGTGCCAGTTCTCGCCGTTCAGACCAGCGAGGATCAGCGGTTTGATGTGACGGTCGTGGAGGGACGTCATTTCGAGAGCTCCTCAAGCAGCTGGTCGATCTTCTCGCGGCTCATGAAGCTGCACATTCTGTGATTGTTCACCAGCAGCACCGGCGCATCGCCGCACGAGCCCATACATTCGCCTTCCTTCAGCGTGAACTTGCCGTCGGGCGTGGTCTCGCCGAAGCCGATGCCCAGCTTCTGTTTCAGGTAGTCGGCAGTCGCTTCCGCGCCGCCGTGCGGGCCGAGCTGGCACGGCAGGTTCGTGCAGAGCGTGATCTTGTGCTTGCCGACCGGTTTGAGCTCGTACATCGTGTAGAACGTCGCGACTTCCTGCACGGCAACGGCCGGCATGCCGAGATAGTCCGCGACGAACTGCATCAGTTCGGGCGACAGCCAGCCGTGCTCTTCTTGAGCCACGGCCAACGCCGACATCACGGCGGACTGTTTCTGATCGGCGGGATACTTCGTCAACGCTCGATCGATTTCCTTCAGGCCTTCAGCTGAGATCATTTTCAGACACGACTCTTTCAATTCCTACCGAACGAACAACCTGCCGCACACTGGGGTGCATGGACGGCAGACCTGGCGCTCACTCTGTTGACAGCTTGCGAAGCCGCGCCGGTTCGGCGCATACAACATGTGACTTCGCGTGTGACTGACTGCTCGCCGCCCGCGCTCGCGGGCGGCGCAACCATTAGCGATCGATTTCGCCGAACACGATGTCCTGCGTACCGATGATCGTGACGGCGTCGGCGATCATGTGACCGCGCGCCATTTCGTCGAGCGACGCCAGGTGCGCGAAACCCGGCGCGCGAATCTTGAGGCGATACGGCTTGTTGGCGCCATCCGACACGAGATAGATGCCGAACTCACCCTTCGGATGCTCGACCGCCGCGTACGCTTCGCCTTCCGGCACATGGAAACCTTCGGTGAAGAGCTTGAAGTGGTGAATCAAGTCTTCCATGTTGGTCTTCATGCCGACGCGCGACGGCGGGGCAACCTTGTGATTGTCCGTCATCACCGGGCCCGGATTCTTGCGGAGCCACTCAATACACTGTTTCGCGATGCGGATCGACTGGCGCATTTCTTCGACGCGCACCAGATAGCGGTCGTAGCAATCGCCGTTCACGCCGACCGGCACGTCGAAATCCATCCGATCGTACACTTCGTAGGGCTGCTTCTTGCGCAGGTCCCACGCGATGCCCGAGCCGCGCAGCATCGGGCCGGTCAGGCCCATCTGCAGCGCACGCTCCGGGCTCACCACGCCGATCCCGACCAGACGCTGTTTCCAGATCCGGTTGTCGGTCAGCAGCGTTTCGTATTCGTCGACGCACTTCGGGAAGCGCGTGAAGAAATCGTCGATGAAGTCGAGCACCGAGCCGCTGCGCGCTTCGTTCATCTTCGCGAGCGCCTTCTCGTTGCGAATCTTCGACGCCTTGTATTGCGGCATTGCGTCAGGCAGATCGCGATAGACGCCGCCCGGACGATAGTAGGCCGCGTGCATCCGGGCGCCGGACACCGCTTCGTACACGTCCATCAGGTCTTCGCGTTCGCGGAAAGCGTACAGGAACACGGCCATCGCGCCGACGTCGAGCGCGTGCGCGCCGATCCACATCAGGTGGTTCAGCACGCGCGTGATTTCGTCGAACAGCACGCGGATGTACTGCGCGCGCTCCGGCACTTCGATGCCGAGCAGCTTTTCGATCGCGAGTACGTAGCCGTGCTCGTTGACCATCATCGACACGTAGTCGAGACGGTCCATGTACGGCACGGACTGGATGAAGGTCTTGGATTCCGCGAGCTTTTCCGTCGCGCGGTGCAGCAGGCCGATGTGCGGATCGGCACGCTGAATGACTTCGCCGTCGAGCTCGAGCACGAGGCGCAGCACGCCGTGCGCTGCCGGGTGCTGCGGGCCGAAGTTGAGCGTGTAGTTCTTGATTTCTGCCATGACGCCCCCTTAATGTTTCAGACCGCCATAGCGATCCTCGCGGATCACGCGCGGCGTGATTTCGCGCGGCTCGATCGTCACCGGCTGGTACACGACCCGCTTCTCTTCCGGGTCGTAACGCATTTCGACGTAACCCGACACCGGGAAGTCCTTGCGGAACGGGTGACCGATGAAGCCGTAGTCGGTGAGGATGCGGCGCAGGTCGGGGTGGCCTTCGAACACGATGCCGTACAGGTCGAACGCTTCGCGTTCGTACCAGTTCGCCGAGGTCCAGATGTCGACCAGCGACGCCACGATCGGCAGATCGTCGTCCGGCGCGAATGCGCGCAGGCGCAGACGCCAGTTGTTCGTGACCGACAGCAGGTGCGACACGGCCGCGAAGCGCGGGCCGTCGTAGGCGCCGTCGCCGAAGGTCTGGTAGTCGACGCCGCAGAGGTCGATCAGTTGCTCGAAACGGAGCTTCGGATCGTCGCGCAGCGTCTTTGCGACTTCGAGGTAATCGCTCGCCTTCACGACGAGCGTCAGTTCACCGATCGCTTCGGTGAGGCTCACCACGCGCGCGCCGAGCGCGGCTTCGAGGTTTGCCTTCAGGGTCTCGATTTTGCTTGCCATATTGAGGGGACGCTCGGGGCTTTATTGACGGGCGATGGTATTGGTGCGGCGGATCTTCGCCTGAAGCTGGATCACGCCGTAAACCAGCGCCTCGGCCGTGGGCGGACAGCCCGGCACGTAGACGTCGACCGGCACGATCCGGTCGCAGCCGCGGACCACCGAGTACGAATAGTGGTAGTAACCACCGCCGTTGGCGCACGACCCCATCGAGATCACCCAGCGCGGCTCGGCCATCTGGTCGTACACGCGGCGCAGCGCGGGCGCCATCTTGTTGCACAGCGTGCCGGCGACGATCATCACGTCCGACTGACGCGGACTCGGACGGAACACGACGCCGAACCGGTCCAGATCGTAACGGGCCGCGCCCGCATGCATCATCTCGACGGCGCAACACGCGAGCCCGAACGTCATCGGCCACAGCGAGCCGGTACGCGTCCAGTTGATCAGCTTGTCAGCCGTCGTGGTGACAAACCCTTCCTTCAAGACCCCTTCGATACTCATTTGCTTTCCACTCCAGACGAGCGACCGAGCGTGGCCGCTCATGCAAACCGGCGATTAACCCATCACTCCCAGTCGAGGCCGCCTTTCTTCCAGATATAGGCAAAGCCCAGCAGGAATTCGAGCAGAAAAATCATCATTGCGATGAAACCCGGCCAGCCGATGTCCCGGAGCGCGACGCCCCACGGGAACAGGAATGCGGTTTCGAGATCGAAGATGATGAACAGGATGGCGACGAGGTAATACCGGACGTCGAATTTCATCCGGGCGTCTTCAAAGGCTTCGAAGCCGCACTCGTACGGTGCGTTCTTCTCGACGTCCGGCTTGTTGGGACCAAGGAGCTTGCCGATGCTGACCAGCGCTATACCTAAACCAGTGCCCACGAGGAGGAACAACAAGACGGGGTAATAGGCTGCGAGGTTCAAGGCAATCCTCTATCGGTTGGTTCTGAGCGTCCGGAGAATACCACTTCCGGCGGAAGGAATCATTTCGGAGTGCAGGCGATCGCAAGACAACCGCAAGCCCACCCCACAAATGAAAAATGCCAGCCACTGGAAGCGGCTGGCATTGAGTAACTTTGGTGCCGACGGCGAGACTCGAACTCGCACAGCTTTCGCCACTACCCCCTCAAGATAGCGTGTCTACCAATTTCACCACGTCGGCACTGCATGCAACTCGGGTTGTGCTGCTCGTTCCCGCGAATCGCTTCAAGAATTAAATTCTAACCCGAGTTCCGGATTTGTTCAACGCACAACCGCAAAAAAATTAACTTTTTATTTCGGGACATCCTGGCCCGGCGCGCTTGCGGCCGAACCGGCGACAGCAGACGCCGCGACAGCCGGCGCCGATGCCGCGGGGGCCGATGCCGGCGCGGTCACTGCCGTGCCGAGCACGCCTGCCGACGGCGTCGACTTGTACGAACCGAGGTACGTCAGCGCGAGCGTCGCGACGAAGAAGATCGTCGCGAGAATGCCCGTCGTGCGCGACAGGAAGTTCGCCGAACCCGTCGCACCGAACAGACTGCCCGACGCGCCGCTGCCGAATGCGGCGCCCATGTCGGCACCCTTGCCGTGCTGCAGCAGCACGAGCCCAATCACACCGAGTGCAGACAGCACCTGCACCACAATAATCAGCGTCTTGAATAACAGCATCACACCCACCCGATTGGATCGGGCGACCGGACCGACCGGCCGCCGTCATGGTTCAATTCGATCTCGGACCGCTCAACGCGCGGCCCGGCAGATCGCCAGGAAATCTTCCGCCTTCAGCGACGCGCCGCCGATCAGGCCGCCGTCGATGTCCGGTTGCGCGAACAGCTCTTCCGCGTTGTCCGGCTTCACGCTGCCGCCGTACAGCACGGACACGTCCGCCGCACCCTTTGCCGCGAGACGCGTCCGCAGGAACGCATGCACGTCCTGCGCCTGCGCCGACGTCGCGCTCTTGCCCGTGCCGATCGCCCAGACCGGCTCGTACGCGACGACGATACGCGCGGCCTCGTCAGCCATCAGCACGGCCAGCACCGCGTCGAGCTGCGCACCGACAACCTGCTCGGTCGCACCCGACTCGCGCTCGTCGAGCGTCTCGCCGACACACACGACCGGCACGAGGCCGGCCGCGAGCGCGCGCTGCGTCTTCGCAGCGACCGTCTCGTTGCTTTCGCCGTGATACGCGCGACGCTCCGAGTGGCCGACGATCGCATACCGCGCGCCGAACTCCGCCACCATCGCAGCCGCTACCTCACCGGTGAACGCGCCTTGCTCATGTGCGGACACGTCCTGCGCACCGAACGCGACACGGCCACCGCCAAGCTGCGCCTGAACCTGCGCGAGATACGGGAACGGCACGCACACGCCGATCGACGTTTCAGCCGCCACCGTGCCCGCGCCCTGCACCACTTCGTTCAGCAGCGCCTGGTTGCCGGCCAGCCGGCCATGCATCTTCCAGTTGCCGATCACTCGCTTTGTTCGTTGTTTCGACATCGTGTCTGTCTCGTCACTATCTTGTCATTAACGTGCCGGAACCCGGCCGTCAGGTTGGATCTGGCGAAGCAAACCCGCGATTTTACTGCGCGCGGCTTGAACCGGTCAAACCGCGCATGTCAAGCCCGCCGCACGGGCCGTCAGGCGTTCGTTCCCCAATCGAGCACGATCTTGCCGGTATGCTCGCTGCTTTCCATCAGCGCATGCGCCTGTGCGGCGTCCGCGGCGGGCAACACGCGATAGATCACCGGCTTGATGCGGCCGTCGGCGAGCAGCGGCCACACGCGCGCCTTCAGCTGCGCGGCGATACGGGCCTTGAATTCGACCGGGCGCGGACGCAGCGTCGAGCCGGTCACGGTCAGCCGGCGGCGCAGGATCTCGCTCAGGTTGACCTCGGCCTTCGCGCCGCCGAGCAGCGCGATCAGCACGAGACGGCCGCCGTCCGCGAGCGCGGACAGCTCGCGCGGCACGTACGAGCCCGCCACCATGTCGAGGATCACGTCGGCACCGCGATCGTGCGTCAGCGACTTCACGACTTCGACGAAGTCTTCGGTCTTGTAGTTGATCGCGCGCTCGGCGCCGAGCGCCTCGCACGCACGGCATTTGTCGGCGGTGCCGGCCGTCGCGAACACGCGAAAGCCGAGCGCATGCGCGATCTGGATCGCCGTCACGCCGATGCCGCTCGAGCCGCCCTGCACGAGCAGGGTCTCCTGCTCGCCGCCTTCGCACGCGCCGAGCTGCGCACGGTCGAACACGTTGCTCCACACGGTGAAAAACGTTTCGGGCAGCGAGGCGGCCTCGATATCGGTGAGGCCATCCGGCACCGGCAGGCACTGCGGCAGCGGCGCGACCGCATATTCGGCATAGCCGCCGCCCGCGAGCAGCGCGCACACGCGATCGCCCAGTTTCAGCCCGAACGGGTTCAGGGCCGCATCGGACAAATCGCCACCGACGATCTCGCCCGCGACCTCGAGGCCCGGCAGATCCGACGCACCCGGCGGCGGCGCATAGGCACCCTTGCGCTGGAACACGTCGGGCCGGTTCACGCCGGAAGCCGCCACCTTGATCAGCACCTCGCCGCGCTTCGGTTCGGGGCGCGGACGCTCCGCGAGCTTCAGCACGTCGGGGGCGCCGAATTCGGTGATTTCGATGGCTTTCATGGTGAGAGTCGCTCCAGGATCGGAATCGGATGGCACGCCCGTGCGCACGGCGCGGGCGCCTCGCCGGCGCTGCTGCGCCGCACAACGATGCTACAGAAAAAACGGCCGGCACGCTTTCGCACTGCCGGCCGTTGATCCGCCTGTCCGCTTACTGCTGCGGCGGCGTATCCGACTGCGCTGCCGCCGCTGCTTCATTCAGCAGCGCCTTGGCCGACAGACGCACGCGACCCTTCTCGTCCGTCTGGATCACCTTGACCTTCACCTGCTGACCTTCCTTCAGGTAGTCGTTGATGTCCTTCACGCGCTCGTTGACGATTTCCGAGATGTGCAGCAGGCCATCCTTGCCCGGCAGCAGATTCACGATCGCGCCGAAATCGAGCAGCTTGAGCACCGTGCCTTCGTACACCTGACCGACTTCGATCTCGGCCGTGATTTGCTCGATGCGCTTCTTCGCTTCGGCCATGCCTTCGCTGCTCGTGCTGGCGATCGTCACGACGCCGTCATCCGAGATGTCGATGGTCGTGCCCGTTTCTTCCGTCAGCGCGCGGATCACCGAACCGCCCTTGCCGATCACGTCGCGGATCTTTTCCGGGTTGATCTTGACCGTGATCATGCGCGGCGCGAATTCCGACAGTTGCGTGTTCGCACCTGACACCGCCGACGTCATCTTGCCGAGGATGTGCAGGCGGCCTTCCTTCGCCTGCGCGAGCGCGACCTGCATGATTTCCTTCGTGATGCCCTGGATCTTGATGTCCATCTGCAGCGCCGTCACGCCTTGCTCCGTGCCGGCCACCTTGAAGTCCATGTCGCCGAGGTGGTCTTCGTCGCCGAGGATGTCGGTCAGCACCGCGAACTTGTTGCCTTCGAGGATCAGCCCCATCGCGATACCCGCGACGTGCGCCTTCATCGGCACGCCGGCGTCCATCAGCGCGAGGCAGCCGCCGCACACCGAAGCCATCGACGACGAACCGTTCGATTCGGTGATTTCCGACACGACGCGGATCGAGTAGCCGAATTCGTCGGCGCTCGGCAGGCACTTGACCAGCGCGCGCTTGGCCAGCCGGCCGTGGCCGATTTCGCGGCGCTTCGGCGAGCCGACGCGGCCCGTTTCGCCGGTCGCGAACGGGGGCATGTTGTAGTGGAGCATGAAGCGCTCGCGGTATTCGCCTTCGAGCGCGTCGATGATCTGCTCGTCACCCTTCGTGCCGAGCGTCGCGACGACCAGCGCCTGCGTCTCGCCGCGCGTGAACAGCGCCGAGCCGTGGGTACGCGGCAGCACGCCGGTGCGGATTTCGATCGGACGCACGGTGCGCGTGTCACGGCCGTCGATGCGCGGCTCGCCGTTCAGGATCTGCGAACGGACGATCTTCGCTTCGATGTCGAACAGCACGTTGCCGACCGTGGCCTTGTCGGCCGCGACCGTACCGGCCGCCAGCGCGTCTTCCTCGAGCTTCGCCGAGGTTGCCGCGTAGACTTCCTTCAGCTTCGCCGAGCGCGCCTGCTTGTCGCGCAGCTGGTAAGCGGCGAGCAGATCGTTCTGCGCCAGCTCGGTCACGCGTGCGATCAGCGCCTCGTTCTTCGGCGCCGGCTGCCAGTCCCACTCGGGCTTGCCGCCGTCGCGCACCAGTTCGTGGATCGCGTCGATCGCGATCTGCATCTGCTCGTGGCCGAACACCACGGCGCCCAGCATCACTTCTTCCGACAGTTGGTCGGCTTCCGACTCGACCATCAGCACGGCGCGCTCCGTACCCGCGACGACGAGGTCGAGGCTCGATGCCTTGAGCTGGTCACGCGTCGGGTTCAGCACGTATGCGTTGTCGATGTATGCCACGCGTGCGGCACCGACCGGGCCGTTGAACGGCAGGCCCGACACGGCGAGCGCGGCCGATGCGCCGATCAGCGCGGGGATGTCGGCCGGGATTTCCGGGTTCACGGACAGCACGTGGATCACGACCTGGACTTCGTTGTAGAAGCCTTCCGGGAACAGCGGGCGCAGCGGACGGTCGATCAGGCGCGACGTCAGCGTCTCGTGCTCCGACGGACGGCCTTCGCGGCGGAAGAAGCCGCCCGGGATCTTGCCGGCCGAGTAGGTCTTCTCGAGGTAGTCGACGGTCAACGGGAAGAAATCCTGGCCCGGCTTCGCCGACTTCGCGCCGACGACGGTTGCCAGCACGACGGTGTCTTCGACGTCGACGATCACGGCGCCGCTCGCCTGGCGGGCGACTTCACCGGTTTCGAGGCGCACCTTGTGCTGGCCCCACTGGAATTCCTTCACGACCTTGTTGAACATGGACATGGTTGCTCCTTTGTATTCATGCATTTCATTCGCCGCGCCGGCCATCCCGCGCGGCGGCGTCCCGACCGAATCACCCGGAGCAAGGTGTGTTTTTTATGCCATTCCAGCGCGGCGCTCAGGCAGCGACGCGCTGGAATGACACAAATCCTGCCCCGGTATCGGTCGTGGCGGCGGCCCCGCACGAACGTGCCGGACAGCCTGCGATGCGTGTGACGCTACGCACCGCGCAAAAACAAAATGCCTGTATCAGCGGACTGACACAGGCATCTTGCTGGCGGCAATCGCCTCGATTACTTACGCAGACCCAGCTTCTCGATCAGTGCGCGGTAACGGTCGGCATCCTTGCCCTTGAGGTAGTCGAGCAGCTTGCGGCGGCGGCTCACCATGCGCAGCAGGCCGCGGCGGCTGTGGTGATCCTTCGCGTGGGTCTTGAAGTGACCCGTCAGTTCGACGATACGTGCGGTCAGCAGTGCGACCTGGACTTCGGGCGACCCCGTGTCGTTGGTACCGCGGGCGAACTGAGCAACGACTTCCGACTTCTTGATATCTGCAACAGACATGTGATTTCCTTTCTAACTGAACAGGCGGACACGGAAGAATGGCCGTGCCGTGACTTACAACCGGCGCGCATTGTAGCACAACTCGGTGCCGTTCTTACCGCCCTCCGTCACGGGCGCGTCATCGAACACGTCGACGGCATCTCCGTACGCTGCGCCGGCACCGCGAGCACCGTCCGGAAGCCATAGCCCGATCCCTCGTTGTCGAAGCGCACGCCCGGCGTGCCGACCTTGTCCATCTCCATCACGTAAAGGGGCTGGATCAGCTGGTGATCCTGGGCGCGCATCCGCGACGCGTGGAAGCCGTCGTCGAACGAGAGGCCCTCGAGCGCACGCGCGACCGCCGCCGGGTCGGCCGAACCCGCGCGGGTCAGCGCCGCGGCCAGCATCTCGATCATCTGGCTCATCCGCCGCACCGGGTAGTCGTCCTGCGCGGCCGGGAAACGGGTCCGGAACGCGCGGTAGAACGCGTCGGACTTGGCGCCGCCCGCGTTCGGATGCCAGTCGGCCACCGCCACGACGTGGCCGACACCCGCGTCGCCGAGGGCCGCCGGCGCGCCGAGGCTGTTGCCGTAGAACGTATAGAACTTCGCGTCGAGCCCCTGTTCGCGCGCCGCCTTCACGAGCAGCGTGAGGTCGTTGCCCCAGTTGCCGGTCACGACGGCGTCCGCGCCGCTGGCGCGGATCTTCGCGATATACGGCGAGAAATCCTTGATCCGGCCGATCGGGTGGAATTCGTCGCCCGCGATCGTCACGTCCGGGCGCCGCGCCGCGAGCGCCTGCCGCGCGAGGGCGCTGACGTCATGGCCGAAGCTGTAGTCCTGGTTCAACAGATAGACCTTGCGCAGCGCGCGATCGCGCGCCATCACGTCCGCGAGCGCGGCCATCCGCATGCCGGCATGCGCATCGAAGCGGAAATGCCAGAAACTGCAACGCGCGCCGGTCAGCGCCGGATCGTCGGCCGAATAGTTCAGGAACAGCATCCGGTTGTCCGGATCGCGCGCGTTCAGCTTGTCGAGCGCGGCAACGAGCGCGGCCGCGACGGCCGAGCTGTTGCCCTGCGCGACGAAGCCGACATTCCGGTCGGCGGCCGCGCGCAACTGCACGAGCGCCTCCTCCGGGCTGCCCTTGCTGTCGAGCACGACGAGTTCGAGCGGATGCGCGCCGTCGCGCAGTTTCACGCCGCCCGCCGCATTGACCCGCTCGACGCCGAAGCGCAGATTGCGCTCCACCGCCGCGCCCGCGTTCGCGAACGGGCCCGACATCCCTTCGATCAGCGCGATCCGCACCGGCTCGCCGCCGGCAAACGCGGACGACACCAGCATCCACCCCGCGCTCCACGCGAGCGCGCACCGTTTCCACCCCTGCATCGGCCACCTGCCCTTCAATCTGCCCGAGAAGCGCGGATCATAGGCCGCCGCGCCAGCCACCCGCAAGCGCGACAGCCTGCGATCCGCACCGATTTTTTCCGCGCGATGCGCCGTCGCGCGCCGTCCGTGATAAAACGGGACTTGTTTCCGTGTTCTGGAGAATCCGATGCGCATTCGCATTCCCGCGCGCCTGCCCGTGCTGATCGCCGGTGCGGCCGCGCTGCTGGCCGGTTGCGCGCAACCGTGGCAGCAATACCAGGCCGGCCAGGACGAGTCGGCGATCGTCGCGCGCATGGGCCCGCCGCGCGAGATCTACGACCTGCCCGGCGGCGGCAAGCGGCTGATGTGGCCGACCCAGCCGATGGGCGAAATCACGGTCGCGGCCGACGTCGATGCAGCCCACCGAATCGTCAACGTGCGCCAGGTGCTGCAGCCGAGCGAGTTCTATCGCGCGGAGATCGGCAAGTGGACGAAGACCGACGTCCTCGTCAATTTCGGACGCCCGGTCGAAACCTCCTACTTCCCGCTGATGAAACGCGAGGTGTGGACGTACCGGTATCTCGAGGACAACGTCTGGTACATGATGTACAGCTTCTACTTCGATCCGCAGGGCATCCTGCGCACCACGCAGAAAACACCGGACCCGCTGCACGATCCCGATCGCCGCACCCTGTTCTGACCGATTGCGTATTTATACGCAATTGTCGCAATGGCCATTCACGAATTATTGCGTGAATGGCCATTTCATTTTTTCCGCTGCCTTATTTAATTCAACGAATAAGACGGAAAATTTTTCCGATCGATGACATTGCGATGGCAATACGCTGAACACCCCGTCATGCGGGCCGTAGCGGGAAACAGGCACGGCCGGTGCGTGGCATGCGTCGCGCTGGTGCATGCAATGCACTACGCCCAATCAATTTGAAACAATTTGTATCAACCCACCGCAGTGCTAGGGCATACCCCTAATATCAGTCGAAAATCCAACCTTTCAATTTAGAAAGCATGCGATTGCGCCATTTCGTTCGATATTTATTTGCCTTTATCAAAAAGGAGTCCTCATGAATCGCCCCAAGAGCATGCTGGTTGCCAACATTGCCTGGGCCCGCGAGACGCGCGAACACACGCCCGGCTTCTTCGACGCGCTCGCGCGCGGCCAGAATCCGCGCGTACTGTGGATCGGTTGCGCCGACAGCCGCGTGCCAGCCGAAACCATCACGCACTGCGCGCCCGGCGAGCTGTTCGTCCATCGCAACATCGCGAACCTGTTCCACCCCGACGACGACAATTCCGCCAGCGTGCTCGAGTACGCGGTGCGGGTGCTGAAGGTCGACCACGTGATCGTGTGCGGTCACTACGGGTGCGGCGGCGTGCGTGCATCGCTGCTGCCGCCGCCCGCGGACCTGCCGCACGTCGCGCGCCGCATCGCGCCGCTCTGCGCGCTCGCGCGGCGCCATCGCGACACGCTCGACGGGCTCGACGAGCTCGCCGCCGCCGACCGCCTCGCCGAGCTGAACGTGCTCGAACAGGTTCGGCTGCTGCGCGCGTCGCCGATCGTGCGCGGCCGCGAGCGGCCACCGCTCGTGCATGGCTGGATCTTTTCGCTCGCGGACGGCCGCCTGAAGGAGCTCGATTCCGGCTATGCGGCGTCGCCGACCGAAGCCGAGCCCGAGCCCGAGCGCGCTGCCGCCGTCGCGCTCGGTTGACCCGCGCCCTGCCCCTCCACGCCAACGAAACCACCCCAACCATGAAACTGAACGAGCGCCTGTCCACCCTGCCGCGCGACATCGTCGCCGGCATCGTCGTTTTCCTCGTCGCGCTACCGCTCTGTCTCGGCATCGCCAATGCGTCCGGCGTCGAGCCGTTCGCCGGGCTCGTGTCGGGCATCGTCGGCGGCATCGTCGTCGCACTGCTGAGCGGCTCGTCGCTGTCCGTCAGCGGGCCGGCCGCCGGCCTCGTCGTGATCGTCGTCGAAGGGATTGCGCAACTCGGCAGCTTCTCCGCGTTCCTGCTCGCGGTGCTGCTGTCCGGCGTGCTGCAGTTCGGCTTCGGCATGCTGCGCGCCGGCCGCTTCGCCGCTTACGTGCCGTCGCCCGTCATCAAGGGCATGCTCGCCGCGATCGGCCTGCTGCTGATCGTGAAGCAGATTCCGTTCGCATTCGGCCTCGGCGGCCAGGCCGCGCAATCGTTTGCGAATTGGCCGAGCCTGCCGACCGCATGGGCCGCCACGGCGATCGCGCTTGCGTCGCTCGGGCTGCTGATCGCGTGGGACACGCCGGCTCTCAAGCGCTTCGCGTGGGTGCGCTCGGTACCCGCGCCGCTCGCGGTCGTCGTGCTCGGTATCGGCGCGACGCTCGTGCTCGGCGTGGTCGCACCGGCAGCCGCACCGGGCGCCGCGCATCGCGTCACGCTGCCCGAATTCGACTCGTTCGCGGCGCTCGCGGCATCGCTCAAGCATGCAGAGCTCGGCCCGAACTTCGCGCAACTGCTCAATCCGGACGTATGGCGCGTGGCGATCACGCTTGCGGTCGTCGCAAGCCTCGAGACGCTGCTGTGCCTCGAAGCGGTCGAACAGATCGATCCGAAGCGGCGGCCGACGCAACCCGATCGGGAGCTGAAGGCGCAGGGTGTCGGTAACCTGGTCGCGGGCGCCGTCGGCGGCCTGCCGATCACGTCGGTGATCGTGCGCAGTTCGGCCAACGTCAACGCCGGCGCGCAAAGCCGGATGTCCGCGATCGTGCACGGGGTCCTGCTGCTTGCGAGCGTGTTTGCGCTCACCGGCCTGATCAACCTGATCCCGCTCGCGAGCCTGGCCGCGATCCTGATCCACACCGGCCTGAAGCTCGCGAAGCCCGCGCTGTTCCGCTCGGTCATGAAGCAAGGCCCGGCCGCGTTCGCGCCGTTCGCGGCGACGATCGCGGGTGTGCTGGCGGTCGACCTGCTGTTCGGCATCGCGCTCGGCCTCGCATGCAGCGTGCTGGCCGTCGCCGTCGCGAACCTGAAGAGCCCCGTCACGCTCGCGCAGCATGACGATCACTTCCTGCTGTCGTTCCGCAAGGACGTGTCGTTTCTCGGCAAGGTGCAGGTCAAGCACCACCTGCGGCACATTCCGGACCGGGCGGCGGTGATCATCGACGCGACGCGCGCCGACTACATCGATCACGACGTGCTCGAACTGCTCGATGCGTTCGTCGCCGATGCGCCGCGGCGCGGGATCGCGGTCGAGTTCCGCCGGCGCAATCCGGCGCCACGCCCGGCGGCGCGCCGCTGGCTGTTCCGCGCGCCGGCCGCGGAATGAGCGGCCAATGAAAAAACGCCCCGGCGGCGCAGGGCCGCACGGGGCGTCTCGGTGCCGCACACCGCGCGGCGCTTACGCGCGCTGCGGGTTGAGCTTGTCGTCCTTCGAGTGCAGCTTGTTCAGCGCGGAAATGTACGCCTTCGCGGATGCGGCGACGATATCCGGATCGGTGCCCACGCCGTTGACGATCCGCCCGCTCTTCGACAGCCGGACGGTCACTTCGCCCTGCGCCTGCGTGCCGGTCGTGATCGCGTTGACCGAGTACAGCAGCAGCTCGGACCCGCTGCCGACTTCACCCTCGATCGCATTGAACGTCGCGTCGACCGGGCCGTTGCCGCGCGCCTCGCCGGTCACTTCCTTGCCTTCGACCGCGAACACGACCTTCGCCTGCGGCTGCTCGCCCGTTTCCGAACGCTGCGACAGCGACACGAACTTGAAGTGCTCCTGTTCCTGCGCGAGCGCCGATTCCTCGGACACGATCGCGATGATGTCCTCGTCGAAGATCTCGGCCTTGCGGTCGGCCAGATCCTTGAAGCGCATGAACGCGGCATTCAGTTCGGCTTCGCTGTCGAGCGACACGCCCAGCTCCTGCAGACGCTGCTTGAACGCGTTGCGGCCCGACAGCTTGCCGAGCACGATCTTGTTCGCGGTCCAGCCCACGTCTTCCGCACGCATGATCTCGTAGGTGTCGCGCGCCTTCAGCACGCCGTCCTGGTGAATGCCCGATGCGTGCGCGAATGCGTTGGCGCCGACCACCGCCTTGTTCGGCTGCACAACGAAGCCGGTAATCTGCGACACGAGCTTCGACGTCGGCACGATCTGCGTCGTGTCGATGCCGACGTCGAGACCGAAGTAGTCCTTGCGGGTCTTCACGGCCATCACGATTTCCTCGAGCGACGTGTTGCCCGCGCGCTCGCCGAGACCGTTGATCGTGCATTCGATCTGCCGCGCACCGCCGATCTTCACGCCGGCGAGCGAGTTCGCCACCGCCATCCCGAGGTCGTTGTGGCAATGCACGGAGAAGATCGCCTTGTCCGAGTTCGGAATGCGCTCGCGCAGCGTCTTCACGAGGTTGCCGTAGAGTTCCGGCACGCCGTAGCCGACCGTATCAGCGATGTTGATCGTCGTCGCGCCCTCGGCGATCACGGCTTCCAGCACACGGCACAGGAAATCGAGATCCGAACGGCTGCCGTCTTCCGGCGAGAATTCGACGTTGTCGGTGAACTTGCGCGCGAAACGCACCGCGAGACGCGCCTGCTCGAACACCTGGTCCGGCGTCATCCGCAGCTTCTTCTCCATGTGCAGCGGCGACGTCGCGATGAACGTGTGAATCCGCGCGCTGTTGGCCGGCTTGAGTGCGTCCGCCGCGCGCTGGATGTCCTTGTCGTTGGCCCGCGCCAGCGAACAGATCGTGCTGTCCTTCACGAGACCGGCGATCGTGTGGATCGCGTCGAAATCGCCGTTTGAGCTGGCGGCGAAACCGGCCTCGATCACGTCAACCTTCATCCGCTCGAGGTGCTTCGCGATGCGGATTTTCTCTTCCTTCGTCATCGACGCGCCGGGCGATTGCTCGCCGTCACGCAACGTCGTATCGAAAATGATCAGCTTGTCTGTCATGGGGGGCTCCAGGGTCTTTTATACGGAAGTCAAACGTAACGAGATCGCGCCACCGCTGGCGACGCTCAACAACAGACGAGGCTTGAGACGGAGGGCGAGAACGGTCAGCGCGGCAGGCGCGCCGAAGCTGGCGCGCGTAGCGGCGCACCGGCTAGAAGGAGGGAGAAGCGGGGAAATGCAGTCATGCCGCAGACTATAGCGACATTCCGTGGGCCGCGCAATTGGACGACACCCGGGGACGGCACCCGGGAACCGTGAACCGGCGCGGCCCGGCCCGCAAAAAGGGGCAAATGGAAACGGCGGCCCCGAGGCCGCCGTTTCCGGGCAGATCGTGCGTCAGCGTCAGTGATCGCGCTGCGACGAGCGCGCCGGATTCGCGCGCCCGCGGATGGCCATGTAGGCCCAGAACACGTAGCCGGACAGCCCATACAGCACGAACAGGCAGAACAGCATCAACGGCGGATCGGACGACACGAGCACGAACGCGACGACGACGAGCAGGATCGCCGCGAACGGCACGCGGTGCCGCACGTCGAGCGCCTTGCCGCTGTAGAACGGTGCGTTCGACACCATCGTCACGCCCGCATAGATCGTCAGCACGAACGCGACCCACGGCAGCCAGCCGAGCTTCATCGGCACGCGGTTGTCGGTCGCGAGCCACACGAAGCCGGCGATCAGCGCGGCGGCGGCCGGGCTCGGCAGCCCCTGGAAGAAGCGCTTGTCGACCACGCCGATGTTCGTATTGAAGCGCGCGAGGCGCAGCGCGGCGCCCGAGCAATAGACGAACGCGGCGAGCCAGCCCCAGCGGCCGAGATCCTTCAGCACCCACTCGTACATCACGAGCGCGGGCGCGACGCCGAACGACACCATGTCGGAAAGGCTATCGAACTGCTCGCCGAACGCGCTCTGCGTATGGGTCATGCGCGCGACGCGCCCGTCCATCCCGTCGAGCACCATCGCCACGAAAATCGCGATCGCGGCGATCTCGAAGCGTACGTTCATCGCCTGCACGACCGCGAAGAAGCCGCAGAACAGCGCGGCGGTCGTGAATGCGTTCGGCAGCAGATAGATGCCGCGCGTCTTCAGGAACCGCTGGCGCGCGGCGCGGCGGCTCTCGAGCGGCGCCGCATCGGGCGCCATCACCTTGTTGCGGCGGAACGGGCGTGGCGTCTGGCCGGAGCCGTTACGCGGCCGACGCGGTTTGAATGCGGCCATCGTGCGCCCCGCCGCTTACTGTTCGAGCTCGGCGAGGATCGTCGACGACGCGTAGACCTTCTCGCCGATCGACACCTTCGCGCGGCTGCCGAGCGGCAGGTACACGTCGACGCGCGAACCGAAGCGGATGAACCCGTAACGCTGGCCGCGCGACAACGGCTCGCCGGCGCGCACGTAGCAGAGGATCCGGCGGGCGATCAGCCCGGCGATCTGCACGGACGTGACGGTCTTGCCGCTCGCCGTCTGGATCACGACCGCATTGCGCTCGTTCTCGGTCGACGCCTTGTCGATCGCCGCGTTCAGGAACGCGCCCGGGAAATACTCGACCTTGCTGATCGCGCCATCGACCGGCGAACGCTGCGAATGGACATTGAAGACATTCATGAACACGCTGATCTTCAGCGCTTCGCGGTTCGCGTACGGATCCTGCGCGGTCTCGACCGCGACGATGCGGCCGTCCGCCGGGCACAGCACCGCGTTCGGCTGCGCCGGGATCGGGCGCTGCGGATCGCGGAAGAACTGGACGACGAAAACGAGCAGCAGCCAGAACGGCCACGCGAAGCCGAAGCCCCCGACGGCATGGATCAACAGCGCGATGACGGCTGCAATCGCGATGAACGGCCAGCCTTCGCGCGCGATGATCGGATGAGGATAGTTCATGGATTCGTTCTGTGTTCGGTGAATTGCAAAGCACGTAGCATAACAAAAGCCGCCCGGGGCACTGCTGCCTTCGGACGGCTTTTTGATGCCGACCCTCCACTCGAAGGGCCGGAACAGCACGAGGTGCTTAGTTCTTCGTCTGGTCGACGAGCTTGTTCTTCGCGATCCACGGCATCATCGCACGCAGCTTCGCGCCGACCTGCTCGATCTGGTGCTCGGCCGTCAGGCGGCGGCGCGACTGCAGCGTCGGGGCGCCTGCCTTGTTCTCGAGAATGAAGCTCTTCGCGTACTCGCCCGTCTGGATGTCGGTCAGGCACTGCTTCATCGCCTTCTTCGTCTCTTCCGTGACGACGCGCGGGCCGGTCACGTACTCGCCGTACTCGGCGTTGTTCGAGATCGAGTAGTTCATGTTCGCGATGCCGCCTTCGTAGATCAGGTCGACGATCAGCTTCAGCTCGTGCAGGCACTCGAAGTACGCCATTTCCGGCGCGTAGCCGGCTTCGACCAGCGTCTCGAAACCCGCCTTGATCAGCTCGACGGTACCGCCGCACAGCACGGCCTGCTCGCCGAACAGGTCGGTTTCGGTCTCTTCACGGAAGTTCGTCTCGATGATGCCGGCACGGCCGCCGCCGTTCGCCGCCGCGTACGACAGCGCGATGTCGCGTGCCGCGCCCGACTTGTTCTGCGCCACCGCGATCAGGTGCGGCACGCCGCCACCTTGCGAGTACGTGCCGCGCACGGTGTGGCCCGGCGCCTTCGGCGCGATCATGATCACGTCGAGGTCGGCGCGCGGGATCACCTGGCCGTAGTGCACGTTGAAGCCGTGCGCGAATGCGAGCGCCGCGCCCTGCTTGATGTTCGCGTGGACTTCCTTCGCGTACACGTCGGCGATCTGCTCGTCCGGCAGCAGCATCATGACGACGTCCGCGCCCTTCACCGCTTCCGCGACTTCCTTGACCGACAGGCCGGCGTTTTCGGCCTTGCTCCACGACGCGCCGCCCTTGCGCAGGCCGACCGTCACGTTCACGCCGCTGTCCTTCAGGTTCAGCGCGTGTGCATGGCCTTGCGAGCCGTAGCCGATGATCGTGACTTGCTTGCCCTTGATGAGGGAGAGGTCAGCGTCTTTGTCGTAGAAAACGTTCATGATGGTTCCTTCGCTAATTCAAAAAATTCAATAATTCGTTCGGATGGAGTACTGCGGGCCGGGACATGACGGCGCACCCGGCGTGCCTCTTTGGCTATGTCGGCATCACACCTTCAGGATGCGCTCGCCGCGTCCGATGCCGGAGCTGCCGGTGCGCACGGTCTCGAGGATCGCGCCCGCGTCCAGCCCCTGGATGAATGCGTCGAGCTTGTCGCTCGCGCCCGTCAATTCGATCGTGTAGGTCTTCTCGGTCACGTCGATGATGCGGCCGCGGAAAATGTCCGACATCCGCTTCATTTCTTCGCGCTCCTTGCCCACTGCACGTACCTTGATCAGCATCAGCTCGCGTTCGATGTGTGCACCGTCGGTCAGGTCCACCACTTTCACCACCTCGATAAGGCGGTTCAGATGCTTCGTGATCTGTTCGATCACGTCGTCGGAGCCAATGGAAACGATGGTGAGCCGCGACAGCGATTGGTCTTCGGTCGGCGCCACCGTCAAGGTTTCGATGTTGTAGCCGCGTGCGGAAAACAGGCCGACCACACGCGACAGCGCGCCCGGTTCGTTCTCCAGCAGGACGGAAATGATGTGTCTCATGTTCGCTTCTTCCAGAATGTGTCCGTGTCGATTCACTCGCGCCGCGCGCCGCCGCGTGCCGCACCGCCCTTCGTGAAGGCGGCTGCATCGGGCCAGACGCGCGTCGCGCCGTTACAGATCTTCCGATCCGAGCAGCATCTCGGTGATGCCCTTGCCGGCCTGTACCATCGGCCAGACGTTTTCGGTCGGATCGGTCTGGAAGTCGAGAAACACGGTGCGGTCCTTCAGGCGCAGCGCTTCCTTCAGCGCCGGCTCCACATCCGAAGTCTTTTCGATCCGCATGCCGACATGGCCGTACGCTTCGGCGAGCTTCACGAAATCGGGCAGCGCATCCATGTACGAATGCGAATAGCGCTTGCTGTATTCGATCTGCTGCCACTGGCGGACCATGCCGAGGTAGCGGTTGTTCAGCGAAATGATCTTCACGGGCGTGTCGTACTGCAGGCAGGTCGACAGTTCCTGGATGCACATCTGGATCGAGCCTTCGCCCGTGATGCACAGCACGTCGTCGTCCGGATGGGCCATCTTCACGCCCATCGCCGCCGGCAGGCCGAAGCCCATCGTGCCGAGGCCGCCGGAGTTGATCCAGCGACGCGGCTTGTTGAAACGGTAGAACTGCGCGGCCCACATCTGGTGCTGGCCGACGTCCGAGCACACGAACGCATTGCCGTCCGTCAGCTCCCACGCCTTCTCGACCACGTACTGCGGCTTGATGATCTCGCTTTCGCGGTCGAACTTCAGGCAGTCCTTCGCGCGCCAGCCTTCGATGTCCTTCCACCATTGCGCGAGCGCCTCGGTGTCGGGGCCATGCTCGGCCGTCTGCAGTTGCTCGATCAGCTCCTTCAGCACTTCCTTCACGTCGCCGACGATCGGGATGTCGACCTTCACGCGCTTCGAAATCGACGACGGGTCGATGTCGATGTGAATGATCTTGCGCGGGCGCGACGCGAAGTGCGCCGGGTCGCCGATCACGCGGTCGTCGAAGCGGGCGCCGATCGCGATCAGCACGTCGCAGTGCTGCATCGCCATGTTCGCTTCGTAGGTGCCGTGCATGCCGAGCATGCCGAGGAATTTCTTGTCCGACGCGCGATAGCCGCCGAGGCCCATCAGCGTGTTCGTGACCGGGTAGCCGAGCAGGTCCGCGAACTGGTTCAGTTCACGCGACGCGTCGGCAAGGATGATGCCGCCACCCGTGTAGATGTACGGACGCTTCGCGGTCAGCAGCAGCGACACGGCCTTGCGGATCTGGCCCGAATGGCCTTTCGTGACGGGGTTGTACGAACGCAGCGACACGCTCTTGATCGGCTCGTACTGGCACGGCGTCTTCGAGATGTCCTTCGGGATGTCGATTAGCACCGGGCCCGGACGGCCGGTGCGGGCGATATAGAACGCCTTCTTGACGGTTGCCGCGAGGTCGCGCACGTCCTTCACGAGGAAGTTGTGCTTCACGCACGGACGCGTGATGCCGACGGTGTCGCATTCCTGGAACGCATCCTGGCCGATCGCGGCAGTCGGCACCTGGCCGCTGATCACGACCATCGGGATCGAATCCATGTAGGCCGTTGCGATGCCGGTCACCGCGTTGGTGACACCGGGGCCCGACGTCACGAGGCAGACGCCGACATTGCCGGTGGAGCGCGCATACGCATCGGCTGCGTGCACGGCCGCCTGTTCATGGCGCACCAGCACGTGCTGAATCTTGTCCTGCTTGTACAGCTCGTCGTAGATGTAGAGAACCGAGCCGCCGGGGTAGCCCCAGATGAATTCGACGTTTTCGTCGGCCAGTGCCTTCATGAGCACGGTACCGCCGATGGAGTCGCTATCGGGAGGGGAAAGGGGTTCCGACGTGGAGAATTCCGCGCTGGGCATGTTCATTTTGACCTTTCGAATTTTCGGCAAAAAATTGATCGGGTGCTCTCTGCCGGGCTTGTGACTCGGGTTCAAGCGGCGCGTCCAGTTTGAAGGGCGGGCTTCTTGGGCCAGCCTCAAATGAGACCATCACTTCATGTTGCGAATCGCTGACGATAGCGGGTCGTGATGGGGCCGTCAAGCAAAATATCCCGCAGCGCATCATGCACGCCGCCGGGCGCCCCGCCGACGCGGCTCGCGCGCAACGTGCGGCGCCTGACCCGGTGCCAAGCCGCACGAAAATTTGATAGCATCCGCGGGTTTTACGAAATTTTTCGACCTTTTACACCACGCAGCGGGCCGCAGCGCATACCTTCACGGAATGGCATCAGACAAGGAACTCGCCGACTTTCTGGCGGGCGTCGAAAGGCGCGCGTTCAAGCAGGCTGCGTACGCCGTGCGTGACGACGATGCGTCGCTCGACATCGTGCAGGACGCGATGATCAAGCTCGCGGAAAAGTACGGCGACCGGCCGTCGGCCGAGCTGCCGCTGCTTTTTCAGCGGATCCTGCAGAACGCGATCCACGACTGGTTCCGCCGGCAGAAGGTCCGCAATACATGGGTGACGCTCTTCTCGTCGCTGAACAACACCGACGACGACGACTTCGACCCGCTCGAAACACTCGAATCCGCGGACGACAACGCGGGCGTCGAGAGCAGCGAGCACCGCCTCGAACGAGAGCAGGTTCTGGCCCTGATCGACGAAGAAATCCAGAAACTTCCGGCGCGTCAACGGGAAGCGTTCCTGATGCGTTATTGGGAAGATATGGATGTCGCCGAGACTGCCGCCGCAATGGGGTGCTCCGAGGGCAGCGTCAAGACGCACTGCTCACGAGCCACTCATACCCTGGCGCAAGCGCTCAAGGCCAAAGGAATCACGCTATGAGCTCCGCAAACCGAGAACACGAATTCGCGCTGAAGGTGCGCCGCGCGCTGGACGAGCGCGCGGCCGCGCTGCCTGCCGCGACCACCGATCGGCTGGCCGTCGCCCGCCGGGCCGCGCTCGCGCGCAAGAAGCCCGAAGCCGCGACCGCGCCGGTGTTCGTGCCGGCCTTCGCCGGCGCGGCCGGCACCTACGGCCCGACGCCCGTGAACCGCCCGCCGACGTCATTCGGCCGCCGCCTGCTGCGCGCATGGCCGCTCGCGTTGCTGCTCGCGGGGCTCGTCGGCATCGCGTACTGGGAAGACATGCAGCGCACCGCCGAACTCGCCGACATCGACGCGGCGATGCTCAGCGACGACCTGCCGCTCAACGCGTATCTCGACCACGGGTTCAACGCGTATCTTTCGCGCGCTCACTAACAGACAATAACGAGGGGATCGTACGGGTGAGTCAGAAGCGCGGCCTGGCCGTATTTTTCGGATGCGTGATCGCGATCGCCGTTTCCTACGTCGCCACGTATCCCCGATTCCACCCGGCCCCCGCGACGACGCCCGTCGCGACCACCAGTTCCGCCGCGCCGGCGTCGGCCGCGGCCGGGCTGACCACCGAACTTCCCCCGCTGCCGCTTCCCCTGCCGCTGCCGGCCGGCCCGCTGTCGTGGGCGCGCCTCACGCCGGCGCAGCACGCGGCCCTCGCCCCGTTCGCCGACCAGTGGGACGGCTTCAGCGATGCCCGCAAGCGTAAATGGCTGAAGATCGCATCGCGTTTCGCGAAGTTGTCGCCGGATGACCAGAAGCGCCTGCAGGAGCGGATGACCGAATGGGCGAAGATGACGCCCGAGCAGCGCCGCGTCGCACGCGAGAACTACCAGAGCGCGAAGGAGCTGTCCGCGCAGGCGCGCGAGCGCGCGTGGAAGGCCTACCAGCAACTCCCCGAGGAGCAGAAGGAACGGCTTGCCGCCGCCGAACGCCGCCGCAAGCCGAGCGTCGTCAGCGCGCCGCCGACCGTCGCCGACCGTGACGTCCGCCGCCTCGTCAATTCGCACGAACACCCGGCCAGCGGCGCGGCCGCCGCCCCGGCGCCCGCGTCGGCCGGCGTCGCCGCGCAGCCGGTGCCCGCGTCGTCGACGTCCGGCACCGCATCCGCACCGGCCGCCGTGGCGCCGGTGTCGCCCGCCGACGCGCCTTCGCTGTTCAAAGGCTCCTGAACGGCCGTGGCGAACGCCCGCGCGTCCGACACCCAGACCGCCGCGCCATCCGTGCGACGGCGCCTCGCCGCGCTGCTCTACGAAGGCGTGCTGCTGTTCGGTGTCGTGTTCTTCGCCGGGCTCGCGTTCAGCCTCGCGACGCAACAACGCAACGGCCTCGTCCATCACAACCTGCTTGCCGCGTGGATCGCGCTCGTCGTCGGCGCGTATTTCGTGTGGTTCTGGACGCACGGCGGCCAGACGCTGCCGATGAAAACCTGGCGGCTGCGGCTCGAATCGTCGAACGGCCGGCCGCTGAGCGCCAGCCACGCGCTCGTCCGCTACGTGCTCGGCTGGCTGTGGTTCCTGCCGCCGCTCGCGCTGCACCCGCTCCTCGGCCTGTCGGTACCCGTCACGCTCGCGCTCGCCGCCGCGTGGATCGTCGTATGGGCCGGCGCCGCCCGGTTGCACGCCGGCCGCCAGTTCCCGCACGACCGGATCGCGCGCACCCGCGTCGTCGCGATACCGCGCTGACGCGCCGCATTCGCCAGGCGAAAGCCGCTCGCTCGGCGCCCCTCCCCTCCGGACGGCCTTATCGGACAAGCCTCGGCCGTTCAGTACGGCAGATGACGCAACGCCCGCTCGTTCACTGCTAAACACGCTTCAACGGTCGTAATACGAACGTCTCGTGACTGTCATGGCACAGTCACGCCCGCATGGCGGAATGCCGGTAATGTCAACCGGCGCGAGTCATGCATGGGCCAGAAAACGTCCGCGACCTCACTGTTTCGTCACCCCATCGGCGCCCGCGCCGCCACTGCGTTCCTGTCCGGCTCGGGGGCAACCGACGGCATGGTGTCGCACAAGCCGCCCGTCGCGCACACCACGCAGCACGAGGACCCCGAGCCGTCCGCCCATCGCTACCGCACCATCTGGCTGTCCGACATCCACCTCGGCTCGAGCGGCTGCCAGGCGCCCTACCTGCTGGATTTCCTGCGTCACAACGACTCGGAATACCTGTACCTCGTCGGCGACATCATCGACGGCTGGCAGCTGAAAAAGGGCTGGTACTGGCCGCAGGCGCACAACGACGTCGTGCAGAAGATCCTGCGCAAGGCGCGCAAGGGCACGCAGGTCGTCTACATCCCCGGCAACCACGACGAAGGCGCGCGGCAGTTCTGCGATCTCGCGTTCGGCGACATCCAGGTGCGCGGCGAGGCATTCCACACGACGCTCGCAGGCAAACGTTTGTGGATCGTGCACGGCGACCTGTTCGACGGCGTGATCCAGCACGCGAAATGGCTCGCGTACCTCGGCGACACGCTCTACACGCTGATCCTCGTGCTGAACCGCTGGTTCAACCGGATCCGCAGCCGGCTCGGCTTCCAGTACTGGTCGCTGTCGCAGTACCTGAAGCACCAGGTCAAGAACGCGGTCAACTTCATCTCGCAGTTCGAGACCGTGATGACCGACGAGGCGCGCCGCCGCGGCTGCGACGGCGTCGTGTGCGGCCACATCCACAAGGCCGAGATCCGCGACATCGACGGCGTGCTGTACTGCAACGACGGCGACTGGGTCGAAAGCCTGTCCGCGCTCGTCGAAACGATGGAAGGCGAACTGAAGATCGTCTACTGGACGGTGATGCGCACCGCGCCGTCGGAGACCACGTCGCGCAAGGCCAAGGCCGCTGCCTGACACAACCCTACTTACAGGACATGCCGCGATGAAGATCATGATCGTCACCGACGCGTGGGAACCGCAGGTCAACGGCGTCGTGCGCACGCTGAAGAGCACGGCGCGCGAACTCACGGCGCTCGGCCACCGCGTCGAACTGCTGACGCCGCTGGAATTCCGCACGGTGCCCTGCCCGACCTACCCCGAGATCCGCCTGTCGATCCTGCCGTACCGCAAGCTGCGCGCGCGGATCGATGCGTTCGCACCCGATGCGCTGCACATCGCGACCGAAGGCCCGCTCGGGCTCGCCGCGCGGCGCTATGCACGCGCCCGCAAGCTGCCCTACACGACCGCGTACCACACGCGCTTTCCGGAATACGTGCAGGCGCGCTTCGGTATTCCGCTCGCCGCCACCTACCGCTTCCTACACTGGTTCCACGGCCCGTCGCTCGCGGTGATGGCGCCGACGCCGGTCGTCAAGCAGGATCTCGAGAAATTCGGCTTCACGAACGTCGTGCTGTGGACCCGCGGCGTCGATCTCGACATCTTCCGGCCGATGGAGTCGAAGGTGCTCAACACCGCGCGGCCGATCTTCCTGTACGTGGGCCGCGTCGCGATCGAGAAGAACGTCGAGGCGTTCCTGCGCCTCGACCTGCCCGGCTCGAAGTGGGTCGCGGGCGAAGGCCCCGCGCTCGCGGAGCTGAAGTCGCGCTATCCGGAGGCCAACTATCTCGGCGTGCTGTCACAGGCGGAGCTCGCGAAGGTGTATGCTGCGGCCGACGTGTTCGTATTCCCGAGTCGCACCGACACGTTCGGCCTCGTGCTGCTCGAAGCCCTCGCCTGCGGCACGCCGGTGGCCGCGTATCCCGTCACGGGCCCCATCGACGTGCTCAGCGGCGGCGATGCGGGCGCGATGCACGAGGACCTGCAGGAAGCCTGCCTCGAGGCGCTGAAGATCGAACGCACGACTGCACGCGCGTGGGCGGAACGCTTCTCGTGGCGCGCGGCATCCGAGCAGTTCGCGTCGCATCTGAAGCCGCTGCCGAAGACCGCGTACTCGCCAGCCGAAGGTGCCGCCGTTTGAAACGAGACCTGAACGACAAGATCCCGCCCCCCGCCGCGACGCCCTCACGGCACCGCCCGTTCGACGAGGAAGAGCCGCACGCCGACGCGGACGTGCACCCGCACGAGCCGCTCGGCCCCGACGACCGGCTCGCGCCGCTGCCGCCGAACCCGTACAAGCGCCACCGCGGCATCACGCGTGCGTGGTTCGCGCTCAAGCATTCGCTGAACGGCTTTCGCGTCGCGATCCGCGAGGAAAGCGCGTTTCGCCAGGAGCTCACGCTCGCCGCGCTGATGCTGCCGATCGGCGCGTTCGCGCCGGTGCCGGCCGCGTCGCGCGCGCTGCTGATCGGCTCGGTGCTGCTGGTGCTGATCGTCGAGCTGCTCAACTCGAGCGTCGAAGCCGCAATCGACCGCATCTCGCTCGAGCGCCATGAACTCTCGAAGCGCGCGAAGGACCTCGGCAGCGCGGCCGTGACGGTCGCGCTGTTCGCGTGCGTGACGACGTGGGGCTTCGTGCTCGGTCCGGTCGTCGCACGCTGGCTCGGCTTCTAGGCAACCGCCCGGCGTCCTTCCCGCCGCCCGCATGCGGCGCTGCACCATGCGCCGCGCGGGGCCGCGATCATGAAATGCCCCGATGTGGCGGAACCCCGGTTTATAATCGTCCGCTAGACATAGAACAGCAACCCGCGCCGGACGAATCACGCAGCATCGATTGCAGCGCCCGCCAGTCCGGCACACACAGGGCCGGACGACATGGAAGCGAAACCTCCCCGCCGCACCCGCGAACGGATTCTCGAGTTGTCGTTGAAACTCTTCAACGAGATCGGCGAGCCGAACGTCACCACCACGACGATCGCCGAGGAAATGGAAATCAGTCCAGGCAACCTGTACTACCATTTCCGCAACAAGGACGACATCATCAACAGCATCTTCGCGCAGTTCGAGCAGCAGATCGAACGGCGGCTGCGCTTCCCCGAAGATCACCGTCCGACGATCGACGAAACCTGGTCGTACCTGCAGTACATGGCCGATTTCATGTGGACCTACCGGTTCCTGTATCGCGACCTCAACGACCTGCTCGCGCGCAACCGCACGCTCGAGACGCACTTCAAGCAGATCATCAGCCACAAGGTGCGCTTCGCGCACGACATGTGCGAGCTGCTCGTCTCCGATGCCGAAATGGTCGCGACGCCCGCCGAGATCGAAGTCATCGCCACCAACATGGCGGTGATCTCGACCTACTGGCTGTCGTACCAGTACGTGATGCATCCGCGCAAATACAACGACCAGGACGCGATCCGCGAAGAGCTGCACCAGGTGAGCATGCACGTGATCTCGATCATGGCCCCGTACCTGCGCGGCCGTTCACGCCAGCTGTTCGACGACCTCGTCTCCGGCAAGCTGCCCAAGCGCCAGTTCACCGACTACCTGCCGCCGCGCGACGGCTCCCCGCGCCCCGCCGACAGCCCCGTCGTCACCGGGCAGGCGTCCGCCAAGGATTCCAAGCAATGAAGGCAGTCTGCGTTTACTGCGGCTCGTCGTCCGGCGTGCGGCCCGTCTATGCCGACGCCGCGCGCGCGTTCGGCCGCGCGCTCGTCGATGCGGGCCTCACGCTCGTGTACGGCGGCGGCCGCGTCGGCCTGATGGGCGTGATCGCCGACGAAGTGATGGCCGCCGGCGGCCGTGCGGTCGGCGTGATCCCCGAGCTGCTCGTCGACAAGGAAGTCGGCCATACGGGGCTGTCGGAACTGCACGTCGTGCCCGACATGCACCATCGCAAGAAAATGATGGCCGACCTCTCCGACGCGTTCGTCGCGATGCCCGGCGGCGCCGGCACGCTCGAGGAGCTCTTCGAGGTCTACACGTGGGCGCAGCTCGGCTATCACCGCAAGCCCGTCGCGCTCTACAACATCGATTCGTTCTACGATCCGCTGATCGCGCTGCTGCGCCATACGGTCGACGAAGGCTTCATGCGGCCTGCCTATTTCGACGCGCTGTGCGTCGAATCGGAACCCGTCGCGCTGATCGAGCGGCTGCGCCACTACCAGCCGCCCGCCCGCGACAAGTGGGCGCCCGACGCAGCGAAGTGATCCTCACCGGAACCCGCACGCGATGACCGCACCGTCCGACCGCAAGGCAGTCCTCATCACCGGCGCGAGCCGCGGCATCGGCCGCGCGACCGCCGTGCTCGCGGCCGAACGCGGCTGGGACGTCGGCATCAACTACGCGCGCGACGCGGCAGCGGCCGAACTGACCGCGCAGGCCGTGCGCGACGCGGGCGGCCGCGCGTGCATCGTCGCGGGCGATGTCGCGAACGAGGCCGACGTCGTCGCGATGTTCGATACGGTTGCGGCCGAGTTCGGGCGCCTCGACGCGCTCGTGAACAATGCAGGCATCGTCGCGCCGTCGATGCCGCTCGCCGACATGCCGGCCGACCGGCTGCGGCGGATGTTCGATACCAACGTGCTCGGCGCCTATCTGTGCGCGCGCGAAGCCGCGCGCCGGCTGTCCACCGACCGTGGCGGCCGCGGCGGCGCGATCGTCAACGTGTCGTCGATCGCGTCACGGCTCGGCTCGCCGAACGAGTACGTCGACTACGCGGGCTCGAAAGGCGCGGTCGATTCGCTGACGATCGGCCTGGCAAAGGAACTCGGCCCGCACGGCGTGCGCGTCAACGCGGTGCGCCCCGGCCTGATCGAGACCGAAATTCATGCAAGCGGCGGCCAGCCGGGCCGCGCCGCCCGCCTCGGCGCACAAACGCCGCTCGGCCGCGCGGGCGAGGCACAGGAGATCGCCGAGGCGATCGTCTGGCTGCTCGGCGATGCGGCCTCCTACACGACGGGCGCCCTGCTCGACGTCGGCGGCGGCCGCTAAGCTGACACGCGGCGCAACAATACGGCTGACGAAAACGCCCCGTGGTCACGGCGCCACAAATCTCCACAATTCCGTGACAGTTTCAGTAAACATCCGTAACAATTCCGTGCTCTACTAGCGGTCATTCAGACAGGTGTCTTAAACATCCTGTCCGTTAGCCGGATGTAATCCCTTATCGGTCCCGCCCATGTCGCCGGACCGGCTCGACTCGACCCGAGATCTTTTCCATGCCTGGAACCGCAGCGCCCAGCCGGCGACGCACGTCCGTGCCCGCCCCGGCCGCGCACACCCGCTCGACCGCCGATACCGACGTCCTCGCGACGCTCGACGTCGCCGGTACGCCCGTCGCCGCCTCGACCGCCACGATCAGCGCCCCGCGCGACCGCTCGCTGCTGCTCGGCTGGCGCGCCTGGCTGTTCGTCGCCGCACTGGTGTGCGCGTACACGCTGCCCGGTGTGCTCGGCCACGATCCGTGGAAACAGGACGAAACCTACACGTTCGGCATCATCCAGCACATGCTCGAGACCGGCGACTTCGTCGTGCCGACCAATGCCGGCCTGCCGTTCATGGAAAAGCCGCCGCTCTACGCATGGGTCGCGACCAGCCTCGCGTGGCTGCTGCAGCGCGTGATGCCGCTGCACGACGCGGCGCGCCTGGCGAGTGCCCTGTTCGCCGCGCTCGCGTTCGGCTTCATCGCCCGCGCGGCCCGCGTGGCCAGTCGCGCGGACACCTGGTTCGACCTGCGCGTGCTCGGCCCGGTGGTACTCAGCGCCGGCACGCTCGTCGTCATCAAGCACGTGCACGACATGATGACGGACGTCGCGTTGTTTGCCGGCACGGCAATCGGGTTCTGCGGGCTGCTCGAACTCGTGATGCAGCATGTCGCGCGGGCGCAGCAGATGCGGCACGGGCTGCCGGTGCATCCGGCGGGCCGCTGGGCCGCGCCGATCTTCGGCGCGGGCGTCGGCATCGCGCTGATGGCGAAAGGGCTGTTCGTGCCGCTCGTGTTCGCGGCCACGCTCGTGTGCACGCTGGCGCTCTACCCGGCCTGCCGCACCCGCTCGTTCGCCCGCGCGCTGGGCGTCGCCGCCCTCGTGTTCGCGCCGTTCGCGCTGATCTGGCCGACCGCGCTGTTCCTGCGCTCCGAAACGCTGTTCATGACGTGGTTCTGGGACAACAACGTCGGTCGCTTCTTCGGCTTCTCCGTGCCCGAACTGGGCGCGGAAAACGACAAGCCGTTCTTCATCCTGCGCGCGTTCCTCACCGTCGGCTTCCCGGTCGCGCCGCTCGCGATCGTCGCGCTCGCCCGCGGCGCATGGCGCGACTGGCGTGCGCCGCGCATCGCGCTGTCCGTGCTGTTCGCCGGCATCGGGCTCGTGGTGCTGCAGGTGTCCGCGACGTCGCGCCAGCTCTACATCCTGCCGTTCTTCGCGCCGCTCGCGCTGGTCGCTGCGCAGGCGATCGAGCGCCTGCCGCGCCGGCTGCATCTCGCGTGGGATTACCTGAGCCGCATCCTGTTCGGCACGGTGGTCGTGCTCGCGTGGGCGATCTGGGCGGTGATGGCCGATCCGGCCGCGTCGCGCGCGGATCTCGCGCTGCTCGGCCGCTGGCTGCCGCTCGACTGGACGATGCCGATCCAGCCCGCGCTCGTGACCGGCGCGCTCGCGCTGACGGTCGGCTGGCTGACGCTGCTGCCGAAGCTGCGCACGACGGGGCTGTGGCGCGGCGCGCTGTCGTGGGGCGCCGGCGCGCTCGTCGCGTGGGGGCTCATCTATACGCTGCTGCTGCCGTGGCTCGACGTCGCGAAGAGCTACCGCTCGGTGTTCGACGACCTGAACGCGCATCTCGCGCTCGAATGGAACGACGGCGACTGCATGGCGAGCCTGCACGGGCTCGGCGAATCGGAAGCGCCGATGCTGTACTACTTCTCCGGCATCGAGCACACGCCGATCGACGACGCGAAGACGACGCGCTGCACGTGGATGATCGTGCAGGGCGTGCGGGCCGTCGATCCCGCGCCGGGCAGCGAATGGAAGCTGTTCTGGACGGGCGCCCGCCCGGGCGACAACGAGGAACTGCTGCGCGTCTACGTGCGCACGCCCGAACCGCATCTGCAGTGACACGGGGCGGCGCGATGCGCCGTCCTGCCCGCCTTCACTTTGCTCTTCGGCACCGGTCGCGCTCATCCGCTGGACCACTGCGCAACCTGTGCTGCAATACCGACGCCGGCAGAACCCGCAAGCGTCCCAGCGTTAGCCACCCCGTTCCCTCATCTCGCCAACGTACGGATCGTCAGAACGACGAGCCGGGCTCTCGCAGAAACGCCGTTTCCTCGTCGGTCGACGCGCGACCGAGAATCGCGTTCCGGTGCGGAAAGCGGCCGAAGCGCTCGACGATCGCCGCATGCAGCAACGCGAAGCGGTGATAGCTCTCGCATCCGGCCTCGTCGCGGATGCCCGCGCACAGGCGCACGGCCTCGCGCTGGCTCTCGACCGACTCGTCGTGCTCGAACGGCAGATACGCGAACGCACGGTGATGGCCGCTCGGCAACTGGGTGTCCCAGCCGGCCGCGACGACGCGGCGGGCCAGCGCGAGCGCTTTCGGATCGGCCGCGAACGCGCGCGGCGTGCCGCGATGGATGTTACGCGAGAACTGGTCGAGCACGACGATCAACGCCAGCGCGCCCGACGGCGAATCGGCCCAGTGATCGCAGGCGCCGTCGCACGCGGCGTCGAGCAGCGCGCCGTAACGCGTGCGCAGCACGTCGTCGAACGCGGCGCCGCCGTTGAACCAGACCTTGCGGTTCTGCCCGAATTCGGCCGAGCCCGGCTCGCCGAACCAGAAATCGAGAATCTCCCGTGCCTGCGGATCGAGCGCCGCCGCGCCTGCTTTCCCGGTATCGACCGTCATGCAAACTCCAGTACGAGGCGCCGTGTGCGCGCACTCTTCTTTTCCAGTTTCGCGACCCGCAACCCGCCGATTTCGGACGTGTTGCGCACATGCGTGCCGCCGCACGGCTGCAGGTCGACGTTTTCGATGCGCAGCAGCCGCACGCGGCCGAGACCCATCGGCGGCTTCACGCTCATCGTGCGCACGAGTTCGGGACGCTCGGCCATTTCGTCGTCGGTGATCCATTCGGTCGTGACCGGATGCGCGCCGACGACGAAGCCCGTGAGGCGTCGCTCGACGTCGTCGCGGTCGATCGCGTCGGAAGTCGCGAAATCGAGCCGCACGTAGTCGGCCGTCACGCTGCAGCCGTCGACCGCGTACGGCAGCACCGCGCACATCAGGTGCGCGGCCGTGTGCAGACGCATGTGCCGGTAGCGGCGCAGCCAGTCGATCTCAGCAACCACGCGCGTGCCGGGGGCGAGCGTCGCGACGCTCGCCTCCTGGCCCGACGCGGGCACGTGGACGGCGTCGTCGGGCGTCGCGCCGTCGAACTTCGCCTTGCGCGTGTCGGCGATCGCGATCGTGCTGCCGTCGGGCAGCGTCAGCGTGCCGGTGTCGCCGGCCTGGCCGCCGCCGAGCGGATAGAACACGGTGCGGTCGAGCCGGATGCCGTCGTCGCCGACGGCCTGGACGATCGCCTCGCATTGCGTGAGGTACGCGTCTTCGCGAAACAGCGCTTGTGTCGTCATCGGGCGAGCCTCGTATCGATGGAGAAACGGCCAGTGTCGCGCCGGGCCGCTCGTGCGCCCAGACGCAGATCGTCCCGCGCGCGGACAGCGGCGTACCGGTCGATCAACCGGGCCGGTTGCGCATCCAGTCGGCCGTGTCGTAGAACGAATGCATGAGCCGCTCGCGCAGCGGCTCCGGCAACCCGACGTCCTCCATCGCCCACGCCATGCAGCGCAGCCACTGGTCGCGTTCGACCGACGCGATCGGGAACGGCAGGTGCCGCGCGCGCAGCCGCGGATGGCCGAACCGGCTGATGTAGTGGTCGGGGCCGCCGAGCCAGCCGCACAGGAACCAGAACAGCTTGTCGCGCGAACCGTCGAGCGACGGCGGATGCAGCGCGCGAATCTGCGCGAACTCGGGTTCGAGGTCCATCAGGTCGTAGAAACGGTCCACCATTTCGCGCACGCGGGCTTCGCCGCCCACAAGTTCGAACGCCGTCGGCTGCGCCGGCGCATCGTCATTCACATCGGTCATTACGGATAGTCGGAAAACGGGATCTTCGGGGCCGCGGGCGACGCTCAGGCGTCGCGCAGCGACTGCAGCGCGGGGCGCCGCAACACATTATGCAGGCTCAGCCAGCCGGCCGCACCGGCGCAGACGACACCGGCCGCGATGCCCGCCGGCACGAGCCACGGATCGACGGCGAGCTGAAAGTCGAACACGCGCGACGCGAGCACCCAGCCGACCGCGATCGCGCCCGCCGATGCCAGCACGCCGGCCAGCGCGCCGACCACGACGAATTCCGCGCGCTGCACTGCGTTGACCTGCGCGCGCGACGCGCCGAGCGCACGCAGCAGCGCGGCCTCGCGCACCCGCTCGTCGCGCGAGCCGGCGAGCGCCGTGTACAGAACGAGCACGCCGGCCGCGAGCGTGAACGCGAACAGGAACTGCACCGCGCCGACCACCTGCAGCATCATCCGCTGCAACTGCGCGAGGATCGGCGCGACGTCGATCGCGGTCAGGTTCGGGTAGCGCGCGATCAGCGGATCGAGCAGCGCGGCGTTCGAGGCCGGCAGATGGAAACTGGTCAGGTAGACGGCGGGGAAATCCTTCAGCACCGGCGGCGGCATCAGCACGAAGAAGTTGACGCGGAACGAGCCCCAATCTAGCTTGCGCACGCTGGTGATCGGCTCGTCGACCGTCAGCCCCGTCACGTCGAAGCGCAGCGTATCGCCCGGTTTCACGTTCAGCGTCTTCGCGAGGCCGGCTTCGATCGAGATCTGCGGCGTGGCCGCGTTGCCGAACCAGTCGCCTTCGACGATCCGGTTGTCGGACGGCAATTCGGTCGTATACGACAGGTTGAACTCGCGATCGACGAGCCGGCGCGCCTCTTCGGACGGGTACGCGTCCGGATTCACCGGCTTGCCGTTGATCGCGACCAGGCGGCCGCGCACCATCGGCGCGGGCACCGCGTCGCGCACGCCGTGCGCGGCCAGATAGGCGGCCACATCGGCGCGCTGGTCGGGCTGGATGTCGATCAGGAACTGGTTCGGCGCATCGGGCGGCGTCGACTGCCGCCAGCCCGCCACGAGGTCGTTGCGCGTGATCGCGATCAACAGCAGGCACATCAGGCCGAGCGCGAGCGCGGTGATCTGCAGCGCGCTGGCCGTGCCGCGCCGATGCAGCGACGCCAGCGCGTAACGCCAGCCGACGCCCGCGGCCACGCGCGCATTGCGCACCGCGCGCGCGGCGGCGAACAGCACGAGCCGGGCGATCAGCGCGAACCCGACCAGCGCGCCGGCGAAGCCGCCCGCGACGATCAGGCCGAGCTTCAGGTTACCGGCGGCCACGATCAGCAGCCCCGCGAACAGCACGACGCCGATCGCATACGCGGCCCACGCGGTGCGCGACGCGTCGCCCCACTCGCGCCGCAGCACGCGTACCGGCGGCACGCGCGTGAGCGGGACGAGCGGCGGCAGCGCGAAACCGAGCAGCAGCACGAGCGCGGCGCCCATGCCGATCAGCGCCGGCCACAACGTCGGCGGCGGCAGCACGACGTCGATCAGGCTGCCGAGCGCGGCCAGCAGCGCCCAATGGCCGCCGTAGCCCAGCACCGCGCCCGCGGCGCCCGACACGATGCCGACGCCGACGAATTCGAGCGCGAACAGCGCGCCGAGCGTGCGGCGGCTCACGCCGAGGCAGCGCATCGTCGCGCAGCCGTCGAGATGACGCCGCATGTAGCGCTGCGCGGCCATCGCGATCGCGACGGCCGCGAGCAGCGCGGTCAGCAACGCGACGAGCGTCAGGAAATGACGCGCGCGATCCAGCGTCTGCCGCACCTGCGGCTGCCCTTCCTGCAACGACTCGAGCCCGACGCCGCGCAGCTTCCCGCCGTCGACGCGCTGGTGCGCATACGTTTCGAAGCGCGCAATGGCCGGTGCGTCGCCCGCGACCAGCAACCGGTACGTGACGCGGCTGCCGTAGCCCGTGAGCCCCGTCGCGGCGAGCTCGTCCGCGCGCATCATCAGCCGCGGCGAAAAATTCACGAATGAAAAGCCGCGATCGAGTTCGCGGGTGATCGCCGCGGCGACCGTGAACGTGCGCAGCCCGACGCGCACCGTATCGCCCGCCTTCAGATGCAGCGCGTCGAGCAGCGCCGGATCGGCCCATACGGTGCCGGGCGCGGGAATCGCGGCCGCCTTCTGCGCGACGGTCGCACCGGCCGGCAGAATCTCGACCGCGCCGCGCAACGGATAGCCGGGGGACACGGCCTTCACGGCGGCGAGGCGCGACGGCGCGGCGTCGGCCGCCTGCCCGCCCGCGGCGGCCGCGATCATGCTCGGGAAGATGGCGGTCGTCGCGGTACGCAGGCCGAGCGCGCGCGCCTGGCGGTCGAACGACGGATCGACGGGGCGATCGGCGCGCACGACGAAATCGGCGCCGAGCATCTGGCGCGCATCGCGCTCGAGCCCCTGGCGCAGCCGATCGGCGAGAAAGCCGACGCTCGTCAGCGCCGCGACCGCGAGCACCAGCGCGAGGACCAGCAGCGTCAGTTCGCCCGCGCGCCAGTCGCGCGCGGTCATCCGGGCGGCCTGGTGGATCAGGTCGCGCAGGCCGAAGCGGCCGGCATGCGCGCGCCCGTCATGGCCGGGTTGGCCGGCCGGCGGCTGCGCCGCGTGTTGCGGCCCCTTCAATCGCGTTTCCCTCCGATCGAATTGAGCCGCGACACCATGTGGTTCGCCATTCCGCGAAAACCACCCGACACGCCGCGCCACAGCCGCGGCAGCGCCCACGCCGACGCCGCGATGAACGCGGCGAGCAGCACGAGGAACGCGAGCGGAACGAAGAACGCGAGGACGAGCCCGCCGACCACGAGACCGTCCTCGGTCGACGACGCGACCCAGTTCGAAATCGGTTCGGGAGACAGGTTGATCAGCGCGCGCGTGCCGGCCTTCGCCACGTGCGCGGCGCCGGCGAGCGAGCCGCCGGCGAGCCCCGCGACCGCCAGCATGGTCGGGTCGGCATGGCCGAGCGCGCCGGCCGCGAGCACGGCGCCGGCCGGAATGCGGATGAAGGTATGCACGGCATCCCACAGCGAGTCGAACGCGGGGATCTTGTCGGCAAGGAATTCGGTCACGGTGAGCACGGCCGCGGCGCCGATGACCCACGGCGACATCAGCACGGCCAGCGTGTCGGGCAGATGGAGCCAGCCGAAGCGCGCCAGCACGCCGGCGATCAGCACCGTCAGGTACAGGCGCAGGCCGCTCGCCCACGCGAGCCCCGCGCCGAGCGAAATGGCTTCGATCATGGCCCTCTCCTTGCACTTTCCGTGCGTTTTGCCGATTGACCGGATCGGGTCGGACAGACTGGCCGCGCGGCGCGTGGCGACCGGCACCGCGTGCCGCGAGAAGCACGACGGGATTCAGGCCCGAATGCGTTCCATTATAGACAGGCTGGGCGGGCGGCCGGCGCAATTCCGCAGTGCGGGATGGCGCCCGGGCGCATGCGCGCCCGGCATCCCGTCGTCAGGCGGCCGACGACAGCTTCAGGCCGACCAGCCCCGCGACGATCAGCGCCGCGCTCGCGACGCGCGCGACGGTCAGCGCCTCGCCCATCATCACGATGCCGAACACGAACGCGCCGACCGCGCCGATGCCCGTCCACACCGCGTATGCGGTGCCAAGCGGCAACTGGCGCATCGCGACCGCGAGCAGCCCGAAGCTGGCCAGCGCCGTCACGATCGTAAACACCGACGGACCGAGCTTCGTGAAGCCGTCCGATGATTTCAAGCCGGCCGCCCAGGCCACTTCCAGCAAACCGGCGATCAACAACCATACCCACGCCATCTCGACGTACTCCAGATCGGATGGGGCCGTCCCCGTTGAAGCGAATGGCCCGGGGTCGTCCCCGGGCGGCGCCGAGTATAACAAGAGGCTTACGGACCTGCCGGCTGCCGGCCACGTCGGCGGCCGATGCGGGGCGCGATCGGCCGGCCGCGCTCAGTTCGCCACGCGCTTCGGCGCACCGCCGCCGACGCAGCGATCGTCGCGGTACAGCGCCCACTCCTCGCACACGCGGCCATCCTTGAACACGCACATCCCGACCTGCCCGCTCGACAGGTTGCGGATCACGTGGCGACCGCCGAGCTTCTCGCAGTTGACCGACGCGGGATTGGCCAGCGCCACCTGCGCGGGCGGCTGCTGCCCGGGCGGCAACGGCTGGGCGAACGCGCCGGGCGCGACCAGCGCCAGCGCACAGATGACGACCAGACGGACGGACATTGCACGCTCCTCGTTTTCGTTCGCAGAACGGTCAGGATAGCGGGGATTGCGCAGCCGGTGTGCAAGGCCGGCGCTCATCGCGAGGCTGTCGCGCCGGCGCAACCCCGCCGATGCGCGGCATCACGGCCGCATGCGCCGCCGCGCACCGCCCGTCACACGGCGCCGACGAGCCGGTAGCCGACGCCCGTCTCGGTGACGATGTGCTCGGGCTGCGCGGGATCGGCCTCGAGCTTCTGGCGCAGGTGCGCCATGTAGATGCGCAGATAGTGATGGCTCTCGACGTGCGACGGCCCCCACACGTCGCGCAGCAGCTGGCGGTGCGTGAGCACGCGCCCCGCGTGACGCACGAGCGTCGCGAGCAGCCGGTATTCGAGCGGCGTCAGGTGGACGATCGCGTCGTCGCGCCACACCTGGCGCAGCGCGAGATCGACGGTCACGGTGCCGAAGCTCACCTTCGGCGACTCGTTCGCGCCGCCCTGGTTGCGCCGGCGCAGTTGCGCGCGCATCCGCGCACGCAGTTCGGACACGCCGAACGGCTTGGTCAGGTAGTCGTCGGCGCCCGCGTCGAGCGCCGCGACCTTCTCCTCTTCCTGCGTGCGGGCGGACAGCACGATCACCGGCACCTCGGACCAGCCGCGCAGCTCGCGGATCACGTCGAGGCCGTCGGTATCGGGCAGGCCGAGATCGACGATCACGAGATCGGGCTTGCGCGTCGCCGCGTCGATCAGCCCCTGCTTGCCCGTCTCGGCCTCGAACACCGCGATGTCCTCCTCTTCGAGCGCGGCGCGCACGAAGCGGCGGATCTGCTTTTCGTCCTCGATCAGGACGACGGTCAGGCTGGGTTCACTCATGGTCTGGCAATGACTCGGATGGGGGCGATGCGCCCGGCAGGTCGGATTCGTCGTCGGGCACGGCGGGGGCGGCCGGCGGCGTGTCGACCGGCAGCGTGAACCAGAAGCGCGCGCCCGTCACGTGGCCGTCGGGCGCGGTGCGGTTGAGCGCGCCGATTTTACCGCCGTGCGCCTCGACGATCGCGCGGCAGATCGCGAGGCCGAGCCCGATGCCAGGCGTCGCCGATTCCTTCTCGCCGCGCGTGAACTTGTCGAAGATCCGCGTTTCCATCCCGGCCGGCAGGCCCGGGCCGTGATCGTCGACGTGCACGCGCACGAATGGTTGCCCGTCCTCGGTCACGCGCTCGGCGCCGATGTCGAGCGACGTATCGGGCGGCGTGTACTTCGCCGCGTTCTCGAACAGGTTGGTGAACAGCCGCTCCATCAGCACCGCGTCCATCTGCAGCAGCGGCAGGTCGGCCGGCAGCGCGACGCGCGCGGGATGGCGCGCAAGCACGCGCCGGCAGGCGGCGAGCGCAGCGCCAACGGTTTCCTCGAGCAGCGACCACTGGCGCTTCAGTTGCAGGCTGCCGGCCTGCAGCCGCGCCATGTCGAGCAGGTTCGTGACGATGCCCGTCATCCGCAGCGCCTCGTCGTGAATCGCGTCGACGAGTTCGCCCTCGCGCTGCGCGAGCCGCCCGGCCGCCGCGGCGTCGCCCGCCTGCGCGGCCGCGCGCCCGTTCGCGAGCATCGACGAGAAGCCGACGATCGTCGTGAGCGGCGTGCGCAGGTCGTGCGAGATCGCCGACAGCAGCGAGTTGCGCAGCCGCTCGGACTCCATGTTGACGAGCGCGTCGCGCGCGATCTCGACGTAGTGCACGCGCTCCAGCGCGAGCGCGATCTGCGCGGCGAACGCATCGAGCATCCGCTGCTGCTCGGGCACCTCGAGTTCGCGCGGCTCGCGCGACGCGACGGCCAGCACGCCGCGCGTGCGCATCGGCGCCTTCAGCGGCAGGTACAGCGCGGCCGTCGCCGGCAAGGTATCGGTGCCGCGCCCGGCCGGCTTCTGCTGGTCGTACACCCACTGGCCGACGTCGCTGTCGAGCTCGGCACCGGTCAGCGTGACGGCCGCGTCGGGCTCCTCGATCTTCTGCCGCACCTGGTCCGCGCTGTCGGGCAAAAGGAATGCGACGCGCGCGCGGAACACCTCGCCCACGTGGCGGCTGCCGATCTCGACGATCTGCTCGGTCGTCAGCGCCGCGCCGAGCTCGCGCGCCATCGCGTAGATCGCGCCGGTGCGGCGCTCGCGGCGCTGCGCGACGCTCGCCTGGCGCGTCAGCGTCGACGTCAGGTGGCTGATCACGAGCGACGTCAGCAGCATCCCGAAGAAGGTCAGCAGGTATTGCGTGTCGCTGACCGAGAACGACATGCGCGGCGGCACGAAGAAGAAATCGAACGCGGCCACCGACAGGAACGACTGCAGCACGCCCGGGCCGCGCCCGAGCCGCACGGCCGAGAACACCACGCCGAGCAGGTACAGCATCACGAGGTTCGTGAGGTCGAGCCGCCCGGACACGACGCTCGCGACGACGGTGATCGCCGCGCAGATCGCGGCCGCATACGCGTAATGGCGCGGCGGTGAGCGGTGCGTGCCGAACTGCGCGAACGCATCGCGCCAGTCGCGCGCCCGTGCGTCGAGCGGCGCGGCGCGCGTCTCGTCGCTCGCGGACGCGCGAATCAGCATCAGGTCGACGTCGCCCGCGCGCTCCGCCAGCTGCTCGCCGAACGGCCGCGCGAAGCGGCGCACGAGCCCGACCTTCGGCGAGCCGCCCGCGACGAGCTTCGACACGTTGCGCACCTTCGCATAGCCGATCAGCGCGGCGACCGCATCCGCACCGGCGAGCGTGGCCGTCTCCGCGCCGAGTTCGGCCGCGAGCTTCAGCGCGTCGAGCGTGCGCTGCCGCCGCGCGTCGGGCAGCCGCTGCAGGCGCGGCGTCTCGACGTACACGGCGATCCAGTCGGCCTTCAGGCTCGCCGCGAGCCGCGCCGCCGCGCGCACGAGCGTCGGCGCTTCGGGGCCGGGCCCGACGCACACCAGCAGCCGCTCGCGCGCCTGCCAGATGCGCTGGATCGAACGGTCGGCGCGGTACTCGCGCATCTGCGCGTCGACGCGATCGGCCGTGCGCCGCAGCGCGAGTTCGCGCAGCGCGATCAGGTTGCCCTTGCGGAAGAAGTTGCGCACCGCGCGCTCGGCCTGCTGCGCGAGATAGACCTTGCCGTCGCGCATCCGCTCGAGCAGTTCCTCGGCCGGCAGGTCGACGAGCGTGACTTCGTCGGCCGCGTCGAACACGCGGTCGGGCACGGTCTCCCACACGCGGATGCCGGTGATTGCGCCGACCACGTCGTTCAGGCTTTCGAGGTGCTGGACGTTGACGGTCGTATACACGTCGATGCCCGCGTCGAGCAGCTCGTAGACGTCCTGCCAGCGCTTCAGGTGCCGGGCGCCCTGCACGTTCGAATGCGCGAGCTCGTCGACGAGGATCAGTTGCGGCGCACGCGCGAGCGCGCCGTCGAGATCGAATTCGGCGAGCGTGCGGCCACGATAGTCGATGCGGGCGGGCGGCAGCACGTCGAGCCCGTCGAGCAGCGCGGCGGTTTCGGCACGGCCGTGGGTCTCGACGATGCCGACGACGACGTCGACGCCTTCCTGTACGCGCTGGCGCGCGGCCTGCAGCATCGCGTAGGTCTTGCCGACGCCGGCGGACGCGCCGAAGAAGATCTTGAGCTGGCCGCGCCGCTGCTTTTCTTCATCGCGCTGCAGCTTGTCGAGGAGTTGGTCGGGATCGGGACGGTTCATGCGTCAGGAGGGCGACACGCCGGATGGCGCGCGAGATACAGCCATTGTGGTTCCAAATCGCCGCAAAAGGCAAAGACGGCGCGAGCGCCGTCGAAACGAAGTCGGGCCCGACGCGCAGCCAGCCGCGCCGGGGAGCCCGCCCGCACGCACGCTCAGTGCGCGGCCTGCTCCGCGTCGAGCGCGAGATTCAGCTTCAGCACGTTCACGCGCGGCTCGCCGAGCACGCCGAACTGGCGGCCCGTCGTGTTCGCGGCGACGAGTTGCGCGACCGCGTCCGGCGTCAGGTTGCGCGCCTTCGCGACGCGCTCGACCTGATACGCGGCGGCGGCCGGCGTGATCTCCGGATCGAGGCCGCTGGCGGACGCCGTCACGAGGTCGACCGGCACCGGCTTCGACAGGTCGGTGCCCGCGTCGCGCAGCGCGGCGATGCGCGCCTTCACCTGGTCGGCGAGCGACGGGTTCAACGGGCCGAGGTTCGAGCCGCCGGAGCCGGCCGCGTTGTACGGCATCGGCGCGGTGGCCGACAGCCGGCCCCAGAAGTATTTCGGCGCATCGAACGGCTGGCCGATCAGCGCGGAGCCGACGACCTTGCCGTCCTGCTCGATCAGGCTGCCGTTGGCCTGCGACGGGAACACGGCCTGACCGAACACGGTCATCACGGCCGGATAAGCGAGGCCGGTCACGGCGGTCAGCACGACAAAGAGCACGACGAGCGGGCGAATCAACGTTTTCATGATGGTTCCTTCAAGTGCGGCCGGCTCAGGCCCAGCCGAGCGCGGCGAGCGTCATGTCGATCAGCTTGATGAACGGGAACGGCAGCAGCACGCCGCCGAGGCCGTACACCAGCAGGTTGCGGCGCAGCAGCGACGCGGCGCCGAGCGGCCGGTAGGTCACGCCCTTCAGCGCGAGCGGAATCAGCGCGACGATGATCAGCGCGTTGAAGATCACCGCCGACAGGATCGCGGACGCCGGCGACGTCAGATGCATGATGTCGAGCACGCGCAGTTGCGGATAGGTCGTCACGAACGCGGCCGGGATGATCGCGAAGTATTTCGCGATGTCGTTCGCGATCGAGAACGTGGTGAGCGACCCGCGCGTCATCAGCATCTGCTTGCCGATCTCGACGATCTCGATCAGCTTGGTCGGGTTCGAGTCGAGGTCGACCATGTTGCCGGCTTCCTTCGCCGCCTGCGTGCCGGTGTTCATCGCCACCGCGACGTCGGCCTGCGCGAGCGCCGGCGCGTCATTGGTGCCGTCGCCGGTCATCGCGACGAGGCGCCCGGCCGCCTGATGCTCGCGGATCGTCGCGAGCTTGGTTTCCGGCGTCGCTTCCGCGAGGAAATCGTCGACGCCCGCTTCCGCCGCGATCGCCGCGGCCGTCAGCCGGTTGTCGCCCGTCACCATCACGGTCTTGATGCCCATCTTGCGCAGTTCCGCGAAGCGCTCCTTGATGCCGCCCTTCACGATGTCCTTCAGCTCGATCACGCCGAGCACGCGCGCTGCCCCGTCCTGCAGGTCGGCCACGACGAGCGGCGTGCTGCCGCGGCGCGCGACGTCGTCCACCGCGCGGCGCACTTCTTCGGGGAAGCGGCTGCCGTGGGTTTCGACGTAGCGACGGATCGCGTCGGCCGCGCCCTTGCGGATCTCGCGGCCGGGCAGGTCGACGCCGCTCATCCGCGTCTGCGCGGAAAAACCGAGGAACGTCGCGTGCAGTTGCGCCATGTCGCGCTGGCGAATGTTGAAACGCTCCTTCGCGAGCACGACGATGCTGCGCCCTTCCGGCGTTTCGTCCGCGAGCGACGACAGTTGCGCGGCATCGGCCAGCGCTTCCTCGGTCACGCCCGGCGCCGGCACGAACGTCGACGCCTGGCGGTTGCCGAGCGTGATCGTGCCGGTCTTGTCGAGCAGCAGCACGTCGACGTCGCCGGCCGCTTCCACCGCGCGGCCCGACGTCGCGATCACGTTCGCCTGCATCATCCGGCTCATCCCGGCCACGCCGATCGCGGACAGCAACCCGCCGATCGTCGTCGGGATCAGGCACACGAGCAGCGCGACGAGCGCGGTGATCGTCACCACGTGGCCGGCCTTCATCGCGTCGACCGAGAACATCGAGAACGGCAGCAGCGTCGCGGTCGCGAGCAGCATCACGATCGTCAGCGCGACGAGCAGGATCGTCAGCGCGACTTCGTTCGGCGTCTTCTTGCGCTTCGCGCCTTCGACCATCGCGATCATCCGGTCGAGAAACGCCTCGCCGGGGTTCGCGGTGACCTTCACGACGATCCAGTCGGACAGCACGCGCGTGCCGCCCGTCACCGACGAGAAGTCGCCGCCCGATTCGCGGATCACCGGTGCGGATTCGCCGGTGATTGCCGACTCGTCGACCGACGCGACGCCGTCGACGACCTCGCCGTCGGCCGGGATCACGTCGCCGGTCTCGACCAGCACGACGTCGCCCTTGCGCAGGTCGGACGCGGTCGTGATGCGGATCGGCGACTTCGGATGCGGCTCGTTCAGCTTCTTCGCCATCACGTCCTTCTTCGCGCTGCGCAGCGACGCGGCCTGCGCCTTCGAGCGCCCTTCGGCGAGCGCTTCGGCGAAGTTCGCGAACAGCACGGTGAACCACAGCCACAGCGTGACCGCGAGGATGAAGCCCGCGGGCGCCTCGGCCTGGCCGGCAAGCGCCGCGATCCACAGGATCGTGGTGAGGATGCTGCCGACGTACACGCAGAACATCACCGGGTTGCGGAACTGCGTGCGCGGCGTGAGTTTCTTGAACGAATCCACGATCGCCGGGCGCAGCAGCGCCGGATCGAACATGGACCGTGTTGCGGAATGTTGAGTCATTGCGATCTCTTCAAGCTCTTCAGTCTTTTCAGTGTGTCGCGATGCGGGCGCGCGTCACGCGCCCAGCCACATCATCAGGTGCTCGACGCCCGGGCCGAGCGCGAGCGCCGGCACGTAGGTCAGCGCGCCCACCAGCAGCACGGTGCCGAGCAGCAGTACGACGAACAGCGGGCCGTGGGTCGGCAGCGTGCCGCTCGTCACCGCGATGCGCTTCTTCGCGGCGAGGGAACCGGCGATCGCCAGCACCGGCACGATCGTGCCGAAGCGGCCGAACCACATCGCGATCGCGGTCATCCAGTTGTAGAACGGCGTGCCGACCGTCAGGCCCGCGAACGCACTGCCGTTGTTGTTCGCGGCCGAGCTGAACGCGTAGAGAATTTCCGAGAAGCCGTGCGGGCCCGGGTTCGAGATGCCGGCCTTGCCCGCGTCCGCCAACACCGCGATCGACGTGCCGACCAGCACGAGCAGCGGCGTGAGCAGCACGACGATCGACACCATTTTCATCTCGTACGACTCGATCTTCTTGCCGACGTATTCCGGCGTGCGGCCGATCATCAGGCCGGCGACGAACACCGCGAGCAGCGCGAACACGAGCATCCCGTAGAGGCCGGAGCCGACGCCGCCGAAGACCACCTCGCCGAGCTGCATCAGCAGCATCGGCACGAGGCCGCCGACCGGCGTCAGCGAATCGTGCATCGCGTCCACCGCGCCGCACGACGCGGCCGTGGTCGCGACCGTGAAGATGCCGGTCTGCGCGATCCCGAAGCGGGTTTCCTTGCCTTCCATGTTGCCGCCCGGCTGCAGCGCGCCGGCCGACTGGTCGACGTGCAGCGCGGCGAGCGTCGGGTTGCCGCCCTGCTCGGCGCTCACCTCGACGCCGGTCGCGACCGCGAACGCGACCGTCATCGCCGCGAGCACCGCGATGCCCTGCCGGCGGTCGCCGATCATGCGACCGAACACCAGGCACAGCGCAGCCGGGATGATCAGGATCGCGAAGATCTGCAGAAAGTTCGCGAACGGCGTCGGGTTCTCGAACGGGTGCGCGGAGTTCGCGTTGAAGAAGCCGCCGCCGTTGGTGCCGAGCATCTTGATCGCTTCCTGGGAGGCGACCGGGCCCATCGCGAGCGTCTGCTTCGTCAGCGGGGTCGGCACCGTGACCGGGTTGCCCTTGTCGTCCTTCACCGGGCTGCCCTGCGCGTCGAGCTTCGGCGCCGCGTAGGTGCTTGCCTGCAGCACGGGCACGTCCTGGTACGCCTTCATGTTCTGCAGCACGCCCTGGCTCATCAGCAGCGCGGCGACGAGCGCCGCCATCGGCACGAGCACGTACAGCGTCACGCGCGTGAGATCGACCCAGAAGTTGCCGATCGTCTGAGCGGTGTGGCGCGCGAAGCCGCGAATCAGCGCGATCACGACGACGATGCCGGTCGCCGCCGACAGGAAGTTCTGCACCGTCAGGCCGAGCATCTGCGACAGATAGCTGACGGTCTGCTCGGGCGTGTAGTCCTGCCAGTTCGTGTTGGCGACGAAACTGACGGCCGTGTTGAACGCGCCGTCGGGCGTCATCGCGCCGAACTGCTGCGGGTTGCCGGGCAGGAAGCCCTGCAGGCGCAGCAGCGCATAAAGGAACAGCACGCCGAGCGCGTTGAATGCAATCGTCGCGACCGTGTACTGCTTCCAGTTCATTTCGGTGCCCGCATCGACGCCGGCGATGCGGTACAGCGCGCGTTCGAGCGGCCCGAACACGCGCACGACGCGCGCGCTGCCGTCCATCACCGCGCTCAGGTAGCGCGCAACCGGTACGGCCGCCGCCAGCAGTACGACGATGAACAGCACCATCTGCAACAGGTTGTTCGCGTTCATTCGATGTCCTCCGCGCGCAGCAGCGCGAAGACGAGATACGCGAACAGCAGGGCCGTCGAGGCGCCCGCCAGCCAAAGCATCCAGGTCATGCCCGCCCCCCGCGACCGTATTGCACGAGCTTGTCGCAACCGGCAAGCAAACCGAGGATCAGCGCGGTGAAGAGCACCAGTGCGCCGATGAAAACCCCATCCATTTTTTGTTCTCCGTCGTCGAAATCGGACGACTAGAACCTTATGGGAATGCGCGTAAAGGGCGGGTCAAAGGTATCGGAGCGGGTGTAAAAAACGCGTAAACGCGTACAGCGGGAACAGTGGACGGGACGTCGGACAGGCCGGGAGACAGGAGGCAGGACGGGCGGCCCGCCGGCGCCGCCCGGGATGTGCCGGCGTGACGCCGGCACGAAAGGATGCGTCAGGGAACGAGGATCGTCGAGCCGGTGGTCTTGCGCGCTTCCAGATCGGCATGCGCGCGGCCGACTTCGGCAAGCGGATAGCGCTGGTTGATGCTGGTCTTCACCTTGCCCGACAGGATCACGTCGAACAGCTCGGCGGCCGCGGCTTCGAGATCGGCGCGCTTCGCGATGTACGAGAACAGCGTCGGTCGCGTGAAGAACAGCGAGCCGCGCGACGAGAATTCCTTCGAGTCGATCGGCGGCAGCGGCCCCGACGCATTGCCGAAGCTGACGAAGTAGCCGAGCGGCGCGAGGCTGTCGAGCGAACCGATGTAGGTGTCCTTGCCGATCGAATCGTAGACGACCGGCACGCCCGCGCCGTTCGTGATTGCCTTCACGCGCTGCGTGAAGTTCTCGCGCGTGTAGACGATCGGATGATCGCAGCCGTGCGCCTTCGCGAGCTCGGCCTTCTCGTCGGAGCCGACCGTACCGATCACGGTCGCGCCGAGCGCCTTCGCCCACTGGCACACGAGCAAGCCCACGCCGCCGGCCGCCGCGTGGATCAGGATCGTGTCGCCGGCCTTCACCGGATAGGTGCGGCGCAGCAGGTAATGCGCGGTCAGGCCCTGCAGCATCACCGATGCCGCGTCGTCGTAGCTGATGCCGTCCGGCAGTTTCACGACGCGCTCGGCCGGCATCACGCGCTCCTGCGCATACGCGCCGGGCGGCTGGCCGACATAGGCGACGCGGTCGCCGACCTTGAACGCGGTCACGCCGTCGCCGACGGCCGTCACCTCGCCCGCCGCCTCCATCCCGAGGCCGGCCGGCAGCTGTTGCGGATACAGGCCCGTGCGGAAATACACGTCGATGTAGTTGAGCCCGACCGCGTGTTGCCGGATGCGGACTTCGCCCGCCTTCGGCGCGCCGACCTCGACATCGACCCACTTCATCACGTCCGGGCCGCCCGGCTGGTCGTATCGGATTGCTTTCGGCATCGTTTTGCTCCTCTTCTGTCTGTCAGTCAGGGAAATCCGGGGCGCCGATGCGCGCGCCGCACCGATTCGTGCGGGTGCCGGCAGGCGCGCGTGGCGACGCACGATTCTCGCGCGTCGCCACCGTTCGTGCATGGCCCTGCCGCCGGCAGGGACAATCAGCCGATGCCCGCGCCTAGCAAACGTCCTGCATGTTGCGCGCCAGATCGTCGAGCAGCATCCGCGCGGTCGCGACGTTGGTCGCGACCGGCACGTCGTGCACGTCGCATGCACGCACCAGTGCGGTGATGTCGGGGTCGTGCGGCTGCGCGGTCATCGGGTCGCGCAGGAACACGACGATGTCGACGCGGCCGTCGGCGAGCTCCGCGCCGATCTGCAGGTCGCCGCCGAGCGGCCCCGACAGCTTGCGCTCGACCTCGAGCCCGTGCGCGGCGGCGATACGGCCGCCCGTCGTGCCGGTCGCGACCAGCCGGCATTGCGCGAGCGTCTCGCGATACTGGCCCGCGAGCGCGACGATCTCGTCCTTCTTCGCGTCGTGCGCAATCAGTGCGATGCGGGGTTTGCTCATCTCCAGTTCCTTCGTCGTTCGGTTGTTGTCGTCGTGAAGCGAAAAGCGCGGGTCAGAACGTACCCGGATACGCGCCGCCGTCGAGCAGCCAGTTCTGCCCCGTGATGTAGCCGGCGTGCACGCTGCACAGGAACGCACAGGCCGCGCCGAACTCGGCGCGCGTGCCGAGGCGCCCGGCCGGGATGTCCCTGGTGCGCCGCGCGCGCATCTCGTCGACCGTCACGCCCTGCGCCTGCGCCGACGCGGCGAGCGTCGTCGCGATCCGGTCGGTGTCGAACAGCCCCGGCAGCAGGTTGTTGATCGTCACGCCCTGCCCCGCGACCTTGCGCGACAGCCCCGCGACGAAGCCGGTCAGCCCCGAGCGCGCGCCGTTCGACAGCGCGAGCACGTCGATCGGCGCCTTCACGGCCGAACTCGTGATGTTGACGATCCGGCCGAAGCCGCGGCCGATCATCCCGTCGAGGGTCGCGCGGATCAGCTCGATCGGCGTCAGCATGTTCGACTCGAGCGCGCGAATCCAGTCGTCGTGCGAGAAGTCGCGGAAGTCGCCGGGCGGCGGGCCGCCGGCATTCGTCACGAGAATGTCCGGCTGCGGGCACGCGGCGAGCGCGGCCGCGCGGCCGTCCGGCGTCGTGATGTCGCACGCGACCGCCGTGACCGACACGTTCGCGCCGGCGCGGATCTCTTCCGCGGTTTCCTCCAAAGTGTCGCGCGTGCGCGCGACGATCACGAGGTTCACGCCCTCGGCGGCCAGCGCTTCCGCGCAACCACGCCCGAGGCCCTTGCTGGCCGCGCACACGAGCGCGGTCTTTCCTTCGATGCCGAGATCCATCGTCGTTTCCCTGGTGGCACGCATGCCGGCGCGGCCCCGCGTTGCCGCCGGCGGCGGGCAAACGGGCGTGCGCGGCACGCGGATTGTCGTGAGACGTCGATAATATCCGGATCGCGCGGCGCGCCTTGGTAAAATTGCGGGCATGAGCGACGACCGGCCCATGCCCGCCGCCGCCCCCGATCCCCTTTTGCCGCCAAGGCACCCCGTCATGAAACAGGACAGCCGTTTCCCGAACCTCTTCATCACCGATCACCCGCTGATCCAGCACAAGCTCACGCACATGCGCGACAAGGACACGTCCACGCGCACGTTCCGCGAACTGCTGCGCGAGATCACGCTGCTGATGGGCTATGAGATCACCCGCAACCTGCCGATCACGACCAAGCGGGTCGAAACCCCGCTGGTGGCGGTCGACGCGCCGGTGATCGCCGGCAAGAAGCTCGCGATCGTGCCCGTGCTGCGCGCGGGCATCGGGATGTCGGACGGCCTGCTCGACCTGGTGCCGTCCGCGCGCGTCGGCCACATCGGCGTGTACCGCGCCGAGGACCACCGTCCGGTCGAATACCTGGTGCGCCTGCCGGACCTGGAAGACCGCATCTTCATCCTGTGCGACCCGATGGTCGCGACCGGCTATTCGGCCGTGCATGCGGTCGACGTGCTCAAGCGCCGCAACGTGCCGGCCGCGAACATCATGTTCGTCGCGCTGGTCGCCGCGCCCGAGGGCGTGCAGGTGTTCCAGGACGCGCACCCCGACGTGAAGCTGTTCGTCGCGTCGCTCGACTCGCATCTGAACGAACACGCGTACATCGTGCCGGGCCTGGGCGACGCGGGCGACCGCCTGTTCGGCACCAAGAACTGAGCGCACCGAGCGTCGGGCGCCGCCATGCCGCGCGCCCCGGCGCGCCGCCCCGGCCGTTCGGCCATGCGCGGCGGCCCCGAAGCGGCGGTCGCCGCGTGATAAAATCACGCTCCACTCGACACGCGCGGCCCCGCGGCTTCATGCCCGCCGAAACGGCCGCCGATTCAACGACACACTGAAACAATCGCCCGCGCTGCGCGCCCGGGCACGGAGAAAGGTATGGCTGGTCATTCGAAATGGGCCAACATCAAGCATAAGAAGGCTGCGGCCGACGCGAAGCGCGGCAAGATCTGGACCCGCCTGATCAAGGAAATCCAGGTGGCGGCGCGCCTCGGCGGCGGCGACGTCAACTCGAACCCGCGCCTGCGTCTCGCGGTCGACAAGGCAGCCGACGCGAACATGCCGAAGGACAACGTCAAGCGCGCGATCGATCGCGGCGTCGGCGGCGCGGACGGCGCGAACTACGAAGAAATCCGTTACGAAGGCTACGGCATCAGCGGCGCGGCGATCATCGTCGACACGCTGACCGACAACCGCACCCGCACGGTCGCGGAAGTGCGCCACGCATTCTCGAAGTTCGGCGGCAACATGGGCACCGACGGCTCCGTCGCGTTCATGTTCGATCACGTCGGCCAGTTCCTGTTCGCGCCCGGCACGTCGGAAGATGCGCTGATGGAAGCCGCGCTCGAAGCCGGCGCGAACGACGTGAACACGAACGACGACGGCTCGATCGAAGTGCTGTGCGACTGGCAGGCGTTTTCCGCGGTGAAGGACGCGCTCGAAGCCGCCGGCTTCAAGGCCGAACTCGCCGAAGTGACGATGAAGCCGCAGAACGAAGTCGAATTCACCGGCGACGACGCGGCGAAGATGCAGAAGCTCCTGGACGCGCTTGAGAATCTCGACGACGTGCAGGACGTGTATACGAACGCCGTCATCGTCGAGGAATGAGATGCCGGCCGCCGCGCGCAGCGTTGCGACGGCGGCCCGACCGATTTCGCGGCCGGCGCGCCTGAGCGTGCCGGCCGCCCTGTTTTCTAGTCTGCGGGGAATCCCATGAAACTACTCGTCGTCGGTTCCGGCGGCCGCGAACATGCGCTGGCGTGGAAGCTCGCGCAATCGCCGCGCGTCCAGATGGTCTACGTCGCGCCCGGCAATGGCGGCACGGCGCAGGACGAGCGTCTGAAGAACGTCGACATCACGGCGCTCGACGAACTCGCCGATTTCGCGGAACGCGAAGGCGTTGCGTTCACGCTCGTCGGGCCGGAAGCGCCGCTCGCGGCCGGCATCGTCAACCTGTTCCGCGCACGCGGCCTGAAGGTATTCGGCCCGACCCGCGAAGCCGCGCAGCTCGAAAGCTCGAAGGATTTCGCGAAGGCGTTCATGAAGCGCCACAACATTCCGACCGCCGACTACGAAACCTTCTCCGATGCGGCCGCCGCCCATGCGTATCTCGACGCGAAAGGCGCGCCGATCGTCGTGAAGGCCGACGGCCTCGCGGCCGGCAAGGGCGTCGTCGTCGCGATGACGCTCGAAGAAGCGCATGCGGCCGTCGACATGATGCTGTCGGGCAACAAGCTCGGCGATGCCGGCGCGCGCGTCGTGATCGAGGAATTCCTCGATGGCGAGGAAGCCAGCTTCATCGTGATGGTCGACGGCAAGCACGCGCTGGCGCTGGCCTCCAGCCAGGACCACAAGCGTCTGCTCGACGAGGATCGCGGCCCGAACACCGGCGGCATGGGCGCGTATTCGCCCGCGCCGATCGTCACGCCGCAGATGCATGCACGCGTGATGCGCGAGATCATCATGCCGACCGTGCGCGGGATGGAGAAGGACGGCATCCGCTTCACGGGTTTCCTGTACGCGGGCCTGATGATCGACAAGGACGGCAATCCGCGCACGCTCGAGTTCAACTGCCGGATGGGCGACCCGGAAACGCAGCCGATCATGGCGCGCCTGAAGAGCGATTTCTCGAAGGTCGTCGAGCAGGCGATCGCGGGCACGCTCGACACGGTCGAGCTCGACTGGGATCGCCGCACCGCGCTGGGCGTCGTGCTCGCCGCGCACGGCTACCCGGACGCGCCGCGCAAGGGCGACCGCATCAACGGAATCCCGGCCGAGACCGAACAGGCGGTGACGTTCCATGCGGGCACGACGCTCGCCGACGGCGACAAGCTCGTGACGTCGGGCGGCCGCGTGCTGTGCGTGGTCGGCCTCGCCGATTCGGTACGCGAAGCGCAGCAGCATGCGTACGACACGATCAACCAGATCAATTTCGAAGGCATGCAGTACCGCCGCGACATCGGCTTTCGCGCGCTCAACCGCAAGAGCACGTGACGTCGTGATCGCCGCCCCGCGCCCGCGCGGCGGCGGCCCCTCTGCCGGGGTTCGATAGAATGCCCGGCAGATGCTTTTTTTACGGCCCTCGCGTCAGGCGGGGGCAGCCAGTCCAGACATGACCGATTCGACCTACGACGTGGCGCGTGTGCGCACGTACCTCCAGGGCCTGCAGACCCGGATCGCCGACGCGCTCGGCGCGCTCGACGGCACGCCGCTCGCGACCGACACGTGGCAGCGCGGGCCGGCCGAACGCCTGCGCGGCGGCGGCTGCACGCGGATTCTCGAAGGCGGCCGCGTGTTCGAACGCGCGGGAATCGGCTTTTCCGACGTCGCGGGCGACGCGCTGCCGCCGTCGGCAAGCGCGGCGCGCCCGCAGCTCGCGGGCCGCGGCTTCGAGGCGCTCGGCGTGTCGCTGGTGCTGCACCCGCGCAATCCGTACTGCCCGACCGTGCACATGAACGTCCGGATGCTGATCGCGACGAAACCGGGCGAGGAACCCGTGTTCTGGTTCGGCGGCGGCATGGATCTGACACCGGTTTACGGTTTCGAGGACGACGCGCGGCATTTCCACCAGACCTGCAAGGACGCGCTCGACCCGTTCGGCGCCGAGCTCTACCCGCGCTTCAAGCAATGGTGCGACGAATATTTCTTCCTGAAGCACCGCAACGAGACGCGCGGCATCGGCGGGATCTTCTTCGACGACTTCTCGGAGCCCGGTTTCGAACGCTCGTTTGACATGATGCAAAGCGTCGGCGATGCGTTCCTGCAGGCCTACCTGCCGATCGTCGAGCGCCGCGCCGAGCTGCCGTACGGCGAGCGCGAGCGCGACTTCCAGGCCTACCGCCGCGGCCGCTACGTCGAATTCAACCTCGTGTTCGACCGCGGCACGCTGTTCGGCCTGCAAAGCGGCGGCCGGACCGAGTCGATCCTGATGTCGATGCCGCCGGTCGCGAACTGGCGCTACAACTGGCAACCCGAGCCGGGTTCGCCGGAAGCGCGCTTGTATAGCGACTTCCTCGTGCCGCGCGACTGGGTCTGAGCCCGCGCGCCCCGCTGCCCCAACGAAAGGACGTGTTTCTCTGAACACCACCGCCCGCCCCGCCCTGCTGCCGCGCCGTATCGGCTTGCTGGGCGGTACCTTCGACCCGATCCACGACGGCCATCTCGCGCTCGCGCGCCGGTTCGCCGAACTGCTCGACCTGACCGAACTCGTGCTGCTGCCCGCCGGGCAGCCGTACCAGAAGCGCGACGTGTCGGCCGCCGAGCATCGGCTCGCGATGACGCGCGCAGCCGCCGGCACGCTGTCCGTGCCGGGCGTGACCGTGACCGTCGCCACCGACGAGATCGAGCACACCGGCCCGACCTACACGGTCGAGACGCTCGCGCGCTGGCGCGAGCGGATCGGCCCGGATGCGTCGCTGTCGCTGCTGATCGGCGCCGACCAGCTCGTGCGCCTCGATACGTGGCGCGACTGGCGCACGCTGTTCGACTACGCGCACATCGGCGTGTCGACGCGCCCGGGCTTCGAGCTCGGCGCGGCGCCGCCGGACGTCGCGCGGGAAATCGCCGCGCGGCAGGCCGGCGCCGACGTGCTCAAGGCCACGCCGGCAGGCCGCCTGCTGATCGATACGACCCTTTCGTTCGACATCGCCGCGACCGACATCCGCGCGCACCTGCGCGAATGCATCGCACGCCATGCGCAAATGCCCGACGCATCGGCCGAACATGTGCCGGCCGCCGTATGGGCCTATATTCTTCAACATCGCCTCTACCATTCCTGAATCCATGGATATTCGCAAACTGCAGCGCGTGATCGTCGACGCCCTCGAAGACGTCAAGGCGCAAGACATCAAGGTGTTCAACACCAGCCACCTGACCGAACTGTTCGACCGCGTGGTCGTCGCCTCGGGCACCTCCAACCGCCAGACCAAGGCGCTCGCGTCGAACGTGCGCGACAAGGTCAAGGAAGCCGGCGGCGACGTCGTCAGCTCCGAAGGCGAGGACACCGGCGAATGGGTGCTGGTCGACTGCGGCGACGCGGTCGTGCACATCCTGCAACCGGCCCTGCGCCAGTACTACAACCTCGAGGAAATCTGGGGCGACAAGCCCGTGCGGATGAAGCTGGGCGGCGGCAAGGGCAACGGCTTCGCCACGGCGAGCGAAGACGACGAGGAAGAGGAAGAAGCGCCCGCACGCCCGGCGCGCAAGACGGCCGCCCGCCGCCGCTAAGCCGTCACGCGTCTGTCGATGAAGCTTTTCATCCTCGCGGTCGGTCACAAGATGCCCGGCTGGATCGCATCCGGCTTCGACGAATACACGAAGCGGATGCCGCCCGAACTGCGCATCGAGTTGCGCGAAATCAAGCCTGAACTGCGTTCGGGCGGCCGCAGCGCCGAAAGCGTGATGGCCGCCGAGCGGCAGAAGATCGAGGCCGCGCTGCCGAAGGGCGCGCGCCTCGTCGCGCTCGACGAGCGCGGCCGCGACTGGACCACGATGCAGCTCGCGCAGGCGCTGCCCGGCTGGCAACAGGACGGCCGCGACGTCGCGTTCGTGATCGGCGGCGCCGACGGGCTCGATCCGGACCTGAAAGCACGCGCCGACGTGCTGCTGCGCATCTCGAGCATGACGCTGCCGCACGGCATGGTGCGCGTGCTGCTCGCCGAACAGCTTTACCGGGCGTGGAGCATCACGCAGAATCACCCCTACCACCGCGCATGACGTGTCGTCCTCGAGACGCGCGCCGGGCGCGCTCAACGAGATAACGACACCATGCCGTCCAGCACGTCCCCCGCGCTTTTCCCGATCCTTTACCTCGCTTCGCAAAGCCCCCGCCGCCAGGAGCTGCTGCAGCAGATCGGCGTACGCTTCGAGCTGCTGCTGCCGCGCCCCGACGAGGACGCCGAGGCGCTCGAAGCCGAACTGCCCGGCGAAGCCGCCGACGCGTACGTGCGGCGCGTGACCGTCGCGAAGGCCGAGGCCGCGCGTGCACGTCTCGTCGCGAGTGGCAAACCGGCCGCGCCGGTGCTCGTTGCGGACACCACGGTGACGATCGACGGCGCGATCCTCGGCAAGCCGGCCGACGCCGACGATGCGCTCGCGATGCTCACCCGCCTCGCGGGCCGCGAACACGAAGTCCTGACCGCCATCGCCGTGATCGGTGCCGACGGCGAACTGCTGCCGCCCGCGCTGTCGCGCTCGTCGGTACGCTTTTCGAACGCACCGCGCGACGCATACGTGCGCTACGTCGAAACCGGCGAGCCGTTCGGCAAGGCCGGCGCGTACGCGATCCAGGGCCGCGCGGCCGAATTCATCGAGCGAATCGACGGGTCCCATTCAGGTATCATGGGTCTGCCCCTTTTTGAGACTGCCGCGCTGCTGCGTACCGCACGCGTCGCCTTCTGAACCGCACCATGAACGAAGAAATCCTGATCAACCTCACGCCGCAGGAAACGCGCGTCGCACTCGTCCAGCAAGGCGCGGTGCAGGAGCTTCACGTCGAGCGCACGCTGTCGCGCGGGCGGGTCGGCAACATCTATCTCGGCAAGGTCGTGCGTGTGCTGCCCGGCATGCAGTCGGCGTTCATCGACATCGGCCTCGAACGCGCGGCGTTCCTGCACGTCGCCGACATCTGGCATCCGCGCCTCGCGGGCGAGCCGCAGTCGGGCGCGCCGCACCAGCCGATCGAGAAGATCGTGTTCGAGGGCCAGACGCTGATGGTCCAGGTGATCAAGGACCCGATCGGCACGAAGGGCGCGCGGCTGTCGACGCAGGTCAGTATCGCGGGGCGCACGCTCGTCTACCTGCCGCAGGAGCCGCATATCGGCATCTCGCAGAAGATCGAGAGCGAAGCCGAGCGCGAGGCCGTGCGCGCGCGGTTGACCGCCGTGATCCCGCCGGACGAGAAAGGCGGCTACATCGTGCGCACGATCGCCGAGGATGCGACCTCCGACGAACTGGCCGGCGACGTCACGTACCTACGCAAGACCTGGGCGACGATCGTCGCACAGGCGCAGCGCCTGCCGGCGACGAGCCTGCTGTATCAGGATCTCGATCTCGCGCAGCGCGTGCTGCGCGATTTCGCGAACGACGACACGACGCGCATCCAGGTCGATTCGCGCGAGACGTACCAGCGCCTGTCGGAATTCGCGGGCGAATTCACGCCGGCCGTGAGCCCGAAGCTGCATCACTACACGGGCGAGCGGCCGCTGTTCGACCTGTACAACATCGAGACGGAGATCCAGCGCGCGCTGTCGCGCCGCGTCGACCTGAAGTCGGGCGGTTACCTGATGATCGACCAGACCGAGGCGATGACGACGATCGACGTGAACACGGGCGGCTATGTCGGCGCGCGCAACTTCGACGACACGATCTTCAAGACCAACCTCGAGGCCGCGCATACGATCGCGCGGCAGCTGCGGCTGCGCAACCTCGGCGGGATCATCATCATCGACTTCATCGACATGGAGAACGCCGAGCATCGCGACGCGGTGCTGTCCGAGCTGAAGAAGGCGCTGTCGCGCGACCGCACGCGCGTGACGGTCAACGGTTTCTCGCAGCTCGGGCTCGTCGAGATGACCCGCAAGCGCACGCGCGAATCGCTCGCGCACGTGCTGTGCGAACCGTGCCCGACCTGCCAGGGCAAGGGCCAGGTGAAGACGTCGCGCACCGTGTGCTACGACATCCTGCGCGAAATCCTGCGCGAGTCGCGGCAGTTCAACCCGCGTGAGTTTCGCGTGATCGCCGCGCAGCAGGTGATCGACCTGTTCCTCGACGAGGAGTCGCAGCATCTGGCGATGCTGATCGACTTCATCGGCAAGCCGGTGTCGCTGCAGGTGGAGTCGAATCTGAGCCAGGAGCAGTACGATATCGTGCTGATGTAACCTTCCGCCCATCCGCCGCCGGCATCGCCGCGCGGCGCCCCGATGCGGCGTCCGGGCCGTTCGCGCATGCCGCGCCAGCGCCGGCCACCGCCCTTTCATTGACCCTTTTCGCATTCACCACACACCATGAGCCAAGGCCACAACCGCCGCCAGCGCAAGAAACTCCACATCGGCGAATTCCAGGAACTCTCGTTCAACGCCACCGCGCATTACCGCAATGAAATGACCGACCTCGAGCGTGGCCAGTTGATCGATGCGTTCATCGACTTCGTCGAAGCGAACGGGCTGCTGACCGTCGCGTCCGCGGACGAAGGCATCGGCGCGTACGTGATCTCCGGCGCGCCGCGCGGCACGACGACCGACGCCGACCGCGAACTCGTGCGCGGATGGCTGGCCGCCCGTCCGGAACTGAAGGACGTCCAGGTCAGCGAATTTGCCGACGCGTGGTATCCGGACGCCTGATTTTCCGGTTTCACGCTGTTTCGGACAGCAGCCGCGCCTGCGCCGCGTCCGCCGAATGGCCATGATTGCAGCAGGCGTTGCGGCGCGGTTGCCGCGGTCCGCGGTCCGCGGGCCTCGGCTCGTTGAGCCCGGGGCCCCGCGGCAGCGGCGCCAGCGCCCGCATCGTCGTCGATCGGCCACCGCAGCCGGGCCTCCAACCCGCGTCCGATCCCTTCCTTTTCCCGACGGTCGGCCTGCAACAGGCCATCGAAGTCGGTCCTGAAAGCAAGACACGTTAAACTCTCACCTCGCGTGGTGCGCCGCCCGCACCCGCCATCCATCGCCAGCCGCGTGCCCTCGGGCCGCCCCCCGACCCATGGAGTGAGTGTCAATGAGCGGCGGACTCCCGTTTCCCGCATCCCGCAAGTCGTTGCCGTCGTCGACGGTCTTCCTGATTCTCGCCGTCGCCGCGCTGCTGTCCGGCTGCGGGCTGCTGCCGGTCCAGAACCCGCCCGCGCCGATCAGCGAGGCGCTCGTCGAGCCTGTCGAGGAGACCGCCGGCGAGCCGCTGACGATGCCGCCGGTGCCCGCGCCGACGCAACCGGAGGAACCGGAAGCGCCGAAGAAGCCGCACCGCGAGGTGACGCGGCCGAAGCCCGTGCAGCGCCCCGAATCGCCGACCCCGCCGCCGCCTCCGCCCCCGCCGATCGTCGCGACGCGCTCGCTCGACCGCACCCAGATCCACGCGCTGCTCGACAGCGAGGTCGCGCGCCGCAACGGCAAGGTCGTCGGCCGCGCGGTCGACATGGTGGTCGACGCGAGCGGCAAGCCGCGCGAGATGATCGTCAACCTGCAAGGCTTCATGGGCATCGGCGACCGCAAGGTCATCTTCCCGTGGAACGTGTTCCGCTTCACGCCGGGCGGCAAACAGGAGCCGATCGTGCTCGACGTGCCGTCGGGCGACCTGCCGCCGGCCGCGCGGCCGAAGGCCGTGCCGCTGTCGGGCTCGGCCGCGGCGTCGCCGGCGACGCGACTGCCGATGCTCGACAGCGACGTCGAGCGCCCGAACGGCACGAAGATCGGCCGCATCGTCGACGTGCTGATCGACCGCGGCGCCCAGCCGCAGGCCGTCGTGCTCGACCTCGGCGGGCTCGTCAATACCGACCGCCGCTCGATCGCCGCGAGCTGGGGCGCGCTGCGCTTCGTCACGCGCGACAAGGCGCTGCACCCGCAGCTCGACCTGAACGACGCCCAGATCAAGGCCTCGCCGCCGTACGCGGCCGACAAGCCGATCGTCGCGGTCTTCCCGCCCGTTGCCCCGGCCGCACCGGCCTCGTCTGCGAGTGCTACCCGATGACGATCAAGCATTCCGTCAGCGTGCGCAGTCTCCGGGCCCTCGACTGGCTCAACTTTTTCGTTGCAAACGTTCAAACCGGGTTCGGTCCGTTCATCGCGTCCTACCTCGCGTCGCACAAGTGGACGCAGGGCGAGATCGGCATGGTGCTGTCGATCGGCACGATCAGCGCGATGGTCAGCCAGGTGCCGGGCGGCGCGGCCGTCGATGCGCTGAAGAACAAGAAAGGCGCGGCCGCGTGGGCGATCGCGGCCATCATCCTGTCCGCGGTCCTGCTCGCGTCCAGCCCGACGATCGTGCCGGTGATCGCCGCCGAGGTGTTCCACGGCTTTGCAAGCTGCATGCTGGTGCCGGCGATGGCCGCGATCTCGTTCTCGCTCGTCGGTCGCGCCGACCTCGGCGACCGGCTCGGCCGCAACGCGCGCTGGGCGTCGATCGGCAGTGCGGTCGCGGCGGGCCTGATGGGGCTCACCGGCGAATACTTCTCCGCGCGCGCGGTGTTCTGGCTGACCGCCGTGCTGGCGCTGCCCGCGCTGTTCGCGCTCGCGATGATCCAGCCGACGCACCAGGTGATTCCGCAGTCGTCGAAGCCTGACGAGCTCGACGAAGCCGGCGAGCGCGAAACGCTGCTCGAACTGCTGCGCGACCGCCGGATGCTGATCTTCGCGGCGTGCGTCGTGCTGTTCCACCTGTCGAACGCCGCGATGCTGAACCTCGCGGCCGGCGAAGTCACGGCCGGGATGGGCGAGAACGTGCAGCTCGTGATCGCCGCGTGCATCATCGTGCCGCAGGCGATCGTCGCGATGCTGTCGCCGTGGGTCGGCCGCTCCGCGCAGCGCTGGGGGCGCCGGCCGATCCTGCTGCTCGGCTTCTCCGCGCTGCCGGTGCGCGCACTGCTGTTCGCCGGCGTCAGCAGCCCGTACCTGCTCGTGCCGGTGCAGATGCTCGACGGCATCAGCGCGGCCGTGTTCGGCGTGATGCTGCCGCTGATCGCGGCCGACGTCGCGGGCGGCAAGGGCCGCTACAACCTGTGTATCGGGCTGTTCGGGCTCGCGGCCGGGATCGGCGCGACGCTCAGCACGGCCGTGGCCGGCTACGTCGCCGACCACTTCGGCAACGCGGTCAGTTTCTTCGGGCTCGCGGCCGCCGGCGCGCTCGCGGTGCTGCTGGTCTGGCTCGTGATGCCCGAAACGCGCGTCGAGAACGGCGATGCGACGGCCGACGAACCGGCGGCCGCGTCGCCCGAACAGGCGCATTGACGGCAGCGCGCCGCCCGCTACCCGCTTCTTGGCCGATGCACGATGGATACGATCAGGACACTCAACGAAGCCCGCCAGCAGATCCAGCAGTCGATCTTCGATCTGTTCAAGGGGTTGTCATTCAGCGAACGGCTCGCGCAAGGCGGCCTGATGGCGCTGCAGGCCGTCTGCGGCGCGTGCCTCGCGTATGCGATCGGCCGCGCGATGCATAGCGAGCAGGCCGTGTGGGCGGCGATCACCGCGATCGCCGTCACGCAGCACAACTACTCGGACACGATGTCGCTGTCGCGCGACCAATTCATCGGCGCGATGGTCGGCGGCGTGCTCGGCTTCGCCGGCGCGGCGCTGGGCGGCGATCGCCTCGTCGCGTATGCGATCACGGTCGCGGTCGTGATCGTCTGCTGCTGGTGCCTGAACATCGGCAGCGCCGCGCGGCTCGGCGGCGTGACCGCGACGATCGTGCTGCTGTTTCCGGGCAACGGCCCGCTGTGGGACGTTCCGCTGATCCGGTTCGGCGAAGTGACGCTCGGCACGGTGTGCGCGCTCGGCGTGTGCTGGGTGATGTCGAGAATCGAGCGGCGCTGGTTCCGCCGCGCGGCGGCAAAGTGACGCGGCGCCGGGCAACGCGCCCGGCAGCCGGATGAACGATCGGAAAGCGGCGTCACGGTGATGGACCGGGTGACGGCCCCGGTTACGGACCGACCCGCAGCACGATGCCCGAGCCGATCTGCACGAGCAGGTAGTCGCCGCCGACGCCGACCCAGTGATAGCCGCGCGGCGGCGGACTCAGGCGGTAGCCGCGCCAGTCGTCGACCACGTACTGGCGGTCGCGGAATTCGTCCGGCAGCCGGTCGCCCTTGTGCCAGTCGCGGCGCGGCCCGTCGGCCCAGCGCGGCGGTACGTCGTCGTCGCGATGCTTCGCCTGCCCGGGCGGCACGTGTTTCGGGCCATGACCGCGCTGCATGCCGTGGCCGCCGCGGTCATCGCGATTGTCGTGGTTGCCGTGATCCTGCGCCATCGCCGCGGTGGCGGCGCAGCCGACCGCGATCCATGCGGCCAGCATCATGCCGTGCATCCTCTTCATTGTCCTTCCCTCCGTGGTATCACGTCGAACAAGAAACGACCGGGACTGCCCGATGAAGACTAGCACACGGCATCGCGGCCGCATGAGCGCGCGTCACGCCGCCTGCTGCTGGTACTGGATCCGGTGCAGGTGCGCGTAGAGGCCGCCGTGGCGCAGCAGTTCGTCGTGGCTGCCCTCCTCGACGATCTTGCCGGCCTCGAGCACGAGGATGCGGTCTGCGCGCTCGATCGTCGACAGCCGGTGGGCGATCACCAGCGTCGTCCGGCCTTCCATCAGCCGCTCGAGCGCGGCCTGCACGTGGCGCTCCGACTCCGAATCGAGCGCCGACGTCGCTTCGTCGAGGATCAGGATCGGCGCGTCCTTGTAGATCGCGCGCGCAATCGCGAGCCGCTGGCGCTGGCCGCCGGACAACCGCATCCCGTTGCCGCCGACCAGCGTATCGAGCCCGTCGGGCATCGCGGCGACCGCATCGGCGAGGTTCGCGGCCTCGAGCGCGGCCTGCACGCGTGCGCGGTCGGGCGTCTGCCCGTAGGCGACGTTGGCGGCGATCGTGTCGTTGAACAGCACGACGTCCTGGCTGACCATCGCCATCTGGCTGCGCAGCGCGTGGAGATCGTAGTCGGACACCGGCACGCCGTCGACCAGGATCGTGCCGTCCGTCGGGTCGAAGAAGCGCGGGAGCAGGTTCACGAGCGTCGTCTTGCCGCTCCCGGACGGGCCGGCCAGCGCGATCATTTCGCCCGGCGCGACCTTGAACGAGATACGGTCGAGCGTCGGCCGTTCGGCCGCGCCGTAGTCGAACGACACGGCGCGGAACTCGATCTCGCCGCGCGCCTGCGACAGCGGCCGCCCGCCGCCCTGCGGCTCGGCCGGCTCGTCGATCAGCCCGAAGATCAGCTCGGCGGCCGTCATCCCGCGCTGCAGCGGCTGGTTGACGTCGATCAGGTGCTTGAGCGGCGAGATCACCAGCAGCATCGACGTGACGAACGCGACGAAACCGCCGACTGTCGTCTGGTCGTTCGACGACTGCACGACCGCGATCGTGATCACGACCGCGAGCGCGATCGACGCGAGGAACTGCGTGAGCGGCTGCGCGAGGCCGCCCGAGATCGTCATGCGCATCGCGTAGCCGCGCAGGCGCTTGCTCATCGTCGTGAAGCGGTCCATCTCGTACGCTTCGCCGTTGTGCACCTTGACGACCTTGTAGCCGCCGACCGTCTCCTCGACGATGTACGACAGCTCGTTGGTCAGCGTCTGGTGCTCGCGGTTCAGGCGGCGCAGCCGGCGGTTGATCTTGCTGACGAGCCAGCCGATGCCCGGCAGGATCACCGCGACGATCAGCGTGAGCCGCCAGTTCAGGTAGAACAGGTAGCCGAGCAGGAAGATCACCGTCAGCGAATCGCGCACGAGCGTGACCATCACGCCCGTCAGCACCGACAGGATCTGGTTGACCTCGAACACGATCGCGTTGATCACCGTGCTCGCGGTTTCGCGCTGGAAAAACGACGCGCCGGTATGGATCATCCGCTGGAACATCTCGAGCCGCAGCTGCAGCAGGATGCGGTTCGATACGTAGTTGAGCAGGTAATTCGATGTGTACTGCGACACGCCGCGCACCAGCGCGAGCCCGATCACCGCGATCGGCACGTACCATTTCGCGCTGTCGCTGCCGTGCGAGCCGAAGCCGTGGTCGAGCAGCGGCTTGAGCAGGGCCGGGATACCGGCCTCGGTGGCCGCGACGACGCCCATCGTCACCACGGCGAGCACCACGATGCCGATGAGCGGCCGGATGTACGGCCACAGGCGCTTGAGGACCGTCATCGGCGAGGTGCCGGTGCCGTCCATCGGTTTGCGAAGAGTGTTCTGGGTTTCCAAGGCAATCCTTCTTGAGCCGCGATGCGGCGCCCGGCACGTGGCCGCCCGGGTGTGCGCCCTGTCGGGCGGGTGCCGAAAAGGGCTCAACATTATAGCTGTACCGCCCTCGCCGGCACGGCCGTTGTCGAGACGGCCGCCGGCCGGGCCGCAGGTATACTGCCGCTCACCGTTTTCTCCGCCTTTCCGACGATTTCATGGCTGAACCCACCCTCGGCGTCGCCCTCATCGCCCTCAACGCATCCGCGCGACTCGCGCAGTGTCTCGATGCGCTGTCGTTCGCCGACGATGTCGTCGTCGTCGACGGCGGCAGCACCGACGATACCGTCGCGATCGCCCAGGCGCACGGCGCACGCGTGATCGTCGAGCGCGACTGGCCGGGCTTCGGCCCGCAGAAGAACCGCGCGCTCGACGCGCTCGGCACCGACTGGATCCTGTCGCTCGATACCGACGAAATCGTCACGCCGGAACTCGCGCGCTCGATCCGCGACGCGATCCGCGCGCCGGCCGCGCAGGTCTATGCGCTCGACCGGCTGTCGAGCTTCTGCGGCCAGTGGATCCATCACAGCGGCTGGTATCCGGACTGGGTGCCGCGGCTGTTCCGGCGCGGCACCGCGCGGTTCTCGGACGACCTCGTGCACGAGCGCCTCGTGTTCGATACGGCCGCGCAGCGCTTGGCCGGCAAGCTGATGCACTACTCGTACGAGGATTTCGAAACGGTCGTGCGCAAGCTCGACGCCTATTCGACGGCCGGCGCACGCCAGCGCCGCGCGGCCGGTCAGCGCGGCGGCTTCGGCAAGGCGCTCGGCCGCGGCGCGTGGGCGTTCGTGCGCACTTACGTGCTGCGGCGCGGGTTCCTCGACGGTCGCGCGGGCTTCATGATCGCGGTGTTCAACGCGGAAACCGTGTACTACCGGTTCCTGAAGCTCGGTCACGCACCGGTACGCTAGAGCCTGTTCACCAATAACGGGCTTGCGAACGCGCCCCAGGCAAGCGCCCGGCGCACGGCCGGCCCGGCGTTACAATGCCGGGTTGCGCGCACCGCCCATGCCCGCCCGAGCGGCTGCGCCGCGCGCCGCCCGCCACGACGACCACCGAATTCCGACCACCATGTTCTCCATCATCATTCCGACCTGGAACAACCTGCCGTACCTCAAGCTCGTCGTCGACAGCCTGCGCCGGCACTCCGCGTACGACCACCAGATCATCGTGCACGTAAACGACGGCTCGGACGGCACGCTCGACTGGGTGCGCAACGAAGGGATCGAGCACACCGCGTCGCCGGCCAACATCGGCATCTGCCATGCGGTCAACCTGGCCGCCGCGCGGGCCACGCGCGACTACGTCGTCTACATGAACGACGACATGTTCTGCTGCCCGGGCTGGGACACGGCGCTCGTGCGTCGCATCGAACAGATGCCGACCGACCTGTTCATGCTGTCGGGCACGATGATCGAGCCGGTCGACACGCGCAATCCGTGCGTGGTCGTCAGCAATTTCGGCCGCGACGCCGAGCAATTCGACGCGGCCGGCCTGGTCGCCGCGACCCCGAAGCTGGCACGCCCGGACTGGCTCGGCTCGACCTGGCCGCCGACGCTCGTGCACCGCGACTGGTGGAACCGCATCGGCGGCTACAGCAGCGAGCTGTCGCCGGGCATGAGCAGCGACAACGACTTCTCGATGAAATTCTGGGACGCCGGCTGCCGGATCTTCATCGGCGTCGGCGACAGCCTCGTGTACCACTTCCAGCAGAAGAGCACCGGCAAGATCGTCAAGAACGACGGCCGCCGCCAGTTCCTGAACAAATGGGGCATGACCCAGGCGACGTTCGATCGCTACTACCTGCATCGCGGCGAGCCCGTCGGCACGCAGATCGCGCTCGATACGCCGGCTGTGGAAGGCCGCCTCAAACGCGCGCTGTTGCGCTCGCGGATCAAGCGCGCATTCAGCTGATCCGGCCCCGAAAACCGCACGGAAAGCCGTCCTGCTTCGCGTATACTGCGCCGTTCGTCCCGGCTCTCTCGCCGGGATGCGCGACGCGGCACGGTGCACGATGTCCGCGAGCCGCATTCGTCCATACGACAGGTTCCGATGCTTTCGTTTTCCGCTCCCGCCACGCGGCGCCTGACCGCCGCCCGCGCCTTCGCCGTCGCCGCGCTCTGCATGGTGCCCGTCTCGACGGCGCTGACCAACGTGTTCTGCGGGCTGTTCGCCGTGGCGCTCGTGATTTCCCCCGAATTCTGGCGCGACCTGCGCTCGTTCGTCACCGACCCGGCTTCGCTCGCGGCACTGCTGATTCTGGCCGCGCTGGCCGTGAGCGTCACCTATACGGTCGCGCCGCATGACAAGGCGTGGAACTGGGTCGCGAAGTACGACAAGCTGTTGCTGCTGCCGTTCGCCGTGCTTGCGTTCCGTCATTCGAACTGGGCGCCGATCGTGCGGCGCTGCTGGTTCGGCACGCTGTGCGTGATTCTGCTGCTGTCGACCACCAACTACCTCGGGCTGACCGGGATCGGGCCGGCGTATGCGTCCGCGTTGCCGGTGTCGCGCGCATGGGTGTTCAAGAACCACATCGCGGCCGGCATGTTCGGCGCGCTGCTGTTCTATCAGGCCGCCGATCTCGCGCTGACGGCCCGCACGGCGCTGCCGCGCATTGCCTATGCGTTTGTTGCGGCATTGGCGCTCGTCAACGTATTCGTGATGCTGCAGGGACGCACGGGGCAGATCGTCGCACTGCTGCTGATTCTCGTCATCGCGGTGCGTTTCGTGCTGCTGCAGCGCCGACAGTCGGCGCTGCGCGCGGCGCTCGCCGCCGGTGTGCTCGTGCTGTCCGGCGTCGCGCTCGTCGTCGCCGCGTGTACCGTTCACAACGGCCGGCTCGCGGAGATCACAACGGAAGTGCAGCAATACCGGCAGAGCGATGCGGTCACGTCGACCGGGCTGCGCCTCGAGTGGTACAAGAAGGGGATCGAGCTGTTTCGTCAGCGCCCCGTGCTCGGTTATGGCGCGGGGGGGCTCGAGCTCGAGTTCCAGAAGCTCTCGGCCGGCAAGACGGCCGCCGAAGGCCAGCTCACGGCGAATCCGCACAACGAATATCTGCTGATGGCCGTGCAGCTCGGCACGGTTGGCCTGCTGCTGTTCGTCAACCTGATCGTGCAGATCGCGCGCGGCAGCCGCGCGCTCGATCCGCGCTCGCGACACCTGTTGCTCGCGTGGCTCGCGATCTTCACGATCGGCAGTCTCGCGAATTCGCTGCTGCTGGATTTCGCCGAAGGGCACCTGATCGTGCTGCTGGCCGGCATCCTGCTCGGTTGCGGCGAACGCAGCGAAGCGCTGCCGCGCGAAACGTCGGCGATCCGGCGCAGCGTGTAACGCACGCCGGCCTACGTTCCGCGGCCCGCGCAGCCGGTTCGGCGGCGGCGGACATCCGCCGTCGATGCCGGAGAGCCGCGCGGCGCTCCGCGAAACAGACTCCTGCTGACGAAGAAAGGCACGCGTCAGTCGGCCCCGGCACGGCGCAGCCGCGACGTGTCGACGATGACGTCGGCCGGCCCCGGCGGATTCAACCCCAACATCTCGGCTGCCGCGGCCTTCACGCGCTGCGCATCCAGATGGACGAGGCAGTCGCTGCGACTGTCGACGTGACGCTCGCAGCCTTCGTGGCGGCACGGCACGCAATCTCCGTCCCCCTGCAGCAGCCACACGTTTGCGTGCCGCCCCGAGCCGCGCAGCGCCCACGGATTCTCGGTCGCAGGCCAGTGCTGCGGCCACGGCCCCCAGCGCACGGGGTCGGACGGCCCGAACAGTGCAATCGTGTCGGTGCCCGTCGCGGCCGCGACGTGCGTCGCGCCGGTGTCGGGCCCGATGAAGAGCCGCGCGCGCCGCACGAGCTCCGCGCTCTCGCCGAACGTCAGGCGGCCGACCAGGTTCAGCACGTCGCCGCCCGCCTCGGTCGCGACCTGCTCCGCATACTCGCGCTCGCGGTCGGCCGGGCCGCCCGACAGCGCGATCGCGAAGCCCTGCTCGCGCAGCCAGCCGATCATTTCGACCCAGCCGTCGAGCCGCCATTGCTTGTAACGGAACATCGGATACGGATGCAGCACGACCAGCGGCTTGCCGGCGCGGATCGCCGGCGACTCGGCGAGCCACGCGTCGAAACGCGCGCGCCGCGCCGGATCATCGCCGATGCCGGGCGCGACGACCTCGGACACCGGCTCGATGCCGATCACCGGCGCGAGTGCCAGCGTACTGACGACCGTATGGGCAGATTCGTGGTGATTGATCGCGATCCCGTTCAGCATCATCCGCGTCAGCCACGTGACGCGATTCGGGTCGACGAGGCCGACCCGCTTGCGGCCGGCGAACCAGCTATAGAAACGCGGCCGGTCGGAACTCAGCGCCGCGCATGCGAGATCGTAGCGGCGCCACATCGACAGCGCATCGTGCAGCCGCTCGCCCAATCCCGCACGCTGCGCGACCACGATCACGCGCCGCACGTCCGGATTGTGCTCGAGCACGCCCTCGGTGCCGCGAAACACCAGCATGTCGATCTGCGCGTCCGGCCAGCGGGCCTTCAGCGACCGTACGAGCGGGGTCGTCAACAGTACGTCGCCGATACGGCGCGGCGCGGCAACGAGGATGGTTCTGGGCGGACGGGCGGAAGAAAACAGGGCCACGGCGATCGTCTGGCTGGCTGAACAAGGCTGGCAATGTACAGGATTTTGCAGCAGCCGGCGCGGCGTCGCGCGCCGGCGATGGAAGAGGCCACGATGCGGCCCGATCGTGACGTGTCGCGCGGTACGCGAGCGGGACGTTCGTGCCGCGCTACGAAGCGATCGTCGCGATCGCGGGCGCCGTGGTGGCGGCCGGCTGCACGCGCGCCGCGGCGGCCGGCGCTTCGTCGCGTTGGCCGGCCTGCGACAGCAGGTGGCGCACCGCACGCTCGACCGCATCGACACCGATCGCATCGACGGTCCGACCCGCGCGCAGGATCACGTGCGGCACGCCTATCGGATGCCAGCGCAGGTATTTCTCGGGGCGGTCCTCGAACAGGGCGGCCACCGGTACGCCGAGCGCCGACGCAAGATGGACAGGCGCGCTGTCCGCCGAGACGATTGCATCGAGCAGGCTCGCGGCCGCCACGAGATCGGCGACCGACGACGGCGCGACATGCCGTGCATTCACGTCGCGCCATCCGTCGTCCTCGATGGCCTGACCGATGGCCGGATCGCGAAACACGATCACATCCGCGACGGGTGCAAGCCGCTCGCCGAGGTCGCGCCAGCGGTCGGCGGGCCAGCGGCGCTCGACCGCCTTGTTCGACACGAACAGCCCGACGCGCGGCTTCGTACGCGCGCCGAGCAGGCGATGCCACGCTTCCTGTCGCGCACGATCGGGATGGACCGACAGCTCAAGACCATCGAGATCGGTGCAGCCGAGTTCGGGCATCAAGCGGAAACCCGACAACGCCTCATGGCACATCGGCCGCTGCGCGACATGCTCGGGCTTGCGATCGTCGAATTCGGTCTCGGCATCGTGCCAGCGGCAATCCTTCGCGCGAAGCTGGCGCGCGAACTGCATGCTGCTGCGATGCATGCCGCCGTTCGGCACGATCACGAGGTCGAACCGCAAGCGGCGCAGGCGACGCACGAGTCGCAGCCGGTCGAAGAATGCGCGCATCCGCCCGGGGCGGTCGTTGCGCTCGCACTGGCGGCTGTACACGTAGGTGTGGATCGTGTGCACGTCCGGATTTCCGGCCAGCGCGGCCGCGTTGTAGCGGTTCGCGACCACATGTAGCTCCGCGCCCGGCCAGCGCGCCTTCAGCGCGCGGAGAAACGCCGTCGTGCACAGCATGTCGCCCAGAAAATCAATCCGGATCACGAGGATCCGCTGCGTCGGGTTCCCATTGGCCATGGTCATGTGGTGACAATCCGTTTTTATCGTCGCGGCGGGCCGTTCCACGGCATCCTGATCCGCGGGCCTGCCCTGCCGCAGGTCGCCGCACGCCGCATCGATCCGCCCCTGTTTACGCGCGCACTGCCGGCGCCGCTCGCCGTGCGAACCCGCGGCAGGCGCCGCGTTCGGACGGTTAGCGCGGGATTGTATAGCGTCCGGATGGCAAGCCCAAGCGCCCGATTACCCTTGCACGACGTAAAAACGGCCCGCCGCACCGCACGATGGCGATGCGACGGGCCGCCTATGCGCGACAGCGTCGAAACAGCGCGCGGTCAGTACGTGATTTCGACGACGCTGCCGTCGAACGCCGCACGCAGCTCCGCCAGCAGCACGTCGCTCGGCTTCACGCGCCACGCGTCGCCCAGACGCATTTCGCCTTGCGCGCGCGCGTTGCTGTAGTGGATCTGGACCGCAAGCCCGTTCGGCAGCGGCGGCGGCGGGCGCCGACCGCCATCGCGGCCGCCGCCGCGCGGCGCGGGCGCGTCGACCACGTTCGCGGCGGCCGGATCGTCCTTCGACACGTGCGGCTCGAGCACGCGGCGCAGCGCGAGCGCGTCGGCGTTGCCGTTCATCGTCAACCGCACGGCCTGCGCGTAGCGGCTGCGCGCGCGTTCGAGATCCATCACGGTATCGGCCGTGAAGCGAATACCGCCGGTGAATGCGTCGTTGCGCGCCTGCCCCTGCACGATCAGCAGCTCGTCTTCCTTGAACAGCGCCTTGTTTGCCTCGAACTGTTCGTTGAAGATCGTGATCTCGCACTGGCCCGTGCCGTCGTCGAGCAGCGCGATCAGCATCTTCCCGCGCTGCGTCATCTGCGTGCGCAGCGACGCGATGATGCCGGCGACGAGCTTGTCGCGCCCTTCTTTCAGATCACCGACCTTCTGCCGCACGAAGCGCCGCACTTCGTCGCGATACGCATCGAACAGGTGGCCGGACAGGTAGAAGCCGAGCGCGGCCTTTTCTTCCTGCAGGCGGCGCTTGTCGTCCCACGCGGGCTCGTCGACGAGCGCATGCGCATGCGGCGACTCGGCGCCCATGTCGAACAGGCCGGCCTGCATCGCATTCGCTTCGGCCTGGTCGGCCGCTTCCATCGCGAGCGGCACCGACGCGATCAGCTGCGCACGGTTCGGGTTCAGCGAATCGAACGCGCCGGCGCGGATCAGCGCCTCGACCGTGCGGCGGTTGACGACGCGCCGGTCGATCCGTTCGCAGAAGTCGAACAGGTCGGTGAACGCCTTTTCCTCGCGCGCACGCAGGATTTCCTCGATCGCGTTCTGGCCGCTGCCCTTCACCGCGCCAAGGCCGTAGCGGATCGTGCGCGAGCGCTTGCCGTCGGCTTCCGCGACCGGCTCGAACCGGTAATGCGACTGGTTGATGTCCGGCGGCAGCACGGTGAGGTTGTTCACGACGCAGTCGTCGAACAGGATCTTCACCTTGTCGGTGTCGTCCATCGCGAGCGTCATGTTGGCCGCCATGAATTCGGCCGGATGGTGCGCCTTCAGCCACGCGGTGTAATACGCGAGCAGCGCATACGCGGCCGCGTGCGACTTGTTGAAGCCGTAGCCCGCGAACTTCTCCATCAAGTCGAAGATCTCGTCGGACTTCTCGCGCGTGAGGCCGTTCTTCGCCGCACCCTCCGCGAAGATCTCGCGGTGCTTGGCCATCTCCTCGGGCTTCTTCTTGCCCATCGCGCGACGCAGCAAATCGGCGCCGCCGAGCGAGTAGCCGCCGATGATCTGCGCCATCTGCATCACCTGCTCCTGATAGACCATGATGCCGTAGGTCTCTTTCAGGACGGGTTCGACGCGCGGATCCGGATAGTCGACCTTCTCGCGCCCGTGCTTGCGCGCGCAGAAGCTCGGAATCAGGTCCATCGGGCCCGGACGGTACAACGACACGAGCGCGATGATGTCCTCGAAGCGGTCGGGCTGCGCATCCTTCAGCATGCCCTGCATCCCGCGGCTTTCCAGCTGGAACACCGCGACCGTGTTCGCCTTCTTCAGAATCTGGAACGAGGCCGGATCGTCGAGCGGCACCTGCGCGAGCGACCAGTCGGCCTTCGACGGATCGAGGCGGCGGATGTAGCGCTCGGCCCAGTCGAGGATCGTCAGCGTCGTGAGGCCCAGAAAGTCGAACTTCACGAGGCCGACGGCTTCGACGTCGTCCTTGTCGTACTGGCTGACCACGCCGCCCTCGTCGCCCTGCGTGTACAGCGGGCAGAAATCGGTCAGCTTGCCGGGCGCGATCAGCACGCCGCCGGCGTGCATCCCGACGTTACGCGTGAGACCCTCGACGCGCTGCGCGAGGTCGAGCAGCTGGTGAACTTCGTCCTCGTGGTCGTAGCGCTCCTGCAGCTGCGGCTCTTCCTTCATCGCGTCGGCAATCGTCACATGCTTGCCGGGCTTGAACGGAATCAGCTTCGCGATGCCGTCGGTGAACATGTAGCCGAGGTCGAGCACGCGGCCGATGTCGCGCACGGCCGCCTTCGCGGCCATCGTGCCGAACGTGGCGATCTGCGAGACGGCGTCCGCGCCGTACTTCTCCTTCACGTACTGGATCACGCGATCGCGGCCGTGCTGGCAGAAATCGATGTCGAAGTCGGGCATCGATACGCGTTCCGGGTTCAGGAAGCGCTCGAACAGCAGGTTGTAGCGCAGCGGATCGAGATCGGTAATGCCGAGCGCGTACGCGACCAGCGAGCCGGCGCCCGAGCCGCGGCCCGGGCCGACCGGCACGCCATTGTTCTTCGCCCAGTTGATGAAGTCCGCGACGATCAGGAAGTAGCCGGGGAAGCCCATCTTCGTGATGGTCCCGCACTCGAATTCGAGGCGCTTGTAGTACGTGTCGCGCTGCGCGTCGCGCTCGGCCTCGACCGGATACAACTGCGCGAGACGGGCCTCGAGCCCTTCCTTCGACAACTGGACCAGGTAGTCGTCGAGCGACATGCCGTCCGGCGTCGGGAACAGCGGCAGTTTCGGCTTGCCGAGCTCGAGCTTCAGGTTGCAGCGCTTCGCGATCTCGACCGTGTTCGCGATCGCCGACGGCAGGTCGGCGAACAGCGCGGCCATCTCGTCCTGCGTGCGGAAATACTGGTCGGTCGTGAAACGCTTCTGGCGCCGCGGGTTCGCGAGGATGTCGCCTTCCGAGATGCACACGCGCGCCTCGTGCGCGGTGAAATCGTCGTCGGTCATGAACTGCGTCGGGTGCGTCGCGACGACCGGCAGCTTCAGCGACGCGGCGAGCGACGCCGCCTGCTGGATGTACGCCTCGGCGCCCGGCTGCCCGTAACGCTGCAGCTCGATGTAGAAGCCGCCCGGAAACACCCGCGCCCAGCGCTCGGCGTGACGGCGCGCGGCTTCTTCGTTGCCCGCGGCCAGCGCAAGGCCGATATCGCCCTGTTGCGCGCCCGACAGCGCGAGCAGCCCCTGCGCGAGCTCGCCGTCGAGCCAGCTCGCGTCGAGTTCCGCGCGGCCGCGGTACTGGTTCGTGAGCCACGCCTTCGACAGCAGCTCGCAGAGATTCAGGTAACCGACCTTGTCCTTGACCAGCAGCAGCAACCGCGACGGCTTGTCGCGGTCGTCCGGATTGGCAATCCAGACGTCGCAGCCGGCGATCGGCTTGATGCCCTTGCCGCGGGCTTCCTGGTAGAAACGAACGAGGCCGAACGCGTTGCCGAGATCGGTGAGCGCGAGCGCGCCCTGACCGTCCGCGGCAGCCGCCTTGACGATGTCGTCAATGCGCACGATGCCGTCGGCAATCGAGAATTCGGAGTGGACGCGAAGATGGACGAAGCGAGGATCTGACATGGGCGCTATTGTAGCCGCCCCGCCGCGCAGGCTGCCCAAAAAATGCCCGCTTTGGCCGTTCGGCCGATGCACGCGGCGACGCGTCGCGCGGTTGGCCGATCGGCCAGGTACCGATGCCCGCGCCGTTTGCGGGATAATACGGTTTTTCGAATCAACGCCCCGGCTTCGCACCCTTTTTTGCGGGCCGCCGTGCGGCCGTTTTCCCGTCGGACCATCATGACCATCGTCAACCTCGCCGCCTACCACTTCGTATCGCTCGACGCGAACGAGCAATGGCGCCCGCTCGTCACCGCCCGCTGCAACGAACTCGGCCTGCGCGGCACGATCCTGCTCGCGCCGGAAGGCATCAACCTGTTCATCGCCGGCACGCGCGAAGCCACCGACGCGTTCATCGCGTACATCCGCCACGATCCGCTGTTCGAGGGCAAGTTCGCGACGCTGCAGTTCAAGGAAAGCCTGTCCGACTCGCAGCCGTTCCGCCGCATGCTCGTGCGCCTGAAGCGCGAGATCATCACGATGAAGAAGCCCGCGATCAAGCCGGAGCTCGGCCGCGCGCCGTTCGTCGATGCGCGCACGCTGAAGGCGTGGCTCGACCGCGGCCACGACGATGCGGGCCGCCCGGTCGTGATGCTCGACACGCGCAACGCGTTCGAAGTCGACGTCGGCACGTTCGACAACGCGCTCGACTACCGGATCGACAAGTTCAGCGAATTCCCGGAAGTGATCGACGCAAACCGCGCCGACCTCGAAGGCAAGACGGTCGTGTCGTTCTGCACCGGCGGCATCCGCTGCGAGAAGGCCGCGATCCACATGAAGGAAATCGGCATCGACAACGTGTACCAGCTCGAAGGCGGCATTCTGAAGTACTTCGAGGAAGTCGGCGGCGCGCACTATCACGGCGACTGCTTCGTGTTCGACTACCGCACCGCGCTGAACCCGCAGCTCCAGCCCACCGAGAACGTCACGTGCTTCGCGTGCCGTGCGGTCGTCACGCCGGAAGCGCAACAATCGCCGAGCTACGTGCCCGGCAAGTCGTGCCCCGCCTGCGCACAGGCCGCCAGCGCCGCGTAACGGCGCATCGCACCGCGCACCGCCGATGAACCCCGGCTATCGCGGCCGCTTCGCGCCTTCGCCCACCGGGCCGCTGCACTTCGGCTCGCTGGTCGGCGCGCTCGCGAGCTGGCTCGACGCACGCGCGCACGGCGGCACATGGCTCGTGCGCATCGAGGATCTCGACGGCCCGCGCACGGTGCCCGGCGCGGCCGACGACATCCTCGCGACGCTCGCGCATTTCGGCATGACGCCCGACGAGCCGCCCGTCTGGCAGAGCACGCGCGACGCGGCGTACACGGCCGCGCTCGAGCGGCTCGTCGCGGCGGGGCTCGTCTATCCGTGCGGCTGCACGCGCAAGGAGATCGCCGATTCACTGCGCGCCGCCCATGAACGCCACACGACGCTCGCGTATCCGGGAACCTGTCGCACCGGCCTGCACGGCAAGCCCGCACGCGCATGGCGGCTGCGCGTGCCGGACGGCTGCGACGCGGTCATCACGTTCGACGATCGCTGGCAGCACACGCAATCGCAGAACCTCGCGACCGAAGTGGGCGATTTCGTGCTGAAACGCGCGGACGGCCAGTGGGCGTATCAGCTCGCGGTCGTCGTCGACGATGCCGATGCCGGCATCACGCATGTCGTACGCGGCGCCGACCTGCTCGACTCGACCGCGCGCCAGATCTACCTGCAGCGCTGCCTCGGCGTGCCGACGCCCGAGTACCTGCACGTGCCGGTCGTCGTCGATGCGAACGGCGAAAAGCTCAGCAAGCAGACGGGCGCGACGGCGCTCGAACGCAACGATCCGCTGCCCGCGCTGCAGGCTGCGGCCGCGCATCTCGGCCTGGCCAACGATGGCGATCTACCGGGCGGGACGCTCGACGCGTTCTACGCGGCCGCGACCGATGCGTGGGCGCGTCGCTTCGGGCCGCGCGCCGGTTGAGTCGCTTGCAGGACACCGGCCCGTGCCGACTACGCTCCGGCCTCCGCGAGCGTCGAATCCGCTCGCATGAAAGCATGACGGAAGCCTGAGCGCCACGCCGGCTGACGACTCGGCGTCGGTCCCTCCCCTGCGCGTCAAGCGATACTCGCTGCTGCACACCGCCCCGATCACGTCGCCCAATGAAAAACGGGCACATGCTCATCGCATGCACCCGCTTGTCCGGGCAGCGCTCACACGCCGCCCCGCCGCTCCGTCCGGCTTACGCCGACGGCTTGCGCGGCATCCCGAAGCCACCGAGCAGCGCGGCAACCTGGCGCTTCGGCCCTTTCTTCTCGGGCTGCTGCGCGGGCTGCGCATCGTCCGGCTGCTTCGCCGACGCCGACGGCTCGTACGGCTTCAGGAAGAAATCGTCGACCGGCGCTTCGTGGCGGCGATGATGGCCGCCGCGCTCGGTGCTGCCCGAGCGGCGGCCCGATGCACCGCGATGCTCGTCGCGATCGCGCCGACCGCCGCGTTCGCCACCCCGTTCGCCGCCGCGCTCACTGTTGTTGCGCTCGCCGCCACGTTCGTCGTGACGCTGGCGTGCCGGCTTGTCGATCGTAAGCGTCTGCACGTCGAGCGGACGCTTGATCAGCTTCTCGATATCGGCGAGTTGCTTGCGCTCGTTCGGGCTGCACAGCGACAGCGCGTCGCCCGTCGCGCCCGCGCGGCCGGTACGGCCGATCCGGTGCACGTAGTCTTCCGCGCTGAACGGCAGGTCGAAGTTGATCACGGCCGGCAGTTCGGCGATGTCGAGGCCGCGCGCGGCCACGTCGGTCGCGACCAGCGCCTCGATCTCGCCGCGCTTGAACGCGTCGAGTGCCTGCATCCGCTCGATCTGCGTCTTGTCGCCATGAATCGCCGACGCGACCACGCCGTCGCGTTCGAGATTGCGCGCGAGGCGGCTCGCGCCGATCTTGCTGTTGCAGAACACGATTACCTGCTTGAGGCCGCGATCGCGCAGCAATTGCACGACGGCCGCCTGCTTGTCGCCTTCGGCGACGTCGTAGACGATCTGCGTGACGTTCGCGTTCGTCGAGTTGCTGCGCGCGACCTCGATCGTCTGCGGGTTGCGCAGATAGGTCGACGCGAGCTTCTTGATTTCGCCCGAGAAGGTGGCGGAGAACAGCAGCGTCTGACGCTCCTTCGGCAACAGGTTCAGGATGCGCTGCAGATCGGGCAGGAAGCCCATGTCGAGCATCCGGTCGGCTTCGTCGAGCACGAGGATCTGCACCTGGCCGAGGTTCGCCGTCTTCTGCTGCACGTGGTCGAGCAGGCGGCCCGGGGTCGCGATCAGGATCTCGACGCCGCGGCGCAGTTCGGCCGATTGCGGGTTCATGTCGACGCCGCCGAACACCACCGCGCTGCGCAGCGGCGTGTGCTTCGCATACGCGTGCACGTTCGCGGCGACCTGGTCGGCGAGTTCGCGGGTCGGCGTGAGGATCAGCGCCCGCACGGGGTGGCGCGCCGGAGACGCGCTCGTGTTGGCCTGCGGCAGCAGACGCTGGATGATCGGCAGCGAGAAGCTCGCGGTCTTGCCGGTGCCCGTTTGCGCGGCGCCCATGACGTCGCGGCCGGCGAGCACGACCGGAATGGCCTGCGCCTGGATCGGCGTCGGCGTCGTATAGCCCTGCTCCACAATGGCTTTCAGGATATCGGGGGCAAGGCCGAATTGATCGAAGGTTGCGTCGACGGGCTTGGCGACAGAATCGGACATGGTGGCGTTTCGCTCAAAAGGCGCGGCGGGGACATCGTGCGTCAGGCCGGCCGGGCCTGCGCTCATCACAATTCGGAAATAGACGGAGCCGCGGCGCGCCGCGCGGCGCCGCTCTGGTGCTTGGGACCGGTTCAATGCGAACGCTGGACGCCAGACCGTGCGGACTCCGTTCGGCGCGAATGCCGGCGGAAAGGGCCGTATTGTAGCACCGTGCGGGAATCTGTCCGTGACAACGCCGCGAACGGCCACGACGGCGGTTCGCGCGGCGGCCCTGCTCCCGCCCGTGCGGGCCAGCGGTTGGTCGATCGGGGTATCCGTATCGGCCGATGAACTCGATTAAGGGTTCGATCCGGGAGCCTCGCATCAGCACGCCCCGCCGCCAACCCGCGTGTCGAGCCTTCAGCCCGACAGCGGTCAACACGGATGAATACGCTCCGCGATCGCGCCCGCCGCTCAGCCCTTCTTCTTTTTCTTCTCGACCTGCACGCAGTCGCCCAGCAGCGGCGGCGACTTCGGGTCGGCGATCTCGTCGCGCAGCGTCGCTTCCTTGCCCTTCGTCCACCACGTATAGCGGCCGGCCTGGTAGCGCGCGCCCGATGCCGACACCGTATCGACGAACAGCATCTGCTTGCCGTCGACCGGCACGAGCGCGAAGCTCTGGCCGTTGCCTGCGAGCCAGTACGACACGCGCACGGGCTGCTTCTGGTTCGCGCACTGGTAGACGGTTTGCTGGCGCGCGTCGGCGTCGATCTCCTCGACGGTCAGTTGCGCGGCATGCGCGACGGAAACGGCGGTGCCGGCGAGCGCAAGCGCGGCGAGGGTTTGGCGAATCATGCAGGTCCTCTCACGAGACGGGTGGAAGCGCGCCCTCGCGGGGCGCGCGGTTGTTGTTTATAGGGAGGCTCGGCGGCTTGCCAGAATCAGGGATCGATCACATCCGCGCACGCATCGGTCGGCGCCGCGGCGACATGGCCGACGAGCGGCACGATCTTGAGTCCGGCCGACGCCACCCGGCACGGCGCGGCCGCGAGGCCGCAGCCCGCGAGACTCGCGACGAGCGCCAGCGCGACGCCCAGCTTTCCGATACGCAACCATCTCGACGCCATCGTCCTCTCCTCGTTCCGTCAGCGCGCCGACACGGGCCGGACGGCCGCGGCCGCACGCTTCGCGCGTTCGCGGGCTTCGTCGACGGTCGCGCCGGTCGCCAGCGCGACGCCCATGCGTCGCTTCGCAAAACTTTCCGGCTTGCCGAACAGGCGCAAGTCCGCGCCCGGCACCGCGAGCGCGTCGCGCACGCCGTCGAACGCGATCCCGCGCTCGTCGAGGCCGCCGTAGATCACCGCCGACGCAGCCGGCGTGCCGAGCGCCGGATCGACCGGCAGCCCGAGAATCGCCCGCGCGTGCAGCTCGAATTCCGACTGACGCTGCGAGGCGAGCGTGACGAGGCCCGTATCGTGCGGCCGCGGGCTCACCTCGGAGAACCATACGTCGTCGCCGCGCACGAACAGCTCGACGCCGAACAGGCCGCGCCCGCCGAGCGCCTCGGTCACCTTGTGCGCGATCTCGCGCGACTTCTCTAGCGCCGCCGCGCTCATCGGCTGCGGCTGCCACGATTCGACATAGTCGCCCGCCACCTGCACGTGGCCGACCGGTTCGCAGAAATAGGTACGCGTATCGAGCGTCGCCGGGTCGATCGCGCGCACGGTCAGTTGCGTGATCTCGTAGTCGAAATCGACGAAGCCCTCAACGATCACGCGGCCGTGGTTCACGCGCCCGCCCGCCATCGCGTAGTCCCACGCGGGTTTCACGTCGGCGTCGGTCTTCACGACCGACTGCCCCTTGCCCGACGACGACATCACGGGCTTCACGACGCACGGCATGCCGATCTTCGCGACGGCCGCGCTGAATGCCTCGAACGAATCGGCGAACGCATACGGGGAAGTCGGCAGGCCGAGCTCCTCGGCCGCGAGCCGGCGAATCCCTTCGCGATTCATCGTGAGCTGCGTCGCGCGCGCGGTCGGGATCACCTCGGCGAGGCCAGCCGCCTCGATCGCCGCGAGCGCGTCGGTGGCGATCGCCTCGATCTCGGGGACGATCAGGTGCGGACGCTCGGCCTCGACGACTGCCCGCAGCGCGGCCGGGTCCGTCATGTCGATCACGTGCGCGCGATGCGCGACCTGATGGCCGGGCGCGTCCGGATAGCGATCGACCGCAATGACTTCGACGCCGAGACGCTGCAACGCGATGATGACTTCCTTGCCGAGCTCGCCCGCGCCGAGCAGCATGACGCGCGTGGCCGAGGGTGAAAGCGGCGTACCGAGCCGCTGACCGATCTGCATGTGATTTCCCGCTGGTTCTGTTGGAGGACGAAAACGGCTTCGATGTTAACACGGGCATCCAGGCCGGTTTGGGCCGTTTGGCCGCCCCCGGCGCCATGTCGCGCGAGGCCCGTGGGCGGGCTGCGAACGTTTTCGCGCGCGAAGTGTCGGCTCGCCTGCCGCGGGGCGGGTGCGTTACTCTTACGCCTTGATCAGAATCCGAAGAGGAACGAGGCTCATGTCCCACCTGTCCGCGGCCGCACGCGCACGCACCGGCCTGCTTCGCCCGTTGCGCGCGCCGCTTTGCGCGTTGACGCTTGCCACGCTTCTCGCCGCCTGCACGATGCCGACCCATCCCGATTCCGCCGCCCCCGCGCCCGACCCGTACAACCCGGCCGCCGTCCAGTTGCTCGACGACACGAGCTGGGAACTCACCAACTGGGTGAACGCCGACGGCACGCAACGCGCGATCCCGCACGGCGACAACGGCGAGCCGATCAAGCTCGCACTGTCGACCGAGTCGGGCATCCGGCGCGCGAGCGGGTTCTCGGGCTGCAATCGCTACATGGGCACCTATGCGGTCAAGAACGGCCTGCTGAGCTTCGGCCCGCTCGCCGGCACGCGGATGGCCTGCCCGAACACGCTCGGCGGCCAGCTCGAGTCCGCGTATCTCGACGCGCTCGCCCACGTCGACAAGACCGGCGTGCAGATGCGCGCGCCCCAGCAATTGCAGATCGTGACCCAGGCCGGCGCAACGCTGACGTTCACGCACCGGAGCCCCTGATGCACGGCGCGCGCGGAGGCCGACCGACCGCCTTCGCGTGGCGCGCGACATGCACGTGCCACCCACGTGCGTCGCGCGGCGTGAATCGGAATCACGCCGCGTTAGAGTCTTGTTCGCCGGCCGGTTAAACTCGGCGGGTCGCGCCCCGCGCGCCCCTCCCCACTCCTGTTTCAAAGCATGCACACGGTTGTCTTCGGCTGGTTCGGCATCTCCGCCGTCTGGTTCCTCCTTCTCTTCTGGCGTCTCGTGCAGGCGATGCTGCCCGGCGGCGGCGGGCTTGCCGGCCGCGGCTCGATCCGCCTGTGGCTCGGCTTCGCCGCGGTATTCGTCGCAAGCGTCACGCTGACGAGCCCGCTGTCGGGCCCCGACACGAACGCGCTCGGCCATGCGTTCTCCGCCGGCTTCGCCCACGTGCTCGGCCCGATCGGCACGCCGGTCGCGATGGTCGTGCTGTTCTTCGCCGGCTTGCCGTGGCTGACCGGCATCGGCTGGCGGCAGTTCGCCGCGTGGGTCGACACGTCGTTCGGCGTCAAGCTGTCGCGCGACGGCGACGACGACGACGCGCGCGGGATCGCCGACCTGCCGCGCAGTGCGTTGCATCGCGACGACGACGTCGTGCAGCCGACCACCGCGCACACCGTCAACTCGATGGCGCCGCGCCAGAACGGCCGGTATTCGCGCCCGACAGTGTGGAAACCCGATCCGCAGGCACGGCCGAAGCCGCGCAGCAAGACCCCGCCGCGCCCCCTTGCGGAACCCGTCGCGCCGTCGGGCTGGCTGAAGCCGAGCGCGCCGCAGCGCACGCCCGCGGCACCCGCGCCGATCCCGGCCAGCGCGATGCCGCCGCCGACCACCGGCAGCACCGCCAGCCTCGCGCGCGCGGCAGCGAACACGCAAGTGCCGCGCCCCGCGCCGGCGCCGCTTCCGGTCGGATTCGAACCCGTCCGACCGCGCCCGACCGCCGCACGCCCGGCCACCGCAGCGCTGACGCAGACGGCGCCGCGCGCCACGGTCACGCCGCGACCGGCTGCTACGCAGCCGCCGCGCCCGCCGGCGCGCCCGGTCACAGGAACAACGCCAGCCGGCCTGTCGACGGACGCGGCACGACGCCGCCCGGCGCCGCCCGCGCCGGCGCGCGCGCCGCTCTATGCGTGGAACGAGAAGCCGGCCGCGCCGATTACGCCCGCACCGAGCGTTCACGACACGCTGCGTTCGATCGAGGCCAGCACCGCGCAATGGGCGTCGCTGGGCGGCACGCCGTCCGGCGATGCAGCGCAGACGGCGGCAGCAGCCGCTGCCGTGGCCGGTGTCGCCGCCGCAGCCGGCAGCGTGGCCGCACCGGCATCGGCGACCGTGTCGAATGCGTTCGGCTCCGCGACGCACGGCATCGCAGCCCAGGACGCCAATGCTCCGGCCGAACACGATGCCGCGCCCGCATACGACGACAACGCGCCGATCGTGCTCGACGCCTTCATGCCGGCGCAGTCCGGCATCGCGCAGGCTCCGGTTGGCGATTTGTCCCCTCCTGCATTCGGTGACGCTGAACCGAACGCACGGCCGAATACCGGCAGCAACGATGCGGCGTTCTCGCATCGCGCCGACGACGCAATCCGTCACGTCGACGCTACGCCCGACGCGCCGGCATTCGGGGTCGCAGCACCGTCGATCGACGCACCCATCGACTTCGCGCCTTGGGAAGATGTCGTCAGCGCGCCGGTTCCGGCGCTCGACGTGTCGACCGGAAACCCGATCGCCGAGCCGCCGGCAGTCACCGCGGGACCGCAATCCGCGCATTCAGCCTTCACACAAGGAGGAGATGCAGCGGTTCGCGACCTCGACACCTGCAAGCCGACCGGGTCTATCGATATCGACGGCCAGGCCGACGCGCAACCGGCGTCTGCAATCGATCGCGCCGCTTCGGCCCGCGTGCCTCAAGGGGCTGCCGACCCGCACGCCGCCGCGAAGCCTGCCGACGGCATCGTTCCGTTCGCTGCCCTGCCCGCTTCGTCGCTCGCGGGAACGTCCGTGAGCGCACGTTCGGAAACCGCGTCGATCGCGGCAACGTCCGCACCGGCGGTATCGAATCACGTGCCGGACGCCGTCAAGCCGGTCGAGGCGGCGGAACCCGCGGCACCGCTGTCGGCGGTCGCTCAACGCGCGACGCCCGCTACATATTGGACCGCGCCGACGATACCGCCCGCAGCGACACAAACGACCGTTGCCGCTGAACCGCCGAAATCGCCGGCGGTTCAGCCGTTTGCCGCAACCTCGGCGGCTTCGGCCGTCAATGCATCGCCGCTGACCGGCACGGCTCATGGCTCGACTGCACACGCATCCGCGCCCGCCTCCGCATCGAACATCGCGCCCGTCGCTACCGCAGGTTCGCCGGTCGGCGTAACCGGCACGGCGTCCGCTTCGCCGTCGCAACCGGCCGCCTCGGCATCGCCCGTTGCCGCCCCCGCGTCGGCATCGCCCGCCGGGGTCACGGACACGACTGACGGTTCGCTTTCCCGCACCTCGACGCCTGCATCACCCGATGCGCCCACCGTGATGCCGTCGACGACTGGCGCATCGGCTTCGACGTTCGGTTCGACTGCGCAGGTGCCCGCAACGCCGGTGCCCGCTACCGCGACGCCCGCGACTTTCACGTCCACATCGATCGCCGCGTCGTCTTCCCCGTCGGCATCGGCATTTCCTGTCGACACAGCAGCCATGTCGACCGGTACGACGACCTTCGCTCCATTCAGCGCATCGGGCGCGGTCGCTCCGCAGCCGCCAATCAGCCTGCCCGTATCGCCAACCGCGTCCGCCGCGACGTCGACGTCCTTCACGTCCTTCAGCGCGCTCGCGCCGACGACCACGGCCGCCGCCACGCCAGCGCACCCGATCGCCAGCGCGCCTGTCGCCGCGGCCGGGCCGCTGACGTCCATCGGTGCGGCCACCGCGACGCAGGCTCCGTCGATCGCGTCCGTCCCTGCCGCCGCCCCGGCCGCGACTCAGACGTTCACGACATCGCCCGCCCCTGCCGTCTCACCGTCGGGCTGGTCCATGTCGCATGACGTGACGGCAGCACCGACCACGGCACCGCTGGCGGCAACCGTCCCCGGCGCGAACCTGCCGACCACGCCGGCCACCGTCGTTTCTGCGCCGCCATCGCCGGCAGCCCCGCCGATCGGCGCACCGGCCTCCCATCCAATCGAGGCAACCGGCCCCGCCCAAGCCGATACCCCAGCCCGCCCGCCGCGCCCGAACGCGTTCGAATTCCACGCACCCGCGTCGTTCAACGTCGAATTGCCGACGCTCGACCTGCTCGAGCCCGCGTCCGACGACGTCGAAATGATCACCGACGAACACCTCGCGCAAACCGCGCAGGTGATCGAGCAGCGGCTGCAGGAATTCAAGGTGCCGGTGACGGTGGTCGGCGCGTCGGCCGGCCCCGTGATCACGCGCTTCGAGATCGAACCCGCGCTCGGCGTGCGCGGCAGCCAGATCGTCGGCCTGATGAAGGACTTGTCGCGCGGCCTCGGCCTCACGTCGATCCGCGTCGTCGAGACGATCCCCGGCAAGACCTGCATGGGCCTCGAACTGCCGAACGCGAAGCGCCAGATGATCCGCCTGTCGGAAATTCTTGCCGCACGCGAATACCAGCATTCGCCGTCGCAACTGACGATCGCGATGGGCAAGGACATCACCGGCCACCCGGTCGTCACCGATCTCGCGAAGGCGCCGCACATGCTCGTGGCCGGCACGACGGGTTCGGGCAAGTCGGTCGCGATCAACGCGATGATCCTGTCGCTGCTGTACAAGGCTACGCCGGAAGACGTGCGGCTCATCATGATCGACCCGAAGATGCTGGAGTTGTCGGTCTACGAAGGCATCCCGCATCTGCTCGCGCCGGTCGTCACCGACATGAAGCTCGCGGCGAACGCGCTGAACTGGTGCGTCGGCGAAATGGAGAAGCGCTACCGGCTGATGTCGGCCGTCGGCGTGCGCAACCTCGCGGGCTTCAACCAGAAGATCCGCGACGCGCAAGCGAAGGAAAAGAAGATCGGCAACCCGTTCTCGCTAACGCCCGAGGATCCGGAGCCGCTGTCGACGCTGCCGCTGATCGTCGTCGTGATCGACGAGCTGGCCGACCTGATGATGGTCGCCGGCAAGAAGATCGAGGAACTGATCGCCCGCCTCGCGCAGAAGGCGCGCGCGGCCGGCATCCACCTGATCCTCGCGACGCAGCGCCCGTCCGTCGACGTGATCACCGGCCTCATCAAGGCGAACATCCCGACGCGCGTCGCGTTCCAGGTGTCGTCGAAGATCGATTCGCGCACGATCCTCGACCAGATGGGCGCGGAGTCGCTGCTCGGGATGGGCGACATGCTGTTCCTGCCGCCGGGCACCGGTTATCCGCAGCGCGTGCACGGCGCGTTCGTCGCCGACGAGGAAGTGCACCGGATCGTCGAGTACCTGAAGCAGTTCGGCGAGCCGCAATACGAGGAAGGCATCCTCGACGGCCCGGCTGCCGACGGCGCGACGCAGGACCTGTTCGGCGACGCGCCGGACGCGGAAGCCGATCCGCTGTACGACGAAGCCGTCGCATTCGTCGTGCGCACGCGGCGCGCGTCGATCTCGTCGGTGCAGCGGCAGTTGCGCATCGGCTACAACCGCGCGGCGCGGCTCGTCGAGCAGATGGAGGCGGCCGGCCTCGTGTCGGCGATGGGCATCAACGGCAGCCGCGAGGTGCTCGTGCCGGCCGCGGCCGACTGAGGCAGGCGGCCCGCCGGCCGCCGTTCATCGACATGGGCGCGTCGTGAAACCGACTGCCTGAAATACGAAGGGCGCTGCATCGGCAGCGCCCTTCTTGCATCAGCCGGGAATCCCCGCGATTTACTGCGCGACCGGCACCAGCTTGAAGTCGACCGGCTTGCCGACCGCGATCTTCTGCGGATTCGCGCCGAGCTGCCCCGTTTCGACATCGCGACTGAACACGTAGAACGTGTCGCTGTCCTGGTTGCCGACGATCAGCCACTTGCCGGTCGGATCGATCAGGAACTCGCGCGGCGTCTTGCCGAGGCTCGACTGGCGGCCGACGTGCTTCAGCCGGCCGTCGGCCTTGTTCACCGCGTAGATCACGAGGTCGTTCGCGTCGCCGCGGTTGCTCGCGTACAGGAAGCGGCCGTCCGGCGACAGGTGGATCGCGCCGCCGCCGACCTTGCCCTTGAAGCCCGGCGCCGTCATCGGCAGCGTCTCGATCGGCGTCAGCTTGCCGTCGTGATAGGCGAACACCTCGACCGACGCGTTGAGTTCGCTCGTCACGTACGCGAACCGGCCGTCGGCGCTGAACACCATGTGACGCGGGCCCGAGCCCGCCTTCACCGGCGTGTAGCGCGTGTCGGTCGGGCTGATCAGCCCGCGGCTGCCGTCCACCGTGTAGCGGTAGCCGTAGATCTTGTCCGCGCCGAGATCCTGCACGAACAGATAGCGGCCGTCCGGCGAAAACACCGTCGAATGCACGTGCGCGCCGTCCTGGCGGCCCTTCACCGGCCCGGTGCCTTCGTGGTGGACCGTCAGCACGGCCTGACCGACCGCGCCGTCGTCGCGCAGCGGAAGCACCGCGAAGCTGCCGCCCGGGTCGGCCGCGACCGAGTAGTTGGCGGTGACGAGGTACTTGCCGTCCGGCGACAGCGCGAGATAGCACGGATCGTTCCCTTCCGACGATACGCGGTCGATGAAGCTCAGCGCGCCCGTCTTCGCGTCGAAGCGGAACGCGCTCACGCCGCCGCGCTGCGTCGCCGGCCCGTCGTCGCCGGGCAGCTCGTTGACCGCGTAGACGGTGCGACCGTCGCGGCTCGGCAACAGGTACGACGGATTCACGGTCTTCGCCGACGACACCGGCGCGACGCTGCCGCTCTTGGTATCGAAGCGGTAAACGTAGATCCCGTCGCTGCCGCCACCCGTATAGGTGCCGACGAGCAGGTTGTAGACGCCGTCGGCCGGGGCGGACGATTGCTGCGCGAATGCGTGGGTCGCGGACAGGGAAAGCACGATCGCGAAACCTTTCATCCAGTGAGCGAACCTAAGCGGGAACCCTCGTGTCGAAGCGCGTGCGTCACGCTCGCGTAAACGGTTGGGCATTGAATCCTCCTTGCATCGAGTCGCTTCAAGTGTTGAGATAGGACGAAACGCCGGCCGTTCACGCGCTCCGCCGCCCGGCCGAGTATACGGGGCGCGGCGCCCGCGCGTGAAGTCGAGGGCGCCGACGTCCGCATTGTGAAACTCGAATACCCAAGGATCGCCTGCCCATGCCCGCCCTGATCGAAGACTACGCCCTCGTCGGCGACGGCCACACGGCCGCGCTGATCGCAAAAGACGGCTCCGTCGACTGGCTGTGCTGGCCCCGCTTCGATTCGGGCGCCTGCTTCGCGGCGCTGCTCGGCACGCCCGAGCACGGCCGCTGGCTGCTTGCTCCGGCCGCCGACGCCGCGATCACGCACACGACCCGCCGCTATCGCGGCGACACGCTGATTCTCGAGACCGATTACGAAAGCGCCGACGGCGCCGTCACCGTGATCGACTTCATGCCGCCCGGCAACGGCTGGTCCGAACTGGTGCGGATCGTCGTCGGCCGCCACGGCAAGATGAAGATGCGCATGGAACTCGTGTTGCGCTTCGACTACGGTTTCTCGATTCCGTGGGTCACGCAACTGACCCGCGAGGACGGCATGAAGGCCATCGCCGGCCCCGATACCGTCGTACTGCGCACGCCGGTGCCGCTCACCGGCAAGAACCTCCATACGCTCGCGGAATTCACGGTCGGCGCCGACGAGCGCGTGCCGTTCTCGCTCGGCTACGCGGCGTCGCACATGCGGCTGCCGCCCGCGCGCGATCCGCTGTCGATGCTCGCGCGCACCGAGAACTACTGGCTCGAATGGTCGGGCCGCTGTCAGGTGCAGGGCCGCTACGCGGCCGCCGTGCGCCGCTCGCTGATCACGCTGAAGGCGCTCGCGTACGAGCCGACCGGCGGCATCGTCGCCGCGCCGACCACGTCGCTGCCGGAGAAGATCGGCGGCAACCGCAACTGGGACTACCGCTACTGCTGGCTGCGCGACGCGACGATCACGCTGCTCGCGCTGATGCGCGGCGGCTACTACGACGAGGCGCGTGCGTGGCGCACGTGGCTCGGCCGCGTGATGGCCGGCTCGCCCGAGCAGATCCAGATCATGTACGGGATCGCCGGCGAGCGCCGGCTGCCGGAGATGGAGCTCGACTGGCTGCCCGGCTACCAGGACTCGCTGCCGGTACGCGTCGGCAACGGCGCCGCGAACCAGCTCCAGCTCGACGTGTTCGGCGAGGTGATGGCCGCGCTGCACCTCGCGCGCGTGGGCGGCCTGCAGGCCGACGACACGGTCTGGTCCGTGCAGTGCGCGCTGCTCGATCACCTCGAGAAGATCTGGCAGGAACCCGACGAAGGCATCTGGGAAACGCGTGGGGGCCGTCGCCATTTCACGTTCTCGAAGGTGATGGCGTGGGTCGCGTTCGACCGCGCGATCAAGTCGGCGGAGATGTTCCGGCTGCCCGGCTCGCTCGACCGCTGGCGCGCGCTGCGCGAGCAGATCCATGCGGACGTCTGCGCCAACGCATGGCACGAAGGCAAGCAGGCGTTCGCGCAGAGCTACGGCAGCGACGAGCTCGACGCGAGCGTGCTGCTGCTGCCGCAGCTCGGCTTCCTGCCGCCGGAAGACCCGCGCATCGTCGGCACGGTCGAGGCGATCGAACGGGAATTGCTGCACGACGGGCTCGTGATGCGCTACCGCACGACCGAATACGACGACGGCCTGCCGCCGGGCGAAGGCACGTTTCTCGCGTGCAGCTTCTGGCTGGTCGACAGCTACGCGCTGCTCGGCCGGATCGACGACGCGCATCGACTCTTCAGCCGCCTGCTCGCGCTGTCGAACGACCTCGGGCTGCTCGCGGAGGAATACGACCCGGTCGCCGGGCGGCTCGTCGGCAACTTCCCGCAGGCGTTCTCGCACGTGGCGCTCGTGCACACCGCGATGAACCTGATGCACCACGAAGACGCGATGGCGCGCGCGGCCGGCCAGCCCGCGCCGGCCGTGGCTACGGGCCGCTGAACGGCGCGCGCAAGCCTTGTTCAGAGATCGTCAAATCGCAACACTTTGATGAAAACCCGGGGAAATGTTGCATTGCACCACCGATCGTTGTCCGATATGATCGGCGAGATTGTCCGGCTGCAATGCAACATGGCCGGTCGCTGACCCACACGGCACGCCGCGACGCCTCACGCCGCCCTTGCGCACCGTCCCCCACGCGGGAGTAGCCTGCATGCTTTACCAACTGCACGAATTCCAGCGGGCCATGCTGAGCCCGCTCACGGCCTGGGCCCAGGCCGCCTCGAAGTCGTTCGCGAATCCGTCCAGCCCGTTCTCGCTGATGCCCGGTGCCCCGCGGATGGCGGCTGCCTATGAGCTGATGTATCGGCTCGGCAAGGATTACGAGAAGCCGGAATTCAACATTCATCAGATCGTCAAGGACGGCCACAACATTCCGATCGTCGAGCAAACGATCATCGAGAAGCCGTTCTGCCGGCTGCTGCGCTTCAAGCGCTATTCGGACGACGCCGACGCCGTCACGCAACTGAAGGACGAGCCCGTCGTGCTGGTCTGCGCGCCGCTGTCGGGCCACCACTCGACGCTGCTGCGCGACACCGTGCGCACGCTGCTGCAGGATCACAAGGTCTACATCACCGACTGGATCGACGCGCGGATGGTGCCGGTCGAGACGGGCCCGTTCCACCTGCACGACTACATCGCGTACATCCAGGAATTCATCCGTCATATCGGCGCGCGCAACCTGCACGTGATCTCGGTATGCCAGCCGACGGTGCCGGTGCTCGCGGCGATCTCGCTGATGGCGAGCCGCGGCGAGGACACGCCGCTCACGATGACGATGATGGGCGGCCCGATCGACGCGCGCCGCAGCCCGACGTCGGTGAACTCGCTCGCCACGCAGCACTCGACCGCGTGGTTCGAGAACAACGTGATCCACACGGTGCCCGCGAACTATCCGGGCGAAGGCCGCCAGGTGTATCCGGGCTTCCTGCAGCACACCGGCTTCGTCGCGATGAACCCGGAGCGGCACGCGCAATCGCACTGGGATTTTTACCAGAGCCTGCTGCGCGGCGACGAGGACGACGCCGAAGCGCACCGCCGCTTCTACGACGAGTACAACGCGGTGCTGGACATGGCCGCCGAGTATTACCTCGAGACGATCCGTGTCGTGTTCCAGGAATTCCGGCTCGCGGAAGGCACGTGGGACGTCGAAGGTGAGCGCGTGCGGCCGCAGGACATCAAGCACACCGCGCTGATGACGATCGAGGGCGAACTCGACGACATCTCGGGCAGCGGCCAGACGCACGTCGCGCACGAGCTGTGCACGGGCATTCCGCAAGACGATCGCCGCAGCCTGACCGCCGAGAAATGCGGCCACTACGGGATCTTCTCGGGCCGCCGCTGGCGCACGATCATCTATCCGCAACTGCGCGACTTCATTCGCGAGCATGCGCTGGAGCCCAAGCCCGGCGCGACGAAGTTGCCCGTCGATGCCCAGGATGCGACCACGATCGGCGTCGTGCCGGCCGCCAAGCCGGAGCCGGAAACCGCGGTGCGCGCCACCGCCGCGAAACGCACACGCGCGAAGGCGCCGGCCGTGACGGTCGCGCCCGCCAGGACGCCCGCCGCGAAGGCCGCGCCCGCCGCGAAACGCGCGGCCGGCAGCCCGCGCGCAAAAGCCGCGCGGGTCCGCAAGGCCGCCTGACGCGCCGCGTTCCGACGCAAAAACGCCGCCGTTGCTTGACGCAACGGCGGCGTTTTTTATTCGGCAGCGGCCGCGAGCAGGCAGCTCATCGGCTCGTCCGTTGGTCGCGTCAGCGCCGCAACAGATACGCGAGCAGCACCTCGGTGTTCATCCGGACCATCTCCGCGCGCTCGTCGGTGTCGGTGAAGTCGCGGCCGAGCGTCGCGGCGAGCGTGAAGCGGTTCGAGACGATGTAGTAGCCGAGCCCCGACAACGTCACGTAGAAGCGCAGCGGATCGACGTCGCCGCGGAACAGCCCGGCCTTCTGGCCGCGCATCAGCACGTTGCCGAGCTTCGCGACGATCGGCGACATCATCTCGCGGATTCGCGTCGACTTGTGCAGATAGCGCGCTTCGTGCAGGTTCTCGTTGTTGATGAGCCGGAGCAGCTCCGGATGGTCGCGGTAGTAGTCCCAAACGAAATGCGCGAGCCGCGTGACGGCTTCGACCGGCGCGACGCCGTCGAGATCCAGCACGCGCTCGGCCTCGGTCAGCGCGGAGAACGCGTGTTCGAGCACCGCCGTGAAGAGCTGCTCCTTGCTGCCGAAGTAGTAATAGAGCATGCGCTCGTTCGTTTCGGCCCGGCGCGCGATCTGATCGACGCGCGCGCCGAACAGCCCTCCATTCGCGAACTCTTCGGCTGCCGCCATCAGGATGCGGCGGCGCGTACCTTCAGGATCTCTTTTGATTTTTGGCTGATTCATGGTGGCGTTTTGCTATGTGAGCCGCTTGATTCGGACCGGCACCCCCACCGCCTCGGCGCCGGCCGCCCTGGAACGGGCGCGCCGCGAACGGCCGCCCTCCTGCTGAGCCCCTGCAAAAAAGCGGTTCGATTATGCGCATAGACGGCGTCCGGCGCAATGCGGGAAATCGGCGATAATCGAGCTTTGGCAAACCTCTCCGGCCGCGCCCGACGCGGCCGACCGAGAGCCATTCGGCGCCGCTGCGCCCGCTGTCAGCCTGTTGTCACCGTGACCGACTCCAAAACACTCGCGGATCGCATCGAAGATCTGCTTCCCCAGACGCAATGCACGAAGTGCGGCTATAACGGCTGCCGTCCGTACGCCGAGGCGATCGCCGCCGGCGACGCGAACTACAACCAGTGCCCGCCCGGCGGCGCCGAAGGCATCGCGCGCCTCGCGAACCTGCTCGGCAAGCCGGTGATTCCGCTGAACCCCGTGAACGGCAGCGAGCATCCGCGCGCGGTTGCGTTCATCGACGAAAACCTGTGCATCGGCTGCACGCTGTGCATGCAGGCGTGTCCGGTCGACGCGATCGTCGGCGCGCCGAAGCAGATGCACACGATCGTCGCGTCGCTGTGCACGGGCTGCGACCTGTGCATCCCGCCGTGCCCGGTCGACTGCATCGCGATGCTGCCGGTGACCGGCGATCGCACGGGTTGGGACGCGTGGTCGCAGGAACAGGCCGACGCCGCGCGCGAACGCCACGACCTGCGGCTCGCGCGCGAGCGCCGCGAGCGCGAGGCCGCCGAAGCGCGTGCCGCCGCCCGCCGCGCGGCCAGTGCCGCCAAGCCGGTTGCGGAGCCCTCTGCAGCGCAGCCCGGTTCGCAGCCTGGCACGCCGGCCGCCGCGCCGGCTGCCGACGATGCCGAAGCGAAGAAACGCGCGATCATCGCCGCCGCACTCGAACGCGCGCGCAAGAAGAAGGAAGAACTGTCCGGGCAAGGCGCCGGGCCGAAGAACACCGAAGGCGTGAGCGCGGCCGTCCAGGCGCAGATCGATGCGGCCGAGGCCCGCCGCAAGCGGCTCGCCGAACAGCAGGCGCAGCGCGATGCCGAAGCCGCATCGGGCAGCAACGACCACGACAACGACGCAGGCAACGACGATCCGGACGGCCCGTCCGCGCCGCCCGACCAGAACGCTCCATGAACGCCAGCAAACGACGCGCGATCTACGAAACGCTGCAGAGCCTCAATCCGCATCCGACCACCGAGCTCGAATATACGACGCCGTTCGAGCTGCTGATCGCCGTGATGCTGTCCGCGCAGGCGACCGACGTGTCGGTCAACAAGGCGATGCGGAAAATGTTTCCGGTCGCGAACACCCCGCGACAAATCGTCGCGCTTGGCGAGGAAGGCGTCACCGAGTACATCAAGACGATCGGCCTCTATCGCACCAAGGCGAAGAACGTGGTCGCGACGTGCCGAATCCTGCTCGAGCGCTACGACGGCGAGGTGCCGGCCGATCGGGAAGCGCTCGAAGGCTTGCCGGGCGTCGGCCGCAAGACCGCGAACGTCGTGCTGAACACCGCGTTCGGCCAGCCGACGATCGCGGTCGACACGCATATCTTCCGCGTCGCGAATCGCACCGGGCTCGCGCCGGGCAAGGACGTGCGGGCCGTCGAGGCCGCGCTCGAGAAGTTCACCCCGAAGGAATTCCTGCAGGACGCGCATCACTGGCTGATCCTGCACGGGCGTTACGTGTGCAAGGCCCGCCGGCCCGAATGCTGGCACTGCGCGATCGAGCCGCTGTGCGAGTTCCGGCCGAAGACGCCGCCGCCGAACGAATAAGCATCAGGCAGCGCGGGCGAGCTCCGCAGGCGCCGTCGCGACGCCCGCTCCCTTCCCCGCTTACGCGTTGGATGTCGCCGTCGCGTCGTCGGCGGCCGCGCCGCCCGCGCGCACGAGCGCCAGCACGGCCGCCAGAATCGCGACGCCGCCCGCCCACTGCAGCGGCGACAACGCTTCCCCGAACAGCAGCGCCGCGAGCGCGACCGTCACGACCGGTTCGAGCGTCGACAGCATCGACGTGCGCGCGGCCCCGAGCCGCTCGAGCCCGGCGAAGAACGCGAGCATGGCCGCAACCGTCGACACCAGCGCGATCGCGAGCATCGACGCCCAGCCGCCGGCCGTCGCGGGCCAGCGCGGCGGCGCGCCGAACGCCGCCGTTCGCACGACGGCGATCGCGACGAGCGTCGCGGTGGCCGACAGGCAGATGATCGCGGTGGTCGCGAGGGGATCGACGCCGCGCGTCGCCTTCGTGCCGCCGACGATATACAGCGAGTAGATCACCGCGGCGGCCAGCGCCAGCGCGATCCCGAGCGGCTCGCCGTGCCCGCCGCCGACCATCAGCGCCGAACCCGCGACGCACAGCACCAGCGCGACGGCCTTCGCCCGTGTCAGGCGCTCGCCGAGCCACCACGCGGCCAGCAGCGTGACGAACGCCGGGTACAGGTACAGCAGCAGCGCGACGAGGCTCGCCTGCGCGTGCTGCAGCGCGCTGAAATAGCAGAACGACTGCCCGACGTAGCCGAGCGCGCCCATCGCCACCAGCGGCGCGAGCGCCCGGCCGCGCGGCCAGGCGACGCGGCGGTGCCGTGCGATCGCCGCGAGCACCGCGCCGCCGATCGCGAAGCGCACGATCAGCAGCCCGAGCACGTCGACGCCGGCCGCATACGCATAGCGGCCGAAAATCGCCATCGCGCCGAACGCGGCGGCGGACAACGCGACGTAGAACGCGCCCTGCAGGGCGTCGGACGATGAGCGAACGGTGGCAGTCATGATGAAACGGGCGAACGGGGCGCCGTGACGGGAATCGTCGGAGTGTAGCGGCGCAGCGGCGCCGAGCCTACCCCGCGCTTACCCGTTGCGCGGCGGGCGGCCGCGCGATCCGCGCCGACCGCTCCCGGGGCCGGCGCCAGCGCCGTCCGTCGCGCCGGCGTACAATGCCCGACGCGGCATGACGCCGTCCGAATCACGACGTTTCCCCCACCATGTTCAATCCAAGCCGCGACGACGTGCGTCGCTTTTTCACCGAGACCTGGCGCAAGCAGCGCGCGGGCGAAATCCTCACGCCGCTGGAAGCGATCGCGGCCGACTGGATCGTCGAGCATCCCGAGTACCACGACGACCTGGCCGACGCCGACGGCGCGGAGGCGCGCAACTACACGCCCGAGGAAGGCCGCACCAACCCGTTCCTGCACCTGTCGATGCACCTCGCGATCAGCGAGCAGTTGTCGATCGACCAGCCGCCCGGCATCCGCGCCGCGCACGACAAGCTGGCCGCGAAGCTCGACTCGACCCACGACGCGCAGCACGCGATCATGGAATGTCTCGGCGAGACGATCTGGGAAGCGCAGCGCACCAACACGCCGCCCGATACCGACGCGTACCTGCAGCGCATCCTGCGCCGCGCGTCGCGCGACTGAGCGCGCAGGCCCGGCACATCCCGCCGCGCCGGGCTGCGGACAGCCGGGCCGCGGACAAAAAAATACCCCGCCGAGGCGGGGTATTCTTGCTGCGCGAGCCCGTGAGGCCCGTCGCGCTTACTTCTTGAACACGAGGTCGGTTTCCTTCAGCGATTCGATGTAGGACGCGATGTCCTTCATGTCGCTGACCGACAGGTTCTGTACCTGCGCCTGCATGATCGCGTTGTTGCGGCCGATCAGCGGGTTCGTCAGCCCCATCTGGTACTGGCGCATCGCCCACACGAGATAGTCGGCGTGCTGGCCGGCGAGGCGCGGGTACTCCGCGTTGATCGGCTTGTTCAGCTGCGCGCCGTGGCAGGCCGCGCAGTTGTGCGATTCGACCAGTTCCTTGCCCTTCGAGATGTCCGCGGCGTGCGCGGTACCGATCGCGAGGCCGGCCGCCAGTGCAACCGCCGCCGTCTTGAATGCGTTGTTCATGAATGCTCCTGTCCCGCCGGAGAGATCGGCGGCGCGCGCTTTACTTGTAGGGGTTGTCCTTCGTGTCGGCCTTCTGGGCGGCGTAGTACGCCGACAGATCCGCGATGTCCTGGTCGGTCAGCGAGCCGGCGATCGCATTCATCGACGGGAAGTGACGATCCTTCTTGCGGTAGGCCTTCAGCGCGTTCTCGAGGTATTGCTGGTTCTGGCCGCCGAGGACAGGCACCCGGTAGACCTCCGGGTACGCCGCGCGGTAGTCCTGGATGCCGTGGCAACCGATGCACATGGCGGCCTTGCTCGCCCCGTCCTTCGGGTTGCCGACCACACCGGCCGCCTGCGCGCTGCCCGCGAGCGCCACGAGCGCTGCGACAACGACGTGTTTGCCGACGAATTTGTTCATAGCTCTTGTAACCTAGCTTGAGGGGAAACTGGCGCCGAAGCGGCAACGGCCCGCGCCGTTTTGCTTGTCGGTCGCCACGCAGGCCAAAAAAAACGGCCAGATTGTACCGCGTCGGCGGGGAACGCGTCCATACGGCGCCCCGGTTCGCCCCGCCACAGCCCTGCAACGATACGCGGGCGCGGCCCGCCCGGACAGCCCTTCTGACTTATACTGGGTTTTTTCCCCGATGAAGAAGAGCGTCGCCATGCGTTTCGAAGGGTCCTCGCACTACGTCGCCACCGACGATCTGAAGCTCGCGGTCAATGCCGCGCTGACGCTGCAACGCCCGCTGCTGATCAAGGGCGAGCCCGGCACCGGCAAGACCATGCTGGCCGAGGAAGTGGCCGCCGCGCTCGACATGCCGCTGCTGCAGTGGCACATCAAGTCGACCACCAAGGCGCAGCAGGGCCTGTACGAATACGACGCCGTGTCGCGGCTGCGCGATTCGCAGCTGGGCGACGAGCGCGTGAAGGACATCGCGAACTACATCGTCAAGGGCGTGCTGTGGCAGGCGTTCGACGCCGAGCAGCCGAGCGTGCTGCTGATCGACGAGATCGACAAGGCCGACATCGAATTCCCGAACGACCTGCTGCGCGAGCTCGACCGGATGGAGTTCCACGTGTACGAGACGCGCGAGACGGTCCGCGCGAAGCACCGCCCGCTCGTCATCATCACGTCGAACAACGAGAAGGAGCTGCCCGACGCATTCCTGCGCCGCTGCTTCTTCCACTACATCCAGTTTCCCGACCCGTCGACGATGCAGAAGATCGTCGCGGTGCACTTCCCCGACATCCGCGAGGAACTGCTGCGCGCGGCGCTCGAGAGTTTCTTCGAATTGCGCGGCGTGTCGGGCCTGAAGAAGAAGCCGTCGACGTCCGAGCTGCTCGACTGGCTGAAGCTGCTGCTCGCCGAGAACATCCCGGCCGACGCGCTGCGCGGCGCGGACGCGAAGCAGATCGTGCCGCCGCTCGCCGGCGCGCTGCTGAAGAACGAGCAGGATCTGAGCCTGCTCGAGCGGCTCGTCTACATGAACCGGCACAACCGGTAATCCTCCCTCACCCCGCGAAGGCCCGGCCATGCTGCTCAATTTCTTCTACGCGCTGCGCGCAGCCAAGCTGCCCGTCTCGGTGAAGGAATACCTGACGCTGCTCGAATCGCTGAAGGCCGGTCTGATCTCGCCGTCGATCGACGCGTTCTACTTCCTCGCGCGGATGACGCTCGTCAAGGACGAGCAGTACTTCGACAAGTTCGACCAGGCGTTCGGTGCGTATTTCCATGGCGTGTCCGCGCTGCCGTCCGAGGCGTTCGACATCCCGCTCGACTGGCTCGAGAAGCGCCTCGAGCGCGAGCTGTCGCCGGAAGAGAAGGCGCAGATCGACGCGATGGGCGGGCTCGACAAGCTGATGGAGCGTTTGAAGGCGCTGCTCGACGAGCAGAAGGAACGCCACGAAGGCGGCAACAAATGGATCGGCACGGGCGGCACGTCGCCGTTCGGGCACGGCGGCTACAACCCGGAAGGCGTGCGCATCGGCGGCCCGTCGAACGGCAACCGCACCGCGGTGAAGGTGTGGGAAGCACGCGCGTACCGCGACTACGACGATTCGGTCGAGATCGGCACGCGCAACATCAAGGTCGCGTTGCGGCGGCTGCGCCGCTTCGCGCGCGAAGGCGCCGCCGAGGAGCTCGACCTGCCCGGCACGATCCGCAGCACGGCCGCGAACGCGGGCTGGCTCGACCTGCGGATGGTGCCCGAGCGCCACAACAACGTGAAGGTGCTGATGCTGCTGGACGTCGGCGGCTCGATGGACGACCACATCAAGCGCACCGAAGAGCTGTTCTCGGCCGCGAAGGCCGAATTCAAGCACCTCGAATTCTTCTACTTCCACAACTGCGTGTACGACCACCTGTGGAAGAACAACCGCCGCCGCCACGCGGAACGCACCGCGACGTGGGACGTGCTGCACAAGTTCACGCCCGACTACAAGCTGATCTTCGTCGGCGACGCGACGATGAGCCCGTACGAAGTGCTGCAGCCCGGCGGCTCGGTCGAATACAACAACCCGGAAGCCGGCGCCGTGTGGCTGCGCCGTCTCGCCGACCAGTTTCCGCATCATGCATGGCTGAACCCCGAGCCCGAGCGACTATGGGAGTACCGGCAGTCGGTCGCGGTCATCCGCGACCTGCTCGGCCATCGCATGTATCCGCTCACGCTCGCGGGCCTCGAAACCGCGATGCGCGCACTCAGCAAGTAACGACACCCACTCGCAGATATACAGGCCGCATCCGAGCGGCCGCCCCGGAGAGAGCATGAACCCTTCGTCCACCGCGAGTGCCGGCCGCGCCGGCGGCCGCCGCTTTTTCGCCGATACGTCCGTGTCCGCGCTCGTCGCCGGCTTCGTCGCGATGATGACCGGCTACACGAGTTCGCTCGTGCTGATGTTCCAGGCCGGCCGCGCCGCCCACCTCACCGATGCGCAGATCTCGTCGTGGATCTGGGCGCTGTCGATCGGCATGGCGGTGACGACGATCGGCCTGTCGCTGCGCTACCGCGCGCCCGTCGTGGTCGCGTGGTCGACGCCCGGCGCCGCGCTGCTGATCGCGTCGTTGCCCGGCGTGCCCTACCCCGAGGCGATCGGCGCGTTCGTCGTGTGCGCGCTGCTGCTGACGGCCGTCGGCGTGAGCGGGCTGTTCGACACGCTGATGAAGCGCATTCCGGCCGGCATCGCGGCCGCGCTGCTCGCGGGCATCCTGTTCGAGATCGGCATCGAGATCTTCCGCGCCGCGCAGTTCCAGACCGCGCTGGTGCTCGCGATGTTCTTCACCTACCTGATCGTGAAGCGCCTCGCGCCGCGCTATGCGATCGTGACGACGCTGATCGTCGGCACAGTGGTAGCCGGCGGCCTCGGCCTGCTCGATTTCAGCCGCTTCCACATCGCGCTCGCGCAACCCGTGTTCACGATGCCCGCGTTCTCGATCGCGTCGATCGTCAGCATCGGCATTCCGCTGTTCGTCGTCGCGATGGCGTCACAGAACGTGCCGGGCATCGCGGTGCTGCGCGCGGACGGCTACCCGACGCCGTCGTCGCCGCTGATCGCGACGACCGGCCTCGCGTCGCTGCTGCTCGCGCCGTTCGGCTCGCACGGCGTGAACCTCGCGGCGATCACGGCCGCGATCTGCACCGGCCCCGAAGCGCACGAGGACCACGCGAAGCGCTACACGGCCGCCGTGTGGTGCGGCACGTTCTACCTGGTCGCCGGCGTCTTCGGCGCGACGATCGCCGCGTTGTTCGCGGCGCTGCCGAAAGCGCTCGTCGTGTCGGTCGCGGCGCTCGCGCTGTTCGGCTCGATCATGAGCGGCCTCGCGAACGCAATGCAGGACGTGAAGCAGCGCGAAGCGGCGCTCGTCACGTTCATGGTGACCGCGTCGGGCCTCACGCTGCTGTCGATCGGCTCGGCATTCTGGGGGCTCGTCGCCGGGGTCGTCACGCAGGTGATCCTGAACGCGCGGCGCCCCGGGTGACGCGGCTCGGCCGCCTGCCGCGGCGCGCGCCGCCGCGCCCGCCCGGCACGCCAAAACGTGCGCGACACGAATCGGGCCTAAAATGATGGATCGGAAGCGGCGTCCGGCGCCGCTTCGCTTCGCCGCCGCGCTCGCGCGGCCCGTGAGAACCCGGCGCCCCGCGCTCTTCTTCCGAATCGCCATGACTACCGCACTCGACCAGTTGAAGCAGTACACGACCGTCGTCGCCGACACGGGCGACTTCCAGCAGCTTGCGCAATACAAGCCGCAGGACGCGACCACGAACCCGTCGCTGATCCTGAAGGCTGTCCAGAAGGAGGCGTACAAGCCGATCCTCGAGAAAACCGTCCGCGATCATCGCAACGAAAGCACCGATTTCATCATCGACCGCCTGCTGATCGCATTCGGCACCGAAATCCTGAAGCTGATCCCGGGCCGCGTATCGACCGAGGTCGACGCGCGCCTGTCGTTCGATACGCAGCGCTCGATCGACAAGGGCCGCGAGCTCATCAAGCTGTACGAAGCAGCCGGCGTCGGCCGCGAGCGCATCCTGATCAAGCTCGCGTCGACGTGGGAAGGCATCCGCGCGGCCGAGGTGCTGCAGAAGGAAGGGATCAAGTGCAACATGACCCTGCTTTTCTCGCTCGTGCAGGCCGCCGCGTGCGCGGAAGCCGGCGCGCAGCTGATCTCGCCGTTCGTCGGCCGCATCTACGACTGGTACAAGAAGCAGGCCGGCGCCGAATGGAATGAAACGCGCGACGGCGGCGCGAACGATCCGGGCGTGCAATCGGTGCGCCGCATCTACACGTACTACAAGACGTTCGGCTACAAGACCGAAGTGATGGGCGCGAGCTTCCGCACGACCAGCCAGATCACCGAGCTCGCCGGCTGCGACCTGCTGACGATCAGTCCCGATTTGCTGCAGAAGCTGCAGGAGAGCAACGAGACGGTCGCCCGCAAGCTGTCGCCGGAAACGCTGCAGGACAAGCCGGCCGAGCGCGTCGCGATCGACGAGGCGTCGTTCCGCTTCCAGCTGAACGACGAAGCGATGGCCACCGAAAAGCTCGCCGAAGGCATCCGTGTGTTCGCCGCCGACGCGGTGAAACTCGAGAAGCTGATCGACGCGCTGCGCTGAGCCGCACTGCGCGTCAGCGGCTGTCAGCAAGACTGACAACAGCCGTCAGCAAGCGCTGCAAACGGTCGCGAACATGATGTTCGCGGCCGTTTTTATTTTTCATTCCATCGTCAAGCGCGCGCACTACAATCCACGTCACGGGTGCGACGGCCGCCTCCCGATGCGCCCTTTCCCCAGTCAATCTTGCACGACGCCACGCCGGCGCCGACGCGCCGGCACGGCTCATTCCAGGAGACAACGATGCAAGTTCAACCGTACCTGACGTTCTACGGTCGTGCCGACGAAGCCCTTCAGTTCTACGAAAAGGCACTCGGCGCGAAGACGATGTTCAAGATGCACTTCAAGGACGCCCCGCCGAATCCCGATTACCCGATGTCGCCGGAGATGAGCGACAAGGTGATGCACGCGAGCTTCACGATCGGCGACTCGATGATCATGTGCTCGGACGGCGATTGCAGCCAGCCGGCGGGCGCCGCGCACGCCGGCTATTCGCTGTCGCTGAACCCGGCGACGGTCGAGGAAGGCCAGAAGCTGTTCGATGCGCTCGCCGACGGCGGCGAAGTGACGATGCCGTTCGGCAAGACGTTCTGGGCGCTCGGCTTCGGGATGGCGAAGGATCGCTTCGGCGTGCACTGGATGGTCAACGTCGAGGATCTGTCGCAGCGCGAGGAGCTCGCGAAACGCGCGCAGGGCTGACGCAAAGGAAACGCCCGCCACCTTGCGGTGGCGGGCGTTTTCGTTGCCGGGCAGCCGGCAATGCGTCGTGCGCGGCACGCGGCCGCGCACGGCCCGTATCAGCTCTCGACGACGTCGAGATAATCCTCCGGCCGCGTGCGATCCTCCGCATGCGCCATGCCGATCACGCGCACCAGCACGCTCACGACCACCGATACCACCAGGTTCACGATCAGCGACCACACGGCCGCGTAGCCGGGAATTGCGAGGCCGAACAGGTGGATCGTGAAGATCGAACTCGCCAGCTTCAGCGAGACCGCCATCCACGTGCCGCAGATGATGCCGGCCGCCCAGCCGGCCAGCAAGCCGCGATGGTCGAGCACGCGCGTGTACAGGCCGAGCACGATCGCCGGCAGCGTCTGGATGATCCAGATCCCGCCGAGCAGCTGCAGCTGGATCGCGTAGGTCAGCGGCAGCCCGAGGATGAACGCGACCGCGCCGACCTTCACGATCAGCGACACGAGCTTCGCGACGTGCGTCTCCTGGTCGTGCGACATGTTGCGGTTCACGAACTCGCGGTGGATGTTGCGCGTGTACAGGTTCGCGGCGGCGATCGACATGATCGCCGCCGGCACCAGTGCACCGATGCCGATCGCCGCGAACGCGACGCCGACGAACCACGACGGGAAGTACTCGAGGAACAGTGCGGGCACCGCGAAGTTCGGGCCGAACGCCTTGAAGTACGGCGCGTACTGCGGCATGTCCTTCACGCCGGAGGCGAGCGCCATGTAGCCGAGCAGCGCGAGCAGGCCGAGCACGAACGAGTACGCGGGCAGCATCGCCATGTTGCGGCGGATCGAGTTGCCCGACGACGACGACAGGATCGCCGTGACCGAGTGCGGATACAGGAACAGCGCGAGCGCCGAGCCGATCGCGAGCGTCGCGTACGCGCTGTAGCCGTTCAGGCTCATCGCGTCGGGCGCCTTCAGCAGCAGCTTCGCGGGCGGCACGGCGGAGAAGATGTGCCCGAAGCCGCCGAGCTTCGCGGGGATCACGATGACCGCGGCGGCGATCGTGACGTAGATCAGCACGTCCTTCACGATCGCGATCATCGCGGGGGCGCGCAGCCCCGACGTGTACGTGTAGGCGGCGAGGATCGCGAACGCGATGATCAGCGGCAGGTCGCCGACGAAGCCGGTCGTGTCGAAGCCGAGCGCGCCGATCACCACCTCGATGCCGACGAGCTGCAGCGCGATGTACGGCATCGTCGCGACGATGCCCGTCACCGCGATCGCCAGCGCGAGCATCCGGCTGCCGTAGCGCGCGTTGACGAAGTCGGCGGCCGTCACGTAGCCGTGCCGCTTCGCGATGCTCCACAGTTTCGGGAACACGACGAACGCGAACGGATAGATCAGGATCGTGTACGGCAGCGCGAAGAAGCCCATCGCGCCGGCGCCGAACACGAGCGCGGGCACCGCGACGAACGTGTAGGCCGTGTAGAGGTCACCGCCGAGCAGAAACCACGTGACGATCGTGCCGAAGCGGCGTCCGCCGAGGCCCCATTCGTCGAGATGGGCGAGATCGCCACGCCGCCAGTTCGCGGCCAGGAAACCGATGATCGTGACGCCGATGAACAGCAGGACGAAGACGAAGGTCGCGCCGAGATTCATTGCGCACCTCCTTGCGTACCGCTCGCCTTCCACGCGTTCTTGGTCTTGAAGTACACGAACGCGGTGATCACCGCGCTGATGAAGACCCAGAGCAACTGGTACCAGTAGAAAAACGGAAAACCGAACCATTGCGGTTCGATCTTGCTGTACGACGGCACCCAGACCATCGCGATCAACGGCAGTACCAGCAGCCAGAGCCAGCGCTTCGCGGCCCGGTTGGCGTCGGCATCGTGAGCCATGACGTCTCCTCTTCTATCCCGGTTATCGATCTTGTTGAGCGGGTACGGCACCGAGAGGAGCGGCGAAACGGGTAGGCTGCGGCTCCCCTGGCTTCGCGCCAGTATAGGAGCCGCGAGTACGCGGTCAAGCAGGGGCGAACCCGAGGTGATCCGCCCCTTGTCACTGGGATGCGCCGGCCTGCGCCGGCGCATCCGGCGTCAGATCGAGAACGCGGTATCGCGTGCGCCGTCCGTTGCTTTCAAAGCTTTCACCCACTTGCGCGCGGGCAGCTTGAGCGTGTCCTCGATCAGCTTCGCGCGGGCGTCGAGCTGGGCGAACGGCACGTCGAGCGCGGGGCCCGAGAACGCGATCGCGATGCGGTTGCCGTCGTGCACTTCGGGCAGCGCGATCACGCGGTGGTCGAACGCCGCATTCAGGTGCTTCATGTTGCGCACGAAGCTCGGATGATCGCCGAACAGGTTGATCGTCGCGATGCCGGCATCGGCGAGGCAGCCGCGCACCGCGCGGTAGAACGCGACGCTGTCGAGCACGGGGCCGCGCGCGGTCGCGTCGTACAGGTCGATCTGGATCGCGCCCGCCGTGCCGCGGTTGGCCGGGTCGTTGACGAAGTCCCACGCGTCGGCTTCGTGCACGGCGAGGCGCACGTCGTCGGGCGGTAGCGCGAACATCGTGCGCGCGGCGACGATCACCGCCGGGTTCAGCTCGACGGCCTCGACCTTCGCGTGCGGCAGGAAACGATGCGAGAACTTGGTCAGCGCGCCGGTGCCGAGCCCGAGCTGGACGATCCGTTCCGGCGTTTCGAGAAACAGCAGCCAGGCCATCATCTGCTGCGCGTATTCGAGCTCGATATGCAGCGGCTTCGAGATCCGCATCGCGCCCTGCACCCACTCGGTACCGAAGTGCAGGAAGCGCACGCCGCCTTCTTCGGAGAACGTCACGGGCGCGAAACGCGGCTTGCGCGGCGCTTCGAGTACCGGCACGTCGTCGTGTTCGTCGATGTCCGGGCGGCGCTTCACGCGCGGCGGCTGGAGTTTTTCGGAGCCGTTGTAGGCGGACGGCTTGCGTTGCTTGAACGCGCGTGCCTCGGCGGACGCACGCTTGATCAGTCGGGTCATGATGGTTGAATCTCGCTGGGTGACGCTGGATGAGCGGACGAGAGGATAGCATTGGTGGGAGGCGGAGGCCGCCGACGCGTGCCCCGCCACGCGTGACGTCGAATCCCGTCGGCGCTACGCTGCATTCGCGGACCCACAGGAGAGCGCATGACCTCGCACGACAAGAAGATCTGGTTTCCGGCGAAGCGCTACGGCTGGGGATGGGGATTGCCGGTCGCGTGGCAGGGCTGGGTCGTGCTGCTGTTCGCGATCGGCGTCATCACGAGTGCATGGCTCGTGCCGCCGCATCGGTCGCCGGTGGCGTACGGGGCATGCCTCGTGGTGCTGGTCGCGCTGCTGACTGCGGTGTGCTGGCTCAAGGGCGAGAAGCCCCGGTGGCGATGGGGCAACGACGATTGAGCGTCGACGCGATACGCGAGCCCATGCGTTTTTGCTGCCTGACGACCGCGCGTCGTACGGCAGTGCATGCAACGTCGGCTCGCCGCGCACCGTGCCCGGCAGCCGCCGGAACGGGTCGCCATTTTGTTCAGTTTGACACCGGCGTTGGCCAGACAGCATGCTGGTGCCGCGCACGCATTTTCTTTCGACGGGACCGGTTGCGCCGTAACGTCATCGAAGCCTGCCAATATCCGCTCTGGCCATACCTGCTCCATCACACGGGATTTCGTAAGCATGAGTCACATCCACTTCATTGGCGGGGAAAAGGGCGGCGTCGGCAAATCGCTCGCAGCCCGCGTGCTGGCCCAGTATTTCATCGATCGGAGCATGCCCTTCGTGGGCTTCGATACCGACCGATCGCACGGCGCGCTCCTGCGGTTCTATGCCGATTTTGCCGCGCCTGCCGTGCTCGACCAGCATGACAGCCTCGATCCGGTCATGGAATCGGCGCTCGAAGATCCGCAACGGCGCATACTGGTCGACCTCGCGGCCCAGACGCGGCAGTCGCTCGCCAAGTGGCTCGACGATTCCGACGTAGTCGACTTCGCCGAGGAACACGGCCTAACGCTGACGTGGTGGCACGTGATGGACACTGGACGCGATTCGGTCGATCTGCTGCGGCAATGGCTCGACGAATTCGGCGGACGAATCAAGCTGGTGCTGGTGCTGAATGAAGTCCGCGGCGATCGCTTCGAGATTCTGGAGGCCTCCGGCGAACGCGAGCGGGCCGAAGCCCTCGGCGCCAGCGTGATTACGCTGCGCCGCCTGCCCGATACGACGATGCAGAAGATCGATCGACAAAGCGCGAGCTTCTGGGCGGCGGTCAATCATCCCGACCGCGCCGCCACGGGGCTCGGCTTGCTGGAGCGGCAGCGCGTCAAGGTCTGGCTGCATCGTACTTACGAGGAGCTGGGCACGCTCGCCCTGTAGCACGGGCCCGTGACGGCACGGAGTGTGCGGCGGGTTGCCCGCGTGGCTCATACCGGGAAAACTTGGAGGTTCGATGGCCGAGCACGACAGACTGCATCCACTCCGTCCGTTCCTGAAAAACTGGGTCTGGGAGCACGGTCGAATCGGGACGCGCTATCTGGACTGCGTGGATGGCGAAATCAAGTTCGACGAAGGCAAGAAATCGCATTTCGCCGCCGAGCAATATACCTACGTGCCGCTGGGCAAGAACGCTGAGGACGACACGTCCGCGGAGGGTCCCGCGATCCACGATGCCGGACTTGCCCGCTTTTTGCGGGCGGCTCAATTGGGCACGCCCGGGGAAGCCGGTTCCGTGGCGGAGGTTCAGCGCGCCGTGCAGGATTGCGTGGAGATCGGCCTGTTCAGCGCGTATCAACGGGAGGCTCGCCAGGCATGGGCCCGCTACGCGCAGGAACCGATGTTCGAGGACGAGATCCGCGCGGCGGTCGTCGACGACATCCGGCGAATTTACGTCGGCATGCGAGAACAGCTGGCGCTGTACGATTTCAGTGTGCTCTACGGCTTGCCCACGCCGCTGCTGATCAGCGACACACCGTTCATCGACTGGCGCGTGATCGCCAGTCCGGCACTGCCGTTCGTCTCGCTTCCGCTGGGACCTTATTGCCTGCTGGTAGGCGCGCCATCGGGCAGAAGTAGCCGAATCGGCCCGGTGGTCTGGAAGGCCGCTGCCGCGCTGGGGCCGTTGAAGGACCACAACCGCCGGATCGAGGAGCATGCACGTCTGTGGCTGGTGGCGACCACCGATGATCAACTCGTGGCGGCACAAAGCCGCATCGTCTCGGCCGCGGGCGCTAGGCAAGGCGAGGCAAAGCCTTGACCGGTAGCGTCGAGTGGCGGCGCGATCGCATCAGGTCCGGTTTGTCCTGTTGCCGCTCCCGCCCCTGCGACCGCTCGCCGTGGCCATCACCAACGTCTTGCGATATCCCCGCTATCTAGATCCGCCGAACGGTCGCTCATCGAGCTTAAATTTGGCTCGATCGTGCTAAATTTTGGCTCGATCGTGCTAATATCACGGCTTATGACAAAGCTCGGCGACGCCCTCTTTTCCAGCGCACAGCAACCCATTCTGGCCTGCCTGTTTGGGCAGCCCGAACAGTGGTTTCACGTCAAAGAGTTGATCCGGCTGACCAGTCTCGGTAGTGCCAGCGTCCAGCGAGAACTGAATCGTCTCGAAAAAGGTGGCCTCATCGAAACTCGACGCATCGCCAATCTCAAACAGGTGCGAGCGTTTGCCGGCAGCCCCATTTTCAGTGAGCTGCGTCTCATCGTCCTCAAAACCTTCGGGGTCGTCGAGGTGCTCCGCGAAGCGCTGTCACCGCTGACCTCAGAGATACAACTCGCCTTTGTATACGGTTCGGTTGCCCAAGGCAGCGACCACGCCGGTAGCGACGTCGATGTCATGTTGGTCAGTGAGACGCTCAGCTATGGACAAATCATGGCCGCACTCGAATCGGCTGAAAGACAGCTCGGCCGCTCGGTCCAGATCACACAATATACTCACGAGGAATTTCTCGAACGGAAACGCAAAAGTCATCCGTTCCTCGCGGAAGTGCTGCGCCAACCGAAGCTGATGATTATCGGAACCGAGGACGACATTGACCGCATTGGATAACCTCGTACGCATCGGAAAACTCAAACCCCTTCCGGCGAACCGCGGCGAATTCGAGCATCTGCTCGGCCTCGCTCGAACCTTGCTCGATACCGTCACAAGCAGTAACGGAATGGCGACGGAGAGCCAGTTCATCCTCGCCTACGATGCCGCTCACGCCGCGTCACGTGCTGCGTTACGGGCTCACGGATACCGGAGCGACGACCGATATCTGGTCTTTCAGTGTCTCGAACACACGATCGGCTGGCCGACCGAAAAATGGCGCGTGCTCGACACCTGCCATCGCAGGCGCAATGCGGCCGAATACGAGGGCAACATAGATCTTCCAGCGAGTCTGACCGCCGAGTTGGTTCGGCTCACTGCTGAACTCATTGAAACCGTATCTCTACTCGACCGCCTGCTGCCGTCCACCTGATACTGCTTCGCGGGATACTCTGAATCCAACGAGTTTCAGGCGCGAATCCCGCGCCAAAGCACCAGCTTCTGCTCGAACGACAGCATCGCGTTCGCCGGGCTCGACGAAGGCAGCACGAGCGTCTCGTACCCAGCCTGGCCGATCACGTCGGCGAACCGCCCCGCCGTCTTGCCGTTGAAGCACACGCGCTTCAGCAACGGCGCATGCTCGCGCAGCGAATCGAAGTCGTTCGGCTTCGCGTTCCTGATCGCGGAATCGAGGCTGCCCTGACGATGGCACGCATCGAGCACGTCCCAGATGCCGATGCCGTGCGACAGCACGCGCTCGAGCCGCGCGTCGTACGGCAGCTCATGCAGCGACGGCTCGCCGAGCACCGCGCCGAGCAGCCGCCAGAACTGGTTGCGCGGATGCGCGTAGTACTGCGCGGCGTCGAGCGACGCCTCGCCCGGAAAGCTGCCGAGGATCATCGTGTGCGTATTCGGCGCGACGACCGGCGGAAACCCTTGCAGCATCACGCGCCTCCGTGCGACCCGACGGACCGCGGCCCGTCGCCGTGCGCATCGAGGTGGCGCCACAGCGCCGGCAGCATGCACTCGGTGACCATCAGCGGCTTGCCGTGACGCTGGAACACCGAGCGTCGCGCGACGAACGCATGCGGCGCCCGCGCGCCCAGCAATGCATGGCTCGCGAGCGCATACAGCGGATGGCCGGCGATCACGCGCCGGCTCACGAGCGCCGAGCGCTCGACCTGCGGATCGCTGTACAGCAGCTCCGCGAGCGGTCGCGTGCGCAGCCGCCGCATCGCCTGCCACACGCCCTTGCTGGCCGCGAGCGGCGCGATGCTGTGCGCGGCGACGTACGGCATGCCGTCGACCGACAGGATCACCTCGCGCACCCACATCGGCGCGCGCGGCGAACTGGCGAGCGCGTCCGGCTCGTCGAACCACGGGCGGTCGACGGCCTCGCGCGTCACCCGCACGTTCACGCGGCCGAGCCGCGCGAGGTGCGCGGTCAGCGATCCGCCGCGCGTCAGCCAGTCGCGCTGGTCGAGCGTGCAGCCAGGCCGTGGCGTCTCGCGCCAGCCGGCCTGCCCACCGTCGAATCGCATGCGCGCGTTCACGCGGCGCGCGACAGCAGCAGCGCGTTGGTCCGCTTCACGAAGCTCGCCGGATCGTCGAGCATGCCGCCTTCGGCCAGCAGCGCCTGATCGAACAGCAGATGGCACCAGTCGCCGAAATCGGCGCTGTCGGCGTTCAGTTGCTTCACGAGCGCGTGCTCGGGATTGATCTCGAGGATCGGCTGCATCGCCGGCGCGTTCTGGCCGGCCGCCTTCAGCATCCGCTGCAGGTAGCCGCTCATGTCGTTGTCGTCCGCGACGAGGCACGACGGCGAATCGGTCAGGCGGAACGTGACGCGCACTTCCTTCACCTTGTCGCCGAGCGCTTCCTTCATCTTCTCGACGACCGGCTTGATCGCCTCGCCGGCCTGCTCCTGCGCCTTCTTCTCCTCGTCGTTCAGCTCGCCGAGATCGAGGTCGCCGCGGGCCACGCTGGCGAGCGGCTTGCCGTCGAATTCATGCAGGAACGACAGCATCCATTCGTCGACGCGATCGGTCAGCAGCAGCACCTCGACACCCTTCTTGCGGAACACCTCCAGATGCGGGCTGTTCTTCGCGGCCTGCCACGTATCGGCGGTCACGTAGTAGATCTTGCTCTGCTCGGGCTTCATGCGCGACACGTAGTCGGCGAGCGACACGTCCTGCGCGTCGGTGTCGCCATGCGTCGATGCGAAGCGAAGCAGCTTCGCGATGCGCTCGCGGTTCGCGTGATCCTCGCCGAGGCCTTCCTTCAGCACCTGGCCGAACGCGCCCCAGAACGTCTTGTACTTCTCCTTGCCGGCATCGTCTTCCGCATTCGCGAGCTCCTCGAGCATCGACAGCGCGCGCTTGGTCACGCCTTCGCGGATCGCCTTCACGTCGCGGCTTTCCTGCAGGATTTCACGCGACACGTTCAGCGGCAGGTCGGCCGAATCGACCACACCCTTCACGAAGCGCAGGTATTGCGGCAGCAGCTGTTCGGCGTCGTCCATGATGAACACGCGCTTCACGTACAGCTTCAGGCCGCCGCGATAGTCGCGGTTCCACAGGTCGAACGGCGCGTGCGCGGGCACGAACAGCAGCTGCGTGTATTCGCTGCGGCCCTCGACGCGGTTGTGCGTCCACGTGAGCGGGTCCTGGTGATCGTGCGCGATGTGCTGGTAGAACTGCGTGTACTGCTCGTCGGTGACGTCGCTCTTCGAACGCGTCCACAGCGCGCTCGCCTGGTTGATGGTTTCGTCCTCGTCCTTCAGGACCATCTCGCCCTTTTCCTGATCCCACTCTTCCTTGCGCATCAGGATCGGCAGCGCGATGTGGTCGGAATACTTCTGGATGATCGACTTCAGGCGGTGCGACGACAGCAGGTCGTCCTCGCCTTCGCGCAGGTGCAGCGTGATCGTCGTGCCGCGTTGCGCGCGCTCGATCGCGTCGATCGTGAAATCGCCCTCGCCCGCGCTTTCCCAACGCACGGCTTCGTTCGCCGGCAGGCCCGCGCGACGCGTTTCGACGGTGATCTTGTCGGCGACGATGAAGCCCGAGTAGAAGCCCACGCCGAACTGGCCGATCAGCGCCGCGTCCTTCTGCTGGTCGCCCGACAGCTTCGTGAAGAATTCCTTGGTGCCCGAACGCGCGATCGTGCCGAGGTTCGCGATCGCCTCGTCGCGGCTCATGCCGATGCCGTTGTCGTCGATCGTGATCGTGCGGGCGGCCTTGTCGTAGCCGATGCGGATGCGCAGGTTCGGATCGTTCTCGTACAGCGCGTTGTCCGCGAGCCCTTCGAAACGCAGCTTGTCGGCCGCGTCGGACGCATTCGACACCAGTTCGCGCAGGAAGATTTCCTTGTTGCTGTAGAGCGAATGGATCATCAGGTGGAGGAGTTGCTTGACCTCTGCCTGAAAGCTCATCGTTTCGTGTGCCATGGATGCTGTTTCCTCTTACTTGAACTGAAAAGGGTGACGCCGGCGCCCGGCGCGCGATGCCGGCGGACCCGTGAAGGACGCCCGGTTGGGACAACCGGGTTGGGGCGGCCCGTTCGGGACGGCCCCCTCTGGGACGACCGCCTGGCGCCGGCGGTTTGCGCGCGTATCTGGGGACGGCACGCGCCATTTCAAGAGCCGGCCTGCCGCGCCGCGTCACGACGCGCGCCGCACCGCCGAGTCGATATAGCCCGCCAGCAGCCCCGGCAGCGCCGGATCGCCGCAGTTCGCGACGTTGAAGCGCATCCACGTGGACGGCGACTGCTGCGGCGAGAACAGGCTGCCGGGCGTCAGCAGGAAGCCGGCTTCGTGCGCGACCGCCGCGAGCGCGTCCGAATCGACGCCCGTGTCGGCCCACAGGAACATCCCGGCCGCCGGCATCGTGAAGAGCCCGAGCCCCGTGCGCTCGAGCATCCGCGCGGTCTTGTCGCGCACGCCGTCGAGCCGCGCGCGCAGCCGCTCGACATGGCGCCGGTAATGCCCTTCGGTCAGGATCTTGTACAGCACGCGCTCGTTGAGCTCGGGCGTGGTCATCCCGACCAGCATCTTCTGGTCGGTGATGGCCTTCGCGATCTCCGGCGCGCAGGCCACGTAGCCGACCCGCAGGTTCGCGGCGAGCGTCTTCGAATAGCTGCCGAGATAGATCACGCGCTTCAACTGGTCGAGGCTCGCGAGGCGCGTGGCCGGATAGCTGGGCGGACACAGGTCGCCGTACACGTCGTCCTCGACGACGAGGAAGTCGTAGGCCTCCGCGAGCTTCAGGATCCGGAACGCCTGCGCGGCCGACAGCGACGTGCCGGTCGGGTTCTGCAGCACCGAGTTGATCACGAGCATCTTCGGCCGCCACATCTGCACCAGGGTTTCGAGCGCGTCGAGGTCGGGGCCGTCGGGCGTATACGGCATCCCGACGAGTTGCGCGCCCTGCGCCGCGAAACGGCCGAACATCTGGAACCACGCCGGATCGCCGACGATCACCGCATCGCCCGGGCGCATGTAGATCCGCGAGATCAGGTCGATCGCCTGCGTGATGCCCGACACCAGCACGATCTGTTCGGGCTTCGCGCCGATCTCGACTTCGGCGAGGCGCGTCTGCAGTTGCTGGCGCAGCGGCAGGAAACCCTGCGCGGTGCCGAAGCCGAGCATCTGCGCGCCCGACTGGCGCCCGAGCGCGCGCAGCGCGCCGGTGATCAGCTCGCCGTCGAGCCAGCGGCCCGGCAGGTAGCCGAGGCCCGGGCCCTTCTCCGGGCTGACCGTGTGCAGCATGTTGCGCAGCAGCCAGACGACGTCGATCGTGTTGTGCACGGGCGCGGCCTCGGCCACGCGCGCGACGCCATCGGCCGGCTGCGGGCCGGCGCCGGTGCGCTCGCGCACGTAGAAGCCGGAGCCGCGCCGCGAGTCGAGGTAGCCCTGCGCGACGAGACGCTCGTAGGCCTCGACGACGGTGAAGCGCGACACGCTCTTGTCGAGCGCGAGCTTGCGGATCGACGGCATGCGCATGCCGGGACGGAACACGCGTTCGTCGATGCGCCGCCGCGCCCACTGGACCAGCTGGTCGACGAGCGTGAGCGTGGCCGTGTCGTGCGGCGCGGGAATCTGGGCGAGGGGGACGGTGGACATGGGCGGCAGGCTCCAACTGTACCGAAGGCTATCGCGCCGATTGTACCGTTACTGTGCCGGTAGCGACGATTACAGTTGACCGGAATGGCGATCGTGCGGCCGCCGTTCCGGCCCGCCGCACGTGGCGCAGTGCACGCCGAGGCGCCTCGCGAGCGGTGCGCCGGCCGGTGCAGCCCCCGCCCGGCACGCCGTTCGCCTACCCTGACACTTTCGCTTTCCGACCGACCCTCATGCCAGCCCGCTCCCTGACACTCGACCATCTCGTGATTGCCGCGCGCACCCTCGACGAAGGCGTGCGCCATGTCACCGATGCACTCGGCATCGAACCGGCCGGCGGCGGCCGCCACCCGCTGATGCGGACCCACAATGCGCTGTTCGGCGCGTGGGGCGGGCTCTATCTCGAAGTGATCGCGATCGACCCCGACGCGCCCGCGCCGGAAGACGGTGCAAAACCGCCTCGTGCGCGGCTGTTCGGGCTCGACGATCCGGCGATCCAGGCGCGGCTCGCGCAGCAGGGCCCGTTTCTCGCGCACTGGGTCGCGCGCGTCGACCGCCCGCGCCAGCTTGCGCTGTGGCAGCGCCAGTATCCGGCCCGCATCGCGCCCGTCGTCGCGATGCGGCGCGGCGATCTGAGCTGGGGCCTCACGGTGCCCGACGACGGCAGCTTCCCCGCGTGGCAGGGTGCGGGCGACGGCCTCGTGCCGTCGCTGATCCAGTGGGACAGCCCGCGCCATCCGGCCGAATCGCTGCCGGCCGACGGCATCGCGCTGAAAGTGCTCAAGGGCGCCCATCCACGCGCGGATACGATCCGCGCGCAACTCGACTGGCTCGGCGCCGCCCACCTGCTCGACGTCGAAGCCACCGACGGTCCGCCGGCGCTGGTCGCCGAATTCGACACGCCGCAGGGCCCGCGCACGCTGCGCTGACGCCGCACGCGCGGCCGCCCTGCTCGTCACACCATACGCACCTCGCCAATACGGAGACACCCACGACATGAATTCGCGCGAAACCCGGGGCATGCTGCTCGGCCTCATCGGCGTGATGATCTTCAGCCTGACGCTGCCGATGACGCGGATCGTCGTATCCGAACTCAACCCGCTGCTCAACGGGCTCGGCCGCGCGCTCGCCGCCGCCGTGCCGGCCGGCCTGCTGCTGTGGTGGCGCCGCGAGCGGCTGCCGACCCGCGCGCAACTGAAAAGCCTCGCGATCACGTCGGCCGGCGTGATCATCGCGTACCCGGTGTTCTCGGCGTGGGCGATGAAATCGGTGCCGGCCTCGCACGGCGCGGTGGTCAACGGATTGCAGCCGTTGTTCGTCGCGCTGTACGCGGCGTGGCTGTCGCACGAGCGGCCGTCGAAGGCATTCTGGGCCAGCGCGGTGGCCGGCAGCGCGCTCGTGATCGCGTTCGCGCTACGTGACGGCGGCGGCACCGTGCAGGCTGGCGACGCGCTGATGCTCGTCGCAGTCGGTATCGGCGCGCTCGGCTATGCGGAAGGCGCGCGCCTCGCGCGCCAGATCGGCGGCTGGCAGGTGATCTGCTGGGCGCTCGTCGTGTCGGCGCCGTTCCTCGTGCTGCCGGTCGGCTGGCTCGCATGGATGCAGCACGCCGCGCATCCGGGGCCACTCGCGCCGCGCACCTGGCTCGCGTTCGGCTACGTGACCCTCTTTTCGCAATTCATCGGCTTTTTCGCCTGGTATGCGGGGCTCGCGATGGGCGGCACCGCGCGCGTCGGCCAGGTGCAACTGCTGCAGATTTTCTTCACGATCGCCTTTTCCGCGCTGCTGTTCGGCGAAACGGTCACGTCGTCGACGTGGCTGTTCGCCGCCGCCGTGATCGCGACCGTGGTGCTCGGGCGCCGCTCGGCGGTCGCCACGGCGCCGCGCCCCGCTCGCGCCGGCTGATGAGGTGCGCCATAATGGACGTTTTGCCTGATCGGTTTCGCCTGACTGGCCGTGCCCACCCAGCCGCGAAGGCGCCATCGTGCTCGCGCTCGCCCACCCGGCGGCGTCGAAGCGATCCGCCTGATCGACCTTTCTTGACTGACCACGATATCCGAACGAGGAGACTATGAATCCGAGCGACCTGCATCCGCCGCACTGGCAGCTTTCCGAACGCGCCCGCAAGCTGACGAGCTCGGCGATCCGCGAGATCCTGAAGGTCACGGAACGCCCCGAGGTCATCTCGTTCGCCGGCGGCCTGCCCGCCCCCGCGACGTTCCCGGCCGAACGCATGCGCGCCGCCGCCGACCGCGTGCTGCGCGATGCGCCGGCCGCCGCGCTCCAGTACAGCGCGACCGAAGGCTACCTGCCGCTGCGCGAGTGGATCGCCGAGCGCTACAGCGTGCGCGTGTCGCAGGTGCTGATCACGACCGGCTCGCAGCAGGCCCTCGACCTGCTCGGCAAGGCGCTGATCGACCCGAACAGCCCGATCCTGGTCGAAACCCCGACCTACCTCGGCGCGCTGCAATCGTTCTCGCTGTACGAGCCGCGCTACGTGCAGGTGCCGACCGACGAGCAGGGCCTGCTGCCGGAAGGCCTCACGCCCGAACTCACGCAAGGCGCGCGCCTGCTGTATGCGCAGCCGAACTTCCAGAACCCGACCGGCCGCCGCCTGCCCGTCGAGCGCCGCCGTGCGCTCGCCGCGTTCGCGCAGACGAGCCCGTTCCCGGTGCTGGAGGACGATCCGTACGGCGCGCTGAACTACCAGGGCGAGCCGCTGCCGACGATGCTGTCGATGGCGCCCGACCACGTCGTGCATCTCGGCACGTTCTCGAAGGTGCTCGCGCCGGGCCTGCGGATCGGCTACATCATCGCGCCCGAGGAACTCCACTTCAAGCTCGTGCAGGCCAAGCAGGCCACCGACCTGCACACGCCGACGCTCACGCAGCGCATCGCGCACGAAGTGATCAAGGACGGCTTCCTCGACGAGCACATCCCGACGATCCGCGAGCTGTACAGCGCGCAGTGCGACGCGATGCTCGGCGCGCTCACGCGCCACATGCCGGCAGGCGTCACGTGGAACCGTCCGGAAGGCGGGATGTTCATCTGGGTGAACCTGCCCGCGCAGATCGACAGCATGAAGCTGCTCGCCGCGGCCGTCGACAACCACGTCGCCTTCGTGCCGGGCGCGCCGTTCTTCGCGGAGAACGCGCAGCAGAACACGCTGCGCCTGTCGTTCGTGACGGTGCCGCCCGAGAAGATCGAGGAAGGCGTCGCGCGCCTCGGCAAGCTGCTGCGCGAGCGCCTCTGATCCCCTTTTTTCCTGTCACGACTCTCTACGAGGAATCGAACACATGGCTAACGTCTACGACAAACTGAAGTCGCTCGGCATCGAGCTCCCGACCGCCGGCGCCCCGGCCGCCGCCTACGTGATGAGCGCGCAAAGCGGCAACACGGTCTACCTGTCGGGCCACATCGCGAAGAAGGACGGCAAGGTCTGGGCCGGCAAGCTCGGCGCGGATCTGCAAACGGAAGACGGCAAGGCCGCCGCCCGCTCGATCGCGATCGACCTGCTCGCGACGCTGCACGCGCACACCGGCGACCTGAACAAGGTCACGCGCATCGTCAAGCTGATGAGCCTCGTCAACTCGACGCTCGACTTCACCGAACAGCACGTCGTGACGAACGGCGCGTCGGAGCTGATCGCCGAAGTGTTCGGCGACGCGGGCAAGCATGCGCGTTCGGCATTCGGCGTCGCGCAGATCCCGCTCGGCGCGTGCGTCGAGATCGAACTGATCGCCGAAGTCGCGTAACGGGCGCAGCGCGATGCCCGGTCGTCTCGTTCGCTTCAAGCAGGTCGACGTGTTCACGTCGGTGCCGTTCAAAGGCAATCCGCTTGCCGTGGTGTTCGACGCCGATTCGCTCGGCGACGACGCCATGCTCGAGATCGCCCGCTGGACGAACCTGTCGGAAACGACGTTCCTCTGCACGCCGACCGATCCGGAAGCCGACTATCGCGTGCGGATCTTCACGACCGGCGGCGAACTGCCGTTCGCCGGCCACCCGACGCTCGGCACCGCGCATGCGTTCCTGGAAAGCGGCGCGCGGCCGCGCATGCCGGGCCGGCTGATCCAGCAGTGCGGGGTCGGCCGGGTCGCGCTGCGCGAGCAGGGCGGCCGCTGGGCGTTCGCCGCGCCGCCGGCACGCGTCACGCCGCTCGACCGTTCGGACTACGCGGTACTGGCCGCCGCGCTGCGCAGCGACGCGCTCGACCTCGATGCCGAGCCGTGCGCGGTGGACAACGGCGCACCGTGGCTGGTCGCGCGGCTGAAGTCGGCCGACGCGTGCATCGGCCTGTCGCCCGATCCGGCCGCGCTGGCGGCACTGACCCACCGCTACGGCGTGGACGGCCTCGCCGCCTATGCGCCGCACGCCGAAGGCGGCCCCGCGACGTTCGAGATCCGCTGCCTGATGACGGGCGGCCAGTTCGGCACGCCCGGCGAGGACCCCGTCACCGGCAGCGCGAACGCCGCACTCGCGGGGCTGCTGACGCGCCAGGAACGCCGCCCCGGCCAATCGTATACGGCCCGCCAGGGCACGGCGATCGGCCGCGACGGCCGCATCTTCGTCAGCTACGACGACGACGGCACGACCTGGATCGGCGGCCACGTCGTCACGGTCGTCGACGGCACGTTCCGGTCACCCGACTGACATTTCGCGATGTGCGATGGCGCCGGCTCGTCCGGCGCCCTACGCTTTGCCCAACTATCGCAAAAACGTTCCAGCCAGTAATATCGGGCCTAATCCGTTGTTTCGGAGGTCTGTCCATGGTTGCGCGTCCCGCGAACGAACAGACGTCGGGACAATCCGAACCATAGCCGGCCATCCAGACGGATGGCGCACGCGAGCAGGACGCCGCCCTCTTCGATGAGCTCCGCCCGGTCCAACCACACGCCGCCGAACCGGCCGCTGCGCGCGCCGCGCAAGTCGCGCCGGCGTGCGCTGTTCGCCATCCCGCTGCTCGGGATGCTGGCGCTCGCGCTGCTATGGGCCGTGATCATCGCGCGTCTGTCCGTCGAAAAGGACAGCGCGTACAAGGAAGCGGCGGCCTCCGCGGCGATCCTGTCGTCCGCGCTCGAGCAGCATACGGTCAAGGCGATCCACCAGGTCGACCAGATCACCCGCTTCGTCAAGTTCGAATTCGAGAAATCGCCGGCGCGCTTCAATCTCGCGAGCGCCGTCGAGAAAGGCGTCGTGCCGAGCGACACGCTGATCCAGGTCTCGCTCGTCAACGCGAAGGGCATCCTGTTCGCGAACACCGCCGAACTTCATCCGCAGCCGATCAACCTGTCCGACCGCGAGCACTTCAAGGTCCACCTCGCGCACAACGACGACCGCCTCTTCATCAGCAAGCCCGTGCTCGGCCGCGTGTCGAGCCACTGGACGCTGCAGATGACGCGGCGCCTGAACAACCCGGACGGCAGCTTCGCGGGCATCGTCGTGGTGTCGGAAGACCCGAGCTACTTCACGAACGATTTCTACAACAACGCGGCCATCGGCAAGGAAGGCGTGATCGCGGTCGTGTCCGACACGGGCGCGGTGCTCGCGCGGCGCACGGGCTCGGTGAGCAACGCGCCGGGCGCGTTTTCGGCGTCGGGCGTCTACCCGATCGCCGAGCGCGTGACGGGCACGATCATCGATCCGATCGACGGCGTGACGCGCATCGTGTCGTACCGCCACCTCGACGGCTACCCGCTCGCAGTGATGGTCGGGCTGTCGCAGACGGAAGAGTTCGCGGACTACACCCACACGCGCAACGTCTACCTGCTGATGACGAGCTTCATCACGCTCGCGATGCTCGCGTTCTTCGGCGTCGCGACGGGCCTGATCGGCAAGCTGCTCGGCCGCGAGCGCGAAATGACGCAGCTCGCCGAATACGACCTGCTCACCGGCCTCGCGAACCGCTATGCGACGCTGCGCGGGCTGCGCAACGACGTGTCGATGCCCGCGAGCCTGTCGCGGCTCGGCCTGCTGTTCATCGATCTCGACAACTTCAAGACCGTCAACGACACGCTCGGCCACAACGCCGGCGACATCGTGCTGCAGATGACCGCGTCGCGCCTGGCCGATGCGGTCGGCGACGAAGGCTCGCTCGCGCGCATCGGCGGCGACGAGTTCGTCGTCGTGATGAAGGGCGACGACGTCGAGCGGCGCGCGGTACGGCTCGCGGAAGCGATCATCCGGATGTTCGGCGAGCCGTTCGACGTGCGCGGCAGTTCGTTCGTGCTGCATGCGAGCATCGGCATCGCGCTGCACACCGTCGCGAACGAAAGCGAGATCGACCTGCTGAAAAAGGCCGACCTCGCGATGTACAGCGCGAAGGACGCCGGCAAGAACTGCTACCAGTTCTATGCGCCGCACCTGTCGCACCGCGCCGACCACTTGATGCGCTGGGAACAGCAATTGCGCGTCGCGCTCGCCGAGGGGCAGCTGTTCCTCGCGTACCAGCCGAAGATCGACCTCACGCACCGCACCATCACCGGCTTCGAGGCGCTCGCACGCTGGGATCACCCCGAGCACGGCGTCATCTCCGCGAACGAATTCATTTCGATCGCCGAATCGACCGGCCTGATCGTGCCGATCGGCGACTTCGTGATCCGCACCGCGTGCGAGCAGATCGCGCGCTGGCGCGACGAAGGCCACGACACGCTGACGCTCGCGGTCAACATCTCGCCCGTGCAGTTCTGGCGCGGCGACCTGATCGAGACGATCTCGCAGGCGCTGCAGGACACCGGCATCCCCGCGAACCGGCTCGAGATCGAGATCACCGAGACCGCGATGATGGAATATCCGGAACTCGTGTCCGAGAAGATCGTCGCGCTGAAAAAGCTCGGCATCCGGATCGCGCTCGACGATTTCGGCACCGGCTATTCATCGCTGTCGTACCTGCACCGCTTCTCCGTCGATACGCTGAAGGTCGACCGCTCGTTCGTGCAGGCGATTCCGAACGACCGCAGCGTGTGCGTGATGGTGTCGTCGATCGTGCATCTCGCGCGCTCGCTCGGGCTGACCGTCGTCGTCGAGGGCACGGAGACCGAGGAGCAGATCACGTGGCTGTCCGCGCTCGGCGAAATCGAGGCGCAGGGCTTCCTGTTCTCGCGCCCGGTGCCGGCCGATGCGATTCCCGCGCTGATCGCCCGCTTCGGCGTGCGCGGCGAGCATCCGAATGTCGTCGCGCATCGCGCGACCGGCAGCACGGGCGCCTGAGCGCCCCCCCTGCTGCAGGTGGGCGCGCGTTGTGCGACGCCGCAATTATTTCGTTTTCCGATCCGATCGCTCAGTTCATTAACTAGCGTTTTCGCGCATGGCAGTGTCATGATGCGCAGCGGACAATCGGGAGGGCCGACGTGTCGGCGGGCCGCCGGCACGGCCATACGCGAGAGATCTGGCCCTGCGCCACCACACAATCATGACAACCGTCGAAGTCGAAGCGACCGCGCGTGTCGAAGAGGCACCGGCATCCCTATGGGCCTTGTTCAAGGTCGTCGCCGGCATTTCGGCCGTTTCGTGGGGCGGGCTTTCTATGATGGCGCAACTCGAACGCCATTACGTGGAGCGGCTGCGGCGCATCGAGCCGCACGTCTTCGGCGATCTCGTCGCGCTCGCGTGGCTCGTCCCGGGCCCCGTCGGCTGCAACGTCGCCGTGCAGGTCGGCCAGACGCTGCATGGCCGTGCCGGCGCGTGGGTCGCCGGCATTGCGAGCGTGCTGCCGTTCTCGATCCTGATGACGCTGTTCGCGATCTTCTATCAGACGCCGCTCGTGCGCTCGCTTGCCGCGCCGATGCTGATCAATCACTTCGGCATGGTGCTCGCCGCGCTGATCGGCGTCACGTGGGTCAAGCAGGTGCGCTCGCTCGCGCGCACGCGACTCGAACAGGCGATCGCCGCGCTATCGACGATTCTGCTCGCTTTCGCGCATAGTCCGGCTGCTTTCGTCGGGATTCTGTTCGCCGCGTTTGCAGCCGGCTGGCTGACGGGGCCGCCGCAGCGCGACACGGTCGATTTCACGCTGTCGAAGCGCGACCGCACCCTGCTCGTGCTGCTCGGCGTGCTCGTCGTGCTGTTCGCGGTGCCGCTACCCGGCGATTACCAGGCGGAATTGCTATGGCCGCGCCTCGCGGGTGCCGGCATGACGCTGTTCGGCGGCGGCTTCTCCGCGCTGCCGGTGCTCAAGACGCTGTTCGTCTCACCGGCGACCGGCATCTCCGATCACGACTTCACGCTGGCGTTCGCGCTGTCGCCGGTCGCGCCGGGGCCGTTGCTGAACGTGGTGCCGTTTCTCGGCTATCTGACCGACGGCTGGGTCGGCGCGCTGCTCGCCACCGCCGCGCTGTTCATTCCGTCGGGATGCCTTGTCGTGTTTGCGCAGAACCATTTGCTCCGGCTCAAGCGCCATTCGCGCTTCGAACACGGGATGCGCCTGCTGCGCGCGGCGACGACCGGCTTTCTCGTGGTCGCCGTCGTGAAAATCCTGCATCGAGAGCCGGCCGACCCGGTTTACTGGCTGACGGGCGCGTTCGCCACGCTGTGCTTCACGCGCTTCAAGGTGCCTGTCTATGCCGTGTACGGCGCGGTCGCCGTGGTGTGCAGCGTGTGGCTGTGGGCCGCGCGCTGACGGGCGCCGGCCGTCGCCCTGTCCGGTCTGGTCCGCCTCACCCGCTCAACCTGCCTGCACCGTAACCCGGCGTGCCATCCAGCGGGCGCGCAGCGCGTCGTACGCGAGGTTGAAGCAGAACGTGTAAGGCAGGAAGAACAGCACGATACCGAGGTCGAGCAGCAACGCCTCGACGAGGCTCACGTTCAGCCACCACGCGGCAACCGGCACCACCATCGCGACGAGGCCCAGCTCGAACGTCACCGCGTGCGCCACCCGCATGCCGAGCGTGCGCGACAACCCGGCCCGGCGCTCGAAGCGGTCGAACAGCGTGTTGAACGTCATGTTCCACGCCATCGCGATCAGCGACACCATCACCGTCAGCACGCCGACGTGCGATACCGGCATGTCGAGCAGCCATGCGCCGATCGGCGCGCACAGCGCGATCGCCACCAGTTCGAACGTCAGCGCGTGCAGCAGCCGTTCCGTCACCGTTTTGTTGATCCGTTTCATGATTCGCTCCAATGCGTTACCTGATCCATGTCGGCCATTTTGATCGGCACAACCGTATGAAACCAGTTTAATATCATCGGTTTTACCGATATAACGCTGCCAGGAGCCCTGCTTGCACCACGCCCCGGAAGCCCTGCTCGCATTCGCCGAAGCGGCGCTGCTCGGCTCGTTTACGGCCGCCGCACGCAAGCTCGGCAAGCGCCAGTCGACCGTATCGGAAGCGATCGCGAATCTCGAAATCGATCTCGGCGTGCAGTTGTTCGATCGCTCGACGCGCGCGCCGACGCTCACCGACGCCGGCCGCGCGCTGCTGCCGCACGTGCAGCGCGCGCTCGAGGCCAGCGCGGCGATCGACCGCACGGCCGCCCGGCTCGCGCACGGCGAGGAAGCGCGGCTCACGCTCGTCGTCTCCGATACGTACCAGTCGAAGCGCTACGAAGAGACGTTGATGGCGCTCGAACGGCGCTTTCCGGCGCTCGAGCTCGAATGCCAGATCGCCGAGCACGACGACGTCCTCGACCTGATCCAGCAAGGCCGCGCGCAACTCGGGCTGATGGCCGCGCGCGCGACCTACCCGGCCGATATCGGCGCGGCGACCGTGGCGGAGGAATCGGAGATCGGGCTGTTCGTCGGCCGCACGCACGCGCTCACCGCATATGGCGACGCCGAGGTGCCGCACGCGGCGCTGCGCGACGTGCGCGAACTGCGACTCAATACCTACGTGAAAACGGAAGGCCGCGGCACCGACGACCGGATCGTCGTCGGCACGCAGCACTGGCTCGCGCCGAGCTACCTGATGCTGCTGGAGATGGCGGTGCTGGGGTTCGGCTGGGCGGAACTGCCGCGCTGGATGGTCGAGCACTTCGCGCGCGACCGCCTGTGCGAGCTGCATGCGCGCGGCTGGCCGCGCCGCGTGCGGGTGGATGCGGTCTGGTCGCGCAACCGGCCGCTCGGGCCGGCCGGGTCATGGCTGCTCGACGCGATGCTGGCCGCGTAGCGGCGCGTGTGCCGTCGAGCCTGCCAGGGACGGAGGGCTGAGGGCTGGCGCCAGCCGGTCAGAAACCGCGCGACAGCACGGCCGCGCCGATCGTGACGACGCCGAGCACGAGGTTCACGACGACGAGCAGGCGCACCGCGTTCACCGCGCGCGCGCCGTCCGGCCAGTTCTGCGCCTGCACCGCACGGCGAATGCGCGGGAACAGCGCGAAGCGGATGTGCCCGAAGATCAACATCATCACGACGCCGAGCCCGGCCATCGCGTGCAGCGACCACGTCGCATGCGCGCCGCCGAAGCTCGTCAGCAGGAAGCCGCCGGACAGCAGGATCACGATCACGGCCCCTGAAACCCAGTTGAAGAAGCGGCCGAACACGCCTTCGATCAGCGGCAGCCGCAGCTGCGGCGACAGGTCGGACAGTGCGGGGCGCAGGCAGAAGTGCGCGAAGACCATCCCGCCCACCCACACGGCGACGGCCAGCAGGTGAAGAAACAGCGCGACGGCAACGGCGTGGGACATGGGGACGATCCTGTGATGAATGGGGTGCAGCGAACGGCCGCGTCGCACGCGGCATCAAGCGACGTTCGACTCGCCAGCCGCGCGGCGGTTCGGACCCTCAGAGCGATTTCACACTATTTTGCAAATTCCGCGTGACAGCGCCACGCTTGCTTACCCGAATCCACCAGCCAGAAAAGAAAAAGCCGCCCGCCTGCCGAAGCGGACGTGCGGCCTTCGATCGCGGCCGAACCGAATGAACCGGATGAACCGGGCGACCCGATCGACCGCGCGGCGTCAGCCGAGCAGCGGACGCAACTCGGTGACGACCTTGAGCTTCGTGTCCGGCGCGCGGCCTTTGCGGGCGCGCTTGCCGATGTGCGGCGCGAGCCCGGCATACGACAGCGTGTCGTCCTGCACCTTGCCGCCGCGGCCAGTGCCGATCAGCACGACGCCGGACGGATCGATCGCGAGTGCCTGCACGAGCGTTTCCTTGTCGTCGAGCGCCATCAGGATCACGCCGCGCCCGCCGCCGGACAGCGTCTTCATCTCGTCCATCCCGAACACCAGCAAGCGCCCGCCGCTCGACAGGCACGCGACCTGCGTCGCGTTCGGCAGCACCGGCATCGGCGCGAGCGGCACCGCACCCGCATCGATCGTCATGAACGACTTGCCGGCCTTCAGGCGGCTCACCATGTCGCCGACCTTCGCGAGGAAGCCGAAGCCGTTGCTCGACGCGAGCAGCAGTTGCTGGTCGGCCGGCGCCGCGTAGTAGTGCATCAGGTGCGAGCCCGATTCGAGCTCGATCAGCGACGTGACCGGCACGCCGTCGCCGCGCCCGCCCGGCAGCACCGACACGTCGACCGAATACACGCGGCCGCTGCTGCCCCACGCGATCAGGCGATCCGGCGTGCGGCACTGGAACGCCGCGTACAGGTGGTCGCCCGCCTTGAACGTGAAGCCGGCCGGATCGAGCCCGTGGCCCTTCAGCGCACGCACCCAGCCCTTCTGCGACACGACGACCGTCACCGGCTCGTCGACCACCTTCGCCTCGAACGTCGCGCGCTTTTCCTGCTGGATCAGCGTGCGGCGATCGTCGCCGTACTGCTTCGCATCGGCCTCGATCTCCTTGATCATCAGCCGCTTCATCGCGCTTTCGTTCGCGAGCAGTTCCTCGAGCTTCGCCTTTTCGTCGCGCAGCGCGTCGAGTTCCTTCTCGATCTTGATCTTCTCGAGCCGCGCGAGCTGGCGCAGGCGGATTTCGAGGATGTCCTCGGCCTGCCGCTCGCTGAGGCCGAACGCGCTCATCAGCGCGGCCTTCGGCTCGTCCGACTCGCGGATGATGCGGATCACCTCGTCGATGTTCAGGAAGACGATCATCCGCCCTTCGAGGATGTGGATGCGGTCGTCGACCTTCGCGAGACGATGGCGGCACCGGCGCGTCATCGTCAGCTGGCGGAATTTCACCCATTCGTCGAGGATCGTCAGCAGGCCCTTCTGGCCCGGCCGGCCGTCGGCGCCGATCATCACGAGGTTCAGCGTCGCGTTCGATTCGAGGCTCGTGTACGCGAGCAGCGTGTTCACGAATTCCGTCTGGTCGATCGTGCGCGACTTCGGCTCGAACACGAGCCGCACCGCCGCTTCCTTGCCCGACTCGTCGCGCACCGCGTCGAGCAGGTCGAGCATCGCCTTCTTCGTGTTGAGCTGTTCGGGCGTCAGCGTCTTCTTGCCGAGCTTGAGCTTCGGGTTGGTCAGTTCCTCGATTTCTTCGAGCACCTTCTGGCCCGACGTGCTCGGCGGCAGCTCGGTCACGACGAGCTGCCACTGGCCGCGCGCGAGATCCTCGATCTTCCATTTCGCGCGCACCTTCAGGCTGCCGCGGCCCGTTTCGTACGCCGCCGCGATTTCGGTGTCGCTCGAGATGATCTGGCCGCCGCCGGGGAAATCCGGGCCGGGAATCAGGTTCATCAGCTCCGCGTGCGTGAGCTTCGGATTGCGGATCAACGCGACCGCCGCCGCCGCGACTTCGCGCAGGTTGTGCGACGGGATTTCGGTGGCGAGGCCGACCGCGATGCCCGACGCGCCGTTCAGCAGCACGAACGGCATGCGGCTCGGCAGCGTCTTCGGCTCTTCGAACGAGCCGTCGTAGTTCGGCATGAAGTCGACCGTGCCCTGGTCGATCTCGTCGAGCAGCAGCTTCGCGATCGGCGTGAGGCGCGCTTCCGTGTAACGCATCGCCGCCGCGCCGTCGCCGTCGCGTGAGCCGAAGTTGCCCTGCCCGTCGATCAGCGGGTAGCGCAGCGAGAAATCCTGCGCGAGCCGCACGAGCGCGTCGTATGCCGACTGGTCGCCGTGCGGGTGGTATTTACCGAGCACGTCGCCGACCACGCGCGCCGACTTCACCGGCTTCGCGTCGGGCCCCAGGCCCATTTCGTTCATCGCGAACAGGATCCGGCGCTGCACCGGCTTCTGGCCGTCGCACACGTCGGGCAGCGCGCGGCTCTTCACGACGCTGACCGCGTAGCTGAGATACGCCTGCTCCGCGTAGTTGCCGAGCGTCAGCGCGTCGCTCTCGGGCGCGTCGGGGCTGGCAAAGAGATCGGAAGTATTGTCGTCCATCTGAATTCCGTATTCGTAAGTGGCGTGAGGCCGGGCCGGGCGTCATGCCCGGCCGCGCGGAAGCGGCCGTGCAGTGTTCGATGTCAAGCGGTGCTGATGCGCCAGCGGATTCGCGTTCGTGGCAAGAAGCAAACCGCAGCGATGCCAGACGCATCGCGAGGATTTGCGACGCCGCCACGGGCGCGAAGGCGCAGCGCATCGGTGCCGATTGGCGTCGAACACTGCACTAAATATCCGCTTCGACGTCGTTACCCTTTTCCTCGAGCCAGCCGCGCCGCGCGGCTGCCTCGCCCTTGCCCATCAGCATCGTCATCCGCGCGACGGTCGCCTCGTAGTCGAGCTCGCCGAGCTTCACCGGCATCAGGCGGCGCGTATCGGGATTCATCGTCGTGTCCCACAGCTGCTCGGCGCTCATTTCGCCAAGGCCCTTGAAGCGGCTGATGCTCCACTGCGTGTCGCGCACGCCGTCCTTGCGCAACTTGTCGAGGATCGCCTCGAGCTCGCCGTCGTCGAGCGCATAGAGCTTCTGCGCGGGCTTCTTGCCGCGCGCGGGCGCGTCGACGCGGAACAGCGGCGGACGCGCGACGTACACGTGGCCGCGCTCGATCAGTTGCGGGAAATGCTTGAAGAACAGCGTGAGCAGCAGCACCTGGATGTGCGAGCCGTCGACGTCCGCGTCCGACAGGATGCAGATCTTGCCGTAGCGCAGGTTCGACAGGTCGACGGTGTCGTCGGGGCTGTGCGGATCGACGCCGATCGCGACCGAGATGTCGTGCACCTCGTTGTTCGCGAACAGGCGGTCGCGCTCGGTTTCCCACGTGTTCAGCACCTTGCCGCGCAGCGGCAGGATCGCCTGGTATTCCTTGTCGCGGCCCATCTTCGCGGAGCCGCCCGCCGAGTCGCCCTCGACGAGGAACAGTTCGTTGCGCGCGATATCTTCCGTCTCGCAATCGGTCAGCTTGCCTGGCAGCACCGCGACGCCCGAGCTCTTGCGCTTCTCGACCTTCTGGCCGGCGCGCGTGCGCGCCTGCGCCTGCTTGATCACGAGTTCGGCGAGCTTCTTGCCGTGCTCGACGTGCTGGTTCAGCCACAGTTCGAGCGCCGGACGCGAGAACGACGACACGAGCTTCACCGCGTCGCGGCTGTTCAGCCGCTCCTTGATCTGCCCCTGGAACTGCGGATCGAGCACCTTCGCGGACAGCACGAACGACACGCGCGCGAACACGTCTTCCGCGAGCAGCTTCACGCCCTTCGGCTGCAGATTGTGCAGTTCGACGAAACTCTTCACGGCCTGGTAGAGACCGTCGCGCAGGCCCGACTCGTGGGTGCCGCCGGCCGGCGTCGGGATGAGGTTCACGTACGACTCGCGCACGAGCGAGCCTTCCTCGCTCCATGCGACGACCCACGACGCGCCCTCGCCCTCGGCAAAGGTTTCGTCGGTCGAACGCGAATCGGCGAAGCGCTCGCCTTCGAACAGCGGGATCAGCAGCTCGCTGCCGTTCATTTCGTCGAGCAGGTAGCCGCGCAGGCCGTCTTCATACTTCCACGTCTGGCGCTCGCCCGTCTTTTCGTTGACGAGCACGACTTCGACGCCCGGCAGCAGCACGGCCTTCGAGCGCAGCAGGCGCTGCAGCTCGCCGAGCGGCAGGTTCGGCGAATCGAAGTACTTCGGATTCGGCCACACCTGCACGCGCGTGCCGGACTTCTTCTCGCCGCGGCCCGCGCCTTGCGTGGACAGCGGCTTCACGACGTCGCCGTCGGCGAAGCCGAGTTCGGCGATCTTGCCGTCGCGCCACACCGTCACGTCGAGACGCGTCGCGAGTGCGTTCGTGACCGACACGCCGACCCCGTGCAGGCCGCCCGAGAACGTATAGGCGCCGCCTGCGGCCTTGTCGAACTTGCCGCCCGCATGCAGGCGCGTGAACACGATCTCGACGACCGGCACGCCTTCTTCGGGATGCATGCCGAACGGGATGCCGCGGCCGTCGTCTTCGACCGAGACCGACTGGTCGGCATGCAGCGTGACCGTGATCTGCTTGCCGTAGCCGCCGAGCGCTTCGTCGGACGCGTTGTCGATGACTTCCTGGATGATGTGCAGCGGATTCTCGGTACGGGTGTACATGCCGGGCCGCTGCTTGACCGGCTCAAGACCCTTGAGCACCTTGATCGATGCTTCGCTATAGGCCGCGCTGGGTTTCTTCGTTGACATAGGCGCTGAATTTCGTCATTCATCGGGACGTTGTCCACACCTCGTGTGGATAACGTCGTGGACAAAACGTTGAGTTCCGTAAAAAAGCGAATCGAAACAACGGTGTGCTTGGACTGCTCCGAAAGCGGGCGCGCGGCGTGTGCGGCGCTGCCCTGGACGCGCGGTATTTTACTGGTTCCGCGTGGCGCGCCAATCGCGGGATCGGCGCGCACCGCGCGCGTCACACCGGCTTGCGCTTCGCCTCGAGCGTTTCCCACCGTTCGAGCGCGGCGAGCAACTCGTCGTCGATCGCCGCGAACCGCTCGGTCAGGCGCGTGCCTTCCTGCGGGTCCTTCGCGAAAATCGCGCCGTCCTCGAGCTGCGCGTTGATCGTCTTCTGCTCCGCTTCGAGCGCGGCGATCTTCTCAGGCAGCGAATCGAGCTCGCGCTGCTCGTTGAACGACAGCTTCACCGTGCGCTGCGCGTTGCGGCCGGCCGCGCTCTTCGCCGGCTCGTCCTTCGCGGGCGCCGCTTCCTTGACCGCGCGCTTCGCCGCTTCCTGCTGCGCGAGCTGCTCCGAGCGCTCGCTCTGGATCTGCCAGTCGGTGAAGCCGCCGACATATTCACGCCACTTGCCGTCGCCCTCCGCCGCGATCACCGACGTCACGACGTTGTCGAGGAACGCACGATCGTGGCTGACCAAGAGCACCGTGCCGTCGTAGTCCGCCAGCAGCTCTTCGAGCAGTTCGAGCGTCGGGATGTCGAGGTCGTTGGTCGGTTCGTCGAGCACCAGCACGTTGGCCGGGCGCGCGAACAGGCGCGCGAGCAGCAGCCGGTTGCGCTCGCCGCCCGACAGCGACTTCACTGGCGAACGCGCGCGTTCCGGCGCGAACAGGAAATCGCCGAGGTAGCTCATCACGTGCTTGCGCACGCCGCCGATCTCGACCCATTCGCTCCCCGGGCTGATCGTATCCGCGAGGCTCTTCTCCTGGTCGAGCTGCGCGCGCATCTGGTCGAAATACGCGACCTGCAGGTTCGTGCCGGTGCGCACCGTGCCTTCGTCGGGCTTCAGGTCGCCGAGGATCAGCTTCAGCAACGTCGTCTTGCCGGCGCCGTTCGGGCCGACGAAGCCGATCTTGTCGCCGCGCATGACCGTCGTCGAGAAGCGGTCGACCACCGTGCGGCCGCCGTAGCGCTTCGTCACGTCGGTCAGCTCCGCGACGATCTTGCCGGACTTCTCGCCCTGCGCGACATCGAGCTTCACGTTGCCCTGCGCATTGCGGCGCTCCGCGCGCTCGTTGCGCATCTGCACGAGCCGCGCGATGCGGCCGACGCTGCGCGTACGGCGCGCTTCGACTCCCTTGCGAATCCACACTTCTTCCTGCGCGAGCAGCTTGTCGAACTTCTCGTTCTCCACGCGCTCGACTTCGAGCTGCTGCGCCTTGCGCGTCTGGTATGCCGAGAAATTGCCCGGATACGACAGCAGCCGACCGCGATCGAGCTCGACGATGCGCGTCGCGACGCGGTCGAGGAACGCGCGATCGTGGGTGATGAACAGCAGGCCCGCGCGCTGCGCGACGAGCAGCTCTTCCAGCCAGCGAATGCCGTCGAAGTCGAGGTGGTTGGTTGGTTCGTCGAGCAGCAGCACGTCGGGCTGCAGCACCAGCGCGCGCGCCAGCGCGACGCGCTTCTGCATCCCGCCCGACAGCGCGTCGACGCTTGCGTCGACGTCCTGCAGGCCGATCTGCGCCAGCGTCATCGACACGCGCGTGCGCCAGTTCCACGCGTCGTGCGCGTCCAGCGACGACTGCAGCGCGTTCATCCGCGCGAGCAGCGCATCGTGCTCGGCGCCCTCCGGGATCTCCGCGAGGCGGTGCGCGATCGAATCGTATTCTTCGAGCAGTTCGCGCGTGTGCGCGAGCCCCGACGCGACCGCGTCGAACACCGTCGCGCCCGGCTCGAACTCGGGCTCCTGCGGCACGTAGACCGTCACGAGCTCCTGCTGGCGCGTGACCAGCCCGTCGTCGGGCTTCGCGAGATCGGCGACGATCTTCAGCAGCGACGACTTGCCCGCGCCGTTGCGGCCGATCAGGCCGACCCGCTCGCCGGCTTCCAGCGAGAAATCCGCGTGATCGAGCAACGCGACGTGACCGAACGCGAGCTGCGCGCCGGTAATGGAATAGAGCGACATGGGGAGACGGCGAAGAGAGAAATCGGAAGCGCCCATTGTACCGGGCGCGCGGGCCGGTATCGGCTTGGCTGGATGGACGAGCGCCGCAGGTGGCGCTTGAAGTGCGTCGGCGCGGTGCCGTGAGCGGGTTGCGGGCGGTTTTTCGCTTTGGTGCCAATCGCCGTTTACGTGCCCGCGTAAACGGCCGAACGCCGGCCGGATGCCCGCGGCCGGCCGATCGGCCGATCCCGTGCACGGCGCGGCGAGCGCCGGCGCGGGACGTACGGTTACTTCACGTTGATCGTGATCGTCGAGCTCAGTTCGGGACCGTACGAACGGTGCGCGCCGTCACCGAGCTGCAGCGTCAGCGTGTGCTGGCCAGGCGGCAGCTTCACGTCGGTTTCGGTCTGGGCCTTGCCGAAATGCAGCGAATGGTCGGTCGCCGGGATCACGTCGCCCTTCGGCACCGGCTTGCCGTCGATCAGCAGATGATGGTGACCGGTATCCGGGGTCATGTCGCCGGCCGGCTTGAGCGCCATGCCTTCGAGACCGAACTTCACGTGTACGGGGCTCGACACCGTCGCGCCGTCCTGCGGCTCGACGAAGAACACACGCGCCTCGGCGCGCGCGAGCGTCGATACGGCCAGCGCCGCGACACAGACTACACCCGCGATCCACTTTCTGTTGAGCATCGTTTCCTCCTTCAGATTGACAGGCCCACGAAGCATACACTGCATGCCCGACCGACGCGACGGCGCCGGTTGTTCGCGATGCGTACGTTTAAAACGACGTTGCGCAGGCGTTAGGCGAAATTCCGGTACCATTGCGCCTTTCGTCCGGCGGCCACGCTGCGGACGGCATCGCCGAATTTTCATTATCCCGAGCGCAACATGAGCGAAGTAACCGAATACCAGAGCTGGGTCTGCCTGATTTGCGGGTGGGTCTACAACGAAGCGGAAGGGCTGCCCGACGAGGGTATCCCGGCCGGCACGCGTTTCGCCGACATTCCCGCCGACTGGCGCTGCCCGCTGTGCGACGTGGGCAAGGAAGATTTCGTCGTCGTCGATTTCTGATTTTCTGTTTCGATCGCGGTTGGTCACGCGATACGCGCGTCGGAGGTGCATTCCGCCCCGCCGACGCGCCGCGCGTTTGCTATACTCTGCGCGCTGTCCACACCGCCGTCCGGTTCGCCATCTCTTGCGCGAATGCCCGGATATGGCTCTCCCCGTAGTTCAATGGATAGAACAAGCGCCTCCTAAGCGCTAGATACAGGTTCGATTCCTGTCGGGGGGACCAGCCTGATTCCCAAAGACTGCCCCGCTCCGACGTCCCCCCTATCGAGCGGCGTCACAAAAAATAGCACTGCTTCTGATCGCTTGTGTCGGTGGTGATTCGCCGAACGTTTAGGACACTATACGAAGGCGTATAGATTCTCTATCGCTCCGTATAGCGGCCTATACCTTCATCCTGCTATGCCCAACCGCCACCGCACTGGTAGATGCGCAAATTGATTGTCCTGATCATTGGCTCAATCCAGTCGAACGATTCCATCACGTTGATCTCCGCGAAAAAATATCCTGTTGACCCTGCGTTACGAGGACGCAGACTCACACAGGAGCCATGATGATGAAGTCGAAGAAGGAGCAGCTTAGCCGTCGCATGCAAGCCGTCGAAATGATCAAGCGCCACCCGGGAATCACGTCAGCGGAAATCGCGGAAAAGCTCGAGCTGGAAAATTCCACGAAAGTCTCCGGCGCAGTCTGGCCAGAGGTACGAGCAGGTCGCGTGCTGGTTGAGCGCATCGTCCGTAACGGAACGACGATGAACGCTCATTACATGGCCGATGATGTTCCGCCAGACGCCGTAGAACGTGTTCAACAGAAAATCGTCGACGTGCAGAACGTCATCCCAATCGCGAAATCGGACGATGCACGTACCAGTGTATTCGACACTAAGCGACTGAAAACAAAGCGTAAGCCGGGCGTCGCGAAGCCTGCCCCAGCAGCACCCCATGTTACGACGCCGCTCCCGAAGATCGGGCCGGCGGGATTCGCATGCGCCGTGACAAACGACGGAAGCTTGGTATTGATGCGCGAAGGGACAATCCAGTTTTCGCTATCAAGCGTCGAGGCGACGACGTTGCAGAGCTATCTGGTGAAGCGAGCGGCCGCCAGTCTCTTCGCGAGCATGACTTGATAGAAATGCCGCATGCCGGCGACACAGCCGGCATGATCATTTGGCTCGTTTGGACTTGTTCCGCTCTTCGATTTCTTCGAGCGCCAGGCGCTCGGCCAATCTCAACGGCCGATTTCCTTCCTGGTAGATGGCTTTCTCTTCGACGTAGTACACGTTACCGACCTTGATGGGAAGTAGGTAGATCTTCCCCTGCTTGATCCATCGCGAGGCCGTCCGCATCGCGGGCGGTGGAAAGAACTCGCGCTCGAGCCAAAGGTTCAATCTGATCTTCATCAGCGACCTCATAGCAGAGACCACTACGGCGGCGTGATCCAGTTGAGTTCACAACCGCAGCGTCAACAATGTATGGACCATAAAAATGCCTACCCGCGCTTGGCACGAGCAGGCAAGGAAACGACTCAGCGTTCGGGGCACAGGCTGTCCAGCCCTCTCACTTCGACTCAGCAAGCAACGTGTCTCGCTCTCTTAACGCCCAGAAAACAGCGCCACGCCCGTCACCAATTTGAATTACTCGTCGCAAACGGGGAAATTTCACCAACAAGCCCCTGAATGGTTGAGATATTACCAACAAGAATGAATCTTCTTAAAGAATGCCAAGAGTTATCAGCTATCGTTGCAGAGGGATCGGATTTTCCGACCATAGTGAAATATGACAACTCATTCGTCGATCCAAATCGATGACTCAGATAAAACGCCGTGTCGAAATTTGAGTAAATAGCCATGCACACACCCTGCCCAGAATTATTTGTGGCATTTGGTATAGAGCAGAGAATCACCGCCCTCCCTACTCCAGAATAGTTTACAAGAGCAGGCCACTGGGTGATATCGTTAGTGTATGCGCCATTTACAGAGACCGAGTACGGCAATATTCCACCATTTGTATCTGCGTAATATGCATAGCGCATGAATGAGGCGCTCGCAAAAATCGCCGGCAACTCGGACGCATATTGAATAATATCCTGCCCGCCGGTCAATTTTTGAATTGACATATCAACCACCATCGCTTCTTTTGGAAGAGATACGCCATCTCCAATGGTAACGCCAAAATTAAACTGATACGGCAGCAGGGCACCATTTCCGGCACATCCTTGGTCTCCGCTGCTGGGATCATTATAATTTCGAGGCTGCACACCCAGCAAAATTCCGTTTTGAGCGGGCACCCCAATTGAGGCCCCATTCCAATTCTCCAAAATTCCGTTCAGGAGCGACGGGTTCCCACGGCAGTCTCCGCCTTGCGTTGGATTATAGGCATTACCCTGCGCGCTTCTGGCGGTCATCTGGAAATCAGCACCAGCGTTATCGTGCGGTACTGCCGTAGCACCCAATATTTTGAAATTTGTTATCATTGGGTAACCATACCCATTAAGCTCGACATGGATTACGCCATTATCCTTTGTATATGTTTGGCAGATTCCAGAAGCATGAATAAAAACCAAAGACAAAAAAATCGCCAGCTTTTTCATTGACCCTCCCTCGCTTATGCAGATCGCCCACCCCAAGCGGCCATCCAAAATTCAATTTCTTAACACTGGTCAAATCAAGACAAATCGATCAAACGAAAGCCACAAGAAATTCAAGAAGCGATATAACGTAACGGCCTTTGGAAAGACACGGCCATTGCAATGAATTTCTACTCCACCCCGACCATCCGGTCAAGGTCGCTTACACGAATAGCACGATCTGTTGATAATCGCGTGGAATTCGCGCAACTAGGACACGGTATGGCAGTGATAAGTGAAGAGAACAATCTCATCTTGACGTATCTTGTCCGGCATTCATGAAAATCCTGTTAAGTGCGTTTTTGGGGCAATCAAAAGCTACTGTGGCTCCGTAACCATGGCCTCCGCTGGATAGAGCCGGAGCATTGCCCGCGCGGCTTCGACGTTCGACGTCGTCAGCTACTCCCCCCCGGTCGTCCGGCCGCAGGATCACCGCCTACCGTTTTCCCCGCTTGGCCGATGCATGTAACGCCCGAAGGCCTGGTCGCAGCACTAGGTGTTACCCCCTATACAACAAGAACCTTTCCGTAAAGTTACACTTCCATTACCCAAAAAAACTAGACTGGAGACCAACATGTCACAAATATTCGAAAATCCGTTGCCGGGTGTCCCTTCTGTCGAGTCGCCGTTTTTCACACAAATATTCGAAGCTGAAGGAGTCGACCCAGAAATTCGGAGAATCGCCCATGATTTGCATCACAACGGTTTCGCGATCATTGATTTCCCGGACACCGAGTTTGACCAGCTCGCTGAACGTATCAAGGACGATTTGCGCGATCAATACAAATGGGACTACTGGTTTGATGATGGTTACAACATCGGGGACGGCCTTCGGATTCAGGATGCGTGGAAGTTCAACGACGACGTGAAGCGGATCGCGACCAACTCGCATATCCTCCATCTGCTGAAGAAACTCTTCGGGCGGCACGCATGGCCGTTCCAAACGCTCAATTTCCCCGTCGGAACGCAGCAGCACATGCATACGGATGCAGTGCACTTTAGTTCTGCTCCCGAGCGCTTCATGTGCGGCGTCTGGACGGCCTTCGAAGATATCGGCGAGGACGCAGGACCGTTGCTCTACTACCCTGGCAGCCACAAGTGGCCGATCTTCACGAACGAGCACATTGGCATTTGCGCGACTCATCTCGAACGCAAGCCGACGCAGTCGGTCTACGAATCGATGTGGCGGGCCCTCGTCGACGCTCACGGGATACAGCCGCAGACATTCCGCGCCAAAAAAGGCCAAGCCCTGATCTGGCTTGCCAATCTATTGCACGGTGGGACTAAGCAGCTCGACAAGACAAAAACTCGCTGGTCGCAGGTGACTCACTACTATTTCGAAGACTGTGCCTACTACACACCGATGTGGTCCGATCCGTTCTATGGAAATATCGCATTCCGCGAGCTGCCGAACATCGTAACGGGCGAGATCACGAGAAACGCATACCTCGGGAAGCAAATCCCGATCGAACGAGTGGGATCAGCACATGTGACCCGAGGGTTACCCGCCGATTTCGATGCAGAACTCTACTTCGCGGCTAATCCAGACGTACGCGCTGCCGGCGTCGGTGCCGAGGAGCACTACCTTGCACACGGTTGGAGAGAAATGCGGAGTCTCAGACCATGAGCACACGCAGTCCGGGACACACTGAAGTTTGAAACGTTGCGCGCGTAAGCCGCGAAGTGTGTTCCGGTGCGTCTGGCGTGTCTCGCTCAATCGCCGCTCTACAGCGAATTCTCACTGGCCAGTACACGCGATTGCGCCCATTACTCCGTCTGCTGCGCGAGGAGATGCGGCGCGCGGGCATGCGGTGATCGTCGCTCAGTTACCGGTCGTTTGCCACCACCACATGTCCGTTTGGTCAATAACCAATCCGGCGCCGAAAAATACCTCGATCATCGGCAGCCAGGTTGAGTTGTTGCCAAATTCATTCCGCAGAAAACCTGCCCCGCCATTGTACTTGTAGCTTGCCGGGGTAGGCTTATAGGTTCCATTCGCACCAAGTGACGCGAAGTGTTGCCAGGTGCCATTACTCAAACTGGTCCACGGCATCTGATAAACGTCCATTGTCGCCTCATCGTTTATACGATTTGTGACCATATAGACATTTCCGCCATTGTAGTCAAACGCGAAATCGGCTTCGGTGATGAAATTCCCTATCACACCAGACTCTGAGACCTGGAACTTGTATTGCAGGTGCACCCCATCGGTGGAGTAGTACAGGTGGTAGTGCTGAGGCGACGAGTCGAGCTTCTGCAGGACGAACAGCCACACCGCGGATTTCCCATCCGCGCTTATTGCTGACTGCTCGCCAATTCCATACTCCGCCGATGAAGTTCTCAATATAGGGGATGGCCACTTCCGCCAATTAATCCCATCATTTGAGTACGCAACTCCGACGCCGTTGTCAATTCCTCCATTGGTTGAATTATCAGTCCCCGTGTAGTACATCAAGTAGGAGTAATGCACCCCACTGCCATCCGGATAGACAAAATCGCCCATGATCACCGATGGGTCGCATACAAATGCGGAGTCCCATGAGCCACTCACGCCTTCCACGAGGACCTGCGTCGTATCCGTAATGATCTGCTGCGTATTTGCGTTGATGGAGCGGTAAAGAATGACATCGCTAGACGCTCCTCCGGCGCACCACCACATCTTCTGCGTCCCGTCCGCGAGCATGATCACGCTCGGAACATAGTTGTATCGATTGCTTGGTCCCTTCTGAATCAGCAGCCCCGACTGATCCGCGTGTACGTATATGCCGAATGTCGATAGCAGGAGGAACATCAACCATATCGCGAGGTTTCTTTTCGTCATGATCGGTCCTTGCCGCGGTAGCTAGTATTGAGCTGAGGACGAGGATGAAGAGTTGTCCAGCGTCATGCACCGGCGCCATCATCGCGTGGCCCAACCTATCAAAGCGGCTTCTTCCAGTTGGGTTCTGTGCGTCTTTGCGCCGCTGGCTGAAGCACGTTGTTGATCTGCTCCCACGTGATCATCGGCGTTCCGTCGATGCGCCGGGGCGCTTTGATGCCGAGGGTGCGCTCGATCCAGCGAATTTGGGCAGCGCCCTGCTTGAGGCCGCCGGTGAGCTCGATCAGTTCTTCTTTCGTGAGAATTCCCATTGCCGTCGATCCCGTGACGTTCGTCAACGCGTCAAGCTACCTCCGCGCGCACATAGATAAGGACGCTGGATCGCTCGATCGCAGCCTTGATAATCGGCGTCTCTTCTTCGTCGAAGAATTCCAGATCAATTTCGAAGGGTGCCAGTGCCGAAATCTCGGCATGCCATGGCTTCGTGTCGAACATCCACGTCGCCAGAGCATTGCCATTTACGCCATCGATCTCGACAGCGACATCAAGATCGCTGTCCTCGCGAAAATCATCGCGTGCGCGGCTACCAAAAATGAACACTCTCCGGATGATCGGCTTCGTTGCCGCCCATCTCGCGATTGCTGTTGCAGCGGTCTTTACGTCGCTTTCCATTGCCTCAACTCTCGAATTCAGGACGGTTCGCAAACTGTATCAGTTTGGCGCCGGTTCGGCCGCCATCTCCTCGGCCGGGTAAAGCTGTAGCATCGCACGCACCGACCTCGACGTTACGTGCACTCAGAAGTCGGTAATGTCGTATGCAACTCGGGGTTCACCCCTCCCGCTTCCGAACTGCTTTGTCTGCCACTCGAGCACCCGTGCGGCCTCGTCCAACTCATTTCGAAATCGAATCCACGGTCTGCCATAGCTACCCCCGCATATCATGTTCGATGCCGGGACCGGACATCTGTCGATTTCAACTAGGGCCTCTCGAACTAGGCGCTTGACCTTGATGAAATACTCGATCGCCTCCATGGTCGGAATAGACGACAGTGAGATTGCCTCAAGTTCGCTCAGAATTTCGAGCATTCCCTGTTTCTGCCAAACCCTCATCTCGGAGGTTTCATCGAAGTCTTCCCGAGAACGCGTACCCCCTATCCCTTCAGCTCGATTTTTTGAACTTCTTGCAAGGAGTGAAGCCAGCCGTAGCACTCGCCAAGCGGCAGCGCGCTCATCTCGTCGGCGACGCCTCTGCTCAAGAGAATGCTGACAAAAGACCACACCAAACGCGCCCACGATCGCCGCGGTCGACGCAGCAGCCTGCGAAAAAGACAACCAGTCCCCGAGGTGCCAACTCATGTGTTGGTTTCCTATCCGATCAGATGAATTGGGAAATTTTGCAGCGTGGCGATCGTAGCACCGATCAAAGCCGGCTCGTATAGATCAGGACAACGCCAAGCGCGTCTGTCACGGCCACAAAATGAAAAGCCCCGCTCGGGGCGGGGCTTCATCTCGGCCAAGTCACACTCACTGCAGTTTGTCGCCGCTGTCGAGCTTCGACTTATCCAAGGTGAACGACTTGCCGCTATGAGGCTTGTGCTTCTTCGCCTTGGCACCAGCCTTCGCAGGTGCGACGGCTGGCGCCGAAGCCTGAGCGAATGTGGCAGTGACCAACATCGATGCAACGAGAGCAACAGCGAGTTTCTTCACGTCATTCTCCAAACGCAGATTCGTTGATTGTGATTGCCAGAACAATTACTTCTTTTTGCCGGGTACCGCAGCAAACTTGACGCCGAGAGCATGCATCAGTTTGTTTACTGTCTCGAATTTCGGGTTGGCTCCCGGTCTGAGAGCCTTGTACAGGCTCTCTCGGCCCAATCCAGCATCGGCTGCTACCTTAGCCATGCCTCTGGCTTTCGCGACGTCAGCGAGAGCTAGAAGAAGAACATCTTGGTCGTCTGCTTCAATCGCTGCACTGATATAGCTCGCGATCGTGTCTTCGTCGTCAAGGTATTCCGATGCATCAAAGGGCGTCACTTTGATCGCTTCGGTTGTTGTCATGGCTGCTCCTTCCTCAATTGCTCCCAGATCGCCTTTGCGTGCTTGATATCCTTTTCCTGAGAGGATTTATCACCCCCGCAAATGAGCAAGTACACTACCTTGCCTTCGCGGCCGAAATAGACGCGGTAACCAGGTCCTACATCGATCCGCATCTCCCAAACACCATCACCCAAGTCCTTCTGGTCGCCAAAATTTCCGCCGCGAGCGCGGGTGATTCGACCGAGGATGGCACCCTTTCCGACCTTGTCCTTCAGATCGTGGAGCCAATCATGGAACTCGTCTGTTTGGTTGATCGTGTTCATGAACCAACTGTATCCGTACGGATACATTGTAGCAAATAGGATTCTTCAATCGGCGCGGTGGCACTTTAGTACCAGGTAAGTCTATTCGGGGACAGCTATGTATCGCCCGGCTCCACAGCCCAAGTAGTCGCCCCACAACTGCATCCTCTTCCGGCGCTCGGGCAGTACTCCGCCTGGTTGTACGTAGCCCGGACGCCGTCACGGCTCGCTGTGCGCCAGTTGTCGCTCGATCCAGTCCCGGTTGGTTGAAATTGTGCTCGCTCAGGATAGTCGAGGCGAGACCGCAGAAACGGTCCGCCATTATTCGTGAGGGGTAGCCTCTCCGGCGAGCCTTGGGAACCGCACCTGTAGAATTCACGACTACGATTTTTTAGGGGTGTTTTTGGGGGTATAAATTTGGAAAACTCGCCTACAATGCCCCGCTGTCATTGACGCATGAATTCTGTCGGGGACCAGTCAAGCTCCCAACCATCCTAAGATTCAGAGAACTCCCTCTCAAACAACAACCGTAAACTCAACCCCCGACTCAAAATCCAGCGTCGTAGTCGAAAACCGCGGCTCCTCGTCGAGGTATTGCTTGTACGGTCGAACGGCGTCCTCGGCCGTGTACATGTTGTCAGCCAGCACGACCGATCCCGGCCGCAGCAAGTGCTCGATCTGCTTGAACAGCTTCAGATAGGCGTCGGCCCCTATGTCGATAAACACCATGTCGACAGGCCCGTCCAGTTCAGCAACCGTCTCGAATACATCGCCCTCCCGCAAGTCGACATAGGCATCCAGACCCGCAGCTTCAACATGAGCCCGCAAACGCGCGCACTTGCGCGCATCGCATTCGGTCGCGATGACCACACCACGGCCCAGCGTGCGCAACGCGTCGGCGAAATACAAAGTCGACACGCCGCACGAACTGCCGAGTTCAAGGATTCTGGTCGGGCGTTGCGCGAGCACCATATTGCGCAAAAATCTTCCCGTTTCCGCCGACACGGCCAACGATAAAGCACTGCCTGCCGACAACTCGAAATCTTCGGTGAACAAGCCGAACGTTTCGAGAAACCGCCCTCGCAACCTCGGGGCGAGTGCTTCGTATTCGTCGACGAGCGTCGGAAACGCCTCGTTCGGCCCTTGAAATTGCGCGCGTGCGCGGGCGATGATTTCGCGCTGGCTCTCTTCATGAAGCCGTTGCAAAAGAGCGTGGGTGGTAGAAACCAAGTGCATTCCTTGACGAGATTGATCACGTAGAGGGCGTATCCAGCGACCGCTATCCGCCATCAGACCTGCGGCGCCGCCGTTCCATCATCAGCAAGCACGAGCGACGCTATGCCCTTCGTGCAAGCGTAATCGCGCGTTCAGGGCACGCCGTCACGCAAAGCCCGCATGACCGGCAGGCTTGCTCATTCGGCGTGTACGCGACTTTCATTCCATGCACGCGCAGCTTCAAGCGATGCATCAAACCAAGATCGAGATAATCGCCCTGATCGATGCGCCGGACCTCGAACACGTTTTCAGGGCAAACGGTGACGCAATCGCCCTTGCCTTCGCAACGTTTCAGATCGACGACAGGCGCAATCACGCCCGCCTTCTGCTTGCACTCAGCCGCTGATTTCTCACGCATGTTCACTCCCCCGTGGCCCGCTTGCTGCGCGATCGCCATGCGGCCCGAAACTGCTCGCGCTCTTCAGGCGTCATGGCTTCCCACTTGCGCCAGTGACGTCGGCCGTGCCAGCCGCGGTGTCCGCGGAATCCGCCGAACAGGATGCGGCTCAACACGAGCAGGCCCAGCGCATGGGCGAAGTCGATCGTCCGGGCACCGACGAATAACCCCGGAATCACCCAGTTCCACAGCATCATGACGACCCATCCGAGCACACCGATGGCGACCACCACGAGCAGCGCTTTGCCCGCACATCTGATTCGAAAATTCATCCGTCGACTCCTCTAGTTATCCAGTTCGTCATAAATGGGTTGCAGTCGAGCACGCAGATGCAGGACCGCGTAGCGTTTGCGCGCGAGCAGCGTATTGAGCGTGACGCCGCTCTGCGCGGCCATCTCCTTGAACGACAGCCCTTCCAGTTCGTGCGCGATGAAAATCTCGCGCTGATTCGCCGGCAATTCGTCCAGCGCATCCTGCAACGCCTTGAGCAACAGCGTGCGAGCGTAGAGCGCTTCAGGGCCGGCATCGTGCGCAGGTAGCGCGAGATCCAGGCGATACTCGCTGTCCGCTTCGTCCTCGGCACCGAGCAGATCGGTCAGCGGCTGCTCCTTCTTCTTGCGAAAACGATCGATGATGCGGTTGCGCGCGGTACGGAACAGCCATGCGCTCGCCTGTTCGATTGGCGCAGGAAGCCGATAGGCCTGTACGAATTCGTGAAGTACATCCTGCAGAACGTCCTCGGCATCGTCCGGGTCGCGGATCCGGCGCCGAATGAAGTTCCCTAGCCTCGTTCGTTCACGCATCACTGTCGCAGTGATGTCGCGGTCTGGGTCGGTCATCGTTTGCGAAGTGGGTGGCGGTTCCATGCGTCTGAAGACGTTTCAGGCGCGCGAATATTGTGGCGAGTGTGAAAAATTTGCGGCGGTACGCATCGGCTTCACTGCGCTGCAGTCGTTTCAAGGAACAGGCCCGATATGGCATCAACCCGTCGTCGCAGGAATCGATTGACTCCCCGCATCAACCCGAAGTACACTTCGCGCCGCGGGGTGGAGCAGTCTGGCAGCTCGTCGGGCTCATAACCCGAAGGTCGTAGGTTCAAATCCTACCCCCGCAACCAAATGCCGAAGCCCGCTTTGCGAAAGCAAGCGGGCTTTTTGCTGTTCGGCGGTCCGGGGATGTTGCTTGCCTGTGCAGCACAACACACGAAGAGGTGTGCAATCGGGCGTTCACCACGACGTGCGACACGTAACCACACCTCGTCCATTCGCCGCAGACATGCAGCGAACATTGCGTAGAATTCCGAACCTTCTTCGGTTCAGCACACGGACTTCTCGAATGATTCGAACGATCGCGGCACTCGCCGCGCTTTCAACGATGACCGCCACGGCAAATGCCGCCGACGCCGGCACGGCCTCTGCGAAACAGCGCTACGTCAGCCCGGGCATCGCCAACGTCACTGCGTCGGCCGCACCACGCCCGGAAAGCACCTCCTCCGACGCCCGCTGCCGGGAACTGGCCGCCGGCATCGACGCGGTCACGCACTTGCCCGACCGCGGCCAGAAGGTCGTGCGCGGGATGGGCCCGGACGGCAAGCCGCGCAACGAACTACGCGCCTACGACAAACGGGCCGACCTGGAAGCCGAGCACCAGCGCCTCGGCTGCCAATAACGAACAACGAACGCACCGCCACCCGGCCAACTCACGCCGGGCATCGGCGTTTACGCGTTCGCCCCGCCATCGATCGTCAACCCGGTCCCGTTGATCGACCGCCCTTCCGGCCCGACGACGAACGCCACGAGCGCCGCCACGTCGTCGGCCTTGCCGTACCGTTGAATCGCCATCCGCGAACGTTGCGCATCGGCATGCTCGCCATCGGCCGGGTTCATGTCGGTATCGGTCGACCCCGGATGCACGATGTTGACCGTGATGCCGCGCGCGCCGAGGTCGCGCGCGAGCCCTTGCGTCCAGCCGATCAACGCAGCCTTGCTCGCCGCATAGAGGCTCATCCCCGCATCGGGCACGCGCGTCGCGAGGCAACTGCCGGCCGACACGATGCGCCCGCCCTCCCCGAGGTGTCGCGCCGCCGCCTGCGACGCGACGATCACCGCACGCACGTTCACGTTCAGCGTCGCGTCGATATCGTCGAGCGTGAGGTCGTCCAGCGCGCCGGCCCGGAAAATCCCCGCGTTGTTGACGAGGATGTCGAGGCCGCCGAGCACTTCCGCGGCACGGTCGACCGCGTTGCGCACGGCAACCGGATCGGCGCTGTCGGCCTGGATCGCAACGGCTCTGCGGCCCAGCGCTTCGATGCCGGCAACCACTGCCTCCGCCCGCTCGGCCGATTTTTCATACGTGATCGCGACGTCCGCGCCATCGGCCGCCAGCCGTTTCGCGATCGCCGCGCCGATGCCGCGGCTGCCGCCCGTGATGAGTGCACGCTTGCCCTGAAGTCGATTCATGTCGGTTCCTTTCCTCATTTATGTAACGACCAACACAGAATGTGACAAGTTGCGCCGCACAGTCAATTGATTTATTTTATCGATCGATACAGATATCGACGAAGGGACGGACGCAATGGCTGAACGAGGCCGACCGAGAAGCTTCGACAAGGAAGCGGCGCTGGATCGCGCGATGGAGGTGTTCTGGCGTCTCGGCTACGAAGGGGCGTCGATGACGGACCTGACGGCCGCGATGGGCATCGCATCGCCGAGCCTGTATGCGGCCTTCGGCAGCAAGGAAGCGTTGTTCCGGCAAGCGCTCGAGCATTACCGCGCAACCGAGGGACAGGAAATCTGGGGGGGGGTCGAACGGGCGGCGAGCGCGTACGACGCCGTGCAGAACTACCTGATGGATACCGCGCGCGTGTTCACGCGGCGCTCGAAGCCGGCCGGCTGCCTGATCGTGCTGTCGGCGCTGCATCCGGCCGAACGTTCGGACATGGTCCGGCAAACGCTGATCGGGATGCGCGAGGGCACGGTCGACGCGTTGCGGGAACGCCTCGCGCAAGGCGTCGCGACCGGCGAAATATCCGCGCACGCGAATCTCGATGCGATCGCCCGCTACTACGTGACGGTTCAGCAGGGCATGTCGATCCAGGCGCGCGACGGCGCGAGCCGCCGCGATCTGGAGGCCATCGCGCAAGCCGCGCTGGCTGCCTGGCCGGCGCTCGTCGGTACGGGCAGCGCGGCCGGTGTGTAGCGGCAGGACGCCGCTGAAAGGAAAGGTTACTGCTTCGCAGCCTGCTGCACGTCCTTCGACGCGTGCCAGACGCGATAACGCACGTCGAAGCCGTCCGGTACATAGACGACGAGCGGCAGGCGGCTGTTGTAGCGCAGCAGTTGACCGTCGCCGCGCACCTGCACGAACCGCTGCTGCGGCGCCTGGCCCGGGCACGCCATCAGCGTCGATGCCGGCCCCTTCACGTCGGTGAGCCGGTAATACGTGTAGCCCCAGCCCTTCACGTCCTCGGCGGTCAGCTCGCCGCCGAACCACTGCTGGTTGCAGTCGGTCTGCAGCGTCTTGCCGATCATCAGCTCGACGCGCGCATCGCCCTCGTTCTCGAGCGCGGGCAGCGCGATCACGACGCGCTGCTGGCCGGCCGCGGCCTGCGGGAACATCTTGATCGACTCGGCCGGCACGGCGGGTGCGGAGGCCGGCGCGGCCACGCATGCGGCGGCGGTCGTCACGCAGAGGGCGGCCAGCGCGGCCCGGATCGCGAATGTCATCGATGTACTCCTGAAAAACAAATGAGCCCCGGATGCTAACACTTTCGTCGCAAGACCTTACGAGGCTGTAATTTGGCGACACAATTGCAAACAGCCGGCAATCCCCGGGCGCGGTACTTATAGCGCAACCAACGGAGAACATCATGCTGAAGCTCATTGCTGCCGCCGGCGTCGCCACCCTGCTGGCCGGTTGCGTCGTCGCCCCGGACGCCGGATACGGCTACGGCCAGCCCTACTATTCCGATCCCGGCTACGCGTACGCCCCGTCTCCCGTGTACGGTACGGTCAACATCTGGGGCGGTGGCGACGGACGCGACTGGGATCGCGGCCGGCGCGACTACCATCACTGGGACGGCGATCGCGGCAACCGCGGCAACGGCTGGTGGCGCGGCGGCGGACGCCGCGGCGACTGGAACGAAGGCGGCGGCGGCGGACACGGTCGCGGCGACGGCGGCGGCCATCGCCACTGACGCGCAATTGCAACCGTTTGTATCCGCGCACGGCTAGCTGATGGCCTGCGGCACGCCCCGCAGGCGAACGAACGGCCACACAAAAGACAAAGGCCCTCGCATCGAGCGAGGGCCTTTCGTCGTTCGGCCCGGCGAAGCAAACGTCGACCGCTGCTGGCCGAGCGGCCCGGAATCCGCTCGCGCCACGCGTGCTTGAATTACCAGCCGGCCGGCCGCGCGTACCCGCCCTGCACCGGCGCCCCGCACACATACGCACGCTGGTAGCGGTCGTAGCAATAGTTCGGGCCGTCGTCCTGGTACTGCGCCTGCTGATAGGTCGGGTAGGCCGGCTGCTGGTACGCAGGCGCCTGGTAGTACGTCGGCGGCTGATAGGCCGGCGCCTGGTACACGGGTGCCTGATACGCGACGGGCGGATTCATCGCCGACGTCACGATCGCGCCCAGCACCGCGCCGCCGATCAATGCGCCGATCACGGCGCCGCCGTCGCGGCCATGCGCGGACGCCGGGCCCGCGACCGCGAGCGAACCGGCAAGGACACACACTGCGGCAATCTTTTTCATGATGGACTCCCACGCGAAGTGGTACTGGATGGGATGCATTGTGGCGGTGCGCGGCCGTAATAGATGCAGCAAGTGGTAACGCGCGATTACCGGTATCGCTCGCGCCGAAACGCGTCGTCGCCGTGCTACGATTTTCGGCACACAGGAGACGCCTTCATGCAGCCCGAAACCGCCCGCCGTTTCGATACCGAATTCGCACCGCGCATCGCGCAGGCGATCGCCGCGTTCTTCGCGGAACACGTGCAGACCGACGTCGTCCCCTATGGCGGGCACGGACACCCGACGCGCGTCCAGATCCGCAGCGCGCCGCACGAGCACGTGAGCGGCTTCGTGCATCCGCTGAATCTCGAGCTGACGTGGGACACCGACGAGATCGAGCGGCTGATGGAACCGGACGGCCCGGAGCGCTTCGAGCACTATCTCGCCGCGCTGCCGAGAAAGCTCGGCGCATGGCAAAGCGCGCGCGACATCGATCTCGCGTCGCGCACGCAGGCCGAGCCGCTCGTGCGGCTCGGCGGTCTCGACTTCGAAGGCTGAATGCGCGCGCCAGCCGGCCACTGCGCGGCTTGGCGGCGCGCGATGCGGCCCGGTGATACACTCGACCGGCCCCGCGCCGGTGCAGCCGCGCCGGCCGGGGGCCGTTCATCGCCGCCACCCTTGCACATGGTTGCGCACGCAACCTGCAACCGGGCGCGCGGACAACCCAGCTCTCGCTCCCGTCATGAACGCCGATACCGGCCTGCCGCTTCCGCAACGCTACTGGGCGATCGTCTGCGTCGCCCTGGGCATCACGCTCGCCGTGCTCGACGGCGCGATCGCCAACGTCGCCTTGCCGACCATCGCACGCGACCTGCACGCGTCCGACGCCGCGTCGATCTGGATCGTCAACGCGTACCAGCTCGCGGTCACGATCACGCTGCTGCCGCTCGCGTCGCTCGGCGAACGCATCGGTTATCGCCGCATCTACATCGCCGGGCTCGCGCTGTTCACCGCGGCGTCGCTCGGCTGCGCGCTCGCCGGCTCGCTGCCGATGCTGGCCGTGATGCGCGTGATCCAGGGGTTCGGCGCGGCCGGCATCATGAGCGTCAACGCGGCGCTCGTGCGGATGATCTACCCGTCGTCGTTGCTCGGGCGCGGGCTGTCGATCAACGCGATGGTGGTCGCGCTGTCGTCGGCGATCGGGCCGACGGTCGCGTCCGCGATCCTGTCGTTCGCGTCGTGGCCGTGGCTGTTCGCGGTCAACGTGCCGATCGGCATCGCGGCCGTGCTCGGCAGCCTGCGGGCGCTGCCGGCCAACCCGCTGCACGACGCGCCGTACGACTTCGCGAGCGCGCTGATGAACGCATGCGTGTTCGGCCTGCTGATCACGGCCGTCGACGGGCTCGGTCACGGCGAAGGTCATACATACGTCGCGGCCGAACTGGCCGTCGCGGTCGTGGTCGGCTACTTCTTCGTGAAGCGTCAGTTGTCGCAGCCGGCGCCGCTCCTGCCCGTCGACCTGATGCGCATCCCGATGTTCGCGCTGTCGGTCTACACGTCGACGGCGTCGTTCACGTCGCAGATGCTCGCGTTCGTCGCGCTGCCGTTCTGGCTGCAGAATTCGCTCGGTTTCTCGCAGGTCGAGACGGGCCTTTACATGACGCCTTGGCCGCTCGTGATCGTGTTCGCCGCGCCGCTCGCGGGCGTGCTGTCGGACCGCTATTCGGCCGGGATTCTCGGCGGGATCGGGCTCGCGCTGTTCGCCGCCGGGCTGCTGTCGCTCGCGACGATCGGTGCGCACCCGGGCACGGTCGACATCGTGTGGCGGATGGCGCTGTGCGGCGCGGGCTTCGGGCTGTTCCAGTCGCCGAACAACCGCGCGATGCTGTCGTCGGCGCCGCGCGAGCGCAGTGGCGGCGCCGGCGGCATGTTGAGCACCGCGCGCCTGACGGGCCAGACGCTCGGCGCGGCGCTCGTCGCGCTGATTTTCGGGCTCGCGCCCGACCGCGGGCCGACGATCGCGCTCTATGTCGCCACGGTGTTCGCCGCGGTGGCCGCGGTCGTCAGCCTGCTGCGCATCGCGTCGCCGCGGCCGGACTCGGCGGCCTGACACCCGCCGCCGTGCGCCGCACCCGCGGCGGGTATCAGGCCGCGTCGAGCGTGTCCATCACGAAGCGCACGCGCGCCTTCACGCTCACGCGCGGCAACTCGATCAGCCGATAGCCGTACGACGTATAGCAATCGACCATCGCGTCATGGGTCCGCACCGCTTCCGCGAAATCCTGCCGGCGCTCGGCGTCCTGCGCATAGATGTCGGGCCACGGCGGCGCGATGAACACGCGCCGGTGATAGCGGAAACGCCGCGCCGCGGCTTCCGCGTGCGCGGGTACCGCCAATCCGGTCAACTGCAGATAGCCGATCACGTCCGGCACGCCGCGGTCGAAGAACACCGGCCCGCGGGCTTGCCGCGCGAGATGGTAGGACCGCATCTCCCAGCCCAGCATCAGTTCGGCGAACGCAGCCGGGTCGCGCCACGGCAGCGCCGGACCGTCGATGGCCATCTGGTCGCGGATCACGCCGCGTCCGGCCTCCTGCGAACGTGCGTACCCGGCACGTTCGAGCGCATCGAGCAACGTGCTCTTGCCCGAACCCGGGCCGCCCGTCACGACGAAGAAACGGCCGGCGGTATCGTCGGCCGCTTCGTCGTCGCTACCGGCGCCCGGCACGGACTCACGCATGCGCGACGCGCCGGCCCGCACGCCGCGTGACCGACGCCGCCGCCGCGACGCTGCGCAGGTCGGCGACGAACGTATCGCGCCACACCGACAGGTCGTTCTCGCGCAGCCGCGCGAGATTCTGCTCGTGACGGGCCTGCCGCTCCGCGAGCGGCATCGACAGCGCGCGTTCCAGCGCCTCGGCCATCTGCGACAGGTCGTACGGATTGACGAGCAGCGCGCCGGTCAGCTCGGCCGCCGCGCCCGCGAACTCCGACAGCACCAGCACGCCCGGATCGGCCGGGTCCTGCGATGCGACGTATTCCTTCGCGACGAGGTTCATCCCGTCGCGCAGCGGCGTCACGTAGCCGACCTGCGACATCCGGAAGAACGCCATCAGCAGGTTGCGCTCGTACTTGCGGTTCAGGTACTGGATCGGCGTCCAGTCGAGCTGCGAGAAGCGGCCGTTGATGCGGCCGGCCTCGCCTTCGAGCGTTTCGCGGATCTGCTGATAGGTCTGCACGTCGGAACGCGTCGGCGGCGCAATCTGCAGCAGCGACACGCGGCCCTGCCAGCCCGGCGCATTCGCGAGCATCCGCTCGAACGACTGGAAGCGCTCGACGAGCCCCTTCGAGTAATCGAGGCGGTCGACGCTCATCACCAGCTTGCGGTCGCCCAGCGCCTCGCGCAGCATCTTCACCGGCTTGCGCGTGCCGTACTGGACGGCCGCCTGCGCGATCGCGTCGGGATGCACGCCGATCGGATAGGCCGCGACCTTCACGACGCGGCCATGCGCGTGCAGCATCCCGTCCTCGCTCGCCGCGCCGATGCCGCGCCGCTCGATGTAGTCGGTGAACGCCTGTTTGTCGGCCTCGGTCTGGAAGCCTGCGACGTCGTACGCGCACATGAACTTCACGAGTTCTTCGTGCGGCGGCACGAGGCGCAGCATGTCGGGCGACGGAAACGGAATGTGCAGGAAGAAGCCGATCGGGTTCTTCACGCCGAGCTCGCGCAGGTAGTGCGCGAACGGCAGCAGATGATAGTCGTGCACCCAGATCAGGTCGTCCGGACGCAGCAGCGCGGCGAGCTGCTTCGCGAGCATCGCGTTCACGCGCAGATAACCGGCGTACTCCTGCCGATCGAAGCGCGCGAGATCGCCGCGGTAATGGAACACCGGCCACAGCGTCGCGTTCGAGAAGCCGCGGTAGTACTGGTCGTAGTCGCGCCGGGTCAACCCGAGCGTCGCGTACGTCACGTTGCCGTCCCGCTGGATCGCGGGCTCGGCATCCGGCGCCCCGACGATCTCGCCGTTCCAGCCGAACCAGACGCCGCCCGTTTCCTTCAGCGCGTCCATCACGCCGACGGCCAGGCCGCCCGCGCTCGGGCGCGTGTCCTCGCCGGCGGCGACACGATTCGATACCACGATCAATCTGCTCATGCGACTTCCCCTCCTCGATTCGATTGGCTGGCGCGCGACGCACGCCAAAGCAGGCGCGGCGGCCCGAGGGCGGCCGCGCGGCGATTCAGTTCCGAGAATTGCAATGAAATACGGCGATGGAATGCGGCGACGACCGTATCAAGCGTCCTGCTCCTGACCGAGGTCGCGTTGATAGTCGAGCCCTTCCGGGCGAGCACCGCCCTGGTTGTGATCGCCGTCCGACGGCGTCTCGTCCGGCGCGCCCGCGGGCGGTGCCGATGGCGCGTCGGTCCGCGGACGCGAGCGGTCTTCCGGATGGCCGGCCGCCGCGTCAGGCGGCCGGTGTGACAACCGTTTCGAACGGCGCATGGCTGGGTGTCTCATATGCGGCGCGGCTCGAGGCCGTCGTAGAAACATTCCATAGCTAAACAGTCTAGGTCGCCCGATCGCATCCGAAGGTAACAATTACCTTCAATTTGTAACGTTTCGACCCTTCGCCAATCATCTATCCGACAATGACGCCGCCCGCGCGCACGCGGCCTGCCGCGCGCACGCGGCCTGCCGCGCGGCGATTTGTCAAAGCTTTGCAGTTTTCCTATGACAATTGCGAAACAATGACGCGGCATCAGGGCGTGCATGCGTCGCCGCTCACCCAGACAGGACTTGCACTCAGGGATGAACATTCGTTTCGAATCGCCGCGCCGGGCCACGCCGGCGCGCATCGTGCTGGCCGTGATCGCCACGGCCGCACTGCTGTCCGGCTGCAATTCGTTGTACAGCGAAGGCGCGACAGCCGGCGCCGGTATCGCGGGCGCCGCGATCGCCTCCAAGGTCACCAACAACGCCGCCGTCGCGACGGGCATCGGCCTCGGCGCCGTCGCCGGCGCGCGGGCTGGCGTCCAGTATTCGCAACGCGTCGCGCACCGCTACACGCAGGAGCAGATCGCGAAGGCGGCCGGCCCGCTCGACGTCGGCGGCGTCGCGCCGTGGTCGACGCACCATTCGTTCCCGATCGAGGACGACGAGCAGGGCCGCGTGACGGTCAGCCGGATGATCAGCGTCGGTCCGCTCGACTGCAAGGAAATCGTGTTCGCGGTCGACACGCCGGCGAAGGCCGACAAGGCCGCGCAATCGGCGTTCTACGTCGCCACCCTCTGCCGCGACGGGCCCGTGTGGAAATGGGCCTCGGCCGAACCGGCGACCGAACGCTGGGGCGCGCTGCAATGAGCGTGGCGATCCGTATCGCGGCGATCGGCGCGCTGTGCGCGGCGACGGCCACGCTGTCGGGCTGCGGCTCGGTCGGCGCGGCGAGCGGCGCGCTGGCCGGCGCGGCGACGGGCCTCGTCACCGCGAACCCGGCGGTCGGTGTCGGCGTCGGGATTGCCGTCCAGGCCGCGACCGACGAAGCCGTCAACCGTACGATGAAGCAGCTCCATCAGAACCAGCAGGACGCGATCGCGAAGACGGCCGGCAGCCTCGCCGTCGGCGAAGTGAAGCCGTGGAAGGTGAAGAACACGCTGCCGCTGGAAAACGGCGAAGGCGAAGTGCGCGTCACGCGTGCGTACGCGTCGGCGCTCGCGCTGTGCAAGGAATTCGCGTTCTCGGTGAAGGACGGCGACAAGGCCGACTGGTACTTCGCGAATGCGTGCCAGCAAGGCACGCACTGGAAGTGGGCGTCCGCGGAACCGGCCGTCGATCGGTGGGGGAATTTGCAGTAACGGTGCGAGGCGCCGCGCATCATGCGTGGCGCCCGTGGCGTTCTGCGAGGCGTGGTTGGTTATACCAAGCGCCTCGCCAGCATCAGGACTCGACGTCCTCGAGGCTGAAGATTTCGGTCTGGTCGTTGTACGAGAAGATCTCGCCGTACCGCCCCCAGTCGATCACCGCGTCGAGCGTTTCCTCGGCCGCGCCGTCCGACAGGAAATCCTCGAGCTCCTGCTCGAAGCGCACGCGCGGCGCGCGATGACCCGGACGCTCGTTCAGCACCTTCTTGATCCGCGCCGCGAGCGGCACGTGCTTCAGCAGGTGATCGGCGAACATCAGCTTGCGCTCCTGCGTGCCGAATTCCGCGAACACGCGCCCCGGCGGCGTCAGGAACACGTCGCCTTCGCGCACGTCCGCGAAGCCGAGGTACTGCAGCACTTCCGCGATCGGGAACAGGTCGTCGACCTCGAGGTGCAGCGTCCGCGCGATTTCCGGCATGTCCGCGCGGCCGTGGTACGGCGCCATCGCGAGCGTCTCGATCAGGCCGGCCATCAGGTTGGTCGACACCTGCGGCAGCCAGCTGCCGAGTTCGAGCCCCTTCTTCGTCGCCTCGCCGGTCTGGCGCGCGGTCATCTTCGCGTAGATGTCGTCGACGAGCTTGCGGAACGCCGGATCGAGACGATTGCGCGGATGCTTGAACGGCACCTTGATCTCGGCGATCACGCGGCCCGGGTTCGACGACAGCACGAGAATCCGGTCGCACATGAACACCGCTTCCTCGATGTTGTGCGTGACGATCAGCACCGACTTGATCGGCATGCGTCCTTGCGTCCACAGGTCCAGCAAATCGGTACGCAGCGTTTCCGCCGTCAGCACGTCGAGCGCGGAAAACGGCTCGTCCATCAGCAGAATGGTCGGATCGACAACGAGCGCGCGAGCAAAACCCACGCGCTGGCGCATCCCGCCCGACAGCTCGCGCGGGTACGCGTTCTCGAAGCCGTCGAGACCGATCAGGTCGATCGCGGCGAGCGCACGCTCGCGCCGCTCGCGCGCGCCGACGCCGAGCGCTTCCAGCCCGGCTTCCACGTTCTGCAGCACGGTGAGCCACGGGAACAGCGCGAAGGTCTGGAACACCATCGCGACGCCTTCGGCCGGGCCGCGCAGCGGCTTGCCGAGGTAGGTCACCTCGCCGCCGGTCGGCTCGATCAGGCCGGCAATGATGCGCAACAGCGTCGATTTGCCCGAGCCCGAGCGGCCGAGCAGCCCGACGATCTCGCCTTCGCGCAGCGACAGGTTCGCGTCGTCGAGCACGAGCAGCTCGCCCTGCGTCTTGTTGAAGCCGCGGCAGACGTGATCGACGCGCAGGATTTCTTCACCGAGGCGCGGCGGCTGGGACGTCTGGACGGGGGCGTTTACAGCATTCGGATTGTGCATCGCGTTTCGCTCTCAATCGGTCTCAGTCGAGCCGCAGCTTCGCTTCGGCGAAGGCATACAGCGGCCGCCACAGCAGGCGGTTGAACAGGGTGACGAACAGGGACATCACGGCGATGCCCAGGATGATCTTCGGAAAATCGCCGGCGGCGGTGGTCTGCGCGATGTAGGCGCCGAGGCCGTGCGCCTCGATTCGGGTGCTGCCCCACTGCACGGCTTCCGACACGATGCTCGCGTTCCACGCGCCGCCCGATGCGGTGATCGCGCCCGTCACGTAGTACGGGAAGATGCCGGGCAGGATCGCCTGGCGCCACCACTGCCAGCCGCGGATGCGGAAGTTGGTCGCCGCTTCGCGATAGTCGTTCGGGTAGGACGTCGCGCCGGCGATCACGTTGAACAGGATATACCACTGCGTGCCGAGCACGATCAGCGGCGACAGCCAGATATCCGCGTTCAGGTGGAAGCGCGCGATCACGATCACGAATACCGGAAACAGCAGGTTCGCCGGGAACGCGGCGAGGAACTGCGCGAGCGGCTGCAGCTTCTCGGCCAGCTTCGGGCGCAGCCCGACCCACACGCCGATCGGCACCCAGATCACCGACGCGATCGAGATCAGCACGACCACGCGCAGCAGCGTGATGAGCCCGAGCACGAGCACGTGGCCGACCTCGGCCATCGTCACGCCGGTCGCGACGAAGCTGACGACGCGCCACACGATATAGGCCGTGCCGATCAGCACGAGCCCGGCCCACGCGATGTCGACCGTACGCGACGCCTTCTTCTCGACCTTCGGCAGCGTGAAACGCATCGCGCCCGACAACGGCAGGCGCAGCGGAATCCGCGCGGCCTTCGCGAAGAACCAGCCGGCCGGCACGAGCAACTGATGGATCAGCCGCGTGCGGCGCACGAGGTCGAGCAGCCACGATTGCGGCGCATCGCCCGACGCGGTGTTCTCCATCCGGAACTTGTCGGCCCACGCGATGAGCGGGCGGAACAGGAGCTGGTCATACGCGAGGATCACGACCGTCATCGTCAGGATCACCCAGCCGATCGCGCCGAAGTTCTTGTCGGAGATCGCCTGCGCGAGATACGCGCCGATGCCCGGCAGCGTGATCGTCTGGTTGCCGACGGTGATCGCCTCCGACGCGACGACGAAGAACCAGCCGCCCGACATCGACATCATCATGTTCCAGATCAGGCCCGGCATCGAGAACGGCACTTCGAGCTTCCAGAAGCGCTGCCAGGACGTCAGGTGGAAGCCGCGCGACACTTCGTCCAGGTCGCGCGGCACCGTGCGCAGCGACTGGTAGAAGCTGAACGTCATGTTCCACGCCTGGCTGGTGAAGATCGCGAAGATCGCGGCCAGCTCGGCGCCCAGCACGCGGCTCGGGAACAGCGCGAGGAAGAACGTGACCGTAAACGAGATGAAGCCGAGCACCGGCACCGACTGCAGGATGTCGAGGATCGGGATCAGCACCATGCCCGCGCGGCGGCTCTTGGCCGCGAGCGTGCCGTAGACGAGCGTGAACGCCAGCGACGCGACCATCGCGGCGAGCATCCGCAGCGTGGTGCGCAGCGCGTATTCGGGCAGGTTCGACGGATCGAGCGAGATCTTCTGCGTCTGCAGCACGCCGATCGGCGCCATCGTTTCGTGAAAGCCGACCACCGCCATCGCGATCAGGCAGATGATCAGCGGAAATGCGATGAAGTCCCACCGGTTCGGCAACACGCGCCACGCGGATGCGTTGGCGGTCCGGTTCGGATTGAAGAATCCGACGTTCATCAGGCGCCCTCCCCGGTAAGGCCGAACGAAGCCGGCAGTCGATGTTGATTCATGGCAAAGCGCACGGGCGCGGTAATTCGATTGACTGGCGATGTCGCGCACGCGCGGCGCGCCGTGCGCGCATGCGCTGCCGCGGCCGGGCGAGCCGGGCCGCGACGGCACGACACTACACCAACCTGTATTTCAGGTACAACCGTCCCGGGACGGCTAGGCAGCGCATGGATCGTGCCCGGCGCGTGGGCGGATGACGGGCGCGCGGTACGGAACGACCCGGCCGCGGTCGTGCGGCCGGCGCGCAGGCCCGAATTATGCCGTGATCCGGCCCGGCCGTGAACCCGCCCCCCGCACGCGGGCACAAACCGTGTCCGGCATCAGCAGCCGGATACGGCGAAGCAGGTATGATCGGGGCTAGCCCCCGGGTCCGTTTCGGCCGTGCCGCCGCAATGCGCGCGCGCCGTCCGTATACCGGCCCCGGGGATCGACCGACGAGCGGGAGGAAGGGAATGGCAGGAAACTTGGTGATCGTCTGTCGCGATCAGGATGCCGACGCGTTCTATGAACTCATGCAGGAGTACGGGTCGTTCCAGACGCGCCTGTCGTCCACGGCGTGGTACCTGAACATGAACGTCGTGCCGGAATCGTTGCAGGAGGAAATCCTGGAGCGCCTCGGCCGGTATACGACGGTCTATATCTTCGAGGCCACCACGGTGACCTACAACACGATCGACAGCAACGCGGCGGAGACGCTCGGCACGCTGTTCGGCGAATGATGCCGCGCGGCGCTTGCCCGCCCGGGCAGGCGCCGCGGCCGCTCATGCGGCCTGTGCGTGGGGTTCGTCCTTCGGCACGGCGTCGAACGGGAACGTCATCGATACCCGCAGGCCGCCCTCGGGGCGATTGCCGATGTCGCACGCGCCCCCCAGCCTGAGCACGAGCCGCTCGACGATCGCGAGCCCGAGCCCGCTGTGGCCGTTCCCGCCGCGCGCGGGATCGAGCCGCACGAACGGCCGCGTGGCGGCCGCGAGGTCGCGCGGCGCGATGCCGCCGCCGCTGTCGCTGACCGACAGCACGTAGCCGGCCGGCGTGCGCGCCGTCTCGACGAACACGGGCGGCGCACCGTACGCATGCGCGTTGTCCAGCAGGTTCGACAGGATCCGGTCGAGCGTCGCCGTCGGCAGCCGGAAGCCGGGATCGGCCTCCAGCCGCGTCTGGACCGTCGGCGCATTCGGCGCGACCGCACGATAGCTGCGCGCGATCCGCTCGCACGCCTGGTCGACCGACACCGGCTCGCTGCGGTCGGCCCCGCCGTGCGCAAACACCAGGAACTGGTCGACGATGTGCGACATCGAGTCGACGTCGCGCACGACGCCGTCGCGCAGCCGTGCGTCGTCCATCATTTCGGCCCGCAGGCGCATCCGCGCGAGCGGCGTGCGCAGGTCGTGCGCGACGCCGGCCAGCATCACCGCGCGATCGCTCTCGGCCTGCGACACCTGCTCCACCATCTGGTTGAAGCCGTGCGTGAGCTGGCGCAGCTCGCGCGGGCCGCGCTCGCGCAGCGGCGGCACCGGCTGCCCGCGACCGAAACGCGCGACCGCGCGCGCGAGCGAGCGCAGCGGCTGCTGCAACTGCCAGGCCGCGAACAGCGCGGCGATCACGCCGGCCGAGAAGATCGTGCCGAGCCACAGCAGCATCCGGTCGAGCGAGCGCGGCGGCCGCAGCGGCTGCACGGGCACCACGATCCAGTTGCGGTCGGTCGGCTCCTTCACCCACAGCACCGGCGGATGGCCGGGCGTGCCGATCTCCACCTGCGTGCCGGGCGGCATGCGCTCGCTCACGTCGTCGCGGAACCGCTTCAGCGGCGGCGGCAGGCCCGAATCGCCGCTCTTCGGCACATCGGCACTGTCGGGCGACACGAGCCGCACGCGCGATGGCAACGGCTGGTCGGGCGTACGCTCGATGTGCTGGCGCACCGCGTCGACGAGGAATGCGGCTTCCTCGACCGCATAACGCGTCTGCATCTGGTTGCGCTCGAGCCGCATCGCGAAGAACCACGCGAAGTGCGACAGGAGCAGGACACCGACGACGAGCAGCGCCAGCCGCCCGAACAGTGAATCAATGGGTTTGCGCATGGGCCTCGCCGTCGGGCACGAACACGTAGCCGCGCCCGCGGACCGTCTGGATGAAGCGCGGCGTCGACGGATCCGTTTCGAGGATGCGGCGCAGGCGCCACACCTGGACGTCGATGCCGCGGTCGGTGCCGTCGTACTCGGGTCCGTGCAGCAGCTCGAGCAGCCGCTCGCGCGTGAGCGTGCGCAGCGCGTGGTTCACGAAGATCTTCAGCAACGCGAATTCGCTACTCGACAGCGTGGCCGGCTTGCCGTCGACCGACAGCGTGCGCGCCTGGAAGTCGAGCAGGAAGCGGCCGAACGCGAACGGCTCGCGCTGCTCGGGCGCGGCCGCCGATGGCGTCGCGCGGCGGCGGCGCAGCACGGCCTGCACGCGCGCGAGCAGCTCGCGCGGATTGAACGGCTTGCCGAGGTAGTCGTCCGCGCCGAGCTCGAGCCCGACGATGCGGTCGACGTCGTCCGCCCGCGCGGTCAGCATGATCACGGGGATGTCGTCGCCGGCCGCGCGCAACTGGCGCAGCGCGGTCAGGCCGTCCACGCCCGGCATCATCAGGTCCAGCACGATCAGGTCGGGCCGCTCGCGCTCGAGGCGCTTCTCGAGCGTCGCCGCGTCGTGCAGCACGGACACTTCCATCCCCTGGCGCACGAGATAGTCGCGCAGCAGGTCTCGGAGTTCTTGGTCGTCGTCGACGATGAGGATCTGGGTAGTCATGGCTCGAAGTTTACCGCGCGAGGGCGGAGTCGAAGAACGAAACAAAGGGGCGAAAGGGTTACTGCGGGTTACCGCGCAAGGGAACTGTAATGCGCGGTAACCGGGCCGCCACCCCGCGTAACACCCGCCGGGGCCTGCATCGCTAACCTGCGTCTTACCGGATGCGGTACCCGACTTTCCCGGCACCGCATCGCCGGACCCTTTGGATACAAGGAGTTTCTGAAATGTATAAGAAGACTTCCCGCGTGGCCATCGCGGCCGCCACCGTGCTCGCTCTCGCATTCGGCACCGCGCATGCCGCGCAACCCACCGACGTGCCGCCGCCGGGCGGCCCCGGCATGCACCAGATGCACGGCGGGCACGAAGGCGGCCCGTTCGGCGCGATCATGAAACTGCACGACCAGCTGAAGCTCAACGCGTCGCAGGAACAGCAATGGCAGGCAGCCGTCAACACGATGAAGCAGAACCGTGACGCGATGCGCAAGAGCCACGAGCAGATGCGCGAGCAGTTCAAGGCGCAGCAGAACCAGCCGATCCTCGACCTGAGCGCGATGCACTCGGCACGCCAGCAGGCGGAGGCGCAGAACGCGCAACTGCGCGAGCAGACGTCCGCCGCGTGGCTCACGTTCTACAACGGGCTGAACGACCAGCAGAAGACGACGGTCAGCACGGCGCTCAAGCAGCAGTTCGCGAAGATGGAGCAGCGCCACGAGAAGATGAAGGAGCGCTGGGAGCAGCATCGCGCGGCCGCGAAGGGTGCGTCGGCGCCGGCGCAGTAAGCCGGCGGGCCGCTCCCGCAGCGGCATCGAAGGGGACGCAGGCACCGGCCTGCGTCCCTTTTTCGTTTCAGGCGACGTCGAACAGCAGCACCTCGGCCGTGCGGCCACGCGCGAACGCCACCGCATCCACGCCGCCGATCCGCGCGCCGTCGCCGGCCGCCAGCGCGCGGCCGTTGACCTCGACCTCGCCGCGCACGACGTGCACGTAGATGCTGCGTCCGGCCGGCACGTCGAACGCCGCCGTCTCGTCGCCGTCGATCAGCCCCGCGAAGATGCGGGCGTCGGCCCGCACCGACAGCGCGCCGTCGCCGCCGTCGGGCGCCGCGACGAGCCTCAGCCGGCCGCGCTTCTCGTCATCGGCGAAACGCCGTTCCTCGTAGCCGGGCCGTCCGCCCCGTTCGGCCGGCTGCAGCCAGATCTGCAGCAGATGCAGCGGCCGGTCGCGCGACGCGCTGGTTTCGCTGTGCACGAGCCCCGTGCCGGCGCTCATCCGCTGAATGCCGCCGGTCCGGACGATCGCGCCGCAGCCGAGGCTGTCGCGGTGCGCGAGCTCGCCATCCAGCACGTAAGTGAGGATTTCGACGTCGCGGCGCGGCTGCATCCCGAAACCGCGCGTCGGCGCGATCCGGTCCTCGCTCAGCACGCACAGCGCGCCGACGGGCGGACGCACCGGCGCATGCCCGTCGCGGCAGACGGACGAAAAGCTGTGACTCGATTCGAGCCAGCCGTGGTGCGTGCGGCAGCGGTCTTCGGCGCGCAGGATCTGGAACATTGGGGCGGACGCTCGGGGCGCAGATGTTCTGTTCGGGTTTACCTCCACTGTAAGGGGAGGCCGGCAGCGCCACAATCCGCCGCCCGCGCACCGCATCGTTGCACCCGCACACCCAATTGCCGAAATATTCGTTGCGAATACCTCGATTGCCGCAACAGCCGAATCGAGGAATCGGTCGACCGCGCCGGATTGCCGTTTTCCGGGTATCGCGTTCGGGTAAAATACCGCCCTTTTGGCGTTCGCCCTTCCGGCGGCCGCCAACGCCAGAGCGCCGATCGGCGATTTTTGGCCGTCTAGAATACGCCGCGGCGCCCGGTTCGACCGGCCGCGAGCGCCCCCGGAAAGTCAGCAACAGAAGGATGGAAATGAAGAAGGCCGCCCTGTGCGCCGCCCTCGCCCTCGTGGCGGGCAGCGCCTTCGCGAAGGAGTGGAAGACCGTGCGGATCGGCGTCGATGCCAGCTACCCGCCGTTCGAGTCGACCGCGCCGAGCGGCGAGATCGTCGGTTTCGACGTCGATCTCACCAAGGAAATCTGCAAGCGGATCAACGTGAAGTGCGTGTGGGTGGCGCAGGATCTCGACGGGATCATCCCGGCGCTGAAGGCGAAGAAGTACGACGTCATCGTGTCGTCGCTGACCGTGACGGACAAGCGTCGCGAGCAGATCGACTTCTCCGACAAGGTGTACGACGCGCCCGCGCGGATGATCGCGAAAACCGGCTCGCCGCTGCTGCCGACGGTCGCGTCGCTCAAGGGCAAGCGCGTCGGCGTCGAGCAGGGCTCCACGCAGGAAACCTACGCGAAGGCGTACTGGGAACCGCAGGGCGTGACGATCGTTCCTTACCAGAACCAGGACCAGGTCTATGCCGATCTCGGCACGGGCCGCCTCGACGCGACGCTGCAGGATGAACTGCAGGCCGACTACGGCTTCCTGCGCACGCCGCGCGGCAAGGGCTTCGCGTTCGCCGGGCCGGAAGTGAAGGATCCGAAGACGATCGGCGACGGCACCGCGATCGGCCTGCGCAAGGAAGATACCGACCTGAAGCTGAAAATCAACCAGGCGCTGGCCGACATGCACAAGGACGGCACGTACGACCGGCTGTCGCACAAGTACTTCTCGTTCAGCGTCTACTCTGCGCCGGCCCGCTGAACGTCGACAAGCAGCAGCGGATGCGGGGGCGGCCCCGCGTCCGGGCAGTACAGGCAGTCAACCACGCGCCGCCCGCCCCCTTGCCCGCCGTTCGCGCGACGGGCTCGCCCGGCACCGTTGCCGGGGCGGACGGTCATGATACGCACGGGGCGTTCCGCGCAGCTTGGCGGGCGCGTCTTTCGCGGCGCACGACGTGCACCGTCAGGGACCACACCAGGGACCACATATGTTTCTACAAGGCTACGGCCCGCTGATCCTCGCCGGCACCTGGCAAACCGTCAAACTGGCGGTACTTTCGCTTGCGCTGTCGTTCCTGCTGGGGCTGCTCGGCGCCGGCGCGAAGCTGTCGCGCAACCGCGTGACGAACGGCGTCGGCACCGTCTACACGACGCTGATCCGCGGCGTACCCGATCTCGTGCTGATGCTGCTGCTGTTCTACAGCCTGCAGATCTGGCTGAACATGGCGACCGACGCGCTCGGCTGGGACCAGATCGACATCGACCCGTTCCTCGCCGGCGTGCTCGTGCTCGGCTTCATCTACGGCGCGTACTTCACCGAGACGTTCCGCGGCGCGTTCCTGTCGGTGCCGCGCGGCCAGCTCGAGGCCGGCAGCGCCTACGGGATGACGAACTGGCAGGTGTTCACGCGGATCATGTTCCCGCAGATGATGCGCTTCGCGCTGCCGGGCATCGGCAACAACTGGCAGGTGCTCGTGAAGTCGACCGCGCTCGTGTCGATCATCGGCCTGGCCGACGTCGTGAAGGCGTCGCAGGACGCCGGCAAGGGCACGCTGCGGTTCTTCTTCTTCACGCTGATCGCGGGAGCGGTCTACCTCGCCATCACGACGATCTCGAACTTCGTGCTGATGTGGCTCGAAAAGCGCTACTCGACCGGTGTCCGCAAGGCTGACCTATGATCGAACTCATCCAAGAATACTGGCGCAACTATCTCTACACCGACGGCTATCGCATCACCGGTGTCGCGATCACGCTGTGGCTGCTCGTCGTGTCGATCGGCCTCGGCTTCTGCCTGTCGGTGCCGCTCGCCGTCGCGCGCGTGTCGAAGCGGAAGTGGCTGTCGGGCGCGGTATGGCTGTACACGTACGTGTTCCGCGGCACGCCGCTCTACGTGCAGCTGCTGCTCTGCTACACGGGCCTCTACAGCCTGCAGGCCGTGCGCGGCACGCCGATGCTCGATGCGTTCTTCCGCGACGGGATGCACTGCACGCTGCTCGCGTTCACGCTGAACACCTGCGCGTACACCACCGAAATCTTCGCGGGCGCGATCAAGGCGACGTCCTACGGCGAGATCGAAGCCGCGCGCGCGTACGGGATGTCGCCGTTCACGATGTATCGCCGCGTGATCCTGCCATCGGCGCTGCGCCGCGCGCTGCCGCTGTACAGCAACGAAGTGATCCTGATGCTGCACGCGACGACGGTGGCCTTCACCGCGACCGTGCCCGACATCCTGAAGATCGCGCGCGACGTGAACTCGGCGACCTACATGTCGTTCCACGCGTTCGGCATCGCCGCCCTGCTCTACCTCGTGATCTCGTTCACGCTCGTGTGGCTGTTCCGCCAGGCCGAGCGTCGCTGGCTCGCGTATCTGCGCCCGCAAGGCAAGTAAGTTTTCGCAGGACTATTGATGAACTCCCAGACCCAGAAGCTTTTCGTCGACGATCTCCACAAGCGGTACGGCGACAACGAGGTGCTCAAAGGCGTGTCGCTGAGGGCGAACTCGGGCGACGTGATCAGCGTGATCGGCTCGTCCGGCTCCGGCAAGAGCACGATGCTGCGCTGTATCAACTTCCTCGAACAGCCGAACGCGGGCCGCATCTTCGTCGACGGCGAGGAAGTGCGCACCGCGCTCGACAAGACGGGCGCGCTGCGCGCGGCCGATTCGAAGCAGCTGCAGCGCGTGCGCACCAAGCTGTCGATGGTGTTCCAGCACTTCAATCTCTGGTCGCACATGAACGTGATCGAGAACGTGATGGAAGCGCCGGTGAACGTGCTCGGCATCCCGAAGAAGGAAGCCGAGGACCGTGCGCGCGAGTATCTCGAGAAGGTCGGCCTCGCACCGCGCGTCGAGAAGCAATATCCGTCGCATCTGTCGGGCGGCCAGCAGCAGCGCGTGGCGATCGCGCGGGCGCTGGCGATGCATCCGGACGTGATGCTGTTCGACGAGCCGACCTCGGCGCTCGACCCGGAGCTGGTGGGCGAAGTGCTGAAAGTGATGCAGAAGCTCGCCGAGGAAGGCCGCACGATGATCGTCGTCACGCACGAGATGGGCTTCGCGCGCAACGTGTCGAACCACGTGATGTTCCTGCACCAGGGGCGCGTCGAGGAACAGGGCGTGCCGTCCGAGGTGCTCGCGAACCCGAAGAGCGACCGCCTGCGCGCGTTCCTGTCGGGCAGCCTCAAGTAACGCCCGCCACGCGCCACGCCCGAACGGGCGCCCGCGGTTCGCCGCGCGGCGCCCGTTTTGCGTTTACGCGGCGCTCACCGGCGCGCCGTCGGCGAACGCGCGCAGTTCGTCGCCCGCCAGCCGGTAACGCACCCATTCGCTCTGCGGCGCCGCGCCGACGCTTTCGTAGAAGCGGATCGCCGGCTCGTTCCAGTCGAGCACGCTCCATTCGAAACGCCCGCAGCCCGAGTCGACCGCGATCCGCGCGAGCGCCTTCAGCAGCCGCAGCCCCGCGCCCGCACCGCGAAAACGCGGCGATACGTACAGATCCTCCAGATACAGCCCCTGCCGCGCGAGCCACGTCGAATACGAGAAGAAATACACGGCGAAGCCGGCCGGCTCGCCGTCGACCTCGCACATCAGCGCACGCGCCGGCGAGCCTTCGCCGAACAGGCTGCGTTCGAGCGATTCGGGCGTCGCGACGACTTCGTGCTCCGCCTTCTCGTAGACGGCCAGTTCGGTGATGAAGCGCAGGATCAGCGGCACGTCGGCGACGGTGGCGGAACGGATATCGATTTGCACGGGTTGAGCCCTCCTCCGGCCCGGATGTGAAACGGAAAACAGCGGGAAAACGGTGCCGCGCGCCCGCGCTGGCGCCGTTCGAACCATCATGCTACGTTCATGCCACGCCTGCAGGAAGTGCAGTTTCTTCATCCGGACCTGAACATGATGCATCCCGATCTGCGCCGCCTCGACCTGAACCTGCTGCTCGTATTCGACGCGTTGTACCGCCATCGGTCGGTCGCGGCGGCCGCGCACGAGCTCGCGTTGAGCCCGTCGGCGTTGAGCCACGCGCTCGCCCGGCTGCGCGACGCGATCGGCGATGCGCTGTTCGTGCGCCTCGGCAACGAGATGCAGCCGACCGTGCGCGCCGACGACATCGCCACCTGGGCCGGCGACGCGCTCGACGCGATGTCGAAAGGGCTCGCCCGCGCGCGCCGCTTCGATCCTGCTCAAAGCGACCGCACGTTCGTGTTCGCCGCGACCGACTACACGGCGTTCGCGGTGCTGCCGGCGTTCCTCGCCCGCATCCAGCACGTGGCGCCGCACCTGCGGGTCCGCGTCGTCCATTCGGACCGCAAGATTTCCGTCGACGAGCTCGCGGCGGGCCGCATCGACTTCGCGCTCGGCTACCACGAGGAATCGGCGGCCGACGCGCCGGGCATCGAGGATTTCGACTGGTTCTCCGACGACTACGTCGTGATCGCGAGCGCCGCGCATCCGGACATCCGGCGGCGGCTGACGCTCGACCAGTACCTGGCGGCCCGCCACGTGGTCGTCACGCCATGGAACGAGTCGCGCGGTGTCGTCGACTACGTGCTCGACCGGCTCGGTCTCGCGCGGCAGGTGGCCGTGCAGTTGCCGACCGTGCTGGTCGCGCCGTTCGTGATCGCGGAGTCGGCACTCCTGATGACGGTGCCGAACCGCGCCGCGCAGGCGCTGCGGCATGCGGCGCCGATCCGCATCTTCCCCGCGCCGTTCGAGATCCCGCGCTACACGGTGAAGGTCTACTCGCACGCGAAGCATGCGCGCACCGATGCGCACCGCTGGATTCGCGCCCAGTTGCTCGCCGCACGGCCGAGCTCAGACTAGGGCCTGTTCCCGCTAATAACGGGCTTGCGAACGTGCCTTTCCGCCCGCAGGGCAAGAAGAGAGGAGGCGCAATAGCCGTAGCTATTGCAACGACGAACGACGCCGCCATGCGGGCGGAAAGGCACGTTCCCCTGTTTGGAAAAATTCATTCGTGGGGCTGGCCCCCAGAAGGGCCGATCGCCGCGTCATGCTCCTCGCGAATACGTCGAGTATTCGCTTCGTCGCAATCCTTGCGCTCGGCCCTTCTGGGGGCCAGCGCAAGCCCGTTATTAGCGGGAACAGGCCCTGGGCAGCGCGTTGCGGGACGGGGGTTTCACGCGTTGATCGGCGCTGTCGGCAATCGCCCGAATCATTACGAAATACTTACCAATTTCGCGACTTTCACGCTTACGCCGGCGCCCCGGCGACGTCAATAGTGGCAATCCTTGACCCACACCCGCGGAATCCATGTCTCCCTTGCGGGACAAGGGTTTTCCGGTAATCAGGAACCCTAGGGACACCCGTTGCACACCGTGTTGCATGGCAATTTGGCGACAGCGGTTAGTCAAACAACGATTTCCGTCGCCACAAAATTGTATTTTTGCTAAATTAGTAACCAAAGTAGCAAAACGAAGTTCGTGAAATGTAGTTTAGCTTCACGACACAACAAGGAGACCCCGCAGGCCGACCCGGCTGCGCGGGACCGCTCAACGGTTTTCCGTCTGCTTGCCCGCGTGCCGCGCTTACCGGCCCTGCACGAGGTCTCCCTGGTTATCCCGCTTTTGCCCGGCGCTCGCGCTCCGGGCATCTCGTGCAGTCTGGGTTGACTTTTTGACAGGGTATGGAGGAGATGATGAAGAAAGCTTTGGTCGCGGCCGCGCTGATGGCTGCTGGGGTGGTGACGGCGCACGCGCAGAGCAGCGTCACGCTGTATGGCCGCCTGGATGCAGGCATCGAGTACATGAACGGCCTGCAAAACGGCCACCAAGTGCGCGCGGAAAGCGGCGACTGGGGCACGAGCCTGTGGGGCTTGAAGGGTAGCGAGGACATCGGCGGCGGCAACAAGATCCTGTTCCACCTCGAAGGCGCGTTCAACACGATGACGGGCGGCTTCAGCGGCTCGATCTGGGATCGTTTCGCGACCGTCGGTATCTCGAACGACCGCTACGGTACGCTGCTGTTGGGTCGCGAGCTCGCGATCGCCAACGGCGTGTGGGACTTCGACCCGTTCGGTCAGTCGGCCTGGTCGACGGCCTCGCTGGTGCGCGGCCGCAACTGGAACAAGACCAGCAACAACGTGTCGTACCAGTCGCCGTCGCTCTACGGCCTCGACTTCTACGGCCAGTTCTCGTTCTCGAACTCGACCAGCTTCAACGGCAACACGACGGCCGGCCAACCGGGCCGTGCAATGGGCGGTCAGGTCACCTACACGAACTCGCTGTTCCAGTTGCGCGGCATCTACGACGAAACGCGCGACAGCAACGGCCGCTTCTCGGACGTGTTCAACTACTCGCGTGAATACTTCGCGGGCGTGAACGTGTTCCTCGGCCAGTTCAAGGTTCAGGCGGCCTACCAGGCATCGCGCGCCGACGGCAGCGGTGGCCCGGCAGTGAACGCCGGCGTGACGGGTACGCAACAGGTGTGGGGCGGCGTGACGTGGCAGGCCACGCCGGCAGCGGCGCTGATCGCGGCCGTGTATCACGTGAACGCGAACCACGGCGGCGGCAACGCGAACATCTACACGGTCGGCGGCTCGTACAACATCTCGAAGCGCACGCTGTTCGACCTGCAGGTCGCGACGGTGCGCAACAGCTCGTCGGCCAACTTCGGCCTGAACGCGAACGGCGCCGGTACGGCCGTCTCGACGGGCAACCCGCATCAGGGCGGCAGCCAGACCGGCGTCTACGCCGGTATCCAGCACCTGTTCTGATCAGGCGCCGTCAAAGAACGATTCGACAACACTTTCCACGCTGCTGCGAGAGGCGCGTATCGGTGCGGTACCCAACCGGGTATCCGCACCGTTTTTTCTTGGGCGTCGGGTTCGTACGACCCGTGGCCCGATCGGCCGAAGCGGCCGGGAAGTTAATCGAATGGCGCGGACGCGGCGCTCAGACGGCCGCTTCGTTCTCTTCGCCGGTACGGATGCGGATCACGCGCTCGACGTCCGACACGAAGATCTTGCCGTCGCCGATCTTGCCGGTGCGCGCCGCACCGATCACCGCGTCGATCACCTGATCGACCTGCGCTTCCGCGACGACCACCTCGATCTTCATTTTCGGCAGGAAGTCGACGACGTATTCCGCGCCGCGATACAGCTCGGTATGACCCTTCTGGCGGCCGAAGCCCTTCACTTCCGTCACGGTCAGGCCCGTGAGCCCCACTTCGGCGAGCGCTTCGCGGACTTCGTCCAGCTTGAACGGCTTGATGATGGCGGTGATGCGTTTCATGATGGTTGTCCCTCAATGCTCATTTGGATGAAAAATCGCGTTCCCGATTGTAAGCCGGCGGGCCGCCTCCGGCCCAGCACCGCTCAATCGAGCCGTTCGGTGAAGCGTGACGTGATCGGGTAGCGCCAGTCGCGCCCGAATGCGCGATGCGTGACGCGGATGCCGATCGGCGCCTGGCGGCGCTTGTATTCGTTGATCTTGATGAGCCGCGTCACGCGCTCGACGTCGGCCTGCGCGTAGCCGGCCGCGACGATCTCGGCGAGCGGCCGGTCTTCTTCCATGTACATCCGCATGATCGCGTCGAGCACGTCGTATGGCGGCAGGCTGTCCTGGTCGGTCTGGTTCTCGCGCAGCTCGGCCGACGGCGCGCGCGTCAGGATTCGCTCGGGAATCACGTCGCGCAGCGCGTAGTCGGTCGTTGCGTTGCGATAGCGGCACAGCCGGTACACGAGCGTCTTCGCGATGTCCTTGATCACCGCGAAACCGCCGGCCATGTCGCCGTACAACGTGCAATAGCCGACCGCCATCTCGCTCTTGTTGCCGGTCGTCAGCACGATCGAGCCGAACTTGTTCGACAGCGCCATCAGCAGCGTGCCGCGGATACGCGCCTGGATGTTCTCCTCCGTCGCGTCTTCCGCGCGGCCGGCGAATTCGCCCGCCAGCGCGGCGCGGAACGCATCGAACATCGGCGCGATCGCGATCTCGTCGTAGCGCACGCCGACGCGCCGCGCCATCTCCGCCGCGTCGGTGGTCGAGATGTCGGCCGTGAAGCGCGACGGCATCATCACCGCGCGCACGCGCTCGGGCCCGAGCGCGTCGCATGCGACGGCCAGCACCAGCGCCGAATCGACGCCGCCCGACAGCCCGATCAGCACGCCGGGGAAACCGTTCTTGCCGATGTAGTCGCGCACGCCGGTCACGAGCGCGCGGTACACCTGCGCGTCCGTGGACAGCTCGGGCGCGATCGCGCCGGGCAGCGGCCGCGCGCCGTCGAATTCGACGATCGCGTGCCCTTCGTCGAACTGCGGCATCTTCGCGACGAGCGCGCCCTCGCCGTCGAGCACGAACGACCCGCCGTCGAACACGAGTTCGTCCTGGCCGCCGACGAGGTTCACGTACACCATCGGCAGCCCGGTCTCGCGAATCCGCGCGCGCAGGATGTCGATGCGCACCGCTTCCTTGTTCAGGTGATACGGCGAGCCGTTCGGGATCAGCAGCACCTGCGCGCCGGCCGCCTTCGCGATCTGCGCGGCCGATGCATGCCACGCGTCCTCGCAAATGATCACGCCGTATTTCACGCCGTTCAGCTCGAACACGAGCGGCTCGGTGTCGGTCGCGAAGTAGCGCTTCTCGTCGAACACCTCGGCGTTCGGCAGATCCTGCTTGCGGTAGGTGCCGACGATCTCGCCGCCGACGATCAGCGATACCGCGTTGAAGGTGTCGGTGGGCGGCACGCCGCGCTCGATCGGGCGGTTTGCATTACCATCGACGGCTGACGCGCGCGCATCGTCGCCGGCCCCGCTGCCCGGACCGCGCAACGGATGGCCGACCAACACCGCGAGCCCGTCGAACGCCTTCAGCGCGTCGGCGAGCGCATCGAGTGCGGCGGCGGCGGCCGCGTAGAACGCAGGCCGCAGCAGCAGGTCTTCGGGTGGATAGCCGGACAGCGCGAGTTCGGGTGCGACCATCAGTTGCGCACCATCGTTGTGCGCGGCGCGTGCGGCCGCGACGATCCGCGCGACGTTGCCGGCGAAATCGCCGACGGTGACGTTGATCTGGGCGAGAGCGAGTCGGGTCTTCATGGCGGGAGCGGCGCAACCCGGCGGCGCGCCTTGAACGGCTGACGAAATCGACCCGGATGCGGGCCACGGCGGCCCGCATCCGGCAACATCCAACGGTACGGATTCACGCTTGAAACACGAACGCATCGATTATCGCACGGGCATCCTGTCGTCCCCCGCCGAGGTGCCGGCCGACGAATGGAACGCGCTGCTCGCGCGCGACGCGCAGCCCACGCCGTTCCTGCGCCACGAATTCCTCGACGCGCTGCACGTCGCGCGCTGCGCGGTGGACGACACCGGCTGGTCCCCGCACTTCGTCACGCTGACCGATGAGCGCACCGGCCGCCTCGCGGCCGCCGCGCCCGTCTATGCGAAACAGCATTCGTACGGCGAATACGTGTTCGACTGGGCGTGGGCCGACGCGTACCAGCGCAACAACCTGCCCTATTACCCGAAGCTGCTGTGTGCGGTGCCGTTCACGCCGGTGCAGGGCACGCGGCTGCTCGCGGCCGACGACGACGCGCGCCGCCATCTCGCGGCCACGCTGCTCGCGTTCGCCGAGCAGAGCAACGTGTCGTCGCTGCACGTGCTGTTCCCGACCGGCGACGAAGCGCGGCTGCTCGAATCGATGGGGATGATGCTGCGCGAAGGCGTGCAGTTTCACTGGCTCAACGACGGCTACCGCCACTTCGACGATTTCCTCGGCACGCTCGAGCAGAAGAAGCGCAAGAACATCCGCGCCGAACGGCGCAAGGTGCACGACGCGGGCGTGACGTTCCGGCGGCTCACCGGCGACCAGATCACCGACGCCGACTGGCGCTTCTTCTCGCGCTGCTATCAGCAAACGTACCGCGAGCACTATTCGAGCCCGTACCTGAACCTCGACTTCTTCCGCACGATCGGCGCGACGATGCCCGAGAACCTGCTGCTCGTGATCGCGGAAGCCGACGGGAAACCGATAGCGAGCGCGCTCGCCGTGTACCGGCGCGGCGAACACGGCGGCGGCACGCTGTACGGCCGCTACTGGGGCGCGATCGAGCACGTGCCCTGCCTGCATTTCGAAACGGCCTACTACCAGTTGCTCGAGTTCTGCATCGAGGCCGGGCTCGACACCTTCGAGGGCGGCGCGCAAGGCGAGCACAAGCTCGCGCGCGGTTTCCTGCCGACCGTCACGCACTCCGCGCACTGGCTCGCGCATCCGGCGTTTTCCGATGCGGTCACGCGCTTTCTCGAACGCGAGACCGAGCATATCCACGCATACGTCGACGAACTGCGCGAACACGATCCGTTCCGGCGCAACAGCGGCTAGCGTCGTCCGGCGCACCGCGCAGGCGGCGAAGCCACGCAGGGGCCTCGCCGCATGCCGCACGATCGTCGCCAGTTCAGTGCGCGGCGAGCGTCACCGTCTGCGACAGCGCCTGCGGGTCGCGCGACGACGCGGCCGCCGACAGCCCGTAGCTGCCCGCGCCGATCCGCCATGCGTGCGCGCTCGCATCCCACACCGCGAAGCGCTGCGCCGGCACCGCGATGCTGACCGTGCGCGCCTCGCCCGGCTGCAGCGCGACCTTGGTCCAGCCGACGAGCCGCTTCGGCGGCTCGCCGAGCGACGCGGGCAGCGCGGCGTAGATCTGCACCGTGTGCGTACCGGCGCGCGAGCCCGTATTCGTCACCGTCACGCCGACCGTCACGTTACCCGCTGCGTCGGCCTGCGCGGACATCGCCGACAACGCATACGTCGTGTACGACAGCCCGTAGCCGAACGGGAACAGCGGCTCGATCGCCTTCGCGTCGAACCAGCGATAGCCGTACGCGAGCCCTTCCGCATAGACGTTCCGCAGATTCGACGGATCGATCGTCGGCTGCGGCAGGTCGGCCTCCTGCTTCGGGAACGTCAGCGGCAGCCGGCCCGACGGGTTCGCGTCGCCGAACAGCAGGTCGGCGATCGCCTGGCCGCCCTGTGCGCCCGGATACCACACGTCCAGCACGCCATGCACGTTCGCGAGCCACGGCATCAGCACCGGGCTGCCGTTCTCGAGCACGACGATCACGCGCTTCGCCTTCGCGGCGACCGCGGCGATCAGCGCGTTCTGGTCGTATTGCTGGTTGTACGGGTCCGCCTTCGCATCGGGCAGCGACAGGCTCGCGAGGTCGAGCCCTTCCGTCTGCCACTGCGTGGCGAACACGATCGCGACATCGGCCTGCGCGGCCGCGGTGGCCGCGGCGTTCGCGTCGGTCCCGTCGAGATAGCTGACCGACGCATTCGGCGCCTTCGCGCGGATCGCCGCGAGCGGCGCGGACTTGTACCAGGTCGCGCATCCGCCGAACAGCATGTCTGCCGGCTGCTGGCAGGACGTCACCGCATTGCCGTCGATAGCCGGCACCGCCCCCGAGCCGCCGCCCGACAGCACGCCCGCGTCCGCATGCCCGCCGATCACGACGACCGACTTGAGTGTGCCGGCGGCCAGCGGCAGCACCGGCTGCGAGTCGTCGGGCGCGGCCGCGTTCTTCAGCAGCACCGCCGCTTGCCGTGCGATCGCGAGCGCATCGGCATTGCCGGCGGCTTCGTCGATCGTGCCGCCCGGCTTCGGCGGCGCGTCCATCACGCCGATGCGGATCAGCGTGCGCAGCTTGCGCTGCACCATGTCGTTCAGCCGCGCGGCCGACACGCTGCCGGCCTGCAGCGCCGCGCGCAGCTTCGAATTGAAGTACGAGCCGAGCGGCGCGTTGCCGTCGTCGGCCGCGCCCGGCTGTTCCTCGTCGAGCCCGGCCTGCACGGCGGCGACCGTCGAATGCGTCGCGCCCCAGTCCGACTGCACGACGCCCTTGAAGCCCCACTCGTTCTTCAGCACCGTCGTCAGCAAATACGGGTTCTCGCACGCATACACGCCGTTCAGCTTGTTGTACGCGCACATCACGTTGCCCGGCTGGCCGTCCTTCACGCCGATCTCGAATGCGAGCAACTCGGCCTCGCGCATGGTCCGCTCGTCGACGACCGAATCGACCGTCATCCGGTTGGTTTCCTGGTCGTTGAACGCGAAATGCTTGATCGTCGCGATCACCTTCTGCGCTTGCGTGGCCTGCGTGCGCGCGGCGCTCAGCGTGCCCGCAAGCACCGGGTCCTCGCCCATGTATTCGAAGGTGCGGCCGTTGCGCGGCTCGCGCGCGAGGTTCACGCCGCCGCCGAGCCCTTCCGCGAAGCCGAGCGCGCGCAGTTCGAGCGCGATGCGCGTGCCGTAGGCGCCCGCGAGCGCCGGGTCCCATGTCGCCGCGAGCGCGACCGGCGCCGGCAGCGCGGTCACGCGCGCATTCTTCACGTTCACGCCGCCCGCCGAATCGGCACTGCTGACGGCCGGAATGCCGAGCCGCGGCACGCCCGGGATGTAGCTCGCGCCGTTCAGCGCGTCGGCCGGGAACGGGCCGCCCAGGTCGAGGGCCGGCATGCCCGTGCCATGCACGAGTTGCAGTTTCTCGTCGGTCGTCAGTTGCGCGACGAGCGCGGCCGCGCGCTGGTCGGCTGCCGCGTCGGGGTCGGCCGGCGCGGTCGGGGCATGAATGTCGTCGCCGCCGCACGATGCGAGCAGCACCGTGAGCGCGCACGCGGACGCAATCGTCGAACACCGGAACAGCGAAGTTTTCATTGATCCTCCAGAATCGTTCTGTTGTAGTACTTGTCGCCTCACTCCAGCGTCCGAGTCTAAAAATCAACCGGTCACCACGCTTGACCGGCAGGAGCATGCGTTGACCTCTCGCAGCGGGGACAAACCCGAACGGCATGACGACAGGGAGACAGACATGGAGTTGCAACAGAAATCGGTATCCGTCCGGATCTACCGCTGGCTGTGCGAAGACGCGCGTGCGAACGGCATCGATCCCGCACCGCTTTACGAGACGCTCGGCATCGGGCCGGCCGAGCTCGCCGACGACACGCGCCGCATCGCGGGCGACCGGCATGTGGCCGCCATGCAGCAGACGAGCGGCTGGCCGCTGTCGTGGCATCGCCCGCCGCCGGAGGTCGTGCCGTGGCTCGTGCCGTTTCCCGAGCTCGCCGGCATCACCTGCAACGCGGCGACGCTGCGCGACGCGCTGCACGGCTACCTGCGCTATCGCGAGCTGATCGGCAACGTCGACTGGGTCTTCGCACACGAGAACGACGACGCGATCGCGCTCGAGTACGTGAACGAAGGAGACGGCCGGCACGCGGGCAGCGCGTTCGCGAACCTCGCGATTCTCGCGGCGCTGGCGCGTCTGTACGACCCGCACGTGCGCATCGACGATGCCGAATTCACCGGCCGCGCGTTCGCGCCCGTTGCCGCGCTGCGCGACATGCTCGGCGCGCCGGTATCGTTCGATGCCGCGCACAACCGCATCGTGCTGCGCTCCGCGCACGTCGACACGCCGTTCGAACGCTACAACGCCCCGCTCGCCGGTATCCAGCGTCATGCGGCCGACGCCGCGCGCGAACGCGTGCGCGCCCGCTCGACGTTCGGCTCGTCGGTCGAGCAATGCGTGCGCGACTGGCTGCGCACGTCCGACGACGTCGACGTGCCGACCGATACGCTGATGCAGCACGTGTGCACGCGCTTCGCGATGTCGCGCTGGACGCTGCGCCGGCGGCTGCATCGCGAAGCGGTCGGGTTCCATGCGCTCGTCGCGCAGGCACGGCTCGGCGAGGCGCGCGACCTGCTGCTCAACACGCAGTTGCCGATCGGCGAGATCGGCGTGCGCGTCGGCTTCCGTTCGACGAGCGCGTTCACACGGTTCTTCACGCGCGAACTCGGCGCGGCGCCGAGCCGCTTTCGCGACGGGCACGGCGACCGGTGGCGTTGACGCCCGTTTTTTCTGAGACACTGGCGGCTTCGCATCCCGCCGCCCCGCCATGTCCTGGTTTCTGTATCTGATCGAATGCGCCGACGACAGCGTCTACACGGGCATCACGACCGATGTCGCCGCGCGCTTCGACGAACACGCGTCCGGCAAGGGCGCGCGCTACACGCGTTCGCGCAAGCCGCGCGCGGTGCTCGCGTCGTTTGCGCTGCCCGACCGGTCGAGCGCGTCGCGCGCCGAATACTGGGTGAAGCGGCTCACGCCCGCGAAAAAGCGCGAGCTGGCGGCTGGGTTGCGCACGCTGGAATCGGTGTTGCCGGTGGTGGTCGCGCTCGACGAGGCCGGCGACACGGCCGGGACGAAGGCCACGGCGCGCGGGCGGAAGAAGGAGAAGGCGGAAAGCATCGACGATGCGGCGACGGCGGCTGCAACGGAACAGGTTGCCGGGAAAAAGGTGAAGGCCGGGAAAGTGGTCGGGGCCGCAACGGCCGCGAAGACGGCGCAGCCCGCGAAGGGCACACCAGCGTCGAAGTCGAAGTCGACGAAATCAAATCAAGCCGCGCCGGACGCGAAACGTGCAAAAGCCGACGGCAATGCTGCCGCAAAAAAGACCTCGTCGCGTGGCACACCGGTAAAGAAAACCGGCTCGCCCTCTTCCACGCCGTCAAAAAGGAAGGCGTCGGTCACTGCCGGCAAACCCGGCGCGAGCGTACGCGAAGCGGCCGCTTCCGCACCGGCCCGGCGCCGTCCAGCGGCCAAGAAAGCCGCCGCCGCGATCGCTCCGTCCGTTGCCCCGCCCAGAACGAAACGCGCGAAGAAAGCGCCGGCTGTCCCGCCCGCGCCCGTCTCCCCGGCCGCCCGCCCGAAAACCGCACGCGCAAAACAAAACCGCGCGGCCTCCTGAGGAGACACGCGCGGTTTGCGTTCCGTACGAACCGGCCGTCGGCCGGCACGCCGCTTACTTCTTGTAGTTCGCGGCGCCGTCGGTGATTTCCTTGTGCGCGGCTTCGATGCCGGCCCAGCCTTCGACCTTCACCCACTTGCCCTTCTCGAGCGCCTTGTATTGCTCGAAGAAGTGCTTGATCTGATCCTTCAGGTACTCGGGCACGTCGTCGATCGTCTTCAGGTTGGCCGTCATCGGGCAGATCTTGTCGTGCGGCACCGCGACCAGCTTCGCGTCGACGCCCGACTCGTCGGTCATCTGCAGCATGCCGAGCACGCGCGAACGCACGATCGAGCCGGCCAGCAGCGGAAACGGCGTGATCACCAGCACGTCGACCGGATCGCCGTCGCCCGACAGCGTCTGCGGGATGTAGCCGTAGTTCACCGGGTAGCGCATGCCCGTGCCGATGAAGCGGTCGACGACGAGAAGGCCCAGTTCCTTGTCCGCCTCGTACTTCACCGGATCGCTTTGCGCGGGAATCTCGATGATCACGTTGAAATCTTGCGGCAGGTCCTTGCCGGCCGGAACATGATTGAAGCTCATGAGCACTCTCTGTAGGTCGATGGGAATTCGGGACAGGGCGCCGCGGCCGATGCACCGCCGCGGGCATCCCCCAAAAGGAATGCGCCATTATAGCCAATCGACCGGTGGCGTCCTGATGACGATCGGCGCGATAATCGTTCCGGATGTCGGGCCGTCGAACCGGCGGCCCGTTGCACGTCGACCACAAAGCATGGAGCCCGGGCAAGCGCTGAAGCGCTCACTTGGATCGACCGCATTGCATGGGGCCCAAGTAACCACTAAAGCGCTAACTTGGGTCGACCGCTTTGCATGGGACCCAAGTAAGCGCTAAAGCGCTAACTTGGGTCGACTCGCGATGCATGGGACCCAAGTAAGCGCTAAAGCGCTAACTTGGGTCGACAGGAGGAGGCATGGAAGAGGCGAAGCATTTCATCGCGGGCGAATGGACGTTGCCCGCGCAACTGGAAACCATCGCGGTCGTCGATCCGTCCGACGGCCAGCCGTTCGCGACGATCGCGCGCGGCACCGCGCCCGACATCGAACGCGCGGTCGCCGCGGCCCGCGACGCGTTCGCGGGCCCCTGGGGCGCCGCCAGCGCCGCCGAACGCGGCCGCGTGCTGATGCGGCTGTCGGCGCGCGTGGCGGATTCGATCGAGGAGCTCGCCACGATCGAGGCGCGCGACACCGGCAAGCCGCTGAAGCAGGCGCGCGCCGATGCCGCCGCGCTCGCGCGCTACTTCGAATTCTACGCGGGCGCCGCCGACAAGCTGCACGGCGAAACCCTCCCCTACCAGGCCGGCTACACGGTGCTGACGGTGCGCGAGCCGCACGGCGTCACCGGCCATATCGTGCCGTGGAACTACCCGATGCAGATCTTCGGGCGCAGCGTCGGCGCGGCGCTCGCGGCCGGCAACGCGTGCGTGGTCAAGCCGGCCGAGGATGCGTGCCTGTCCGTGCTGCGCGTCGCCGAGCTGGCCGCCGAGGTCGGGCTGCCGGCCGGTGCGCTCAACGTCGTCACCGGCTACGGCCATGAAGCGGGTGCCGCGCTCGCGCGCCATCCGGGCATCGACCACATCTCGTTTACGGGCTCGCCGGCCACCGGCAAGCTGGTCACGCAGATGGCGGCCGAGAACCACGTGCCCGTCACGCTCGAACTCGGCGGCAAGTCGCCGCAAATCGTGTTCGCCGACGCCGATCTCGACGCGGCGCTGCCCGTGCTCGTAGCCGCCATCGTGCAGAACGGCGGGCAGACCTGCTCCGCTGGCAGCCGCGTGCTGATCGAGCGCGCGGTGTACGAGCCGCTCGTCGAGCGCCTCGCCACCGCGTTCAACGGGCTGCGCGTCGGCCCGAGCCGCGCCGATCTCGACTGCGGCCCGCTGATCAACGCGAAGCAGCAGCAACGCGTGTGGGATTTCCTGTCCGACGCGCAGCACGACGGCATTCCGATGGCCGCGCACGGACAGGTCGTCGCCGACGCGCCCGAAAGCGGCTTCTACCAGGCGCCCGCGCTGTTGCGCGACGTGCCGCCGTCGCATCGGCTCGCGCAGGAGGAAGTATTCGGCCCCGTGCTCGCGGCCATGCGTTTCGTCGACGAGGACGAAGCCGTCGCACTCGCGAACGGCACGCCGTACGGCCTCGTCGCGGGCATCTGGACCCGCGACGGTGCGCGCCAGATGCGGCTCGCGCGGCGCCTGCGCGCAGGCCAGGTGTTCATCAACAACTATGGCGCGGGCGGCGGCGTCGAACTGCCGTTCGGCGGCGTCGGCCATTCGGGCCACGGCCGCGAGAAAGGTTTCGAGGCCCTGTACGGCTTCACCGCGCTGAAGACGATCGCGATCCGGCACGGCTGAGCGCACGGCCCGCGACAGGCAGCCGGCAGCGGCCGGCTACCCGTCGACACGCGACGACCCTCGTCACCAGCACAGGAGACACACCATGCGGTTGAGCGGCAAGACGGCCATCGTCACGGGCGGCGGCTCGGGGTTCGGCGAAGGCATCGCGAAGACCTATGCGCGCGAAGGCGCGAACGTCGTCGTCAACGACCTGAACGGCGCGGCGGCCGAGCGCGTCGCGAGCGAGATCGCGCTCGCGGGCGGCAAGGCAATCGCGGTGGCCGGCGACGTGTCGAAAGAGGACGACTGGCGCGCGCTGCTGCAGGCCGCGCTCGACGATTTCCATGCGGTGCAGATCGTCGTGAACAACGCGGGCACCACGCACCGCAACAAGCCCGTGCTCGACGTGACGGAAGCCGAATTCGACCGCGTATACGCGGTCAACATGAAGAGCCTGTTCTGGTGCGTGCAGACTTTCGTGCCGTACTTCCGCGCACAGGGCGGCGGCGTGTTCGTGAACGTCGCGTCGACGGCCGGCGTGCGGCCGCGCCCGGGCCTCGTCTGGTACAACAGCACGAAGGGCGCGATGATCACCGCCAGCAAGTCGCTCGCGGCCGAACTCGGCGCCGACCGCATCCGCGTGAACTGCATCAACCCGGTGCTCGGCGAAACCGCGCTGATGACCGAATTCATGGGCTGCGAGGACACCCCGGACAATCGCCGCCGCTTCCTCGCGACGATCCCGCTCGGCCGCTTCTCGACGCCGCAGGACATCGCGAACGCCGCGCTTTATCTTGCATCCGACGAAGCCGAATTCATCACCGGCGTCTGCCTCGAAGTCGACGGCGGGCGCTGCATCTAGTCGTACCGGGCCGCACGATCGGCCCGTCTTGCTTCGCACGAAACCGGATCGGGCACCACCGCGCCTGCTCCGGCCCACTACAACGACAGCGGTGCATCGGATCAAGGTAGCCGCCCAAGCGCCGACCTCGATCGACCGCAAAGCATGGGATCCAGGTAACCGCTAAAGCGCCAACCTGGATCGACAGGAGACAACATGGCAACATCGACGCAGTCGCTGCCGGGCTCGTCCGGCGCATTCGAGGAAGCAACCTACCGCAAGGTGTCGTGGCGGCTCGTGCCGCTCCTCCTGCTGTGCTACGTGGTCGCGTATCTCGACCGCGTGAACGTCGGGTTCGCGAAGCTGCAGATGGCGAGCGACCTGAACCTGAGCGATACCGTGTACGGGCTCGGCGCCGGGATCTTCTTCTTCGGCTATTTCCTGTTCGAGGTGCCGAGCAACATCATCCTGCACCGGGTGGGCGCCCGCGTGTGGATCGCCCGCATCATGGCGACATGGGGCGTGATCTCGATCCTGACGATGTTCGTCACGACGCCCGCGATGTTCTACGTGATGCGCTTCCTGCTCGGCGTCGCCGAAGCGGGCTTCTTCCCCGGCGTGATCCTCTACCTCACCTACTGGTATCCCGCGCACCGGCGCGGCCGGATGACGACGTTCTTCATGACGGCCGTCGCGCTGTCCGGCGTGATCGGCGGGCCGATCTCGGGCTTCATCCTGAAGGCGTTCGACGGCGTGAGCGGCTGGCACGGCTGGCAATGGCTGTTCCTGCTCGAAGGCATTCCGTCGGTGCTCGCCGGCGTGCTCGTGTTCTTCACGCTCGACGAGCGGATCGCGAAGGCGACGTGGCTGACCGACGAAGAAAAGGCACTGCTCGCCCGCAACGTCGACGCGGAGGAAGCCACCAAGGAAGACCTGCCGCTCGGCGCCGTGATGTCGAGCCCGCGCGTCTGGCTGATGGCGCTGATCTATTTCTCGTTCGTGATGGGGCTCTACGGCGTCGGCTTCTGGCTGCCGACGATCATCAAGGCGACGGGCGTGACCGACACGTTCATGATCGGCCTGCTGTCGGCGATTCCGTATGCGGCCGCGGTGGTCGCGATGATCCTGATCGCGCGCAGCGCGGACAAGCGCCGCGAACGCCGCTGGCACCTCGCGATTCCGGCCGCGATCGGCGCGGTCGGCCTCGTGCTGTCGGTGATCTGGGCGCACCAGACGGCGCTCGCGATGCTCGGCCTCACGCTCGCGACGATCGGCATCCTGACGACGCTGCCGCTGTTCTGGAGCCTGCCGACCGCGTTCCTCGGCGGCACGGCCGCCGCCGCCGGCATCGCGATGATCAACTCGATCGGCAACCTCGCCGGCTTCCTGAGCCCGTACCTGATGGGCTGGCTCAAGCAGGTGACGGGCACCAACGATGCGGGCATGTACATGCTGGCCGGGTTCCTCGTGCTCGGCGGGCTGCTGGCGCTGTCGGTGCCGAAGCGGCTCGTCGACAAGTGACGACGCGCGGCGCGTAAAGGCGCCCGGATCGATCGAACACGCCGGCCGATTGCCGGCCCGTTTCTCCCCGATACGCCCCGACGTCCGGCATGGCCGGCCGCCGGGGCGTTTTCGATTCCGGACGGGCACACCCCGGATCGGCCGAGTGTCTCGCCCATCCGACGGCAGCCCCTTTATCACCCAAATTATTCCCTTATGCTCCTTTATATATGGAACAATAAAGATAATTAAGGAAATCATCGATAGCTCATGTTCCACACCGTCGAAGACACCGCCGCCCGCCTGCGCGTCCATCCGAAGACCGTCCTGCGGTTCATTCGCGACGGCAAGCTGCGCGCGACGCGGGTCGGCCGTGCATACCGCATCCTCGACGCCGACCTCGCCGCGTTCGCCCGGACGGAGCCGGCCTCGCCCGCACCGCGTGCGGTGCGCGTCACCAGCATCGTCGACATTCCCGATGCGTCGCAGTCGCTGCACCAGTACCTGTCGCGGTCGCTGCACGCGTTGGCGTCCGGCCGCACATCGTATGTCGACCCCGTGCGAATCGACGTCACGTTCGATCCCGCCTCGAGCGTGGCCAAGATCATCGTGACCGCGACACCGGCCGACACGGCCGCGCTGATGTCGTCGCTCGACATGCTGCTCCAGCAAAGCGGGACATGAGCGCAATCTTCAAGTCACCCCGCCATGCCCGCGCGATTCGCGCCGCTTACGCGGCCGCGCTGTCGCACTGGCCGGCCGGGCATCGGCGCGTCACCGTGCAAACGCGTCATGGCGCGACGCACGTCATCGCCTGCGGTCCCGAACACGCGCCGCCGGTCGTACTGATCCACGGCGCACAGACGACGGCGGCAAGCTGGCAGCATCACGCGGCCGACTGGGCGACGCACTTCCGGCTCTACGCGATCGACGTGATCGGCGAAGCGGGACCGAGCGCGCCGTCGCGCCCGCCGCTCGCGGGCGACGCCTATGCGCAGTGGCTCGACGACGTGCTCGACGGCCTGCAGGTGTCGCGCGCCGCGTTCGTCGGCATCTCGCTCGGCGCGCGAACGGCGCTCGACTTCGCGTTGCGGCGGCCGCCGCGCGTCACCCGGCTCGCGCTGCTCTGCCCGTCCGGCATCGGCAGGCAGAAGCCGTTTCTGTGGTGGGCGCTGCCGCTGTTGCTGCTCGGCGATGCCGGGCGCGCATGCGTGCGGCGGCGCGTGCTGGGTCGCCTGCCACCCGCATCGACGCCGGCCGAACGGGACGCGCTCGCACTGATGCGCGCCGTCGATCGCGGCTTTCGGCCGCGCATCGAGCCGATTCCGGTATTCGACGACACCATGCTCCGCACGTTATCGATGCCCGTGCTGGCGATCGTCGGAGGCCGCGACGTGATGCTCGATTCCCGCGACACGCAGGATCGCCTGACGCGCCTCGTGCCGCACGCGCAGGTGCGGTTTCTTCCCGAGCAGCCTCACTTCATCCGCGGGCAGCGCGACACCGTGCGCACTTTTCTCTCATCGACGGACACGCTCGACATGCCCCATCGAATCGTTCAGGCCGCCGGCAGCCGCGTGCTGGTCCGTGATCCTTCCGCCGGCCTCGTGCAACGGGAAAGCGACGCGCTCGATCTCGTCGCGCTCGCGCACGAGCATGAAGCCGACTGGATCGCGGTCGCGGCGGACACGCTGCACGACGACTTCTACCGGCTCGACAGCGGGCTGGCCGGCGCCGTGCTGCAAAAGCTGACCAACTACGGCGTCCGGCTCGGCGTGGTCGGTGACATCGACCGCCGGCTCGCGCGCAGCGAAGCGCTGCGCGCGCTCGTTCGCGAGTGCAATCGCGGAAAATCGGTCTGGTTCGTCGCGAGCGAGGACGACCTGCTGCGCAGGCTCGGCGCGTAACGCGCTGCGGGCCGCCCCTGCCTCGCCACAGGCGAAAAAAAGCCCCGAAGGCCGATCGGCGTTCGGGGTTTTTTACGCGGCGCAGCGCAGCGCCGCGCCGCGCCGCGTCACACGACGGTAATCGCCAGCGCGCTTTCGCGGTAGTGCTTCGCGGCCTTGTCGGTTTCGCCGAGGTGCTCGAACAGGCGGGCGAGCGCACGATGCGCCCGCACCTTCAGCGCCTCGTTGTCGGCCAGCTTCAGCGCCGATTCGAGGAACGACTGCGCCTTGCCCCACAGCTGCTGCTGCTGGCAGAGGCGGCCGAGCGCGAACAGCAGGTCGGCATCTTCCGGATGATCCTTCTTCCAGCCTTCGGCCTTCTGGATCAGCGGCAGCGCATCGGCGCCGGCCGTGTCCGGGTAACGGCGCAGCAGGCGTGCATCCCAGTTGTGCGCGAGCGCGTCCTCGACGATGCGGCGCGCTTCGTTGCGGCGCTCGAGCGGCACCAGCAGCTCGGCCGCGAGATCGGCCAGACGCGGCGACTGGCGCTCGACCGGCGACAGCGACTGCCACACTTCGAGCAGCGCGTCCGGATCGTGCCGGCGTTCGCGCAGCAGGTTTTCCGCTGCCTGCTGGCGCAGCCGCACGGCCGCGGCCGGATGCAGCGCCTCGCGCTTTTCGAGCGCCTTCGCGAGCTTCAGCACTTCGGCCCAGTTCTTCAGTTGCTGCTGGGCACGCAACGCGACCTGCTGCGCATGAATGCGCTTGCCGCCGGCCTGCATGTCGGCCAGCGCGGCGAGCGCGCCGTCGGCGTCGCGGGCGTCCGCGCGCATGTCGGCCGCGGCGAGCAGCCGCGCATCCTGCCATTCGGGCGCGTCGACCTTCGACAGCCAGTCGTCGCGGCGCGTGTACTCGTGCATCCGGTGCGCGGCCGTGGCCCCGACGAGACTCGCGGCGCCCAGGTTCGCGTCGACGGTCAGCGCTTCACGCGCGGCCTTCTCCGCACGCGAAAAGCGGCCCGCGTACAGGTTCGCGATCGCATCGCGCAGCGACGCCTGCGCCTTCTCGTTGCGCGAACGCGCGCGATACGCGGCGACCCGCTGCGGCATGCGCCAGATGTTGCGCACGATGCGCAGCAGCGCGTACACGACGATGAACAGCACGACGATGGCGATCACGAACAGGTTCAGCGACACGTCGATCCGGTACGGCGGATAGACGAGCAGCACCTGCCCCGCGTCGAAACGGCCGACGGTGGCGAGCGCCGCGGCGATCGCGAACAGGACCGCGAGCCAGACGATTCCTCGAAGCGTCATCGTTACCCCCGGCTCTTGAACTGCTGAACGGCGTTCAGGCTCGTGTTCAGGTTCGGCACCGCGACCGTCAGCGATGCGCCGTCAACCTGCTTGAGCAGATCCTCGACGGTCTGCGTGTCCTTCGACGCCTGATCGAAATACTTCCCGAGCGACGCCTGGGCGGCGTGCAGGTCGGCCTTCATCGCGCTGTCGTTGCGCGCCAGCAGCGACAGCCGTGCGGTCAGCAGGCGCAGCTTCACGTTCTCGCGCACGAAGTAGCCCTGGTCGGGCGACGCGAGCATCGCGTCCGCGTTGTCGATCCGGCGCACCTGCACGAGGCCCTTCAGTTGCTGGCCGAGGCCGGCCGAGAAGTCGTGCCACCACACCTTCCAGCGCGGCTCGCCGGCGGCGACCGACGAGGCGGCGTCAACCGGCGCGGCCTTCGGCGCCGCGTGCGGCACGATCGCCTCGCCGGACAGCGGCAGCGCGTCGATCCTGGCGATCGCGTCGTCGAGCTTGATCGCGAGGCCGGTGAGATCGGCCGTGGGCGCGGCCTTCAGCTTCTCGATGTCCAGCGCGAGCGCCTTGCGCACCGTGACGGCCTGCGCGCTCTGCGACGTCGCGAGACGCGCGTCGGCGTTCTGCAGCGCGATCAGCGCGAGTTGCGTGTTGCCGGTCAGTTGAAGCTGCTGGCTCGCGCTCGACAGCATCTGGTCGACTTCCTCGAGCATCCACGCGTCGCGGTTGCGCGACAGGTCCTGGTATTGCTGCTGCAGCGCCTGCTGCGCGCTCTGCGCATCGGCGAGCTTGCCGTCGAGCTGCGCGAGCTGCGTGTCGACCTGGTGCGTGCCGGCGAGCGCCTGCTCGGTCTTCAGCCGCGTTTCGGCCGCTTGCGCGTCGAGCGCCTTCTGGCGCGCGACGAAGGTGCCGTCGAGCCGGTCGATCTTGCGGTTCAGCGCGTAGCCGCCGACACCCGCCGCGCAGCCGAGCACGACGACGACGAACCACAGCACCGCGCTGCCGCCGCGGCGCGCACGCGGCTCGGGCGCGAGATAAGGGGGGCTGGACGGCGGTGCGGATGCAGCGGCCGGCTGGGAAGCGACGCTTTTGGAATCGTTGGTATCTGTCATGCGTTTAGTCACCGGTACGGCTGTCGCCGGTTGGACGGCCTCGTCGGCCATCGTTCGAAACGCGCGGACGATGCGCTCATCGCCCGCGCCGGTCAGCGTAATCCTATCAAAACCCAATGCCCGCGCGGTCTGCTCGATCCGCGGGTGCGGCGTGACGAGCGGCGCATGCTTGAGCGCGTCGATCTCGGCCTCGTTCAGATGGGCCCGCGCAAGCTCGTGCAGGTTGCGCACGCCTTCCGAGCTCGTGACGAGCCACCCATGCGGCTGGCCGTCGAGCAACGCGTGCACGCGCTCCCACGCACCGACGCGCGGCTCCGGCACGACGCGCCGGTACGCGGCGACGAGCGTGACGTCCGCGCCGGCCTCGCGCAGGCGCTCGGCGAGCCATTCGCGCCCGCCGTCGCCGCGCACGATCAGCACGCGCTTGCCCGCGAGCGCCTGCGCGCCGCCGAACGCGACTTCGATGCTCGCGAACAGGCTTTCCGAATCGTAATGGGGCACGCCGCCGTCGGCCGGCGCCTGCGGCGCGATCACGCGATGCGCGGGCGCCGCAATGCCGTGGCGCTCGAGCGCCGCGACGCTGCCGGGCCCGACCACGCCGACCGGCAGCGCGTTCGGCCAGATCGCGTCGTACCGCGCGAGCGCGCGGTCGATCGCATTCGGCGACACGAAGATCACCAGCGCGTAGTCGGCCAGCGCCGCGAACGCGGCGTCGAGCGGCGCCGGATCGTCGACCGGCGCGATATCGATCAGCGGGAATTCGAGCACGTCGCAACCGGCATCGGCCAGTTGCGCCGCAAGCGCGTCGGACTGGCCGTCCGGACGCGTCAGGACAGCGGTGAACGCGCGCGCGCCGCCCGCCATCAGGCGTCGCCCTTGCCCGCGGCCTGCGAGCCCGCGAGCAGCGCCTGGACGATGTCGAGCGCGCCTTGCGCCTCGAGTTCGTCGGACACCGCGCGGCCGAGCGCTAGCGCATCGGCGACGGTCACGACCGCGCCGCATTCCTCGGCCGTCAGCACGCGCTTGCCGTCGGTGGTCGATACGCGTCCCGTCAGGTACAGCTCGCCCGCGCGCCACACCGCGTGCGCGGCGAGCGGCACCTCGCAACTGCCACCGAGCGCGCGCGACACCATCCGTTCGGCCTCGACCGCGAGCGCGGTCTGCGGGTCATGCAGCGGCGCGAGCCACGCGGCGACGTCGTCGCGGTGCGCGGCGATCTCGATGCCGAGCGCGCCCTGGCCGGCCGCGGGCGGGCTGGCCTTGACGTCGAGCAGCGCGCGAATCCGCGCTTCGAGGCCGAGGCGTTTCAGGCCGGCGGCCGCGAGGATGATCGCCGCGTAGTCGCCGCGGTCGAGCTTCGCCAGGCGCGTGTCGAGGTTGCCGCGCAGCGGCAGGACCTCGAGATGCGGATAACGCGAACGCAGCATCGCCTCGCGACGCAGGCTCGATGTGCCGACGACCGCGCCGGCCGGCAGCGCGTCGAGCGACGCGTAGTCGTTCGACACGAAGGCATCGCGCGGGTCTTCGCGTTCCATGATCGCGGCGAGCGAGAAGCCGTCGGGCAGCGCCATCGGCACGTCCTTCAGCGAATGCACGGCGAGATCGGCGCGGCCGTCGGCCAGCGCGGCTTCCAGTTCCTTCACGAACAGGCCCTTGCCGCCGACCTTCGACAGCGTGCGATCGAGAATCTGATCGCCGCGCGTCGTCATCCCGAGGATTTTCACGTCACAAGCTGGATATAATTTGCGCAGCGCATCACGCACATGTTCGGCTTGCCACATCGCCAGGCGGCTCTCGCGCGAAGCAATCGTCAACGTCGCGGGCGGCTGTGCCTGCTGCGGCCCGGCCGCGGGGGTCTCGGAATTCATTGCTGGAACATCGAAGGACGGGATTGAAGATCGAACAATGGTAGCACGCACGCCCCGGCCCGCCCGGGCCCGGAGCCTGCGCCCGGCTTGCTTCCGCGCGGGTCGCGGCGCCGTTGTGCGGATGTGCCGCACGTAGCTGGTTGCTTGACCGCAGTTCCCGCAGTTTCCGCAGTTCCTTTTGACTCGAGCTTTCCCAAGGAAACCCATCGTGAAGTCTTCCGGATCGGCGCGTACGGCGCGCCGCAATGCTGCCTTGCCCTCCCCCGATGCCTCGACGGACACCGTCGCCACCGCCGCGAACGGCCGTGCGAAAACGGCAGCGAAACCCACGGCAACGAAACCGAAAGACCCGATACGTCAGACAAAACGCACGACGAAAGCCACGAGCCCCGCCGCCCGCAATGCCGTCGCGCCGAAGGCCGGCACCCGCACGCGCGACGACAAGGACGGCCCGCTGTTCGAGGACATCCGCTTCCTCGGCCGCCTGCTCGGCGACGTCGTGCGCGAACAGGAAGGCGATACCGTGTTCGACGTGGTCGAGACGATCCGCCAGACCGCGGTGAAGTTCCGCCGCGAGGACGACAGCGAAGCCGCGCAGACGCTCGAGAAGAAGCTGCGCAAGCTGACGCCGGAGCAGACGGTGAGCGTCGTGCGTGCGTTCAGCTATTTCTCGCACCTCGCGAACATCGCGGAAGACCGTCACCACAACCGCCGCCGCCGCATCCACGCACTGGCCGGCTCCGCGCCGCAGCCGGGCACGGTCGCGTACGCGCTCGACCAGCTGAAAACCACCGGCAATGCGTCGAAGCGCCTGCTGCAACGCTTCTTCGACGATGCGCTGATCGTGCCGGTGCTGACCGCGCACCCGACCGAAGTGCAGCGCAAGAGCATTCTCGACGCGCAGCACGACATCGCGCGCCTGCTCGCCGAGCGCGACCAGGAGCTGACCGCACGCGAGCGCCAGTACAACGAAACGATGCTGCGCGCGCGCGTGACCGCGCTGTGGCAGACGCGCATGCTGCGCGACGCACGCCTGACGGTCGGCGACGAGATCGAGAACGCGCTGTCGTACTACCGCGCGACGTTCCTCGACGAGCTGCCCGCGCTGTACGGCGACATCGAGGCCGCGCTCGCCGAGCACGGGCTGTCCGCGCGTGTGCCCGCGTTCTTCCAGATGGGCAGCTGGATCGGCGGCGATCGCGACGGCAACCCGAACGTGACCGCGGCGACGCTCGACGAGGCGATCAACCGCCAGGCCGCGGTGATCCTCGAACACTATCTGGAACAGGTGCACAAGCTGGGCGCCGAGCTGTCGGTGTCGAATCTGCTGGTCGGCGCGAACGACGCGGTGAAGGCGCTCGCGGCCGCGTCGCCCGACCAGTCGCCGCACCGCGTCGACGAACCGTATCGCCGCGCGCTGATCGGCATCTACACGCGGCTCGCCGCAAGCGCGCGCGTGCGTCTCGGCGAAGGCACGGTGCCGGTGCGCAGCGCGGGCCGCGGCGCGCCGCCCGTGCGGGCGATTCCGTACGAGGATTCCGAAGCGTTCGTCGCCGATCTGAAGGTGCTGACCGCGTCGCTCGACGAACACCACGGCGCGTCGCTCGCCGCGCCGCGTCTCGCGCCGCTCGTGCGTGCGGCGGAAGTGTTCGGCTTCCATCTGGCGAGTATTGACCTGCGCCAGAGCTCCGACATCCACGAAGCGGTGGTCGCCGAGCTGTTCGCGCGCGCGGGCGTCGAGGCCGACTATGCGGCGCTCGCCGAGGAGGACAAGCTGCGCGTGCTGCTCGCCGCGCTCGCCGACCCGCGCCCGCTGCGCTCGCCGTATCTCGAATACTCGGCGCTCGCGCAGAGCGAGCTCGGCGTGTTCGAGAAGGCGCGCGAGGTCCGCGCGCAATTCGGCGCGCGTGCGGTGCGCAACTACATCATTTCGCACACGGAAACCGTCAGCGACCTCGTCGAGGTACTGCTGCTGCAGAAGGAGACGGGGCTGCTCGAAGGCACACTCGGCGTGCCGGGCAGCCACGCAAAGAACAGCCTGATGGTGATCCCGCTGTTCGAGACGATCCCCGACCTGCGCGACGCGTCGCGCATCATGCGCGACTACTTCGCGCTGCCGGGCATCGACGCATTGATCGCGCACCAGGGCGCCGAGCAGGAAGTGATGCTCGGCTACTCGGACAGCAACAAGGACGGCGGCTTCCTCACGTCGAACTGGGAGCTGTATCGCGCGGAACTCGCGCTCGTCGACCTGTTCCGCGAGCGCAAGATCACGCTGCGGCTGTTCCACGGCCGCGGCGGCACGGTCGGCCGCGGGGGCGGCCCGACCTACCAGGCGATCCTGTCGCAGCCGCCGGGCACCGTGAACGGCCAGATCCGCCTGACCGAACAGGGCGAGGTGATCGCGAGCAAGTTCTCGAACCCGTCGATCGGCCGCCGCAACCTCGAGACGGTCGTCGCCGCGACGCTCGAGGCGTCGCTGCTGCCGCAATCGAACGCACCGGCGCAGTTGCCCGCGTTCGAGGCCGCGATGCAGACGCTGTCCGATTCCGCGATGGCCGCGTACCGGGCGCTCGTCTATGAAACCCCGGGCTTCACCGACTACTTCTTCTCGTCGACGCCGATCACCGAGATCGCCGAGCTGAACATCGGCAGCCGCCCGGCGTCGCGCAAGCTGCAGGACCCGAAGCAGCGCAAGATCGAGGATCTGCGCGCGATTCCGTGGGGCTTCTCGTGGGGCCAGTGCCGGCTGCTGCTGACCGGCTGGTACGGCTTCGGCAGCGCGGTGAGCGCGTATCTCGACGGCGCGCAGGACGACGCCGAGCGCGCGAAACGCGTGACGCTGCTGAAGAAGATGAACAAGACCTGGCCGTTCTTCGCGAACCTGCTGTCGAACATGGACATGGTGCTCGCGAAGACCGATCTCGCGGTCGCGTCGCGCTATGCGCAGCTCGTGTCCGACCGCAAGCTGCGCAAGCACGTGTTCGAGCGGATCGTCGCGGAATGGGAGCGCACGTCGCGGGCGCTCGCGGAAATCACCGGGCAGGAAGGCCGCCTCGCGACCAACCCGCTGCTCGCGCGCTCGATCAAGAACCGCTTCCCGTATCTCGATCCGCTCAATCACCTGCAAGTGGAGCTGATCAAGCGTCACCGCGCGGGCGACACGAACGCGCGGCTGCGCCGCGGGATTCACCTGACGATCAACGGGATCGCGGCCGGCCTGCGCAATACCGGCTGATTCCGCGGGCGGCGCGGGCGCCGGGTGTGTTCTTCGGCGCCGGCCGGCATCACGAAAGCCGCGATACGCGTTCATGCGTATCGCGGCTTTTTTTCATGCGGCGACGAAATGGCGCAACGGCAAAGCGGCGCGGCGCGCGCCGCACGCTCAGTGCGCGTCGATCAGCAACGCATCGTGCTCGAACGAACCGTCGGGCTGCACCGCGTAATAGGTGCGCACCTCGTCCGGCGCATGCGCCCACAGCGCGCGGATGCCGGCGACGCTGTCGGCCGGCGTGCGAATCCGCTCGACCCACGTATCGAAATCGATCGGCAGCCGCCAGCGGCTGTGCACCTGCGCGTCGAAGCCGGCTTCACGGAACATCGCGAGCCATTCGTCCGCGCGGTAGTCGCGCACGTGCGACGCGTCGCGCAGCACTTCCGCGGCCTGCAGGTACGTATCGAGCAGCGGATGGTCGTTGCCGGCGATGTCGATCATCAGCACGCGGCCGCCCGGCTTCAGCACGCGGCGCACCTCGGCGAGCGCCGCGCGCATGTCGTGCCAGTGGTGCGCGCTCATCCGGCTCACGACCCAGTCGAACGTCGCGGTGTCGAACGGCAGCCGCTCGGCCGGCCCCTGCTGCGTGCGGACGTTCGCGAGCCCGCGTTCGCGCGCGGCCGCATCGACGGTCGCGAGCATCGGCGCGGCGAGATCGTACGCGACCACATCGCGCACGTGCGGCGCGACCGCGAAGCTCGCGTGGCCGGCGCCGCAACCAAGGTCGAGCACCGCGGCGTCGGGCGTCGCGCTCACCGCGTCGGCGAGCGTCTGCAGGTCGGCGCCCGTCGCATGAACCGTGCTCGTCAGATAGGCGGCGGCCGTCGTGCCGAATGCGTCGGCGACCTGGTCGTGGTGTTTCATCGTTCGCTCCTTTCCTTGATGCAGTCGGCCGATCCCGGCGCTTCAGCGCGCGATCCGGCCCCGTGCAACGCATTGTGTGGGACGCCCGCTGCCCTGCCAGCGCGCGAGCCGCTACAATAGGCCTGCGCTTGTACCAGTACAAGTTAAGTAGTTATTCTGGTATTCGATCCACCTGTCTGATCCTTCGATCGTTGCCGCGTTTTCGCTTCCACTTCGCCGTTTCCGCATGAACCAGCCGTCCTCCGCCCCCGTCCCGCCGCTCGACGCCACGCCCGCCCGCGCGCTCGGCGAATTCATCCGCGCCCACCGCGAGCGGCTGTCGCCGCAGGCGGTCGGTCTGCCGCCCGGCCCGCGCCGCCGCACGCCGGGGCTGCGGCGCGAGGAAGTCGCGCAACTGTGCGGCGTGAGTCCGACCTGGTACACGTGGATCGAACAGGGCCGGCCCGTGTCGGCCTCCGCCGACGCGCTCGCCCGGATCGCCGTCGCGCTGCAGCTGTCGAAGGCCGAGCGCGCGTACCTGTTCGAGCTGGCCGCGCAGCGCGACCCGGCCGAGCCCGACGTCGCGGCCGGCGACCTGCCGCCGACGCTCGCCGCCACCGTCGCGGCCATCGCGACGCCCGCCTACGTGCTCGATCGCCAATGGAACGCGCTCGCGTGGAATGCGCCGGCCGCCGCGCTCTTTTCCGGCTGGCTCGACGACGAGCACGACCGCAACCTGCTGCGCTTCACGTTCATGTCGCCGGCCGCACGCACGCTGATCGTCGACTGGGACACCCGCGCGCGGCGGCTCGCGGCCGAATTCCGCGCCGATGCGATCCGCCACCTGACCGACGCGCCGACGCGCGCGCTGATCGACGCGCTGACCACCGGCAGCGACGCGTTCGCACAGTACTGGGCGTCGCAGGACGTGTTCGAGCGCGAAGGCGGCCTGCGCGAATTCGACCATCCGGCCGATGGCCGTCTCGTGTACCAGCAGATCACGCTGAAGCCCACGCACCGCGAGGACCTGAAGCTCGTCGTGCTGGTGCGCGACTGAGCGCGCCGGCCCCCGCGCCGGCGGCGGTCGGCCGGCCCGCGAATGTTAGAATCCCGGGATTCCCTCGGCGGCTCACGGCCGCCCAACTCCCCTTCGAAGAATCGCCATGACGTCCCAACTGCACAAAAAGGGCGAGGCCTGGTCGGCCCGCTTCTCGGAACCGATGTCGGAGCTGGTCAAGCGCTACACGTCGTCGGTGTTTTTCGACAAGCGCCTCGCGCTCGTCGACATCGCCGGCTCGCTCGCGCACGCGAACATGCTCGCCGCGCAGAAGATCATCAGCGCCGACGACCTCGCCGCGATCGAACGCGGGATGGCGCAGATCAAGGGCGAGATCGAGCGCGGCGAATTCGAATGGCAGCTCGACCTGGAAGACGTCCACCTGAACATCGAGGCGCGCCTGACCGCGCTGATCGGCGATGCCGGCAAACGCCTGCACACGGGCCGCTCGCGCAACGACCAGGTCGCGACCGACATCCGCCTGTGGCTGCGCGGCGAGATCGACCGTATCGGCGGCCTGCTGAACGACCTGCGCGGCGCGCTGATCGACCTCGCGGAACAGAACGCCGACACGATCATGCCCGGCTTCACGCACCTGCAGGTCGCGCAGCCGGTCACGTTCGGCCACCACCTGCTCGCGTACGTCGAGATGTTCACGCGCGACGCCGAACGCATGCGCGACTGCCGCACCCGCGTGAACCGCCTGCCGCTCGGCGCGGCCGCGCTTGCGGGCACGAGCTATCCGATCGACCGTCACGCGGTCGCGAAGACGCTCGGCTTCGACGGCATCTGCGCGAACTCGCTCGACGCGGTGTCCGATCGCGACTTCGCGATCGAATTCACGGCGGCGTCCGCGCTCGTGATGACGCACGTGTCGCGCTTCTCCGAAGAACTCGTGCTGTGGATGAGCCCGCGCGTCGGCTTCATCGACATCGCCGACCGCTTCTGCACCGGCAGCTCGATCATGCCGCAGAAGAAGAACCCGGACGTGCCCGAGCTCGCGCGCGGCAAGACCGGCCGCGTGAACGGCCACCTGATGGCGCTTCTCACGCTGATGAAGGGCCAGCCGCTCGCGTACAACAAGGACAACCAGGAAGACAAGGAACCGCTGTTCGACACGGTCGACACCGTCGCCGACACGCTGCGGATCTTCGCCGAGATGGTCGCCGGCATCACCGTGAAGCCGGACGCGATGCGCGCGGCCGCGCTGCAGGGCTTCTCGACCGCCACCGACCTCGCCGACTACCTGGTCAAGCGCGGCCTGCCGTTCCGCGACGCGCACGAAGCCGTCGCGCACGCGGTGAAGATCTGCGACGACCGCGGCATCGACCTCGCCGACCTGACGCTCGACGAGATGAAGCAGGAACTGCCGAACGTCGCGCACCTGATCGGCGACGACGTATTCGGCTACCTGACGCTCGAAGGGTCGGTCGCGAGCCGCAACCATCCGGGCGGCACCGCGCCCGACCAGGTGCGTGCGGCCGTCAAGGCTGCCCGCGCCGCGCTGGCCAAGTAACGCCCTGCGGTTCCGGACGGACGCCTTCGGCGTCCGTTTTTCATTCGGGCGCCCCTCGCGCCGCCCGCTGCTTTCCCCGCTTCACGGATGCCCCCGATGACCTTTTCCGCCGCGCTCTTCGACATGGACGGCCTGCTCGTCGATTCCGAGCGGACCATCATGAACACGTGGATCGACGTGTCGAACGCGCATGGCGTCGTGCTGACCGAGATCGACTACCTGCAGATCGTCGGCCGCTCGTTCGCCGAGGGCCAGGTGATCCTGGCGCGGTTAATCGGCGACCCCGCGACGTTCGATGCGGTGCGTATCCGCGTGCGCGAGCAACTCGCCGCACCCGAACCCCATTCGAAGTTTCCGCTGAAGCCGGGCGCGCTCGAGCTGCTCGAAACGCTCGCGCGGGCGGGCATTCCGTGCGCGGTCGCGTCGTCGTCCGCGGGCGACGTGATCCGCGCGCGGCTCGGCGCGGTCGGCGTGCTGCCGTTCTTCCGTGCGATCGCGGGCGGCGACGAAGTCGCGCGCGGCAAGCCCGACCCGGCCGTCTACCGGCTCGCGGCCGAGCGTCTCGGCGTGCCGGCCCACGCGTGCGTCGCGTTCGAGGACAGCGACTTCGGCGCGCAGTCGGCCGCCAGCGCGGGTGCTGCCGTCGTCACCGTGCCCGACCTGAAGGCGCCGACGCCCGAGATCGTCGCGCTGAGCCTGCACGTGCTCGCGTCGCTCGACGATGCGGTCGCGCTCGTGCCGTCGTGGTTCGGGCTGCAGGGCACGTCGCAACCCGCGTAGGCCCGCGTAGGCAATACGCCGCGCCATGCAAAACGGGCACCCGAGGGTGCCCGTTTCGTCGTGTCGCCCACTCGAAAGCGGCGCGCCCTTTACCGGTTGCCGGCCGTCTCCGACAGCCGCTTCATCGTCGCGATGCGCGCACCGATCAGGTCGACGCGTCCGTCCTCGCCGACGAGCGGCGCCGTCGCATCGCGGAACGCCACCCACGCGCGCTGCGCGCGCACGAGCGTCGCGGCCGAATGCGCGGGCATCTTGCGGCGCAGCTTCTGGTAATAGCGGTTCAGGTCGAACAGCGCGTGTTCGCACGCGGCATCCTGCACGCACGGCCGCACGCGGCGGATCGCCGGATCGCGCGACGCATTCGCCGGCTTGGCGCCAGCCGGCGCGGCCGCGCCACTGCCCTGCGCACCGCTCGTCGCCGCGACCGGCACGGCTGCCGGCGGCGGGGCATAGCGATCGGCCGCCCCGCGCAGCGCCAGCGCGCGATCGCGCACCGGCTGCAGCTGCAGGTCGGCGCTCGACATCGCATACGCGGTGCCGCGCGTCGTGTCGTACACGGCCTTCAGCAGCAGCACTTCGTCCTTGCGCCACGTGAGCCAGCGGCGCTGGCTGTCCTGCCAGCCGCGCTTCGCGTCGGCCGGCGCATCCTTCGACAGGCGCTGGTATGCGCCGTCCATCACTGCCTGCCACTGCTGCTGTGCTTCGCCCATGCACTGGATCTGCCCGGCCGGCGACGACCGGTCGCGCCGCGCGAGGCATTGCCGCATCGCGACGTCGATCGGGTCGGCCGCCGCGACTTCCGCATGGGCGACGCCCGCGCCCGCGAGCCCCGCCAATCCTGCCGTCCAGACGACGAGCGCGGCCAGCGCCGCGCGCATCGTCCGGAATCGTCCGTGCGCCGCCATCAGTCGCGCACGCAGTCGACGAAGTACTCGACGCGGCCGTTCACCTCTTCCGCGACGAGGCCGTGGATGTCGGTGTGGAAGCCCGGGAAACGCTCGTTGAAGTCGCGCGCGAACCGCAGGTAGTTCACGATCGTCTTGTTGAAGCGCTCGCCCGGAATCAGCAGCGGGATGCCCGGCGGATACGGCGTGAGCAGGATGCTCGTCACGCGGCCTTCGAGCTCGTCGAGCGGCACGCGGTCGATCTTGCGGTGCGCGAGCTTCGCGAACGCGTCCGACGGCTTCATCGCCGGCTCCATGTCCGACAGGTACATCTCGGTCGTCAGGCGGGCGATGTCGTTCGCGCGGTACACGTCGTGGATCTGCGTGCACAGGTCGCGCAGGCCGACGCGCTCGTAGCGCGGATGCTGCGCGACGAATTCCGGCAGCACGCGCCACAGCGGCTGGTTGTTGTCGTAGTCGTCCTTGAACTGCTGCAGCTCGGTCACCATCGAGTTCCAGCGGCCCTTCGTGATGCCGATCGTGAACATGATGAAGAACGAGTACAGGCCGGTCTTCTCGACGATGATCCCGTGCTCGGCCAGGTACTTCGTGACGATCGCCGCCGGAATGCCGGTCTCGCCGAACTCGCCGTCGACGTCGAGCCCCGGCGTGATGATCGTCGCCTTGATCGGGTCGAGCATGTTGAAGCCTTCCGCGAGCGGGCCGAAGCCGTGCCAGTGGTCGTTCGGCTTCAGCATCCAGTCCTCGCGCGAACCGATGCCTTCCTCGGACAGGTTGTCCGGGCCCCACACGCTGAAGAACCAGTCGTCGCCGTACTCGGCGTCGACCTTGCGCATCGCGCGGCGGAAGTCGATCGCCTCGGCGATCGATTCCTCGACGAGCGCGGTGCCGCCCGGCGGCTCCATCATCGCGGCCGCGACGTCGCACGACGCGATGATCGCGTACTGCGGGCTCGTCGACGTGTGCATCAGGTACGCCTCGTTGAAGCGGTGCTTGTCGAACGTGCGGTTCTCCGAATCCTGCACGACGATCTGCGACGCCTGCGAGATGCCCGCGAGCAGCTTGTGCGTCGAGTGGGTCGCGAACACGAGCGCGCCCGTGCGCGGACGGCCGTCGCCGATCGCGTGCATGTCGCGGTAGAAATCGTGGAACGTCGCGTGCGGCAGCCATGCTTCGTCGAAGTGCAGCGTGTCGAGCAGGTCGCCGAGCAGGTCCTTGATCATCTCGACGTTGTACACCACGCCGTCGTACGTGCTCTGCGTGATCGTCAGGATGCGCGGCTTCATGTCCGGGTTCTGGCGCATCGCCTCGCGCGCGAACGGGTTCGCCTCGATCTTCCTGCGGATGTTCTCCGGCTTGAATTCGTCGCGCGGGATCGGCCCGATGATGCCGAAATGGTTGCGCGTCGGCGTGAGGAACACCGGAATCGCGCCCGTCATCGTGATCGCGTGCAGGATCGACTTGTGGCAGTTGCGGTCGACCAGCACGATGTCGCCCGGTGCGACCGTCGCGTGCCAGACGATCTTGTTCGACGTCGACGTGCCGTTGGTCACGAAGAACAGGTGATCGGCGCTGAAGATGCGCGCCGCATTGCGCTCGGACGCCGCCACCGGGCCGGTGTGGTCGAGCAGCTGGCCGAGTTCGTCCACCGCGTTGCAGACGTCCGCGCGCAGCATGTTCTCGCCGAAGAACTGGTGGAACATCTGGCCGAGCGGGTTCTTCAGGAACGCGACGCCGCCCGAGTGGCCCGGGCAGTGCCACGAGTACGAGCCTTCGTCCGCGTACTTGACGAGTTCCTTGAAGAACGGCGGCGCGAGCGAGTCGAGATAGACCTTCGCTTCACGGATGATGTGGCGCGCAACGAACTCCGGCGTGTCCTCGAACATGTGGATGAAGCCGTGCAGTTCGCGCAGGATGTCGTTCGGCAGATGGCGCGACGTGCGCGTCTCGCCGTACAGGAAGATCGGAATGTCCGCGTTGCGGCGACGCACTTCGGTGACGAACGCGCGCAGCTCGATGATCGCGGTCGCGAGCTCGGGCAGCTCGCCGTCCGGGCCGGTTTCGCCGAGCATGAGTTCGTCGTCGTCGATCGACAGGATGAAGCACGACGCGCGGCTCGATTGCTGCGCGAACGACGTCAGATCGCCGTAGCTCGTGAGGCCGAGGACTTCGACGCCCTCCTTCTCGATCGCTTCGGCCAACGCCCGGATGCCGGAGCCCGAGATGTTCTCGGAGCGGAAATCTTCGTCGATGATGACGACGGGGAAACGAAACTTCATGGGCGATTCTCCAAAAAGAACGACCGCGGCGCGTCACGCGCAGCGGTCACCCGGAAACTGGTGAGACGTTATGCAACCAGATCAGGTTTTCGGCAGCGTGACACCGCGCTGCCCCTGATACTTGCCGCCGCGATCGGCGTACGACACGTCGCACACCTCGTCGCTTTCGAAGAAGAGCACCTGCGCGACGCCTTCGTTCGCGTAGATCTTCGCGGGCAACGGCGTGGTGTTCGAGAATTCCAGCGTGACGTAGCCTTCCCACTCGGGTTCGAACGGCGTCACGTTGACGATGATCCCGCAGCGCGCGTAGGTCGACTTGCCGAGGCAGACGGTGAGCACGGTGCGCGGGATGCGGAAATATTCGACGGTGCGGGCCAGCGCGAACGAGTTCGGCGGGATGATGCACACGTCGCCTTTGAAATCGACAAACGAACCCTCGTCGAAGTTCTTCGGATCGACGATCGTCGAGTTGATGTTCGTGAAGATCTTGAATTCGTCCGCGCAGCGGATGTCGTAGCCGTAGCTCGACGTGCCGTAGCTGACGATCCGGCGGCCGTCCTCGGACGCGCGGACCTGATCGGGCACGAACGGCTCGATCATCTTGTGCTCTTCGGCCATGCGCCGAATCCATTTGTCGGACTTGATGCTCATATCGGGGCGCCTGGAAACGCTGCGTGACGGTCAGGGGAGGGCCGCTCGCGCAAAGCGGCGGCCGGGAAAGGCGGACATTTTACGCGATCATCGGCTCACGCACGCGGCGGCCGTCAACGGATCACGCCGCAGGCCAGCGCGGGCCCCGCGCCATGCTGCGGAAACGCCGGGTCGCTCGAGTCGCGGTGCACCAGCGCCGCGCGGTTCATCGCCGAGCGCACGCCGTCGAGGGCCAGATCGGGCGCGACGATGAAGCCGGCCGCGACGCCGTTCGCATCCGCATGGATGTTGCCGAGATCGCCGGCGACGCGCGCGCCGGCGCGCAGCCGGTCGGCGGCCGGCGCGAACACCTGGCCGGCGCTCGAGCCGTCGCCCGCGTTGCAGTCGCCGCGCTCGTGCACCTGCAGCGCGTGATCGCTGTTCGGCGGCAGGCCGACCAGGTTGTAGGTGACCTGCACACCGTCCGGGCGCTCGACGAACGTCACCGCGCCGCGCGTCTGCGAGCCGACCGTCGGCTGCAATTGTGCGTCGGCCCGTTTTTCGTGCGACGAGGAAAAGGAGGTACAGCCGGCCAGCAGGCCCAGCGCGGCGGCGGCCAGCAGCGCGCGCCGCGCGCGGCCGGCGCGCACGCCGTGATGTCGTTGTTTCATTCGATCCTCATGCCGGCTGGCGGCCGTTTGACACGACGGCCGCGCCGGGCGGGTAAAGGGACCCGGGAAAAGTCGCCATGATACCGCGCCTCGCGGCGCCGTAAACAGCGTGAGGCCCCGCCCCGCAAGGGTTTTACGTATTTTGAACAACGATCGACGGGAACTTCGACGTCATGTCGCGCGATCGCTCGGCAATCGCCAGCGCGACCCCGCGCGCGATGTCGCGGTAGCGACGCGCGAGCGCGCCGTCCGGCTCGGCCGCGACCGTCGGCGTGCCGCTGTCGGCCCGCTCGCGGATCGCGATGTCGAGCGGCAGGCTGCCGAGCACGTTCACGTCGTAATCCTTCGCCATCCGTTCCGCCCCGCCGGCGCCGAAGATGTGCTCCTCGTGGCCGCAGTTCGAGCAGATGTGGATGCTCATGTTCTCGACGATGCCGAGGATCGGAATCCCGACCTTCTCGAACATCTTCAGTCCCTTCTTCGCGTCGAGCAGCGCGATGTCCTGCGGCGTCGTGACGATCACCGCGCCGGTGACGGGCACGCGCTGCGCGAGCGTGAGCTGGATGTCGCCCGTGCCGGGCGGCATGTCGACGATCAGGTAGTCGAGCTCGCGCCAGTTGGTCTGGCGCAGCAGCTGCTCGAGCGCCGACGTCGCCATCGGCCCGCGCCACACCATCGGGTTGTCTTCCTCGATCAGGAAGCCGATCGAGTTCGCCTGCAGCCCATGGCCGACGAGCGGGTTCATCGACTGGTTGTCCGGCGACTCGGGGCGCTGGCCGTGGATGCCGAGCATCGTCGGCAGCGACGGGCCGTAGATGTCGGCGTCGAGAATGCCGACCGACGCGCCTTCCGCGGCGAGCGCGAGCGCGAGGTTAACGGCCGTCGTGCTCTTGCCGACGCCCCCCTTGCCCGATGCGACCGCGACGATGTTCTTCACATTCGGCAACAGCTTCACGCCGCGCTGCACCGTATGCGCGACGATCTCCTGCGACACGGCGACGCGTGCGTCGCGCACGCCCGGCACGGCCTGGAGCGCCGCGGCGACGCGTGCGCGCACGTCATCGTGCTGGCTGCGCGCCGGATAACCGAGCACCACGTCGAGCGCCACGACATCGCCGTCGATCGCAACGTTGCGCACGCCCTTGTTCGCCGCGTACGGGCGGCCGGTATTGGGGTCGACGACTGCCGCCAGCGCGGCGTCGACTTGTGCCCGGTCAATGCTCATCAAAACTCCGTGAAAACGTTTTTCTCGCGCGCAAACGTCAAAAAATATCAAATTACGCTGCGAAAATCGGGAAAAGTGAAAGAATCTGTTGCACGCCATTGCGCGAACGCGCGACCCGGCGCACTCTTCGCGTGCGGCATGCTATAGGGCCAAATCGGCCGCTCACCGCCTATATTGTAGAGGCTGACGCGTCGCGCTGCCCGAACAGCCACGCTGACGGACAGGGCATGCGACCGCCTCGGCGGCTGCCGCAAGCGCAGGCCGGCCCTCCTTTTTCGGACGGCCCGCGCAGGGAGCCATAACTGTTGTTTGTCGTCGTTGTCGACTCGTTCAACCAAGAGAGGAATCCAAGATGAACATGAAAATCGCGACTCGCCTGTCCGTATTCGCACTCGCCGGCGCACTGCTGGCAGGCTGCGCCACGCAGCAAGGCAACAATACGGCCGTCGGTACCGGCACGGGCGCGGCGCTGGGCGCGGGGATCGGGGCACTGGCCGGTGGCGGCAAGGGCGCGGCGATCGGCGCGGGCGTCGGCGCACTGGTCGGTGGCGTGACGGGTTACAACTGGCAAGCGATCAAGAACAAGCTCGCGCCGTCGGCAGCGCAGACGGGCACGCAGGTCACCGAGCAGCCGGACGGCTCGCTGAAGCTGAACGTGCCGAGCTCGGTCACGTTCGCGACGAACCAGTACGCGATCACGCCGGCGTTCACGCCGCTGCTGAACGACCTCGCGACGACGCTGAACCAGAACCCGCAAGTGACGGCGTCGATCGTCGGCTACACGGATAGCACGGGCTCGCAGCAGCTGAACCAGACGCTGTCGCAGAACCGCGCGCAAAGCGTCGTGAACGCGCTCGTGCAGCGCGGCGTGAACGGCGGCCGTCTGTCGGCGCAAGGCATGGGCCCGTCGAACCCGATCGCGGACAACGCGACCGAAGCCGGCCGCGCACAGAACCGCCGCGTCGAGATCTACCTGCGCGCGCCGCAACAGCATCAGTAAGCGCGACCACGAGAGGAATCGTGCGGGCATTCTGCCCGCACAGCCCCGCCGGGTAAGGCTTTCGGCGGAGCCGGTAACAAATCGAAAAAATTTTCGAACTTCTGTCGCAGGCCGTGGTCAGTATTTACGGTACGTGGCTGGTGTTGCCGGCGCGTCACCATTCTCCTCTTGTCGTTGTTGCTCCGGGGCCGTATCCGCCCCGGTTTTTTTTGCCCGCAGATTTCATGCTGCACCGCAGCATCGCACTGCCGGGCGCGGCACCTGGGCGACCTCCTCCCTGCAGCCGGCCGGTCCGCGGCACCCGCCCGCCGCGCGAGCCCGCGCCCCTGCTAGAATCGCAGTTTCCCGTCGTTTTTCCCGCTGTTCTTCTCCAGACCCTATGTCCGCATCCGACCTCACTTCCGTGCAGGCTGCGGCGCCGCAAGGCAGCCGCCAGATCCTCGTTACGTCCGCACTGCCCTATGCCAACGGGCAGATCCACATCGGCCACCTGGTCGAGTACATCCAGACCGACATCTGGGTGCGGACGCTGCGAATGCATGGTCATGAGGTCTACTACATCGGCGCCGACGATACGCACGGCACGCCGATCATGCTGCGCGCGGAGAAGGAAGGCCTGACGCCGAAGCAGCTGATCGACCGCGTGTGGACCGAGCACAAGCGCGACTTCGACAGCTTCGGCGTGTCGTTCGACAATTTCTACACGACCGATTCGGAAGAAAACCGCGTGCTGAGCGAGAACATCTATCTCGCGCTGCAGGAAGCCGGCCTGATCGCCGAACGCGAAATCGAGCAAGCCTACGATCCGGTCAAGGAAATGTTCCTGCCGGACCGCTTCATCAAGGGCGAGTGTCCGAAGTGTCACGCGAAGGACCAGTACGGCGACAGCTGCGAGGTGTGCGGCTCGACCTACCTGCCGACCGAACTGCTGAATCCGTATTCGGTCGTGTCGGGCGCGACGCCGGTGCGCAAGACCTCGAAGCACTACTTCTTCCGCCTGTCCGACCCGCGCTGCGAATCGTTCCTGCGCGAGTGGGTAAGCGGCCTCGCGCAGCCCGAAGCGACCAACAAGATGCGCGAATGGCTCGGCGACGCCGGCGAATCCAAGCTCGCCGACTGGGACATCTCGCGCGACGCGCCGTACTTCGGCTTCGAGATCCCGGGCGCGCCCGGCAAGTATTTCTACGTGTGGCTCGACGCGCCGGTCGGCTACTACGCGAGCTTCAAGAACCTGTGCGAGCGCAACGGCATCGATTTCGATGCGTGGATCCGCCCGGGCTCGAAGGCCGAGCAGTACCACTTCATCGGCAAGGACATCCTGTACTTCCACACGCTGTTCTGGCCCGCGATGCTCGAGTTCTCGGGCCACCGCACGCCGACCAACGTGTTCGCGCACGGCTTCCTGACGGTCGACGGCGCGAAGATGTCGAAGTCGCGCGGCACGTTCATCACCGCGCAGAGCTACATCGACACGGGCCTGAATCCCGAGTGGCTGCGCTACTACTTCGCCGCGAAGCTGAACGCGACGATGGAAGACATCGACCTGAACCTCGACGACTTCCAGGCGCGCGTGAACAGCGACCTCGTCGGCAAGTACGTGAACATCGCGAGCCGCGCGGCCGGCTTCCTGATCAAGCGTTTCGACGGCCGCGTGCAGGACAGCGCGATGAATCATCCGCTCGTCGCGAAGCTGCGCGATGCGATTGCGCAGATCGCCGCGAGCTACGAAGCACGCGAATACGGCCGCGCGCTGCGCCACACGATGGAGCTCGCGGACGAAGTGAACGCGTACGTCGACGGCGCGAAGCCGTGGGATCTCGCGAAGGACCCGGCCAACGCGGTCGCGCTGCACGAAACCTGCAGCGTGAGCCTCGAGGCCTTCCGCCTGCTGTCGCTCGCGCTGAAGCCGGTGATGCCGCGCGTGGCCGAAGCGGTCGAGGCGTTCTTCGGGATCGCGCCGCTCGCGTGGGCCGACGCCGCGAAGCCGCTGTCGTCGGCGCAGCCGATCAAGGCGTACCAGCACCTGATGACGCGCGTCGATGCGAAGCAGATCGAAGCGCTGCTCGCCGCGAACCGCGATTCGCTGCAGGCCGAGGCAGCCGCCGCGGGCGCCACCGCCGCGAAGGATGCGAAGAGCAACGCGAAGGCGAACGCGAAGCCGGCCGTCGTGAACGGTGCCGACGACGCACCGATCTCGATCGACGATTTCGCGAAGATCGATCTGCGCATCGCGAAGATCGTCGCGTGCCAGGCGGTCGAAGGCTCGGACAAGCTGCTGCAGCTCACGCTCGACGTCGGCGAGGAAAAGACCCGCAACGTGTTCTCGGGCATCAAGTCCGCGTACCAGCCCGAGCAGCTCGTCGGCAAGCTGACGGTGATGGTCGCGAACCTCGCGCCGCGCAAGATGAAGTTCGGCCTGTCCGAAGGGATGGTGCTCGCCGCGTCGGCCACCGACGAGAAGGCGGAACCGGGCCTCTACATCCTCGAACCGCACAGCGGCGCAAAGCCCGGCATGCGCGTGAAGTAAGTCGAACGCGCAGTTGCTGCTTGCGCAAAAAAGCCCCGCACGAGTTGCATCGTGCGGGGCTTTTTTATTGCTGCCCGGTATGCCGCGCCCTTCGTCAGCGCTGCCCGAACCAGCGGTCGAACCGCCGCGTGTAGTTCAGGTCGACGCCCTGGAACGTGCCGCCGTACGCGGACACCGACCAGAAGCGCGTCAGGTTGATGGTCGCCTTGAACGCGTTGGCCGCCGATTGCAGCCCCTGCTCGAAGCCGAGCACGAACCGCTCGTTGATCGCCTTCGACACCAGCACGACCTGCGGATCGGTCAGGCCGACCTCGCTGCGGCCGACCGACACCTCGTCGAGACCGAAGGTCTGCGCGACCCGCTTGCCGGTTACGCTGCCGAGCAGCCCGAGCGCCGCCGTCATCGCCCCCTGCTGGCCGACGTTGTTGCCCTGGTCGGTGCCGTGCCCGAACAGCAGCCACGACAGCTTTTCGTTGTCCGTGACGTTCGGCTCCGACACGAGCTTGACCGTCAGTGACTGAATCGTGCCCGTCACCTGCACGCCGGCCTCGACCTCCTGGTTGCGCCGCATCGCGAGGATGTTGACGCCCGGGTTCGACACGGGGCCGTTGAACGTGAAGAAGCCGTTCTCGATCGCGAGCTTGCGGCCGAACGTCGTGTACGTCGAGCCTTCGGTCACGCGCACGTTGCCGACCGCGCGCAGCGGCACGCCCGGCGCGCTCATCACGGTGATCGTGCCGCGCAGCCCCAGATCCGCGCCGTGGCCCTTGAAGCGGAAGTTGTTGCCGAGCCCGACGTCGATGTTCGCGCGCGGCGCCAGCGACGGCGCCGGCTTGTTTTCGACCGGCTTCGGCTTCGCGGCCGCGGTGCCGGTGGGCGTCTCGCCGCGCACCGTGCCGTCCGGCTGCACGATCACGACGTCGTCGGACAGGTGCGGCGCCGATTGCTCGGGCAGATCGAACAGCGCGCGGTCGACCACGAACTTGCCGTCGATCGACAGCGCGCCGCGCGGCCCGTCGTTCGCGACGGTGGCCTTGCCCGACAGCGACAGCTTGCGGTCCGGCGCGGCGAACAGTTCGAGCTTGTCCGCGACGATGCTGGCGGTCAGGTCCGGCGCCTCGCCGTCGAGCCGCACGCGGCCGAGCGCGCGCAGCGTGCCGTCGCCGCCGTGAAATTCGACCTGCTGGAATTCGACGAGGTTGTCCGACAGCTTCACGCGCACGATGCCGTCCTTCAACTGCACGCCCTGGTCGATCAGCGTCGCGGAAAGCTCGTCGCCCGTCAGCGTCCCCGACAGGTTCGGTTTCACCGGCGTGCCGGAGACCATGAGCTTCAGCGCGGCGCGCCCGCCGAGCAGGTAGCTCGGCCCGAACAGGTTGCCGGTGGTCTTCAGCGCCGGAATGTCGGCGTCGATGCGGCCCGCCAGCGGACCGTCGTCGACGAGGCCGAACACGCCGTCGCGCAGCGCGAACGGCACCGTGACGTTCGCGTCGAGCGTGCCGACCCGGCTCGCCTTCGCGAGCGCCGTCACGTTGAGCCGGTTGCCGGGCGCGAAGCTCGCGCGGGCGGACAGGTCGGTCAGGCCGAGCGATGCGATGCCGCGCCCGGTCTCGATCGTCACGTCGCCGCCGCGGCGCTTCACCTGCACGTAGCCCGTCGCGTTCGCGCCGAGCGAGAAATCCCAGTCGGCATCGAGCACCACGTCGGTCCGCACCGGCGGCCGCTGGCCGGTCAGCGCCTGGCGAACCTCGAGGAAACGCGCGACCGACGCGCCGGTCACGGCGCCCGCCGAGCGCATCTGGCCGCGGTCGAACACGAACGATTTCAGGTCGATCGCCGCACCTTCGAGCGTGAGCCGCGTCGCGCCGAGCGTCACGCGGCCGGCGCCGGCCGATATCGTCAGCGGCGCCTGCAGCGCGAGCGCCGGCGTGCCGCGATTCGCGAGCCGCGTGACGGTGCCGTCCCAGCGCATGCCGTCGCGGTTCTCGACCACGCCGCCGTTCGCTGCAAGCGTCAGGTCGATCACGCGGCCGCCGGCCACCCCGAGCGCCGACGCGTCGAGCGTGTGCTTCGCGCGCGTGCCGTCGAGGTTCGCGCGCAACGATTTCAGCTGGAACGAACCGAGCGCGATGTCAGACGCGTCGGCCGTGAACACGAGCGCGCCGTGCGCGCCATCGCGGATGTCCGCGCGGCCCTGGGCGGTGCCGATCCGGTTCGACCCAACGACGACGTGCTCGGCCTTGTAGGTCGCCGTCACGTTCGGATGCGCGAAGCTGCCGGTCAGGTCGCCTTGCGCCTGCACGAGCCCCTGAACGCCGAAGCCGAGCCGGTCGAGCTGCGGCGCGTCGACGACGAAGCGCAGCCGGTCGCCGGGCGCGCCGAAGCTGCCGCGCAGGTCGACGTGGTTGCCGGCGATCGACAGGTTCGCGTTGCTCGGCAGGATTCGCGAGCCGGCGAGCTGCACGACGCCGGCGCCGGTCAGCGGCACGCCGTCGTACAGGCTGTCGGCGAGCTTGAAGGTCGCCTTCGTCGACACTTGCGGCGCGAGCGCGCCCGACGCGGTCAGCGTGCCCGACACGCGCGTCTCGCCGCGCTTGGCCGGGGCCTTGGCCGCCGTCGCGGGCGCCTTGCCACCGCCCGCCTTCGGCGCGCTCATCGCGGCGAGCAGCAGCGGATCGAACGCGGTCAGCGTCGCCTTCGCGTCGTAGCTCGAATGCGCGTCGTGGCGGAACACGCCCGTCAGGTCGATGCGCCCCTTGCCCGCCGTCACGCGCGTGTCGGTCAGCACGGTCTGCTGCTGCGTGAGCGCGACCTTGGCGCGCGCGCCGAGCGCGAGCTTCGGATCGTTCAGGTTGAAATCGACGGTCGTCACGTCGCCCGCGAGCGTCACGCCGAGCGGGCCGCCGAGGCGCATCGGCCGCAGCTCGGCGACGAACGCGTTCAGGTCGAGGTTCGCGACCTTCAGGTCGAAGCGGCCCTTGCCGCCCGTCAGCGTGCCGCCGCCGGTCACGCTGCCGTCGCGGATCAGCTTCAGCGCGAGGCCGTCGATCCGTTGCGCGTGCGCGTCGAGATGCACGTTCGCGTGCGCGTCGATCACCGGCAGAAGATGGTCGCCGAGCGTGCCCGGCTTCGCGTTGACGATCGACACCGGGCCCGTCACCGCGAAACCCTTCGCGGGCGCCGAGCCTGCCGGCGCGCTCACCGGTGCGAGTTCGGCGCGCACCGCCAGATCGGCCGCGGGCGCGCCGGGCGACAATGCTTGCGGGTTCACGTGGTCGAACGCGAGCGACGCGCGCGTGAGCGGCACCGCGCCGAACGGCGCGGCCTCGACGTGCGCGCGCCCGTTCAGCTTCATCCCGCTCGCGTCGACGTCGGCGACGAGCGCCTCGAGCGAGCCCGACACGCGGGCCCGCGCGTCGACCGGCTCGTCCGACAGCTTGCCCGCGTAGGTCGCTTCACCGGTCAGCGCGAACGGCTTCACGCCGTCGAGCTTCGCGCGCGCGGTCAGCGCGCCGTACGGCGTATCGACGCCGTCGAGCACGAGTTCATGGTGACGGCCGTCGCTGCGGCCATTCAGCGCGAGATGGTCGAGCTGCGTCGTCGACGCGCCTTCGTGAATCGCGAGGCGATCGACGCGCAGGTCGTCGATCCGCACCTGCAGCGGCAGACTCAGGTCCTGCGGCGTCGTGCTCCGCGTCGACGGCCCCGGCGCGATCCGCACGTCGATCGTGCCCGCGCGCAGATAGGCGATGGACAGCCGCCACGGCGCGCGGGTCAATGCCCAGCGGCCGTCGAGCCGGTCGATGCGCACCTCGGTGCCGGTGCCGTCGGGGCTCGTCCATGCGAACCCGCGCAAGCGCACGCCGGTCGCGAGCGAGCCGCCTTCGAGCGTGCCCGCGAGCCGCGTGCCGAGCACCTTGCCGGCCGCCTGCCACGCGAGCCGCGTCCCGCGCTCGGTCGTCACCGCGCCCAGCACGAGCCCCGCCGCCAGCACGACGAGCAGCACGACCGTCGCGAGCGTCCACGCAATGACACGCCACGCGCGGCCGCGACGCGGCGCGCGCGGCGGCGTGTCGGGCGCGCCATCGGGCGAATCCGGATCGTGAGGCGGCGGCGTGTCGTTCGGGTCCTTCGTCATGCGGTTCGTCGTGCGGGTCGTCGTCAATAGGGCGGCGGGTTCAGAAAGCGATGCCGAGCGTCAGGTACGGGCGCACGCTGTGGTTGCGCAACCCGTACGCGACGTCGACGTTGATCGGGCCGACCGGGCTGCGCCAGCGAGCACCGACGCCCACGCCCGGGTAAAACACGCGCTCGCCCCATGCATCGGTCGCGGTGCCGATGTCGAAGAACGTCGCGGCGCCCCAGTCGCGGTTGAACCAGTGCTGGTATTCGGCCGTCCCCGTCATCAGGTACTTGGTCGGCAAAACGGAGCCGTCGACGCTGTTGCCGATGCTCTGGTAGCCGTAGCCGCGCACCGAGTTCGAGCCGCCGGCGCGGAACAGCAGCGACGCCGGCACGCCGGTCGAGCTGCCGCTCGTAAATACGCCGCCGAGTTCCGCGCGGAACACGAACAGGTCGCGCTTGCCGATCGGCAAATACTGCTGGCCGCGCGCGTAGCCGCGAATGAAGCTCTCGTCGGCCAGCACGCCCTTGACCGCGAAGCCGGCCTCCGCATGAATCAGGTTGCCCGAGCGCGGGAACAGCGGATCGTCGACGTTGCGGCGGGTCCACGCCCACTGCGGCACCAGCGCGCGGCTCGTGGTCGGCCCCGCGCCGTTCTGGTCGAGCCGATCCTGGTAGTACATCAGCGAATACGCATAGTCGATGAACTGGCCGGTGCGCGTGCGCTGCACGCCGACCCGCGCGCTGTAGATGCGCGTGTCCGACACGTTGGTGTTCGTGTACGACGCGAGCACGCTGTTGGTCCAGCCCTTCTCGCCCGGCGGCATCGACAGCTGGACCTGCCCGTACTGCTGGATCTGGTCGAGCCGGCCCGAGACCGTCAGCGGCCACGCGGCGCCGAACGTGTCGAGATACGTATAGGAACCCTGCACGTGCGGCCCGGTATCGGTGGCGAAGCCGACGCCGCCGCGGATGTTGTTGTACGGAAACTCGCTGACCTTCACGTGCACGGGCGTGCGCTCGGGCTTCGACGTATCGTCGCCGACGTCGATCGCGACGCTCGCGTAGTACGGCGTGTTCTGCAACTGGCGCTGCAATTCGGCGATCCGCTGCACGTCGTAGATCTCGCCTTCCGACAGCGGATTGACGTTCGTGACGATCTTTTCCGGATAACGGCGCACGCCGTCGACATCAACCTTGCCGATCGTGAACGTCGGGCCGCTGTCGAACGCGACCGCGAGCGTCGCACGCTGCGTGCGCGGATCGATGCGCGCCTCGGACGACACGATCTTCGCGCCGAGATAGCGGCGCGACTGCAGTTGCCGGAGCGCCGCGCCCTTCGCGTCGTCCCAGTCGGATTGCGTGAACGGATCGCCCGGCTTCATCGAGAACGCGAAGCGGGTCGCGGTTTCCTGCTTCGGGTCCTCGGTCTCGACCGGCCCCTTGAACGTCAGGTCGACCGTCGACACGACGGTCTGCTTGCCCGGATCGACCGCGATGCGCACGTCGCGCTTGCCGTCGCGGGTGCGCACGTCGGTGCGCACGACCGGCGAGAAATAGCCGGCCGTCGCGGTCAGGTCGCGCACCTGCTGCGGCGTGGCGGTCACGAGGAAGTCGAACTGGTCGTCGCTGATGTCGTCGCGCTTCGCGAAGCGGGCAATATCGAGATGGGTCTTCAGGAGCTTGCGGATCGAGCGCGGCGCGTCGATGTCGACGTCGTATTTCGCATGGGCCGGCAGCGCGAAACACGCGGCCAGGCAACCCGCGAGGGCCGCCCGCGCGACGCGGGCCGCGGCGCCGGCGCGATCGCGGGCCGCGCGCGGGCCCGCGTGATGCGCCGTGTGTGCTTGCTGGTTCGACTGCCCCGCCAAATATGACCTCGCCGTCCTGGATGGTTACGGTTTCGTGGAAAACCCTGTATTTGACCACAGGGCGCCGGCGTCACAGCCAAACGATTGTGAAAGAGTGCCAAGGCGCCGGAAGGGCCGCCGCGCGGTGTCCGCCGGTACCGGCCCGCGGATTCGACGCGCGATTGGCGCCGGCTGTTCCCCGCGATGCGGTAAAATCCCGCCATCGCGAATCCGGCGCACCGTGCGCCGCCCGAAACGGAAGATCCAGCCATGCCGTACCAGTCCGACGTCACGCAGTTCCTGAACCAACTCAAGCAGCAGAAGCCGACGCTCGAGGAAGAGCAGCGCAAGGGTCGTTCCCTGCTGTGGGACAAGCAGCCGATCGATCTCGAAGAGCGCGCCGAGCAGCAGGAATCGCGCGTGAAGCAAACGTCGTACGTCTACTACCAGAACTTCTGACGACGTGAGCGCCGCCGACGAGGCCAGCGCCGCCCGGCAGGACGACGCGATCGCCGCGCCCGCGGGCGCCGATTCGACGCCCGACACGGTCGACGGTGTCGCGGCGTTCGCTCGCCTGTACGGCGAGCCGCTGTTCAAGCTGCCGCAGGATCTCTACATCCCGCCCGACGCGCTCGAGGTGTTCCTCGAGACGTTCGAAGGCCCGCTCGACCTGCTGCTGTACCTGATCCGCAAGCAGAACTTCAACGTGCTCGACATCCCGATGGCGCAGGTCACCGCGCAATATCTGGGCTACGTCGACCAGATCCGCGCGTCGAACCTCGAGCTGGCGGCCGAGTACCTGCTGATGGCCGCGATGCTGATCGAGATCAAGTCGCGGATGCTGCTGCCGGTGAAGAAGGCCGACACCGGCGAGGAAGCCGAGGATCCGCGCGCCGAACTCGTGCGCCGGCTGCTCGAATACGAGCAGATGAAGCTCGCCGCGCAGCGGCTCGACCAGTTGCCGCAGCTCGGCCGCGATTTCCTGCGCGCCGAGGTGTACATCGAGCAAAGCGTCACGCCGCGCTTTCCCGACGTGAATTCGGACGACCTGCGCGCCGCGTGGGCCGACGTGCTCAAGCGCGCGAAGCTCGTGCAGCACCACAAGATCTCCCGCGAGGAGCTGTCGGTGCGCGAACACATGAGTCTGATCCTGCGCCGGCTGCAGAACGCGCGCTTCATGGAGTTCGCCGACCTGTTCGACACGTCGCGCGGCGTGCCGGTCGTCGTCGTGAATTTCATCGCGATGCTCGAACTCGCGCGCGAATCGCTGCTCGAAATCACGCAGGCCGAGCCGTTCGCGCCGATCTACGTGCGCCTCGCGTACCTGCCCGCATAAGGTCTTCCCTCAGCCGTTTCCCCGCTCCCCGGTACATCCCGACGTTCGCGGCTTCGCCGCGGCGGACGGCCGTCCGGCGGGGTGTCCGGCACGCCGCCCTATAAAGTGAACGATCGTTCTTTTATCGATGCGTCGCGCGGCCAAATCCTCTACAATCCGCCGACGTCCGATGCGCCGCCCGCGCGCCGGCGTTCTCCGTTTCGACCCCGACGCCGCTGCCGCGGCGTCAACGCGCGCCTGCGCGAGGAACCCGCTACCCGATCATGAAAGTCATCAGCTCGATCCAGGAACTGCGCGACCAGCTGCGCGGACAGAACCGCACGGCGTTCGTGCCGACGATGGGCAACCTGCACGAAGGGCACCTGTCGCTGATGCGCCTCGCGCGCCAGCACGGCGACCCGGTCGTGGCGAGCATCTTCGTCAACCGGCTGCAATTCGGCCCGAACGAGGATTTCGACAAGTACCCGCGCACGCTCCAGGACGATATCGAGAAGCTGCAGCAGAACAACGTATACGTGCTGTTCGCGCCGACCGAGCGCGACATGTACCCTGAGCCGCAGGAGTATCGCGTGCTGCCGCCGGACGATCTCGGCGGGATTCTCGAAGGCGAGTTCCGGCCCGGCTTCTTCGCCGGCGTGTGCACGGTCGTCACGAAGCTGATGTCCTGCGTGCAGCCGCGCGTCGCCGTGTTCGGCAAGAAGGATTACCAGCAGCTGATGATCGTGCGCCGGATGTGCCAGCAGCTCGCGCTGCCGGTCGAGATCATCGCGGCCGAGACCGTGCGCGACGAGGACGGCCTCGCGCTGTCGTCGCGCAACCGCTACCTGACGGCCGACGAGCGCAAGGAAGCGCCGGAACTGGCGAAAACGCTGCAGCGCGTGCGCGACAGCGTGCTAGGCGGCGAACGCGACCTCGGCAAGCTCGAGCAGCACGCGCACACGCACCTGGCCGAACGCGGCTGGGTGCCCGACTACATCGCGATCCGCCGCCGCGCGAACCTGATCGCGCCGAGCGCCGCCGAACTCGAAGCCGGCGAGCCGCTCGTCGTGCTCGCGGCCGCGAAGCTCGGCGCGACGCGCCTCATCGACAACCTGGAAATCTGACGGCCGGCCCGCCCGCGCCCCTCACGACGCATCACGGAGACACCATGCAGCGCCACATGCTCAAATCGAAGATCCACCGTGCGGCGGTCACGCACTGCGAACTGCACTACGAAGGTTCGTGCGCGATCGACGAAGACCTGCTCGAAGCGGCGGGCCTGATCGAGAACGAACGGATCGACATCTGGAACATCAACAACGGCGAGCGCTTCTCGACGTACGCGATCAAGGGCGAGCGCGGCAGCGGGATGATCTCGCTGAACGGCTCGGCCGCGCGCCGCGCGCAGCTCGGCGACCTCGTGATTATCGCGGCGTTCGCAATGGTCGACGAAGCCGAACTGCAGGCCGGCTGGAAGCCGAAGCTGGTGTTCATCGACGACGGCAACAAGATCAAGGGCCACCGCGATCACGTGCCGACGCAGAACTGGACGTAAGCCGAGCGGCACGCCCGCGCGCCGTGGCGCGGGCCGCCCGCGCGGCACCGCTTGCCGCCGAAGGGCCGGACACCGTACACCACGGTATCCGACCCTTTCTCATTGGGTGTCGCGCCGGCAAGACGGCCGGATGGCCGGCGCTCAGGAAGCCTTGGCGGCCTTCTCGGCCTTCGGCACGCGGCGCTCGGCCCATTCGACGATCGGCCGCCACTGCTCGAGATCCTTCTCGACCCGGCTTTTCGCGACGTCCCACAGCGTCAGGCCGTGCGCGGCGATCTGCACGTAGTTCTGCGTGTCGCGCACGTAGCCGAGCACCGGCAGGCCGAGCCCCTCGACGAACCGGTGCAACTGGTCGGACGAGCGCGTGCGCGCGTCGACCCGCATCCCGACGATGCCGACCTCGACGCTGCCCTTGCGCACGGCCTTCTCGCCGGCGAGGCGCTCCAGAAACTGCTGGGTCGCGAGAATATCGAACATCGACGGCTGCAGCGGCACGATCACCTTGTCGGCCAGTTGCAGCGCGACGTTGAGCCGTGTGCCGTGCAGGCCGGCCGGCGTATCGATCACCGCATATTCCAGCCCGCGCGGCGGCTTCGACGGCGCCTCCGGATCGAGTTCCCACGCCTCGATCGCCGGCAAGCCGGCCGGCCGCAGGTCGAGCCACGCATGCGCGGACTGCTGCCGGTCCAGGTCGGCCAGCGCGACCCATGCGCCCTGCGCCGCGAAATAGCCGGCTAGATTGGTGGACAGCGTGCTCTTCCCCACGCCGCCCTTCGGATTCGCCACCACGATGACCGTCATGAATTCCCCCGAAAAAGCCGCGCGGCGCCGGCCGCATGGCAGGCGCCGCTCGATTGCGGATACAGGGAGCGATGATATCGGCAAACGGGGGGTCACCGGAACCGGTCACGCCGAACCGCGTGCCGCTTTCGTCTGCTTTCCTTCACGTCATGCGCGCTGGACCGCGGCCTCCCGCATGCCGAGCGCGAACGCGCCGCCGCCCAGCAGGGCCTGCACGGCCAGCGTGACGGCCCAGAACGCCGGATATTCCCAACCGCCGTGCGGCGACGCGAAGCTCCAGCCGTTCGGCAGATGCGCGGCGACCGCGCCGAGCATGAACGGCAGCAGCACCAGCGCGGCGATACGCACGTGGAACCCCGCGAGCAGCGCCAGGCCGCCTGCCAGTTCGACGAACGTGGTCAGGTAGGCGAGCCAGCCCGGCAGGCCGATCGACGCGAAGAACTGCGCGGTGCCGGGCAGCGTGAAAACAAAGACCTTCTGTGCGACATGCGCAAGGTACAGCACGCCGAGGGCGACGCGCAGCAGCGTCGCGGCGAAATCGTTCAGGCGGTTGGCGTTCATGACGGAGTCCTTCGTGAGTGGATGGGAGTGGATCGCACTCTATTCGAATCGATTCGGCCGATAAACACGCCATACCGCTTAAATTGATTCCATCAAGGAACGAATTGACGCAAAAAAAGGCATGACCGATCATGCCCTGCATCCCGCTCAGTAACCGCTCTTGCCTTGCGTGGCGTCGCCGCCGGACTGGCCGCCGCCCGGCGCATACGAATCGCACGCATGCGCCACCGCCGACACGCCCAGCAGCACCGCGAGCAGTACGCCCCACCACCGTCGAGCCCTCATCGTCGCCCTCCTTCGGGCGGACCTCCGCCCTCCTCTGTTGTACGTGATCGGGCGGAAAAAGCGAGGGCCGGCCTCAACGAAACTCGGCGTACAGCGCGTCGAGGTCGAGGTGCTCGGCGAACGTGTCGGCCAGCCGTTCCAGCGAAGCCTCGCGCAGCGCCGGGTAGTCGATGCGGGCCGCGCCGTCGAGCCCCGCCCACGCGAGCAGCGCCGCGCAGGCGTCGGGCGCGTCGAACAACCCGTGCACGTAGGTCGCGAGAATCTGGCCGTCGGCCGACAGCGCGCCGTCAGGACGCACGCCATCCCGCACGCCGTCCCGCGCGGCATCGGCGGCCAGCATCAGCGCGGGCGCCGCGAGCGCCGGCCCGCGCGTGTCGCCCATGTGGATCTCGTAGCCGCGCACGGCGGCCGCGCCCGGCAGCGCGAGTTGCCCGGTCACGTTCTTCAGCGTCTTGTCGGGTTGAAGCGTCGTGTCGAAATCGAGCAGCCCGAGCCCCGGCACGCTGCCGGGCGCGCCTTCGAGGCCGAGCGGATCGTCGAGCGTGCGGCCGAGCATCTGCATGCCGCCGCAGATGCCGATCACCTTGCCGCCGTAGCGCAGATGGCGCCGGATCAGCGCGTCCCAGCCCGCATCGCGCAGCCACGCGAGGTCGCGCTGCACGCTCTTCGAACCGGGCAGGATCAGCAGATCGGCGTCGGGTACGGGGCCGCTCTTCCAGTACGTGAATTCGACCTGCGGATGCGCGCGCAGCGGATCGAAATCGGTGTGGTTGCTGATGCGCGGCAGCGCGGGCACGACGACGCGCAACACGCCGGCATCGCTGCGAGCGGCGGCGCTGCGCGCCTGCGCGGGCAGCATGTCCTCCGCGTCGAGCAGCAGCCCGTGCAGATACGGCAGCACGCCGAACACCGGCTTGTCCGTCTGCGCGCGCAGCCAGTCGAGTCCCGGTTCGAGCAGCTTGAGGTCGCCGCGAAAGCGATTGATCACGAAGCCGCGCACGCGCGCGCGCTCGCTGTCCGACAGGCACGCGAGCGTGCCAACCAGATGCGCGAATACGCCGCCGCGATCGATGTCGGCGACGAGCACGACCGGGCAGTCGACGCGCTCGGCAAAGCCCATGTTCGCGATGTCGCCTTCGCGCAGGTTGATCTCGGCCGGGCTGCCGGCGCCTTCGACGATCACCGTGTCGTACCCGGCGCGCAGGCGCGCATACGATTCGAGCACCGCATCGAACGCGACCGGCTTGTAGTCGTGATACGCGCGCGCATCGAGGTTCATGCGCGCCTGGCCGTGAATGATCACCTGCGCGCCGCGGTCGCTCGTCGGCTTCAGCAGCACCGGATTGAAATCCGTATGCGGCGCGACGCCGGCGGCCAGCGCCTGCAACGCCTGCGCGCGGCCGATCTCGCCGCCGTCTATCGTCACCGCGCTGTTGAGCGCCATGTTCTGCGGCTTGAACGGCGCCACGCGCGCGCCGCCGCGGCGCGCGAGGCGGCACAGGCCCGCGACGAGCGTGCTCTTGCCCGCGTCGGACGTCGTGCCCTGGATCATCAGCGTGCCGCGCGGCCGCGGCTCGGGTGCATTCATCGTGTGAAAGGTGTCGCGAAGCAAAGGCGGCATTATCGCCCGCGGCGGGCCGCCCGCGCCGTTACAATCACGCGATGATTCCGCACGACCTCACCTTCGTCCTCGGCGGCGCGCGCTCGGGCAAGAGCGCGCATGCCGAGCGGCTCGCCGCCGACAGCGGCCGCCCCGTCACCTACATCGCGACCGCGACCGCCGCCGATGCCGAATTCGCGCAGCGCATCGCGCATCACCGCGCACGCCGGCCGGCCGACTGGGGGTTCGCCGACGCGAGCGTCGATCTCCCGGGCACGCTCGCGCGGCTCGACGATCCGCACGCGTGCCTGCTCGTCGACTGCCTGACGCTGTGGCTCACCAACCTGCTGTGCCCCGCCGACGGCGAACCGCTCGACGATGCGCAGTACGCGGCGCAGGTCGAGCGGCTCGAACATGCACTGTGCGTCGCACGCGCGAAGGTGATCGTCGTCAGCAACGAGATCGGGCTCGGCGTCGTGCCGCTCGGGTCGGTCACGCGCCGCTACGTCGACGAACTCGGGCGCCTGAACCAGCGCGTCGCCGCGCTCGCGACGCGCGTCACGCTGCTGGTTGCCGGGCTGCCGCTCGACCTCAAGGCGGGCGCGCCGTCATGCTGATGCTGTCGCTGCCCGTCGTCGCGATGCTCGCGGTCGCGGCCGCGCTCGTCGACCGCGCGATCGGCGAGCCGGCCGGCTGGCATCCGCTCGTCGCGTTCGGTCGCTTGGCCGCACGCATCGAAGCCGCGCTGAACACGGGCCGGCGCGGCCGCGTGATCGGCGTCGCCGCGTGGCTCGCGGCGGTCGTGCCGCCGGTGGCCGTCGCGGCATGGCTCGTCGCCGTGCTGCCCTGGCCGTTCGCCGCAGCGCTGCACGTCGCGCTGCTGTGGTTCGCGCTCGGCGCGAAGAGCCTCGCCGACCACGTCGCGCCGATCGCCGCCGCGCTGCTGCGGCGCGACCTCGACGCGGCGCGCACGCTGACCGCGCGCATCGTGTCGCGCGACACGAGCCAGGCCGACGAAGGGGCGCTGTCGCGCGCGGCCGTCGAATCGGCGCTCGAGAACGGCAACGACGCGATCTTCGGCGCGCTCTTCTGGTTCGTCGTCGCGGGCGGCCCCGGCGCGCTGCTGTTCCGGCTCGCGAACACGCTCGACGCGATGTGGGGCTACCGCACGCCGCGCTTCCTGACCTTCGGCTGGGCCGCCGCGCGCATCGACGACGCGCTGAACTGGATTCCCGCGCGCCTCACGGCCGCCAGCTACGCGCTGCTCGGCGACACGGCCGCCGCATGGCGCTGCTGGCGCACGCAGGCGCGCCACTGGGATAGCCCGAACGCGGGCCCCGTGATGGCCGCGGGCGCCGGCAGCCTGAACGTGCAGCTCGGTGGCCCGGCCGTCTATCACGGCGAAATCGAGGATCGCCCGGTGCTCGGCGCCGGGGCCACGGCCACCGCCCTTCACATCGTCGCCGCCCTGTCGCTGGTCACGCGCACGCTCGCGCTGTGGCTCGCGCTGCTGGTCGCGGGCGGCGCACTCGTCATGGCCACCCATCATGTCTGATTCATCCATCGCGCACGGCGGCAACCTGCATGAAGCCGCCCGCCGCCACGGCATTCCGTACGACGCGTGGCTCGACCTGTCGACCGGCATCAATCCGGTCGGCTACCCGGTGCCGCCCGTGCCGGCCGATGCATGGCGCCGGCTGCCCGACGACGGCGACAGTCTCGCGGCCTGTGCTGCGCAGTACTACCACGCGCCCGATCCTGCACACGTGCTGCCGGTTGCCGGCAGCCAGGCCGCGATCCGCGCGTTGCCCGCGTTGCTGCCGGCCGGCGACGCCGGCGTCGCGGCGCTCGCGTACGGCGAATACGGGCCCGCGTTCGCGCGCCACGGCCATCGCGTCGTCGCACTCGATATCCACGCCGACACGCTGCCCGCGACGCTGCGCCACGTCATCGTCGGGAATCCGAATAATCCGACGGCCGAGTGCGTGCCGACCGCGCGCCTGCTCGGCTGGCATGCGCAACTGGCGGCACGCGGCGGCACGCTGATCGTCGACGAAGCGTTCGCCGATACGGGCGCCGCGCCCTCGCTCGCGCCGCGGGTCGATCGTCCGGGGCTCGTCGTGCTGCGCTCGGTCGGCAAGTTCTTCGGGCTTGCCGGCATTCGCGCGGGCTTCGTGCTCACGCATCCCGCGCTGATCGCCGCGCTGCGCGACACGCTCGGCGCGTGGACGGTCGGCGGCCCCGCGCGCCACGCGGTCGCCGCGGCGTTCGCCGATCGCGCGTGGCAAGCTGCCGCCCGTGAGCGGCTCGCGGCCGACGGCGAGCGATTGGCCGCGCTGCTGCGCGCGCACGGCTTCGCGGTTCGCGCGACGCCGCTGTTCAGCTGGAGCGATGACCCGCGCGCCTCCGCGCTGCATGCCGCGCTCGCGGCGCGCGGGATCTGGACGCGGTACTTCCCGACGCCGTCGAGCGTACGCATCGGCCTGCCGCCGGCGAGCGAAGCCGAATGGCAGCGCCTCGGCGACGCGCTCGCGCATTGCGTGCCGCTGCTGCAGCGGGCCTCGGCATGAGTCCGCGCGTGTTCAGCCGGCTCGTGCCGGCCGCGCTGCTGGCCGCGCTCGCTCACGCACCGCTCGTCCACGCCGACGTCACGACCCGTGACGACACCGGCAATACGGTCACGCTGCCGGCGCCTGCCCAGCGCGTGATCAGCCTCGCGCCGCACGCGACCGAGCTCGTCTATGCAGCCGGCGGCGGCGCGAAGCTCGTCGGCACCGTCACGTACAGCGACTATCCGGCCGCCGCGCAAGCGGTGCCGCGCGTCGGCGACAACAAGGCGCTCGATCTCGAACGCATCGCCGCGCTGCAGCCCGACCTGATCGTCGTGTGGCGGCACGGCAACGCCGAGCGGCAGACCGACGCGCTGCGCGCGCTGCACATTCCGCTGTTCTTCAGCGAACCGAAGCATCTCGACGACGTGTCGTCGTCGTTGCGCCGGCTCGGCACGCTGCTCGGCACGCAACCGACTGCCGATGCCGCCGCGGCCGCCTTTACCCGAGACATCGCGACACTGCGCGCACGCTACGCGGCACGCCCGCCCGTCACGATGTTCTTCCAGGTGTGGGACCGCCCGCTGACGACGCTCAACGGCACGCATCTGATCAACGAAGTATTCGAGCTCTGCGGTGGCCGCAACGTATTCGCGTCGCTCAAGCCGCTCGCGCCGACCGTGACCGACGAGGCCGTGCTCGCGGCGAATCCGGAAGCGATCGTGACGACGAGTGCCGGCGCGACCCGTTCGAACGAACCGCTGCCGAGCCTCGCGCGCTGGCGTGCATGGCCCGCGCTGACGGCCGTGGCGCGCAACAACCTGTTCGCGATCGACGGCGATCTGCTGACACGGCCGTCGCCGCGCATCGCGCAGGGCGCGGCCGCGCTGTGCGAGGATCTGGATGCCGCGCGTGCGCGGCGGCCGGTGCGCTGATTTCCGGTGCGGCGGCTCGCGCGTTCATCGCGCATCGATGCCGGATGCGTCCGGCGCCCGAGCGCAGATCGATCCGTGTGCCGCGTCGTTCACCTTCAGACGCAAGTGCACCTATGCGTCCCAGTGCACGACTTCCCATGTGCGCGTGTCGTCGTCGTCCGTGCGCAGCCACACCGCCCCGCCCGTCGGCACCGGCCGCGACAGCAGCGTATCGAGCGGCACGCGCAACACATGCGACGCGAATGCGCGGACCACACCCGCATGCGTGACGACCCATTGCGGGCCGTCGCACTCCGCAAGCACATCGGCCTGCCGCGCGACCCGCGCGACGAATCGCGCGACGCTTTCCCCACCGTGCGCGCACGCGTGCATCAGGTCGGCCGCCCATGCATCGAGCGCCGCGCGGTCGATATCGTCCCAGCGCTGCATTTCCCACGCACCGAAATCCATTTCCTGCCAGTCGGCATCGCGCCGCAACGGCACGTCGAAAGCCCGCGCGAGCCGTTCGGCAACCGATGTGCAGCGCGTCAGCGGGCTCGTCCAGACCTGCTCGGGTAACGGCGCACCGAGTTCCGCCAGATGCGCACGCACGGCCTGCGCACCGCCATCGGCCGAATCGGCGAGCGGCACGTCGCTGCGCCCGTAGCAGACACCCGGCTCGATGCCGACGGCCGGATGACGGATCAGGACGATGTCCATCCGAGCACCACCAGATAGATCGTCAGTTCGCCCAGTTGCTGCGCGAAGCCGAGACAGTCGCCCGTATAACCGCCGATCCGCTTCACGAAATAGCGGGCGAGCCACGCACGCACCAGTAAGAGCGCCACGCACGCGGCAACGCCCATGCGCCAGTCCGGCCAGAACAGCCACGGCAATCCGAACCCCGCCGCGATGCACGCCGCGCGTGCGCCCATCCGCTGCGCAACCGGCTTCGCCTTGCCTTCGGGCCGCACGTAGTCGAGCGACATCAGCAGGCTCACGGCCATCGCGCGGCTCGCCGCATGCGCGACGATCATCGTCCATGCGGCGCGCAGCGGCAGCATCGCCGCCAGCGCCTGCCATTTCAGGCCGAGCGCGATCACGAGCGCGACCGCGCCGAACGTGCCGATCCGCGAATCGTGCATGATGCGCAGCACGTCGTCGCGCGTGTAGCCGCCGCCAAACGCATCGCAGCTGTCGGCGAGGCCGTCTTCGTGGAAAGCGCCGGTCGCGAGCAGCGTCGCGGCCATCGACAGCCCGACCGCGATCGACGCGGGCAGTACGCGCAGTGCGACGAGATAGACGAGCGCGCCCCATGCGCCCACGCAGGCGCCGACGAGCGGGAAATAGCGCGCGGCCTGGTCGAGATCGCCGGCCGTGTAGCCGATCGAGCGCGGCACGGGCACGCGCGTGAAATAGCCGAGCGCGACGAAGAAGTAACGCAGTTCGGCCCGCATGCCGCGCGCGCGCTCAGGCGTCACGATTGTCGACGCCGGCGGACTCGAAGCTCGCCATCTCGCTGAGGAACGCAGCCGCCGCGCGCACCAGCGGCAGCGCGAGCGCGGCGCCCGTGCCTTCGCCGAGGCGCAGGTCAAGCGCGAGCAGCGGTTTCGCGCCGAAATGCTCGAGCATGCGTCGGTGCCCGGCCTCGTGCGACGTATGCGAGAACACGCAGTAGTCGCGCACGCCGGGCGCGATGCGCTCGGCGACGAGCAGCGCGGCGGTCGCGATGAAGCCGTCGACGAGGATCGTCATCCGCTCGCTCGCGGCCGCGAGGTACGCGCCCGTCATCATCGCGATCTCGAAGCCGCCGAACATCGCGAGCACGTCGAGCGGCGCGATCGCATGCGAGTGCTTGACGAGCGCGCGGCCGAGCACCGCGCGCTTGTGCGCGAGGCCCTGATCGTCGAGGCCCGTGCCGCGGCCGACGCAGGCGTCGATCGGCACGTCGAGCAGGCGGCTCATCAGGCACGCGGCCGACGACGTGTTTGCGATCCCCATCTCGCCGAAACCGATCACGTTCGTGCCGAGCGACGCGTGCAGGCGTACCCGCGCCGCGCCGGCGGCCAGCGCCGTCATCGCTTCTTCACGGGTCATCGCCGGCTCCGTCGCGAAGTTGCGCGTGCCGCGCGCGACCGGCAGCGACACCAGCCGGTCCGACAGCGGCAGCGGCGACGCGACGCCCGCATCGACGATCTCGAGCGTGCTCTGCGCGACACCCGAGAACGCATTGATCGCCGCACCGCCGGCCAGGAAGTTCGCGACCATCTGTGCGGTCACCGCCTGCGGATAAGGACTGACGCCCTCGGCCGCGATTCCGTGATCGCCCGCGAACACGATCGTCACGGGACGCTGCACGACCGGTCGCTCGCTTAGCTGGATCAGGCCGATCTGCAGCGCGAGCGCTTCGAGCTGGCCGAGACTGCCGGGCGGCTTGGTCTTGTGGTCGATCACATGTTGCAGGCGCTTGCGCAGCGCGTCGTCGAGCGGCGCGATCTCGGGCGGGAATGGGGTGGGAGTCGTCATCGAGGAGCCGGGTCGTGGGCGCGGCTGGCGCCGCGCATCGAAAAAATCGGAACAGGAAAGGTCATTGTCGCGCAGGCCATGCCGGCAGCAGCGCATCGCGGCCGTTCTCGCGGATCAGCACGAGCGGATAGCCGAACGCGTCGCTCGCGCGCTCGGGCGTCAACACGTCGTGCACGAGGCCGGCCGACGCATGGCCACGGCCGTCGAGCAATAGCGCATGCGTCGCGAAGCGCCGCGCAAGATTCAGGTCGTGACACGAAAACAATATCGTGCGCGGGGCTGCCGCGAGCCAGGCGGCCAGCGCAGTGAGGCAATCGATCTGGTGATGCAGGTCGAGATGCGCGAGCGGTTCGTCGAGCAGCATCAGCGGCGCATCCTGACACAGCGTCGCGGCCAGCGCGACCCGCTGCCGCTCGCCGCCCGACAGCGACATCACGTCGCGCGACGCGAGCGGGCTCAGGTCGAACGTCGCGAGTGCAGCGCGCGCGGCCGTGCGGTCGTCGTCGCGCTCCCAGCCCCAGCCGCCGAGATACGGAAAGCGGTTGAGCAGCACCGTGTCGAACACGGTCGCGCTGAACGCATCGTGCAATTGCTGCGGCATCAGCGCGCGGCGCCGCGCGAGTGGCTCGGGGCGCCACGCGGCAAGCGGGCGGCCGTCGATCTCGACGTGTCCGCCGGCCGGCGGCTGCAATCCCGCGAGCGTGGCGAGCAGCGTCGTCTTGCCCGCGCCGTTCGGCCCGGCGACGCACCAGATCTCGCCGGGGCGGAACGCCTGCGTGAAGCGGTCGAGCAACGTGCGCGCGCCGGCCTTCAGCGTCAGGTCGACGGCCCTGTAGTGCAGATCGCCGGCGGCTGCGTTCGGTGCCGCGGTGCCCGTCATCGCATCGGCCTCCTCAGCAACATCCACAGGAACACCGGCACGCCGATCAACGCGGTCATCACGCCGACCGGCAATTGCGCGGGCGCGATCGCGGTACGCGCGAGCAGGTCGGCCGCCATCACGCCGCCCCCGCCCGCGAGCATCGCGGCCGGCAGCAGCATCCGCTGGTCGTTACCGAATGCGAGCCGCAACGCATGCGGCACGACGAGCCCGACGAAGCCGATCGTCCCGGCCGTCGTCACGGCAGCCGCGGCGGCCAGCGACGCGACGAGATAGATCCGCACGCGCAGGCGCGCGACCGGCACGCCGAGCGCCTGCGCGGTCGCGTCGCCGCGCAGCAGCACGTTCAGTTGCGGTGCGACCGGCAGCGCGACGCCTGCGCTCAGCAGCAGCGCGCCCCACGCGAACCACGGCGCCGTCGCGCCGTTCAGGTCGCCCGTCAGCCAGAAGATGATGCCGCGCAGCCGCGCGTCGGGCGCGAGCGACAGCAACAGCGTGACGAGCGCGCCCCACCCCGCCGCGATCACGACGCCGGTGAGCAGCAGCCGCGGCGACGCGTCGCGCGATTCGCCCCGCCACAGCTCGCGCCGCGCGAGACCGAGCACCAGCGCGACCGATACGAGCGAACCCGCGAACGCGGATGCGTCGACGAGCCACCATGCGCCGCCCGCGATCATCGCGACGAGCGCGAAACCGGCCGCGCCGCCGGACACGCCCAGCACGTACGGCTCCGCGAGCGGATTGCGCAGCAGCACCTGCAACAACGCGCCGGCCAGCGCGAGCAGCGCGCCGCACGCGAAACCCGCGAGCGCGCGCGGCAGGCGCAGCGTCCGGACGATGTCGGCAAACAGGGTGTCGCCGCCGTGCGGCGCGAGGGATGCGAGCGCCTGCCACGGCGACATCGGCACGCTGCCGATCGACAGCGACGCGACGAACAGCAGCGCGACCAACGCGGCCAGCGCGGCCCAGATGACGGTGGCGCGTGCGGCGCTCATGCCGCGCACGGCCGCGCGCACGACGCGCGGCGCATCCGCTTGCGGCAGCCGGCCGGGCGCGACAGGGGCGCGTGGCGGACGATTGGGGTCGGCATCGAAGAACGTTCCGTGAAACATTGCGCGCCCTGCTTCCCCGCAGGTCGCGCGTCATGAAGCCCGTGCGGGCTCCCCGTCTCGGCCGGTATCCGGGCTGGCGGCGGTCCGGCTCGCCTTCCCGCGCGATGACGCGCAGTGGCCCGCGCCCGCCTGCGACCAGCACGCGAAACGCGCCCGAGCCGGCCTGCGTCACACGACGCGGCCGCTTACCGTTGCGGGGGCAGCGCAGGTTGGCACGCTCGTGGAGCCCGCACCCTGCTTCCCGTTTAACCGCGCGTCCTGCGCGCGAGCACCGAGGCGGCGCCAGTTTAGGAGGCGGTCGCGCGAGCGTCAAGGAAGCGTCCGGCGCGGCGCGGGACACGCCTATTCGCGGCAAGAAGCCGGGGTGTTACGACTGGAAACGTTACAGATGTCGGATTGCGCGTTATTCCGCGCTAAAATGCTGGGTCTTTAGAGGACGCAGCAAATGCTCAACGAACTCGAAACCCTATCTCAAAATATTGGCCGTCTGATTTCGCTGAACAAGCGCTATCACTCGGAACGGCTCGCGCTCGAGGAGCAGGTCGCGCAATTGCGCGCGGAAGCGGACACGGTCCGCGCGGAACTCGCGCAGCTGCGCGACGAACGCAATGCGCTCGCGGCCGAGCGCGACACGCTGTCGGCGAAGATCGACGACGCCCAGGTGAAACTGAACGCGATTCTCGAAAAGCTGCCGCGCTCGAAGAGCGCGGAGCAAGCCGACAACCAGCTCGACCTGCTCGATGCGCAGGCGCGCACGGATGGCGATGACGCGGCCAGCCACGGAGAACATGCATGAGCACCAAGCAGATCGAAGTCTCGATTCTCGGTCAGCCCTATCGGCTCGCCTGTTCGGCCGAGACCGAAGCGGCGCTGCTCGAAGCGGTCGCACGCGTCGACGCCGAAATGTCGAAAATCCGCTCGAACAGCTCGGTGCGCGGCACCGATCGCATCGCGGTGATGGCGGCGCTGTCGCTTGCATCGGAATTGCTGCGACTGCAAACGAGCGTGCGGCACGGTGAAGCATTTCCGGCCGAGGAAATCCGTCGTACAATGCACCAGATGAACGAACAGCTCGGCGCGGTGCTCGCACAGCACGAGACGCAGTAACGTTTCAAACGATACGTCGATTCCGCTTGATCTCGACGATCAACGGTGGTCAAATTGGCGCATCGAAACACAGTTCAGTCAGCTTCCCTGCCTGGTTCGCCAAGGTCATATATTCCTTGAACCAATGCCATGTGCACGGTTGCGGAAATTTGTAGCACGGGCGCGCGCGTCACTCTGTCTGATGTACCCGAAGTGCTGCTAACTGCGACCAATTCTGAACCTCAGGTTCAGGATGCCGGCCTAGCGGCCAAGGCGGGGGCCTATCCAACGGCATCGGGCAACGCCCGGTGCCGTTTTCTTTTGTAGCGGCCTTTTTCTGCGTCGATCACGACCATGCAATACTGGCTGATGAAGTCCGAACCGGACGAAGCGAGCATCGACGATCTCGCCAACGCACCGCAGCGCTCGCTGCCGTGGACCGGCGTGCGCAACTATCAGGCGCGCAATTTCATGCGCGACACGATGAAGATCGGCGACGGCGTGCTGTTCTATCACTCCAGCTGCCCCGAGCCGGGCATCGCGGGCCTCGCCGAAGTATCGTCGACGCCCTACCCCGATCCCACGCAGTTCGATCCGAAAAGCCCCTATTACGACCCGAAATCGACGCAGGAAGCGCCACGCTGGCTGCTCGTCGACGTGCGCTTCGTGAAGAAGTCGACGCTCGTGCCGCTCGCCGCGCTGCGCGAACACGACGAGCTCGCCGACATGCGCGTGCTCGCGCGCGGCAACCGGCTGTCGATCACGCCCGTCACGCGTGCGGAATGGCGATTCATCACCGAAAAGTTGATGAAGTAGGCGCGCGCCAAACGTCAAATCCGGTCAGTACGCGTTGCCGCAACGGAACTCGCGGAGCGTTCGCGCAGCCTAAGCAACCGCTGTCGGCCAATCGGGCCGGCTGTCGTTTTTTCGTCGCGCGGTACGCCCGCGTCGCGCACGCGTGATCCGCGTGCGCGCCCTCGCACAAGGAGTCCAACAATGACCAAGAAATCCGCACTCGCGCTGTCGCTCGCCCTCGCCGCCGCCGTTCCCGTCGCGCTGACGCTCGCGTCGCCCGCCGCGCACGCGCAGGCGGCGAACCCGCACTTTCCGGAGCCGGCGGGCGTGCTGTCGCTTTCGTCGCAGGCCAGTGCCGACGTGCCGCAGGACATCATCCACATCACGCTGTTCTACGAGCAGCAGGCCAAGGACCCGGGCAGCCTCACCGCGCAGTTGAACCAGCGCGCGGATGCGGCGCTGTCGCAGGCGAAGGGCGTGTCGGGCGTCACCGCGCACACGGGCGCGTTCTCCGTGTATCCGAGCACCGATCGCGACGGCAAGATCTCCGCATGGCGCGGCCGCACCGAGGTCGCGCTCGAGTCGCGCGATTTCGCTGCGGCGTCGAAGCTGGCGGGCCAGTTGTCGAACCTGATGCAGGTCGCGAACGTCGAATTCTCGCTGTCGCCGGAAGCGCAGCGCACGGCCGAGCAGAAGCTCACGACCGAAGCGATCAAGTCGTTCCGCGCCCGCGCGGACGAAGCCGCGAAGGCGTTCGGCTACAGCAGCTACACGATCCGCGACGTGAACGTCGGCAGCGGCCGCAACGTGCAGCCGTACCCGCGCATGATGGCGATGGCCGCGGCGCCGATGGACAGCGCGAAGATGAGCGCGCCGATCGCGGTCGAAGGCGGCAAGGCCACCGTGTCGGTCACCGTCAACGGCTCGGTGCAGATGAAGTAACGCGCAGCACGCAGTCGTCGGAAACGAAAAACGCCGGCCCGAGGGCCGGCGTTTTCATGTGCATCGGGGTGACCGACGCGCGCGCCAAGCGTGTGCATCGATACTGCGTCATGCGGCCACCTCATGCAGCCACTTCATGTAGTCACTTCAAGCAGCCGCATTCGCCGCGCGACGCCGATACGCCCAGACCATCATCGCGATACCGGCGAGGATCATCGGCAACGACAGCCATTGCCCCATCGACAGGCCGAGTGCGAGCAGGCCGAGGAAGTCGTCGGGCTCGCGCGCGAACTCGACCGTGAAACGTGCGAGGCCATAACCGATCAGGAACAGCGCGGATATCGCGCCCATCGGCCGCGGCTTGCGCGCGAACAGGAACAGCACGAAGAACAGCGCGATACCTTCGAGCGCGATTTCATAGAGCTGCGAAGGATGGCGCGGCAGCATCTGGTATTGCATGAACACGTCGGCGAGATGCCACTTCTCGACGAGTTCCGGATGTTTCGGCAGCCATGCCGCATCGTCGCGCATCGCGCCCGGGAACAGCATCGCCCACGGCGCCGTCGGATCGGTCACGCGGCCCCACAGTTCGCCGTTGATGAAGTTGCCGAGCCGCCCGGCCGCGAGCCCCAACGGCACCATCGGCGCGACGAAATCGGTGACCTGCAGCCAGTGCCGCTTGCGCTGCCACGCGAACAGCATCATCGCGAGCGTCACGCCGAGGAAGCCGCCGTGAAACGACATGCCGCCTTCCCACACCTTGAACACGTCGAGCGGATGCGAGAAATAGAAATCGGCCTTGTAGAACAGCACGTAGCCGAGCCGGCCGCCGAGCACGGTGCCGAGCACGCCGTAGAACATCATGTCGTCGATGTCCTTCGCGGTCCAGCCCTGCGCCGCGACGTACGGCAGCTTCAGGCGGATCCGGCCGACGACGATCGCCGCGATGAAGCCGACGAGATACATGAGGCCATACCAGCGCACGGCCAGCGGCCCGAGATGGATCGCAACGGGGTCGAAATTCGGGTGAATGATCATGGGTTAGCGAAGAAGTTTTCGAATACGGTACGGCCGTCGCACATGTGCGGCACCGCGCGTTGGACGGGGCGCGCGCGCCATCGTTCACGTCACGCGGCAAGACCTTGCGCGCGCACGACGTCGATGAACCCGGCGAGCACGGGGCTCACGTCGCCGGTGCGCCACACGAGGCCCGTCTCGACGACCGGCGCAGGGCCGGCGAGCGGCCGGTAGACCACGCCGGTGCGCCGCAGGTTACGCAGCGATTGCGGCACCAGTGCGACGCCCATGCCGGCCGACACGAGGCTGACGATCGTCTGCATCTGGATCGCCTCCTGGCCGATGTGCGGGGTTTCCCCCGCCGCGCCGTAGCAGCCCGTAATGATGTCATAAAAGCCGGGCGCCAAACGACGCGGGAAGATCACGAGCGGCAACGCGGCGACTTCGGCGAGCTGCACGGGCGCGTCCTCCGGCGCGTCGGATGCTCCGGCCGGCATCGCGACCACCAGCGGTTCGCGCACGACGGGCAGGTACGACAGCCCGGCCGCGTGGCGCGGCGGTACGGGCGGAATCACGAGCCCGGCATCGATGCGCCCGGCGACGAGTTCGTCGATCTGCACGTCGCTCGTCGCTTCCGCAAGTTGCAGCCGCACCTGCGGATAGCGCGCGCCGAACGCACGCAGCAACGACGGCAGCAGCCCGTAGTCGGCGGTCGACACGAACGCGAGCGACAGCGAACCGGCCTCGCCGCGCGCGAGCCGTCGCGCGAGCGGCGGCAGCGCGTCGGCCGACGCCAGCAGCCGGCGCACGTCCGGCAGCAGCGCCGCACCGACCGCCGTCAGCGCCACCGAGCGCTTGGTGCGCACGAACAGCGCGACGCCCAGCGTGTCCTCGAGCGCGCGGATCGCCTGCGACAGCGGCGGCTGCGTCATCGACAGGCGCTCGGCCGCGCGACCGAAATGGCGCTCGTCGGCGACGGTGACGAAATAGCGCCACTGGCGCAGGTCGGGGGTAGGATCGGCCATGCTCGACTCATTCGTAAAACGACTTAATAAGCGACAAATAATATATTGGACATCCGATAACGGAAACTCCATGCTTGGTTGATCCACCCGGCGCACCAGTCGCGCCGGCGTCGCCAAAACAACGATGGAGCTCCCCATGTCGTACAACCGCCGCTCTAAGAACATCACGCAAGGCGTGGCCCGTTCGCCGAACCGGTCGATGTATTACGCCCTCGGCTACCAGAAGGACGATTTCGACAAGCCGATGGTCGGCATCGCGAACGGCCACTCGACGATCACGCCGTGCAATTCCGGCCTGCAGCGCCTGTCGGACGCGGCCGTGGATGCCGTGAAGGCGGCCGGCGCGAATCCGCAGATCTTCGGCACGCCGACGATTTCCGACGGCATGTCGATGGGCACCGAAGGGATGAAGTACTCGCTCGTGTCGCGCGAAGTGATCGCCGACTGCATCGAGACCTGCGTGCAGGGCCAGTGGATGGACGGCGTGGTGGTGGTCGGCGGCTGCGACAAGAACATGCCCGGCGGCATGATCGCGCTCGCGCGCCTGAACGTGCCGGGCATCTACGTGTACGGCGGCACGATCCGCCCGGGCAACTGGAAGGGCCGCGACCTGACGATCGTGTCGTCGTTCGAGGCCGTCGGCGAATTCACCGCGGGCCGGATGTCGCAGGAAGACTTCGAAGGCGTCGAGAAGAACGCGTGTCCGACGTCGGGTTCGTGCGGCGGCATGTACACCGCGAACACGATGAGTTCGTCGTTCGAGGCGCTCGGGATGTCGCTGCTGTATTCGTCGACGATGGCGAACCCCGACCAGGAGAAAGTCGATTCGGCCGCCGAATCGGCACGTGTGCTGGTCGAGGCGGTGAAGCGCGACCTGAAGCCGCGCGACATCATCACGAAGAAATCGATCGAGAACGCGGTGTCGGTGATCATGGCCACCGGCGGCTCGACCAATGCGGTGCTGCACTATCTCGCGATCGCGCACGCAGCCGAAGTCGACTGGACGATCGACGACTTCGAACGCATTCGCAAACGCGTGCCGGTGATCTGCGACCTGAAGCCGTCCGGACAGTACGTCGCGACCGACCTGCACCGGGCCGGCGGGATTCCGCAGGTGCTGAAGATCCTGCTCGATGCGGGGCTGCTGCACGGCGACTGCCTGACGATCACCGGCCGCACGATCGCCGACGAGCTGAAGGACGTGCCGGCCGTGCCGCGCGCGGACCAGCACGTGATCTTCCCGATCGAGCGCGCACTGTACAAGGAAGGCCACCTCGCGATCCTGAAGGGCAATCTCGCGGAAGACGGCGCGGTCGCGAAGATCACCGGCCTGAAGAACCCGGTGATCACGGGCCCGGCGCGCGTGTTCGACGACGAGCAGAGCGCGATGGACGCGATCCTCGGCGACCGGATTCGCGCGGGCGACATCCTCGTGCTGCGCTACCTCGGCCCGCAGGGCGGCCCCGGCATGCCGGAAATGCTCGCGCCGACTTCCGCGATCATCGGCAAGGGGCTCGGCGAATCGGTCGGCTTCATCACGGACGGCCGCTTCTCGGGCGGCACTTGGGGCATGGTGGTCGGCCACGTCGCGCCGGAAGCGTTCGTCGGCGGCACGATCGCCCTGGTGCAGGAAGGCGATTCGATCACGATCGACGCACACCGGCTGCTGCTGCAACTGAACGTCGACGAGGCGGAACTCGCCCGGCGCCGCGCCGCGTGGCGGCAGCCGGCGCCGCGCTATACGCGCGGGGTGCTCGCGAAATTCGCGGCGCTCGCACGACCGGCGAACCAGGGGGCGGTCACGGGTTGAAGCAGGGCCCCAAGGCATGCGACCCCGATAAACGGGACCGCCGGGAACGCGCAAAACGTGCTTCCCCTTTGCTTCTATAATGCGCGGACCATGAAGCCGGCCGTCCCCGCCGGCGGAGAACCGCATGAAACAGACGATATTGCGCGTGCTGCTCGCCACGCTGCTGACCGGCAGCGCGGCGGCGGCGCGTGCCGACCAGGCCGACGGGCTCGCGCTGGCGCAGCGCAAGAACTGCATGGCGTGCCATGCAATCGGCAAGCCGCTGATGGGCCCGTCGTTCCACGACATCGCCGGCAAGTACGCGGCGCGCGGCGACGCCGCCGATTATCTGGCGCAATCGATCGTGAAAGGCAGCGTCGGCGTATGGGGCAGCGTGCCGATGCCCGCCAATACGCAGCTGACGAGCATCGAAGCCCACACGCTCGCCCAGTGGGTGCTGTCGGTCCGCTGAATCGGATACTCGCGCGGCGTACCCGCGCCGTGTGCAGGGCGCAGCAAAAAAGCGGCCCGGTACTGGCCGGCCCACACCTCTGCGGCGCCTTCGCAGGCCCTTACCGGACCTGCCCCCTCTTTTTCGCCAGCGCAAACGATCGGCCGTTCAGCCGGAATGGCCGACGCGACGGCGGGCGATCTCTTCATCGACCGCATCGCGCACCCAGTCCATCACCTCGGTTTCCAGTGCGAGGGCGACTTCGCGCGTGATCTGGCCGACCAGCCAAGCCGAATGCTCGTGCAGCGCATCGCGACAGCGCGCTTCGATGGCGTCGCGCCCCGTCCCGGTCAGATAATTCGTCAGCCGATTGCGCAGCCGTTCGGCAATGTGCTGCGCATCTTCCGGCGTCAGCCCGGTTGCGACCTGCTTATCCGGCTGGGGCGCTGCACTCGACAGGTCCGCCTGCGGCATCGCCGTGTCGGGCGCGTGCGCAACCGCTTCGGGCGCAATCGCGGCGAACGTGTGCGGCGGCAGGTCGTCATCGACCAGCGACGAGCGCAGCGGCGCCGTCATCGCTGCCGCGTCTTCTGCGACCACGTGCTCCGCGGCGCCGGGTTCGGCCGGTGCATCGGTCTCGCCCGCGGCGGCGGCCGTCGCCGCGTCGCCGGGCAACTCGACGGCCGGCACGTGCGGCGTCGGGATGGGCTCGACCACGACGGATTCGGGGTCGGCTTCGGTTTGACGGAAATCAGCCGGCGCCGCACCGGCGCCGCCCGGGGCGATCACGTCGGTGAGCACCGGAATCGCCGCGCTGTCGTGCGGTTGGGGCGCGGCGGACGCGAACGAGCGCGCCGGCACCGGCTTGCCCGGCACCAGCACGTCGGTCAGCGTCGGGATCGAGGATGAATCGGCTTCTGTCACGGGAACACTCCGTCGACGGTTGCGGCTAGCCGCCCTGCTTGTAGTTGTTCAGCGCGTAGCCGCGGTCGCGGTAGAACCGGTAGCGGTCGCGGCCCGCGGCCAGCTCTTCCGGCGCGTTGCCGACCACTTCGAGCAGGCGCTCGAAGCGGGCGAACTGCGCGGGCACGGTCGCGCCGAGGTTCAGCAGCACGTGATGATGCGGTGCACGGTCGAGATCGGCGGCCAGCACGATCGGCGTGCCGGCTGCGTGCTCGCTGTCGACGCCGCAATGCGGGATGAAATCGAGCGGCGAGAACGTCCAGAGCCGCTCGTCGAGCGCGCGCAGGCGCGCGGGCTCGGCGAGCACGACGACCGGCTGCCCGGCCTGATAGGCCTTGCGCAGCAGCCGGCACGCGTACGCGAGCGAGTCGCCGACGTTCGAGTGGAAATCGATCCGCGTCATTGCCCGCGCACCCGCAGCGTCGTCAGCCCCGCCATCACTGGCCGGCGCGGTCGATCAGGAACTGCGCGAGCAACGGCACCGGACGGCCCGTCGCACCCTTCGCGGCACCGCCCTTCCATGCGGTGCCCGCGATGTCGAGGTGGGCCCACGGATAGCTCTCGGTGAAGCGCGACAGGAAGCACGCGGCCGTCACGGCGCCGGCCGGGCGCCCGCCGATGTTCGCGAGATCCGCGAAATTCGACTTCAGCTGATCCTGGTACTCGTCGTCGAGCGGCATGCGCCACGCCGGGTCGTTCGCCTCGCGCGACGCGTCGAGCAGTTCGCCCGCGAGCGCGTCGTTCGTCGAGAACAGCCCGCTGTTGTGGCCGCCCAGCGCGATCACGCAGGCGCCCGTCAGCGTCGCGACGTCGATCACGGCGGCCGGCTTGAAGCGCTCGGCGTACGTGAGTGCGTCGCACAGGATCAGGCGGCCTTCGGCGTCGGTGTTCAGCACCTCGATCGTCAGCCCCTTCATGCTGGTGACGATGTCGCCCGGCTTCGTCGCATTGCCGCCCGGCATGTTCTCGCAGGTCGGCACGATCGCGACGACGTTGATCTTCAGGCCCATCTCGGCGACCGCACGCATCGTGCCGAGCACCGAGCCGGCGCCGCACATGTCGTACTTCATCTCGTCCATGCCCTCGCCCGGCTTCAGCGAGATGCCGCCCGTGTCGAACGTGATGCCCTTGCCGACCAGCACGACCGGCGCGGCCTTCGCGGCGGCGCCCTGGTAGTGCAGCACGATGAACTGCGGCGGCTCGACCGATGCGCGCGCGACCGACAGGAACGACCCCATCTTCAGCGCCTGGATCTGCTTGAGCCCGAGGACTTCGGCCTTCAGGCCCCAATCCTTCGCGATCTTCTTCGCGGTGTTGCCGAGATAGGTCGGCGTGCAGACGTTGCCGGGCAGGTTGCCGAGGTCGCGGGTGAGATCCATCCCGTTCGCGAGCGCGACGGCCTGCTTGACCGCGACCTTCGCGGCCTTTTCGTCCGCCGGGTCGACGCTGAACACGACGCGCTTGAGCGTGTGCGACGCCGGTTCCGGCTTGCTCTTCATCTGCGTGAAGCGGTAGGTCTCGTTGCGCAGCGCGAGGATCGCGGCGCGCACGCCCCAGTCGGAGCTGCGCTCGTCGACCGGCAGTTGCGCGAGCGAGAACGTGACCTGGACGACCTTGGTCGCCAGCAGCGCGCGCCAGGCGGCCGTCGCCGCATCGTTATAGGCTTTCTGATTGAAAGCATCCTGCTTGCCGAGCCCGACGAGCAGCACGCGCGACGCGCCGATGCCCGACACTTCGTGCAGGAACAGCGTCTTGCCGCGCTTGCCGTCCATGTCGCCGGCCTTCACCACGCGCGAGATCAGTCCCTTGGTGGCCGTGTCGATGTCGAGCGCCGCGCCCGACAGGGTCTGCGCCTCGAAGATGCCGAGCACGATGCAGTCGGACTTCCCGGTCAGGAACCCCTTGGCCTCGCCTTTGCTCCAATCACAGCCTTTTATGCTAAAGTCCATCGCGCTTGTCCTCGGATAAAATCTGGGCTAAGGATGAAAGCCGCAATTATCCGCTATTTTTCCCGTGGCGGCGCGAGCGCTCCACCACGCGTGCGCAGCCTCCCGCCCTCTTCTCATCAAGAATGATCTTCGAACGCTCCCTCCAGCGCGAGCTTGCGTATACGGCTGGCGCCGTGTTCATGGTGCTGCTCACGATCATGCTCACGACGATGATGATTCGCATCGTCGGCTACGCCGCGTCCGGCGAAATCGATCCGCGGGACGTGCTCGTGCTGATCGGCCTGACCGTGATCGGCTACCTCGCCGTGATGCTCGTCGTCACGCTGTTCGTGTCGATCCTGTTCGTGCTGACCCGGTGGTACCGGGACTCCGAAATGGTGGTGTGGCTCGCGTCGGGCGTGAGCCTCACGCGCCTCATCAAGCCGATCGGCGTGTTCGCCACGCCGATCATCCTGCTGATCACCTTCTTCGCGTTCGTCGGCTGGCCGTGGTCGAACCAGCAGAGCAAGATGATCCGCGCGCGCTTCCAGCAGCGCGACGAAATCTCGCTGCTCGCGCCGGGCCAGTTCCGCGAATCGGCCGCGAACCATCGCGTGTTCTTCATCGAGAAGATGTCGCCGGACCAGAGCAAGGTCCAGAACGTCTTCGTCACGTCGACGGAAAACGGCAAGGTCAACGTGGTCGTGTCGCAGACGGGCCATACGGAAACCTCGAAGGACGGCGATCGCTTCGTCGTCCTCGAGGACGGCCGCCGCTACGACGGCACGCCCGGCCAGCCGAACTTCAAGATCATGGAGTTCGAGCGCTACGGCGTGAAGATCACGAGCAAGCCGGTCACCAACGTGCAGACCACCAACAGCACGCCCACGCCCGACCTGCTGCGCAACCCGACGCGCGACAATCTCGCGGAATTCGCGTGGCGCGCGGGGCTGCCGCTGATCGCGATCAACCTGATGGTGCTCGGCATCCCGCTGTCGTACCAGAACCCGCGCCGCAGCCGCACGATCAACCTCGTGATGGCCGTGCTGATCTACCTCACGTACTCGAACCTGCTGAACGTCGTGCAGGCGCAGATCGAGCAGGGCAAGATGTCGTTCGGCGTCGGTCTCGTCGGCCTGCATGTGGTCGTCGCGGCGATCGTCGCGTTCATTTTCTGGTTGCGCGTGCGCAATCGTCCGTTGTTGACACGCGCGCTGTTCGGCCGCTCGGGAGCATGATCGATGCGGCTCTATGAAAAATACTTCGCGCGGCAGATCTACATCACGTTCGTCTTCATCCTGTTCGCGTTCTCGGGTCTGTTCTTCTTCTTCGACCTGATCAGCGAGCTGAACTCGGTCGGGCACGGCAACTACAAGTTCGGTTACGCGGTGCTGCGCGTCGCGCTGCAGACGCCGTCGCGCTTCTACGAGATCATCCCGGTCGCCGCGCTGATCAGCGCGATCTACGTGTTCGCGCAGATGGCCGCGAACTCGGAATTCACGATCTTCCGCGTGTCGGGCCTCGCGACCAACCAGGCGCTGCGCTCGCTGCTGAAGATCGGCGTGCCGCTCGTGATCGTCACCTACCTGATCGGCGAATTCGTCGGCCCGTACGCCGACCAGTTGTCCGAACGCGTGCGGCTGCAGGCGCTCGGCGCCTCGGTGTCGTCGAACTTCCAGTCCGGCGTGTGGGTCAAGGACACGCTCGCCGCCCGCGAGAACGGCGAGCAGGTCACGCGCTTCGTCAACGTCGGCAGCCTGTCGCCCGACTCGACGATCAGCAACGTGCGCATCTACGAATTCGACTCGAAATTCCAGCTGCAGAACGTGCGAATCGCGCAGACGGGCCGCTACGAGCCGCCCGGCCACTGGCTGCTGAAGGGCGTCACCGAGACGGAGCTGACGCCGATCAAGCCGATCACCGGCCAGCCGGCCGATGCGCTGAACCCCGTGTACCGGTCGCAGCAGGTGTCGCTGCCCGAATACCGGCTGCGCTCCGACCTGACGCCGCAGATCCTGTCGGTGCTGCTCGTATCGCCGGAGCGCATGTCGATCATCAACCTGTTCCGCTACATCCAGCACTTGCGCGAGAACCAGCAGGACACGCAGCGCTACGACATCGCGCTGTGGCGCAAGCTGCTGTATCCGTTCGCGGTGTTCGTGATGCTCGTGTTGTCGCTGCCGTTCGCGTACCTGCACACGCGGGCGGGCGTGGTCGGCGTGAAGGTGTTCGGCGGCATCATGCTCGGCATGAGCTTCCAGCTGCTCAACACGCTGTTCTCGCACATCGGCACGCTGAACACGTGGCCCGCGCCGCTCACCGCCGCGACGCCGGGCCTCATCTATCTCGCGCTCGGCCTGTTCGCGCTCAAGTGGGTCGACCGGCACTGAGCGCCGTCACGACGGAGGCTTCCACATGCGTTCGCACGGTATCGTCCTGTTCGGCCACGGCGCCCGCGACCCGCGCTGGGCCGAGCCGTTCGAGCGGCTCGCCGCGCGGCTGCGCGGCGCCGGCTCCCCTGCCACGCACGTGTCGCTCGCGTTCCTCGAACTGATGACGCCGTCGCTCGGTGAGGCCGTGGCCGCGCAAGTGGCGGCCGGCTGCGCGCGCATCACCGTGGTACCCGTGTTCTTCGGCCAGGGCGGCCACGTGCGTCGCGACCTGCCGCAGCTCGTCGATGCATGCCGCGCCGCGCATCCGGGCGTCGAAATTCGCTGCGCGACGGCCGTCGGCGAAGACGACGGCGTGCTCGACGCGGTCGCGCGCTATTGCATCGACCAGCTCGGCGGCGACGCGTAGCAGCCCGCGCCTTCGCCGCACCCAAAGAAAAAGCGCCGGCATCTGCCGGCGCTTTTTTCGTTTCGGACCGCGTTCGAGCCGTGCTCAGGCGGCATGGCGCACCGGCGCACCCGCCTGCGCCTGCCGTGCGCGTTCGGCGAACGCATCGCCGATCATCAGCAGGCTCGGTTCCGCGGGATCGAGCCACGCCTGCGCATCGCCGGCCGCCATCTGCGCGAGCGTCAGCGTCAGCGTACGTTCGCGTGCGGTGCTGCAAGCCTCGACGATCGCCACCGGCGTCGCCGGCGCACGGCCGGCGTCGATCAGTTCCTGCGCGATGCCGGGCGCGCTGTCACGGCCCATGTAATAGACGATCGAATCGGCGCGCGCCGCTTCGCGGATCTCGTCGCTGCCCGGCGCACGGCTGTGCGTCGCGAACGCGACACTGCGCGATACGCCGCGCAACGTCAGCGAACGCTTGAGCGTCGCCGCACCGGCCAGCGCCGCGGTGATGCCCGGCACGACCTCGTAGTCGATGCCGGCCGCCTCCAGCGCGCGCATTTCCTCTTCCGCGCGGCCGAACAGCATCGGATCGCCGCCCTTCAGCCGCACGACGCACGCATGCTCGCGCGCCGCATCGACGATCTGCTTGTTGATGAAATGCTGCGCGGTCGAGCGCTGCCCGCAGCGCTTGCCGACCGCGATCCTGCGCGCGTTCGGCGCATAGTCGAGCATCGCGGGCTCGACGAGCGCGTCGTGCAGCACAACGTCGGCCTGCTCGAGCAGCCGCATGCCGCGCACCGTGATGAGGTCCGCCGCGCCCGGTCCTGCTCCGATCAGATATACCTTGCCCATGTGTGTCGCTTCGCTAGGGTCCTGTCGCGGCGGCCGGTTCGCCGCCGCGCAGATTGACGATTACGCCGAGAACGCGCGGATCATGCCCGCGGCGACCGTGTGATGCGTCGCCTCGTCGATCAGCACGAACGCGCCCGTACCGGGGTGCGCATCGTACGTGTCGCAGACGATCGGCTTTTGCAGCGTCAGCGCCACGCGGCCGATGTCGTTCATCTTCAGTTCCTGACGGTCGGTCGCGTGCGACAGCGTATGCACGTCGAGCACCTGCTTGACCGCGCCGATCTTCGCGAACACCGTGCTGGTGGTCTGCTTCAGCAGGTACTTGCGCTGCGGCGACAGCGGCGCCTCGTCGAACCAGCACAGGTCGGCCTCGAGCTTCTTGGCCGGCTCGACCGGCTCGGCGGTCGTGACGAACATGTCGCCGCGCGACACGTCGACGTCCTCTTCGAGACGGATCGTCACCGTCTGGCCCGCGAACGCGTGCGGAACTGCCGCGGTGCCGCCCGGCACCGGCGCGACGATCTCGGCAACCGTCGCGGTGCGGTTCGACGGCAGCACGACGATCGCGTCGCCGACCTTCACTTCGCCCGACTCGATCCGGCCCATGTAGCCGCGGAAATCGTCGGCCGAGCTGCCGTCCTGGCGTGCGACCCACTGCACCGGGAAGCGCAGCGCGTCATGCGCCTGCGTCTCGACCGGCAGCGACTCGAGCACGTCGAGCAGCGGCTCGCCCGCGTACCACGGCATGCGCTCGCTCGCGCCGACGATGTTGTCGCCCTTCAGCGCCGACACCGGCACGAAACGCACGTCGGTCAGGCCGAGCTGCTTCGCGAGCGCGACGTACGCGTCGCGGATCTCGTTGAAACGCGCCTCGCTGTAGTCGACGAGGTCCATCTTGTTGATCGCGACGATCACGTGCTGCAGCCCGAGCAGCTTGACGATCGCGCTGTGGCGCTTGGTCTGCGGCAGCAGTTGCACGACGCCGTTCTCGACCGTGATGCGCGTCGCGTCGATCAGCACGATCGCCGCGTGCGCGGTCGACGCGCCCGTCACCATGTTGCGCGTGTACTGCTCGTGGCCCGGCGTGTCGGCGATGATGAACTTGCGCTTCGCGGTCGCGAAGTAGCGGTACGCGACGTCGATCGTGATGCCCTGCTCGCGCTCGGCTTCGAGGCCGTCGGTCAGCAGCGCGAGATCCAGCTCGTCGCCGACCGTGCGCTTGTTCTTCGCGCGCGACAGCGCGGACAGCTGGTCGGACAGCACGGCCTTGCTGTCGTACAGCAGGCGGCCGATCAGCGTGCTCTTGCCGTCGTCGACGCTGCCCGCGGTGATGAAACGCAACACGCCGAGGTCTTCGGTGTTCTCGATGATGCTCATGATGTGAATGTCCTCGTGTGCTTCAGAAATAACCTTGCTTCTTGCGCTGTTCCATCGCGGCTTCGGAGGCCTGGTCGTCCATCCGGGTCGCGCCGCGCTCGGTGATCTCGGTCACCGCCGTCTCGGCGATGATCTTCTCGACGTCGTCCGCGTCGCTCTCGACCGGGCACGTGCAGCTGATGTCGCCGACCGTGCGGAAGCGCACCTGCGCCAGCTCGCTCGTCTCGCCGTCACGCATCGGCGTGAGCGGCGTGACCGGCACGAGCAGCCCGTTGCGGCGCACGATCTCGCGCTGGTGCGCGTAATAGATCGACGGCAGTTCGAGGTTCTCGCGCGCGATGTACTGCCACACGTCGAGCTCGGTCCAGTTCGAGATCGGGAACACGCGCAGATGCTCGCCCTTGTGCAGGCGGGCGTTGTACAGGCTCCACAGTTCCGGGCGCTGCGCCTTCGGGTCCCACTGGCCGAATTCGTCGCGGAACGAGAAGATCCGCTCCTTCGCACGCGCCTTCTCTTCGTCGCGGCGCGCGCCGCCGATCAGCGCCGTGTAGCCGTGCTGTTCGATCGTCTCGAGCAGCGTGACGGCCTGCGCGGCGTTGCGCGAATCGGTCTCGCGGCGCAGCACGACCGTGCCGCGCTTGATCGAATCCTCGACGTGGCCGACCACCAGCTCGGCGCCGAGCTCTTGCGCACGGCGGTCGCGGAAGTCGATCACTTCCTCGTAGTTGTGGCCCGTGTCGATGTGCACGAGCGGGAACGGCAGCGTCGTCTTGCGGTTCGCGCCGAGGCCGAACGCCTTCAGCGCCAGATGCAGCACGACGACCGAATCCTTGCCGCCCGAGAACAACAGCGCCGGCTTGCTGCATTCGGCAACCAGTTCGCGCAGGATGTGGATCGACTCGGCTTCGAGCCAGTCGAGGTGGCCCATGCGGCTGTCGGCGCCGGTGGGCGGGGCAAAGGCGGATTGCTCGAGCGTCGTGCTCATGATTTCAGTCCTTCTCTTCTGGGTTCGTGCCGCCCGCTGTTGCAGGCGGCGCAATATTCAGTTTCTTGTCGGCTTTCAGTGCGCGGCGCCGGCTTCGGCATCCGCGGGAATCGGCGTGATCGTCGTGATGTGCAGCCCGCATTCCTTCGTGTCGCGCGATTCCCACCACCAGCGGCCCGCGCGGCTGTCCTCGCCGGGACGGATCGCGCGCGTGCACGGCTCGCAGCCGATGCTCGGATAGCCGCGCGCATGCAGCGGATTGACCGGCACGTCAAACGCCTTAAGGTACGCCCACACGTCGGCTTCCGTCCAGTCGGCGAGCGGGTTGTACTTCGCGATCCCGCGCGCTTCGTCCTGTTCTTCCTCGTGCAGCTCCGCGCGCGTGACCGACTGCTCGCGGCGCTGGCCCGTCACCCACGCGCCGACGTCGGCCAGCGCGCGGTTCAGCGGCTCGACCTTGCGGATGTGGCAGCACGACTTGCGCAGCTCGACGCTCTCGTAGAACGCGTTCAGGCCGTGCTCGGCCACATACTGGTCGACCGCGTCTTGCTGCGGATGGAACTGCTCGATCTCGTAGCCGTAGCGCTCGCGCACGCGGTCGATCATGCCGAGCGTCTCCGCGTGCAGGCGGCCCGTGTTCAGCGAGAAGATGCCGATCGACACGCCCTTCGACAGGATCGCGTGCGTGAGCAGCATGTCTTCCGCGGCGAGGCTGCTCGCGAACTTCACCTTGTCGTGACGCTCGCCGATCCGCGCGAGCAGCGCGTCGAGGCGCTCGACCTTGGCGGCGAGTTCCGGCGTCAGCGCGGGGGCGGTCGCGGTGCTCATGCGCTCACCTTGGCGGCAGCCGCCTCGCGGCGGCGGAACAGCGGCGCCGGCTCGTCGAACGCGCCCTGGTAACGCTGCGTGAATTCGGTGAACGCTTTCAGCGCGTCATGGATGTCCTTGTCGGCACGCACCGCGAACGCGTCGAAGCCGCAACGCGACATGTACAGCAACTGGTCGCGCAGCACGTCGCCGATCGCGCGCAGCTCGCCGGTCCAGCCATGACGCTCGCGCAGCAGGCGCGCGATGCTGTAGCCGCGGCCGTCCGCGAAGCGCGGGAAGTCGACGGCGATCAGCGAGATCGCGCCGAAGTCGGCCACGAGATCGGCCGGCTCGCTGTCCGGCGCGAGCCACACGCCGAGTTCGTCCTTCGTCTTCGCGGCGACGAGCGCCGCGCGCTCGGCCTGCCACAACGCGAACGGCACCAGCACCTTGCCGGCCGGCAATGCGTCGACCGCGGGCAGCGTACCGTCTTCCGCCGCGCGTACGACCTGCCATGCGTCGTCGATCACTGCGCGGTTCTTGATAATCGAAGCCATCTGCAAATTCCCTCTACCCGGTTGGTTACGCGTTCACTGCCTGGCGCGCCGCATACACGCGCTCCTTGAACGGTGCGATGCCGATGCGATCGTACGTGTCGATGAAGCGCTCGCCGTCGATGCGCGCCTCGACGAACGTATCGATCAGCTTCGCGATCACGTCGGGCACTTCTTCCGCCGAGAACGACGGCCCGATCACGCGCCCGAGACGCGCGCCGTTGCGGCCCGTGCCCTGCTCGCCGCCGAGCGATACCTGGTACCACTCGGCGCCGTCCTTGTCGACGCCCAGGATGCCGATGTTGCCGACGTGGTGGTGACCGCACGAGTTCATGCAACCGGAAATGTTCAGCGACAGGTCGCCGAGGTCGTACACGTAGTCGAGATCGTCGAAACGCTGCTGGATCGCCAGCGCGATCGGGATCGACTTCGCGTTCGCGAGCGAGCAGAAGTCGCCGCCCGGGCACGCGATGATGTCGGTCAGCAGGCCGACGTTCGGCGTCGCGAAACCGGCCGCCTTCGCCTTTTCCCACAGCGCGAACAGGTCGCGCTTCTTCACGTTCGCGAGAATCAGGTTCTGCTCGTGCGACACGCGCAGCTCGCCCAACGAATATGCGTCGGCCCAGTCGGCGACCAGATCCATCTGCGCGTCGGTCGCGTCGCCCGGGGCCACGCGGTGGTCCTTCAGCGACAGCGTGACGGCCGCATAGCCCGGCACCTTGTGCGGCGCGACGTTACGCTCGACCCAGCGCGCGAACGCCTTGTTCTCGAGCAGGTGCTGTTCGAACGACGCGTCGGTGTCGGCCAGCTTCTCGTAGACGGGCGGCTGGAAGTACTGCGACACGCGGTCGATTTCGGCCTGCGTGAGCGTCGACGGGCCGTCCTTCAGGTGCTGCCATTCTTCCTCGACCTGCTGTGCGAACTTCGCCGGCGACAGCGCCTTCACGAGGATCTTGATGCGCGCCTTGTACAGGTTGTCGCGGCGGCCGTAACGGTTGTACACGCGCAGCACGGCTTCGCAGTACGTGAGCAGGTGCTGCCACGGCAGGTCTTCCTTGATCACCGCGCCGACGATCGGCGTGCGGCCGAGGCCGCCGCCCGCGAGGATGCTCGCGACCACCTCGCCCTGCGCGTTCTTCTTCAGGTACACGCCGAGGTCGTGGATCTGCACGGCCGCGCGGTCGCGCTTCGAGCCCGACACCGCGATCTTGAACTTGCGCGGCAGCCATGCGAATTCGGGGTGGAACGTCGACCACTGGCGCAGGATCTCGGCCCACGGACGCGGATCGATCTCCTCGTCCTGCGCGACGCCGGCGAACTGGTCGGCCGTGATGTTGCGGATGCAGTTGCCCGAGGTCTGGATGCCATGCATCTGCACCGACGCGAGCTTCGCGAGGATTTCGGGCGTGTCTTCCAGCTCGATCCAGTTGAACTGGATGTTCGAGCGGGTCGAGAAATGGCCGTAGCCGCGGTCGTGTTCGCGGGCGATGCGCGCCAGCATCCGGAGCTGGTCGCTGCGCAGGTTGCCGTACGGAATCGCAATGCGGTGCATGTACGCGTGGCGCTGCATGTACAGGCCGTTCTGCAGACGCAGCGGACGGAATTCGTCTTCGCTCAACTCGCCCGACAGCCGGCGGCGCACCTGATCGCGGTACTGCGCGACTCGCTCGTCGACGATCGTCTGGTCGTATTGGTCGTACTGATACATTCGGGGACCCCAGGGTTTTCGTGGTGACTGCGCGACGTCCTAGCCACGTCGCGCCCGAATCTCCGTTCCGTCGTCACCGCCGCCAACCGCTGCCGGCTGGATTGCTAATGACGAAAACAGATATCCATATTTGAAAAACTCCGGTGAATCGTAATAAACTCGCCTTATATTTCAAACGACTAAAAAATTCTGTTGATATGCGGAAGGGTTATAAATGAACCTGCACCAATTTCGCTTCGTGCGCGAGGCCGTCCGGCAGAATTTCAACCTCACCGAGGCCGCCAAGGCGCTCTACACGTCGCAACCGGGGGTATCGAAGGCGATCATCGAGCTCGAGGACGAGCTGGGCGTCGAGATCTTCACGCGGCACGGCAAGCGCGTGCGCTCGCTCACCGAGCCGGGCCGGATCATCCTCGCGTCGGTCGAGCGGATTCTCCAGGAAGTGGAAAGCCTGAAAAGGGTCGGGAAGGATTATGCAGCGCAGGACCAGGGCAACCTGACCATCGCGGCGACCCACACGCAGGCCCGCTACTCGCTGCCGGCGGCGATCGCCGAGTTCAAGAAGCGCTTCCCGAAGGTGCACCTGTCGATCCTGCAAGGCAGCCCGACGCAGGTGGCCGAGATGGTGATCCACGACCAGGCCGATCTCGCGATCGCCACCGAGGCGATCTCCGACTACAAGGAGCTCGTGTCGCTGCCCTGCTTCCAGTGGCATCACGCGGCCGTCGTGCCGGCCGACCATCCGCTGCTCGAACGCAAGCCGGTCACGCTCGACGATCTCGCTCAATACCCGCTGATCACGTACGACGACGCGTTCGCCGGCCGCAAGAAGATCAACCATGCGTTCGCGCTGCGCGGGCTGTCGCCGGACATCGTGCTCGAGGCGATCGACGCCGACGTGATCAAGACCTATGTCGAACTCGGCCTCGGCGTCGGCATCATGGCCGACATCGCGTTCAATCCCGAGCGGGACCGCGGCCTGCGGCTGATCCCGGTCGGCCACCTGTTCGGCAGCAACGTGACGCGCGTCGCGCTCAAGCAGGGCGCCTACCTGCGCAGCTATGTGTATACGCTGGTCGAACTGCTGTCGCCGACGCTGAACCGCAAGCTGATCGAGCAGGCGCTCAAGGGCGAAGCCGAATCGTACGAGCTTTGACGGACAGGTATGAACGCAGGGGCGCACATTGCGCCCCTTTTTCGTTGCCCGACGGAGATGGAGATTCCCGCATGACGCTTCCCGCCCTGTTGCGACGTCCCACCCTGTTGCGCCGCGCCGCCGGCGCCGCCCTCGTGCTGGCCTGCACGGCCGCGCATGCCGACCTGAAGGTCGGCGTCGACCTGTCGTCGACCGGCCCGGCCGCCGCGATCGGCATCACGAGCAAGAACGCGATCCTGATGTGGCCGAAGACGATCGCCGGGCAACCCGTGCAGGTCACGGTGCTCGACGACGCGTCCGACCCGGGCGCCGCGGTACGCAACATCCGCAAGCTGGTCGACGAGGATCATGTCGACGTCGTGGTCGGCCCGAACATCACGCCGGCCGCGCTCGCGGCGCTCGACGCAGTGGCGGCCGCGCAGACGCCGATGATCACGCTGGTCGGCTCCGGCTCGATCGTCGAGCCGCAGGAAGGCGCGCGAACCTGGGCGTTCAAGATGGCGCAGAGCGACCGCGCGATGGCCGACGTGATGACCCGCTACATGGCCAACCACGGCGTGAAGACGGTCGGCTTCATCGGATTCGCGGACAGCTACGGCGACAGCTGGCTCAACGAATTCACGCGCTTCGCGGACCTGCGCAAGATCCGCGTGATCGCGACCGAGCGCTTCAACCGCACCGACGCGAGCGTCACCGGCCAGGCGCTGAAGCTGATCGCGGCGAAGCCGGACGCGATCCTGATCGCCGGCGCCGGCACGCCGACCGTGCTGCCACAGCGCACGCTGATCGAGCGCGGCTACAAGGGCCCGATCTACCAGACGCACGGGATCGCGACGCCGGAATTCATCAAGCTCGGCGGCAAGGATGTGGACGGGACGCTGTTCCCGACCCAGCCGGTGGTCGTCGCGCGCACGCTGCCGGCCGACCACCCGGCCCGCCAGGCCGCGCTCGCGTTCGTCGACGCGTACGAGGCGAAATACGGCGCAGGCACGGTCACGCAGTTCGCGGGCGATGCAGCGGGCGTGTACCCGCGCCTCGCCGATGCGGTCGGCCGCGCGCTGAAAGCGGCGCAACCCGGCACGCCCGCGTTCCGCGCGGCGCTGCGCCGCGAGCTCGAACGCGCGCACGAGCTCGTCGTGCCGAACGGCGTCGTCAATACCAGCGACAAGGATCACGTGGGACTCGACCAGCGCGCGAGCGTGATGGGGATCGTGAAGCAGGGCCGGTTCGTGTACCTGAGCCAGTAGTCCACGCGCCCGGTCGCCGGGCTGCTTGCCCGGTGCCCGGTTTTCCGCCATAATCCGCGTTTCGCCGCGCACAATCTGCATCGGGCGCGCGGCCAGGATCAAGCCCAGGTGGTGAAATTGGTAGACGCAGGGGACTCAAAATCCCCCGCCGCAAGGCGTGCCGGTTCGATTCCGGCCCTGGGCACCATGACATAGTTCCGGGAAATTCCCGGAAGTCCCAAAACCCGCGACAGCACAAGGCTTCGCGGGTTTTTTCATTCCGGCAAAGTGCCGTGTGGTGCGTAGACAGCCGGGGGCAAGCGGGGGCAACATTGGGGGCAACCCATCCGAAATTGCCTTACCTGTCAGGAGTTGCCCCCGTGCCATTAACCGATACAGCCATCCGGAACGCCAAGCCTGCCGACAAGCCCGTGCGCCTGTTCGACGGAGGCGGCCTCTATCTGGAAATCGCCCCGAGCGGGGGCAAGTGGTGGCGCCTCAAATACCGATTTGGGGGCAAGGAAAAGCGCTATTCGCTCGGCGTCTACCCGGAAGTTACATTGGCGACCGCACGGAAGAAGCGCGACGAAGCCCGTGAAAAGCTCGCTGCCGGCATCGATCCGGGTGAAGCGAAGAAGGCGGAAAAAAGAGCCAGCCTGCTCGCAGCCGCCCATTCGTTTGAGGTTGTCGCTCGCGGCTGGATGGACGAGCGCAAGACGACCGTGGAGCCAGCGCAGCATGCCAAGACGCTCGCCCGCATGGAGAACGATGTATTCCCATGGCTCGGCAAGCGCCCTATCGCTGAGATCGACGCCCCGGAGATACTGGTCGTGCTGAAGCGCGTAGACGGGCGTGGAGCCAGATTTACCGCCCATCGCATCCGCAGCGAGATTAGCCGGGTATTCCGCTACGGCATCAAAGAGGGGCACTGCAAGGCCGATCCGGCCCGCGATCTGGTAGATGCAATCCCGCCCGCGCAGACAACACACTTTGCCTCAATCACTGAGCCGGAGAAAGTGGGCGAGATGCTTCGCGCGTTCGACGGCTTCACAGGCACGTTCCCGGTTCTCTGCGCGCTCAAGCTAGCCCCAATGCTGTTCGTTAGGCCGGGCGAGTTGCGGAAGGCAGAATGGGCGCAATTCGACCTCGACAAAGGCGAATGGCGCTATTTCGTCAACAAAACGAAAACGGATCACCTTGTTCCGCTGGCCGCGCAGGCTGTCACGATTTTGCGCGAGCTTCACGCCCTGACTGGCGAAGGCGTCTACGTGTTCCCCGGTGCTCGCGACCGAAATCGGCCGATGAGCGAGGCCGCTATCAATGCAGCCCTTCGTCGGCTCGGCTACGACACTCGCACCGAAATTACCGGTCACGGCTTCCGGGCAATGGCACGGACGATCCTGCATGAAGAGTTGGAGGAAAAGCCGGAAGTGATCGAGCACCAACTAGCGCATACGGTCCCTGACAGCCTTGGGCGGGCGTACAACCGAACAAAGTTCATCAAGGCACGACGCTCGATGATGCAACAGTGGGCGGACTACCTCGACAAGCTCAAAGCCGGGGCGGAAATCATTCCGATCGCGGCGGCAAGATAGACCCGTGCCGCCACGCGTATGACCCCCTTGCTGCGCACCTCCCACCGATTTCTCGGAGTTGGCATCGCACTGCCGGCTCCCTGCATGTCGGTATGAATATGCCCCCCCTTAGGCGCGCCGGGAGTAGGAAAAACACGCGGGTGTGAGCCCCCGCGTGTTTGCCCTAGACGCAGGGTCCCCCGCTTTCCGTCCACCCCGACACTTACCACGGGCGCAACAATGCCGGATCGGTGCGCGTCGTGGACACCCCCCTCAAAAACACGTCTCCGACACCCGTCAAATCCCGGAGAGCCGCGCCCCGTCTGGCTTTGTGGTCGATACCGGCGATCGACGCCTGTCCGCTCGCTGCAAAACGAGTTGGAGATTTGGAGATAAACGTCTGAATCGGCCGCAAAGCCTTGTGGGGTAAGGCTTCGCGTGTCTCCAAACGATTTGGAGAACGCTGGAGATACTGGAGATAAACCGGGCTGGATTGTTACGATGGCGGAAAGATTCGCGGCAACCGTCGGCCCGGTTCCGTCTGGAGCGGATCGCTCAAAGTAACTTTGACGCACGGGCCAAAAATGCCGCGCAAAGGAATGCCCGCCACCGCCCTCCCGGACGGCGGCGGCGTCTTTCACAGTTCGAGCGTGAAGATCGACGGCAGCACACGGTAGACCATGGCCGGGCCATGTCCCGGAATGTGCTCACGTCGGTACGGATAGCCGTCGGTGCGGGGCCTCAGCACACCACGCTTTATCAGCGCGTTCGCGACCATTTTGTGATCGAAGCCGGCGCACACATCCTTACGGAACACGGTCGACTCGATCAGATATTCCGTCTCGACGCACTCTGCATCTTCGGCGCTCATCTTGTCGCCGAACTCCGCGTAATAGGCTTGATTCGACTCAATCGCGATGCTGCCCTTGTCCTGTTTCACGAGTCGTTTCCAGCCCGCACGGTGCGGCGCGTTCGGCCGATGGTCGTCCTGCGCCCGGTTCATCCACACGAAACGGTTGTCGCCGTGTGCGACGAGGAAGTGCAGCACCTGTCGCACCGCATCCGCCTCGTCGGAATTACCCGTGCCGCCGCGCAGTTCGAGCCAGCCTTCGAAGCAGCGACGGGCTGCCTCGACCGCTTCGCCCTGCGGCCAACCAGTCAGCCCGTGCGCGGTGGCCAGCTCGCCGGCCACCGCAACGAGGCAGAACCGCTTAGCGACGCGCGCGACCTGCGAATGCGAGCCGTCCGGCACCCATTGCCCGACCAGCTCATCGACTCGCATGCGCAGATGCTCGGCCAGCTCGCCGGCCTGCGACGACGCCCATTCGATGAACGCGGGGCCGGCCGTGCCGTAGTGCATGCCGGCGTGCCGCTCTAGATGCTCGATCAGCGCGGCCGGCGTCGGGAAGCCGTGCAGCTTCTCTACGACGCCCATTTCGCCGACCTCGGCCGGGATCGCGGGCAAGCGCACCTCGATACCGCCTTTCATGGGCTTGTTGCCCTCGGCCATCAGCGCGGACACGCTCTTTTCGCCGTTCGACAGGAACAGCAACCGCCACGTCAGTACGGGTTTGGCCGAGCCGCTACGCGACGCGCGGGCCTTGCCCGACTCGTTCGCAAGCATGTAGATCACATCGCCGACCAACCGAGGCTCGACCTGCCCGATTTCATCAAGGATCAGCAGTGCGTCGCTATGCTGCGTGGCGACCGCTTCGAGCGCGTTGTCGGTCGCCTTCCAGCTCCGCACGTAGTCCGGCGAGCCGAACACGGACGCGGCGATGACGCCGCCCGTCGACTTGCCCTTAGACGTTGTGCCGAGCAGGTGGAAGCCGCCCGACTGGAGTCCGGAGAAGTGCAGCAGCGGACCAGCGAAGGCGGTAGCGACGCAGAACAGCAGGCGGCTATTGCCGACGCAGTAGGCCGCGACCTCGCGCTGCCAGTCGTCCAGCGTGCCGCGCTCCTTGAACTGGCTCTGGATCGGCGTATCGGCCTGATAGATCAGCGCCTCTTTGCCGGTGCCGATGACGCGATCGGGCAGCACGAACGCGCCGTGATGCCAGCCGACGCGCGGCACGCAACGCACGCGCTCGTCCGGCTGCGCCATCTGCACATAGTTCGCGATCTGCGTGCGGGCGATCTGCGTTACGCCGAGCTTCACGCCCATATCGAGCAGCATCCGGCGCAGCTCCGTACCGTCGCCGGCAAAGAGACCAGCCGGCACCGCCCATCGTTTCAGGATGCCGTCGCGGTCCGTGAATTCGAGCAGGTAGCCCCACTCGCTGTTCATCTCGTTGCGCGTCTCCGCAATCACGTCGATCCGCGTGCTAACCCAATGCGGCGGCAGCGGGTCGCCCTGATTGTTGAAGCCGTGAAACCACACGCCCTTGTCGTCGACGACAAACCGCGACTTGCCGTCCTGCGCGCGGGCCGTTTTGGGGCGCTTGGCGGGCTTCGCGGGCGCTGGAGCAGTCTTGCCCTTGCCGGCGCCAGTCGAGCCGGCCGGTGCGAGCGCAGCGCGCACGGCAGCGGCAACCGCATCCGGGCCGACGTGCGCAGCCAGGTCGTTGAAGTCGGTCCCGTTCGCCGGGCGGTTCGAACCGAAGTCGGGCACGGCCAAGATGCCGGCGACGGCCTCGGCCGCCGCGCGGGCCTTCGTCACGCCCGGATTGCCCTTCGTCGTGTGGTCGTCATCCGCGCATACGACGATGCGAACGTCCGGATACTGGCCGCGCAGCGCCGTCGCGACCGCGTGCAGGTTGCCGGCGTCGAACGCGACGGCGGCCGGATAGCCGGTCGCGGCCGCGAGCGTCGCGCACGTGGCGTAACCCTCGCCAATCAGCAGCGTGGACGACGCGGACGATAGCGGGCCGCCGATCAGCGAGAAGCAGCCCGCCTTGCGGCCGTTCGGCAGATAGCGCTTCTGACCGTCCGTCAGGACAAACTCCAGTGTCCACAGCTTGCCGTCCGCGTCACGGGCCGGAATGACGAGTGCACCGTCGCATGCGGCCGTGCCGATGCACAAGCCGCCGCGATAGACGCGCAGCGCGTCGACCGGGATGCGCTTGCGAACGAGATACGGGTGATCGGCCGGCGCAGGCTCGGCCGCCGACCAGATCGATTCGGCGAGCGTCGACGCGGCCTGCTGCTTCTCCGTCAGTTCGGCCAGCTCGGCCGCTTCGCGGGCCGCACGCTCGGCCTTCTGTCGCTCGCGCTCCGCTGGATCGACGGGCTTTGCTCGATGCGCGCGCGGATCGAAGCCGCCGAGCTTGGCGAGGTGAAACAGCGTGTTGATGGTGATCTTGCCGCCCTTGAACGACTTCCACACATCGCGCGCGTCCTTGCCGTTGTAGTTCTGCGCGCCTTGGCTCCATTCGTTCCAGAGGGCGAAGCCCTCCTCGCCAAACTCGGCCTTGAGCGCCATCCCCACCTGACTCCACGTGTCGCGGTCGTCGGGCGGAACATAGCCGAGCGCGACTCTCGCCCGCTCGAATTCGGACATGGGTGCGTTACTCATAGGTTCCCACTGGACGCGCGTCGGTCGGCTTCCGATTAGTAGTCCATATCGGATAAGCAGCTACCCGACGCGCGAAGAATTGAATGATGTGGCGATGCCTAGCGGGGCAGCGTCAGCCGGCCGCGCGAGGCACCGACAGAACCGCCCCGCCGGCCGTGACGTCGTTGCTGTAGACGTAGCGGCCGAGCCGCGACTCGCCAAGGGCATCGTTCGCCGCCTCCAGCGCCGCGCCGATCGACGGCAGGGACGCTCGGAACAGGCTCAGCACAAGCCAGTAGTCGTCATCGGACATGGCCTTGTCGGTCGCCCAATGCAGGCTGTCCAGCAGCTCCATCGCATCGCTGATCCGCGTGCCGATGCGGTTGTGATCGGGGCGGTTCACCTCGGCCACGAAGTGCGACGCGAGCGGTTGCACGGCATTCTTGTTCGTCTTTGCCATGACTGCCCCTCAGTGCGTCGTGCGCGGTTCGCGCGTGACGAGGCCGAGCGCTGCGAACAGGTGCTGCTGCACGCGCCCCATCAGGCCGGCCGCGAACGCTTGGCGGCTGATCGTCACGCGGTGCGCGTCGACGTCGCCTGCGTCCTGCATGGCGGCTTCCATGCCGCGCGCGAACGCAGCGGCTTGATGCGCCGCGTAGTCGTGCAGCCGCACGTCGCCTTTCAGGTCGAGCCATGCGTCGGCGCAGATCGCGCCAAGGTCGACGGCGAATTGCAGCTCGATCGGAGCCCCGGTATCCAACGGCGGTGCGTTGTCGAATCCGTCGACAACCGCGGTTCGGATGCGCTGATCAGTCATGGCACACCTCCGGCTGCGCGGTACGGCGCATTTCGGCGGAGTACCGGCTCGCGACGCTTTGCCCCATGTCGACGAGCGCGCGCTCGTAAGTGCCCTCCGCAAGATGCGAGCGGACGGCATCGAACAGCGCTTCGAGCTGGGCGAACTGATGGGCTGCACACATGGCGATCATCGTGACTTCGTTCGGCAGGCGGTATTTAGACATGGCGCACCTCCAGAATCGATGCGAGGAGGTGCCGGACGTCGACCGTGCAATCCAGCTCCGCTTCGCCGCGAATCGGCGTGAGGTTCCAGTCATAGACGGCCGCGTGCGCGAAATCGCCAGACCGGCGACCGCAGACGCTACGCCCCGAGACAGGGCCGCCCAAGATCCGCACGCGCCAATCGTGATCAGGTGTCGGACGAGCCGATGCCACCTCAACCAGCATGCCGATGCGTGAACGTGCATCGCATTGCGTGACGATCGCCAGATCGCCAATCTTGCAGCGCAGGTCAGCCATGGCGCACCTCCGCACGGACGAGCGCGGCGATTGCGGCCAGTGCCGCACCGGTCGCATCGAGCGCGTCTTGATACGTGTTTGCCGTTGCCGCGTCGCGCAGCGCTGTGCGGATGATGGATTGAATGAGATGGGATTGCTGCCCGGTACGGGCGTGCGTGGGCTGGCGCATTGAGTGCGACCTCCTTGGACGGGTTGACGAACCCGGTCCCGCTGTCAAACGGGGCGGCCGGGCACATGGCAGGGTTGACAGACCGGCGTCCAAGGGAACCGGCGTGCGCGAACGCACCCCCACCAAGGCCCGACCATAGAAGGCGCAAGGTGTACGGACGTAAAAAAACCGCGCGAAGGCGGTTGTCCGCCTTGGAACTATTCCGGCTGTCACCCCGGGCCGCTGTTGTCTCAGCGACGCGCACAGGATACCGCGCGATGCTGGACGACGCAAATCGCGACGCCCCTCGCCGCGTATTGCCTAGTGCAAAGCGACTTTGGGGGAGCATCAGGCGGCCTCCCCCTTGAGCACAGCGGTCGCCAGCTTGAGCTGTTCGATATCCAGTCGCGAGCTGCCCTGCGCCAGTGATTGGCCGAGCGCGACGCCTCGCAGCAGGGCGCTAACTTGCAAACGGCGCGTCCCGTCCGTGCACTGCGCATCGATGTCGTTGTAAAGCGCACGATAGGCTTTCCGCAGCTGTTGGTACTGTTGACGACGATAGTTCGCCGAATCCTGTTCAGCAGCGGCAATCGCCTGGACGAACTTCTCGCAGGCGGTGCCAAGTTGCTTTGTCGTCAGACGCGGGGCTTCGAGCGCGAGCGTCGAGGCAAGCGTGACGGCGATCGCAACGAGCTTCCCGGCGTCGTCGCCACGGTTCCAGAAGCAGCCCTCGATGTCATCGAGGATTCCTGCGAGCTTGCGGAGTCGGGCGTCGCGGCAACGCACGAACGCGGCGTCGCGGGCCGTGACGGCCGCGCCCATCGCCCGACCATACGGGCCGCCGCGATCGATCATAAGGGAGGGCGCGCTCATGCCTGCCCCCGGGTGGACTGACGGGATTCGAGCCATTGCTGGACGTCTGTGGCGCGCCAGCCGACGCTCCTGGCACCCAACTGGACCGGCGCTGGAAACTTGCCTTCACGAATCCAGCGATACAGCGTTGTTTTCTTGACGCCGACGCAATCCAGCACACCAATAAGTCGAAGAATCTTAAGAGCCATTTTCTGTTCAGAAATGGCCTGTTCCGCAAGAAGGAGGAAAGCGGCGGCAATAAACCGCGCCGTACTATCAAAGTACGGGCGAAATGAAGTTCTCGGGAGAGGCACAAAGTAACTTTGCAAAGTTACTTTGCACGGCGCGCCGCGCGCGGTATCATTCGTCCTAACAAGAGCTATGCGTTTCCTAGGCGCGGTGGCTCTTGTGGTTCCTCCAGTTATGGAACAGGCAGCCAAGCCAAAAAATCGCCGGCGGGATGTGTTGGTAGCACACCCCCCCGGCACCCTCTCGTCAGCTCGACGAAATATGCTCAACACTGAGCATTCCCCGCCTTTTTTCCTTGCATCGCCCACAGATTTCTAGAGCCGTGTTCGATTAGGTGCCAACAAGTACCTCAATTATATCGAAAGGTCTGCCCCCATAAAAGATTTGTCTCGGATTATCTAAGACCGAAATACATGGTGTCGCTGTTCGGCTATCGGGAAGAGGCGAGGTCGCGTGTCCAGTCCTCGACGATACCGTTTCGAAACTGGTAACAGCAGCCAATCCACTGCTCATCCGGATGACACTGGCCGGCGAAGAGCAGTCCGTCGTCAGGGATTGCTTTCCGGTAATTCGCGGGTTCGGTGTTAGGCGGGGCACGGCGCTTCGGAGGCCCGATCTCCGCTCCACGGGGAAGTGCGCCTTTTACCCGAACTTCAGCTGCTGCTAGGGCTATCGCTTGACGGCCATATCAACGCGTCCGAAGCCAATTCCGCCGTCAGCCGTCCGCACTATTTGAATGGTGAGTTTCGAGAGATATCTCGCAGGCGTCGCAATCCATTGCATGATCATCGCTTTTTCATCGCCGCCTGGAATATCTTCCCCGGTCTCATTCTGAAGCAGTAAATCCTGTACCACACCTGCGGCCAGATCTGGCACGCTCAACAGATCGTCCAGATGGCCTTTCTCCTTGAAGGACTTCGCAAATCCGACGACGTCGAGTCGGTGCGACAGGTACATGCCAAGCACGCGGACCAAGATTTGCTGGGTGTGCGCGAAATTCCACTTTTTACCGTCTTCGTTGATCAGGTCCCTGTCGCTGTACCAGAGCAACCTCTGGTTCTCTTGTGTCAGCAACGACGCAAATGCCGCGATGATGTTGACTATGCGTAGAACCTTTTCGGCTCCTGGGCCATGCCATTCACCAAGGCCTTCCTCTTTCAGTTGCGCCACCATGACCGATTGAGCCTGCTTCTTTTGTGCACCGAATACTGTCTCAATGCGCTTGTCGATTGCGATTGTAATGATCGCGCCGTGAATGAAACTATCGACTAACTGCAGATACTCGGGAAGCGCACGTGCCTTTGCACCTGATGAAAGATTTTTGTACGCAAACTCGCTGTAATGTTCGAGCAGACCATACTTCTTCCGCAGTTCCCTTATCTTCTCTTCGAACGGCCCAACCTTGTTGTACGCAAGAAAAAGGAATGAATAGGTGTGAAACTTCGCGCCGGAGTGTTCGCCGCCGAAGTCTGACATTACCGCGATCTTGCTATCGTCGGAGAAGTCTGGGAGCTCTCGAATCGATTGTTGAACGATTCGGTTCAAGAGGTCTGAGAAATACGGATATTCGTCCGTCACCTTCGAAAGCTTAAACGGCCCGACTTTTTTTATTTTCTGTTCGATAGGGGCGGCCATGGCGGTGAACTTCATCAAGTCAAATACGCCAGTTTCAGGCAATTCCGTAGCCGCACCAATTACTGTCTTTTTGAATGGAGGCTTCATTGATCCCGTTGAGGTGCTCGGATCGGCGAACGTCTGTTGACGAGCGACGAGCTGCCATTTTGCAAAGCGACGACCGACGATTCGGCGGACTGACCCACGCCCGTCGGTGATTTCTGCTTGAGCGGCCTTAAGTTTCACCGCTGTGACGCCCCACTCATCTTCTATCTAGTTCGGCTTCACGCCAAGTCTCGCCCATGCCATGGGATGAATGAATACTTCCGAGCTGGCCCGAATTTGCCCGTCACCAGGCGCGTTGATATCCATATACGCCCAAATTTGACTATTAAAAGATGCTAGCTTTAGACCCACCACGCCTATTGAGTAAAGCGCCTTTATAAGTTCGACACGGAATGCGTGAATGTTATCATTATTTATAAACGCAAATCCGGCCCGAATTACCGGGTCGACGGCATGCTCGCCATCGAAACACTTGGCAATAGCAAACTCATTGATACGATCTTTGTGGATTTGAGACAATCTAAATTTTGATGGCATTTGCTCTATTAGTGGCAAATATTCCAAGAAATCTGGGAAATGAGAAGTCCACTCGAAACTTAGCGCATTCATTCGTGCCGTCGAATACTCTATTTCCGCATTTCGAACTGTCTGAACTGTAACTTGCCCTTTACCCTCTGAGCGCTTTAAGCATTCGTTTATAAATGAGATTGCGTCTCTCGGGCGGTAGTGAGTTCGCTCTAGCAGATAATCAACGAACGCCTCTTTTCCAATCGTTTTGGGAAACAAATCCACTAACTCAATTGGTGATAAAGTATATTGCTCCCGCACCAGCCGTATAATGCGCTCATTGAGCATCTTTATCAAAAGGGCTTTTTCCCACCGGAGTTGCAAAAAAAGCGCAGCGTACTTTTCCTCTTGGAACCCCGCATCGCGCGTCCTTGCAAACACTGTTTGAACAAGATCTTGGCGCAAAGCCACGATTATTTTTACATTCACAATACTTCGAAAGGTCTTCACACATTCAATCAAAGCGCGAATTAACCTGTACCGGAGATCGTCATCAACCCAGTTTTCGTCAAGGCGATCAATCACAAGATAATATTTCTGCTGAGGGTCCGTAAATATTTCTTCGTTCATTAATGCGATCACATCGGCGAGCGCTTTAATTTGAATCGAATTTATAACGGTCTGCGCCTTGTTAACAACCTCCGTCTTACGCTCATCCATCCTTTTGAGGCCACCGCTTACATCCGCCTTCAATGCGCCGATTTCCGCCCCAAGCTTCGACGTGATTTCCCCCTCAAGCTTTTCGGTAACTTCCTTCACCCGATACTCAGTCTCTTGCCAAAAAGTATCACCCCATGTAGACAAGTAGTTAAAAGCGCGCTCCTTGGCTTGATCTTTTCGCTTCAGTGTAGGAATAAACCCCGCGATCCAGCTACGTGTCTTCTCTTCGTTAGTGAGATGGCAACGTCGCTTTAGTAGCTCAACGGCAAACACGTGCTTCCAAAGCAATCCGTAGAAAATATCCAGCTTAACCCCAGCTTTTTCTAGGGTAACAAGAATATCGGAATTTGAAAGATAATTAAGAGAAAGGTTTTCCGGAGATACTACGATGACGTTGGTTATATTTTCAATCAGATGATTGATCAGTGCAGTCTTCCCCGATCCCGTCCGCCCGACGATTATGCGGTGTGGAGATCGGCAATCTTTCAGCGTCTCGAAGTCTCCCGTATCCACGAAACAGGACGATAAAAAATCGCCGTCTGACTCGGCGTCAAGCTCGCCGATTGATGCGCCGCGGCGAAGCCGAAAGTGAAAACCGTGATTGGTCTCTATCATTTCAGTTCGAGTTTTTGTGTCGTTTTATCACTTCGCTTGACGCATGGCGTGATTCTGCAAACGAAGACTTTCAGCGTACAGAATATCGGAACGTGTGTAACGAACAAACCACCATGATCGGAAAAACGAAAAGGAGTCGGCTTCGGTGACGGCGGGAAGGTGCTGCGTCGCGCGCGAGGGCACCTCAGTTCGTTTCGCTGAGTATGCCAAGCTTGGCTTCCATCCGCAAAGCTTTTCCACTCGGTGCAGATCCATCCGATATTCGCTGGCGCCACCGTTCGACGGAATAGAGCGAATTCTTAAACAAGAGTTGTCAAGGCCCGCACGGGGCGTGGTCGAGACGGTAAGGACCGTTTTTGGTGAGGCCGAGACATTCGGAGAAGCTCATCGTCGGGCTGCAATGGATCGGTTGTTGTCGTTCGAATAGTGGCACCTTCCTGTCTGTCTCAGCGACCGACCAGAAGGTAATCGGCCTCCAGTCAAGTGCGCCTGTCCAAAACCGATCCCTTGCGGACAGGGGCATTTTGCCCTGTCCGTAAATAAGGGTTGAAACGTTTTGGACATTGCCTTATATTCGGACGTCCATTTCGTACAGATTGAGTGCCCGATATGTCCCGAACCTTTGCCTATGCCCGCGTCAGTACGTCCGACCAGACCACCGCGAACCAGTTACGAGAGATCGAGGCGGCCGGCTTCTCGGTCGACAAGCGCCGCGTTGTGTCGGAAAGCATTTCGGGGAGCGTAAGCGCCGATCAGCGGCCGGGGTTTGCGCAGTTGCTCGTCAAGATGGAAGAAGGCGACGTGTTGATCGTGACGAAGCTCGACCGACTCGGCCGCAATGCGATGGACGTGCGGGCCACGGTCGAAGGATTGGCCGAACGCGGTATCCGGGTTCATTGTCTCGCCCTGGGCGGCGTAGATCTGACGAGCGCGGCAGGCCGGATGACGATGCAGGTATTGAACGCGGTGGCTGAATTCGAGCGGGATCTGCTGATTGAGCGCACGCACGCTGGTATCGCTCGCGCGAAGGCGGAAGGCAAGGCGATGGGGCGGCCGTCCGCCCTGTCGGACGAGCAGCGGGCGGAAGTGCTGCGCGAGTTGGACGCGGGGGCAAGCGTGGCCGCGCTTGCTCGGCGATTTGGCACGAGCCGCCAGACGATCATGCGGGTACGCGACGCAGTCTAAGCGCGCGCGCCGTTCAACTCACGCCCTGCTAGAGCCCGGCTCGCTGGGTGGTGGAGCGAGCAGCTTAAAGGCGCGAGGCGGCGCATGCGCGGTTCCGGGTTGGATATCGGTCCGCATTGCCCAAGTGGCAGCACTCCAAAAGTGCGTCCAGTCTCTCATCTGTATAAGACTGGACCAGACCAAGCAGACAGTGTCAGGTTGTCTGACTCAGTTCGGCCACTTGCGGTTGTTCAACAGCGCTGTCGGGCGGACATTCGAACGTCAGTTCCGCTCAGCTACCAGACTCGCCCTGTCGAAATGCACCGTCCTGCTTCGGCGGCCCAATTGAGAGACTCCAATCTTTCTCCCCGCCAGGGAAGTCGGGGTTGCCAATCAACAACCGGCAAGCTACGAGTTCGCGTCGCGGTGCTGGCTGTCGAAACTCCGCCTCGCTTCTCGGAAGCGGTCCGCATTCTCGACGATCCAGGTCCACAGCGGGACCATGCGAACGAGCAGGTCCATGCCCGTGTCGGATAACTCGTATTCGACTCGAGGAGGCACTTCGTCGAAATCGTGACGGAGCACCAGGCCATCACGTTCGAGTTGTCGTAACGTGCGCGTCAACATCCGCTGAGTCACCCCGTGCATGCGCCTGCCGATTTCGGCATGGCGCAGCCTGCCGTACACCCCGAGCGTATGGATGACACCGAGCGACCAACGACTTCCGGCGTGTGCGAGCACCTCCCGCCGGAGCCCGTCATCATCGTCTCGCAGGCCGTCGCACACGGTCTGCGAATATTGGAGAAGTTCGTCTCGATCCAACTATCTGACTCCCAGTATCACGCATGTACCTTCTTTCATACACGTCCATGCACCGCTAGACTGCGTGCGACGCATTCCTCAGCAGGCAAGACGATGAACCAAACAGACCCTAACGCTACGTCTCAAAACATTCTCGTGCTCGGTGCCGGCGAACTCGGCCTCCCCGTGCTACGCAATCTTGCGCGTCGAGCGCAGGACATCGCAGGCGCGAAGATCAGCGTGCTACTGCGCGCGAGCGCCGTCGAGTCCAGCGCACCGGCCAAGCGGCATGATATCGCGGAGATTCGAGATCTCGGGATCGAGATCGTCGTAGGCGATTTCGTGAAAAGCTCCATCGATGAGCTTGCCGCCTTGTTCGCGCGATACGACACGGTAATCGGTTGCGCGGGCATTACAGCCGGAATCGACACGCCGATGAAGTTGGCGCGAGCTGCGTTGCAGGCGGGCATCCCGCGGTACTTCCCGTGGCAGTTCGGGGTCGATTTCGACGTGATCGGCCGCGGCAGTCCGCAGGACATCTTCGACGCACAGCTGGACGTGCGCGAGTTGCTGCGCAGTCAGCACAAGACCGAGTGGGTCATCATCTCGACCGGCATGTTCATGAGCTACCTGTTCGAGCCGGAATTCGGTGTCGTGGACCTGCAGAACGACGCAGTCCACGCGCTGGGCAGCCTCGACACCGCCGTGACGCTGACTACGCCCGATGATATCGGTGCGCTGACCGCCGCGATCGTGTTCGCCCAACCCCGTATCCGGAACGAGATCGTGTATCTGGCCGGCGACACCGTGACTTACGCGGAGGTTGCCGACAAGCTCCAGGCGGGCCTCGGCCGGCCGTTCAGCCGTTCCGTATGGAGCGAGCAGTATTTGCTGGATGAGCTAGCGCGCGACCCGAACAATATGATGCGCAAGTATCGTGCGGCTTTTGCTCAAGGGCGAGGTGTCGCATGGGACAAGAGTGGCACGTTCAACCAACGCCACGCCATTCCGGTCACCGATGTGGCATCGTGGATCAATGCAAACCTTGTTTCGGGCCGCGGCGAGTAATCGTGAGCCCCGCCATCTAGGCAAACCGTATCGAAGATCGTTCCCCCGACCAGAAAGCCCGCCCCCGGCCAAAGGGGCACGGGCTCCTGTTTTCCGCATTGACTTCAGCCGAATTCTGCTCGGCGAAGTCGGCGTGTGAAAACGATGTGGCGGCTGGCGGAAGTTGCTTGTTAGCGGTCGTTGGCGACGCGGAGGATTAGATGACGGGTTAGGGTCGACTTCTGCCGTCGGCGACCACGGCCACCAACGGTGCGTGCAAAACTACATAGTCGGTCCGGGTTCGGCCATGAAGCGTCATTGGTTTGCGTCAACGGCGAGACGTTGAGGCGTCCCGTCTGGCTCAGGGAGCGGACACCCAAGTCAGGCTATGCGAATTTTCCGATTGGTCGTGGCCGACTCACGGTTGGATAGATCGGAAAATGCAGCGCCTTCTCAGCCCACGAAAAATCCGTGTTGGAACAGGTCCCAACGGGAGCCGGCATTTGGATTTCGCCGCTGTATTGGCACGCGCCTACGGTCTGGGCCCGTTATCGACGCTGGTAGACAACGCCCTGAATCGACACCTGATCTGGCTCCGGCGCCTCGTCAAAACGTTTATGCGCCTCGGCAATGGCGACTTGATTCGCGCTCGCCCAGTTGACCAACGCCATGACAGGCTTCAACAGCGTTCTTCCCATGTCAGTGAGTTCGTAATCGACGCGAGGAGGAATCGTTGGATACATCGTCCGCGTTATCAGTCCGTCGCGTTCCAGTCCGCGCAAGGTGAGTGTCAGCATCCGCTGGGAAATGCCGTCGATGCCGCGCTTCAATTCGTTGAAGCGCCGCGGGCCATTGGCCAGCATAGCGACAATGTAGAGGCTCCACTTGTCGCCGATGCGATCCAGGATTTCACGAGTTGCCAAGCAGCCGCCAGCGTCAGGTGCAGGCATATCGGCAGGTAGCTCGGGGTGACTAAGTGACATGCGTGTGCCTTCTTGTGGGGAAGCGGCAGGAACCATACCATCCTTTGTATAAATTGGTAAGCAAGGATCGTTACCTTACTAAGTTCTCTTTTTATACCTTGGAGCCGCCATGAGCCACACCCTACTTGTCACTTCCAGCCCGCGCGGGGCTGACAGCCTTTCCACTCGCTTCGCCACCGAAATCGCCGATGGCATCCAAGCCCGCACGGGCGGTCCGCTGACCGTGCGCGACCTTGCCGCAAATCCGCCACCGCACATCACGCCAGCCTACATCCAGGGCCGGATCACGGAACCCGAAGATCGCACACCGGAACAGGTCGAGGCGGTGAAGGTCGCGCAAGAATTGGTCGATGAGTTGAAGGTCGCCGATGTGATCGTGCTCGGTTCGGGCATGATCAACTTCGGTCTGCCCTCGCAGCTCAAGGCTTGGTTCGATCACGTCACTTGGCCGGGCGTCACCTTCGGCTACGGCGATACTGGGCCGAAGGGGCTGCTGGCCGGCAAGAAGGTCTATCTCGTTACCGCTACCGGTGGCGTGTTCTCGGAAGGTGCTTGGGCACCGTTCGACTTTCAGACCAACTATTTGCTGCACCTGCTCGGTTTCATTGGCCTGACCGACGTCGAAGTAGTGCGCGTCGAAGGCACGGTTTTCGGCCCCGATGCGGCGCATGCCGCAATCGCCAACACCGAAACGGCCATCAAAGCTTTGTTGGCGAAGGCTGCGTGACCTCATGGCCGGGAAAAAAACAATCGCGTTGTTCGGTGCGACCGGGCCGACCGGAAGGCACATCATCGAGGAAGCCTTGAAACAGGGCTACAAACTGACGGTCTATACGCGCGACGCAAAGAAACTCGCGTCGTTCGCGGGAAGGGTAGAAATCGTTGTCGGCGACCTCAAAGACGAGAGTGCCATTGCGAAGTGCATCCAAGGTGCCGATGCGGTCATTAGCGCCCTTGGCCCCAACAGTCTCAAGGTGCAGGGCGATAAGCCGATCATGCACGGCGTGACCAACATCATCGCCGCGATGAAGCACGCGGGCGTGCGCCGTCTTATCCAGATTTCTACGGCTGCCTATCGTGATCCCAAGGATGGCTTTGCCTTCAAAACCCATGCGTTCGCGCTGTTGTTCAAGGTTATCGCGCGCAAGGGGTATGAGGACATCAAGGCGACTGGCGAATTGATCGCCGATTCGGACTTGGACTGGACACTGGTACGCATTCCGAACCTAAAGGTTGGTCCCGCCGATGGCAGCGTGGATGTGGGTTGGTATGGAAAAACCAAACTCAGCACGAAGCTCTCCAGAGGCAACCTTGCGAAATTCTTGGTCGACCAAGTGACCGGCAGGAAGTTCGTGCGTGCCGCGCCAGGCATCGCTAACCATTGACGCAATAACGTCTGGACAAGGTTCACGCCATGAGCGGATTCACCAATGCTGATGTACCCGATCAATCGGGCAAGACCTTTATCGTCACCGGCGCCAACACCGGCATAGGCTTTGAAATAGCGAGTACGTTGCCAAACAGCCCCGATCCGCCACGAGCGCGGATTCGGTTCGCCTGTGGCAAGTAGCAGAAGCATTGACGGCGACGAGTTCACCGCAGGTGTGATGAGCACCCGCTGCGCGGCCAGCCAGCTCCCGAATCAATCTTGTCGCGATTATGCCGCGCGTCCTCGTGCCGATCACTGACGTGATGCGACGGTTGCAAAGTAACTTTCTAGCGTAACGCCGGCTCGGGGGTGTGGGCGCGCGGGGCGTTCTTTGCGCGCGGCGTTCCAGAAGGCATGGCAACTCTCAACGTCGTCGTGCCGACGCCATAGCTCAGCAGTCTGTCTCCAACTTTATCTCCAAGAAAATGTGTACTTTGGAGATAGACTTGGAGATAACCACAGCCTTACCAGACAAGGCTTACAGGCCGATACAACCGTCTATCTCCAAATCTCCAAATATTTTTACTTCCGGCTGCACAGCAATGTTCCGCATGGCACCGGCCTTCGACTGATCGCGCCTATGCCGATACGCCTGTTGGAATCTTCTGAACGACCTCGCCCGAAAGGCACACGCAGCAGATCGATATGAATTCTGCGGCTGCCAGAAGCGTGGGGGCAACTCTGGGGGCAACTCCGCAACACTCCACGAGCAACACCCTTACACTACGAGCCTCACATAGAATTATTTCATTCCGGCCCTGGCACCAGAATTTCGCAGCGTCATGCGCTGCAACTGTCCAAACCCGCGCAAGCTCGCCGCTTCGCGGGTTTTTTGTTGTTGCGCCGCGTTCGCCGCAACAGGTGGCCCGCTCCGGTAGTCCAAGCATCAGGGAATGCCGACCATGGAGGCGCCCATGTCCATGCGCGCGATTGCATGCCGGACCTGCCGCGGCGTGCTCGCCGCCGTGCTGGCGCTCGTGCTCGGCGGGTGTGACGTGCTGAGCGCGCCGCCGGTTCCTGACTGGCCTGGCCCGCATGCGCCCTATCCGTTCCCGGACAACATTCCGCATCGCACCGAATGACCCGACGGCCGCCGTTCGCTCGGCAGACTCAGGCCATCAACTCGCGGACGAAGTCGAGAAACACCCTAACCTTGGCCGAAACGAGATTCGACGCGTGGTGATACGCGTAAAGCGGAAAAGTCTCGTCGGCCCACTCGGGCAACAACTGAACCAACCGCCCGTCGGCCAGGATCTCCCGCGCATAGAGTTCCAGCAGTTGCGCGATGCCGACACCGCCCAGGCAAGCGCCGAGCAGCCCGCCCGTATCGTTGACGGTCAACCTGCCGGCGACGTCGACCGGCACCACTTCCTTGCCGCGATGAAACTCCCATTCGTACGGTCGCCCCGTCACCGGATCGCGGATCAGCACGCAACGATGCCCGTCCGCGAGATCGCGCGGATGACGCGGTTCGCCATGACGCGCGACGTAGGCCGCCGATGCGCAGGTCAGCACACGCGTCTCGAGCAGCAGTCGCGCCCGATATGACGACGGCTCCGGGATACCGAAGCGCACGGCCACGTCGAAGCCGTCGGCGACGAGGTCGCCCATCCGGTCCCGCACGCTGATCTCGACCGACAGATCGGGAAAGCGGTCGAGAAATTCCGCCATCCGCGGCGCCAGCACGTAGTGGCCGAACGTGCCGTCCACGTTGACCCGCAGCCGCCCCCTCACGCGCGCCTTCGACTGGCCGGCGTCGAGCGCCGCCTCCTCGATGCCGGCCAAGAGCGGCGCGACCACCTCGTAAAAGCGTCGCCCTTCGTCGGTCAACGTGATCGCGCGGGCCGTCCGGTTGAAGATCCGGATGCCGACCCGCTCTTCCAGCCGGGCGACGGCGCGGCTCACCGCCGGTTGAGTCAGCCCCATCGCCTCGCCCGCCCGCGCGAAGGTGCCGGCCTCGATCACCGCGGAGAGCACACCGATACCGCTGAGCAGTCTGCTGTCGAATCCCATGAGACATACTTTCAGTCATTCATCGACTGATCATTATTCATTATTTTTATTTATCGCGGAAGCCTACAGTTGTCCTGTCGCCGGATCGAACGGCATTCATCCAGTCATCAGGAGCAGGACATGAGCACATCGGAACAGGTCGCCCTCGTCACGGGTTCGTCGCGCGGCATCGGCGCGGAAATCGCCCGCCAACTCGCCCGGGACGGCTTCCGGGTCGTCGTCAACTATGCCGGGAGCGCCGGCCCGGCCCGCGAAGTGGTCGACGCGATCGTCGCCGACGGCGGCCATGCGATCGCGGTGCAGGCGAACGTCGCCGACCCGGCGGCCGTGTCCGCGCTGTTCGACGCCGCGCAACACGCATTCGGCGGCCTGGATGTGGTGGTCAATTCCGCGGGCGTGATGAAGCTCGCGACCATCGCCGACTGCGACGATGCGCTGTTCGACGAAACACTCGCCATCAACGTGAAAGGCACCTTCAACGTCTGCCGCGAAGCGGCCAGGCGGGTGCGCGACGGCGGACGCATCATCAACCTGTCGACCAGCGTGATCGGCATGCGCATGCCGACTTACGGCGTGTACGTCGCCAGCAAAGCGGCGGTCGAAAGCCTCACGCAGGTGCTTGCGCAGGAAATGCGCGGGCGCGGCGTCCGCGTGAATGCCGTCGCGCCCGGGCCGGTCGCGACCGAGCTGTTCCTGCAGGGCAAGAGCCCGGAACTCGTCGAGCGGCTCGCGAAGCTGAACCCACTCGAGCGGCTCGGCCAGCCCGACGACATCGCGCGCGTCGTCGCGTTCCTCGCCGGCCCGGACGGCGCGTGGATCAACGGCCAGATCCTGCGCGCCAACGGCGGCATGTGCTGACGCCCCCTCGCCGCCACCTCATCTTTCTGCCAGAAGATCGCTCATGAAGGAAGTCGTCCTCGTCACCGGCGCGTCCAGCGGCTTCGGCTTGCTGACGGCCCAGGCGCTCGCGCGCGCCGGTCACACGGTCTATGCATCGATGCGCGAGCGCGCCGGGCGCAACGCGCCGCGCGCCGCCGCCGTCGCGGCCTATGCGCAAGAACACGGCGTCGACCTGCGCAGCCTCGAACTCGACGTCGGCGACGACGCATCGGTCGACGCCGCCATCGAGCGCGTGATCACCGACAACGGCCGTCTGGACGTCGTCGTCCACAACGCCGGCCACATGGTGTTCGGGCCGGCCGAAGCCTTCACGCCGGAGCAGCTTGCGCAGCTCTACGACGTCAACGTCGTGTCGACCCAGCGCGTGAACCGCGCGGCGCTGCCGCACCTGCGCCGCCAGGGCCGCGGCCTGCTCGTGTGGGTGTCGTCCCTCGTCGGCGCGCGGCGGCACCCCGCCGTTCCTCGCGCCCTACTTCGCCGCGAAAGCCGCGATGGACTCGCTCGCGGTGTCCTACGCCGCCGAACTCGCTCGCTGGGGCATCGAAACGTCGATCGTCGTGCCGGGCGCGTTCACCCGAGGCACGAATCACTTCCTTCATGCGGGCAAGCCGGCCGATACCGCCGTGCAGGCTGCGTACGACAGCGGGCCGTACGCGGGCGTCGCCGAGCAGGCGTTGACGGGCCTCGCCGCGCTCGAACCGGCGGACGCCGACGCCGGCGCCGTCGCCACGGCGATTGCCGAGCTCGTCGCGGCGCCGGCCGGCAAGCGGCCCTACCGCGTGTTCGTCGACCCGTCGCAGGACGGCGCCGAGGAAGTGTTCCGTGTCGGCGATCGCATCCGCCGCGAGATGTTCCGGAACATCGGGCTCGCCGATCTGCTCGCGCCGCGTGTCGGCGGCTGATTCTTCGCGCGCCGGGCCGGCCGGCGCGCGTCAATCCCGCTCGCAGAAGCCGAGAATCGCGTCAGCGACTGCTGCCGCGGATTCGCGCTGCGGGAAGTGCCCGATGCCGTCGAGCACCTGCCGCTCGTAACGACCGGCGAAGAACCGCTCGCGCCCGGCCGAGCTATCCGGATGATTGCAGGTGTCCGCGCCGCCATGCAGCACGAGCGTTGGTACCGTCAGCACGGGCGCCGGGTTCAGCCGCGCGTCGTCGTCGGCATAAGCCGGCGTGCCTGGCGCGAAGCCCCAGCGCTGCCGGTACGAATGCAGCACGACGTCGATCCAGTCGGGTCCGTCGAACGCGGCGGCCGCCGCGTCGAAATCGCTGTCGCGATACCAGCCCGGTGGCGACCACGTATCCCACATCAGGCGCGCGAACGCGCGACGGTCGTCGCGCAGCGCCTGCTCGCCGCGCGGCGTCGCCATGAACCAGTGATACCAGTAGTTGCGCGCCTGCTGCAGCGACAGCGGCTGGGCAGGATCGTTGGTGCCGTACCCGACCGACAGCATCACGAGCTGCGAGGCGACACCGTCGCGTAGCCCGCATGCGTTCGCGGCCGCGCGGGCGCCCCAGTCGTGTCCGACCAGCACGGGCCGCTCGATACCGAGCGCATCGACGAATTCGAGCAGGTCGCGCCCGAGCGCAGCGAGCTGGCCGCTGCGCGGCACGGACGCGTCACGAAAGCGCGTCGGCGCAAAGCCACGCAACGCAGGCGCGAGCACGCGGTAGCCGCGTGCGGCCAGCGCCGATGCCACCGCCTCCCAGCCGACCGGGCTGTCCGGCCAGCCGTGCAGCAGCACGGCCACGCGTTCGCCGCGCGGGTTCCATTCGAGATAGGCAATGTCGAGCGACGCGGTCGTCGCATGCGCATAGGTCGTCATCGTGTACTCCGTGAAGTCAGCGTGAACCTACGATGGTAGGTCGGCCTTTCATCACGATTCACGGAGTATCATGATTCACTCTTCAAATCTTGCGTTGAATCGATCCATGGAACCGCCGACCGATCCCGCGTCGACCACGCTCGACATCGCGCTGCTGCGCACCTTTCTCGAAGTCGTCGACCGCCGCGGGTTCGCGCCGGCCGCGGAACGCCTCGCGCTGACGCCGTCCGCGGTGAGCGGGCACATCAAACGGCTCGAACAGGCGGCCGGCACCGTGCTGCTGGCGCGCACCACCCGCAGGATCGCGCTGACGCCGGCCGGCGACACGCTGTACGCGTACGCGCGCAACATCGTCGACATGGAACGCGAGGTGCGGGCACGGCTGCGCGGCGCGCCGGCGCACGGGCCGCTGCGGATCGGCGCGTCGGAGGATTTCGCGGGCACGTGGCTGCCGCAGGTGCTGCGCACCTTCCGCGACCGCCATCCGCGCGCATCGATCGAACTGAAGGTCGGCATCACCGCATCGCTGCTGCGGGAGCAGACGCTCGGCCGGCTCGACGTCGTGTTCGGCAAGCAATGCCGACAGGTCGACACGCCCGACGAACTGCTGTGGGAGGAGCCGCTCGTCTGGGCCTTCGCGGCCGATACGGCGCTCGACGCCGAGGAAGGCGTGCCGCTCGCGCTGTTTCCGGAACCGTGCGTGTACCGGGAAGCCGCGGTGTCCGCGCTCGCCGCGGCGCTGCGGCCGTTTCGCGTGCTGTTCGAAAGCGCGAGCATGGCCGGCTGCATGTCGGCCGCGCTCGCCGGCTTAGCGGTCACGGCGCTCGCGCGCAGCCAATTGCGCGACGGCTTGCGGGAATGCGGGCCGCACGACGGCCTGCCGGTGCTGCCGGCCGCACGCTTTTACGCATTCGCGTCGAAACCCGCGGGCGCCGGCGCCGCGCTGATCGACGCGGTGCGGGCCACCGGGCGCACGCGGCAGTTCGCCGCCTGAGTACGCACGGCGCGCTCGTCGCACGGGCCGCCTCGCGCCGGCGCCGATCGGCCGGCGTCACCGGCCAGCGAGCAATAAGCCGGCCCGCGGATACCGGCACGATGCCGCCGTCAGTCGCCGCTGCCGCGCGCGCCCGCGTCGTTCAACGCATCGGCCATCAACGCGCCGAACCACTCGATGAACGCGTTGAGCCGCCGCGAGCGATGCCGGCGGTGCGGGTACACGGCCGCGACGTCCATCGGCTCGGCGCGGTGGCCGGGCATCACATCGACGAGCGCGCCGCTTGCCAGCAGATGCTCGACGTCGAAGCGCGGAATCTGGATCAACCCCATTCCGGCGATGCAGCCGGCGATATAGGTTTCGGCGTTGTTGACGATCACGCGGCTCGGCAGCGTCAGCGTGTGCCGCTGCCCGTCCGCGCAGTATTCCCAGCCGAGCTCGCGCCCGGTCGTCGGCGACGCATAGCCGATCGCCCAGTGCCCGTGCGCGAGCGCGTCCGGATGCTCGGGTACGCCGCACTCGCGCAGATAGTCGGGGCTCGCGCAGTTGATCAGCGTGAACTGCCCGAGCGGCCGCACGACGAGGCTGCTGTCCGCGAGCCGCCCAACGCGGATCGCGCAGTCGACGCCTTCCTGCACGAGATCGATCGAGCGGTCCGTCGAGCCGAGCGACAGTTGCAGCTTCGGGTAGCGGCGAAACAGCGACGGCAGCGCGGGCGCCACGACGCGGCGCGCGATCCGGCTCGGCACGTCGACGTTCAGCCGCCCGACCACGTCGCGGTCGCGGCGCCGAAACAGGCGGTCGAGTTCGTCGGCCTCCGCGAGCAGGCGCCGGCCGCGCTCGAGCAGCAGCGCGCCGTCGGCGGTCAACTGCACCTGGCGGGTCGTGCGGTGCAACAGACGCGTGCCGAGCGCCGTCTCGAGCTGCTGGACGGCCGCCGACACGGTCGCGCGCGGCACGTCGAGCGCATGCGCGGCCTTGATGAAGCTGCCCATCTCGGCAACCTGCAGGAAGATCCTGACCTGATCCAGCTTGTCCATCGGCGGGAAACCCGGGTTCGAACGACGGTCGCCGCCGGCCGCCGCGCATCGCGGCCGGCTTCGGCGGCACAGAGAAAACGGGCGCGCGGCCTCGTGGTCGCGCGCCCGTCCATTGTCCACGCAAACGCGCCAGTGCGGTGCGCCGCGCGGCCGGCAAGCGCCCCGGTTACTTGGTCGTATAGCCGCCGTTGATCAGGATCGTCTGGCCGGTGATCCACCAGCCGTCGGTCACCAGATGGCGGATGAACGGCACGACATCCTCGATGTCGGTCAGTCCCGTCTTGCTGAACGGCGACAGCGCGGCGGCCGTCTTGTGATACGCGACCGCATCGGCGCCTTCGGCCGGATAGAAGAACGGCGTGTCCATCGGGCCCGGCCCGACGGCCGTCACCGAGATCCCGCGGGCGCCGTACTCCTTCGACGCCGCGCGCGTGAAGTGCTCGACCGGCGCCTTCGATCCTTCGTACGCCGCGTAGAACGGCGTGAACGCGCCGAGCAGCGACGTCACGAGCGTGACGAGCTTGCCGTGATCCTCGAGATGCCGGCCGGCTTCCTTGATGAAGAAGAACGCCGACTTGCTGTTGACCGCGAACATCTCGTCGTATTCGGCCTCGCTGATCTCGGTGAACGGCTTCTTCAGCACCTTGCCGACCGTGTTGATCGCGATGTCGATCTTGCCGAAGCGCTGCTTCGCGTCGTCGAACAGCTTCTCGACCGCGGCGGCCGTCGTCAGGTCCGCCTGGAACGTCGCGGCCTCCGCGCCGGCCGCGCGCACCGCGGCAGCCGTCTCCTCGGCCTGCGCCTGCGACGCCGCGCTGTTGTAGTGAATCGCCACCGCCTTCGCGCCGTGGCCCGCCAGGTCCCGTGCGATCAGGCCGCCGAGATTCTTTGCGCCGCCTGCGATCAGGACGACCTTGTCTGCGAGCGTATGAGTTGCCACGGTTGACTCCTTTTTTCGTTGAACGAAGCTAGGAGTGTAGGCATGCGCGACGCGCCGGTCAGCCGGCCGCGGCTGGATGGATTATCCAAAAAACCGATCCAATCAAAGCCGCGCAAGGTAGTCTGCCGCACCGACGGCGGCGCAGGTTTCTGAAGCCGATGGCGCGGCCGCCGGCCAGGTCAGCGCACGTACAGCGCCGCGTCGATCTTGCCAAGCAGCCACTGCATGCCGGCCAGATGCTGCTGGTCGTGGCTGCACAGGTAGTGGACGAGCCCGCGCACGGTCAGCGAACCGTAGCCGTCGAACTCGCCGGTACGCTCGAACTGTGCGGGCGTGAGGCGCGACAGCCATGCCAGCGTTTCGCGTCGTGCGTCGCGGATCGCCGCGAGCACGTCGGACGCATACGCGTCGTCGTAGCGCCGCTCGATCGCGAGCGCGTCGCCGTCGATCGACACGAGCAGCGGGTGGTCTTCGTCGAGCATGCGCCGCAGCCGCACGTGATAGCCGTCGATCTCGATGTCGCGCACATGGCAGAGCTGCCCGAGCGGCGAGAAATGCTCGCTCGGGATGCCGGTCCAGTCGTCGGGTGTCCAGCGCGCATAGCCGTCGGGCACGGCCGCGAAATGCGCTTCGAGCTGACGGGGGAAATCGGCGAGTGCGTCGAGCGTCGTCGGATTCATGCGGGAGCCTCCCTGTCGGATAAAGGCGAGCGGCAACCCTGGCACGGGCCTGCCGCCGTCGTGGCGTCACTTCACGCTGAAGCCGTATGCGCCCTGCGTGCGATGCCCGTCGGTCGCGACGGCCACCCACTTCACCGTATACGCGCCGGTGCCGAGCGCCGCGAGCGGCACCGTCATCCGCTTGCGGTTCGACGCGTCGATGCGCGCGCGGTCGTTCGACACCGTCTTGCCGTCGCCGTCGACGACGACGATCGAGCTGAATGCCGGCTCCAGCGGCTCGGTGAAGTCGATCGTGACGGCCGCCGGTGCGGCGGCCAGCGCCGCGCCCGCCGCCGGGTCGCTCTTCGCGAGATGCGCATGCGCGAACGCGGCCGACGAAACGGTCGCGGCCGCGATGACGGCGGCAACGTGGCGGCCGAACGGGAATGAATCGAAAGGCATGGACTTTCCGTGAAGAATGAACGGGTGCCGCGCGCTGCGCGGCGTCCCGGCAGCTTACCAGCGCGGGCGCGTTCATGCCGCCCATGCGCCGGTGCTTGATAGAATGCGCGCGCTATGGATCTCGAAAGCATTCTCTACACCCAGGGCTTCGGCTCGCGCCGCCAGTGCCGCGGCCTGATCGAAGCGGGCCGCGTCGCCGTCGCGGGCGCCGCCGCGACCGACCCGGACGCCACCTTCGACACCGACGGCCTCGTGTTCTCGGTCGACGATACGGCGTGGCCGTTCCATGCACGCGCGTACCTCGCACTCAACAAGCCAGCGGGCTACGAGTGTTCGCGCGATCCGCAGCACCATGCGAGCGTGTTCAGTCTGCTGCCCGCGCCGCTCGTCGCACGCGGCGTGCAATGCGTGGGCCGGCTCGACCAGGACACGACCGGCCTGCTGCTGCTGTCCGACGACGGCCAGTTCGTGCACGCGTACACGTCGCCGAAGCGCAAGGTGCCGAAGACCTACGTCGCGACCGTGCGCCACCCGCTCGACGACACGCAACTCCACGCGCTGCGCACCGGCGTGCAACTGCATGGCGAACCGAAGCCGATCGCGGCCGTCGCCGCCGACGCCCGCGACACGCACGCACTCGCGCTGACGGTGCTCGAAGGCAAGTACCACCAGGTCAAGCGGATGGTCGCCGCGGCGAGCAACCGCGTCGAATTGCTGCACCGCGAAAGCATCGGCGGGTTCGCGCTGCCGGCCGACCTCGCGCCCGGCGCATGGCGATGGCTCGACGAAGCCGACCTCGCCGCGCTGCGCAATCCGGTCAAAACCCTGTAAGGGAAAATCCGCACGACCGTTCGGTGCCTGGCCGCGTCTCGGCCGCAGGTTCCCCCGCTATACTGAAATCACAAGCTGCAAGAGCAGCGATGCAGGGGGAGGCATCATGAACGTCAACCATTCTTTCGAACTGTCGTCGGTGATGATCGCGTTCGCGGTCATCGGTGTCATCGTGATCGGCGGCCTGCTGGCCACGATGCATCTGAAGCACAAATATCATCCGAACCTGATCGGCGCGCTGATCGGTGCGCTGCTGTGTTTCCTGCTGATCGAGGCGTTACCGGCGCTCACCTGACGCGCTGCCCGGCGCGAGCGTTTGAAGGAAATCGTCTACGGTCGGATAGCGCAACGTCACGCACAATTCGGCCTTGAGCCGTGTGTTGGACAGGCGCCGCGACTCGCGCATGAACGACAGCAGTGTCGGCTCGAGCAGGCGCTCGGCGTCCGCGCGGCTCACGCGCGGCGGCCTCGGCAGGCCGAGCACCTGCGCGACCCGGTCGAAATACTCCCCCATCCGCAGTTCGGTGTCGTCCGACGCGTGCACGACGCGCGCCGGCTTGCCGTGCTCGGCCGCCCGGCGCAGGATCGCCGCGAGATCGTCCGCATGGATGTGGTTCGTGTACACGTCGTCGGCCGGCTCGAGCGCCGGCGTGCCGCGCTCGAGCCGCGCGACCGGCAGGCGGTTCGCCGCGTAGATGCCGGGGATGCGCACGATGCGCGCGGACAGCACGCCACGCACCGTCGCCGCACGCAGTTGCCGCTCGGCCGACACGCGCCGGAACGCGCGCGGATTCGCGGGGCGCAGCGGGTGCGTTTCGTCGATGCGCGCGCCGCCGCAGTCGCCGTAGACGCCCGTCGTACTGGCGTAGACGAGCGTCGGCGCGCGAAGGCCGTCGGGTACAATACGCGCTGCCCGAACGGGCGCGCCGGCCTGTCGCGCCGCGCTGCGCAGCGTTCGGAGCCGGCCGACCGCCGATGCCGGCGGTGCCGCCGGCCGACGCGCGGGCATGGACGTTGCGGCGATCAGCGCACGCGTGCGCCGGTCGTCACGGCCGTCGGACTGCGGCGGCGCGAGATGCAGGATCGTGCGGGCGAGGCCCGCGAGACGGCCGAGCGTCGCCCGGCGATCGAGGTCGCCGACGATCGGCGTCGCGCCCGCGGCGCGCAGTTCGTCGCGGCGAGCCGGATGGCTCGTCAGCGCGAGGATATGCAGGTCGGGGCGCGCGTTACGCCATTGCGCGACGCAGCGCATGCCGACGTCGCCGCAGCCGACGATCAGTACGCGCGGCCGGCGCAGGATTCGTGTCGCGATCATGTTGGTTGCGAAATCAGTAGCCGCCGTTGCGCGACGCGCAACGGCTTTGCATTGTAGCTGCCGTGCGCGACATGCACGGTCCCCCCATTTTGTTCTAGTTTGGTTCTATGGCATTCAACGTCACTCTCAAGCAAAGCGGCCGGCAATTCCAGGTCGAGTCGGACGAAACCGTGCTGGCCGCCGCACTGCGCCAGAACGTCCATCTGCCGTACGGCTGCAAGAACGGCGCGTGCGGCTCCTGCAAGGGCCAGATCGTGTCGGGCCAGATCGAACAGGGCCCGCACGCCGCGTCGGCGCTGTCCAACGACGAACGTACGCGCGGCCTCGCGCTGCTGTGCTGCTCGAAGGCCCAATGCGATCTCGAGATCGACGTGCGCGAGATCGCCGGCGTCGACGGCGTGCAGGTGAAGAAGCTGCCGTGCCGGATCGCCGCGCTCGAACGCAAGGCCGACGACGTGATGGTCGTGAAGCTGCAGTTGCCCGCGAACGAGCGCCTGCAGTACCTCGCGGGCCAGTACGTCGAGTTCATCCTGAAGGACGGCTCGCGCCGCAGCTACTCCATGGCGAATGCGCCGCACGAGGAAGGCCCGATCGAACTGCACATCCGCCACATGCCGGGCGGCAAGTTCACCGACCACGTGTTCGGTGCGATGAAGGAGCGCGACATCCTGCGCTTCGAAGGCCCGCTCGGCACGTTCTTCCTGCGCGAGGATTCCGACAAGCCGATCGTGCTGCTCGCGTCGGGCACCGGCTTCGCGCCGATCAAGGCGATCATCGAGCACGTGAAGCATTCGGGCATCACCCGCCCGATGACGCTCTACTGGGGCGCGCGCCGCAAGAAGGACATCTACCTCGCCGAGCTCGCCGAGCAGTGGGCGCGCGAGATCCCGAACTTCAAGTACGTGCCGGTGCTCTCCGAGCCGGACGACGCCGACCAGTGGACGGGCCGCACCGGCTTCGTCCATCGCGCGGTGATCGAGGACCTGCCCGATCTGTCCGGCCACCAGGTGTACGCGTGCGGCGCGCCGGTGATGGTCGAATCCGCGCAGCGCGATTTCACGCAGCACCACGCGCTGCCGGCCGACGAGTTCTACGCGGACTCGTTCACGAGCGCCGCCGACCTCGCGCATCCGGTCTGAGCACGGGGCGCGCCGCGCCCCCGCTGCGCGCCGCCGTGTCACATCCGTGGCATCGCGGCGGTTTACAGTGGGGCGCGGGATGCCTTATGCTTGCGCACATGAACCGCTTCCTGTCCGCTCTCCGACGTCGCCGCTCGCCGCTCCGCCCGGATGCCGCCGGCTCGTCACGGACTCGCGCGTAACCCTCCTCCGCTTCATCGGTTACGCACAAGCTGTTCGACCCACCAGCCACGGCCTTCCGTGGCTTTTTTATTGCCCGTTTCCCTTTCAACGCCCGCTGGAGTCTGCTGCCATGCCCCTGAACGATTATCCGATCGACTCGCTGATGTACATCACGAACCGCCCCGACATCGTGTTTACGCACGGCAAGGGTTCGTGGCTCTACGATCACACGGGCAAGCGCTATCTGGACTTCATCCAGGGCTGGGCCGTCAACAGCCTGGGCCACTGCAACGACGGTATCGTCGAAGCGCTGAAGACGCAGGCCGAGAAGCTGCTGAACCCGTCGCCGGCGTTCTACAACGAACCGATGGCGAAGCTCGCGGGCCTGCTCACGCAGCACAGCGTGTTCGACAAGGTGTTCTTCACCAACAGCGGCGCCGAGGCGAACGAAGGCGCGATCAAGCTCGCGCGCAAGTGGGGCCGCAAGTACAAGAACGGCGCATACGAGATCATCACGTTCGACCACAGCTTCCACGGCCGCACGCTCGCGACGATGTCGGCCAGCGGCAAGCCGGGCTGGGACACGATCTACGCGCCGCAGGTGCCGGGCTTCCCGAAAGCCGAGCTGAACAACATCGAGTCGGTCGAGAAACTGATCACCGACAAGACCGTCGCGGTGATGCTCGAGCCGATCCAGGGCGAAGGCGGCGTGATCCCGGCCACGCGTGAATTCATGCAGGCGCTGCGCGCGCTGACGAAACAGCACAACCTGCTGCTGATCGTCGACGAAGTGCAGAGCGGCTGCGGCCGCGCGGGCACGCTGTTCGCGTACGAGCTGTCCGGCATCGAGCCGGACGTCATGACGCTCGCGAAGGGCATCGGCGGCGGCGCGCCGCTCGGCGCGCTGCTGTCGAAGGCCGACGTCGCGGTGTTCGAGGCCGGCGACCAGGGCGGCACGTACAACGGCAACCCGCTGATGACGGCGGTCGGCTATTCGGTGATCTCGCAGCTCGTCGCACCCGGCTTCCTCGAAGGCGTGCGTGCGCGCAGCGAGTATCTGAAGCGCAAGCTGCTCGAGCTGTCGGAGGAACGCGGCTTCGAGGGCGAACGCGGCGAAGGCCTGCTGCGCGCGCTGCTGCTCGGCAAGGACATCGGCCCGCAGATCGTCGAGAAGGCGCGCGACATGCAGCCCGACGGCCTGCTGCTGAACGCCGCGCGGCCGAACCTGCTGCGCTTCATGCCCGCCCTGAACGTGACGACCGAAGAAATCGACCAGATGATGGCGATGCTGCGGTCGATCCTCGACACGCTGTAAGGAGACCGTCGCGATGGATGCCGCCGCCGATGTTGTCGCTATCCGCCCGTTCGACCGTGCCGACACCGATGCCGTGCTCGCGGTATGGCGCGACGCGTTCCCGCAGTACGACGAAGCCGGTGCGCCGCCGCACCGCGATCCGCTGCGATCGATCGAGCTGAAGCTCGCGACGCAGCCGGAACTGTTCTTCGTCGCGACCAGCGGCGCGCGCGTCGTCGGCACGCTGATGGCCGGTTTCGACGGACATCGCGGCTGGCTCTACTCGTTCGGCGTCGCGAACGACGCGCGCCGGCTCGGCATCGGCCGTGCACTCATCGCGCATGCGGAACGCGCGCTCGCCGCACGCGGCTGCCCGAAGATCAACCTGCAGGTGCTGCCCGGCAACGACGACGCATGCCGCTTCTATGCGGCGCTCGGCTATCGCGTCGAGGAACGCATCTCGTTCGGCAAGACGCTGTCGGCCGCGTAACACGGCCGCTCGTAGCGGTGCGGCTCAGCGCGTGATCGGCCCCGCGCCCGGCAGCGGATTGCCGAGCGCGTCGGTCGGCACGGCCTGCTGCTCGAACGCCGCGAAATACGCGGCCCATTGCGTGTCGCTCACGCGCACGAGCAGCGCGCCGTCCTGCCAGACGTCATTGTGGTCGTTGTGGTCGTCACCCGCGCGATGCAGGTAGTTCGGGCCCGTCGATCCCTGGTTCATGTGCGTGTCGTGGATGCCGTTGCCTTGCGCATAGGTGCGGCCGAACACGACGACGTCGAGGCCCTGCGACTGCGCGGCGTTCACGAGCCGCAGCAGCGACGGGATCGGCTCCGGATGCTCGGTGCCGTCCATCACCGCACTCGCGCGCCACGCGCCCGTCTCGTTCAGGATGTCGCTGCGCAGATAGTCGAGCGCGGGCAGCGCGGCCCGCCCGGTCAGATCGGTATAGCCCTCGGCCGCGGCGGCGAGCGTCGCCGTGACCGGATGGTGGAAATCGTAGACGAGCTTGTAGTTCAGCAAATCGTCCGCGTCGCTGGTGCCAACGTTGATCGCGACGTCCCAGTCGCCCGCCGGCAGCGCCAGCGTCAGGTGAACGTGATACTGGATCTCGCGGCCGTGCGGCGAGCCCTTCAGCTTCGCCACCGACGTCACCTTCGCCTTCACGAAACCGTAGTCCAGACTCATGCGTGCTCTCCGTGTCCCGATGGGTCATCGATGCTACGCGGCCCGTGTGTCGGTTTGCCGACGGCCAGCCGCGTGCACGACCCAACAGTCGAATGGAGTGGCCTTTGCGCGCACAGTTCGACGCAAGTCGCCCAAGACGAAAAAAACCGTCACGGTTTCCCGTGACGGCTTTTCGGACAGCCCGCGCGCGACTTGCGCAACGGGGCCCGTTCGCTCGATCGCTTACTCGCCCAGATACGCGGCGCGCACCTTCGGATCGTCGAGCATCTGCTTCGCGTCGCCTTCCATCGTGACCGTGCCCGAATCCATCACGTAGCCGCGGTCGGCCGCCTGCAGCGCGAGGCGTGCGTTCTGCTCGACCAGCAGCACCGTGATGCCCTCCTTCGAGATCTCGCGCACCACTTCGAAGATCTTCTCGACCATGATCGGCGACAGCCCCATCGACGGTTCGTCGAGCAGCAGCAGCTTCGGCTTGGACAGGATCGCGCGCGACATCGCCAGCATCTGCTGCTCGCCGCCCGACAGCGTGCCCGCGAGCTGCGTCGCCCGTTCCTTCAGGCGCGGGAAGAAGCCGAACATCCGGTCGACGTCCTTCTTGATCTGCTCGTTGTCGTTGCGCAGATACGCGCCCATCTGCATGTTTTCGATGATCGACATGCGCGCGAAGATCCCGCGGCCTTCCGGCACCATCGCGAGGCCGCGCTTGAGCAGCTCGTGCGACGGGATGCCCTTGATCGACTTGCCTTCGTACTCGATGTCGCCCGCCGAGTACGGCTTCAGGCCGGTGATCGCCTTCATCGTCGTGGTCTTGCCGGCGCCGTTCGCACCGATCAGCGTCACGAGCTCGCCCTGACGGACTTCCATGTCAACGCCCTTGACGGCCTGAATGCCGCCGTAGTTGACCTGCAAGCCCTTGATTTTCAACATTGCCGCTGCCATCAGTGCACCCCTGCGCCGAGATATGCCTCAATCACCTTCGGATTCTTCTGCACGTCCTGCGGCAGACCTTCGGCGATCACCTTGCCGTAATCGAGCACCGTCATCCGGTTGCACAGCCCCATCACGAGCTTCACGTCGTGCTCGATCAGGAGAATCGTGCGGCCGTCCGAACGGATCTTGTCGAGCAGGCGCGTGAGTTCGACCTTCTCGGTCGCGTTCATCCCGGCCGCCGGCTCGTCGAGCGCGAGCAGCTTCGGGTCGGTCGCGAGGGCCCGGGCGATTTCCAGCCGACGCTGGTGGCCATACGACAGGTTGCGCGACGTGTAGTCCGCGTACTGCAGCACGCCGACGTATTCGAGCAGCTCGATCGCGCGTTCCTTGATCTCGCGCTCTTCCTGGCGTTCGGCCGGCGTCTGGAACACCGCGCCGAGCAGCCCGTGCTTGGTGCGCACGTGGCGGCCCACCATCACGTTCTCGAGCGCCGTCATCCCGCCGAACAGGCGGATGTTCTGGAACGTGCGCGCGATGCCGGCCTTGGCCACCTGGTGCACGGCCGTCGGCGTGTAGTTCGTGCCGTCCAGCTTGAAGTCGCCGGAGTCGGGCGTGTAGAGGCCCGTGATCACGTTGAAGAACGTCGTCTTGCCGGCGCCGTTCGGGCCGATCAGACCGTAGATCTCGCCTTCGCGGATCTGCAGGCCGACGTCTGACAGCGCCTGCAGCCCGCCGAAGCGCTTGTTCACGCCCGAGACGGACAGTCGGATTTGCTTGTCGCTCATGTGTGTATCCCCTTGTCCGTAGGTTAAGCGCGCACCGGCTTCTTGCTGTTGCGCTTCGCCAGTTTCGCGATCTTGTCCTCATGCTTCGGCGCGGGCCACAGGCCTTCCGAGCGGTACAACATGATGATCACCATCGCGAGGCCGTACAGCGCCTGACGGATCACTTCGGTATCGACGATGTCATGACCGAACAGCGCGTGCTGCAGCGGGCTCATCGTCGAGCGCAGGAATTCCGGGAAGATCGCGAGCAGCACCGCGCCCAGGATCACGCCCGGGATGTGGCCCATGCCGCCGAGCACCACGCAGGCGAGCACGACGATCGATTCCCAGAACGTGAACGACTCGGGCGACACGAAGCCCTGGAACGCACCGAACATCGAGCCCGACAGGCCGCCGAACGACGCGCCCATCGCGAACGCGAGCAGCTTCACGTTACGGGTGTTGATGCCCATCGCCTTCGCGGCGATCTCGTCCTCGCGGATCGCGGCCCACGCGCGGCCGATACGCGAGTGCTGCAGACGCGTACACACCCAGATCACCAGCAGCGAGCAGAGCACGAACAGGTAGTAGTACATGTACACCGACGGCAGCTGGAAGCCGAACAGCGTATGCGTCTGCGACAAGTTGAAGCCGCCGACGTGCACCGGATCGATGCCCGTGATCCCCTTCGGGCCGTTGGTGATGTTCACCGGACGGTCGAGGTTGTTCATGAAGATCCGGACGATTTCACCGAAGCCGAGCGTGACGATCGCCAGGTAGTCGCCGCGCAGGCGCAGCGTCGGCGCGCCGAGCAGGATCCCGAAGGTCGCCGCCAGCGCCATCGCGATCGGCACGATCAGCAGGAACGGCACGTGCAGCCCGTTCGGCGCGAGCGCCGCGATCCACTCGAACTGCGAGGTCAGGTGCGGCGAGCTCAGGAGCGCCGCCGTGTAGGCGCCCACCGCGTAGAACGCGATGTAGCCGAGGTCGAGCAGGCCGGCGAAGCCGACCACCACGTTCAGGCCCAGCGCGAGCATCACGTACAGCATCGCGAAGTCGAGCACGCGGACCCAGTAGTTGCCGCCGGCCGAGCCGATGATGATCGGCGCGGCGATCACGAACGCGGCGGTCAGGATGCCGATGACGACGGTCTTGGCGGTATTGCGCTCTTCGACCAGCGACGTCGACGATTCAATCGGTTGAATGGATGTCATGTTGTTTGCTCCCCTTCCGTTACGCGCGGTCCGCGACCCGTTCGCCCAGCAGGCCCGACGGGCGGAACACCAGCACGATGATCAGCACGACGAAGGCGAACACGTCCTGGTAGTTACTGCCGAATACGCCGCCCGTGAGGTTGCCGATGTAGCCGGCCCCGAGCTGCTCGATCAGGCCGAGCAGCACGCCGCCGACCATCGCGCCGCCGAGGTTGCCGATCCCGCCGAGCACCGCGGCCGTGAACGCCTTCATGCCGGGGATGAAGCCCATGTAGAAGTGCACGTTGCCGTATTCGGACGCGATCATCACGCCGGCCAGCGCGGCGAGCGCGGAGCCGATCATGAACGTCGCGGAGATCACGAAGTTCGGGTTCACGCCCATCAGGCTCGCCGTATTCGGGCTTTCGGCGATCGCGCGCATCGCGCGGCCGAGCTTGGTCTTGTGCACGAGCAGCAGCAGGCCGCCCATCACGATGAACGCGACCGCGATGATCACGATTTCAGTCACCGAGATCACGGCGCCGGGGGTCGTGTCGGTGGCCTTGATCACGTTGATCGGGTCGGTCGGCAGCAACTGCGGGAACGGCAGCGGGTTGCGCGACCAGATGATCATCGCGGCGGTCTGCAGCAGGATCGACACGCCGATCGCGGTGATCAGCGGGGCGAGACGCGGCGCGCGGCGCAGCGGCCGGTATGCGACGCGTTCGATGGTGAAGCCGACGAACGCACAGACGACCGCGGCGATGCCCAGGCCGATCGTCAGCGTCGCGACGTTGCCGAGTCCGGGAAAGTGGTTCTGCAGCACGGTGATGGCCGACAGCGCGACCATCGCGCCGATCATCAGCACGTCGCCGTGCGCGAAGTTGATGATGCCGAGAATGCCGTACACCATCGTGTATCCCAACGCGATGATGGCGTACACACTGCCGAGCACCAGCCCGTTGAGAACCTGCTGGACGAAAATATCCATTTAAAGCTCCTTGGCCCGTGCTGCCGGAGGACGTTGCGCCCCGCGGGTAAGCGAGGAATCGCGCCTTCTCGGCGACACTGCGGGTACTAGTCGATACCGGTAAGGGTGGATCGTTCCGGCGCGCGCCGCCCGGCCTGTACGGCCGGACCTGCCGCCGGAGCGGATACAAAAACGGCACCGCACTGTTCCGGTGCCGTCATGAGTCCCGTCGCTAAATCGTCACGACATCGAGGACGGTGTTCGTGGCCTCCTTGAAGTCGTGGGGCAGCATGCCGAGACGGCCGTCGTCCGGTTTCCCGGCATCCGTGCCTTGGCCCGTCCAGTGCCATGCAAGCATCGCGCCAGGACGGATCGGATTCCGCGTCGCGTCGCCGGCGAGGGCGTTGCGACAGCCGCGCCCGACTTTCGTCAGGACTGCATCGGAATCCATCGTACGAACCAGACTGCGCGTCGCGACACGGTCGGTCGCGGCGGCGCGCTGTTTCGTCGAATCGAATTGAAGGGGGGATAGTGGCCTCGGCACGCTGCCGGCCAGGCCGTGAGCATCCGGCATCCGTCGATCGGCGGCTGGCCGCGACGCAGCCGGCATGCCCGCTGCCGGCCCGGTCGCCAGGCCGCGCGCGTGGATTTCCTCGATCGTCAAACTCGCCAAACGTGCCCCGTTTTCCTTGTCCCTGCCCAGTTGCGCGATACGGCGCGCCGATGGCGCCGCACGTCCGGCTCCGGCGACGCGCACGCCGCCGGCCGATGGTGCCGCGCCCCCCGCGGCCTCCCTGCCCGCCTCGCCGTCGCTCTTTTTGCTGCAGCCGGCAAGCATTGCAACCGGCGCGGCGACGGACACGGCGTAAGCCAACTTCACATGCATTGAATGGTCTCCCGCGCCTTGCCAAATCCCGATTTCAAAGCCATTCCGGCTTGAAAACGGGCGCATTGTAACTCCATTTATAGGACGCCAATATTCCTGATTCGATGGGGTTTTCCTGCATTGCAACCAATTTTGAGACACGATTGGGCGCAGTCGGAGCAACCGGGTTGCACCATGACCGGGAATAATGGTTGCGATTTGAATGTCGAGGCACAAAAAAAGCGCGCCGGGAGGGCGCGCTTCGGTGTTCCGCGGAGTGCGATGCGGCAATCAGGCGGCGGGCGGCAGGTTCAACCCGCGCGGCAGCGGAAACGACACGTTTTCCTCGATGCCGTCGAGTGCGCGGACGTTGCGCACGCCGAGTTCGCGCAGCCGCGCGATCACGGCCTGGGCGAGCACCTCGGGCGCCGACGCGCCGGCCGTCACGCCGATGCGGCGCTTGCCGGCGACCCATGCGGGATCGATCTGGTCCGGTGCATCGACCATGTACGCGGCCACGCCGCGCTTTTCGGCCACTTCGCGCAGCCGGCTCGAGTTCGAGCTGTTCGGACTACCGACCACGATCACGACGTCGCATTGCGGCGCCATGAACTTCACCGCGTCCTGGCGATTCTGCGTCGCGTAGCAGATGTCCTGCTTCTTCGGCTCGCGGATCTTCGGATACTTCGCCTTCAGCGCGCCGATGATCTCGGCCGCGTCGTCGACGGACAGCGTCGTCTGCGTGACGAGCGCGATGCGCTCGGGATCGGCGAGTTCGAGCTTCTGCACGTCCTCGACGCTTTCGACGAGGTGCATGCCGCGCTCCACCTGACCCATCGTGCCTTCGACTTCGGGATGGCCCTTGTGCCCGATCATGACGATGTCGACACCGTCCTGGCGCATTTTCGCCACTTCGACGTGCACCTTCGTGACGAGCGGACAGGTTGCGTCGTAAATGCGCAGCCCGCGCACGTCGGCCTCGTCGCGCACGGCCTTCGACACGCCGTGTGCACTGAAGATCACGGTGTTGCCGGCCGGCACTTCCTCGAGTTCCTCGACGAAGATCGCGCCCTTCTTCTTCAGATCCTCGACCACGTACTTGTTGTGGACGATTTCGTGACGCACGTAGATCGGCGCACCGTGCATCGCGATGGCGCGCTCGACGATCTCGATCGCGCGGTCGACGCCCGCGCAGAAACCGCGCGGCTGGGCCAGCAGGATTTCGGCGTCGGCGGCGACGGTCTGCCCGGACAGCGTATCGGTGGTACTCATGATTACAGGATTCCGATGATTTTCACTTCGAACGTGAGCGCCTGGCCCGCGAGCGGATGATTGAAGTCGAACAGCGCGGAAGTCTCGCTGACTTCCTTCAGCACCCCCGCGTAGCGACCGCCATCCGGCGCATTGAACTCGATGAGTTCGCCCGGCGTGAAATCGTCGCCGACCATCCCGTTCTCGCGCAGCGTCGACAGCGTCACGCGCTGGAGCATGTCCGGATTGCGGGGGCCGAACCCCTGATCGGGGGCTAGCTGAAAAGTCGAATGGTCGCCGACCCTGAGCCCGAGCAGAATCTGTTCCAGCGACGGCGCCAGTTGCCCCGCGCCCAGCAACAGCGTGGCCGGCTTGTCCGAGAAGGTGTTGACGATGTCGGCGCCGTCGGCCAGTGCCAGCCGGTAATGCAATGTGACGTGGGAACCGGGCTTCACTTCGGATAGATCGATGAGGCTCATGAATTACTCGTTCAGTCGGCGCCCGCTACGGCCGAATGGCCCGGCGCAAAGCCAATATTGTAAGTCACCTGAGCGTGCAAGGCGGAAAGTGCGACGACGTTGCGCACGCCGCCCGCCGCCAATGGAGTTCCGACCATGCTGTCTCCCTGCCCCATCCCGCCGTCGGCCGAATGCCGCGACACCGCCGATACGCCGGCCGATCCGCCCGGCCGCGTCATCCCGATCAACCGGCGCAGGCGCCGTCCGGGCGACTGGCGGCCCGAGCGGCCGCGCGAACGGCTGCTGGAACGCGGGCCGGCCGCGCTGACCGACGACGAGCTGATCGCGCTGCTGCTCGGCACCGGCAAGCCCGGTCACGATGTATTCGTCACCGCCCGCGCACTGGTCGATCAGTTCGGCACGCTGCACGGGCTGCTCGAAGCGACCGCCGACGATTTCGAGGCGCACCCCGGCATCGGCCCCGCACGCTCCGCGCGGCTCGTCGCGGTCACCGAGATCGCGCGGCGCATGCTGGTGGAGAAAGCGGAAGAACGGATGCAGATCGACTCGCCCGGCGCCGTCGAGGATTGTTTGCGACTGAAGATCGGCACGCGCCAGTACGAAGTGTTCATCGCGGTCTATCTGGACGCGCGCAACCGCCTGATCGACATGGAGGAAATCGCGCGCGGCTCGCTCACGCGCATGGCCGTCTATCCGCGCGAGATCGTGCGCCGCGCGATGAAACACAACGCCGCGGCGCTGATCGTCGCGCACAACCATCCGTCGGGCGCGGTACAGCCGAGCGCGGAAGACCGCCGCCTGACCCGCGTGCTGAAGGACGCGCTCGAACTCGTCGACGTACGGTTGCTCGATCATGTCGTCGTCGGCGTCAGCGATACTTTCTCGTTCGCGCGGGCCGGTTGGCTGTAGACTGTGGCCCGGCGACCCACCCCGGGGCGCCGCAACGACGAAGCGAAATTAGGTTTGATTTTTCTGAACTTTTTCTGCTAGAATCGTCGTCTGTCTTTTTTCCAACCAGTTCTAGCCATCGAAGGGCCTTGTCTGTAAGGGCTACGGCGTTCTGAGTGCAGCCATGGATCACGTGGCGGTGCGATGGAACCTTCACCGGCGATCGAACCCCGAATTTAGCGTATTAGGAGTGCTCTCATGGCACGCGTATGCCAAGTAACTGGGAAAGCGCCGATGAGCGGCAACAACGTTTCCCACGCCAACAACAAGACGAAGCGCCGCTTCCTCCCGAACCTGCAAAACCGCCGGTTCTGGGTTGAGAGCGAAAACCGCTGGGTGCGCCTGCGCGTCTCGAACGCCGGCCTGCGCCTGATCGACAAGAACGGCATCGATTCCGTGCTCGCTGACCTGCGCGCACGCGGCGAAGCCTAAGCCCAAGGAGCACAATCATGGCAAAAGGCGCCCGCGACAAGATCAAGCTTGAGTCGACCGCTGGTACGGGTCACTTCTACACGACCACGAAGAACAAGCGCAACATGCCGGAAAAGATGGCGATCAAGAAGTTCGATCCCGTCGTCCGCAAGCATGTGGAATACAAAGAAACCAAGATCAAGTAATCTCCGGTTTCTGCCAGCCTGACGGCGACCGAAAAGCCCCGCACATGCGGGGCTTTTTGTTTTGCGCGTGTTTTGCGCGCACGCTCGAGCCCGACGCGGTATGCTCTCCCCTTTCCGCGGCCACGGCCGCCGGAACGCACAAGATCAAAAGCGTAACGATGGAGATGCAGCATGAAATTCGACGTGGCGATCGTCGGCAGCGGCCTGGCAGGGCTGTCGGTCGCACTCAACCTGGCCAGCACGCGACGTGTCGCACTGATCGCGAAACGTTCGATGATGGAGGGGGCGAGCGATAACGCGCAAGGCGGCATCGCGGCGGTCCTCGACTCGGCGGACAGCATCGAGAACCACGTCGACGACACGCTGGTCGCCGGTGGCGGCCTGTGCGACGAAGGCGCGACGCGCTACATCGTCGAGCACGGCCGCGAAGCCATCGAATGGCTGATCTCGCAAGGCGTACCGTTCACGAAGGACGACGCGGCCGAACTCGGCTTTCACCTGACGCGCGAAGGCGGCCACAGCCACCGGCGGATCATCCATGCGGCCGATGCGACCGGCCATGCGGTGCTCGCGACGCTGTCGGAGCGGGCGCGCCAGCATCCGAACATCACGTTCTTCGAAAACCACCACGCGATCGACCTGATCACGTCCGACCGGCTCGGCCTGCCCGGCCGCCGTTGTCACGGCCTGTATGCGCTCGACGTCGACAACGACCGCACGATCACGATCGAGGCGCCGCACACCGTGCTCGCCACCGGCGGCGCCGGCAAGGTCTACCTGTACACGACGAACCCCGACACCGCGACCGGCGACGGCATCGCGATGGCATGGCGGGCGGGCTGTCGCGTGTCGAACATGGAATTCATCCAGTTCCACCCGACCTGCCTGTTCCATCCGTATGCGAAGTCGTTCCTGATTTCGGAGGCCGTGCGCGGCGAAGGCGGCCTGCTGAAGCTGCCCGACGGCACCCGCTTCATGCCCTCGCACGATCCGCGCGCGGAGCTCGCGCCGCGCGACATCGTCGCTCGCGCGATCGACTTCGAGATCAAGAAGCGCGGGATCGACTGCGTGTATCTCGACATCAGCCATCAGCCGGAAACGTTCCTGCGCGAACACTTCCCGATGATTCATGCGCGCTGCCTCGAATTCGGCATCGACATCGCGAAACAGCCGATTCCCGTCGTGCCGGCCGCGCACTATACGTGCGGCGGCGTCGTCACCGATCTCGCGGGGCGCACCGATCTCGCCGGCCTGTATGCGGTCGGCGAAACGTCGTACACGGGGCTGCACGGCGCGAACCGGCTCGCGAGCAACTCGCTGCTCGAATGTCTCGTGATCGGCCGCGCGGCAGCCGAGGCGATCGAGGCGGCCGGCTTCGACGCCGACACGCCGGCCACGCTGCCCGCGTGGGACGAAAGCCGTGTGTCGGATGCGGACGAGGAAGTCGTCGTCGCACACAACTGGGACGAACTGCGCCGCCTGATGTGGAACTACGTCGGCATCGTGCGCACCGACAAGCGCCTCGAACGCGCGAAACATCGCCTGTCGCTGCTGCGCGACGAGATCCACGAGTACTACGCGAACTTCCGCGTGACACGCGATCTGCTCGAACTGCGCAACCTCGTCGACGTGGCTACGCTGATCGTCAAGAGTGCGCACTCCCGCCGCGAAAGCCGCGGGCTGCACTACAGCCGCGACTGGCCGCATACGCTGCCGAAGGCGTTGCCGAGCGTACTCACGCCGCGCGTGCGCCGCTGAGCGGCGCGCCGCCCTTCCCGGCCGCCGCCGCAGCACAAAAAAAGCCGTTGGCGTTTGCGCGCCAACGGCTTTTTGTCTGATCGGATGACGTTCGGTCAGTCGACGATTCGCATCGAATAGTCGGTCGCCCGCACGTCCTTCGTCAGCGCGCCGATCGAGATCCGATCGACGCCCGTCTCCGCGAACGCACGCACCGTATCGAAATTGACGCCGCCGGAGACTTCGAGCACGGCCTTGCCATCCGCGACGCGCACCGCTTCGCGCATCATGTCGAGCGTGAAGTTGTCGAGCAGCACCGACTGCGCGCGATGCGCGAGCGCCGTGTCGAGCTGCGCGAGCGTCTCGACTTCGATCTGCACCGGCACACCCGACTCCAGCGCGAACGCCGCATCGAGCGCCTCGCCGACACCGCCTGCCGCCGCGATGTGGTTCTCCTTGATCAGGATGCCGTCGTACAGCGCGAGCCGCTGGTTTTCGCCGCCGCCCACGCGCACTGCGTACTTCTGCGCGAGCCGCAGCCCCGGCAGCGTCTTGCGCGTATCGAGGATCTTCGCGCGCGTGCCTTCGACGCGTTCGACGTAACGGCGCGTCGCCGTCGCGACACCCGACAGCAGTTGCAGGAAGTTCAGCCCGTTGCGCTCGGCCGTCAGCAGCGCGCGCGCCGGCCCTTCGAGTTCGCAGACGGTCGAATCAGGCGTCATCCGGTCGCCTTCGCGATAGCGCCATTGCACGACGATCGACGGATCGATCCGGGCGATCACGCCCTCGAACCACGGCACGCCGCACAGCACGGCTTCCTCGCGCACGATGATCCGCGCGCGGCGGCGCTCGCCGGCCGGCACGAGCCTCCCGGTCTGGTCGCCGGTGCCGACGTCTTCGGCGATCGCGTCGCCTACGTTGCGCGCGATCGCTTCGTCGAATGCCGCGCCGTATTGGGCGCGAACGGCTTCGAACAGCGGGGATACGGCGTTGCTCATGCCGCCCCCACGTTCGCGAACAGCGACTGGTCGCGCTGCAGATCGCCGCTCGCCTGCACACGCTTCTTGTGCGCGGCCGCGAATTCGAGCATCCGGTCGATCGGCAAACGCGCACGCTCGCCGATCGCGGGATCGACGAAAATCTCGTTGTGACCGCGTTCGAGCACGTCGGCGAGGTTCGCGAGGCCGTTCATCGCCATCCACGGACAGTGCGCGCAGCTCTTGCAGGTCGCGCTGTTGCCGGCCGTCGGCGCGGCAATGAAGGTCTTGCCGGGCGCGGCAAGCTGCATCTTGTGCAGGATGCCGAGATCGGTCGCGACGATGAAGCGCTTCGCATCGAACTTGACGGCCGCGTCGATCAATTGCGTGGTCGAACCGACGACGTCGGCCTGCGCCACGACGTTTTCCGGCGACTCGGGGTGGACGAGCACCTTCGCGTCCGGATATTCGGCGCGCAGCAGGTCGAGCTCGATGCCCTTGAATTCGTCGTGGACGAGACACGAGCCCTGCCACAGCAGCATGTCCGCGCCGGTCTTTTTCTGGATATAGCTGCCGAGATGACGGTCCGGCGCCCAGATGATCTTTTCGCCGCGCGCGTGCAGGTCCGCCACGATCTCGAGACCGATCGACGACGTGACCATCCAGTCCGCGCGCGCCTTCACGGCCGCGCTGGTGTTCGCGTAGACGACGACGGTACGGTCCGGATGCGCATCGCAGAACGCCGAGAATTCGTCGACCGGGCAGCCGAGGTCGAGCGAACAGGTCGCATCGAGATCGGGCATCAGGATCCGTTTGTTCGGGCTCAGGATCTTCGCGGTTTCGCCCATGAAGCGCACGCCGGCGACGACCAGCGTCTGCGCGTCGTGGTCACGGCCGAAGCGGGCCATTTCGAGCGAATCGGCCACGCAGCCGCCCGTTTCGTCGGCCAGCTCCTGCAGTTCGGCATCCACGTAGTAGTGGGCGACGAGCACGGCCTTTTCACGGGCGAGCAGCGCCTTGATGCGTGCCTTCAGCGCAGCGCGCTCCTCGGCGGACGGCGCGTCGGGCACCTTGGCCCATGCCTGTCCGACGCCGCACACGGTCCCTGCTGCGACGGGCCGGTCGTACTCGACGGGTTTGATCGTCGATTGCATCTCCATATCTCCTGTCGACCCAAGTTAGCGCTTTAGCGCTTACTCTGATCCCAAGCCTCATACCAATCCCGGTGCTGCCGGTCCGTCAAAAACCGGCGGCCCAAATGAAAAAACCCCGCCAACGCGGGGTTTGTGACGTCCTGAGATTCTAATCGATTTCGAATCAGGCGTAGCGACGCAGGCGTGTCGCGAATTCCTGCAGCGCCTTGATGCCGCTTTGTTCTGCGCGATGGCACCAATCCTGCAATTGCGCGAGAAGCTGTTCGCGCGACGCGGTCGAACGATCCCAGATCGCGGCGAGATCCTGGCGCAGCTGGAAGTACGTATGCAACTTCTGGCTATTCGCGAAGATTTCCGGCAGCAGCTTCTTCTGCGGCTCGTCGAGGCCGTCGGCGTCCTTGTGGAACCACTTGCGCGCGCCGCGCATCAACTGGTACTTCTCGCTCGAACCGAGTTCCTTCAGGTGCGCGAGCTCCTGGCGGTACGCACGCTTCACGGCCTTGCCGTAACGCGCCATCACTTCGTAGCGGTTCGACAGCACGGCTTGCAGCGTTTCCTGGTCGAGCACCGTCTTCGGCTTGTTCAGGCGCGGCGTCGGCGCGACCTTCTTCACCTTAGCGAGACCGAATGCCGACATGATGCGGATGTACATCCAGCCGATGTCGAACTCGTACCACTTGTTCGACAGCTTCGCCGACGTCGCGAACGTGTGATGGTTGTTGTGCAGCTCTTCGCCGCCGATCACGATGCCCCACGGGAACAGGTTCGTGCTCGCGTCGGCCGAGTTGAAGTTGCGATAGCCCCAGAAGTGACCGAAGCCGTTGACGACGCCCGCCGCCCAGAACGGGATCCACACCATCTGCACGGCCCACACGGTGAGGCCGAGCACGCCGAACAGCGCGACGTCGATCACCATCATCATGCTGATGCCGAGAATCGGGTACTTCGAGTAGACGTTGCGCTCGAGCCAGTCGTTCGGCGTGCCGTGGCTGAACTTGCGCATCGTCTCTTCGTTCTTCGCTTCCGCGCGATACAGCTCGGCGCCCTCGAGGAACACCTTCCAGATGCCGCGCGTCTGCGGGCTGTGCGGATCTTCCTCGGTCTCGCACTTCGCGTGGTGCTTGCGGTGAATCGCGGCCCACTGGCCGGTCAGCATGCCGGTGGTCATCCACAGCCAGAAACGGAAGAAGTGGCTCGCGATCGGATGCAGCTCCAGCGCGCGGTGCGCCTGGCAGCGGTGCAGGTAGACGGTCACGCCGATGATCGTGACGTGCGTGACGGCGAGCGCGAACAACGCGACCTGCCACCACGAAAAACGCAGGAGCCCGTGGGAAAGAAAATCGAGCAGGGAATTCAACAAGGCAGTTACCTGTGATGAGAGCGACGCCGCACCGGCGTCAGAAGAATGAAAGCATACCGCGTGTAGACCAGAATTTTACTTCAACCGTTCCAAGTCTTTGTAAAAAATGAATATTTTCTTGCCCTGACGCAATCCGCGCGGTCCATGTGCGGACTGGGAAAGGCCCGCGATCCGGTTTCGACCGCGGAATCGGTACGATTGACCGCCCGTGGCCGCTACGCCGCCGGCGCGCGCCCGTCCAGCGCACCATCGACAAGCGCCGGATCGGGCCCGGCCGCCACGCCCGCCGCCGCGGGAAAGCCGTCCGGCAGCCCGACCACGCGCACTTCGCGCTGCGGAAACGGAATCGAGATCCCGTGCTCGCTGAACAGCCGCCAGATGTTGCGGTTCACGCTCGAGCGCACGCCCGACGTGCCTTTCGCCGAATCCTCGATCCAGAAGCCGAGCTCGAGATCGATGCCGTCCGCGCCGAACCCCACGAGGTACGGCGTCGGCGCCGGCTCGGCCAGCACGCGCGGCACGTCCTTCGCGGCGTCGGCGAGCAACGCGAGTGCCTGCTCGACGTCGCTCGTGTACGCGACCTGCACCGCGACTTTCGCGTAGCCGCGCGTCAGGTAGGACGACTGGTTCTGCACGACGTCGGTGATCAGCTTCTCGTTCGGGATCAGCGTCTCGTTGCCGTCAAGGCCGCGCACGACCGTGTAGCGCGTGCGGATCTGCGTGACGACGCCCTGCAGCCCGCCGACGCTGATCGCATCGCCGAGCCGCAGCGAGCGGTCGAGCAGGATGATGAAGCCCGACACGTAGTTGCTGGCGATCTTCTGCAGCCCGAACCCGAGGCCGACGCCCACCGCGCCGCCGAACACGCCGAGCACCGTCACGTCGATGCCGACCAGCGACAGCCCGATCAGGATCGCCGCGAACACGAGCAGCGCACGGCCGACCCGCGACAGTACGACCTTCAGGTTCGCGTCGAGCGTGCTCGCGCGCGACAGGCGATCCTCGAGCACCGAGCCGAGCCACATCGCGACCATCAGCGTCACGCACACCCACAGCGCGCCGGAGATCACCGACAGCAGCGTGAGGTGCGCGGTCGCGACCCGGAACTGCACGCTGTCGAGCCAGCCCAGCACGTCGCGCTGGATGCCGAGCACGGTCATCACCATCGCGGCCCACACGACGGTCGACACGATCTTCTCGACGATCGACAGCCACGCGTGCGTGTGACCGTCGCGCGCGAACACGCGCCGCGCGAAGAAGAACAGCAGGTAGATCAGCCCGATGCCGAACAGCGGCACGAGCGCGAGCGACAGCAGCGACGTCGACATGAACGGGTCGAACGCGAGTTGCGCGCCGCCGACGAACACGCTGCCGAACAGCGGAAACAACGCACGTTTCAGGCTTTGCGCGCCCGCGCCAGGCGCACGCCCGGCCGCCCGGCGCCGCGCATCGATCCGGCCGTGCACGAAGCGCGCGGCCACCCACGCGAAACACAGCGCACCGATGAGGATCGCCGCCTGCCAGATCATCACCGGCTGGTGGAAATCGCGAATCACCGATTCCAGCCGGTGCGACAGCAGGCGGCTCTGCAAATTCTCCATCGTCCGTCCGGGCAGTCGTTACTGCGCGGCGCGGCGCTCGAGCACCGCGGCGAAGAAGCCGTCGGTCGCGTGACGGTGCGGCCACAGCGACAGGTAGTCGCCCGTCTCGAGCTCGATGCGCTGGTCGGCCAGCACCTGCTGCGCCGGCACCAGCGTGAACTCCGGATGATCGGCCAGGAACTGTTCGACGATGCGCTCGTTCTCGGCGTCGAGCACGCTGCAGGTCGCGTAGACGAGCCGGCCGCCCTTCTTCACGAGCCGCGCGGCGCTCGCGAGGATCGACGCCTGCTTCGGCGTCAGCTCGTCGATCGCCGTGCGCGTCTGGCGCCACTTCAGGTCCGGATTGCGGCGCAGCGTGCCGAGGCCGCTGCACGGCGCATCGACCAGCACACGGTCGATCTTGCCGGCGAGCCGCTTGATCTTCGCGTCGTGCTCGCTGTCGATCAGCACCGGGTTCACGTTCGACAGCCCGCTGCGCGCAAGGCGCGGCTTCAGCTTCGCGAGACGCTTCTCCGAGATGTCGAACGCATAGAGGCGCCCGGTCGAGCGCATCATCGCGCCGAGTGCGAGCGTCTTGCCGCCCGCGCCCGCGCAGAAATCGACGACCATTTCACCGCGGCGCGGCGCGACCAGCGAGCACAGCAGCTGGCTGCCTTCGTCCTGTACCTCGATCGCGCCTTCCTCGAACAGCTTCAGGCGCGTCAGCGCCGGCTTGCCGACCACGCGCACGCCGAACGGCGCGAACGGCGTCGCGCCCGCTTCGATGCCGCTCACGCGCAGCGCTTCGATCACCTGGTCGCGGGTCGCCTTCTGCGCGTTGGCACGCAGGTCGAGCGGCGCCGGGTAGTTCAGCGCGGCGGCGAGCTGCGCGAGTTCCTCGGCGTCGAAACGCTCCGACAGCGCCTGGTGAATCCAGTCGGGCAGGTTCGTGCGAATGCGCATGGGCAGGCTCGCCGGATCGATCTTCGACACGTGCTCGAGCCACGCGGACTCGGTGTCGGACAGGAACGGCTTCAGCGCATTGCGCCCCATCGTCTGCATCAGGCCGAGCAGCGTGAGACGCCGCGCGGGCGTGCCGGTGCCGCTCTCGGCCAGATGCGAGAACTCCATCTTCCGGCGCAGCACCGCGAACACGGCCTCGGCGATCACGCCGCGCTCCGCATGCCCGAGCTTCGGGTGCGCGCGGAAGAACCGGCTCGTCGTCGCGTCGGCGGGGCCGGCGAACTTCAGCACCTCGGCGAGCAGGGTTTCGGTCTGGCCAATCAGGAATCCGTGCAGCTTCATACGCCCTCACTCGTTTCGGTTTGCGGTTGATCCGCGAAAATCCAGCGCGCCTCTTCGGGCGCGACCACTGCACGGCCGTCCTTGAGGCGCAGGCGCCCCTCGACGAACCAGCGCACCGCACGCGGATACAGCACGTGCTCGACCGTCAGCACGCGCCGCGCGAGCGCGGCCGCGTCGTCGCCGGCACGCACCGGCACCGCGCCCTGCGCGACGATCGCGCCGCTGTCGAGCTCGGGAATGACGAAATGCACGCTCGCGCCATGCAGCGCGACGCCCGCATCCAGCGCCTGCTGGTGCGTGTGGATACCCTTGAAGCTCGGCAGCAGCGACGGATGGATGTTGAGCAGCCGGCCTTCGTATCGTCTGACGAATGCGGGCGTGAGGATGCGCATGAAGCCGGCCAGGACCACGAGATCGGGCGAGAAACGGTCGATCTCGGCGGCGAGCGCCGCGTCGAAGCTGTCGCGGCCGTCGAACGACCGGTGGTCGACCACCGCCGTCGCCACCCCGTGCGACGCGGCAAAAGCCAGTCCGGCCGCATCGGGCCGGTTGGCGATCACGGCGGCAATCTCGGCCGGCCAGCGTTCCTGCGCGCACGCGCGGACGATGGCCTCCATGTTGCTGCCGCGACCGGAAATCAGGATCACGAGTTTTTTCATCCGCGAATTTTACCATTCGCCCTCGGGTTTCCCGCCTTCTCGGCCGTCGGCCCGCCCGAACGTTTATAATCTTCTGCTTTGCGGCATCCCACCGCCCATTCCCCGACGCTGCATCCGCTATCGTGAAAGTCTTCCGCGGCCTGCCCAACGCCGAGAGCCGCGCCCCGTGCGCGCTGACGATCGGCAACTTCGACGGTGTCCATCGCGGCCACCAGGCCCTGCTCGCGCGCGTGCGCGCGGCAGCGGATGCGCGCGGGTTGCCCGTGTGCGTGATGACGTTCGAGCCGCACCCGCGCGAATTCTTCAATCCGGCCGGCGCACCGCCGCGCATCGCGATGCTGCGCGACAAACTGGAAGCGTTGCGCGACCACGGGGTCGACCGCGTCGTCGTCGAGCACTTCAACCACACCTTCGCGAGCCAGTCGCCGCAGGCGTTCGTCGAACGCACGCTGGTGAACGGGCTGCACACTCGCTGGATGATGGTCGGTGACGATTTCTGCTACGGCGCGAAGCGCGCGGGCACCTTCGACACGCTGAAGGCGGCCGGCGAGCTGCACGGCTTCGAGGTCGAGCAGATGGGTACGGTGGCCGGCAGCGACGGCACGCGCATTTCCAGCTCCGGCGTGCGCGCGGCGCTCGCCGCGGGCGATCTCGACGCGGCCGCGCAGGCGCTCGGCCACGGCTACGCGATCAGCGGCCACGTCGCGCACGGGCTGAAGCTCGGCCGCGATCTCGGCTTCCCGACGCTGAACCTGCCGATCCAGCACAAGCGGCCGGCGCTCGCGGGCATCTTCGTCGTGCAGGTGCACGGCCTCGGCCCCGAGCCGCTGCCGGGCGTCGCGAGCCTCGGGCTGCGCCCGACCGTCGACGATTCGGGCCGCGTGCTGCTCGAAGTTCATCTGCTCGACTGGCACGGCAACGCGTACGGCAAGCTGATCCGTGTCGAATTCCTGAAGAAGCTGCGCGACGAGGCGAAATTCGACGATCTCGAGGCGCTGTCGCGCGCGATCGCGCTGGACGTCGCGAATGCCCGCGCCTACTTCACCGAACGCGACCATGCGCCGGGCAGCCGCGCGACGGGCTTCGCGACGTCGGCCACCGACCGAATTAGCTGATCCGGACGGCGGCGCCTCGCGCCGCACCCTCGCGCTGCCCTCGCGCGCGCCTACCCGATTCACGACGCCCGAGCGTCCCCCGATTTAGATAGCGATCCCATCATGAGCAACAAGAAAGCCGATTCGAAACCGCAGGCCAAGTATCCGGTCAACCTGCTCGACACGCCGTTCCCGATGCGCGGCGACCTGCCCAAGCGCGAGCCGCAGTGGGTCAAGGAGTGGGAAGAGCGCGGCATCTACGAGAAGATCCGCGCGGCCAGCCAGGGCCGCCCGAAGTTCATCCTGCACGACGGCCCGCCCTATGCGAACGGCGACATCCACCTCGGCCACGCGGTCAACAAGATCCTGAAGGACATCGTCGTCAAGTCGCGCAACATGGCCGGCTTCGACGCGCCGTACGTGCCGGGCTGGGATTGCCACGGGATGCCGATCGAGATCCAGATCGAGAAGCAGTTCGGCAAGTCGCTGCCGGCGGCCGAAGTGATGAGCAAGGCGCGCGCGTACGCGACCGAGCAGATCGAGAAGCAGAAGGTCGGCTTCAAGCGCCTGGGCGTGCTCGGCGACTGGGCCAACCCGTACAAGACGATGAACTTCGTGAACGAGGCGGAAGAAATCCGCGCGCTCGGCAAGATCATCGAGAAGGGCTACGTGTACCGCGGGCTGAAGCCGGTGAACTGGTGCTTCGACTGCGGCTCGGCGCTCGCGGAAGCGGAAGTCGAGTACAAGGATCGCACCGACCCGACGATCGACGTGATGTTCGCGTTCGCGGAACCGGAAAAGACCGCGCACGCGTTCGGCCTGCCGGCACTGCCGCGCGCCGAGGGCGGCATCGTGATCTGGACCACCACGCCGTGGACGATCCCCGCCAACCAGGCGCTGAACCTCCATCCGGAAATCATCTACGCGCTGGTCGACACCGAGCGCGGGCTGCTGATCATCGCGGAAGAACGCGTCGAAGCCTGCATGACCGACTTCAAGCTCACGGGCCGCATCGTCGCGACCGCGCCCGGCGTGAAGCTCGCGAACCTGCGCTTCCACCACCCGCTCGCATCGGCCCACCCCGGCTACAAGCGCACCGCGCCCGTCTACCTCGGCGACTACGTGACGACCGACACCGGTACCGGCGTCGTGCACTCGTCGCCCGCGTACGGTATTGAAGACTTCATGTCGTGCAAGGCGCACGGGATGACCGATTCCGACTTCATCAACCCGGTGATGGGCGACGGCCGCTACATCGAATCGCTGCCGCTGTTCGGCGGCCTGTCGATCTGGGATGCGAACCCGAAGATCGTCGACGCGCTGAACGCGGCCGGCTCGCTGCTGCGCAGCGAGAAGTACACGCACAGCTACATGCACTGCTGGCGCCACAAGACGCCGATCATCTACCGCGCGACGTCGCAGTGGTTCGCCGGCATGGACGTGACGCCGCAAGACGGCGGCAAGACGCTGCGCGAAACGGCGCTCGAAGGCGTCGACGCGACCGCGTTCTATCCGTCGTGGGGCAAGCAGCGCCTGTTCAGCATGATCGCGAACCGTCCGGACTGGACGCTGTCGCGCCAGCGCCAGTGGGGCGTGCCGATGGCGTTCTTCGTGCACAAGGAAACCGGCGAGCTGCACCCGCGCACGCTCGAGCTGCTCGAGGAAGTCGCGAAGCGCGTCGAACAGTCGGGCATCGAGGCGTGGCAATCGCTCGACCCGCGCGAGCTGATCGGCGACGACGCGAACCTGTACGAAAAGAACCGTGACACGCTCGACGTGTGGTTCGACTCGGGCACGACGCACTGGCACGTGCTGCGCGGCTCGCACAAGGATCAGCTGCAGTTCCCGGCCGACCTGTACCTCGAAGGCTCGGACCAGCATCGCGGCTGGTTCCACTCGTCGCTGCTCACCGCATCGATGATCGACGGCCGCGCGCCGTACAAGGGCCTGCTCACGCACGGCTTCACGGTCGACGGTGAAGGCCGCAAGATGAGCAAGTCGCTCGGCAACGGCATCGACCCGCATGAAGTCGCGAACCGCCTCGGCGCGGAGATCATCCGCCTGTGGATCGCGTCGACCGACTACTCGGGCGAGCTCGCGATTTCCGAGGAAATCCTGAAGCGCGTGACGGAAGGCTATCGCCGCATCCGCAACACACTGCGTTTCCTGCTCGCGAACCTGTCGGATTTCGACTTCGCTCAGCATGCGGTGCCGGTCGACGAATGGCTCGAGATCGACCGCTATGCGGTCGCGTTCTCGCAGCAGTTGCAGACGGAGCTGCTCGGCCACTACGAGAAGTACGAATTCCACCCGGTCGTCGCGAAGCTGCAGACGTACTGCTCGGAAGATCTCGGCGGCTTCTACCTCGACGTGCTGAAGGACCGCCTGTACACGAGCGCCGCCGATTCGCGCGCGCGCCGCTCCGCGCAGACCGCGCTGTACCACCTGACGCACGGGCTGCTGCGCGTGCTCGCGCCGTTCCTGTCGTTCACGGCGGAAGAAGCGTGGAAGGTGTTCCAGCCGGCGAGCGACACGATCTTCACGGAAACCTACTATGCGTATCCGGAAGTCGCCGGCTCGGCCGCGCTGATCGAGAAGTGGGCGCTGCTGCGCGACGTGCGTGGCAACGTGACGAAGGCGCTCGAAGAAGCGCGCACCGCGAACCGCATCGGTTCGTCGCTGCAGGCCGAAGTGGCCGTGCATGCGAGCGGCGCACGCTACGACGCGCTGACGAGCCTCGGCGACGACCTGAAGTTCGTGCTGATCACGTCGGCCGCGACGGTCGTCAAGGTCGACGACGAAGCGCAGGAAAGCGTCGACGTAGCCGCGTCGAAGTACCAGAAGTGCGAGCGCTGCTGGCACTACCGCGAAGATGTCGGCGCGCACGCCGAGCACCCGACGCTGTGCGGCCGCTGCTTCTCGAACCTGTTTGAAAACGGCGAAATCCGGAGCGCTGCTTAAATATGGCGAAGACCCTGTCGAAACCGGCCAGCGGCGCGCTCGCGCCCTGGCTCGGCATTTCGCTGATCGTGATCCTGTTCGACCAACTGTCGAAGATCGCGATCCTCAAAACGTTCGCGTACGGCGCGCAGCATGCGCTGACGTCGTTCTTCAACCTCGTGCTGGTGTACAACCGCGGCGCCGCGTTCGGCTTCCTGTCGACCGCGAGCGGCTGGCAGCGCTGGGCGTTCACCGCGCTCGGCGTCGGCGCGACGCTCGTGATCTGCTTCCTGCTGAAGCGCCACGGCCACCAGCGGCTGTTCAGCGTGTCGCTCGCGCTGATCCTCGGCGGCGCGCTCGGCAACGTGATCGACCGGCTCGTCTACGGTCACGTGATCGACTTCCTCGATTTCCACCTCGGCGCGTGGCACTTCCCGGCGTTCAACCTTGCCGATTCCGCGATCACGGTCGGCGCGGTCCTGCTGATCTACGACGAGCTGCGGCGCGTGCGCGGCGCGCGCTGAGCGCGCATACTCCGTGTCGACGGCCGGCTTCGCGCCGGCCGTTCCGTTTGACCCCAGGAGGCCTGAGTTGGCACACGCAGAACTTGCAGGAAAACACCTCGTTCTCGGCCTGACGGGCGGCATCGCCTGCTACAAGATCGCCGAACTCACGCGGCTGCTCGTGAAGGCCGGCGCGACCGTGCAGGTCGCGATGACCGACGCCGCCACCCAGTTCATCACGCCCATCACGATGCAGGCGCTGTCGGGCCGGCCCGTCTATACGAGCCAATGGGACGCGCGTATCGACAACAACATGGCGCACATCGACCTGTCGCGCGAAGCCGACGCGATCGTGATCGCGCCCGCGTCGACGGATTTCCTCGCGAAGCTCGCGCACGGGTTCGCCGACGATCTGCTGTCGACGCTGTGCGTCGCGCGCGACTGTCCGCTGCTCGTCGTCCCCGCGATGAACCGCCAGATGTGGCAGAACCCGGCCACGCAACGCAACGCCGCGCAATTGCGCGCGGACGGCGTGTCGGTGCTCGGCCCGGATTCGGGCGCGCAGGCGTGCGGCGAAGTCGGCGACGGCCGCATGCTCGAGCCCGAAGCGATCTATGAAGCGATCGTCGCGCACTTCGCGCCGAAGGTGCTCGCGCACCGCCGCGTGCTGATCACGGCCGGGCCGACGTTCGAACCGCTCGACCCGGTGCGCGGGCTGACGAACCGCTCCAGCGGCAAGATGGGTTTCGCGCTCGCGCGCGCCGCGCAACAGGCCGGCGCCGACGTGCATCTCGTCGCCGGGCCGGTCGCGCTCGACACGCCGTGGGGCGTGTACCGCCAGGACGTGCAGACCGCGCAGCAGATGTACGACGCGGTGATGCATGCGGTGGCCGACGCCGACATCTTCATCGCGGTGGCCGCGGTCGCCGACTGGCGCGTCGACCAGCCGGCCGAGCACAAGATGAAGAAGACGACCGACCGCAAGATGCCGGCGCTCGCGTTCGTCGAGAATCCCGACATCCTCGCGTCGGTCGCCGCGCTGCCCGACGCGCCGTTCTGCGTCGGCTTCGCGGCCGAAAGCGGCGACCTCGACGTGCATGGCGACGAGAAGCGCAAGCGCAAGAATGTGCCGTTGCTCGTCGGCAATCTCGGCCCGCTGACGTTCGGCCGCGACGACAACGAAGTCGTGCTGTTCGAGGCCGCCGGTCTCACGCGCCTGCCGCGCGCCCCGAAGGACGAACTCGCGCATGCGCTCGTCGCGGAAATCGCGAAGCGCCTGCCCGACAACCGCCTGATCTGATCCCGCGCGGCGGCCATAGCCGCCGCGCCCTTCCCGACCGATTCGACGACCGCATGAAACTCGACCTGAAGATTCTCGACGCGCGCATGCGCGACTACCTGCCCGCCTACGCGACCACCGGCAGCGCCGGCCTCGATCTGCGCGCGTGCCTCGACGCACCGGTCACGCTGCAGCCGGGCGAAACTACGCTCGTGCCGACGGGCCTCGCGATCCACCTTGCGGACCCCGGCTATGCGGCGCTGATCCTGCCGCGCTCGGGCCTCGGCCACAAGCACGGGATCGTGCTCGGCAACCTCGTCGGCCTGATCGATTCCGACTACCAGGGCCAGTTGATGGTCTCGACGTGGAACCGCGGCCAGACCGAGTTCGTGCTGAACCCGTTTGAACGCCTCGCGCAGCTCGTGATCGTGCCGGTCGTGCAGGCACAGTTCAACATCGTCGACGAATTCACCGAGAGCGATCGCGGCGAAGGCGGCTTCGGCAGCACCGGCCGCCACTGAGCCACGCAGCATGAGAAAAGGGGCCACGCTGAGTGGCCCCTTTCCTTTTCACGCACCGTCACTTGCCGGCCGGTTGCGCGATCCGCGCGGGCGCCGGTTCGCGACGCCGCGCCTGCGCGATGCTTGCATAGACGACCATCGCGACCAGCACGCCGAGCAGCACGGCCGACGAGCCGACCGTGCCGAGCGCGAGGCCGCCCTTCGCGACCGGCTTCGTCAGCAGGTCGCCGACCGTCGCGCCGAACGGACGCGTGAGCACGAACGCGGCCCAGAACAGCAGCACGCCGGAGATTCGCGTGAAGTAGTGCGCGAGCACGATCACCGCAAGCAGCCCGCCGATCAGCAGTGCGCCGCCGCCGAAGCCGAGCCCCGAGCTGTCCGCGAGGAAGTCGCCCAGCGCGGTGCCGAGCGTGTTCGAGAACAGGATCGCGATCCAGTACAGCAGCTCGACCTTGCGCGTACGGATCAGGTCGACCGACAGCGATTCGCCGCTGAGGCGCCAGACCGCGAAGATCGCCAGCAGGATCGCGACGAGGATCGACGAGCCGGCCGCATAGCCGAGGCCGAGCGTGCGATCCATGAAGTCGGACATCGTCGTGCCGGCCGTGCTCGTCGCGACGATCACGGCCCAGTAGATCGCCGGGCGATAGCGCGTCGTCCTGAGCTGGGCGCCCAGCGTCACGAGAAAGAAACCGAACAGCAGGATCGAGCTCACCGCGTAGCCGACGTTCAGCGTCATCGACAGCAGGTCGCCGCCCGTTTCGCCGAGCGTCGTCGCGCAGATCTTCATGATCCAGAACGCGAGCGTGATTTCGGGCAGTGTGTTCATTCGAACCCCTTTTTGCAGGAAGCGGCGCGCCGGTGCGGATCGGCACGCCATGCAGACAGGATCGAATGTAGGCGCAGCTCGCTTAACGGAACCTTAGCGAGTGTGACGAACGGCGCGAGTGCCCGCGCCGCCACGATCAGCGCGCGTGCTGGTGCCGGTAATGCAGCGCGTAGGCGAGCGTCAGCAGCACGACGAACACGACGCCGACCACCATCGTCATCCGGAATTCGCGCGTGAAAGCGGTCGTCAGCAGGATCGCGGCGACGAGCCCCGCGCCGAGCAGGCTGCCGAACGGGTGCCCCCACATCCGGAACGCGAGCGCGGGGCCGCGATACCGCGCACGGAACCGCAGGTGCGTGACGAAGATCATCAGCCACGTGAACAGCGCGCCGAACATCGCGATCGCCATCATCACCGTGAACGCGGTGTCGGGCGCGAGCGCGACCAGCACGGCCGCCACCGCGACGCCGCTCGTCGAGATCCACAGCGCCGCCCGCGGCACGCCGTTCGCGCCGAGCCGGCCGAACACCGCGGGCGCGAGGCGCGCGCGCGACAGGCTGAACATCATCCGCGTCGTCACGTAGAGCTGGCTGTTCATCGCCGACAGCGCCGCGATCAACAGCACGAAGTTGATCACGCCGGCCGCATACGGCACGTGCGTCGCGGCCATCACCTTCACGAACGGGCTTTCGTCGGTGCCGGCCTGCGTCCATGGCACGATCGCGAGCATCAGCGCGAGCGTCAGCAGGTAGAACAGCACGAGCCGGAACACGGTCGAGCGGAATGCGCGCGTGACCGCGTGCTGCGGATCGCGCGCCTCGCCGGCCGCGATCGCGACCGCTTCGATGCTCATGTAGCTGAAGATCGCGACGATCACCGCGACCCACGTACCCCACGGCCCCTTCGGCATGAAGCCGCCGTGCGCGGTGTAGTTCGCGAAACCGATGCCCGATGCGACCGGCGCCGCCCACACGAGATACGCACCGAGCACGATGAACACGACGATCGCCGCGATCTTCAGCAGCGAGAACGCGTATTCGACCGTCCCGTACAGCGTGACGCTCGCGAGGTTCACCGAGATCAGCAGCGCGGAGAAGCCGATGACCCAGTACCAGCCGGGCACGGCCGGGAACCAGTACTTCATGAATACCGCGATCGCGCTGATCTCGGTGCCGATCGCGAACACGACCGCGAACCAGTACGCGTAGCGCACCAGGAAGCCCGCGAGCGGGCCGACGTAATGCTCGGCATAGGCGCCGAACGAGCCGGCCGTCGGATGCGCGACGGTCATTTCCGCGAGCGCGCCCATCAGCAGCAGCGCGATCAGCGCGCCGATCGCATAGGACACCAGCACGCTCGGGCCCGCGAGCCCGATCGCGAACCCGCTGCCGAGAAACAGCCCCGTGCCGATCGCGCCGCCGATCGCGATCATCGCCATCTGCCCCGACGTCAGCGCGTGGCGCAACCCTTGTTCGCGCGCGACGATAGCGTCGAACGATCGTTGTTGTTGTGTCACTGCGTTACCACTCCCCTGCACCACCATCGCGCCGCCGGCGCCGGATAAAACGAAACGGCGCGGAGAACTTCCCGCGCCGTTCGCATGAACAACGAATTATCGCTTACTCGACTTCGACCGTCTCTTCGTTCGGCTTGTGCGGCGGATTCGCCAGCTTGTCGAACGACAACTGCACCTTGTCGCTTTCGTCGACGTCGACGGTCACGTGGCCGCCGTTGAGCAGCTTGCCGAACAGCAGTTCGTCGGCCAGCGCGCGCCGGATCGTGTCCTGGATCAGCCGCTGCATCGGCCGCGCGCCCATCAGCGGGTCGAAGCCATGCTTCGCGAGATGCTTGCGCAACGCGTCGGTGAAGAGCGTGTCGACCTTCTTCTCGTGCAGCTGTTCCTCGAGCTGGATCAGGAACTTGTCGACCACGCGCATGATGATTTCCTCATCGAGCGAGCGGAAGCTGATGATCGAATCCAGGCGGTTGCGGAACTCCGGCGTGAACAGGCGCTTGATGTCGGTCATCTCGTCGCCGGTTTCGCGGCGCGTCGTGAAGCCGATCGTCGCCTTCTGCATCGACTCGGCGCCCGCGTTCGTCGTCATGATGATGATGACGTTGCGGAAATCCGCCTTGCGGCCGTTGTTGTCCGTCAGCGTGCCGTGGTCCATCACCTGCAGCAGCACGTTGAAGATGTCCGGATGCGCCTTCTCGATTTCGTCGAGCAGCAGCACGCAATGCGGCTTCTTCGTGACGGCTTCGGTCAGGAGGCCGCCCTGGTCGAACCCGACGTAGCCCGGCGGCGCGCCGATCAGCCGGCTCACCGCGTGACGCTCCATGTATTCCGACATGTCGAAGCGGATCAGCTCGATGCCGAGCGTGAACGCGAGCTGGCGCGCCACTTCGGTCTTGCCGACACCCGTCGGGCCGGAGAACAGGAACGCGCCGATCGGCTTGTCCATCTTGCCGAGGCCCGCGCGCGCCATCTTGATCGAGGCCGCGAGCGCATCGATCGCCGGGTCCTGGCCGAACACGACGCTCTTCAGGTCGCGGTCGAGCGTCTGCAGCTTGCTGCGATCGTCCTGCGACACGCTTTGCGCCGGCACGCGCGCGATCTTCGAGATGATTTCCTCGATCTCGCTCTTGCCGATCGTCTTCTTCTGCTTCGACTTCGGCAGGATGCGCTGCGCGGCGCCCGCCTCGTCGATCACGTCGATCGCCTTGTCCGGCAGGTGACGGTCGGTGATGAAGCGCGCCGACAGCTCGGCCGCGGCCGACAGGGCGCCCGACGAGTACTTGACGCCGTGATGCTCCTCGAAGCGCGACTTCAGCCCGCGCAGGATCGCGACCGTCTGCTCGACGCTCGGCTCCGTCACGTCCACCTTCTGGAAGCGCCGCGACAGCGCCGCATCCTTCTCGAAGATGCCGCGATACTCGGTGAACGTGGTCGCGCCGATGCACTTGAGCGTGCCCGACGACAACGCCGGCTTCAGCAGGTTCGACGCATCGAGCGTGCCGCCCGACGCGGCACCCGCGCCGATCAGCGTATGGATTTCATCGATGAACAAGATCGCGTGCGGGCGCTCCTTGAGCTCCTTCAGCACCGTCTTCAGCCGCTGCTCGAAATCGCCGCGATACTTGGTGCCCGCGAGCAGCGCGCCCATGTCGAGCGAGTACACCTGCGCGTTCGCGAGGATGTCCGGCACTTCGCCGCGCGTGATGCGATACGCGAGCCCTTCCGCGATCGCGGTCTTGCCGACGCCGGCTTCGCCCACGAGCAGCGGGTTGTTCTTGCGGCGACGGCACAGCACCTGCACGACGCGCTCGACCTCGGGCTCGCGACCGATCAGCGGATCGATGCGGCCGTCCTTCGCCATCTGGTTCAGGTTCTGCGTGAACTGCGCGAGCGGGGTTTCCTTCTGCGCGTTCGCGTCTTCGCTTTCCGCGTTCGCATCGGTCGACTTCGCGGCTTCGCCGTTGTTCGTCTTCGCGATGCCGTGCGAAATGAAGTTCACCACGTCGAGACGCGTGACGCCCTGCTGCTGCAGGTAGTACACGGCGTGCGAATCCTTCTCGCCGAAGATCGCGACCAGCACGTTCGCGCCGGTGACTTCCTTCTTGCCGTTCGACGTCGACTGGACGTGCATGATCGCGCGCTGGATCACACGCTGGAAACCGAGCGTCGGCTGGGTATCGACGTCGTCGGTACCCGGGACGGTAGGTGTGTTGTCGTGGATGAAATTGCGCAGGTTCTGACGCAAGTCCTCGATGTTGGCCGCACACGCGCGCAACACCTCGGCTGCCGTCGGATTATCCAGCAGGGCCAGCAGCAGGTGCTCGACCGTAATGAACTCATGGCGCGCCTGGCGTGCTTCCATGAACGCCATGTGCAGGCTGACTTCCAATTCCTGGGCAATCATGCTTCCTCCATCACGCACTGCAGCGGATGCCCTGCCTGCCGCGCATGGGTAACGACTTGCTCAACCTTGGTCGACGCGATGTCCCGCGTATAGACCCCACAAACCCCTCGCCCTTCGCGATGGACCTTCAGCATGATCTGCGTGGCCGTCTCGCGATCCTTCTTGAAATACTCCTGGACCACCATCACGACGAACTCCATCGGCGTGAAGTCGTCGTTGAGCAGCACCACCTTGTACATCGAAGGCGGCTTGAGCTTCTGCTGCTTGCGTTCCAGGACGGTACTGTCCTGCTTGTCCGGGATAATCGCCATACACCCATTCTAAACAACTCGGACAGGCCCGCAATCCTGCCATTACCCGACCGACCGGCCGGCGCCCTCCCCGGTGTCCCGGAACACGCGATCGTCTTCGCGCCATACGAAAGCCGGCTGCGGTGCCGGCTTTCACGCATGGCGCGGAACACGAACCGTCAAGGGGAAGCTCACCGGAACGTCGTGTCCGCATCCAGTATCCCACAAGCCGGGACGACTCGAACGCGTGTCACTCGAGCCTGGTATATGAGCCGATTATGCGGCTTTTCAAGCCCCCGCGCTTGGCCACATGCTGCAAAGCAAAGCCGGAAAAACCCTGAAAATGGGTTCTTTACAACGACCCTCTAAACGTCTAAAAATTCCACTTGACACTCCAATAAAGAGCGCCAACAATCAAGCTGGCACTTTTTTCAATTTGCCGATTGGCGAAACGAAAGAGGCCGAGGTGAGCTTGTGAGGGGGGAACGGCCGTATTTTGGTCGTTTAGCTTTTCGAGCGTGCTCGTGGTAAGTAGCAGCGACTGTGTGACAGGGGAAGTAGGAAAATGGCAACTGGTATCGTTAAGTGGTTCAACGACGCGAAGGGCTTCGGTTTCATCACTCCCGACGAGGGCGGTGAGGATCTGTTTGCGCACTTCTCGGCTATCACCATGAATGGCTTCAAGACGCTGAAGGAAGGCCAGAAGGTGAGCTTTGACGTCGTTCAAGGACCGAAGGGCAAGCAAGCGTCGAACATCCAGGCCGCATAAGGCATCGGATATCGGACGAAGAAACCCGGCGCACAGCGCCGGGTTTCTTTTTTTGTGGCCGGCCAATCGATAATCGATTGGCCGGCCTTTTCGTTCAATCCCGATAATTGAACACACATTGTCTTGTCACGCATGCAGATCGGATATCGAATCCGCATGTGAAACATATCCGCGGCTTCGTTACACGACCTTCAGCGTACCCATCATGCCGAGATCCTCGTGTTCGAGAATGTGGCAATGAAACATGCGCTCGCCGGGCATGTCTTGCATGACGAGCAGCGACACGGTTTCACCGCTGCGCACGTTCACGGTATCGCGCCACGCGCGGAACGGCTCGCTCGTGCGCGAACCGGCCGACGTCCGCTCGATCACCTGAAACTGCGTGCCGTGCAGGTGGAACGGGTGGTCCATGTCCGTCGTATTGCGGATCTCCCAGCGCTCGACGTCGCCGCGGCGGCTCGTCAGCGTCGCGCGGTGCGGCGCGTAGATGTCGCCGTTGATCGTGAAGCGCATGCCTGCCGGGCGGCCGTGCGCCGCGCCCTTCATCATCGCGTCCATGTCCATTTCCTCGCCGAACGCGACCGTCTTGTGCGCCACCGGTTCGCCCAGCGGCAGTACCGCGCGCAGCGTGGCAGGCAGTGCGCGGGCCTCGGCGGGCGCAAACGCGACATCGGCCAGCGCCTGCGCCGGATCGGGCGGCAGGCTGCCGTGGCCGTCGTCGTGCGACATCGCCATCTTGCGGCGGTCGTACTCGGCCGCCTGCAGCACCGCGCGCGACGCGCGGTCGCCGGCGCGCACCAGCAGTTCCGCCCGCTCGCCCGGCGCGATCAGCAGCGACGTCACGCGCCGCGGCGCGTCGAACAACCCGCCGTCGGTGCCTGCGTGCTCGAACACGCGGCCGTCGTCGAACGCGATGCGCAGGTAGCGCGCGCTGCATGCATTCCAGACACGCCAGCGCTCGTCGCTCGCGACGTCGATGCGCGGCCGGCGCGCGCCGTTGACCAGCACGAATTGACCTTCCCGGCCGTTCATCCAGTCCATCATGTCGTTCGGCGCAATCGTGCCGTCGCGTGCAAGCTTCAGGTCCGACACGAACAGGTGACGCTCGGGCCAGCCGGCTAGCGGATCGTCCGCGGCGCGCACGACGAACGGGCCGGCCAGCCCGCGGAACACCTGCTCGGCGGTCATCATGTGCGGATGCGGGTGGTACCAGTAAGTCCCGGCGCTGCCCTTCGGCAGCGTGAAGCGATACACGCGCGACGCGCCGGGCGCAACGGGATCGGACGGATTGCCGTCCTGGTCGGGCGGCACGGGCAGGCCGTGCCAGTGGATCGTCGACGGCTGCGGCAGCTTGTTCACGAACCGGATCTCGACCGTATCGCCCTCGCGCACGTCGATCAGCGGGCCGACCACAGGGCCTTGCGTACCGGTACCGAACTGCCAGAACGTCGTCGGCCGCGCGCCGCGCAGCAGCGGTCGCGCCACCGGTTGAGCGACCAGCGTGGCCCGGAACGTGCCGGGCTCACGGCTTTCGTTGGCGAGCGTGCGCAACGTCGCGAGCGGCGCGCCGGCCGGCAGCGCGTCGGCGGCCGCGAGCGCGGCCGGCGCGGGCTGGCCGTGCTGCGCGTGCGCCGACATCCCTGACATACCCGACATGCCCGGCATGTCGTCCATCGAATCCATGCCGGCCATGCCCGCGTGACCGGCATGCTGCGCCGACGCGGTGCGTGCGAACAGCGACGCGGCCGCGACGCCGATGGCGCGCGACAGGAAGGTTCTCCGTCTCATCAATCGATCCTCGTTGTTCATGCAGCGCCGCGCGACAGCCGCGACGGTCGCGTCATCATAACCGCAGGGCCGGATCGAAAAACGCCGCCACCGGGCAGGCGGCAATACGCCGCGGCAAGCATCGTCACCGCGGAGGGACGGCGCCATGATCGGCGCCGCCGGGCGGTGCCCTGGCAACCATCGTTACTTATCTGTCGCCCTTTGCACCCTCAGCAAACACGCTTTGTGCCTTCCAACCCGGCCCCGCGTTCGCGCTCGCTGCCCCAACGATCCGCAAACCCACCTATTTTTCACGATGCGGAACAAGTCACTGCGTTATAAAAATTCGTGGTGCACGGCACAAATTCGCCGTTTCGCGATGCCGAAAAACGTTCCGCAATACAAAACGACGCAAATAAATTGTTGTTTTTGAAAAAGAATTTTTGTTTCGAGAAGCTGTTCTACATGCACCATCCGAGCGGGGCGCGGACGTAGACTTTGTTCCATGCACTGACGCTTCGCCACGACGTTCGACACGGAACCCGGCGCAAGCAGCCAGTCGGGCCACAGCCGGCCGAGCCGGCAGGCGGCACAACAGAATCGCTCGTGATCAGAAAGGGAGAACGGAAATGAAGGGATTTCGCTTTGGTTCAGCGCTCGGGTCGTTCTACATCCTGCCGGCAAACGGCGGCTGGGAAGCGACGTTCGGCAACGCCTCGCTCGGCGCGTTCTCGTGCCCGGAAGTCGCGGCCGACCGCATCTCCCGCGGCGACTGCGCGCAACCGTCCGAACTGGACACGGCCACGCTCGAAGTGCCGGACGAAATCGCCGAATGGGAAATCGTTCACGTCTGAATGGCAAGCCTGCAACGACAAACGCCCCGGGCGACCGGGGCGTTTTTATTGGGTGTCGGACGGCGAACGGCTAACCGCGCCGCGTCGACACACGCATCGGCTCGCGCGCTGGCGCGGCCGGCGTCAGGCGAGCGCGTCGACGATGCCGTTCAGCGTCGCGCTCGGGCGCATGGCCTGGCTCGTCAGCTCGACGTCCGGACGGTAGTAGCCGCCGATCGCCTGTGCCTTGCCTTGCGCGGCCGCCAGTTCTTCCAGGATACGCGCCTCGTTGTCGGACAGCGCCTTCGCCACACCCTCGAACTGCGCCTTCAGCGCGGCGTCCTCGGTCTGCTCGGCCAGCGCCTGGGCCCAATACAGGCACAGGTAGAAGTGGCTGCCGCGGTTGTCGAGGCCACCGACCTTGCGCGCCGGCGACTTGTTCTCGTCCAGGAATTTGCCGGTCGCCTGGTCGAGCGTCTTCGCGAGCACGAGCGCCTTCGGGTTCTGGTACGCGTTGCCGAGGTGTTCGAGCGACGCGGCCAGCGCGAGGAATTCGCCGAGCGAATCCCAGCGCAGGAAGCCTTCCTCGACGAACTGCTGCACGTGCTTCGGCGCGGAACCGCCCGCACCCGTTTCGAACATCCCGCCGCCGGCCATCAGCGGCACGATCGACAGCATCTTCGCGCTGGTGCCGAGTTCCATGATCGGGAACAGGTCGGTCAGGTAGTCGCGCAGCACGTTGCCGGTGACCGAAATCGTGTCCTTGCCCGCGCGGATGCGCTCGAGCGAGAAACGCGTGGCGTCGACCGGCGTCATGATGCGGATGTCGAGGCCGTTCGTGTCGTGATCCTTCAGGTAGCGTTCGACCTTCGCGATGATCTGCGCATCGTGCGCGCGCGCCGGGTCGAGCCAGAACACAGCCGGGGCGCCGGTCGCGCGGGCACGGTTGACCGCGAGCTTGACCCAGTCCTGCACCGGTGCGTCCTTCGTCTGGCACATGCGCCAGATGTCGCCCGACTCGACCGCGTGCTCGAGCAGCACGTTGCCGGCTTCGTCGATGACGCGCACGACGCCGTCCGCCGGGATCTGGAACGTCTTGTCGTGCGAACCGTATTCCTCGGCCGCCTGCGCCATCAGGCCGACGTTCGGCACGCTGCCCATCGTGACCGGATCGAACGCGCCGTGCTGCTTGCAGTCCTCGATCACGGCCTGGTAGACGCCCGCGTAGCAGCGGTCCGGAATCACGGCCTTCGCGTCGTACAGCTGACCGTCCGGGCCCCACATGCCGCCCGAATCGCGGATCATCGCCGGCATCGATGCGTCGACGATCACGTCGCTCGGCACGTGCAGGTTCGTGATGCCCTTGTCCGAGTTGACCATCGCGAGGCGCGGGCGCACCGCGTACTCGGCCTTGACGTCGGCTTCGATCGCTTCGCGCGTATCGGCCGGCAGGTCCTTCAGGCGCGCGTACAGGTCGCCGATCCCGTTGTTCGGGTTGAAGCCGGCCTTCGCCAGCACGTCCGCATGCTTCGCGAGCGCATCGCGGTAGAACACCGACACGAAGTGACCGAACAGGATCGGGTCCGAGACCTTCATCATGGTCGCCTTCAGGTGCACCGAGAACAGCACGTCCTGCGCCTTCGCGTCGGCGATCTGCGCTTCGATGAAGCTGCGCAGCGCATTGCGGCTCATCACCGATGCGTCGATCACTTCACCGGCCTTCACGGCCGTCTTTTCCTTCAGCACCTTCTTCGCGCCGTCGGTCGTCGTGAGTTCGATCTTCACGCTGCCGGCATCGGCGATCAGCGCCGACTTCTCGCTGCCGTAGAAGTCGCCTTCGGTCATGTGCGCGACGTGCGCCTTCGACGTGGCCTTCCACGCGCCCATCTTGTGCGGATGCTTGCGTGCGTAGTTCTTGACCGACAGCGGCGCGCGGCGGTCGGAGTTGCCTTCGCGCAGCACCGGGTTCACCGCGCTGCCCTTGATCTTGTCGTAGCGCGCCTTGACGGCCTTTTCTTCGTCGGTCGACGGATCTTCCGGATAGGCCGGCAGCGCGTAGCCCTGCGCCTGCAGTTCGGCGATCGCAGCCTTCAGCTGCGGCACCGATGCGCTGATGTTCGGCAGCTTGATGATGTTCGCTTCCGGCTTCAGCGTGAGCTGGCCCAGCTCGGCCAGATCGTCGGAACCCTTCTGCTCCGACGGCAGGACGTCTGCGAATGCCGCGATGATGCGGCCGGCGAGCGAGATGTCGCGCGTTTCGACGGCGACGCCGGACGAACGCGTGAAGGCCTTGACGATCGGCAGCAGCGAGTAGGTCGCGAGCGCCGGCGCTTCGTCGGTGAGGGTGTAGATGATCTTGGGCGAAGTGGACATGGTGGTCAAAGCATTGCTACGTGATTGAGGGACTGAGAAGCGCCGGCGGTAACCGGCGGGGAGCGACCGGGTCGATCGCGAAAGGGGCGCCGGCTCAGCCGGGCGGTGGTGTTGCGAGGGCCGTCATGTTCTACCTTGCAGGGCTTGCGGGCCGCTTCGCGGCGCCGCGGCCCGCATGCCGGGCCACCCTGCCAACAAACCTGCCAACAAACCTGCCATCCACGAAACGCTCCGGCGCCGGCAGTCAGCGCCGGGGCGGCCGGCACCGTGCCGGCCCACCCCGGAAGGGGTCTTACATGTTCTCGATCAGCACTTCGCCGAAGCCGGAGCACGACACCTGCGTCGCGCCTTCCATCAGGCGCGCGAAGTCGTACGTGACGCGCTTCTGCAGAATCGACTTCTCCATCGCGGCGATGATCGTGTCGGCTGCTTCCGTCCAGCCGAGGTGGCGCAGCATCATTTCCGCCGACAGGATCTCGGAACCGGGGTTCACGTAATCCTTGCCCGCGTACTTCGGCGCCGTGCCGTGCGTCGCCTCGAACATCGCGACCGAATCCGACAGGTTCGCGCCCGGCGCGATCCCGATGCCGCCGACCTGCGCGGCCAGCGCGTCGGAGATGTAGTCGCCGTTCAGGTTCAGCGTCGCGATCACGTCGTATTCGGCCGGGCGCAGCAGGATCTGCTGGAGGAACGCATCGGCGATCGAATCCTTGATCACGATCTCGTTGCCCGTCTTCGGGTTCTTCACGCGCATCCACGGGCCGCCGTCGATCAGCTCGCCGCCGAATTCCTTCTGCGCGAGCGCGTAGCCGGCGTCACGGAACAGGCCTTCCGTAAACTTCATGATGTTGCCCTTGTGCACCAGCGTGACCGACTTGCGATCGTTGTCGATCGCGTACTGGATCGCCTTGCGCACGAGGCGCTCGGTGCCTTCGGTCGACACGGGCTTGACGCCGATCCCGGAGGTTTCCGGGAAACGGATCTTCTTCACGCCCATCTCGTCCTGCAGGAACTTGATCACCTTCTTCGCCTGCTCGGAGCCCGCGGCCCATTCGATGCCCGCGTAGATGTCTTCCGAGTTCTCGCGGAAGATCACCATGTCGATCTTCTGCGGCTCGCGCACCGGCGACGGCACGCCCTTGAAGTACTGGACCGGGCGCAGGCACACGTACAGATCGAGCTCCTGGCGCAGCGCGACGTTCAGCGAACGGATGCCGCCGCCGACCGGGGTCGTGAGCGGCCCCTTGATCGACACCACGTATTCCTTCAGGACCTGCAGCGTTTCGTCCGGCAGCCACACGTCCGGACCGTACACCTTGGTCGCCTTCTCGCCCGCGAAGATCTCCATCCAGTGGATCTTGCGCTTGCCCTTGTACGCATGCGCGACCGCCGCATCGACGACCTTGATCATGACCGGCGTGATATCGAAGCCCGTACCGTCGCCTTCGATATAGGGAATGATCGGCTGATCGGAAACGTTGAGCGAGAAGTCCTTGTTGACGGTGATCTTGTCACCGCCCTCCGGAACCTTGATGTGCTGATACGGCATGATCGACTCCAGTGACGTGGCTGAGCAGGTGATGCTGGTCGAAGCTGCGCGCGCGGCGGGGGCGCGGCATGGCCACCCCGTGACGACAACAGCGAGCCGCTATTCTAGCGCCCCAACCGGGCACTTCGGCGTGAACCGCGGCACTGCGTATCAAGACCTCACTTATGTCTTATATAAGACAGAGGACTTGCCGTTCCGTATTATGCATTAAGATTCCGCCATTTGCCATAGACCGCCCGCCCCCGCTCCGCGCGGGGCGCCGGGCGGACGCCCCGCCATGAACCTGATCGTCCTCAACAAGCCGTTCGGCACGATTTGCCAGTTTTCCGCGCACGAGACGCGGCCGTCGCTCGGCGACTGGGTCAAAACGCCCGGCGTGTATGCGGCCGGCCGGCTCGACGCGGACAGCGAGGGGCTGCTGCTGCTCACCGACGACGGCGGGCTGCAGGCCCGCATCGCGGAGCCGCGCCACAAGCTGGTGAAGCGCTACTGGGCGCAGGTCGACGGCGCGCCGGGGCCGGCCGACCTGAAGGCGCTCGCCCGCGGCGTCGACCTCGGCGACTACGTGACGCGCCCGTGCCGCGCCGAATTCATCGAGCCGCCCGACACGCTGTGGCCGCGCAATCCGCCGATCCGCTACCGCGCCGCGATCCCGACCACGTGGATCGAGCTGGCGATCACCGAGGGCAAGAACCGGCAGGTGCGCCGGATGACGGCGGCCGTCGGCTTCCCCACGTTGCGCCTGGTGCGCGTCGGCATCGGCGCGCTGGACATATTCGCGCTCGGCATTGCACCGGGCGAAACGATCGCGCTGCCGCCGCGCGCGCCGTGGGACGGTTTCGCGCCCGCCGGATGACGAAGCCGGGACGCGCGCATTTTTCGTCATCTTTTTCGTCAACCGCCTGCGGAGATCGTGCGTTAAACCACGCAGATGCCAACCTTAGCTATCCGGCATTGGCAGCCGAACCCGTGTTTGCGTCACGAAAGCGACGTTTTATTCGAATACGATTCGGCGCCCGCAGCGCAAAGAGAAATTTCTCGAAGCGTCTGTCAACCGAAAGGTGGATGGCACCGTTAGACGACATGACTCCTATTGCCGGGTCATTTGGTTAATTAACTAAAGCTGAGGAACACAACATGAACAAACTGATCGCCGCTCTGGTCGCTGGCCTCTTCGCAACGGCTGCTTTCGCACAAGCTTCGGCTCCGGAAGCTGCTCCGGCAGCAGCAGAAGCTGCTTCGGCACCGGCTAAGCACGCTGCCAAGAAGCACCACGCTGCCAAGAAGCACCACAAGGCATCGAAGAAGGCTGCAGCAAGCGACGCAGCAGCACCGGCAGCTGCTTCGAACTAAGTAAGCTGGCTGTAATAACGCAGTCAAGAACACGCAGTCTTGCCGTTCTTACGGCGTTGAAAGGCAGATCACCGCAAGGCGATCTGCCTTTTTCTTTTTTGTGCCCGCCGGCGCGCATCGCGTACCATGCGAGTCTCGTTTTCCAGACAGGAGCCATGCTGTGTCATTCTCCCTGCGCCCGTCGCTCGGCCGCCTTGCGCGCGCCGCCGTGTTTCCCGCCGCGCTCGCCGTCTTCGCACTCGGCATGCAGGCCGCCAGCGCGCAAGTGCCGCCCGGCGCCAAGCAGCCGAGCGAGTTCCCGCGCGTGAAGCTGCGCGCCGGCATGTACGTGATCGACGCGGCCGTCGCCGCGAACGACGCCGACCGCGAACAGGGGCTGATGTACCGTTCGCAGCTCGCGCCGAACGAAGGCATGCTGTTCGTCTTCAACGAGAACGCCGTGCACTGCTTCTGGATGAAGAACACGCTGATTCCGCTGTCGATCGCATTCATCCGCGCGGACGGCACGATCACCGACATCGACGAGATGAAGGCCGAGACGACCGACAACCACTGCCCGCGCAACAACGGCGTCTATGCGCTCGAAATGAGCAAGGGCTGGTTCGCCGCGAAGGGCATCAAGCCCGGCATGAAGCTCGACGGCCTGCCGCGGCCCCAGTAACCGCAACGGTCCGCGCGGCGGCATCACGCCGCGCCCCGACCGAACAGCCGGCCGCCCGTCATTGCCTGTCGGGCGCCGGCTTTTTTTTTCGTCCGCCCACGGCGCCCGCCTTGATTCGGCACCCGCTGCCCGCATCTGCAAAAGCCACGGACAAGCGCTATCCTTTAAATCTCGCTAGTTCCAGCCCGGGCCGGCACCCAATCAGCCGGCCCGCTTACGATCCGAACCACCAGGAGGTTCACGTGCCCCGCAAAACCCCCATCGAGCGCTATCGAAATATCGGGATCAGCGCTCACATCGATGCCGGCAAGACCACGACGACCGAGCGCATCCTGTTTTACACCGGTGTGAGCCACAAGATCGGTGAAGTGCACGACGGCGCGGCCACGATGGACTGGATGGAGCAGGAGCAGGAACGCGGCATCACGATCACGTCGGCGGCGACCACGGCCTTCTGGAAGGGCATGGCCGGCAACTATCCGGAGCACCGGATCAACATCATCGACACGCCCGGGCACGTCGACTTCACGATTGAAGTCGAACGCTCGATGCGCGTGCTCGACGGCGCGTGCATGGTCTACGACTCGGTCGGCGGCGTGCAGCCGCAATCGGAAACCGTGTGGCGCCAGGCCAACAAGTACAAGGTGCCGCGCATCGCGTTCGTCAACAAGATGGACCGGATCGGCGCCGACTTCTTCCGCGTGCAGAAGCAGATCGGCGAGCGCCTGAAGGGTGTCGCCGTGCCGATCCAGATTCCGATTGGCGCCGAAGATCATTTCCAGGGCGTCGTCGACCTCGTGAAGATGAAGGCGATCGTGTGGGACGACGAAAGCCAGGGCGTGAAGTTCACGTACGAGGACATCCCCGCGAACCTCGTCGAGCTCGCACACGAATGGCGCGAGAAGATGGTCGAGGCCGCTGCCGAAGCGAGCGAGGAACTGCTCGAGAAGTATCTGCACGACCATGAATCGCTGACCGAGGACGAGATCAAGGCCGCGCTGCGCCAGCGCACGATCGCGAACGAGATCGTGCCGATGCTGTGCGGCAGCGCATTCAAGAACAAGGGCGTGCAGGCGATGCTCGACGCGGTGATCGACTACCTGCCGTCGCCGGTCGACGTGCCCGCGATCCTCGGCCACGACTTCGCCGATCCGGAAAAGCCGGCGGAACGTCATCCGAGCGATGACGAGCCGTTCTCGTCGCTCGCATTCAAGATCATGACCGACCCGTTCGTCGGCCAGCTGATCTTCTTCCGCGTGTATTCGGGCGTCGTCGAGTCGGGCGATACCGTGCTCAACGCGACGAAGGACAAGAAGGAGCGGCTCGGCCGGATCCTGCAGATGCACGCGAACGAGCGCAAGGAAATCAAGGAAGTGCGCGCGGGCGACATCGCGGCGGCCGTCGGCCTGAAGGAAGCGACCACCGGCGACACGCTGTGCGATCCGGCCAAGCCGATCATCCTCGAGAAGATGGAATTCCCGGAGCCGGTGATCTCGCAGGCCGTCGAGCCGAAGACGAAGGCCGACCAGGAAAAGATGGGCCTCGCGCTGAACCGTCTCGCGCAGGAAGATCCGTCGTTCCGCGTGCAGACCGACGAAGAGTCTGGCCAGACCATCATTTCGGGGATGGGCGAGCTCCACCTCGAAATCCTGGTCGACCGGATGAAGCGCGAGTTCGGCGTCGAGGCGACGGTCGGCAAGCCGCAGGTCGCGTATCGCGAAACGGTGCGCACGACGGCGGCCGACGTCGAGGGCAAGTTCGTCAAGCAGTCGGGCGGGCGCGGCCAGTACGGCCATGCGGTGATCACGCTGGAGCCGAACCCCGGCAAGGGCTACGAGTTCCTCGACGAGATCAAGGGCGGCGTGATTCCGCGCGAGTTCATCCCGGCCGTCGACAAGGGCATCACCGAGACGCTGAAGAGCGGCGTGCTCGCGGGCTACCCAGTCGTCGACGTGAAGGTGCATCTGACGTTCGGTTCGTACCACGACGTCGACTCGAACGAAAACGCGTTCCGGATGGCCGGCTCGATGGCGTTCAAGGAAGCAATGCGCAAGGCGAAGCCGGTGCTGCTCGAGCCGATGATGGCCGTCGAGGTCGAGACGCCCGAGGACTTCATGGGCAACGTGATGGGCGACCTGTCGAGCCGGCGCGGCATCGTGCAGGGGATGGAGGACATCGCGGGCGGTGGCGGCAAGCTGGTACGTGCCGAGGTGCCGCTCGCGGAGATGTTCGGCTATTCGACGTCGCTGCGCTCGGCCACGCAAGGTCGGGCGACGTACACGATGGAGTTCAAGCATTACGCGGAAACGCCGGCGAACGTGTCGGAAGCCGTGATCAACGCGAAGACGAAGTAAGGCCGCTCGCTCGCGCTCCGGCGCATGCGCGCAAAGCCCGTCCGGTTCATTCCGGACGGGCTTTTTTCTTCCGGCGCGCATCGCGTTCGTGGCTTTTTGATCGGCGCGCCGAGCTTTTTTTAGCGTGCCACAATGGATGGCGATTCGTCAGATGGAACCCGCCCGATGCCGCCCACCCCTGCCCTGCGCCGCCTGCTGACCCTCTATGCCGGCCTGATCGCCGCGAATGTCGCCGTCTGGCTGTGGGCGCTCGCCGTGCTGCACGATCATCCGCTGCTGTTCGGCACCGCGGCGATCGCGTACGGGCTCGGGCTGCGCCATGCGGTCGACGCGGATCACATCGCCGCGATCGACGTCGCGACGCGCAAGCTGATGCAGGACGGCCAGCGTCCGGTGAGCGTCGGCCTATTCTTCTCGCTCGGCCATTCGACGATCGTGATCGCCGCGACGCTCGGCATCGCGCTGACCGCGTTCGTGTTGCGCGACCGGTTCGATGCATTCCGCGACATCGGCGGCACGATCGGCACCGCGGTATCGGCCACCTTCCTGCTGGTGCTCGCGTGCGTGAACCTGATGATCCTGCGCGACGTGTGGCGACGCTATCGCGGCGCGTCCGGGCACACGCACGACGGCGCGCACGATCATCGTCCCGCCGGCCTCGTCTCGCGGTTGCTACGGCCGTTGTTCCGGTTCGTGTCGAAGAGCTGGCACATGTATCCGGTCGGCGTGCTGTTCGGGCTCGGTTTCGATACTGCAACCGAAATCGGCCTGCTCGCGATTGCCGCCGCGCAGGCGAGCCAGGGGCTGCCGATCTATACGGTCATGCTGTTTCCCGCGCTCTTCACCGCCGGCATGACGCTGATCGACTCGACCGACAACGTGCTGATGATTCAGGCGTACGGCTGGGCGATGGACGATCCGCAGCGCAAGCTGCTCTACAACGCGAGCATCACGTTCGTGTCGGCGGCCGTCGCGCTGGCGATCGGCGGGATCGAAGCGGCCGGCCTGCTGGCCGACAAGCTGTCGCTGACGGGCCCCGTGCGCGACACGCTCGATGCGCTCGGCGACCGCTTCGGCTCGATCGGCTATGGCATCGTGGCGCTGTTCCTCGTCTGCTGGATCGCGTCGATCCTGTTCCACCGCTGGCAACGCGCGGCCGACGCGCCGGCGCGCTGAACGACGCCCCGACGTTTCATTCCGGAAACAAAACCCTCCCCGACGACGTTGCATGCGTGGTCACGTGACTGCGCCCGCCTTGCGCCACGGCCCCGCGCGGCCGCTGGCACGAATCTCGCAGAGTGGGATGCGCACGGCGGGCCCGCGTGCCGATCCGCGTTCGCGGCCAGCGTCAAACGCTGGCCCGGAGGCCATCGGCTGACGATAGGACAACGAATCTTTTAAGCCCCCCTGCACCACACGTGAATAGTCGCGCGGCAACGAGGCATCGCGCGCATGGGGAGGCCATGATGCATAAGACGAAACAACCGTTCCGCACGGCGGGACGGCGCCCTCGTGCAACCTTGCTGGCCGCGGCCGCTTTGGCGTGCTGCTGCTCGTATGCCGTCGCACAGAACACCACACCTGACTCCGCGTCCGACGCAAATGCCAGCGCGGACACCATCATGACCCTGGTCGAGAACGCATCGCCGTGCGCCGCCAATCCGGCTGCGTGCGCGGTGCACGTTTATGCCGGCCGGGGCGTCGGTAATGGCGGTGCCGGTGCGGGCGGCAGTGGGAGCGGCAGTGGGAGCGGCAGTGGGAGCGGCGGTGGCACCGGTGGTGGGAACGGAAACGGTAGCGGCGGAAACAACGGGAACGGCGCCGTCGGACCTGCCGGCGTCGGCGGAACGACAGGTGGTACCTCAGGCAGTACGGGCGGCACGGGCCGTGGAGGCAATGCGTCCGGCAACGGTGGCTCGGATGGCGGCACTTCCGGTGGAGGCACTTCCGGTGGAGGCACCTCGGGTGGAGGCACCTCGGGTGGCGGCACTTCGGGTGGCGGTACTTCAGGTGGCGGTACTTCAGGTGGCGGTACTTCGGGTGGCGGCACTTCGGGTGGCGGCACTTCGGGTGGCGGCACTTCGGGTGGCGGCACTTCGGGTGGCGGCACTTCGGGTGGCGGCACTTCGGGTGGTGGTACTTCGGGTGGAGGCACTTCGGGTGGCGGCACTTCGGGTGGCGGTACTTCCGGGGGAGGCACCTCGGGTGGCGGTGGCCACGGTGACGGCGGTGGTCACGGCAATGGCGGCGGCCATGGTGACGGCGGTGGTGGTCACGGCAACGGCGGCGGCCATGGTGACGGCGGCGGTGGCCACGGCAATGGCGGCGGCCATGGCAACGGTGGCGGTGGCAACGGCAACGGCGGCGGCCATGGCAACGGTGGTGGCGGCGGCGGCGGCGGTGGTGGCGGCGGCGGTGGCGGCGGTGGCGGCAACGGTGGCGGCAACGGTGGCGGCAACGGCGGCGGCAACGGCGGCGGCAACGGCGGCGGCAACGGCGGCGGCAACGGCAACGGCGGCGGCGGCGGCGGCGGCGGCGGCCATGGTAACGGCGGGGGTGGCCACGGTAATGGCGGTGGCAACGGCAATGGCAACGGCAGTGGCGGAGCCGGCAACGGCGGCGCCAACGGCGTCGGCAACGGCCGTGGCAATGGCGGCAACAGTGGCAATGCCGGCGGCAGCAACGGTAACGGCGGTGGAGGCGCGGGTAACGGCGGCGGGAGCGGCGGCGCCAACGGCACCGGCGGCCACGGCAATGGCGGCGGCAACGGTAACGGCAATGGCAGCGGCGGCGCCGGCAACGGCGGTGCCAACGGCGTCGGCAACGGCCATGGCGCCGGCAACGGCAATGGCGGCGGTCACGGCAACGGTGGATCGTCCGGCGGCAACCACTGACCCGACGCGTTGCCCGGCCGAAGTCGGTCAGAGCATCTCGAGCGCGCGCTTGCTGCGCGGCGGACGGAAATATGCGTCAAGCTGCGCGCGCTCGTCATCGCTGAACACGACATCGAGCGCGGCACGGTTGTCACGCACGTGTTCGATCCGCGACGCCTTCGGAATCGCGAATACGCCCGGCTGCGCGAGCACCCACGCCAGCGCGACGCGCATCACCGACACGCCGCGCAGCCGCGCGATCTCGTCGAGCGGCGAGCGTTTCGGCAGCCGCCCGTGATCGACCGGGCTGTACGCCATCGCCGGAATCCGATGATCGGCCAGCCACGGCAGCAGGTCGAATTCCGGGCCGCGTCGCGCGATGTTGTAGAGAATCTGGTTGGTTGCGCACGCACCGCCGCCCGCCTCGTCGACGAGCTCGGCCATGTCGGCCGTATCGAAGTTGCTCACGCCCCAGTGGCGGATCTTGCCCGCGCGCTGCAACGCGTCGAAGCCCTCGACCGTTTCCGCGAGCGGCACCGAACCGCGCCAGTGCAGCAGATATAGATCGAGGCGATCGGTACGCAGGCGCTTGAGGCTCGCGTCGCACGCGGCGACGACGCCACGCCGGCTCGCATGGTGCGGGTAGACCTTGCTGACGAGGAACACGTCGTCGCGCAAGTCGGCGAGCGCGTCGCCGACGAGTTCCTCGGTCGCACCGTCGCCGTACATCTCGGCGGTATCGACCAGCGTCATCCCGCGTTCGATGCCTTCGCGCAGCGCGGCGATCTCGTCCGCGCGCCGCGCCGGCCGCTCGCCCATTTCCCAGGTACCCAGGCCCAGCTTCGGAATCGTCTCGCCGTTCGGCAAGACGACCGTGGCGATCGTGTCTGTCATGCGTGTCCTCGTCGCGAATTCGTGGCCGCCCACCGCGGCCGAAGCATCGGATACGACGCATCAGTGTAGTCAATCGGTGCGCCCCCGGCCTATTACACGGCAAAAACCGGCTATAACGGCGCGGCATGATGACTTAGAATGGCCGCAACCTGATCGATACCCATTGTATGAAGGCACCCACGGACGACCGCTGGCAGGACCTGCGCCCCGACCCCGACAACGATACGCCGCTCTACCTGCAGCTCGCCCGCAAGCTCGGCGATGCGATCCACGACAACCGCTGGACGGCCGGCGAAGCGCTGCCTTCCGAGCGTGTGTTGTCCGAAGCGCTCGGCGTGTCGCGCATCACCGCGCGCAAGGCGATCGCGCTGCTCGTCGAGCAAGGCCTGATCCGCCGTACGCAAGGCGCGGGCAACTTCATCCAGCCGCGCTACGAAGATCCGCTGTCGCGGCTGTCGAGCTTCAGCGAGATGCTCGAGCGCCGCGGTTTCAAGCCCAGCTCGCAGTGGCTCGCGCGCGAAATCCAGCCCGCCAACCGCGACGAAGTGATCCAGCTCGGCCTGTCGCCGGCCGCGTCGGTTACGCGCCTGAAACGCCTGCGTCTCGCCGACGGCATCGTGATGGCCGTCGAGAACTCGACGTTCCCCGCGACGCTGATTCCCGATCCGCAGGCGATCGCCGGTTCGCTGTACAGCTATCTCGAAGCGCGCGGCACGCCGATCGTGCGCGCGCTGCAGCATTTCCGCGCGGTGAACGCGACCGACGAGATCGCCGAGCAGATGGGCATCGCCCCGCACGACGCCCTGCTGCTGATCACGCGGATCGGTTATACGTCCGACCAGCGCGCGATCGAACTGACCGATACCTACTGCCGCAACGACTACTACGATTTCGTCGTCGAGCTACGCAAGTAACGCGAGCCGCGCCGCCTCCCCTTACAGCCAGCGCGCGTCGTCGGTGCCGAGCGGCACCGGCGGCCGCGCGAACGACGGCGGCGTCGCCGACAACCGCTCGGCCGGCCGCACGGTGTCGAGCGCGCCGAACGGCGACGCGATGCGGTCGATCCGGTCGCGCACGTCGGCCAGCGCGAGATCGGGCGCCTGCAGCCCGTCCGGCACCGCGCCGAACGACTGCAGCCAGCGCCCCGTCTGCGCGAGCGACATCCGCACGTGCCAGCTTCCCCCTTCGCGTGCCCGCCGGGCGAGCGCGATCATCGCGCCGAACGCTGCGAGATACCCCGTTGCATGATCGAGCGCCTGGCACGGCAGATGGCGCGGCACGCTCGCCTGCGCGGCCTGCTGCTCCTGCCATGCGATGCCGCTCGCCGACTGCACGAGGCTGTCGAACCCGCGCCGCTGCGCCCACGGCCCTGCATGCCCGTACGCCGACACCGACACGTAGACGATGCCGGGCCGCCGCGCCGCCAGCGCCTGCGGCGTGAAACCGCGCACGGCGAGCGCGCCGGGGCGGTACGACTGCAGAAACACGTCCGCCTCGCGCGCCAGGGCGTGCAGCGTATCGACGCCTGCCGCGTCGCGCAGATCGATCCACGTCGAACGCTTGCCGCGCCCGTTGTCGATCACGAGCGGCGCGATGTTCGGCAGGTGCGGACCGTTGACGAGCAGCGTCTGCGCGCCGTGCGAGGCCAACGTGCGGCCCGCGACCGGGCCCGCGATGATGCGCGTGAGATCGAGCACGCGCACGCCGGCCAGCGGCTGGCTGGCCTCGCCGCGGCCGATCGGCTCGGCCGGCGCGTCGCCGATCCGCTCGATCTCGAACAGCGGCAGCGACGCGATCGCGCGCGCCTGCTCGTGCGCCGCCCATTCGTCAGGGGTTCTGATCAATGCCGCGCACAGGCCGGCCTCGGCCAGCGCGGTATCGAGCGCCGCGCCGTCCCAGGTACGGATCGCCGCGGCGACGTCGGCGGGCTGCGGGCCGCAGCCGAGCACGTCGAGAATACCGTGCAGGTGATGCGGGAAATTCGCGTGCAGCTGAATCCAGCGCCCGTCGCCCGTCTCGAAGAAGCCGGTCACCGGATGACGCAATTCCGGCGGCGGGCCGTCGTCCACGCGCAGGTAGCGTTCGCTGCGGAACGCCACGAGCGCGTCGCGCACCGACACGTCGACCGATTGCGCCACGCCCGTCCGCAGCCGATGGCATTCGGCTGCCGCGAGCCCGGCCGCGGCGATCGTCGCGGCCGCGAGCGTGCCGACATGAAACGTCGACGGTAGCGTCGGGTCCTGCCCGGTCACGGTCGCGCGGGCCAGCGCGTCGCGTTCGCCGCGTGCGAGTTGCCAAAGATGCGCCAAGGCGGAATCGGGTGTCATGGTGAAGGAGACGCCGTTGAGGAGACGGAAACGAGTCTAGAATTCGCGACAGGCGCGATCAATCTTGATTGCGCGAATCAATACATAACGAATAGTTGTAGCGCGCCCGCGCTTCATGCGCGGCGACAGGAGCAACCGGCATGACGTCTCTCAGCGCGCAGGAAGCCGCCGACATGCTCGGCGTCAGCGTGAGCACCCTCTACGCGTACGTGAGCCGCGGCCTGCTGCGCTCGCTGCCCGACGGCGCGACCAAGCGCCGGCGCTACGACGCCAACGAAGTGCGCCTGCTCGCGCGCCGCCGCGCCGACGCGAAGCGCGCGGGCGGCGTCGCCGAACGTTCACTCGACTGGGGCGTGCCGGTCCTGGAATCGCGGATCACGCAGATCGCCGACGGTCGCCTGCGCTACCGCGGCGCCGATGCGATCGCGCTGGCCGACGCGGCGACACTCGAAGAAACGGCCGCGCGGCTGTGGGACTGTGCGCCCGCGCGGCTGGCCGCCGCGTCGCTCGCGTCGACCGGTTTCGACGCGGCGCAGTGGGACGACTGGGCGCGTCGCTGGGCGCACCTCGCGCCGCTCGAACGCACGCTGGTGCTGCTGCCGGCCGCCGCCGCCTCGCTGCCGCGTCTGTGGGCGCAGGGACGCGACGCACAGCTCGATGCCGCGGCGCTGCTGCTGCGCGTCGCGACGGCCGCGCTCGCCGGCATCGCGCCGGGCGACGCGCCCGTGCACCAACAGCTCGCGGCCGCGTGGCGCGTGCGGCGGCGCAATGAAGCCGACCTGCTGCGGCGCGCGCTCGTGCTGTGCGCCGATCACGAACTGAATCCGTCGACCTTCGCGGTACGCTGCATCGCGTCGACCGGCACCCATCTGTTCGGCGCGATCTCGGGCGGGCTCGCGGCGCTGTCGGGGCCGCGCCACGGCGGCGAGACGTTCCGCGCCGGCACGCTGCTCGACGAAGCGGCCCGCGCCGCCGATCTCGATCGCTACCTCGCGCTGCGGCTGGCGCACGACGAGCGCGCGGACGGCGGCCGCACCGCCCTGTCAGGCTTCGCACACCCGCTGTACCCCGACGGCGACCCGCGCGCGCGGGCGCTGCTCGATGCGCTGCACGCAGCGGCGCCCGAGCGGCCGGCGCTGCGCGTCGCGCACGCGCTCGCCGCACGCGTCGAAGCGGCGACGGGCCTGCAGCCGGCGATCGATTTCGCGCTCGCGGTGCTGGAGCGCACGCTCGCGCTGCCCGACGGCGCGGCATTCACGCTGTTCGCGGCCGGCCGCACGGCCGGCTGGATCGCGCATGCGCTCGAACAGTACGCGGACGGGAAGCTGATTCGGCCGCGCGCCCGCTACGTCGGCAGCGACGCGGCCGCGTGACGCCGGCCGTCACGCCACGCGGCGAACGGACGCCACCATGCAGACGCGGTGCGCACGGCCGGCGCCGCGAGCGGGCCGAATGCGAACGTCGCACCGCGCGCCCCCGCGCTGACCCACACGCGCATGCCGGGCAGCAAGGTCAACGATGCGCCCGCGCCCAGCCAGTGATCGTCGGACCGGCCCTCGACGGTCACCCACACGTCGCCTTCTGCCACTTCGAGCAGCGTGCGATCGACGATCCGCCACCGTCCGGCCGGCTCGTCGCCGTCCATTACGTAAAGTCGCAGTTCGCGCATGGCAGCCTCCTGGTCGCACGGGTTCGATGACGCCAGTATTTCGGACAGTGACGGCACACGGACAGATACGGCCGCAGACACTTTCGGCTGAACTGTACTGGCCGGCCGACGGGGACAGGCTTCCCGCGGGCCGGACCGGGCGGTCCGGGCCAGTCGGCGGGCCACACGACATACCGCGCCGAACCTGCACGGCGCGGCGGCTTTCCCTACAATGTCGGCTGTCCCGCGCCACCGCCCCCGCCGTCATGTTCCAACGCCCGCCCGCCGCCGCTCCCGGCGAAAAGAACCTCACCGTGATGCTCTGGCTCGTTGCGACGGGCTTCTTCATGCAGACGCTCGACGCGACGATCGTCAACACGGCGCTGCCGTCGATGGCCGCGAGCCTCGGCGAATCGCCGCTGCGGATGCAATCGGTCGTGATCGCGTATTCGCTGACGATGGCGGTGATGATCCCCGTGTCGGGGTGGCTCGCCGATACGTTCGGCACGCGGCGCGTGTTCTTCAGCGCGATCCTGGTGTTCTCGCTCGGCTCGCTGCTGTGCGCGAACGCGCATACGCTGACGCAGCTCGTCGCGTTCCGCGTCGTGCAGGGGGTCGGCGGCGCGATGCTGCTGCCGGTCGGGCGGCTCGCGGTGCTGCGCACCTTTCCGGCCGAACGCTACCTGCCCGCGCTGTCGTTCGTCGCGATTCCGGGCCTCATCGGCCCGCTGATCGGGCCGACGCTCGGCGGCTGGCTCGTGAAGATCGCGTCGTGGCACTGGATCTTCCTGATCAACGTGCCGGTCGGCGTCGCGGGCTGCATCGCGACCTTCTATTCGATGCCCGACTCGCGCAACCCGGCCGCCGGCCGCTTCGACCTGAAGGGCTATCTGCTGCTGACGATCGGCATGGTCGCGATCTCGCTGTCGCTCGACGGGCTCGCCGATCTCGGCATGCAGCACGCGGCCGTGCTGGTGCTGCTGATCCTGAGCCTCGCGTGCTTCGTCGCGTACGGGCTGTACGCGGTGCGCGCGCCGCAGCCGATCTTCTCGCTGGAGCTGTTCAAGATCCACACGTTCAGCGTCGGGCTGCTTGGCAACCTGTTCGCGCGGATCGGCAGCGGCGCGATGCCGTACCTGATCCCGCTGCTGCTGCAGGTGAGCCTCGGTTACTCGGCGTTCGAGGCCGGGCTGATGATGCTGCCGGTTGCGGCGGCCGGCATGTTCTCGAAGCGGATCATCACGCGGCTGATCACGCAGCACGGCTACCGCAAGGTGCTGCTCGCGAACACGATCATGGTCGGCGTGATGATGGCGAGCTTCGCGCTGATGCGCGACACGGTGCCGGTGTGGGTGAAGGTCGTGCATCTCGCGCTGTTCGGCGGCTTCAACTCGATGCAGTTCACCGCGATGAACACGCTGACGCTGAAGGATCTCGGCACCGGCGGCGCGAGCAGCGGCAACAGCCTGTTCTCGCTCGTGCAGATGCTGTCGATGAGCCTCGGCGTCACGGTCGCCGGCGCGCTGCTCGCAACGTTCACCGGCATGCTGCGCACCGTGACGCCGAGCAACACGCTGCCGGCGTTCCATGCGACCTTCATCTGCGTCGGGATCATCACGGCCGCGTCCGCGTGGATCTTCGCGCAGCTCGCGCCCGATATCCGCAGCACCGCGCGCAAGACCGACCCGTCCGAGCGCGCGTGACGCGCGGCGCGCGCCGAATCGGGCCGGAACGCACCATCGCGGTGCAGCGCGGCCCGGCACGCGTGCGCATGTCGGCGGCGGCGGGCGGCCGCACACGGCGCCTGCCGTGCATACTTCTTGCTCGCGTATTCTGTAGGTAAACTGGGAGTCTTCCTTCGGCCGACATCATGAGCATGATCGAAATCGATCCCCCCGGCTTTCAGCCGCCCCGCCCGGTCGCCGGCGACGACGGGAACCGACGCACCGTGCTGTACGGCGGCTACACCGTGTTCAGCGTGTTCCAGCCCGTGTTCTCGGTGTCGCACCGGCGCGCGATCGGCTATCACGCGTCGCTGCGCGCGCACGACGAGGAAAGCCGCCAGGTGGCGTCGCACGAGGTGTTCACGCAGGCGGCGCGGCGCGGCGACCTGCTCGAGCTCGGCCGGCTCGCCGAATCGTTGCATCTCGGTAACTTCCACGCGTTCGACAGCCACGACGAGTGGCTCTTCCTGAGCCTGCATCCGGCCGCGCTGATGGACACCATCTACGGCGACGCGCTGCTCGCGAACCTGAAGGCGCTCGGGCTGCCGCCGCACCGCGTGGTGCTCGAGGTGCCCGAACAGGCCGGCGGCGAGACGCCGCGCTATGCGGCGATCATCGACGGGCTGCGCAAGGCCGGCTTCCTGATCGCGCTCGTCGGATTCGGCGCGAAGCATTCGAACATCGATCGCGTGTGGCACCTGCATCCCGACATCGTCACGCTCGACCGCGGCATCCTCGCGCAGGCGAGCGAGCACTCGCATCTCGAACGCGTACTGCCGGGGCTCGTGTCGCTGCTGCACGAATCCGGCCAGCTCGTGCTGATGGGCGGGCTCGCGACCGAACGCGACGCGCTGATCGCGCTCGAATGCGACGTCGATTTCGTGCAGGGCCAGTACTTCGCGGGGCCGAGCGTCGATCCGGTGCAGCCGCAGGCCGCCGCGGGCTGCATGGATACGCTGTCGGCCGCGCTGCGGCTGCGCGTCGCGCAGCGCGAACGCACGCAGGCCGAACGGCTCGCGCCGTACGTGGCCGCGCTCGAGGACGCGAGCCGCAAGCTCGGCGCGGGCGAATCGCTCACCGATGCGGCCGCCGCCGTGCTCGGGCTGCCCGAGACCGCGCGCTGCTTCCTGCTCGACGCGTCGGGCCGCCAGATCGGCGACAACGTGCTCGCGCGCGGCAGCGTGTCGCAACGTGCGAAGCGCTTCCGCCCGCTGCTGCATTCCGAAGGCGCGAGCTGGGAACGCCGCCCGTACTTCATCGACGCGATGCGCGCGCCCGGCGGCGTGCATCTGACGCCGCCCTACCTGTCGATCAACGAGGCGCACCTGTGCGTGACCGCGTCGATCGCCGCACCGGCCGCGACGGGCATGCAGGTGCTCTGCGTCGACATCAACTGGGAAGCGGCACTCAGCCGCGAGTGAGTTCGCCAGCGCGGCGCGCTCACGCGTCGCCGCCCGCCTTGCGCACGATCAGCCGGTGCACGCGCTTGCCGGACGACACGCTGACGACCTCGTGTTCGTCGATCACGTGCACGCCCGCGCCCAGTGCCGCATGCATCCGCGCCGAGTCGAGCGGCGTATAGAGGCGGCCGCGCTCGTCGCGCAACATGCCGCTTCCGGCCACCCGCCAGCTCAGGTACAACGTGCCGCCCGGCATCAGCAGATCGGCCAGCCGCGCGGCAGCCGCCGCTGCATCCGCCTGTTCGAGATGCATGACGACCGTTTCGCACAGCACGTTGCGAAACGCGCCGGACGGTACGCCGGCCAGCGCCGGCAGCGCGGCCAGTTCGAACGTCAGATCGCGATGGCGCCGCCGCGCCTCGTCGAGCAGCGCGGCGCTCGCGTCGTAGCCGCACACGTCGAAGCCGCGCGACGCGAGCCAGGCCGTGTCGCGCCCCGCGCCGCAGCCGACGTCGGCGGTCAGCCCCGGCGAGAAATGCTGTTCGAGCAGCGCGTACATGTCGTCGGGCGCAGCCTGGTCGAGCCAGTCCTGCGCGTATTGCGCGGCATGGGCGTCGTAGGCATCGAGAGTCGGGCGATCCACCATGGCGATTGCTCCGCAAGGACGTCGGATGACGCACTCCGCATCTTAGTCGTTGCGCCCGGCCCGCGCCGCCGGCAGGCGCTGCGACACCGGCCTACGCGGCCGGCACGTGGCCCGCACGCGGCACCTGCGCGGCCAGGTCGGCCCACAGCGCATCGCCGCGCCACGCCGGACGCGCCGCCGCGCTTTCCGCGTCGTGGACGAGCGCGCACAGCCGCGCATTGACCGGCGCCGGCGCGCCGAAGCGCCCGGCCAGCCGCACGATTTCACCGTTGATCCATTCGACTTCGGTCGCACGATGCGCCGCGAGATCGTCGGACATCGACGAGCGCGCCAACGGATCGATCGCGAGCATCCGGCCGCCGAGCACGCGGAAAGCCGCATCGGGCAGCTCGAGCATCGCCGGAATCCATGCGGCCGGCAGCGGCGTCAAGCGCGCAGGCCGGATCGCGGCCCGCGCCAGCCAGGGCAGCGCCTCGCGCTGGGCCAATGCGACGCAGCGCCGGTACGTGCGTTGGGCGAGCTCGTCGCGCAGCGGCAGGTTCGCGAGCGCATTGACCGCATTGTTCAGGTTGAGCAGCAGCTTCGCCCACTGCACGGCGCGCATGTCGCGATGCAGCACGAGCGGCAAGCCGGCGCGCGCGAACAGGCCGGTGAACGGCTGCAGCGCGGGCGACGCGTCGACCGCCAGCCTCCCGGCCGAGCCCTGGTGAAACGCGCCGGGCCCGCGCTCGATCACGTTGAACGGCACCATGCCGGCCAGCACGGTCGCTTGCGGGAGTGCGTCGCGCAGCACGTCGGCGTTGTGCAGGCCGTTCTGGAAGCTGATCACGATCGCGCCCGGCCGCAGCACGCCGGCCAGTTGCGCGGCAGCCTCGCGCGTGGCGGCCGACTTCACCGCGACCAGCACGAGCCGCGCGTCGGCCGCCGCGGCCGGATCGGTGGTGAATCCGACATCGGCCGGCGCGAGCGCCGCGCGATAGCCGCGCCGGTCGGTCAGCGTGAGTCCGTGCAGATGAATCGCGTCGCCGATCCGTGCGCGGCCGACGAGCGTGACGTGCGCGCCGGCTGCCGCGAGGCAGCCGCCGAGATAACAGCCGACCGCGCCCGCGCCGAATACGCAGACCGGGCCGGCCGGCGCATCAGACATGCGAATGCGCGCCGCCATGCACGGGGCCCGCGCGCCGCTCGACTTCGCGGCGCACGTCGCCGCGCAGCCCCGCGAAGAACGCGACCTCGGCGACGACGAACAGCGGCCCGATGATCAGGCCGACCAGATCGTCGACGAACGCGGGCTTGCGGCCTTCGAACCAGTGCCCGACGAACTGCACGATCCAGCCGACGACGAACGCGCCGATGCCGATTGCAAGCCATTGCGCGGTCGGCAGCGGCGCCAGCGACTGCGCGGCCCACAGGCCGAGGGCGAGCAGCCCGGTCATCACGATCCCGAACCGCAGGTCGAGACGCAGGTAGAACAGCGCCGACACGACGGCGAGCAGCAGCGCCGGCGACAGCGCGATGCCGGCCAGCATCCCGAGCGCCGGCCGCGACAGCAGCACCTCGACCGCGAACACGATCATCGGGATGCCGATCAGATGCGTCGCGATGTTGCGCGCGTCGCGATGGTAGGCCGCATACTGGGAAAGATGGTCTTCGAGGGTCTTCATGGCGTCTCCTGATCGGTTATTGAGCGCTATGATGCGCGTCACGCCCGAGAACCTCTGTCAGCTACCCGACATCGCGTGCCCATGCCCTCTTCGCTCGCCCCGTACCTGCCGCAGATCGAAGCGAACCCGTGGTTCGCCGGGCTGCCGCCCGCGCTGCGCGCCGACCTGATCGCCCGCGCGACGCTGCGCCGTCTGCCGTCCGGCCACGCGCTGTTCCGGCGCGGCGACCCGCCGTGCGGGCTGTACGCGGTACTGGCCGGTTCACTCACGATAGGGGCGGTCGATCCGCAGGGCAAGGAAGCGCTGCTGACGGTGGCCGAGCCCGTCACGTGGTTCGGCGAGATCGCGTTGTTCGACGGCCAGCCGCGCACGCACGACGCCATCGCGCTCGACGACACGCTGCTGCTGCACGTGCCGCAGGCCGCGCTGCTCGCGATCCTCGATACCACGCCGCAGTACTGGCGGCAGTTCGCGCTGCTGATGGCGCAAAAGCTGCGCCTGAGCTTCCTGACCGTCGAGTCGATGAGCGTGATGCCGGCCGCGCAGCGGCTCGCCGCGCGGCTGCTGATGATCGCCGAAGGCTACGGCGGCATCAGCGCCGGGCGCACGCATATCCGGCTCTCGCAGGAAACGCTCGCGTCGATGCTGTCGCTGACGCGGCAGACCACCAACCAGTTGCTGAAGGCATTGCAGGCCGACGGCGTGGTGCGGCTGCACGTCGGCGAGATCGAGCTCGTCGACATCGACGCATTGCGCCGCGCGAGCGGGCTCGGCGACGGCGCGTCCTGAACGCCGCGCAACGGCCTCTGTCGGCCTCTGTCGACCGCTACGCGCCGCCCCGCAGCCGCCGAGTTGCGCTATCGTGGCGACTCGTTCCGCCAGCCGCGCGCACCGCCTTGAACACGTCGACCGTCCCCGCCCCCGCCCGTCATCCGTGGCCCGTCTTCATCGCGTTCCTGCGACTCGGCCTCACGTCGTTCGGGGGACCGGTCGCGCATCTCGGCTACTTTCGCGCGGAATTCGTCACACGGCGCGGCTGGCTCACGGAGCGCACCTATGCCGATCTGGTCGGGCTGTGCCAGTTCCTGCCGGGGCCGGCGAGCAGCCAGGTCGGGATGGCGATCGGTCTCGCGCGCGCCGGCTATGCCGGCATGTTCGCCGCGTGGCTCGGTTTCACGTTGCCGTCGGCGCTGCTGATGATGCTGTTCGCGCTCGGCGTTCACGCGACGGGCGCGCCAATCGAAGCCGGCGCGCTGCACGGGCTGCGCATCGTGTCGGTCGCGGTGATCGCGCAAGCAGTATGGGGCATGGCGCGCACGCTGTGCCCGGATACGCGGCGCGTCACGCTGATGGCCGCCACCGCCTGCGTCGCGCTGCTCGCACCGGCCGCCTGGACGCAGGTCGCGGTGATCGTCGTGGCCGGCGCGGCCGGTCTCGTGCTGCTGCCGCAACCGGCGCGCGACGCGCACGAACCGTTGCCGCTGCACGTGTCGCCCCGCGCGGGCGTGGCGTGGCTTCTGCTGTTCGCGGCGCTGCTCGTCGCGCTGCCGTTCGCGGCCCGCGTGCTGCGCTCCGATACGCTCGCCGTCGTCGATGCGTTCTTCCGCACGGGTGCGCTCGTGTTCGGCGGCGGCCACGTGGTGCTGCCGCTGCTGCAGGCGGCCGTGGTCGCGCCCGGCTGGGTCGGCGATTCGGCGTTTCTCGCCGGGTATGGCGTCGCGCAGGCCGTGCCGGGGCCGCTGTTCACGTTCTCGGCATTCCTCGGTGCGTCGCTGCGCGATGCGCCGAACGGCTGGCTCGGCGGCACGATCGCACTCGTGTCGATCTTCGCGCCATCGTTTCTGCTCATCGCCGGCACCGCGCCGTTCTGGGAACGCCTGCGCCGCAGCGCGCACATGCAGGCCGCGCTCGCCGGCGTGAACGCGGCCGTCGTCGGGCTGCTGCTCGCCGCGCTCTATCATCCGGTCTGGACCGACACGATCGTCGCGCCGCGCGACCTGGCCGCCGCGCTGGTCGCCTTCGTCGCGCTGGTGTTCTGGCGCGTGCCGCCATGGGCCGTCGTGATCGCGAGCGCAGCGCTCGGCTGGCTGCTCGGCATCGCCGGCTGATCCGGCGAGCGCGGCACGTTCGGGCCGCGCAAAAACAAAAAGCCCTCGAAACGAGGGCTTTTTTCGATGCCGCGCGCCGTGGCGGCGCGCAGGCGCCGGACTTACGCGAAGTTCTTCGCTGCGAAGTCCCAGTTCACGATGTTCCAGTACGCTTCGACGAACTTCGGACGCGCGTTGCGGTAGTCGATGTAGTACGCGTGTTCCCACACGTCGATCGTCAGCAGCGCCTTGTCGGCGGTCGTCAGCGGCGTGGCTGCGTTGCTCGTCGACACGATGTCGAGCGAACCATCGGCCTTCTTCACGAGCCATGCCCAGCCCGAACCGAACGTGCCGACTGCGGCCTTCGTGAACGCTTCCTTGAATGCGTCGTACGAACCCCACTTCGCGTTGATCGCGTCGCCCAGCGCGCCCGTCGGTGCGCCGCCGCCGTTCGGCGACAGGCTGTTCCAGAAGAACGTGTGGTTCCACACTTGCGCGGCGTTGTTGAAGATGCCGCCCGACGACTTCTTCACGATCTCTTCCAGCGGCAGGTTTTCGAATTCCGTGCCCGGGATCAGATTGTTCAGGTTCGTCACATATGCCTGATGGTGCTTGCCGTAGTGGTACTGGATCGTCTCGAGCGAGATGGTCGGCGCGAGTGCGTCTTCAGCGTACGGGAGCGGCGGGAGCGTATGAGCCATGGCGATTCCTTCGTTGAGTATGTAGGGAGGCTGTGTTGGATGCTACCGAGCGTCCGATTGTAGGCGAGGACGAATAACCCCGCAAACTCACGGGCCATTTATCCGCGGTATGCGGAAAAGCGCTGCTGGCGCGACGTCCGGCAGGACGAACCGGACGATGCGCAGCATTCGTGCCCGGCCGCGCCGCATGCGTTGCGACGATCCTCGCGTGTCGCGCGCGCCGCTTCTTGCGTCAGATCGTATCGGTCAGCCGCGGCTGCACGTCGGCGAGCGACACGTCGGCCGAGCCTTCGGCGAGATGCACGGTCAGGCGCCGCTGCGGCTTCAGCGCGTTCGGCGCGCGCACCGCACGGCCCGTCTGCGCATCGATCAGCGCCGCATAGCCGCGCTCGAGCGTACGCTGCGGGCTCAGCACCTCGAGCCGCGCGGCACAGGCCGACACGCGCGCCGTGTCGCGTTCGTGACGGCGCTGCAACGCGCTGGCCAGACGCTGCGACAGCCCCGCGAGCGCGTGGCGCGCCTGCGACGCATCGGGCCGCGCGCGCTGCCAGCGCAACTGCGCGAGCGCGAAACGCGCACGGGCATCGCGCACCGGCCGCGACGCCGCCGACGCCAGCCGCGCCGCGAGCTGCTGGACGTGCGTGCGCTGCCGCTGCAGCCGCTCGGCCGGACTCACGAGCCGGCGCGCGAGCCAGTCGAGCTGCTGCGCGCGCTGTTCGAGCCGGCGCGCCATGCCGCGCGCGAGCGCACGCTGGCGCTCGCCGACCTCGCGCAGCAGCAGCGCGCGCTGCGGGCTCGCGAGTTCGGCCGCGCCGGTCGGCGTCGGCGCGCGCAGGTCGGCCGCGAAGTCGGCGATCGTGAAATCGGTTTCGTGCCCGACGCCGCTGACGACCGGCAGCTCGCTCGCCGCGATCGCGCGCGCCAGCGCTTCGTCGTTGAACGACCACAGATCCTCGATCGAGCCGCCGCCGCGACAGACCAGCAGCACGTCTACCTCGCGCCGCGCATTCGCGGTCGCCACGGCCGCGACGAGCTTTTCGGCGGAACCGGCGCCCTGCACGGGGGCCGGATAGACGATCACCGGAATATGCGGCGCGCGCCGGGCGAGCGTGGTCAGCACGTCGCGCAGCGCGGCGGCCTGCAGCGACGTGACGATGCCGATCGCGCGCGGGTGCGCCGGCAGCGGCCGCTTGCGCTCGGGGGCGAACAGGCCCTCGGCCTCGAGCTGCGCCTTCAGCCGCAGGAATGCCTCGTACAGGCGCCCCTGCCCGGTGCGCCGCACGGCTTCGACGTTGAGCTGCACTTCGCCGCGCGGCTCGTACATCGTGACGACCGCGCGCACCTCGATGCGGTCGCCTTCGCGCGGCGTGAATTCCGCATACTGGGCGCGGCCACGGAACATCACGCAGCGCATCTGCGCCTGCTGGTCCTTGATCGAGAAATACCAGTGGCCGCTCGCGGCGCGCGTGAAATTCGACACTTCGCCGGAAATCCATAACAGCGGAAACGAGCGCTCGAGCATCGTCGAAATCGCACGATTGAGCGCCGAAACGGGAATCACTTCGTCGCCGCCGCGGGTGGCGCCGGGGGCGGAAAAAGGGGAATCGGAAAGCATGGGCGGTCGGATGAATGCTGGCGGCGTCACGATAGTCCGACACGCGCGCGGCGTCCAGCGCCGCCGTATTCGCCGTCGCGCACGGAAGGTGTCCACACTCTGGCATTCGTCCGCGTAAAACGCGCGGAAACCGCTAAAAAAACCAGACGATTCTCGGTAACGCCTTGATTTTTATAATTTTTTAAACCTTTCAGAATGATTCTCATCCGATTCGAGGCCCGCCGGACGGGCGTTTGAGACAATCGACGGGGGAGTTTTTCACAGAGTTATCCACAGGGCGCCGCGATCCGGCCCCGCACGCTGCGGCGGCCGGTCGCGCTTGCCGCGCCGGCGTGCGGCGCGCTAGAGTGCCGCCTTCCACGGACCCTGCGGCATGCGCCGCCCAACGGAGAATCCGCCTTGACGAATCCGTCCCTCGCCGCGGCGCACGACGCGCCGCGCCCGGCCCGATGAGCGCGCCCGGCGGCCCGCTCGCGCGACTCGAAGCGCGCCTGACACGCGAATGGCAGCGGCGCGGCGCGCTCGCGTGGGCGCTCACGCCGTTCGCCTGCGTGTTCGGCCTGTGCGCGGCGCTGCGGCGCACCGCTTACGCGCAGGGCTGGAAGCAGCCGGTCGACGTCGGCGTGCCGGTAGTCGTGGTCGGCAACGTGACCGTCGGCGGCACCGGCAAGACGCCGACCGTGATCGCGCTCGTCGACGCGCTGCGCGCGGCCGGCTTCACGCCCGGCGTCGTGTCGCGCGGCTACGGCGCGAACGTGAAGGCACCCACCGCCGTCACGTCGGCGTCGCGCGCGGGCGCGGCCGGCGACGAACCGCTGCTGATCGCGCGCCGCACCGGCGCACCCGTGTGGGTGTGCCCCGACCGCGTCGCGGCCGCGCAGGCGCTGCGCGCCGCGCATCCGGACGTCGACGTGATCGTCAGCGACGACGGCCTGCAGCACTACCGCCTCGCGCGCACCGTCGAGCTGGTCGTATTCGACCACCGGCTCGGCGGCAACGGCTTCCTGCTGCCGGCCGGCCCGCTGCGCGAGCCGCTGTCGCGGCACCGCGACGCGACGCTCGTCAACGATCCGTACAGCGGCGCGCTGCCGCCATGGCCCGACACCTATGCGCTCGCGCTGACGCCGGGCGCCGCTTGGCACCTCGACCAGCCCGCGCTGCGCCGCCCGCTGTCGCAATTCGCGCACGAACGCGTGCTCGCCGCGGCCGGCATCGGCGCGCCGGAACGCTTCTTCGCGACGCTACGGGCGGCCGGTCTCGCGCCGGCCACCCGCGCGCTGCCCGACCATTACGCGTTCGCCGACAATCCATTCGTCGACGATGCCGTCGATGCGATCCTGATCACCGAGAAGGATGCAGTAAAATTGGGCGCTTCCTGGCGCGACGCCCGACTGTGGGTGGTCCCCGTCGAAGCCGCGCTCGACCCTCGCCTCATTGCCCTCGTTGTGGAGAAACTCCGTGGACGCTCGCCTGCTTGAAATCATTGTGTGCCCTATCTGCAAAGGCCCGCTCCACTACGACCGTGCCGCGCAGGAACTGATCTGCAACGCGGACAAGCTCGCGTACCCGATCCGCGACGGCATCCCCGTGATGCTGGTCGACGAAGCGCGCCAGACCGTCGAAGGCACGCCGGTCGATCCGGCCGGCCGCTGAACCGCCGCGCCGCTCGCCCGGCGCCCCGTTCGACACCGTGACGGCCCGGCCCCGGCCGGGCTGCCGCACTCGCCGGGCGCCCGGCTTCCGGCGTCGCCCACCCCGTTCTTCCCAGCGCTCCCCCGATGACTCACCCGCCACCCTTCATCGCCGTCATTCCCGCCCGGCTCGCGTCGACGCGGCTCCCGAACAAGCCGCTCGCCGATCTCGGCGGCAAGCCGATGGTCGTGCGTGTCGCCGAGCGCGCGCGCGAAGCGGGCGCGCAACAGGTGCTCGTCGCGTCCGACGCGCAGAGCGTGCTCGACGCGGCGCGCGATCACGGCTTCGAAGCGGTGCTCACGCGCGCCGACCATCCGTCCGGCACCGACCGGCTCGCGGAAGTCGCGGCGGCCTTCGGCTGGCGCGACGACACCGTCGTCGTCAACGTGCAGGGCGACGAGCCGCTGATCGACCCCGTGCTCGTGCGCGACGTAGCGTCGCACCTGGCCGCGCATCCGGCGTGCGCGATCGCGACCGCCGCTCACCCGATCCACGACGCGGCCGACGTGTTCAATCCGAACGTCGTGAAGGTCGCGCTCGACGCGCAGAGCGTCGCGCTGTACTTCTCACGCGCGCCGATTCCGTGGAGCCGCGACGCGTACCAGCCGCACTGGCCCGACGTCGCGGCCATGCCTGCACCGGCTTTCCCGGTCTATCGGCACATCGGCCTCTATGCGTATCGCGCGCGTTTCCTGCGCACCTATCCGTCGCTCGCGCAGGCGCCGATCGAACAGGCCGAGCAGCTCGAACAGTTGCGCGCGCTGTGGCACGGCGAGCGCATCGCGGTGCTGATCACCGAATCCGCGCCCGAAGCCGGCATCGATACGCCGGCCGATCTCGCGCGCGTGCAGGCCCTTTTTCAGCCGGGTTCAAAATAACCCGTGGCATAATCAGGCGATTGTGCGAGCCGTCCGCGACCAGCGCGTCCTCGCTTGACCCCGCCCGTGGCCCTGCCGGCAGCCGCGCGTCGCTCGAACCGACGCGCCGCATCAGACCGGTCCGCCATGCGCCGGGCGAGCCCCGCGCCCGCTGTCGCCGACGCCTTTGTGTCTCGCCACACGAATCTACATACTTGGAGATATCACCATGCGTTTGATCCTGTTGGGCGCGCCCGGCGCGGGAAAGGGCACCCAGGCAAACTTCATCAAGGAAAAATTCGGCATTCCGCAAATCTCGACGGGCGACATGCTGCGCGCGGCCGTCAAGGCTGGCACGCCGCTCGGCGTCGAGGCGAAGGGTTACATGGATGCCGGCAAGCTCGTGCCGGACGCGCTGATCATCGGCCTGGTCAAGGAGCGTCTGAAGGAGTCCGACTGCGCGAACGGCTATCTGTTCGACGGCTTTCCGCGCACGATCGCGCAGGCTGACGCAATGAAGGAAGCCGGCGTCGCGATCGACTACGTGCTCGAGATCGACGTCCCGTTCTCGGAAATCATCGAGCGCATGAGCGGCCGCCGCACGCACCCGGCATCGGGTCGCACGTACCACGTCAAGTTCAACCCGCCGAAGGTCGAAGGTCACGACGACGTGACGGGCGAACCGCTGATCCAGCGCGACGACGACAAGGAAGAAACTGTCAAAAAGCGTCTCGAAGTGTACGAAGCGCAGACCAAGCCGCTGATCACGTACTACGGCGACTGGGCGCAGCGCGGCGAGGAAAACGGTCTGAAGGCGCCGCAGTATCGCAAGATCTCGGGCCTTGGCACCGTCGACGAAATCCGCGAACGCGCGTTCGACGCACTGAAGTAAGCAGCGCGTCGCGCACCGCAAGCCGCCCTGTCCGGGCGGCTTTTTTCTTTCCTGTCGCGATTTGCACGCCCCTGCGGCACGCGCGCAAGAAAAACGCCCGCGATGCGGGCGTTTTTTCCATGTACAAGAAGAGCGCGCTGGCGACTCAATCCTCGCCGTCGCGCTGCATCCGTTGCCGCAATTCGCTGACCTGCGACTCGACGACGGTCGCGTCTTCCGCCTCGGGCCGCTCGCCGAGATACTGCTCGAGATCCTCGAGCGCGGGGCGCAGGTAGTCGAGCCGCGCATACGCGAAGCCGCGGTCGCGCACCTCGTCGAGCTGCTCGGGCAGCAGGATCACGAGCCGCTGCTGCACCGCGAGCAACCGCTGCCAGCGCTCCGTCTGCAGATAGATCGTCTTCAGGTTGCGCAGCATCCGCGCGATGATCTCGCGGCTCGTCGCGGGCTGCAGCAGCGCGCGCAACGCGCTGTCCACCGCTCCCGCCGCCCGCGCGACGTACGGCTCGAGCATCTCGACCATCTCGGCTTCGGACAGCGAATGGCCGTTGGTCGGATCGATGATCAGGTCGCCATCCGGCAGCGTCACGCGCAGCAGGAAATGGCCGGGGAACGATACGCCGCGCGCCGGCACGCCGATCTGCTCGGCGAGCTCCAGGTACAGCACCGACAGCGAGATCGGAATCCCGCGCCGCCGCTTCAGCACGGCATTCAGGTGGCTGTTATCGGGGTCGTAGTAATCGTTGTGATTGCACGCGAAGCCGAGCTCGCGAAAGAAGAAGTCGTTCAGCGCGGCGACGCGGCCCTTCAGGTCCGTATCGTCGGCGAGCCGCCGGCGCAGCCGCGCCGCCAGCATGTCGAGTTCGGCCAGCGTGCCCTGCAGGTCGAGGTCGGGATACGCGTCCTGCGCCAGCGACAGCGCGGCTTCCGTGACGGGCAGACTGTCGTCGTCCGCCACGAGCGTGCTGAAGTAGTCGAGGACGCGGGTCATTGCGGTCGTCACTTGGCGCGCCTTCTGAAGTAAGCGTATTTGAAGCCCATCACCCACAACATACCGAAATATAGTGCAGCAAACAGCACGAGGCACGCAGCCATCAGCGCAATGCGATCGAGCGGCTGCGCGCGCATGCCGGTCCAGTCGAAGCTGATCGCGCACCAGTGCATCAGGCCCGCGAGCACGAGCGCCGCGCCGACGAGCTGCACGAAAAAGCGCAGCCAGCCCGGCGACGGCTGGTAGATGCCGCGCTTGCGCAGCCCGAGGAACAGCAGCAGCGAATTCAGGCACGCGCCGACGCCGATGCTCAGCGTGAGGCCCGCGTGACCGATCAGCGGCACGAACACGTAGTTCGACAGCTGCGTGACGATCAGCACGCCGATCGCGATCTTCACGGGCGTCTTGATGTCCTGCTTCGCATAGAAGCCCGGCGCGAGGATCTTGATCAGGATGATGCCGACGAGGCCGATCCCGTAGGTCGCGAGCGCGCGCGCGACCATCGTGACGGTATGCGCGTCGAACTTGCCGTAGTTGAACAGCGTCGCGGTGAGCGGTGTCGCGAAGAAGAACAGCGCGAGCGCGCTCGGCGCCGCGAGCAGGAACGTGACGCGCAGCCCCCAGTCGAGCAGCGCCGAATATTCGTGCGAATCGGCGTCGACGTGCGCCTTCGACAGGCTCGGCAGCAGGATCGTGCCGAGCGCGACGCCGAGCAGCGCCGTCGGGAACTCCATCAGGCGGTCGGCGTAGTTGATCCACGACACGGCGCCCTGCCCGAGCCGCGACGCGATGTTGGTGTTGATGATCAGCGACAGTTGCGCGACGGACACCGCGAACGTGGCAGGCACCATCTTCGCGAGCACGCGCTTCACGCCCGGATGACGCAGCGCGCGCAGCGGGTTCAGGCCGATCAGCGGCACCATGTCGATCTTCTTCAGGCCCGGCAACTGCACGAGAAACTGCAGCACGCCGCCGACGATGACGGCCCACGCGAGCGCGTAGACCGGCACCTTCAGGTGCGGCGCGACGAACACGGCCGCGGCGATGAACGCGACGTTGAGCAGCACCGGCGCGAACGCGGGCAGCGAGAAGCTCTTGTACGTGTTCAGCACGCCCGACGCGAGCGTGGTCAGCGAAATGAACACGATGTACGGGAACATGATCCGCGTCATCGTGACCGCGAGCGGAAACGCCTGGCCGTCGCTGTGCAGGCCGGACGCGACCGCGAACACGACCCACGACGCGCCGGCGATCCCGACGACCGACAGCACGGCCAGCGCCCACGCGAGCACGGTGGACATCGCGTCGACGAGCGCCTTCGTCGCATCGTGCCCCTGCTGGTTCTTGAACTCGGCGAGGATCGGCACGAACGCCTGCGAGAACGCGCCTTCGGCGGACAGGCGGCGCAGCAGGTTCGGGATACGGAAGGCGACGTAGAACGCGTCGGTGTATTGACTGGCGCCGAACGCACGGGCGATCAGCGTCTCGCGGGCCAGTCCGGTCACGCGCGACAGCAGCGTGAAGCCGCTGACCGTCAGCAGGGCTCGGAATAGATTCATGGGGCACTTATTATACGGACGTTGCGCGACCCGGCCACCGGCCGATGCCGAAAAGCGCACCGGCCGCCCGCGGCTCCATCCGGCCGGCATCACGTTGAACTTGCCACTCGCTTGATTTTGTTGCTATAATCGCCGGTTTCTGGGCTCGTACATGCACGGCAACTGCCGTTTTCATGTCCCGGCCTCGGTTAAAATCACCGTTTTTTTATGCGCCCCTGGGCAATCGTTCTCAGGGGACGGATCGAAAAGCAGCGCTTGGCCGTCAGGCTCCAAGCTCTGGAAACAGGACAGGATAAGGAACCGTCATGGCTAACTCCGCACAAGCACGCAAGCGCGCCCGCCAGGCCGCGAAGGCAAACTCGCACAACTCGGCGCTGCGCTCGAAATTCCGTACCGCGATCAAGTCGGTTCGCAAGGCTGTTGAAGCCGGCGACCAGGCAAAGGCTGCCGAGCTGTTCAAGGCTGCCGTGAAGACGATCGACACGATCGCCGACAAGAAGATCGTTCACAAGAACAAGGCCGCTCGCAGCAAGAGCCGCCTGGCCGCAGCCGTCAAGGGCCTGCAGGCAGCAGCGTAACTCCGGTGCGCCCGCTCAGGCGGGCGTTCCTGTTTCCTGCGATCACGAAAAAGCCCGCCTAGGCGGGCTTTTTTGTCGCCTGCCGACTGCGCATCACGCGCGGCGGCAGTTGCCCGGGCGGACGCAACCCGCGCCCTCGCCCGTCGGCATCACTCACTTCTTCGTGTTGTAGTCCGGCAATTCGCACGCCTCGGTCACGACGAGGTTGTTGTCCTTCGCGAAATTCAGCACGAAATCGAAAGCCATCGGCTCGATGTCGCGCAACCGCGAATCGAGGATCACGCATTTCAGGTCACCGAGCATCGTCGGGCGCACGTACAGCGAATACTTGAGTCGCGCATTCGGCCCGCTCGCCCCCGGCCCGAAGCAGGCCATCACACCGGCCAGACGTTCCGACCAGTCGCTCGGGCGAAACTTTTTCCCGTCTTTCGTGATGCCCTGGATGAAAAATTCGGTCGGAGGGGTTTCAGCCATGTGGTTACCCAAGTGACGGCCCGGCGATGTCCAGGCAACGGCGCCTGGATACGCGAACACAAAGCTGGAGAGGCGGCGGCACGAGCCGATCGATATCCCGAAAACGGGGCGTCGATGCGCGCCGCCGGTGGACTGCACCGGATGTGTGCAGCGCACGGCTTGTGTCCGGCAGAGCGCGAAAAGCCTTGCCTGCCGGGCTGGAGAAAACTTTTGAATTATACCGCAGCGCGCCATCGCGCGTCGTCCCGACGGCCCGCTTCCCGCACCGCGGATCGGGCGCGGCGATCCTGCCCCGCGTCGTTCCACGGCTCGTCAAAGCACAGAAAATCCTTTATGCTGCTTTGAGTTATCCACACCCGACGGCGGCGCCGTCCGGCCTCGCGGCCGGGTGAGACCGCCGTATTTCGTTTCATGACCGCCAAAACCATTCGTCACTACCTGCAGTTCAAGGATTTCTCGCTGGAAGACTACGAGTACGTGCTCGAACGCACGGGTATCCTGAAGCGCAAGTTCAAGAATTACGAAACCTATCACCCGCTGCACGACCGCACGCTCGCGATGATCTTCGAGAAGAGCTCGACGCGCACGCGCCTGTCGTTCGAGGCCGGGATCTTCCAGCTCGGCGGCCACGCCGTGTTCATGAGCACGCGCGACACGCAGCTCGGCCGCGGCGAGCCCGTCGAGGATTCCGCGCAGGTCATCTCGCGAATGGTCGACATCATCATGATCCGGACGTTCGAACAGGAGGTGATCACGCGCTTCGCACAGAATTCCCGCGTGCCGGTGATCAACGGGCTGACGAACGAATACCACCCGTGCCAGGTGCTCGCCGACATCTTCACGTACTACGAGCACCGCGGCCCGATCGCCGGCAAGACCGTCGCGTGGGTCGGCGACGCGAACAACATGCTCTACACGTGGATCGAGGCCGCGCAGATCCTCGGCTTCAAGCTGCGCCTGTCGACGCCGCCCGGCTATGCGCTCGACATGAAGCTCGTGTCGCCCGACAGCGCGCCGTTCTACGAGGTGTTCGACGATCCGAACGAAGCGTGCAAGGGCGCCGATCTCGTGACGACCGACGTGTGGACGAGCATGGGCTTCGAGGCCGAGAACGAGGCGCGCAAGCAGGCATTCGCCGACTGGTGCGTCGACGAGGAAATGATGGGCCATGCGAATCCGGATGCCCTCTTCATGCACTGCCTGCCCGCGCACCGCGGCGAGGAAGTGACGGCCGGCGTGATCGACGGCCCGCAGAGCGTCGTGTGGGACGAAGCGGAAAACCGCCTGCACGTGCAGAAGGCGCTGATGGAATTCCTGCTGCTCGGTCGCCTCAAGCACTGACGCGCCGCCCAACGCACACGCGTAAAAAAAGCGCCGGTCGACGATCGGCGCTTTCGTTTGGGCGCGCCAAAACCGGCGCGCGCTGCGTTACAGGCAGACCGGTTCCGCCTCCAGCTCGACGCCGAACTGCGCGCGCACGTCGGCCTGGATGGCCCGCGCCAGCGCCAGCACGTCGGCGCCCGTCGCGCCGCCGCGATTGACGAGCACGAGCGCCTGGCGGTCGTGCACGGCCGCCGCACCGAGCGCGCGCCCCTTCCAGCCGCAACGGTCGATCAGCCAGCCGGCCGCGAGCTTCACCTGCCCGTCCGGTTGCGGATACGACACGACATCCGGCGCGCGAGCGCGCAGCGCATCGAATTGCGCGGCGTCGATCACCGGATTCTTGAAGAAACTGCCCGCATTGCCGAGCACCAGCGGATCGGGCAGCTTCGCGCGGCGGATCGCGACGACCGCATCGAACACGTCGCGCGGCGTTGCCGCCTCGGGTGTGATGCCACGCGCGTCGAGCTCGCGCGTGACGTCCGCGTAGCCGAGCCGCGGCGTCCATTGCTTCGGCAGCCGGAACGTCACCGCGACGATCGCGAACCGGCCGCGCCCTTCCCGCTTGAAGAAACTGTCGCGGTAACCGAACGCGCAGCGCGCGGCGTCGAAGCGCTCGCGGCGCCCCGTCGCCAGCTCCACCGCGACCAGCGAATCGAAATACGCCTTCATCTCGAGACCGTACGCGCCGATGTTCTGGATCGGCGCGGCGCCGACGGTGCCCGGGATCAGCGCGAGATTCTCGAGGCCCGGCATCCCGTGCTCGAGCGTCCACGCGACGAACGCGTGCCAGTTCTCGCCGCCGCCGGCCTCGACGTACCACGCGTCGTCGTCCTCGCGCACGACGCGGCGGCCCGCGATCTCGTCGAGCAGCACGACGCCGTCGAAATCGCGCGTGAACACGATATTGCTGCCGCCGCCGAGCACGAGCTGCGGCAGGTTCGCGACCCGCGGGTCGCGATGCAGCGCCTCGAACTGCGCCGCCTGCGTAATGCGCGCGGCGAAGCGCGCGCGCGCGGCGATGCCGAACGTGTTGTGCGCGGCGAGCGGATGGTCGGGAAGCAGCGACAGGGCGGAATCGTCAGGGGGCATCGGCATTCGCGGTCACGTCGGCCCGGGCGGCGCATGGCCGGCCTTGGGCAAACGGAGGGGCATCGGTAAAATGGCAAACAGTCCGCAATTATAGCGAGTGCCCGTGCGTGAGCCGGGTGCCCGCATCTCAAGGGAGAATGCCATGCCATCGTTCGACGTCGTTTCCGAAGCGAACATGATCGAAGTGAAGAACGCCATCGAGCAGTCGAACAAGGAAATTTCGACGCGCTTCGACTTCAAGGGCTCCGACGCACGCGTCGAGCAGAAGGAACGCGAGCTGACGCTGTTCGCCGACGACGATTTCAAGCTCGGCCAGGTCAAGGACGTGCTGATCGGCAAGCTGGCCAAGCGCAACGTCGACGTGCGCTTCCTCGACTACGGCAAGGTCGAGAAGATCGGCGGCGACAAGGTCAAGCAGGTCGTCACCGTGAAGAAGGGCGTAACGGGCGACCTCGCGAAGAAGATCGTGCGCCTCGTGAAGGACAGCAAGATCAAGGTGCAGGCGAGCATCCAGGGCGACGCGGTGCGCATCTCGGGCACGAAACGCGACGACCTGCAGAGCACGATCGCGATGCTGCGCAAGGACGTGACCGACACGCCGCTCGACTTCAACAACTTCCGCGACTGACCGGCCGCCGGCCCGTCACGTCATCCGGCCGGGCCCCGCACACGCGGCCCGCGCCGCGCGCTCTCAGGCTTTCCCGCCGTCCTGCGCGCCGCCGTCCGCGGCCGCCTTCTTCTTGTCGCCGATCCGGCTCTCCTGCCCCGCGAGCAGCTTCGAAATGTTGCCGCGGTGACGCCACACGAGCAGCACGCTCATCGCCAGCACGGCCCACGCGACCGGGTTGTGGCCCGGCATGCCGAACAGGAACACGTCGAACACCGGCGCAAACACGGCCGCCACCAGCGCCGCGAGCGACGAATAGCGGAAGAAGAACGCGACGATCAGCCAGGTCAGCGCGGTCGCGAGCCCGAGCACCGGGTGCACGGCGAGCAGCACGCCGGCCGCGGTCGCGACGCCCTTGCCGCCCTGGAAGCGGAAGAACACCGGGTACAGGTGGCCGAGGAACACGGCGATCGCGACCCACGCGATCGCGACGTCGGGCAGGCCGAAGTGCCGGGCGAGCCAGACGGCGATCCAGCCCTTGAACGCGTCGCCGACGAGCGTCAGGATCGCGGCCTTCTTGTTGCCGCTGCGCAGCACGTTGGTCGCGCCGGGGTTCTTCGACCCGTACGAACGCGGGTCGGCCAGCCCCATCACGGAACTGACGACGACGGCGAACGACACCGAACCGATCAGGTAGGCAACGAGGGCGGCGAGCAGGATCTGCATGCGGAGGACTCTTCTTTCAACGTATCGGGAAAGGGACGGCCGGGCGCGGCAAGCCGGCAGGCCGAAACGGCGCCCATTCTACCGAACGGGCGCGGGGTGCCACGAAGGTGAAACCCTCAGTCGACGCTCGCGCACTGCACCGGCTGCGCGCCGAGCAGCGACGTGAGCACCGCCGGCGCGAGGCTGACGAGGTAGCCGCGCCGGCCGCCGTTCAGGTAGATCGTCGGCAATGCGAGGATCGTCGCCTCGACGTAGACGGGCATCGTCTTGCGCGTGCCGAACGGCGACGTGCCGCCGACGAGATAGCCCGAATGGCGGTTCGCGACCTCCGGCTTGCACGGCTCGACACGTTTCGCGCCGATCTGCCGCGCGAGATTCTTCGTCGATACGGTGCGGTCGCCGTGCATCAGCACGATCAGCGGCTTCGCGTGCTCGTCTTCCATCACGAGCGTCTTCACGACGCTGTGCTCGTCGACGCCGAGCTGGCGCGCCGATTCGCCGGTGCCGCCGTGCTCGACGTATTCGTACGGATGCTCGCCGAATGCGACGCCGTGACGGCGCAGCAGCTGGGTCGCAGGGGTTTCGGACACGTGTCTGGATTTGCTCATGGCGGCATTTTAATGGCGAACGATCGCCGGGCGCGCAGTGGCGAGCCCGCGCCGACGGTATACTCGCGGCCCGTTTTCCGCCGGCCCACCGCGTCGCCGTCACGATTGCGCCCATCATCATTGCAGACATCGTGAAGCGCTATTGCCCGATTGGCTGATTGTGGCGCGCGTCTCGCCATGGCACGATCGTTCGCAAATATCGTCGGCCGCCGCCGGCCCTTCATCTGGAGACGCCATGCCCTCGCCCATCCGTTCATCCGAATCGCTCGATGTCGATGCATTGCTCGCCGCGCTGCCGCGTCGCATCGCCGACGTGCCCGCGTACCGGGCCGCGGAGTCGCCCGCGCAGCCGGCGCTGATCGAGGATGCGCGCCGGCTGTCGTACGGCGACCTGGCGCAGGCCGTCGATGCGGCGGCCGCGCGGCTGGCGACTCTCGGCGTACAAGGCGGCGACCGCGTGATGATCGTCGCCGAAAACTGCGTCGCGCAGATCGTGCTGCTGTTCGCCGCCGCCCGCCTCGACGCATGGGCGCTCGTGTCGAACGCGCGGCTGTCAGCCGCCGAGCTCGACGCGATCGCCGCGCATGCGCGCCCGAAGCTGATCGCGTTCACGACCGACGTATCGCCCGACGCGCGCGCCCATGCCGAGCGGCTCGGCGCCACGCCGGCCGCGGCGCTGCCGGTCGACATCGGCGCGTGGTCGTATCACGTCGACGCGAGCGCGCCCGCCGAGCCGGTGGCCACCGGCAGCGCCGCACAATGCGCGGCATTGATCTACACCACCGGTACGACCGGCACACCGAAAGGCGTGATGCTGTCGCACCGCAACCTGCTGTTCATCGCGGCGACGTCGAGCATGCTGCGCCGCGTGTCGCCGAACGACGTCGTCTACACGGTGCTGCCCGTGTCGCACGTGTACGGGCTCGCGTCGGTCTGCCTCGGCAGCCTGTATGCGGGCGCGACGCTGCGGCTCGCGCCGCGCTTCTCGCCGGAAGCCGTCCGGGTCGCGCTCGCCGACGAAGGCGTGACGATCTTCCAGGGCGTGCCCGCGATGCACGCGAAGCTGCTCGAGCACCTGCACACGCACGGCCACGCGTGGCGCGCGCCGCGGCTGCGCTTCGCGTATTCGGGCGGCTCCCCGCTCGATGCGGACCTGAAGGCCCGCGTCGAGCACGTGTACGGCGTGCCGCTGCACAACGGCTACGGGATGACCGAAAGCAGCCCGACGGTCACGCAGACGCCGCTCGACGCGCCGCGCACGGACAGTTCGGTCGGCGTGCCGATTCCGGGCGTCGACGTACGGATCGTCGCGCCGGACGGTACCGACGTGCCACCGGGCGAAGTCGGCGAGATCCGCGTGCGCGGGCCGAACGTGATGCTCGGCTACTACCGCAACGCGGACGCGACGCACGCGGCCGTGTCGGCCGATGGCTGGCTGAGCACCGGCGATCTCGCGCGGCAGGAAGCGGACGGCGCGGTGACGATCGCGGGCCGCAGCAAGGAGCTGATCATCCGCTCGGGCTTCAACGTGTATCCGGTCGAGGTCGAGCAGGTGCTGAACACGCATCCGGACGTCGTGCAGGCAGCCGTGATCGGCCGCGCGATCGACGGCAACGAGGAAGTGCTCGCGTTCGTCGAACTGGTGCCGGGCGCGGCGGCGGACGAGGCAGCCTTGCACGCATGGTGCGCGGACCGGCTCACCGCTTACAAACGCCCTGCGCACATCCGCGTGCTCGATGCGCTGCCGGCCGCGTCGACCGGCAAGGTGCTCAAGCACCGGCTGCGCGAGCTGGTCTGACTCGGCCGACGCCACGGCACGCGAGTCCACATTGCGGCTCACGCCGAGCCGCATGCCCGCGTCGCGCGTCAGCCGCGCGGGTGGTGCTGCGCGTGCAGCGTCCTGAGCCGCTCGCGCGCGACGTGCGTATAGATCTGCGTGGTCGAGATGTCGCTGTGGCCGAGCAGCAATTGCACGACGCGCAAGTCGGCGCCGTGGTTCAGCAGGTGCGTCGCGAACGCGTGCCGCAGCGTGTGCGGCGACAGGTGCGCACGCACGTCGGCCTGCTGCGCGTGTCGCTTGATGATGTTCCAGAACTGCTGGCGCGTCATCCCGTCGCCGCGCGCGGTCACGAACAGCGCATCGGCCGCGCGTGCGCCGAGCAGCGCCGGCCGCGCGTCGCGCAGGTAGCGTTCGATCCAGCCGTGCGCGACTTCACCGAACGGCACGAGCCGCTCCTTCGAGCCCTTGCCCATCACGCGCACGACGCCTTCGTTAAGGCCGACCTCGACCGTCTTCAGCGTCACGAGCTCGCTCACGCGCAGCCCGCTCGCGTACATCAGCTCGAGCATCGTGCGATCGCGCAGGCCGAGCGGCGTGCCGATGTCGGGTGCGCCGAGCAGCGCCTCGACCTGCGCCTCGGACAGCGTCGACGGGAACCGGGCCCCCTGTTTCGCGGACGTGATCCGCAGCGTCGGATCGGCGCTCGCGCGATGCTCGCGCACGGCCCAGCCGTAATAGCGGCGGAACACGGACAGCCGCCGGTTCGACGACGTCGCCTTGCCGTCGCTGCGCGCGGCGATATAGCCCGTCACCATCGCCTCGTCGGCCGAGTCGAGCGGCGCGTCGTGCGTCGCGGCCAGCCATTGGGAAAACAGCGCCAGGTCGCGCCGGTACGCATCGAGCGTGTTGCGCGCGAGCCCGTGCTCGAGCCACAGCGCATCGCAGAACACGTCGATCGACGCGCGGCTCGCGAGCAGCGCGGGCGATGCCGCGACGGCGTCGGTGTCGGCTTCGGGAGTCGTCAAAGGTTCGCTCATCAGTACGGCACGCCCTCGTGCGTCAGCAGCCAGCGCTTCACTTGCTGGTAATAGCCGTTGTCGTCGTGGTTCGCGAATCCGCCGAGACCGCCCGCCGCGACGACGCGATGGCACGGAATCACGAGCGGGAAATAGTTCGCGCCGCACGCCTGGCCGACCGCGCGCGGCGCGCTGCCGATCCGCTTCGCGACCTGGCCGTAGGTCAGCACCGTACCGGACGGGATATCGCTGATCGCGTCCCACACCCGGTGCTGGAATGCGCTGCCGACGTCGGCGAGCGGCAGGTCGAAGCGTGCGGACGCGCGCTCGAAATAACGTTCGATCTGCTTGACCGCGCGCTTCGCGAGCGCCGAATCCGGATCGACCGACTTCATCGATTCGGGCAGATAGACGATCTCGCGCACCACCGCGGCATCCGTGCGGATGCCGACCTTGCCGAACGGCGCGTCGATGACTGCGTTGAACATTGAATTCTCCTGACCGAGGGATGCGTGCGCGGCCCTGCGCACGCGCCGACGACACTTTACGCCGCCTTCACGCGGCTCGCAGCGCCCATTCGACATGCTCGCGCACGACCGGCGACGGATCGTCGGCCCGGGCGCGCAGCGCGGCGACGATCGCATCGCGCGCGGGCGGCGCGAGCCGGTCCGCGCCGGCGCGCAGCGCATTGCCGAGCCCGACCGCGAGATTGCGCAGCCAGCTTTCGTAGCCGATGCGCCGGATCGCGCTGCCCTGCATCCGCGTGTCGAATGCCTCCGCGTCCCACGCGAACAGCTCGACGAGCGTCGCGCGATCGAGGCCGTGCCGCACGTCGAAATCGGCGACGGGCGCGGCCTGCGCGAACTTGTTCCACGGGCACACGAGCTGGCAGTCGTCGCAGCCGTACACGCGATTGCCGATCATCGGCCGCAGCGGCTCGGGGATGCTGCCTTTCAGTTCGATCGTCAGGTACGAGATGCAGCGGCGCGCATCGACGCGGTACGGCTCGACGATCGCACCGGTCGGGCACGCGTCGATGCAGCGGGTGCAGCTGCCGCAGTGCGCACCGGGCGTCTCGGGCGCGGTGTCGGGCGACGTGTGCGCGTCGGTCGGCAGCGGCAGGTCGACGTAGATCTCGCCGAGAAAGAACAGCGAGCCGGCATCGCGCTGCAGCAACAGCGTGTGCTTGCCGCGCCAGCCGACTCCGGCCTTCTGCGCGAGTTCGACCTCGAGCACGGGCGCCGAATCGGTGAACACGCGGTAGCCGAACCCGCCGATCTCGTACTCGATGCGCTCCGCGAGCGTCTGCAGCCGGTTGCGCAGCACCTTGTGATAGTCGCGGCCGCGCGCATAGATCGACACGACGGCCGCCTGCGGATCGTCGAGCCGCGCCCGTTCGCGCGCGCGCCAGTCGTGTGATACGAGCGCGCCGGGCTCGCCAGCGGGCGCGCCGTCGTCGAGCGTTTGGGCCGGCAAATAGGCGAGCCGCACGGAGATCACGCGTCGCGTACCGGCCACAAGTTCGGCCGGCCGCGCGCGTTTCATCCCATGTTTCGCCATATAATCCATTTCGCCGTGGTATCCGGCTTCCAGCCAGGCGGCGAGGCCCGCTTCGGCATCCGAGAGATCGGTATCGCTGATGCCGATCGCCCCGAAACCCAATTCGCGCCCCCACGCCCTGATGCGAGCGGCGAGCGCAGTCAACGCCGCATCGTCGAGCGCGCACGGCGCCGCGCCTTCGTCACGAGTCGAAGGCCTGTCGGATGCGGCGCGTTCCGGTAGTCGGTTCATCGCACTATTTTACGAGAATGCCAGCCACGTCCAGCCAACCGCCTCATGCCACGTTGCCCGCCCCGCTCGCGGAGCGCGTGGTCGCGCTCGCCGACGAAGCGGCAACCGAGGCCTTCGGCACCCGCTTCGCGCACGCGCTCGACGCGGCGCGCCTCGAGCTCGACCGCGCCCATGCGTTCGACGGGCTGCAGATCCAGCTGGTCGGCGATCTCGGCGCGGGCAAGACGACCCTCGTGCGCGCGATCCTGCGCGGCCTCGGCCACGAGGGGCGCGTGCGCAGCCCGACCTATACGCTCGTCGAGCCGTACGCGCTCGAACGCAGCGATGGGGAACTCGAGGTCTATCACTTCGATCTGTATCGATTCAACGATCCGGCCGAATGGTCCGACGCAGGCTTTCGCGAATATTTCAATTCCACCGCGATCTGCCTCGTCGAATGGCCGCAACAGGCGGGCGCCCTGCTCGGCGTGCCCGATCTGGTTTTCTCGCTCGACGTGGATGGCGACGGCCGTGCCCTCACCGTCCGGGCGTACAGCGCTTCAGGAAAGGCATGTCTCGAAAGATGTTGATCAAACCGTTCCGCTCGATCGAATCGGCGGCCACCGCGACGCACAACTGGCGGCGCCGTCAGATCCTGCGCGCGGGGGCGTCGACGCTGGTGCTCGGTCTCGTCGCGCCGCGGCTCGCGCACGCGTCGTCGGTGCTCGGCGTGCGCGTGTGGCCCGCACGCGATTACACGCGCGTCACGATCGAATCCGACCAGCCGCTGCAGAATAGCCAACAGCTGCTACAGGGTCCCGACCGTCTCGTCGTCGACCTGAGCGGCCTCGACCTCGACCAGGCGCTGCGCGATCTCGTCTCGAAGATCGCGCCGAACGATCCGCAGATCCAGTCGGTGCGCGTCGGCCAGTATCAGCCGCACGTCGTGCGGATGGTGTTCGACCTGAAAGGCTCGGTGAAGCCGCAGGTGTTCACGCTGCCGCCGGTGGGCACCTACAAGTACCGGCTCGTGTTCGACCTGTATCCGGCCGTCGCGCCCGATCCGCTGTCCGACCTGATCGCGCAGACGGAACGCAAGGAACAGGCGCTCAACGACACCACGCGCGCGCAGCAGATGCAGCCGCCGTCCACGCTGTCCGGCCCGGGCACCCCGCCGCCCGGCGCGGGCGACAACAGCGACGCGTTCTTCCAGCGTTTCGCGCAGAACACGCCGGCCACGCCGCACGCGCCGCCGGCCGCCGGCACGCCGTCGACGCCCGCGAAGCCGGCCGTCAAGCCGCCGCCCGTCATCGCGCGCCGCGACGACAACGACGACGGCGACGACACCTACAAGTTCACCGCGCCGAAATCGGGCAAGGGCGGCACGGTACGCCTGCTGACGGTCGCGATCGACCCCGGCCACGGCGGCGAGGATCCGGGTGCGATCGGCGGCGGCGGCACGTACGAGAAGCACATCGCGCTCGACATCGCGAAGAAGCTGCGCGCGAAGATCGACGCCGCGCCGAACATGCGCGCGATGATGACGCGCGACGCCGACTTCTTCGTGCCGCTGAACGTACGCGTGCAGAAGGCGCGCCGCGTCGGCGCGGATCTCTTCGTGTCGATCCACGCGGACGCGTTCACGACGCCGTCCGCGCGCGGCTCGTCGGTGTTCGCGCTGTCCGACCACGGCGCGACGAGCGCCGCGGCGCGCTGGATGGCGAACAAGGAGAATTCGTCGGACCTGATCGGCGGCATCAACATCAAGACGGCGGACGCGGCCGTGAACCGCGCGCTGTTCGACATGTCGACGACCGCGCAGATCCGCGACTCGCTGCGCTACGGCAACTACGTGCTGAAGGAAGTGGGCGGCATCAACAAGCTGCACAAGGGCTCGGTCGAGCAGGCCGGGTTCGCGGTGCTGAAGGCGCCCGACATTCCGTCGATCCTCGTCGAGACCGCGTTCATCAGCAACCCGGACGAAGAGCGCCGGCTCAACGACGACAGCTATCGCGACGAGATGGCCGACGCGATCTTCCGCGGCATCAAGCGCTATTTCGCCGCGAATCCGCCGCTCGCGAAGAGCCGGATGGCCTGAGCGCCATCACTCCCCTGCCGCCGGCACGCAGTGCGTGCCGGCGCGTCACGACGCCGCGAAGCGGCTCAGCAGTTTCCCGCCGAACACGTTCACCGCGAGCCCGCCCATCACGAGCGCGGCGCCGATCAACTGCGCCTGCGTCAGATGCTCGTCGAGCAGCAGCGCCGACGACGCGAGCCCGATGATCGGCACCAGCAGCGAGAATTGCGCGACCTGCGCGGCCGGGTAGCGCGACAGCAGGCGGCTCCACAGCCCGTAGCCGAGCAGCGTCGCGACGAACGCGAGATAAACGACCGCGAAGATCGACGCGCCGTCGAGCCCCGCGAGCGCGGTCGCGATCCGCTGCGGCCCCTCGAACCACAGCGACAGCAGGAAGAACGGCACGGGCGGCACGAGGCTCGCCCACACGACGAGCGACACGAGGTTCGCCTTGCCGACCTTCTTCGTGACGATATTGCCGACGGCCCACATCGCGGCCGAGCAGATCGTCAGCAGGAAGCCCGCGAGCGTCATCGCGCGGCCGCCCTGCGCGGCGATCACGACGAGCCCGCCCGCGGCGATCGCGAGCCCGACCAGGTTCTGCACACGCAGCCGCTCGCCGAGGAACAGCATCGCGAACACCAGCGTGAAGAACGCCTGCGACTGCAGCACGAGCGACGCGAGGCCGGCCGGCATGCCGACGTACATGCCGGTGAACAGGAACACGAACTGGCCGAGCTGGATCGTCGCGCCGTACAGCACCAGCAGCCGCCACGAAATCTGCGGCCGGCGCACGAAGAACACCGCGGGCACGGCCGCGAGCGTGAAGCGCAGCGCGCCGAGCAGCATCGGCGGCATGCCGTGCAGGCCGACCTTGATCACGACGAAGTTCACGCCCCACGCGAGGATCACGACCAGCGCGAGCAGCAAGTCCTTCGGGGCCATCACCGGCGTCTCCTCGATTGTCGAATTGTCGGTATGAAGCCGGTCAGTCTACCGGGTTTCGCCGCCCGGCCCGATACCCGCGCGGTGCGTATGGAATCGGCGGCGTGCGCAGCAGCCTGCGCACCGCGGAGGATGCCGCATGACGCGTGCCTGCCGCGGGTGCATCGCGCCGCGCGCGTTTCGCGCTCCCCCGTCACGCGCAGCGCCGCGCCGCGCCGCCAGTACAATGACCGGCAATCCAGCCGTTCCCCACGAGGCCCCCATGACCGACTCGATCAAAGCCCTGCTGAAGCCGCACGTGCGCGACATCGGCAACCTGCAGGTGCGCCGCACGCTGCCCGCGCTCGCCGCACGCCTCGTCGGCCCGTTCATCTTCTTCGATCACATGGGGCCCGCCACGCTGCCCGCCGGCACGGGGCTCGACGTGCGCCCGCATCCGCACATCGGGCTCGCGACGGTCACCTACCTGTTCGACGGCGCGATCCTGCACCGCGACAGCCTCGGCTCGCTGCAGGAAATCGTGCCGGGCGACGTGAACTGGATGACGGCCGGCCGCGGCATCGTCCATTCCGAGCGCACGCCGGACGCGCAGCGCACGAGCGGCCACACCGTGCACGGCATCCAGACCTGGGTCGCGCTGCCGCAGGCGCACGAGACGACCGAGCCGTCGTTCGAGCACCACGCGGCCGACACGCTGCCCAAGCGCGACGAAAACGGCGTGGCGCTGACGGTGATCGCCGGCGACGCGTTCGGGCTGCGCTCGCCCGTGACGACGTTCTCGCGCACGCTGTACGTCGCGGCCGAATTCGCGGCCGGCGGCCGGCTCGAACTCGATGCGTCGCACGAGGAGCGCGCGGTCTACGTGGTCGACGGCGCGCTCGCGATCGACGGCACGCCAGTACCGGCCGAACAGATGGCCGTGCTCGCGCCAGGCGCGACGGTCACGCTGACGAGCGCCAGCGGCGCGCGCGCGATGCTGCTCGGCGGCGACCGGATGGACGGCGAACGCTTCATCGAGTGGAATTTCGTCGCGAGCAGCCGCGACGCGATCGAGCGGGCGAAAGCGGCGTGGACGCGCCAGGAAATGGGCAAGGTGCCTGGCGAGACGGAGTGGATTCCGCTGCCCGAAGCGAAGCCGCGTTGAAAAAGCGGCGCGCCGCCCCCATCCTGACGATATTCGAACGGAAGAGAACGACATGGACACCACGCTTGCCACATTCGAGAAAGACGTCATCGAGGCGTCGCTGGACACGCCCGTGCTGGTCGACTTCTGGGCGCCATGGTGCGGCCCCTGCAAGACGCTCGGCCCGCTGCTGGAAAAGCTCGAGGCCGATTACGCAGGCCGCTGGAAGCTCGTGAAGGTCAACGTCGACGAGAACCAGGAACTCGCCGCGCACTTCCAGACGCGCAGCATCCCGCACGTGATCGCGTTCGCCGACGGGCGCCCGGTCGATCAGTTCGTCGGCGTGCTGCCCGAGGGCCAGTTGCGCGCGTTCCTCGACCGGCTGCTGCCGGCGGCCGAGGAAGCCGAGCGCCGCGCCGCGCAATATGCGATGGCCGAACAGCGCTTCGACGATGCGCTCGCCCACCTCGAAGCGGCGCTGGCGCTGAACCCCGGCTACGACGACGCGCGCCTCGACCTGATCGAGCTGCTGCTCGCGCGCAACGAGGTCGACGCCGCGCGCGCGGAGACCGAGCGCCTGTCGCCGCAAACCGTGCAGAACGGCGACCCGCGCTACCAGGCGATCAAGACCCGTTTCGACGCGCTGGACGCCACGGCCGACCTGCCGCCGACCGACGCGCTCGAAGCGCGCATCGCGGCGAATCCGGCCGATCTCGACGCGCGCTTCGACCTCGCGCAGAGCCTGATCGCGCGGCGTGCGTACGAAGGGGCGCTGGAACAGTTGCTGGAAATCGTGACGCGCGATCGCGCATACGGCGATGATCTCGGCCGCCGCACGATGATCTCGGTGTTCGAACTGGCCGGCGATCGCCCCGACCTCGTCGCCGCATGGCGACGCAAGCTGAGCATGGCGCTCAACTGAAGTACGACGAGCCGGGCCGCGAAAGGCCGAGCCACGAAAGGCCGGGCCACGAGAGGCCGGGCCGCGATGGCCCGGCTGACCTGCCGTATCGCTCGACGCGCGTTACCCGCGCCGCAGCACCACCCTTTCCTGCCCGCGCGTTGCACGCTCAGCCGGCCGCCTGTGCCGCGATCGCCCGCAGCGCATGCGCGGCCGCCGCGAAACCGAAGCTCGCGGTCACGCACACGCTCGAACCGAAACCCGCACAGTTGAGCCCCGCGACGTGCGCGGCCGCGGATGGCTCCGCGCCGTCCTCGATGTCGCAGGCCGCCGCTTCCGGGTAGATCAGCGGCTCGTCCGAATACACGGCGCTGACCTTGAAACGCGCCTTCGGCCCGCGCGGAAAACCGTGCTGCTTGCGCAACTGTGCACGCACCTTCGACAGCAGCGGGTCCTGGATCGTCAGCGCGAGATCGTCGATGCGGATGCGCGTCGGATCGAGCTGCCCGCCCGCGCCGCCGACGACGATCAACGGCTGCCGTTTCGCGACGCACCACGCGATCAGCGCGACTTTCGTGCGCACGCTGTCGATCGCATCGATCACGTAGTCGAAACCGCCGCCGAGCAGCGCGTCGAAGTTGTCGGGCTCGACGAAATCCTCGATCCGGTTCACGCGGCATGCGGGATCGATCAGCGCGATGCGCTCGGCCATCGCGTCGACCTTCGGCTTGCCGTAATTGCCGTCGAGCGCATGGATCTGCCGGTTCGTGTTGCTTTCCGCGACGTTGTCGAGATCGATCAGCGTCAGCGTGCCGACCGCGTTGCGCGCGAGCGCCTCGGCCACCCACGACCCGACGCCGCCGATCCCGATCACCGCGACGTGCGCCCGCTCGAACGCGGCGGCCGCCGGCGCGCCATACAGGCGCGCGACGCCCCCGAAACGCCGCGCGCGATCCATGTCAAGCTGGATTTCCGGGGTCGGGGTAAGATCGGAAGAACTGGGCGGGGCAGCGTCGGCGGAGGACATGGGAGCAAGGAAAACGTAAGTCGTGCAGCCCTCTATTCTGCCTGAACTCCCCGCTCCCACGCGCCACTGTGCACGCACGATTCTCGCGCGTTCGCTATACTGGCCCCAGATTGAAGCGTTTGCATAACATGACGACTCTCGCCGATCTCCGCATCAACTATTCACGTGCTTCGCTCGACGAAGCCGATGCCGCCCCCGACCCCTTCGCCCAGTTCGATCGCTGGTTCAAGGAGGCGCTCGCCGCCAAATTGCCCGAGCCGAACACGATGACGCTCGCGACCGTCGGCGCCGACGGCCGGCCGTCGGCCCGGATCGTGCTCATCAAGGGCGTCGACGAACGCGGGTTCGTCTTCTTCACCAATTACGAAAGCCGCAAGGGTCACGATCTCGCGGTGCATCCGCAAGCCGCGCTGCTGTTCTACTGGATCGAGCTCGAGCGCCAGGTGCGCATCGAAGGCCGGATCGAGAAAACCAGCGCGGAAGAAAGCGACCGCTATTTCGCGTCGCGCCCGCTCGGCTCGCGCATCGGCGCATGGGCGTCGGAGCAGAGCGCGGTGATCGACAGCCGCGCGACGCTCGAAGCGCGCGAAAAGGCCGTCATCGAACGCTACGGCGACAACCCGCCGCGCCCGCCGCACTGGGGCGGCTACCGCCTCGTGCCCGACTCGATCGAGTTCTGGCAGGGGCGCCCGTCGCGGCTGCACGACCGCCTGCTCTATACGCGCGACGCCGCGGCGGCGTCGGGCTGGACGATCTCGCGCCTGTCGCCGTAAGCGCGGCGCCGGCGCGCGCCGGTCGTGTCTCGTGTTGCATCCGGGTGCCCGCGCCGCAAGCGGCGGGCGCCGGTCAGGATACTTGGCTGTATTCGATTCAACGAACAAACGGAGAATCCAAATGTTCTGGGAAAAGAAGCTGGCACAGTGGGCGGATGAAGTACGGGCGAAAGCGAACATACCGGCGCGACTGGTGCTGTGGAACGGCGATCAACTCGATTTCGGCACCTTCAGCGCGCCGCAGGTCACGCTGAAGGTGAACAGCGCGTCGGCGTTGCCGCTGCTGCTCGAACCGAGCCTCGACAATCTCGGCGAGGCGTACGTGAAGGGCAAGATCGACATCGAAGGCAAGCTGTCGGACATCATCAACATCGGCTACTCGCTCGCGCGCAGCACCGTGACGAGCGCCAGCAAGCTCGCACGCGTGAAGCGCTACTTCAATCACACGAAGAGCACCGACAAGAAGGCGATCCAGTACCACTACGACGTCTCGAACGAGTTCTACCAGCTGTGGCTCGACGAGAACATGGTGTACTCGTGCGCGTACTTCGAGAACGGCGACGAGGATCTCGCCACCGCGCAGATCAAGAAGATCGACCACATCCTGACGAAGATCCAGCTGCAGCCCGGCCAGCGCCTGCTCGACATCGGCTGCGGCTGGGGTGCGCTCGTACTGCGCGCCGCGCAGAAATTCGGCGCGACGTGTCTCGGCGTGACGCTGTCGCAGAACCAGTTCGACCTCGCGACCGCGCGCGTGAAGGCCGCGGGGCTCGAAGACAAGATCGAGATTCGTCTGCAGGATTACCGCGAGATCGAAGGCCAGTTCGACCGCATCACGAGCGTCGGGATGTTCGAGCACGTCGGCCGCAAGAACCTGCCGCTCTACTTCTCGCGCGTGCACGACCTGCTCACCGACGACGGCATCGCGATGAACCACGGGATCACGTCGACCGACGCGGAAAGCGGCGAAACGGCGCTCGGCGGCGGCGAATTCATCGATCGCTACGTGTTCCCGGACGGCGAGCTGCCGCACATCAGCCTCGCGCTCGAAGCGGCGCAGCGCGGCGGACTCGAGGCGGTTGACGTCGAAAGCCTGCGCCGGCACTATGCGCGCACGCTCGATATCTGGACGGAAAACTTCGAAGCGAAAGCCGAGGAAGCGAGAAAGCTCGTCGACGACGAAAAATTCCGTATCTGGCGCGTGTATCTTGCCGGCTGCGCGTATGCGTTCGAGCACGACGACGTGTCGATCTTCCAGATCGTGTGCCGCAAGGCCGGACGCAGCGCGAAAACGCTGCCGTGGTCGCGGCGCTACATGTACGAACACGCGCTGCCGCGCTAGGCGGCGCATCACGCTGGGCATGCATGGGTGACGGCAGGACGCGGCGCAAGGCGCCGCCGCAACGACAGCAGCGCGACGACACCGACGAGTCGCACGCCGACGGGCAATTCGACCTGTTCGGCGTGCCGACGGATGCCGCACGCGCGTCCCCAGCGGACGACGAGCGCCCCGCCAGCCCCGATGAGCACGTGACGCCGGACGCACCGGAAGACGCACGACCGGCACCACCACCCGCCCGTGCGACCTCCCGACCCGCCGCCGCCGACGACGAACCTGTCCCGTCGTCCGGCCTGCTGTGGGACGAAACGTCCCCGCCGGCCGCGCCATCGAAGAAAGGCCGCCGCAAACGCGGCGTGCTGCCCGCGCCGATCTCGGCGGACGTCGCCGCCGCCGCAGCCGGCCTGCCGCCGAACGTACGGCTCGGCACGTCGTCGTGGTACTTCCCCGGCTGGAACGGCATCGTCTACGACGGCGATTTCGCGCAGACGAAGCTGTCGCGCGAAGGGCTCGAAGCGTACGGCGCGCATCCGCTGCTGAGGAGCGTGAGCCTCGACCGGTCGTTCTACGGCCCGCTGTCGGTGGCCGACTACCTGCGCTATGCGCAACAGGTGCCCGACGATTTCCGCTTCGTCGTGAAGGCGCCGGCCGCGGTGACCGACGCGGTGATCCGCGGCCGGCGCGGCGAGCCGTCCGGGCCGAACCCGACTTTCCTCGATGCCCAGCTCGCGACCCGCGAATTCGTCCAGCCGTGCCTCGACGGGCTCGGCCGCAAAGCCGGCGTGCTGGTGTTCCAGTTCTCGCCGCTGCCCGATCAGCTACTCGCGGCGCCCGCCGCGCTGATCGACCGGCTCACCGCGTTCTTCGCGGCGCTGCCGCCGCTGCCGCCGGATGCCGACGGCACGCGTTACGCGATCGAGATCCGCGACGCGAGCCTGCTCACGCCGCGCTTCATCCGCGCGCTGGCCGCGCTCGGCGTGCGCTACTGCGTCGGCCTGCACGCGCGGATGCCCGACCCGCTGCGCCAGGCCGCCGCGCTCGCGCTGCTCGATGGCGACGCGCCCGGCCCGCTGATCGTGCGCTGGAGCCTGCACGGCGGTTTCAAGTACGAGCAGGCGAAGGCGAAATACGAGCCGTTCGACAAGCTCGTCGACGAGGACCCGGCCACCCGCTCGGCGCTCGCCGAACTGGCCGCGCGCTACGCGCTGGCCGGGCAGCCGGTGATCATCACGATCAACAACAAGGCGGAAGGCTCCGCGCCGCTGTCGTGCATCGCGCTCGCACGCGAAATCGCCGCCGCGTGCGCACAGTGGCGCAACGAGGCGGCGTGACCGCGGTTTCCGCCGCCGCCGACGCTTACGCGCCGCGCAGCGACTTCAGCCGGTGCGAGAACTTCTGCCGGAATTTCGCGAGCTTCGGCCCGATCACGACCGAGCAATAGCCCTGCCCCGGGTTGCGCGCGTAATAGTTCTGATGATAGTCCTCGGCCGGCCAGTAGTTGCCGTCGAGTGGCACGACCTGCGTGACGATCGGCTGGCCGAACACCTGTTCGCGTTCGAGCTCGGCAATCACGTCGAGCGCCGTGTCGCGCTGCGCATCGGAATGCGTGAACACGACCGACCGGTACTGCGTGCCGACGTCGTTGCCCTGCCGGTTCAGCGTGGTCGGATCGTGCGTCGCGAAGAAGATCTCGAGGATCTCGCGATAGCCGATGCGCGCCGGATCGAACGTCACGTTGACGACTTCCGCGTGGCCGGTGTCGCCTTCGCAGATGTCGCGATAGCCCGGGTTGCGCGTATGGCCGCCCGCATAACCCGACTGGACGGCCGTCACGCCGTCGACGTCGAGAAACACGGCCTCCGTGCACCAGAAACACCCGCCTCCGAGCGTCGCGGTTTCAAGCATCTCGTTCCCCATGAAATCAGTCCCTCGTGGATGACGGCAGCCGGCACGCCAGTGCCGGCGCCATCGTTTCGCATCGCCGTTGCCCGCCCGCGAGACGGGAGGCAGCGGCACTTCGTCAAGTATCTCACTCGTGCGCGCAACTGGCAGATCGGACAGGGCGCCGCACGCGCCCCGCCGCGTGTTTCTCGTCTACACTTAGGCACGCGCAAGCGGCGGCCAACCCGTCGCACCCGCGCAGCGTCCGATGCATGCCCGACCCCGATGCCCACATCATCTGCCGGAACATCGATATGCACGCCTTAACAGACATCGCCCGCGTCGCGGGCCCCGTCGCCGCTACGTCCATCGCACCATCGCGATGGCGCGCGCCCGTTTCACCGAGTGCGCGGCGCGCCAACCTCTCGCCTTTTCCTGCTTTCACGACCTGATGCACGGCATCGCGCGCGTCGCCGACGCGGGCGTCCGCCGGCCGATCGCCGCGCCGGCATGATGCGCGCCGCGCGGCCACCGCAGTCCGCACGCCCGCAACGAACGGCCGTGCGTCCACGATTCGACACCATTCAGAGGACATCACCATGAGCATGCGGCCCGACCCGACGTTTCACGCTTCACCCGAGCTTGCGATGCAGGCGCCGGTGGAGGAGTTTGCCTATACGTTGTTGCTGAGCCCCGATTTTTCCAGACCCGACGCGCTCGCCGTGATCGACGTGAAGCCCGGCTCGTCGACGTACGGCAAGATCGTGCATACGGTGACGATGCCGAACACCGGCGACGAGTTTCATCACTTCGGCTGGAATGCGTGCTCGTCGTCGCTGTCGCCGCTGACCGGCCATGCGTTCCTCGAGCGCCGCTTCCTGATCATCCCCGGCCTGCGCTCGTCGCGCATCTACGTGATCGACACGAAGCCGCACCCGACGCAGGCGCGCATCCACAAGATCATCGAGCCCGACGAGATCTTCGCGAAGACCGGCTATTCGCGGCCGCACACCGTGCATTGCGGGCCGGAGGGCATCTACGTGAGCACGCTCGGCGGCGCGGGCAAGGACGGCACCGACGGCGCGCCCGGCATCTTCATCATGGATTGCGAGACCTTCGACGTGCTCGGCCGCTGGGAGATCGATCGCGGCCCGCAGGACAAGCATTACGACTTCTGGTGGAACCTGCCGCGCGACTACATGGTGTCGAGCGAATGGGCGCTGCCGCCGCAATTCGAGAACGGGATCGTCCCCGAGGATCTGCTCGCGAACAAGTACGGGCACCGGCTGCATTTCTGGGACCTGCGCGCGCGGCGCAACGTGCAGACGATCGATCTCGGCGCGCAGCACCAGATGGCGCTCGAGGTGCGGCCCGCGCACGATCCGGTGCGCGAATACGGGTTCGTCGGCGTCGTGGTCGATACGACCAATCTCGAAGGCTCGATCTGGACCTGGTGGCGCGAAGGCGGCAAGTTCCATGTGAAGAAAACCGCGACGATCCCGGCCGAGCCGGCCACGGCCGACGAGCTGCCGCCGCTGCTGCAAGGATTCGGCGCGGTGCCGCCGCTCGTGACCGACATCGACCTGTCGCTCGACGACCGCTTCCTGTACGTGTCGTGCTGGGGCACCGGCGAGATGCGCCAGTACGACGTGTCGGACCCGCACAACCCGGTGCTCGCGGGGTCGGTGCGCATCGGCGGCATCGCGCGCCGGGCGCCGCACCCGAACGGCCGCACGTTCGCGGGCGGCCCGCAGATGGTCGAGATCAGCCGCGACGGCCGGCGCGTGTACTGGACCAACTCGCTCTATTCGACGTGGGACGACCAGTTCTATCCGGACGGGGTGCCGGCCGCGCAGGTGCTCGCGCACGCGGGGCCGGACGGCGGGCTGACGCTCGCCGACGACTACTGGGTCGAATTCCCCGACGGCTATCGCGCGCACCAGATCCGGCTCGAAGGCGGCGACTGCTCGACCGACTCGTTCTGCTATCCGTCGGTCAAGCGTTGAGCGCCGGCCTTCACGCGCCGTTCGCGCTGTGGGCGGCCGTGCTCGCGAGCGGCGTCTATCACGGACTCAACCCGGCGATGGGCTGGCCGCTCGCGGTATCGAACGCGCTGATGACGCGCCGCGGCAGCGCGCTCGTCGCGGCGCTCGGGTATCTCGCGCTCGGTCATGCGCTGGCCGTCTTCGCGGTGATGCTGCCGTTCGGGCTGCTTGCCGCGCTGCTCGCGTGGCAGACGGCGATCCGGATCGGCGCGAGCGCGCTCGTGATCGGCTTCGGCGCGGTGCTGCTGATCCGGCGCCGGCATCCGCGGGCGCTCGCACGGATCGCGCCGGCGCGGCTCGGCCTGTGGTCGTTCGCGGTCGCGCTCGCGCACGGCGCGGGGCTGATGCTCGTGCCGATCTACCTCGGCCTGTGCGGGCTCGACCGGGATGCCGGCCACCGCGCGGCGGCGCTGCTCGTCGATGCGCATCTCGGCATGGCGCTCGTCGTCGCGGCCGTGCATGCAGCCGCGATGATCGCCGCCGGCGGCGGGCTCGCGTGGCTCGTGTACCGCTATCTCGGGCTGAAGTTCGTGTCGCGCAGCTGGTTCAATCTCGATGCGGTGTGGGCGTCGAGCCTGATCGTGACGGGGGCGCTGTCGCTCGGGCTGGCGGCGGCGCGATAGTGCGGGCAGCGAGGACCCGTTCGCGCACCGCGGCACCGAATGGAATGGCCGCACCGTTAAAAAACGTGACGGAACGGCGCTGCCGGCCGCGCGCCGCAGTGTTCGCTACGCCACCCTGCCGTCGCGATGCGCCGCTCGACCGGGTCCGGCGGCCCCGATTCCGCTAAAATCGGGCCATGCGCACCCCTTCCCAATCGACCGCGTTGTCATTTTTCGTCCGCCGCGCCCGTCACGCCCGTGTCGTGTCGCGCCCGCCCGTCCCGTTCCGGATGGCTGCCCGATGAGCCACGCCAATCCGCCGGATTTCGACGCGGCCGCCTTCCGGCAGGCGCTCGGCCAGTTCGCGACGGGCGTGACGGTGATCACGACGCGCGCGCCGTCCGGCCAGCTGATCGGCATCACCGCCAGCTCGTTCAATTCGGTGTCGCTCGATCCGCCGCTCGTGCTGTGGAGCCTCGCGCACAAATCGGCGTCGACGCCCGTGTTCCGCGGCAACAGCCATTACGTGGTGAACGTGCTCGCGGCGTCGCAACTCGATCTGTGCAAGCGCTTCTCGACCTACAAGGGCGATCGTTTCGAAGGGATCGCGCACGCGGCCGGCAATTCGGGGATGCCGGTGCTCGACGGCGCGCTCGCGTGGTTCGAATGCCACAACCGCAGCCGCTACGATGAAGGCGACCACGTGATCTTCGTCGGCGAAGTGGAACGCTGCGGCGTGCGCGCGGTATCGGAAACGGCCCCGCCGCTCGTGTTCCACGGCGGCGGCTTCCACGGCCTCACACCGCTTTGATCGCCCCCGTGCGCGCCAGTCCGACCGGCGCGCCGGCTTCGTCCTTCAGCGTCTGCAGCACGATGTTCGACCGGATGTCCATCACGCCCGGCGCCTTGTACAGGCGGTTCAGCACGAAATCCGAATAGTGCTTGAGGTTGTGCGCAAGCACGCGCAGCAGATAGTGGCTCTCGCCCGTCACGACGAACGCGCCGACCACCTCCGGCCATTCGCGCAGCGCTTCCGCGAAGCGCTCGTGCCATTGATTCTCTTCGTTGCGCATCGACACCTGCACGAACGCCTCGAGCTCGAAGCCGAGCTTCTCGCGGCTCAGGCACGCGCGATAGTGCTCGATCACGCCCTGCTCCTCGAGCAGGCGCATGCGGCGCAGGCAGGCGGATGGCGAAAGCGAGATGCGTTCGGCCAGGTCGAGATTGCTGATTCTGCCCTCCTCCTGCAATACCGCCAGAATCCGGCAGTCGGTGGCATCGAGCGTGATCGCGTGCATTTTTGGTCCCCGTTTTCCCTCTGAGTCGAATTATCTGCCAATCCGGCGGATTGTCCATGTTTATTTCGCAAGCACTTTCTGCGAGTGTCCACCTATCATTCGAAGGATCGACTCACGCTTCGTCATGCCATGGACACACTCTGGGACATCTCGCCGCCGGTCAGCCCCGCCACCCCCGTGTGGCCGGGCGATACGCCGGTTGCCGTCGAACGCGTATGGCGGATGGAGGCCGGCTCGCCGGTCAACGTCGCGCGCCTGACGCTGTCGCCGCACACGGGCGCGCACTGCGACGCGCCGCTGCACTATGACGCCGACGGCGCGCCGATCGGCGCGGTGCCGCTCGACACCTATCTCGGCCCGTGCCGCGTGATTCATTGCATCGGCGCATCGCCGGTCGTACGGCCGGCCGATGTGGAAGCCGCGCTCGACGGCGTGCCGCCGCGCGTGCTGCTGCGCACGTATGCGCGCGCCGCGGTCGAACAATGGGACAGCAATTTCTGCGCGGTCGCGCCCGATACCGTCGACCTGCTCGCCGCGCACGGTGTGAAGCTGATCGGCATCGATACGCCGTCGCTCGACCCGCAGGAATCGAAGACGATGGACGCGCATCACCGCGTGCGCGCGCACCGGATGGCGATCCTCGAAGGCATCGTGCTCGACGACGTGCCGCCCGGCGACTACGAATTGATCGCGCTGCCGCTGAAGTTCGCGACACTCGACGCGAGCCCCGTGCGCGCGGTGCTGCGCGCGCTGCCCGCGCACGCTTCCTGATTACCCGACCTACGACCCCACATCATGATGATCAAGACCCGTGAAGATGCGCTCGCGCTCGACCGCGACGACCCGCTGGCCCCGCTGCGCGACCAGTTCTCGCTGCCCGACGGCGTGATCTACCTCGACGGCAACTCGCTCGGCGCGCAGCCGCGCGCGTCGGCCGCCCGCGCGCAGCAGGTGATCGGCGCCGAGTGGGGCGAAGGCCTGATCCGCAGCTGGAACACCGCCGGCTGGTTCGCGCTGCCGCGCCGCCTCGGCGACAAGCTCGCGACGCTGATCGGCGGCGCGCCCGGCGAAACGGTCGTGACCGACACCATCTCGATCAACCTGTTCAAGCTGCTGTCGGCGATGCTGCGCCACCAGGCGGAGCGCGCGCCCGAGCGCCGGGTGATCGTGTCGGAGCGCTCGAACTTCCCGACCGACCTGTACATCGCGCAGGGGCTGATCGAGCAGCTCGGCGGCGGCTACGAGCTGCGCCTGATCGACGATCCGGCCGACCTGCCCGGCGCGCTCGGCGCGGACACGGCCGTCGCGATGATCACGCACGTGAACTACCGCACCGGCTACATGCACGACATGCCGGCCGTCACGCAGCTGGTGCACGACGCCGGCGCGCTGATGCTGTGGGATCTCGCGCACTCGGCCGGCGCGGTGCCGGTCGACCTGAACGGCGCGCGCGCGGACGGCGCGGTCGGCTGCACGTACAAGTACCTGAACGGCGGCCCCGGCTCGCCCGCGTTCGTGTGGGTGCCGCAACGCCATCTCGCACATTTCTCGCAGCCGCTGTCGGGCTGGTGGGGCCACCGCGCGCCGTTCGCGATGCAGCCCGGCTTCGCGCCCGATCCGGGCATCGCGCGCTTCCTGTGCGGCACGCAGCCGATCGTGTCGATGTCGATGGTCGAATGCGGGCTCGACGTGTTCCTGCAGACCGACATGGACGCGATCCGCCGCAAGTCGCTCGCGCTGACCGACACGTTCATCGCGCTCGTCGAGGCGCGCTGCGCGGGCCTGTCGCTGAAGCTCGTCACGCCGCGCGCGCATCACCAGCGCGGCTCGCAGGCGAGCTTCGAGCATCCGCACGGCTACGAAGTGATGCAGGCGCTGATCGCGCGCGGCGTGATCGGCGACTACCGCGAGCCGTACGTGCTGCGCTTCGGCTTCACGCCGCTCTATACGCGCTTCGCCGACGTGTGGGATGCGGTCGAGACGCTGCGCGACATCCTCGCCACCGACGCGTGGAAGGCGCCCGAGTTCGCCGAACGCGGCGCGGTGACCTGACCCGTCTTGCGCGGCGCGCCGCCGTTGCATGCCGCAGTTGCATGCGAAGCGCGCCACGCGTTCGTCATTCAAATCTGGAGATAGTCGTGAATTCTGGTCATATGCAGCCCCCCGGCGGCGACGCGCCGGCAGGCTGCCCGTTCTCGGGCGCACGCGCCGCACAACCGGCGCAAGCCGCGCACGAAGCCCCGCACGTGCCGGGCGAGGCCGACGCTCAAGCCGGCTGGCACAACGCGCAGCTCGATTTCTCGAAGTCGATGAGCTACGGCGACTACCTGTCGCTGAATTCGATCCTCGACGCACAGCATCCGCTGTCGCCCGATCACAACGAGATGCTGTTCATCATCCAGCATCAGACGAGCGAGCTGTGGATGAAGCTTGCGCTGTTCGAATTGCGCGGCGCGCTCGATGCGGTGCGCACCGACGCGCTGCCGCCGGCGTTCAAGATGCTCGCGCGCGTGTCGCGCATCCTCGAGCAACTGGTGCAGGCGTGGAACGTGCTGTCGACGATGACGCCGTCCGAGTATTCGGCGATGCGGCCGTATCTCGGCCAGTCGTCGGGCTTCCAGTCGTACCAGTATCGCCAGCTCGAATTCCTGCTCGGCAACAAGAACGCGCAGATGCTGCAGCCGCATGCGCACCGGCCCGACATCCTCGAACAGGTGCGCGCGACGCTCGAGGCGCCGTCGTTCTACGATGAAGTCGTGCGACTGCTCGCGCGGCGCGGCTTCCCGATCGCGGCAGAGCGGCTGGAGCGCGACTGGACCCAGCCGACGCGGCACGACGAGACGGTCGAGGCCGCGTGGCTCGAGGTCTATCGTCATCCGCAGCAGCACTGGGAGCTGTACGAGATGGCCGAGGAACTCGTCGATCTCGAGGATGCGTTCCGCCAGTGGCGCTTCCGTCACGTGACGACGGTCGAGCGCATCATCGGCTTCAAGCAGGGCACCGGCGGCACGAGCGGCGCGCCGTACCTGCGCAAGATGCTCGACGTCGTGCTGTTCCCCGAGCTCTGGCACGTGCGCACCACGCTGTAACGCACGCCACGCGCCCGCCGTCACGACGATCACGACGACGTGCGGGCGAGCGCCTCCCCTTCGCGCGGCTGCGCCGCCGCGCGCGACAGCCGCGGAATGTGCCGCCGCATCGCGAGCAGCGCGATGCACACCACCCCCATCGCGACGGCCAGCATCGTCAGGTACGCACCCGCGCCGCCCGCCGTGATCACGATCGCGCCCGCGAACGCGCTGAGGATCGCGCCGAGCCGGCCGAACGCGAGCGCACTCGCGGTGCCCGTCGCGCGCACGGCCGTCGGATAGATGTACGCGCACAGCGCATACATCGTCGACTGCACCGCGTTGACGAACAACCCGTGCAGACCGAGCCCGACGATCAGCCAGCCGGTATGGCGGCTGGCATCGACGCCCATCAGCCATACCGCGCTCGCCGCGCCGCCGATGCTGCACAGCGCGAGCGGCCAGCGCGACCCCGCATGCGCGATCGCCCATGCGCACAGCAGCGCGCCGATCACGCCGCCGAGGTTGTACGCGGTGAGGCCCGAGCCCGCGACCGACACGCTCAACCCGCTCGCCGCGAGCATCGTCGGCAACCAGCTGAACGCCGCGTACACGGCGAGCAGGCACATGAAGAACGCGCACCACAGCGCGATCGTGTCGCGCGCCTGGCCGCTCGCGAACAGCGCGCCGAAGCCGCCGCGGCTGCCCGGCGCACGGGCGTCCTTCGTGTCGGTGAACACGGTGCCCGGTGCGACCGGCCGCTGCATCCGCGCGAGCAGCGCGCCGAGTTCCGGCCAGCGTGCGGGGCGCCGCGCGAGATAGCGCGGCGATTCGGGCAACGCGCGCACCAGCACGAAGCCGAGCACGAGCGGCAACGCGCCGCCCGCGAAGAACAGCCCGCGCCAGCCGTAGCGCGGCAGCACCTCGTGCGCGAACAGGCCGGCCAGCATCCCGCCGAGCGGCACGCAGACGATCGTCGCCGTCACCATCATCGTGCGGCGCCGCGCGGGCGTGTATTCGGCGGTCATCGTCGTGGCCGTCGGCAGCGCGCCGCCGATCCCGAGCCCCGCGCAAAAACGCAGCATCGCGATCGTCGCGACGTCGGGCGCGAACCCGATCGCGCAGGTCGCGATGCCGAACAGGAACACGCTGCCGATCACGGCCTGGCGGCGGCCGAAGCGGTCCGCGACGATCCCCGCGCAGGCGCTGCCGATGCCCATCCCGACCAGTCCCGCCGCGACGGCCGGCGCGAACGCACCGCGCGTGATGCCCCATTCGCGGATCAGCACCGGAATCGCGAAACCGATCAACTGGCCGTCGAAGCCGTCGAGCACGATCGCGAGCGCGGCGAGCAGCACCACGCAGCGCTGCATCAGCGTGAACGGGCCGTCGTCGAGCGTCGTGCCGATGTCGACCGACGGTGGCCGTTCATTCAGTGCGTCGGGCGTGCTCATGCGGCCTCCGATGCACCGCGCGGCGGCGGCAAGATGCGCGAACGGTGCGCGACAAGACAACGGCATTCGATGGTTTTCATGGCGTCTCCGGTTGTCCGGGCTGGCGCGCGCACGCGTGCCCGAATCTCATGCTGTGCAGTCGAGCGGCGCCCATCGATCGGCGCCGGTGTCTCGTCCCACCCTTCACGATCCGGCGCCATCGCCCCGCGGGCGCGGCATCCGTGTCGTCATGCGGCGCCAGCCGGCCGCCGGCCTGTTGCTCAATTCGTCCGTGCGTCGATCAAGCGGACCAGCGCGAGCAGCGTCTCCGCATGCGGCACCGCGACGCCCGCTTCACGCGCGGCCGCGACGACCTTGCCGTTGATCGCATCGATTTCGGTGCGACGGCCCGCGAGCACGTCCTGCAGCATCGACGGGCGATGGCCGCGATGGTCGCGGATCGCATGCTCGACGTTGCGCGCGATGCGCTCGCCGTCGACCGCAATGCCCTTCGCGCGCGCGACGGCGGCCGTCTCGGCCGCGATCGCCAGCGCGAGCCGTGGCCCGTCGTGATGATGGCCGAGCTGATCGACGGTGCAGCCCGTCGTCGCGCACAGCGTGTTGAGCGCCGCGTTGAACGCGACCTTCTCCCAGATCGCGGCCCATACGTCGGCGTCGAGCGTGCACGCGAGCCCCGCGCGCGACAGCGCGTCGGCCACGGCTGTCGCAAAGGGACGTGCCGCGCCGTCGGCCGTCATCATCCGGATCGTGCCGGCGCCGTGCGAGCGCACGTGCGCAGGGCCGGCCGCATCGGCCGGCCACGTCGTCACGCCGACCAGGATGCGCTCGAGCGGCACGAACGCGTTCAGCGTCTCGACGTTGCCGAGCCCGTTCTGCAGCGTCAGCACGAACGTGTCCGAGCTCAGCAGCGCCCGCACGCCGTCGAGCGCCGCCCGCGTATGCAGCGATTTCGTGAAAACGATCAGCAGGTCGAACGGTGTGTCGAGTGCTGCGGCCGCGTGCGCATTCGCGGCTTCCGGCCGCACGGCCTGCAGCGTGCGAACGCGCCGTTCGCCGCGGTCGTCGTCGATGCGCAGCCCGTCGCGGCGGATCGCATCGAGATGCGCATCGTTCACGTCGATCAGCGTGACGGCTTCGCCGCTTTCGGCGAGCCGCCCGCCAAACAGCGAGCCCATCGCGCCCGCGCCCAGAATTGCAATTCTCATCGTCGACGCCTCGTCAGAACGGATAGTGGCGCGGGGCCGTCTGCACGGTGATCCAGCGCAGGTCGGTGAACGCGGCGATGCCGGCCTTGCCGCCGAAGTGGCCGAAGCCGCTGTCCTTCACGCCGCCGAACGGCATTTGCGCCTCGTCGTGCACGGTCGGGCCGTTCACGTGACAGATGCCCGACTCGATGCGCGCCGCGACGCGCAGCGCCCGCGCGACGTCGCGACTGAACACGGCCGACGCCAGCCCGAACGCGTTGTCGTTCGCGCAGCGGATCGCGGCCTCCTCGCCGTCGACGCGCACGATCCCCTTCACCGGGCCGAACGACTCTTCCGCGTAGATGCGCATCGCTGGCGTCACGTGATCGAGCAGCGTCGCGGGGAACAGCGTGCTGTCGGCGTGGCCGCCGCACCGCAGCGTCGCGCCGTGCGCGAGCGCATCGTCGATCAGCGCGTTGCAGCGCTCGACGGCCCTCGTGTCGATCAGCGACCCGAGCACGACCGGCCCGTGGCGCGGATCGCCGAGCGGCAGCGACGCGGCCTTGTCGGCGAGCTTCGCGACGAACGCATCGGCGATCGAGGCGTCGACGACGATGCGCTCGGTCGACATGCAGATCTGCCCAGAATTCGCGAATGCGCCGAATGCAGCCGCGGCGACCGCCGCGTCGAGATCGGCATCGTCGAGCACGACGAACGGCGCCTTGCCGCCGAGCTCCAGCACCGACGGCTTCAGGTGACGCGCGCATGCTTCGGCGACGATCCGCCCGACCCGCGTCGAGCCGGTGAAATTCACGCGGCGCACGGCCGGATGCGCGATCAGGGCATCGACGACGGCGCCCGCATCGTCGGGCGCATTCGTCACGAAATTGACGACGCCCGGCGGCAGTCCGGCCTCCTGCAGCGCCTCGACGACCAGCCCGTGCGTGACGGGACACAGTTCCGAGCCCTTCAGCACGACCGTGTTGCCACACGCGAGCGGCAGCGCGAGCGCGCGCGTCGCGAGAATCACCGGCGCATTCCACGGCGCGATGCCGAGCACGACGCCGGCCGGTTGCCGCACGCCCATCGCGAGCGAGCCCGGCACGTCGGACGGAATCAGCTCGCCGCCGACCTGCGTGGTCAACGACGCGGCCTCGACGAGCCCGCTCGCCGCGAGCTGCACGTTGAAGCCGGCCCACAGCGCGGACGCACCCGTCTCGGCCGCCATCGCGGCGACGAACTGCTCGTGCTTCGCTTCGAGCGCGGCGGCCGCCTTCAGCAGCAATGCGCGCCGCGCGCCGGGGCCGAGCGCGGCCCAGCCGGGAAACGCGCGGGCAGCCGCATCGGCCGCCGCGCGCGCATCGTCGACGGTGCACGCGGGCGCTTCGGACGCGACTTCGCCGTCGAGCGGGTTGCGGCGCACGAAGGTCGCGCCGCCGGACGAGTGGCGGCGTTCGCCGCCGATCAGCATCGCTACGGTTTGCATGGAATCTCCGGAAAGACGCGCGCGGCGCGTCACGCAATCTCGACTTCGACGACGACCGGCGTCGCCGCGCGCAGCGCGTCGGTCAGCGCGTCGGTCAGCGCGTCGGTCAGCGCGTCGCGCAGCTTCGCCGCTTCGGCGACGCGCACGCCGCGACAGCCCATCCCTTGCGCGAGCGCGACGAAATCCAGGTCGGGCAGATCGGTGCCTTGCACCGGGTCGCCGGGGCCGAAGCCGAACACGGGCGCGAAATCCTGCAGCGCCGCGTAACGCCGGTTGTTCAGGATCACGAACGTGATCGGCAGCTTCAACTGCGCGGCGCTCCACAGCGCCTGGATCGAATACAGGCTCGAGCCGTCGCCGATCAGCGCGATCACGCGTCGGCCCGGCTGCGCGAGCGCGACGCCGACGGCAGCCGGCATCCCGTAGCCGAGCCCGCCGCTGTCCATCGTGTAGAACGTGCCGCTGCGCGTGAACGGCAGATGTTCCTGCATCACCGGCCGCGCGCTCGGCGCCTCCTCGACGACGATGTCGTGCGCGTCGCGCACGTCGGCGAGCGTCTGCAGTGCGAACGCGACCGACATGCGTTCGCCGGCAGCAGGCGCGTCGACGCGCAGCCGCGGCGCGCGCGGCGCGGGCATCGGCCGCTCGGGCGGCGCGGGCCGCGCCAGCAGATCGCGCGCGGCGAGCCGCAAATTGCCGACCACCGCGTCGCCCGACGGCGTCCACGCGGCGACGCCCGGATCGTCGACGAGCTGCACGAGCGTCGCGCCCGGCGGCACGTGCGGGCCGAAGCCCTCGATGTGATAGGTGAACGCAGGCGCGCCGAACGCGAACACGAGATCGTGCCCGTCGAGCCGCGCGACGATCTTCTCGCGAATCGCGGGCAGGAAGCCGGCGAACAGCGGATGATCCTCCGGAAAGCTGCAGCGTCCCGACATCGGCGCGACGTACACGCGCGCACGGTGCCGCTCGGCGAGGCGCACGACGTCGTCCCATGCGCCCGCGCGATCGACGGCCGCGCCGACCACGAACGCCGGGCGGCGCGCCGCGTCGAGCGCGTCGCCGAGCCGCGCGAGCGCGTCTGGGTCGGGCCGCACGATGCTGCTCACGTCACGGCGCGGCAGCAATTCGGCCGGCTGATCCCAGTCGTCGACCGGAATCGACACGAACACGGGGCCGCGCGGCTCCTGCATCGCGATGCGGTACGCCCGCGCGATCGCGGCCGGCACGTCCTGCGCGCGCGCCGGCTCGATGCTCCATTTCACGTACGGCTTCGGCAGCTCGGCGGCCTGCGTCGCGCCGAGGAACGGATCGAACGGCAGAATCGCGCGCGCCTGCTGGCCCGCGGTGACGATCAGCGGCGAGCGGTTCTTGAACGCGGTGAAGAGATTGCCCATCGCGTTGCCGACGCCCGCCGCCGAATGCAGGTTGACGACCGCAGCATTGCCGGTGGCCTGCGCGTGACCGTCGGCCATCCCGACCACGACGGCCTCCTGCAGGCCGAGCACGTAGCGGAAATCGGCGGGGAAGTCGCGGAACATCGGCAGCTCGGTCGAGCCGGGATTGCCGAACACGCGGTCGATGCCGAACTGGCGGAACAGGTCGATCACGGCGTCGCGGACCGTGACGGGTGCGGCGGATTGGGACGGGGTGCCGGACATGCTCGGGCGTCTCCTCGATGGCTTGGCGGTTTCCACAGTATCGAAGCGCAAGCCATTCACGGATACTGTATTTTCTGCGCAAAGCCATTACGTTCCAGCATGACTTTCGATCTCCGACAGTTGCGTGCGTTCACCACGATCGTCGCGTGCGGCAGCCTCGGCCGCGCAGCCGACGCGCTGCACGTCACGCAGCCGGCGCTGAGCCGGATCCTGAAGCGGCTCGAGGATCAGGTCGACGCGCCGCTGTTCGAACGCCATTCGAAGGGCGTGCAGCTCACCGCGTTCGGCGAAGCGTTGCTGCCGCACGCGACGCTGCTGCAGCACGAGGCCGAGCATGCGCGCGAGGAACTGGACGCGATGCGCGGGCTCGCGAAGGGCACGATCAAGGTCGGCACGGTGGGCAGCATCGCGAGCCTCGTGTTGCCGGTCGCGGTCGGCCGCGTGCTCGATCGCTGGCCGAACCTGCGCGTCGAAATCATCGAAGGCGTGTGGGACCGGCTCGCGGAAGGGCTGATCAAGCACGAGATCGATCTTGCGCTGTCCGCGCACGGGCCCGATACCGACGAGATCGTCGCGATTCCCGAGTGCCGCTGGGAAGACCGCAGCCATATCGTTGCGGCGCCGCACCATCCGCTGCGCGCGCTCGGCCGCCCGCCGACGCTCGCCGATACGCTGCACGCACGCTGGGCGATTCCACCGCGCGGCACCGCGCCGTTCGACCACATGCGTGCGACCTTCGACGCGCACGGGCTGCCGTTGCCCGACATCGCGGTCGAGACACGCTCGGTCACGACGCTGAAGAGCCTGGTCGCACATGCGGGATTCCTCTGCTGGATGGCCGAGCCGATGTACGGGGCGGAACGGCGCGCCGGCACGATCGACACGCTGCCCGTGCGCGAAGTCGTCGCGGTGCGCACGCTCACCGCGTTCCGGCGCCGTCACGGCATCCTCCCCGGGCCGGCCGGCAAGCTGCTCGACGAACTCGTCGCACTCACGCGCGACGGGCGCTGACGCCCTTTTCCTGCGGCTCCCCGCGCCCGCCCTGCCCGCACGGCGCCGCAGCGCACCATCGAAATGCCGTGTCCCCGCCTTGACTTTCGCCCGCCCGAATACGATCATTCGCTCACACAAAGAGCAAAAGATCGTATTCGGCAGGATAGACAGGCTGGAACAGGAGACACCGGATGAGCGAATCGCCCGCCGCCCACGCGCCCGTGCTGCTGCACATCGGCGCGGGCTCGTTTCACCGCGCGCACCAGGCGTGGTATCTGCATCGCGTGAACGCGGCCGTACCGGCCGACGAACGCTGGTCGCTGACCGTCGGCAACATCCGCGACGACATGCGCGCGACGATGGACGCGCTCGCCGCGCAGCACGGTGCGTACACGCTCGAAACCGTCACGCCGCAAGGCGAGCGCGCGTACGAGACGATCCGTGCGATCACGCGCGTGCTGCCGTGGTCGATCGACCTCGCCGCGCTGATCGACGCCGGCGCCGATCCGGCCTGCCGGATCGTGTCGTTCACCGTCACCGAAGGCGGCTACTACCTCGATGAACACAACCGGCTCGACATCGCGAACGCCGATCTCGCCGCCGACCTGCAGGGCGCGCGCACGACGCTGTACGGCGCGCTCGCCGCGCTGCTCGCCGAACGCGTGAAGCGCGGCGCCGGCCCGCTCACGCTGCAAAGCTGCGACAACCTGCGCAACAACGGCGCGCGGTTTCGCGCGGGGATGCGCGAATTCCTCGAACGGCGCGGCGAAGGCGGCCTGCTCGCATGGTTCGATGCGCACGTCGCGACGCCCAGCGCGATGGTCGACCGCATCACGCCGCGCCCGACCGCCGACGTGCGCGAGCGCGTCCTCGCGGCCACCGGCGTCGACGACGCGTGCCCGGTGATGGGCGAATCGTTCATCCAGTGGGTGATCGAGGACCGCTTCGCGGCCGGTCGCCCGCGCTGGGAGCTGGCCGGCGCCGAACTCGTCGACGACGTGCATCCGTACGAGGAAGCGAAGATCCGCATCCTCAACGCGACGCACAGCTGCATCGCATGGGCCGGTACGCTCGCGGGCCATACCTACATCCACGAAGGCACGCACGACCCGGCGATCCGCCGCTTCGCGCACGACTACGTGACGCAGGACGTGATCCCGTGCCTCACGCCGAGCCCGCTCGATCTCGCGCGCTATCGTGACGTCGTGCTGGAGCGCTTCGGCAATCCGTACGTGCTCGACACGAACCAGCGGGTCGCGGCCGACGGTTTCTCGAAGATCCCGGGCTTCATCGCGCCGACGCTCGTCGAATCGTTCGCGCGCGGCGCGGCACCCGTCGCCACCGCCGTGCTGCCCGCGCTGTTCCTGCGCTTTCTCGAACGCTGGGCGCGCGGCACGCTGCCGTATGCGTACCAGGACGGCGTGATGGACGACGGCAGCGCACGCGCGATCGTCGAAGCCGACGACCCGGTCGTCGCGCTGTGCGCGAGCCGCGCCTTGTGGGGCTCGCTCGCCGGCAACGCGGCGCTGTTCGAGGCGCTGCGCGCCGGGCTCGCGCGCGTCGACGCCTGGCTCGCCGCCCGCTGATGGCCCGCGCGCGGCGCCCGGCCGCGCAGCCGGGCGAACCCGCTTGGCACAGGCCGTGCGGCACGGCTAAAGTAGCGGCTCCTCACTGACCGAACGGATCGCTCATGTATCTCGGCATCGACCTCGGCACCTCCGAAGTGAAGGTGCTGCTGCTCGCCCCGGACGGCGCGGTCGTCGGCACCGCCGGCTCGCCGTTCAGCGTGTCGCGGCCGCATCCGCGCTGGGCGGAACAGCATCCGGACGACTGGTGGCAAGGCACGCTCGCCGCGCTCGCGGCGCTGCGCGAACGGCACCCGCAGGCGTTCGCGCAGGTGCGCGGCATCGGCCTGTCGGGCCAGATGCACGGCGCGGTGCTGCTCGGCCGCGACGATCGCGTGCTGCGCCCGGCGATCCTGTGGAACGACATGCGCAGCGCCGACGAATGCGCGCTGCTCACCGAACGCGCCCCCGATCTCCATGCGCTGGCCGGCAACCTCGCGATGCCCGGCTTCACCGCGCCGAAGCTGCTGTGGGTCGCGAAGCACGAACCCGACGTGTTCGCGGCAACCGCATGCGTGCTGATGCCGAAGGACTACCTGCGCTTCCGGCTGACCGGCGCGAAAGTGTCCGATCCGTCGGACGCGGCCGGCACGCTGTGGCTCGACGTCGCGCGCCGCGACTGGTCCGATGCGCTGCTCGCCGCGTGCGGAATGACGCGCGGGCAGATGCCGCGCATCGTCGAGGGCAATGCGCCATCCGGCACGCTGCGTGCGGACGTCGCACGCGAGTTGGGGTTATCCGAGGCCGTGCTGGTCGCGGGCGGCGGCGGCGACAACGCAACGAGCGCGCTCGGCATCGGCGCGATCCACGCGGGCGACGGCTTCGTGTCGCTTGGCACGTCCGGCGTGCTGAGCGTGGTCGGCGACCGCTTCATGCCGAATCCCGCGTCGGCCGTGCATGCGTTCTGCCATGCGATTCCCGATCGCTGGCAACTGATGAGCGTCGTGCTGTCGGCCGCGAGTTGCCTGCGCTGGGTCTGCAAGCTGACCGGCACCGACGAGCCCGCGCTGCTCGCCGAAGTCGAGGCGCTCGACCCCGACGCGCTCGCCGCCGCCCCGCTGTTCCTGCCCTACCTGTCGGGCGAGCGCACGCCGCACAACGATCCGTACGCGCAGGGCGTGTTCTTCGGGATGACGCACGCAACCGACCGCGCGCACCTCGGCTACGCGGTACTCGAAGGCGTGACGCTGGGCCTCGCCGACGGCCTCGACGCGCTGCACACGGCCGGCGTCGAGACCGACCAGTTGTCGCTGATCGGCGGCGGCGCGCGCAGCGCGTTCTGGGCGCAACTGATCGCGGACGCGCTGAACGTGCGCACGCGTCAGCACGGCGGCGGCGAAACCGGCGCGGCGCTCGGCGCGGCACGGCTCGGCTGGCTGGCCGTCGGCGGCGATCCGCAGACGGTGCTGACCAAACCGCCGGTGCGCGCCGAATACGCACCGGACGCCGCCCGCCATGCGCGGCTGCGCGAACGCCTCGATGCGTTCCGCACGCTGTACCGTCACGTGCGGCCGCTGTACGAACCGTCGCGCGCACGGCTCGCGTAGGCGAGCTCCGTCGCACGGCCGGCCGCCGGCCGTGCGTGCGACATGCGTTACAGTGGATGCCGTCATGCGGCCCGCCGGCCGGCCCGCGGGGCAGCCCCCAGATCCGAACCGAATCGCTATCGTGTCCAAGTCCTCAGAAAAACTCGATCTCGCCACGCGCGCCGCGTGGCTCTATTACGTCGCGGGCGACACGCAGAACGAAATCGCCGAAAAGCTGCAGGTGTCGCGCCCCGTCGCGCAGCGCCTCGTCGCGTTCGCGGTCGAGAAGAACCTGATCCGCGTGCGCGTCGACCATCGGCTCGCCGACTGCCTCGATCTCGGCGCGCAGCTGTCGAAACGCTACGGCCTCGCGATGTGCGAAGTCGTGCCGGTCGACGCCGATGCGCCCGACGCGATCGACCGCAAGCTCGCGGTCGCCGGCGCGCAGGTGATGGAGCGCTACCTGAACGAAACGCGGCCGATGGTGATCGCGGTCAGCAGCGGCCGGACGCTGAAGGCCGCGGTCGCGCAGATCGCGCAGATCGACCGCCCGCAGCACCGGCTCGTGTCGATGGTCGGCGCGATCGCGGCCGACGGCTCGTCGAACCGCTACGACGTCGCGCAGTACATCTCCGAGAAAACCGGCAGCAAGCACTTCCTGCTGCCCGCACCGCTGTTCGCGGATAGCGACGCCGAGCGCGCGCAGTGGTGCAATCACCGGCTGTACCGGATCGTCGAGGCGCTGTCGGGCGAGGCCGACGTCGCGTTCATCGGGATCGGCAACATCGGCCCGCACTGCCCGCTCTACGAAGACGGCTTCATCACCGAACAGGAGCGCGACGAGATGACCGCGCTCGGCGCGGTGGCCGAACTGCTCGGCGTGCCGATCGACGCGCAGGGCACGCAGATCACCGTGTCGACCAGCGCGCGCGTGACGAGCGTCGCGCTCGCCACGCCGCCGAAGCTGCCGACGATCGCGTTCGCCGGCGGCCCGAAGAAACACGACGCGGTGATTGCCGCGCTGCGCGGCGGCTGGCTGTCGGGGCTCGTCACCGACGAAGCCTGCGCGCGCGCCGCGCTCGCCGCGAAGGCGGCCTGACGCGGCCGTCGGCATCGCGCACGCGCCGGCTCAGGCCGCGCGCGGCGCCGGAAACGCATGCTGGCGGGCGCACCACGCGCCGACCCACGCCAGCGCCAGCAGCACGACGAGCACCCACGGAATCGCACCAGCGCCCGTCGCGCCGAGCAGCATCCCGCCCGCGATGCCACCGCCGGCGATCGCGAGATTCCAGACCGTCACGAGCATCGACTGCGCGACGTCGGCCGACTCCCCCGCCGCGTTCGCGGTGGCCGTCTGGAACAGCGTCGGCGCGCCGCCGAACGCGAGCCCCCACAGCACGACGCCCGCATAGACGAACGTCATCCCCGCCCCGGCGCCGAGCATCGCCGCCGCCAATGCGAACAGCGCGATGCTCGCGAGCGTCAGCCGCCGCTGCGCGACGCCGATCCATGCACCCGTCAGCGCGATGCCGACGAGGGACGCGACGCCGAACACGAACAGCACCACATCGACCTGCGCGCCCATCCGCACGCCCGCAAGGAACGGCGCGACGTACGTGTACAGCATGTTGTGCGCGAGCACGTACGCGAACATCACCGTCAGCACCGGCCGCACGCCGGGCAGCGCCATCACGCCGAGCACCGGCTCGCGCGCGCCGGCCTGCTGGCCCGGATAGTCGGGCACGCGCAGGCGAATCCAGCCGATCAGCGCCAGCGCCGCGACCGTGATCCCGGCGAACGCGACGCGCCAGCCGAACATCGCGCCGAGCGCCGTGCCGGCCGGAATGCCGATCGACATCGCTGCCGGTATGCCGAGCATCGCGACCGCGATCGCGCGGCCGCGCAGCGACGGGTCGACCAGGCGGCTCGCGTAGCCCGCCAGCAGCGCCCACAGCAGCCCGGCCGACATCCCCGCGACGAAGCGCGCGGCCAGCGTGAGCGCGTAGTACGGCGACGCGGCCGTCAGTGCGTTCGACACGACGAAGCCGGCCAGCGCCGCGAGCAGCAACCGGCGCCGGCGCATCGCGCGCGTCGCGGCGACGAGCGGGATCGCCGCGACGATCGAACCCAGCGCGTAGATGGTCACCAGTTGACCGATCAGCGCCTCGGTCACGTGCAGGTCGGTGCTCATCAGCGGCAGCAGGCCGGCCGGCAACGCTTCGGTGAGCACCGTGATGAAGCCGGCGGTGGCCAGCGCGAGCAGGTTCGCGACGGGCAGACGTGCACGAGCCGGCGTGGACAAATCTGCCGCACGATCGACAGCGCGGTCGGAGACGGATACGCACTCGCTCATTGCGCGCTCCGGTCGTCGATGCCATACACCGCATCGCGCACGTCGGTGACGATGCGCCCGTGCATCCCTTCGTACAACGTATTGGTCAGCGCGACGACCGTCAGCCCGGCTGCGCGGTCGACGAACCACGCGTGCCCGTACGCACCGCCCCAGCGCCAGGTGCCGACCGACTCCGGCGACTGCGCGGCCACCGGGTCATGCAGCACGGAAAAACCGAGTCCGAAGCCGAATCCCGGCGCATCCGGCAAGTCGTGCGCGCCCAGTTGCACCCGCGCCATCTCGTCGATCCAGCGCGGTGCGAGCCAGCCGTCGAGGCCCGTGCGCAGCGTATCGAGCAGCGTCAGGCAATCGTGCGCGGTGCCGACCATGCCCGCGCCGCCCGACGGCCATGCGGTCGCGTCGAACGCGCGCGCCGGCTCGAAGCGGATGCCGACCGTGCCGTCGAACACCGGCACGAGATCGTCGTCCGCCATCCGGCGCGGCACGTCGGGCGTGCTGACGTAAGGCGTCGCCAGACGCGCCGCGTCATGCGTGAAAAATGCCGTGTCGGTCATCCCGAGCGGCGTCGTCACGAGCGCCGCCACGGCGTCGGCGAGCGGCCGGCCGTCGACCGCCTCGATCAGCGTACCGATCACGTCGGTCGCAAGCGAGTAGCCCCACGACGTGCCGGGCGCGAACTGCAGCGGCACGCCGGCGATGCGCCGCACGTTCTCGGCGAGTGACAGGCTCGCGCGATCCATCCCGTCGGACACGCCCGCGCGCGCGTACGGCCCGTCGGCGTCCGCTTCGAGAAAGCGATAGCCGAGCCCGGCCGTGTGCGACAGCAGATGCCGCAGCGTGATGTTCGCCGGCGTGCCGTCCGCGAGCGTCGGCGTGAACGCGGGCAGCCGGCGCGCGACCGGCTCGTCGAGCCCGATCTTCGATGCCGCGACCAGCCGCATCGCGGCGGCCGTCACGATCGGCTTGGATACCGACGCGAGCCGGAACAGCGTGTCCGCGCGCATCGGCGTGCCGGCTTCGCGATCGGCCAGCCCGGCCGCGCGTGCATAACGCAATTCGCCGTCGCGCGCGACCAGCACGACCGCGCCGACCGCGCGCGCATCGGCCAGCGCGCGGTCGAGCACGGCATCGAGCCGGGCGCGCAGCGCGGCATCCGGTTCGGCGCGGCGGGCGGTGACAGGCAGTGATGACATGGCGTGACCTCGAACAGTGAAGGAACGCCCATCGTAGGGAGCCGGCACGGGAAGAAAAATCGGGTTAGAGTTCCGGACACTCCGGACATGGGTGTCCGCAATCGGGAACCTGCATGGAAAATCTTGGCGGCTTCGTCGTGTTCGTCCAGGTCGCGGAAACGCGCAGCTTCGTCGCGGCCGGCCGAGCGCTCGGACTGTCGGCGTCGGCGATCGGCAAGCGCATCGCGCGGCTCGAGGCACGCCTGAACGTGCGGCTCTTTCACCGCAGCACGCGCAGCATCACGCTGACGGCCGAAGGCGCGCGCTTTCTCGAACGATGCCGGCGCGTGATCGCCGAAATCGACGCGGCCGAGCAGGAACTGACGCAGAGCGTCGAGGCGCCGCGCGGGCGGCTGCGCGTGAGCCTGCCGACGATCGGCACGTTGCTGTTGCCGGTGCTCGCCGATTTCATGGCCGCGTATCCGGAGATCGAGCTCGACATCGATTTCAGCGACCGGATCGTCGACGTGATCGACGAAGGCTTCGACGTGGTACTGCGCACCGGCCATCCGACCGATTCCCGGCTGTCGTCGCGGCTGCTCGGCCACTTCCGCCAGCACCTGGTCGCGTCGTCCGACTATCTCGAACGGCACGGCACGCCGCGCACGCCGGCCGACCTCCCGCAGCACCGCTGCCTGCATTACCGATTCCCGAGCAGCGGCAAGCTCGAGATCTGGCCGCTGCGCGCGCCGCGCGCCGGCACGCCGCCGGAGGTACCCGTCTCGATGGTCAGCAACAACGCCGAGACGCGCCTGTGCTTCGCGCTGCGCGGGCTCGGCATCGCGTGCCTGCCCGAGTTCTTCGTGCGCGACACGCTCGCCGACGGCAGGCTGCGCGCAGTGCTCGACGATCACGTCGCGAGCCGCACGCCGTTCTACGTGCTATGGCCGTCGGGCCGCCATCCGCTGCCCAAGCTGCGCGCGTTCGTCGACTACATGGCCGAGCATTTGCGGCTGTAACCGGCGCGCGGCCGTCAAGCCGCCTTCGCGTGCGCGCTGAGCCGCCGCAGCGCCTGCCCGTGCTCGTCGAACAGGTGGCAGTGCTCGGCCTGCGCATGCACGCGCAGCGCCTCGCCGGTGCGGTACGTGTCGAGCGGCGGAATCCGCGCGATCAGCCCGTCCGGCGCGACGGCCGACTCCGCATACAGATACGCGGCGTCGCCGAGCGACTCGACGGCCATCGTCCGCGCGGCGACGCCTGCCACCGACGCATCGACCAGCAGATGCTCGGGCCGCACGCCGACGGTCACCGCGGCGCCGCGCTGCAGCCCCGCCGCATCGACCGCGACACGCTGCGTCTCGCCGCTGTCGAAGCGCACGAGCACGCCGCCCGCATCGGCCGATTCGACCGTGCCCTTCAGGAAGTTCATCTTCGGCGAACCGATGAAGCCCGCGACGAACTGGTTCGACGGCGCGTGATACAGCTCGTTCGGCGTGCCGACCTGCTGCACCGCGCCGCCCGACAGCACGACGATCTTGTCGGCGAGCGTCATCGCCTCGACCTGGTCGTGCGTCACGTAGATCATCGTCGTCTTCAGCTCGTCGTGCAGCCGCGCGAACTCCAGCCGCATCTTCACGCGCAGCGCGGCGTCGAGGTTCGACAGCGGTTCGTCGAACAGGAACACCTTCGGCTTCCTCGTGATCGCGCGGCCGATCGCGACGCGCTGCCGCTGGCCGCCCGACAGCTGCTTCGGCTTGCGGTCCAGCAGGTGATCGATGTGCAGGATCTTCGCGGCCTGCTTCACGGCCTGGTCGATCTCGGGCTTCTTCGCGCCGGCGAGCTTCAGGCCGAACGCCATGTTGTCGTACAGCGTCATGTGCGGGTACAGCGCATACGACTGGAACACCATCGCGATGCCGCGCTTCGCGCTCGGCACGTCGTTGACCTTCGCGCCGTCGATCAGCAGGTCGCCGTTCGAAATGTCTTCCAGGCCGGCGATCATCCGCATCAGCGTGGATTTGCCGCAGCCGCTCGGGCCGACGAACACGACGAATTCGCCGTCGGCGATGTCGAGGTTCACGTTGCGCAGCACTTCGGTGTCGTCGTAGCGCTTCGCGATATTGCGCAGGAGCACGCTTGCCATGATCTGTCTCCGTTCGTTCGTGATGCGCCGCGTTGAAAGCGGCGCGCCTTCGTTCCTGATTGCTAGTTCGGCAGCACCGCGCCCGTCGCCTGCCAGCGCGCGACGTAGCCGGGCAGCTCGTGCATGTCGTCGAATACGTGCCGCGCGCCGATGCCGCGCAACGCGTCGATCTGCGCCGCCGACGCGTGCCCGCCGCCGACGAAGCCGAGCACGGTCATGCCGGCCGCGGCCGCCGCGGTGATGCCGGTCACGCTGTCCTCGACGACCAGGCATTGCGCGGGCACTACGCCGAGCGCACGTGCGGCGGCCAGATACACGTCGGGCGCCGGCTTCGGCCGCGCGACCGAATCCGCGCAGAACAGCCGGTCGCCGAAAAAGCGCGCGAGGCCGGTGCGCGCGAGCGCCGCTTCGACGTACGCGCGATAGCTGTTGCTCGCGCAGGCCGTCGTCAGGTCGATCGCGGCCAGCGCCGCATCGATGCCGTCGACCATCGGCGCGTTGACGGCCGCCGCTTCGACCGCGCGGCGGATCGCGTCGACGTCGTCGGCCGACAGCGTGCGGCCGACCGCGTCGCTCGCGCCGGCCAGCACGCGCTCGATGCGCAGCCCGAGCAGCGGCATCACGGCCGGCCGCGCATCGACGCCCGGCCAGCGCGCATCGAGTTCGCGCACGATCACGTCGGCGGCCACGGCCTCGCTGTCGATCAGCACGCCGTCGCAATCGCAGATCAGCACGTTGACGCCGTGACCGGCCGCGCCTTTGCTTGCGCCGCTCATTTAACCGCCCCGAACGTGAGCCCGCGCACGAGCTGCTTCTGCGACAGCCAGCCGACGATCAGGATCGGCGCGACCGCGAGCAGGGAAGCCGCGGACAGCTTCGCCCAGAACAGCCCTTCGGGGCTCGAGTACGACGCGATGAACACGGTCAGCGGCGCCGCGTTCGAGCTCGACAGGTTGATGCTCCAGAACGCCTCGTTCCACGACAGGATCACGAGCAGCAGCGCGGTGGACGCGAGCCCCGGCAGCGCCATCGGCATCAGCAGGTAGACGATCTCCTGCCACGTCGACGCGCCGTCGATGCGCCCGGCTTCCAGGATGTCCTTCGGGATCTCGTTGAAGTACGTGAAGGTCATCCACACCGCGATCGGCAGGTTGATCAGCGTATAGACGATCACGAGCCCCGACACGGTATCTAGCAGCCCCGCGTTCTTCCACAGCAGGTAGATCGGCACCAGCACGCCGACCGACGGCATCATCTTGGTCGACAGCATCCACAGCAGCACCTTCTGCGTGCGGTGGTTCGGGAAGAACGCCATCGCGTACGCGGCCGGCACCGCGAACAGCAGCGAGATCACCGTGACGCCGGCCGAGATCAGGATCGAATTCCACGCAAACCCGAAGTAGTTGCTGCGCGCGAACACCTCGCGGAAGCTGTCGAGCGTCGGCATGAAGAACAGCGTCGACGCGTACGCCTGCTGTTCGGTCTTGAACGCGGTGATCGCCATCCAGAAGATCGGGAAGAACAGCAGGAGCGCGATCAGCCACGCGAGCGTGCCGGGCAGCGCGCGCCGCACGAGGTCGAACACGGCCGGCGTGCGCCGGCCTGCCAAGGTCAGGTCGCTCATTTTTCGTACTCCCCTTTCAGATTGCGCGCGAGCATCCGCACGAGGAAGAACGACACGACGTTCGCGACCACGACGGCGATGATGCCGCCCGCGGACGCGAGGCCGACGTCGAACTGCTGCAGGCCGAGCGCATAGATCAGGTACGACAGGTTGGTCGTCGCGTCGCCGGGGCCGCCGCCGGTCGTCGTATAGATTTCCGCGAAGATCGACAGCAGGAAGATCGTCTCCATCATCACGACCACGGCGATCGCGCGCTTCAGGTGCGGCAGCGTGATGTAGAAGAACATCGCGATCGGGCCGGCGCCGTCGATGCGCGCGGCCTCCTTCTGCTCCTGGTCGAGCGACTGGATCGCGGTGAACAGGATCAGGAACGCGAACGGCAGCCACTGCCACGCGACGATGATGATCACGGCGGTCAACGGGTAATCGGCGAACCAGTCGATCGGCGTCATCCCGAGCGCGCGCATCGCGTTCGCGACGAGCCCGTACACCGGATGCAGGATCATGTTCTTCCAGATCAGCGCGGAGACGGTCGGCATCACGAAGAACGGCGCGATCGCGAGCAGCCGCGCGACGCCCTGCCCGTAGAACTTGCGGTCGAACAGCACCGCCATCAGCACGCCGCCGATAACCGTGATCGCGAGCACCGCGCCGATCAGCACCAGCGTGTGCCAGATCGCCGGCAGGAACGACGGATCGGTCGCGAGGAAGCGGTAGTTGTCGAACCCGGCGAAGCCCTTCACGTCCGGGTTCAGCAGGTTGTAGCGCGAGAACGAATACCAGATCGTCATCGCGAGCGGAATCGACATCCACAGCAGCAGCACCGCGACGGACGGCGACACGAGCCAGCTCGCGCCGCCGCGCGCGCGGCGCGGGGCGCCGGGCGGCGACGACGCGTCGCCGACCGACGGCGCGTGAGCGTGACTCAGGGGAAGACGCAGGTGACGCATGATCGGAGTCCCTCCGGTTGATGCGCGGGCGCGAACGGCCTGCCCGCCTGTCAGCCTAGCCGGCCCGCGCCGTGTGCCACGGCGCACGGTGCGGGCCGCGCGACGGCTTGCGCGTTACTTCTTGTAGCCGGCCTGCCGCACTGCGCGGTCGGCCGCGGCCTGTCCGGCGGCTAGCGCCTGGTCGACCGACATCTGGCCCGCGACCGCGCCCGCGATCGACTGGCCGACCACCGTGCCGAACGACTGGAATTCAGGAATCCCGACGTACTGCACGCCCGTGTACGGCACCTTCTTCAGCGACGGATCGTTCGGGTCGGCCGTCTCGATCGCCTTCAGCACGAAGTCCGAGAACGGCGCGGCGGCCTTGTACTCGGCGCGCTGATACGTCGACGTACGCGTGCCCGGCGGCACCGACGCCCAGCCTTCGTCCTTGCCGACCATCTCGATGTACTGCTTCGACGTCGCCCACGCGATGAACTTGCGCGCGGCGTCCTGCTGCTTCGACGTCTTCGGCACGGCCAGCGCCCACGCCCACAGCCAGTGCGAGCCCTTCGGCGTCGCGGCGACCGGCGCGGCCGCGAAGCCGATCTTGTCGGCCACCTGCGACTGCTGCTTGTTGTAGAGCATCCCGGCCGCGACCGTCGCGTCGATCCACATCGCGCACTTGCCGGACGCGGTCAGCGTCAGGTTCTCGTTGAAGCCGTTCGAGCTCGCTCCGGGCGGGCCGTTCTTCTTCAGCAGGTTCACGTAGAAATTGATCGCCTTCTTCCATTCGGGCGACGTGAGCTGCGCGTTCCAGTTCTCGTCGAACCAGCGTCCGCCGAACGTGTTCACGACCGTCGACACGTACGCCATGTTCTCGCCCCAGCCGGCCTTGCCGCGCAGGCAGATCCCGTAGGTGCCCTTCGACTTGTCGGTGAGCTTGTCCGCGAATTCGGCGATCTGGTCGTAGGTCGGCTGGTCGGGCATCTTCAGCCCCTTCGCCGCGAACAGGTCCTTGCGGTAGAACGTCATCGAGCTTTCGACGTAGAACGGCAGCGCGTAGAGCTGGCCGTTGTACGACAGGCTGTCGCGCGCGGTCTTCACGATGTCGTTCAGGTCGTAGTCGGCCGGCAGCCCCGTGATCGGCGCGAGCCAGCCGCGCTTGCCCCACTGCGGCGTTTCATAGGTGCCGATCGCCATCACGTCGAACTGGCCGCTGCCGGTCGTGATGTCGGTCGTCGCGCGCTGGCGCAGCACGTTCTCCTCGAGGATCACCCAGTTCAGCTTGATGTCGGGGTTCGCCTTCTCGAACGCCGGCGACAGCTTCTTCAGCTCGATCATGTCGGGGTTGTTCAGCGTCGCGATCGTCAGCGTGCCGGCGGACGCCGCGCAGGCCGCCGTCGCGAGCGCGGCTCCGGCGAAACAGCGTGCGGCGGCGTCGAGCATCTTTCGTTGCATGGCATGTCTCCTGTGATTGTTCGAAATGTCGTCGGTCTTGTGTCGGTGTTGCGTCGTTTCCTTCGCGGCCCGTCATGCCGGCCGCTGCATGCCGCACGCGCGCGCATAGTGCGCGATCACGTCGCGTATCCGGTGGCGCACCCATGCGCGCGGCTCTTTCGCGAGGCCGCCCGCGCGGCACGCCGCGTAGACGTCCGGCAGCCACTGCGCGACGAGCGTCTCCGGCACCGGCTGCCGCGCGAGGTTGCCGAACAGCTGCTCGACCGCGGCCGCGACGGCCGGCTGCAGCCAGTAATAGCGGATGCGGTCGCTGTAGCTGAACTGGCGCGCGAGCCGCTGCGCGGTCTCGTCGCCGCGGTAGTACGGCGCCCAGTGTTCGGGCTGCGCGCGCATCGCCGCATCGACGACATCGCGCAACCGCGAGCGCTGCGCGACGTCGTCGATCAGCGCGTCCTCGATGAACGTCAGCGCGAACAGCGCCTCGCGCAGCGCGAACGTCAGCGCGGGGCCGACCTTCAACACCGCGAAGTGGTCGCGCACCAGCGCGGCGAGCGCGGCTTCCGTCTGGTAATCGGTCGAATGCGCTTCGAACACGAGGCGCGGTGTCTGCAGGATACTCGCGCCCAGTGACGCCGCCTTGGCACTGTCGTAATCGAGTACGTGGCGGTCGTCGAAGTCGACGCCCGGCTGCGCGACGATCGCGACGACGCGCGTCCATGCGTCGTCGAGCCCGGCCGCCGAGAACGCGCGGCGGTGCGCGTCGAGCGTCGCCGCGATGCTGTCGCTGCGCGTGACGACGATCTGCGCGATCGCATCGCCGCTCGCGTCGCTACCGGCGTCGCCGCTCACCTCGCCGCCCGGCGTCGGCACCTCGGTGCCGATCACGTAGACGGGCGCGATCCCGACGCGCGCCGCCGCGTCTTCCGCGACACGGCACAGCTCGGCCGCGCGCGCGGCGATCGTGCGATCGTCGAGCCGTGCCGGATCGTCCGCGCACGCCATGCTCGCATCGAGGTGGATCTTTTCGAAACCGGCTTCGACATACGCGGCGACCATCGCAGCGGCTTCCCGCATCGCGTCGGCCGCGCGACGGTGCCGCCACGGGTTCGGGCCGAGATGGTCGCCGCCGAGCACGAGCGCCGACGGCGCGAGCCCGCAGCGCGCGGCAATCGCATCGACGTCTCGACGAAAATCGGCCGGCGTCATGCCCGTATAGCCGCCGAGATGGTTCACCTGATTGCAGGTCGCCTCGATCAAGAGCGGCGAGCCGTCCGCGCGCGCGGCTTCGCACGCGGCCTCCAGCACCAGCCGGTGCGCGCTGCAGATCGAATAGATGCCGCGCTGCGCGTCAGCGCGGTTCGCGTCGAAGATCATCCGCAGCACGGTGTCCGCGTGCGCGGTGCGCGGGCGTTCGGCAACGGTCGTCAGGCCGGACATGCGATCCCCCGTTCGGTCAGGAAGCGGTCGATCTCGGCCGCGCTGCTGTTGCCTTCCATCGGGCCGCGCCGCGTGACCGCGATCGCGCCGGCCGCGTTCGCACGGCGCAGCGCGACCTCGACGGCCACGCCCGCGACGAGGCTCGCGACCAGCGTGCCGCCGAAGCAGTCGCCGGCGCCGGTCGGATCGACTTCGTCGACCGGGAACGCCGGCGCCTCGGCACGGTGGGCGCGATCGAACGCGACGCTGCCTTGCGCGCCGCGTTTGAGCACGACGCGCTCGAGCAGCGGATGCGTCGCGAGCAGGCCCGCGATCGCGCGCTCGGCCGGCTGCGGGCCGCAGAAGAACGGCAGATCGGCTTCGCTCGGCAGGAACAGGTGGCACGCGGCGAGCATCTCGTCGAGCGCCGCGCGCATCGGGCGGAAGCTCAGCATTTCGGGCCGCACGTTCGGATCGAACGACACCTTGGCGCCCGCGCGCGCGGCCTCGATCACGCCGCGCTGCACCGCCGCGATCGCCGATTCGCTCGTCAGCGACGAGCCCATCACATGAAAGTAGCGGCAGCCGTCGAACATCGTGGTGTCGACGTCGGACGCATCGACGCACGCCGCGGCACTGGTCGACAACGTGAACACGAAACTGCGCGAGCCGTCGTCGCGATACGCGACGAACGCGGTGCCGGTCGGGCGGGCGACGCGACGAATGCGCGCGACGTCGACGCCGTCCCGGGCGAGCCGCGCGACGATCGCATCGCCGAACGCGTCGCGGCCGACGCAGCCCGCATACGCGACGCGCGCACCGAGTCGCGCGGCCTGATCGGCGAAGATCGCTGGCGCGCCGCTCGGGAACGGTCCTTCGAACAGGCCTGGCGTATCGAAACCCTGGCCGCGCTCGGCGGCGACGAATTCGGCCAGCAGTTCGCCGGCGACGACGATCTCGGCCATCAGGCGAGCCCTCCTCGTGCGACGGCGGCCGCTGCGTGCGGCGCTGCCGCTGCGTCGCGGGCCGGCCGGCGGATGGCGCGTGCGAGCGGCGCCACGTCAGCTCATCCAGTTGCCGCCATCGACGTTCAACGTCTGGGCGGTGATGTAGTCGGCATCGGCCGACGCGAGGAACAGCGCGGCGCCCGTCAGGTCGCCCGGCACGCCCATGCGGCCGAGCGGCACGGCTTCACCGACGAGCCGCTTCTTCTCGCCGAGCGGCCGGTTCTCGTAGCGCGCGAACAGCGCATCGACCTGCTCCCACATCGGCGTGTCGACCACGCCCGGCGCGATGCCGTTCACGTTGATCCGGTGCGGCGCGAGCGCGAGCGCGGCCGACTGCGTATAGCTGATCACCGCGGCCTTGGTCGCGCAGTAGTGCGAAACGAGCGCCTCGCCGCGACGGCCGGCCTGCGACGACATGTTGACGATCTTGCCGCCGCGCCCCTGCTCGACCATCCGTTGCGCAACCGCCTGCATCAGGAAGAACAGCCCTTTCACGTTGACCGAGAACAGCCGGTCGAACACGTCCCACGATTCGTCGAGGAGCGGGCGCATGTCGAACAGCGCCGCGTTGTTGAACAGGATGTCGACGCCGCCGAAGCGCTCGACCGCCGTGGCGACGATCCGCGTGATGTCGTCGCGGCGCGTGACGTCGGCCGTGACGGCCACCGCGCGGCCCGGGTTGGCCTCGATCAGCCGCGCGAGCGAGCCGCCTGCCGGCTTCACGTCGACGAGCACGCAGCGCGCGCCCTCGTCCAGATAGCGTTGCGCGACCGCCTCGCCGATGCCGCTTGCGGCGCCCGTCAGGATCGCGACCTTGTCTTCCAGTCTCACTGGCTGTCTCCGGTTCGTTCTGTTGCACGACGGTCGAGGTGAGCGAACGCTCATCTACCGATCAATTGCTCTGTTAGTGATCGAATGATCGGATACGCGATGCGCGCTGTCAAGGCGACGTGACGGCTTTCTATGACGCGCTGCGGCACGGCGGCGCACGACGACGCCCCGCCGTGCCCGCGCGGCAAGGCGCAAGACGCACGATGCGGCGCAGTGGTATCGACGATGGAGGGGACGGAGCGTGGACGGAACGAGGCGGAAAACGGAATTCGCGCTGCACGACGCGACGATACGTTATATCATCGCCGTACTTTGTTTCATCGCCCTGCTTCACGCCATGGCTACCTCATCGTCCATTGACGCCCGGCTGTCCCGGGCCGACGCATTCGCCGCCGAGCACGGGCTCGCGTGGACGCCGCTACGCCGCCAGGTCTACGAACGCGTGCTGGCCGCACAGCGCCCGATCGGCGCGTACGACCTGCTTGCCGAACTCGAACCGCAGCGCGGCCGCGTGCCGCCGACGACCGTCTATCGCGCGCTGGATTTCCTCGTCGAGCACGGCTTCATCCACCGGATCGAATCGAAGAACGCGTTCTTCGCCTGCTGCGAGATCGGCGTGCCGCACGAAGGCCAGTTCCTGATCTGCGATTCGTGCGGCGACACCGTCGAGATTCCCGGCGGCGACCTCGCGAAGCAGTTGTCCGCGAGCGAGCCCGCGCACGGTTTCGAAGTCCACCACCAGGTCGTCGAGCTGAGCGGCCTGTGCGGGCACTGCAAGCGCAAGCCCGCGCAGCGCTGACGCCGAATCGCGCGGCGTACGCGCCGCCCTTCCAACGAGGAGTTCCATGTCCATTGCCCTGAAGCGCGCGCCGCGGCGCGCCCTGTCGCCTGTCCGCTGGCTGGCCGCCGCCGTCGCCGCGCTGTCGTTCGCCGCGCCCGTGGTCGCGCAGGCCGCGACCGTCAACGTCGTCGCTGCGGAGAATTTCTACGGCGACGTCGCGTCGCAGATAGGCGGCCGCCACGTCGCGGTCACCAGCATCCTCAGCAATCCGGATCAGGACCCGCACCTGTTCGAAGCGAGCCCGAAGACGGCCCGCGCGCTCCAGCACGCGCAGGTCGTGATCTACAACGGCGCCGACTACGATCCGTGGATGGGCAAGCTGCTCGGCGCGTCGAAACAGGCGAAGCGCGCGACGATCGTCGTCGCCGATCTCGTCGGCAAGAAGGCCGGCGACAACCCGCACCTGTGGTACGACCCGGCGACGATGCCCGCGGCCGCACGCGCGATCGCGGCCGAGCTCGGCCGCGCCGACCCGGCGAACAAGGCCGAATACGACGCGAACCTGCAGAAGTTCGTCGCATCGCTGAAGCCCGTGGACGACAAGATCGCCGCACTGCGCGCGAAGTACAAGGGCGTGCCCGTGACGGCCACCGAGCCCGTGTTCGGCTATATGTCGGACGCGATCGGCCTCGACATGCGCAACCAGCGCTTCCAGCTCGCGACGATGAACGACACCGAAGCCAGCGCGCAGGACGTCGCCGCGTTCGAGGGCGACCTGCGCAAGAAGCAGGTGCGCGTGCTGATCTACAACAGCCAGGCCGAGGAGCCGATGACCAAGCGCATGCTGAAGCTCGCGCGCGACGGCGGCGTGCCGACCGTCAGCGTCACCGAGACGCAGCCGGCCGGCAAGACCTTCCAGCAATGGATGGGCGGCCAGCTCGACGCGCTCGGCACCGCGCTTTCCGCCGACAAGTAACAGACCACCGTAACACCATGACCGCCACTCCCCACGCACTCGCACTCGATCGCGTCACGCTCGAACTGGGCGGCCGCACGATCCTGCGCGACGTCAGCTTCTCGATCGAGCCCGGCGAATTCGTCGGCGTGCTCGGGCCGAACGGCGCGGGCAAGACGACGCTGATGCGCGCGGTGCTCGGCCTCGTCCCCGTGTCGGCCGGCACGCTGTCGGTCGGCGGTGTGCCGGTCGCGCGCGGCAACGCGTCGATCGGCTACATGCCGCAGATCAGGAGCGGCCTCGCGAACCGCCGGATGCGCGGTTACGACTTCGTCGCGATGGCCGCCGACGGCCACCGGTGGGGCCTGCCGCACACGAACGCGGCCACGCGCCGCGACGTCGATCGCGTGCTCGACCTCGTCGGCGGCCCGTCGCTCGCGCGCCGGCCGCTGTCCGAACTGTCGGGCGGCGAACGGCAGCGCCTGCTGCTCGCGCAATGCCTGCTCGGCAATCCGAAGCTGCTGCTGCTCGACGAGCCGCTGATCAGCCTCGACCCGAACCACCAACGCGGCGTCGTCGAACTCGTGCGCAACGTGCAGCGCGAGCTCGGCATCACCGTGCTGTTCTCCGCGCACGAACTGAACCCGCTGTTGAACGCGCTCGACCGCGTGCTGTATCTCGGCAACGGCGTCGCGGCGCTCGGCACCGTCGACGAGGTGATCACGAAGCCCGTGCTGTCGCGGCTCTACGGCTCGCCGATCGACGTGATGCGCGTGAACGGCAAGATCTTCGTGATGTCGGGCGACGTCGAAGTCGAGAAGCACGATCACGAACACGAGGACGACGACGGCCATTCGCACGGCGGTGGCGGCGGCCACGGCCATCACCACCACGGACACGCTCATCCCGGGCATTCGCACGATGTTTGAATACGACTTCATGATCAACGCCTTCGCGGCGTCGGGGATCGTCGCGGTGCTCGCGGGCATCGTCGGCTATTTCCTGGTGCTGCGCGGGCAGACCTTCGCCGGTCACGCGCTGTCGCACGTCGGCTTCACCGGCGCGACGGGCGCGGTGCTGCTCGGCATCTCGCCGATCTGGGGGATGGTCGGCTTCACGCTCGCGGCCGGAATCGGGATGGGCGCGCTCGGCGAAAAGCTCGCGGGCCGCGACGTCGCGATCGGCGTGATCCTGTCGGGCGCGCTCGGCTTCGGCTTGTTGTTCCTGCACTTCTACACGTCGTTCGCGACGCAGGTCACCGCATTGCTGTTCGGCAACGTGCTCGCGGTCAGCCACGACACGCTCGCGGTGCTCGCGGGCATCGGCGCGGTGAGCCTCGCCGCGCTCGCGCTGATCGCGCGGCCGTTGCTGTTCGCGTCGCTGCAGCCCGAACTGGCCGAAGCCAAGGGCGTGTCGCTGCGCACGGTGTCGATGCTGTTCCTCGCGGTGTGCGCGCTCGCGGTGGCCGCTGCCACGCAGATCGTCGGCGTGCTGCTCGTGTTCACGCTGCTGGTCGGGCCGGCGGCGGCCGCGCAGAACGTATCGACGCGACTGTCGACGGGCGTGCTGCTCGCCGCGCTGTTCGCGCTGTTCGAAGCGTGGGCCGGCATCGTGCTCGCGTATCACACCGACTGGCCGACGAGCTTCTGGATCACCGCGCTGTCGGCGCTCGTGTACGGCGCGAGCCTGTTGCGGCGCAACTGATCGGCGCGGCGCATCGCCTCCCGATGCCAATGAAAACGCCGGCGTGCCCGAGGGCAGCGCCGGCGTTTTTTCATGCGCCCGCGATTACGTCGCGGCGCGCCATATGCACGACGTGTGTCGGTTCCGGCTCACCGCGCCAGCACGCGCGCGTGATGCGCGACGTGATCGGCGATGAACGTCGAGATGAAGTAGTAGCCGTGGTCGTAGCCCGGATGGCGGCGCAGCGTCAGCGGCTGGCCGGCCTTCGCGCACGCGGCTTCGAATACGTCCGGGTTCAGCTGGTTCGCGAGGAACTGATCGGCCAGCCCCTGATCGACGAGGATGCCGTCCGCGAACTTCGGCGCATCGGCGCGCGCGACGAGCTCGCTCGCGTCGTGCGCCTTCCACGTCTCGCGATCGGCGCCGAGATAGCCGGAGAACGCCTTCTCGCCCCACGGGCAGCGCGTCGGCGCGGCGATCGGCGCGAACGCCGACACCGACCGGTACAGGCCCGGATGACGCAACGCGAGCGTCAGCGCCCCGTGGCCGCCCATCGAGTGGCCGAAGATGCCGAGCCGCGCACCGTCGATCGGCAGCTCGGCCGTGACGAGTTCGCGCAGCTCGCCCGTCACGTACGACTCCATCCGGTAATGCGTCGACCACGGCGCTTCGGTCGCATCGACGTAGAAACCCGCGCCGACGCCGAAGTCCCACGCATCCGTCTCGCCCGGCACGCCCGCGCCGCGCGGGCTCGTGTCGGGCATCACGAGTGCGATGCCGTGCCGCGCCGCGTATTGCTGCGCGCCGGCCTTGATCGCGAACGTCTCGTCGGTGCACGTGAGCCCGGCGAGATAGAACAGCGCCGGCACGCGCCCGTGCGCGGCCTGCGGCGGCAGATACACCGAAAACTTCATCGGCAGGCCGATGGCCGCCGAATCGTGACGGTAGAAACGCTGCTCGCCGCCGTGGCACGCATGCGAGGAAACGAGTTCGAGCATGGCGGTGCGCTCCGGTCAGTACAGCACGACCGAGCGGATCGACTCGCCGGCCTTCATCAGGTCGAAGCCTTCGTTGATCCGTTCGAGCGGCAGCGTGTGCGTGATCAGGTCGTCGATGTTGATCTTGCCTTCCATGTACCAGTCGACGATCTTCGGCACGTCGGTGCGCCCGCGCGCGCCGCCGAACGCCGAGCCCTTCCACTCGCGGCCCGTCACCAGCTGGAACGGACGCGTGCTGATCTCCTCGCCCGCCGCCGCCACGCCGATGATGAACGACTGGCCCCAGCCCTTGTGCGTGCATTCGAGCGCCTGGCGCATCAGCTTCACGTTGCCGACGCATTCGAACGAGTAATCGGCGCCGCCGTCGGTCAGCTGCACGATGTGGTCGACGACGTTCTCGACTTCGTTCGGGTTGATGAAGTGCGTCATCCCGAACTTCTTCGCGAGCTCGACGCGCTTCGGGTTGATGTCGACGCCGATGATCTTGTCCGCGCCGACCATCTTCGCGCCCTGGATCACGTTCAGGCCGATCCCGCCGAGGCCGAACACGACCACGTTCGCACCGGCCTCGACCTTCGCCGAGTACACGACCGCGCCGACGCCCGTCGTCACGCCGCAGCCGATGTAGCAGATCTTGTCGAACGGCGCGTCCTCGCGCACCTTCGCCACGGCAATCTCCGGCACGACGATGTAGTTCGAGAACGTCGACGTGCCCATGTAGTGGAACAGCGGCTTGCCGTCGAGCGAGAAGCGCGACGTCGCGTCCGGCATCAGGCCCTTGCCTTGCGTCGCGCGGATCTTCTGGCACAGGTTGGTCTTGCGCGACAGGCAGAACTTGCACTCGCGGCATTCGGGCGTGTAGAGCGGAATCACGTGGTCGCCCTTGCGCACGGTGCCGACGCCGGGGCCGACATCGACCACCACGCCCGCGCCTTCATGGCCGAGGATCGCCGGGAAGATCCCTTCCGGATCGGCGCCCGACAGCGTGTAGTAGTCGGTGTGGCAGATGCCCGTCGCCTTCACTTCGATCAGCACTTCGCCGGCGCGCGGCCCTTCGAGATCGACTTCCTCGATCGTCAGCGGCGCACCCGCCTTCCATGCAATCGCGGCTTTCGTTTTCATCGTGTCACTCCTGTGTGTCGGTGAGATCGGCCCGGGCCGGCGTGCGGCGCCGGCCGGGGTTTCGTGCAAAGCGGTCGAAGCCGTGCCGCGTGGCACGGCGCAAGAATCTCGTGCTCGCCATGATGGCCGCTCCCGCCGCGCATCGCGTGCGGGAAACGGTCGCCGGCTTGCCAGGATGCGTCATCGCTGGCGCAAAAGAACAAGTGTTCGAGTTTAAACGCCCGTCGTGAACCATGCATCCGTGCGGGCGTACAGATCAATGAAGCGCGCGTGGCGGGCGGCCAGCAGGCGGTCGTCGTGCGGGGCGGCGACCGGCGACGCGCCCGGCGCCAGCGCGCGCAACGCACCTTCACGCCAATGCCCGATCGCGACGCCTGCGAGCAGCGCGGCGCCGCGCGTCGCGGCGTTCGGGCAATCGATCGCGTGCAGCGACGCGCCGAGCGCGTCGGCGAGCAACTGGCGCCAGCGCGGATCGACCGAGCCGCCGCCCGCGAGACGCAGCGTCGTTACCGCGTCGCGGCGATCGGCGTCGCGGATCGCATCGAGCCCCGCGCGCAACGCGAACGCGACGCCTTCGAACGCGGCGCGCATCATCGCGCCGCGCGTGTCGGCGAGCCCGAGGCCGAGCCAGCCGCCGCGCGCATCGGGGTTCATCCACGGCGAACGCTCGCCGGTCAGGTACGGCAGGAAGCACAGCCGTTCGGACGCCGCCTGCGCGAACGCTTCGTCGTACGCATCGGCCCATCGCGCGTAGCCGAGCCAGCCGCGCACGGCTTCGAGCGCGAGCCCGACGTTCTGCATCGCCGCCATCGTGTAGTAGCCGCCGCCGGCTGCCGCACGATAGCGATGCAAGCCGCGCCGCGCGGGCGGCAACGTATCCGCGAGCACGACGATCTGCCCGCCGCTGCCGGTCGTCAGCAGCGCGTCGCCTGCCGCGGCCAGCCCGCTGCCGAGCGCCGCGCACGCGGTATCGGCCGCGCCCGTCGCGAGCGGCACGCCGGCCGGCAGGCCGAGCGCGGCCGCGGCCTGCGCACCGAGCACGCCGCAGCGCGCGGTGGACGCACGCACCGGCGCGAAACGGTCGGCAGGCAGGCCGAGCGTGTCGATCAATGCGTTGTCCCACGCGCCGTCGGGCGTCGCGAGCGCCGTTGCGCACGCGTCGCTCGGATCGGCTGCGACGTCGCCGCCCAGTGCGATGCGCAGCCAGTCCTTCGGCTGCACGGCCCAGCGCGCGACGCGCAGCGCGTCGGGTTCGTGCGTGGCCAGCCAGCGCAACAGCGGGCCCGCCATGCCGGGCGCGACGGGATTCGGTGGGACGGGCGATCCGGCGGCGGCCCAGTCAGCCGCGTCCGCCTCGCGCACCGCGCGCGTGTCCGGCCACAGCAGCGCGGGCCGCACCGGCTGGCCCGCCGCATCGATCAGCACGACACCATGCATCTGGCCCGAAAAGCCGATCGCCGCGACCTGCGCGCGCTCGTCGGCCGGCAGTCGCGCGGCCGCGCGGACCAGCGCCTGCCACCATGCGTCGGGCGCGATTTCCGCCCAGCCCGGCTGCGGCGACGACAACGCATAAGGTTCGCTCGCGACCGCGCGCTCGACGCCGTCGGCATCGAGCGTGACGAGTTTGACGGAGCCGGTGCCGAGGTCGATTCCGAGCAGGCGCATGACGTGAAGGAGATTCGTGTGAACGGATGTCGATGATAACGGGATCGCGATGGGCGCCCCGGTTTTGGCCGCCGCTTCGACGCATCGAAAGTGCGGTCGGATCGGCGCCCTCCACCGGGCCGCACCTTGCACGCAAAAGCGGCCGTTCGCGGGTTAACCCGGCGCGATTTCCACACACCGCTTTTTGCCACTATGCGGCGCACCCGATACACACCATAAAGCGCGCCATATTTGACATGGGGGCCGGCGCTATTTTGAAGCGCTATAAAACCGGTGAACCTCACTCCCGCGGCAGTTTCCCGATGATCGCCCCCCTGTTCCATACCGAAATGGCATATCGAACCAGCAAAGAACGGAATAGAACCCAGTGCTCTTGTTGCATGGATTCATTCCGAATAACTTCGTATCACCCCGAAAACAAGATCATGGAGTGAGACAGATGCAATCGAACACGGTCCATCCGTGCGATGAGGTGCTGCCGACCGGCAAGCTGGTAACGCTTGGCCTGCAACACGTCCTCGTCATGTACGCCGGCGCCGTCGCCGTGCCGCTTATCGTCGGCGCGGCGCTCAAGCTGCCGAAAGACCAGATCGCGTTCCTGATCAGCGCCGATCTGTTTTCGTGCGGCATCGCCACGCTGATCCAGACACTCGGCCTGTGGATCTTCGGGATCCGCCTGCCCGTCATCATGGGCTGCACGTTTGCGGCCGTCGGCCCGATGATCGCGATCGGCACGAACCCCGGCCTCGGCATTCTCGACATCTTCGGTTCGACCATCGCGGCCGGCATCATCGGCATCGTGCTCGCGCCGATGATCGGCAAGCTGCTGCGGTTCTTCCCGCCCGTGGTCGTCGGCACGGTGATCGCCGTGATCGGGCTGTCGCTGATGGAAGTGGGCATCAACTGGGCGGCCGGCGGTGTCGGCAACCCCGAGTACGGCAGCCCCGTCTATCTCGGCCTGTCGCTGCTCGTGCTCACGCTGATCCTGCTGATCAACAAGTTCGGCCGCGGTTTCGTCGCGAACATCTCGGTGCTGCTCGGCATCGTCGCCGGCTTCGTGATCGCCTTCGCGCTCGGCCGCGTGAACACCGACGGCGTCGCGCATGCGCCGTGGGTCGGTTTCGTGATGCCGTTCCACTTCGGCCTGCCGCACTTCGACCCGCTGTCGATCGTGACGATGGTCACGGTGATGTTCGTCACGTTCATCGAATCCACCGGCATGTTCCTCGCGGTCGGCGACATGGTCGATCGCCCGGTCAACCAGGAGCGCCTCGTGCGCGGCCTGCGCGTCGACGGCCTCGGCACGCTGATCGGCGGCATCTTCAACTCGTTCCCGCATACGTCGTTCTCGCAGAACGTCGGCCTGATCGGCGTGACGGGCGTAAAGAGCCGCTTCGTGTGTGCGACGGGCGGCGTGATCCTCGTGCTGCTCGGCCTGTTCCCGAAGATGGCGCAGGTCGTTGCCTCGGTGCCGCCGTTCGTGCTCGGCGGCGCAGGCATCGTGATGTTCGGGATGGTCGCCGCGAACGGCATCAAGGTGCTGTCGAAGGTCGACTTCGTGCAGAACTCGCACAACCTGTTCATCGTCGCGGTGAGCGTCGGCATGGGCCTCGTGCCGGTCGTGTCGCCGCACTTCTTCTCGAAGCTGCCGCCCGCGCTCGCACCGATCCTGCACAGCGGCATCCTGCTGGCATCGGCCACGGCCGTGATCCTGAACATCGTGTTCAACGGTGTGAAAGGCGAAAAGGATGCGCGCTGCGAGATTCGGCGCGCGGGACACGATTTCGACGGGCGGCCCGCCGACGTGCACCACTGATCGCGCCGCGCCGGACGATGGCGCGAAGCGGTAACGAAAAACGCCACGGCATGCCGTGGCGTTTTGCTTCATTTCCCGCACGATTCGACAACACAAAAGAAAACGCCACGAACTTGCGTCCGTGGCGTTCTCGTTTCCGCATACAGCCGGTTCGACGTGCAAGCGCGGTAAGCCGCGCCTGCGCTTCTTTGCACTTACCCGTTCGTCGCCGTTGCCGACGCGGGCGCCGGAACAGCCGCCTTGTCGTAGTCGACCGGTGCGTCCGGCGCGCGCGGTGCTTCGCCTGCACGCTGGATCCACCCGCCGCCGAGTGCGCGGTACAGATCGACCAGGTTCGTCCAGCGTGCCAGACGCGCGCTGATCAGCGACTGCTGTGCCGAGTACAGATCCGTCTGCGCGGTCAGCACCGACAGGTAGCTGTCGACGCCGTTCTTGTAACGCAGGTCCGACAGGTCGAAGCGACGTTGCTGCGCGTGCTCGTTGCGCTCCAGCGCCGCGATCTGCTGGTCGTACGTGCCGCGTGCGGCGAGGCCATCCGACACTTCGCGGAACGCCGACTGGATCGCCTTCTCGTAGTTCGCGATCTCGATGCGCTTCTGCACGTGCGCGAGATCGAGGTTCGCGATGTTCTGCCCGCCCTCGAAGATCGGCAGTGCGATGCTCGGCGCGAATGACCATGCCGCCGTGCCGGCCTTGAACAGGCCGCCCAGCGTCGGGCTCGCGGTGCCGAACGCGCCCGTCAGCGAGATCTTCGGAAAGAACGCCGCGCGCGCCGCGCCGATGTTCGCGTTCGCGGCCAGCAGCGTCTGCTCGGCCTGCATCACGTCAGGACGACGCGTCAGCAAGTCCGACGGCAGGCCAGCCGGCACGTCCGTCAGCAGGTTCTGCGCGTCAAGCGGCATGCCCGCCGGCAGATCGTCCGGCAGCGGCTCGCCGATCAGCAGCACCAGCGCGTTCAGCGCCTGCGCGCGGGCACGGGCCTGCGCCTGCTGGTTCGCGAGTGCCGTCTCGACGACCGTCTGCGCCTGACGCAGCTCGAGCTCCGAGCCCGTACCGTTGTCGAACTGCAGCTTGGTCAGGTCGTACGATGCCTGCGCGGTCTTCAGCGTGTCTTCCGTGACCTTCAGCAGGTCATCGGTCGACAGCAGCGTCAGGTATTGATCGGCCACCTGCGACACCAGCGAGATCTCCGACGCCTGTCGCGCATACGCGGTCGACAGGTATTGCGCGAGCGCCTGATCCTTCAGGCTCTGCACGCGGCCGAACAGGTCGAGCTCCCACGACGCCGACAGTCCGACGTTGTAGGTGCGCGAGATCAGCGGCTGGCCCGTCTGCGATACACCAGCCGGGAAACGCTGGATGCTGCCCGTGCCCGTACCGTCGAGCGTCGGGAACAGCCCCGCGCGCGTGATCTGGTACTGCGCACGCGCCGCCTCGATGTTCAGCACCGACACGCGCAGGTCGCGGTTGTTTTTCAGCGCGATCTCGATCAGCCGCTGCAGGCGCGGATCGACGAAGAACTCGCGCCAGCCGATGGCAGTCGCCGTCTGGCCGTTCGCGCTGCGCGCGCCGGCCGCGCCCGGCTGCGTCGCGTAGACGCCGCCGGCCGGGTACGCCTGCGCGACGGGTGCATCGGGCCGCTTGTAGTGCGGCGCCATCGTGCAGCCTGTGGCAAAGAGCGCGACTGCGATTGCAGTCAAAGCGTGTTTTTGCATCATCACTGTCCCTTGTTGCCTTCGTCGCCGTTGCCCGGCTTCTCTTCGTGGTGCGAGTGCTCCTGAGCCAGGCGCAGCGCCTCGTCGACGTCTTCCTTCTCGCCGCTGAAGATCGCACGGATCTTCACGAAGAACATCGGGATCATGAAGATCGCGAGGAACGTCGCCGTGATCATCCCGCCGATCACGCCCGTACCGATCGCGTGCTGGCTGGCCGAACCCGCGCCGTTGCTGATCGCGAGCGGCATCACGCCGAGAATGAACGCGAGCGACGTCATCAGGATCGGACGCAGCCGCAGGCGCGCCGCTTCCAGCGCGGCCTCGATCGGCCCCATCTTCTCCGTCTGCTGCAGTTCGCGCGCGAACTCGACGATCAGAATCGCGTTCTTCGCGGACAAGCCCACGGTGGTCAGCAGGCCGACCTGGAAGAACACGTCGTTCTCGAGGCCGCGCATCGTGGCCGCGAGCAGCGCACCGATCACGCCGAGCGGCACGACCATGATCACCGAGAACGGAATCGACCAGCTTTCATACAGTGCCGCCAGACACAGGAACACGACGAGGATCGAGATCGCGTACAGGATCGGCGCCTGCGAACCGGACTGGATTTCCTGGAACGACAGGCCCGTCCACGAATAGCCGATGCCGACCGGCAGCTTCTTCGCGAGCGTTTCCATCGCGGCCATCGCCTGACCGGTCGACTTGCCCGGTGCGGCCTGACCCTGGATTTCCATCGCCGACACGCCGTTGTAGCGCTCGAGCTTCGGCGAACCGTACGTCCAGTGACCGGTCGAGAACGCGCTGAACGGCACCATCCCGCCCGACCCGTTGCGCACATACCAGATGTTCATGTCTTCCGGCGTCATCCGGAACGGCGCATCGGCCTGCACGTACACCTTCTTGATCCGGCCGTCGGTATCGAGGAAGTTGTTCACGTACTTCGACGCCCATGCGATCGAGAACGTCTGGTCGATCGCATCCGCCGTCACGCCCAGCGCATTCGCCTTCTCGCGGTCGATGTTGACCTTGTACTGCGGCGTATCGTTCAGGCCGTTCGGACGGACACCCTGCAGCGTCGGATCCTTCGACGCCATCCCGAGCAGCTGGTTACGTGCCGCCATCAGCGCGTCGTGGCCGAGACCGGCGTTGTCCGTCAGCTCGAAGTCGAAGCCGGCGGCCGTGCCGAGTTCGGGAATCGACGGCGGGTTGAACGGGATCACGAGCGCGTCCTTGTAGCTCCCGTAACGCCCGAACATCCGGCCGATCAGCGCCTGCACCTTCTGGTTCGCATGCTGGCGCTGCGAGTAGTCCTTCAGGCGCACGAACACGAGACCCGAGTTCTGGCCGCGACCCGCGAAGCTGAAGCCGTTGACCGTGAACGCCGATTCGACGATTTCCTTCTCGTCCTTCAGCAGGTAGTCGGAAATGTTCGCGAGCGTCTTCGCGGTCGTTTCCTGCGTCGAGCCCGACGGCGTCTGCACGATCACGAACATCAGGCCCTGGTCTTCATCGGGCAGGAACGACTTCGGCAGGCGCACGAACAGCAGCCCGACCGCGACGATCACGACCAGATAGATGATGAGCCAGCGGCCCGAGCGCTTGATCACGTGGTGCACGCCGACGTGGTACTTGTCGCGGCTGTTGTTGAACGTGCGGTTGAACCAGCCGAAGAAGCCCTTCTTCTCTTCGTGATGCCCTTGCGGGATCGGCTTGAGGATCGTCGCGCACAGTGCCGGCGTCAGAATCAACGCGACCAGCACCGACAGCACCATCGCCGACACGATCGTCAGCGAGAACTGACGATAGATCGCACCGACCGAGCCGCCGGAGAACGCCACCGGCACGAACACCGCCGACAGCACGAGCGCCACGCCGACGAGTGCGCCGGTGATCTGGCCCATCGCCTTGCGGGTCGCCTCCTTCGGCGACAGCCCCTCTTCCGCCATCACGCGCTCGACGTTCTCGACCACCACGATCGCATCGTCGACCAGCAGGCCGATCGCGAGCACGAGGCCGAACATCGACAGCGTGTTGATCGAGAAGCCGACCATCGACATGATCGCGAACGTCCCGAGCAGCACGACCGGCACCGCGATCGTCGGGATGATCGTCGCCCGCAGGTTCTGCAGGAACAGATACATCACGAGGAACACGAGCACGATACCTTCGAGCAGCGTCTTGACCACTTCCTCGATCGACAGCTTCACGAACGGCGTCGTGTCGTACGGATACTTCACGACGAGGCCGTGCGGGAAGAACGGTGCGAGCTCGTCGATCTTCGCGCGTACGGCCTTCGCGGTCGCGAGCGCGTTCGCGTTGGTCGCGAGCTGGATACCGAGTGCCGCGGTCGGCTGACCGTTGTACTTCGTGTCGAAGTTGTAGTTTTCGCCGCCGAGGCCGATCTGCGCGACGTCCTTCAGGCGAACCTGCGAGCCGTCCTGGTTGACCTTCAGCAGGATGTTGCCGAACTGCTCGGGCGTCTGCAGCAGCGTCGATTCGGTGATCGTCGCCTGCAGCACGGTGCCCGGCGTGGCCGGCGTGCCGCCGATCTGGCCGCCCGCGATCTGCACGTTCTGCGCGGTGATCGCCGAGCTGACGTCGACCGGCGTGAGGCCGTAGTTGGTCAGGCGGTTCGGGTCGAGCCAGATCCGCATCGCGTACTGCGAGCCGAACAGCGTGACGGTACCGACGCCGTTCAGCCGGCTGATCGGGTCCTTCACGTGCGACGCCACGAAGTTCGCGAGGTCGTACTTGTTCATGCTGCCGTCTTCGGAGTTGAAGGCGAGCACCAGCAGGAAGCTGCTGCTCGACTTCGTGACCGACAGACCGAGCTGCTGCACGACCTGCGGCAGAACCGGCGTCGCGAGCGACAGCTTGTTCTGCACCTGAACCTGCGCGATGTCGGCGTTGGTGCCCGGCGCGAAGGTCAGCGTGATCGTTGCGTTGCCCGAGTCGTCACTCGTCGACGACATGTACAGGAAGTTGTCGAGACCGCTCATCTGCTGCTCGATCACCTGCGTCACCGTGTCTTCCACCGTCTTCGCGGAAGCGCCCGGATAGTTCGCGGTGATCTGGATCGATGGCGGCGCGATCGTCGGATACTGCGAGATCGGCAGCGTGAAGATCGCCGCGACCCCGGCCAGCATCAGGATGATGGCGATCACCCACGCGAAGATCGGGCGATCGATAAAAAACTTTGCCATGAAACAGGCTCCCTGTTATTGCGCGCTCGACGCGGCGGCAGCACTCGCCGGCGCGGCGCCCGATGCGGCGGCACCGGAAGCGGCAGCGGCGCCGGACCCGGCAGCGGCCGGCGCGGCGGGGGCAGCGGCACCCGAGGCGGCATCGGCCGCCGGGGCGAGCTGCGCGGCGACGGTCTTCACGGTCGCGCCGGGGCGCACCTTGTCGACGCCCTGCACGATCACGTGATCGCCCGCCTGCAGACCGCCTTCGACGATCCAGTTCTGGCCTTGCATGCCGGTGGTCTTCAGCGGACGCGGCTCGACCTTGTTGCTGGCGTTCACCACCATCGCGATCGCCTGCCCCTTCTGGTCATGCGTGACGCCGATCTGCGGCACCAGGAACGCGTTCTCGTTCACGCCTTCCTCGATCCGTGCGCGCACGAACATGCCCGGCAGCAGCACGCGGCCCGGGTTCGGGAACACCGCGCGGATCGTCACCGAGCCGGTGGTCTGGTCGACCGTCACGTCCGAGAACTGCAGCTTGCCCGGCTCCGAGTAGGTCTTGCCGTCCTCGAGGATCAGCGACACCTTGGCCGCGCCCGGGCCGCTCGTCTTCAGGCGGCCGCTCTGCACGTCCTGGCGCAGCTTCAGCCCTTCGAGGCTCGACTGCGTGAGGTCGACGTACACCGGATCGAGCTGCTGCACGGTCGACATCAGCGTCGCCTGGCTCGCCTGCACGTATGCGCCCGGCGTCACTTGCGAGATGCCGACGCGGCCGCTGATCGGCGACACGACATCCGTATAGCCGAGGTTGATCTGCGCGGTATCGACCGCCGCCTTGCCGGCCGCGACGTCCGCCGCGGCCTGGCCTTGGGTGGCGACCGCGTTGTCGTAGTCCTGCTTGCTGACCGCGTTCGCGGCCACCAGCACCTTGTAGCGCGCGACCAGCGCGTTCTGCGTGACGAGGTTCGCCTGCGCCTTCGCGAGCGTCGCCTTCGCGCTGTTCAGCGCCGCGATGTACGGCGCCGGATCGATCTTGTAGAGGCGCTGACCGGCCTTGACGTCGGTGCCTTCGGTGAATTCACGGCGCAGCACGATGCCGTCGACCCGCGCGCGGACTTGCGCGACGAGGAATGCACTGGTGCGGCCCGGCAGGTCGGTGAAGACCGGTACGGCTTGCGGCTGGACGGTGACGACGCCAACTTCCGGCGTTTGCGGCGGCGGTGCCGATTCTTTTTTCCCGCACGCGGCCAGGAAAACGGCGGCCGTCGCGACAGTGATTAAGCGGTATGGAACCCGTTCGACGCGCATGGAGCGACCTCTGTGTATAACCAATGGAATAAGTGCCGCGCCCGACCCGAGCGCAACACGGATGCGCCTCGCGGCGCTGATCGAACACCTGAATTACTGGACTGCCAGATACAGCACGTCGGCACGAGACCTCCGTGCCGACGGGGATGCCGCGAACTGCGGACTGGTACTAGGGCGGGAATCAGCAGAGTGGGATATTAACTGATTGCCACTTGGGTCATTCGATCGTAGGGTGGTATTGTATATACATTCACGAATGTATGTAAAAAGCCCGTTTGTATTCCGCCCGCGGTCCAGTCTTACAGATTGTTACCCGCAGCAAGCATAGCCTGTCTGCATGACGGCGACGAGGGGTTGCGGACCCCATATTCACTCAAGATCGATCCAATCAGGCCTGCACATGGTCAGACGTACCAAGGAGGAGGCGCTCGAGACGCGCAATCGCATTCTCGACGCCGCCGAACACGTGTTCTTCGAGAAAGGCGTGTCGCACACGTCGCTCGCGGACATCGCCCAGCACGCCGGCGTGACGCGCGGCGCGATCTACTGGCATTTCGCGAACAAGAGCGAACTGTTCGATGCGATGTTCGACCGCGTGTTCCTGCCGATCGACGAACTGAAACGGATGCCGCTCGACGCGCCGGGCGGCAATCCGCTCGAGAAGGTGCGCCAGATCCTGATCTGGTGCCTGCTCGGCGTGCAGCGCGACCCGCAGCTGCGCCGCGTGTTCAGCATCCTGTTCATGAAGTGCGAATACGTCGCGGACATGGAGCCGCTGCTGCAGCGCAACCGTGCGGGGATGAGCGAGGCGCTGCACATGATCGACGCCGATCTCGCGGTGGCCGTGGGGCTCAAGCTGCTGCCCGAGCGGCTCGACACGTGGCGCGCGACGCTGATGCTGCACACGCTCGTCAGCGGGTTCGTGCGCGACATGCTGATGCTGCCCGACGAGATCGACGCCGAGCAGCATGCGGAAAAACTCGTTGACGGCTGCTTCGACATGCTGCGCTACAGCCCGGCGATGCTGAAGGATCGCGACTGACCACCCGGCGCATGGCGCGCCCCGCCGCCGTCACCGTGCCGCGTCAGGCCGCCTTCGCGCGCTGCGCGCGGGCCCGCCGGTTCGATGCGGCCACCGAATCGCGCGCCGGCATCGGCGCGCCGGCCAGTCCCGCGATCCACGTGTCGGTCGACATCACCGCCGCGAAATTCGACTGGAACACCACGCCATACGCGCGGTGAATCTCTTCGGCGCTTACCGCTCCCGCTTCGTTCTCGTAAGGCAGCGCGCCCGTCGCGTCGTTCAGGTATTCGACCTTCAGCCCCGCATGCGCCGCGTGATAGACCGTCGACGCATTGCAATTGTGCGTCATGTAGCCGGCCACCGCGAGCGTGTCGATTCCATGCGCGTCGAGCCACGCGGCGAGATTGGTGCCGGCGAACGAGCTCGCCTGCGCCTTCTCGATCAGGTGCGCGTACGGCCGGCTGGCCACCACCGCGTGCAGCGCAACGCCATCGCTACCGGGCGCGAAGATCGGCGCGCCGGCCGGCGCGACATGCTGAACCACGATCACCGGCACGCCGGCCGCGTGCGCGGCGTCGATCGCGCGGCCGATGTTCGCGAGCGACACGTCGAGCGGCGGATATTCGATCGGCAGGTTGCCCGTCACGTATTCGTTCTGCACGTCGATCACGATCAGTGCACGGCGGGCAACAGGACGGGAAGTGGAATGCGGAACGGCGGTCGACATGGCGGGCTCCTGGTCGGGAGGCGCTGCCCCGCCCCGGAGCGGGGCGGCCAGCAGTGCGATGGGATGCATTGTCGAGCCGGGCGGCTTGTGCCGATAGTGGCCCGATAGCCATTCTTCGATAGAATCGGGCCATCGCCTTGCCGGAGCCCGTCATGCTCGCCACCGCCCCGTTCACGCCATCCACCCCATCCGCCCCGTCCGTTCCGACCGTCGTCGCCGTGATCGCGTACGACGGCATCAGCCCGTTCCACTTGTCGGTGCCGTCGGTCGTGTTCGGCAAGGAACGCGACGCGGCCGCGTCGCCCGCGTTCGAGTTCCGCGTCTGCTCGGCCGAGCGCGGCCCGCTCGCGACGACGGGTGGCTTCACGATCACCGCACCGTACGGGCTCGATGCGCTCGACGATGCAGACATCGTCATCGTGCCTTCCTGGCGGGACCCGGACGAAGTGCCGCCCGACGCGCTGCTCGATGCGGTCCGCGCGGTCGCCGCGCGCGGCGCGGAGCTCGTCGGCCTGTGCCTCGGCGCCTACGTGCTCGCCGCGGCCGGCCTGCTCGACGGCCGCCCGGCCACCACGCACTGGGCGTGGGCCGACGATTTCGCCCGGCGCTTTCCGCGCGTGAAACTCGATCCCGACGTGCTGTACGTGAACGACGGCAACCTGATGACGTCGGCCGGCACGGCGGCAGGCCTCGACTGCTGCCTGCACGTCGTGCGGCGGCGCTTCGGCTCGGACGCCGCGAACCGGATCGCGCGCCGCCTCGTGATCCCGCCGCACCGTCAGGGCGGACAGGCCCAGTACGTACCGCAGCCGGTTGCCGCGCATCCGCGCGATGCGCGGCTCGCGGGGTTGCTCGACTGGGTGCGCGCCCATCTCGACGCCGCGCACAGCGTCGATTCGCTCGCCGAACGCGTGCTCATGAGCCGGCGCACGTTCACGCGCCACTTCCGCCAGGCGACGGGCACGACCGTCACCGCATGGCTGCAGGCCGAGCGGCTCGCGCGCGCGCAGCATCTGCTCGAAACCACCGGACAATCGATCGACGCGATCGCGCAGGCGGCCGGCTACGGCTCAAGCGTGTCGCTGCGCCAGCATTTCGCGGGCGCGCTCGGCACGTCGCCGTCTGCGTATCGAAGGGAATTTCGCGGCGCCGGAGTGGGTGCCGACGCGGCGCAATGACGCCTGCCGTGCGGGCCGCGAACAGGCCGGGAAGCGGAACCGGGCGGCCGATCGCCGATCAGCCGCCGTTGATCCAGCGCGCCGCGTAAAGCAGCAGCGCGACGAACACGATCATCGCCGCCCAGGCCCACACGGGCACCGTGCCGGAATCGCGATGCGGGAGCGCGCTCGCGGCACGTCCGCTCAGCGCGCCGCCGAGATGATGCGGCAGCGAACGCTTCGTCGCGGCCACCAGCGACGCCGGCCGCAGAAATACATGCTGGCGGCGCGGCGCGGCGGCGCTCGCGCGATTCGGCGCGAGACCGTGTTTCGCCTGCACGACCGCGCAGAACTCGCGGAAGAACGTGTCGGTCCATTCGCGCAGCGCATTGTCGATCTGCCGCCCCGGCAGTTCGGCGAGCGGCCCGCTCGCCGTCGCCCAGACCACGTACTCGATTCGCGTGGCGCTCGCGTCGTCGTCCGGCATCAGCACGAGTTCGACCTGGCCGCGCAGCGCGCCGAGGCCGTCGGCCCGCGCCTTGAAGTTGAGCACGCGGCGCGGCTGACCTTCGGCGTCGCCCTGCTCGGCGGCCGCATGCGCGCGCACGTCGTAGCGGGCGCGCAGCGGGCCGAGCGGCACCGTGATGGTCAACGCGAACTCGCCGTGCGCGAGTTTCACGAACGATTCGCAATGGTCGAAACTCGCCCGCAGCAGCGCGAGATCCTCCAGCGCATCCCGCACGACAGTTGGCGCGAGCGGTACGCGTAACGTGTCGTTCAGTTCCATGACGCCTCCCCGATGAACGCGCGCCGCATCAGGACGTCTCGACGAGACTGTCGACCCGTGCGACATCGAACGCGACGTAGTGCGCAAGCACGGCCGCCGCCTCCTTCGGTTCTTCGTAACTCCATGCGGCGTTTTCGATCACGCCGTCTTCCGTCTGCAAGTCGAAATGCACGGCCTGCCCCCTGAACGGGCAGGCCGTCGTGACGCCCGATTTCACGAGCCGGCGCATGTTGACGTCGCCGCGCGGCAGGTAATGGATGTCCGGGAGTCCCGCCTCGCGCACGGTCAGCGCACCGTGCGAATCGGCATAGGTGATGCCGCGATGGATCACGCGCACGCGATGACGGTTCGGCACGATTTCGAGTCGAGGGTCGGCTGCATCGGACATCGTTTCTCCTTCGGGCGGCCGCCTGGCCGGGGCAGGAAACGAAAAAGCCACGGCACGCATGCCGTGGCTTTCATTATGGGCGAAACTTCGTCCGATTGCGCGACCGGGGGCCCGGCCGCACGCGGCGGGCTACTGCGCACTCCACTGGAACGCGGCTTTCGCGCCGCCCTTCGCGCCGACCGTGACGGCGCGCGATTCGTCGCTGCCCTGGTACGACGCATGCACCGTATAGCGCCCCGGCGGCACCTTCACGAGCATGTACGGCCCGCGCGCATCGGTTTTCAGCACTTCGGCGCCCTTGCCGTCGACGATCCGGACATGCACGTCGGCCAGGAACTCGCCGCCCTTGCCGGTGAAGCGCAGCGCCAGCGGCCACTGCGACTCGCTGCGCTGGAACGCCGTCGATTCGTCCTGCCCGACGCCGCCGGACACGAAGGTGACGTCGCCTTGCTGGCGCGCGGCCGGCAAGCCGTCCGACTGCGCGTACGCGCCGGTCGCACCGGCTGCGAGGCCGGCGGTCAGCGCCGCGGCGACGGCAAATCGGGACACGTTGCGTAGATATTGCATGGCTCTCTCCTTGGGGTCGGAACACATACGGGGCGCGGCGTCGCCAATCGAACGGCGGCGGCGCCCGCCGCGGCCGGTCAGGCCGGCCGTCGGCCGTGGCCGGTCAGCTCAGGTCGACCGGCACGAAGATCTGTGCATTATCGCGCTGGATCAGCAGAGCAAGACTGTTGCCCGCGCCCTTCACCGCGTCGCGCAACTGCTCGGGGCTCGTGACCGGGCGGCCGTTGACCGCGAGAATCACGTCGCCCGGCTGGATGCCCGCGTTGGCGGCCGGCCCGCCGGCCTGCTGCACGATCAGCCCGTGCGACAGGTTGTCGGCGGTGCGCTCCTGAGGCGACAGCGGCCGCACCGCGACACCCAGGCGCCCCTGCTCCACCGGCCCGCCGTCGTTCGACGCGAGCTTCGCATCGGCCATCGCGCCGAGCGTCACGCTGATCGACTTCTTCGACTTGTCGCGCCAGATCTGCAGGTCGGCCTTCGAACCCGGCTTCAGGTTCGCGATCTGCGCGGGCAGCGACGTCGAATCGGCGACCGGCGAACCGTTGACCGACAGGATCACGTCGCCCGGCTGCAGCCCGGCCTTCGCGGCCGGGCCGTTGGGGTCGACCGAGCTGACGAGCGCGCCGTCCGGCTTCTGCAGCCCGAACGAGCTCGCGAGCGTCTGGTTCAGCCCCTGCACGGCCACGCCGAGACGGCCGCGGCTCACGTGGCCCGTCTTCACGAGCTCGTCCTTCACCTTGATCGCCTCGTTGATCGGGATCGCGAACGACAGGCCCTGGAAGCCGCCCGTCTGCGAGTAGATCATCGAGTTGATGCCGATCACCTCGCCCTGCAGGTTGAACAGCGGGCCGCCCGAGTTGCCGGGGTTCACCGGCACGTCGGTCTGGATGAACGGCGTGTAGTTCTCGTCCGGCAGCGCGCGCGACTTCGCGCTGATGATGCCCGACGTGACCGTGTTGTCGAAGCCGTACGGCGAGCCGATCGCGACGACCCACTGGCCGACCTTGCTCTGCGCCGGGTCGCCGATCTTCACGGTCGGCAGGCCGCTCGCGTCGATCTTCAGCACGGCGACGTCGGACTGCTTGTCGGAGCCGACGACCTTCGCCTTGTATTCGCGCTTGTCGGTCAGCTTGACCGTGACGACGTTCGCGCCGTCGATCACGTGCGCATTGGTGAGGATGTACCCGTCGGCGCTGACGATGAAGCCCGACCCGAGGCTCGCGCTCGGCTGGTCGTCCGGCTGCGCGTCGCCGCCCATGCCCGGCACCTGGCCGTAGAAGTGCTTGAAGAACTGGTAGAACGGGTCGCTCGGATCGATCGGCAGTTGCGGCTGCGGCGCGCGCCGCGACACCTGCTTCACGACGTGCTTCGCGCTGATGTTCACGACCGCCGGGCCGTACGTCTCGACGAGCCCGGAGAAATCGGGAATGCCGGTCTTGGCCGCGGCTTCGGCCGGCATCATCGCGGCCTGCGCGGGCGTGATGATCTGCGGATCGGCGCGGCGGGTACCGGCGAAATAGCCTGCCGACAGGGCGGCCGCCACGGCGACCGCGACGGTGCCGCGCGCAAGGAATCGGGTGTTCATCGTAGGACCTCCTCGTTGTTAGGACGCAGCGTAACGACCCTGACTTAAAGGAGGCTTAATCAGCCTTAAGCGGGGCTTAAGCGGCTGCCGGCATCCGGCCGGCACACCGCCCCTTCAAGCAGATTCGGAAGGCTGCGGGGCCGGGGCCGGCATCTCGGCATCGCGGAACACGACGCTGACGAGCAGGCCGCCCGCGGCTGCATCGCCGAGCGACACCGTCGCGCCCTGCTGCGCCGCCACGCGCTTGACGATCGCGAGTCCGAGCCCGCTGCCCGACACGTCGGTGCGTGCCCGCGCCGAGCTGTCGCGATAGAAGCGGTCGAACACGCGCTCGCGCTCGTCGGCCGGAATGCCCGGCCCGCTGTCGGCGATCTGCACGCACGCGCGGCCGGCCGCGTCGCGCGTCAGCGACACGTCGATGCGGCCGCCGTCCGGCGTGTACTTCACCGCGTTGTCGAGCAGGTTGCCGAACATCACGCGCAGCGCGCCGACGTCCGCGACGACGCTCGCCGCGCGCGTTTCCTCGAAGCCGAGATCGATGTCGTGCCGCTGCGCGAGCGGCGCATGCGCGGCCACGCATTCGGCGAGCAGCGCCTGCAGGTCGACCGGTTCGCGCATCGTCGCGCCGTCCGGCTCGGCGCGCGCGAGCGCGAGCAGTTGCTCGGTGAGACGCGTCGCGCGCGACACGCCGTCCTGGAGATCCGCGATCGCCTCGCGGCGCGATGCGTCGTCCTTCGCGCGGGCGACGAGCTGCGCCTGGATCTGCACGGCCGCGAGCGGCGTGCGCAACTCGTGCGCGGCATCGGCGACGAACGCCTTCTGCGTGTCGAGCGCCGCCGCCAGCCGCGCGAGCAGCCCGTTCAGCGCCCGCACGAGCGGCTGCACCTCGAGCGGCAGGCGCGCGTCGGGCAGCGAATCGAGCGCTTCCGGCCGGCGCGCCTCGACCGCGCGCGTCACGCGGCCGAGCGGCGCGAGCCCGCGCCCGACGATTCCCCACACGGCCGCGCCGAGGAACGGCAGCAGCACGATCAGCGGCCACAGCGTGCGCAGCGCGACGTTCGCCGCCAGCCGGTTGCGCACCGACAGCGGCTGCGCGAGCTGCACGACGTTGTCGCCGACGATCGCCCCGTACACGCGCCATTCACCGCGATCGGTGCGCTCGGTCGAGAAGCCGAGCTCCGCGCGCGGCGCGATCGGCGCGCGCGGATGCGAGAAGTACATCAGCACGCCGTTGCGGTTCCAGATCTGGATCACGATGCCTTCGTCGCCGTTGGTGCGCGAGCCGAACACCTGCGAGAACGGTTCGGACGGCAGCGCCGCGGCGATTTCCTGCAACTGGTAGTCGAACAGCTCGTTCGCTTCCGCGAGCGCCTGCCGGTAGATGAGCCAGCCCGCCATGCCCACGCCCGCGACAACGATCGCGAGCAGCCAGATCAGCAATTGATGACGAATCGACCGCACGCGTCAGCTTTCCTTGACGACCATGTAGCCGAGCCCGCGCACGTTGCGGATCAGGTCCGAGCCGAGCTTCTTGCGCAGCGCGTGGATGTAGACCTCGACCGTGTTGCTGCCGATCTCCTCGCCCCAGCCGTACATCTTCTCCTCGAGCTGGCTCTTCGACAGCACCGCGCCCGGCCGCGCGAGCAGCGCCTCGAGCAGCGCGAACTCGCGTGCGGACAGCGCGACGGGCGCGCCGTCGAGCGTCACCTGGTGCGACGCGGGATCAAGCGTCAGCGCGCCGTGGCGGATCAGCGACTCGCTGCGCCCGGCCTGGCGGCGGATCAGCGCGCGCATCCGCGCGCCCAGCTCGTCGAGATCGAACGGCTTGACGAGGTAGTCGTCGGCGCCCGCGTCGAGCCCCTTCACGCGATCGGCGACCGCGTCGCGCGCGGTGACGATCAGCACCGGCAGCGCGAGCCCGCGCCCGCGCAGCGTGCGCAGCACGTCGATGCCGTCGCGCTTCGGCAGACCGAGATCGAGCAGCAGCAGATCATACGTCTCGCCGCCGAGCGCGGTGAGCGCGGCGTCGCCGTCCTGCACCCAGTCGACCGCAAAGCCATCCGAGCGCAGCGCCTTGCGCACGCCCTCGGCAATCATTCGATCATCTTCGACAAGCAGAATCCGCATCGGGCCACGCATCCATGGGGCGAGTCAAACACGGCGACCATTGTAGCGCCGCGAATCGCGTGCGCGGCGTGCAATGCAACAGTAAGGCGGATTGCAAGGGGCCTGCCCCGACTTGTCTCTACAATGTGCGCTTCGGCGCCCCCGCGCGTCCTGCCCGAGCCCCTGCTTTTCCCGTATTCGCCCATGCCGATTTCCGATCTTTCCGCCCGGTTCGCCCCTCGCGCCCGCGCCTGCCTGCGGGCGGCCGCCGTCATCGCCACCTGCACGGCCCTCGCGTTCGCGCCGCCCGCGCAGGCCCGCAAGAAATCCCACAAGGAAGCGCGCAAGACCGCCGTCGTGTCGCCCGCCGCGCGCGCGGCCGGGCTGCCGGCCTCCGTGCTCGTCGCGCTGCAGCGCGCGAAGGTGCCGGCATCGGCGATGAGCGTCGTGGTCGAGCGCGTCGGCGATCCGCAACCGCTGATCGCATGGAATGCGAGCCGGCCGATGCTGCCGGCCTCGACGATGAAACTCGTGACGACCTTCTCGGGCCTGTCGATCCTCGGCCCCGACTACCGCTGGCGCACCACCGCGTACACGGACGGCACGATCGACCCCGACGGCACGCTGCAGGGCAACCTGTACATCAAGGGCACCGGCGATCCGAAGCTCGTGCCCGAGGAGCTGATCGACCTCGTCGACAAGCTGCGCAAGGCCGGCGTCAAGCGCGTGGCCGGCGGCCTCGTGCTCGACAAGAGCTATTTCGCGGCGTCGACGCGCGACCTGCCGTCGTTCGACGACGACGCCAGCGCGCCGTACAACGTCGGCCCCGATCCGCTGCTCTACGCGTTCAAGGCCGTGTCGTTCACGGTCACGCCGGGCGAGGACGGCAAGGTCGCCGTCGACGTGCTGCCGCCGCTCGCGGATCTGTCGATCGACAACCAGCTCGTCGAAGGCTCGGGCTCCTGCAGCGCGGCCGCCGCGGCAGCGCGCCCGACGCTCACGGCCGGCGGCGGGATCATGACCGCGTCGTTCGCCGGCGACTACCCGCTGCGCTGCGGCGCGCACACGACCAACCTCGCGATCCTCGATCACACGACCTTCTTCGCGCGCGGCTTCCTCGCGCTGTGGCAGCAGGACGGCGGCACGATCGCGGGGCCCGTGAGCGAAGGCAAGGTGCCGACCACCGCGCGGCCGCTCGCCGTGCATCACAGCCCGGTGCTCGGCAGCATCGTCTACGACATCAACAAGTTCAGCAACAACGTGATGGCGCGCAACCTGTTCCTGACGATCGGCGCGGTCAGCGGCAAGCCGCCCGCGACACCCGAGCAGTCGAGCCGCGCGATCCAGGCGTTCCTGCAGAAGAACGGCATCGCAATGCCCGACCTCGTGATCGAGAACGGCTCGGGGCTGTCGCGCGAAGAGCACGTGAGCGCGCTGTCGCTCGCCGCGCTGCTGCAGGCCGCGAACGCGAGCCCCGTCGCGCAGGCGTTCGTCGATTCGCTGCCGATCGCCGGCATCGACGGCACGATGAAGAACCGCCTCACCAACGCGGGCGTGCTCGGCAACGCGCACATCAAGACCGGCACGCTGCGCGACGTGCGCGCGATCGCCGGCTACGTCGCCGGCGCCGACGGCCAGAGCTACATCGTCGTCAGCTTCATCAACAACGATCACGCGGAAGGCGCGCGCGCCGCGCACGACACGCTGCTCGAGTGGGTCTACGCGGGCGCGCACTGACGGTCCGCGCACCGCGCATCGGGCCGTCCCGGCAAGGCGGCCCGTGCGGCTCCCCGCCCGCGCCGCCCGCGAAATCCCGCGCCGCGCGGTTTGAAACGCCCCCATCACTTTCGCGCGCCGCGCCGCGCGCGCACCCTTCCCGCAAAACAGGGCCGCACCGCCCGGCCCCGTGCAGTACGGATTCCGTAGAAACCCTGTCCTCAGAGGGAACCCTCTACGCTGCCCCCTCGCCTAGCGCGTAGCGATTGCGTAGGCTGTTGGCCTGACGATATCTACAACGGGCCACACGCCCGGCCTGATGGCTTGCAGGGGAACGAAGGAGACACACGCCCATGCGATTCGACGTCGAATTGCTTCTGCTCGCGCTGGCGCCCGTCTTCCTGCTCTGCATCGCGTGGGAGGCCTGGCACCTCGCCCGCACCCGTGCGCAGGACCGCATCTATGCGTGGCGCGACACGCTGTGCAACGCGGCGCTCGCGCTGATGCACCAGGGCGCCGACAAGCTCGCGTGGCTGTTCGTGATTCCCGTCTATGCGTACTGCTACCGGCACTATCGCGTCTACACGTGGCACGACGGCTGGCTGTCGTTCGCGGTGCTGTTCGTCGCGCAGGACTTCCTCTACTACGTATTCCATCGCGCGAGCCATCGCGTGCGCTGGCTGTGGGCCGCGCACGTCGTGCACCACTCGTCCGAGCGGATGAATTTCTCGACCGCCTTCCGCCAGAGCCTGATGTACCCGGTCGCCGGCATGTGGCTGTTCTGGCTGCCGCTCGCGTTCGCCGGCTTTCCGCCGCAACAGGTCGTCGGCATCGTGCTGATCAACCTCGCGTTCCAGTTCTTCGTGCACACGCAGGCGATCGGCAAGCTCGGCTGGGTCGAATACGTGCTCAACACGCCGTCGATCCACCGTGCGCACCATGCGCGCAACGCACGCTACATCGATCGTAATTACGCAGGCGTCCTGGTGATCTGGGATCGTCTGTTCGGCAGCTATGTCGAGGAAACGCCCGACGATCCGCCGCAGTACGGCATCGTCGAGCGGCTCGGCTCGAACAACCCGTTTGTCGCGACGTTCCACGAGTGGGTGTCGATGGCGTCCGACGCGTTGCGCGTCGACGGATGGCGCAACAAGCTGCGCGCGATTTTCGGCCCGCCCGAATGGGCGAGCGCTTATCATGCGCAGATTGCCGAGGCCGCGAACCAGGATCCGCGCACCGAGCCGCTGGCGGCTGCGCGCGATCGATAAACCGTTTCAGCCAACGGCCGCCGCGCAGCCCGGAACCGAGCAGGCACGCGGCAGATGAGAAACACATCAGGCCATATCTACGAGGAGATCGAACGATGCAGACACAACAACACGCACCTTCCCGCAGCCGGCTGCGCATGCTGCGCACCGCGCAGGTCGCGATCGCCGGCGCCGCGCTCGCGCTGCTCGCTGCATGCGGCGGCGGTGACGACAACAACGGCAGTAGCGCGTCGAACACGCCGCCGTCGGGCGTGAAGATGCAGGTCGTGTCGTTCGGCGACAGCCTGTCCGACGTCGGCACCTACTCGCAGATCAAGCTCGGCTTCGGCGGCGGCCGCTTCACGACCAACCCGGGCCAGGTCTGGACGCAGGACGTCGCGCAGTACTACGGCGACACGCTGCAGCCCGCGAACCAGGGCGGCTTCGGCATTCCGCTGCAGGCCACCGGCGGCCTCGGCTACGCGCAGGGCGGCTCGCGCGTGACGCTGCAGCCGGGCATCGGCCATGCGGACGCCAGCGTGCCGAACCCCGACTACGCACAGGCGACCACCACGCCGATCGCGGACCAGGTCAAGCAGTACCTGACGCAGCACGGCAGCTTCAACGCCGGCCAGATCGTGCTGATCAACGGCGGCGCGAACGACATCTTCTACCAGGCCCAGGTCGCGCAGGCGCAAGGCAACACGCCGGCCGCGCAACTCGCGGCCGCACAGGCGATCGGCCTGGCCGCGCAGCAGCTCGGCGGGATCGTCCAGCAGATCGTCGCGGCAGGCGCGACGCACGTGTTCGTCTCGAACGTGCCGGACATCGGCGGCACGCCGCTCGCGCTGCAGGGCGGCACGCAGGCCGCGTTCACGCAACTGTCGGGGCTGTTCAACAAGACGCTGGTCGGCACGCTCGCCGCGCTGAAGGTCGACCCGACGAAGTATGTGGTGGTCGATGCGTTCACGTGGCAGGACGGCATCGCGGCCAACTACCAGGCGAACGGCTTCAGCGTGTCGAATACCGACACCGCCTGCAACCTGAAGGCGATGGTCCAGGCCGCCACGCAGTACGGCGTCGCGAACGCGACCGCGTTCGGCTCGTCGCTGTTCTGCTCGCCGCAGACCTACACGGTCGCGAACGCGGACCAGACCTACATGTTCGCCGACACGGTCCACCCGACGACGCACCTGCATGCGCTGTTCGCGCAGTACGTCCAGCAGCAGATCGCGAAGTCCGGCGTCGGCAAGTAAGCCGCCGGCGACGCGCCCAAACGAAAACGCCCGACCGGTTCGCCGGTCGGGCGTTTTTCGTTGGTGCGGATGGATGTGAACGGATGCGGATCGATGCGTCAGTCGCGCGCTTCGAATGCGGCCGCCGCGCGGCCGAGGCGATCGTTGACCGCGATCCATTCGACGGTCTCGGGCAGCTTCTCGACGAGGATGCGCGCGACCTGCGCGCGGTCGAGCGCCCGCAGCATCCCGTACAGGTCGCGCGCATAGGCCTGCGGATCTTCCGGCGCCGCGATGAAATGCACGCCGTCGGCCTGCGCCCAGTGCCCAGCCCGCGACGCGCGGGCGACGAGCGCGACGCGTTCGCCGTCGGTTTGCGCGGCCACGAGCAATGGCTCGAGCGCGTCGAACGGCAACAGCGCGAGCGGCGTACGCGGCGCGTAATGCGCTTTCAGCGTGCCAGATGCGCGCGGTGCGGTCGCATCGCTGCCGTCCGGCAGCTTCGGCGCGCGGCCGAGCACGTCGGCGATCTGCCGCGGCGTCACGTGGCCCGGGCGCAGCAGCGCCGGGAAACCGCGCGACAGGTCGAGAATCGTCGATTCGATGCCGACTTCGGATGCGCCACCGTCGAGCACGTGCACGGTATCGCCGAATTCGTCGCGCACGTGTTGCGCGGTCGTCGGGCTCACGTGGCCGAACCGGTTCGCGGACGGCGCGGCCACGCCGCCGTGGCCGCCGCGCCGCGCGCTGAACGCGGCCAGCAGCGCCTGCGCGACCGGATGCGACGGACAGCGCAGCCCGACCGAATCCTGCCCGCCGCTCACGGCATCCGGAATGCGCGCGTGGCGCTTCAGGATCAGCGTGAGCGGCCCCGGCCAGAATGCCTCGATCAGCGCGTGCGCGTCGGCCGGCAAGTCGTCGGCCCAGTAACCCGGATCGCCGCCGGGCGGCAGATGCACGATCACCGGATGATTCGCGGGCCGCCCCTTCGCCGCGTAAATGCGCGCGACGGCCTCGGGGTTCGCTGCATCGCCGCCGAGCCCGTAGACGGTTTCGGTCGGAAACGCGACGAGCTGGCCCGCGTCGAGCAGCGCGGCGGCCGCGTCGATTTGCGCGGGCGTCACGTGCGTCGGGAGGTCGATGGACATCGGCCCGCGCCTCAGTCGAGCGGCACGCGCAGCAGCTGCGCGCATGCGGTGGCCGCCGCGACGGCTTCGTCGCGCGTCTCGGCCGTGAAGTTCACGTGGCCCATCTTGCGGCCGACGCGCGCTTCTTCCTTGCCGTACAGGTGCAGGTGGGCGGCCGGCATCGCGGCGACCGTGTCCCACGGCGGCGTGACGGCGTCAGCCGCCGCACCGTTCGGGAACCACACGTCGCCGAGGATGTTCAGCATCGCGGCCGGCGAATGCTGGCGCGGATTGCCGAGCGGCATGCGCGTCATCGCGCGCACCTGCTGCTCGAACTGGCTCGTTGCGCACGCATCGACCGTGTAGTGGCCGGAGTTGTGCGGGCGCGGCGCCATTTCGTTCGCGACGAACGAGCCGTCCTCCAGCACGAAGAACTCGACGCACAGCACGCCGACGTAGCCGAGCGTATCGGCGATCCGGATCGCCGCCTGCTGCGCTTCCTCGACGCGGGCCGCATCGGCGGCCGGCGCCGGCACGACCGTCAGCGCGAGGATGCCGTTGTGGTGCACGTTCTGCGCGAGCGGGAACGCGGCCGAGCGGCCGTCCGCGCCGCGCGCGATCAGCGCCGACACTTCGTATTTCAGCGGCAGGCGCTTCTCCAGCACGCACGGCACGCCGCCGAGCGCGGCATGCGCGTCGCGCGCTTCCTGCGGGGTGGCGACGCGCACCTGGCCCTTGCCGTCGTAACCGAGGCGGGCCGTCTTCAGGATGCCCGGCAGCACCGCGGTAAGCGCCGCATCGTCGAGCGCGGCGAGCGCCGCCGCCGATTCGATCACGACGTGCGGCGCGACCGGCACGCCCGACGCCTCGATGAAACGCTTCTCCGCGATGCGATCCTGCGCGACCGCGACGCAGCGGCCGGCCGGCGCGACGAACGTCGTGCGCGCGAGGAAATCGAGGCTCGCGGCCGGCACGTTCTCGAACTCCGTCGATACGGCCTCGCACAGGTCGGCCAGTTCGGCGAGCGCGGCTTCGTCGTCGTACGCCGCGCGCAGGTGCCGATCGGCAACCGCGCCGGCGGGGCTCGTCGGATCGGGATCGAGCACGGCGACGCGATAGCCCATCGACTGGGCGGCAAAGCAGAACATGCGGCCGAGCTGGCCACCGCCGACCATGCCCAGCCACGCGCCGGGCAGGATCGGGGAAACGGAATCAGGAGTTGCGGTCATGTCAGTGGTCGGTCGCGGCGGAACGCGGAACGGCCCGCCGCAGTGGGAAAATCCGGCGCCGGCCGCGTCGTGCGGCCGCGCGCCATGCCGTCATTCCAGCGGCGGCAGCACCATCGCGTGCGCGGCTTCGTTCTGGCGCACGCGGAACGCGGCGAGCCGGTTCGCATAGTCGACCGAGTTGCCGGACAAGATCGACACCGCGAACAACGCGGCATTCGCGGCGCCGGCCTCGCCGATCGCGAACGTCGCGACCGGCACGCCCTTCGGCATCTGCACGATCGAGTGCAGCGAATCGACACCCTTCAGGTACTTGCTCGCGACCGGCACGCCGAGCACGGGCACCGTGGTCTTCGCAGCCAGCATGCCGGGCAGGTGCGCGGCGCCGCCGGCGCCCGCGATGATCGCGCGCAGCCCGCGCTCGCGCGCCTTCTCCGCATAGTCGAACATCTCGTCGGGCATCCGGTGCGCGGACACGACCTTCGCTTCGTACGGCACGCCGAATTCCTGCAGGATGGCGACCGCGTGCTTCATCACGTCCCAGTCGGAACTCGAACCCATCAGCACGCCGATGAGCGGCGCGCTGTGCGTGTGGGCAGTCTGGATTTCGCTCATGTCGTCGGTACCTCGATCAGGCGAGCGACTGGCCGGTGATGCGCTCGAGCGCTTCCTGGTACTTCGCGGCCGTCTTCTCGACGACGTCGGCCGGCAGCGCCGGCGCCGGCGCGGTCTTGCCCCACGGCTGCGTCTCGAGCCAGTCGCGCACGAACTGCTTGTCGAACGACGGCGGGTTGGTGCCCACTTCGTACTGGTCGGCCGGCCAGAAGCGCGACGAATCGGCGGTCAGCACTTCGTCCATCAGGTACAGCTTGCCGTGGTTGTCGAGGCCGAATTCGAACTTCGTGTCGGCGATGATGATGCCGCGCGTCGCCGCGTAGTCGGCCGCTTCCTTGTACAGCTTGATCGAGATGTCGCGGATCGTCGCGGCCAGCTCGGTGCCGATGCGGCGCTCGGTTTCCTCGAACGTGATGTTCTCGTCGTGCTCGCCCATCTCGGCCTTCGCGGCCGGCGTGAAGATCGGCTCGGGCAGCTTCTGCGCGTTCTGCAGGCCTGCCGGCAGCTGCACGCCGCACACGGCGCCCGACGCCTGGTATTCCTTCCAGCCGCTGCCGGCCAGGTAGCCGCGCACGACCGCTTCGATCATGATCGGCTCGAGGCGCTTGACGACCACGCCGCGGCCCTTCACCTGCTCGACCTCGTCGGCCGCGACGACCGCTTCCGGCGCGTCGCCCGTCAGGTGGTTCGGCACGATGTGCGCGAGCTTGTCGAACCAGAAGTTCGCCATCTGGTTCAGCACGCGGCCCTTGTTCGGAATCGGCTCGCCCATCACCACGTCGAAGGCCGACAGGCGATCGGTCGTGACGATCAGGAGCTTGTCGTTGCCGACCGCGTAGTTATCGCGAACCTTGCCGCGACCGAGGAGCGGCAGCGAGCGGAGCGTGGATTCGTAAAGGGTAGACATCGTCTTTTCGCAGATAAGGAGCCAAACAAAAAGGGAAACGCCGTTCCCCGCGGCAGGCGGGAACGGCGGTCTTGCAATACGTCGGCAAACCGGCGGGCGCAACGCCCGGGCGGCTGCCGGCCGGCCCTTGTTCGGCCGGACGAAACGGCTGCCGGGGCCGGATCGAATCCGGCCAACCGGGCGGCCAGCCCGTGCCCGGCGGCAGAACCGGGCGGGGCAAATCGTACTACAGTCTCAGCGGACGACCTGTGCGAGCGCGCCCGACTTGTACTGCTCGGCGATCTTGTCGAGCGACACCGGCTTGATCTTGCCGGCCTGGCCTTCGCAGCCGAACGCGAGGTAACGGTCGACGCACACCTTCTTCGCGGCTTCGCGCGCGGGCTTCAGGTAGTCGCGCGGATCGAACTTGCCCGGGTTCTCGAACAGGTAGCGGCGGATCGCGCCGGTGATCGCCAGACGCAGGTCGGTGTCGATGTTGATCTTGCGCACGCCGTGCTTGATGCCTTCCTGGATTTCCTCGACCGGCACGCCGTAGGTTTCCTTCATGTCGCCGCCGAATTCGCGGATCTCGGCCAGCAGCTCCTGCGGCACCGACGACGAACCGTGCATCACCAGGTGCGTGTTCGGGATGCGCGCGTGGATTTCCTTGATGCGCTGGATCGACAGGATGTCGCCCGTCGGCTTCTTCGAAAACTTGTACGCGCCGTGCGACGTACCGATCGCGATCGCGAGCGCGTCGCACTGCGTGAGCTTCACGAAGTCGGCGGCCTGCTCCGGATCGGTCAGCAGCTGCTCGCGGGTCATCGTGCCTTCCGCGCCGTGGCCGTCTTCCTTGTCGCCCTTCATCGTCTCGAGCGAGCCGAGCACGCCGAGTTCGGCTTCGACCGTCACGCCGATCGAGTGCGCCATCTCGACGACCTTGCGCGATACGTCGACGTTGTACTCGTAGGATGCGACCGTCTTGCCGTCGGCTTCGAGCGAACCGTCCATCATCACGCTCGTGAAGCCGCTGCGGATCGCGGCCGTACAGACGGCCGGCGACTGGCCGTGATCCTGGTGCATCACGACCGGGATGTGCGGATACGATTCGACCGCCGCTTCGATCAGGTGGCGCAGGAACGGCTCGCCCGCATACTTACGCGCGCCGGCCGATGCCTGCATGATCACGGGCGCGCCGACCTGATCCGCCGCCGCCATGATCGCCTGGACCTGCTCCAGGTTGTTCACGTTGAAGGCCGGCAGGCCGTAACCGTGCTCTGCCGCGTGGTCCAGCAATTGACGCATTGATACGAGAGGCATTGTGGAACTCCTTGGAATGAAAACCGGTGCGCCCTGACGCCGGCGCGGCGCTCGCTTCCCTCTGAACCGGGACGGCGCGGCGCGGCTGAGCGTCGAATAGCCGCATTTTATCGCGAAGCGCCTCCGATTCCGACCGCCCGGAGGGCCCCGCTCGCAATTTGTTACGTTCGCACGGCACAATGCGGCCAAAAAGGAGAAAAAAAGCCGCGCGGGGCTTCGGACCCCGCGCGGCTTTTGCGCAAAAAACAGTGACGGATCGGCTTCGGCCGATCCGGGCTGCCGGCCACCGGGCCGGCTCGATGCGGCTCAGCAGGCGCTCAATAGTGCTCGCCGACCCGCACGATCTTCAGCGTGTTGGTGCCGCCCGCCTGCCCCATCGGCTCGCCGACGGTCAGCACGACCATGTCGCCATGCTGCACGTAACCCTGCTTGACGACGATCTCGAGCGCCGCCTGCAGCGCCGAGTCGCGGTCGCTGTTGAAGTCGACGTGCAGCGGCGTCACGTTGCGGTACAGCGCCATCGTGCGCTCGCTGCCGACGCGCGGCGTCAGCGCGAAGATCGGCACGTGCGTGTAGTGACGCGACATCCACAGCGCGGTCGCGCCCGACTCGGTCAGCGCGATGATCGCCTTCGCGCCCAGGTGGTACGCGGTGAACAGCGCGCCCATCGCGATCGACTGGTCGATCCGCGTGAACGTGCGGTCGAGGAAATCCTTGTCCAGCTCGACTTCTTCCGACTTTTCCGCCTCGACGCACACGGCCGCCATCGTCTCGATCGTGACGACCGGATACTTGCCGGCGGCCGTCTCGGCCGACAGCATCACCGCGTCGGTGCCGTCGAGCACCGCGTTCGCGACGTCCGATACTTCCGCACGGGTCGGCACCGGCGCGTAGATCATCGATTCCATCATCTGCGTCGCGGTGATCACGAGCTTGTTCGACTCGCGCGCCATCCGGATCATCCGCTTCTGCAGCGCCGGCACGGCCGCGTTGCCCACTTCCACCGCGAGATCGCCGCGCGCGACCATGATGCCGTCGGACGCGTCGAGGATGCTCTGCAGCGCCGGAATCGCCTCCGCGCGCTCGATCTTCGCGATCATCTTCGGCTTGATGCCGTACGGCGCGCCCGCGATATTCGCGAGCTGGCGCGCCATTTCCATGTCGGTCGCATTCTTCGGGAACGACACCGCGACGAGGTCCGCGCCGAGCGACATCGCGGTCCGGATGTCTTCCATGTCCTTCGCGGTCAGCGCCGGCGCCGACAGGCCGCCGCCCTGGCGGTTGATCCCCTTGTTGTTCGACAGCTCGCCGCCCACCTTGACGGTCGTGTGAATCTCGTCGCCGAGCACGCGCTCGACGGTCAGCACGATCAGGCCGTCGTTCAGCAGCAGCAGGTCGCCCGGCTTCAGGTCGCGCGGCAGCTCCTTGTAGTCGAGGCCGACGCGCTCGTCGTTGCCGAGTTCGCAGCCCGCATCGAGGATGAACGGCTGCCCCGGCACGAGCGTGGTCTTGCCGTTCTCGAACTTGCCGACGCGGATCTTCGGGCCCTGGAGGTCGGCCATGATCGCGATCTCGCGCCCGACCTTGCGGGCGGCCTCACGCACCATTTCGGCGCGCTGGCGGTGATCGTCGGCCGTGCCGTGCGAAAAATTGAGCCGCACGACGTCGAGGCCCGCCTGCATCATCTGCAGCAGAATCTCCGGCGAACTGGATGCCGGGCCGATCGTGGCGACTATCTTGGTGGCGCGCTGCATGAAACTCCTCATCTGGATCAAGGTGGATGCGCTGGGTGAAACGCTGCGAGAGCCGGAAGCGGCAGGCCCAGCGGCCGCCGCTCCGGGGAGCGTGCCGGTGCTGGCGCCCGGCATCGCTTTGTTCTGAAATTCGTGGTGCTGCACGGCCGCGTCGCCGGCGGCCGCCGGTGCGCGCGGGGCGGTGTTCGCCCGCGCGGGCGCGCGTTTGCGCTTGCCCGCGCCGGCCGGCTGCTCCGCTTTCGCGGAGCGCGCGGCCTTCGTCACCCCTGCGCGCGCCGCCACGCTCAGGCCGCCCGCGTTTCGAGCACTTCCACCGCCGGCAGCTTCTTCCCCTCGAGGAACTCGAGGAAGGCGCCGCCGCCCGTCGAGATGTAGCTGACCTGGTCGTGGATGCCGTACTTCGCGATGGCCGCGAGCGTGTCGCCGCCGCCCGCGATCGAGAACGCGGACGATTTGGCGATCGCTTCGGCGAGCGTCTTGGTGCCGTTGCCGAACTGGTCGAACTCGAACACGCCGACCGGGCCGTTCCACACGATCGTGCCGGCCTTCTCGAGCTGGCTCGCGAGTGCCTTGGCCGTATCGGGGCCGATGTCGAGGATCATGTCGTCCGCTTCGATGTCGGCGACCTGCTTCACCGTGGCCGCGGCCGTCGGCGAGAATTCCTTGGCCGTCACGACGTCGGTCGGGATCGGCACCGACGCGCCGCGCTCGCGCGCTTCGTCGATGATCGCCTTCGCCTCGGCGACGAGATCGGCTTCCGCGAGCGACTTGCCGATCGACAGGCCGGCCGCGAGCATGAACGTGTTCGCGATGCCGCCGCCGACGATCAGCTGGTCGACCTTGCCGGCCAGCGACTTCAGGATGGTCAGCTTGGTCGACACCTTCGAGCCGGCGACGATCGCCACCAGCGGGCGGGCCGGGTTGCCGAGCGCCTTGCCGAGCGCGTCGAGTTCGGCCGCCAGCAGCGGGCCCGCGCACGCGATGGGCGCGTATTTCGCGATCCCGTGGGTGGTCGCTTCCGCGCGGTGCGCGGTGCCGAACGCGTCGTTCACGTACACGTCGCAGAGCTTCGCCATCTTCTGGGCGAGCTCGTCCGAATTCTTCTTCTCGCCCTTGTTCACGCGGCAGTTCTCGAGCAGCACGACCTGGCCCGGCGCGACGTTCACGCCGTTCTCGACCCAGTTCGACACCAGCGGCACGTCACGGCCGAGCAGTTCGGCGAGACGCTTGGCGACCGGCGCGAGCGAGTCTTCCGGCTTGAATTCGCCTTCGGTCGGACGGCCCAGGTGCGACGTGACCATCACGGCCGCGCCGGCGTCGAGCGCGGCCTGGATGGCCGGCACGGACGCGCGCACGCGGGTGTCCTCGGTGATGTTGCCGTGATCGTCCTGCGGGACGTTCAGGTCGGCGCGGATGAACACCCGCTTGCCGGCGAGCTGGCCGGCGGCGATCAGGTCGGTAAGACGCTTGACTTGGCTCATGTTGAACAGATTGAAGTAGTGGATGGGGAAAGGGGGTTCACGCTGGACGTGCGCGGGCTGCCGCGAAAGGGCGCCGGATGCGGCCGTGGCTGGCGGTTCGCATGACGCGCACGGGTAAAAAATCTCGAACGGGCATTCTAGCCGATCCACCCGGCAGACTGACCCGTGCGGCGGCGAATTCCGCCTATTTGGGATCGCGCGCCGGCACGGACGCATTGCTGCAGTGCAGCAATACGCGCGCGCAACCGGGCGGCGCCGGCCAGGCCGGAACGGCGGCCCATCAGAAGATCAGGCGGAGCGCGGTGAACACGAGCATGCCGACGACGATCGTGCCGAGCATGCTGCGCCGCCACAAAAACCAGCCGAGCCCAGCGAGCGCCGCGTAGAACGGATGGTTGGACAGCGCGAACGACAGCCCGGCCGGCGTTTCGAGCACGTCGGGCAACACGACGGCGACCAGCGCGGCGGCCGGCGCGTAGCGCAGCGCGCGCTGCGCGCGTTCGGGCAAGACCGTGCGCTCGCCGCCGATCAGGAACAGCGCGCGCGTGACGGCCGTGACGATCGTCATCCCGACGATGACGATCCAGATCTCGGTCGCGCTCATTCCATGTCCTTTTCGTGCACGGTTTCGGTACGGATGCGTCGCCAGTCGGCCCGCTCGACGAAGAAATCGGCCGTGCAGCCGGCCGCGAGCGCGGCGAGCACCGCGATCGGCAGCGCGAGCCGGTACGGCAGGTCGAACGCGACGAGCGACACGATCCCGGCGACCGCGACGGCCGCGAGCGTCGAGCGGTTCGCGACCGCCGACACCATGATCGGGATCAGCGCGAGCGTGCCGGCCAGTTCCAGCCCCCAGCTCGCGGGAAAGACGCTCGCGAGCAGGATGCCGGCGAGCGAGGACACCTGCCACGACGCCCAGCTCGCGAGCGCCATCCCCCAGAAATACGCTTCCTTGCCCGGCACGCGGCCGTACGCGAAGCCCTGTTTCTGGAACAGCAGGTAGATCACGTCGCCGTTGAAATAGCCGATCGCGAGGCGCCGCCACAGCGGCAGGTAGGAAAAATGAGGCGCCAGCCCGGCGCTGAAGATCACGAAGCGCATGTTGACCATCGCGGCCGTGAGCAGCACGGTCCAGATCGGCAGCTTCGCCGCGAGGAGCGGCAGCACCGCGAGCTGCGACGAGCCCGCGTAGACGAACAGCGACATCGCGCTCGCCTGCCCGAGCGTCATCACGGACTTGCTCATCGCGATGCCGGTGACGAGCCCCCAGGACAGGATCGCCATCAGTGTCGGGGAATAGTCGCGTGCGCCCTGGATCAGCGCGAAGCGGTCGGTGGCGGACAATCGAGCGAGCATCGGAAAGCGGGCCGCAGCGGGCGGTTCGTCGGGACGCCGGCGCCTCCTGCCGGTGCGACCCATCGTTATTGGAATCGGTACCGGACGATTATAGCGCCGGCCCCGTGCCGGCCGACCGGATCGCCCCCAAATGACGCTAAAATAAGCGTCTTTCCGGCTCAACGCTGCACAACCCGCAGCACACCACCGCTTCCAGGAGAATCGTATGTCAATGGCCGACCGCGACGGCAAGATCTGGATGGACGGCAAGCTGATCGACTGGCGCGACGCCAAGATCCACGTCCTGACCCACACGCTGCATTACGGCATGGGCGTCTTCGAGGGCGTGCGCGCGTACAAGACGGCCGACGGCGGCACCGCGATCTTCCGCCTGCGCGAGCACACCAAACGTCTGCTGAATTCCGCGAAGATCTTCCAGATGGACGTGCCGTTCGACCGCGAAACGCTCGAAGCCGCGCAACTCGCGGTCGTGCGCGAGAACCGGCTCGAGTCGTGCTACCTGCGCCCGATCATCTGGGTCGGCTCGGAAAAGCTCGGCGTGGCCGCGAAAGGCAACACGATCCACGTCGCGATCGCCGCATGGCCGTGGGGCGCGTACCTCGGCGAGGACGGCCTCGCGAAGGGCATCCGCGTGAAGACGTCGTCGTTCACGCGCCACCACGTGAACGTGTCGATGGTGCGCGCGAAGGCGTCGGGCTGGTACGTGAACTCGATCCTGGCGAACCAGGAAGCGACGGCCGACGGCTACGACGAGGCGCTGCTGCTCGACGTCGACGGCTACGTGTCGGAAGGCTCCGGCGAGAACTTCTTCCTCGTGAACAACGGCAAGCTGTACACGCCCGACCTGTCGTCGTGCCTCGACGGCATCACGCGCGACACGGTCATCACGCTCGCGAAGGACGCCGGCATCGACGTGATCGAGAAGCGCATCACGCGCGACGAGGTCTACACGGCCGATGAAGCGTTCTTCACCGGCACGGCCGCCGAAGTCACGCCGATCCGCGAACTCGACAACCGCACGATCGGCAGCGGCGCGCGCGGCCCCGTCACGGAAAAGCTCCAGTCGGCGTTTTTCGATATCGTGTCGGGCAAGAACGCGAAGTACGCGCACTGGCTGACGAAGGTCTGAGCGCGCCGCGCCCCGACCGCCCCACACAAGAGTGATAAGAGAAAGTCTCATGAGTGAAATCAAGGAAATGCCGCTCGTCGAGCTGACGGCCAAGGATCTTCCCGCCTATTGCCCGAACCCGGCCATGACGCGCTGGAATGCCCACCCGCGCGTCTTCATCGACGTGTCGCACGGCGAGGCGCGCTGCCCGTACTGCGGCACGCGCTACAAGCTGCGCGACGGCGAGGTCGTCAAGGGCCACTGAGCCCCGGCGGCCGGGCCTGAAGGCCCACCGTCCCGCAAGGCGGCGCAGCCGGGAGTCCGGCGCGCCGCCCGTCCCCATTCTGGCAACCCGAACGCGGCGCCCGAGCGCCGTGCTTCATTACGACATCGGAAGTCGACCTGATGCGTCGAGCGCTGGTTATCGCACCGAACTGGATCGGTGACGCATTGATGGCGCAGCCGCTTTTTGCGCTGCTGAAGAAACTCCATCCCCGCATCGCGATCGATGCCGTCGCACCCTCATGGGTCGCGCCCGTGCTCGAGCGGATGCCCGAGATCCACGATGTCTACGCGACCGATCTCGCGCACGGCAAGCTGCAGCTGCTGCGCCGCTGGCAGCTCGCGAGCGACCTGCGCGACGTCGGCTACGACGCAGCGTACGTGCTGCCGAACTCGCTGAAGTCCGCGGTGATCCCGTGGCTCGCGAACATCCCGCTGCGGATCGGCTACACGGGCGAGCACCGCTACGGGCTGTTGAACGTGCGGCACGCGAACCCCGACAAGTCGGGCGAGCGGCCGCCGATGACGACCCACTACGCGGCGCTTGCGTACGCGCCGGGCGCGAAGCTGCCCGAGTCGATGAAGACGCTGCCCGCCCCGCGCCTGGACGCCGACCTGAACGAGACGGCCCGCGTGTCCGCACGTTTCAATCTCGATACGCGCAAGCCGCTCGTCGTGTTCTGCCCCGGCGCCGAATACGGCCCGGCCAAGCGTTGGCCGCCCGAGCACTTCGCGACGCTCGCGACCATCGTCCACCAGTCGTTCCCGTATACGCAGATCGTCGCGCTCGGCTCGCAGAAGGATGCCGCGGCCGCGCAGGCGATCGCCGACCATGCGCCGAACGTGCGCAACCTGTGCGGACAGACGTCGCTGTCCGAGGCGTGCGCGCTGATCGCGCGCGCGAACGCGGTCGTCACCAACGATTCGGGGCTGATGCACGTCGCCGCCGCCTTGCGCCGGCCGCTCGTCGCGTTGTACGGATCGACCGATCCGCGCCACACCCCTCCGCTGTCGGACCTGGCGAAGGTACAATGGCTGCATCTCGAATGCAGTCCCTGCTTCGAACGCGAGTGCCCGCTCGGCCACCTGAAGTGCCTGCGCGAACTCGGTCCGGAGCAGGTATTCGGCGATTTGCGCGGCATGCTCGTCGGGCAGCGCTGACCCTGACCGGCAGCGTCGCACGGCGCGCCGGGCAATCCGATTCACCGGTGTGCGGCGGCTCGATCCGGGCCGCCGTGCTGAATACGGCGCGCGATGCGCGCGAGAGACCACCCCGATGCCACGTTTTGCCCGCCTCTTCGAAGCCGCTGCCGATACGCTGAACGCCTACTACCAGGCCGTCGCGGATGCCAATCTCGACGCGCTGCTGGCGTTGTGGATCGACGAGGATTTCGCCAGCTGCGTATGGGCGGACGGCGAGCATCTGCACGGCCTCGACCAGATCCGCGGCGGGCTCGCCAACCGGCTCGCGACGCGCCCGGTCACGATCGAGCCGCTCGACATCCGCGTGTACGACAGCCTCGGCACGGTCGTCTATACGATCGCCGAAGCGCATCAGCAGGCCGATCTGACGGCCGAACCCGACATGGTTTTCGCGACGTACGTGATGATCCACGAACGCGGCGAATGGCGCATCGCGCACATCCACGCGAGCCCGATTCCTGAACAAGCGGCCGGACAATTCGCCGCGAAGATCCGTCACGGGCAGGGTCCGCTGCACTGACGAAGAACGAAGCAACGCATTAGCGGGGCGATCATGAGTACGGCTTCTCCGCCCACCTCGCCGCTGACCGGGGCTCCGGCCCCCAACGACGATTCATTGCGCTATCGCGCACCGCGCTGGCTGCCCAACAGCCATGTGCAAACCATCGTGCCCGCGCTGTTCGCGCGGCGGCCGGTAGTCGGTTATCGGCGAGAGCGATGGGAAACGCCCGACCACGACTTCATCGACCTCGACTGGGTCGCGCACCTCGACAGCGCGGCGCCGGCGCCCGACGCGCCGCTGTTCGTGCTGTTCCACGGCCTCGAAGGCAGCTCCGGCTCGCACTACGCGCTCGCGATGATGGCCACCGCGCGCGCGAACGGGTGGCACGCCGTCGTCCCGCACTTCCGCAGTTGCAGCGGCGAGATCAACCGCCAGCCGCGCTTCTACCATCTCGCCGACAGCGCCGAGGTCGACTGGATCCTGCGCCGGCTCGCCGCGCAGCATCGCGGGCCGCTGGTCGTGGCCGGCGTATCGCTCGGCGGCAACGTGCTGCTGCGCTGGCTCGGCGAGCATCGCAGCGACACGTCGATCGTGCGCGCCGCCGCCGCGATCTCCACGCCGATCGACGTGCACGCGGGCGGCCGCGCGCTGTCGCAGGGGTTCGCGATGGTCTACACGCGCAGCTTCCTGAAGACGCTCAAGCGCAAGGGGCTCGCGAAACTCGAACAGTACCCGGGGCTGTTCGACCGCGACGCGATGCTGCGGGCCGTGACGATGCGCGACTTCGACGAGGTCGTGACCGCGCCGCTGCACGGGTTCGCGAACGCGGACGACTACTGGACGAAGGCGACCACGCGGCCGCTGCTGCGCGCGATCGACGTGCCCACGCTGATCCTCAACGCCCGCAACGACCCGTTCCTGCCCGAGTCGGCGCTGCCGGGCCCGGCCGACGTGTCGCCGGCCGTCGAGCTCGACCAGCCCGCGCACGGCGGCCACGCGGGCTTCATGACCGGGCCGTTCCCCGGCCGCCTCGACTGGCTGTCGGCGCGGGTGTTCGGCTATTGCTCGAAATTCGTCGACCATGGATGACATCGTCAGGCAGGCGCTCGCCAAATGGCCGAACGTGCCGGATTGCACCGGCTGGCTGCTGCTCGACCGGCGCGGCACATGGCGGCTGCGCGACGACGCCGCACAGGCGACCGGCGAGCTCGGCTCGCCGATCCGGCATGAGGCGCTGAACGCGTTCATCGGCCGCAACTACGCATGCGACGCGCAAGGCCAGTGGTTCTTCCAGAACGGGCCGCAGCGCGTGTACGTCGAGCTCGCCTATACGCCGTGGGTCGTGCGGCTCGCCGAACGTGACGGGCAGCTTGCGCTCACCGACCAGACGGGCGCCCCGTTCGAACCGGATGCGGCCTGGCTCGACGACGGCGGCGGCGTGCTGTTTCGCGAGGCCGGCACGCCTGCGCGCATCGCGGCGCTGCACGATCACGACCTTGGGCTGCTCGCCGATCACGCGGATTTCGATGCCGAGCCGCCGGTGCTGCGCTGGCGCGACGGCCGCACGCTGTCGCTCGGCAGTATCGCGTGCGCCGACGTGCCGGGCCGGTTCGGCTACGTCGCCAGCCCGGCGCACCACGCACGCGACGCGGCCGACAGCGGCAACTGACCCGCCGCGACGCCGGCTGCGTTCGCCCCGCGCCGGCCGCTACCCGCGGCCGTTCTTCTCGTCGTCGCGCTCTTCCTTGTAGCGCGCCTCGAATTCCAGCAGCCGCGCGCCGATGATCGACTGCTCGTAGAACGACACGTCCTTCGCGTCGCGCGCCTCCTTCAATTGCCGGATCGCCGACGGCCACGCTCCGTCGAGCGCCAGCTTCTCCGCCAGCGCCCGGCGCCGCGCGAGCACGTCGCCCTTGCCGTCGCTCGACTTCGCGAGGTAATCCCACCAGTCCGGCTGTTCGGGGTCGGCCTTCGCCTGCGCCCGCGCGAGGGTTTGCGCTTCGGCGAAGCGGCGCGCGGCGATCAGCGCCTGCAGGTGCGCGACGATCGCCGCGTGCGACGCCGGCCAGCGCCGCTGCGCGAGCGCCGAGAGCCGCACCGCGTCGTCGGTCCGGCCCGCGCGGCGGGCGATGTCGGCGGCCAGCACGTCGAGACTCGGCGAGCTGGTCGCCGGGTCGTCCTCGCGCCGCTCGCGCGTATCGAATGCGGCGCGGGCCGACGCGAGCGCGTTGTCGGCCGCGTCGTACTGGCCGAGCAGCGTGTTCGCGAGCGCGATGCCGTACCAGTTCGCCGCGACGTTCGGCGCCGTGTGATCGTCGATCTCGAGCTGCATCCGGCGCGCCTCGGCCGCGATGTCGGTCGGCGCCCGGTTCTGCAGGACGCGCAGCCGTGCCCGCACGAACCCGTATTCGGCCGACTGGCGCGGCTGCCGGTACGGCGCGCGGCGCGCGCGATCCTCCATGTCGGCAATCCGCTCCCCGGTCAGCGGGTGTGTGCGCGCATAGGCCGGCACGCCCGCATCGCCCATCGACGCGCGGTCGAGCCGCTCGAAGAAGCCGGGCATTCCGTACGGGTCGTAGCCGGCCCCCGCGAGCAGCTGGAAGCCGACGCGGTCGGCCTCGCGCTCGGCCGACCGCGAGAAGCGCAGCTGGTTGTCGACCGCATACGCCTGTCCGCCCATCGCGATCGCGCTGCCGAGATCGCCGCTGCGCGCGAGCACGCCGGCCAGCACGCCGAGCAGCATCGTCGCGAGCGCCGTGTAGCCGGTCTTCTCGCTCGCACCGATCATCCGCGCGATGTGCCGCTGCAGCACGTGGCCCATCTCGTGGCCGACCACCGATGCGAGCTCCGACTCCGTCTGCGTCGTGACCACCAGCCCGCTGTTGATCCCGATGAACCCGCCCGGCATCGAGAACGCGTTGATCTGCGGATCACGCACCGGGAACAGGTCGAAGTCGGGCGTGTAGCCGCCGATGTAGCGCGCCGCCGCCGCGGCCGCGAGCCGCGCCGCCATCGCGTTCAGGTAGTCCCGCACCAGCCAGTCGTCGAGATAGTCGGGATCGCGCCGCACCTCGCGCATCACGCGCTCGCCGAGCCGGCGCTCGGCGCGCGGCGTCAGCGAACCGCCGGAGCCGTCGCCGAGATCGGGCAGTTCCAGCGCCCGCAGCGGCGCGCGCAGGCTCGCGACCGGCGCCGACGCACCGGCCGCGCCCGAGAACCGGCTTTCCGCGCCGCCGTACGTGCCGAATACGCCGGTCGCGATGCCGGACGGCACGGTGGAAATCGACGTCGCGCCGCCTGCCGCCGGCTCGAGCGGCGGCGCGGATGCGCTCTGCGCATGACCGCCCGGCGGCAGCGCGAGCGCCGCCGACAGCGACACGGCAAGCAACTGTTTGACACGCATGGCAGGATGAAAACGACGCCGTCCCGCGCGCGCGGCGCGCATCGCGGCGTTTGGTCTGAATATTCGGGTCATTGTACCGGCGCCGCGACGACTGTCCCGTGCCGCGCGAGCGTCATCTGCGCCTCCGGCAACGCGAACGCCGCTGCTATGATAAGCGCCCGTTGCGAGGTTGGATCGGTTCGCCGCGCCGGTACGGGATGCGGTGCCCGGCCGGTCGCGCGGCTGGATCGAGGGACCTGCGCGCGCACGCCGTTCCACTAGAGGAAGACATGTCAGGACTCACCCATTTCGATGCCGCCGGCCACGCCCACATGGTCGACGTCGGCGACAAGCAGGAAACCCGGCGCATCGCGATCGCGCGGGGCACGATCCGGATGCTGCCGGCCACGTTCGCGCTGATCCGCGACGGCAAGGCCAAGAAAGGCGACGTGCTCGGCGTCGCGCGCATCGCGGCGATCCAGGGCGCCAAACGCACGGCCGACCTGATTCCGCTGTGCCACCCGCTCGCGCTCACGCGCGTGGCCGTCGAGTTCGAACTCGACGACGCGCTGCCGGGCGTGCATTGCGTCGTGCAGGTCGAGACGTTCGGGCGGACCGGCGTCGAGATGGAAGCGCTGACGGCCGTCCAGGTCGGGCTGCTGACCGTCTACGACATGTGCAAGGCGGTCGATCGCGGGATGGTGATCACCGACGTGAGCGTGCGGGAGAAGCGCGGCGGGAAGTCGGGGGACTGGAAGGCGGAAGACGCGGCGGGGTGAATACCCGGGCACCACCGGCCCGTCAATTCGAGATAAACCGTTTTATCTCATACAATTACCGGATTCCGCACGAGAGAGCGTGCGAACCAGCACAACAAAAGCGAGCACTGGTGATGAATTCGCAAGCGTTAAGAAGCGCGTTGCTGGCCGGACCGGTTCAGCATGAGCGCCTGATCAAACTGGATACCCCGCTCGGGCCCGACGTCCTGTTGCCGCAGCGCGTCACGGGACGATCGCGCCTCGGACGCCATTTCGAGTTCACCGTCGATACCGTGTCGGTATCCGACCACCTCGAACTCAAGAAACTGATCGCGCAGCCCGTGACGCTGTGGATCCAGCAGGCCGACCAATCGTATGCGCCGCACCACGGCTACGTGCATGCGGCCCGCCGGCTCGGGTCGGACAGCGGCGTCACGCACCATCAGATCGTCTTTGCGTCGTTCCTGCACTTCCTGAAGTTCCGCCGCGATCAGCGCATCTGGCAGGACCGGTCGGCGGACGACATCATCGCCGACGTGCTGAACCAGCATCCGCAGGCCAAGGGCCGCTTCACGTTCAAGCTCTACCAGCCGCTGCCGTCGCGCTCGTTCTGCATGCAATACGAGGACGACTGGAATTTCGTCCATCGCCTGATGGAATCGGAAGGCCTGTACGGTTTCTGGGAACAGGACAGCGACGGCAAGTCGCACCGGCTCGTCATCGTCGATCGCATCGACGCGTTGCCCGCGCTGTCGCCGCGAACCGTGCGCTTTCATCACGCGGGCACGGGCGACGAAGCCGACACGCTCGTCCAGTTCAGCGGTACGCGCACGCTGCGCAGCGTCGCACGCACCACGCGCACGTTCGACTACAAGCAGCCGCCCACGGCGTCGAATCCGAAGGCCACCCATACGCCGACGATCGCGAACCAGGGCGATCTGCCGCAGCAGCTCGAAGTCTACGAATACACGGGCGCCTACACGTATCCCGAGCAGTCACGCGGCGACCATCTGTCGAAGATCTGGATGGAAGAGCAGGAATCGCACGCGAAGCGCTTTCACGGTGTCGGCGGTGTGCGGCGCATGGACGCGGGACGCGTGTTCGAGTTCGCGGAACACCCCGAACACGACAAGGACGATGCCGGCCAGCGCGAATTCGCCGTGATCGAAACGGCGTGGGTCATCGTCAACAACCTGCCCGTGGCCGACGAGCCGGCCGTTTTCCCGCACAGCCTGCAGGCCGAGATCGGCAGCATCATGCAGGCCACCGATACGGACCGGTCCCGCGTGCGTCATCCCGACGGCAGCGAGGGCTTCTTTCAGATCCGCATCGAGGCGCAGCGCACGACGGTGCCGTTCCGTAGCCCGTTCGAGCACGCGAAGCCGCCGATGCACCTGCAATCGGCGATCGTCGTCGCCCCGCAAGGCGAAGAAGTCCATACGGACGAGCTCAACCGCGTCAAGGTCCGCTTTCACTGGGACCGCTTGAACGACGGCGACGAAAAGGCGTCGTGCTGGCTGCGTGCCATGGCGTCCGATTCGGGCAATGGCTACGGTGCCGTCCACCCGCACCGCAGCGGCGAGGAAGTGCTGGTCGACTTCCTCGGCGGCGACTGCGATCGTCCGATCATCGTCGGCAAGGTCTACAACGGCGCGACGAGCCCGCAATGGCACAGCAACGGCATCCTGTCCGGGTACCGGTCCAAGGAATACGCGGGCGCCGGCTACAACCAGCTGGTGCTCGACGACGCAACCGCGCAGAACCGCGTGCACCTCTACAGCAGCCAAGCCAACACGCACCTGCACCTCGGCTACCTGATCGACCATACGGGCAACAACCGCGGCAGCTATCTCGGCAGTGGCTTCGACCTGCGCTCGGACGCCTACGGCGCCGTGCGCGCGAACCGCGGGCTGTACGTCACGACGCATCCCAAGCAGGCGGCCAGCCAGCCGCTCGACGTCGACGAAACCCGGGAGCAGCTCGTGCGCGCGCAAGGGCTGATCGACGCCATGTCGCAGGTCAGCGCGCAGCATCAGGGCGAGTCGCTCGACCCCGGCCACACGGCGCTGAAGCAGTTCAGCGACGCGACGCAGAACAGCGTGAGCGGCAACACGTCGGGCGGCCGGACCGCCGGCGGCGGAACCGGCAACGCCAACGCGTTCAAGGAGCCCGTGATGCTGTTCGGCAGCCCGGCCGGCATCGGGATGTCCACGCAGCAGTCCGCGCAATTTTCCGCGGACCAGCACATCAACCTCGTCAGCGGGCAAAGCACCCACGTCGCCGCCGGAAAATCGCTGATCGCCAGTGTCCTCGACCGGATCAGCCTGTTCGCGCAGAACGCGGGGATGAAGCTGTTCGCCGGCAAGGGCAAGGTCGAAGTGCAGGCGCAGGCGGACAACATCGAGCTGACCGCGCAGAAGGCGCTGAAGCTGATCGCCGTCACGCAATCGATCGAAGGCGCCGCGGCGAAGGAGATCCTGTTGACGTCCGGCGGCGCCTATATCCGCATCGCGGACGGCAACATCGAAGTGCACGCGCCCGGCAAGATCGACATCAAGGGCGCGCAGCATGCGTTCAGCGGCCCCACCCACCTGTCGCAAACGATGCCGACGTTGCCGAACTCCAACGGCAACTACGACCAGGCGTTCATCGCGCACTGGGCCGGCACCGACATTCCGGTCGCGAACACGCGGTACCAGATGTTCTCGAACGGCAAGCTGCTCTCGGAAGGCGTCACCAATGCGGCAGGCGAAACCGGGCTCACGCAGAGCCACGTGCCGCACGACGTCGTCGTCAAGTTTCTAGGGAAATCGAATGGCTGACGGACAACAGGGCAAGGTGCTCGGGACCGGTGCGGGGATGCTGACCCCGACGGGATACCAGGATCGGCCGAAGGTGCAGATCAACATCTGCGACAAGCATGTGACGCCGGCTGCGGATTCCATTATCGGAACGTGCCCGTACTACTACCGGCCGCTGCATGGCGAGTACTGGGAAACGGTCGAGAAAGTCAGCACGTCGAGTATCTGGGCGACCGTCAAGAAATTCGCCACGTCATGGGATCCGTGGAAGGACACGAAAGTTGCCCGTGAACTGCTGCATCGGCGGGAGAACCTGATACAAGCCGAAAGCACCGATTCCGACTGGTCCCGCCACGGCAATTTCATGATGCGTCATATCGGCTGCGGACATAAGCCGCCGGGATATTACGTCAGCTACGGTTACTACTATTGCTCGAATTACGGCAAATACCTGCTCCCGCAATTGAGCGACAAAGGCAAGGCGTGGCTTGCGAGCGCACGCTGGTTCCTGCAGCATTATCTGGAACAGGGTTTGCAGCAGAACATGCGCGGCGACACCATTTCGATCAGGGGCAAGAAGCCGAACAGCGGCGGTTGCGAGATGAACGTGCCGCAGTACGCGCTCGAACTGGATGACGACACCTTCAAGACGTACGCGTTCAAGACCCACCCTCTCGCCTATCTCGACGGCGGCCTAGCGGGGCTCGGGCCTGTCGATATGTACTACATCCTGAAGCAACCCAACGCCCAGGAATGGGGTGATCTCAGAACGTTCTCCCAGGCGTTCGACAGCGGTGTCGGCGTGGGCAAACAATACGTCGACAATACCGTGGAATATGCAAAAAAGGCCGGTGATGCCGTCAACGAACATGTCATCGACCCTGTTGCACAGGCAATCGAAAAACTGATGCCGAAATGAAATGACGAAAAAATTCCTGAAACTGTCGCTGGGTGCGGCAGTCGTGTTCATTGTCTTGATTGTCGGGTTCTCATCTATGTCGAATGACTGGCAGGTCGTTTCCAACACTTTCATGAAGAACAGCAAGCCTTACGGCGGAGGCGACTTCGTGATATCGGGAAACGAAGCGATCACGCTGAAGATCAGCGATCCTGAAATCACCTTCAAGCCGTACGCTGAATGGAAGGACAAGGAAAAAGCCGAGCCGGCCGAAGCCTGGATGAACGACAGTCGCGAAACGCTGAACCGGACGTCGGTCGAATTCTGGCGCGGCCCGGTGAACGGCGACATGACGCGCCATTTCAAGCAGGTGGGCCAGACCGCTGCCTGGTGGCACGCCAAGGACTGGACGGTCGAATTCATCAGCACCGGCTGGATGGACTACAAGTCGCCTCAGCCTGCCGATGGGCTGACGCCGCAAGTGACCAAGCTCTGGAAGTCGTCCAACGGCGGACGCGACTGGGCGCAGCTCGCATGGCCCGAAGACCGGAACATCGGTCGCCTGCTGTTTCTCGACCCGCAGCGCGGCTATGCGATCGGCTGGGGCCCCCACGTGTGGCGCACGTCCGACGGCGGTCAATCGTGGCGGGAAATCCAACTGCCACCGGGTGCTGCGGACGCCGGCAAACCCCGCCGCACCTTTGACGGCATCGACCTCGGCCCGGACGGTACTTTGCGCGTGGCGTACCACGTCGAGAAGTCCGAGCATGGTTCCGCCGGAAGCGTGGTCTATCGGCTCGGCTGGGAGCAATCCGGGTTCGCCCTGGATGCAGTTTTGCCCGAACAGGTCGTCGTCAACCTGTCCTCGTCTCCGACCGCGTCGAATCACTATGCGCTTTACGCGCTGTCGCGCCTCGGCGAACCGCGCAATTTAGATAATCCCGCCGACAAGGGAAAACGCGTCGGCGCCATTTCCACCTGGACGAACAATGCGCCTGAGCAGGTGCGGCAGCTGCATTCGTTTGACGACACGCTGACGCTCGATAGTCTGAGCGTGGGCCGGGACGGATTGCTGCTCGTCTACGCAACCGACTCCAGCCGCAACGGCACGCCGCTCGATGTCACGTTCGTCAGCAGCGACGGTGGGAAGACCTGGGACTCGAGCAAGGACAAGCCGGCTCAGGGCGGGTATTTCAACGCCCAAACGAACACACTGTATTCGCTGGTCGCCTATACGCTCAAGAAGCGGCAGTTCTGATCGTTCCGATGCGATTGCCGCGGGGCGCCCGTCGCGATTCGGGTGCCGGCTCCGCGGCCTACGGCCGATCCGAAATGGCCGGGCAATGCGGGGCCCGGCCGCACGATCACGACGCGACGCCTGCCAGAGCCGTCAGATACCGGTCCTGCCGGGTCGGTCATGTCTCATGGGTGACCGCATATCCAATGACAAGCAAAAACACACTTGCATCGGCGCAAAAACCGGATCAAGACGGCAAGCACCGATACGCTCTATCCGGTGTTCGCCTACCCACTACGGAAACGGCAATTCTGACCGCTGCCAGACGCACTTGCCGTGGGTCGAGTCCGCAGAATCGGACGACGCCCGCGGCACGACCGTGCGTCATTCGACGCGCCGCGGCTCGAACACGAACGGTTGCGTCAGCAAGAAAGGATTCGCCGTCGCGCCGGTCTGCACGCAGCTCGCGTGCGTCATCGCTTCGACGGCCGCGCGATCGGCCGCCGCGTTGCGGCTGCTCGTCGTCACGGTGACGTTCTGCGCTTCGCCGGACGTCGTCATCAGCGCACGCACGAGCACGGTCGCCGGGCGCGTGAGCGGCTTCGCGGTATCCGGATAGACCGCACGCGGAATGTGGCAGGTCAGCTTGCTTTCCTGCGACGACGACAGCATCGCGCAGCCGGAAAACAGCATCGCGACGGCGGGCAGGATCAGGTAGGTCGAGCGAATGGCCATGGTCGAATATCGTTCTTCAGTACTGTTCTGGGCACACGCGCCGCGCAACGAAGGCCTTCCCCCGCCCGCATCGCGTGTGTCGCACTGCGCCGCGGCCATCGGACCGGCGCCCCGTTACGGCCGCACGGCCGAGCGATGCCCGGCCGCGATCCTGCTCGGCGCAATCCCCGGATAACCGGGAAGTGTGCCGTGTTGGCACCGCCTGCGCCCCACGCCGACGCGCACGCGAGCCCTTTCGCGCATTGTGCCCGCGCCGCCCGGTCAGCAGGCGGCAATTTGACAATGGTTGACGCGAATCGCCGCCCCTTCGACCCGAATCCGCGCGATCCGCGACGTAATCGATAGCCGATCGGCTCAGCGCGTGATGCGCCGGGCCATGTTGCGCCGACGACGTCAGCCCGCTTTCATCACGGCCAGACAAACGCCGGAATTCCCCGTTCCGGCGCGCACGACACGCGTCAATCCGAATCGTCGTCGTCCGAGTCGTCACCCTCGTCGGCCGGCGCTTCCCCGTATTTCGCGACGACGGCCGCCCTGAACGTCTTCAGCGCCGGCTCATCGCCGCACAGCTTGTACAACGCGGCCAGCTGTTGCGGCCAGTCCTTCAACTCCTTCGCAAACACATGCAGGCGCGCGACGGTATCGAGCGCGTCGGCTTCGCGGCCGGCCAGCGCCTGCAGCACCGCGTAGCGGCGCAGCACCGTCTCGCCCGGCAGCAGCGCGATCGCGCGCTCGTGCGCGGCGAGCTTGAGCGGCAGGTTGTCCGGCGAAATGGTCAGCAGCGTCGCCGCACCGTAATCGCCCCACGCGCCGAACAGCAGCGACGGCGCATCGCGATACTGCGCGGCCGGGCTGCTGCCGTAATAGAGCACTTCTGCGCGCTGGTAGTCGCGCAGCACGGGCACCGCCGCCAGCACGCCGCCCAGCGACAGCACTGCGAACAGCCCGAATGCCGCACGCCCCGGCAGGACGCGCAGCGGCTTCACCTCGAGCAGCCCGATCACGAACATCGCCGGTAGCAGGAAGAACATGTATTGCTGCGGATACTCGACCAGCGCATGCATCAGCAGGATGCCGATCAGCGCGAAGCCGAACACGCGCATGCTCGACTGCGGCGCCCGCACCGTGCGCACGAACCACATGACGAGCGTGACAGCGAGCACGCCGAGCCCGACGAGACCGGACTTCGCGAGCAGGTCGATGAAGATGTCGTGCGAGTTGTTCGCGATCTCGACGCCGCCGAGCGTGCGCACGAGCGCAAACTGGTGCGACGGGAATTCGCCCCAGCCGACGCCGAGCAGCGGATGCTCGCGGAACATCGCGAGCCCGTACTTCCACAGCGCGAGGCGCGGCGCGATCTGCCCGGCGTCGCGCATCCGGTCGGCGGCCGACTCCGCGAGATTCAGGTGATAGTGCACGTTGGCCCAGCGCACCGCGACGTTCACCGCGATGAACGCGACCGCCAGCACGACCGGTATCAGCCACGCACGCGCATTGCCCGGCGTGCGGCGCGATTCGACCCACGCCATCCAGAAGCCCGCGACGACCATCACCGCCACCTGCAGCCACGGCCCGCGCGACACCGTCAGCGCGAGACCGACCGACAGTACGAGCGACAACGCGAGCCAGGCCCACACCGCGAGCCGGCGTGTCTGGACCAGATACAGCGCGCCCGCGAGCGCGAAGGCGATGTAGCTGGCCAGGTGGTTCGCCTGCGCCATGTTGCCGTACGGACGGCGGTCGACCGCGATGTTGTACACGACGACGAACGGCGAGACGGCCGACTCGAGGTGGAACAGCTGCACGATCTGGGTACCGACCGCGAACACGCCGCCCACGAGCAGCGCGCCGGCCATCATCCGCGACACGGTTTCCGCCATCCCGTCGCGCGCGAGCGCGTAGCCGGCCTGCATCGCGACCAGCGCGGCCGCGAGATAACCGACCGCCAGCCAGTTCATCGACGGCACCTTGAGCGGGATCAGCGCGACCTGCGCGATCAGCACCGCCGCAAAGCCGAGCGGGACGACGAACGCGGCCGGTGCGGCAAACGGCTCGGCCGGGCGGCCGGTGCGCGCGAGCAGCACGACGGACACGCCCACCAGCAGATACAGCACCAGCGCGGAAAACTCGGAATAGAAGGTCGGGATCGGATACGTGTGATTCGTGATCGCGTACGGCACGATCAGGGCGACAGCCAGCGCAACGAGCGACAACGAACGGGAAAAAGTAGAAGGCATGAGCGAACCGGATGTCAGCAACCGGCGCACTATACAAAACTTTCCCTGCTCTGTGCGGGGCCGTCGCTCCGCGAGCCGGCGCCGGGCTGCGGCCCGGCCGGCCGAAGCGGCGGCCGGCAGGCCGCAGGCGCCGCCGCCCTGCTTCTCCGCCAGCCTTATGCGCGGCACTCCGCGGGCGCATATTTCGCGGGCAGCGTCGCGGCGTTACCCGGCAACGGCCCCGCTCCGGGCGCCGGCAGCGACGACGCGTCCTTGCCGGCCGCGAAGCATTCCCATGCAATCGCGCCCGCCTGTATCGCGCCCTTTTTGAGCGGCACGCGCGCGGTGGGCGCCTCGGCCTTGTCGGGCGCGGACGGCACGAGCACCAGCGTATTGGTGCCGGCCGCGGCGACGCGGGTGGTGAAAGAAACCGTGATCTGGCCGGTGGCGCCGTCGATCGCAACCGATTCGACGTTGCGGGTACCGGCGGGCGGGCTGTAGCCGCCGTCGAGACTCGCGCCGCTCGCGGCGTTGTCGGCGACCGCGAGCCGCGCGGACGATGCGAGCGCCAGCCCCTCGCCAACGCGCGAGCGCGCGAGGTAATCCTGGTACGCGGGAATCGCATAGGCCGCGACGACCCCGACGATCGCCAACACGATCATCAGTTCGATCAGCGTGAAGCCGGCCAGCCGCCAGCGCGACGACGGCCGGTTCGCGTGCCGCAGATCGGCGGCAACGCGACGGAACAGGGAAACGGAAAAGGCTTCGAACATGAACAGGCTCCGGAAACGAAAAACGCCTGCCGATACAGGCAGGCGTCTCGATCGTAGCCAGCGGGCCGCGAAGCCGGCAGTCAGCCGGATGGCCAGTCAGTGCGCGTGCGGCACGCTGCGGCGTTTCCTAAGCGCATAACCGATCGCGACGACGAACAGTGCGCCGACGATGCTCGCGCCGTAGACCACTTCCGGCGCATCGAGCACCGGCCAGCGGTCGCCGACCGGATCGTTCACGATCAGCCCGCCCGCGATCCAGCCGAGCAGCCCGGCGCCGAATGCCACGACGACCGGGAAACGGTCGAGCAGCTTCAGCACCAGCGTGCTGCCCCACACGATGATCGGCACGCTGACGATGAGCCCGAAGATCACGAGCGCGATCCGGTGCGACGGATCGGCCTGCTCGGCCGCGCCGGCGATCGCGATCACGTTGTCGAGGCTCATGACCGCATCGGCGATCACGATCGTCTTCACGGCATCCCACAGCCGGTCGGCCGGCTTGATGTTGTCGTGCGCGTCGGCGGCCGGCGCCATCAGCTTGATGCCGATCCACAGCAGCAGCAGGCCGCCGCCGAGCTTCAGGAACGGCACGTCGAGCAGCGCGACCGCGAACGTGATCAGCGCGACACGCAGCAGGATCGCCCCCGCGGTGCCCCAGACGACGCCGCGCAGCCGCTGGTTCGCCGGCAGGTTGCGGCACGCAAGCGCGATCACGACCGCGTTGTCGCCGCCGAGCAGGATATCAATGATGACGATCTGGAGAATGGCGCCCCAGTGCAGCGAGGTCAGGAATTCGAGCATGGCGGAGAGGAAAGGACAACGGCTGCCTTGCGGGCGGCCCGGTTCATCGTAGGCGCATGCAGAACGCATGCCCGGTGCTTACGAATTCATTGCGGGAGCATAACAAAAAACGCCGGCAAAGCCGGCGTTTTTTGCAGGACGAGCCCAATGGAAATGATTACAGCGCCTTCTTCAGCAGACGGCCCATTTCCGACGGGTTGCGCGTGACGGTGATGCCGCACGCTTCCATGATTTCCAGCTTCGCTTCGGCCGTATCCGCACCGCCCGAGATCAGCGCGCCGGCGTGGCCCATGCGCTTGCCCGGAGGCGCCGTGACGCCCGCGATGAAGCCGACCACCGGCTTCTTCATGTTGTCCTTGATCCACTCGGCGGCGTTGGCTTCGTCCGGACCGCCGATTTCGCCGATCATCACGACCGCATCCGTGTCCGGATCGTCGTTGAACATCTTCATCACGTCGATGTGCTTCAGGCCGTTGATCGGGTCGCCGCCGATACCGACTGCCGACGACTGGCCGAGGCCGAGTGCCGTCAGCTGTGCAACGGCTTCATACGTCAGCGTGCCCGAACGCGACACGACGCCGATGCGGCCCTTGCGGTGGATGTGACCCGGCATGATGCCGATCTTCAGTTCGTCCGGCGTGATCGTGCCCGGGCAGTTCGGCCCGAGCAGCAGCGTCTTGCGGCCTTCGCGACGCATGCGGTCCTTCACTTCGATCATGTCACGGACGGGGATGCCTTCCGTGATGCAGATCGCGAGATCCAGGTCGGCTTCGACCGCTTCCCAGATCGCAGCGGCCGCGCCTGCCGGCGGAACGTAGATGACCGACACGGTCGCGCCGGTTTCCGCCTTCGCTTCCTTGACGCTCGCGTAGATCGGAATGCCTTCGAAGTCTTCGCCGGCCTTCTTCGGGTTCACGCCCGCGACGAATGCTTCGCGGCCGTTTGCGTATTCACGGCAGGCGCGCGTATGGAACTGACCGGTTTTGCCGGTAATGCCCTGCGTGATGACCTTCGTGTCCTTGTTGATCAGAATCGACATGTATTTTGACCTCTGTTCGATGGGCGTCGCGTGCAAACCGCGCCGCCCTACGTGTTCATTAGCGCGTGCTTACTTGCCTGCGGCAGCCGCGACGACCTTCTGCGCAGCCTCTTCCATGCTGTCGGCCGAGATGATCGGCAGGCCCGAATCGGCCAGCATCTTCTTGCCGAGGTCCTCGTTCGTGCCCTTCATGCGCACGACGAGCGGCACGTTCAGGTTCACGGCCTTCGAACCGGCGATCACGCCTTCCGCGATCACGTCGCAGCGCATGATGCCGCCGAAGATGTTCACGAGGATCGCCTTCAGGTCCGGGTTCTTCAGCATCAGCTTGAACGCTTCCGTGACCTTCTCGGTCGTCGCACCGCCGCCGACGTCCAGGAAGTTCGCCGGTTCGCCGCCGAACAGCTTGATGGTGTCCATCGTCGCCATCGCGAGGCCCGCGCCGTTCACGAGGCAGCCGATGTTGCCGTCGAGCGAGATGTACGCGAGGTCGAACTTCGACGCTTCGATTTCAGCCGGATCTTCTTCGTCCAGATCGCGGTACGCGACGATTTCCGGGTGACGGAACAGCGCGTTCGAGTCGAAGTTGAACTTCGCGTCGAGTGCGGTGACCTTGCCGTCGCCAGAGACGTTCAGCGGGTTGATTTCGGCCAGCGATGCGTCGGTTTCCCAGAATGCCTTGTACAGGCCTTGCAGGATCGCGCGCGCTTGCGGAATCGACGCAGCCGGCACGCCGATCTTCGCGGCGAGGTCGTCGGCCTGCGCGTCCAGCAGGCCCGTCGACGGCTCGACGATGACCTTGTGGATCAGTTCCGGGTGCTTCTCGGCGACTTCTTCGATGTCCATGCCGCCTTCGCTCGAACCCATCAGCACGATCTTCTGCGAGATGCGGTCGACGACGAGGCTGACATACAGTTCCTGCTTGATGTCGGCGCCTTCTTCGATCATCAGACGGTTGACCTTCTGGCCTTCCGGACCGGTCTGGTGCGTGACGAGCTGCATGCCGAGGATCTGGTTCGCGTATTCGCGGACCTGCTCGATCGACTTCGCCACCTTCACGCCGCCGCCCTTGCCACGGCCACCCGCGTGAATCTGAGCCTTCACGACCCATACCGGGCCGCCGAGCTCTTCCGCCACCTTGACGGCCTCGTCAACCGAGAACGCCGGCTTGCCGCGCGGTACCGCGACTCCGAATTTCCGCAGGATTTCCTTACCCTGGTACTCGTGAATCTTCATGCGTGATTCCCTTCAGTCTGAGAGTTGGATGAAAAGTCGCTTAAGACGCTTCTTCGAATGATTTCCGTTCATTCCTTCGTGCTGCCTTCACCGGGCAGATCCGGCCGAATCGGGCCGTACCAGCGCGGGTAGTACTGCCGCACGACCTCGCCGTCGAATCGCAGCGCACGGCAGCGGCCGAGCTGGAAAGGCGGTTCGGCGTGCGCGCCGTCGTGATCCGGCCCTTCGCCGCCCTCCTCGCGCACGTTCCACACGTCACCGGCGAACGCCTGGATCGCGGCCGTCGGCAGCACGGCGCACAGTTCGGTGAGATGGGAACAGCCTGCGACGCCGGCGAGGAGCCGGTTCGCGTTGCGGCGGAAATTGCGGAAGAGATTGAGCCCGATGAGGGCCCGATAGGCGGGCGGGGCGGATTGACAATGACCAGGATAGGGCACCCATTCCGAAGACGCTTCGGCGTCGACGACATTGAGGTCACGATCGATGGTCACGCGCAGCCAGAGTTCGTGGATCGGCAGGCCCTGGGGCCGGATGCCCGACGCAAGCGCGACATCGCGCGGCTTGTGGTCGGTCAGGCAGGCTTCGATGTCCCACAAGCCGTCGCCGCGCTCGTAGGCTTCCGCTCGGATTGCGCGTCGATGTCGCAACTGACGGGGCACGGGCTCGGATAGCGGCATGCTGGAGGTTGAGGCCGAAGAGGAAAACCCGTGGATTTTAGCATATTGGGTATTTGAGACAGTTTGCCGCGACGGCGGGTATTCCCGCCTGTCCGGAAGCGGTTGCAATGCAGCAAAATCGCGCGCCACGCGCGCGACCGGGCGGCTCAGTCGTCGATCGGGAAATCGTCGCCGACCTTCAGCAACTTCACGATGGTCGCGCTCGAGAAGCCGCGCGCGGCCAGGAAGCGCGCCTGCTTCGCGCGTTCGGCGGGCGTTTGCGGCAGTGCACCGAATTTCTTGCGCCAGACAGCCTGCGCGCGCGTCAATTCGGTCTCGCGCAATTGGGCATTCACCTCTTCGACGAGACTGTCGCCGACCGCATGGCGCTTCAGCTCGCTGACGATGCGCGCGACGCCGACACGCGACGCGCGACGATGCACGAGGCTCTCGGCGAAGCGCGCGTCGGACAGCCAGCCTTCCTGTTCCAGCGCATCGAGTACCGGTTCGATGGACTCGCCTTCGTCGACGTAGGGTGCGAGCTTGCGCGCGAGCTCCGCGCGGCTGTATTCACGCCTCGACAGATAGCCGAGCGCGCGGCCCTTCAACGACCGCGGCGGCTTCGACGACTTGCGCTCGCTGGCGCCCGGCGCGTCGCTTGAAGCAGCGCCGCCGGAAGATGCGCCGAAAGACGCACCGGCTACGCGGCGTGTGCGGCGCGGATGCTGGCTGCTGCGCGTATAGACATCTTCCGTCGCGGACGCATCGGCTGTGCGATCGGCCGGGGCGCGATCGCCCGGGAAGCGGACACCGGACACGCGACGGCGCGAGCGATCATGCGCGTCGAACGACTCATCGTCGTCGAACGGATCGTCCGGTGCGGCAATCTCAAATGAAACGAGGGCATCGTCGGATGCCCTCGTCGCGGTGCGGTTCGCGGCGTTGCCGCCTGCGTCCCGCCGGTCGGCGCCCGAGGAACCGGCTCGCCGGCCGGAGCGACCCGCCGTTTCGGGCATGTCGCTCTCCTCCGGCTCGCCAGCCTGACCTCGGCGCACAACCATTACTCTTCTTCGTCCAACACCTCGGCTTCGTTGGCTACGCCATCGGGCATGCTGACGACACCGAGCGATTCGCGGATGCGGTTTTCGATCTCGCGTGCGATTTCCGGATTCTCGCGCAGGAATTCACGCGCATTGTCCTTGCCCTGGCCGATCTTCTCGCCGTTGTAGCTGTACCAGGCGCCCGCCTTGTCGACGATCTTCGCCTGCACGCCAAGATCGATGATCTCGCCCTGACGCGAAATGCCTTCGCCGTACAGGATGTCGAAGATCGCTTCGCGGAACGGCGGCGACACCTTGTTCTTGACGACCTTCACGCGGGTTTCGTTGCCGATCACCTCGTCGTTCTTCTTGATCGAGCCGATCCGGCGAATGTCGAGACGCACCGACGAATAGAACTTCAGCGCGTTGCCGCCGGTGGTGGTTTCCGGGTTGCCGAACATCACGCCGATCTTCATCCGGATCTGGTTGATGAAGATCACGAGGCAGTTCGTGCGCTTGATCGTGCCGGTCAGCTTGCGCAGCGCCTGCGACATCAGGCGAGCCTGCAGACCCGGCAGCGAATCGCCCATCTCGCCTTCGATTTCGGCCTTCGGCACGAGCGCCGCGACCGAGTCGATGACGATCATGTCGATCGAGCCCGAGCGCACCAGCGCATCGGTGATTTCGAGCGCCTGCTCGCCGGTGTCCGGCTGCGAGATCAGCAGTTCCGGCACGTTCACGCCGAGCTTCGACGCGTACTGGACGTCGAGCGCGTGCTCGGCGTCGATGAAGGCTGCCGTGCCGCCGATCTTCTGCAGTTCAGCGATGACTTGCAGCGTGAGGGTGGTTTTACCGGACGATTCCGGTCCGTAGATCTCGACCACCCGGCCGCGCGGCAGGCCGCCGACGCCCAGCGCGATGTCGAGACCCAGCGACCCCGTGGAGACGACCTGGATATTCTCGGCCGCCTCGCCGTCGCCCATGCGCATGATCGAGCCCTTGCCGAACTGCTTCTCGATCTGTGCGAGTGCGGCCGCCAGCGCCTTGCTCTTCTCGGCGGTCATCCCGGAGCCCTTCTTGCTATCTTCCATGAATCGTCCTTTGCTATGATGAGCAGCGTCTGTTGGAGGCGCGCTCGCTTCAAGCGCTGCCCACGAATGCAGACACTGTATAAAAAAACAGTGTTTTGTGCAAGCCCGCAATGCAAAGCGTTGTGCACGAATAACTTCGGAGACAGCCGCGCCGGCGCGAACGCCCTGCCGGCACCGGTCAGCAACATGCGAATTCTCATCGCCGAAGACGACAGCATACTCGCGGACGGCCTCACCCGGTCACTCCGCCAATCGGGCTATGCCGTCGATCACGTGAAGAGCGGCGTCGACGCCGACACCGCGCTGTCGATGCAGACTTTCGACCTGCTGATCCTCGATCTCGGGCTGCCGAAAATGTCCGGGCTCGACGTGCTCAAGCGCCTGCGCGCGCGCAATTCCAATCTCCCCGTGCTGATCCTGACCGCCGCCGACAGCGTCGACGAACGCGTGAAAGGGCTCGACCTCGGCGCCGACGACTACATGGCCAAGCCGTTCGCGCTCAACGAGCTCGAGGCGCGCGTGCGCGCGCTGACCCGGCGCGGCGCCGGCGGCGGCCCGACCGTCGTGCGCCACGGCTCGCTCGCGTTCGACCAGGTCGGCCGCATCGCGTACGCGAACGATCACGTGCTCGATCTCTCCGCGCGCGAGCTCGGCCTGCTCGAGGTGCTGCTGCAGCGGATCGGCCGGCTCGTGTCGAAGGAACAGCTCGTCGATCATCTGTGCGAATGGGGCGAGGAAGTCAGCAACAACGCGATCGAAGTCTACGTGCACCGGCTGCGCAAGAAGATCGAACCGAGCGGCGTGCGGATCTCGACCGTGCGCGGCCTCGGCTATTGCCTCGAGAAGGTCGCGCCCGCGACGCCGGCCGACACGGCGGCGCCCCAGCCCGCGGCGGCCGGCACGCCGCTGCGCTGACGCCGGGCGGCGCCGCGATGGCCACGCCGGCCCATTCCCCTTCCCGCCACCCGACCGGCGCGCCGTCGTCGGCTGCCGACGAGGCGCGCGACGCGCGCTACGAGAACCCGTTCGCGCCGCCCGACGAGACCGAATCGCCCGAAACGCCGCGCCCGCGCTCGCTGTTCGGCGAAATCCTCGACTGGATGCTCGCGCCGCTGCTGCTGCTGTGGCCGATGAGCATCGCCGTCACCTATCTCGTCGCGAAAACGATCGCGAACAGCCCGTTCGATCGCGCGCTCGAGACCAACGCCTACGTGCTCGCGCGCCAGATCCATCCGGTCAACGGCGTCGCCGAGCTGACGCTGCCGGAGCAGACGCGCGACTTCCTGCGCGCGGACAACATCGACAGCGTCTACTTCCAGGTGCTCGGCACGCGCGGCGAGCTGGTCGCCGGCGAAGCCGACATGCCGCTGCCGCGTGACGAGGACCGCCCGCCGCCGGGCGTCGTCGTGTTCCGTGACGATCTGCTGCGCGGCAACGACGTGCGCGTCGCGTATACGACCGTCGCGCTGCCGCAGGCGAGCGGCGCGCAGCCCGTGCTCGTGCAGGTCGGCGAGACGCTCGACAAGCGCAACGCGCTCGCCAACGACATCATCAAGGGCGTGATCCTGCCGCAATTCGTGATCCTGCCGCTCGCGATCCTGCTCGTCTGGTTCGGGCTGTCGCGCGGGCTCGCGCCGCTCAACGCGCTGCAGGCGCACATCCGCGCGCGGCGGCCCGACGACCTGTCGCCCGTCGAGGCGCAGCGCGCGCCGCCCGAGATCGAGCCGCTCGTCACGTCGTTCAACGACCTGCTCGCGCGCCTCGAACAGAACATGGCGCTGCAGAAACGCTTCATCGCCGATGCCGCGCACCAGATGAAGACGCCGCTCGCGGGCCTGCGCACGCAGGCCGAGTTCGCGCTGCGCCACCCGGTGCCACCCGACGTCCAGCGCTCGCTCGAGCAGATCGCGACGAGCTCCGAGCAGGCCGCGCGGCTCGTCACGCAACTGCTGGCGCTCGCGCGCGCCGAGAACCGCGCGAGCGGGCTGACGTTCGAGCCGGTCGAGATCGGTTCGCTCGCGCGGCGCACCGTGCGCGACTGGGTGCAGGCCGCGCTCGCGAAACGCATGGACCTCGGGTACGAAGGCCCGGACGACGACGCGCCGCTCGAGGTCGACGGCAACCCGGTGATGCTGCGCGAGATGCTCGGCAACCTGGTCGACAACGCGATCCGCTATACGCCCGAAGGCGGCCGCATCACGGTGCGCGTACGGGCCGAGCGCGCGGCGCGGCGCGTGCATCTCGAGGTCGAGGATACCGGCCCCGGCATCCCGGCCGGCGAGCGCGAGCGCGTCGTCGAGCGTTTCTACCGGATCCTCGGCCGCGAAGGCGACGGCAGCGGCCTCGGGCTCGCGATCGTGCGCGAGATCGCCACGCAGCACGGCGGCACGCTGACGCTCGACGATCACGTCTACCAGCACGCGCCGCGCCTCGCCGGCACGCTGGTGCGCATCAGCCTGCCGCTGACCGATACCGCCCCGGATTAACCCTGACGCGTGCCGCCACGGCGCGGCGCCAATACGCAGAAACCGGCGCTTTACCGGACGTTCACGCCACGATCGACACGCGAAGCGACCGATTCGACACGGGTTAACGCGCAGTCGTTTTGTACGCGCAAGTCAGTGCGCCGTAAGTTTCCGTGCCAATAATCGTCGACAGGCCCGCCCCTCCCAAGGCGGCCGCACATCTATATCAAGGGACTTGGAGACGATTCATGGCAACGTTAGGCGGGCAAATTTCGCACTCGCCGATGACGGGCGAAGAGAAGAAGGTGATCTTCGCGTCGTCGCTCGGCACCGTGTTCGAGTGGTACGACTTTTACCTGGCCGGCTCGCTCGCGGCCTACATCAGCAAGAGCTTCTTCTCCGGCGTCAATCCGACCGCCGCCTTCATCTTCACGCTGCTCGGCTTCGCCGCCGGCTTCGCGGTGCGGCCGTTCGGCGCGATCGTGTTCGGCCGGCTCGGCGACCTCGTCGGCCGCAAGCACACGTTCCTCGTGACGATCGTGATCATGGGCGTCTCGACGTTCGTGGTCGGCTTCCTGCCGGGCTACGCGTCGATCGGCATCGCCGCCCCCGTGATCTTCATCGCGATGCGGCTGTTACAGGGCCTCGCGCTCGGCGGCGAGTACGGCGGCGCGGCGACCTACGTCGCCGAGCATGCGCCGGCCAACCGGCGCGGCTTCTACACTGCCTGGATCCAGACGACGGCCACGCTCGGGCTGTTCCTGTCGCTGCTCGTGATCCTCGGCGTGCGCACGTTCATCGGCGAGGAAGCGTTCGGCAGCTGGGGCTGGCGCGTGCCGTTCGTCGCATCGATCCTGCTGCTCGGGGTGTCGGTGTGGATCCGGCTGCAACTGAACGAATCGCCGGTGTTCCTGCGCATCAAGGCGGAAGGCAAGACGTCGAAGGCGCCGCTGACCGAAGCATTCGGCCAGTGGAAGAACCTGAAGATCGTGATCCTCGCGCTGATCGGCCTGACGGCCGGCCAGGCCGTTGTGTGGTACACGGGCCAGTTCTACGCGCTGTTCTTCCTCACGCAGACGCTGAAGGTCGACGGCGCCAGCGCGAACATCCTGATCGCGATCGCGCTCCTGATCGGCACGCCGTTCTTCCTGTTCTTCGGTTCGCTGTCGGACAAGATCGGCCGCAAGCCGATCATCCTGGCGGGCTGCCTGATCGCCGCGCTGACCTACTTCCCGCTGTTCAAGGCGCTCACGCACTACGCGAACCCGCAGCTCGAACTCGCGACGCAGAAGGCGCCGATCACGGTCCTCGCCGATCCGGCCACCTGCTCGTTCCAGTTCAACCCGGTGGGCACGTCGAAGTTCACCAGCTCGTGCGACATCGCGAAGAGCGCGCTCGCGAAGGCCGGCCTGAATTATGAGAACGTCGCGGCGCCGGCCGGCGCGCAGGCCGAAATCAAGGTCGGTGACACGGTGATCCAGACCTACGACGGCAAGGCGGCCGACGCGAAGGCGCAGGGCGCGGCGTTCGACAAGACGCTCGCGTCGACGCTGAAGGGGGCCGGCTACCCGGCGAAGGCCGACCCGGCGCAACTCAACTGGCCGATGACGATCGTGATCCTGACGATCCTCGTGATCTTCGTGACGATGGTCTACGGCCCGATCGCCGCGATGCTGGTCGAGATGTTCCCGACGCGAATCCGCTACACGTCGATGTCGCTGCCCTATCACATCGGCAACGGCTGGTTCGGCGGCTTCCTGCCGGCGACCGCGTTCGCGATCGTCGCGGCGAAGGGCAACATCTACTCGGGGCTCTGGTATCCGATCGTGATCGCGCTGGCCACGTTCGTGATCGGCCTGCTGTTCGTCAAGGAGACGAAGGACTCGGACATCTACGCGCAGGATTGATGTCGAGGGTGCGGCGGGGATGGCCAGCGGAGGATCTCCTTCCGGTGACTGGCTCCCGCCACGATGGAGGTCGGCACGGCGACTGGCAACTTTTTTCGGGAAAGATGGAAAAAGCTATTGACAGCTGACCGGCCGATCGACATAATTCAAGTCTTCACGGCGAATTAGCTCAGTCGGTTAGAGCGACGGAATCATAATCCGCAGGTCCGGGGTTCGAATCCCTGATTCGCCACCAAATGCGAAAAGCCGCTGTTTCGAAAGAAACAGCGGCTTTTTTCATTGCTTCATCCGGCGCACGCGGCGTCGCGCGTTGCCCGCCTTCAGGCCGCGCGCTGCGCCAGGACTACGCCACCACCGCTCCGCGCTGCGCATCCGGCGTCTCCGCCCGCACCTTCCCCCGCCAGTTCTCCCCGCCCTCCAGCGCCGGCGTCGACTCGAACACCTCCGCGATCCAGTCCGCAAACACGCGCACCTTCTGCGACAGATGCCGGTTGTGCGGGTAGACGATCGAGATCGGCTTCGGCTTCGGATTGCTGTCCGGCAGCACCTCGACCAGCGAGCCGTCGAGCAGGTGCGGCAGCACCATGAACAGCGTCGGCTGGATCATCCCGAAGCCTTCGAGCCCGCACGTCACGTACGCATCGGAGTCGTTGACCGTGACGCTGCCGTTCATCCGCACCTCGAACGGCTTGCCGTCGATCATGAACACCCACGGAATCGCCCGCGCGCCGTGGCTCGAGCGAAAATTCACCGCGTGATGCTCGACGAGATCGGCAATCTCGTTCGGCTCGCCGTGACGGGCGAGGTAATCGGGCGACGCGCACGTCACGCGCTTGAGCATCCCGATACGCCGCGCGACCATCGACGAATCCTCGAGCGGCCCGACCCGGATCATGCAGTCGATGCCCTCCTCGACCGGATCGACGTAGCGGTCGGACAGCCCCAGCTCGAGCGTGATGTCCGGATAGCGCTGCCGGAAGATCGACAGCGACGGCAGCACGACGCGCCGCCCGAGCGAACTCGGCATGTGGACGCGCAGCACGCCGCTCGGCTTGCGGTTGCCGGCCTGGAAACTCGCATCGGCCTCGGCGATCTCCGCGATGATCTTCATGCAATGCTCGTAGTACGCGGCGCCCTCCGGCGTCAGCGACAGCCGGCGCGTGGTCCGGTGCATCAGGCGCACGCCGAGCAGCGCCTCGAGATTCTGGATGATGGTCGTCACCGATGCGCGCGGCATCGCGAGCGTGTCGGCCGCCCGCGTAAAGCTGTTCGCGTCGACCACGCGGGTAAAAACCTCCATTGCCTGGATGCGGTCCATGCTGCTTCCCCCTTCGAATCGCCAACGGGACAGAATAGAGCGCGCGGCGGGCGCGGCACAAGCCCCCGCCTATTGTTCTCCGATCCTGAATAGTTTCGACGCTTCGGACTGGAAACCGACCGGTTTCCGTTCAGTTCCGGGTAGCGGCCGCCGCGGCCCCGCTCATCCGTCAACCGTCACCGCACGAACCGCTCGCGATATCCCTGCGGCGATACGCCCAGCACGCGCACGAAGCTGCGCCGCAGCGTCTCCTCCGAACCGAAGCCGCAACGCCCGGCGATCCGCTTGACGGGCCATGTCGTTTCGCCGAGCAGGCGTTGCGCGGCCTCGACACGGATCTGCTCGACCGCACGCGCGGGCGTTCGGCCGGTTTCCGCGCGATAGTGGCGCACGAAGCTGCGCTCGCTCATGCTCACGCGCTCGGCGAGCGCGGGCACCGACAGGTCGGCCGTCAGGTGCTCGGCCATCCATGCGTGCAACTCGCCGAACCGGTCGGCGGTGCGCTGCATCGACAGCATCGTGCTGAACTGCGCCTGCCCGCCCGGACGCTTCAGGAATACGACGAGTTCGCGCGCGACGTCGAGCGCGGTCGCCCGCCCGAGATCCTCCTCGACCAGCGCGAGCGCGAGATCGATGCCGGCCGTCACGCCGGCCGACGTCCACAGCGCACCTTCGCGGATGAAGATCGGGTCCGGCTCGACGCGCACGTTCGGGTAGCGCGCCGCGAATTCGTCGCAGCGCGCCCAGTGCGTGACCGCGCGCCGCCCGTCGAGCAGGCCGGCCTCGGCGAGCAGGAACGCGCCGGTGCAGACCGACGCCACGCGCCGCGCGCGCCCGGCCTGCTGCCGCACCCAGCGTACCACCCGCGCGTCCTTCGACGCCGCGTGCACGCCCTTGCCGCCGGCGACGATCAGCGTGTCGGGACGGCGCGCGGCCGCACGCAGCGACTCGGCCATCACGACGAGACCCGACGACGTCTCGACGGGCCCCGCTTCGACGGCCACGACGCGCGGCGCATACGGCGCCGGCTGCCCGCGCTCCAGCGCGAGCTCGTTGACGGACGCGAACACCTGCAACGGGCCCGTCACATCGAGCAGTTGCGCACGGGGAAACGCGAGGACCAGGATCGAACGCGGGGCGGCAGGCATGGCGATTGGCTGAAAACGTGGGTGATATGGCAATTTCGCCAAACACTACGCGCCTAGAATCGACCTGTCCATCCCGTGCCGAACGGCGCGCCCCTTCCCTGTCGGAGCTTTCGCATGACCCTGCATATCGGCCTTCTCGTCTTTCCGGGCGTCCAGCAACTCGACCTCACCGGCCCGCACGACGTGCTCGCGTCGCTGCCGGACGCAACCGTCCATCTGGTGTGGAAGTCGCGCGACGCGGTCGCGTCGAGCAGCGGCCTCGCGCTCGCGCCGACCTGTACGTTCGACGACTGCCCGCCGCTCGACGTGATCTGCATCCCGGGCGGCATCGGCATCAACGAACTGCTGCTCGATGCCGAAACGATCGCGTTCGTGCAGCAGCGCGCGGCCACCGCGCGCTACGTGACGTCGGTCTGCACGGGCTCGCTGCTGCTGGGCGTGGCCGGCCTGCTGCGCGGGCGGCGCGCGACGACGCACTGGGCGTTCCACGCGCTGCTCGAACCGCTGGGTGCGATACCCGTGCGCGAACGCGTCGTGCGCGACGGCAACCTCGTCACGGGCGGCGGCGTGACGGCTGGTATCGACTTCGCGTTGACGATCGCCGCGGAGCTGGTCGGCGACGAAGCCGCGCAGGCGATCCAGCTGCAACTCGAATATGCGCCCGCGCCGCCGTTCGACGCGGGCTCGCCCGACACCGCGCCGGCCGCGGTCGTGAAGCGCGTCACCGAACGTTCGGCCGCCGGCTTCGCGAAGCGCAAGCAGATCATCGAGCAGGCGCTGCGCGCCACGTCGCGCTGAATGCGGAACGGGAGATGCGGATGTCGGAACAATCACTGGAAAGCAGCGCACGCGCGTGCCGGAGAACACCTCGATGAACATCATCCGGAGTGCCGCATTCACGGCGGACCGTGCGTGGGGCGCCCTCGACATCGCAAACCTGAACGGCATCACGGTGCGGCTGCACTGGACCGACGAGCCGTATCGCTGGCACGTGAACGACGGCGAGGAGGTGTTCGCGGTGCTCGACGGCCGCGTCGAGATGCGCTACCGCGAAGCGGGCGTCGAGCACGCGACGGTACTCGAAACGGGCGACGTCTTCCATGCGACGGTCGGCACCGAGCACGTCGCGCATCCGCTCGGCGCCGCGCGCATCCTCGTGATCGAGACCGAAGGCAGCGTCTGACGGCGGGCGTCGGGGTTTCGATGTCGCGCGGATGACGGGCGCCGCCGCGCGGCGAAGGTCACCCCGAGATCGTCCCGGTTGCCTGCGAGGGGATCAGTTTCGGTAGCGGTGTGCACTGGCACTGGCACAGGTCGTGTTCGAGCGCGACGACCTTGCCCATCACGGTCATCGTGCGCTCGCCGCCGTCCGATACGATCACGCCCGGCGACTTGCACGCCGCGCAGAACACGGCTGCGCCGAGATACGCGAGTTCGCGCCCGTCGAACGACGAATTGGCGATCCCTTCGAGCACGACGCCGCCGTGATCGGTCGTGTCGCCCTTCAGAATGAATTTGCGGCTCATGATGTCGGTTCTTCCCTCGGAAACGCCGCGCAACGCAACCGCGCACGGGCATCGTGAAACCGCCCGTCGGTCGCGGGCGTCCCGCGAGCATATCACCGCTCGCCGCGGCCGCGACACGCGCCTTCCGCATCGGCCGGTCGCTCCATCAGGTATTCGCCGCGCACGGCGATTCGGCGCCACGGCATGCTCACGCGCCGCGATGCGCCGAACCCGATCGCCTGCGGCTACCCGATCCACTGTTCCGTCGAGGCTCGCGCCGGCACGATCGCGCGACGTTGCCATGGCGACAGGGACGCATCCGGTTCGGCACCCCATCGCATCGATAATGTCTGATGCTTTAACCCAAAAATTAGCCTATATTTTCGTACAATTACTAAATACAAATACATCAAAAAGGTTTAATAGCAATTCACCTCGAATCATTCATTCGACGCTCCTCACATCTCAAAACCCATCATTCTCCGACCGTTCGCATACCCGATAAATACGCGGCTCCACAATAAACATTCACGAAAACAGGCCGTTAAAATTAAGCAAGCCGATAGATAGAATTCAATCAACGCTTTCTGTTTATCGATAAAAAAATGGACGAACTCCTACCGATGCGACTATTCGTCAAGGTCGCCGAACTTCGCAGTTTCGCGCGCGCCGCCACGGAACTGAACATCTCCAACTCATCGGCCACCCGCCTCGTCATGAGCATCGAGGACCGGCTCGGCGCACGCCTGCTGAATCGCACCACCCGCAGCCTGTCGCTGACCGACGCAGGCCACCTCTATCTGGCGCAGATACGTCACGTGATCGACGAAATCGACCGGGTGGAGGACACGATCGCCTCGATGCATCACGAACCGATCGGATCGCTGAAAATCGCCGCGCCGGTCATGTTCGGGATGCACGTGCTCGCACCGGCAATCGATGCGTTCAAGATGCGCCATCCGGCCATCGTGCCGGAAGTCACGATCGTGGACCGTCACGTCGACCTCGTGTCGGAGGGCTTCGACGTCGGGCTGCTGCTGTCCCAGCACATCAGCAACAACACGCTGGTGAAGCGCCCGCTCACGCGGCTCAAGCAGCTCGTCTGCGCCGCACCGCAATATGTCGAGCGGCATGGCACGCCCGCGCATCCGCAGGATCTCGCGTCGCACGCCTGCCTGGCGTTCCATGCCGATTTCATGGGCGAATACCTGTCGTTCGATCACGACCAGACGCGCATCACCGTACGCCCGAACAAGTCCGCGTCGTCGAACAACGTCGGGCTGATCCGGAACTGGGCGCTGTCCGGCATGGGCATCGCGGTCCTGCCCGACTTCCTCGTCAAGTCGGATCTCGACGACGGCCGGCTGCTCGCACTGCTGCCCGGCTATCGGCTCGAGGCCCTCGAGATGAACGTCGCGTACCCGAGCCGCCGGCACTTTCCGCGCAAGGCCCGACTTTTCGTCGATCACCTGATCGACCATTTCGTCAGTTGAATGCAGGACGGCATCGCGCACGATTTTTCATGCCGATTCGCCGTCGCCTGCTCGAGTCGCACTCGCCCCGCGCCTGGCCGGAGCGGCGCGCCGGCAGGCGCTCTCACGGCCGTCGACCCGTCGCCCGGCGGGTATGGGCACGCCTGTTGCGCCGGCGCATCTCGGTAGTCGACCGCTCTTGGCAGCCCGCCGCGGAGGACTACACTAATCCTTAATGGGGTGCGGCCGGATAACCGCGCCCTCAGGGAGACGCCGCCATGAATCGGCCGCTGAATCGTATCCTGCCGCGCGTGACCGGTCCCGCCTCGGTGTGGACGTGGGTCAAGTGGTCCTTGCTGGCCGCACTGCTGATCGCGCTCGCGATCGTCGCGCGACTCGTGCAGACCGAGATCGAAACCTCCCGGCTGCAGGCGCGCTACCTGTCCGAGCTCACCCGCGACGTCGGCTATACGGTCGAAGCGGGGCCGAGCGATCACATCCGCTTCCCCGCGAACGGCCCGTACGACCAGCGCTTCGGCTATGCGATGATTCCCGCGTTCCAGCAGCGGCTGCTCGCGCGCGGCTTCGTCGTCAGCGAGCAGGCGCGCGATTCGCAGCGGATGCTGGCGCTCGGCGAGCGCGGGCTGTTCCTTCCTTATGAAGAGAAAGACCAGACGGGCCTGATGCTGTTCGATTCGACCGGCTCGCCGCTGTTCGCGACCGTGTTTCCGCAGCGCGTCTACGCGGACTTCGACACGGTGCCGCGCGTGATCACCGATTCGCTGCTGTTCATCGAGGATCGCTACCTGCTCGATGCGAACGAACCGAACCGCAACCCGGCGATCGACTGGGGACGCTTCAGCCGCGCGCTCGCCGACCAGGCGCTGCACGTCGTCAACCGCCATCAGGCGCGCCCGGGCGGCAGCACGCTCGCGACGCAGATCGAGAAATTCCGCCATTCGCCCGAGGGCCGCACCGCGACGCCGCCCGAAAAGCTGCGGCAGATCGCGTCCGCGTCGGTGCGCGCCTACCTGAACGGCCCGCAGACGATGCTCGCGCGCCGCACGATCGTCGTGCGCTACCTGAACTCGGTGCCGCTCGCCGCGCGGCCGCACGTGGGCGAAATCACCGGCATCGGCGACGGTCTCGCCGCGTGGTACGGCCGCGACTTCAACGACGTGAACCGCATCCTCTCCGCGCCGACGACCGGCGACAACGTCGACCAGCAAGGCAAGACGTTCCGCGAAGTGTTGTCGCTGCTGATCGCGCAGCGCGCGCCGTCGTACTTCCTCAACCGCGGCTATCCGACGTTGCAGAAGCTGACCGACAGCTACCTGCGGCTGCTGTCCAACGGCGGGATGATCTCGCCCGCGCTGCGCGATGCCGCGCTCGCCGCGCAGATCGAACGCAGCGCGCCGCCGGCCGCCGCGCGCGTGCAGTCGTTCGTGTCGCGCAAGGCCGTCACCTCCGCGCGCGCGTCGCTGCTGTCGGCGCTGGGCATCAGCGACCTGTACCAGCTCGACCAGCTCGACCTGCAGGCTACCAGCACGCTCGACAACGGCGTGCAGCAGGCGGTCGCCGAGCAGCTCGCGCGGGCGTCGACGCGCGACGGTGCGCAGGCCGCCGGCCTGTACGGTTTCGAGATGCTCGCGCCGAAGGACGACCCGTCGCACCTCACGTACAGCTTCACGCTGTACGAGCACCGCAACGGCGCGAACATGCTGCGCGTACAGACCGACAGCGTGAACCAGCCGTTCGACGTGAATCGCGGCGGCCGCATCAACCTCGGCTCGACCGCGAAGCTGCGCACGCTGATCACGTACCTGCAGATCGTCTCCGACCTGCATGCGCGCTATGCGAACCTGTCGAACGCGGAGCTGGCGCGCGTGAAGCCCGATCCGATCGACGGGCTGTCGCGCTGGGCGCTCGACTACCTGTCGCATACGCGCGACCGCTCGCTGCAGGCGATGCTCGATGCGTCCGTCGAGCGCAAATATTCGGCGAGCCCGGACGTGTTCTACACGGGCGGCGGCGCGCAGGTGTTCTCCAACTTCGAGAAGTCGGACAACGGCCGCATCCTGACGCTGCACGCGGCATTCGAGCACTCGGTCAACCTCGTGTTCGTGCGGCTGATGCGCGACATCGTTCACTATGAAACGCTGCAGGCGGCCGGGCCGTCGTCGTCGTGGCTCAACGATCCCGCGCAGCGCCAGCATTACCTGCAGCAATTCGTCGACGGCGAAAGCCAGGTCTACGTGAAGCGCTACTACACGCGCTATGCGGGCAAGGCGCCCGACGACGCGCTCGCGCTGATGCTGCGCGACGTACGCAAGTCGCCGCCGAAGCTCGCGACGGTGCTGCGCAGCGTCGCGCCGAACGAGTCGCTCGCGTGGTTCTCGGCGCAGATGCGCGCGCAACTGAAGGGCACGCCGGCCGCGACGCTGTCCGACGACGATCTCGCCGCGCTCTACGCGAAGTACGCGATCGACCGCTTCAACCTCAACGACCGCGGCTATATCGCGAGCGTCCATCCGCTCGCGCTGTGGACGCTCAACTACCTGCGCGCGCACCCGGGCGCGTCGCTCGCCGAGGTTCAGCGCGACAGCCGCGATACGCGTTTCTACACGTATTCGTGGCTGTACAAGACCCGCTACCACGCGACGCAGGACCGGCGCATCCGCCGCATGGTCGAGCTGCGCGCGTACGCGGAGATCACGAAGTCGTGGCGCGCGCTCGGGTACCCGTTCGCGGAAGTGACGCCGTCCTATGCGGCCGCGATCGGCGCATCAGGCGACCAGCCCGACGCGCTCGCGAAACTGATCGGCCTGATCGCGAACGGTGGCCAGAAGGCGCCGACCGAGACGATCACGCGGCTCGATTTCGCGAAGGGCACGCCGTACGAAACGCGTTTCGTGCGCGCGGCCGCCCAGCCGCAGCCGGTGCTGTCGCCGGAGATCGTCAACGTGGCGCACACGCTGCTGCGCGACGTCGTGCTCCACGGCACCGCGCGCCGCCTCGCCGGCGGGCTCACGCTGCCGGACGGCAAGACGCTCGACGTGTACGGCAAGACGGGGACGGGCGACCAGCGCTTCAACGTCTATGCGCGCGGCGCGCGGCTGATCGAGTCGCGCAAGGTCAACCGCAGCGGCACCTTCGTGTTCGCGATCGGCGACCGGTTCTTCGGCGTGCTGACGGCGACCGCGCACGAACCGTATGCGGCGCGCTACGACTTCACGAGCGCGATGGCCGTGCAGTTGCTGAAGTCGATGGCGCCGGCGCTCGCGCCGCTGATCGAACGCCCGGCCGACGCCGGCACGCGCACCGCGGGGCCGGCGCCGCAGGCGGAAACGCCTGCGGCGAATGCAGCGGCCGTGCAACCTTCCTGACCGCCTGATCGCGGCGGGTAGGCACCCGCACCGGCGCGCCGCTCAGTGCGAGCGGCCGTCGTAGTGCGTGACGGGCAGCGCGTCGAGGTCGACGCCGTCGAGGCAGCGCACGTTGATCGCAGCCATCGCGGTGCCCTTCGGATCGACGCCCTCGCCGAACGCGTGAATCCCGCAGCGCTTGCAGAAGCGATGCTGGATCACGTGCTTGTTGAACATGTAGGTGGCAAGATTCTCGTCGGGCGTCAGCAGCTTCATGTGATCGCGCGGCACGAACCACATCAGCGCGCCCTTGCGCCGGCAGATCGAGCAGTTGCACGCCATCACGCCCTGCAGGTCGCCTTCCGCCTCGAACGTCACGTCGCCACAATGACAGCTTCCGCGATAAAGCATGGTCGTCTCCCGGTGCAGCCCGTGCACATCGCCGGCGCCCCGGCGGGACACCGTTGGCCGGGCCGATCCAAACGCGTACAGTAGCGCTCGCATGCGTCGCCCGCAATGTCCGGACGGCGCCATCCCTCACCGACCCAGGAGACCGTCATGCTCGAACTGCGCCCCGGCTGCGAATGCTGCGACAAGGACCTGCCGCCCGATTCGGCGGAAGCACGCATCTGTACGTTTGAATGTACGTTTTGCGCGACTTGCGCGGACGACGTGCTGAAGGGCCGCTGCCCGAACTGCGGCGGCGACCTGGTCGCGCGCCCGCGGCGGCCGGCGAGCCTGCTCGCGAAGTACCCGCCGTCGACGGAACGCATCCACAAGCCGGGCGGCTGCGCGAACGCCTGACGGCACCAGCGCCGCCTGCCCGCTTCCGTCACGACATCTCGATCCGGGCACGCGTCACCGCGAGCAGCGTCGCCATCGCGCGGCGCGCGCCGTTCTCGTCGCGCACGCGAATCGCGTCGCTGACGGCCGTATGCTCGGCAAGCGACGCGTTGTACACGTCCGCCCGGCGCGCATTCAGCTGCAGTTGCGCCTCGAGCGTGCGATCGATCAGCGCACCGAGCGGCACCAGCAGCTCGTTGCCGCCGGCCTCCAGCACGCTCAGGTGAAAGCACAGATCGGCGCGCACCCATTCGTCGACGTTGCGCGCGGCGGCCATCGCGCGCACCGCGCCGTCGATCGCGTCGAATGCTTCGGGCGTATGGGTGCGCGCGGCCAACGCGGCCGCGTGCGGCTCGATCATCTCGCGCATCTCCTGCAGCTTCAGCGCGAACGCGAGCGGCGGCGCGACGCGCGCATACCAGTCGAGCAGGTCGGCATCGAGCAGGTTCCACGCCCGGCGCGGCCGCACGCGCGTGCCGACCTTCGGCCGCGATTCGACGAGCCCCTTCGACGTCAGCGTGCGCAGCGCCTCGCGCATCACCGTGCGGCTCACGCCGTACATCTCCATCAGGTCGGGTTCCCTCGGCAGCAGCGATTCGGGCGGATAGTCGCCGCGCAGGATCGCCGTCGCGAGCCGGAAGGCCGTCTGTCCATGCAGGTCGCGTTGAATGATCGTTCTCCGTCGGGCGAACTGCCCACTATCTGCACATTAATGCTATTAATACTATTTTTTATTCGACTACGCTAGGATAACCGCGAAAGCACGGATCGTGCGCCGCGCCCGCGCGGGCGCGCCGGTCAATCATGGAGACTCGCGTCATGAAAATCACCCGCCTCGAAACGTTCGTCGTCCCGCCCCGGTGGCTGTTCCTCAAGATCGAAACCGACGAGGGCATCATCGGCTGGGGCGAACCGGTCGTCGAAGGCCGCGCGCACACGGTCGAGGCCGCCGTGCAGGAACTGGCCGACTACCTCGTCGGCCGCGACCCGCTGCTGATCGAGGATCACTGGCAGGTGATGTACCGCGCGGGCTTCTACCGCGGCGGCCCGATCATGATGAGCGCGATCGCGGGCGTCGACCAGGCGCTGTGGGACATCAAGGGCAAGCATCACGGCGTGCCGGTGCACGCGCTGCTCGGCGGCCAGGTGCGCGACCGCATCAAGGTGTATTCGTGGATCGGCGGCGACCGGCCGAGCGACGTCGCGAACAATGCACGCGCGGTGGTCGAGCGCGGCTTCAAGGCCGTGAAGATGAACGGCTCCGAAGAGCTGCAGATCGTCGACACCTATGACAAGGTCGAACAGGTGATCGCGAACGTCGCGGCGGTGCGCGACGCGGTCGGCCCGCACGTCGGGATCGGCGTCGACTTCCACGGCCGCGTGCACAAGCCGATGGCGAAGGTGCTCGCGAAGGAACTCGATCCGTACAAGCTGATGTTCATCGAGGAGCCGGTGCTGTCGGAAAACGCCGAGGCGCTGCGCGACATCGTCAACCAGACCAACACGCCGATCGCGCTCGGCGAACGGCTGTACTCGCGCTGGGACTTCAAGCACATCCTCGCGGGCGGCTACGTCGACATCATCCAACCGGACGCATCGCACGCGGGCGGCATCACCGAGTGCCGCAAGATCGCGACGCTCGCGGAAAGCTACGACGTCGCGCTCGCGCTGCACTGCCCGCTTGGGCCGATCGCGCTCGCCGCGTGCCTGCAGCTCGACGCGGTCAGCTACAACGCGTTCATCCAGGAACAGAGCCTGGGCATTCACTACAACCAGGGCAACGACCTGCTCGACTACCTGCGCAACCCCGAGGTGTTCCGTTACGAGGACGGCTTCGTCGCGATCCCGCAGGGCCCGGGGCTCGGCATCGACGTGAACGAGGAGAAGGTGCGCGAGATGGCGAAGACCAGCCACCGCTGGCGCAACCCGGTGTGGCGTCACGCGGACGGCAGCGTCGCCGAGTGGTGATGAACGCGTGAGATAAGAAAGAGGCGTTGCGCGGCATGCGCCGCGCGAGGCGTTCGACACGGCCGCCCCGACAGGGCGGCCGTTCTTGCATCTGCGGCGCGGCGCGCGCCGGCGCCCTACACTGTGCCGCCCCGTTCGGCCGTCAGCCGAGCGCCGCGAACCCCGGCACGCTGAACGACAGCACGGCCGCCGCGACGAACACGCCGATCATCGTCATCCCTTCGAGATGCAGGATGTTGCGGAACGTGTGCGCGTCCTCGGTCGACGCGGTGCGGCGCAGGCGCGGCAGCGCCGAGAAGCGGTTGAGCCCGCCGAGCACGAGCGCGAGTGCGACGAGCAGCAGCTTCAGCAGCAACACGCGCCCCCACGTGCTGCCGTCGAGCGGCGCGAGCGAGCCGCCGAGCCCGCGGATCGCGTTGAGCACGCCCGTGCCGAGCACGAACACGACCGCGACGATCGACGTGCGCGACAGGTGCTGGCCGATGCGGATCAGCGCGCCGCGCGCGACCGACGTCCCCAGCGCGGGCAGCACCGCGAGCCCGCCCGCGAGCACGAGGCCGCCCCATACGGCGGTGGCCAGCAGGTGCAGCGTCTGCACGCCGACCGCCGCGGACAGCACGCCGCTATCGGCCGCATGGCCGAGCGAGGCCTTGCCGGCCGCGACCACGATCACCGCGAGCCACAGCACCGCATGCGCGAGCGGGCCGTCCGGCTTCGCGAGCGCGACGAACGCGAGCACCACCGCGCCGGCGAACGCGACGCTCCACGCGAAGCCCGTGTGCGTCTGCATCAGCATCACGGGAATCGCGGCGAACGCGCCGCCGAGCCCCGCGCCGCTCATCGCCGCGGCCTCGTAGACGAGCCAGCCGAGGTCGGCGAGCACCAGCGCCAGCGCCGCCGCGACCAGCGAATGTTGCGCGCGCAGCCATGCGGGATGCGACGGCGCGACGACCGGCCGCGCGCCGTCCTTGCCGAGCCATGCCTTGAGCAGCGCCGAGCCGACCGCCATCGCGAACGCCGCATCCATCAGCGCCGCGAGCGCGACCTGACCGATCCACAAGCTGTCGAACTTCATCGCGCACACCCTCCCTCGAGCGGCAGGCCGGCAGGGCGGCTGCGAAGGGACGGACAGCGGGACGGACAGCGTGAGGCAGGCAACGGCACGGTAGAAAACGTCATCGATGAATCCGGAAACGGGAGAAATGACTGGACCTGCGGCGGAGGCGGCGCCGCGCGACCCGCGAGTGTACGGTCTTCGATGGTGAAAACGCACGCCGGTTCACACGCCCGGACCGCAATGCGCGTCAAATTGTCGCAAGTCGCAAACAGACAGGAACCGATGTCCTTTCGTCAAATAGCCGTCATTACCCATCGATGATAGAATGCCGCGTCGCAGCAGCCCGGCTGTCCTGCCGTCCATGCGCCGAGCCGATCGTAGCCCGGACAAGGTCCCCGACGAATAAACATGGAGTCTCGTGTGTCTTCAAGACGCCTCTTCCGTCCGCTGCTCGCCGTTCTGATGATCGGCGGCGCGGGCCTTATGAGCGCTGCCCAAGCGCAGACCAAGCCCACGGAGCAAGCGCACGCCCAGCAGGCGCCGCTCAAGGCACCCGATACCATGGCCGAGCGCGTGCGCGGCTGTACCGCATGTCACGGCGTCCACGGCCAGGGCACGGACAACGATTACTTCCCGCGTCTTGCCGGCAAGCCGGCCGAGTACCTGTACAACCAGCTCGTCAACTTCCGTGACGGCCGGCGCAAGTACCCGCCGATGAACTATCTGCTGACGTACCTGAACGACGACTACCTGCGCGAAATCGCCGAGCACTTCTCGGCCGAACGTCCGCCGTATCCGACGCCGGCGAAGCCGACGCTGCCGGCCGCGACGCTCGCACGCGGCAAGCAGCTCGTCACGCAGGGCGACCCGGCCCGCAAGCTGCCCGCCTGCGTGGCCTGCCACGGCGCGGGCCTGACCGGCATGCAGCCGGCGATCCCGGGCCTCGTCGGCCTGCACGCCGATTACCTGAGCGCGCAGCTCGGCGCATGGCGCTCGGGCAACCGCCACGCGAAGGCACCCGACTGCATGCACGACATTGCCGCGAAGCTTTCCGACGAAGACGTGACGGCCGTGACCGCATGGCTCGCCGCGCAACCGGCGCCCGCCAACCCCGTGCCGGCCCCGGCGCGTTCGATGAAGACTCCGCTCGCCTGCGGCAGCGAACCGCAATAAGGCAAGGGAGACAGACACAATGAAACGCAAGTCCCTGTTTGCAATCTCGGCCGTCGCGATCGTCGCGGCTGCTGCCCTCGTGCCGGTCCTGTGGCCGGGCAGCGACACGCTGCACGGCGCTGCCGCCGTCGCGGCCACGCCGGCCGACCAGGCCGCGCTGATCAAGAAGGGCGAATACCTCGCGCGCGTCGGCGACTGTATCGCGTGCCACACCGTGCGCGGCGGCAAGTCGTTCGCGGGCGGCCTGCCGATGGCGACGCCGTTCGGCACGATGTACACGCCGAACATCACGCCGGACGACCAGAACGGTATCGGCAAGTGGACGTCGGACGACTTCTATCGCGCGATGCACACGGGTCGCTCGAAGGACGGCAGCCTGCTGTACCCGGGCTTCCCGTTCGCGAGCTACACGAAGGTCACGCGCGCCGATTCGGACGCGATCTACGCGTACCTGCGTTCGGTCCCGCCGGTGTCGGTGCCGAGCCGTCCGCACGAACTGAAGTTCCCGTTCAACAACCGCAACCTGCTGATCGGCTGGCGCACGCTGTTCTTCAAGGAAGGCGAATACAAGCCGGACCCGACGAAGTCGGTCGAATGGAACCGCGGCGCGTATCTCGTCGAAGGCCTCGGCCACTGCTCGATGTGCCACACGTCGATCAACATGATGGGCGGCCCGGTGAGCTCGTCGGCGTTCGCCGGCGGCCTGATCCCGCTGCAGAACTGGTATGCGCCGTCGCTGACGAACGACAAGGAACTCGGCCTCGGCGACTGGCACGTGCAGGAGCTGTCCGACCTGCTGCAGGCCGGCGTGTCGCAGAAGGGTGCGGTATTCGGCCCGATGGCGGACGTGGTCCACAACAGCCTGCAGTACATGACCGACGAAGATACGCGCGCGATGTCGACGTACCTGAAGTCGATCCCGCAGAAGGCTGAAGCGCCGAAGAACATGCAGTACGAGCCGTCGAAGCAGTTCGGCAACGCGCTGTTCGACCAGGGCAAGAAGATCTACGCGGACAACTGCGCGACCTGCCACGCCGAAACCGGCGCCGGCAAGCCGCCGGCCTATCCGCCGCTCGCGGGCAACCACTCGATCATGATGGAATCGGCGGTCAACCCGATCCGCATGGTGCTGAATGGCGGCTACCCGCCGAGCACGTTCAAGAATCCGCGTCCGTATGGGATGCCGCCGTTCGCGCAGTCACTGTCGAACCAGGAAGTCGCGGCGGTCGTCACGTATATCCGGATGTCTTGGGGTAACAACGGTACGCCGATCTCGCCGCAACAGGTGAGCGACCTGCGTTCCGCGCCGCTCGACTAAGAAGCGGCTCACACAAACGGGGCGCGGCTGCGGGAAACCGCGGCCGCGCCCTTTTGCTTTTTGGCTGTTTAGCGATGCAGGTTTGCCGCGCGGGCCGCGCGCTGCATCGCCGATCATAAAACTCAAGAGTGGTATCTATGTCTTTCGAATCTCTCGGCCTGGCCGAACCGTTGGTCAAGGCGGTCAACGAGCTCGGCTACACGTCGCCGACTCCGATCCAGCAGCAGGCGATCCCGGCCGTCCTCGGCGGCGGCGACCTGCTCGCCGGCGCACAAACCGGCACCGGCAAGACCGCCGGCTTCACGCTGCCGATCCTGCAACGCCTGCACACGTTCTACGCCGAGCACCGTGGCGCGAAACGCGCGGTGCGCGCGCTGATCCTCACGCCGACGCGCGAACTCGCCGCCCAGGTCGAGGAAAGCGTGCGTGCGTACAGCAAGTACCTGAAGCTGCGCTCGACCGTGATGTTCGGCGGCGTCAGCATCAATCCGCAGATCGATGCGCTCAAGCGCGGCGTCGACATCGTCGTCGCGACGCCGGGCCGCCTGCTCGACCACATGCAGCAGAAGACCATCGACCTGTCGGATCTCGACATCCTCGTGCTCGACGAAGCCGACCGGATGCTCGACATGGGCTTCATCCACGACATCAAGCGCGTGCTCGCGAAGCTGCCGCCGCAGCGTCAGAACCTGCTGTTCTCGGCGACCTTCTCGGATGAAATCAAGGCGCTCGCCGACAGCCTGCTCGACTCGCCCGCGCTGATCGAGGTCGCCCGCCGCAACACGACCGCCGAGAGCGTCGCGCAGAAGATCCACCCGGTCGACCGCGACCGCAAGCGCGAGCTGCTCACGCACCTGATCCGCGAACACAACTGGTTCCAGGTGCTCGTGTTCACGCGCACCAAGCACGGCGCGAACCGGCTCGCCGAGCAGTTGACGAAGGACGGCATCAGCGCGATGGCGATCCACGGCAACAAGAGCCAGTCGGCCCGCACGCGCGCGCTGGCCGAATTCAAGAACAGCACGCTGCAGGTGCTCGTCGCGACCGACATCGCCGCGCGCGGGATCGACATCGACCAGTTGCCGCACGTCGTCAACTTCGACCTGCCGAACGTGCCCGAGGATTACGTGCACCGCATCGGCCGCACCGGCCGCGCGGGCGCGACCGGCGAAGCCGTGTCGCTCGTGTGCGTCGACGAGAAGCAGTTGCTGCGCGACATCGAGCGGCTGATCAAGCGCGAGATCCCGCAGGAAGTGATCGCGGGCTTCGAACCCGATCCGAACGCGAAGCCGGAGCCGATCCAGCAACGCCGCGGGCAGCAGCAACCGCGCGGCGGTGGCGGTGGCGGCGGCAATCGCCAGCCGCGTGCCGGCGGCTCAGGCCAGCCGGCCGCGAAACGCGACGGCCACGCGCAACCGAAGGCCGCACAGCAGAAGGCCGCGAAGCCGCGCACGCAAGGCGGCGCCGGCGCGGGTGGCAATAGCGGCGGACGTCCGGCAGGCGGCGGCAACGGCGCCCGCCCGGCAAGCGGCAACGCCGCGCATCCGAACCGCAACCGTTCGTCGCGCAGCGGCCAGCGCGGTCACTGAAGCCGCGCGGCCGCGCGCCGCAGGTGCTCGATCTGGCGTTGCCAGCGTGCGAGCACCGCGGCGCGCTCCCCTTCCAGCGTGAACGTGACGCCGGTCGCGAGACGCGCATAGCCGACCCGCTGCGCATCGCCGTGCGCGATCGTCGCAGCGAATCCGGCCAGGCCGCCGAAGTCCCCTTCGAGCGGCACCATCTCCAGTTGCGCCTGAAAGAACGCCCCGTCCGCGACGAGCGTCAACGCGGCCGTGCGCCGTTGCTCGATCGCGCGCGCCGCCCGCGACTGCGGCCAGAGCGCGATCAGCAGCGTGCGCGCATCGTGTGCATAGATCTCGCCGACGCCGAGCAGCGTCGTGCGCAACTGGCCGTCGTCGGTCGCGACGATCAACGACGCGGCGAGGTCGGCATGACGCTCGAGTGCGGTGCCGTCGAACAGCGACACGACGGCGGACGGCCACGCGTCGAACGTCCATTGTTCGAGCGCGTGGCGATGGGTATCGGTCATGATGGCGTGGCCCGGGCGCGGATCGGATGAGGATGCGTCAGCATACGCGCGCCGGGCCGTGCCGCGGCGATCAGCGCAGGAAAACGTGCCGCGTGATCTTCGTGAGCGGATAGTGGACGCCCGGCTGGATCTTCGCGGGCAGGTCGAGCGGCTTGAGCAGCATCTTCACGCACATGTCGGCCGACAGGTTGCGCCGCACCAGCGAGTTGATGCGCGCGGCGCGCTCGCGGTTGTACTGGCTGTCGCCGACGCGGTCCGGATAGCGGATCGCGAACACGTGGCGCAGCGCGATCTCGGAATCCTCGTTCTTGATTTCCATCACGCGGCGCGCGAGGGCCCCGAGCACCGCGAGCCGGCCGTTGCCTTCGACCTGGTTGTACTTCTTGAAGAACTTGAAGAAGTGCTTGTAGTGACGCACTTCGTCGGTGCGGATGTTGTCGGTGATTTCCTTCAGCACCGGCTCGTCCGAGCATTCGTTGATCGCGCGATAGAGCGTGGCCGTGCCCGTCTCGACGACGCAGCGTGCGACCATTTCGAGCGCGCGGGTCTTTTCGAACGCCTCGACCGAGCAGGTCTTCGAATACTCGGCAAAGAAATTCGCGAAGGCGGTATCCCAGTCGAACTCGGGCCACACGTGCGCGATGTACGCCTTCAGCGCGCGGCCGTGCTGCAATTCTTCGGGCTCCCATGCATTGTTGAGCCATGCGGAGACTTCCGGATCGTCATTGAAGAATTCGCTCAGATTGCTCGTATAGAGATCCGAGCCGCTCTCGATGAACGACGACGCGCACAGCAGCAGCAGCAGATCCTCGTTCGCGGCCGCACGCTGACGATCGATCCGGTTCAGGTCGATGTCCTCGATACGCCACGGCATCACATGCGTCGTTTTGGTGTCCATGGTAGTGCGCTCCCAGTCGTCGCGCGGAGGCCGGCCCATGCCTGGGGCACAGGCGCCAGCCGATCCGCAGGCGGCGTTTTACTTGCGTTTATAGTGAATCGGTCCGGCCGAACCATCTTGGCATCTTAGCCGGACTTTGATGTTCGTGCTCCAGAGCACTGACCATACCCGACGGGCGCAGTTCCACGGCGTCTATTGCCGTTCGTTAGATGAGTCCTTCAAACCGCTTGCGCGCGTTCGATGGCAGGCGCCGCGCCAAATGAAAACGGGCGGCCGTCGGGCCGCCCGTGATACCGGGAAACTGCCAAGGAAGCTGGAAGCGATCCGTCAGAAACCGGCCGCCAGCCCGTCGCGCCGGCTGTCGCTCGCGGCCACGTAGCCGCGCTCAGGATCGTCGGGATCGAGGCGCCAGACGAACTGCCCCGAACCGAAATCCATGTAAGGATCGTCGATCGACTTGATCGTATGGCCGCGGGCGGCCAGCCCATCGACGGTCGCGCGGTTCATCGTCGCCTCGACGTCGAGCGTGAAGTCGCGGTTGACCTTCCAGCGCGGCGCGCAACACGCGGCCTGCGGCTGCTGACCATAGCCGAGCATCCGGACGATGGTCTGCAGGTGACCCTGCGGCTGCATGTCGCCGCCCATCACGCCGAAGCTCATCACGGCCTCGGTGCGGCCGTCGACTTCCTCGGTGACGAACGCCGGAATGATCGTGTGGAACGGCCGCTTGCCGCCCGCGACGACGTTCGGCGAAGCCGGGTCCATCGAGAAGCCGTGCCCGCGATTCTGCAGCGCAATGCCCGTGCCGGGGACGACGAGGCCCGAGCCGAAGCCCATGTAGTTCGACTGGATGAAGCTCACCATCATCCCGCGCTCGTCGGCCGCCGACAGGTAGATCGTGCCGCCGGAATGCGGACGGCCGGCGGCGAAGTGCGTCGCCCGTGCGCGATCGATCAGCTTCGCGCGTTCGGCGAGATACGCATCGTCGAGCATCTGTTCGGGCGTGAGCTCCATCGCGCGCGGATCGGCGACGTAGCGATAGACGTCCGCGAACGCGAGCTTCATCGCCTCGATCTGCAGATGCTGCGAGTCGACCGAGTCGACCGGCCATTCGGTCACGCCCGCATGCTCGGCGATGCCGAGCGCGATGAGCGCGGCAATGCCCTGCCCGTTCGGCGGGATCTCGTGAATCGTGTGGCGACCGAAGCGCTTGCCGATCGGCTCGACCCATTCCGGCCGGTACGCGCGCAGGTCGGCTTCGGTCAGCGCGCCGCCGCCCTCGCGCGCGAAGGCGGCGATCCGCTCGGCGAGCGCCCCTTCGTAGAACGCACGGGCGCCGTCCTTCGCGAGCGTGCGCAGCGTCTGTGCATGACCGGGCAGGCACACGCGTTCGCCGACGAGCGGCGCGCGGCCGCGCGGCATGAAGGTGTCCGCGAAGCCCGGCAGGCCCTGCAGTTCGGGAACGGCCGCCGCCCACTTGTGCGCGACGATCGGCGGCACCGAATAGCCGCGCTCCGCGATCTCGATCGCCGGCTCGAGCAGATCCGCGAACGGCAGCGAACCGAACTTCGCGTGCAGCGCTTCCCAGCCCGCGATCACGCCCGGCACGGTGACGGTGTCCCAGCCACGCGTCGGCTTGTTCGCGATGCCGCGCGCATCCTCGCCGTGGCGCTTGCGGAAGTAGTCGACGTTCCAGGCGGCCGGCGCGACGCCCGATGCGTTCAGCCCGGACAGCCGCTCGCCGTCCCACACGAGCGCGAATGCATCGCCGCCGAGCCCGCACGACACGGGCTCGACGACCGTGATCGCGGCGGCGGCGGCCAGCGCCGCGTCCACCGCGTTGCCGCCCTTCCACAGCATCCGCAGCCCGGCCTGCGCGGCCAGCGGGTGCGACGTCGACACGACGTTGCGCGCGAACACCGGAATGCGGGTCGTCGGATACGGGTTGTGCCAGTTGAAGCCACTCATTGATACCACCTCGTCGAAAGCTGAATGAACGTGCCCGCGCGAGCGGGCAATCCGCCATTGCAGCGCGATCAGCGCCATCGCGCAAATTCATTTGTCACATGAATCCATGCAATTCACGCATGAATTGCGTGCGCCGACGGCTGGCAGGCCGGCCGAACGCCGTTACCGCCCTTACAATACCCGCTCCGTCTCACGACACGACCATCGAGCCATGACCCGAGATCCCCGCCTCACCCTCAACGCGCGCCAGCAGGAATTGCTCGAATGGGTGCAGCGCGACGGCTTCGTGACCGTCGACGATCTCGCCGCGCACTTCGCGGTGACCCCGCAGACGATCCGCCGCGACGTGAACTGGCTCGCCGACCTGAACCTGCTGCGCCGCTATCACGGCGGCGCGAGCCTGCCAACCAGCTCGGAGAACGTGTCGTACACGGCGCGCCAGCGGATGTTCCACGACGAGAAGCGGCGCATCGCGGCGCTCGCGGCGTCGCACATCCCCGACCAGGCGTCGCTGTTCATCAACCTCGGCACGACGACCGAGGAAGTCGCGCGCGCGCTGAACCGGCATCACGGGCTACACGTGATCACCAACAACCTGAACGTCGCGTCGATGATGAGCGGCTACCCCGACTGCGAGGTGCTGATCACCGGCGGCATCGTGCGGCCGTGGGACAAGGGCATCGTCGGCGAACTCGCGATCGACTTCATCCGCCAGTTCAAGGTCGACTACGCGATCATCGGCACATCGGCGATCGAGGCCGACGGCACGCTGCGCGATTTCGACACGCGCGAGGTACGCGTCGCCGAGGCGATCATGCAGCATGCGCGCACGGTCTACCTCGTGACCGACCATTCGAAGGTCGGCCGCCCGGCGCTGGTGCGCCAGGGCCATCTGAGCCAGGTGCACGCGCTCTTCACCGACAAGCCGTTGCCGCCCGAAATGGCCGACACGGTGGCCGCCGCCGGCACGCAGGTGTACGTCGCGGAATGACGGTTGCGATGCTGCACCGCACCTGAAACTTCAAGTGAAATCAAGAAGTTGGCGCCGCGCGCGGACCGCTCGTGGCGTGCGTTTCTGTCAAACGGAAAATTAACGGGGCACGATTTGTCGTTGCCCGCGCACTCGACTAGACTCCAGTTCCCCGGCCCGTTCGCCGATCCGCCTGTGCCAGGGCGGTGCGAATCGCAGGCCGGCGAATGCAGCTTTTCCCCCCAAGCCATACCCTCGCGGGGTATCGCGCGGCGGCGTATGCGCCGGCCGCGCGGGCAGTCTGATTGCCACGGAGAGAACGATGCTGAGTCCGCATGAATTCGCCACGCTCTTGCTTGTGAAGGACGCGCCTGATCAGCGCGACATGGATAGGGATGAACTGGACATCCTGCTCGAACAGCAGCTCGTCCGCCTGGAAGGGCTCGGCTCGGGGCGCAAATACTGCGTGACCGAGACCGGCGACGCCGCGCTGCGATCCATCAAGTACCGCTATTCGTAAACCCCGCTGTTCCCTGACCTGAACCTGATTGCGCGGCCGACATCCGGCCGCGCGGTCGTTCCTGCCTTCCCTCTGCCCGTTCGGCGCCGTCAGCTTCAACCGCCGCGCAGCGTCGGGTCGACCGCCGCCCGCCAACTGATGGCCTGCGCGCGCGCACCGTTGAAATAGGCGATCCAGCCGGCGCGTGCCGCCGCGTCAGGCGCCACATAGTGGGTCGAAAGTTCGTTTACGAACGCACAATAGTTCGCTTCGGTCAGCCCGCGATACCGTTTCGCCACATAGGCGTCGTACAGCGTCGAGTAAACCGGCTGCGCGTCCGCGCCCCAGTCGCGCGCCGCGCCGCCGCACGACGTCTGCAGGTCGACGAACGACGGCGCCCGCCAGTTGCCGGCGAGCGGCGGCATCCCCGCGCTGCACCCCGCCAGAAGGACGGCGCACGCGCCGGCCCACATCCCAATACGCATGATTCACCTCGCGAAACGGTCGATTCCGCCAGTATCGTCCGGGATCGTGTCACGCGCTACTGGCCCCGCTTTTTCGAACTTTACTTTTTCGATTTCGTTCGTTAAATTTCGAATTCGAACATTTCATGTTCGCCCTATTTCAACAGACGATAAGGACAGCAGGTGACCCAACCGAATCGCTACGATCTGCTCGTCGTCGGCGGCGGCATCAACGGCGCGGGGATCGCGCGCGATGCGGCCGGCCGCGGCCTGTCGGTCATGCTCTGCGAGCAGGACGACCTCGCGTCGCACACGTCGTCGTCCAGCACGAAGCTGATTCACGGCGGCCTGCGTTACCTCGAGTACAACGAGTTCGGGCTGGTGCGCAAGGCGCTGCAGGAACGCGAAACGCTGCTGCGCGCGGCGCCGCACATCATGTGGCCGCTGCGCTTCGTGATGCCGCACATGCCGAACCTGCGCCCGGCCTGGCTGATCCGCATCGGCCTGTTCCTCTACGATCACCTCGCGAAACGCGAGCTGCTGCCCGGCTCGCGCGGCATCGACATGCGCCGCCATGCGGCCGGCGCGCCGCTGATCGACTCGATCAAGCGCGGCTTCGTGTATTCCGACGGCTGGGTCGACGACGCCCGCCTCGTCGTGCTGAACGCGATGGATGCGAAGGAGCGCGGCGCCCAGATCCTGACGCGCACGAAGCTCGTTTCCGCCGAACGCCGCGGCGACGAATGGGAAGCGCGGCTGCAGCACGCCGACGGTTCGATCCGCGTCGTGCATGCGCGCGCGATCGCGAACGCGGCCGGCCCGTGGGTCGGCGAGGTGCTGCACGGCGCGCTCGGCCGCGACGCGCATCACAGCGTGCGGCTCGTGAAGGGCAGCCACATCATCACGCGCCGCCTGTTCGATCACGATCACGCGTACATCTTCCAGAATCCGGACAAGCGGATCATCTTCGCGATTCCGTACGAGCACGACTTCACGCTGATCGGCACGACCGACGTCGAATACACGAACGATCCCGCGAAGGTCGCGATCGATCGAGACGAGACGCAGTACCTGTGCGATTCGATCAACCGCTACTTCAAGCGCAAGATCTCGCCGGCCGACGTGCACTGGACCTATTCGGGCGTGCGCCCGCTGCTGGAAGACGAGAACGCGGCGAACGCATCGGCCGTCACGCGCGACTATCGCCTCGAACTCGACGATGGCGCGGGCGCCCCGCTGCTGTCGGTGTTCGGCGGCAAGATCACGACGTTCCGCAAGCTCGCGGAAGAAGCCGGCGACATGCTGTGCCGCGCGCTCGGCCGCGATGCGAAGACCTGGACGGCCGGCGTCGCGCTGCCGGGCGGCGACATCGCGGACGCGAAGTTCGACGGGTTCGCCAGCGCGTTCGCGAAACGCCATCCGTGGCTGCCCGCCGCGCTCGCGCGCCGCTATGCACGTGCGTACGGCACGCGTGCGGAGCGCGTGGTCGACGGCGCGAAGTCGCTCGCCGATCTCGGCGCCGAAATCGCGCCGGGCATCCACGACGCCGAACTGCGCTACCTGCGCGATGCCGAATGGGCGACCTGCGCGCAGGACGTACTGTGGCGCCGCTCGAAGCTCGGCCTGCACGTCGCGCCCGGCACGCTCGATGCGGTGACCGCCGCGGTCGATGCGTGGTTCGCCGCCGCGCATGCGCCGCATGCGTGATCCGAATGCAGTTGCAATGGTAGTTTTGCCTGACCGACGTTGATTCACCGACGCGCCGCCCCACATGCGGCGCGCATCACAACTAAGCCAATCCACGGATGGAGATGAGAGACATGCAGGACCAGTACATCCTCGCGCTTGACCAGGGCACCACGAGTTCTCGCGCGATGCTGTTCGATCGCCAGGGCAACATCGTATCGATCGCCCAGAAGGAATTCGAACAGATCTACCCGCAACCCGGCTGGGTCGAGCACGACCCGCAGGAAATCTGGTCGACGCAAGCCGGCGTCGCCGCGGAAGCCGTCACGCGCACGGGCCTGAACGGCACGTCGATCGCCGCGATCGGCATCACGAACCAGCGTGAAACCACGATCGTCTGGGATCGCGAGACGGGCCAGCCCGTCTACAACGCGATCGTCTGGCAGGATCGCCGCACGGCCGACTTCTGCGACTCGCTGAAGAAGCAGGGCCTCGAAGCGAAGGTGCGCGCGAAGACCGGCCTGCCGATCGACTCGTACTTCTCCGCGACGAAGATCCGCTGGATTCTGGACAACGTGCCGGGCGCGCGCGACAAGGCGCGCCAGGGCAAGCTCGCGTTCGGCACCGTCGACAGCTGGCTCGTGTGGAACTTCACGAAGCACGAACTGCACGTGACCGACGTGACGAACGCGTCGCGCACGATGCTGTTCAACATCCATACGCGCGAATGGGACAGCGAGCTGCTCGAACTGCTCGACATCCCGCGCAGCATGCTGCCGGAAGTGAAGGCATCGTCGGAGATCTACGGCCACACCAAGACCACCGTGTTCGCGTCGAAGATCCCGCTCGCGGGCATCGCCGGCGACCAGCACGCGGCGCTGTTCGGCCAGATGTGCACGACGTCGGGCATGGTGAAGAACACCTACGGCACCGGCTGCTTCCTGATGATGAACACCGGCGACAAGCCGATCGAATCGAAGAACAACCTCGTCACGACGATCGCCTGGCAGATCGGCGACGACGTGCAGTACGCGCTCGAAGGCAGCATCTTCATCGCGGGCGCGGTCGTGCAGTGGCTGCGCGACGGCGTCGGCCTCATCAAGACGGCCGCGGAAATCGAGGCGCTCGCCGCGACCGTGCCGCACACCGACGGCGTGTATCTCGTGCCCGCGTTCGCCGGCCTCGGCGCACCGCACTGGAACGCACGGGCGCGCGGCTCGGTGTTCGGCGTCACGCGCGGCACGAGCGCTGCGCATCTCGCCCGCGCGGCGCTCGATGCGATCGCGTATCAGTCGCTCGACGTGCTGGCCGCGATGGAAGCCGATTCGGGTATCAGCATCGGCGAGTTGCGCGTCGACGGCGGCGCCAGCGCGAACGACCTGCTGATGCAGTTCCAGGCCGACCTGCTCGGCGTCGACGCGGTGCGTCCGCAGATCACCGAGACGACCGCGCTCGGCGCGGCCTACCTCGCGGGTCTCGCGATCGGCTACTGGAAGAACCTCGACGAAGTGCGCGACCAGTGGCAGCTCGATCGCCGCTTCGCACCGTCGATGCCGAAGGAGCAGGTCGAGCAGCGCATGGCCGGCTGGCAGCGTGCGGTGCGCGCCGCGAAGGCGTGGGCCGACGACACCCAGTAATCCGAATAAAACCAAACGAAATACAACAACACCGGCGGACCGCGCGATGCGCGAGTCCGCCGTGACTTCGAGAGACAATCATGTCACCTTATATTGCAGAATTCATCGGCACGGCGATCCTCGTGCTGCTCGGCAACGGCGCGGTCGCAAACGTGCTGCTTGCAAAGACCAAGGGCAAAGGCGCGGATCTGATCGTGATCGTGATGGGCTGGGCGATGGCGGTATTCGTCGCGGTCTACGTGACCGCGTCGTTCAGCGGCGCGCACCTGAACCCGATCGTCACGATCAGCCTCGCGCTCGCGGGCAAGTTCGCGTGGTCGAAAGTCGGCGGCTACGTGCTCGCGCAGATGCTCGGCGGGATGGCGGGCGCGCTGCTCGTGTGGCTCGCGTATCGCCAGCACTTCGCGAAGGAAGCCGATGCCGACGTGAAGCTCGCGGTGTTCTGCACGGCGCCGGCGATCCGCAGCACCACGCACAACGTGCTGACCGAAGCGATCTGCACGTTCGTGCTGATCCTCGGCGTGCTGTATCTCGCGTCGCCGCAGGTCGGCCTCGGCGCACTCGACGCGCTGCCCGTCGGCCTGCTGGTGCTCGGCATCGGCATCTCGCTCGGCGGCCCGACCGGCTACGCGATGAGCCCCGCGCGCGACCTGTCGCCGCGCATCATGCATGCGCTGCTGCCGATTCCCGGCAAGCGCGACAGCGACTGGCGCTATGCGTGGGTGCCCGTCGTCGGCCCGCTGCTCGGCGGCGCGGCGGCAGCCGGCCTGTATCTGCGCCTGCACGCGATGGCCTGATCGCGGTTTGAACGAAGCGCGCGGCGTTCGCTGCCGCGCGCTTCATTTCCCTCTTTTCCGCTACCGGTCATTCACGGCCGTCACCAGCGACTTCAGCTTCACGTCGACGTCCGCGACCGCCGCGGGCGTCACGTCGATCCCGTGTTCGACCAGCATCCTCGATACGCGCATTTCCTTCACGAATCCCGCCGCCCGCCCGAAGCCGCTCGCCGCGACGAGCCGCGCGAGCGCATCGAAATGGAAATGGATTTCCGCATCGTCGCCAAGGCTGCGTGCGACCGACTGCGTACCGAGCGCCGGCTCCCCGGCCACCTGCAACTGCGCATCGTATTGATCGGACCAGAACCACGGCGTGTCGCGATACGCTTCGCCCGCACCGAGCATGTTACGGGCGGCGACGTACGCTTGCGTCTCGGCGCCATGCCAGGTCTCCTGTCGAACCAGCTGGCCCGATAACGCGCTCGGAAACACCGCGACGTCGCCGGCCGCGTAGATGCCTCGCGCCGACGTCTCGAGCTGCGCATTCACGACGATGCCGCGCTCGACCGCGAGGCCCGCATCGCGCGCCAGTTCATCGGCCGGTTCGATGCCGATGCCGACCACGACCGTGTCGGCGAGCAGCGTGTCGCCGTCGTCGAGCACGACGGCCAGCGCACCGCCCGAGGTCCGCTCGATCGCCATCGGCTTTCGGTTCAGGCGAATCGCCACGCCCTGCGCATCGTGCAGCGCATGCACGCGCGTCGCGATGGCTTCCGGCACAGCGCGGCCGAGCAGTCGCGGCGCCGCGTCGAGCACGGTCACGCGGCAGCCGCGCCGACGCGCCGACGCCGCGACTTCGAGACCGATGAAACCGCCGCCGATCAGCACGATCCGCGCGTCGGGCACGAGCCGCGCGCCGAGTACCGCCGCATCGTCGAGCGTGCGCAACGCGACTACGCCGTCGAGCGCCGCGCCCGGAATGGCCAGACGGCGCGCACGGCCGCCGGTGGCCAGCAGCAGCGCGTCGTAGCCGAACACGTGTCCGCCGGACATGCACACTTCGCGTGCGTGCGGATCGATACGCTCGACGGTCGCGACGATCCGCTCGATGCGGTCGACCGTCCATGCGTCGGCGTCGCGCAACCGGCATTGCACCGCGCTGCGCTCGCCCGTCAGCACGCCCTTGGACAACGGCGGCCGCTCGTACGGCGGATGCGGCTCCGCGCCGATCAGCACGATGCGCCCGCGCCAGCCGGACGCGCGCAGCACCTGCGCCGCGCGGCCGCCGGCATGGCCCGCGCCGACGATCGCCATCACCCGGTCGCTGGTCATCGCGTCATACCTCGATCAGGATGCGGCCGTCCTCGATCTTCGCGCGGTACGTGCGCAGCTTCTCGCACGCGGGCGCCGACAGCGGCCGGCCGTCGCGCACGTCGAAGCGGCCGTTGTGCTTCGGGCACTCGATCACGTGATCCATCACGAGCCCGTCCGCGAGATGCACCTGCTCGTGCGTGCACAGGCCGTCGCTCGCGTAGACCTCGCCGTCGATCCGGTAGATCGCATACGTGCAGCCGGCGTGATCGAAGCGCGCGACGTCTTCGTCGTCGATGTCGTCGAGCGCGCCGGTGTCGATCCATTGCGTCATGGTGCGTGTCTCCTTCGTTGTGAGGTTCGATAGCGGTCAGGCACGCGCGGCATCCGGCACCGGCCGCACGACGTAATCGGACGGGTCGCGCGTCTGCCGGACCAGCGCCGGCACGATCTCCGCATAGGCCGCCAGCGTGCTGCGGTACGGCGGCGGCATGTCGGCCTTCACGGCGTCGTGCAGCTTCGGCAGCGCATGGAACGGCACCATCGGGAACATGTGGTGCTCGACGTGGTAGTTCATGTTCCAGTACAGGAAGCGGAACACCGGATTCATCATCACGGTCCGGCAGTTGCGCCGGTGATCGAGCACGTTCTCCGGCATGCCCGCGTGCTGCGTGAGGCCGAAGTACAGGTACAGCCACGCGCCGTAGAGGCTCGGCAGCCCGATGTAGAGCAGCGGCAGGAGCGTGTGCCAGTACACCGCCGCGCCCGTCACGAGCGCGTAGATCGCGAGATGGATGCGCGACTCGCGCACGACCTTCGGCCATTCCGATTCGGGCACGTAGGTACGCTCCTCGTCGTCGAGCCGGCCGGTGAACGACACCGCGATCATCTTGCGCAGCTCACCGGCCACGTGCTTCAGCGCGACGACGTTCAGCGCGAGCGCGAGCCAGTCGGTCGGCTTCGGCGCGGCGATTTCCGGATCGCGCCCGACGACCAGCGTATCGGTGTGATGGCGCGCATGGCTCCAGCGCCAGGCGGTCGCGCGGCGGAACACCTGGAACGACGCGATCTGGTACAGCACGTCGTTCATCCAGCGCGTGCGGAACGCGGTGCCGTGCCCGCATTCGTGCCAGCGCGAATCGGCCGGGCTGCAGTACAGCGTGCCGTACACGAAGAACGCGGGAATCGCCCACGCCGAATGCGCGCGCCAAGCCAGCCACGCGAGCTCGCCGCTGATCGCGATCGCCGCGTACCAGATCAGCGTGTCGCGAATCGCCCGCGCATCGCCGCGCTGCATCAGCTGCTTCATCAGCGGCCGCGGCACCGCGCACCGGTACCACGCGGCGTTGACGAGCCCGGCCGCGTGCGCGCGCTCGCCGGCGCCGCCGATCATTCGGTATGCCTGACGGCGCGCCGCCGTGGGTTCGCGTGCCGGGTCGTCGGGTTGGGCCACTTCTGTCTCCTGGGGTTCTTGTGCGCGGCAAGCACGGCAAGCGCTTCGCCACAGGAACGAAATTAGGCGACCGGCCGCCCCGCCTCAATCGAAACGTTGACGAAATTTCGCCACCGCTTTAGCGTTCCCGACAACGCCACGCGATCGATGGCGACCCTCACGATGGAGACGACCATGGCAGGTGAATCCGGGCCGCGCTGGCGCAAGCGCACCGCGCGCTTCGACGAGATCGCGGCGCTCGCCGGCGTCAGCACGACGACCGTCGACCGCGTGCTGAACGAGCGCGGCAGCGTCTCCGCGCAGGCGCGCGAACGCGTGGTGGCGGCCGCGCGGCAACTCGGCGTGCCGCGGCAGTTGCCCGACACGCGGCACGGGCTGATCCACGTCGACGTGCTGCTGCCGGACACCGACGCACCGTTCTTCCGACGATTGCAGCAGGCGCTGCAGCGCTCGCTGCAAATGCTCGACCGGCGCGTGGTCGTGCACCGGACGATCCTGCCCGCCGCGGACGACGCGCGCGCCGCCGCACTGATCGAACGGCCCGCGTACCGGCGCGCGACGCTGATCGTCACCGCGCACGACACGGCCCGCGTGCGTGACGCACTGGCTGCCGCGATCGCGCGGGGCGAGACCATCGTCACGATGGTCACCGACATCGGCGGCATCGACCGCGCGCACTTCGCCGGCATCGACAACTATCGCGCCGGGCGCACGGCCGGCTACTACATCGGCCGCCTCGCCGCGCGCCCCGGCCGCGTGCTGCTGCTCGGCGGCCGGATGGGCTACCGCGCGCACGCCGACCGGATGGCCGGCTGCCGCGACCAGCTCGCCGATGCGTTCGCCGCCGTGCGCTGCGACGATGAACCGATCGAGACGCTCGACCAGGACGACCGCTGCTACCGCGCGGTGTCGAAGGCGCTGCAAGCGCACGACGACGTGGTCGCGATCTACAACAGCGGCGCCGGTTCGGCCGGCATCGAAGCGGCGCTGCGCAAGGCCGGCGCGATCGGTCGCGTGGTGTGGATCGGCCACGAGATGATCGACCTGCACCGTACCTTCATCGAAGCCGGCGCGATGGATCTCGCGATCGACCAGGACCCGGACGGACAAGCGATTTCCGCGCTGCAGCACGTGCTGCATGCGTGCGGCATCGTCGAACAGCCGCCGCCGGACGATCCGGTCGAATTCCGCGTGTTCTGTCCGGCGAACGTGAGGACGAGCGCGTACCTGCAGGCGTGAATCCCGCCGTGCGGCGCACCGCATGCGCACGATGAAAAAATCGACCGCGGCATGGGCGATTTTTCGTCAACGTTCGTCATGCAGCCCGCGCCGCGCATCCGTACATTGATCAGCCATCCACGGACAACGACGGACAGGAGACGATGGCTGAACCGATCCTCATCGGCGTGAACCTCGACGGCGTGCTCGAACACGACGGGCTGCCGCCGCCCACGCCCGCCGAACGCTTCCGGAGGGTCGCCGCTGCCGGCGTGTTCGACTACATCGAAAAGAACCCGGTGCGCGGCGAAAACCTGTCGCCGTATTTCGCGCTGGTCGATCGCCACGCGCTGCCGATCCGCGTGATCGGCGGCATCTGGTGCGCGGGCCGCGACGAAGCGCACGTCGCCGAGATCGTCGCGGCGGGTGCGCAGTTCGGCAGCACGGTGCTCAACTGCCAGCTACATGCGCGTCACGCGGACGGCCACCTGCTGTCGGACCGCGAAGTCGCCGATTTCTACCTGCGCGCCTACGCATTGGGCGAGCCGGTCGGCTGCCTGCCGAGCCTCGAAGTGCACGTCGACATGTGGAGCGAGGACTTCATGCGCGTGGCGCGCGTCGCGCGGCATGTCGAGCAGGCCGGCGCGCCGTTCCGTATCACGCTCGATCATTCGCACCTGCTGTTCAAGATCGGCAACCGCGCCGAGCTCGACGCATCGGGCCTGCGTGAATCGGCCGACGGTGGCCACGCGCTGCTCGACCCGGCGTCCCCCGCCGCGATCTACGCCGACTGGATCGCGCGCGGCTGGGTCCGACATGCGCATGCGCGCAGCGTGACGCCGAACAACCCCGAGAACCGCTGGATGCGCCGTGCGGACGGCAGCCCCGGCCGCGGCATCCAGTACCCGTTCGTCGCGCCCGCGCCGGGCGCGTATCACGGCGAATGGCGCGCGGATGCGCTGGACACGTGGAAAGCCGCGCTGCGCCAGTTGCTGCGAACGCAGGCTCACGCGCGGCCATCGCTGCTCGCGCAGATCAGCTGCGAGTTCATCCCGTTTCCCGACTACGGCGGCGGCGCGCGCTATTCGATCTTCGACAACAACGTCGCGTGCGCGCACTGGCTGCGCGACACGTGGCAGGCACTTGCCGCGCGCACCGGCACCTGATTCGGACCCGCCCCACTCCAGCCTCAAGGACAGAACGACGATGCAAACCTTCCACTTTTCGCTGAACCGGATGAGCGCGCCGCGCTTGCCGCTCGACCGCTACGTCGCGCTGTGCCGGCGCCTTGGCGTCGACACGATCGAAATCCGCAACGATCTCGACGGCGTCGAGCTCGCCGACGGCACGCCGGCGGCTGCCGTCCGCGCGACGGCCGAAGCCGGCGGCGTGACGATCCTGACGATCAACGCGCTGCAGCGCTTCGAGCAATGGAACGCCGAGCGCGCGGACGAGGCGACCGTGCTGGCCGACTACGCGGCGCAATGCGGCGCGCGTGCGCTGGTGCTGTGTCCGACTAACAACCACGGCGACACGCGCAGCGCAGACGCCCGCCATGCGGATCTCGTCACGGCGCTGAAGGCGCTGAAACCGATCCTCGAAGCCCGCGGCCTGCTCGGCTTCATCGAACCGCTCGGCTTCGAGGAATGCGCGCTGCGCCGCAAGTCGGACGCGGTGAAGGGCATCTACGCGGCGGCGGGCGAGCCGGTATTCCGGCTCGTGCACGACACGTTCCATCATCACCTCGCCGGCGAGGACATCTTCTTCCCGAACCTGACGGGCCTCGTGCACATCTCGGGCGTCGAGGACGCCGACCTGCCGGTCGACCGGATGCGCGACGGCCATCGCGTGCTGGTCGGCGGCGCGGACCGGCTCGGCAACGTCCGGCAACTACGCGAGCTGCTCGCGCGCGGCTACCGCGGCGCGTTGTCGTTCGAGCCGTTCGCGAGCGAAATCGCCGAAGCGGACGACATCGAAGACCGGCTGCGGGCGAGTATCGACTACGTGCGCGGCGAACTGGCCGATCGCTGAGCGGGCCACCGTGACGGTGCGCGACCCACGCCGGTCGCGCACCGGCAAGACGAGAAAATCCACAGGAGAACGGAATGATCGAATTCGCTTTGTTCGGCGCGGGCAGGATCGGCAAGATCCACGCGGCGAATCTCGCGCGCCATCCGGGCGCAAAACTGAAGTACGTGATCGACCGGCATGCGCCGTCGGCGGAAGCGCTCGCCCGCACGCACAACGCGCAGGTCGCCGACGTCGAGCGCGCGCTCGGCGATGCGTCGGTGCGGGCCGCCGTGATCGCATCGAGCACCGACACGCATGCGGACCTCATCATCGCGGCCGCGAACGCGGGCAAGGCCGTGTTCTGCGAGAAGCCGGTCGACCTCACCGTCGAGCGCTCGCGTGCGTGCGCGGACGTCGTGCGGCGCACCGGCGTGACCTGCATGATCGGCTTCCAGCGCCGCTTCGACCCGACCTTCGCGGCGCTGAAGGCACGCGTGGAGCACGGCGAGATCGGCGCGCCGGAAATGCTGATCGTCACGAGCCGCGATCCGGGCGCGCCGCCGGCCGATTACATCCGCAGCTCGGGCGGCATTTTCAAGGACATGCTGATCCACGACTTCGACGTGTTCCGCTGGATCCTCGGCGACGAAGCGCAGACGCTGCACGCGACGGGCAGTTGCCTGACCGATCCGGCCGTGCGCGACGCGGGCGACATCGATTCGACCGCCGTGACGATCCGCACGCGGCGCGGATTGCTGTGCCAGATCAACACGTCGCGGCGCGCGGCCTACGGCTACGACCAGCGCTTCGAACTGCTCGGCAGCCAAGGGATGCTGCAGGCCGGCAACGTGCGGCCGACCGAGGTGAGTGCCTGGCTCGCAGGCGGCATCGCGAGCGACGTGCCGGAGCCGTTCTTCCTCGAACGCTACCGGCATGCGTATGCGGCCGAGATCGCGCACTTCGTCGACGCGCTGCGCGACGGCACGCCGGTCAGGACGACGATCGACGACGGGCTCGCCGCGCTCGAACTGGCCGAAGCCGCGATGACGTCGTGGAAAACGGGGCGCGTGATCGAACTGTAACGCAGCAAACGGCGGCCGCGATCCGGGCAAGCGAGCCGCCGCTGCGCGAGCGGCGGCGCCCCGGCACGACCTGCCGCAACCCCACGGCGGCATCGGGCAAATTTGCCGCCACGTCACGCGGCATGCGCGTGAAAGCACGTATGATGACGAATCGATCGGCGTCGCCGATATCCCGCGTTTTCATCACCATGCTCGATCACCTCATCTGCGACTGCGACGGCGTGCTCGTCGACAGCGAAGTCATCGCCGACCGCGTGCTGCTCGACACGCTGTCCGCCACGTTCCCGAACCTCGATTTCGAAGCCGCCGCGAAGTCGGCATTCGGCCAGCAGACGTCGCGCTTCCTCACCGGCATCGAATCCCGCTTCGGCATCGAAATGCCCGCCAACTTCATCGAGACCATCGAGCACAACATCGAGATCGCGCTCGCGCAATCGCTCACGCCGATCAGCGGCGTGCGCGACGCGCTGCTGAAGGTCACGCTGCCGGCCGCCGTCGTGTCGAACAGCCGGCTCGTGCGCGTGCGCAATTCGCTGAAGCGCGCGTCGCTCACCGAAATCTTCGGCGAGCGGGTGTTCAGTTCCGAACAGGTCGCGCGGCCGAAGCCCTACCCCGACGTCTACCTTCACGCGGCGCACACGCTCGGCGTCGAGCCGGCGCGCTGCGTCGTCGTCGAGGACAGCATTTCGGGGCTGAATGCCGCGCGGGCGGCCGGGATGAAGACGATCGCGTTCGTCGGCGCGAGCCACATCCCCGACAACTACGCGGACGCGCTGCGCGCGATGGGCATCACGCGGATCATGCGCAAGATGGATGAACTGCCGGCGCTCGTCGAAGCCGGCATGCGCGGCGAATTCGGCGACGCGCAGTCCTGATCGTCATTCGGGCCGGATCGGTCGATCCGGCCGCGCCACGGGCGCGCGAACGCGCCCGCCTTTCCTTCGCTCAGGCCGGCTCGCAGCAGCGTTCGCGCGCGGCCGCCAGCGCCTCGCGGAACGCGACGAGTTCCGCGATCGTCAGCATCGGCAGCCCGTGCCGTTGCGCGAAGCGCTCGACATCGTCGCCGCGCGTCATCGTGCCGTCCGGATTCATCAGCTCGCACAGCACGCCGGCCGGCTTCAGGCCCGCGAGGATCGACAGGTCGACCGTGCCTTCGGTATGACCGCGGCGCGCCAGCACGCCGCCCGGTTGCGCACGCAACGGAAACACGTGGCCGGGGCGCACGATGTCGTGCGGCTTCGCGCCGTCGGCGATCGCCGCGCGGATCGTCGTCACGCGATCGGCGGCCGACACACCGGTATGCACGCCTTCGCGCGCCTCGATCGAGACGGTGAACGCGGTGCCGTTGCGGCTTTCGTTGGTCTGCACCATCGGCGGCAGTTCGAGCGCGCGCACCGTGTCGTCGGTCAGGCACAGGCAGACGATGCCGCTGCACTCGCGGATCAGCAGCGCCATCGTCTCGGGCGTGATGCGCTCGGCGGCGACGATCAGGTCGGCTTCGTTCTCGCGGTCGTGGTCATCCTGCAGCACGACCGCGCGGCCGGCGCGCATCGCGTCGAGCGCGGCGGCGATGCGCGGCGGCACCGGTTCGGCATCCAGCAGGGGGAGATCGGCAAAGGCGTCGGCAGGCGCCGACGAAACGGACATCAAGGACATGTGAAACGCTCCTCGCAAATACGATTAGGGCGAAAAACGTTTCAGGGCATTGCAAACAGACAGAACGACAACCCGCTTCGCATGCAGCGCGAAGCGGCCCTGACGGACATGACTATCTGCACATCTTCTCTCATCCGGACTGTGACCGTCGGCTCTGGCATTCGACCAGATCTGCTGACCCCGCGCGAATGCGCGGGCGCTCGCGGGCTCGCCGGCTTACGCCAGCCTACCGCCGGTGGGGAATTTCGCCCCGCCCTGAAGACGCACTGATTGCCGGACGGGAACGCCCCGTCACCGGCGGGCCAAGCATACAACAGCCGCGCACGACGCGCAGCCAACTACCGGTAAAACCTTACTGACGACCCCGTCTAACCGGATCGCCCGAACGGCCGGCGGGCGATCCCGCGATCCCGCGACCATCCGGGAACGCAGTCGCGCCGCGCGGCCCGCGCGATCAGTTGACGGCCGCGTGCGCCGCGTCGGGCACGAGCCAGCGCGGCGGCACCTCGGGGCTCACCGTCACGCGGAACGCGCGCGCTTCGCTGTCGCCCGGGTTGCGCAGGCTGTACGGCTGGTCGGCGTCGAACACGATCGCGTCGCCGGTCGCGAGCAACTGGCGGCGGTCGTGCACGCTGACTTCGAGCGTGCCTTCGCTGACGACGAGATTGACCGTCGTGCCGGGCGCACGGCGCGCGCCGGGCTCCGTATGCAGCGGTGCGATCCGCAGCTCGTGGAATTCGGCCGCGGCCGGCTCGCCTTCCGGGTACAGCGCACGTGCCGAGAAACGGCCGTTCGAGCTGACCACGCGCGACGCGCGCTCGGCCGCCAGATGCTCGAAGCCGTTCACCGCATGGCGCCGCAGGAACGCGGCGACCGACACCTTCAGTGCCGCCGCGATCTTGCAGAGCACCTTGATCGACGGCACGCTGCGCGCCGATTCGATCTGCGCGAGCATCGCGCGCGACACGCCGGACAGCCGCGCGAGCGCATCGAGCGACAGTTGCCGCTCGGCACGCAAGCGCGCGAGGTTCACGCCGACGACCTGCTCGAGGACGTCGAGCGACGCGGAGCCGCGCCCGTCGGCGGCATTGCCGGACTCGAAGGAAGACACGTCGCGCACGAGCGCCAGGGATGAAGACATAGCATTGCCTCCGGGCCGCTGCGCGGCCCTGCGTAGGGGTAAGCCGGAACCGGAATCGGGTTGCGCCGGTCATTGGCGCGTATCGAGACGCTATCACCCGGCCTGGCACGGGCAAACGAAGTTATCTTCACACCGTTATCAGCATCGCGGAGGAATACGTTTCTCGCGAACCTTTTCCTGCCGCTATGGCGTCGCCGCGCAAGGCGCCGTGGCGACCGCTTACTGCGCCGCCGGCGCGGCCCCGCGCGCCGGGCCGCGCGTGTCGAGCCGCATCGCGAGCCACGTGACGATCAGCGCCGCGAACGTCACCGCGACCGCGACCCACGGCAGCGCATCGAGCGCGAAGCCGTGTTCCAGCGCGAGGCCGCCAAGCCACGCGCCGCCCGCATTGCCGACGTTGAACGCGCCGATGTTCAGCGTCGACGCCAGATGCGGCGCGCTCGCGGCCTTCTCGACCACGCGCGCCTGCAGCGGCGGCACCGTCGCGAACGCGGCGATCCCCCAGACGAATACGGTCACGGCGGCCGCGACCGGCAGGTGGCTCGTCTTCGCGAACACGGCCATCACGGCCATCAGCGCGACGAGGATCGCGATCAGCGACGGCATCAGCGCGCGGTCGGCGAGCTTGCCGCCGATCGTGTTGCCGATCGTCAGCCCCGCGCCGAACAACACGAGGATCAGCGCGACCGCGCGCGGCGAGTAGCCCGACACGGTCTCGAGGATCGGCGCGATGTAGGTGAACACGACGAACACGCCGCCGAAGCCGAGCACCGTCATCAGCAGCGCGAGCCACACCTGCGGCTCCTTCAGCACGCGCACTTCGTGGCCAAGGCCGACCGGCCCGCTGTCGTGGCGGTTCGGCACCAGCGCGGCCACGCCGCCGAGCGCCAGCACGCCGAGCGCGGCGACGATCCAGAACGACGCGCGCCAGCCGAGCAACTGGCCGACGAACGTGCCGAACGGCACGCCGAGCACGTTCGACAGCGTGAGCCCGGTGAACATCAGCGCGATCGCGCTCGCGCGCTTGTCGGCCGGCACGAGCGACGCGGCGACCACCGCGCCGATGCCGAAGAACGAGCCGTGCGCGAACGACGTGACGACGCGCGCGACCATCAGCATCGCGTAGCCGGACGCGGTCGCGCACAGCACGTTGCCGACGATGAAGATCGCCATCAGCAACTGCAGCGCGGCCTTGCGCGGCATGCGGCTCGTCAGCACCGCGAGCAGCGGCGCGCCGACCGCGACGCCGAGCGCGTAGCCGGTGACGAGCAGGCCGGCCGACGGCAGCGACACGGCGAGGTCGTGCGCGACTTCGGGCAGCAGGCCCATGATGATGAATTCGGTGGTGCCGATGGCGAAGGCGCTGATCGCGAGCGCCAGGAGCGGAATGGGCATGACGTTCTCCGGAAGGCGGCGGCCGCGGCGCCGGTTCGGTGCCGCACCGCACAAGAAAGCGGGATGTGCGCGCATTGTCCCGAAGACGCCTATATTTGATAATTGGCGTGGCATTTGAACCATTTTCAAAAATTTCTGGAAAATCGCATGGACCGACTGGGCGATATCCGGCTGTTCGTCGAGGCGGCGGAGCTGGGCAGCCTGTCCGCCGCCGGGCGCAAGCTGAACCTCACGCCGGCCGCCGCGAGCGCGCGGCTTGCAAAACTCGAGGCGAAGATCGCGACACGGCTGTTCGAGCGCTCGACGCGGCAATTGCGGCTCACCGACGAAGGCAAGCTGTACCTGAACTGCTGCCGCCAGGCGCTGCAGGCGCTCGACGACGCGGATGCGATGCTGCAGGAAGGCCGCAACGTCGTGAGCGGCAAGGTGCGGCTGTCGTCGACGTCCGATTTCGGCCGCCACCAGTTGCTCGACTGGCTCCACGAATTCACGACGCTGCATCCGGGCGTCACGTTCTCACTGACGGCGTCCGATTCGTCGTCGAACCTGTGGCAGGACGAGATCGACCTCGCGATCCGCTTCGCCGCGCCGCCCGACGGCGCGCTGATCGCCCGCCGGCTCGCGACCAACCGGCGCGTGCTGTGCGCGGCGCCGTCGTTCGTCGAACGCCATGGCCTGCCGGCCGATCCGCACGATCTGGCCCGCTTTCCATGCAACGTGATCACGATCGCGTCCGGCCCGATGAACACCTGGCATTTCACCCGCGGCGACGAAGTGCAGATCCACACGGTGCCGGTATCGACCGCGTTCGAGACCAACGACGGCGGCCTCACGCGCGAATGGACGCTGCGCGGCCACGGCATCGCGCTGAAGTCGCTGTGGGACATCGCCGACGACGTCCGCGCGGGCCGGCTGCGCGTGCTGCTGCCCGACTGGCGGCACCAGGACGCGCCGCTGCACGCGATCTATCACAGCAAGCGCTACATGGCGCCGCGCGTGCGCGTGCTGCTCGACTTTCTCGCCGAACGCTTCGCGCGCGAGGAAGCCGCGCTCGACGACCTGCTGAACGCGTGCCACTGATCGCCGATTCGCCGCCATCAGGGTCAGAACCCTAGAGCCGGCGTCGCGCGCCCGCAACCGGCCGCCCGCCCGTCGTGGCACGAAAAGCTATAATGGAAGGCTTTCCCGACGGCCTTTCCTGCCCGATGCGCGCGATTCGCGTGCCGCGCACGGCCGTCCCGATTCACCCTTGACGACGCCCCCAGGTCAACCACTGCGAACGGCGAATCCCCATGACCAAGAAAGTTTACGTAAAGACCTTCGGCTGCCAGATGAACGAGTACGACTCGGACAAGATGGTGGACGTGCTCAATGCGGCCGAAGGCCTCGAAAAGACCGACACGCCGGAAGACGCGGACATCATCCTGTTCAACACGTGCTCGGTGCGCGAGAAGGCGCAGGAGAAGGTGTTCTCCGATCTCGGCCGCGTACGCGAGCTGAAGGAAGCGAAGCCGGGCCTGCTGATCGGCGTCGGCGGCTGCGTCGCGAGCCAGGAAGGTGCGTCGATCGTGTCGCGCGCGCCGTACGTCGACCTCGTGTTCGGCCCGCAAACGCTGCACCGCCTGCCGCAGATGATCGACGCGCGCCGCGCGAGCGGCCGCGCGCAGGTCGACATCACGTTCCCCGAAATCGAGAAGTTCGACCATCTGCCGCCCGCGCGCGTCGAGGGGCCGAGCGCGTTCGTGTCGATCATGGAAGGCTGCTCGAAGTACTGCAGCTACTGCGTGGTGCCGTACACGCGCGGCGATGAAGTGTCGCGCCCGCTCGACGACGTGCTGACCGAAGTGGCCGGCCTCGCCGACCAGGGCGTGCGCGAAGTCACGCTGCTCGGCCAGAACGTGAACGCCTATCGCGGCGCGCTGACGGCCGGTTCGACCGACATCGCCGATTTCGCGACGCTGATCGAATACGTCGCCGACATCCCCGGCATCGAGCGAATTCGCTACACGACGTCGCATCCGAAGGAATTCACGCAGCGCCTGATCGACATGTACGCGAAGGTGCCGAAGCTCGTGAGCCACCTGCACCTGCCGGTCCAGCACGGCTCCGACCGCATCCTGATGGCGATGAAGCGCGGCTACACGGTGCTCGAATACAAGTCGGTGATCCGCAAGCTGCGCGCGATCCGCCCCGACCTGTCGCTGTCGACCGACATGATCGTCGGCTTCCCCGGCGAGACCGAGGACGATTTCGACAAGATGATGGCGCTCGTGCACGAGATGGGCTACGACACCAGCTTCTCGTTCATCTACAGCCCGCGCCCCGGCACGCCGGCCGCGAACCTCGCCGACGACACGCCGCGCGACGTGAAGCTCAAACGCCTGCAACATCTGCAGGCGACGATCGAGGAGAACGTCGCGCGCATCAGCCAGTCGATGGTCGGGAAGGTCGAGCGGATCCTCGTCGAGGGCCCGTCGCGCAAGGACCCGAACGAGCTCGCGGGCCGCACCGAGAACAACCGCGTGGTGAATTTCCCGGCGCCGCTCGCGTCGCACCCGCGCCTGATCGGCCAGATGATCGACGTGAAGATCAACCATGCGTACCCGCACTCGCTGCGCGGCGAGCTCGTGCTCGTCAGCGACGACGCGAGCACGGCCACCCACTGACCGACTGACGCCCGACAGGAGCCCGACGCTACTTTGAAGACCGTCCAAGCACTGGAATTCACCGCCCCGCGCGACGACAACGCGCGCCTCGCCAACCTCTGCGGCCCGCTCGACGAGAACCTGCGGCAGATCGAACAGGCGCTCGACGTCACGCTCGCGCGGCGCGGCCACCGGATCACGATCCGCGGGCGCGGCGCCAAGCTCGCGCTCGCGGCGCTCGAAAACTTCTACAACCGCGCGCGCGATCCGCTGTCGGTCGACGACATCCAGCTCGCGCTGGTCGAAGTGCGCCACACGGCCGGCAACGGCCGCCAGGACACGGTCGACGTGCGCTTTCGCGGCGACCCCGATCATCCGTTCGACGAACCCGTCGCGCAGCTCGACGCCAGCGAGCCGGACGAGGAGCCGGGGCCGAAGCTCTATACGCGGCGCGCCGACCTGCGCGGCCGCACGCCCGCCCAGCGCGAATACCTGAAGCAGATCCTGCAGCACGACGTGACGTTCGGCATCGGGCCGGCCGGCACCGGCAAGACCTACCTCGCGGTCGCGTGCGCGGTCGATGCGCTCGAGCGCGACCAGGTCAAGCGGATCGTGCTGACGCGCCCGGCCGTCGAGGCCGGCGAGCGGCTCGGCTTCCTGCCGGGCGATCTCGCGCAGAAGGTCGACCCGTACCTGCGGCCGCTGTACGACGCGCTGTACGACCTGCTCGGCTTCGACAAGACGGCCAAGATGTTCGAGCGCCAGATGATCGAGATCGCTCCGCTCGCGTACATGCGCGGCCGCACGCTGAACCACGCGTTCATCATCCTCGACGAGGCGCAGAACACGACGCCCGAGCAGATGAAGATGTTCCTCACGCGGATCGGCTTCGGCTCGAAGGCGGTCGTGACCGGCGACACGAGCCAGGTCGACCTGCCGCGCGGCCACAAGAGCGGCCTCGTCGAGGCGCAGCAGGTGCTCGGCGGCGTGCGCGGCATCGCGCTCACGCGCTTCACAAGCGCGGACGTGGTGCGCCATCCGCTGGTCGCGCGCATCGTCGAGGCGTACGACGAATTCCACGCGCAGCATCAGGACGGCTGAGCGGCGGGCGGCGCCTGCGCGCAGCCCGCAGCCTCCCGGCCCGGCCCGCCAGACGGCGCGCCGGGCTTTTTTTCGCCCGGGGACAGCCGGTCCGAATTCGGGCGCGATCGGCCGTTTGGTGTATCCTCAACGCGTCCCAATCGCCGTACGCGTCATGAAATCCTCCCGTTCCCGCAAGTCCGGCCGCGCCCCGTCCGCCGCGCCCGAATCCCCCCGCCTTTCGCTGTTCGACGCGAAGGGCAAAGCCCGCACCGTCAACGCACAAGGGCTGCGGATCGACTTCCCGGACGGCCGCAGCCTGATGTTCGACCTGTCGGGCAGCTCGGGCGACGCGGCCGTCGCGATCGTCGCGCAGCACAACGATCCGGCGATGCGCGCGAAGCTCGCGCTGCAGCCCGAGCACTACGACAGCGTGACGCTGCACGTCGGCGCCGAATTCGCGCCGCGCGAGGACGACCCCGAAGACGAGCCGCGCGCGCTGGAGCTCGACCTGTCCGTGCAGTACGGCGACGAGATCACGAGCGACGTGCGCAAGACGCTGCCGAAGCGCAAGCTGATCGCCGAGTGGATCGAGCCGGCGCTGTTCGCGAGCGCGCAGCTCACCGTGCGCTTCGTCGGCGAAAACGAAGGCCGGACGCTGAATGCCGGCTACCGCCACAAGGACTATCCGACCAACGTGCTGACCTTCGCGTACGACGCGGCGCCCGACGGCACCGTGATCGGCGACCTCGTGCTGTGCTGCCCGGTGGTCGAGAAGGAAGCGCACGACCAGGGCAAGCCGCTCGCGGCCCATTACGCGCACCTGCTGGTGCACGGCGCGCTGCACGCGCAGGGCTACGACCACGAGACGAGCGACGAGGACGCGACCGAAATGGAAGCGCTCGAAGTCGACATCCTCGCGAAACTGGGTTTCCCGAACCCGTACCAGTAAGCCGTCCGCCCGATGCGTAACGCCGCGATGCTGCCGCCCGCCTACCCGCCGTCGATCGGCGAAGGCCGTCTGCTGACGGAAGACGAGCTCGCGGCGTCGCTCGCGCATACGATGCGCGACTGGGACGGCCAGCAAGATCTCTGGCTGTTCGGCTATGGCTCGCTGATCTGGAACCCCGGGCTGCCGACCGTCGCCGCCGTGCGCGGCAAGGTGCACGGCTATCACCGCGGGCTCTACCTGTGGTCGCGCGTGAACCGCGGCACCCCCGAACGGCCGGGCCTCGTGCTCGCGCTCGATCGCGGCGGCTCGTGCTCGGGCATCGCATTCCGGCTCTCCGGCCCGACCGCGCAGCCGCATCTCGAGACATTGTGGAAACGCGAGATGCCGATGGGCTCGTACCGGCCTGCTTGGCTGCCGTGCTCGCTCGAGACCGGCGAACGCGTGAACGCGCTCGCGTTTGTGATGCGCCGCGACGCACCGACCTATACGGGCAAGCTGCCCGACCCCGTCGTGAAGGAAGTGTTCGGCTGCGCGGCCGGCCGCTACGGCACGACGCTCGACTACGTGAGCCGCACGGTCGACGCGCTGCGCGCGAGCGGCATCCCCGACCGCGCGCTGGAAGGGCTGCTGGCGCGATGCCGGTGATCCCGCTGATCCCGCACGACGCGCGGCCCGCCGTCATGCGACACCGCTCAGCCAGCGCATCCCGCGCATCCGCACGAGGGCACACCCGATGAAACCGTCACGCTGGTCGCGTTGCAGGATCGCCGCGCTGCTCGTCGCCGCGAGCGTCGCGCTGTCCGGCTGCGGCATACTCGGCTGCGGCGGCGCAGCCACCAACGGCGCGGCTGCCGGCGGCTGCTCGGCCGGCATGCGGTTCTGAGCGGCGCGTGAGGCGGGCGCCCGCCTGCGGCAGAATGCCGCCGTCACGACCGATTTCCCGCGTCGGGCCGCGCCGCGCTTCCCGCCAGCGTTTTTTGGCCGCCATGCCCCGCCGACCCTTTCTGCGATAGGATGGACCCGAAGACGACGCCGCGCCCGGCGCGGCCGTCCGCGAGCGGGGCCCGCGCGAGCCGCCCATCCTGGCCGTGCGGCCGGGGTGACACGGTCGCGTCGTGCCCTTGGTGTATCCTTGCCTACTCCGTGACCGCGCGCTCCGGCATGACCCGGGCGCACCACCATGAACGATTCGTATCCCAGTCGTAAGCCAACCGACAAACCGCAAGAAAAGCGCTCGCTGCTCGAGCGCCTGACCGACTTCATCTCGCCCGAGCCCGAATCCCGCGGCGAGCTGCTGGAAATCCTCCAGGACGCCCACGAACGCAACCTGATCGACGCCGATTCGCTGTCGATGATCGAAGGCGTGTTCCAGGTCTCCGATCTGTGCGCGCGCGACATCATGGTGCCGCGCGCGCAGATGGACGCGATCAACATCGCCGACAAGCCCGAGGATTTCATCCCGTTCGTCCTCGAAAAGGCGCACTCGCGCTATCCCGTGTTCGAGGAGAACCGCGACAACGTGATCGGCGTGCTGCTCGCGAAGGATCTGCTGCGCTTCTACGCCGAGGAAGAGTTCGACGTGCGCGGGATGCTGCGCCCGGCCGTGTTCATTCCGGAATCGAAGCGCCTGAACGTGCTGCTGCACGACTTCCGTGTGAACCGCAACCACCTGGCGATCGTCGTCGACGAATACGGCGGCGTCGCGGGCCTGATCACGATCGAGGACGTGCTCGAACAGATCGTCGGCGACATCGAGGACGAATACGACTTCGACGAGGAAGCCGGCAACATCATCTCGGGGCCGGACGGCCGTTACCGCGTGCGCGCGCTCACCGAGATCGAGCAGTTCAACGAGGTGTTCGGCACCGATTTCCCCGACGACGAAGTCGACACGATCGGCGGGCTGATCACCCATCATTTCGGACGCGTGCCGCACCGCGGCGAGAAGCTGCAGCTCGGCAACCTCGTGTTCGAAATCCAGCGCGGCGATGCGCGCCAGGTTCATGTGCTGCTGGTGCGCCGCAACCCGCTCGCCAGCCGTCGCGCCGAAACCTCGCACGAAGACTGACCGCTCCGCGCCAGCCGCGCCTCCTTCAACCGCTCGCCCTCTTCCGCTTCACATGGACGATCCGATCCCGTCCCGCCCGGCTGGCGGCCTTCTCGCGCCGGCGCCCGGCCGCGCGCTGCCGCGCTGGCACTATCCGGCCGCGCTGCTCGCCGGCGCGGCCAATACGCTCAGCTTCGCGCCCACGCCGCATGGCGGCTGGCTGCAACTCGTCGTATTCGTCTGGTTTTTCGCACAGCTGACGCGCACGTCGAGCTGGCGCGGCGCCGCGCTCACCGGTGGCGCGTTCGGCTTCGGCAACTTCATCACCGGCGTCTGGTGGCTCTACATCAGCATGCACGTGTACGGCGAGATGGCCGCGCCGCTCGCGGGCGGCGCGCTCGTGCTGTTCTCGCTGTACCTGTCGCTGTACCCGGCGTTCTCGGCCGGGCTGTGGTCGTTCTGCGCGGGCCATGCGTGGCACCGCCGCGAGCCCGACCCGCGGCCGTTCTCGCCGACCTGGCACGGCGCGTTTGCATTCGCGAGCGCGTGGGCGCTCGGCGAATGGCTGCGCGGCACCGTGTTCACCGGCTTTCCGTGGCTCGGCAGCGGCTACCCGCAGGTCGACGGCCCGTTCGCGGGCTTTGCGCCGGTCGTCGGCGTGTACGGGATCGCGTGGGTGCTCGCGCTGTTCGCCGCGCTGGTCGTGCAGGCGCTCGCCGCCGCGCGCCCGTCGCCGGGGCGTGACAGTGGCGCCGGCGCACCGGGCGGCAACGCCCGCGTGCGCATCGCCGCGCCGGCCGGCATCGCCGTCGCGCTGGTCGCGGCCGGCGTCGGGCTGTCGCAGGTCACGTGGACGGTGCCCGCGAACGCCCCGCTCACCGTGCGGCTGCTGCAAGGCAACGTGAAGCAGGACATCAAGTTCGAGCAGGAAGGCATCGACGCGGCGATCAAGATGTACCAGCAGATGATCGTCGAGAAGCCGGCCGACCTGATCGTCACGCCCGAGACCGCGATCGCGGTGATGATCCAGGAGTTGCCCGAGCCGTTCGCCGTCGCGATCCGCAAGTTCAGCGACACGACCGGTTCGGCCGTGCTGTTCGGCGCGGTCGGCGCGTCGGTGACCGAGGACGGCCACTACGTCGACTACACGAACAGCCTGTACGGCGTGACGCCGAATTCGCGCGACATCTATCACTACGACAAGCACCACCTCGTGCCCTTCGGCGAATTCATCCCGTGGGGCTTCCGGTGGTTCGTCAACCTGATGAAAATGCCGCTCGGCGACTTCGCGCGCGGTGCGCCGGTGCAAAAGCCGTTCCTCGTGCACAACCAGCCGGTGATGGCCGATATCTGCTACGAGGACTTGTTCGGCGAGGAAATCGCCGCGACGATCCGCGACAACCCGCAGCCGCCCGGCGTGCTCGTCAACGTGACGAACCTCGCGTGGTTCGGCGACACGATCGCGCTCGACCAGCACCTGCAGATCGCGCGGATGCGCTCGCTCGAAACCGGCCGGCCGATGCTGCGCTCGACCAATACCGGGATGACGGCCGCGATCGACGCGCACGGGCGCGTGCTCGGCCAGTTGAAGCCGTTCACGATCGGCTCGCTCGACGTGCGGATCGAAGGCACGAGCGGCTTTACGCCGTACGTGACGAGCGGCAACAACATCGTGCTCGCGGTGTCGCTGGTACTGCTCGCGTTCGGCTTCACGTTCGGGCCCGGGCTGCGCCGGCGCAATGGCCGGAAGCAGCGCGGCGGCGACGCAGCGAAATGACGCAGCGGGCCGCCGCCACGCGCGGCTGCCCGTGACCGCCAACCGGCCGGCCGCTCAGGCCTGCCGGTCCGATTGGTCCAGTTGGTCCAGTTGGTCCAGTTGCTCCGGCTGCGCGGCGACGCGCCGCAGATCGCGGCTCACTTCCTCCATCACCGGCGCCCACGCGCCGAACGTCGGCTGCCGGTACAACGTCGCGGTCGGATACCACGGGCTGTCCCGGCGCTCGAGCAGCCACGGCCAGTGCGGATTCACGTCGAGCAGCACCCAGGTGCGCGCGCCGAGCGCGCCGGCCAGATGCGCGACCGACGTGCACACGGTAATCACGAGATCCAGCGCGCCGATGAACGCGGCCGTATCGTCGAAACTCGTCAATTCGGCCGTGTAGTCCTCGATCGCGAAACCGGCCGCGCGCGCGGCGGCGACATCGGCATCCGCACCCGGCTGCAGCGAATAGAACGTGACGCCATCGATGCCTCGGAACGCGTCGGCATAACGCTCGAGCCCGACGCGCCGGAACGGATTGCGCTGGTGGCCCGCACTGCCCGTCCACACGAGCCCGACCTTAAGCCGGCCGTCGCGGGCGAGCCGCGCGCGCCACGCGTCGCGTGCGCCCGGTTCGGCCCGCAGGTACGGCACCGAGGCGGCGAGCGTCGACGCCTCCATGCCGAGCATCAGCGGCAGGCCGATCAGCGGCACTTCGTAATCGAATGCCGGCAACGCATCGATGCCGCCGCCCGCGCCGAACACGTCCGCGTGCGCACCGAGGCTGCGCTGCATCAGCGTACCGAGCGCCGGAAACGTATTCCACGCGAGCCGGCCGCCCTCGCGATGCACGCGCTCGGCGAGCGGCACGACGAAGCGGCAGAACTGCAGCACGTCGCCGAGCCCCTGCTCGCCCCACACCAGCAGCGTCTTGCCGGCGAGCGGCTCGCCCTGCCAGCGCGGGCCCGGCAACGCCGGCCGGCGGCCGCGCAACTCGCCCGCGCCGTCCCAGCGCGCCTCGTGGCCGCGCCAGCCGGCCGCGTGGTTGCCGCGCACGAGCTGGATGATCGCGAGATTGAAGCGGAACGACGCATCGTCGGGCGCCAGCTCGCATGCGCACGCTGCATGGCGCTCGGCCTCGTCCCAGCGCTGCGCCTCCTTCATCGCCATCGCGACGTTGTTCATCGCGAGCGCGTTGTCGGGCGCGAGGTCGGCGAGCCGCGCTGCGCACGCGAGCGCAGCGTCCAGATCGTGCGTCGCGATCCGCGCGACGACGAGGTTGATCCATGCCTGCACGTCCCGCGGATCGTGCTTCACGGCCGCGTCGAGCAGCGCGATTTCTTCCGCGCGATCCGCGCCCGACAAGCGCAGCGCGATCGCGAGGTTGTTGCGCAGCGACGGCCAGCCGGCATCGATCGCGAGCGCCGCGCGGTACGGCGCGACCGCATCCGCGTGACGGCCGGCCATCTGCAGCGCGTAACCGTGGTTGAAGTGCGTGGCCGCGCCCGGCTGCACGCGCACCGCGCATTCGGCGAGCGCGAGCGCGTCGGCCGGGCGCTGCCGCGCGACGAGCGCCGTCGTGAGCCGCACCAGCGCATCGGCATCGACCGCATGCAGATGGGCCGCAGCGGCCAGCCACAGATCGTGCGCGGCGCGCTCGCCGCGCGCCTGCGCGTCGGCGGCCTGCCCGAGCAGTGCGAGAAACGGAGGAAGCAGCGGAATCAGGATGTCGTTCGGGTCGTCCATGCAGTCGGCGTCGGCAAGCGGTGACGCGGCACGCGTGGCGCGCCGCAATACGCGCATCTTACCGCCCGCGCGACGCGCCGCGGCATGGGCGCCGCGCACGTACGCGCAGGCCGCCGGACCGGTGCGGCGGTGCCCGCATCCGCCTTCCGGCCGCATCCGGTCGCCGATCCGGTAAAATTACGCGTTTCAGCACACTAACAAGCCGCGCCGCCGCGCGAGCCGACCCTCCGGGCCCGCCCGGAGCGCCGTCCGCAACGGAGCGCCAGCGCCACGAAGGCTCTTCATGCTTACGTTTCAGCAAATCATCCTGACGCTGCAGTCCTACTGGGACAAGCAGGGTTGCGCCCTGCTCCAGCCCATCGACATGGAAGTCGGCGCGGGCACGTCGCACGTCCACACGTTCCTGCGCGCGGTCGGCCCCGAGCCGTGGCGCGCCGCGTACGTGCAGCCGTCGCGCCGCCCGAAGGACGGCCGCTACGGCGAAAACCCGAACCGCCTGCAGCACTACTACCAGTACCAGGTCGTGCTCAAGCCGGCGCCGGAAAACATCCTCGACCTGTACCTCGGCTCGCTCGAGGCGCTCGGCTTCGACCTGAAGCAGAACGACGTGCGCTTCGTCGAGGACGACTGGGAAAACCCGACGCTCGGCGCGTGGGGGCTCGGCTGGGAAGTGTGGCTGAACGGGATGGAAGTCACGCAGTTCACGTATTTCCAGGAAGTCGGCGGCCTCGAATGCAAGCCGGTGCTCGGCGAGATCACGTACGGCCTCGAGCGCCTCGCGATGTACCTGCAGAAGGTCGAGAACGTGTACGACCTCGTGTGGACCGAGTGGGAAGAGCAAGGCCCGAACGGCCCCGAGCTGCGCCGCCTGTCGTATGGCGACGTGTACCACCAGAACGAGGTCGAGCAGTCGACCTACAACTTCGAGCACGCGAACGTCGACCTGCTGTTCACGTTCTTCAACAGCTACGAAGCGGAAGCGAAGAAGATGATCGACGCGCAGCTCGCGCTGCCCGCGTACGAGCTCGTGCTGAAGGCCGGCCACACGTTCAACCTGCTCGACGCGCGCGGCGCGATCTCGGTCACCGAGCGGGCGGCGTACATCGGCCGCATCCGCGCGCTGTCGCGTCTCGTCGCGCAGGCTTACTACGACTCGCGCGAGAAGCTCGGCTTCCCGATGCTCGGCAACCCGCCGGGCGTGCCGGGCCTCACCACCGACGCCCAGGACGCCGCGCAGCCGGCATGGGCGCCGCCGCTCAAGGTCGAACGCAAGATCGATCAGGACTGACGAGACGAGATTCAATCCAACCATGACGCACAATCATCCCGCCCCCCTGCTCGTCGAACTGCTGACCGAAGAGCTGCCGCCGAAGGCCCTCGCGCGCCTTGGCGACGCATTCGCCGAAGGCATCGCGCAACGCCTCGCGGCGCGCGACCTCATCGAAGGCGAACTCGTGTTCGAGCGCTACGCCACGCCGCGCCGCCTCGCGGTCGTCGTGCAGAACGTGCGCGCCGTCGCCCCTGACAAACAGGTCCGCGAAAAGGTCCTGCCCGTGTCGGTCGCGCTCGACGCGGAAGGCAAGCCGACGGCCCCGCTCGCGAAGAAGCTCGCGGCGCTCGGCCATCCGAATGCGTCGATCGCCGATCTCGAGCGTGCGCAGGACGGCAAGGCCGAAGCGTTCTTCATCAACTACTCGGCGGCCGGCGCCACGCTCGCCGACGGCCTGCAGGCCGCGCTCGACGAAGCGCTCGCGAAGCTGCCGATCCCGAAATTCATGACGTACCAGCGCCCCGACGGCTCGGACGTGAAGTTCGTGCGCCCGGTGCATCGCCTGACGGTGCTGCACGACGACCGCGTCGTGCCCGTCACCGCGTTCGGCGTCGATGCCGGCGACACCACGCTCGGCCACCGCTTCCTGTCCGACGGCCTGGTCGCGATCCAGCATGCCCGCGCGTATGCCGACACGCTGCGCGACAAGGGCCGCGTGATCGCGCACTTCGCCGATCGCCGCGAAACGATCCGCACGCAGCTGAACGAACATGCGAACGGCGACACGGTCGTGATGCCCGAGTCGCTGCTCGACGAAGTCACGTCGCTGGTCGAATGGCCGGTCGTCTACCCGTGCCGCTTCGAGGACGAATTCCTGCAGGTGCCGCAGGAATGCCTGATCCTCACGATGCAGACGAACCAGAAGTATTTCGCGCTGACCGACGTCGCCGGCAAGCTGCGCTCGCGCTTCCTGATCGTGTCGAACATCGAGACGAAAACGCCGGGCGAGATCATCGAAGGCAACGAGCGCGTCGTGCGCCCGCGCCTCGCCGATGCGAAGTTCTTCTTCGAGCAGGACAAGAAGAAGCCGCTCGCCGACCGCGTGCCGCAGCTCGCGAACGTCGTCTATCACAACAAACTCGGTTCGGCGCTCGCCCGCGTCGAGCGCCTCGAGGCGCTGGCCGGCGAGATCGCCCCGGCGATCGGCGCCGACACCGCGCACGCGAAGCGCGCCGCGCGTCTCGCGAAGGCCGACCTGCTGACCGACATGGTCGGCGAATTCCCGGAACTACAGGGCACGATGGGCACGTACTACGCGCGCCACGACGGCGAAGCCGACGACGTCGCGCTCGCATGCGCCGAGCACTACCAGCCGCGCTTCTCCGGCGACGCACTGCCGACCACGCCGGTGTCGACCGCCGTCGCGCTCGCGGACAAGCTCGAAACGATCGTCGGCATCTGGGGTATCGGCCTCGCGCCGACCGGCGAGAAGGACCCGTTCGCGCTGCGCCGTCACGCGCTCGGCGTGCTGCGCCTGCTGCTCGAAAAGCAGTTGCCGCTCGATCTCGTGTCGCTGCTGCGCACGGCCCACGCACGCTTTGCTGGCGTGCCGGGCGTCGCCGAGTCGACGGACGCGATCTTCGCGTTCTTCATGGATCGCCTGCGCGGGCTGCTGCGCGAGCGCGGCTATTCGGCCGGTGAAATCGACGCGGTGCTGAGCCTGAACCCGACGCGCATCGACGATCTCGTCGCGCGCCTCGACGCGGTGCGCGAATTCACGCGCCTCGCGGAAGCCGAAGCACTCGCGGCCGCGAACAAGCGGATCTCGAACATCCTGAAGAAGTCGGAAGGCGGCGCGAACGGCGCGGTACAGCCGACGCTGCTCGTCGAGGCCGCCGAGAAGGCGCTGCACGAACAGCTCGCGGCCGTCACGCCGCACGTGCAATCGCAGCTCGAGGCGCGTGCGTACACGGGCGCGCTGTCGGCGCTCGCCGCGCTGCGCGCGCCGGTCGACACGTTCTTCAACGACGTGATGGTCAACGCGGAAGATCCGGCCCTGCGCGCGAACCGTCTCGCGCTGCTGTCCGCGCTGCACCAGCAGATGAACTGCGTCGCCGACATCTCGAAGCTCGCCGCATAAGGGCCGCACGATGCCGACCAGCCCCAACCGAAAGCTCGTCGTCCTCGACCGGGACGGCGTGATCAACGTCGATTCGGATGCGTTCATCAAGACGCCCGACGAATGGATCGCGCTGCCCGGCAGCTTCGAAGCGATCGCCCGGCTCAACCACGCGGGCTACCGCGTGGTCGTCGCGACCAACCAGTCCGGCATCGGTCGCGGGCTGTTCGACATGGCCGCGCTCAACGAGATGCACCTGAAAATGCATCGCGCGGCGGCCGCGGTCGGCGCGCGCATCGACGCGGTGTTCTTCTGCCCGCACACGGCCGAGGATCATTGCGACTGCCGCAAGCCGAAACCGGGCATGATGCAGATGATCGCCGAGCGCTTCGAGATCGATCCCGATCACACGCCGGTCGTCGGCGATTCGCTGCGCGACCTGCAAGCCGGCGTCGCGGTCGGCTTCCAGCCCCACCTCGTGCTGACCGGCAAGGGCAAGAAGACGCTCGCCGCGGGTAATCTGCCGGACGGCACGAAGGTCCACGACGATCTGCGCGCGTTTGCGCTCGATTTTCTTTCACACGAACACGAGTGATGCGGCTGCCGCGCGCATCCTCCCCAACGCCAGACTCACGCCGATGCGCTTCGTCCGCTCCCTGCTGCTGCTGATCTACTTCATCCTGTACACGGTGCCGTACGCCACCGCGTGTTTCATCGCGTTCCCGTTCATGCGCCCCGACGCGCGCTACTGGATGGCGGCCGGCTGGTGCAAGTCGACGCTGTGGGTCGTGCGCTGGCTGAACGGCATCCGCTACCGGATCGAAGGGTTCGAGAACCTGCCCGACGGCCCGGCCGTGCTGCTGTCGAAGCACCAGTCCGCGTGGGAGACGCTCGCGTTTCCGGCGCTGATGCCCAAGCCGCTGTGCTATGTGTTCAAGCGCGAGCTGCTGTACGTGCCGTTCTTCGGCTGGGCGCTCGGACTGCTGCACATGGTCAACATCAATCGCAAGGAAGGCAAGAACGCGTTCGCGTCGGTGATCCGCCAGGGCAAGAAGCGCCTGTCGGAAGGCGCATGGATGATCATGTTCCCCGAAGGCACGCGCACGCCGGTCGGCAAGCAGGGCAAGTACAAGACGGGCGGCGCGCGCTTCGCGATCGAAACCGGCACGCCGGTCGTGCCGATCGCGCACAATGCAGGTCGTGTGTGGCCGCGCAACTCGTTCACGAAATTCCCGGGCGTCGTCACGGTGTCGATCGGCAAGCCGATCGCGAGCGAAGGGCTGACGCCCGACGCATTGAACTCGCAGGTCGAAGCGTGGATCGAAGCGGAAATGCGCCGCATCGATCCCGATGCGTATCGTCAGGCGGGCAACGCCGGCACCCGCGATGCCGCGCGCGCCTGACGCCCCGGATTGCAGCCGTTGCGTACGACAAAAAGAAGCGAACTGATGAAACAGCGTCCGCGGCCACGGCCTGCCGTCGTGGCCCTCGATCATCGCCAGATGGATCTGCCGCTCTTCGACGGGCCGGCCGCTGCGCCGTCGGCGCCTGCCGCCCCGCCGGCACCGCCCGAAGCCGCCCCCGCCGCGCCGCTCGATCCGGGCCGGGCCCCCGATCGCTCGCGCGTGCGCACGTTCGCGCTCGACAGCCGCGTGCTCGAATACCGGCTGAAGCGCTCGGCGCGCCGCACGATCGGCTTCACGATCGACGGCAGTGGGCTGTCGATCACCGCGCCGCGCTGGGTCACGCTCGCCGATATCGAAGCGGCGATCGCCGAGAAACAACGCTGGATCTTCGCGAAGCTCGCGGAGTGGAAGACGCGCACCGAGCAGCGCGCGCTGCCGCAAATCGACTGGCGCGACGGCGCGCAACTGCCGTATCTCGGCAAGACGGTGACGATCGCGCTCGGCGCGGGCGCCGTCGCGTTCGACGCCGATGCGTTGCGGCTGTCGCTGCCGCTGCCCGTGCAGGCCGACATGCAGCAGATCAAGGATCGCGTGCAGGGCTGGCTGCAGGGCGAAGCGAAACGCATCTTCGGCGAACGCCTCGTGGTCTACGCGGAAAAGCTCGGCGTCACGTATTCGATGTATGCGCTGTCGTCGGCCGCGACGCGCTGGGGCAGCTGCTCGAGCGACGGCAAGATCCGCCTGAACTGGCGGCTGATTCATTTCCCGATGTCGATCATCGACTACGTCGTCGCGCACGAGCTGTCGCACCTGCGCGAGATGAACCACAGCCCGGCCTTCTGGCAGACCGTCGAATCGATCTTCCCCGAGTTCCGCGAAGCGCGGCACACGCTCAAGCATCACCCGCCCGAGCTGCTGCCGTCGCTTTGACGCGCACGGCTTCGGCGTCAACGAAAAAGGGCGATGCGGATTATCCCGCATCGCCCTTTTTCGCTGCCGCGGCGTACGTCGCATGCCGCGGCCCGGTTCGTCCGGCGCTTACTTCTTCTGGATGAACTCGATCTTGTAGCCGTCCGGATCCTCGACGAACGCGATCACGGTCGTGCCGTGCTTCATCGGGCCCGCCTCGCGCGTGACCTTGCCGCCTTGCGCCTTGATCTTCTCGCAGGCCGCGTACGCATCGTCGACCGCCACCGCCAGATGGCCGAAGCCGTTGCCGAGATCGTAGGACGGCGTCTCCCAGTTGTGGGTCAGCTCGATCACGGTGCCCGTGCTCTCGTCTTCGTAGCCGACGAACGCGAGCGTGAACTTGCCTTCCGGATAATCCTCGCGGCGCAGCAGCTTCATGCCGAGCAATTCGGTATAGAACTTGATCGAGCGGTCGAGATCGCCGACTCGCAGCATCGTATGCAGCAAACGCATGTGTTGTACTCCTGTGGGGACTTTCCAGAACCGGAAATTCTACCGGAGTCGGGTGAATCTCGCCGGGGGCGCCTAGCCGGGGGCGCAGCCGATGCAGCGTGTCGGCTGCACCGGCGCGAGCAAGAGTGCAGCGGCGAAAACGGCACGATCCGGCTCGCCCGATCACCGCCCCGATCAGGTAACATCCCTCCACTTCGCACCAAAATCGGGCATGCGAGCCGCCGCCCGACCGCGACCACCCTCTCTTCGTTGCCGCCACACTGCCGTGCGAAACCGCCGATTCGAGCGCGCCGGACGCGCCGCCCGCCCTACCTCGTTGCCGCCATGCCCGCCCGAGGCGCGCCGATGACCGCGCTTGCCGCCGCCCCCATGCGCCGCACCCTCGATACACGCGCCGTCGGCCTGATGTTGCTGCTGTGCGCGATCTGGGGCTTCCAGCAGGTCGCGATCAAAAGCACGAACGCCGCGATCGCGCCGATGTTCCAGGCCGGGCTGCGCTCGGCGATCGCCGCGCTGCTGCTATGGGGCTGGGCGCGCTCGCGCGGCACGCCGCTGTTTCAGGCGGACGGCACGTTCGGCGCGGGGCTCGCGGCCGGGGCGCTGTTCGCCGGCGAATTCATCTGCGTGTTCTTCGGGCTGACGCTGACGAGCGCGTCGCACATGGCGATCTTCCTGTACACGGCGCCGTGCTTCACCGCGCTCGGCCTGCACCTGTTCGCACCGGGCGAGCGGCTGCAGCGCGCGCAATGGGGCGGCGTCGGCCTCGCATTCGCCGGCATCGCGCTCGCGTTCGCGGACGGCTTCCTGAAGCCGCGCATGCCCGGCGCGTCCGTGCTGGCCGGGCTCGCCGGCGACGCGCTCGGCATCCTCGGCGGCGCGATGTGGGCCGCGACGACGGTCGTCGTGCGCGCGACGGCGCTCGCGCGGGCCAGCGCGAGCAAGACGCTGTTCTACCAGCTCGCGGTATCAGCGCTCGTACTGGTCGCGCTCGCCGCGCTGTGCGGCCAGATGTCGTTCGCGCAGGTCACGCCGCTCGCGCTGGCGAGCCTCGCTTACCAGTCGGTGATCGTCGCGTTCGTCAGCTACCTGTCGTGGTTCTGGCTGCTGACGCGCTACAGCGCGTCCCGGCTGTCCGTCTTCACGTTCCTGTCGCCGCTGTTCGGCGTCGCGTTCGGCGTGCTGCTGCTCGGCGAATCGGTCGGCTGGCGCTTCATGTCGGCGGCCGCGCTCGTGCTGATCGGCATCGCGCTCGTCAACGCGCCGCCGCGCCGGCGGGCGTGACGGCCAGCGCAACACGCGCGGGAAATAAAAAAGGCTGCCGGTCGGGCAGCCCTCTTCGATACGGCCGGTGGGGTGGCTCGCGCCACGCGCGTCCGTCATCCGGCCTTGCGCAGCGCCGCCAGCGCCTGCGCGACGCCCACGTATTCGGCCACGCTCACGTCCTCCGCCCGGCGCGCGAGATCGAAGCCGAGCGCATCGAAATCGATCGTCTCGCGGTAGTCGCCGAGCGTATTGCGCAGCATCTTGCGACGCTGCGAGAACGCGGCCGTGACGATTTCGCCGAGCAGTACCGGATCGACGTCCGGCAGTTCGTGCGGCTCGTACGGAATCATCCGGACGATCGCCGAATCGACCTTCGGCGGCGGCTGGAACGATTCCGGCGGCACATCGAGCATCTTTTCCATCACGTAGCGGTACTGCAGCATCACCGACAGCCGCGAAAACGCCTTCGTGCCCGGCTCCGCGACCATCCGCTCGACGACTTCGTTCTGCAGCATGAAATGCTGGTCGATGACCGCATCGGCGAACGTCATCAGGTGAAACAGCAGCGGGCTGGAAATGTTGTACGGCAGGTTGCCGACGATCCGCAGCGACGGCTTGTCGCCCGGCGCCGCGAGCGACCGGAAGTCGAACGCGAGCGCGTCGCCCGCGTGCAGCTCCAGCAGCGCGCCGAAGCGTTGCTGCAGGCGCCCGATCAGGTCGCGGTCGAGCTCGACCGCGTGCAGCGGCGACTCGGGCGTCGCGAGACGCTCGATCAGCGGCCCGGTCAGCGCGCCGAGCCCCGGGCCGATCTCGACCATCCGCTGGCCGCGCGCGGGGCCGATCGTCGCGACGATCGAGTCGATCACGCCGTGATCGACGAGGAAGTTCTGCCCGAAGCGCTTGCGCGCGAAATGGCCTTGGTGCTGTCTGCTGTTCGACATCGACTGAATGAAACGAAAAATACGACGAATGGGGTAAACCGGCAGCGTCAGGCTGCGCGGCGATGGCGCGCCATCGTGACGGCCGTATCGAGCGCGGCGATCATGCTGCCCGGATCCGCGCGGCCCGTGCCGGCCAGATCGAGTGCGGTGCCGTGATCGACCGAGGTGCGGATGATCGGCAGCCCGAGCGTCACGTTGATGCCCTCGCCGAACGTCGCGTACTTCAACACGGGCAGACCCTGGTCATGGAACATCGCGAGTACGCAATCGGCATCGGCCAGATGGCGCGGCTGGAACAGCGTGTCGGCCGGATACGGGCCGCGCGCATCGATGTGTTGCGCGTTCGCGCGGGCCAGTGCCGGCGAGATCACGTCGATCTCCTCGCGGCCGAGATAACCGTTCTCGCCCGCGTGCGGGTTCAGGCCCGTCACGAGGATGCGCGGTGCGGCGAGACCGAAGTCGCGCCGCAGGTCGCGATCGATGATCGCGAGCGTCTCGACGAGCCCGTCGATCGTCAGCGCGGCCGATACGTCCTTCAGCGGCAGGTGCGTGGTCGCGAGAGCGACACGCAGCGACCGGTGGCCGGTGCCGGCCAGCATCATCACGACGCGCGGCGTATGCGTGCGCTCGGCCAGGTATTCGGTATGACCGGTGAACGGCACGCCCGCATCGTTGATCGTGCTTTTCTGCAGCGGCGCGGTGACGATCGCGTCGTACCGGCCCGCCAGCGCGCCGTCGATCGCCGCGTCGAGCAGGCCGAGCACGTACCGGCCGTTCGCCGCGTCCAGCTTGCCCGCCTGCGCGGGCACGGCCAGCGCGTGATGCGCGACCGACACCTGCGCGCCGCCGGCCAGCGTGGCCGGGTCGGCGCCGACCGCCGCGGCCCGCACGTCGAGCAGCGCCGCATCGCCGAGTACGGTGAAATGCGCGTCGGGCCAGCGCTGCGCGGCGTCACGCAGCGCCTGCACGGTCAGCTCCGGGCCGACTCCCGCGGGTTCGCCGGTCGTGATCGCGATCTGCAGCGCGGGCGTGGTCATTGATGCTCGCTCAGTTCGCCGGGCCGACGCCGCCGATCTTGTACTGCACGTACGACGAGTCGCGCAGCTCGCGCAGCCAGTCGGCATACGCCTGCTCGGCCTTGCGCTGGCCGATCGCCTGACGGGCGATGTCCATCTGCTGCTGTACCGACCCTTCCGCCTCGCGTCGGTTCAACACCTGGATCAGGTGGTAGCCGTATTCGGTACGAATCGGCTGGCTGATCTGGCCGTCCTGCAGGTTGTTCATCGCGCGCTCGAATTCCGGCACGGTCTCGCCCGGGCTGATCCAGCCGAGATCGCCGCCCTGCGACGCGGAACCGTCCTGCGAATAGGTGCGCGCGAACTTCGCGAAATCGCCGCCGGCCTCGACCTGGTTGCGGATGTCGACCAGTTGCTGGCGCGCCTGGCCTTCGGACTTGCCTTCGCCGACGCGCAGCAGGATATGGCGCACGTGCGTCTGGACGATCTTCGGCGCCGCCGCGCTCGCGCCCTGGCTCTGGCGGCGATCGACGAGGCGCACGATCTCGAAGCCGTCCGGCACGCGGATCAGCGTCGGGTTGACCTGGCCCGGGCGCAGCTTCGACGCGGCATCGACGACGTCGGCCGGCAGCGCGCTCGGCGACTTGAAGCCGAGATCGCCGCCCTTCTTCGCGTCGTTCGCTTCGGAATTGTTCTTCGCAAGGCGCTCGAAATCGGCGCCCGACTTCGCCTGCTGCAGCAGCGCGTCGGCCTTCTTCTGCGCGGCCTCGATGTCGGCCTGCGGCGCGTTGGTGGGCGCCTTGATGAAGATGTGCTGGAAGCGCAGGTCCTGCTGCTGCGACGCGTTCGGCCCGCGCTGGCTCGCGATGTAGTTCGCGACCTCGGCGTCCGACACCGTGATCTTGCCGTCGACCTCGCGCTCGCGCAGCTTCGACAGCATCAGCTCGGTACGCGCGTCGTTCGTGAAGATGCTCCAGGGCACGCCTTGCGCCTCGAGGCGCCCGCGGTACTGGTCGAGCGTCATCCCGTTCGCCTGCGCGAGACGCTGCAGCGTGGCCTGCACGGTCGCGTCGTCGATACGGATTCCGTCGTCCTTGGCCTTCTGCACCTGGATACGTTCGAGCACCATCTGGTTCAGCACCTGCGCGCGCAGCTGGTCGGCCGGCGGCACCGGCGCGTTCTGCTGCTGCAGCCGGCGCGCGATCAGGCCGACGCGCTGGTCGAGTTCGCGGCCCGTGATCACGTCGTTGTTGACGACCGCGACGACTTCGTCGGCGAGCTGCGCACCTTGCGAACCGAGCGCCTGCGCCGCGGCCGGCGCGGCGACGAGCAGCGCGGCGGACGCGGCGAGGCTGGACACGACTGCCGCGAAACGAAGGGTTTTCTTCATTGCCACTGGAACTCCATTGAAATCGTGCTGACCGGTGCAGACATGCCGGCGTTACTCGTAGTTGCTGAAGCGGGACATCGGCGGCGGCGGCGGCGGCAACGGCGTGTAGCCCGGCACCCCGGCGCGGAATGCGGACACGAGGCCGTTGTCGACGGTCGACAAGCCCTTGAGCGTCAGCTGCATCATGAATCGCGTCGACGAGTTCTGCTGTCCCGACGAATTGATGCCGTTCGCGGCCCGCTGCACCCCGACCCCGAGCGCCCAGCAATCCGCGTCGTATTGTAAGCCGACCAGACCGTCGACCACGCGATCTCCGGCGAGGTCGTAGTTGAAACGGCCGATCGCATACAGGCGGCGCGTGAGCGGCCATTGCGCGGACACCAGGAACTGGTTGATCGGCTGGTTGTCGAGCGTGGTGTTCGCTCGCGTATAGCGGTAGCCGACGTTGATCACGCGGCGCTCGCCCGGGCTGTAGCCGAAACCGACGCTCGACTTCACGAGCTGGTTGTTGTTCTGGTTGTACTGGAATGCCGTCTCGGACATGAAGCCCGAGCCGAGCTTCAGCGCGGCGCCGACGATCAGGTCGGAGTGGCGCGCCAGCACGGCGGCCTGCCCGGGGTTCAGCGTGACGCGCTGATCGGCGAAGTAGTACTGCTGCGCGATCACGAAGCGCGCGCGCTCGTCGCCGGTGCGCGGATCGATGAAGCGCGACGTGAGGCCGGCCGTGATCCGGTTCGCATCGGCGATCCGGTCGTTACCGACGAACGTGTTCGGCTGGTAGATCTCAGCGAGGCCGAAGTCCGATTCCGCGGTGTCGAACAGCGGCGCGTTCGACTGGTCGCGATACGGCGTGTACACGTAGTACAGGCGCGGCTCGAGGGTCTGGATGAAATCCTGGCCGAACAGGCGCACCGAGCGATCGAAGATCAGGCCGGTGTCGAAGGTCACGGTCGGGATCGACTCGGTGAAGCGCTTCGGGCTGTTCGGCGTGGTCGACGACAGGTAGTTCAGGTCGTACGACGCGAAGTGGTACTGGACCTTCGGCACGACGAAGTAGCCGGGGCCGTACACGCCGTACGAGATGTACGGGTTGAAGACGATCCGGTCGCCTTCGGTCGCATCGGCGGTCGTGATGCGGAACCGCGAATAGTCGGCTTCCGCGCCGAAGTCGAACCCGCCGACGTTGTACTTCGTGTACTTCACGTTCAACTGCGGCTCGCGGCTGTACGGCGCGATCGACGGCGGCAGCGTCTGCCAGTGCTGGTAGCGCGCGAGCACCGACCACGGCCCGTTGTTGTACGTGAGGCCCGCTTCCTGCTGGTACAGCGTCTGCGTCCCGTTGATGAACTGGTTCGCCGAGCCGAGGTCTTCGGGATACGTGTTGTCCGAGACCTTGTTGTAATAGACGTAGCCGCCGAAGCCGCCGCCGAAGTTCTGCTGGTGCTGCCAGTAGATCGCGTAGCGGTTGCGGTGCGCGAGCCGGTCATCCGGCAGGTAATTGGCCGTAAACGTGCCCGAATACGACGGCGACAGATAGCGGAACGTCGCTTCGGTCATCACGCCGCGCCGCGAGATGATGCGCGGCGTGAGCGTCAGGTCGCGGTTCGGCGCGATGTTGAAATAGTACGGCAGCGACAGCTCGAAGCCGTTGCTCGAGTTCATCGAGAACGTCGGCGGCAGCAGGCCGCTGCGCCGCTCGCCCGACAGCGGGAACGTCATCCACGGGCTCGCGAAGATCGGCACGCCCTGGAAGAACAGCACGCCGTTGCGCGCGGTGCCTTCGTCGGCGCCCGTATCGAAATCGAAGCGGCTGCCCTTGATGTACCACGCGGGGTTCGTCGAGCACTGGCACGCCGTGTACGTGCCGTTGACGAACACCGAGCGCTCGTTGTCGACCATGTCGACACGCTCCGCGCTGCCCGACCCGCCCGTCACGTTGAAGTGATACTTCGGCGCGGTCATGAAGCCCTGGTTCGCCTCGATCTTCAGGTGCGCCTCGGGGCCGGCGAACGACGTGCCGCCATTGATCACCTTGACCTGGCCGTACGCATCGGCCATGTCGGTATCCTGATCGTAGTGGATCGCGTCGGCCTTCACGACGGCGTCGCCGCGCCGCAGCTCGGCCGAGCCCTTCGCGGCGAGATCCTGCTCGGCGGTGCCGCTCGTATGGTCGGCGATCACGAAGGCGGCCGGCTTCGCGCCGTCCTTCAGCGGATGATCCTCGAGCTGGGGCGCGAGACGCAGATCCCACGGCGAGTCGAGCGGCTGCGGCTGCGCAGCCGCGCCCGACAGCTGCGCATACGACACGGCCGGCACGAGGCCGGGCACGGCCAGGAGCGCGAGCGCGAGCCGCCGTTTGCGCGGCGCCCCGTCACCGGGGAAAACATTCGGGAATAGCGGTTTGGGCGGCATCTATCGTTTGGCGAATCGCCCCTTGTCAACCGCGCCTGCACGGCACCTCGCGCGCGGCGGCCGCGCCGTCGAGCCGCGACTGCGGCTCTTCGCAAACCGGGGAGGCGATCGGGCGGACGGCGCGACAGGCGGCGGGCCTGCACGGCGGAAGCTGACGCGGGGCGCGTCAAAAAAGTCGTGGGGTATTATATGGCAAGACGTTCCCCCCTCCGCCGAGTTTCATGACGCCCCCATCCGCCGCATCCCAGCCCGACGCCCGCCTCGACGCGCTCACCGCGTGGCTGCACCCGCTCGCCGAGCGCTACGCCCTCGACCTGTCGACCCTCGCGCCCGCCTCGTCGGACGCCAGTTTCCGCCGCTATTTCCGCGTCGCGTCGGCCGCGAGCCCCGGCGGCACGCTGATCGCGGTCGATGCGCCGCCGCCCGAAAAGTGCCGCGAGTTCGTCCAGGTCGCGCAGTTGCTCGCCGCGGCCGGCGACCACGTGCCGGACGTGCTGGCCCACGATTTCGACGCGGGCTTCATGCTGGTGACCGACCTCGGCCGCACGTCGTACATCTCGGTGCTCGATCCGGCCGACCCGGCCGCCGCACGGCCGCTGATGCGCGCCGCGCTCGATGCGCTGATCCGCTTCCAGCTCACGTCGAAGCCCGACGTGCTGCCGCCGTTCGACGAAGCGTTCCTGCGCCGCGAAATGGAGCTGCTGCCCGAATGGTTCGTCGGCCGCCACCTCGGCAAGCCGGTCACCGACGCGATGCGCGGCACGCTCGACCGCACCTTCGCGCTGCTGGTCGCGAGCGCGCACGCGCAGCCGCAAGGCTTCATGCTGCGCGACTTCATGCCGCGTAACCTGATGGTCTGCGAGCCGAACCCGGGCGTGCTCGACTTCCAGGACGCCGTGTACGGACCGCTGACGTACGACGTCGTGTCGCTGCTGCGCGACGCCTTCATCAGCTGGGACGAGGAGTTCGAGCTCGACTGCTTCGCGTATTACTGGGAAAAGGCGAAAAAGGCCGGCCTGCCGGTCGATCCGGATTTCGGCGAGTTCTACCGCCAGCTCGAATGGATGGGGCTGCAGCGCCATATCAAGATTCTCGGCCTGTTCGCGCGCATCAACTATCGCGACGGCAAGCCGCATTACCTGAACGACCTGCCGCGCTTCCTGACCTATGCGCGCAAGGTCGCGCTGCGCTATCGCCCGCTCGTGCCGTTCGCGAAGCTGCTCGACGAGCTCGAGGGCAACGCACCGGCCGACGTCGGCTATACGTTCTGACCGTCCTCACGCCCCCCAGTCGAACATGAGCACTACCCTGACCACGGCGATGATCTTCGCCGCCGGACGCGGCGAGCGGATGCGCCCGCTGACCGACACCCGCCCGAAACCGCTGCTCGAAGTCGGCGGCAAGCCGCTGATCGTGTGGCAGATCGAGGCGCTCGCGCGGGCGGGCATCGAGACGATCGTGATCAACCACGCGTGGCTCGGCGAGCAGATCGAGGCGGCGCTCGGCGACGGCTCGCGCTGGGGCGTACGGCTCGCGTATTCGGCCGAAGGCGACGCGCTGGAGACCGCGGGCGGCATCGCGCAGGCGCTGCCGCTCATCGAGCGCGACGGGCGGCCGGCCGTGTTCGCGGCGGTTGCCGGCGACGTGTACTGCGCATTCGACTACCGGACGCTCGCGCCGCGCGCCGCCCGGATGGCCGCGCTCGACACGCCGGCGATGCATCTCGTGATGGTGCCGAACCCGCCGTTTCATCCGACGGGCGATTTCGTGCTCGGTGGCGACGGGTGCCTGTCGCTCGATGGCAGCGAACGTGTCACCTTCGGCAGCATCGGCGTATACGACACGCGGATGTTCCGCGACATCGTGCCCGGCACGCACCGCCCGCTGGCGCCCTACTTCAAGACGACGATCGAGGCCGGACTGGCAACCGGCGAACTGTACGAAGGTATCTGGGAGAACGTCGGTACGCCCGCACAGCTCGGCGAGCTCGACGCGCGCCTGCGCGCCGCCGCGGGCTGATCGTCTCGTGGCCGAGCGCCGGTCCCCCGGCGTCGTGGCGGCCGATGGGCTGACAGGCCACTGACGGCGCGCGGTCCACCAGCCGCGAACCGTTCCGGAGCGAATGCCGGAAACGCTCCGCCGGCTCACCCGGCCGTGACGGCGCCACGCTGCAGGGTGTCGGACAGCCGGCACACCGCCCGCTGCCGCTCCCGCCGCGCGCCACGGCACGCAGCACGCCTCCAAGCCGTTACACGGCCTCGGCCTCTTCCCCACCCGCTGCCGCGCGCTGCTGTTGCAGCGCCCACATCTGCGCATACAGCCCGTCGGCGCGCACGAGTTCATCGTGCGTGCCGCGTTCGACGATCCGCCCGTGGTCCATCACGAGGATCTGCTGCGCGTGCACGACCGTCGACAGCCGGTGCGCGATCACGAGCGTCGTGCGATGCCGCGCGATCTGGTCGAGTTCGTGCTGAATCGCACGCTCCGAGCGCGAATCGAGCGCCGACGTCGCTTCGTCGAACAGCAGCACCGGCGGGTCCTTCAGCAGCGTGCGCGCAATCGCGACGCGTTGCTTCTCGCCCCCCGACAGCTTCAGCCCGCGCTCGCCCACCGGCGTGTCATAGCCCTTCGGCAAAGTTTCGATGAAATCATGGATGTGCGCGGCGCGCGCGGCCGCGACCACCTCGTCGCGGGTCGCCGTCGGCCGGCCGTACGCGATGTTGTAGTAGATCGAGTCGTTGAACAGCACGGTGTCCTGCGGCACGATCCCGATCGATGCGCGCAGCGATTCCTGCGCGACGTCGCGGATGTCCTGACCGTCGATCCGGATCGCGCCGCCCGTCTCGCGGTCGAGATCGTAGAAGCGGAACAGCAGCCGCGACAGCGTCGATTTCCCCGAACCGCTGTGGCCGACCACCGCGGTCGTCGTGCCGGCCTCGATCGTAAACGTCACGTCGTGCAGGATCTGCCGCGACGGCTCGTACGCGAAGTTCACGTGTTCGAAGCGCACCTGCGCGCCGGCCACCGCGAGCGGCCGCGCATCGGGCCGGTCGGCCACTTCCTTCGGCGCGGACAGCAGCCCGAACATCCGGTCCATGTCGGTCAGGCTCTGCTTCAGCTCGCGATAGACGACGCCGAGAAAGTTCAGCGGAATGTACAGCTGCAGCATGAACGTGTTGATCAGCACGAGATCGCCGAGCGTCAGCTTGCCCGCGAGCACGCCCTGCGTCGCCCGCCACAGGATGAACACGAGGCCCGTGCCGATGATCGCCTGCTGGCCGAAGTTCAGCACCGACAGCGAGTTCTGCGAGCGGATCGCGGCCTTCCGGTAGCGCTTCAGGTTCTCGTCGTAGCGCTGCGCCTCCCACTCCTCGTTGCCGAAGTACTTCACCGTCTCGTAGTTGATCAGCGAATCGATGGCCCGCGAGTTCGCGCGCGAATCGAGCTCGTTCATCGTGCGGCGGAAGTGCGTGCGCCAGTTGGTGACCTTCACGGTGAACACGATGTACGTGACCAGCGCGGCGAACGTCACGTACGCGTAGTAGGCCTCGTACTTGACCACGAAGAAGCCGAGCACGAGCCCGACCTCGACGAGCGTCGGCAGGATGCTGTACAGCGAATACGAAATCAGTTGCTGGATGCCGCGCGTGCCGCGCTCGATGTCGCGCGACATGCCGCCCGTCTGGCGTTCGAGATGAAACCGCAGCGACAGCCCGTGCAGATGCCGGAACACCTGCAGCGCGAGCTGGCGCACCGCGCTCTCGGTGACCTTCGAGAACAGGATCTCGCGCAGCTCGGTAAAGAGCGACGTCGACAGCCGCACGAGCGCATACGCGACCACCAGCAGCCCGACGCCGCCCGCGAGCACGATGCCGGCCGACTGTTCGGCACGACCGAGCGCGGTGAGCTGCTGGACGTAGGACAGATGGTCGACGATGCGCTTCATCACGACCGGCACGCCGAGGTTCGCGACCTTCGCACCGATCAGGCAGCCGAGCGCGAGCGCGACGCGCCATTTGTAGGTGGTCAGGTACGGCAGCAGCGACCGGATGGTCTGCCAGTCGTTGCGAGGCCCGGTCGAAGCCGGCGCGGGCTCGCCGGAAGCAGGAAATCGGCGCATGGGGAAGGGTTCCGCGGCGGGGCTCCAACCGTGTCTCGACGGCCGGCTCGCGCGCTTTCTCGTACAATTTGCGAACGTTGTATTGTCGCAGAAGCCGCTTCGCGCCGCTGCCGGCGCCCTCGCCGGCCAAGCCTGCGCGCGGCGGCTCATTTATTACAGGATGAAAGCCCCCGCCATGACCGATTCGACCCTCGAACTCCCGCAGAAGCAGCCCGCGCTGCGCGTCGTCCCGCAACCGCACGACGCGAACGTCCACGGCGACGTGTTCGGCGGCTGGATCATGTCGCAGGTCGACATCGCCGGCTCGATCCCCGCGAGCCAGCGCGCGAACGGCCGCGTCGCGACGGTCGCGGTCAACTCGTTCGTGTTCAAGCAGCCGGTATTCGTCGGCGATCTGCTGAGCTTCTACGCCACCATCATGCGCACCGGCAACACGTCGATCACCGTCGACGTCGAGGTGTACGCACAGCGCATGCGCCTGATGGGCGAAGTCGTGAAAGTCACCGAAGCGACGCTCACCTACGTCGCGACCGGGTCGGACCGCAAGCCGCGGCAACTGCCGCCGCTCTGACGCGCACGCGTCGCGCCGCATCGCAGCGCGGCATGCGGCGCGGCATACGGCCGGTCAGTGCGTGGCGGCCAGCCCGAACTCCCGCATCGCGGGCACGAAATCGTGATTCAGCGTCGGCTTGCGCGACAGCTTGACCAGCACGTAGCGCTGGAATGGCGCAAGCCGCTGCCACTGCGCGAGCGCGGGCGCCGGCAGCCCGGCCAACGCGCTTTGCTGCACGAGCGACGCCGGCACCGTGTCGACGGCGCGCCAGGCCGGTTGCTCGTCCGGCTGGAACCATGACGGCTCCAGATCGGCGTGCGTGCGCAGCATTTCGAACAGCGCGTGATCGAAATTGGGCTCGATCGCGGTGTCGTCGTCGGCCGGAAAGCGCGCGAGCAGCTTGCGGTCCTCGAGCGGCAGCAGTTGCCACTGTTCGAGCGAAATCCGCAGCCCGAAGCGGTCGAGATTGAAACGCACGATCATCGGGATGTACGTGAAGTTTTCCGACGAATCGTGTTCGAAGTTGAAGAGCAACGGAGCGTCGCTGAGTCCCATGGTCGTTACCTGACGTGGCGGATGCCGGCGCGGCCGGCTTGCCTGGGGTATTTTAGAACCTCTGCGCGCGGGCGGCGGCACGATCGTCGCCGGCCGCGCTTCGAATCAACGGGAGTGCTCGTGAATCCGACCCAATCAGACGAACTGCGCGACGCGTTGCGCGACGAACCGCGCGGCGCGATCGAGCTGCCCGTGAGCCGCACGCGCGGCGGCGCGGTCGAAACCGCGCACGACTTCGTCGGCCAGGAATGGCCGGTCGCACTCGTCTTCAACGGCATCTCGCACGCGGTGATGATGTGTACGCCATGCGACCTCGAAGCGTTCGCGGTCGGCTTCGCGATCTCGGAAGGCATCGTCGCGCGCGGCAGCGACATCAAGGACATCGAGGTGATCCTGCACGCCGACGCGCCGCTGCCGCATGCGGAAGTCCATCTGGAAGTGGTCCAGCAGGCGTTCGCCGCGCTGAAGGACCGGCGCCGCGCACTCGCGGGGCGCACGGGCTGCGGCGTCTGCGGCATCGAGAGCATCGACCTGCTCGACCTCGCACCCGAACGCGTGCCCGATACCGGCTTTCTCGCGCGCCTCGCGCCCGACGCGCTGGCGCGCGCCGCGCATGCGCTGCCGGCGCATCAGGCGCTCACGAAACTGACCGGCGGCCTGCACGCGGCCGCGTGGTGCGACGCAACAGGCGCGATCCGCGCGGCATTCGAGGATGTCGGCCGCCACAACGCGCTCGACAAGCTGATCGGCTCGCTCGTGCTGTCGCGCGCCGATACCACCGACGGCTTCGTGTTCCTGTCGAGCCGCGCGAGCTACGAGCTCGTGCGCAAGGCCGCGCGGGTCGGCATCCCGCTGGTCGCGACCATCTCCGCGCCGTCATCGCTCGCGATCGAGATCGCGAAGGCGGCCGGCTTGCGGCTCGTCAGCTTCTGCCGCGAAACCGGCCACGTCGATTACGGCACGGCCTGATCCAGACCGTGCGCGCGCGGCGACGGTCTCCCGCCGGCGCGCCCCAGTCCGTCAGTCGAACTGACGGAAATCCGGCTTGCGCTTCTCGAAGAACGCGGTCATCGCCTCGCGCGCTTCCGGCGCGCGCAGCATCGTCGCGAAATGACGCGCTTCCTCGGCCATCCGCGCGGGCGTCGCCACGCCGCCCGTATCCTTGAGCAGCGCCTTCGTCACCCGCAGCGATGCCGCCGGCAACGCCGCCAGCTTCGCTGCCTGCTTCGCCGCGAACGCGTCGAGTTCGGCTGCCGGCAGCACGCGGTTGACGATGCCGATCCGGTGCGCTTCCAGCGCGTCGAACGCCTCGCCCAGCAGCAGCTTCTCGGCGGCGACCTGATGGCCTGCCAGGCGCGGCAGCAGTGCGCTCGACGCGGCTTCCGGGCACAGCCCGAGCTGCGCGAACGGCAGCGAGAACGTCGCGGTGTCGGCCGCGTAGACCAGATCGCAGTGCAGCAGCATCGTCACGCCGACGCCGACCGCGATGCCCGGCACCGCGGCCACGACCGGCTTGCTCGCGCTGCTGATCCGCGCCAGGAACTGGAACACCGACGCGGTATCGTCCTGCGGCGGCGCCTTCAGGAAATCCTCGAGATCGTTGCCCGCGCTGAAATTGCCGTCGCTGCCGCGCAGCAGGATCACGCGCGTCGCCTTGTCTTCCTGCGCGTCGGCGAGCGCATCGGCCATCGTCTGGTACATCGCCGCCGTCAGCGCATTCTTCTTCGCCGGGCGCGCGATCGTGATCGTCATCACGCCGTCGGCGCGTTCCACTTGAATGTCGGCCACAACCGTCTCCTTTGACTGTCTCTACCGGAATGAAAAAACGGTGCGCGAGCTCGTGGCCCGCGCACCGTCGTCGCTTCTCGTCGTGTCCCGCTTACAGGCGTTCGATGATGCCCGCCGCACCCATGCCGGTGCCGACGCACATCGTGACCATCCCGTACTTCAGGTTGCGGCGGCGCAGGCCGTGCACGACGGTCGCCGCGCGGATCGCGCCGGTCGCGCCGAGCGGGTGGCCCAGTGCGATCGCGCCGCCCATCGGGTTGACCTTCGACGGATCGAGGCCGAGATCGCGCATCACCGCCAGCGATTGCGCGGCGAACGCTTCGTTCAGCTCGATCCAGTCGAGATCGTCCTGCTTCAGGCCCGCGGCCTTCAGCGCGGCCGGAATCGCTTCCTTCGGACCGATCCCCATGATTTCCGGCGGCACGCCGCGCACCGCGAAGCTCACGAAGCGCGCGAGCGGCGTCAGGTTGAATTCCTTGAGCACCTTCTCCGACACGACGAGCAGCGCACCCGCGCCGTCCGACGTCTGCGAGCTGTTGCCGGCCGTGACCGAGCCCTTGTTCGCGAACACCGTGCGCAGCTTCGCGAGGCCTTCGAGCGACGTATCCGCGCGCGGACCTTCGTCGAGCTTGATCTCGCGCGTCTTCACGTCGACTTCACCGGTCGCGAGGTTCGGGAACCGCTCGGTGATCGTGTACGCAGCGATTTCGTCGCCGAACTCGCCGGCCTGCTGCGCGGCGAGCGCCTTGCGGTGCGATTCGACCGAGAACGCGTCCTGGTCGTCGCGGCTCACCTTCCACTGTTCGGCGACGCGCTCGGCCGTCAGGCCCATCCCGTACGCGATGCCGAAGTCTTCGCTGCGATCGAAGATGTGCGGCGACATCGACGGCTTGTTGCCCATCATCGGCACCATGCTCATCGATTCGCAGCCGCCCGCGAAGATCGCGTCCGATTCGCCGACGCGGATGCGGTCGGCCGCCATCGCCAGCGCGGTGATGCCCGACGCGCAGAAGCGGTTGACCGTCACGCCGCCGACCGTCTGCGGCAGCCCGGCGAGCAGCGCGCCCATGCGCGCGACGTTCAGGCCCTGCTCGGCTTCCGGAATCGCGCAGCCGATGATCGCGTCCTCGATCACCTTCGTGTCGAGACCGGGCACCTGCGCGACGGCCGACTTGATCGCGTGAACCAGCAGCTCGTCGGGGCGCGTGTTCTTGAAGACACCGCGCGGGGCCTTGCCGATCGGCGTGCGGCTGGCGGCGACGATGTATGCGTCTTGCAGTTGTTTGCTCATTTCAGACTCCTTGTCTGCTCGCTCAGTTACGCACCGGCTTGCCGGTCTGCAACATGCCCATGATCCGTTCCTGCGTCTTCTGCGTGCCGAGCAGCTCGACGAACGCGCGGCGCTCCAGCGCGAGCAGCCATTCCTCGTCGACGAGGCTGCCGGCTTCGACGTCGCCGCCGCACACGGCTTCGGCGATGCGGCTCGCGATCAGGTAGTCGTGGTCGCTGATGAAGCGGCCGTCACGCATGTTGACGAGCGATGCCTTGATCGTCGCGATCGCCGAGCGGCCAGCGACCGGCACGTCCTTCGCGCGCAGCGGTGCGCGATAGCCGGTGTCGGCCAGCGCACGCGCTTCCTTCTTCGCGGTGTCGAGCAGTTCGAACACGTTGAAGACGATCGTGTCGGACGGCTTCACGTAGCCCATCGCCCGTGCGTCGTGCGCGGACGCCGACACCTTCGCCATCGCCGCGTTCTCGAACGACTTCGTGACGAACTTCAGGATGTCGGTGGTCGCGTTCGCGGCCGTCGCGGCGTCCGCCGCGCGCAGCGCCGCTTCCTTCAGGCCACCGCCCGCCGGCACGAGACCGACGCCCACTTCGACGAGGCCGATGTAGCTCTCGACGTGCACGACGCGCTTCGCGCTGTGCAGCATCAGCTCGCACCCGCCGCCGAGCGCGATGCCCGACACGGCTGCCACGACCGGCACGTTCGCGTACTTCACGCGCAGCATGCCTTCCTGGAACTTCTTCACGAACGGCTCGATGCCCTTCGCGCCGCCCATCATGAACGCGGGCATCGCCTCCTCGAGGTTCGCGCCGGCCGAGAACGGGCCGCCCGGCGTGCCGAGCTTCAGCGACGTCGGCTGCCAGATCACCACGCCCTTGTAGTCCTTCTCCGCGAGTTCGATCGCCTGCACGAGGCCGTCGATCACGCTCGGTCCGATCGTGTTCATCTTCGACTTGAACGACACGATCACGACGTCGTCTTCGCCGGCACGGTCGTCGACCCACGCGCGCACCGCGTCGGTCTCGAACAGCGTCTTGCCGTACGTCTTCGGATCGGCGCCGGCTTCACCCAGCAGCGGCGCGCGGAACACCTGCTTGCGGTACACGGCCAGGTCCGAACGCGGCACGAAGCGCTTCGATGCCGGCGCCCACGAGCCTTCGGCCGTGTGCACGCCGCCCTTCTCGGCGACCGGGCCTTCGAGCACCCACGACGGCAGCGGCACGTTCGCGAGCGCCTTGCCGGCCGCGATGTCTTCCTGCACCCACTCGGCGACCTGCTTCCAGCCGGCGGCCTGCCAGCCTTCGAACGGGCCTTCGTTCCAGCCGAAGCCCCAGCGGATCGCGAGGTCGACGTCGCGTGCGTTGTCGGCGATCGACTCGAGATGCACGCCGATGTAGTGGAACACGTCGCGGAAGATCGACCACAGGAACTGCGCATGCGGATGATCCGTCTCGCGCAGCAGCTTCAGGCGTTCCGCCGGCGGGCGCTTCAGGATGCGGCCGACCGTTTCGTCCGCCTTCGCACCCGAATCGACGTAGCTGCCCGTCTTCGCGTCGAGCACCTTGATCGCCTTGCCTTCCTTCTTGTAGAACCCGCCGCCCGTCTTCTGGCCGAGCGCGCCCTGCTTCACCAGTTCGGCGAGCACGGCGGGCGTCTGGTAGACCGGGAAGAACGGATCGTCGGCGAGGTTGTCCTGCATCGTCTTGATCACGTGCGCCATCGTGTCGAGGCCGACCACGTCCGCGGTGCGGAACGTCGCCGACTTCGCGCGGCCGAGGCGGCTGCCGGTCAGGTCGTCGACTTCGTCGAAGCGCAGGCCGAACTTCGCGGCCTCGGTGATCACCGCGAGGATCGAGAAGATGCCGACGCGGTTCGCGATGAAGTTCGGCGTGTCCTTCGCGCGCACGACGCCCTTGCCGACGACGCTCGTCAGGAAGGTTTCGAGCTGGTCGAGGATCTCCGGACGCGTGTGCGCGGTCGGGATCAGCTCGACGAGGTGCATGTAGCGCGGCGGGTTGAAGAAGTGCACGCCGCAGAAGCGCGCCTTCAGCTCGTCCGAGAAACCTTCGGACAGCTTCGTGATCGACAGGCCCGACGTGTTGGTCGCGAAGATCGCGTTCGGCGCGATGTGCGGCGCGACCTTCTTGTACAGGTCGTGCTTCCAGTCCATCCGCTCGGCGATCGCTTCGATCACGACGTCGCATTCGGCGAGCTTCGCGATGTCGTCTTCGTAGTTCGCCGCCTCGAGGTACTTCGCATCGTCCTTCACGCCGAACGGCGCGGGCGACAGCTTCTTCAGGTTCTCGATCGCCTTCAGCGCGATCGCGTTTTTCGGGCCTTCCTTGGCCGGCAGGTCGAACAGCAGCACCGGCACGCGCGCGTTGACGAGGTGCGCGGCGATCTGCGCGCCCATCACGCCGGCGCCCAGCACGGCGACCTTGCGAATCAGGAAATTGCTCACGGGATGTCTCCGGATAGTGTCGTGCAGCACGGGATGTGAGGGCTGCACGGCGAAGTGAGTACCAGGAACCGTTGCGTTCGGGCGGCGCGGCACGCGGCGCGCACCGCCCGGACTCGCGTCAGAACAGCGATTCGTCGACTTCCATCAGCGTCTTCGAACCGGCGCGCGCGGCGCGGATCGTCGATGCCGTTTCGGGCAGCAGACGCGCGAAGTAGAAGCGGGCGGTGGCGAGCTTCGACTTGTAGAACGGATCGCCCGACGCTTCCTTGTCGAGGGCGAGGCGCGCCATGCGCGCCCAGAAGTACGAGAACACCAGGTGGCCGACGGTACGCAGGTACGGCACGGCGGCCGCGCCGACTTCGTCCGGGTTCTGCATCGCCTTCATGCCGATTTCCATCGTCAGCTTCTGCACCTTTTCACCGATGTCGGCGAGCGGGTTGATGAACTCGGCCATCTCCGGCTTCACGCCTTCGGCTTCCGCGAATTCGGTCACGAGCTTGCCGAACTTCTTCAGCTTCGCGCCCATGTCGCCGAGCACCTTGCGGCCCAGCAGGTCGAGCGACTGGATCGAGTTCGTGCCTTCGTAAATCATGTTGATCCGCGCGTCGCGCACGTACTGCTCCATGCCCCACTCGGAGATGAAGCCGTGGCCGCCGTAGATCTGCATCGCGTGGTTGGTCGACTCGAACGCGTTGTCGGTCAGGAACGCCTTGATGATCGGCGTGAGCAGCGCGACGAGGTCGGCCGCTTCCTTGCGCACCGCTTCGTCGGCGTGCGACAGCTCCTTGTCGATCTGCAGCGCGGACCAGTACGTGAATGCGCGCGCGCCTTCCGCGTAGGCCTTCTGCGTGAGCAGCATGCGACGCACGTCCGGGTGCACGATGATCGGGTCGGCCGGCTTGTCCGGTGCCTTCGGGCCCGTCAGCGAACGCATCTGCAGGCGTTCCTTCGCGTACGTCAGCGAGTTCTGGTACGCGACTTCCGTGAGGCCGAGGCCTTGCATGCCGACGCCGAGGCGCGCGGCATTCATCATCACGAACATCGCGTTCAAGCCCTTGTTCGGCTCGCCGACCATCCAGCCCTTCGCGCCGTCGAGGTTCATCACGCACGTCGAGTTGCCGTGGATGCCCATCTTGTGCTCGATCGAGCCGCACTTGATGCCGTTGCGCTCGCCCGGCTCGCCCGCGGCGTCCGGAATGAACTTCGGCACGATGAACAGCGAGATCCCCTTCGTGCCTTGCGGCGCGTCCGGCAGGCGCGCGAGCACGAGGTGGATGATGTTCTTCGACATGTCGTGCTCGCCGCTCGAGATGAAGATCTTCGTGCCGCTGATCGAGTACGAGCCGTCGCCGTTCGGTTCGGCCTTGGTGCGCAGGATGCCGAGGTCGGTGCCGCAGTGCGGCTCGGTCAGGCACATCGTGCCCGTCCATTCGCCCGACACCAGCTTCGGCAGGTATTGCTGCTGCAGTTCCGGCGCGCCGTGCGCGTGCAGGCATTCGTACGCGCCGTGCGACAGGCCCGGATACATCGTCCACGCCTGGTTCGCCGAGTTCAGCATTTCGTAGAGTGCGTTGTTCACGAACGCGGGCAGGCCCTGGCCGCCGTAGTCCGGATCGCAGCCGAGCGCCGGCCAGCCGGCCTCGACGTACTGCTGATAGGCTTCCTTGAAGCCGGTCGGGGTCTTCACGACGCCGTCGCCTTCATACGTGCAGCCTTCGCGGTCACCGACCTGGTTCAGCGGGAACAGTACCTCGGAGCAGAACTTGCCCGCTTCCTCGAGGACCTGGTTGATCGTGTCGGCGTCGAGGTCCGCATGCTTGGGCATTTGCTTGACTTCGGCTTCGACGTTCAGAAGCTCGTGCAACACGAATTGCATGTCGCGCAGCGGCGCGGCGTACTGTCCCATGACTCTCTCCAAAGGTGGGCAAAACGGCTCGAGCTCCTGGCGGGCGGATCACGCGCCGCTAACGGCTCTCGCTCTGATACGAAACAATCGTCTTTTCCAGCGCGGCCCACGTGAGGCGCACGGCGTCCGGCGAATGCAGGAAGCGTGCGTCGTGATGCAGGCCGAGCGTGAAGCTGTACAACTCGAAGAGCATCAGTTCCGGATCCGTATCCGCACGCAGATGCCCCTCTTCCATCGCCTGCGAAATGGCGCGCAGCAACGCGGCACGCCAGGCGGTCACGCTCGCGATCAACTGCTCGCGCACGGGGCTGTCCGGCCGGTCGTCGTACTCCACTGCGCCGCTGATGTAGATGCACCCGGTCGTCACCTCCTGGATGCGCTTCTCGATCCAGCGCGCCAGCATCGCCCGAAGACGCGGCAGACCGCGCGACTCGCGCAGGCTCGGAAAGAACACCTCGTTCTCGAAACGATGGTGGTACTCGCGGACGACCTCGACCTGCAGGTCCTCGCGCGATCCGAAGTGCGCGAACACGCCGCTCTTGCTCATCTGCATGCGCTCGGCCAGCAGGCCGATCGTCAGCCCCTCCAGCCCGTCACGGCTGGCAAGGTCCAAAGCAGCTTCAAGTATCGCGGCACGCGTCTGTTCGCCTTTTCGCATAGCTATTTCTGTAACCGTTCGGGGGTTCGAATAAAATCGAACGGCCGTACTATTATTGAGTGCGGCCGCTCGCGAAACAAGGAAATTATTAGAAACCGGTGTCTAACCGAGCCGCTATTTTGCGCGATTCCGGCGGGACCGGAGCGGCTTTTCCGCACGAACGTGCGGACAGATTTTTTGAAGCGAATACTTAGTCGGCGTCAGTCGTAACCGCCGACCGTCAGCGCCTTCATCACGACACGGTACGTGGTGTACGCGAGCCAGTTCAGCAGCCGTTCGATGCGCGGGCGGGCGGCATAGTGCGCGGCGTCGATCTCCCGCCCTTCGGCGAACGCGGTGGCGATCGCGTCGCGCAACTGGTTCGTCACTGCATCGTAGCGCACCAGCACGACGTTCGCTTCATTGTTCAGCATCAGGCTCAGTGCGTCCAGATTCGACGAGCCGACCGTCGCCCAGTTGTCGTCGATCACGGCGACCTTGCCGTGCAGGATCGTCTTGTCGTATTCGGCCACGCGCACGCCCGCGCGCAACAGCGAGTGATACAGGAACGGCACGGCCGTATCGAGCGCCGTGAACTCCTTGCGGCCGATCAGCACCTGCACGTCGACGCCGCGCCGTGCCGCGCCCGTCAGCGCGCGGCGCAGCTTGCGGCCCGGCATGAAGTACGGATTCGCGAGCAGGATGCGCTGGCGCGCCTGGCCGATCGCCGCGAGATACGCCTTCTCGATCGCGCGGCGGTTCACGACGTTGTCGCGCGCGACGAACGCGACGCTCGGCTCGGTCACGACCCGCAGCGCGCCGGCCTTGATCCACCGGTGGCTGCGCATCCAGCGCCGGAACATGTCGGGGAACGCTTCGCCGCCGTGCAGCCCGGCCGCGTACTGCGCATACGGCTTGTGGCCGAACTGGATCCGGTGCCACTGCAGCTCGAACGCGGCGCGCACGTCGGACACCGCGGGCCCGGCCATCTCGACCGCGAAATCCCAGCGCGGAAACGGCAGCGTCGCGCTGCCCTGCGTGTAGTCGTCGACGATGTTGATGCCGCCGCAGAATGCGGCCGTCTGGTCGATCACCGCGAGCTTGCGGTGCGTGCGCGAGAAGCCGAAACGGCCGAACAGGAAGCGGTTGTAGATGCAGTGCTCGACGCCGGCTTCGGCCCATGTGTCGAACAGCGGCAGGCGCGCGGTGCCGATGCCGTCGGTGATCACCCGCACGCGCACGCCGCGCTGCGCCGCGCGGATCAGCGCGTCGGACACCGGGCGGCCGGCCTCGTCGTCGCAGAAGATGTAGGTTTCGAGCATCACCTGCTCGCGGGCGGCGTCGATCCGCTCGATCAGCGCGTGGAAGAATTCGCCGCCGGTTTCGCACAGCCGCACCGTGTTGCCGGCCGTAAACGCGAGCCGCGACGCGGAGCCGCGCTCCTGCAGGAACATCTGCCGCAATTGCGCGAAGCGCTTGCGGGTCTCCGCATTCATGCGGACGAGCCGTGCGGCGCACGCGCGAGGGCCATGCGTGCGGGCAATTGCAGGATCGCCTCGGCGTTCGACGGCGAGAAGCAGCGTGCGGCCGCCTCGCGGAACGGCAGCCACGCATGGTCGACATGCTCGCGCGGCGACAGCGTCACGTCGACGCGATGCGGCACGCACAGGCCGAACCAGTGCTCGACGTTGCGGGTGACGCCCGGCGCATAGCGATGCAGGTATTGCGGATAGATCGTGTACTCGATCCGGTGATGCCAGTCGACGAGCGCGCTGGCCGGCACGTCCGGCGTGCCGACCGCGATGCCGGTTTCCTCGGCCACTTCGCGCGCGGCGGTGAGCGCGAGCGGCTCGTCGAGCGTGTCCTTCGAGCCGGTGACCGATTGCCAGAAATCGGGCTGGTCGGCACGCTTGATCACGAGCACATCGAGGTCGGGCGTGTAGATCACGACGAGAACGGATTCGGGGATTTTCGGCGGCTTCGTCATCTTTGTTTCATGCGGCACAGGGCCGTGCGCCGGGCCTGCGCCCGAACGTGCGGCAAGTGCTGCGACTGTACCGCAAAAAATGAAAAAGGCGCATCACTGCGCCTTTTTCAGGGTGCCGTGCGTGCGTGACCGCACACACGACCGGGGGCGAAAGCGCGTTACGCCTTCGGCTGCTCCGGCTGACGCAGACGGATGTGCAGCTCGCGCAATTGACGCTCGTCGACCGGGCTCGGCGCCTGCGTGAGCAGATCCTGCGCACGCTGCGTCTTCGGGAACGCAATCACGTCGCGGATCGAATCGGCGCCGGCCATCATCGTGACGATGCGGTCGAGACCGAATGCGATACCGCCGTGCGGCGGCGCGCCGTACTGCAGCGCGTCCAGCAGGAAGCCGAACTTCAGTTGCGCTTCTTCCGCACCGATCTTCAGCGCGCGGAACACCTTGCTCTGCACTTCCTCGCGGTGGATACGCACCGAGCCGCCGCCGATTTCCCAGCCGTTCAGCACCATGTCGTAGGCCTTCGCGAGGCAACGGCCCGGGTCGGTCTCGAGATACTCGAGGTGCTCGTCCTTCGGGCTCGTGAACGGGTGGTGCGCGGCAACGTAGCGCGCATCTTCGTCGTCGTATTCGAACATCGGGAAGTCGACGACCCACAGCGGCTTCCAGCCGGCCTGGACCAGACCGTTCGCCTTGCCGAATTCCGAATGGCCGATCTTCAGGCGCAGCGCGCCAAGGCTGTCGTTGACGACCTTCGCGCGGTCGGCCGCGAAGAAGATGATGTCGCCGTCTTCGGCGCCGGTGCGCTCGAGGATCGCCGCGATCGACGCGTCGTGCAGGTTCTTGACGATCGGGCTTTGCAGGCCGTCGCGGCCCTTCGCCTTCTCGTTGACCTTGATCCACGCGAGGCCCTTCGCGCCGTAGATGCGCACGAATTCCGTGTAGCCGTCGATGTCGCCGCGCGACAGCTCGCCGCCCTTCGGCACGCGCAGCGCCGCGACGCGGCCGTCCTTCGCATTGGCCGGCGTGCTGAACACCTTGAAGTCGACGTCCTTCATCGCGTCGGTCAGCTCGGTGAATTCGAGCTGCACGCGCAGGTCCGGCTTGTCCGAACCGAAACGCGCCATCGCTTCCGAGTACGGCATCACCGGGAATTTCGCGTCGAGCTCGACGTCGATCGTCGTCTTGAAGATGTGGCGGATCATGTCCTCGAACAGGTCACGGATTTCCTGCTCGCCGAGGAACGACGTCTCGCAGTCGATCTGCGTGAATTCCGGCTGACGGTCGGCGCGGAGATCCTCGTCGCGGAAGCACTTGGTGATCTGGTAGTAACGGTCGAAGTTCGCGACCATCAGCAGCTGCTTGAACAGCTGCGGCGACTGCGGCAGCGCGAAGAACTGGCCCGCGTTCACGCGCGACGGCACGAGGTAGTCGCGCGCGCCTTCCGGCGTGCTCTTCGTCAGCATCGGCGTTTCGATGTCGATGAAGCCCTGCTCGTCGAGGTACTTGCGCGCCTCGATCGCGACGCGGTAGCGCAGGCGCAGGTTGTGCTGCATCTGCGGGCGACGCAGGTCGAGCACGCGGTGCGTGAGACGCGTCGTTTCCGACAGGTTGTCGTCGTCGAGCTGGAACGGCGGCGTGACCGACGCGTTCAGCACGTTCAGTTCGTGGCACAGCACTTCGATCTTGCCGCTCTTCAGGCCGGCGTTGACCGTGCCTTCCGGACGGTTGCGCACGAGGCCCTTGATCTGCACGCAGAACTCGTTGCGCACGCCTTCGGCAGTCGCGAACATCTCGGCGCGATCCGGGTCGCACACCACTTGCACGAGGCCTTCACGATCGCGCAGGTCGATGAAGATCACACCGCCGTGATCGCGGCGGCGCTGCACCCAGCCGCACAGCGACACGGTTTGGCCCAGCAGGTGTTCGGTCACGAGACCGCAGTATTCAGTACGCATCGACATGATGTTTGCTTTCGTTCGGTTTGATCAACGGGCGCCGCAACGCGCGGCCCGGGCGATGATTCTTTACTTACAGCGGCGGCTCGACGGGACGGCGGGCGGGCGCCGGAGCCGGCGCCGAAGGCGCCACGACGCCCATCGAGACGATGTACTTGAGCGCGGCATCGACCGACATGTCGAGTTCGATGACTTCGCTCTTCGGCAGCATCAGGAAGAAACCCGACGTCGGGTTCGGCGTCGTGGGCACGTACACGCTCACGTACTCTTCCGTCAGATGGTTGACCACGTCGCCGCCGGGCGTGCCGGTCAGAAACGCGATCGTATACGAGCCGCGGCGCGGGTATTCGATCAGCAGCGCCTTGCGGAACGCGTTGCCGCTGCTCGACAGCAGCGTGTCCGATACCTGCTTGACGCTCGTGTAGATCGGCCCGACGACCGGGATGTGGCGTACCACCGCGTTCCACCACGTGACGAGCTTCTGGCCGATGAAGTTCTGCGTGGCCAGCCCGACGACGAAGATGAACGCGAGCGTCAGCACCGCGCCGATCCCCGGCAGGTGGAAGCCGAGCATCCGCTCGGGCTGCCACGATTCGGGCAGCAGGAGCAGCGTCTGGTCCATCGTGCCGATGATGAGGCCGAGCACCCACAGCGTGATCGCGAGCGGGACGAGAACCAGCAAGCCGGTCAGGAACACCGTTTTCAGGGTCGTCTTTTTCATCATCTGCCGTCAATGAACCGCGCCTGCGGCGCGAGTGGGTCGCGACCCGGCCGGGCCGCGACGGTCAACTGCCGGCGGCGGGCGTCGCGGCCAGAGCCGGCGCGGCGCTCGTCGTCGTGGTGCTGCCCGAACTGCTCGCCGCAGCCGGCGCGGCAGCGGCGGGTGCGGCTTCCGCCGCGGGTGCTGCCGGCGCCGCGTCGCCCGACGCCGTCGCCGGTGCGCTGGCGCCGCCCGAGCCGCCGCGGAAATCGGTGACATACCACCCCGAGCCCTTCAGCTGAAAACCGGCGGCGGTCACCTGTTTGCGAAAAGCATCCTTCCCGCATTCAGGACATTGCGTCAGCGGCGCGTCGCTCATCTTCTGGAGCACGTCCTTCGCGAAACCGCACGCTTCGCATCGATAGGCGTAGATCGGCATGATATTTTTTCCCGCAGAAACTGGAAACGGCTTGCAAAACCTTGAATTATAGCCGAAACCCCGGCGCGCTCCGGCAATGGCCGCGACGCCCGCGCATCAGCGACGGCGCCACGTGAGCCAGCGCTCGTGCCCGTCGAACACGGCCAGCGAATCGGTCACGGGCAAATCCTCGAGCAGCTCGAAGTGCGGCGCGAGCAGCGCATCGAGTTCCGCCCGCTCGATCCCGAACGGCGGCCCCTTCGGTTTGGCCACCACGAAGAAATAGCCGGCCAGCAATCCGCCCGTGGGCAGCAGCTCGGCCATCCGCGCCGCATAGTCGGCGCGCAGGCTCGGCGGCAACGCGCACAGGAACGCGCGCTCGTACACCCACTGCACGTCGAACGGCGGCCGGTACTGGAAAAAATCAGCCTGCTCGACGACGTCCGCATGCGCGCCGAGCTGCGCCTTCGCCGCAGCGACCGCCTGCGCGGCGAAATCGATCGCACGCACCGGCCAGCCGGCCTGCGCGAGCCAGCCGGCCTCCTGCGCACTGCCGCAGCCGGGAATCAGCACCGCGCACGGCTCGTGCCGCTGCGCGAATGCGCGAAACCCGTCCGGCACGCCGCCGAATTCCCACGGCGTCACGCCGCGTGCGAAACGCTCGTCCCAGAACGATGCGCTACCGGGGTCGCGCGTCGCGAAATCGGCGGCCGACGGTGCGGCCGGTTGCTTCGGATCGGACATCGCCGCGCTCCTTTCGATCAAGCGCCGTACGCGAGCGCGAGCAGCACGCGCGCGACGAGCGCCCCGACGCCGACGGCCAGGCCGAAGATCAGCAACGCCTGCAGCAGCCGGTTCGTCCGCTTCTGCTCGACGAGGACCTGACGCATCAGCTCCTCGCTCGCGGCGCGCGGCGCGTCGTGGCGCGCGGCCAGCGCATGGTGGATCAGGCGCGGCAGTTGCGGCAGCGTCTTGCTCCACTGCGGCGCCTCGACCTTGAACCGCTCGTACCAGCCGCGCAGGCCGATCTGCTCGGTCATCCAGCGCTCGAGATACGGCTTCGCGGTCTTCCACAGGTCGAGTTCGGGGTCGAGCGAGCGACCGAGCCCTTCGACGTTCAGCATCGTCTTCTGCAGCAGCACGAGCTGCGGCTGGATCTCGACGTTGAAACGGCGCGACGTCGAGAACAGGCGCATCAGCACCTGGCCGAGCGAGATGTCCTTCAGCGCGCGATCGAAATACGGCTCGCACACCGCGCGGATCGCGCTTTCGAGCTCCTCGACGCGCGTCTCGGGCGGCACCCAGCCCGATTCGAGGTGGAGCGTCGCGACACGGTGATAGTCGCGCTTGAAGAACGCGAGGAAGTTCTGCGCGAGGTAGTTCTTGTCGAAATCGGACAGTGCGCCGACGATCCCGAAATCGAGCGCGATATAACGGCCGAACGTGTTCGGGTCGAGGCTCACCTGAATGTTGCCCGGGTGCATGTCCGCATGGAAAAAGCCGTCGCGGAACACCTGCGTGAAGAAGATCTCGACGCCTTCGCGCGCGAGCTTCTTGATGTCGACGCCGGCCGAACGCAGCGTCTCGACCTGGCTGATCGGCACGCCGGTCATGCGCTCCATCACGAGCACCTGCGACGTCGAGAAATCCCAGAACATCTCGGGCACGAGCAGCAGGTCGAGGCCCGCGAAGTTGCGGCGCAGCTGGCTGCCGTTCGCGGCCTCGCGCATCAGGTCGAGCTCGTCGTGCAGGTACTTGTCGAATTCGGCGACGACCTCGCGCGGCTTCAGGCGCCGGCCGTCGGCCCACATGCGCTCGGTCCACGTCGCGATGTCGCGCATCAGCGCGAGGTCGGAATCGATCACCGGCAGCATGTTCGGCCGCAGCACCTTGACGGCGACGGCCTTGCCCGCGTGCACGCCCTGCTTCAGCTTCGCGAAGTGCACCTGCGCGATCGACGCGCTCGCGATCGGCTCGCGCTCGAATTCGTCGAACAGCTCGTCGACCGGCGCGCCGAGCGACTTCTCGATGATCGCGATCGCGACGGCCGAATCGAACGGCGGCACCTGATCCTGCAGCTTCGCGAGTTCGTTCGCGAAATCGACCGACAGCAGGTCGCGGCGCGTCGACAGCACCTGGCCGAACTTCACGAAGATTGGGCCAAGGCTTTCGAGCGCGTGACGCAACCGCACGGCGGGCGGATCGGAGAAGCGGCGGCCGATCGTCGTGATCCGCAACAGCAGCTTCACGCGCCGGTCGTCGATCCGGGACAGCATCACTTCGTCGAGACCAAAGCGGATGACGGTGTAGACAATCTTGATGAAACGGAAAATGCGCATGCCCTGCGGCCCTCAGTGCGCGCCGCGCGGGCCGGAGCCTGCGCGCGCGCCGATTTTTTGTTCGAGTCGCTCGACCCGCTTTTCGACCCGCGCGAGCGCATCGCGTGCGCGCGCCAGTTCGGCGTCGAAGCCGCCGAGCGACGCGCGCCGGACGACCTGCGGGTTCTCGTCGAGCCAGTATTCGGCGACGGAATCGAGCACATTGCGGCCGGTGCGGCGCGCGCGCGCGCCGGCGTCGCGCACGACCGTCGCGATCCGGTACGCCGCCGCATCACCGACCAGCTTCGCGAGATCTTCTTCCGGTTCCCAGCGCAGGTGCTCGGCCAGCTTCGCGATCTGCGTCGCGAATTCCGCGTCGCCTTCGATCTTCACGTGCTTCATCACGGCCGCCTGGCCGCCCTGCAGGAACGCGGCGACCGTGTCGCCGGCAAGCGCGATCGACACGTCGACCTGTTGCGCATCGTGCGCGTCGACGGCCGACAGATAGCCGTCGGGCTGCACCAGCAGCGTGAGCGTGACGGGAGGCACGTCGATCCGGGCAGTCTTGCCCGCATAGGGAATCAGGCGGTCTCGCGCCCACGATTCGCGCGCGAGCAAGTGGTTGACGGCAGCAGCAAAAGGCTTGGCGGCAAAGGTCATCGGGCTGGGAAAGAAAAAACCCGCGCAGGCCGGGCGCCCACGCGGGTTTCTATTGTAACGTCGGATCGGCGGCAGACCGTGCCTGACCGTACACCCGGGCGGCAAGCGGTCGCAGTGCGGCGGCCGTCGCCCGGGTGCCCGGCGGCGCAGGCCGCCGGCCACGCTCAGTGCGTGTTGATCTGCTGGATACCCGCGAGCAGCCAGCCCTGACTGCCCGACTTCGACAGGTTCCACACCTCGTCGAACGGCGCGGCCGACGTATTCGCCGATTCGCGGATCAGGCCGTGGAAGCGCACGCTCGCCGACTGCTCGATGCCGCGATCCTCGATCGCGACCAGTTCCGCGTCGAGCTGCACGACGTCGGTCTGATTCGCGTCGTTGCCGCGCGAATCGAGGTCGATCTTGATCTCGGCGAACATTTCGGGCGTCGTGAATTCGCGGATGTCGGCCAGGTTGCCCTGGTCCCACGCCGCCTGCAGGCGCACGAAATAGACTTTCGCGCTGCGCAGGAACGCTTCGGTGTCGAAGCCGGCCGGCACCTGCAGCGGCGCCGCTGCCGCCGCGGCTGCGCCGGCGGCCGCTGCACCGCCGCCGAACACGCCCTGTGCTTCGTTCGCATAGCTGCTGCCGCTGCCCGCGTAGTTGCTGCCGGTGTTGCCCTGCTGGAACGACGGGCTTTGCGAGTAGCCGCCCGACGACGAAGCCGCGCCGCCGACCGAATACGCCGGCTCCTGCGGGCGACGGCGGTTCATGAACTTGCGGATCAGCCAGATGCCGACCATCGCGAGCAACGCGATCACGATGACGTTCGCCATCATGCTCGCGAATGCGCCGCCGAGACCGAAGTGCGACAGCAGCGCCGCGATGCCGAGACCGGCCGCGAGGCCGGCGATCGGCCCGAGCCAGCGCGAGCGGTTGGGCTGCGCGGCCGGCGTGGGCGCAGCCGGGTTCGCACGCTGCGCCTGCGACGGCGCGGCCTGCTGCATCGGCTGCTGCGCGGGCGGCGTGGCCTGGCGCTGCGTAACGGTGGAATTCTGGCGGCCGATGCTGCGCCCGCCGCCCATGCGCCGGGCTTCGGCGTCAAGCGATGCGAACGTGCCGGCCGTGAGCAGGCCGACCATCAGCAGCGTGCCGACCCGTCGAGCCCACGGCTTCGACGGTTTGCTACGGTTGAACAACGAACGCGATTCAGACATCAGCTTCTCCGAATGTAAGACGAATGTAGGGAAAGAACCCCTTAGTACTTGGTCCCTAGGTGTAAAGCTACCACGCCACCTGACAAATTGTAATATTTGACGGCGTCGAGGCCCGCTTGTTCCATCATCGTCTTCAGCGTGTCCTGATCGGGGTGCATCCGGATAGATTCAGCAAGATACCGATAACTTTCAGCATCTTTCGCGAACTTGTCGCCAAGCCACGGTAATACTTTGAAAGAATACAGATCGTACGCCTTTTTCAGCGGATCCCAGACTTTCGAGAATTCCAGCACCATCACGCGGCCGCCGGGCTTCGTCACGCGGCGCATCTCGGCGAGCGCGGCATCCTTGTGCGTCATGTTGCGCAGCCCGAACGCGACCGTGACCACGTCGAAGTAGTTGTCCGGAAACGGAATTTTCTCGGCGTCGCACAACAGCGACGGCGTCACGACGCCCTTGTCGAGCAGCCGGTCGCGGCCGACGCGCAGCATCGATTCGTTGATGTCGGTATGCCAGACCTCGCCCGTCGGCCCGGCCGCCTTCGCGAACGACTTGGTCAGGTCGCCGGTGCCGGCCGCGATGTCGAGCACCTTGAAGCCGGGGCGCACGTTCGCCTGCGCGATCGTGAACGCCTTCCACGCGCGGTGCATGCCCGCCGACATCAGGTCGTTCATCAGATCGTAGTTGCTCGCGACCGAATGAAACACGCCCGCCACTTTCTTCGCTTTTTCGTTTTCCTCGACGCTCTCGAAGCCGAAGTGGGTTTTGCTCATCGCGTTGATCCTCAGTAAATGGCAAGACGGCGCCGAGCGGGCGCCGTCGATTTCAGTGGCAGTGGCCGTGCGGCGCGCTGGCCGCCTGCATCGGCGCGTCGCGCTCGACGCCCGCCGCCTTCAGTTTGTCGAAATAGTCGCGCCACAGCGCGTCCTGCTGCGTCGCCAGCTCGTACAGCAGGTCCCACGAGTAGATGCCGGTCGAATGGCCGTCGGAGAACGTCGGCTGCAGCGCGTAGTTGCCGACGCCCTCGAGCGCGGTGATCGTCACTTCGCGCTTGCCGGTCTGCAACGTCTCCTGGCCGGGCCCGTGGCCGCGCGCCTCGGCCGACGGCGAATAGACGCGCATCAGCTCGAACGGAATCCGGTAACTCTCGCCGTTCGGATACTGCAATTCGAGCACGCGCGACACCGCGTGCGCGACGACGCCGGACGGAATCGGCGTCGTGGAAGTCAAACCGCTCATGCTTGCCTCGAATCGGTCATGCGTTGAATTTCCTCGCGCACCGCATTGTGCAGCAGCGAGGCCTGCGCCGCGCGCGAGCGCAGCAGCGCCTCGGACACGCTGCGCTGGCGCGGCGCCCACACGGGCTGCGGAAAATGGGCATCGTTGGAAAAACGCGGAATCACGTGCCAGTGCACGTGCGGCACCATGTTGCCGAGGCTCGCGAGATTCACCTTGTTCGGCTGCATCACGCGGCGCACGGCCCGCTCGACCGCGTAGACCACACGCATCAGATGTGCCCGCTCGGGCTCGCCGAGATCGGAGAACTCGGCCACGTGCGCGCCCCAGATCACCCGGCAGAAGCCCGGGTAGTCGTGCTCGCCCGTGGCGAGCACGACGCGCAGCGCATCGTCCTGCCAGAGCACCTCGCCGCCGTCTTCACGGCAAAACACGCATTCCATCGTCGCTCCCATGTGGACGGGCGCCGGCATGACATGCCGGCGCCCGCTCATTCCCGGCCCGGTCGGGCGGTCGTCATGCCCGCATTAGACCAGCACGCGCTCGATCCCGCCATGGTTCGCCCGTGCGACATAATCGGCCATCCAGTTCTCGCCGAGCACCTGGCGCGCGATTTCGACCACGATGTAGTCGGCTTCGAGGTTCGCATCCTCGCTGTAGCGCGACAGGCCCTGCAGGCACGACGGGCAGCTCGTCAGGATCTTCACGTCCGGGCCGTTCGCAGCCGCGGCGGCCGGCGCCGGCGCATCGCCCGCGACCACCGGAATCGCGCGCAGCTTCGCGGCGCCCTTGCGGATCTCCTCTTCCTTGCGGAAGCGGACCTGCGTGGAGATGTCCGGCCGCGTGACCGCGAGCGTGCCCGATTCGCCGCAGCAGCGATCGTTCTTCTCGATCTTGTAGCCGTCCTTCTCCGAACCCATCAGCTCGTTGACCAGCTTGACCGGGTCGATCGTCTTGATCGGCGTGTGGCACGGGTCGTGATACATGTAGCGCGTGCCCGTCACGCCATCGAGCTTCATCCCCTTCTCGAGCAGGAACTCGTGGATGTCGATGATCCGGCAGCCCGGGAAGATCTTGTCGAATTCGTAGCCCGCGAGCTGGTCGTAGCAGGTGCCGCACGACACGACCACCGTCTTGATGTCGAGGTAGTTCAGCGTATTCGCGACACGGTGGAACAGCACGCGGTTGTCCGTGACGATCTTCTCGGCCTTGTCGTACTGGCCCGAGCCGCGCTGCGGATAGCCGCAGCACAGGTAGCCCGGCGGCAGCACCGTCTGCACGCCCGCTTCCCACAGCATCGCCTGCGTGGCCAGCCCGACCTGCGAGAACAGCCGCTCGGAGCCGCAGCCCGGGAAGTAGAACACCGCTTCCGAATCGACGGTCGTCGACTTCGGGTTGCGGATGATCGGCACGATCTTGTTGTCCTCGATGTCCAGCAACGCGCGCGCCGTCTTCTTCGGCAGGTTGCCCGGCATCTTCTTGTTGACGAAGTGGATCACCTGCTCGACCGCCGGCGGCTTGCCGGTCGTCGCGGGCGGGTGCTGCGTCTGCTTCGTCACGACCTTCTTCAGCATGTCGTTCGCGAAGCGCTGCACCTTGTAGCCGACGCCCATCATCACGCCGCGCGCGAGGTTGATCGTCTGCGGATTGGTCGCGTTCAGGAAGAACATGCCCGCCGCATTGCCGGCGTTGAATTTCTTCTTGCCCATCTTGCGCAACAGGTTGCGCATGTTCATCGTGACGTCGCCGAAGTCGATCTTCACCGGGCATGGCGTCGCGCACTTGTGGCACACCGTGCAGTGGTCGGCCACGTCGTTGAACTCGTCCCAGTGCTTGATCGACACGCCGCGGCGCGTCTGCTCTTCGTACAGGAACGCCTCGACCAAGAGCGACGTCGCGAGAATCTTGTTGCGCGGGCTGTACAGCAGGTTCGCGCGCGGCACGTGGGTCGCGCACACCGGCTTGCACTTGCCGCAGCGCAGGCAGTCCTTCACCGAATCGGCGATCGCGCCGATGTCGGACTGCTGCATGATCAGCGATTCATAGCCCATCAGCCCGAAGCTGGGCGTGTACGCGTTGCGCAGGTCGGCGCCGTCGAGCAGCTTGCCCTTGTTGAAGCGGCCGTTCGGGTCGACGCGCTGCTTGTACGCGCGGAATTCGGCGATCTCGTCGTCGGTCAGGAATTCGAGCTTCGTGATGCCGATCCCGTGTTCGCCGGAAATCACGCCGTCGAGCGAGCGCGCGAGCGTCATGATGCGGGCGACCGACGCGTGCGCGTCCTGCAGCATCTCGTAGTTGTCGGAGTTGACCGGGATGTTGGTGTGGACGTTGCCGTCGCCCGCGTGCATGTGCAGCGCGACGAACACGCGGCCGCGCAGCACGCGCTTGTGGATCGCCTGCGCCTCGTCGAGGATCTGCTTGAACGCGCCGCCGTTGAAGATCGCGCGCAGTTCCGCGCGGATCTCCTGCTTCCACGAGATGCGGACCGTGCGGTCCTGCGTGATGTGGAACACGGTCGCGCCCGGCTGCTCGTCCGCGCGATCCGCGAACTTCTCGGCGAGCGCCTCGTAGCCGAGCTGCACCAGGTAGTGCTGCGCCTCGCGCAGCGGCTGGTCGAGCCGGTCGCGCACGAATTCCCAGCGCGCGCGCACGCGCTTGAGCAGCTCCAGCGCCTGCTGCACACGGTCTTCCAGCAGTTCGGCGCTCGGGATCTCGTTCGCGTCGTCGGTCTTGCCGAGCGGCAGGTTGCCGCCGCGGAAGAACGCTTCGAGCGCATCCACCAGTTGCAGCTTGTTCTTCAGCGACAGCTCGATGTTGATTCGTTCGATGCCGTCGGTGTACTCGCCCATCCGGTTCAGCGGGATGACGACGTCCTCGTTGATCTTGAACGCGTTCGTGTGCTTCGCGATCGCGGCCGTGCGGCTGCGGTCGAGCCAGAAGCGCTTGCGCGCCTCCGCGCTGACCGCGACGAAGCCTTCGCCGCTCTTGCCGTTCGCCATCCGGATCACTTCGGACGTCGCCTGTGCGACCGCGTCGGCGTCGTCACCGACGATGTCACCGATCAGCACCATCTTCGGAAACGCATTGCGCTTGCTCTTGGTCGCGTAGCCGACCGCGCGCAGGTAGCGCTCGTCGAGGTGCTCGAGGCCCGCGAGGATCGCGCCGCCCTGCTTCGACGTCTCGAACAGGTAGTCCTTGATCTCGACGATGCTCGGGATCGCCTCGCGCGCCTGGCCGAAGAATTCGAGGCAGACGGTGCGCGTATGCGCGGGCATCTTGTGCAGCACCCAGCGCGCGGACGTGATGAGCCCGTCACAGCCTTCCTTCTGCACGCCCGGCAGGCCGGCGAGGAACTTGTCGGTCACGTCCTTGCCGAGCCCTTCCTTGCGGAACCGGCGGCCTTCGATCTCGAGCATTTCAGTGCGCAGCAGCTTCTCGCCCGGCGCATACGCGCCGTCGAACCACTTCAGCTCGAAGCGCGCGACCGCGATGTCGTGGATCTTGCCCTGGTTGTGCTCGTGGCGCGTGACTTCGAGCCAGTTGCCGTCCGGGTCGACCATCCGCCACCAGGCCAGGTTGTCGAGCGCGGTGCCCCACAGCACGGCCTTCTTGCCGCCCGCGTTCATCGCGACGTTACCGCCGATGCACGAGGCGTCGAGCGAGGTCGGATCGACCGCGAACACGTAGCCGGCCGCTTCCGCCGCCTCGGTCACGCGGCGCGTGACGACGCCTGCGCCGGAGAAGATCGTCGGCACCTTGTGCGCGACGCCCGGCAGCTCGGTCAGTTCGACCGCGCCGAGCTGTTCGAGCTTTTCGGTGTTGATCACCGCGGAGAACGGCGTGAGCGGCACCGCGCCGCCCGTGTAGCCGGTGCCGCCGCCGCGCGGGATCACGGTCAGGCCGAGCTCGAAGCACGCCTTGATCAGGCCGGCGATCTCGGCTTCGGTGTCGGGCGTCAGCACGACGAACGGGTATTCGACGCGCCAGTCGGTCGCGTCGGTCACGTGCGACACGCGCGACAGCCCGTCGAAGCGGATGTTGTCCTTCTGCGTGCAGCGGCCGAGCGCCTTGGTCGCGCGGCGGCGCAGGTCGGCCATCTTGTCGAATTCGTCCGCGAACTCGTTGACCGCGCGCTGCGCGGCGGTTTCGAGCATCTCGACGCGCGACGCACGCTCGCGGCCCGCGTCGTCGCGGTGCTCGGTGAGATCCGCGCTGCGGCGCTTGCCGATCTCGGTCAGGCGGTGGTTCAGCGCCTCGATCAGCAGCGCGCGGCGCTTCGGGTTGTCGAGCAGGTCGTCCTGCAGATACGGGTTGCGACGCACGACCCAGATGTCACCGAGCACTTCGTACAGCATCCGTGCCGAGCGGCCCGTGCGGCGCTCGGCACGCAGTTCGTCGAGCACCGACCACGCCTCTTCGCCGAGCAGGCGGATCACGATCTCGCGATCCGAGAAGGACGTGTAGTTGTAGGGAATCTCGCGCAAGCGGGGCGCGGGGTCGGCGGCGACGGCGGCGGCCGCGCCATGCGGATCGAAAACTTGTGGTGCGTTCATGTTCGGACGACTCGGAGGGCCGATACACCGTGCACGGGCGTCGGCAAGCGCGTAGGCGCAATCTTGGGGAAATCTGTTCTGTTACCAGGCGCGCGGCTGTCCTTCATGGGGCCGGAGCGGGCGACTCGCCCCTCCTGGCCGGCGACAGGGCCTGGCGGCACTCGGAATCATCAGCACGATCGCGCGCGGCGCGCATGCCGTTCGGCCGCGGGGCTGGCTGCGCGCGGCGTCGGCTTCAACGGTGCGATCCGAGGGTGCCTCTGCATCTTCCGAATCCTTGATTCAAAACGGAATTCTAACCCATGATCGGGCCGCCCGTGACACGCCGGACAGGTCGTGGGGCTATCGCCGCGAGCCGCGCCGGGCGGGGCTCGGCGCGATTTCATGTGATCATTCGCCGTCCGTCCGGTCGGTAACCATGCGGTTAAACCGGTAAAGTGCGCCGGTAAAAGGCGGCGCCCGGCGGCGCGAATGCCCTGTCCGCCCGCGCACGCGAGCGCTCACGGCCGCCCGCCCGGCATGCCGCTTGCGTGCGGGCGGACCCTTGGCGCTATCATTGACCCTTTACCGTCTGCATCCGCACTGCCCGCGAGCGCCCATGGCATCCCACGATTACCTGAAGAAAATCCTCACCGCGCGCGTCTACGACGTCGCGATCGAGACGGAACTCGAACCGGCCCGCAACCTGTCGGCCCGGCTGCGCAACGCCGTTTACCTGAAGCGCGAGGACAACCAGCCGGTGTTCTCGTTCAAGCTGCGCGGCGCGTACAACAAGATGGCGCACATTCCGGCGGACGCGCTCGCGCGCGGCGTGATTACCGCGTCGGCCGGCAACCACGCGCAGGGCGTCGCGTTCTCGGCGGCCCGGATGGGCATCAAGGCCGTGATCGTCGTGCCGGTCACGACGCCACAGGTGAAGGTCGACGCGGTGCGCGCGCACGGCGGCCCGAGCGTCGAGGTGATCCAGGCGGGCGAATCGTACAGCGATGCGTACGCGCACGCGGTCAAGGTCCAGCAGGAGCGCGACCTCACGTTCGTCCACCCGTTCGACGATCCGTACGTGATCGCCGGTCAGGGCACGATCGCGATGGAGATCCTGCGCCAGCACCAGGGCCCGATCCACGCGATCTTCGTGCCGATCGGCGGCGGCGGGCTCGCGTCCGGCGTCGCCGCGTACGTGAAGGCGGTGCGCCCGGAGATCAAGGTGATCGGCGTGCAGGCCGAGGACTCGTGCGCGATGGCGCAGTCGCTGGACGCGGGCGAGCGCATCGAGCTGAGCGAAGTCGGCCTGTTCGCGGACGGCACCGCGGTGAAGCTCGTCGGCGAGGAAACCTTCCGGCTGTGCCGCGAATTCCTCGACGGCGTGGTGACGGTCAACACCGACGCGCTGTGCGCGGCGATCAAGGACGTGTTCCAGGACACGCGCAGCGTGCTCGAGCCGTCCGGCGCGCTCGCGGTCGCGGGCGCGAAGCTGTATGCGGAACGCGAAGGCATCGAGAACCAGACGCTCGTCGCGGTCACGTCCGGCGCGAACATGAATTTCGACCGGATGCGCTTCGTCGCCGAGCGCGCCGAGGTCGGCGAAGCGCGCGAAGCCGTGTTCGCGGTCACGATCCCCGAGGAACGCGGCAGCTTCAAGCGCTTCTGCTCGCTCGTCGGCGATCGCAACGTCACCGAGTTCAACTACCGGATCGCCGACGAGAAGTCCGCGCACATCTTCGTCGGCGTGCAGATCAAGCGCCGCGGCGAATCGGCGGAGATCGCCGCGAACTTCGAGTCGCACGGCTTCAAGAGCGTCGACCTGACGCACGACGAGCTGTCGAAGGAACACATCCGCTACATGGTCGGCGGCCGCTCGCCGCTCGCGCTCGACGAGCGCCTGTTCCGCTTCGAATTCCCGGAACGGCCGGGCGCGTTGATGAAGTTCCTGTCGTCGATGGCGCCGGACTGGAACATCAGCCTGTTCCACTACCGCAACCAGGGCGCGGACTACAGCTCGATCCTCGTCGGGCTGCAGGTGCCGCAGGCCGATCGCGCCGAATTCGAACGCTTCCTCGCGGCGCTCGGCTACCCGTATGTCGAAGAGAGCGCCAACCCGGCTTACCGCCTCTTCCTGTCGTAAAGGCTTCGTGCAATGAATCCCGAACATTCCCCGCTCGGCAAGGCCACCGTCTACGCGGCGCAGTACGACGCGTCGCTGCTGTTCCCGATCCCGCGCGCCGGCGCGCGCGAGCAGCTCGGCATCACGTCGGCGCTGCCGTTCTTCGGCACCGACATCTGGAACGCGTACGAGCTGTCGTGGCTCAACGCGCGCGGCAAGCCGCAGGTCGCGATCGCGACGTTCTACGTGCCGGCCGAATCCCCGAACATCGTCGAATCGAAGTCGTTCAAGCTGTATCTCGGCTCGTTCGCGCAGTCGAAGTTCGACTCGGTCGATGCGGTGCGCGACGTGCTGAAGCGCGACGTGTCGGCCGCGTGCGGCGCGAGCGTGTCGGTCCAGCTGGTGTCGCCGCACGATTTCGCCAAGCTCGAGATGGACGAGCTCGACGGACTGTCGCTCGACCGGCTCGACCTCGACACCGACGTGTACGAACCCGATCCGTCGCTGCTGTCGGCGGCCGACGGCGAGAACGAAGCGCCGGTCGAGGAAACGCTCGTGTCCGACCTGCTGCGCTCGAACTGCCCGGTCACGGGCCAGCCCGACTGGGGCAGCGTGCAGATCCACTACGTCGGGCCGCAGATCGACCACGCGGGCTTGCTGCGCTACATCATCTCGTTCCGCAATCACACGGGCTTTCACGAGCAGTGCGTCGAGCGGATCTTCCTCGACATCATGCATGCGTGCAAACCGGTGAAGCTCGCGGTGTACGCGCGCTATACGCGCCGCGGCGGGCTCGACATCAACCCGTTCCGCACGAATTACAACCAGCCGATGCCGGACAACGCGCGGACCGCGCGGCAGTAACGGCCACGCGCGCGAGCGCCAAACGAAACAGCCCGGTCGGCTTCAACCGACCGGGCTGTTTCACTGTGCGTAGGGAAGCGCGGCCGCGTTACTTCACCGGCGGCTTGTAAGCGATGCAATCGACCTCGACCTTGCAGTCGATGACCATGCTCGACTGCACGCACGCGCGTGCCGGCGGATGCTCGCCGAAGTACGACACGAACACCTTGTTGAACGACGCGAAATCGCGCGCATCGTCGAGCCACACGCCGCAGCGCACGACGTGCTCGAGTCCGTAGCCGGCTTCCTTCAGGATCGCGATCACGTTCTCGATCGTCTGCTTCGATTGCGTGACGATCCCGCCTTCGACGACCTCGCCGTTCACCATCGGCGTCTGGCCCGACACGTACAGCCAGCCGTCGGCCTCGACCGCCCGCGCGAACGGCATCACCTGCCCGCCCGTGCCCTTCGCTTCGCCTACGCCATATCGCTTCATCGTTTCACTCCTCACATTTCGGTTACGGATGCGCGCGCCGGCTTGGGCACGCGCGGAAGATCGGAACACCTGCCGCGTTCAGAACGCCGCATCGGCACTGGCCGGCACGCGCTCGCCGCGCGCGACGAAACCGCCGGCGCGCTCGCCGGTCGGCTGGCCGTTTTCATAGGTCAGCACGCCGTTCACCCACACCGCGTCGATCCCGTGCGCGGGCTGTTGCGGCTTCTCGAACGTCGCGGCGTCGATCACGCTCGCCGGATCGAACAACACGAGATCCGCGTGGTAACCGACATGCACTTCGCCGCGCTTCGGGATGCCATAGCGACGCGCGGACAGCGACGTCATCTTGCGGATCGCCTCCTCGAGCGGCAGCAGGTTGGTGTCGCGCACGTAATGGCCGAGCACGCGCGGGAACGCGCCCCACAGCCGCGGGTGCGGCAGCGGATCGTTCGGCAGGCCGTCGGAGCCGACCATCGTCGCCGGATGCGACAGGATCCGGCGCACGTCGTCCTCCGACATGTTGTGGTACACGGCGCCCGCGGGGCGAATGCGCTGCGCGGCTTCCTGCTCGCTCACGCCCCAGTCGGCCGCGATCGCCTTCAGCAGCTTGCCCGCGACTTCCGGGTGCGGCTCCGACCATGTGATCGTGATGTCGATGTCGCCCGTCACCTGCTTCAGGTCGAGCGTCGACGAACTGCGGCTGTACGGATAGCAGTCGCAGCCGACCGGCTGGTAACGTCGCGCGCCGTCGAGCGACGCGAGCACCTCGGTGCTGCGCCCCCAGTTCGACGGGCCCGCGCACTTCAGGTGCGAGATCACGACCGGCACCTGCGCGTGACGGCCGACGCGATAAGCCTCGTCCATCGCATCGAGGATCGCGTCGAACTCGGTGCGCATGTGCGTCGTGTACAGCGCGCCGGCTTGGGCGAGCGGCTCGGCGAGCGCCATCACTTCCTCGGTCGGCGCCGCGAACGCGGAACCGTACGCGAGACCCGACGACAGGCCGAGCGCGCCGTTCGAGAGCGCCTCCTCGAGCTGCGCGCGCATGCCGGCGATCTCGTCGTCGGTCGCCGCGCGGTCGAGGCGGTCCATCTGGTTGTTGCGCAGCGCCGTGTGGCCGACGAGCGCCGCGACGTTCACGGCCGGGCGCGCGTCGTTCACGGCCGCGACGTAAGCGGCGAAGCTCGGGTACTGGAACGCGCCGCGCTCGCCGAGCAGGTTCATCGGATCGGGCGGGTCGCCGGCGAGCGTCACCGGCGATGCGCTGATTCCGCAGTTGCCGACGATCACGGTCGTCACGCCCTGCGAGATCTTCGGGATCATCTCCGGCGCACGGATCACGTGCGTGTCGTCGTGCGTGTGCACGTCGACGAAACCCGGCGCGAGCGCCCGCCCGTTCGCGTCGACGACGTGCTCCGCGAGCCAGTTCGACAGATTGCCGATCGCCGCGATCAGGCCGTTGCGGATCGCGACGTCGCGCGTGACGGGCGGCGCGCCGGTGCCGTCGTACAACTGCGCGCCGACGATCAGCGTATCAGCGGCTTCGGGATGCGAATGCATGGTCAGTCTCCTACCGGTTGACGGTCTCCGCCGCCACGGTGCGCATCGAGCGCGTGTTTGATGCGGCGCAGCGATTCACGGCCCGCATCGCCGAGCCGCAGCGCGACGCCGGTGACGAGCACGTCGATCGCCATCATCATCGCGTAGCGCGATGTCGACGGCTTGTAGATGAAATCGGTTTCGAACGCGACGACCGGGATCAGGTGGTCGGCGAGCTTCGCCAGCGGCGACGCCGGTGCGGTGATCGCGATCAGCTTCGCGCCGTAGCGCTTCGCGAGCCGGCAGCTCTCGAGCAGCTCGGGCACGCGCCCGCTCACCGACAACGCGACGACGACGGTGTCGCTCGACAGCGTCGCGGCCACCATCCGTTGCAGCAGGCTGTCCTGGTAGCTCGCGACCGGCCGGCCGAAGCGCACGAGCCGGAAGCGCAGCTCGTCGGCCAGCGCGGTCGAGCCGCCGCCCTGCCCGTACACGTACGTCATCTTCGCGCCGGCGAGCAGGTCGGCCGCCGCGTCGAACGACGTGTTGCGCAGCAACTGGTGGTTGTGCGCGAGCGCCACGCGAATCTCATCGTAGACCATCGACGCGGGGCTCGCGTCGTCGGCCGGCGCGTCGTCGGACGGCACCAGGAAGCGCTGGCCGACGGCCGCCGCCTGCGCGACGAGCACCTTCAGTTCGCGCACGTCGCGGCAGCCGACGGCCTTCGCGAAACGCGTGACCGTCGCGACACTGACCTCCGCGTCGCGCGCGAGCGCGCCGATGCTCGCATGCGCGGCGCGCGCCAGATCGGCGAGGATGAACGCGGCGACCTTGCGCTCGGCTTCGCGCAGCTCGGGCGCGCATTCGGCGATCCGCGCGACGATGTCGAGGACCGGCGGGGCGGCCTGAGCCGGATGCGGCTCGGCGGCAGGCGGAGCGGACGGGGAAGCGGACGTATTCATCGGCGGAAAAAGGGTGTGAAGCAGGATGTTATTAAATAACATCACCGCGCCGATGCTACTTTCTGTACCATCTACATGTCAACTTCAGTGCAATGCATAGTGATGATGGAGCGGGATGACATGAAAGTTACAAACTATCAGGAAGCGACGATCGATCCGTTCGGCAAGGGCCTGGGCAATCTGCCGAGCGCGAGCGTGCCGCTCGGCGACGCGAGCCGGCTCGAATGGAATCTGCTCGCGGAAGACGTCAGCCTGCCGGCCGCCGTGCTTTACGAGGATCGCGTCGAGCACAACCTGAACTGGATGCAGGCGTTCGTGCAGAAATACGGCGTCAAGTTCGCGCCGCACGGCAAGACGACGATGGCGCCGCAATTGTTCCGCCGCCAGCTCGACGCCGGCGCGTGGGGCATCACGCTCGCGACCGCACACCAGACGCAGGCCGCGTATCACGGCGGCGTGCGCCGCGTGCTGCTCGCGAACCAGCTGGTCGGCCGCCAGAACATGACGATCATCGCGGGGCTGCTGTCCGATCCCGATTTCGAATTCTTCTGTCTCGTCGATTCCGCGGAGAGCGTCGACCAGCTCGGCCGCTTCTTCGGCGCCGCGAAGAAATCGCTGAACGTGCTGATCGAGCTCGGCGTGCCGGGCGGCCGCGCGGGCGTGCGCGATGCCGCGCAGCGCGAGGCCGTGCTGGCCGCGATCGCGCGCTATCCGGACACGCTGAAGCTGGCCGGCATCGAGCTCTATGAAGGCGTGCTGAAGGAGGAAGGCGAGATCCGCGCGTTCCTGCAGCAGGCGGTCGCGCTCACGCGCGAACTGGCCGAAGCCGGCCGCTTCGCGCGCACGCCGGCGATCCTGTCCGGCGCCGGTTCGGCGTGGTACGACGTGGTCGCGGAAGAATTCAGGAAGGCGTCCGACGCGGGCTTCGCGGAAGTCGTGCTGCGTCCGGGCTGCTACCTGACGCACGACGTCGGCATCTACAAGAAGGCGCAGACCGACGTGTTCGCGCGCAACCCGATCGCGCGTTCGATGGGCGAAGGGCTGCTGCCGGCGCTACAGCTGTGGGCATACGTGCAGTCGGTGCCGGAAGCCGACCGTGCGATCGTCGCGCTCGGCAAGCGCGACGCGGCGTTCGACGCGGGCCTGCCCGAGCCGGCGCGCCACTTCCGCCCGGGCCGCGACACCGCGCCGCGCGACGTCGCCGCCGCCGAAGGCTGGGCCGTCACCGGGATGATGGACCAGCACGCATACCTGCAGATCCCGCCGGGCGCGGACGTGAAGGTCGGCGACATGGTCGCGTTCGACATCTCGCACCCGTGCCTGACGTTCGACAAGTGGCGCCAGGTGCTCGTGCTCGATCCGCAGTTCCGCGTGACGGAAGTCGTCGAAACCTTCTTCTGACGCACGTCGCGCGGGGCGGTCGTCACGCAGGCTTCAATCTGCCGGAGTACACTGCGCTTTCGTCCTCGGGGCCCGTCGCGGCCGTCATGCACGGCGCGACCGGGCCTTCAACGCTGCTTCACTGGAGAAAGCCATGGCCGCGAAGAAGATCCTGTTCCTGACCGGCGATTTCGCCGAAGACTACGAAACGATGGTGCCGTTCCAGGCGCTGCAGGCCGTCGGCCACCACGTCGACGCAGTCTGCCCGGGCAAGCGCGCGGGCGACAAGATCAAGACCGCGATCCACGATTTCGAAGGCGACCAGACCTACACCGAAAAGCCCGGCCACAATTTCACGCTGAACGCGGCGTTCGACGACGTCGATGCGGCGCGCTACGACGCGCTCGCGATCGCGGGCGGCCGTGCGCCCGAATATCTGCGACTCGATCCGAAGGTGATTTCGCTCGTGCGCGAGTTCGCCGAAGCCGGCAAGCCGATCGCGGCGATCTGCCACGCGGCGCAACTGCTCGCGGCCGCCGACGTGATCCGCGGCAAGCGCATTTCGGCCTACCCGGCCTGCGCGCCGGAGGTCAAGCTCGCGGGCGGCGAATACGCGGACATTCCGGTCGACGCGGCCGTGACCGACGCGCCGTTCGTCACTGCGCCCGCGTGGCCCGCGCATCCGGCCTGGCTCGCGCAGTTCCTCGCGCTGCTCGGCACGCGCATCGAGCTGTAAACCTGCACCCACTCGGAATGAAACGAAGCGATGGCCGGCGGCGCTGACGTGCCGCCCGGCCGCGCACGTCAACGCGCGGCTGGCGTCGACCCGACGTCCGCGATCCGCGATTCCAGCATCGCGAGCGCGCCCGACAGCGCATTCAGCACGTCGTCCGGCAACTGCGCCATCGTCTGTTCGAGAAACGCCTTGCGGCGCGGCAGGCACGCGTCGAACGCCGCGCGGCCTGCGTCCGTCAGCGTGACGTTGGTCACGCGGTTGTCGCGCGCGTCCGATTCGCGCTCGATCCAGCCGAGCGCGTCGAGCGACTTCAACTGGCGCGTGAGCGCGCCCGGATCGATGCGCAGCACTTCGACGAGCTTCTTCTGCGACGAATGACCGTCCATCGTGTGCAGCGCGACCATGATGCGCCAGCGCGGCATCGGCTGCCCGACGTGCGCTTCGAACGCGGTCATGAAGGCGCGATACGTGCGTCCGAATTGCTGCAAGATCGCGACGCGGTCCTGTTCTTCCATGCGCTGATTTCGTTCCGGTGAATCGTTGAGTCGTCGAATCGCTCGCCCGATCGGTCAATCGGCCGCGACGTGCGGTTCGATCTTGCGCCGCAGCGCGATCGGCGGCACGCGACGGCACTGCCACACCGACACCACGGCGACGACGGCCGCCATCGCGACACCCAGGTGAATCGCGCCGACCAGCGATTCCCGAGCCGCTTCCAGCAGCAGCGCGCCATTATGCCCGGCACGCGTCAACTCCGCGACGAGACCGCCCTGCGCCGCGCGATCGATCAGGATCTGCGGGTCGGCGAGCCGCGCGTGCCAATGCATCGCGTGGTCGGCCGACAGCGCGTCGCGCACGCCGCCCGAATACATCTGGTTGACGAGCGTGCCGGTGAGCGCGGTGCCGAGCATCCCGCCGACCATTCGCAGCGACTGCAACAGCGCCGTCGCGATGCCGAGATGCTCGCGACCGGCCGTCTGCTGCGCGAACACGGTGAGGTTCGGCAGCACGAAGCCGAGCCCGATGCCGCCCGCGACCATCAGCGCCATCAGCATCCAGGCCGGCGTCGTGTGGGTCGACACGACGACGCCCGCGCACGCGATGGCGAACAGCACGAAGCCGACGTGCAGCATCGTGTTCGGATGGCGGATGCGCGTGACGACGCGGCCGTTCATGATGCTGCCGATCGTGATGAACACGACGAGCGGCGTGATCACGAGCCCGGCCTCCCTCGGCGACATCCCGAAACCGCCCTGGAACAGCAGCGGCGCGTAGAACAGCAACGAGAACATCGAGAAACCGGCGAGGATCGCGAGCACGAAGAGGGCCGACAGCGCGCGGTTGCCGAACATGTCGAACGGCAGAATCGGCTGCGCGCAGCGCTTTTCCCAGTGCCACAGGCCGATGCCAGCCGCGACCGCGACGACGAGCAGCAGCGACGCCCAGCTCGCGACGCCGTACTTCGGCAGCCATTCGACGAACAGTTGCAGCGCACCGAGCGACAGCGCGATCAACAGCGCGCCCGGCCAGTCGAGCCGCATCTTGCGATCGTGCTCGACGTGGCGCAGGTGCGGCAGGTAGCGCCACACGAAGAACAGCGACAGGATGCCGATCGGCAGGTTCACGTAGAACACCGAGCGCCAGCCGAACGACTGGGTCAGCACGCCGCCGAGCGACGGGCCGACCGCGTTCGCGATACCGAACGCCGAGCTCATCAGCACCTGCCAGCGCAGCCGCACGACGGAATCGGGGAACAGATCGGGAATGCACGCGAACGCGGTGCCGACCAGCATCCCGCCGCCGATCCCCTGCAGCCCGCGCGCGAGCACGAGATACAGCATGTCGTTGGCCATCCCGCACAGCACCGACGCGCCGGTAAACACGACGATCGACGCGATCACGAACGGCTTGCGGCCGTAATAGTCGCCGAGCCGGCCGAAGATCGGCACCGTGATCACGGAACTGAGCAGGTACGAGGTCGCGACCCACGCGTACAGGTCGAAGCCGCGAAGTTCGGCGACGATGGTCGGCAGCGCGGTGCCGACGACCGTCTGGTCCAGCGCGACCAGCATGGTGACGAACGAGATCCCGATCATCGCGAGCAGCGATTCGCGGAACGGCAGGACTTGCCCGCTCGAATGGTGGGCGGCAGTATGAACGGCCATTTTTTGTCGATGCAACTTTTGCCGAGTCAAATAATCTCAAAATTCTAGCATGCCGGAGTAATCTAGGCTGGCGATAGGTTCAGGGCCTGTTCAGGCCAAGGAGAAAGATGGAACCGATTTCAATCACCCCCGCGACGACGCTTTCGCCGGAGGATCGGGACGCGCTGCGGCGCGCGAAGCAGGTGCTGGAAAGCCCGTCGCTGACGATGAAGCTGACGGGCGTGCTCGGCGCGCCGGTCGAGAAAATGATCGCGCGGCTGCCGGACTTCGCGACCGGCAAGATCAACGACGCGACGCAGCTCGCGCTGCGCAAGTGCCTGAACATCGCGCTGCGCACGCTCGGCAAGCCGCCGGCGCCGGACGCCGAGCCCGAAAAGCCCAGCAACCTGCTGCACAAGCTCGCGGTCGCGACGACCGGCGCGGCGGGCGGCGCGTTCGGCTTTCTCGCGCTGCCGGTCGAGCTGCCGGTGACGACCACGCTGATCTTCCGCTCGGTGTGCGACATCGCGCGCAGCGAGGGCGAGGATCTGACCTCGGTCGATACGCAGCTGCAATGCCTGGCCGTGCTGGGCATGGGCGGCAACCCGGACAAGCAGGAGGAAGACGCCGATCTCGGCTATTTCGTGCTGCGCGGCGCGCTCGCGCAGGCGATCTCGAAGGCGTCGTCGGACATCACCGCGAAAGGCATCGCCGCGCACAGCTCGGCGGCTGTCTTCAAGCTCGTGCAGACGGTGGCGTCGCGCTTCTCGGTGCAGGTGACCGAGCAGATGGCCGCGAAGTCGATCCCGGCGATCGGCGCCGTGCTCGGCGCGACCGTCAACACGCTGTTCATCGACCACTTCCAGCAGATGGCGCACGGCCACTTCACCGTGCGCCGGCTCGAACGCAAGTACGGCTCGGTGGCCGTCCAGGCCGCCTATCAGGCAATCGACGCCTCGCCCGCGCGCTGAACCGCACGTTCGACCGCGACGCGGCGCAGGAACGCGGCCGCGCGGTCGAGCGCGTCGCGCGCTTCCGGCACCATCGGCGCGTACAGTTGCCACACGTGCGGCATGTCGGGCCACACCTCGATTTCCACCGCCACGCCGGCCGCCTTCGCCTTCTCGGCGACGCGGCGCGAATCGTCGAGCAGCACCTCGGTGCTGCCGGCCTGGATATACAGCGGCGGCAGGCCCGTGAAATCGGCGTAGAACGGCGACGCGTACGGATGCGTCGCTGGCGCGTCGCCGAGATACAGCTTCGCCGCCTTCGGCAGCGCCGCGGCCGCGAACATCGGGTCGACGCCGTCGTTGCTGCGCATCGTGCCGCCGGTGCCGGCCAGGTCCGTCCACGGCGAGAACAGGATCGCGCCGGCCGGCAGCGGCTCGCCGCGGTCACGCAGCGCGACGAGCGTCGCGAGCGCGAGGCCGCCGCCCGCCGAATCGCCGCCGAACACGATCGACTCGGGCGGCGTGCCGAGCGCCAGCAGTTGCCGGTACGCGGCGAGCGCATCGTCGAGCGCGGCCGGGAAGCGGTTTTCGGGCGCGAGCCGGTAGTCGAGCGAGAACGAACGCACGCCCGCGCGCTTCGTCAGCCCGAACACCAGCGGCCGGTGAGTCTTCGTCGAACAGAAGTAGTAACCGCCGCCGTGGAAATACAGCAGCGTGCGGCCCGGTCCACGCCCCGCGGCCGCATCGGCGCGTTCGAGCCATTCGCCGCGCAGCGGCGCATCGTCGGCGCCATAGCACTGCCGCAGGCGGTAGCCCGACGGCGGGCGGCGCGGCACGAACATCCGCAGGTCGGTAAAGCGCCGGGCACGCGCGGGGTCGAGCACCTCGCGCGTGGTCTCCGGACGAAACTGCCAGCGCAGCAGCCAGCAGGCGAACTTGCTTTGCCAACTCATCGGACGCACTCCGTCATCACAGTGTGACGATGGTACGTTCAAACGTTCCCGCGTCGCTCGACAGGTGCCTCTACATCAAACGCCGGCGCTCAGTTCGCCGGCATCACCTGGCCGCGGATCTCGCCGGACGGGTGCTCCTTCGTATGGATGTTGAAGTACCACTTGCCGCCCATCAGGTCGGTGACCTGCTCGTCGGTGAGCGCCTTCGAACCCTTGATCGGGCTCGCCAGTTCGTCCTTCGGAATCGGCACCTGCACGCCGGCGTTCTGGCCGACCGGCGCGGGCCCGTGGAAATGCGCGGCGGTGGCCGGGCCCGAGAGGTGTTCGTAAGTGACCGTCCACTGCAGCATGTGGGTGGCCGTGTCGTAAGTGGCGGCGACGGTGCCGGAGCCCTTGGTCGCCGTCGGCGGCACTTCGCTCGACGGCTGCAGACTGGCGGACAGGCGCACCGTTTCGGCGGCGGCGCTGCCGGCGGCCAGCACGCCCGCCAATAACGCGACCTGGAGCAAACGCAGCTTGAGCATGGATTCTCCTTGTACGACGTGGTACGCCGCGCGAGCGGCGGCGTCATCCCTGATGGTAGTCGATCGGCGCCCGGTCCGGCAGACTGCCGGAACCTGGAAGAGACCTTTGCAGCATGGCCTCTGAATCCGTGCGCGGCCTTTCGCTACACTTCGTTTCACAGTTGCTTGTTTCCTTCGTCCGAAGGAGTCTGCGAGTATTCACGCGGCCGCCCCGGTCGCGTTTTTTTTGCGTGTTCCGAACGACACGCGGCATGCCGCACGCGGATTCCGCTTTTCCGCTCCCTCCATTACCAAGCAGCACGAAGCGTTTCTTTTCCCGCACACGTCGCGACCGACGCGCATCCCGCCAGTCATCAGGACGAGCCAGCGTACCCGCATGTTGTCGCGATACGTGTAATACGTTATTGCGCCAAGCCGGGTCGACACGTGTTTTCCTGCGCAGGAAAATGTTCGCGTGTTGTCGTGACTGGAAAGTGAACCGTGCCGGCCCGTCCCCCGATGCCCTGCCCGACCCGCCCCGTCCGTGTCCGTCCGCTGCTGGCGAGTCTCTGCTCCGTCGCCGCCCTTTACGGCGCGCCCGCCGACGCGCAGGAGTTCTCGCTGTTCACCGGCCCGCTCTGGGGCGGCGGACAACGCACGTATTCGTGGGCGTTCGATTACCAGGAAGGCTTGAGCCCGCATACCGCGCTCGGCTTCACGTGGTACAACGAAGGGCATATTCCGAATCACCACCGCGATGGCCAGGCGGTGCAGTTCTGGGGCCGCGTGCCGCTCGAGAACCGCCGCCTGGTGCTGTCGGCCGGCGCGGGTCCGTATCGCTACTTCGACACGGTGCCGGCCGCCGAAGGCCGCGGGTATTCGAATACGCATGGCTGGGGCGTGCTGATGAGCGTGCGCGCCGCGTACTACACGTCGCACCGCTGGATCGCGCAGCTTCAGGTCAACCGCGCGCACGTGTTCAGCGGGCCCGACACGACGTCGGTGATGTTCGGCGTCGGTTACCAGCTCGATGCGCCCGACACGCCGGGCCCGCGCGACACCGCGCTGCCGCGCACCCGCAAGGTCACGCACAACGAAGTCACCGCGATGCTCGGCGAGACGATTCTGAACAGCCGCTCGTCGCCGTCGACGCTCGGCGGCAGCCTCGAATACCGGCGCGGCCTCACGCGTTCGATCGACTGGACCGCGACGTGGATGTACGAAGGCGCGAAGCAGGCGGTCCGCCGCAACGGCATCGCGTCCGAGCTGTGGCTCACGCGCGCGTTCCTGAACGACAAGGTCACGCTGTCGGCCGGCGCCGGCGCGTACTTCACCGTCAACCAGCGCAACCGCGACGGCCAGCCGGGGCCGGGTGACGGCCGCCTCTCCGGCATCGTGTCGATCTCGGCCAGTTACCGGATTTCCGACCGCTGGCTCACACGTATCACGTGGAACCGCGTGGTCACGCGCTACGACCGTGATACCGACGTGATCCAGGCCGGCGTCGGCTACCGGTTCTAGTCCGGCGCCCTCACCGGGCGTGCTGTCCGCATCACGCGCGGTAGCCCGGATCGATCCGGTCGACGATGCGCTGGAGCGCGTCGAACGCGTCCTGTCCCGCGCCATGCTTCGGATCGAAATTCAGCGAATCGCGCACGCACCCTTCGAGCACGGGCGGCGCAATCGGCAGCGCCGCGCCGATCGCATGCGTCGCGATCTGCACCTCGCACGCGCGGTTGAGCAGCCACATCAGCGAAAACGTCTGCGCGAGCGTCGCGCCGATCGTCACGGGACCGTGGTTGCGCAGCAGCAGCACGGGCCGCCCGCCCGCGCTTTCGACGATGCGCCGGCCTTCTTCGAGATGCACGGTGATGCCTTCGAAGTCGTGATACGCGATCTTCCCGTACAGCTGCGCCGAATAGAAATTCGAGAACGACAGCCCGTCGCGCGAACAGCACACGGCCATCGTCGGCGTCGTGTGCACGTGCATCACGCAGTGCGCATCGAGCAGCGTCGCATGGATCGCGCCGTGGAACGTGAAGCCGGCCGGATTGATCGGCCAGTCGGAGTGGCCGATCACATTGCCGTCGATGTCGATCTTCACGAGATTCGACGCGCACACCTCGCGGTAATGGAGCCCGAACGGGTTGATCAGGAAATGTCCGTCCTCGCCCGGCACGCGCAGCGAGATATGGTTGTAGATCAGTTCGGTCCAGCCGAGATGATCGAAGATGCGGTAGGCGGCCGCGAGCTGCACCCGCGCCTGCCATTCGGCTTCGGAGAAGCGCGCGGGACGCGTGAACGGCTGGTTCGGAACACGTTGCATGGGGAACTCCGGTTGCGGGGGCGCGCGGCCCCGGGCGAATGGCGGTGCGTATCGTCCATCGTGTGCAGGCGCCGGGCGCGGTGCGAGGTGCGTATCACGCACGTGTGGCGGCACGTCGGTCGGCGCCGTTCCGGCCCGCATTGTGCGAGCGGCTCGGCAGCGCCTCTTCTCGATTCACTTATAGTTGCGCGCACAACCATATCACCTTTCCCCGCGCACCGATATCGCGGGTTTTGCCGGAGCCGTTCGTGCCCTTACAGCTGGTCGTCGACCGGCAGCAGCGTGAAGATGCCCGTCATCACGTTGCGCAGCAGCCCCGCATGCGGGTCGACGTGATAGGTGGAGGTCTGGCCGCCTTCGGTGCCCGTCCACTCGAGCGCGGGCGGGCTGCCGTCGGTCCGCTTCGCGAGCGTGACGCGGTAGCTTTCGTCCGGCTGCGTCACGCGCGCGAAGATCGCCGCGGCCTGCTGCGCGAGCACCGGGCTGTGGATCACGAGCGCGAGCTCGGTGTTCAGGTACGCGGAACGCGGGTCGAGGTTCAGCGAGCCGATCACGAGGATTTGCCGGTCGATCACGTACGCCTTCGCATGCAGGCTCGCACGCGAGCGCGAACCGAACAGCCGCGCGGGCTGCTGGTCCGGCTGCGACTTGAATTCGTACAGCTCGACGCCGCGCTGCAGCAGCGGCACGCGATACGGCGCATAGCCCGACTGCACCGCGACCGCGTCGGTCGCCGCGAGCGAGTTCGTCACGATCGCGACGCGCACGCCGCGCGCGACCGTGTCGCCGAGGATCTTCACGCCGGCGTCGTGCGGCACGAAGTACGGCGAAAACGCCAGGAATTCCTTCTGCGCGCCGCGCGTCAGCTCGGCCAGGCGCTGCATCGGCGGGCTCACGTACGTGCCGGTCGGCCGCGCGACCTTGTCCGGCGCATCGACCTTGAATTCGGCCGGCGCCCACACGAGTTCGAGTTCGTCGCGCGCGATCTGCCGGGCGAGCGGCGTCGCGTTCAGCGGTTTAGCGTTGTACGGATCGGCGTTCTTGCGCCAGTGATCGCGCAGCTCGTCGCGCATCGCGTCGAGATCCTTCGGATCGAACGTCTGATGATTCAGCACGCGCAACGGGTAGCTGCTCGCGCTCGCCCAGTAGTCGTCGAAGCTCTTCGAGATGTCGCTCGTCACGGGGCCGGCCGCCAGCACGTCGAGATCGCGGAACTGCAGCGTCGGGCTCGCACTGAAGTATTCGTCGCCGAGGTTGCGGCCGCCGACGATCGCGAGCTGGTTGTCCGCGATCATCGCCTTGTTGTGCATCCGGCGCGTGAAGCTGTCGATCCGCGTGAAGAAGTTGGCCGTGCGCTCCATCATGCCGCGCTGCGACGCGCCGAACGGGTTGAACACGCGGATCTCGATGTTCTGGTGCGTATTCAGCGCGGCCATCACGCGGTCGATATCGTGGAAGTTCAGGTCGTCGACCAGCATCCGCACGCGCACGCCGCGATCGGCCGCGTACAGCGCCGCGCCCAGCAGCAGCTTGCCGGTCGTGTCCTCGGTCGCGATGTAGTACTGCATGTCGAGCGTCTTCGTCGCCGCACGCGCAAGCGCGATGCGCATCTGCAATGCGGTGGCGCCGTCGGCCAGCAGCCGGAAGCCCGACTGCCCGGGATGCGCGGCTTCCGGCGCGGCCAGCGCATCGCGCAGCGGCGTGGCGGTTTCCGCCGACAACGCATGGGAGACGGGGCGATCGAGCGAGGTGGCGGGCGGATGCGTCGCGCACGCGGCGAGCGGCAGCAGCGCGCAGACGACCAGCGCGCGGGCCTGGCGGCATGCGGCGCGCCACGACAGCGCGGCCGGCGCGCGCCGGATCAGGGACGTGAGCACGGAAGCTTCCTCGACAGTCGGATCAATGGGCACATCATGGCCGCGGCGCGCGGCTGACAGGCGGTTCCGGACGATTCTAGTGGGCGCCCGACGAGCGGGTCAATCGAGCGGCCCCCGCATGCCGCGCCGCACCGCCGCCACGTGCGTCATGCACGGCGGCTCGTGATGCGTGATGCGCGACCGGTCGCCGCTCCTGCGGGCACCGGCGCAGGTCCAACCAATCTCACGGTGCGCCGCTCCCGTTCGAAATGGCTGCGCACGCAGCCGATATGCGTCTGCATCGCGGTGCGCGCCTCTTCGGGCCAGTGCGCGCAAATCGCCTCGTATACGCCCCGTGTGCTGCAATGACAGCAACTCGGATGCCTGCTCGTCCTCCATCGTCATCCGGTCACGTCGATGGCGATGTGCTCGCGCAGCATGCCGATCACGCTCGTATGTAGATGCAGGAACATCGTGTTGTCCGACGCCAACGCGATCGCCTCGTGCAGCTTCGCCTGGGTCGCGGCTTCGACTGCCGTCCTTCGCGTGCGCGGTTTCGAGCTGGTAAGCGGCGACGTGCATGCCGAAAAAACAAAAAACCCACGCCCGAGCGAGCGTGGGTTGCTTCATGTCGCTTGCCGATCGCCGGCGCTGACGGCCAGCGATCGGCCGCGGGATCAGCTGCCCTTCGCGATGCGATCCTGGATGTGCTGCGCGCGGCTCGCCGACGACGGGTGCGAGCTCATCATCGAGCTCTGGCCGCCGTCCATCTGCGCGAGCTTCTGGAAGCCGGTAACGAGGCCCTTCTGGCTCATGCCCTTCTGCTTCATCAGGTCGAACGAGTAGTCGTCGGCCGCGCTTTCCTGCGACTGCGAGAACTGCGCGTTGATGAACTTCTCGGTGATGTCGCCGAGCTGCGAGCTCGACAGTGCCGCCACGCCCGGCGATGCCGCGCCAGCCGCGCTGCGCGCCGCGCTCACCGCGTATGCCGTCTGCATTGCCTTCTTCGAGTGGCCGAGTGCGACGTGGCCCATTTCATGGCCGATCACGCCGCGCAGCTCGTCGTCGTTCATCATGTCCATCAGGCCGCTGTACACGCGCACGCAGCCGTTGCCCATCGCCCACGCGTTGACGTCCTTGGTCACGTAGACCTTGTAGTTGATCTTCTGGCCGTTCAGCGTCATGTCGCCGAAGCCCTTCATCACCTTCGTCAGGCGCTTCGCGTAGGCGCTGTTGGCCGGCGCGATCTTCGATTCGGCGTCGCTCGACTTGCACGACTCGTTCGACAGCGCGGCGATGTCGCTGTCCGACAGCGTCGCTGCCTTGTACAGGTTGGTCCCCGCCGACGTCAGGCTGTTCGCGTCAAGGCTCTGTACCCCGCCGCACGCGCTCAACAGAAACGCCACGCCACACGCCGCCACCGCTTTCTTGAGTTGCATCCCGGAATCCCTCGATAGTTGTATTTGGGAGCGGCGATTTTGCATAATCCGGCAGAAAATTACCAGATGTTTACATCGGATGACACGTTCATTACTCAGCGGATTGACATGACGTGGCGATCCGGCCCCGGATTGGCGACGAAAAGCGGGGCAATCGCCGCGGCCGGCGCGCCGGCCGGGAAGGAAAGCGGGCGGGCCGTCGCTCAGGCCGTCTGGTCGCGGCGACGCGTCAGGCGGCGTGCGACCAGCATCGGCAGCCGCATCGCGAAGCCGGTGAACAGGCGCAGGTGCATCCACGCGAGCAGTGCGTTGTCGCGGCCGTAGTGAAAGTGCGACACACCGCCTTCGTGCCGGCCGAAATAGCGCACCGGCGCGTCGATGCGGATCGGGCGCACGCCGGCCCAGCACAGCCGCACGGCCGCCTCGGGATCGAAGTCGAAGCCGCGCATCCACGGCTGGCGCCGCATGATCGCCGCCAGCGGCGCGACCGGATAGACGCGAAAACCGTACAGCGAATCGCCGATCCCGGCCCACAGCGTCTCGAGGTCGGCCCACGCGTTCGACAACCGGCGCCCCTGCACGCGCAACTGCGGCGCGCTCGCGTCGAACTTCGGCACGCCGAGCACCATCGCGTCGGGCGCGGCCTGCGAGGCCGCCATGAAGGCGGGAATCAGGTCGGCCGGATGCTGGCCGTCGGAATCCATCGTCAGTACGTGCGTGAAGCCGCTCGCGGCCGCCGCATCGAGCCCCGCGAGCACCGCGGTGCCCTTGCCGCGATTCTCCGGCAGCACGATCACGCGCAGGCCGGGATCGCGCTCGGCCATCGCCTGCAGCCGTTCGGCGCTGCCGTCGGTGCTGCCGTCGACGACGACCCACACCGGGTTCCACTGCGCACGGGCATTGCGCACGGTCGTGTCGACCTTGGCGCCCGGGTTGTAGCTCGGAATCAGGACGAGATGGGTGGACGACGCGTGCAGCTTGGACATGGGAACAGCCGATGACGAAGACGGAGATCCTGACAAAAGTGTATGACTCGCCGACGAACGCCGGCACGCTTCGTCGACACCGGCCGAGGGCCGGACCGGTTGCCGGATCGTGAGGCTCTCGCGCTTCATGACAGCCACTCCATCGCATGACCGGCGCTGGCCTCGATCTCGACCAGCAGGTCGTCGCGACACACGTCCGCATGAACGAACAGCGGCCGCACGTGAGGACCAGCGGCCTCGCGCAGCACGCGGCCGATCGCGGCCAGCGCCGCGGTGTCGCCTGCGTCGCGCACGTAGACGCGGTAACTGAGGTCGGCGAGCGAGAACGACCCGTGCCCCTGCCGCGCGGCCTGCTCGAGCACGGCCGCGAGGTTCGCGACCGTCTCGCGCGTCTGCGCAACGACGTCGCCGCGATGCACGGTGCGGTGCCCGACGATGCTCGCGGTGCCCGAGACGAACAGCACCGGCGTCGCTTCACCGTCGGCCCACGCGGCGGCGCGCGCGAACGTCGGCGCACGCGGGCCGTACTGCGCCGGATAGTGATACGCGCTGACCTGGCGCGGATTCTCGATCGAGTCGGCCGGCGTGCGACTCGCGAGGAAATGAATCGCGAGCGGCGCGGCCGGCGACGCATCGCCCGCGACCGCCTCGACCGAGCCGAGCGCGCACGCGGCCGGCACGCCGCCCGTCAATGCGCGGCGGCACGCGTCGAACGCGCGCTGACGGCCGATATTGAACTGACGATAGCGCTCGACGCCGAACTGCACCGCGTTGATCGCCGGCACGGTGTTCCAGATCCGCAGCGGATGCGGCATGCGGAGCGTATCGAGCAGGTCGAACAGCGCGCGGTACGCGTCGAACGTCGCGCGTTCGAGCGGCGTGCCGCCGTCGCGCGGCGCGTCGTACGCCGCGTCCGTCTCGTGCACGACGAGGCTGCCGAACACGAGCCCCGCCGCTTCACTGTAGCGGTAATGCAGTGGACCGCGCCGTTCGCCGCGCAGGTCGTGCGCATCGCACTGCCACAGTTCGCAGACGGCCTCGCCCGGTGCGACTTCGGCGCCGAGCAGCGCCATCTGCACCGGCGCGACCGGCAGGCCGGGCGCGGCATCGGTCAGCATCCGCGCCATGGCCGCCGCGCGCGACGCGTCCGGGGTTCCCGCCGCGCCGATGCACACCGCACCCAGCGCACCGGGAAACACGCGATCGAGTCCGTCGCCTCGGCCGCGCGCATCGTGCAGCAGCGCGACGAGCCGCGCATCGCTCATCTGGACGAGCCGCAACGCGCGGTCGCCGCCGTGCGCGAACGGCGCGGCCGCAGGCGCGGCGGCGGGCAACATCGAACACGGGCGCCGTTCGGCGTCGACTGGATGCACGGACACTTCGATTTCCTCACTATGCGGCGCAGGCCGCGCGACCACGCGGCCCTGCGCCACGTTGCGTTACGTCAGGCGAATGCGGCGCGCTTCGTCATGCGAGCCCGCCGTTGACGGACAACACCTGCCCCGTCACATAGGCCGCGGCGTCGGATACCAGATACGCGACCATCGCCGCGACTTCGTCGGGCCGGCCCGCGCGCTGCGCGGGCACGAGCTGCTTGATGCGTTCGGCGGGAAACGCCTGGTCGGCCATCGGCGACGCGATGATGCCGGGCGCCACCGCGTTCACGGTGATGCCGCGCGACGCGAGCTCCTGCGACAGCGACTTCGTCGCGCCGATCAGCCCCGCCTTCGCGGCCGCGTAATTGGCCTGCCCGCGATTGCCGGTCACGCCGGCCACCGACGCGATGTTGACGATCCGTCCGCGCCGCGTGCGGATCATCGGCAGCAGCAGCGGCTGCGTGACGTTGAAAAAGCCGTTGAGCGTCACGTCGATCACGCTGTGCCATTGCTGGCGCGACATGCCGGCCATCGGCGCGTCGTCGTGAATGCCCGCGTTGTTGACGAGGATCTGCACCGGCGTCTCGTCGATGAACGGCTTCAGCGCGGCGAGCGTCGCATCGGCGTCGGTCACGTCGAACGCGATCGCGTGCGCGGCGCCGCCGGCCGCGACGATCCGTTGCGCGACGGCCTGCGCCTGCTCGATATGGCGGTTCGCATGCACCCACACTTCATGGCCGGCCTGCGCGAGCGCCGTGCAGATCGCCTGCCCGAGTGCGCCGCTGCCGCCCGTCACGAGCGCCCGCATCGCCTTGCTCCGTTCATCGCGTGTTCCCCTCGATCGCTGCCGCCGCGCATCGTCCGCCGAGCGCCGCCGTCACTTCGTGCGATGCGCGGCGACGTAGGCAGCCAGCGCACCGAGCGTCGCAAAGATTGTCTGGTTGTCCGGATTGTCCGAGCGCAGTTCGAAGCCGTATTTCTTCGAAATCAGCAGCGCGATTTCCAGGATGTCGATGGAGTCGAGCCCGAACCCTTCGCCATACAGCGGGGTGTCGGCCGTCACTGTGTCGAGCGGGACGTCTTCGAGATTCAGTTCGCCGATGATCAGCGTGGCGAGCTCTTGTTCCAGTGCGTTCATCATGCGTGCGTGCAGGCGGCCCATGGCAGCGGGAGGCGCCCGGAAACGGCAACCGTCGTGCACGCCCGGCGCGTGCAAATCTCCGTCCCTCCGGCCTCTGCCGGCTTCCCCGCCTGCGTCGTTGGGGGATTGTTTGTAAAAGTTACGCGGATTCTAGACGAAGGGTATCGGGGCGTATACCGCGAATGGTTACAAGACTGGCGAGCCGCTGCAGCAGCCCGTTTCGGACGCGAAGGCACGAGACGCTTGAGCCGCTTCGGATGGAAATGGACCGACCCCGCGAAACCGTTCGGCCGGCGCCATACAATCGGTTACAAAACCCGGTCGCGACGCCCCCGAACCACACTGCCGCCGCCCTAAAATGTGCGTGCCCGACCACCGGCCCGGACCCGCGTCCCGGCCGCCATTCATATGATGTTTGACGGCCCGACCATCGTGTCCGGCCACGATCCGCCCGATGTCTCCAGTCATGCCGTATCCGCCCTTGCGCTCCGTTCCGGTTCGCCCGCCCGTCAGCCGCCGCAGCCCGGCCGCCGGCCGGTGCGCGCGCCGCGCGCCCGGAGGCCGCCGATGAGCCGGCTGCTGACCGTCGTGCGCGGCGTCGCGGCAGGGGGCGCCGTGGCCGCCTACCAGGTTGGCGCGCACTACGCGAGCGCGACACCCGGCGCGCACGGCCTCGGCCTCGCGATGGCGCTCGTGCCGCCGCTGCTGCTCGCGCTCGGCGCGGCGCTGCGCTCGCCGCGGCGCGCCTGGCTCGTGCCGGCGTGGCTGCTGGCCGCCGCCGCGCTGTGGGCGGCACGCGCGCCGCTCGCGCGGCACTTCGAATGGGGCCTGTATCTGGAACACGTAAGCTTCAACGTCGCGATGGCGCTGCTGTTCGGCCGCACGCTCGTGGCCGGCGACGTGCCGCTGTGCACGCGCTTCGCGGCGATGATCCACGGCACGGTCACGCCGGCCGTCGCGCGCTACACGCGGCGGATCACGCTCGCGTGGACGCTGTTCTTCGTCGCGATCGCCGCCGTGTCGACGCTGCTGTTCGCGACCGCGCCGATCGTCACGTGGTCGACCTTCGCGAACTACCTGTCGCTGCCGCTCGTCGCCGTGATGTTCGCCGCCGAGCATGCGTGCCGGCGTGTCGCGCTGCCGCACGAGCCGCGGCCGCGGATGGTCGATGCGGTGCGCGCGTATCGCGCGTCGACCCACGCCTCGCAGGCCGCGCGATGAATTCATGACCGGCGCGGCCCCAAGGACCGCGCGGGCCTTCGTTCCCGTCTTGACCGATTTATGCCGACTCACCCGCTGGTATTTCACGCCTCGCCCGACCAGACGATCGCCTGGCGCGACGGCTCGCCCGTCACCGTGCGCGCATTCGTCGCCGACGTCGCGCGCGTGGCCGCCGCGCTGCCCGCCGGCGGCCACGTGTTCAACGTGTGCCGCGACCGCTATCGCTTCGCGGTCAGCCTGTGCGCGGCGCTCGTCGCCGGCAAGGTCAGCCTGCTGCCGTCGACGCACACGCCGGAAATGGTGCGCCAGCTCGCGTCGTTCGCGCCCGATGCGTTCTGCCTGCACGATGCGCCCGACTGCGCGATCGACCTGCCGCGCTTCGCGTATCCCGATGCCGCGCCGGGCGAGCCGCCGAGCGATACACCGTTCGCCGTCCCGCGGATCGACGCGGCGCGGATCATGGCCTACGTGTTCACGTCCGGCTCGACCGGCGCGCCGGTGCCGCACCGCAAGACCTGGGGCTTCCTGGTCGGCTGCGTGCGCGCGGCGGCCGATCGCCTCGGGCTGCTCGACGGCCGCGCGGCCACGCTGATCGGCACGGTGCCCGCGCAGCACATGTACGGCTTCGAGTCGACGGTGCTGCTCGCGCTGATCGGCGGCCTCGCGTTCAGCAACCGCCAGCCGTTCTACCCGAGCGACATCCGCGACGAGCTCGACGCGATCCCGCAGCCGCGGGTGCTCGTCACGTCGCCGATCCACCTGCGCGCGTTGCTGTCGGCCGGCCATGCGCTGCCGCGCGCGGCGCTCGTGCTGTCGGCCACCGCGCCGCTGTCGGAGAAGCTCGCGTGCGAAGCCGAGGCCGCGCTCGACGCGCCGCTCGTCGAGATCTACGGCAGCACCGAGACCGGCCAGATCGCGACCCGTCGGACGTCGCAAGGCGCGGCGTGGGAACTGTTCCCGGACATCCGGCTCGACGCGCGCGCCGAACCGGATGGCGACGACGGCGGGCCGACCGTGTGGGTATCGGGCGGGCACGTCGAGGCGCCGGTGCCGATGGGCGATGCGCTCGAACTGCTCGGCGACGGCCGGTTCCTGCTGCACGGCCGCAAGGCCGACCTCGTCAACATCGCGGGCAAGCGCACGTCGCTCGCTTACCTGAACCATCAGCTCAACGCGATTGCCGAAGTGGTCGACGGCGTGTTCTTCATGCCCGACGAAGCCGCGCCGGCGCACGGTGACACCGCCCTCGAGCCGGTCACGCGGCTCGTCGCGCTGGTCGTCGCGCCGACGCTCTCGGCCGCCGATCTGCAGCGCGCGCTGCGCGAGCGGATCGATCCCGCGTTCATGCCGCGCCCGCTCGTGTTCGTCGATGCGCTGCCGCGCAACGAAACGGGCAAGCTGCCGCGCGACGTGCTGGCCGCACTCGTGGCGCAACATACGCGTAGCGCGGCGGCGGCGGCCACGACGGCCATGCCGCCCGCGACGCCGAACGAGCGCGACCCGGCCGGCACGCCCGCGCTCGCGTTCACGATTGCCGCCGACCATCCCGCGCTGCCCGGCCACTTCCCCGGCCATCCGGTCGTGCCCGGCGTCGTGCTGCTCGATCACGCGATCCATACGATCGGCGCGGCGCTGAACCGTCCGCTGCATGCGTGGCGGCTCGGGTCCGCGAAATTCCTGAGCCCGGTCGCGCCCGGCGAACCGCTCGATCTCGCGTACGACGCGACGGCCAGCGGCGCGATCCGCTTCACGGTGCGCGCCGGGTCGCGCGAGGTCGCGACCGGCGTGCTGTCCGCCCCACCGCCCGCCGCGCAGGATGGCGCGCAGCCATGAAGCGCACCGCATGGGCCGAACGCCAGGAACGCAGCAACGCGAGTTTGCTACGCGCCATGACGTGGATCTCGCTGCGCTTCGGCCGGCAGCGCGCGCGCATCGTGCTGCACCTGATCGCGACGTATTTCGTGCTGTTCTCGCCGATCGCGTGCGCGGCGTCGCGCGACTACCTGCGCCGCGTGCTCGGTCGCCCCGCGCGCTGGCGCGACGTGTACCGGCACGTGTTCACGTTCGCGGCGACGATCCACGACCGCATCTACCTGATGAACGGGCGCTTCGACCTGTTCGACATCCGGCTGCACGGCGAAACGCTCGTCGACGACGCGCTCGCGGGCGGACGCGGCGCGTTCCTGATGGGCGCGCACCTCGGCAGCTTCGAGGTCGTGCGCGCGATCGGCCGCACGCGTCCGGACCTGCGCGTGGTCGTCACGATGTACGAGAAGAACGCGCGCAAGATCAACGCGACGCTCGCCGCGGTGAACCCGGCCGCGCAGCCGGAGGTGATTCCGCTCGGCCAGGTCGACTCGATGCTGAAGGTGCGCGAGCGCCTCGAAGCGAACTGCATGGTCGGCATGCTCGCCGACCGCACGCTGCTCGACGATGCCGCCGCGTCGCTGCGGCGCGTGCCGCTGCTCGGCGCGCCGGCCGCATTCCCGCTCGGCCCGCTTTACATGGCCGCGATGCTGAAGCGCCCGGTGATCTTCATGACGGGCCTCTATCGCGACGGCAACCGCTACGACGTGCACTTCGAGACGCTCGCCGATTTCTCCGACGTGCGGCGCGACGCGCGCGCGGCGGCGGTCGATGCGGCGCTCGCGCGCTACGTCGCGCTGCTCGACAAGTACTGCCGCGCGGCGCCGTACAACTGGTTCAACTATTTCGATTTCTGGCAAGGCGGCGATGCCGCGGCCGCAACCGCGCGCCGCGAGACGGCGCATGCCGGCGCCGACCTGCCCGCCACGAGGGATTCCGACGCATGACCGCCGTTCGCCGCCGCCTGTTCCCGTTCCCGTCGCGCCGCATCCACCGCGCGGCCCGCGTGCTCGCCGCCACCGCCGCGATCGTGCTGGCCGTGCCCGCGCACGCGGCCGATACCGGCTCGACCTGGACCCTCGACCGGCTGATGTCGACGCTCGCGCAGCACAAGTCGGGCCGCGCGACCTTCACCGAGACGAAGACCCTGTCGATCGCCACGCAGCCGGTCGAATCGTCGGGCGAACTGATGTTCGTCGCGCCCGACCATCTGGAAAAGCACACGCTGAGCCCGAAGCCCGAACATCTGGTCGTCGACGGCGACATGCTCACCGTCGAGCGCAACAACCGCAAGTACACGCTCGCGCTCGCGCGCTATCCGGAGCTCGGCGCGTTCATCGACAGCATCCGCGCGACGCTCGCCGGCAACCGCTTCGCGCTCGAACGGGTGTACAAGGTCGCCCTGTCCGGACGCGGCGACGACTGGACGCTCACGCTCACGCCGCTCGACTCGCGGATGCTGAAGGTCGTCAACACGATCACGCTCGACGGCACGCGCGACGTGCTGCGCAGCGTCGCGATCCGGCAGGCCGACGGCGATCGTTCGGTGATGCGCCTGCAACCCGTGGCGGCGAACGCGAACTGATGGACGAGCGCACCCGATCCTCACCCGTCGCCCGCCGCGTGCCCGCGTGGCGGCAGCGCGCGGTGCTCGTGTGGCTGCTCGCGCTGGTCGCGTGCGGCATCGCGATCGGACGCGCGCACTTCACGGCCGACCTGTCCGCATTCCTGCCGAACGCGCCGAGCGCCGGGCAGCGCGTGCTCGTCGACCAGTTGCGCGACGGCATCGTGTCGCGCCTGATCCTCGTCGCGATCGACGGCGGCGACGCGGGCACGCGCGCCGCGCTGTCGCGGCGCGTCGCCGGCACGCTGCGCACCGATCCGCAGTTCGCGGCCGTGCACAACGGCGAAGCCGCGAACGACGCGCGCGACCGGCAATTCATCTTCGCTCACCGCTATCTGCTGAGCCCGGCCGTCACGCCGCAGCGCTTCAGCGCCGACGGCCTGCACCAGGCGCTCGGCGACAGTCTCGACCTGCTGAGTTCGTCAGCCGGCCTCGTCGCGAAGGCAATGCTGCCGCGCGACCCGACCGGCGAAGTCGCCGCGCTCGTCGACGAGCTCGACCGCGCGGCCGAACCGGCCAGCCGCGACGGCGTGTGGGCGTCGCGCGACGGCACGCGCGCGGTGCTGGTCGTGCAGACGGCCGCCGCCGGCTCCGATACCGACGCGCAGGCCCGTGCGATCGACGCCGTGCGCCGCGCGTTCGCGGTCGCGACGCAAGCCGTGCCGAACGCGGCCGGCACCTCGCTCGCGATGACGGGCCCCAGCGTGTTCTCGGTCGACACGCGCGACACGATCCGGCACGACGTGGAGCGATTGTCGACGGCGAGCGTCGTGCTGATCGTCGCGCTGCTGCTCACGCTGTACCGTTCGCCGCGCACGCTCGCGCTCGGCCTGCTGCCGGTGCTGACGGGCGTCGCGGCCGGGATCGCGGCGGTCAGCGTCGCGTTCGGCACGGTTCACGGGCTGACGCTCGGGTTCGGCACCACGCTGATCGGCGAAGCCGTCGACTATTCAATCTACCTGTTCGTGCAATCGGCGCAGGCCGGTACGCGCGGCGACCCACGCCCGGCCGACGCGACGCGCGCGTGGGTCGCCGCGTACTGGCCGACGATCCGGCTCGGCGTGCTGACGTCGGTGTGCGGATTCGCATCGATGCTGTTCTCCGGGTTCCCCGGCCTCGTGCAGCTCGGGCTCTATTCGATCGTCGGGCTGACGGCCGCCGCGCTCGTCACGCGCTTCGTGCTGCCGCATCTGCGTGGCGAGCATGTCGCGATCCGCGACGTATCCCGCGTCGGCGCCGCGCTCGCGCGCGCGGCCGACGCCGCGCCGCAGCTGCGCTGGCCGCTCGCGGTGCTCGTGGTCGCCGCCTGCGCGATGCTCGCGCTGCATCGCGACGCCCTGTGGAGCCGCGAGCTCGCCGCGCTCAGCCCCGTGCCGGCACAGGCGCAGGCGCTCGACGCACGGCTGCGCGCCGATGTCGGTGCGCCCGACGTGCGCTACCTCGTCGTCATTGCCGCACCAACCGAACAGGCCGCACTCGAAGGCGCGGAAAAAGTCGCCGCGCAATTGCAGCCGCTCGTCGACCGGGGTGCGCTCGGCGGTTTCGAGAACCCCGCCCGCTATCTGCCGAGCGACGCCGCGCAGCGCGCGCGCCAGGCGAGCCTGCCGGCTGCGGACGCACTCGCCGAACGGATGCGCGATGCCGTCGCGCATCAGCCGATCACGGTGAAGCCCGACCTGTTCGCACCGTTCCTCGCCGACGTCGACGCCGCGCGCCACGCGCCGCTGCTGACGCGTGCGGACCTGCGCGGCACGTCGATGGCGCTCGCCGTCGATGCGCTGCTGACCGAACGCGACGGCCGCTGGAGCGCGATGCTGCCGCTGCGTGCGCCGGACGCCGCGCGCGCCGGGCAGCCGGCGTCGAGCCTCGACGCCACGCCGATTCGCGCCGCGGTCGCGCGCGCGGGCGTGCCCGATGCGCTGTTCGTCGACATGAAGGCCGAAGCTGATCGGCTGTACGTGAGCTACGTGCATGAGGACATCCGGCTGTCGCTCGCAGGATTCGCCGCGATCGCCGTGCTGCTGCTGATCGCGCTGCGCTCGCCTCGCCGCGCCGCGCGCGCCCTTGCGCCGCTCGTCGCCGCCGTGCTGGTCGTGACGGCCGGTTTCCCGCTCGCCGGCGTGCAACTGACGATCCTGCACCTCATCGGGATGCTGCTGATCGTCGCGGTCGGCTCGAACTATGCGTTGTTCTTCTGCCGGCGCGACGATGCGCAGCCCGTCACGCCGCATACGCTCGTGTCGCTGCTGATCGCGAACCTCGCGACGGTCGCCGGCTTCGGGCTGCTCGCGCTGTCGCGCGTGCCGCTGCTCGAAACCTTCGGGCTGACCGTGGGCCCCGGCGCGATGCTCGCGCTCGCGTTCGCGGCGATTCTCGCGCCGCGCGCCGCAGAGACGGCGGCGACGGCGACGGCGACGGCCGGCAATCGTGAACGAGGAGGCCGCGCATGAACGTGCCGCCTCTCGTTCCACCGCACGACGCCGGCGACGCGCGCCGCTGGAAGCCGACGCCGCTGATCGCCGGCGCCGCCGCGCTGCACGCGGGCGCGGCCGCCGCGGTGATCGCGCAACCGGCCACGTGGCCGTGGGCCGTCGGCGGCGTGGTCGCGTCGCATTTCGCGCTGACCGCGGCCGGGTTGTGGCCGCGCAGCACGCTGCTCGGCCCGAACTGGACGCGCCTGCCGGCCGGCGCGGGCCGCCGCATCGCATTGACGATCGACGACGGTCCGGACCCGGACGTGACGCCGCGCGTGCTGGACCTGCTCGACCGTTACGACGCGCGCGCGACGTTCTTCTGCATCGGCGATCTCGCGCGCCGCCACCCACTGTGGATCGAGGCGATCGTCGCGCGTGGCCATGCGGTCGAGAACCACAGCCAGCGGCACCGCCATACGTTCTCGCTGTCGGGGCCGGCCGCACTGCGGCGCGAGATCGCGGCCGCGCAGCAGACGCTGACCGACATCACCGGTACGCGCCCGCTGTTCTTCCGCGCGCCGGCCGGCCTGCGCAATCCGTTTCTCGAACCGGTGCTGTGCGAATTCGGGCTGCAACTCGCGAGCTGGACGCGGCGCGGCTTCGACACGCGTGCGCGCGACGCCGCGACCGTCACGCGCCGCCTGCTGCATGGGCTCGATGCGCGCGACATCCTGCTCGTGCACGACGGTCACGCGGCGCGCGACACGCGCGGCGAACCCGTCGTGCTCGACGTGCTGCCCGCGGTGCTGCGTGCGGCCGCCGACGCGCAGTTGCCCTGGACCACCCTGCGCGCGGCGCTGGCGCCCGAACCGCCCGGCCAGCCGGGCGTTCCGGCACCCCCGTTTGATAAAATCTGACCTCGAACGGCGCGCGTGCCAGCCCTGCTGCGGCGCCCGTTCCGGCCACCGGATGCGACCCTCGTGAACCCTCTCCTGCTCTCGCACTTCACCGCCACCAGCTGCATCGGCCGCGGCCTCGACGCGACCCTCGATGCGCTGCGCCACGCCCGCGGCGGCCTCGTGCCGTGCAACTTCGAGCGTGCGGATCTCGACACGTGGATCGGTGCGGTGGACGGCGTCGATGCACACCCGGTGCGCGCCGATCTCGCCGACTTCGACTGCCGCAACAACCGCCTCGCGCAACTCGGCCTGACGCAGGACGGCTTCGACGCGCGCGTCGCGGCGGCGGTCGCGCGCTACGGCGCCGCACGCGTCGGCGTGTTCGTCGGCACGAGCACGGCCGGCATCCTCGAAACCGAACGCGCGTACCAGCGCCGCGATCCGGCGAGCGGCGCGCTGCCCGCCGACTTCCGCTACGCGCACACGCACAACCCGTATTCACCGGCCGCGTTCGTGCGCGCGTATTTCGCGCTGCGCGGGCCGGCGATGGCGATCTCGTCCGCGTGCTCGTCGGGCGCGAAGGTGTTTGGCTCCGCGCGGCGCATGATCGAGGCCGGGCTGATCGACGCGGCCGTCGTCGGCGGCGTCGATTCGCTTTGCCTGACCACGCTGTACGGCTTCAATTCGCTCGAACTGCTGTCGCGGCAGCCGTGCCGGCCGTTCGACGTCGCGCGCGACGGCATCTCGATCGGCGAGGCCGCCGCGTTCGCGCTCGTCGAGCGCGTCCCTGCCGCGCCCGCCACGCTCGACGCCGACGCGATCCTGCTGCTCGGCATCGGCGAATCGAGCGACGCGCATCACATGTCGTCGCCGCATCCGGAAGGGCTCGGCGCGCGCGCCGCGATCGAGCAGGCGCTCGCGTCCGCCGGCCTCGGCGCGCACGACATCGACTACGTGAACCTGCACGGCACGGCGACGCCGAGCAACGACGCAGCGGAAAGCCGCGCGCTCGGCGCGCTGTTCGCCCGCACGCCGTGCAGCTCGACGAAGGGCGCGACCGGCCATACGCTCGGCGCGGCCGGCGCGCTGGAGGCGATCGTCGCCGCGCTCGCGCTGCGCGAGCAGTTCGTGCCGGCCGGCGTCAACACGATGCAGCCCGACCCCACGCTCGTCGCCGATTACGTGCTCGCGAGCCGCGACACGCGCGTGCGCGCCGTCCTCTCCAATTCGTTCGGCTTCGGCGGCACGAATTGCAGCCTGATCCTCGGCCGCGCCCAGCGCGTGGCCGGTCGCGCCCCCCGTTGAGGCCCGCCATGACACTCACCGCCTTCATCGAAAGCATCGGCCTCGTCGGGCCGGGATTGACCGACTGGCCGCATGCGGCCGACGTGCTCGCGGGCCGCACGCCCTACGCGAGCGCCCGCACCGAGCTGCCGCCGCCGGCCGGGCTGCCGTCCGCCGAACGGCGTCGCACGGGCCCGGTCGTGCGCGCGGCGCTCGCGGTCGGCCACGAAGCGGTGGCCGCGAGCGGCCGCGACGCCGCGACGCTCGCGACCGTGTTCAGCGCATCCGGCGGCGACGGCCAGAACTGCCACGCGATCTGCGAAACGCTGGCCGGCGACGATCGTCAGCTGTCGCCGACCCGCTTCCACAACTCGGTGCACAACGCGCCGGCCGGCTACTGGAGCATCGCGACCCGCGCGACGGCGACGTCGAACGTGCTGTGCGCGCACGACGGCAGCTTTGCCGCCGGCCTGCTCGAAAGTCTCTGCCAGGTCGTCGTCGATCGCGCGCCGAGCCTGCTGATCGCGTACGACACCGACTATCCGGAACCGCTGCGCGCGGTGCGGCCGATCGGCGATGCGTTCGGCGTCGCGCTCGTGTTCGCGCCGGAAGCGAGCGCGCGCACGCTCGCCCGCATCGACGTGCAACTCACCGATGCGCCCGCCACGACGCTCGTGCATGCCGAACTCGACGCACTGCGCGCCGGCAACCCGGCCGCCCGCGTGCTGCCGCTGCTCGAAGCGCTCGCCGCACGGCAATCGACGCGCGTCGTGCTCGACTACCTGGCCGATACGCGCGTGCAGGTCGACGTCGCGATGTCCGAACCCTTCGCGGAGCGCGCGCGATGACCGCCACGGTCGTATTGACCCCACCGCTCGACCATGCGTGGATTGCCGCGCACATTCCGCACGCCGGCACGATGTGCGTGCTCGATTCGGTCGATGCGTGGGATACCGAACGAATCCGCTGCACCGCGACGAGCCACCGCGATCCCGACAACCCGCTGCGCGCGCATGGGCGGCTCGCGTCGGTCTGCGGCATCGAGTACGCGGCGCAGGCGATGGCCGTGCACGGCGCGCTGCGCGGCGCGCACGAAGCCCGCCCGCGCGTCGGCTATCTCGCGAGCGTGCGCAACGTCGACGCGTTCGTCGACCGCCTCGACACGTTCGAGCAGCCGCTCACCATCGACGCGCAACGCGTGAGCGGCGACGGCCGCTCGGTGCTGTACGAATTCACGCTGCGCTGCGGCGAGCGCGTGCTGCTGTCCGGCCGCGCGGCGGTGATGCTCGACGCATCGGCCGCCGGCGCGTTTCAACCGGCGCCTGCCGGCAACACGAATCCTCGATGAAGAGGCTCACCTCAAGGAACCCGGTCGTGAAAGTTCGTCAGTTCATTGGCGCCACGCTCGTTCTGGCGCTGCTCAGCCCGCTCGCCCACGCGGACATGTCGGAAGTGAAGCAGGACATCAAGCGCGATTCGAAGGAAGCCGCGCACAAGACCGGCGACGCGGCGCGCAGCTTCGGCCACGCGACCGCGAGCGCCGCGAAGGCGGTCGGGCACGGCGTCGCGCATGCGTCGCGCGAAGGCTGGGAAGCCACCAAGCGCACGACGAAGCGGCTCTTCCACAAGAACGACTCCGGCGAGTCAGCTGGAAGGGGCGAAAAGAACGACTGATCATGCATCCCGCGCGAGGGGCCGACGGCATGCGCGCGGGGCGTGACCGCTCATCGACCGGTCATCGAGCGTTCACCGATCGCGAGGCGTCGGCACCGCGCTCAGCGTGCACCGCGCATGCGGCGCAGCGACCTCGCCGGCTTGCGCGCGAAAGCACTTGCCGTACGCGGCGAGCCAGCAATCGCGATGATCGAAGTTCCTCAGCAGCCGCGCGCGGCGCCGCTCGAGCCAGTAGAGCGAGATCGTCATCGTCAGCGCGACGGCCAGTGCCGAGCCGCCGATCACGAGTCCCAGCCAGGTGTCGCCCATGCGCTCTCCGGAATGCGAGGCCGAAGCGGCGCGCCTGCCGCCGCTCCGGCACGGGATGGTGGGGAACGCGGCCCGCACCGGCGCGAACGCCGTACGGGCCGCCGCGCGTCAGTGCATGTGCTGACCGCCGTTGATCGCGATGTTGGAGCCCGTCACGAAGCCGGCCTCCTCCGAGCACAGGTAAGCGACCAGCGCCGCGACTTCCTCGGGCTTGCCGAGCCGGCCCGCCGGAATCTGCGGGAGGATCTTCGTATCGAGGATGTCCTGCGGAATCGCGGTGACCATCTTCGTCGCGAGATAGCCCGGCGACACCGTGTTCACCGTCACGCCCTTGCGTGCGACCTCGAGCGCAAGCGATTTCGTGAACCCGTGCATGCCGGCTTTCGCGGCCGCATAGTTGGTCTGGCCGACCGACCCTTTCGAGCCGTTCACCGACGAGATGTTGACGATGCGGCCCCAGCCGCGCTCGACCATGCCGTCGCAGACCGGTTTCGTCATGTTGAACACGGAATCGAGGTTGGTGCGGATCACCGCATCCCAGTTGACCTTGTCGAGCTTGCGCAGCGTCATGTCGCGCGTGATCCCCGCATTGTTCACGAGAATGTCGACCGGGCCGACGTCGCGCACGATCTTCTCGATGCATTGCTGGCACGAGTCGTGATCGGCCACGTCCACCGGATACGCATGGAATTCGCGGCCGGCCGCATGCATCTCGGTCAGCCAGCGGTCCGCGCCGGCGTTGTTCGGCGAATACGTGACGACTACCCGGTGACCCGCGTCGTTCAACCGGATGCTGACCGCTTCGCCGAGGCCGCCCATCCCACCTGTCACAACTGCGATTCGCTTAGTCATACTATGAATTACCGACAAAAAAGTAATCGATGAAAGGCGGGGCGACGGCATCGCACCTGCTGCCGCCCCACCGCTTCGATGCGCAGCCGCCCGCGTCGCGGACGCGGCACGCACCGGCACCTCGCGCTTATCGTTGACTACCTGTGTTGCTCGAAAACCGCCTGGCTCGCCCGCGGCGCTGGCCCACACCGCGAGCGAACCGTGTCGTCAACCGCTGCTCAGACGCGCTCGACCGCGAGCGCGACGCCCATCCCGCCGCCGATGCACAGCGACGCCAGCCCGCGCTTCGCGTCGCGCTTGGCCATCTCGTGCAGCAACGTCACCAGAATCCGGCAGCCCGACGCGCCGATCGGGTGGCCGATCGCGATCGCCCCGCCGTTCACGTTCACCTTCGACGTGTCCCAGCCCATCTGCTTGTGCACCGCCAGCGCCTGCGCCGCGAACGCCTCGTTGATCTCCATCAGGTCCAGGTCGCCCGGCGTCCAGCCCGCGCGCTCCAGCGCCCGGCGCGACGCCGGCACCGGGCCCATGCCCATCACGCTCGGGTCCACGCCCGCGTTCGCATACGCCTTGATTCGCGCCAGCGGCGTCAGGCCCAGCGCCGCCGCCTTCTGCGCCGACATCACCAGCACCGCCGCCGCGCCGTCGTTCAGCCCCGACGCGTTCGCCGCCGTCACCGAGCCGTCCTTGGAGAACGCCGGCTTCAGGCCGGCGAGCGATTCCGCCGTCACGCCGTGACGCACGAACTCGTCGGTCGCGAACTGCAGCGGCTCGCCCTTGCGTTGCGGGATCGACACCGGCACGATCTCGTCATTGAAACGGCCGGCCTTCTGCGCGGCTTCCGCCTTGTTCTGCGACAGCGCCGCGAACACGTCCTGCTCTTCGCGCGTGATCCCGTATTCCTTCGCGACGTTCTCCGCCGTGATGCCCATGTGGTACTGGTTGTACACGTCCCACAGGCCGTCGACGATCATCGTGTCGACCAGCTTCGCGTCGCCCATCCGGAAGCCGTCGCGCGAGCCCGGCAGCACGTGCGGCGACGCGCTCATGTTCTCCTGGCCGCCCGCGACCACGATCTCCGCGTCGCCCGCGATGATCGCGTTCGCCGCCAGCATCACGGCCTTCAGGCCCGAGCCGCACACCTTGTTGATCGTCATCCCCGGCACGGCCGTCGGCAGCCCCGCCTTGATCAACGACTGCCGCGCCGGGTTCTGCCCGGAGCCGGCCGTCAGCACCTGGCCCATGATCACTTCGCTGACCTGCTCGGGCTTCACGCCCGCACGCTCCAGCACCGCGCGGATCACCGTCGCGCCCAGTTCGGGCGCCGCAATCTTCGCGAGCGAGCCGCCGAATTTGCCGACCGCGGTCCGCGCGGCCGATACGATCACTACATCCGTCATGTTCAATCCCTGCATCGAAATCAGTTTGTCGTCGTGACGCCGGCACGAGGCGGTCACACGTGGCGATGGCACGCGCCGCGCCAACCGGCGCAATCGCGGTCGGGGTCGCACGCCGCCGTCCGGACGGGTTCGCACCGGCGGCACGGCACACCGCCGCACGAGCAACCGTGCACGGACGTCTTGCGGCGCACCGGACGCTTGCCGGCCCCCGCGTGGCACACGCGGCGCCGGCGCCGTCCGGCGCCGATCAATCGTGTCGCGCCGACGCGCGACACGCATTCACGCGCGCCTTCATGCGCGCATTTGCGCGATTACGCAGCCGATTCGCGCGCAGCCGCTGCGTCCTTGCGGGCGGCGGCCGCCGTCTGCTTGGCGCCGCGCGTGGCCGTCTCGCTGACCGCATCGAAGCCGCTCTGCGCCGCTTCGATCGCCTGGCCCGTCGCCGCACGCACGGAGTCGGCCGCGGCGCTCGCCGCGGACAGCGCCGAATTCAGCGCGGCCACCACCGGCGCCGAGCCGGCCGGCGCGTGCTTCGACAGTTCGCCGAGCACGTCCTTCAGGCGCTTGTCGTTCTGTTCGTACTGCGCCTGCGCGACCTTCGCCCATTCGGACTGCGTCGACACCGCGATGTCGAACAAATGGCGCCCATACGACACGGCCTTGCCGGCCGCTTCCTGCGGCGCGGCGACCTGTTGCGCGAAACCCGCGGCCGGGTTGTTGGCGTTGAACGCGTTCTTCAGCTTGTCCTCGTATTCCTCGAGCGCCGTCCGGGCCGCTTGCAGGTTGAGTTCGACGACGGCCTCGAAGCCGTGGATCGCCGGACGGGCGATCGCGAACCAGGCGGCGATACCGGATTGATAATCGGCGGCGAGTTTTTCGGGGGCAAATACGGACATCGGGCACGCTCCTGTTAACAATGCGAGAGACAAACGTAAAGAAAAGTGGAAGCTTGATCGACAGTCGCTTCCTTATTGGCAACCCGCTACCTGTTTGGGCACGGGAAGTTGAAGGAAACCATTCTAGAGCGATTAATTGTCAATTAAGTGGCATTAATGATAGGTATAAACCCTTATTACCCTATACGGCGACCGCCGAGGCCCGCTGCACGCCGATATCACGAACACGCAAACCGAGCGGCTCCGACCCGCAATGCCTTTTTACCTTTTTGCAGCATAGCGCATCGTGACATCGCGCAATATTTACCCATTCATTATTCTGTTTATTAGAAAACCGGCCTTCATTGAAAATGGAGCCGCAGTCTATGTAATCGTTTTTCTGAATTTATTATGAAATCGTTTTCCGGATTATAAATGACGAATTCAATAATCGGAGGAATGACGAGTCGCGATAAAAAAGGCCGCTCGAAGCGGCCTTGGTCGATCCGGTCAGGCGCGGGCTCAGCCCGTCAGTTCGCGATGCAGCGCGCGAAACTCCTGCGCGAGCTTGTGCGTCGGCTCGAGATGGATCACCGGCGTCGACTGCTGATGTGATTCGCGGATCTTCACCGACGCGGACAACCGCGACGCGAGCACCGGCAGCCCTTCGTCGACGAGCTCGTCGACCAGCCGCTGCGGCAGGCTTGCGCGCGGCTGGAACTGGTTGATGACGATCCCTTCCACCTCGAGCGCCGCGTTGTGGTCCTGCTGGATTTCCTTCACGTTCTCGAGCAACGTGTACAGCGCGCGCCGCGAGAAATCGTCGCAGTCGAACGGGATCAGGCAGCGCTCGACCGCGATCAGGGCCGAGCGCGTATAGAAATTCAGCGCGGGCGGCGTGTCGATGTACACGGCGTCGTACATGTCGAGTTCGTTCAGCGCGTCGCGCAACTTGTAGATCTTGTAGCGCGATTCGAGCTTGCCGTGCAGCGTATCGAGATCCGGATGCGCGGGCATCACGTCGAGCCCGTCGAACGGGGTCGCGTGGATGAACGACGCAACGTCGACCGGACGGAAGTTGAAGGTCAGCGCGGTTTCGAAGAAACCGGCGACGCCCGGTTGCGCGTCGGCCGCTGCGTCGCCGAGCAGGTAGCGCGTCGAGTTCGCCTGCGCATCGAGATCGATGACGAGCGTGCGCAATCCTTCGCTCGCGCTGATCGCCGCCAGGTTGCAGACGATCGTCGACTTGCCCACGCCGCCCTTCTGGTTGAATACGACCCGCCGCATGGTGTCCCCTCGATCGAAACGTCGAAACGGCCAGCTTAGCCGATCAATAATGGCGACCGCGTGACGCAGGTCGAATCGGGCGCGACGGGCATGTGACTTGGGCGCGGCACGCGTCAGATGCGCGGCACCGCGCCCGATACGTATCGGTTGCCGGGCACGCTCCACCGCCACGGCAGATCCTGGCCGACGCGAATGCCGATGCGCGGCCCGCCCGCCAGATCGGCGGGTGGCGCCATCCCGTCGTCGACGATCGCGAATCCTTCGCGCGCGCCGACCAGATCGACGCCATCCTGCGCGCCGCCGATCCCCATCGCCTGCGTCAATCGAGCCGGGCCGCGGCACAGGTCGCGATCGCGCGTGCGCGGCGGCCGCGCCGCGCGCATCTGCTCGAGCCCGTGCAGCGGCTCCAGCGCACGAATCAGCACGCCCGTTCCCGCGGCGTCCGGGCCGCACACGCAGTTGCAGCACCAGTGCATGCCGTACGTGAAATAAACGTAGAAGTGCCCGGGCGGCCCGAACATCGTCGCGTTGCGCGGCGTCTTGCCGCGATAGGTGTGCGCCGCCGGATCGAGCGCGCCCGCATACGCTTCCACTTCGACGATGCGGCCGGCCCGGCCATCCGCTGCCGCGAGGATCTTGTTCAGGAGTTGCGGCGCCACCTCGGTGGCCATGCGGTTGAAGAATGCGCGCGGCACGATGGTGCCCGGCCACGGCGCCGCCGTCTTACTGCGTCGCATCGTGCCGGTCCTTCATCGCCGCGAGATGAAGCCCTCGATACGCATCGACCAGATCGTCGAGCCCGAACGCAAGGTTTCTGCCGCTGGGGTTGGGGAGCACCCACACCCGCGCCCGCTGGATAGGGGACGGTTGCACTCCCCACGCGACTTCCCGTTGCCCCGACAGCGCCGCATACGCCGCCTTGCCGAGAAACGCGACGAAGCGCGGCGCATGACGCGCGACCTTCTGCTCGAACCCGGCGGCCGCGGCCACGAATTCCGCGCGCGACAGCTGATCGGCACTGGCGGTCGGCCGCGGCACCACGGCCGTCAGCCCGCAGCCGTAACGGAGGATCTCGCGATCATCCTGCGGCGAAATTTCCGTCGGCGTGAAGCCCGCGAGATGGATCACGCGCCAGAAGCGGTTGTTTCTCCCCGCGAAGTGATGACCGGTCGCGGCCGCGATCAGGCCGGGATTGATCCCGCAAAACAGGACGTCGAGATGGGGCGCGATGAGGTCGGGGAGTGCGTCAGCCACGGTTCATCCAGGGTGCGGCGTGCAGGAACCACGTAAACGAAACAAGGCCCGAAAACCCGGGCCAAGCGACTGGCTTGACTCGGACGTTCGGGCCCATCGTGATGCAGGATGCCGACTGGCGATCAGAACGGAATATCGTCGTCCATCTCGTCGAAGCCGCCGCCTGCCGGTGCGCTCGGACGGCTCTGGCCGCCGCCACCCGCACCGCCACGCGCCGCGCCGCTGGCACGGCCGCCACCACCACCGCCGCGCTCCGCCTGCTCGCCGCGACCGCCGCCGCCACCGTAGCCGCCGCCATAACCGCCTTCGTCACCGCCGCCGCCACCGCCGCCCGAACCGCCGCGGCCGCCGAGCATCTGCATCTGTTCGGCGACGATTTCGGTCGAGTAACGGTCCTGGCCGTCCTGGCCCTGCCACTTGCGCGTGCGGATACGGCCTTCGATGTAGACCGACGACCCCTTCTTCAGGTATTCGCTGACGATCTCCGCCAGACGGCCGAAGAACGCGACGCGATGCCACTCGGTCATTTCCTTGAAATCGCCGCTTGCCTTGTCCTTGTAGCGATCGGTCGTCGCGAGACGGATGTTCGCAACCGCGTCGCCGCTCGGCAGGTAACGGACTTCAGGATCGGCGCCGAGGTTGCCGACGAGGATGACCTTGTTGACGGATGCCATGTGTTTCTCCAGTAAATTCGATGCTGGGCCGCCCGCGCAAGCGTCGGAGCGGCCCGCCGGGCGAGCCGGCGAACGCCGCCGGCGCCTGCCCGACAATCAGGTTCAGGCCTTGCGCGGCGGCGCTTTCATATTGGCCGCGATTATAAGCCACGCGGCAACGAGCCCCGAACAGGTATAAAAGACCGTGTTCGCGCCGCCGTGCTTCAGCAGCCAGCCGCCCACGATGCCGCCGAGCGCGAGCCCGATCGACTGCGTGGTGTTGTAGACGCCCGTGGCCGCGCCCTTGCGCGAACCCGGCGCGAGCTTCGACACGAGCGACGGCTGCGACGCTTCCAGGATGTTGAAGCCGAGGAAGTAGACGAAGAGGATCGCCGCCACAATCAGAATGGTATGCGGTGCACTGCCGAGCAACAATTGGCCGCTCAGGATAGCCAGAATGCCGCCGAGCAGCACCGGCTTCATCTTGCCCCGTTTTTCCGCGACGATGATCGCCGGCACCATCATCACGAACGCGAGCCCCATCACCGGCAGGTAGACCTTCCAGTGCGCGGCGACCGGCAGCCCGCCGTCGACCAAGAGGCGCGGCACGACCAGAAACAGCGCCGTCTGCGTCGCATGCAGCACCAGCACGCCGAAGTTCAGGCGCAGCAGCTCGACGTTGTGCAGCACCTCGGCGAACGGCGCGCGCACGTGGACGGGCTTCGCCGCGTCGGGCACGATCCACAGCACGACGCCGATCGCGAGGATCGACAGCACGCCGACGATCGTGAACAGCCCGCTCATCCCGACCCAGTGGAACACGATCGGCGCACCGACGATCGCGACCGCGAAGGACACGCCGATCGAGCCGCCGACCATCGCCATCGCCTTCGTGCGGTTCTGCTCGGAGGTCAGGTCGGCGATGAACGCGAGCACCGCCGACGACACGGCGCCCATCCCCTGGATCACGCGGCCGACGATGATCCACGTGATGTCGTGCGCGAACGCGGCGACGAAGCTGCCGAGCGCGAAGATCACGAGGCCCGTGGCGATCACCGGCTTGCGGCCGAACTTGTCGGACGCCCAGCCGTAGAAGATATAGAACAGCGACTGCGTGACGCCGTAGGCCCCGAGCGCGATCCCGACGAGCAGCACGTTGTCGCCGCCCGGGATGGTTTTCGCATAGACCGAGAACACCGGCATGATCATGAACAGGCCGAGCATGCGCAACGCGAAGATCGCCGCGAGCGACGTGGTCGCGCGCAGTTCGGGCGCAGTCATGCGGGAAGACGTGGCAGACGGATTGGACATCGGGAATGAATTTCGAATGATCGGAATGTCCGCCCGGCAGCGGGCGGCGGAAGATCAGGACCGGCGGCCTGGCGGCCTTTCGGACGACACGTCGGGGCCGGATGCAGACGGCCTGCGGGCCGCCCGGAACCGTGCGGCGCGACCGCTTTCCCCGGCGCAGGTGTCGCCTTGCTGCCACCTGCTGTAAAGGCTGGGGGCCGTAAACGACGGTCTCGAAAAGCCGTTATAGTAGCAGGTTTGGTTCCCTCCATTTTCGCCAGGTTCATGGAACAGATCCGTATCCGTGGGGCACGCACCCACAACCTGAAAAACGTCAATCTCGACCTGCCGCGCCACAAGCTGGTCGTGATTACCGGGTTGTCCGGGTCGGGCAAGTCGTCGCTCGCGTTCGACACCCTTTATGCCGAAGGCCAGCGCCGCTACGTGGAAAGCCTGTCCGCGTACGCCCGCCAGTTCCTGCAGCTGATGGAGAAGCCCGACGTCGACCTGATCGAGGGGCTGTCGCCGGCGATCTCGATCGAGCAGAAGGCCACGTCCCACAACCCGCGTTCGACCGTCGGCACGGTCACGGAAATCCACGACTACCTGCGACTTTTATACGCACGGGTCGGCACGCCGTACTGTCCCGATCACGACATCCCGCTCGAGGCGCAGAGCGTGTCGCAAATGGTCGACGCGGCGCTCGCGCTGCCCGAGGAAACCAAGCTGATGATCCTCGCGCCCGTCGTCGCGGATCGCAAGGGCGAGCATGCCGAGCTGTTCGAGGACATGCAGGCGCAGGGCTTCGTGCGCTTTCGCGTGCGCTCGGGCGGCGGCGCCGCAAACGAAGGCGCCGCGAAGATCTACGAGGTCGAGTCGCTGCCGAAGCTGAAGAAGAACGACAAGCACACGATCGACGTCGTCGTCGATCGCCTGAAGGTGCGCCCGGACATGAAGCAGCGGCTCGCCGAATCGTTCGAAACCGCGCTGCGCCTCGCCGACGGCCGCGCGATCGCGCTCGAGATGGATACCGATCGCGAGCACCTGTTCAGCTCGAAGTTCGCGTGCCCGATCTGCTCGTACTCGCTGCAGGAGCTCGAGCCGCGCCTGTTCTCGTTCAACAACCCGATGGGCGCGTGCCCGGAGTGCGACGGCCTCGGCCAGATCACGTTCTTCGACCCGAAGCGGGTCGTCGCGCACCCGTCGCTGTCGCTTGCCGCCGGCGCGGTGAAGGGCTGGGACCGCCGCAACCAGTTCTACTTCCAGATGCTGCAGAGCCTCGCGGCGTTCTACGAATTCGACATCGACGCCGCATTCGAGGATCTGCCCGAAAAAATCCGCAAGGTGCTGCTGTTCGGGTCGGGCAAGCAGACGATCCCGTTCTCGTACATCAACGAGCGCGGCCGCACGACGATCCGCGAGCACGTGTTCGAAGGGATCATCCCGAACCTCGAGCGCCGCTACCGCGAAACCGATTCGGTCGCGGTGCGCGAAGAGCTGTCGAAGTACCAGAACAACCAGCCGTGCCCGTCGTGCGACGGCACGCGCCTGCGCCGCGAGGCGCGCCACGTGCGGATCGGCACCGGCGACCACGCGCGCGGCATCTATGAGATCAGCGGCTGGCCGCTGCGCGACGCGCTCGGCTATTTCGACGGGCTGACGCTCGAAGGCGCGAAGCGCGAGATCGCCGACAAGGTGATCAAGGAAATCGTCGCGCGCCTGACGTTCCTGAACAACGTCGGCCTCGACTACCTGTCGCTCGAGCGCAGCGCCGAGACCCTGTCGGGCGGCGAGGCGCAGCGCATCCGGCTCGCGTCGCAGATCGGCTCGGGGCTCACGGGCGTGATGTACGTGCTCGACGAGCCGTCGATCGGCCTGCACCAGCGCGACAACGACCGCCTGATCGCGACGCTCAAGCACCTGCGCGACCTCGGCAACTCGGTGATCGTCGTCGAGCACGACGAGGACATGATCCGCACGGCCGACTACGTGGTCGACATGGGCCCCGGCGCGGGCGAGCACGGCGGCGTCGTGGTCGCCGAAGGCACGCCGAAGCAGGTGCAGTCGAATCCGCAGTCGCTGACGGGCCAGTACCTGCTCGGCAAGCGCGTGATCGAGTATCCGGACGAGCGGCTCGCGCCCGATCCGGAGCGGATGCTGCGCATCGTCGACGCGCACGGCAACAACCTGAAGCACGTCGATCTCGAACTGCCGGTCGGCCTCCTGACCTGCATCACCGGCGTGTCCGGCTCCGGCAAGTCGACGCTGATCAACGACACGCTGTATCACGCGGTCGCGCGCCACCTGTACGGCTCGGCGGCCGAACCGGCGCCGCACGAGGCGATCGAGGGCCTCGAGCACTTCGACAAGGTGATCAACGTCGACCAGTCGCCGATCGGCCGCACGCCGCGCTCGAACCCGGCCACGTACACGGGCCTGTTCACGCCGATCCGCGAGCTGTTCTCGGGCGTGCCGACGTCGAAGGAGCGCGGCTACGATCCGGGCCGCTTCTCGTTCAACGTGAAGGGTGGCCGTTGCGAATCGTGCCAGGGCGACGGCGTGCTGAAGGTCGAAATGCACTTCTTGCCGGACGTCTACGTGCCGTGCGACGTGTGCCACGGCAAGCGCTACAACCGCGAAACGCTCGAAGTGCAGTACAAGGGCAAGAACATCAGCGAAGTGCTCGACATGACGGTCGAGCACGCGTACGAGTTCTTCAGCGCGGTGCCGGTCATCGCGCGCAAGCTGAAGACGCTGCTCGACGTCGGCCTCGGCTACATCCGCCTCGGCCAGTCGGCCACGACCCTGTCGGGCGGCGAGGCGCAGCGCGTGAAGCTGTCGCTGGAGCTGTCCAAGCGCGACACCGGCCGCACGCTGTACATCCTCGACGAGCCGACCACCGGCCTGCACTTCCACGACATTGCGCTGCTGCTGGAAGTGATCCACCGGCTGCGCGACCAGGGCAACACGGTCGTGATCATCGAGCACAACCTCGACGTGATCAAGACGGCCGACTGGGTGATCGACCTCGGCCCCGAGGGCGGCGCCGGCGGTGGCCAGATCATCGCGCAGGGCACGCCCGAGCAGGTCGCGAAGACGAAGGCGAGCTTCACCGGCAAGTACCTCGCACCGCTGCTCAAGCGTCCGACCCGCAAAGTCGCGGCCGGCTGACGCCCGTTCCACCCTGCCCGCGCGCGGCCGCCCGGCCGCGCGCTCGTCGAAGCCGCCGCGCCCCCTCGTTTTCCCTTCTGCGTTTACACCACGCGCCAAACGGCCCGTTTGCGGACCATAATGGCAGCTATACTTTACGGTCGTAAGGTTCGCCATCCGCACCAATCCGGTGCGGCGCCGGGCGACCCGCGCGCTACCGCGCGCGGCGCGGCACGACATACGGACGACAGGAATCCACGATGGAGAAGCAACAAGAGTCGCGCGACACGCAGAACCGCGAGCCGCACCTGCGCAGCGTGCGGCTGACGAGCGACTTGAGCCTGCCGAAGCTGTCGGCACTCGAGATCGGCAGCTATCTCTTCGCGCTCGTCATGATGTGGCTCGTCCTTGAGCTCAAGCTGCTCGGCGGGATGCTGGCCGGCCTGCTGGTCTACCAGTTGATCCACACGATCGCGCCCGTGATCGAACGCCATACCACCAGCATGCGCGCGCGCTGGGTCGCCGTCGTGCTGCTGTCGATCGCGATCGTCGGCGCGCTCACCGGCCTGACGCTCGCCATCATCGAGCATTTCGAGCACACGGTGCCGAACCTGCAGAGCCTGCTCGGCCAGTTGATGCAGATCGTCGAGCAGACCCGCGCGCGCACGCCGGCCTGGATCGCCAACCTGCTGCCCGTCGACGTCGAACAGATGAAGACGAAGGCGGCCGTGCTGATGCACTCGCACATGGACCAGCTCCAGCAAAGCGGCAAGAGCGTCGCGCGCGGCTTCGGCCACGTGCTGTTCGGGATGATCATCGGCGCGATGATCGCGATCGGCGTCGAGCAGGGCAAGGTGCGCCGGCCGCTGTCGACCGCGCTCGTCACGCGCGTGTCGCGCTTCGCCGACGCGTTCCGCCGCATCGTGTTCGCGCAGATCAAGATCTCGGCGATCAACGCGGCCTTCACCGGCATCTACCTGCTCGTCGCGCTGCCGATCTTCCATCAGCGGCTGCCGCTGTCGAAAACGCTCGTGCTGGTCACGTTCATCGTCGGCCTGCTGCCGGTGATCGGCAACCTGATCTCGAACACGCTGATCGTCGCGGTGTCGCTGTCGGTCAGCATGGGCACCGCGATCGCGTCGCTCGCGTTCCTCGTGGTCATCCACAAGCTCGAATACTTCCTGAACGCGAAGATCATCGGCGGCCAGATCGAGTCGCGCGCGTGGGAGCTGCTGCTCGCGATGCTGATCATGGAAGCCGCGTTCGGGCTGCCGGGCGTGATCGCCGCGCCGATCTTCTATGCGTACCTGAAACGCGAGCTGTACCTGCTGCGGCTGATCTGAAGCCGCCCGCTCGCCACCGGCAAGCGAAAACGCCGCGCCCCGTGAAGGGCGCGGCGTTTTCGCTTGTGGAGCCGGCCGTTGGGGGCCGACGGATCAGCGGAACACGACCGTCTTCGTCCCGTTCAGCACGATCCGGTGCTCGACGTGCCACTTCACCGCCCGCGCGAGCGTCACGCACTCGACGTCGCGGCCGATCGCGGTCAGCTGGTCGGGCGTCATGCTGTGGTCGACGCGCTCGACTTCCTGCTCGATGATCGGGCCTTCGTCGAGATCGGTCGTCACGTAGTGCGCGGTCGCGCCGATCAGCTTCACGCCGCGGTCGAAGGCCTGGTAGTACGGCTTCGCGCCCTTGAAGCTCGGCAGGAACGAATGGTGGATGTTGATCGCGCGCCCGGCGAGCTGCTCGCACATGTTCGGCGACAGGATCTGCATGTAGCGCGCGAGCACGACGAGATCGGCCTGGTGCTCGTCGATCACTTCCAGCACGCGTGCTTCCTGCGCGGCCTTCGCGGCATCGGACGAGCCGCCGATCAGCGGGAAGTGATGGAACGGAATGTTGTAGCTCGCGGCGAGCTGGTAGAACTCCTTGTGGTTCGACACGATCGCCGGAATCTCGATCGGCAGCTGGCCGGTGCGATAGCGGAACAGCAGATCGTTCAGGCAGTGGCCGATCTTCGACACCATGATCACGACGCGCGGCTTCACGGCCGCATCGTGCAGTTCCCAGCGCATCGAGAACTGTTCGGCGAGCGGCGCGAATTCCTTGCGAAGCGTGTCGAGCGCCGACGCGGCATCCACGCCGCCGCCGTCCTGTTCGAAGTGCACGCGCATGAAGAACTCGCTGGTGCGGCTGTCGCCGAACTGCGCGGAATCGAGGATGTTGTTGCTGCGCTCGAACAGGAAGCCCGAGACCGCATGGACGATGCCGTGCCGGTCAGGGCACGACAGTTTCAAGATAAAGCTGTGATCGGTCGGCATGACCGCTACTCCCATTGTTTCCGTATTCGTCAAATTGCCCGTTCACGCCGCGCCGCGCGCGTCGCGGCGCACGTCATGCAGCCGGCACGAACAGCGCGTCGATGCCGGCCGCGTCGGCCGCCGCGATCCAGCGGTGGCGCAGCAGCGTGTCGAGCGTCGCGAGGCTCGCATCCATCGTCGCGCGGCCTTCGCGCAGCCAGCCGATCACCTCGGGCACGCCGGCCAGCAGGTGCTCGGCCACTTCGCCATCCTGGTTGCGCGGCGCGAAATCGTGCGGCAGCGGCAGGTCGTACACGAAGATCAATTCGGACTGCGTGCCTTCCGGCAGCGAGTTCAGTACCTGCACCGTGCGGCCCGCGATCGCGCGCGCCGCCAGGTCGGCCGGAATGCCGGCTTCTTCCCAGCATTCCTTCGCGAGCGTCTCGTGAACGCCCAGCCCCCAGCCGATCCCGCCCGCGACGACGTTGTCGAGCATGCCGGGGTCGGTCGCCTTGGTCGCGCTGCGGCGGCCGAGCCACATCTTCGGCGCGGCCGCGACGGGCGGCTCGCCCGGCGTAACCGCATATTCTACGATGCCGTTCACGTGCACCGCATAGGTCTGCGTGCCGAAGAAGCGCGACGCGGCGCGCTCGATGTACGCGAGCGGCGGATCGTCGAAGCGGTTGCGGATCGCATAGATCTCGTCGCGCCAGCCGGGAATCGCGCCCTCGGCCGCGAGCGCGCCGATCGCGCTGGCCAACGCCATGCTGCGCGCATCGACCGAATCGTAGCGCGCCGACAGCACCACCCGCTCGCCGGTCAGCTCGAACACGTCGGGCCAGCGCACGAGCTTCGCGATGTCCTGGCGGCGCACCCAGCCGACCGCCTGGCCGGCGATCTCGAAACGCAGGTGTGCGGCCGGATCGAAGCGGCGCGCGGCCGCGATGCACGGAAACGTCATCGTCATCAATCCTTCAGTGCGACGCGAATGCCGATCGCGATGAACGTGGCGCCCGCGATCCGGTCGAGCCACACGCCGGCCTTCGGGCGCCGCTTCAGCCACGTGCCGATCATCCCCGCGCCGACGCCGAACAGCGAGAAGACCGCGGCCGTCTGCAGCATGAACAGCGCGCCGAGCTCGAACATCTGCAGCGTCACGCTCTGCGCGCCGTGCGGATCGACGAACTGCGGCAGGAACACGACGAAGAACAGCGTGACCTTCGGGTTCATCAGGTTGCCGATCACGCTCTGCCGGAAGATCGTGGCGAGCGGCTGCGGCGGCCGCGCATGCGCGTTAGCGAGGCCCTGGCTGCGCAGCGCCTTGATGCCGATCCACACGAGGTACGCGGCGCCCGCGAGCTTCAGGATCTGGAACGCGACCGGCGACGAACGCAGCACGGCCGCCACGCCGAGCGCCGCGAGCGTCGTGTGGAACAGGATTCCCGCCGTGAAGCCGAGCGCCGCGACGAAACCGGCCGCGCGGCCCTGCGAGATGCCGCGGGCGAGCACCTGCAGGTTGTCGGGACCCGGCGCGAACGTGATCGCGACCGACGTGGCGAGAAACAGCATGAAGTTGGGCATCGTGACCTCGCTGCGGAAGGTGAACCAAGCGGTGAACCAAGCGTGAACCGAGGCCAGCCGGGGCGGCAAACCCCGACGGACCGGCGTTCAGTGGCCGGCGAATTCGGTAACGGTATAGACCGGCAGTCCGGCGTTGCGCAGCAGCGTCGAGCCGCCGAGATCGGGCAGGTCGATGATCGCCGCGCCCTCGACGACCTCCGCGCCGAGCCGCTGCAGCAGGTTGCACCCCGCCATCATCGTGCCGCCGGTCGCGATCAGGTCGTCCATGATGATCACGCGGTCGCCGGGCTTGCACGCATCTTCGTGGATCTCGACCGTCGCGCTGCCGTATTCGAGGTCGTACGACTCCGAACGCGTCTTGTACGGCAGCTTGCCGACCTTGCGGATCGGCACGAAGCCGACGCTCAGCTCGTACGCGACGATCGGCGCGATGATGAAGCCGCGCGCGTCGAGCCCCGCGACGTAGTCGAGCTTCGCGTCGACATAGCGTTCGACGAACAGGTCGACGAGGATGCGCAGCGCCTTCGGGCTCTGCAGCAGCGTCGTAATGTCGCGGAACTGCACGCCGGGCTGCGGCCAATCGGGCACCGTGCGGATCTGGCTGTGGATGAAGGCGACCGGATCGAGCGGTGCGCCCGGCGACGAATGCGGCATGAAACTCTCCGAAAAAAACGGTGCGCGAAGATCGGGCACCGTTTCTGATCAATACGGGTCGGGTTGTGAATCGCGGCTCACGCAGCCGCGGCCGGCGGATCGCGCCGATGGCGCGACAACCGCTCCTCCGCGAGCGCGAGCGCCTCGGGCAACCCGCGCAGCACCACGATGTCGCTCGCGCGCAGCTTGGTCTGCGGATCGGGTTCGACGCCGCGGATGCCGTGCCGGCGGATCGCCGTGACTTCCAGCCCGAGCGCGTACAGCCCGAGTTCTTCCAGCGAACGCCCGACCGCGTCCGCGCGCGCATCGACCGGCACCGATTGTAGCCGCACCTGCTCGTGATCGTCGTCGTCCGCATCGTCCGCGCCGCGGAAATAGCCGCGCAGCAGGCTGTAGCGCTCGTCGCGCATCTCCTCGACGCGCCGCACGACCTTGCGCATCGGCACGCCGACCAGCACCAGCGTGTGCGACGCGAGCATCAGGCTGCCCTCGACGATCTCCGGAATCACCTCGGTCGCGCCGGCCGCGAGCAGCTTCTCGAGATCGGCATCGTCGACGGTGCGCACGATCGCGGGCAGCGTCGGCTCGAGCTCGTGCACGTGATGCAGCACGCGCAGCGCGGACGGCGTGTTCGCGTAGGTGATCGCGACGGCCGCCGCCCGGTGGATACCGGCCGCGAGCAGCGACTCGCGGCGCGCCGCGTCGCCGAACACGACCGATTCGCCGGCGGTCGCCGCAGCACTCACGCGATCGGGGTCGAGGTCGAGCGCGACGTACGAAATACCTTCCTGTTCGAGCATGCGCGCGAGGTTCTGCCCGGCGCGGCCGTAGCCGCAGATGATCACGTGGCCGCGCTGCTTGAGGCTTTGCGTCGCGATCCGCGTCATCTGCAGCGACTGCTGCATCCATTCCGTCGACGACAGCCGCATCACGATGCGGTCGGCGTTCTGGATCAGGAACGGCGCGGCGAGCATCGACAGCAGCATCGACGCGAGGATCGCCTGCAGCAGCGTCGAATCGACGAGATGCCGGTCGAGGATCAGGTTCAGCAGCACGAAGCCGAATTCGCCGGCCTGCGCGAGGCCGATGCCGGTGCGCATCGCGACGCCCGGCGTCGCGCCGAACAGCCGCGCGAGCCCGGCGATCATCGTCGCCTTGAACAGGATCTGCCCGACGAAGAAGCCGAGCACGATCAACGGATGCTCCCAGATCACGCGCGGGTCGAGCAGCATCCCCGTCGTCACGAAGAACAGGCCGAGCAGCACGTCGCGGAACGGCTTGATGTCCTCTTCCACCTGATGGCGGAACGGCGTCTCGGAAATGAGCATCCCGGCGATGAACGCGCCGAGCGCGAGCGACAGGCCGAAGCGGTCGGTGATGAACGCCGCGCCGAGCGTGACGAGCAGCAGGTTCAGCACGAACAGCTCCTGCGAGCGGCGCCGCGCGACGACGTTGAGCCAGCGCGTCATGAAGCGCTGGCCGATGACGAGCAGCAGCGCGAGCGCGATCACGATCTTGACCGCCGCGAAGCCGAGCGTGAGCGCGAGATCCTTCGACGATTCGGCGCCGAACGCGGCGATCACGATCAAGAGCGGCACCACCGCGAGATCCTGGAACAGCAGCACGCCGAAGATGTTGCGGCCGTGCTCGGTCTCGATCTCGAGCCGCTCGGCGAGCATCTTCGACACGATCGCCGTCGACGACATCGCGAGCGCGCCGCCGAGCGCGATGCTGCCCTGCCATGTGATGTGCACCCAGTGCTCGAACAGCGCGCCGAGCACGAGCGCGAGCACGAGGGTCGCGACGACCTGCAACAGGCCGAGGCCGAACACGAGCCGCTGCATCGACCTCAGCTTCGCCAGCGAGAATTCGAGGCCGATCGAAAACATCAGGAACACCACGCCGAATTCCGCGAGGTGCTCGGCCCGTTCGAGATCCGCCGCGACGCCGAATGCGTGCGGGCCGACCAGGATGCCGACGGTCAGGTAGCCGAGCATCGGCGGCAGGTTCAACGAGCGGAATACGACGACGCCCACCACTGAGGCCAGCAGCAGCAGCAGGGTCATTTCGAGCGGGGAAATCACAGGCGAAGCATCCTCGTTCGTCGGGGCCACGGCAATGCGGGCGCGGGTGGTGGCGGTGGACAGGCTGCTTCGGACGAGTCCGAAGGCCGGCGCGGCGAACAAACGCCTTTGCTATACTCCGCGCATGATAGCGAAAATCAATGATGATCGGGCGCTCGCGCTCGCCCGCGACGTGCTCGACATCGAGGCGGACGCCGTGCGCGCGCTGCGCGACCAGCTCGACGGCGGCTTCGTCCAGGCCGTGGCGCTGCTGCTCGGCTGCCGCGGCCGCGTCGTGGTCTCCGGGATCGGCAAATCGGGGCATATCGCCCGCAAGATCGCAGCCACGCTGGCCAGCACCGGTACGCCGGCCTTCTTCGTCCACCCTGCCGAGGCCAGCCACGGCGACCTCGGGATGGTCACCTCCGACGACGTCTTCATCGGCATCTCCTATTCCGGCGAATCGGAAGAACTCGTCGCGATCCTCCCGCTCGTGAAGCGGATCGGCGCGAAGCTGATCGCGATCACGGGCCGTGCGGGGTCGAGCCTCGGCACGCTCGCCGACGTGAACCTGAACGCCGCGGTGTCGAAGGAAGCGTGCCCGCTGAACCTCGCGCCCACCGCAAGCACGACCGCCGCGCTCGCGCTCGGCGACGCGCTCGCCGTCGCCGTGCTCGACGCGCGCGGCTTCGGCTCGGAGGATTTCGCGCGCTCGCATCCGGGCGGCGCGCTCGGCCGGCGCCTGCTCACCTACGTGCGCGACGTGATGCGCTCGGGCGACGACGTCCCGTCCGTCGGGCTGAATGCAACGCTGTCGGACGCGCTGTTCCAGATCACCGCGAAGCGCCTCGGCATGACGGCCGTGGTCGACGCCGACGGCAAGGTCGCCGGCATCTTCACCGACGGCGACCTGCGCCGCGTGCTCGCGCGCGACGGCGATTTCCGCACGCTGCCGATCACCGAAGTCATGACGCGCGACCCGCGCACGATCGCGCCGGATCATCTGGCGGTCGAGGCCGTGGAACTGATGGAGCGCCACCGGATCAACCAGATGCTGGTCGTCGATGCCGACGGCGCGCTGATCGGCGCGCTGAACATGCACGACCTGTTTTCGAAGAAGGTGATCTGATGAGCGCAGCGCTGACTGCGGCCGAACGCGCGAGCCGCGTGAAGCTGATGATTTTCGACGTCGACGGCGTGCTGACCGACGGCGGCCTGCTGTTTACCGCGGCCGGCGACGCGATGAAGTCGTTCAATTCGCTCGACGGCCACGGCGTGAAGCTGCTCGGCGAAGCCGGCATCGCAACCGCGATCATCACGGGCCGCCGCTCGGACATCGTCTCGGCGCGCGCGAAGGAAATGAAGATCGCGCACCTGTTCCAGGGCGTCGAGAACAAGCTCGCCGTGTTCGCCGAGCTGATCGCGTCGCTCGGCCTGACGGCCGACGCCTGCGGCTATATGGGCGACGACTGGCCCGACCTGCCGGTGATGCTGCGCTGCGGCTTCGCGACGGCCCCCGCGAACGCGCACCCCGAGGTGATCGCCCGCGCGCACTGGGTCGCCGAGGCCCGCGGCGGCCACGGCGCCGTGCGCGAGGTCTGCGATGCGATCCTGCGCGCGCAGCGCCGCTACGACGCGCTGCTCGCCGCCGCCTGCGGAGCCTGACCGATGAGCACGCATTTCCGCTGGACCCAGATGCTGCCGCTCGCCGCGGTCGCCGCGCTCGCGGGCGTCACGTGGTGGCTGCTGCAGGCCACGCTGCCGCCGCCCGGCGAGGGCATCGCGCAGCCGAAGCGCCACACGCCCGACTATTTCGCGGACAACTTCTCGGTCACCGAGCTCGACCAGACCGGCACGACCCAGTACCGGCTGACGGCCGCGAAGCTGGTCCATTACGAAGACACCGAAGGCAGCGACCTGACCGATCCGGCCATGCGCGCGTTCCAGCCCGGCAAGCCGGTCGTGACGACCACCGCGAAGCGCGGCACCGTCAACGGCGACGTGTCGATCGTCGATTTGTACGACGATGCACGCATCCTGCGCGCGGCCGGCGGCGGCGATCCGCAGATGCAGGCCGATTCCCAGCATTTCCGGATCTTCGTCAATGACGATGTGATCCAGACCGAAAAGCCGGTTAAACTTCAGCGCGGCCTGTCGCTCGTCAACGCGACCGACGGCATGAAGTACAACAACGTCACCCGGGTCATCGAGCTTTACGGCAACGTGCGCGGCACGATCGCCGCGGCGGACACGTCCGGCGGCTCGAAAGGTCAACCCAAGTGACGCATCCCTCACGTGACTGCATGAACGAACCGTTCCCTCGACAGATTTCCGGCGGCGCTGCGCGCGCCGTCCGCGCCGCGCTCGCCGCGACGCTCGTGGCGCTCCCGCTCGTCGGGCTGGCGCCGCTCGCCCATGCCGAGAAGGCCGACCAGAACAAGCCGATCAACGTCGAGGCCGACAACCTGACCTATGACGATCTGAAGCAGGTGACGGTCGCGACCGGCAACGTCGTGATCACGAAGGGCACGATCATCATCAAGGGCGATCGCGTCGAAGTGCGCCAGGACCCGGAAGGCTATCAGTACGCGACGTCGTTCGGCAGCGGCAAGAAGCACGCGACGTTCCGCCAGAAGCGCGAAGGCCTCGACGAATACATCGACGGCGACGCCGAGCGCATCGACTACGACGGCAAGCAGGATCTCACCACGCTGACCACCGCCGCGACCGTGCGCCGCCTGCAGGGCACGTCGACGATCGCCGATACCGTGCACGGCAGCGTGATCACGTACGACGGCCAGCGCGACTTCTACACCGCGAAGGGCGGCAAGGACGTCGCGGCGCCGGGCAACCCGAACGGCCGCGTGCGCGCGATGCTGTCGCCGAAGAACGGCGGCCCCGCGCCGCTGAACGGGGCGCCGGCCAAGCTGTCGCCGTCGACCACGATCCAGGGGGCGCCGGGCCAATGAACGCGCTCCCGAACCGCCAGCCGGCCGGCACCACGAGTTCGCTCGTCGTCCGCAACCTGAAGAAACGTTACGGCTCGCGCACGGTCGTCAAGGACGTGTCGCTCGACGTGAAGAGCGGCGAAGTCGTCGGCCTGCTCGGCCCGAACGGCGCCGGCAAGACCACGTCGTTCTACATGATCGTCGGCCTCGTGCCGACGGACGCGGGCGAAATCTCGCTGAACGGCAGCTCGATCAGTCTGCTGCCGATCCACAAGCGCGCGTCGCTCGGCCTGTCGTACCTGCCGCAGGAAGCGTCCGTGTTCCGCAAGCTGACCGTCGAGGAAAACATCCGCGCGGTGCTCGAGCTGCAGCACGGCGAGGACGGCAAGCGGCTGTCGAAGGACGCGATCTCGTCGCGTACCGAAGCGCTGCTCGACGAGCTGCAGATCGGCCACCTGCGCGAGAACCCCGCACTGTCGCTGTCGGGCGGCGAACGGCGCCGCGTCGAAATCGCGCGCGCGCTCGCGACCAACCCGAGCTTCATCCTGCTCGACGAACCGTTCGCCGGCGTCGACCCGATCGCGGTGCTCGAGATCCAGAAGATCGTCAAGTTCCTGAAACAGCGCAACATCGGCGTGCTGATCACGGACCACAACGTCCGCGAAACGCTTGGCATCTGCGACCACGCGTACATCATCAGCGACGGTTCGGTGCTGGCCGCCGGCGCACCGAGCGAAATCATCGAAAACGAAAGCGTGCGCCGCGTGTACCTCGGCGAACACTTCCGCATGTAACGTCCTCCTCGTGGCTGGCTGCACCCCGCCCGGCATCGCCGCGCGGGGCTGCGCCCCGCTTTGCATCCACGCCCGCGGCCCTGCCCGCGGCCGGGCGGCGCGCCGCGCGTAATCGCGGATGGCTCAATGCGCCTGGGTCGTGGCAAACTGCCGGTATGACTCCCTCCTTGCCATGAAAGCCAGCCTTCAACTCCGCCTGTCGCAACATCTTGCGCTGACGCCTCAGCTGCAGCAGTCGATCCGGCTCCTGCAGTTGTCGACGCTCGAATTGCAGCAGGAAGTCGCGATGGCCGTCGCGCAGAACCCGCTGCTCGAGAACGACGACGAATGGATCGCCAGCCCGCTGCGCGTCGCGGCGGACGGATCGCTGATCGCGCAGACGCCGCCCGCACAGAACACCGAGCCCACCGCGACCAACGGCAGCAGCACGTCCAGCGATCGCGCCGAGCGCGACGAGCCGGCCGGCGCCGACGAATACGACGGCTACGGGTCCGGTGACGGCAACGACGGCCCGCAGTGGAATCTCGACGAATACGGCCGCTCGAGCGGCGCGTCCGACGACGACGACCTGCCGCCGCTGCAGGTGCAGGAAGCCGCGACGTCGCTGCGCGATCATCTCTCGGCGCAGTTGCGCGTCACGCAGGCCGGCCCGCGCGATCGCGCGCTCGTGATGTTCCTGATCGAATCGCTCGACGACGACGGCTACCTGACCGCCACGCTCGACGAAGTGCTCGCCGACCTGCCGCCCGAACTGGAAATCGACGGCGACGAACTGAATGCGGCGCTCGCGCTGCTGCACAGCTTCGACCCGGCCGGCGTCGGCGCGCGCTCGGCCTCCGAATGCCTGAAGCTGCAGCTGCTGCGTCTCGATCCGTCCCCCACGCGCACGCTCGCGCTCGAGATCGTGTCGCAGCATCTCGAACTGCTCGCCGCACGCGACTTCACACGGTTGCGCAAGCACCTGAAGGCGAGCGACGACGCGCTGCGCGACGCGCACGCGCTGATCCGCTCGCTGGAGCCGTTCCCCGGCGCCGCCTACGGCAAGGCCGAGGCCGACTACGTCGTGCCCGACATCATCGTTAAGAAGGTCGGCCAGGGATGGCTCGCGGAGCTCAATCCGGAGGTCGTGCCGCGCCTGCGGATCAACAACCTGTACGCGAACATCCTGCGCAACAGCCGCGGCGATCCGTCGGCCGGATCGTTGAAACAGCAGCTGCAGGAAGCGCGCTGGTTGATCAAGAACATCCAGCAGCGTTTCGACACGATCCTGCGTGTCGCGCAGGCTATTGTCGAGCGTCAGAAGAATTTCTTTGCGCACGGTGAAATTGCCATGCGCCCCTTGGTTTTGCGGGAAATAGCTGATACGCTGGGCCTACACGAGTCGACTGTCAGCCGTGTGACAACCGGGAAGTACATGCTGACCCCGTTCGGGACGCTTGAATTTAAGTACTTCTTCGGATCTCACGTCTCGACCGACACCGGTGGCGCCGCCTCGTCGACCGCCATCCGAGCCCTCATCAAGCAACTGATAGGAGCTGAAGACCCAAAATCGCCACTTTCGGACAGCCGCATTGCCGAGCTGCTGGCAGAACAGGGTTTCGTGGTCGCGCGCCGCACGGTTGCGAAATATCGCGAAGCCCTCAAGATCCCGGCAGTGAATCTGCGCAAGTCTCTTTAAGCCTGCTGCCTGCCCGGCGGCAGGCGTGTCCCGGCCACCGCGCACACGGGGAACAGGCCGGACGATCTGTCCGCGATACGCCGCTTCGTGCGGCACGGGCAAGTCGACCGGAGCGCCGCCTCGATGCGGCCGGGTGGCCACTCGCTTGGAGAAGCACTATGAACCTGAAGATCAGTGGACATCATCTCGAAGTCACGCCTGCAATTCGCGAATACGTGATCACCAAGCTGGACCGGGTGCTACGGCATAGCGATCAGGTGATCGATGGCACTGTGATCCTCTCGGTCGACAACCACAAGGAAAAGGACAAGCAGCAGCGCGCGGAAATCAACCTGCACCTGAAGGGCAAGGACATCTTCGTCGAAAGCGCGAACGGCAACCTGTACGCCGCGATCGATCTGCTGATCGACAAGCTGGATCGCCAGGTCGTCAAGCACATGGAGCGCCTGCAAACGCACGCGCACGACCCGATCAAGCTGCAGCCGTCGATCGACCAGATCGAGCTGCCGCCGCAATAACCGTCACCGCAACACGCACGCCGCCCGGTTCGCCGGGCGTTTTTTTTGCCACTCCGCGCGGAGGTGCAACCGGTCCGTCCGTGCTGCGCCACGCACGCGGCTGTGCTCTATAATGTTCCGGTTATCGCCGGGGGGTGTTGGATGCGGTAGCTGCGTTGCAGGTTGCCATGCCACATGCCTTGATATCGCCGAACATGGAAAATCAGTCCGCCGCCGCAAGGAGACCCCAGGCCGCCCAATCGCCTGCCAACATGAATCGCCTAGCCAAAATCCTGCCCATAGAGAACGTCGTCATCGACCTCTCGGTCACCAGCAAGAAACGCGTCTTCGAACAAGCCGGGCTGATGTTCGAGAATCAGAACGGCATCGGTCGCAGCACCGTCACGGACAACCTGTTCGCGCGCGAGCGCCTCGGTTCGACCGGGCTCGGCGAAGGTGTCGCGATTCCGCACGGCCGCATCAAGGGCCTCAAGCACCCGCTCGCCGCGTTCGTCCGCCTCGCCGATGCGATCCCGTTCGAAGCGCCCGACGGCCAGCCGGTCGGCCTCCTGATCTTCCTGCTCGTCCCCGAGCAAGCCACCCAGCAGCACCTCGAGATCCTGTCGGAAATCGCGCAACTGCTGTCCGATCGCGACGCACGCGAGCGTCTGCACAACGAAACGGATATCGCCGAGTTGCATCGCCTGCTCACTCAGTGGCAACCTTGAGTTGTTCCGGGCGGAATATTTCCCCGTACGAGGCGGCCCACGCCGCCGTCCAGGGCCGCCCGGCGCCGGCCCGGCATGGCGACGTCCGTCGCCGCGCGCCCGCACCGGCCCATTGGAGTGACGAGAGTCATGGATACGTCCAGCATCAACGCCCAGAGCATCTTCGACGACAACGCAGCCACGCTGAAACTGAGCTGGCTGACGGGGCATGAAGGCTGGGAACGCGGCTTTTCGGCCGACACGGTCGGCAACGCAACGTCGAGCGCCGACCTCGTCGGCCACCTGAACCTGATCCACCCGAACCGGATCCAGGTGCTCGGCGAAGCCGAAATCGACTACTACCAGCGCCAGACCGACGAAGACCGTTCGCGCCACATGGCCGAGCTGATCGCGCTCGAGCCGCCGTTCCTCGTCGTTGCCGGCGGTGCCGCGGCGCCGCCCGAACTGGTGCTGCGCTGCACGCGCTCGTCTACCCCGCTGTTCACGACGCCGATGTCGGCCGCCGCCGTGATCGACAGCCTGCGGCTCTACATGTCGCGCATCCTCGCGCCGCGCGCGACGCTGCACGGCGTGTTCCTCGACATCCTCGGGATGGGCGTGCTGCTGACCGGCGATTCGGGCCTCGGCAAGAGCGAACTCGGCCTCGAGCTGATCAGCCGCGGGCACGGCCTCGTCGCCGACGACGCGGTCGATTTCGTACGTCTTGGCCCCGATTTCGTCGAAGGGCGCTGCCCGCCGCTGCTGCAGAACCTGCTCGAAGTGCGCGGCCTCGGCCTGCTCGACATCAAGACGATCTTCGGCGAAACGGCGGTGCGGCGAAAAATGAAGCTGAAGCTGATCGTTCAGCTGGTGCGGCGCCCCGACGGCGAATTCCAGCGCCTGCCGCTCGAAAGCCAGACCGTCGACGTGCTCGGGTTGCCGATCAGCAAGGTCACGATCCAGGTTGCGGCCGGCCGCAACCTCGCGGTGCTCGTCGAGGCGGCCGTCCGGAACACGATCCTGCAGTTGCGCGGAATCGACACGTTGCGCGATTTCATGGATCGGCAACGACTCGCGATGCAAGATCCCGACAGTCAGTTCCCCGGCAAACTGGTGTAACCCGCACGCGCCGGCCGCGCAACGCCGACGCGTCGAGCCGGTGCTATGATGAAACGTCAGGATTCTCTGTTCCCATGCGCATCGTCCTCATCACCGGCATCTCCGGCTCAGGCAAGTCCGTCGCGCTGAACGCGCTCGAAGACGCAGGCTATTACTGCGTCGACAACCTGCCGCCGCACGTGCTCCCCGAACTCGCCCGCTACCTCGCGCAGGACGGCCAGCGCCGGCTCGCGGTCGCGATCGACGCGCGCTCGAGCGCGTCGCTCGACGAAATGCCCGGGCTGATCCGCGAGCTGTCCCGCGAGCATGACGTGCGCGTGCTGTTCCTCAATGCGAGCACCCAGGCGCTGATCCAGCGCTTCTCCGAAACGCGCCGCCGCCATCCGTTGTCCGGCTCGCGGTCGCACGATGCGGACGTCGGCCTGCTGTCGTCGCTCGAGGAAGCGATCGAGCGCGAGCGCGAACTCGTCGCGCCGCTCGCCGAATTCGGCCACCAGATCGATACCAGCACGCTGCGCGCGAACGCGCTGCGCACCTGGGTCAAGCGCTTCATCGAGCAAAAGAACAACGACCTGATGGTGATGTTCGAATCGTTCGGCTTCAAGCGCGGCGTGCCGCTCGACGCCGATCTGATGTTCGACGTGCGCGCGCTGCCAAATCCGTACTACGACCACCAGTTGCGCCCGCTCACCGGGCTCGACCAGCCGGTCATCGCCTTTCTCGACGCACTGCCGATCGTCCATCAGATGATCGACGACATCCATGCGTTCCTGATGAAATGGCTACCGCACTTCCGCGATGACAACCGCAGCTACCTGACCGTCGCCATCGGCTGTACGGGCGGCCAGCATCGCTCGGTGTTCATCGCGGAAACGCTCGCCGCGCGCCTCGCGCGCGACGCGAACGTGATCGTGCGGCATCGTGACGCGCCAGTGGATGTCGACGCGTCGTCGCGGCTCGTCTCCGAGGTCGACCGACCCTAGCGACACCCGCTCCCACGCCCGCGTGCCATGTCCTCCCTATCGACCACCCTGATCGACCTGCCGCTGTTTCCGCTGCACACGGTGCTGTTTCCCGGAGGGCTGCTCCCGCTCAAGGTGTTCGAGGCGCGCTATCTCGACATGTCGCGCGCATGCCTGCGCGACGACGCACCATTCGGCGTGTGCCTGCTGAAGAGCGGGCCCGAAGTCGCGCAGGACGGCGCGGTGTCAGTGCCCGAAACCATCGGCTGCATGGCGCGCATCACCGAGTGCGATACCGGCGAATTCGGGATGCTGTATCTGCAGGCGGTCGGCACGCAGCGTTTCGAGCTGCTGTCGTATCGCGTCGAAGGCAACGGGCTGCTGGTCGGCATCGCGGAGCCGCTGCCCGACGACATCCCGCTCGAAGGCGAACAGGCGCTCGCGCAGTTCGGCTCGTGCGCCGAGGTGCTCGAGCGCATCATCGACGCGCTGAAGAAGTCCGATCCGGAGAAAATGCCGTTCGGCGAACCGTTCCGCCTCGACGATCCGAGCTGGGTATCGAATCGCCTCGCCGAGCTGCTGCCGCTCGACCTGCGCGCGCGGCAGAAGCTGATGGAGTTTCCGGACGTCGGCGCGCGCATCGACGCCGTGCACCACGTACTCGACCGGCACGGCTGGCTGTAACTGCCGCGCCTGAGCCGCCGCGCATTGCGTGCCGCGTGCGCCCGACGACCTGTCCTGCCCACGGCAACCCGGCACCTTTCCAAACGCGGCCCGCGCCGCGCCCTTCCCGTTCGTTACAGCAGCGGCCCGCTTAGCGCATCGAGCAGCTTGCGCACGGGCGCCGGCACGCCGTACGCGTCGAGCCGGCTCAGCGGCACCCATGCGGTGTCCGCGTCGCGCGCCTGCGACGGCAGGCCACCGCCGTCCGCCAGATCGCTCAGCCGCGGCTCGATCTCGAGCCGGAAATGCGTGAACGTATGCGTGAGCGGCGCGAGCGGCACCGTGCCGCCGCCGCCGAAGCCGCGTGCAAGCTCCGCGAGCGCGGCATCGCCGTCCGCTTGCGGCAGGCTCCACAGCCCGCCCCAGATGCCGGTCGGCGGCCGTCGCTCGAGCAGCACGGCGTCGCCGTCGCGCAGCACGAGCATCCAGGTCTTGCGCGTCGGCACGGCCTTCTTGGGCCGCGCGGCCGGCAGTTCGCGCTGGCGGCCGGTCGATTGCGCGACGCAGTCGCCCGCGAACGGGCAGCGCGCGCAGTCGGGCTTGCCGCGCACGCACAGCGTCGCGCCCAGATCCATCAGCCCCTGCGTATACGCGCTCACGTCGGCCGGGTTCGCGGCATCGGGCAGCAGCGATTCGGCGAGCGCCCACATGTCGTTCTCGACACGCTTCTCGCCCGGAAAGCCCTCGACGCCGAATACCCGCGCAAGCACGCGCTTCACGTTGCCGTCGAGGATCGTCGCGCGCGCACCGTACGCAAACGACGCGATCGCGGCGGCCGTCGAACGGCCGATGCCCGGCAGTTCGGCCAGCGCGTCGGGCGTCGCGGGAAACACACCACCGTGCTCGGCGACGACGACCTGCGCGCAGCGGTGCAGGTTGCGCGCGCGCGAGTAGTAGCCGAGGCCCGCCCACAACGCCATCACGTCGTCGCTCGGCGCGGCCGCGAGCGCGGCGACGTCCGGGAAGCGGTCGAGAAAGCGCGTGTAATACGGAATGACGGTCGATACCTGCGTCTGCTGCAGCATGATTTCCGACAGCCAGATCCGGTACGGATCGCGGGTGTTCTGCCATGGCAGGTCATGGCGGCCATGCGCGCGCTGCCACGCGACGAGACGCGTGGCGAACGTGCGGTGCAGCGGCGTGACGGGGAACGGAGCGGGGGCGATGCGGGGCGGCTTCAAGTTATCGAATTGTGGAAAAGGGTTTCAACGCTGGCACGTCGGGCAGAAATAGGTCGACCGCTGGCCCTGCACGATCTGGCGAACCGGCGTGCCGCAAACGCGGCACGGCTGGCCGGCACGATCGTAGACGAAGCAGTCGAGCTGGAAGTAGCCGCTTTCGCCGTTGCTGCCGACGAAATCGCGCAATGTACTGCCGCCGCGCTCGATCGCGTCGGCGAGCGTCGCGCGCACCGCGTCGGCCAGCCGCTCGTAGCGCGGCAGCGAAACCTTGCCGGCGGCCGTCGTCGGCCGGATGCCGGCGCGAAACAGGCTCTCCGACGCATAGATGTTGCCGACACCGACGACCATGTCGCCCGCGAGCAGCGCCTGCTTGACCGACACCGTGCGGCCGCGCGTGCGCGCATGCAGCAGCGCGCCGGTGAATGCCGGCGAGAACGGCTCGACGCCGAGGCTCGCGAGAAGCGGATGCGCATGCACGTCGCCTGCTTCGCGCGGGTGCCACAGCACGGCGCCGAAGCGGCGCGGATCGCGGAAGCGCAGCACGAATTCGTCGAAGATCCAGTCGATGTGGTCGTGCTTCGCGGCGACCGGCACGCCGGCCGCGGGCAGCACGCGCAGCGTGCCCGTCATCCCGAGATGGACGATGAACCAGCCCGCGTCGACCTCGAACAGCAGGTACTTGCCGCGGCGCTCGACGGCGAGCACCTCGCGCGCGCGCAACTGCTCGGCGAGCCCCGCCGGCACGGGCCAGCGCAGCATCGCGGTACGGACGTCGACACGCTCGACGCGGCGGCCCGCGACAAAGGGCTCGATGCCCCGGCGCGTGACTTCGACTTCTGGCAACTCTGGCATGTTTTGCGGGTCTGAGGCTACGGTCTGTTTACAGGGTGAACGCGCATGCGGCGCCACGAGAACGGCCGTTCTCGCGGCGACCCCGAATGAAACACGGGAATGCCCGAAATCGCCCGCCTGGCGGCACGCGAGGCGGGCGATTTCGGGCATTCGCATGGGGGTTCCACAGGTAAGCGGACCCTATCACGATCGTGCGTGTATTGTAGCGAGCGCGTTACAATCGGTTGAAACATCGAACGGATTTCCATGACCCTGCCCTCGAAGCTGCTTCAGGAGCGCCCCGCCGCCGTGCGCGGCGCGCGCGCCTTCCCGGTCCGCCGTGCACTCGGTGCCGCGCTGTTTGCCGCCTGGACCCTCACCGCCTTTCCGGCCCACGCGCAGGATCCGGCATCGGACGACGCGGAGCCGCAGGGTGCGTTCGAGCATGTGATGCCGGACGAGCAGAAAAATCTCCCCGGCGTGCCGCTGACGAGCCAGATCGTCTACCAGGTGCTCGCCGCCGAGGTCGCGCTCCAGCGCAACCAGCCAGCGCCGGCCTACCAGACCTACCTCGCGCTGGCCCGCGACACGCGCGATCCGCGCATGGCGCAGCGCGCGACCGAAATCGCGCTCGGCGCACAGAGCCCGGCCGACGCGCTGTCCGCCGCGAACCTGTGGCGTCAATACGCACCGGATTCGAACCGGGCGTCGCAGGTCGACGCCGCGCTGCTGGTGCTCGCCGGCAAGCCGGCCGACGCGCAGCCGATGCTCGCGCGCGAGCTGGCCCGCGCGAGCGGCGACACGCGCGGCCCGGCGATCCTCGCGCTGCAGGCGCTGCTGGTGCGCGGCCCCGACCGCGTCGGTGGCCTCGCGGTGCTGAAGGACATGCTGAAGAACGACATGAATCGCCCCGAGGCGCAGCTCGCGATCGCGCGGCAGCAGCTCGCGGTCGACGACAAGGACGGCGCCGCGCAGTCGCTGAAGCAGGCGCTGCAGCTCCGCCCCGACTACCTGCCGGCAGCGCTGATGCTATCGCAGATGGGGCCGGCGGAACGTGCGGCGGGCATCGCGTCGTTCGAGAAGTATGTTCAGCAGAATCCGAAGTCGCGCGACGCGCGGCTGGCGCTGTCGCAGCTCTATCTCGCCGACGATCGCCTCGACGACGCGCAGAAGCAGTTCGAGACGATGCGCAAGCTCGACGCGAAGGACCCGACGCCGTTGATGGCGCTCGCGCTGATCAAGATCCAGCAGAAGAAACTCGACGAGGCGACCGGCTACCTGAAGCAGTACGTGCAGCTCGGCGACAAGCAGCCGAACCTCGACGTCGGCCAGGGCTACATCTATCTCGCGCAGATCGCGATCGACCAGAACAACGACGCGCAGGCGTCGCAATGGCTCGACAAGGTCGACCAGACGAGCCAGCACTACCTGCCCGCGCAGATCACGCGCGCGCAGCTGCTGCAGAAACAGGGCAAGACCGACGAGGCGCGCAAGGTGCTCGACAACCTGCCGATCTCGGATCCGCGCGACGCGGCCGTGGTGGCGCGCACCGATGCGTCGATCCTGTTCACCGCGAAGCGCTATCCGGAAGCGGAGGCGCGGCTCGGGCAGGCCGTCCAGGACTTCCCGGACGACCCCGACCTGCGCTACGACTACGCGATGGCGGCCGAAAAGACCGGCCACTACGCGACGATGGAAAAGCAGTTGCGCGAGCTGATCCGTACGCAGCCCGACAACCCGCAGGCCTACAACGCGCTCGGCTATTCGCTCGCCGATCGCAACCAGCGCCTGCCCGAGGCAAGCAAGCTGATCGACAAGGCGATGGCGCTCGCGCCGAACGACGCGTACATCATGGACAGCCTCGGCTGGGTGAAGTACCGGATGGGCGACACGGCCGGCGCGACGAAGGTGCTGCAGCGTGCATACGAACTGCAGCCGAACGCCGAAATCGGCGCGCATCTCGGCGAAGTGCTGTGGAAGAGCGGCGCGCAGGACGACGCGCGCAACGCGTGGCGTGCCGCGCAGAAGCTCGAGCCCGACAACGAAACGCTGGTGCAGACGCTGAAACGCCTGCAGATCAACGGCCTCTGATGCAGATGTTCCCGATGTTTTCCCTGCCCTCCCGCGCGCAGCGCGCGCTGGCCGCGGCCGGCGCGGCGCTCGCGCTCGCCGGCTGCGCGAGCACGCCGCCGTCGGCCAATGCACCGACGGGCGCCGTACTGCAAACGGCCGCAACGCATGCCTACCATGGCCGCTTCGCGGTGCGCTACGACGATCGTCTCGGCAACCCGCAGAACGTGTACGGCAACTTCGACTGGCAGGAGCACGGCGACGACGTGTCGCTCGAACTGCGCAGCCCGCTCGGCCAGACGCTCGCGGTCGTGAAGTCGACGCCGCGCGCGGCGTCGCTCGAATTGCCGAACCGGCCGACCCAATATGCGCCTGACGTCGGCGACCTAATGCAGAAGACGCTCGGCTTCGAGCTGCCGCTCGCGGGCCTGCGCTACTGGCTGCTGCCGACCGCCGCGCCCGCGACGCCCGCCGAAACCGTGCGCGACCCGGCCGACGGCACGCGCATCAAGCAGTTGCGTCAGGACGGCTGGACGATCGACTACCTTGCCTACGCGGATGCCCCGGCCACGGGCGTCAAACGCGTCAACCTCGTGCGCGCGACGCCGCCGCTCGACATCAAGCTCGTGCTCGATCAGTGAGCACGCGCGCCTAGCCCCGATACCCGCATGACCGATTCGACCCGCTCGCTGCGCAACTGCCTGGCGCCCGCGAAACTCAACCTGTTCCTGCACATCACCGGCCGTCGTCCGAACGGCTATCACGATCTGCAGAGCGTATTCCAGCTGCTGAACTGGGGCGACACGCTGCACTTCACGCGGCGCGACGACGGCCGTGTCGCACGCGTCACCGACGTAGCCGGCGTGCCCGAGAAAAGCGATCTGGTCGTCCGCGCGGCCAACCTGCTGAAAGCGCATACGGGTACCGCGCACGGCGTCGACATCGAGATCGACAAGATCTTGCCGATGGGCGCCGGCCTCGGCGGCGGCAGCTCCGACGCGGCGACGACGCTGCTCGCGCTGAACCGCCTGTGGCAACTCGATTTGCCGCGCGCCGAGCTCCAGTCGCTCGCGGTCAAACTCGGTGCCGACGTCCCGTTTTTTATTTTTGGAAAAAATGCGTTCGCAGAGGGTATCGGAGAAGAATTAGCTGAGGTAGAATTGCCGACTCGCTGGTTCTTGGTTGTGACGCCACGCGTTCATGTCCCGACCGCTGAAATATTTTCAGATGAGTTGTTGACAAGAGATACGAAGCCCGTCACAATTGCTGACTTTCTTGCACAGCAAACCAGCGATGCGGAATGGCCAGATAGCTTCGGCCGGAACGATATGCAGGAAGTTGTAACAAGGAAGTACGCGGAAGTTGCACAGGTGGTCAAATGGTTGTATGATGTGACCCCCGCGAGGATGACCGGCTCCGGAGCAAGCGTGTTTGCAGCGTTTCACAGCAAGCACGAGGCAGAAGCGGCGAAAGCCAACCTGCCCGCCAGTTGGAATGGCGCAGTTGCCGAGAGTCTGAACGAGCATCCGCTCTTCGCTTTCGCGTCATGAAGTTTTACTTTGCCGAACGGCCTACACAAGTTCGGTGAAGTTATCAGTTAAGTGTAGGGGAGTCGCCAAGTTGGTCAAGGCACCGGATTTTGATTCCGGCATGCGAGGGTTCGAGTCCTTCCTCCCCTGCCAAAAATTTTCCCGCATTTCCCGCCCAAGCCTGAAGCAGGTGCACGATGAGCAGCCACAGCCATGATGGCCTGATGGTCTTTACTGGCAACGCGAATCCCGCGCTCGCCCAGGAAGTCGTCAATATCCTTGGTATCCCCCTCGGCAAAGCAATGGTCAGCCGTTTCTCCGACGGCGAGATCCAGGTCGAGATCCAGGAAAACGTGCGCGGCAAGGACGTCTTCGTCCTGCAATCCACGTGCGCACCGGCGAACGACAACCTGATGGAACTGATGATCATGGTCGATGCGCTCAAGCGCGCATCCGCTGGCCGGATCACCGCTGCCATCCCCTACTTCGGCTATGCGCGTCAGGATCGTCGCCCGCGTTCGGCGCGTGTCGCGATCTCGGCGAAGGTCGTCGCGAACATGCTGGAAATCGCCGGCGTCGAGCGGATCATCACGATGGATCTGCACGCCGACCAGATTCAGGGCTTCTTCGACATCCCGGTCGACAACATCTACGCGACGCCGATCCTGCTGGGCGATCTGCGCAAGCAGAACTACTCGGATCTGCTCGTCGTGTCGCCGGACGTCGGCGGCGTGGTGCGCGCCCGGGCACTCGCGAAGCAGCTCAACTGCGATCTCGCGATCATCGACAAGCGTCGCCCGAAGGCGAACGTCGCCGAAGTGATGAACATCATCGGTGAAGTCGAAGGCCGCACCTGCGTGATCATGGACGACATGGTCGATACGGCCGGCACGCTCTGCAAGGCCGCGCAAGTGCTGAAGGATCGCGGCGCGAAGCAGGTGTTCGCGTACGCGACGCACCCCGTGCTGTCGGGCGGCGCCGCGGATCGCATCGCCGCGTCGGAACTCGACGAGCTGGTCGTCACCGATACGATCCCGCTGTCGGCCGAATCGCTGGCCTGCTCCAAGATCCGCTCGCTGACGAGCGCGAGCCTGCTGGCCGAGACGTTCTCGCGGATTCGCCGCGGCGATTCGGTGATGTCGCTGTTCGCGGAATCCTGATCGCGAATCGACGGAACAAAGCATGCGCAGAAAGCGAAGCGGCAACGCTTCGCTTTTTGCACAATCGGACGGGATAGACGAAACCCCGGCCGTTTCATCGGGGGCCGCTGATGGCCCCGTTTTACTGCCTGGTCGCGGGCAGCAAATGGAGAATCACATGAAAGTCGTCGCTTTCGAGCGCCAACAGCAAGGTACGGGTGCGAGCCGCCGCCTGCGCAACGCCGGTAAGACCACGGGTATCGTCTACGGTGGCGAAGCAGCCCCGCAAAAGATCGAACTGGATCACAACGCGCTGTGGCATGCACTGAAGAAGGAAGCCTTCCACTCGTCGATCCTCGACCTGGAAGTGGCTGGCCAGTCGCAACAGGTTCTGCTGCGCGACGTGCAATACCACCCGTTCAAGCAACTCGTGCTGCACGTTGACTTCCAGCGCGTCGACGCGAAGAAGAAGCTGCACACGAAGGCACCGCTGCACTTCCTGAACGCAGAAGTCAGCCCGGCCGTGAAGCTGTCGAGCGCGATCGTTTCGCACGTCGCGACGGAAATCGAAATCGAGTGCCTGCCGGCCGACCTGCCGGAGTTCCTCGAAGTCGACCTGTCGAAGATCGAAGCCGGTCAGTCGCTGCATGCGAAGGACATCGCACTGCCGAAGGGCGTCGCGCTGGTCGCGCACGTCGACGCGGAAAACCCGGTCATCGCTTCGGCGACGGTCCCGGCTGGCGCCGTGTCGGACGCAGCAGAAGGCGAAACGCCGGCTGCCTAAGCGGCTGCGTACGCGCCCCATCGATCCGTTTCACGAAACGGTCGACGCAACCCGCCGCGGCTTGCCCGGCGGGTTTTTCTTTTTCTGCGCCCAGGCGGCTGCCGCCGCCTTCGAAACGTCATGATCAAACTGATCGTCGGCCTCGGCAATCCCGGGGCGGAATACACCGCGACGCGCCACAACGCCGGCTTCTGGCTGATCGACCAGCTCGCCCGCGAAGCCGGCACGACGCTGCGCGACGAACGCCGCTTTCACGGCTTCTATGCGAAAGCACGCCTGCATGGTGAGGAAGTTCATCTGCTCGAGCCGCAGACCTACATGAACCGCTCCGGCCAATCGGTCGTCGCGCTCGCGCAATTCTTCAAGATCCTGCCCGACCAGATCCTCGTCGCGCACGACGAGCTCGACCTGCCGCCCGGCACCGTGAAGCTGAAGCTCGGCGGCGGCAGCGGCGGCCACAACGGCCTGAAGGACATCACCGCGCACCTGTCGTCGCAGCAATACTGGCGGCTGCGGATCGGCATCGGCCATCCGCGCGACTTGATCCCGGAAAGCGCGCGCGCCGGCGCGAAGCCCGACGTCGCGAACTTCGTGCTGAAGCCGCCGCGCCGCGAGGAACAGGACGTGATCGACGCCTCGATCGAACGCGCGCTTGCCGTGATGCCGATGGTCGTCAAGGGCGAACTCGACCGCGCGACGATGCAGCTGCATCGCAACTGACCGCACCCGCACCAGCCCGGTAGCGTCGGCCGGCCGGCGCAACCGGGCGGCCTCGCCCGCCCCACCGCGATGCGCACATGCGGTAATCTGGACGCTTTGCCCGACAGGAGCCAAGCGGTGAGCCGTTACTGGAGCAACGTCGTTCAGCAACTCGTGCCTTACGTGCCGGGCGAACAGCCCGCGCTCGCGCACCCCGTCAAGCTGAACACCAACGAGAATCCCTATCCGCCGTCGCCGCGTGTCGTCGCGGCAATCGCACGCGAACTCGGCGCGACCGGCGACACGCTGCGCCGCTATCCGGACCCGGTCGCGCGCGCACTGCGCGAGACGGTCGCGGCCCATCACCGCATCCAGCCCGAACAGGTGTTCGTCGGCAACGGCTCCGACGAGGTGCTCGCGCATGCGTTCCAGGCGCTGCTCAAGCACGACCGGCCGCTGCGCTTTCCCGACATCACGTACAGCTTCTACCCGACCTACGCGCGCCTGTACGGCGTCGAGACCACGATCGTGCCGCTCGCGGACGATTTCTCGATCCGCGTCGACGACTATCTCGACGACGCCGGCGGCGTGCTGCTTCCGAACCCGAATGCACCGACCGGTCGCGCGCTGCCGCTCGCGGACGTCGAGCGGATCGCGGCCGCGAATCCGTCGTCGGTGGTCGTGATCGACGAAGCGTACGTCGATTTCGGCGCGCAGTCGGCCGTCACGCTGATCGACCGTCATCCGAACCTGCTCGTCGTGCATACGACGTCGAAGGCGCGCTCGCTCGCGGGCATGCGCGTCGGCTTCGCGTTCGGCGACGCGGCGCTGATCGACGCGCTGAACCGCGTGAAGGACAGCTTCAACTCGTACCCGCTCGACCGGCTTGCACAGGTTGCCGCGCAGGCCGCGTATGAAGACACCGACTATTTCAACGCCACCTGCCGGCGCGTGATCGACAGCCGGGCGCGACTCACGCACGCGCTCGACGCACTCGGCTTCGAGATCGTGCCGTCGGCCGCGAATTTCGTGTTCGCGCGCCATCCCGCGCACGATGCGGGCGCGATCGCGGCCAAGCTGAAGGAACGGGAAATTTTCGTGCGGCACTTCCGGCTGCCGCGGATCGACCAGCATCTGCGCATCACCGTCGGCACCGATGCCGAATGCGATGCGCTCGTCGCGGCGTTGCGCGAGTTGCTGGCCTGACACGGAAGAACCGGCGCCGGGCGGCGCCGATCTGAAAGAAAGCGCGACGCGCGCTACACAAAGCGCGCGTCAGCGCAGGATCACGACGCGTCGTCGTCCTTCACGGCGATCAACGCGTGGTACTTCTCCATCAATTGCGCGTGCGATTCGTCATGCTGCGGATCGCGCGGAATGCATTCGACCGGACACACCTGCTGGCACTGCGGTTCGTCGAAATGGCCGACGCACTCGGTGCACTTGTTCGGGTCGATCACGTAGATATCCGGGCCCATCGAAATCGCGCCGTTCGGGCACTCGGGCTCGCACACGTCGCAATTGATGCACTCGTCGGTAATCATCAAAGCCATACTGATCTCACTTCTTCAGGCCGGCGGCCGGCTTCGCGATGAAACCGGCCGCGCCGCATCACGCGGCAGGGCCTCCCATCGCGGTGACTTTCTCGGTCAGCCACTTCTCGACGGACGGAAACACGAATTTGCTGACATCGCCGCCCAACTGCGCGATTTCGCGCACGATCGTCCCCGAGATGAACTGGTACTGGTCGGACGGCGTCATGAACATCGTCTCGACGTCGGGCAGCAGATAGCGGTTCATCCCCGCCATCTGGAACTCATATTCGAAATCGGACACGGCGCGCAGCCCGCGCACGATCACGCGCGCATTGTTGACGCGGACGAAATCCTTCAGGAGGCCGGTGAAACTCATCACCTTCACGTTCGGGTAATGGCCGAGCACCTCGTTCGCAATCGTCAGACGTTCCTCGAGCGAGAAAAACGGCTTTTTCGCGCGGCTGTCGGCAACGCCCACCACCAGCGTATCAAAAATGCTCGACGCACGCCGCACGAGGTCTTCGTGCCCGCGCGTCAGCGGATCGAACGTACCGGGATACACGGCGACTACCATGTCGCTCCTCCTGTCATCACGCAAACGGGATGGCAGCCGTGCGATGCACGCGCCGCTGCCGAGATGGGCATGCGTCGCCTTTGCGGCGCGCCGCCTCGTATGGAACGCGCATTATTCATCATTTTCGCGCCGCAGCAAATGATAGTGAACCGCACCGGCCTTGCCGTGCTTCACCACCTGCCAGCCCGCCAGCGCGTCGTGCGCGGCCGGGTCGAGTTCCGCCCCCGTTTCGACGTACAGCGCGCCGCCCGCCGCGACGAGCGGCGCCGACAGCGCGATCGCGCGCTCGAGCGCGGCGAGGTCGTCGAACGGCGGATCGAGGAACACGACGTCGAACGCGCCCGGCGTGAGCCCGGCCGCGAGCCGCAGCGCATCGGCTTCGGCGACCTCGACCGAACGGGCGCCGAGCTTGTCCTTGATCGCACGCAGCTGCTGCGCGGCGCGCGGATGGCGCTCGACCATCACGACGCTCGCCGCGCCGCGCGACGCGGCCTCGAAGCCGAGCGCGCCGGTGCCCGCGAACAGGTCGAGGCAGCGCCAGCCTTCGAGATCCTGGCCGAGCCAGTTGAACAGCGTCTCGCGCACGCGATCGGGCGTCGGGCGCAGGCCGTCGAGATCGAGCACCGCGAGCGGGGTGCGTTTCCAGTCGCCGCCGATGATGCGGATCGTGTGCGGCTTGCCGCGACTGGAAGGGGCCGCCGGGCGGCCGGAAGAGGAACGGGACATACGGGATATCGACGACGGAGGAACCGGGCGCGCGCAGGGGCGCGCCGCCAAACAGGCGCACGTTACCACAGCGGCGACGCGCACTGACGCGAGGGCCACGCCGCACTGATAAAATGCACGGTTTCGGCCGCCGTGCGCCGCGCCCGCGCGAACGCAGAACGGCCCGTCCGGCGCCCCGCTCCCGGCGGCGGCCCACCCTCTTCCCGACGTCAGACCATGTTCAGTTTCTTCAAACGATTCAAGAAAACGCAGGAGCCCGATCCGGCGGAATCGCAATCGGCCGACGCGCAGCAAACGGACGAAGCGTCCGACGCGGCCGAGACGGCGCCCGTGCTCGACGCGCCGCCCGCGGCCGACGTGCCGCAGGCGAGCGCGCAACCGGCTGCGCCGGCCGTCGTGATGACGGTCACGCCGACCAACGACGGCCGCGACGAAGTCGTCGAGACGGTCGAGATCGTCCCGCCGCCGCTGCAGGACGCGTCCGCGAAGAAGTCATGGCTCGCGCGCCTGAAAACGGGGCTCGCGAAGACGGGCTCGAGCATCACCGGCGTGTTCGTCAATACGAAGATCGACGAGGATCTGTACGAGGAGCTCGAAACCGCGCTGCTGATGTCCGACGCGGGCGTCGACGCGACCGAATACCTGCTCGACGCGCTGCGCGAGAAGGTGCGCGCGGGCCGGCTGACCGATCCGCAGCAGGTGAAGGATGCACTGCACGACCTGCTCGTCGAGCTGCTGACGCCGCTCGAGAAATCGCTGATGCTCGGCCGCGCGCAACCGCTCGTGATGATGATCACCGGCGTGAACGGCGCGGGCAAGACGACCAGCATCGGCAAGCTCGCGAAGCATCTGCAGAGCTTCGACCAGTCGGTGCTGCTGGCCGCCGGCGACACGTTCCGCGCGGCCGCGCGCGAACAGCTGGCAGTCTGGGGCGAGCGCAACAACGTGACGGTCGTGCAGCAGGAAAGCGGCGATCCGGCCGCGGTGATCTTCGACGCGGTCAGCGCCGCGCGCGCGCGCAAGATCGACGTGATGATGGCCGATACGGCCGGCCGCCTGCCGACGCAACTCCACCTGATGGAAGAGCTGAAGAAGGTGAAGCGCGTGATCGCGAAGGCGCACGACGGCGCGCCGCACGAGGTGCTGCTGGTGATCGACGCGAACACCGGCCAGAACGCGCTCACGCAGGTGAAGGCCTTCGACGACGCGCTGGGCCTGACCGGCCTGATCGTCACGAAGCTCGACGGCACCGCGAAGGGCGGGATTCTCGCGGCGATCGCGCGGCAACGGCCGGTGCCGGTCTACTTCATCGGCGTCGGCGAGAAGGTCGAGGACCTGCAGCCGTTCAGCGCGGTCGAATTCGCGGACGCGCTGCTCGGCTGAACACCGCCGGCCCGCCTCGCACGGGGCGCCTTCGGGCGCCCTTTTTCATGCGGGCCCGATCCTGCCCGCCACGGGCCGCTGCGCGCATTCCGCGCTCATTCCGCGTCCGGCTGCACGCCCGGCTCGGCAGCCTTGAACGCATCGATCGTCGCCGCATGGTCGACGATCCGCTGGATCGTTGGGAAACGCGTCGTGTCGATCGAGAAGCGGTTCGCGTTGAACACCTGCGGTACGAGGCACACGTCGGCGAGCGTCGGCGTGTCGCCGAAGCACAGCTTGCCGGTGCGCGGATCGTTCGCGAGACGCGTCTCGAGCGTGTCGAAGCCCGCCTCGATCCAGTGCCGGTACCACGCGTTCTTTGCTTCCTCCGGCACTTTCAGCGTGTGCTTCAGATACTTCAGCACGCGCAGGTTGTTGAGCGGGTGGATTTCGCATGCGATCTGCAGCGCGACCGCCCGCACATAGGCACGATCGGCCGGCTGCTTCGGCAGCAACGGGGGCTCGGGATGGGTTTCGTCGAGATATTCGATGATCGCGAGCGACTGCTGCAGCGTCGCGTCGCCATCGATCAGCGTCGGCACGACCGCATCCGGGTTCAGCGCGCGGTACGCGTCCTTCAGTTGCTCGCCGCCGTCGCGCAGCATGTGTACGGGTGCATAGTCGAACGGCAGCTGCTTGAGGTTCAACGCAATCCGCACGCGGTACGACGCGGAACTGCGGAAATAGCTGTAGAGCTTCATGGGATGTCTCTCTTTGGTCGTATTCGGCCGGCGGCGGCCTGGGCGCGGCGCAGCGGCGCGCGCCGCCGGGACCCAGAGTGTAGCGCGGCACGATGGGCGGCCGCGCCCGTGCGATACTCGGGGCATTCCTTACCGCTCACCGCGCGGCCCGATGCCGGCCGCCCGCCCCACGTTCCGATGACCGCTTCCCACGATCCCGCCGCCGCTCCGTTCCCTTGCGCCCGCTTCATCAAGGAAATCGGCCGCGGCCCGAACGGCGCGCGCGCCCTGTCCGCCGAGGACACGTTCGCGCTCTATCGCGCGATGCTCGATGCGCGCGTGTCGGACGTCGAACTCGGCGCGATCCTGATCGCCTATCGGCTGAAGGGCGAATCCGCCGACGAACTGGCCGCGATGCTCGCCGCCGCGCAGGCGTCGTTCGAGCCCGTGCACGTACAGGACGCCGCGTTCCGCCCGGTGTCGATCCCGAGCTACAACGGTGCGCGCAAGCAACCGAACCTCGTGCCGCTGCTCGCGCTGCTGCTCGCGCGCGAAGGCGTGCCGGTGCTGGTGCACGGGGTGGAGCAAGACCCGGGCCGCGTGACGAGCGCCGAGATCTTCTCGGCGCTGTCGCTCGCGCCGTCAACGTCGCACGATGCGATCGAGGATACGCTCGCCGAACGCCGCGTCGCGTTCGCGCCGATCGACGTGCTGGCGCCGCGCATCGCGCGCCTGCTGTCGATGCGCGGCGTGCTCGGCGTACGGAACTCCACGCATACGCTCGTGAAGATCCTGCAACCGTTCGCGCCGGCCGGCCTGCGGCTCGTCAACTACACGCATCCGCCGTACCGCGACAGCCTCGCGCAGTTGTTCCGCGATCATCCGGACGCCGCGCTCGGCGGCGCGCTGCTCGCGCGCGGCACCGAAGGCGAAGCGGTGGCCGACACGCGGCGCCAGGTGCAGGTCGACTGGCTGCACGACGGCGTGTGCGACACGCTGATCGACGCCGAGCGTTCGTCGACCGACGCGCCGCCCGTCGCGCTGCCCGAGTCGCGCGATGCGGCGACCACGGCCGCGTGGACGGACGCCGTGCTGCGCGGCGAGGTGCCGGTGCCCGACACCGTGGCGCGACAGGTCGCGACGATCGTGCAGATCGCCCGCATCGCGCGCTGACGGCGCGACGACGACCCGCCCCTTTACCCCGACATTTGACACGCGGGCGCATCCTGGCATAGAGTGACCGTCATGCGTTCCTTTCCGAACCCCCTCCGAATTACCTCCGGCCGCCTAGCGCGGCCGCTATCGCTACGACTAGCCTAAGGCTGTCGTAGCGCCGTGTGCCGTCCGCACGGTCCTCCCAGCAGTTCCTCGCCGTACCCCTCTCGCAGTTTTTACAACCCGAAGTCGTCAGCATTCGTCCGTCCATCCGTCGGCCGATTCGCGAAGATCATCCGCATCCGCGGCGCCATCGCGCGCCGGATGCGAGGCAGCGCCAACCGTCGCCCATGCCGCCCGTCTTCGCTCGCGACTTGAGACCCGAGGTCCAGAAGATGATGCGCAATCCGCAAGACAAATACCGTCCGTTCGAGCCCGTCCGCCTCAATGGCCGCCGCTGGCCGGCCCGCACCATCGAGCGTGCGCCCGTGTGGATGAGCACCGACCTGCGCGACGGCAACCAGTCGCTGATCGAGCCGATGAGCATCGAGCAGAAGCTCGAGTTCTTCGAAATGCTGGTCGCCATCGGGTTCAAGGAGATCGAAGTCGGTTTTCCGTCGGCGTCGCAAACCGACTTCGATTTCGTGCGCAAGCTGATCGACGACAAGCGGATTCCCGACGACGTGACGATCGAGGTGCTCGTGCAGTCTCGCGAAGACCTGATTGCCCGCACCTTCAATGCGCTCGAAGGCGTGCCGCGCGCGATCGTGCACCTGTACAACGCGGTGTGCCCGTCGTTCCGCCGCATCGTGTTCGGGATGTCGAAGAACGACGTGAAGGCGCTCGCGATCGACGGCACGCGCATCATCAAGGCACACGCGGCCGCGCGCCCCGATACCCGCTGGACCTTCCAGTACTCGCCGGAAACCTTCAGCATGACCGAGCTGACGTTCGCGCGCGAGATCTGCGACGCGGTCGCGCAGACGTGGCGCCCGACCCGCGACCACAAGATGATCGTCAACCTGCCGGCCACCGTCGAGGCCGCGACCCCGAACGTGTTCGCCGACCAGATCGAATGGATGGACCGCAACCTCGCGTATCGCGACAGCATCGTGCTGTCCGTGCATCCGCACAACGATCGCGGCACCGCGGTCGCGGCGGCCGAACTCGCGCTGCTCGCGGGCGCCGACCGCATCGAGGGCTGCCTGTTCGGCAACGGCGAGCGCACCGGCAACGTCGATCTCGTCACGCTCGCGTTGAACCTCTACACGCAAGGCATCGACCCGGGCCTCGATTTCTCCGACATCGACGCCGTGCGCCGCGTCGTGGAGCGCTGCAACCAGATTCCCGTGCATCCGCGCCACCCGTACGCGGGCGATCTCGTGTTCACCGCGTTCTCGGGCTCGCACCAGGACGCGATCCGCAAGGGTTTCGCGCAGCAGCGTCCCGATGCGATTTGGGAGGTCCCGTACCTGCCGATCGACCCGGCCGACCTCGGCCGCAGCTATGACGCAGTGATCCGCGTGAACAGCCAGTCCGGCAAGGGCGGCGCGACGTTCCTGCTCGAGCGCGGGATGGGCTTCACGCCGACGCGTCGCGTCCAGATCGAGTTCAGTCATGCGGTGCAGACGCTCGCCGACGCGTCGGGCGAGGAAGTGACGGGCGACGCGATCTGCGCGCTGTTCTCCCGCGAATTCTTCGAGACCGACGGCCCGGCCGCACGCCACGGCAGCGGCGCGCGCTGGCAAAACCGCGAGATCGCGGTGGCGCCCGCCGCCGACGCGACGCCCGAGGACGCCGTGCGACGTTTCGCCGCGGCATTTGCGGCGGCCGCCGGCGCCGCGATCGACGTCGCGTCGTGCGAACACACGCGCACCGCGGACGGCCGGATCGCGGTATCGGTCGGCTGCCGGGTCGGCGACGCGCCGCTGCGGCACGGGGTCGGCGTGCACGCCGATGCGGCGAGCGCGGCACTCGATGCGGTCGTCAGCGCGATCAACCGCTCGGCATGGCACTGCGCCGATCGACGCGCGGCGGCCTGAGCGCCGGGCTTCGATGCAGGGTTGAAAGGTCAGCGAGCGGTGCGTGACCGCCCGTGCGCCGCGCGATCCGCGCCGCACGAGGCAGCAAAAAGCGGCTCAGAAGGCCGCTTCGGTCGGGACATGAAAAGGCGCGTCACCCGCGCTCACGTCTCGGTCGCGCACCGCGTCGCCTGCCACGCGAACAGGCACCATCGGCCCTGGTCGTGCGTGTGGACGGACGTATAGGCAATCGGGAAGACGAGGCCGCCGTTGTTCGTTTCCATCTCGATCAACGCGCGGCCGGTGACGACGCAGGTCTCGTCGCCGACCGGCAGCACGTCCTGCGACTGGATTTCGATCTGGCGATAGCGGCGGCGGCCGGCGACGATGGCGTCGATGAACTGCTGCTTGGTTTCGCGCTTGCCGTTGGTATGGACGAAAAACACCTTGTCCGACAGCAGCGCGGCGAGCGCCTCCCCGTCGCCGTCCACCATCGCCCGGAACCGGTCGCGCTCGAGCGCGCGGATCGCATCGACCACCTTCGCCATCGCCTGACTCCTCGGCAACGCGCCCGCCTTGCACGGGCGTACGGATCAGAAGTTGTACTGCAGGTAGAACTGGTGGAAATTTATACCAGGATTCGGCTCTTTGATACCCGCGTTAGACACATGTTCGAACCGGTAGCCGACCTGATACTGTTGCCGTTGGCCGAACTGCACGCCCACGCCGCCCGTCGGCGCGAACTGGAACGCGGTCGACAGCGAGAAATTGTCCGAGATCGTCGGGTGCGTCAGAAGCCGGACGCCCCCGCCCGCCTCGATGAACGGGCGAATCTGCCCGCTGCTCTTGATGAAACGGAACATCGGCGTGACGCCGAACTCGCCGATGTTGCCGTGGACGTTGCCGCCCGTATGCCAGTAGCCGGCGTGCCCTTCGACGACGAACGCGAAGTGCCAGCCGCCGATTTCCCACCAGTTCCAGCCCGGGTCCCATACGACGCCGATATCGGCCTTGTCGATCCCGCGACGATCCGAAAACCCGCCGCCCGCCTGGATCCCCCATCGATCCGCGAAAGCCGCACCGGATCCGCCCAGAAGAGACGCTGCCAGCATCGCATGCAGCACCAGCCGGCTGCCGGGCCGGCGATTCTTCTTATTGTTCATCTGACACTCCAACTTTGTGGGTTGAATGGAGCCTGCCGCAACGGCCGGGCCCGAGCGAACTGAATGGTATGGTAAAGGACTTTTCGGATCGGCATCACGAAGCGAAATTGTTTGCTTCCAAAACGACAAAAATCGAAATCGTCTACTGATTCCCATCAGAAACAACGGCTTACGGAACTTCATGGCTCCGCCCGTGTCGCAGAATAGACTATCGACTCAACCGGTTCGATAGAAAAACCGGGAACTCCGATGCCCCCGCCCGCTCTAAGGAATTAGCACTCGTATTGCGGGAGTGCTAAGATGACCCACGGAATCTCATTCGAGACCGGGGTTTGTCCCTGATTCCAAAGGAGTTTTTTAGTGAGCCACGCCCTGACCCTCCCGAACACGCTGAGCCCGACGCCGGCCAAGGCCGAATCGGCAGGCTCGCTGGCGCTCGCAGCCCAATCGATGTTGCCCGGCCAGCTCGGCAACATCGACGCGTACATCCAGGCCGTCAATCGCATTCCGCTGCTGACCGCCGAAGAGGAACGCCGCTACGCAACCGAATTCCGCGAGGACAACAACCTCGACGCGGCGCGCCGCCTCGTGCTGTCGCACCTGCGTCTCGTCGTGTCGATCGCGCGCAACTATCTCGGCTACGGCCTGCCGCACGGCGACCTGATCCAGGAAGGCAACATCGGCCTGATGAAAGCCGTGAAGCGGTTCGACCCGGCGCAAAACGTGCGCCTGGTGTCGTATGCGATTCACTGGATCAAGGCCGAGATCCACGAGTACATCCTGCGCAACTGGCGCATGGTGAAGGTCGCGACCACGAAGGCGCAGCGCAAGCTGTTCTTCAACCTGCGCAGCCACAAGAAGAGCATGCAGGCGATGACGCCCGAGGAAATCGACGGCCTCGCGCAGGAGCTCAACGTCAAGCGCGAGGAAGTCACCGAGATGGAAACGCGCCTGTCGGGCGGCGACATCGCGCTCGAAGGCCAGGTGGAAGACGGCGAGGAGTCGTACGCGCCGATCGCCTACCTGGCCGACTCGCACAACGAGCCGACCGCCGTGCTGGCCGCACGTCAGCGCGACATGCTGCAGACGGACGGCATCGCGCAGGCGCTCGACGCGCTCGACGCGCGTAGCCGCCGCATCATCGAGGCGCGCTGGCTGCACGTCGACGACGACGGCTCGGGCGGCTCGACGCTGCACGATCTCGCCGCCGAGTTCGGTGTGTCGGCGGAACGCATCCGCCAGATCGAAGCGAGCGCGATGAAGAAGATGCGCACGGCCCTCGCCGAATACGCGTAAATCCCGGCGATTTAGAGCGCTTCATCGAAAACCGCTGCCTGCCCGGCAGCGGTTTTTTTTCGTCCGTTTTTCCGCTGCTTTTCCCCCGCTTTTCAATGCGTTTCACGCTCCGTTTCTTCGCCGATTAATTGACCTGATTCATCGGGTATTACGCCATTTGCGGTGCCCTTCCGCATAACCTTGATCCACCTCAATTTTTACCCCACGTTTCGCGACGGTCTGCCGCAGCGCAGCACTCGGCATCGGAAAGCAGTCCTTTTAAAATTGGCATGTCAGGCGCACAAGGATTAAAACAGCTTCACGGCCGTCATAAATCCGACGTAAAGTCGCCCCCAATCCGACGTAAATCGATTCAGGATAATCGCCTTGATCTCGATCAATAAAGAGCCTGCGCCGCCTTCGCGGCCGGCCGGCACGATCGGCTGGCGTGCGCGCATCGCCGCGTGGGCACGCGGACCGACCCTCGCCCGCGACATCACCCTGGTGCTGATCGTCAAGCTGATCCTCCTGATGTCGCTCAAATACGCATTCTTCAATCATCCGCAGGCCGAGCACATGTCGTTGCCGCCTGCCGCCGTCGCCGAAAAGCTGCTCTCGGTGCCGGCGCCCGCCTCTACCGAGGGAGACCACCATGATAAGTAGTGAAGTCGTCGATCTGTCACGCCTACAGTTCGGCATCACGGCGCTCTACCACTTCCTGTTCGTGCCGCTGACGCTCGGCCTGTCCTGGCTGCTCGTCATCATGGAAGCCGTCTACGTGATGACCGGCAAACAGGTCTACAAGGACATGACCCAGTTCTGGGGCAAGCTGTTCGGGATCAACTTCGCGATGGGCGTGACGACCGGCATCACGCTCGAATTCCAGTTCGGCACGAACTGGTCGTACTACTCGCACTACGTCGGCGACATCTTCGGCGTACCGCTCGCGGTCGAAGGCCTGATGGCGTTCTTCCTCGAATCGACGTTCGTCGGCCTGTTCTTCTTCGGCTGGAACCGCCTGTCGAAGGTCAAGCACCTGATCGTCACGTTCCTCGTCGCGCTGGGCTCGAACCTGTCGGCGCTGTGGATCCTCGTCGCGAACGGCTGGATGAACAACCCCGTCGGCGCCGAGTTCAACTACCAGACGATGCGCATGGAGATGACGAGCCTGTTCGACGTGCTGTTCAACCCGGTCGCGCAGGTGAAGTTCGTGCACACGGTGTCGGCCGGCTACGTGTCGGCGGCGATGTTCGTGCTCGGCGTGTCGTCGTGGTACCTGCTGAAGAAGCGCGACGTCGACTTCGCGCTGCGCTCGTTCGCGGTCGCGGCCGGCTTCGGCCTCGCGGCGACGCTCTGCGTGATCGTGCTCGGCGACGAATCGGGCTATACGACCGGCGAAGTGCAGAAGATGAAGCTCGCCGCGATCGAATCCGAATGGGAAACCCAGCCGGCGCCCGCGTCGTTCACGCTGATCGGCATCCCGAACCAGGAGGAACAGCGCACCGACTACGCGATCAAGATCCCGTACGCGCTCGGCCTGATCGCGACGCGCTCGATCGACGAACCGGTGATCGGCCTGCGCGATCTCGCGAAGCACAGCGAGGAGCACATCCAGAGCGGGATGATCGCGTACGGCGCGCTGCAGAAGCTCAAGCAGGGCGACACGAGCGACGCGACCCGCGCGCTGTTCGACCAGCACAAGCAGTATCTCGGCTACGGGCTGATGCTCAAGCAGTTCACGCCGAACGTGACCGACGCGACGCCGGAACAGATCAAGGCCGCCGCGAAGAAGACGATCCCGCCCGTCGCGCCGGTGTTCTTCTCGTTCCGGATCATGGTGTTCCTCGGCTTCCTGTTCGTCGCGACGTTCGTTGCCGCGTTCTGGTTCTGCGCGCGGCGGCAACTGCTGCAGGACAACCGCCGCTGGTTCCTGCGCTACGCGGTATGGGCGATCCCGCTGCCGTGGATCGCGATCGAATTCGGCTGGATCGTCGCCGAGCTCGGCCGCCAGCCGTGGACGATCGCCGGCGTGCTGCCGACGCACCTGTCCGCGTCGAGCCTGCAGCCGAGCGACCTGTACCTGAGCCTCGCCGGCTTCATCCTGTTCTACACCGCGCTGTTCGTCATCGAGATCAAGCTGATGTTCAAGTACGCGCGCCTCGGCCCGTCGTCGCTGCATACCGGCCGCTATCACCACGAACTCGCCGCTGCCGGCGAGCGGGCCGCGGTCTGAGCACGCCCTCGCAACCGAACAAGGAATCGCTATGGACTATGCAACTCTCAAGCTGATCTGGTGGCTGCTCGTCGGCGTGCTGCTGATCGGCTTCGCCGTCACCGACGGCTTCGACATGGGCGCGACCGCGCTGCTGCCGTTCCTCGGCAAGACCGACGAGGAGCGCCGCATCATCGTCAACACGGTCGGCGCGACCTGGGAAGGCAACCAGGTGTGGCTGATCACGGCCGGCGGCGCGATGTTCGCGGCCTGGCCGCTCGTCTACGCGGCGTCGTTCTCCGGCTTCTACTTCGCGATGCTGCTCGTGCTGTTCGCGCTGTTCTTCCGGCCGGTGGGCTTCGACTACCGCAGCAAGCGCCCGGACCCGCGCTGGCGCGCGGGCTGGGACTGGGGCCTGTTCGCCGGCGGCTTCGTGCCGGCGCTGGTGTTCGGCGTCGCGTTCGGCAACCTGCTTCAGGGCGTGCCGTTCAAGTTCGACAGCGACCTGCGCGTGACCTACTACGGCGGCTTCTGGGCGCTCTTGAACCCGTTCGCGCTGCTGTGCGGGCTGGTCAGCCTCACGATGCTCGTCGCGCACGGCGCCGCGTTCATCAAGATGAAGACCGACGGCGTGATCGCGCGCCGTGCATCGATCGCGCTGCGCGTCGCGTCGTTCCTCGCGGTCGTGCTGTTCGTGCTGGCCGGCGTGCTGGTGGCCTCCTATATCGGCGGCTTCCACATCACGCATGCGGCGCCGACCGACACTGTCGCGAACCCGCTGCTCAAGGACGTCGCCGCCGGTTCGGGCCTGTGGCTCGCGAACTACGGCGACTATCCGTGGATGATCGCGGCGCCCGTCGTCGGGATCGCGGGCGGCGTGCTGGCACTGCTGCTCGCGGGCTCGAAGCAGGAGAAGACGGCGTTCTTCTGCACGGGCCTGATGATCACCGGCGTGATCCTGACCGCGGGCTTCTCGATGTTCCCGTTCATCATGCCGTCGTCGCTGGACCCGCGCAGCAGCCTGACCGTGTGGGATTCGACGTCGAGCCACATGACGCTGCAGGTGATGCTGTTCGCGGTGATCGTGTTCCTGCCGATCGTGCTGCTCTACACGAGCTGGGTGTATCGCGTGATGCGCGGCAAGGTCACGCACCAGACGCTCGAAGAGAACACGCACTCGATGTATTGATGCATTGAACCGGGCCGGGGTGCGCAGGCGCCCTCGCCCACCGTTTCGCAAGGAGTCGGATCATGTGGTATTTCAGCTGGATTCTCGGTATCGGCGTCGCGCTGTCGTTCGGCATCGTCAACGCGATGTGGCTCGAAGCGCGGCAGAAGACGCAGGAAGCGCCCGTGCGTGCGCGGCGCGACTGACGCGCCGGCGCCGCCCGGAAGGGAAAAGAACCTCGCTTCGTGCGAGGTTTTTTTTCGTCCTGGCCGCGCTGGCCGGCGTCGCCCGGCGATGCCAATTTAGCGCCAGATTGATACCACTTGAATACCAATAAAAGGTTTCATAAGATCGTTGGACACGGCCGCTGACAGGCCGAATCCTTCTGGGTGGGGGAGACATGCGAATCCCGTGTGTGGCGTGCGCCTGCGCGCCATCTCGACGTCCGTGCGCCACGGCGCGCGCCGTCGTCGCGCTCGTGCGCGGCCAACCGAGCGCCGCCGGCCGTGGCCGCCTCGTCGCCGCGGCGAACGCCATGGGCCGCCGATGAATCCGCGCACGCCGCCGCGCCGCTCCGATCGGCACGCATGCCCGCCGCCCGTTCCGTAACGCACGCTCCCGCGTGCCGAATGCGCGCGGGGCAGCCGCATCGCCCAGCGTGCCGGTATCTCCCGCAGCTCCACTGAAAGACCCGATCGCAGCGACGTCGCGTCACGGCGTCGCTACGCCCCCCTTTTTCTCAGGAGTTCGAATGAAGCGTACCTTGTCATCCCTCATTGCCGGCCTGTTGATCGCGGTGCTGTCGCCGGCTGCGATCTCGGCGTTGCCAGCGTCGGCCGCCACTGGCGCGACCGCCGGCAGCGCGCAAGCGGCCGCCGCACAAGCAGCCAGCCTCGCGACGCAGCTGTCGAACGGCCTCGCGTTGCGCGTCGCCGTGGACAACAACCACGCGGCCGCGGCCGGCGTGCCGTGCGCCGATCTCGGCGCCGACGGCGCGGCCTGCGCGACGGGCCGCCTGATCCTGCAGAACCGCGGCCACCAGGCGATCGCCGACGGCGGCTGGAAGCTCTATCTGCACAGCATCCGCCGCCTGCTGCGGATCGACCGGCCCGGCTTCGCGCTGCGGCGGCTCACCGGCGACCTGTACGAACTGACGCCGCAGCCGGGCTCGGTGCGACTCGCGCCCGGCGAGCGCATCGAGCTGCCGTTCGTCGCCGAATACTGGCTGCTGCGTTACAGCGACGTGATTCCGCGTCCGTACGTCGTCGTCGACGGCGCGCCGCCCGCCGTGCTGCGCTACAACGACACCGACAACGAGCTGCGCTACGTCGAATCGCTGCCGGCCGACGCGCAGAACAACTCGACCGGCAACGCGCCGCCGGTGGCCGCACGACCCGATCCGGGCCGCGCGCTGCCGAGCGTGAAGCGCGAACTGCCGCTGCCCGGCACGCTCGAGCTGCGCGGCGTCGAACTCGCGCTGCCGGATCTGCCGGACGCGCAGGTCGCGGCGCTGCACGAGCGCGCGACGACCCTCGGGCTCGACGGCGCTCGCGTGCCGGTGCGCGGCTTCGTCGCGCCGCGCCGGCTGCCGGCCGACATCGCGACACCGGGCGGCTATCGGCTCGCGATCGGGCCGCGCGGCGTGCTGATCGAAGGCTACGACCGCGCGGGCCTCTACTACGGCGTGCAGACGCTCTACTCGCTCGCGCCGGCCGGCGGCGGCCCGATCCCGGCGATGCTCGTCGAGGATGCGCCGCGCTTCACGCATCGCGGGATGCACGTCGACCTCGCGCGCAACTTCAAGCAGCCGGCGACGCTGCGCCGCCTGATCGACCAGATGAGCGCGTACAAGCTCAATCGCCTGCACCTGCATCTGTCCGACGACGAAGGCTGGCGCATCGAGATTCCGGGCCTGCCCGAGCTGACCGAGATCGGCTCGCGCCGCTGCCACGACCCGAGCGAGACGCGCTGCCTGCTGCCGCAGCTCGGCTCCGGCCCCGACAACCGCTCGGGCGGCGGCTACCTGACGCGCGACGACTACGTGGCGCTCGTGCGCTACGCGGCCGCGCGCTTCGTGCAGATCATCCCCGAGATCGACATGCCCGCGCATGCGCGCGCGGCCGTCGTGACGATGGAGGCGCGCTACCGGCGGCTGCATGCGGCGGGCCGCGAGCAGGAAGCGAACGCGTACCGGCTGCTCGACCCGCAGGACACGACGAACCTGACGACGGTGCAGTTCTACGACCGGCGCAGCGATCTGAACCCGTGCGTGCCGGGCGCGCTCAACTTCGCGTCGAAGGTGATCCGCGAGATCGCGGCGATGCACGCGGACGCGCAGGCGCCGCTGCAGACCTGGCACTACGGCGGCGACGAAGCGAAGAACATCTTCCTCGGCGGCGGCTTCCAGGCGCTCAACGGCACCGATCCGAACAAGGGGCGCATCGATCTCGCCGCGCAGGACAAGCCGTGGGCACGGTCGCCGGCTTGCACGGCGCTGCTCCAGCGCGGCGAGATCAAGTCGATCGACGAGCTGCCGACGCGTTTCGCGAAACAGGTGAGCGCGGCGGTCAACGCGAACGGGATCGGCACGATGGCCGCGTGGCAGGACGGCATCAAGCATGCGAACGGGCCGCAGGATTTCAGCACGCGCCACGTGATGGTGTCGCTGTGGGACACGATCTTCTGGGGCGCGTCGGACAGCGCGCGCGACCTGAGCGGCAAGGGCTACCAGACGGTGCTCGCGCTGCCCGACTACCTGTACTTCGACTTCCCGTACACGCTCAATCCGCGCGAGCGCGGCTACTACTGGGGCTCGCACGCGACCGACGAGTACAAGGTGTTCTCGCTCGCGCCGGAGAACCTGCCGCAGAACGCAGAAGTGATGGGCGACCGCGACGGCAACCCGTTCGAGGTGACGGGCACGGGCCCCGCGCCGCGCATCGAGGGCATGCAGGGCCAGGCATGGGGCGAGGTGATGCGCAACGACACCTTCCTCGAATACATGACCTATCCGCGGCTGCTCGCACTCGCCGAGCGCGCGTGGCACCGGGCCGACTGGGAGCTGCCGTATGCGGCCGGCGTGCGCTTCAAGCGCGGCGACACGCATCATGTCGACATCGCCGCGCTGCAGCGCGACTGGGCCGGCTTCGCGACGCTGCTCACGCAACGCGAATTGCCGAAGCTGGAGCGCGCCGGGGTCGGCTACCGGAAGCCGACCTTCACGCTGACGAATCCGTGAGCGGGTGAACGGCCGGGCAGTTGAGCGGCAGGCGATGCGGACCCACGCATCGCTTATCGCACACTTATCGCGCACTTATCGCACACGGCCTTCGGCAAAGCAAAAACGGCTTGCGACGCACACGTCGCAAGCCGTTTTTCTTTGACCGCTTTTGTCCGCCGGCCCGCATCCGCCGCGCGGATCGGTCAGGCCGGCCTCACCGCATCACGCCGGTTGTGCCGCCGCCCCGCTGCCCGACGGCGGCAGGCGCGCGCCGAGCTGTTCGGCATAGCGTGCCGCCGCGTTGCCGCAGACGATGTGGAACGTATCGAGCGACACCCACGCGACGTCGAGCGCGCCGAGACGCTCGCGATCGACCGCCGACGGGTCGCGCACGACCACGCGCAAGCGCGTGGTGGCCACCGCATCGAGCGACGCGACGTTGGTCGCCCCGCCGAACACCGCGAGCCAGCGGGTCGGTTCCGGATCGAGCGGGCCGGCGGCCGCGCCCGTGACGGGCTGCGCGGCAGCGGCCGGCGCGGCCGATGCGGCACCGGTCGCGCCGCCACCAATCGCGGCACGCATCTCGTCGGCAATGATGTCGGCCTCGGGCCCGATGATCACCTGCACGCTGTTGCCGCCGCGCTTGAGCACGCCGCGTGCACCGATCGACTTCAGTTCCGGCTCCGATACCTTTTCCGGATCGACGACGGTCAGGCGCAGGCGCGTCGTGCACGCGTCGACGACCGACAGGTTGGCCGCCCCGCCGAGTGCGGCGATGTAGCGTTGCGCACGCGGTGCGGCAGCCGTCGCAGCCGCTCCCGCAGCCGGCGCGACGAAGCCGCCCGGTGCGTACGACTCCGTGGCCGCATCGGCCGAGGCCGGCTCACGGCCCGGCGTGGCCATGTTGAACTTGCGGATGAAGAAGCGGAACAGCCCGTAGTACGCGACGCCGTACGCGATGCCGAGCGGGATCGCGATCCAGCCCTTCGTCGACAGCCCGTAGTTCAGCACGTAGTCGATCGCGCCGGCCGAGAACGTGAAGCCGAGCTTCACGCCGAGGATCTGGCAGATCGCGAGCGACAGCCCCGTCAGCACCGCGTGGATCACGTACAGCACCGGCGCGAGAAACATGAAGCTGAATTCGATCGGCTCGGTCACGCCGGTCAGGAACGACGTCAGCGCCATCGACAGCAGCAGGCCGCCGACCATCGCGCGGCGCTCCTTCGGCGCTTCGTGCAGCATCGCGAGACACGCGGCAGGCAGGCCGAACATCATGATCGGGAAAAAGCCGGCCATGAAGGTGCCCGCGGTCGGGTCGCCCGCGAAGAAGCGGTGCAGGTCGCCGTGCACGATCTCGCCGCCGGCGGGCGGCGTGAAGTTGCCGAACACGAACCACGCGAGCGAGTTGAGGATGTGGTGCAGGCCGGTGACGAGCAGCAGGCGGTTCAGGAAGCCGAACACGAACGCACCGATCGCGCCCGCCGTCGTCAGCCACTGGCCGGCCGCGTCGATCGCATGCTGGATCGGCTGCCACACGTACCCGAACGCAATGCCCAATATCACGCAGACCAGCCCCGTGATGATCGGCACGAACCGCTTGCCGCCGAAGAACGCGAGGTAGTCCGGCAGCTTGATGTCCTTGTAGCGGTTGTACAGCAGGCCCGCGACGACACCCGCGATGATCCCGGACAGCACGCCCATGTTCAGCTTGGGATCGATGTCCTTCATGATCGCGGTTTCGATCAGGTAACCGATCGCGCCCGCGAGCGCCGCCACGCCGTTGTTGTCCTTCGCGAAGCCGACCGCCACGCCGATCGCGAACAGGAGCGGCAGGTTGTCGAAGATCGCGCCGCCGGCGTCGGCGATCATCTTGATGTTGAACACGTCCGGCTGGCCGAGTCGCAGCAGGATGCCGGCGACCGGCAATACCGCGATCGGCAGCATCAGCGCCCGACCCAGGCCCTGTATTTTCAGAAACGGATTCCCGTTCATTCAGTCCTCCAATCCATGTCTCGTCATTAATCGTCGTTAATCGTCGTTGACCTACTTGCCTTCTTCGTCGTGAAACGCGCCGCGAACCTGCCGTCGACGCTCAGTCGAGCGGCCAGACCTCGCGGCTTGCTGCCCTTACCGCCTGTGCCGAGTCGAGCGCGAGCAGATCCTGCGCGCGCTGACGGCACAACGGGTAATCGAGACGGCGCACACGCGCCTTGATGCCCGGCACCGACACCGGGTCGACCGACAGTTCGGTCACGCCGAGGCCCACCAGGACCGGTACCGCGAGCGGATCGCCGCCGAGCGCGCCGCAGACGCCCACCCACTTGCCGTGCTTCGCGGCGCCGCGCACCGCGATGTCGATCAGGCGCAGCACGGCCGGATGCAGGCCGTCGGACTGCGCGGCGAGATCGGCCTGGCAGCGGTCCATCGCGAGCGTGTATTGCGTGAGGTCGTTGGTGCCGATCGACAGGAAATCCGCATGCTGCGCGAGCTGGTCGGCCAGCAGCGCGGCCGACGGCACCTCGATCATCACGCCGACCTCGATCGGCTCGGTGCGGCCCTGCGCGCGCGCGAATTCGTCGATGCGCTTGCGCAGCCGCACGAGTTCGCCCGCATCGGTCACCATCGGCAGCAGGATGCGCACCGCGCCGAACGGCTTCACCGCGAGCAGGCCCTGCAACTGATCGTCGAGCAGATCGGGGCGCACCTGCGCGAGACGGATGCCGCGCAGGCCGAGCGCCGGGTTCGGTTCGGGCGGCAGCGTCAGGTAGTCGACTTCCTTGTCCGCGCCGACGTCGAGCGTGCGGATGATCGCCGTGCGGCCCTGCAGCGCGTCGACGATCGACTGGTAGCTCTGCTGGTGCTCGACCGCCGTCGGGGCGGCCTGGCGATGGATGAACATCAGCTCGGTGCGCAGCAGGCCGACCGCGTCGGCGCCGTTGTCGACCGCGGTGTTCGCATCGTCGAGCGTCGCGATGTTCGCGGCGACCTCGATCGCGCGGCCGTCGATGGTCGCGGCCGCCTCGCCGGCCTGTTGCCGGTTCGCCTCGCGCACGCCGTCCAGGCGCTGACGCTCGTGCCGCGCGCGCTCGACGTCGAGCGCGGTCGGCGCGTGTTCGAGCCGGCCCGCGCTCGCATCGACGACCACCTGCGTGCCGTCCGGAATCGCGTACAGCGCATCGCCGACCGCCACCAGCGCAGGGATGCCGAGCTGCCGCGCGATGATCGCCGCGTGCGACGTCGCGCCGCCGCGCGCCATCACGAGCGCGGTCACGCGTTCGCGATCGAGCGACGACAGGTCGGACGGCGTGAATTCCTCGGCCGCGAGCACGGCTTCGTCGGGCAGCGCGCGCGCGGCGCCGCTCGTGTGGCCAAGCGCGCGCAGCACGCGTTTCTCGATGTCGCGCAGATCGGCCGCGCGTTCGGCGAGCAGCGCGTCGTCGAGCTTCGACAGCATGTCGATCTGCGTACGGATCGTCGCGCGCCATGCGAAGCCCGCGCCCTTGCCGAGACTGATCAGGTCGCGCGCCGCGTCGACCAGCGTCGGGTCTTCCAGCAGCACGCGATGCACCGCGAAGATGCCCGCTTCGCCGACCGCGCCGCGCGCCGACGCGCTACGGACCGTTTCGGTGAGTTCGGCATCGACCGTCTTCAGCGCCTGATCGAGCCGGCGGCTTTCCGTGGCCGGTGTGCCGGTCGCCTGCTCGGGCGGCACGATGTTCGCATCGTCGAGACGCACCAGCGTGCCGACCGCGATGCCGGGCGCCGCGCACACGCCGGCGAGCGTGTTCGGATCAATCGGCGCGCCGGCATGGCGTGCGACCGCCTGCGGTGCGGGCGATTTCAGCCGGGCCGGCTTTTCTTCCACTTCGCCGTGCGCTTCGCGCAGCAACTCGCGCTCGACCGCCTCGACGGCCTGTTGCGCGTGCGCGCCGCGGCCGACCAGCTCGACCGTCGCGCCTTCGCCGGCGCCGAGGCCGAGCAGGCCGACGACGCTCGCGATCGACGCCTTGCGGCCGTCGAACAGCACGTCGACGGTCGCGTCGAAGCCGCGCGCGGCTTCACGTGCCCGCGCGGCCGGCCGCGCATGCAGGCCACCCGGCTGCGCGAGCACGATCTCGCGACGCACTTCGTTGTGCGCGGCCGCACCGGCCTGCGCTGCCTGCGCGGCGGCTTCGCCCTTGCCGCGCAGCGCGAGCAGCGGCGTCTCGCCGGCCGTCGCGAAACCGCTCGCGCGCTCGACCACCTCGAACGCGTCGGAATTCGCGATCGCGATCACCGACACGAGCGAATGCGCGTTTCGCGCCACCGCGTCCTGGTCGAACTCGATCAACAGCGCGCCCGCTTCGACGCGCGCGCCGGCTTCGACGTGCGCGATGAAGCCCTGCCCGTTCAGCTCGACGGTGTCGATGCCGATGTGCAACAGCACTTCCGCGCCTTGCGGTGTCGTGATCGTCACCGCGTGGCCGGTGCGCGCGAGATGCGACACGACGCCCGCGCACGGCGCGACGAGCTTGCCCGCGAGCGGGTCGATGCCGATGCCGTCGCCGAACATCCCGCCGGAGAACACCGGATCGGGCACGTCGGCCAGTGCGACGATCGGCCCCGTCAACGGGCTAAGCAGAACGATCTGATCGTGGTTGGGGCTCTTCAACTGGGATTCCTCGGCGCGTCTCATCGGCTTTCTCGGCTATCAGTGCGTTTCGGTGACTTTGTTCAGGTGGCGCGGCGTGTCGGGATTGCGGCCGCGCGCGACGGCGAGATCCGCCGCCATCACGTAGAACGAAAGAATGGCGGCGATCGGGTCGAGCGCCGAATGGGCGGACTGCGCGAGCGGCAGCACGGTGCCCGATACGCCGGGCGTCGATACGCCGGGCGTACCGGCGGGCGCCGCGAGCAGCACGGCGGCGCCGCGTGCGCGCATGTCGGCGGCCAGCTGCAGCAGGCCGGCCTGCTCGGGCCCCGGCGGCGCGAACACGAGCAGCGGATAGTCGCGGTCGATCAGCTCCATCGGGCCGTGACGGACTTCGGCGCTCGAGAACGCCTCGGCCTGGATGCCGGACGTTTCCTTCAGCTTGAGCGCGGCTTCCTGTGCGATCGCGAGGCCCAGCCCGCGGCCGATGACGATCATCCGTTCGACGCCCGCGAGCGCCGCGACGGCCGGCGACCAGTCGAGCCGGCCGGCCTGCGCGAGCACGTCGGGCAGGCCGCGCAATGCGGTGATCAGCGCGGCGTCGCGCTGCCAGTACGCGACGATCTGCGCGGACAGCGACAGCATCGCGATATAGCTCTTGGTCGCGGCGACCGACAGTTCGGGGCCGGCCAGCAGCGGCAACTGGTGCTCGCACGCATCGGCGAGCGGCGACGGCAGCACGTTCACGGCGGCGACGGTACGCGCGCCGGCTTCGCGCAGCGCGGCCATCGTGTTGACGAGATCGGGGCTCTTGCCCGACTGGGAGAACGCGAGCGCGAGCTGGTCCTGCACCTTCAGCGGCGCCTGCTGCAGCGTCGCGACCGACATCGGCAGCGACGCGACGGGCACGCCGAGGCGGCTCATCGTCAGGCTCGCGAAATAGCTGGCGGCGTGATCCGAGCTGCCGCGCGCGACCGTCAGCGCGACGGCCGGCGGGTGATCGAGCAATTGGCCGGCGAGCGCTTCGACGCGCGTGGTGTCGGCGATCTGCGCGGCGACGACCTGGGCGGACTCGCGCGCTTCCTTAAGCATATTCGACAATCGATTCTCCTTCGACATAGGTCGCGGTGAGGTTCAGGTCGCGATCGAACACCGCAAGGTCGGCCCAGGCGCCGCGCTCGAGGCGGCCGCGATCGGCGACGCCGAGGTAGTCGGCCGCGTAGCGCGACATCCGGTTCGACACGTCGGCGATCGGCAGGCCGAGCGACACGAGGTTGCGCAGCGCCTGGTCCATCGTCAGCGTGCTGCCGGCGAGCGTGCCGTCGGCGAGCCGCACGCCGCCGAGGCACTTCGTCACGTGCTGGCTGCCGAGCCGGTATTCGCCGTCGGGCATGCCGGTGGCGGACGTGCTGTCGGTCACGACGTACAGGCGCGGAATCGCGCGCAGCGCCGCCCGGATCGCACCCGGGTGGACGTGCAGCAGATCGGGGATGATTTCCGCGTATTCGGCATGCGCGAGCGCCGCGCCGACGAGGCCCGGGTTGCGGTGATGCAGCGGCGACATCGCGTTGAACAGGTGCGTGAAACCGCATGCGCCGTGCTTGAGCGCGGCGACCGCATCGTCGTAGGTCGCGAGCGAATGGCCGAGCTGCACGCGTACGCCGCGCGCGGCCATCTCGCCGATGATTTCGATGTGGCCCGCGATTTCCGGCGCGAGCGTGACGACGCGAATCGGCGCGATCGACAGGTACTTCAGCACCTCGTCGAGCACGGCCGACACGGCCGCGTCGGGCTGCGCGCCGAGCTTGCCCGGGTTGATGTACGGGCCTTCGAGATGCACGCCGAGCACGCGCGCGCCGCCCGGCGTGCGGTTCCGCGCGACGGTGCCGAGGTTCGCGACGACTTCCATCAGCTCGTCGCGCGGCGCGGTCATCGTCGTCGCGAGCAGGCTCGTCGTGCCGAATTGCGCGTGCGTGCGGACGATCGTCTCGATCGCGTCGCCGCCTTCCATCACGTCGGCGCCGCCGCCGCCATGCACGTGCAGGTCGATGAAGCCGGGCAGGATGTACGGCGCGTCGTTCGTCGCGGGATCGACGGGCGTGCCGTCGAGCGTGGTGATGCGGCCGTTCTCGCTATCGAGCGAACCGTGAATCCAGCCGTCGGGGGTGAGGATGTTGCCAGTCAGCATGACGTTCTCTTGATGATCGGGTGACGCGAGCGTCCGCGTCGTGATGTGCCAATCCGTTGCGATTCATTGCGCGCGATTGCGTTCCATCGCGATCGCGCGGGATGCGCGGGCAGTCTCGCGCGTCAGCGTTTCAGTTCGGCGACGAAGTCGTAGTAGTCGTCGCGGCAATACGTTTCGGTCACTTCGATCGCACGCTGGTCGGCGCCGTAGCCGACGCGCGTGATCACCAGCAATGCCGAGCCCGGCTTCACCGCCATCCATTTCGCGATCGCGTGCGTGGCATTCGCCGCGCGAAAGTGCTGCAGCGCGCGCACGACGGTCATGCCGCGCGTATCGAGGTATTCGTACAGCGACGCGCCGAGCGCCTGCGGATCGGGCACCACCGCGGCCGGCAGCGTCGAATGCTCGACGGCCATCACGATGCCGTCCGCGCGACGCAGCCGTTCGAGCCGCGCCACCGTCGCGCCGGGCGCGAGGCCGAGATGCGTGAGCTCGTCACGGCTCGCGGCGCGCAGCGTGCGCGACAGCCACACCGAATCGGGCACGAAGCCGCGCTGCTGCATCTTCGCGGTGAAGCCGACGAGCCGCGACAGCGGATCGGCGACGCGCGGCGTGATGAAGCTGCCCGCACCGCGCGCCCGCTTGATCAGGCCCTGCTCGACCAGCAGCGCGAGCGCACGACGCGCGGTGATCCGCGACACGCCGACCGACCCCGACAGCAGCCGCTCCGACGGCAGCGCCTCGCCGGCCCGCCACGCGCCGGCGTGGATCGCGCTCGTCAGATTGCGGGCGAGCTGCAGATAGAGCGGCGTGTCGTCGAGGGGGTCGGGCGCCAGTTCGGACCAGCCGGTTTCCATGTGCCTCCGGGTGTCGGACGACGATCCGCGACCGTCGAAAGTGAACGCATTATATAACCACCATAATACCAGTCAACGAACTGGTATTAGCGCCGCGGAAATCGCCGAAAGCCTTGCGCGGCAAGCGTTTTAGTGCCGGCAAAGCCTTTGTTTACAACGCAGTGCGGGATAGGGATTTACCCGAAGTGGTATGCAAAGGGACGGGTCAAAGGAGGGATTTGCCGCGTTTCCGGGCGTCGAAAGCAGACCAGAATAGAACCACTTTGGGCAACTGGTATGCATCGCCCAACGAGGCCGATGCACTAGCCGGCCGTCTTTCTCCACGACCGGAACAGCTCCAGCAGCGCGCGGCACGGCATCGACGTCGCGCCGCCCCGCCGCCACACCGCGCCGACGTCCATCGTCGGTACGGTCACGCTGAGATTGCGGCGGCTGATCCGGTTGCCTTCCAGCGACCACGGCCGATAAACGAGATCCGAGAGGATCGTCACCCCGTGCCCGAGCGCGACGAGGCTTCTCACCGCTTCGATCGACTTGCTCTGCATCCAGACGTTCGGCGCAATGCCGTAGCTGCCCCAGTACTTGCCGACGGTGCGCAGGTGCTCGTCCATGTCGAGCAGCAGATAGTTCTCGCGCGCGACGTCCTCGAGGGTGACGCGACGGGCGTCCTGCAACGGATGCCCCGGATGGGTCCACAGCCGGCGCGGCGAACGAAGAATCGTCTCGTATTTCAGGTCGCCGACTTCCGCGGTATTCGACACCAGCAGCAGCGCGATATCGAGGCGATCGTCGATCAGCATCGTCTCGATCGTTTCGCGTTCGCTTTCGACGATGCTCACGCTCAGCTTGCCGAAGCGCCCGGAAATGGCGGACATCAGCGACGGCATCAGATAGGTCGAAATGGTTTCGGTCATCCCGATCCGGACATGCCCGGCGATCTGCTCCGGGTCCTCCTGGGCGGCCGCGACCGCGCGATCGATCGACGTCGTCGCGTGCTGCACGTGACGCAGGAACCGCTCGCCGGCCGGCGTCAGGCGCACGCCTTTCGGATGACGCAGCAGCAGCGTGACGCCGACCGCCTCCTCGAGGTTCTTCAACGCGATCGTCATCGACGATTGCGACACCGAACACAGATTGGCCGACTTCGAGATTTGCCCCGTATCGGCAACCGACACGAAGTATTCGATCTGGCGCAGGGTGATGTGCGTATTCACGGGAAAAGGTCCGGGAAGGCCGGGCAGCTCCGGATCAGCACTGCCTCGGAGGCCCGAACAGTACAACGGATCGAGGGATGCGATATTGATTCAATATATACCGGACCATCGAAAGGATGAATTTGTCATGGCCGCCGTCGCTTCCTAGCATGGTCGCAAACATGAACCGGACGATGCCAGGCGATGGAGACGCAGGAAAAGAAGGGCTATTGCACGTTGTGCCGGTCGCGATGCGGCACGATCAACGTCGTGCGTGGCGACATGATGATCAAGGTCCGGCCCGACGATACGCACCCGACCGGCCACGCGATGTGCATGAAGGGAAAAGCGGCGCCGGAACTCGTGCATAGCCCGAACCGCGTGCTGTACCCGATGCGGCGCACGCAACCGAAGGACGCCGCCGACCCCGGCTGGCAACGTATCGGCTGGGACGAAGCGCTGGCCGAGATCGCCGGGCGTCTCGCGTATTTCAAGCGGGAAAACGGCGCCGAATCGGTCGCGTTCGGCGTGACCACGCCCAGCGGCACGCCGATGAGCGACAGCATCGACTGGGTCGAGCGATTCGTCTGGTCGTTCGGCAGCCCGAATATTTGCTACGCGACCGAGATCTGCAACTGGCACAAGGACAGCGCGCATGCGTTCACGTTCGGCTGCGGCATGCCCGGCGCGGACTACCGGCATGCCGGGCTCATCGTGCTGTGGGGCAACAATCCCGCCAACACCTGGCTCGCGCAGGCCGATGCGATCGCGAAAGGCCGCCGCAACGGCGCCCGGCTGATCGTCGTCGATCCGCGGCCGACCGCGCTCGCCCGGGAAGCCGACCTGTGGCTGCGCGTCCAGCCCGGCACCGACGGCGCGCTCGCGATGGCGATCGCGCGGCAGATGATCGCGACCGGCAACGTCGACGATGCATTCGTGCGCGAATGGACCAACGGCCCGCTGCTCGTGCGGGCCGATACCGGCCGGTTCCTGCGCGAGCGGGATCTCGACGGCGAGGCGCCCGACAACCGCTACGTGGTCTGGAACGAGACGCTCGATCGGCTGGAACTCGCCGGCGGGGAAACCTCGACCCGGCCTGCCGACCTGTCGATGACCGGCGTGCGCCGCGTCGCGATCCGCGATGCGGCGGGCCGCTGCGTGGAGGTCGACTGCACGCCGGCCTTCGACCTCTATGCGAAGGCGCTCGACGCCTATACGCCGGAACAGGGGGCAACGATCACCGGCGTCGCTGCAGCCGACATCGTGAAGGCCGCCGACATGCTGCGCCCGCACCAGGCGATCGCCTATCACGCGTGGTCCGGCGTCGGCATGCACACCAACGCCACGCAGACCGAGCGCGCCATCGCGACGTTGTATGCGTTGACGGGTGCATTCGACACGCGCGGCTCGAACCGCGAATGGACGAAGCAGCCGGCCAACGCGGTGAGCAGCTACGCGATGCTGAACCCGCAGCAACGCGCGAAAGCGCTCGGCCTCGCGGAGCGACCGCTCGGCCCGCCGGCGCAAGGCTGGGTCACGGCGCGCGACGTCTATCGCGCGATCCTCGACGGCGAACCGTACCGCGTGCGCGCGCTGTTCGCGTTCGGCACGAACATGGTGATGTCGCAAGCGGACGGCGGCCTCGCGCACGAGGCGCTTTGCGCGCTCGATTTCCATGTCCACTGCGATCTGTTCGAAACCCCGTCGTCACGCTATGCGGACATCCTGCTGCCGGTGAACACGCCGTGGGAACGCGAAGGGCTGCGGCTCGGCTTCGAGATCGACGAGCGCGCGGTCGAACTCGTGCAGTTGCGGCAGCGCATGGTGCCGCCGCGAGGCGAGAGCCGCGCGGATTACGACATCGTGTTCGACCTGGCCGTGCGGCTCGGGATGCAGGACGCGTTCTTCGGCGGCAGCATCGAGGCCGGCTGGAATCACGTGCTCGAACCGCTCGGGCTGGACGTCGCATCGCTGCGCGCCCATCCGGAAGGTATCGTCAGGTCGTTGCCGCAACGCGAGCGGCAATACGCGGCGGCGACGCCCGACGGCATGCGCGGTTTCAACACCGAGACGCGGCGCGTCGAACTGTATTCCGAGAAACTGCATCGTCACGGCTACCCGCCCGTGCCGCAGTACGTGCCGCCGCGGCATGGCGACGATGCACGCGCGGACAACCCCCGCCGCTTTCCGTACACGTTGACGTCGACGAAGAACGGCTACTACTGCCACAGCCAGCATCGCGGCCTGCCGAGCCTGCGGCGCCGCGCGCCGTACCCGGTGGCGGAACTCAACGACGCACTGGCGGCGGAGCACGGCATCGTCGACGGCGACTGGTGCGTGATCGAAACGACGAACGGCGCGGCGCGCTTCAAGGCGCGCGTCGTACCGGAACTAGCGCGCAACGTGATCGTGGCCGAGTACGGCTGGTGGCAGGCCTGCGACGAGATCGGCCTCGATGCGCTCGCCGTGGACGGCCGCGACAACAGCAATTTCAACCCGCTCGTGTCGGCCGCGCAACTCGATCCGGTCAGCGGCTCGTCGCCGCTGCGGTCCTTGCGCTGCCGCATCCGGCGCGACCCGTCGGTCGATCCGGCGCGCCGCGCGTGGCAAGGCCTGCGGGATTTCGTCGTGTCCGCGATACGCGAGGAAGCGAGCGGCGTACGCACCGTCACGTTTCGGGCCGCGGACGGCGGCGCGCTGCCGGACTATTTGCCCGGTCAGCACGTGACGCTGCATATCCCGTCGCTCGGCGACGGCGGGACGACGCGCGCCTATTCGCTGACGGGCGCCGCACGCGAGGACGATCGCCGCACTTACACCATTTCGGTACGGCACCAGAAAGGCCAGACGCGCGACGGCACCGCGTTCGAAGGTGCAATGTCGTCCTACGTTCATTGCACGCTCGAGGTCGGCGACCCGGTGTTGCTCGGTGCGCCCGGCGGCACGTTCGTCGTGCCGCCGGCATCGCGCCAACCCGTCGTGATGTTCGCGGGCGGCATCGGCATCACGCCGTTCATTTCGTATCTCGAATCGATTTGCAATCTCGCGGACCGCGCGCCGGAATCGCGGCTCTTCTACGCCAACCTGAACAGCAGCACGCACGCGTTCCGCGACCGCATCGAGACGTTGAAGCAGCGCCTGCCGACGCTCGACGTCGTCAACTGCTACAACCAGCCGCGCGACGAGATACCGGGGCGCGACTTTCAGCTGCACGGCTACCTGTCGGCCGACGTGGTCGCTGACGACCTGATCCGGCGGCGCGCGCGGTTTTACCTGTGCGGCCCCGAACCGATGATGGAGGCGATCACGGCGGGGCTGATCGCGCGCGGCGTCCCGCCGTTCGACATCTTCAAGGAAGCGTTCAGGTCCCCGTCCCGGCCGACGCTCGACCCGTCGAAGCAATACGCGGTGCAGTTCACGCGGTCGCGCCGCACGGCCACCTGGACACCCGGCGACGGCAGCCTGCTGTCGTTCGCGGAAAGCCTCGGCATCGCGTTGCCGAGCGGTTGCCGGGTCGGACAGTGCGAGAGCTGCGCGGTCAAGGTCGTCTCCGGCGAAGTCACGCATCTGAGCGGACAGGGGCCGGACGAAGCCGACTTGTGCCTCGCCTGCCAGGCCATTCCGGCAACCGACATCAGCATCGATGCATAACCCCCCATTCGAGGAAAGGTTCACCATGAAACATTTCGACGCCGTCGCAACCCGCGACGCGCTGGATTTCGACTCGCTGGTCGCGCGCCTGCGGCAAGCATTCGTCGACGGCTGCCACGTGCCGCTGCGGCATTCGCACGTCGTCCATGCCGGCAGCGCGGACGAAGGCACGGTGCTCATCATGCCCGCGTGGCAAGACCACGGGTATCTGGGCATCAAGACGGTCAACATCTTTCCCGGCAATGCGGAACACGGCCTGCCCGGCTTGCACTCGACCTACGTGCTCTACGACGGACGAACGGGCCGCCCGCTCGCGCAACTGGACGGCAACGAAATCACGTCGCGCCGCACCGCGGCGGCGTCGGCGCTGGCCGCCACCTATCTGGCCCGGTCCGACGCATCGCGCCTCGTGCTGCTGGGCGCCGGCCGGGTCGGCAGCCTCGTGCCGCTCGCGTATCGCAGCCAGTTGCCGATCTCGCACGTCGAGGTCTGGGACAAGGATCGCGAAGCGGTGGCGCGACTGGTCGACCGGCTGACCGGCGACGGTTTCGACGCGGCGCCCGTCACGCATCTCGAGGAGAGCGTCCGTCGTGCCGACGTCGTCACCTGCGCGACGCTCGCGACGGAGCCGATCGTCCGCGGCGAGTGGCTCGCACCGGGCTCGCATCTGGACCTGATCGGCAGCTTCACGCCGCGCATGCGCGAAGCGGACGACGACTGCTTCCGGCACGCGGAGATTTACGTCGACACGGACGAGGCCGCGCAAAAATCCGGCGACCTGCTGGGCCCGCTGGCGCGCAACGTCATTGCGCCCGAGCACCTGAGCCGGACGCTGACGGCGCTGTGCCGGGGCGACGCGCAGGGCCGGACGAACGACCTGCAGCGCACCGTGTTCAAGGCCGTCGGCACCGCGCTGGAGGATCTGGCCGCGGCCATTCAAATCCATGAAAAAGCGAATTGAACCCGTGACGGGCAAGGAGATCGAGATGAAAGAGCTGATGAACGTGCAGCGCGGCGACGCGCCGGCGGCGGACCGCGAACGTGCGCTTGAACGGATGGCCGCGGGCATGGCGCGCTGGTCGGAGAAGTGGTTCCCGGACGCCTATATCTTCGCCGCGCTCGCGGTGATGATCGTGGCGGCGGGCGCCCTGGCGGTCGGGGCGCCGGTCACGCGGGTCGGCGTGGCGTTCGGCGACGGCTTCTGGAGCCTCATCCCGTTCACGATGCAGATGGCGATCGTCGCGATCTCGGGTTATGTCGTCGCGGTGTCGCCGCCTGCGTCGCGGCTGATCGGTGCGCTTGCGCGCGTGCCCGCGTCCGGGCGCGCCGCGGTGACGTTCGTCGCGCTCGTCAGCATCGTCGCGTCGCTGTTCAACTGGGCGATCAGCCTGATCTTCAGCGGCCTGCTGGTGCGTGCGCTCGCGCGCCGCACCGATCTGCGGATGGATTACCGCGCGGCCGGCGCGGCCGCTTATCTCGGCATGGGCGCGACGTGGGCGCTGGGTTTGAGTTCGTCCGCGTCGCAATTGCAGGCGAATCCGGACAGCCTGCCCAAGGCGCTGCTGGCGATCTCCGGCGTCATCCCGTTCACCGAGACGATCTTTCTCCCGCAGTCGATGCTGATGGCCGCGGTGCTGACCGTCGCGTCGCTGCTGATCGCGTATCTGTCCGCGCCGAACGACGCGCGGGCGAAGACCGCGACGGCGCTCGGCATTGCGCTCGACGAAAGCCATACCGCGCTCGCCCGCCCCAGCCGCCCGGGCGACTGGCTCGAATACAGCCCGCTCGTCACCGTCGTGATCGTGGCGATCGGCGCGATCTGGGCGTGGCACGAGTTCACGACGAAAAATCCGCTGATCGCGATCTCGAACCTGAACACGTACAATTTCCTGTTCCTGCTGCTGGGCATGCTGCTGAACTGGCGGCCGCGGCGCTTCCTCAATGCCGTCGCGCGTTCGGTGCCGTCGGTCGCGGGCGTGCTGATCCAGTTTCCGCTGTACGGCGGGATCGCGTACATCCTGACCAAGGCGGCCGCGCCCACCGGGCTGCCGCTGTCCGATCACCTCGCCCACTTCTTCGTCGCGATGTCGTCGCATGCGTCGTTCCCCGCGGTGATGGGCGTGTATTCGGCCGTGCTCGGGTTCTTCGTGCCGTCCGGTGGCGGCAAGTGGATCATCGAGGCGCCGTACGTGATCGAGGCAGCCAAACTGCTGCAGGTTCATCTGGGCTGGGCCGTGACGGTCTACAACGCGGCCGAGGCGTTGCCGAACCTGATCAATCCGTTCTGGATGCTGCCGCTGCTCGGCGTGCTCGGCTTGCGGGCGCGCGACATCGTCGGCTTCACGTTCACGCAACTGGTCGTGCACCTGCCGCTCGTGATCTTCATGCTGTGGGCCCTCGCCGGTACGCTCGCTTACCATCCGCCGGTGATGCCGTAACGCGTATGGGGGGCGGCTTGTGGTCTTGGGTGGTGGTGCGGCGGCGGTGTCGGTGTCGGTGTCGGTCCCGTGCCGTGCCGTGCCGTGCCGTGCCGTGCCGTGCCGTGCCGTGCGGCATCGTACCCGTCGTGCCGCGCGCGTGCCGGCGCTGCATGCCGGCCTTAGTGGAATTCGCGGCTCGACGTGCGCAGGCCGCCGAGCAGCGGCGTCAGATCCTCGAAATGCTGCGCGACGAGGTGCCGCACGTCGCTCACGACTTGCCACACGCCGGACGCCGCAAGCAGCCGCGAATCGAGCGTTTCGCGGCGCTGCCGCGCGAGCAGTTCGGGCCGGACGATCACGTTCACGCAGCCCGTTTCGTCCTCGAGCGTCATGAACATCACGCCCTTCGCGGTGCCCGGCATCTGTCGCGCGATCACGAGCCCGCATGCGCGTGCGAGCCGGCCGTCGGGACGCTCGCGCAACTCGGCCGCCGACGACAGCCGCTGCGCGCGCAAGGCCGGCCGCAGCAGCGCGACCGGGTGGCGGTTCAGCGTGAGGCCGGTGGTGTGATAGTCGGCGAGGATGTCGTCGGCTTCCGACGGCGCGCCGAGCGCGGGCTGCTCCACCTCGTCGATCGGCGCGGCGGCGAGCAGGTCGCGCTCCGGCGCCGCGGCGACGGCCTGCCACAGCGCATCGCGGCGATGGCCGGCGAGCGTCGCGAGCGCATTCGCGGCGGCAAGCACCTCGAGATCGCGGCGTTCGAGCTGCGCGCGACGGGCGAGGCTGTCGACGCTATCGAACGGGCCGGCGGTACGAGCGGCTTCGATGCGCCGCGCGGCGGCTTCGCTCAGGCCGCGCACGAGCGACAGGCCGAGCCGCACGGCCGGTTGACCATGCGGGGGCGGCTGATCGGGCAGTGCTTCGAGCGACGCTTCCCAACCGCTTTGCGTGACGTCGATCGGCAGCACCTTCACGCGATGACGCTTCGCGTCCTGCACGAGCTGCGACGGCGGGTAGAACCCCATCGGCTGGCTGTTCAGCAGCGCGGCGAGGAAGATCGCGGGTTCGTGGCATTTGAGCCAGCTGCTCGCGTACGCGAGTTTCGCGAAGCTGGCGGCGTGGCTCTCGGGGAAACCGTATTCGCCGAAGCCCTTGATCTGTTCGAAGATCTGCTCGGCGAATTCGCGCGTGTAGTTGCGTTCGAGCATCCCGCTGATGATCTTGTCCTGATATTTCTCGAGATTGCCCTTGCGCTTCCACGCGGCCATCGCGCGGCGCAAGTCATCCGCTTCGCCGGGTGTAAAACCGGCCGCAACGATCGCGATCTGCATCACCTGCTCCTGGAAGATCGGCACACCCAGCGTGCGAACGAGCACTTCCTTGAGCGCGTCGCTCGGATACGTGACCTCCCCCTTCTCTTCGCCGGCCACGATCCTGCGCCGCTTCAAATACGGATGCACCGCGCCGCCTTGAATCGGACCGGGCCGCACGATCGACACCTGGACGACGAGATCGTAGTAGTTGCGCGGCCTCAACCGCGGCAACATCGACATCTGCGCGCGCGATTCGATCTGGAACACGCCGACGGTATCGGCACGGCAGATCATGTCGTAGGTTGCCTTGTCATCCTGCGGAATGTGTTTCAGCGTGAATGGCTTGCCGTCCTTCGCTGGCCCGCGCCACGCGGTGCGCAGGTCGAACGCGCGATGCAGCGCCGACAGCATGCCGAGCGCGAGCACGTCGACCTTCATCAGCCCGAGCGCTTCGAGATCGTCCTTGTCCCACTGAATCACGCGCCGCCCGTCCATCGCCGCATTTTCGACCGGCACGAGCCGCGTGAGCTTGCCGCGGCTGATCACGAAGCCGCCCGAATGCTGCGACAGGTGGCGCGGAAAGTTGAGCAGGCGCCCCGCCAGTTCGGCCCATGTCTGAATGATCGGCGTCGCCGGATCGAGCCCGGTCGACGCGAATTGCTGCAGCAGATCGCGGCTGCCGTCGAACCAGCGATGGCCCTTCGCGACGCGATCCACCAGCATCGGATCGACGCCGAGCGCCTTGCCGGTTTCACGCAGCACGCCGCGCGGGCGATACGTCGAAACGGCGGCGGCAAGCGCGGCGCGATCCTTGCCGTATTTTTCGTAGATGTGCTGGATCACCTCTTCGCGGCGCTGATGCTCGAAGTCGACGTCGATATCAGGCGGCTCGCCTCGCTTCTCGCTGATGAAGCGCTCGAACAGCATCGTGCTCTGATCGGGATCGACCTCGGTGATGCCGAGGCAATAGCAGACGACCGAATTCGCGGCCGAGCCGCGGCCCTGGCACAGGATATTCTGGCTGCGCGCGTATTTGACGATGTCGTAGACGGTCAGGAAGAACGGTTCGTAGCTCAGCTTCGCAATCAGGTCGAGTTCATGGCGGATCAGCTTTTCGACCTTCTCCGGAATGCCCTGCGGGTAACGCACGGCCGCGCCTGCGAAGGTTTCCTGTTCCAGATAACGCGTCGGCGTGAGCCCCTTCGGCACGATCTCGTCGGGATACTCGTAGCGCAGCTTGCCGAGATTGACGTCACATGCATCGAGAATCGCGCAGGTTTCGCCAATCTCTTCGGACGAAAACAACTTCGCGATCCGCCCGCGCGAACGCAAATGCTGCTCCGCATTCGGCGCGAGCGCATAGCCGCACTCGGCCACCGGCATCCCGACACGAATCGCCGTCATCACGTCCTGCAGCGGCTTGCACGAGCGCACGTGCATCGTCACGTCGCCGAGCGCGACGAGTCGCACGCCGCGCCGTTTGCCGGCCGCACGAATCTCGTCGCGCTGCACGCCGTCGAGCGCGCGCTGCAACTGCACGAGCCCGAGCCGCGCACGCTCGCCGAACGTCGCGCGAAACCACGCGACCTGCGCATCGAGCACGTCCGCCCGCACCGGATACGTCGGCACGAGAATCGCGAAGCAGTCGGGCATCCCGCGCAGGTGTGCAAACTTCGCCGGCGGCGCCGACAGCATCCGCGACGTCAGCTTGTACGTCCCCTTCGGAGCCTCCATCCGCCGCCATGAAATCAGCTCGGACAGATTGCCGTACCCTTCGCGGTTCTGCGCGAGCAACACGAGCCCGAACGCACCGGGGCCCGGGTCGTGGCCGGGTGCGACGTCATCCGGCGTGACGTCGAAATACGAACCGATGACGAGCGACAGCCCTTTCTCTTTAGCGGCGACATGCATGCGCGGCGCGCCGGCGAGCGAGCATTCGTCGGTGATCGCGATCCCGCGATAGCCAAGTTCGTCGGCGCGCTCGACCAGTTCCTCCGCATGCGATGCGCCATGCAGGAACGAAAAATTCGAGCGGCAGAACAACTCCGCGTAATCGGGCAGCAAGCTGAATTCCGCAACCATCTTCGTTCACCCGAACAGGCCGTGCAGGAACCAGCGCGGCGCAGCCTGACTGCTCGTCCGCTCCCTGAACACCCAATAGCACGCACCCTCTTCGTCCTGCGCGACGTGGTAATCGCGTGCAGCGAGCTGCCCGTCGAACCACCCGGCCTCGATCCGCTCGACCGACGACATCATCCGGAGCGGCGTATGAAATACCGGCCGCTCGCCGCGCATCAGCAACGGCAGCGGCTCGGCCAGCAGCCACGCGGGACGCGGCGGCGCGGCGGGTGAAACAGCAGCGGGCTTGCCGGGCTGCGCATCGAGCGGTAGCCAACGGTTCGCGGCTTCGGGCCGGTAATCGGCGACAGGCGCCGCGCGCAGCACGTTGTCCGCGCCCAGCCGCGCGACCAGCAGTTCGAACAACCGCTCGCGGGTTTCCCGCGTACCGCCCGGCTCGGGAAAAAGATCGTCGGCCGGCGGCGCGACCGATTCGACGCGCGTGGCCTTCAGCCGCACCGCGATCACCGCGGCCGGCAACTCGACGCGCGCGAGCCGCTCGCCCAGCAGCCGCATGAAATGCGCTTCGTCGCGCACGGGCGCCGCGAACGCGAGCTCGAGCGGGGTCGGCGGCACGGCCTGGCGGCCGCGCTCGTGCTCGAGATCGAAGGTCATCGCGGCCAGCGACAGTTGCCGCGCGGCCAGCCAGCCGCACAGCTGCACGACGAGCCGCCGCGCGGCGAACAGCACGGCTTCCGCGTATTCGACGCGCTCCGGCAATTCGAGCCGCACGTCGAACACGGGCGGCACCGCCATCCATGCGAGCGGCTCGACCGCTTCGCCGTACGCCCGATCGAGCGCGGCCAGTAGCGCGGGACCGCAGCGCCGCTGCAGCCCCGCGCGCGGCAGCCGGCGCAGATCGGCGAGCGTGCGGCAGCCGAGGCCGTCGAACCAGCCCGCATACGGACGCGCATCGGGCAGCAGCATGCACGGCAACCGATCGAGCGTGCGGACGAGCGAGCCCTGGCGCGCGACGCGGCGCCGGATGCGTGCCCGCGCCGACGTGCGCGCGAGCAGCCACGCGCCGCACCCGGTCGGCGCGGCGGCCAGGCGCGCCGCGTAGCCGAGCGCCGCGAGCGTCGCGCGCACCTGGCGGCACAGCGACGGCAGCCCGCCGAACAGCCGCAGGCTCGGACCGACGTCGACGATCAGCGTGGCTTCGTCGCCGAGCGCGACGCACGGCGAGAAGCGCAGCAACGCGAGCGCGACCGCGCGCAGCGCATCGGCTTCGCGGGCGGGATCGCGCTCGACGAGCAGCGTGTCCGGCGCGAGCGTGAGCACGCCGCCGCGCTTCATGCCCGCGCGCACGCCCTGCCGGCGCGCGGCCGCATCGGCGATCAGCACGACACCCTGCTCGAGCACCGCGCAGCCTGCCTCGCTGGCCTCGCCGGCCGCCGCGTCAGACGGCGGCGGGGCGCACACGTCGAGCGGCAGGCGCGGCAGATGGATGCCGAGCAAGACGCGCATAGCGGCTCTCCACGATGGGCGACGGCAAATCGAGCACGAGCGGCTCGCTGCGCGCGGGCCCGCGACGCTTGACGATGTCGAGCGACACGCCGCCCGGCACCGGATACAGCGCGACGCGCAGCACGGCCGGCGACGGCTGCCGCGCGGCTGACAGCGGACGCAGCATCACGAACAGCGTGTCGCCGGTGCGCGCGGCCGCGAGATGCAGGCGCCGCAGCGCATCGGGCCGCGCGTCCTGCCAGAGCAGCAGCGCGCCGCAACAGCCGGTCTTGAGCGCCTGCTCGGCGGCCCACAGCGCATCGGTGCGGCTACCGGCGCGCAGCCACAGCAGCGTATCGGCCGGCACGCCGAGACTGGCGAGCGCGGTGGCATGCGGCGACTGCGGCGGCGCGACGAGCGCGAGCGGCCGCCGCGCGCTGACGCTGCGGGCGAGCGCGGGCGCGAGCAGCCGCATCTCGCCGCAGCCCGGCTGCGCGGCCAGCAGTTCGACGAGGCCGCCGACCGGCCAGCCGCCACCCGGCAGCTCGGCCGACAGCGGCGCGAAGCCCGTGTCGATCGTGCGCGGACCGCCGCGCGCGAGCTGCGAGCCGCGCCAAAGGGACGGATGAAGGGATTCGGGAGCAATGGAGGATGCGAGCATGACGCTACCCACAACTGTATGGATATACAGTATATGGCAATGCGTCCGCGCCGCACAGCACCGGTGTAGAACCGGTTTTCGTCAGAGGAAAAACGACGGGAAAGCCGGCGTGGCCGTCATGTTACGCCGCGCCGGAGCGGGCGTGCCCGGATCGTGCCGGCCCGGCCGGGCCGGCACGCCAACCCGCCGGAGAACCGGCACGATGCAGCACCCCGCACCGCACCGGCCGCCCGTCAGCCGAGCAGCAGCGCGTCGTCGTCGAGCTGCTCGTGCCGCACCTTCTCGAACATCTGCAGCAGGTCCGGCACGTCGAGCCCGCGACGCGCCTCGCCCGACACGTCGAGCACGACCTGCCCCTGGTGCAGCATCACCGTGCGGTCGCCGTAGTCGAGCGCCTGCCGCATGCTGTGCGTGACCATCATCGTCGTCAGCTTGCTCTCGGCGACAATGCGCGCGGTCAGCTCCAGCACGAACGCGGCCGTCTTCGGGTCGAGCGCGGCCGTGTGCTCGTCGAGCAGCAGGATTCGCGACGGCCGCAGCGACGCCATCAGCAGGCTCACCGCCTGCCGCTGGCCGCCCGACAGCAGCCCGATCCGGTCGGTCAACCGGTTTTCCAGCCCGAGGTTCAGCAGTCGCAGCTTGTCACGGAACAGCTCGCGCGACGGCCGGTCGAGCGCCGCCCGGAAACCGCGCCGGGCACCACGCGCCATCGCGAGCGCCATGTTCTCCTCGATCGTCAGCGCCTCGCAGGTGCCGGCCATCGGGTCCTGGAACACGCGCGCGACGAGGTGCGCGCGATCCCACGCGGCCTTGCGCGTGACGTCCGTGCCGTCGATCGCGATGCGCCCCGCATCGACGCGCTGGTCGCCGCTGACCGCATTGAGGAAGGTCGACTTGCCGGCGCCGTTCGAGCCGATCACCGCGACGAACTGGCCGTCGGGAATCTCGAGCGACAGCCCGCGCAGCGCGCGCGTCTCGATCGGCGTGCCGGGATTGAACGTGAGTTTGAGATCGTGTGCGGACAGCATGTCATGCCCCTCCGTTCTTGCGCGCGAACAGCTTCTTGCGCGTCGCCGGCAGCACCAGCGCGATCGTGACGAGCGCGGCCGTCACGAGGTTCAGGTCCTGCGCCTTCAGGCCGATGAATTCGCTGTTCAGCGCGAGCGCGATGAAGAAGCGGTAGACGATCGCGCCGAGCACGACGGCGAGCGTCGTCAGCACCAGCCGGCGCGCGGGCAGCAGCGTCTCGCCGATGATCACCGCGGCCAGCCCGATCACGATCGTGCCGATCCCCATCGAGATGTCGGAGCCGCCCTGCGTCTGCGCGAACAGGGCGCCCGCGAGTGCGACGAGCGCGTTCGACAACGCCATCCCGGCGAGCGTCGCGCGGCCGGTCGCGATGCCTTGCGCACGCGCCATCCGCGGGTTCGCGCCGGTCGCGCGCATCGCGAGGCCGAGCTGCGACGAGAAGAACCAGTCGAGGCCGAGCTTCGCGACCACGACGACGATCGCGAGCAGCGCCGGGCGCAGCACGTAATCGGGCATCCAGTCGGGCTGCAGCACGGTGAAGAGGGTCGGCTCCGTGATCAGCGGCACGTTCGGCCGGCCCATGATCCGCAGGTTCACCGAGTAGAGCGCGATCATCATCAGGATACTGGCGAGCAGATCCATGATCTTCAGGCGCACGTTCAGCCAGCCGGTGACGAAGCCGGCCAGCGCGCCCGCGACGATCGCGATCACGGTCGACGTGAATGGGTCATGGCCAGCCGAGATCAGCGTCGCGGCGACGGCGCCGCCGAGCGGAAAGCTGCCGTCGACGGTGAGGTCGGGGAAGTTGAGGATGCGAAACGAGATCAGCACCCCGAGGGCGACGAGGCTGAAGATCAGGCCGATCTCCAGTGCGCCCAGAAACGAGAACAGAGACATGATGGGGAAATCCTGTTGCTTCCCGGCCGGACGTGTACGGCCGGGCGAAGCGAACGGGCGGCCCCGGGTGGAGGCCGCCCGTCCGGCGATGTCGTCGAGGCCCGGATCGGGCCTGCCAGCGCGGCGTCGGGCCGCGGCTTACTTGATGACCGTCTTCGCTTCCTTCACGAGATCCGGCGACAGCGTGACACCCTGCTTCGCGGCCGCGCCCGTATTGACGAACAGCTCGAGGTTGCTGCTCGTCTCCGACGCGATCGCGCCCGGCTTCTCGCCCTTCAGGATGCGCGCGACGACCTTGCCGGTCTGGCGGCCGAGGTCGCCGTAGTTGATGCCGAGCGCCGCGATGCCGCCGCGCTTCACGCTGTCGGTATCGCCCGCGACGAGCGGGATCTTCGCTTCGTTCGCGACCTTCACGAGCGCTTCGTACGCGGACACGACGTTGTTGTCGGTGTTCGTGTAGATCACGTCGACCTTGCCGATCAGGCTCTTCGCGGCCGGGCCGATGTCGACGGTACGCGGCGCGGCCGCTTCCTTCAGCGTCATCCCCTGCTTCGCGAGGATCTCCTTGAGCTCCTTCACGACGACGACCGAATTCGCCTCGCCCGGGTTGTAGACCATGCCGACCGTCTTCGCATTCGGCACGACGCGCTTGATCAGCGCGACCTGGCGATCGAGCGGCAGCTTGTCGGACACGCCCGTCACGTTGGTGCCCGACGGGCCCCAGCCCTTCACGAGCTGCGCGGCGACCGGGTCGGTGACGCCCGAGTAGACGACCGGCACGCTCTTCGTCGCGGCGACGACCGACTGCGCGGCCGGCGTCGCGATCGCGACGATCACGTCGGGCTTGTCGCCGACGAACTTGCGCGCGATCTGCGCGGCCGTGCCCGTGTTGCCCTGCGCGCTCTGGTATTCCCACTTGAGCTTGTCGTCGCCGTAACCTTCCGCCTTCAGTTCGGCGCGCACGCCGTCGCGGATCGCGTCGAGCGCCGGATGGTCGACGATCGACAGCACCTTGACGGTCTGGGCATGCGCGGCGCCGGCCAGCGCGAATGCGGCGACGCCGGCCGTGATCGAACGGATCGCGAAAGTCTTGAATCGCTTCATGGGTATGTCTCCCCCGTATTGTGTCGGTTCTGGATGATGGATTCCCGCCGCCGTCGGGCGGGCGCCGCCCGTGCGTACGAAACGCGGGCGATCGGCCCGCGCATGCTCCGGGAAAGCATGCAGCGGCGAACGCACGAGGATACCATTTCCGCAGACCACCGCCTGACTCCACGCTTTCACGCGGCGCGCCGGACGCCGCCCTCGCCGAGGCCCCGCGAAGGCGTCCAAAGCCCCGCCGGTGGCGGCTCCGGCGCGCGGCGGCCAACGCGTCAGCCGTGCTCATGGCTTTACGCTATGCTGTCGGCCGACCCAATCCACTCCATCGGAGGGCAGATGAAACGGGGTATCCGAGCCGGCGCGTTCGCCGCCGTCGCGCTGGCGCTGCCGGGCGCGGCGTTCGCACTGACCGACGGCAGCGCGCAATACGACGACTGCATGCTCAATGCGCTGCGCGAAAGCCGCAACGGCGCGGCGGCCCAGTTGATCCAGCGCTCGTGCGACGCGCTGTACCGCAACAACGCGATGCTGCTGCCGCGCGAGCGGCGCTTTCACGAGTGCGTCGTGCAATCGCTGCCCGGCGTGCGCGACAACTACGCGATCCAGCAGATCATGTCGATCTGCTCGCGGCGCGGGGAGATGTAGGTATAGGCGCGCGTGCCGCGCCAATGAAAAAAGGGCCTGCGCGATGCAGGCCCTGTTCGTTCAGCGGTCCGACCGGTGGGCGGCGTTCAGAACGACGCGACCATCGAGCCCTTGAACTGCTTCTTGATGAATTCCTTCACTTCCGGCGACTGGTACGCCTTGACCAGCTTCTTCACCCACGGCTGATCCTTGTCCTTCGCGCGCACGGCGATCAGGTTCGCGTACGGGCTGGTCAGCGCCTCGAGTGCGATCGCGTCCTTGGTCGGCTGCAGGTTCGCGGCCAGCGCGTAGTTGGTGTTGATCACGGCCGCATCGACGTCCGACAGCACGCGCGGCAGTTGCGCGGCGTCGAGTTCGGAGATCTTCAGCTTCTTCGGGTTCTCGGCGATGTCGAGCACCGTCGCGTTGTTGCCGCCCGTGCCGGCGCCCGCCTTCAGCTTGATCACGCCTTGCGTCTGCAGCAGCAGCAGCGCGCGGTTTTCGTTCGACGGATCGTTCGGCACCGCGAGCTTCGCGCCCTGCGGCAGATCCTTCAGCGACTTGAACTTCTTCGAGTACACGCCGATCGGCGAGATGTAGGTCAGGCCCGCGCTGACGATCTTGTAGCCGCGCTGCTTCACCTGGCTGTCGAGGTAGGGCTGGTGCTGGAAGCTGTTCGCGTCGAGGTCGCCCGAATCGAGCGCCGCGTTCGGCTGCACGTAGTCGTTGAACTCGATGACCTTCACGTTCAGGCCTTCCTTCTCTTTCGCGACCTTCTGCACGACTTGCCACACTTCCGAATCCGGGCCGGCGACCGTGCCGACCTTGATCACCTTGTCTTCGGCGTGCGCGCCGGCCGACAGCGTCAGCGCGGCACCGGTGGCCAACACGGAAAATACCTTCAGGAGACTGCGACGCTTCATCTGTTTCTCGCTTGCTTGCTTACTTGAAATGGGGCGCGATACGGGTATGCCCGGACTCGCAGGAAGGGCCAAATGGTGTCACAGGATCGGTGGGAAGTGAAATACATCCCGCTCATATGGGTATGCACCAGCGCAGTGCTGGCGGCCGACGTGTCGACTCGGCCGTTAGTTGCATTTCTCGCTCAACGGATCAGTTCGTCGACCGACCGCGTCACGCCGCCACCGCCTCGTCGGCCGTCTGCTTGCCGAAGGCCGGCTCGGCCGCCCGTGCGCCGGCTCTGCGCGTCGACGCGCCGCCGGCATTGCCGACCCGGAACGCGCCGACCGCATCGCGCAGCCGTGCGGCCTGCTCCTGCAGCGACGCGGCCGCCGCCGCGGCTTCCTCGACCAGCGCCGCGTTCTGCTGCGTCACCTGGTCCATCTGCGTGACCGCGCGCCCGACCTGCGTGATGCCGCTCGCCTGCTCCTCGGACGCGGCCGCGATCTCGCCCATGATGTCGGTCACGCGCGCGACCGCCTGCAGGATCTCGCCCATCGTCGTGCCGGCCTGGCCGACCAGCGTCGAGCCGTTGCGCACGCGCTCGACCGAATCGACGATCAGCTCGCGAATCTCCTTCGCGGCCGTCGCGCTGCGCTGCGCGAGCGAACGCACCTCGCCCGCGACCACCGCGAAGCCGCGCCCCTGCTCGCCCGCACGGGCGGCCTCGACCGCCGCGTTCAGCGCGAGGATGTTGGTCTGGAATGCGATGCCCTCGATCACGCCGATGATGTCGGCGATCTTGCGCGAACTGTCGTCGATCTCGCCCATGGTGCCGATCACGCGGTTCACGACGTCGCTGCCGGTGCGCGCGATGTCCGACGCGTTGTTCGCGAGCCCGCTCGCCTGCCGCGCGTTGTCGGCGTTCTGCTTCACCGTCGCGGTCAGCTGCTCCATGCTCGCGGCCGTTTCCTCGAGCGACGCGGCCTGCTCCTCGGTGCGCTGCGACAGGTCGTCGTTGCCGGCCGAGATCTGGCGGCTCGCCGACGCGATCGCTTCGGCCGACTGGCGAATCCCGCCGATCGTCGCCTGCAGCCGCGCCTGCATGTCGTGCATCGCGGCCATCATGCTCGTGCGGTCGCCCGCGCGCACCGGCACCGGCAGCGTGAGGTCGCCCTGCGCGATGCGCGCCGCGAGCGCGGCCGCTTCGTCCGGCTCGCCGCCGAGGCTGCCGCGCACGTTGCGGATGATCACCAGCATCGCCGCGCTGATCACGAAGCCGATCACGAACACCACGGCCAGGTGGCCGAGCAGCGTCCGGTAGTAGACGGTGTCGATGTCCTTGAGGAACACGCCGCTCGAGATGTTCCAGTCCCACGGCGCGAACCGCGTGACGTAGCTGATCTTCGGCACGGCCGTCTCGCTGTGCGGCAAGCGCCCGCGATATTCGGCGAACCCGCTGCCGGTTGCCTTCGCGGCGTTCAGGATCGTCACGAACAGCGGCTTGCCGTCCGGATCGAGATAGTCGCCGACCTGCGTGTCGACGAGCTTCGGCAGCGTCGGATGCATCAGCACGACCGGCTTCGAATCCATCACGAACACATAGCCCGAATCGCCGTAGCGCATCGCGGCGAGACTCGCGAGCGCGTCGCGCTTCGCGTCGGCCTCGGGCAGCGTGCCGTTCTGCGCGAGCGCGTGATAGGCCTTCACGATGCCCGCCGCCGAGTCGACGAGATTCGCGATGCCCGCCTTGCGTTCGGCGAGCATCGTCGCGCGCGTCTCGTAGGCGCTCCATGCGCCGACGCCCAGAAGACCGATCCATACCAGCGCAAGCGCGAGCCACAGCTTGCGGTTCAAACTCATTCTGCTCATCTGCGTGCCTCTGTCGATGTCGATGCATCCGGCGCGCGAACGGCCTGCCGCGCGCAAACGGTTGCTCTTTTATTTACGGCAACGAGGCTTACATCTTGAATACACGCGAACCCGGCGAACCGGAGATCGACAAACGCACCGCCCGCCGGCGCGACAGCCCGCATCCGCTGTGCTAAAAAGACCGGCTGACCGGCGCACAAAGCGCCGGCATCATTCCAGGGCCATCCATGTACGTCATCGACATCCACTACACCGCGTCGCTCGAGCGCATCGACGACGCGCTCGAACGCCACCGCGCGTACCTTCAGCCGCAGTTCGACAAGGGCATCTTCATCGCGGCGGGGCCGAAGGTGCCGCGCGAAGGCGGCGTGATCCTCGCGGCCCGCATCGATCGCGACGCACTCGACGCGATCCTCGAAACCGACCCGTTCGTCACCGAGGGGCTCGCCACCTATCGCGTGACGGAATTCCGGATCACGCGCGCCGCGTCGGGCTTCAACGTGCCGGCGCTGCCGTAACGCGGCTTCGGCGCAATACGTGCGCAATACGCGCGCATGCCGACGCGCCGCCCGGCGGGCAGCGCATGCGCACGACAACGAGAGCGGGAAAACGTGACGGCGCAAAAACGGCCGTCACGCGAAACGCCGGACCGGGCGCCCGGCGGTTGCCGGTCAGTCGACCAGCAGCTTCAGGTCGTGGACCCACGGGGCCGGGCCCTGGCCGTCGCGCACGAACAGGCGCAGCTTGCCGTCGCGGTCGAACACGTAGCTCGCGGCCGTGTGATCCATCGTGTAGCTGCCGAGCGTCTTGCCGGGCACCTTCGCGTAGTACACGCGGAAATCCTTCGTGACCTTCTTCAGCGCCGCTTCGTCGGCCGGCCGCAGGCCGATGAACGACGGATCGAACGCGGGCACGTACTGGCCGAGCAGCGCCGGCGTGTCGCGTTCCGGATCGACGGTGACGAACAGCACCTGCACGCGTTTCGCGGCGTCGGGGCCGAGCTGCTTCAGCGCTTCGGACAATTCGGCCATCGTGGTCGGGCACACGTCCGGGCAATGCGTATAGCCGAAGAACATCACGACGGCCTTACCCTTGAAGTCGGCGAGCGTGCGCACCTTGCCGGTGGTATCGGGCAGCGAGAAATCGGAGCCGAACTGCGTGTTGCCGGTGATGTCGAGATTCTGGAATTTCGGCGCGTTGTCGCATCCGGCGAGCAGCAGCGCTGCCGTGAATGCGCACGCGAGCATCCAGCCTTGGCGCGCGCGGCGCCCGAACCGTGATGGAAGCATTGCGTTCAAACCGTGCGGTTACACGCCGAGCAGCGGGCGTGCATAGTGATCGACGAGCAGCGCGGCAAACAGCAGCGACAGATAGACGATCGAGTAGCGGAAGGCCTTGCGGGCGAGTTCGTCCGAATAGTCGCGATGGATCTTCCACGCATACGCGAGGAACACCGCGCCGAGCAGCACCGCGCTCGTCAGGTAGACGGCCCCGCTCATCCCGGAAATGAACGGCATCAGCGTGACCGCGAACAGGATCACCGTGTACAGCAGGATGTGCAGCCGCGTGAACTTCTCGCCGTGCGTGACGGGCAGCATCGGCAGCCCGGCGTTCTCGTAATCCTTGCGGCGATACAGCGCGAGCACCCAGAAATGCGGCGGCGTCCAGACGAAGATGATCAGCACGAGGATCCACGCGTCGCCCGGCACCGCGCCGGTGACGGCGGCCCAGCCGAGCGCCGGCGGCATCGCGCCCGACGCGCCGCCGATCACGATGTTCTGCGGCGTCATCGGCTTGAGCAGCAGCGTGTAGATCACCGCGTAGCCGACGAACGTCGCGATCGTCAGCCACATCGTCAGCGGGTTCGTGAACGTATAGAGCGTCCATGCGCCGACGCTGCCGAGCACGGCCGAGAACAGCAGGATCTGCGGCGTCGTGATCTCGCCGCGCGCGGACGGACGCCACGCGGTGCGGCGCATCATCGCGTCGATCTTCTGTTCGACGAGGCAGTTGATCGCGAACGCGGCGCCGGCCAGCAACCAGATGCCGACGGTGCCGCCGATCAGTACATGCCACGGCACCATGCCCGGCGTCGCGAGGAACATGCCGATCACCGCGCAGAACACCGCGAGCTGCGTGACACGCGGCTTCGTCAGCGCCATGTACTGGGAAAAGCGGCTACCGGGCGATTGGGAGAGGGTGCTTTGCATGGGGACGGTCACGCCGGGGCGGCGTCGCGCGCAGGCTGCGCGACACGGCCGGGGCGGCTTGAAAGGATGCGAAAGTTTAACATGACGACGAGCAGCAGCAGGATCGCGGCCCCGCCGTTGTGCGCGACGGCGACGGGCAGCGGCCACTGCAGCACGATGTTGGTCAGGCCCGTCACGAACTGCAGCAGGACGACCAGCAGCACGCCGTTCGCGGGCCGCCGCAGCGAGTCGAAGCGGCGCATCTTCAGCGCGAACGCGACCAGATACGCGACCACGACGAACGCGAACGTGCGGTGCGTCCAGTGGATCGCGACCAGCGCGTCCTGCGTGATCGCGTCGCCGTCCTTCGTCATTCCGAGCGCGCGCCACAGGTGGAAGCCGTGCTGGAAGTCCATCGGCGGAATCCACTGGCCGTTGCAGGTCGGGAAGTCGGTGCACGCGAGCACCGCGTAGTTGGTGCTCACCCAGCCGCCGAGCGCGATCTGCACGACCAGCAGCACGAGCGCCGCGAGCGCGGCCGCACGGTAACGCCCGGCCTCGGGGTCATACGACGGCAGCGGCGTCTGCCGCGCCGCGAGCCAGCCCAGCGTGCCGAGCAGCGTGAGACCGAGCAGCAGGTGGATCGTGACGATCACCGGTTGCAGCTTCATCGTGACCGTCCATGCGCCGAACGCGCCCTGCACGAGAATCAGCAGCAGCAGGCTCGTCGGCCACCACGGCGACACGTGCAGCGGGCGGCGGCGCAGCCGCGCGGCCCATGCGATCACCGTCTGCGCGATGATCAGCACGCCGATCGCCATCGCGAAATAGCGGTGGATCATCTCGATCCACGCCTTCGTCATGCTGACCGGCCCGGTCGGCATCGCCTGGTGCGCGGCCGTGATCGCCGCGTGCGCGATGAACGGCGACGACGTGCCGTAGCAGCCGGGCCAGTCGGGGCAGCCGAGGCCCGAATCGGTCAGCCGCGTGAAGCCGCCGAACATCACGAGGTCGAGCGTCAGGAACGTGGTGATCCACACGAGCTTGCGGAACTTGTCGTCGTCGGCCTTCACCCACACGTACGACAGCGGCAGCAGCGCGATGCACAAGCCGATCAGGCCGAGTTGCAGTAGATACGACATCGGAATGGTGCCTCGTTCTCTCGCCTTAACCGATGCTCGACCACTTCAGCAGCTTCGTCACGTCCGACTTGATCTTGCTGGGATTCGGGTCTTTCGGGAAACGCATCATCAGGTTGCCGTTCGGGTCGACCATGTAGATGTGGTCGCTGTCCTTCGTGCCGGCATCGGCCGGCAGCCACGCGGCCACCGCGGCCGGATCGGCGACGAGCCGGCGCGTGTCCGGATACGCATCCAGCACCTTCTGCGGCATCGCGCCCGCATCGCTGCGCAGCCACACCATCGTGATCCGGTGCCGTTCGCCCGCCTGCGTGACGCGGACCTGACGCATGAAATAAAGCTTCTGCGCGCAGGCGTCGTCGCACGCGCTGCGGTCGGTCATCACGAACAGCCAGACCCCGCGCAGCGACGACAGCGGCACCGTCTTGCCGGTTTCGTCGGTGACCTGCAGATCCGCCGGGATCGGGCGCTGCGGCTCGATCAGCGTGCCGTAGTTCGTCGACCCGCCCTTCGGCTTGATCACGTAATAGGTGAAGTACGACGCGATCATCGGCGCGGCGCACACGAGACCCAGCAGCACGAGCATCCAGCGGCCGCGCTTGCGGGCCGCGGGCGACATCGGCGCAGCGGCCGGACCCTGACGGGGAGATTGCATGGACAAATCAGACCTCTCGAAACGAACCCGCGGCGCCGGCGCCGCGTCCTGGCATGGCGCTCACGCGCCGGCCGACTTCTTCGCCGCACGCCGCGCGGCGTACAGGCCGAAGCCGAGCACGGCGGCCGCCATCGCCCACCACTGAAACATGTAACCGTAATTGCGCTCGACGCCGGTCGTCGCCGCCGGCCAGTCGCGCACGAGCTTGTCGCCGTCGTCGCTCGTCTGCTGGATCACGAACGGCTGCAGCGGCAGCCCGGTTTCCTTCGCATACGCGGCGACGTCGAGGTTCTGCCGGATCTTCTGGTGCGCGGCCGACCCGCCTTCGCCGAGCTCGAACGCGCGCGACGCGTCGGCACGCGCGATGCCGACGATCTCGATGTCGCCCGCCGGCGTCGCGAACGGCTCGATCGCCGTGCGATCGGCGATGTTGCGCGGCAGCCAGCCGCGGTTCACGAGCACGACGCCGCCGCCCGTGAGTTTAAACGGCATCACGACGTAAAAACCCGGCTGGTCGTTATACGGCCGATTGTCGAGGAACACCGCCTGCTCGGGCATGAAACGGCCCTTTGCCCGTACGCGATGAAACTCGATCGACGCGAGCGGAACCGGCTGCGCGCCGAGGTCGACGGGCGCCGCCCGTTCGTAGCGCCCGATGCTCGCCTGCAGCGCTTCCTTCTGGTGCGCGCGGTCGCGCTGCCAGAAGCCGAGACGGATCGTGACCGCGACGACGACGAGGATCAGCAGCGCGGGCAGCCAGCGGATCTTCATCATGCGGCCCGCCCGGCACCTGCGCGAAAGCGAAGTGCGATAATTATCCTCTTCCTTTCGAATTGCCGTCGTCCGGTTCGTGTCATGCACATACTCGTTCCCATCGCCTTCGTCCTCATCATTGCCAGCATGGGCTCGGCGCTCTACTTCATGATGCACGACCGCGGCCATACGAAGCGCATGGTCTGGTCGCTCGCCACCCGTGTCGGGCTGTCGGTGTCGCTGTTTCTGCTCATCCTGTTCGCGAACTGGATGGGCTGGATCCATTCGACCGGCCTGCCGATCGGGCGTTGATGCCGTTGCCGCGCCGGCCGCTGTGACATTTAGCCGCACGGCCGCGCCACCAAGCAAAAGCGCCGCCTGACTGAGTCGCGGCGGCGCCAGGGTGGTATCGCTCGCGGCTTCGCCGCCGCGCCCACGACACCAATGAAAACGGCCCGCGCATCGCTGCGCGGGCCGTTGTTCCATTTACAGCCAGTAGACGACGACGTACAGGCCGAGCCAGACGACGTCGACGAAGTGCCAGTACCACGCGGCGCCTTCGAAGGCGAAGTGATGATCGGGCTTGAAGTGGCCGCGGATCATCCGCACCAGCACCACCGCGAGCATCGTGCCGCCGAGGAACACGTGGAAGCCGTGGAAGCCGGTCAGCAGGAAGAACGTCGAACCGTACACGCCCGAGTTCAGCGTCAGGTTCAGTTCGTTGTACGCGTGGTAGTACTCGAAGCCCTGCAGGAACAGGAAGCAGATCCCGAACACGAGCGTCGCGGCCAGCCACGCAATCGCCTTCTTGCGATGATCGTCGCGCAGCGCGTGGTGCGAGATCGTCAGCGTCACGCCCGACGACAGCAGGAACGCGGTGTTCAGCGTCGGGATCGGCCACGGGCCCATCGTCTTGAAGTGACCGGCGAGCGCGGCGGGGCCTTCGTTCGGCCACACGGCGGAGAAGTCCGGCCAGATCAGCTTGTAGTCGAGGCTGCCGAGCTGGTGCAGCGCGATCTCACGCGCATAGAACAGCGCGCCGAAGAATGCGCCGAAGAACATCACTTCCGAGAAGATGAACCAGCTCATGCTCCAGCGGTACGACTTGTCGACGTTCTTGCCGTAATGACCGCCTTCCGATTCGGCGATCGCGTCGCCGAACCAGTGATACAGCGTGAAGAGCAACCACAGCAGGCCGAGCAGCGCCGTAAACGGCGCCCAGTCGTGACCGTTGATCCACAGCGCGGCCGACCCGAGCATGACCAGCAGGCCGATGGCCGCGCTGATCGGATGCTGCGACGGATGCGGCACGAAATAGTACGGGGTCTGGTTTTGACCGCTCATGCTTGATTCTCCACTTCAGTCCAATTTGTGTACCGGAAACCGCTCCGGCTTTATTTCTTGCGCGGCGAGACCGCCACCGCGCTTTCCTGCACGCCGCGCCGGGGCGCCGCGCACTGCATTCTTTCGTCGCTGCTAGCCGCTAGCCGCGCGCCGCCAGCACGCGCTCAACCCACGACGGCACGCACGATCAGGATCAGCACGCCGATGAACACGCCGGCCGCGAGCAACGCGACGATCAGCACGTGCAGCGGATTGAGCTGCGTCGCGTCGGCCTCCAGGTCGCGCCGCTTGCGCACCCCGAAGAACGACCACAGCACCGCTTTCAGCGCCTGACCGAACGTTCCGCTCCGCTTGACTTCCGTCATCGCCCCGTCTCCTTCGTCATGCGTCCGGCTTCGCCGCACCCTGCGCCGCCGTACTGCGCTGCGCCGGTGCCGGCGTGGCCGGGGTATTCAGCTCGAAGAACGTGTACGACAGCGTGATCGTCTTCACGTCCTTCGGCAATTTCGGGTCGATCACGAACACCACCGGCATCTTGCGCGACTCGTTCGCGGTCAGCGTCTGCTGCGTGAAGCAAAAGCACTCGATCTTCTTGAAGAACTCCGTCGCCTGCTTCGGCGCGTAGCTCGGAATCGCCTGCGCGACGACCGGCCGGCCCTGCCCGTTCGTCACGTCGTACACGATCGTCGTCAGTTCGCCCGGATGCACGTCGAGGCTGTTGTGCTCCGGCTTGAACCCGAGCGGCCCGCGCGCGTTCGCATCGAACTCGACGGACACCGTGCGGCTGGTGTCGACCTGCGAGTTCTTCACCTCGCGCTCGCTGACATCGCGCTGCACCAGGTTGTTGATGCCGGTGATCTGGCAAATCGCCCGATACATCGGGATCAGCGCAAAGCCGAAACCGAACATCAGCCCGGCCACGACGAAGAGCTTCACCAGCATCGAACGATTGAACGCACGATCCACGGCGCCCTCTTCCGGCTTCGACATACGACGACTTCCTCGCTACTGCGTCAGTTACTGCATCAGTGGGTGGACAGCCACCACTGCTTGATCACGACACCCACGAAAAAAACGGCGGCGATGACGAGCAGGGTGAGGCCGAGCCGCTTGTTGCCCGCGCGGATCTGCTCGGGCGTTCGTCTTTCTTGTGGATTCCGGGTCATCTGAAACTTCAGTTCCGCGCCCGCCGCGCCTGCCTGCGCGGCAGGCAGCGGCGGAACGCTCGGTGAAACTTATTCGACGTGCGGCGGTTGCTCGAACGTGTGGAACGGAGCCGGGCTCGGTACCGTCCACTCGAGGCCCGTCGCACCATCCCACGGCTTGTCCGACGCCTTTTCCAGCTCGCCGCCGCCACGGTAGGCCGGCAGCGCGACCGCGAACAGGAAGTACACCTGCGCGAGGCCGAAGCCGAATGCGCCGATCGTCGCCACCTGGTTGAAGTCCGTGAACTGTGCCGGGTAGTCCGCATAGCGGCGCGGCATGCCCGCGAGACCGACGAAGTGCATCGGGAAGAACGTCAGGTTGAAGAAGATCATCGACGCCCAGAAGTGGATCTTGCCGCGCGTCTCGTTGTACATCCAGCCCGTCCACTTCGGCGCCCAGTAGTACCAGCCCGAGAACAGCGCGAACAGCGAGCCGGCCACCAGCACGTAGTGGAAGTGCGCGACCACGAAGTAGGTGCCGTGATACTGGATGTCGAGCGGCGCCATCGCGAGCATCAGGCCCGTCAGGCCGCCGAACGTGAACACGAACAGGAAGCCGATCGCGAACAGCATCGGGGTTTCGAACGTCATCGAGCCGCGCCACATCGTCGCGAGCCAGTTGAACACCTTCACGCCCGTCGGCACCGCGATCAGCATCGTCGCGTACATGAAGAACAGCTGGCCGGTGACCGGCATGCCCGTGGCGAACATGTGGTGCGCCCAGACCATGAACGACAGGATCGCGATCGATGCCGTCGCGTACACCATCGAGCTGTAGCCGAACAGCGTCTTGCGTGCGAACGCCGGGATCACCTGCGACACGATCCCGAACGCCGGCAGAATCATGATGTACACCTCGGGGTGGCCGAAGAACCAGAAGATGTGCTGATACATCACCGGGTCGCCGCCGCCTGCCGCGTTGAAGAACGACGTGCCGAAGTGGCGGTCGAACAGCACCATCGTGATCGCGCCCGCCAGAACCGGCATCACGGCGATCAGCAGGTACGCGGTGATCAGCCACGTCCACGCGAACATCGGCATCTTCATCAGCGTCATGCCCGGTGCGCGCATGTTCAGGATCGTCACGACGATGTTGATCCCGCCCATGATCGACGATGCGCCCATGATGTGGACCGCGAAGATCGCGAAGTCCATGCCCGGGCCCATCTGCGTCGACAGCGGTGCGTACAGCGTCCAGCCGGCAGCCGTCGCGCCGCCCGGCGCGAAGAACGAACCGACCAGCAGCACGGCCGCGACCGGCAGCAGCCAGAAGCTGAAGTTGTTCATCCGCGCGAACGCCATGTCGGATGCGCCGATCTGCAGCGGAATCATCCAGTTCGCGAAGCCGACGAACGCCGGCATGATCGCGCCGAACACCATGATCAGGCCGTGCATCGTCGTGAGTTCGTTAAAGAACTCCGGACGCATGATCTGCAGGCCCGGCTCGAACAGCTCGGCACGGATGCCGAGCGCCATCACGCCGCCCGACAGGAACATGATGAACGAGAACAGCAGGTACAGCGTACCGATGTCCTTGTGGTTGGTGGCGAACAGCCAGCGACGCCAGCCGTGCGGGGCTTCGTGCGCGTGGTCGTCGTGCGCGTGGTCCGCGGCTACGTCGTGCCCGATGCTAGACATGAGAATCTCCTAATGCGAATACGTCGACTAACTCAGCGACACGTCAAGCCGCCGGGCCGATCTCGACACGCCGGGCTTCCTTTGCGTCAGCCCCGCCCGTGATCGTTTCCGGCTTTTTGAGAATAATGTGGTCTTCCGCCACGCCTGCTGCCTTCAGCGCATCGCGCACGGCCTGCGCGCGATGCTTCGCCAGTTCGGCGTTCGCGTCGGCCGAGCCCGTCTTGTCGGTGAAGCCCGACAGCGCGAGCTTCACGTCCGGATGTGCCTTCGCATAGTCGGCCGCGGCGGCGATCGCCGCCTTCGCGTCGGCCGGCAGCACGCTCTTGCCCGTCTCGAAGTAGATCGTCGACAGCGCGGCCGATGCCGCTGCCGCCGGCTGTTCGGCGCCCGACGCGGCTTGCGCCGGCGCCGAAGCCGCTTCTGCCGGGACCGCTGCCGTTGCCGCGCCCGCCGTGTCTTCCGGCAGCTTGCCGTTGCGTGCGTCAGCCACTTGCTTCGGCTGCAGCAGGTCGTTCTTGTGGTTGCCCCACGAGTTGCGTTCGTACGTGACGACCGAAGCGATGTCGAGGTCCGACAGCGACGCCCACGACGGCATCGCGCCCTTGCCGTGCAGCACGCGCTCGACGTGCGCGGCGATCGGGCCGTTCACGATCGGGCTGCCGTCCATCGCCGGGAACGCGCCGAGGCCCTTGCCGTTTACCTGGTGGCAGGCCGCGCAGTTCGCCTTGTAGACTTCCTCGCCGTGCGCGACGAGTTCGGCCATCGTGTAGACCTTGTTCGGATCGACCGCCGCGCTGGCCAGCTTGGCCTTCTGCGCGCTGACCCACTTCGCGTAGTCGTCGTCCGACAGGACTTCGACGACGACCGGCATGTACGCGTGCTCCTTGCCGCACAGCTCGGTACAGAAACCGCGGAACGTGCCGACCTTGTCGGCCTTGAACCACGTGTCGCGCACGAAGCCGGGGATCGCATCCTGCTTCACGCCGAACGCGGGCACGTACCACGAGTGGACGACGTCGTTCGCGGTCGTGATGATGCGGATCTTCTTGTTGACCGGCACGACGAGCGGGTTGTCGACTTCCTGCAGATAGGTGTCGGTGATCGGCTTCTTGCCCATCACTTCGTCGCGCGGGGTGGTCAGCGTCGACAGGAAGCCGATGCCCTCGCCCGGGCCCTTCACGTAGTCGTAGCCCCACTTCCACTGGTAGCCGGTGACCTTGATCGTGAGATCGGCGTTCGTCGTGTCCTTCATCGCGACGACGGCCTTCGTCGCCGGCAGCGCCATCAGCACGACGATGACGAACGGCACGATCGTCCAGATGATCTCGACGGTCGTGCTTTCATGGAAATTGGCGGCCTTGTGGCCCTTGGATTTGCGGTGCGCGAAGATCGAATAGAACATCACGCCGAACACGCCGACGAAGATCACCGTACACAGGATCAGCATCATCGTGTGGAGATCGTAGAGCTCCTCGGCGATCTTCGTGACAGGCGGCTGAAAGTTGATCTCGTTGACACGGGGGCCGCCCGGGCTATCACCGACCGCCAGGGCCGCACCGGCAAAGAGCAATCCGCTGCATGCCAGCACGCCCGTGAGGGCTCGCTTGATTGTTTTCATAGCATCCTTACCCAAAATTTCCATTCAAACCCTCCCCCGTCGCAAGCCACCAGCCTCGTCCGGCCAATGACCGCGCCTCGTCAGCCGCAGCGCCTGAGCGACACGCGCAGTTCGTCGGCGAACTGCGCACGCTTGTACTGCGCGAGATGCTGCCCGATTACGACGGTCTGCCCGCGCGATACCAGCCGAATCGGATCGCGTGGCGTCGCACCCGGCTCGACCCGCACCCAGCGCGGGTTGAATTCGATCTGCGTGAGCCGCTCCGCATCCATCCGCTCGATCACGAGCCGGTGCGGAAACAGCCTGATGCGCTCGTAATCGACCGCGTGGCGAGCATAGATCGCAAATGCGACACCCACCGCCAGCAACTCGATTCCGGTAAAGGGCATGACGAGCCAGACCCCTCTCCACAACAGCAACGCCGCGATCGCCAGCGAGAAGCCCGCCAGCGACGCGTAAAACAGCACGAACTGGCGTGGCGACACCGAACAGTTGCGTTTCATGAGCCAGTCTTCGAGGACCGGTTCGCTGTCCGCCGTCTCCGCCAAAACCCTCGCTGCTTCCATCGCCGCCTCACGCGAATGGCATGCGATGCATGCCTGCATCGGACTCGTCGCCCCGTATTGCGGGGACCCCGGGACGACAAGCTGACGCATTATAGGCGGGTTCAATGGCATCCACAAGCAAGCGCCTATCGCCCGCCAAGCCAAGCGCGACAAGCTTTCCGGCCGTTTTGGCCGCCAATTCGACCCCGCTTTGCGCCGCTAATTTCAGACATAACAAAACCCCTCTTTACCGCTTTACCGATTCTTCGGACGCCCCTTGCCGATGTCCTCGATGCGCACGATCCCGTGCCCTTCGGCGGTCGTGCGCGGCACGGCCTTCCACGCGTGGCCGTAGATCACCTCGAACGTCAGCGGAATCGTGCCGTCCTCGCGCCGGCGCGCGTCCAGCGCATCGCCGAGCGCCGCGCGAAAGCGCCGCGTCGCGTGCTGCGGCGTCGCCCGCTCGAACGGATAGGCGCCCCAGCGGCGCACGTCGGCGAGCAGGGAATCGGGGGACTTGTAGGTCACGGTCAGCACTTCCTGGTCCATCACGGGAATCTCGAAGCCGCTCTCGACGAGCATGTCGCCGAGGTCGTGCATGTCGACGAAATCGATCACGCGCGCGGCGGGCGGGGCGATGCCGAGCGCCGCTTCGGCGTCCGCGCAGGCCGCGCGCAGTTCGCGCATCGTGTCGGGGCCGAGCGTGCTGAACATCAGCAGCCCGTTCACGCGCAGCACGCGCTGCCATTCGGGGAAGACGGTATCGGGACGCGAATGCCAGTGAAGCGCGAGATTCGACCAGATCAGGTCGAACGCGCCGCCCGGGAACGGCAGTGCGGCGAAATCGGCCTGCGCGACGCGCGGGCCGCGCTGGCCCAGCGCCCGGCCGAGCGACGCCGGCAGCCAGCGGCGCCAGGTGGTCTGCTCGACTTCACGCTGACCGGCCCGCGCGAGCATCGCGCCGGACAGGTCCACGCCGAACACCGGCGCTTCCGGAAAGCGCGCGCGCAGCGCCGGCAGGTCGTCGCCCGGGCCGCAGCCCGCATCGAGCACGGCCGCGGGGCTCACCTTGATGTATTCGAGGCGCTCGTTCATCCGCTGCGCGATCTCGCGCGGCAGGAACGCAACCGCATCGAACGTGGCGGCACGGCGATCGAAGATCCGCCGCAGGCGCCTGGTGTCATTGGCCGGACGGCCGGTTGAAGTCGAAGCTGGGGACATGTCGGGCACACTGGCGAAGAGCCCGAAGTATACTCGCTCGCCTCGCAAGCTTCATTGAGGCGGCGTGCCAGGAGTGTTGCGATGGTCCGCGGTTCCGCCGAGCGCACGTTGCGCGTCGTTTTGTCGCAGGTTCGAACGCTGGCCGCGCGCGTTGCCGCGGCCACGTTGCCGAATCGCTGCGCGTTGTGCGGCAATTTGTCACACGTCGTGATTTGCGGCGCCTGCGATGCCGTGTACTGGAATGAAGCGCAGCTGCGCTGCGAGGTCTGCGCGCTGCCGCTCGGTGTCGGGCACGCGCGGTCACGCGGCGGCAGTGGCAGCGGCACCGCCCGCGCGGCCGCATACCGGTGCGAAACGTGCCGCACTGCGCCGCCGCCGTTCGACGCGACGCTCGCGCTTGCCGATTACCGCGCGCCGCTCGACGGGCTCGCGCGCGGCCTGAAATTTCACGCACGGCTCGCGCTCGGTGGTGAATTCGCAGCCCGGCTTGCGCGGCTGGTCGACGATACGCGCGGCGCGAGCGGCTTCGACCTCGTCGCGCCGGTGCCGCTGTCGCACCGGCGGCTGGTCGCGCGCGGCTACAACCAGGCGTGGGCGATCGCGCGTCCGCTCGCGCGCCGGCTCGGCGTGCCAGCGGAGGCAGCCTTGCTCACGCGCGTCGCCGACACCGCGCCGCAGTCGCGGCTCGACCGGCACGCACGACGCGACAACGTGATGGCGGCTTTCGCGGTGGCAGGCGGCGTCGCCGGCCGCCACATCGCGCTCGTCGACGACGTGATGACGTCCGGCGCGACGCTCGCGGCGGCCGCGCAGGCGCTGAAGGCGGCGGGCGCCGCGCGCGTGACGAATCTGGTTGCGCTGCGCACCGCCAGGGATTAATTAGATAGAGAGGCCGGCCGCCCGCATGCGGCCGTCACGAACCGGCCAGCCGGATGCACGCGCGCGTTGCGCCGCTCCGGCCGCCCCAGCCAAACCGAAACATGTTCAACGTCGTCCTCGTCGCCCCCGAAATTCCGCCGAACACCGGCAACGTGATCCGCCTGTGCGCGAACACCGGCGCGCATCTGCACCTGATCGAGCCGCTCGGCTTTCCGCTCGATGACGCGCGGATGCGCCGCGCCGGCCTCGACTATCACGAGTATGCGCAGATGCGCGTGCACCGCGACTGGGATGCGTTCGTCGCCGCCGAAACGCCCGATCCCGCGCGGATGTTCGCGTTCACGACGCGCGGCTCGGGCCGCTTCCACGATCATGCGTTCCTGCCCGGCGACTGGTTCGTGTTCGGCTCGGAAACGCGCGGCCTGCCGGCCGAGCTGCTCGAACGCTTCCCGAACGAGCAGCGCGTGCGCCTGCCGATGCGGCCGGACAACCGCAGCCTGAACCTGTCGAACACGGTCGCGGTGGTCGTGTTCGAGGCGTGGCGCCAGGCCGGCTTCGAAGGCGGCGCCTGACACGCGCCGGGCGTAGCCCGCGGCGCGGAACGCGTCAGGTCCGCGCGAGCCGCGCGCGGTACAGGTCGTAGATGTCGGGGGAAAAGCACGCGAATACCACGCGTGCGAGGTTCGGCGCCTGCGCGAGCATCTCGACGACGGTGCCGACCGCGATGTCGACGGCGGCTTCGGCCGGATAGCGGTAGACGCCGCAACTGATCGCCGGAAACGCGATCGACGTCGCGGCAACCTCCTCGGCCAGTTCGATCGCGCGCCGGTAGCACGACGCGAGCAGCTCGGCCTCGCCGCGCGCGCCGCCGTACCAGACCGGCCCGACCGCATGGATCACGTAGCGCGCCGGCAACCCGTGGCCGCGCGTGAGCTTCGCGTCGCCGGTGTCGCACCCGCCGAGCGTGCGGCACTCGGCGAGCAGGCCGGGGCCGGCCGCGCGGTGAATCGCGCCGTCGACGCCGCCCCCGCCGAGCAGCGAACCGTTCGCGGCGTTGACGATCGCATCGACATCGAGCGTCGTGATGTCGACGACCTGCGCATCGAGCGTGGTGGAATGGATCTGCAGCATGACAACCTCGCGGAACGCCGAAGACTGTTCAAGCGTAGTCCGCTTTGGCGCCGCGCGCCCGGTGCGACCGTGCCGGGCGAACCCGGCCCGTGCTACTCGGCGCGCGCGTCGCGGCGCAGCAGGCCGCTGACGGCGTCGCGCGGTGCGATGCCATCGAACAGCACGCCGCACACGGCTTGCGTGATCGGCATGTCGATCGATTGTGCGCGCGCGAGCGCCAGCACGGCCTGCGCGCAGCGCACGCCTTCGGCCACGTGGCCGAGCGCGCCGAGGATGTCGTTCAGCGTGCGGCCGGCCGCCAGTTGCAGCCCGACCGTGCGGTTGCGCGACAGGTCGCCCGTCGCGGTGAGGATCAGGTCGCCGAGGCCCGTGAGGCCCGTGAAGGTTTCCGCGCGGCCGCCGAGCGCCACGCCGAGCCGCGACATTTCGGCGAGGCCGCGCGTGATCAGCGCGGCGCGCGCGTTCAGCCCGAGGCCGAGGCCGTCGGAAATGCCGGTCGCGATCGCCAGCACGTTCTTCACCGCGCCGCCGACCTCGACGCCGACCACGTCGTCGCCCGTATAGATCCGCATCGCGCCGTGATGGAACGCGGCGAGCGTGCGCTCGCGGCATTCGGCCGACGCGCTCGCCACCGTCAACGCGACGGGCAGCGACTGCCCGACCTCGCGCGCGAAGCTCGGCCCCGACAGCACGCCGTTGCTCTGCTGTTCGGGCAGTTCGGCCGCGATCACCTGATGCGGCAGCAGATGCGTGTCGGCCTCGAAGCCCTTGCAGACCCAGACGACGTGCGCGGGCACGCAGCCCGCGTCGCGCATCGCGTGACACAGCGTGCGCAGCCCGGCCACCGGCGCGGCGATCACGCACAGCGCATCGTCCGCGGCGCCATGCGCGAGCGCGGCGCCGAGATCGGCGTCGTAGCGCAGCGCGTCAGGCAGCGCGATGCCGTCCAGATAGCGGGAATTTTCGTGCCGGGCCTGCAGCCCGGCGATGAGCGCGGCGTCGCGCGCCCACAGAAGCGTATCGTGCCGCGCGGCCAGATGGCCCGCGAGCGCGGTGCCCCAGGCACCGGCGCCGAGAACGGCTACTTTCATACCCAGCACCGGTCCGGAGTGAAACGTCAGTTCAGCGTCGTGCCATTCGGCGCGCCGTTCGGTGCGCCTGCTGCGGCGCCGGCTTGCTGCTGAAGCTGCGCGAGACGCTGCTCGTACAGCGCCTGGAAGTTGATTTCCGCGAGGTGGATCGGCGGGAAGCCGGCGCGCGTGATCGCGTCGGCGATGTTCGAGCGCAGGTACGGGAACAGGATCGTCGGGCATGCGATGCCAACGAGCGGATCGAGCTGTTCGTCCGGAATGTTGCGGATGTCGAAAATGCCGGCCTGCTTCGCTTCGATCAGGAATGCGACCTTGTCCTTCACCTTCGCGGTGACGGTACCCGACACGACGACTTCGAACACGCTTTCCGCGAGACGGTCGGCCTTGACGTCGACTTCGACTTCAACCGACGGCATGTCCTGCTCGAGGAAGATCGCCGGCGAATTCGGCTGCTCGAGCGACATATCCTTCAGGTAGACGCGCTGGATGTTGAAGAACGGTTGGTTTTCGACGTCGGACATGGTGTTTCCCTAAAAGTGGTGACGGGGCGGCCCGGCTGTTCGCCGGCCGCCACGGATGAATCCTGCGCGCCCGACCCGCGGCGCGGCCGGCGGCCATTCTGCCCTAATCAGGCCGCTTGCAGAAGCGGCACGAGGCCGCCTTCGCGGTCGAGCTTCGACAGATCGTCGTAGCCGCCGACGTGCGTGTCGCCGATATAGATCTGCGGCACCGTGCGGCGCCCCGTGCGCGTCATCATTTCCTCGCGGCGGGCCGGATCGCGATCGATCAGCACCTTTTCGATCTGCTCGACGCCGCGCAGCTTCAGCAGGCGCTCGGCCTGCATGCAATACGGACACACCTGCGTGCTGTACATCAAAACCTTGTTCACTTCGCCACTCCTTGTTTGACGACCGGCATCCCGGCCTGCTGCCAGGCGGCCACGCCGCCTTCGAGCACGTGCACCTCGGCGTAGCCCGCCGCCTCGACCTCACGCGCCGCCTTCTGCGACTGCTGGCCATTCTGGCAGACGAGCAGCACCGGGGTGCTCTTGTTCTTCGCGACCTGCGCAATTTTCGCGCCGATCTCGCCCGCCGCGACCTGGCGCGCCGACGGCAGGTGGCCGGCGGCGAAATCGGCGGCGGCACGCAGGTCGATCACGACCGCGTTGCGGCGATTGATGAGCTGCGTCGCTTCCGCAGCCGACAGCCCGCCGCGGCCGCGGCGCAGGGCCGGCCATGCCAGCAGGCCGCCGGAAACCAGCAGGATCGCGATAAGGGCCAGGTTCGTGTAATTGGTAAAGAACGTCACGGAATGCCGCCGGAAAAAGAGAAATCGGATGAGGACAATCCCGCCATTATAAAATAACCGTCTTGCGCGATGTCGGGCCCGGTTCGGTCCCGTGCGACGCGCCCCGCTTCCCATCACTACCGACCGCAAGATCCATGTACAAACTCGTTCTCATCCGCCACGGCGAATCGACGTGGAACAAGGAAAACCGCTTCACCGGCTGGGTCGACGTCGACCTGACCGAACAGGGTCGCAACGAGGCCTACCAGGCCGGCGAACTGCTCAAGGAGGCCGGCTACACGTTCGACATCGCGTACACGTCGGTGCTCAAGCGCGCGATCCGCACGCTGTGGCACGTGCAGGACAAGATGGACCTGATGTACCTGCCGGTCGTCCACTCGTGGCGCCTGAACGAGCGCCACTACGGCGCGCTGTCGGGTCTGAACAAGGCGGAAACGGCCGCCAAGTTCGGCGACGAGCAGGTGCTCGTGTGGCGCCGCAGCTACGACACGCCGCCGCCCGCGCTCGAGCCGACCGACGAGCGCGCGCCGTTCAACGACCCGCGCTACGCGAAGGTGCCGCGCGAGCAACTGCCGCTCACCGAGTGCCTGAAGGACACGGTCGCGCGCGTGCTGCCGCTGTGGAACGAGTCGATCGCGCCGGCGGTGCGCGCCGGCAAGCAGGTGCTGATCGCCGCGCACGGCAACTCGCTGCGCGCGCTGATCAAGTACCTCGACGGCATCTCGGACAGCGACATCGTCGGCCTGAACATCCCGAACGGCGTGCCGCTCGTGTATGAACTCGACGAGAACCTGAAGCCGATCAAGCACTATTACCTCGGCGACCAGGACGCGATCGCGCAGGCGCAGGCCGCCGTCGCGAAGCAAGGCAAGGCGGGCTGACGCCCGGCGCGGCGAGCAGGCCGCGTTCCGGCGCGGCGTGCCGGGCCCCGACCCGCACGCCGCGCGAACCTTCCCGGCCCCGCTGCGGTCGAACCCGCTTTCGAACCCCGCAGCGCGCCTGGCGGTGCCCCGCCGGGGCCTCTGCGGCCTTTTCGACGCTTTTCGCGCCGTTCCACTGAGTTATCGGACGAACAGTTATACTTGTCCGCTACATCCCCGCTACCGCCACGCGCTTCCCGACCGCACCAGACTCTCTATGCGAATGAATTTGAAGAACATCGGCCTGATTGCCGCGGGCCTCGCCACGGGCGTGTTCGCCACGCTGCAGGTTTCCGCATCGGCCGAGCAGACCGCCACGGCGCCGCTTCCCCTCGACCAGCTCCGCCTGTTCGCGGAAGTATTCGGGCAGATCAAGCGCGAGTACGTCGAACCGGTCGACGACAAGAAGCTGCTGACGGCGGCGATCAAGGGCATGGTGTCGAGCCTCGATCCGCACTCGTCGTTCCTCGACAAGACCGACTATGACGAGCTGCAGGAGCAGACGAAGGGCCGCTTCGCGGGCCTCGGCATCGAGATCTCGCAGGAAGACGGCCTCGTCAAGGTGATCTCGCCGATCGAGGATACTCCCGCGTTCCGCGCCGGCATCCGTCCGGGCGACCTGATCACGCGCATCAACGACAAGCCGGTGCGCGGCATGACGCTCGACAAGGCCGTCAAGCAGATGCGCGGCGAGCCGGGCACCAAGGTCACGCTGACGATCTTCCGCAAGAGCGACGACCGCACGTTCCCGGTCACGGTCACGCGCGCGATCATCAAGGTCCAGAGCGTGAAGATGAAGATGCTCGATCCGGGCTATGCGTATGTCCGCATCACGAGCTTCCAGGAGCGCACGACGCCCGATCTCGCGCAGAAGCTGCAGGACATCGCGCGCCAGCAGCCGAACCTGAAGGGCCTCATCCTCGACCTGCGCAACAACGGCGGCGGCCTGCTGCAGAGCGCGGTCGGCGTGGCCGGCGCGTTCCTGCCGCCCGACTCGGTCGTCGTGTCGACCAACGGCCAGATCCCCGATTCGAAGCAGGTGTACCGCGATACGTACGACAACTATCGCCTGCCGTCCTTCGACGGCGATCCGCTGAAGAACCTGCCGCCGGTCTTCAAGACCGTGCCGATGATCGTGCTGACGAACGCGTATTCGGCGTCCGCGTCGGAAATCGTCGCCGGTGCGCTGCAGGATTCGAAGCGCGCGCAGATCATGGGCAAGACGACGTTCGGCAAGGGTTCGGTGCAGACGGTCCGCCCGATGACGGCCGACACCGCGCTGCGCCTGACCACCGCGTACTACTACACGCCGAGCGGCCGTTCGATCCAGAACAAGGGCATCACGCCCGACGTGCCGGTCGATCAGTACGCGGACGGCGATCCGGACGACGTGCTCGTGACGCGCGAGGTCGACTACACGAACCACCTCGCGAACACGCAGGATCCGAACGAGAAGAAGGAACAGGAAGAGCGCGAGCAGCGCCGGATGGATCAGCTGCGCGTTCTCGAAGAGCAGAACGACAAGAAGACGCCGGAGCAGCGCCAGAAGGATCGCGATCGCAAGCCGATCGAGTTCGGCAGCGCCGACGACTTCATGATGCAGCAGGCGCTCAACAAGCTCGAAGGCAAGCCGGTCCAGGAATCGAAGTCGCTGCTCGCCGAGAGCACGGCGAAGAGCCCGGCCGCCAAGGCGGCCGCGAAGGCGTCGGGCGCCAGCGCCGCGAAACCGGCTTCCGCACCGAAGCCGGCATCCGCGCCGAAGTAAGCGCCAGCCGGCATCCAACGGGCCATCGCGGGAAGACCGCGATGGCCCGTTTTTCATGCGCGCCTAAAATAACGAACGTCCGCCCGCCTCGCTCACGCCTCCCCATGAACGACGATCAACTCCTTCGCTACTCCCGCCACATCCTCGTCGACGAGATCGGCATCGAGGCGCAGCAGCGCTTTCTCGATGCGCATGCGATCGTCGTCGGCGCGGGCGGTCTCGGCTCGCCGGCCGCGATGTATCTCGCGGCGTCGGGGGTCGGCACGCTCACGCTCGTCGACGCCGATACGGTCGACCTCACGAACCTGCAGCGGCAGATCCTGCACGTGACGGCATCGGTCGGCCGCAGCAAGGTCGAATCGGGACGCGACACGCTCGCGCATCTGAACCCCGAGGTGACGGTGAACGCGGTCGCGGAACGCGTCGACGACGCGTGGCTCGACGCACACGTGCCGCACGCGAGCGTCGTGCTCGACTGCACCGACAACTTCGCGACGCGGCATGCGATCAACCGCGCGTGCGTCGCGCACGGCGTGCCGCTCGTGTCGGGCGCCGCGCTGCGCTTCGACGGCCAGATCAGCACGTTCGACTTCCGCGACGCGGCCGCGCCCTGCTATGCGTGCGTGTTTCCGGAAGACCAGCCGTTCGAGGAAGTCGCGTGCTCGACGATGGGCGTGTTCGCGCCGACCGTCGGGATCATCGGCGCGATGCAGGCGGCCGAGGCGCTGCGCGTGATCGGCGGCATCGGCAAGACGCTCAACGGGCGGCTGATGATGCTCGATTCGCTGCGGATGGAATGGACGACGATGAAAATCGCGCGTCAGGCCGACTGCCCCGTATGCGGGGGCCGACACTGACGCGCGACGGGCATGCGCCAAACGGCCCATGCGTGACACTTCGCTACAGTTAGCGGCGGCGAAAACGCCTACGCGGCCGCGTCCGCCCGCGGCTCGGCGACCGCCAGCCGCTGCAGCGCCGCCTGCACTTCCTCCGGCTCGAACGCGGCCAGCACGTCGGCCGTCGGCTTCTCAAGCGCCTTCAGGTGCGCGCGCAGGATCTCCTGCTTCACGACGAGCAACTGGCTCGGGTGCATCGAGAACTCGGTGAGCCCCATCCCGAGCAACAGGCGCGTGAGCGCCGGGTCGCCCGCCATCTCCCCGCACACCGACACCGACACGCCCGCGCGCTTCGCTTCGCGCAGCGTATAGGCGATCAGATGCAGCACGGCCGGATGCAGCGGGTCGTACAGGTGCGCGACCGCATTGTCGGCGCGATCGATCGCGAGCGTGTACTGGATCAGGTCGTTCGTGCCGATCGACAGGAAATCGAAGCGCTTCAGGAACAGCGGAAGCGCGATCGCCGCGGCCGGGATCTCGATCATCGCGCCGAGGCGCACGTTCGGATCGTACGCGAGCCCCGCGTCGTCGAGCTGCCGCTTCGCCTCGCGGATCAGGTCGAGCGTCTGGTCGATCTCCTGCGCGTGCGCGAGCATCGGGATCAGGATCTTCACCTGGCCGAACGCGGACGCGCGCAGGATCGCGCGCAACTGCGTGAGGAACATCTGCGGCTCGGACAGGCTCCAGCGGATCGCGCGCAGCCCGAGCGCCGGGTTCGGCGCCGTTTCGTAGCCTTCGTCGAGCGCCTCGAGCGGTTTGTCGGCGCCGACGTCGATCGTGCGGATCGTCACCGGCATGCCCTTCATCCACTCGACGGCCCGCTTGTACGCGGCGAACTGCTCCTCCTCTTCCGGCATCTCCTTCTCGTGCATGAACAGGAACTCGGAGCGGAACAGGCCGACGCCGACCGCGCCGGCCTCGACGGCCGCCTTCGCGTCGTCGGGCAGCTCGATGTTCGCGTACAGGTCGATCTTCGTGCCGCACAGCGTTTGCGTCGGCGAGAACTTCAGGCGCTGCAGCTTGCGTTGCTCCAGCAGCTTCTCGGACTGGCGGTACGAATATTCCTCGAGGACGATCGGCGCCGGATCGACGATCACGATGCCCTGGTCGCCGTCGACGATGATCAGGTCGTCCTGGCGGATCAGCGAACTCGCATGCTGCACGCCGACCGCGGCCGGAATGCCGAGGCTGCGCGCGACGATCGCCGTATGCGACGTGCGCCCGCCGAGATCGGTGACGAACGCCTGGAACGACTGCGTCTTGAACTGCATCATGTCGGCCGGCGCGATGTCGTGCGCGACGACGATCATGTCGTTCGTGCCGTTCCTGGCCGCGCCGTCGAGCGCCTGCGATGCGGACGGCGCACCGGCGAGCGCCTTCAGCACGCGCTCGACCACCTGCTCGATGTCGGCCTTGCGCTCGCGCAGGTATTCGTCTTCGATGTCGTCGAAATGGCGCGTCAGCAGTTCGAGCTGCTCGGTCAGCGCCCATTCGACGTTGTAGCGGCGCGTGCGGATCAGGTCGATGGTTTCCTGCACGAGCATCTCGTCGCTCAGGATCATCGTGTGGACGTCGATGAATGCACCGACTTCGCTCGGGGTGTCGTCGGTCAGGTCGGCGCGCAGCGCTTCGAGCTCGCGACGCACGACGTCGAGCGCCGTGCGGAATCGCTCCACTTCGGCGTCGGTCCGGTTGGCCTCGATCAGGTAATGGGCGACGTCGAGCGCCGCCGGCGCGATCAGATACGCTCGCCCGATCGCGATACCTCGTGAGACGGGAATGCCATGCAGCGTGAAGGACACGCGCACCTCCTCTGTACAAGTAAAGCCGCGGCACACTGCTGCGATGCGCTTATGACCCCGGTTAGCGATTATAAATTCCGCGACTCCCTGCTGACTGCATGCAGCGCAGCATTGCGCATTCCGCATCAATGCTTCCGACGAAAAAAATGCCGCGACATCCGCGGCATTCTGACTGGAAACGGCAATGATTCCGCGTGGCGATCACTGGCCTTCGCCGAACTTGTCGGCGATCAGCTTCAGCAGCGCATCCATCGCTTCCCGCTCGTCGGGCCCTTCCGTCTCGATCGTCACGGTGCTGCCGATACCGGCCGCCAGCATCATCACGCCCATGATGCTCTTCGCATTGATCTTGCGCCCGTTGCGTGTCATCCAGACTTCCGACTGGAAGTTGCCGGCCAGTTGCGTAAGCTTGGCCGATGCGCGTGCATGGAGCCCCAATTTATTGACGATGGTGGTTTCTTGTTGAAGCATGATTCTCGGTCGGGTCGGTCGAGGCCGCCGGCGGCGGGCGTCGGCGGGTCAGTCTAAAACGGAAAACGGGGCGGTCAGTGCGATTCGGTGCGCGGCTGCGGTTCGGGCGGAATCGGCGCGCACTGGCCGCAACCGGTTTCCGACGGCGGCGGCGGCGTGCCGGCCGACACCTCGTGGACACCCTTCGCGCCGCCGGACAGCGCCTTGTCGACCAGCTTGTCGAGCGGCACGGTGCGGTAGCAGACGGCCCGCACGAGCATCGGCAGGTTCACGCCGGCCAGCACGCGCACGTTGTCGAGCTTCGCGAGCTGGCCTGCGATGTTTGCGGGCGTCGCGCCGTACATGTCAGTCAGCACGACCACGCCGTTCTCTTCCTTGAGCCGCGCGAGTTCCGCGTGCGCGAAGGCCATCACCTGGGCCGGATCGCTGTCCGCCGTCACGTCGATGCAGCCGATGCGGGCGGGCACGCCGCCGTAGATGTGCGCGATGCAGTCCCGCAGCGCGGTGGCGAGCGGAGCGTGCGCGATGATCAGGATTCCGGCCATGTCAGATCGCTCCCGGCCGCCCCTGGCGGGCCGATACCCCGCGGCGGGGCAATGAGCGTAGCGAGTGTGGAGAACGTTTCATGTTCAGCCTTGCAACAGTGTCGGCCCGACCGCCGGGCCTTCGGTGCGCCGATCACGGCACCGGGCAAGCGGGCATTGTAGCAGGCCGGTCAAGCTGCTCCGGCGACGGGGGACCTGCGCGGCCGCCGCCGGGGTTGCGCGGGAAACTGGTCGGGCCTACGCGGCCGCACGCTCCAGCGCGTCGATGAACATCGCGGCGACGTCGAAACCCGTCTGTTCCATGATCTCGCGGAAGCACGTCGGGCTCGTGACGTTCACCTCGGTCAGCCAGTCGCCGATCGCGTCGAGCCCGACCAGCAACAGCCCGCGCGACGCCAGCACGGGCCCGAGCGTGTCGGCGATCTCGCGGTCGCGGGCCGTCAGCGGCTGCGCGACGCCGAGCCCGCCCGCGGCGAGATTGCCGCGCACCTCGCTGCCCTGCGGAATCCGCGCGAGCGAATACGGCACCGGCTCGCCGCCGATCAGCAGGATGCGCTTGTCGCCGGCCTTGATCTCGGGAATGAACTTCTGCGCCATCACCGAGCGCGTGCCGTCGTGGCTCAGCATCTCGACGATCGAGCCGAGGTTCATGCCGTCCGGCTTCACGCGGAACACGCCCATCCCGCCCATCCCGTCGAGCGGCTTCAGGATCACGTCGCCATGCTCGGCGTGGAACGCGCGCAGCCGTTTCGCGTCGCGCGTGACGAGCGTCGGTGCGACGAACTGCGGAAACTCGCCGATCGCGAGCTTCTCCGAATGGTCGCGGATCGACTGCGCCTTGTTGAACACGCGTGCACCCGCACGCTCGGCCAGCTCGAGCAGCCACGTCGACGTCACGTACTCCATGTCGAACGGCGGGTCCTTGCGCATCAGCACCGCGCCGAACGATTCGAGACGGCGCGCGTCGACCGGGCCCGCTTCGAACCAGATGTCGCGATGCAGGTCGTCCAGCTCGCCGACGAACGTGATGCGCCGCACGTCGGCCTCGACGGCCGAGCCCGTCCACGCGAGGTGGCGCGGTTCGCACGCGTACACCGCATGCCCGCGCCGGGCGGCCTCCGCCATCATCGCGTAGGTCGAATCCTTGTAGATCTTGAAATGATCGAGCGGGTCGGCGATAAAAAGAATGTCCATGCGGGTCCTGTACGTAGCGAAGGTCCGTTACACCTGGATGGCTTCGGGATCGGTCTTTTCCAGTTCGATCGACGACGCGATCAGCGACAGCCGCGCGACGACGCCGTACATGTAGAAACGGTTCGGCGGCGCGGCGCCCGGCTTGGCGCCCGCATCCGGCAGCGCGGTGTGCTCGAAGCCGAGCGGCACGTAGTGCATGCCGGGCGCGTTCAGGTTCTGGTCGCGCTCGCGGCCGCCGTGCGTGCGGTAGAAGCCGCCGACCACGTAGCGGTCGATCATGTACACGACGGGCTCGGCCACCTCGTCGCCGACGCGCTCGAACGTGTAGACGCCTTCCTGCACGATCACGTCGCGCACCGCGAGGCCGGCCTTCGATTCGGCCATCTGCGCACGCTCGGCCTTCGTCATGCGGCCGATCTCGGCCGCGTCGTGCACGGTCATCACGCCACGGCCCGCGGTGCCCGCGTCGGCCTTCACGACGACGTACGGCTTCTCGCTGATCCCGTATTCGCGATACTTGCGCGCGATCTTCTTCAGCACGCCGTCGATCGCGTCGGCGAGCGCCTGCTCGCCTTCATGCGCCTGCCAGTCGACGCCTTCCACGTGCGCGAAATACGGATTCACCATCCACGGATCGACGCCGACCATCTTCGCGAACTTCTTCGCGACGTCGTCGTAGCACGAGAAATGCGTCGACTTGCGGCGCACGGCCCAGCCCGCGTGCAGCGGCGGCAGCAGATACTGCTCGTGCAGGTTTTCCAGCACGGCCGGGATGCCGGCCGACAGGTCGTTGTTCAGCAGGATCGAGCACGGATCGAAATTCTTCAGGCCGAGGCGGCGCTGCGAACGCTCGAGCGGTTCGAGCACGATCTTCTGGCCGTCGGCCAGCGTGATCGGCGTCATGTCGGTGATGCTCGGGTCGAGCGAGCCGAAGCGCACGTTCAGGCCGGCCTGGCGCATGATCGTCGCGAGGCGCGCGACGTTTTCCAGGTAGAACGCGTTGCGGGTCGGCAGCTCGGGAATCACGAGCAGATTCTTCGCGTCCGGGCAGATCTTCTCGATCGCGGCCATCGCGGCCTGCACGGCGAGCGGCAGCACTTCGGACGGCAGATTGTTGAACGCGCCGGGAAACAGGTTCGCGTCGACGGGCGCCAGCTTGAAGCCGGCATTGCGCAGGTCCACCGAACAATAGAACGGCGGGGTGTGTTCCTGCCATTCGAGCCTGAACCAGCGTTCGATCGCAGGCGTCGCGTCGAGGATCTTCTGCTCGAGTTCGAGCAGCGGACCGTTCAACGCGGTAACGAGGTGGGGAACCATGAATCACTCGCGAGCGGGAGAATGAAGATTGTAGAGCAATTGCCTTGCCCATTTGGGGATTGTTCCCGGCTTCGCAAGGATATCGAGGAACTTTTCGGCTATTGACCCGATAGAGTGAAGGGTTATCCGCTACGGCAGCGCGTGACAGGAGAAAAAAAGCCCGCCGGGTAGGCGGGCCGAAGTCGCTGCGCTCATTCGGGGCGGGCGCCGTCGTCGCGGCGGCCCGCCGTTGATTCGTGTGACTTATTCCACGTGCTCGCCGTGCAGGATCACGTCGAGACCTTCGCGCTCTTCCTCTTCGGTCACGCGCAGGCCGATCGTCAGGTCGATCAGCTTCAGCAGCACGAAGCTCAGCACGCCGCTGTAGACCAGCGTGATCAGCACGCCCTTGGCCTGCAGCAGGAGGCTGCCGTCGAAGCCGCCGATGTCCTTGACCGCGAATACGCCCGTCAGCAGTGCGCCGAGAATCCCGCCGATGCCGTGCACGCCGAACGCGTCGAGCGAATCGTCGTAGCCGAGCTTGGACTTGAGCCAGGTAGCCGACCAGAAGCAGACGACGCCCGCCGCGATACCGATCACCAGTGCGCCCGCCACGCCGACGAAACCGGCGGCCGGCGTGATCGCCACGAGACCCGCGACCGCGCCCGACACGATGCCGAGCACCGACGGCTTGCCCTTCGCGATCCACTCGGCAAACATCCAGCCGAGCGCCGCGCAGGCGGTCGCCACTTGCGTGGTCAGCATCGCGAAGCCGGCACGGCCGTCGGCCGCGACCGCGGAGCCCGCGTTGAAGCCGAACCAGCCGACCCACAGCATCGAGCCGCCGATCATCGTCAGCACCAGGTTGTGCGGCGCCATCGATTCACGGCCGTAGCCGACGCGCTTGCCGAGCACGAGGCACGACACGAGGCCCGCGATACCGGCGTTGATGTGCACCACCGTGCCGCCCGCGAAGTCGAGCACGCCGTCGGCCGACAGCCAGCCGGTCGGCTCCCACACCATGTGCGCGATCGGCACATAGACGATCAGCGACCAGAGCGTCATGAACACGAGCATCGCCGAGAACTTCATCCGGTCGGCGAACGCGCCGCAGATCAGCGCCGGCGTGATGATCGCGAACGTCATCTGGTAGACGAAGTAGACCGATTCCGGAATCGTCGACGCGAGATGGCTGACGGTCAGCGTCGTCGCCTTGTCGCCCTTGATGTAGTTCATGCCGTGCAGGAACGCACGCGACAGCCCGCCGATGAAGCCGTTGCCCGGCGTGAACGCGAGGCTGTAGCCGACCACCGTCCACAGGACCGTGATCACCGCGGTGATCGCGAAGCTCTGCATCACGGTCGCGAGCACGTTCTTCTTGCGGACCATGCCCGCGTAGAACAGCGCGAGGCCGGGGATCGTCATGAACAGCACGAGCGCGGTGGACGTCAGCATCCAGGCGGTGTCGCCCGCGCTGATCTTCGACGAATCGACCGAGAACGGGGCGGTGGGCGCGGCCGGAGCGGCCGGCGCGGACGCGGCAGCCGATGCGTCGGCCGTGCCCGAAGCCGGTGCGGCAGCGGCGGTGGCGGATGCGTCGGCGGCCGGCGCCGATGCGGCCGGTGCAGCGGCGGCCGATGCGTCGGAAGCGGTGGCGGCAGGCGCGGAAGCTGCCGCGGCGGACGCCGCGTCGTCGGCGAGCGCGGAGCCGACGCCGGTCGCGATCAGCGAACCGGCCATCAGCAGGGACATCAGAAGTTTTCGCATCTTGGGTTTCCTCTTGTCGCTTGTCTTGTCTGTTCTGTTACAGCGCGTCCGCGCCTGTCTCCCCGGTGCGAATCCGGATCACCTGTTCGATCGGCGTGACGAAGATCTTGCCGTCGCCGATCTTGCCGGTGCGCGCGGCCCGCTCGATCGCTTCCACCGCCTGGTCGACGAGATCGTCGGACACGGCCGCCTCGATCTTCATCTTCGGCAGGAAATCGACCACGTATTCGGCGCCGCGGTACAGCTCGGTGTGCCCCTTCTGGCGCCCGAACCCTTTCACCTCCGTCACCGTGATGCCGGAGACGCCAAGCGCCGACAGCGCCTCGCGCGTCTCATCGAGCTTGAACGGCTTGATGATTGCGGTAATGAGTTTCATGAAGTCCTCTCGCTGGGTTGTCCCGTCGAATGAGTTGGAATGTTGTAACGGACTCTTCTCAGCAACTCGCATGCCATGTTGGCCCGAACACCGTCTCGAACGGCTCCGGAACGGGGTCACATCCCGCGATGTAAGGCGCGAAAGCCCGGCCGAATGGCCAACATGGCCCGGTTTGCTGGCGCGGCGAAAGGATCGTTGCTAGAGTGCACGCACGTCCCGGATCGCCGGGCCATTCACCCATGCGGGCGCCATGCCCGGAATTCGCGCCCCGCGCGCACCATTTCCGGTCATGCGTGCATCATGGGCACGTACGCAACTGAAGATGCACATTTTTTGTGCAAGGAAGGGAAATCACATGAAGCAACCCAGCGACGTTTTCAACGATCTGCAGTCGCGCGTCAGCGATTTGCTGAAAAACTCGCCGGCCAAGGACGTCGAGCGCAATGTGAAGGCCATGCTGTCGCAAGGCTTCTCGAAGCTCGATCTCGTCACGCGCGAGGAATTCGACACCCAGGCGCAGGTGCTCGCCCGCACCCGCGTGCGCCTCGAGGAACTCGAAAAGCGCGTCGCCGAACTCGAGCAGAAGCTCGCGGCCCCGCAGGCCTGACGCTCTACCCGGATGCGGGCCGCGTCGTGCGGCCCGCATCCGCCACCTTCCGCCACGCTTCGTCGTCCGTCGTTCTTCGCTGCACCCCGCTCTTCGCTGTCCATCGCTCTTCGCAGCACCCCGCTCTTCGCTGTCCATCGCTCTTCGCAGTTCGTCGTTCCGCAACACCTCGTTCTTTCCCCGCGCCACGCCGGCAAGCGCGCACCCGATTCCTCCGATTCCCGCGGCATGCGGCCCCGAACGGCTGTCGTCCGCCTGCTTTTACAGGAGCCTCGCCATGTCGCTCGCCGTGGTGCGCAGTCGCGCGCCCGCCTCCGGCCGCGCGCCGGACGTCACCGTCGAAGTCCATCTCGCCAACGGGTTGCCGTCGTTCTCGATCGTCGGCCTGCCCGATCTCGAAGTCCGCGAAAGCCGCGAGCGCGTGCGCGCCGCGCTGCAGAACTGCGGGTTCGAATTCCCGGTGCGCCGCATCACCGTCAATCTCGCGCCGGCCGATCTGCCAAAGGAATCGGGCCGCTTCGATTTGCCGATCGCGCTCGGCATCCTCGCCGCGAACGGCCAGATCCCGGCCGACGCGCTGGCCGGCCGCGAATTCGCCGGTGAGCTGTCGCTGACGGGCGCACTGCGGCCGATGCGCGGCGCGTTCGCGATGGCGTGCGGCGCCGCGCGGGATTGGCGCACGGAGGCGTCCGGCGCGGGCCTAGCCGGCGGCCCGGGCCTGGATGGCGGCGAGACGCGCGCTTGCACCGCGACATCGCGTCCGCCCGAGTTGTACCTGCCGCTCGACAGCGCCGCCGAGGCCGCGCTCGTGCCGGGCGTGACCGTATTCGGTGCACGCGACCTGCCCGCGCTGTGCGCGCACCTCGCCGATGCGCCGGACGGGCGGCTCGCGCCGGTCGCGGCGCCCTGCCTCGACGGCCTGCCGGCACCCGCCGCGCCCGACCTCGCGGACGTCGTCGGCCAGCGCGGCGCCCGGCGCGCGCTGGAAGTGGCGGCCGCGGGCGGCCATCACATGCTGATGGTCGGCCCGCCCGGCGCCGGCAAGTCCATGCTGGCCGCGCGCCTCGCCGGGCTGCTGCCGCCGCTGACCGACGACGAGGCGCTGACCTCGGCCGCGCTGCTGTCCGCGAGCCGGCTCGGCTTCTCACCCGCGCAGTGGCGCCGCCGGCCGTTCCGCGCGCCGCACCACTCGTCGAGCGCCGCCGCGCTGGTCGGCGGCCGCAATCCGCCGCAGCCGGGCGAAATCACGCTCGCGCACCTCGGCGTGCTGTTTCTCGACGAACTGCCGGAATTCGACCGGCACGTGCTGGAAATGCTGCGCGAGCCGCTGGAAGCCGGCCGCATCACGATCTCGCGCGCGGCCCAGCAGGCCGACTTCCCCGCCGCATGCCAGCTGATCGCCGCGATGAATCCGTGCCCGTGCGGCTGGCACGGCGATCCGTCCGGGCGCTGCCGCTGCTCGCCGGACGTGGCCGCCCGCTATCTGCGCAAGCTGTCGGGGCCGCTGCTCGATCGCATCGACATCCAGATCGACCTGCCCGCGCTGTCGCCGGCGGAACTCGCGACCCGCGCGACGGCGCCCGGCGAGCCGAGTGCGGCGGTGGCCGCCCGGGTCGCACAGGCGCGTGCGCTGCAGCTCGCTCGGCAGGGCAAGACGAATCACATGCTGAGCGGTCGCGAAACCGACGACCTGTGCCGGCCCACCGACGAAGGCGAGCGATTGCTGCGCGAGGCCGGCGAGCGCTTCGGGTGGTCGGCGCGCGCGTATTTCCGCGTGCTGAAAGTCGCGCGGACGATCGCCGATCTGGCCGGCGACCCGCTGCCGACGGCCGCGCAGATCGCCGAGGCGATCCGCTACCGGCGTGCGCTGACGGCGCTGTAGGCGCGCTGGGAGGACAAAATCAGGCTGTCAAGACTTGACTTATGCACAATTCCCCTAATCCGGCCCCGGATCGCGGCTCGCCGCGGCCTTTGCCGGGCGGAATGCGTATCCCGTTGTTTTGATTGATTTTTCTCAAAGGGCGAATGGGCGACCAAACGAGCCGGAGGGCCGTCCGGCGCGGCTTTGCGGGAAATCCGTGCGACTTTTCAACAAAGTTATCCACATGCGCTGTGGATAGCCGAAAAACCCTCGCAAAATCCGGTGATTAGCGTCGAAAGCTGCGAATGAACTTTCAGTTGCCGTTGCCTGTCGGAGCGCCCTCGCCGGCCGTCGTCAATCGAGTTTGAACGAGCCGAAAAACTGGTCCAGCTGCTCCTGCGCGAGCGGCCCGTCGGCGATCACGACGGCCTGGTATGCGTGCCGGCCGCGCGCGGCAAGCCGCGCGACGATCGTCTTGCGCGCGCGATCGCCGCCGGCGGCGGCCCCCGCGATACGCAGTTCGAGCCCGTTCACCGCGCCGCCGGCGGCGAGCGGCACGGGCACCGCGGCCGTCTGCGGCGCGCCTTCGAGGTTGCGCGACAGCCCCGCGCGCAGGAAGTCGAGTGCCGTGCGGCGCGTGTCGTCGCGGTCGTCCGGCAGCGTCAGCGTGCCGACCGCGAACACCGCGCCGTCGACGTGCGCGGCCTGCATCCGCATCGGCATCGACGTGCCGCCGAGCGCCACCGGCTGCTCCTCGACGGTCGGCTTCGCCGGCAGGTCGATCGTGTAGCCGGCATCGTTGTGCAGCGTGCGCCAGTCGTACGACGGCGAGCACGCGGCCAGCGCGGCGCTCATGCAGGCCAGCGCGGCGAAGTGTCGCAGCGGGCGAAAAAGGGGGCGCAACGAATCGATGACTTCCTTCGGCATGGCGTGGATCGCGGCAGGCAAAACGGCCATTATCCGCCGAACCTGAAAACCGGGATGCGCGGCCGCCGCCGGTGCGCGCGCCGCATTCGCGCTAAAATGAGCGCCGAATTTCGACGTCCTTTGCATCGATCCGCGTCATCGACTCCGAGAGCACCAGATGAACACCACGCCTCCCGCCCGCCGCAGTACCGGCCCCGTCCGCTATATCGTCGCGGCCGCCGTCGTCGCGGCGATCGCCGTCGCCGGCTTCTTCGCGTTCAACGGCAAGTCCAGCGTGCCGGACGCGACCTTCACGCTGCTGTCGGGCCAGAAGGTCTCGACCGCCGGCGACCTGAAAGGCAAGGTCTATCTCGTGAACTTCTGGGCGACGAGCTGCGCGACCTGCATGCAGGAAATGCCGCAGATGGTCGATACCTACAATCGTTTCAAGGGCCAGGGACTGGAATTCGTCGCGGTCGCGATGAACTACGATCCGCCGATGTACGTCGCGAACTACGCGCAGACGCGCCAGTTGCCGTTCAAGGTCGCGCTCGACGACGGCAGCGTCGCGAAGCAGTTCGGCAACGTGCAACTCACGCCGACGACCTTCGTCGTCGACAAGGACGGCAAGATCCTGAAGCGCTACGTCGGCGCGCCGCAATTCGCGGAACTCGACGCGCTGCTCAAGAAGGCGCTCGACGGCAACGCGGCCTGAGCGCCGCCGCATCGGATTCGAAGGGGCGCGCACCGCACCGCCTCTTTCGGTAAAACAACGGACCGCATGACCGGGCACCCCGGTTCCGCGGTCCGTTTGCTTTTCAGCGCTCGGTTTCGCCTTTCGCCGACAGCCCGTAGCGCTTCATCTTCTCGTACAGCGTCGCCTTGCCGACATGCAGCCGGTCGGCCGTCGCGGCGACCGCGCCGCCCGTCTGGTTCAGCGCCTCGGCGATCACCGCGCGCTCGAACTGCTCGATGCGCTCCTTCAGCGTCTGGTCGTTGTCGGCGTCGTCGCCCGCGCCCGTTTCCGGCGGCATGTCGGCCACGCCGAGCACGAAGCGGTCGGCCGCATTGCGCAGCTCGCGCACGTTGCCCGGCCAGTCGCGCTGCATCAGGCTCGCGCGCTGCCGGTCGGTCAGCACCGGCGCGGGCCGCCCGTAGCGCACGGCCGCATCGAGCATGAAGTGCTCGAACAGCGGCACGATGTCCTCGCGGCGCTCGGCGAGCGGCGGCAGCGCGATCGTCACGACGTTGAGCCGGTACAGCAGGTCGCGCCGGAACGTGCCGGCCGCGACGAGCTCGCTCATGTCGCCCTTCGCAGCGGCGACCACGCGGCAGTTCACGCGGATCGGCTGGTTCGAGCCGAGCCGTTCCAGCACACCGTCCTGCAGCACGCGCAACAGCTTCACCTGCAGCGCGAGCGGCATGCTTTCGATTTCGTCGAGGAACAGCGTGCCGCCGGACGCGTATTCGAGCTTGCCGACGCGCCGCTTCGCCGCGCCGGTGAACGCCCCGGGCTCGTAGCCGAACATCTCCGACTCGAACATCGGCTCGGGCAGCGCGCCGCAATTGACCGCAATGAACGGCTTGTCGCGGCGCGGCGACAGCTCGTGCAGGCTGCGCGCGATCAGTTCCTTGCCGGCGCCCGTGTCGCCGTTGATCAGCACCGACGCGTCGGTGGGCGCGACGTTCGCGATCAGCTTGCGCACCTGCTCGATCGCGGGGCTGCGGCCGATGATGCGCGGCGCGACCACGTTCTGTCCGGCCAGCTCGCGCCGCAGCGCGTGGTTCTCGAGCACGAGCTCGCGGCGCTCGAGCGCGCGGCGCACCGTCTCGATCAGGCGCTCGGCCGCGAACGGCTTTTCGATGAAGTCGTACGCGCCGTCGCGCATCGCCTGCACGGCCATCGAGATGTCGCCGTGCCCGGTGACGAGAATCACCGGCACGTCCGGCACGCGCTCGCGGCACTGCGCGAGCACGTCGAGCCCGCTCGCGCCGGGCAGCCGGATGTCGCTGACGATCACGCCGGCGGTATCCGCGACGATCGCCTTCTCGGCCGCCTCGGCCGACTCGAAGCCGGCGACGTCGAAGCCTGCCAGTTGAAGGCTCTGCACGCTCGCCCGGCGCACGAGCGCATCGTCTTCGATATAGATCACTTGCAGCCGGTTGGCCATCTTGGTCACTTGCTCCTGACAGGCCGCGCGGCGCTGGCGCGTGCGGCTCTCGTTGATTCCGATCGTTCGTCGACCGGCCTGTTCACGCTAATTAATGCGAGCCCGCCGGCTCGGACACGGAGTCCGGATGATGCGTGCGGGCGCGCCGCAGCGTCAAGACGAACAGCGCGCCGCCCGACGGTGCGTTGCGTGCCGTCAGCGCGCCGCCCGCGTCGCTCGCGATCGACGACGAGATCGCGAGGCCGAGCCCGAGCCCGCGCCCCATTTCCTTGGTCGTGAAGAACGGCTCGAACAGGCGCGGCAGCAGATCGGGCGCAATGCCGGAGCCGTTGTCGCGCACCTCGACCGCGAGCGTCGCGGCCGACACCGCGATCGTCACCTCGATGGCCGGCGCCGCGACGCCGGCCACCGCGTCGAGCGCGTTGCCGAGCAGGTTGATCAGCACCTGTTCGAGGCGCAGGTCCTCGCAGCGCGCGACGAGTTCGGGATAGTCGCGCGCCAGGTCGAGCGGCGCGTCGTGCGCGGGCGACACGGTCGCGTCCTGCAGCGTCAGCGTCAGCGCGACGCCGCGCAGGCGCTCGCCGAGCAGCGACAGCACGCTGCGCAGCGCGCGCACGACGAGTGCCCGCTCGTTGCGCGGCTTCGCGCGGCCGACGAACAGCTTCAGCTGGTTGGTGATCTTGCCCATCCGCTCGGTGAGCGCGGCGATCGCCTCGAGATTCTCGCGCGCGGCGGCCTGCTCGCCGCGATCGAGCAGCACGCGCGTGTTGTCCGAGAAGCTGCGCAGCGCCGCGAGCGGCTGGTTCAGCTCATGCGTGATGCCGGCCGCCATCTGGCCGAGCGCGGCGAGCTTGCTCGCCTGGATCAGTTCGTCGTGCGCGGCGCGCAGCTCCTGCTCCGCGCGAATCCGGTCGCCGACTTCCTTCTGCAACTGCTCGTTCGCTTCGGACAAATCGGCCGTACGCTCCTCGACGCGCCGGTTCAGCTCCGCGTACGCCTGCTGCAGCAGCGCGCGGCCACGGATCATCTCGCGCACGCGGGCGCGGCGCATCCGCCAGTAGAACGCCAGGAGCGCGACCGACACGAAGCCGAAACCGGTGACGATCGTCGCGTTGCGCGCATCCGCGTCGATCGGTGCGAGCGGCGCGAGCGTGACGAGCAGCCAGTCGGGCTCGCCGATCCGGCGCTTGCTGGCGAGGAAGCGCGGCGCGCGCCGGCCGGCGCCGAGGCGCACGATTTCCGCGTCGGCGCCGAGCGTCTGCTCGACGCGCAGCGGCAGCGGCGTGACCGGTTGCTGCGCGTACTGGCGCGTTTCGTAGATCGACGCGGCGACCGGCCCCGTGAGCGGGCGCAGCGTGTGGTACTTCCACGCGGGCACCGACGACAGGAACACGACGCCGTGATCGTCCACGACGACGAGCGGCTCGGACGCGTCGGCGCCCTGGAACCATTCGAGGTTGAGCTTCACGACGACGACGCCCGCGATCTTGCCGTCGCGCCACACGGGCTGCGAGATGTAGTAGCCGGGATCGCGCGAGATCGTGCCGATCCCGAAGAAGCGGCCGACCTGGCCGTTCATCGCGTCGAGGAAATACGGGCGGAAACGGTATTCGATCCCGACGAAGCTGTCGGGCGCGCGCCAGTTGCTGGCGGCGACGCACAGGCCGTCCGCGCCGATCACGTAGGTGACGGTCGCGTGCGCGTGTTCGTTGAGGTCTTCGAGATAGCGGTTGACGCGGGCGGTGTAGTCGCCGCGCTTCGGGTCGGCGAGCAGATCCTGCACGTACGGATGGCTGCCGAGCAGATAAGGCAGCGATTCGTAGCGGTCGAGCGTGCTCTTGAGCGCGCTGGTGGTGCGGTCGACCCGCACCGCGGCATTGCGCTGCAGCTCGGCGACGCCGCGCTGCCAGGTGATCGTCCACGTCAGCGCGCACGCCGCGACGAGCGCGGCGGCGAGCACGACGAGGATGAGCAGGCGGCGCGTCACGGTCGAGGCTTCCTGGCGATGCGGATCGCCTATTGTGTCATAGGCCTCCGCCTCGATGCCCCGGCCGCCGCGGGCCGCCCGGCCGGCGGGCGGTGCCGCCGCCTGCTCCTTCATGACGTCAGACGCCGGCCGTCGTCTCGGTCGGCGCGACTTCGCCGCCACCCTTCAGCGCCTGGCGCAGCTTGTTGCGGTCGAGCTCCTTCTCCCATGCCGACACGACGACGGTGGCCACGCCGTTGCCGACGATGTTGGTCAGCGCACGGCATTCGCTCATGAAGCGGTCGATGCCGAGGATCAGCACCATGCCCGACAGCGGGATCGTCGGCACGACGGCCAGCGTCGCGGCCAGCGTGATGAAGCCCGCACCGGTCACACCGCTCGCGCCCTTCGACGTCAGCATCGCGACGGCCAGCAGCGTGAGCTGCTGCATCCACGTCAGCTCGATGTTGGTCGCCTGCGCGATGAACAGCACGGCCATCGTCATGTAGATGTTGGTGCCGTCGAGGTTGAACGAGTAGCCGGTCGGCACGACGAGGCCGACGACCGAACGCGAGCAGCCGGCCTTCTCGAGCTTTTCCATCAGCTGCGGCAGCGCGGCTTCCGACGAGCTCGTGCCGAGCACGATCAGCAGCTCTTCCTTGATGTACGACACGAAGCGGATGATCGAGAAGCCGGTGAAGCGCGCGATCGCGCCGAGCACGACCAGCACGAACACGACCGACGTCAGGTAGAACGTGCCGATCAGCTTGAGCAGCGGCACCAGCGAGCCGACGCCGTACTTGCCGATCGTGAACGCCATCGCGCCGAACGCGCCGATCGGGGCCAGCTTCGTGACGATGTGCACGATGCCGAACAGCACGCGCGTCAGGCCGTCGATGAAGTCGGTGACCACGCGGCCGCGCTCGCCGAGGTGCGCGAGCACGCTGCCGAACAGCAGCGCGATCAGCAGGATCTGCAGGATTTCACCCTGCGCGAACGCGTCGACCATCGTGTTCGGGATGATGTGCATCAGGAAGTCGACCGTCGACTGCCCGTGCGCCTTGGCCGCGTACGACGCGACGGCCTTGCCGTCGAGCGTCGCCGGATCGATGTTGAAGCCGACGCCCGGACGCAGCAGGTGCGTGGCCGCGAGGCCGAGCAGCAGCGCGAAGGTCGACACGATCTCGAAGTACAGCAGCGCCTTGCCGCCGACGCGGCCGACCTTCTTCATGTCCTCCATGCCGGCAATGCCGGTGACGACCGTACAGAAGATGATCGGGCCGATCACCATCTTGATCAGCTTGATGAACCCGTCGCCGAGCGGCTTCATGTCGGTGGCGATCGATGGGTAGAAGTGGCCGAGGATCACGCCGACGATGATGGCGAAAATCACCTGCACATAGAGCACTTTGTAGAAGGGTTTCTTCTTCACGATGGTTCCTGCTGAAGTAGATGAGCCGTGGAAACGGCGTCACGCGCGCAGGGATGAACGAGAACGGGGGGCAATCCCCCCCGAAGCCATTCGCCCGCGCGGCCGCCGTGCCGCAACAAGCGATGCCTCAGGACATCCGGAGGGGGAGGAAGGCATTGGTCATCGGTTGTCTCCTTGCTTGCTGTAGTAGTTCGGCCGGGGGATGGCCGTGCGCTTTATATCGCAAGGTCGATGCCAGGTTTCCGGAACCCCTCAAGCCGTTGTTTTCATTGTATTTCCCATAATGCGGCAGGCAAGGAAATCCGGGATTCCGGATTTCCGGAAAATATCCGTCCGGCGATCCGGACGGATGCGTCGTTTCACCAGAGGAATCAGTGCTGCACGGCCTCGCCGGCCAGCAGGCCGGTCTGCGCGTAGAACTCCTGCTGCGCGAACGCGTCGCGCTCGCGGCGTGCGCGCTCGCCACGATCCGCGAGCGAACCGACCACGATCCCGACGAACGCGAGCGGCACCGACACCAGCGCCGGGTTGTCGAGGAACACCGCCGCGTGCGCGTGGTGCAGCACGTCGACCCACACTGACTTCGACAACACCGTGAGCGCGACCGCCGACACGAGGCCGAGGCCGCCGCCGAGCACCGCGCCGCGGGTCGTCATCCCGCGCCAGAAGATCGACATCGCGAGCACCGGGAAATTGGCGCTCGCCGCCACCGCCGCGACGAGCCCGACCATGAACGCGACGTTCACGTGCTCGAACAGGATCGACAGCGCGATCGCGACGGCCGACAGCCCGATCGTCGCCGCGCGCGAGATGCGCATCTCGAGCCGTTCGTCGGGCTTGCCGCGCGCCCACATCTGCGCATACAGGTCGTGCGAGATCGTCGTCGCGCCGGCGAGCGTCAGGCCCGCGACCACCGCGAGGATCGTCGCGAACGTGACGGCCGCGATGAACCCGTAGAACCAGTTGCCGCCCACTGCCTGCGCGAGCTTCACCGCGACCATGTTGGAGCCGCCGAGCAGGTCGTGCGTCAGGTTGAACGTGCCGTTCGCGCCGAGCCGGAAGAATTCCGGATGCTGCGCGAGCAGCACGATCGCCGAGAAGCCGATCACGAAGGTCAGCAGATAGAAGTAGCCGATGAAGCCGGTTGCGTAGAGCACCGACTTGCGCGCCTCCTTCGCGTTCGGCACCGTGAAGAAGCGCATCAGGATGTGCGGGAAGCCGGCCGTGCCGAACATCAGCGCGATGCCGAGCGACAGCGCGTTGGCCGGGTCGCGGATCAGCTTGCCGGGCCCCATGATCGACAGCGCGCCCGGATGCACGGCCACCGCGCGGCGGAACATCGCATCGATGCTGAAGCCGAATTCGCCGAGCGCGAGCAACGCCAGCAGCGTCGCGCCGCACAGCAGCAGCACGGCCTTGATCACCTGCACCCAGGTGGTCGCGGTCATCCCGCCGAAGAACACGTAGACGACCATCAGCACGCCGACGATCAGCTCGGCCGTGCCGTACGACAGCCCGAACAGCAACTGGATCAGCTTGCCCGCGCCGACCATCTGCACGACGAGGTACAGCACGACGATGGTCAGCGCGTTCGCCGAGGTCAGCAGCCGGATCGGCCGCTGCGCGAAGCGGTACGCGACGACGTCGACGAACGTGAACTTGCCGAGGTTGCGCAGCGGTTCGGCGATCAGGAACATCACGAACGGCCAGCCGACCAGGAAGCCGATCGAGTAGATCAGCCCGTCGAAGCCGAACATGAACACCATCCCGGACAGCCCGAGGAACGACGCGGCCGACATGTAGTCGCCCGCGATCGCGAGCCCGTTCTGCAGCCCGGTGATGCCGCCGCCGGCCGTGTAGAAGTCGCGCGTCGAGCGCGTGCGGCGCGCGGCCCAGCGTGTGAGCGCGAGCGTCGCGAACACGAACGCGAAGAACATCCCGATCGCGACCAGGTTCAGCTCGACCTTGTCGGGCATCGGGCCGGCGATGCCGGTGGCATGGGCGGTGGAGGAAACGAGAACGGTCAGCGCGACGAGCGCGCTCGAAAGGAATCGCATGCGGGCCTCCGTCACGAACGCTGCAGGATCGCGTCGACGCGGCGGTCGAACGCACGGTTCGCGCGCAGCACGTAGCACGCGGTCAGGCCGATCGCGATCAGGATGATCGCGACGCCCGCGGCGATCCCGACCGTCGTCGTCGCGCCGCGGTACAGCGGCGCGGCGAGCACGTGCGGCGCGAGCGCGACGAGCAGGATGAAGCCGTAGTACGTGGCGATCATCAACGCGGTGAGCGTGAAGCTGAAGCGGCGCCGGGCCCGCACAAGCTGCTGGTAGTCGCGGCGCGCCGTGACCGATTCGATGACGGAAAGCTCCATGGTGTCTCCATTTCCGGCTCATCATTGCGAGCGGTGTTTTGTGGAATGGTCGGCGCGCGTCGACTCACCGCCCGCGCCGCGGCGGAACAAGCGATCTACACGACGCGATCCGCCCGCAGCCGCGCGACGTCCTCCGCCGACATCCCGAGCCAGCCGCCGAGCACCGCGTCGGTATCGGCGCCGAGCACCGGCGGCGCACCGCGCACCGGCAGCCGCGCGCCGTCGAAGCGGTACGGCGGCGCGAGCACGTCGACCGCGCCCGCGGCCGGATGCGGCTGCCGCGTGACGAGCCCGGCGCGGGTGGCGCGTTCGGACGTCAGCGCTTCGTGCAATCCGAGCACTTCGCCGCACGGAATGCCCGCGTCGGCGAGCGCCGCCAGCAGCGTCGCGCGCGACCGCCGCGCGAGTTCGCGGCGAATCTCGGGCAGCAGGTCGGCACGATTCTGCGAGCGGCCGAGGTTGGTCTTGTAGCGTTCGTCGGCCGCGAGATCGGGCCGCTCGATCGCGTCGCAAAAGCGCGCGAACTGCGTGTTGTTGCCGACCGTGATCACGAGCGGGCCGTCGGCCGCGTCGAACACGCCGTACGGCACGATCGACGGATGCGCGTTGCCGTAGCGCGGCGGGTCCTCGCCCATCAGCAGCGCGTCGAGCCCGTAGTAGGCGGTGATCATCAGCCCGCAATCGAACAGCGCCATCTCGATGCGGCGCCCGCGCCCGGTCGCATGGCGTTCGTACAACGCGGCGAGGATCGCCTGCGCCGAATACATGCCGGTGAACAGGTCGACCGCCGCGACGCCGAACTTCAGCGGCGGCTGGCCGGCCTCGCCGTTCAGCGCCATCAGCCCCGCCTCGCCTTGCACGACGAGGTCGTAGCCGGGCCGCGCGGCTTCGGCGCCCGACCGGTCGTAGCCGGAAATCGCGCAGTGCACGAGGCGCGGATTCAGTTCGGCCAGCGCGTCGTAGCCGAGCCCGAGTTTCTCCGCGCCGCCGCACTTGAAGTTGTGGATCACCACGTCGGCCTGCGCGGCCAGCTCGCGCGCGATGCGCTGGCCGGCTTCTGTCTGCAGGTCGACGCAGATCGACCGCTTGCTGCGGTTCACGCTGTTGAAATAAGTGGTTTCGGTGTCGCCGATCCGCAGCCCCCAGTCGCGCGTATCGTCGCCGCGCGCCGGATGCTCGACCTTGATCACTTCCGCACCGAAATCGGCAAGCACCATCGCGCACCACGGGCCCGCGAGCACGCGCGAGAAATCGAGCACCTTCACGCCGGCCAGCGGCAGCGCGCACCGTTCGTTCGTCATCCTTGTCTCCTCCATTCGCGCCGTGCGCCCTTACTGTTTCGACAGCGCGATGTAGCGCGCGAGATGGTGATCCTCGTCGCCCAGCTGGTGATCGATCATCACGAGCCGCTTCGCGTAGTGCGACAGCGGCAGCTCCCACGTCATCCCGATCCCGCCGTGCAGCTGGATGCTTTCCTCGGCGACGAGCGTGCCGATCCGGCCGATGCTGTATTTCGCCGCCGCGAGCGCGCGCTCGCGCACCGCGCGCGGCGCATCGAGCTGCGCGGCCGCGTTGATCACGGCCGAGCGCGCCTGCTCGACTTCGAGCAGCAGGTCGGCCATCCGGTGCTGCAGCGCCTGGAAGCTGCCGATCGGCAGCCCGAACTGCTTGCGTGTGCGCAGGTAGTCGAGCGTGTGCTCCTTCGCGACGTCCATCGCGCCGAGCGCTTCCGCCGACAGCGCGAGCAGCCCGTAGCCGAGCACACGTTCGAGCAGCTCGGCGCCCGCTTCGCCGTCGAGCGCATCCGGCGCGCCGAGCGCGGCGTCGGCCGGCAATGCGACACGCTCGAAGCGCACTTCGGCCGCGCGGCCGCCGTCGATCTTCTTGTAATCGCGCAACGACACGCCCGGCGCATCGGCCGGCACGACGAACAGGCCGATGCCGGCCGCGTCGTCGTCGTTGCCGAACACCCGCGCGCTGACGACGAAGAACGCCGCCTGCGCGGCCTGGTCGACGACGCCCTTCGCACCGGTCAGCACCCAGCCGTCGCCCGAACGTTCGGCGCGCGTGCGCACCGTCGTCAGTTCGTAGTGCGAGCCCGGTTCGTCGTGCGCGAACGCGGCGCTCGCGCTGCCGTCGATCAGCGCGGCGATCCGGTCGCGATGCGCGGCGCCGCCGGCGAGCGCGAGCGCACGGCCCGCGAGCAGCGCGCCGAGGAACGGCTCGACGACGAGCCCGCGCCCGAGGCATTCGAACACCACGGCGATGTCGAAGCCCGCGCCGCCGAAGCCGCCGTCGGCTTCGGCGAACAGCGCGCCGACCGTGCCGAGTTCGGCGAAGCGCTGCCACATCGCGCGATCGAACCCTTCGGCCGACTGCGCGATGCGGTCGCGCACCGGGAACGCGTACTGTTCGGCGATGAAGCGGTTCAACGTGTCCGCCAGCATCCGGCGGTCTTCTGTGTGCTGGAAATCCATCGTCGCGTCCCTCGTTACAGCCCGAGCATCATCTTCGCGATGATGTTCTTCTGGATCTCGTTCGAGCCGCCGAAGATCGACAGCTTGCGGTTGTTGAAATACTGCTGCGCGGCGCTCGCGGCTTCTTCCGGGCCGACCGGTTCGCCGTCGTAATCGGCGTCGAGCGCGTCGTCGACGAACGGCTGCGCGTACGGCCCCATCGCGCGCCGCATCAGCGCGGTGATCTCCTGGCGGATCTGCGTGCCGCGGATCTTCAGCATCGAGCTTTCCGCGCCCGGCACGCCGCCGCCCGCGACCGCGGCCAGCACGCGCAGGTTGGTCGTGCGCATGTTTTCCAGTTCGATCTCGACGCGGGCGAGCCGCGCCGCGAAGAACGGATCGTCGGCCAGCGGCCGGCCGTTTTTCGTGACCTTCGCGGCCACCGCGCGCAGCCGGTCGAGCGCGGCGGTCGAGAAGCCGATCCCCGCGATGTTGGTGCGCTCGTACGTGAGCAGGTATTTCGCGTAGGTCCAGCCGCGGTTCTCTTCGCCGACCAGGTTCTCGACCGGCACGCGCACGTCGGTGAAGAACACCTCGTTCACCTCGTGCTCGCCGTCGAGCGTGATGATCGGGCGCACTTCGACACCCGGCGTATTCATGTCGATCAGCAGGAAGCTGATGCCCTCCTGCTTACGTACGTCGGTCGCGGTGCGCACGAGACAGAAGATCATGTTCGCGTAGTGGCCCAGCGTGGTCCACGTCTTCTGGCCGTTCACGACGTAGTGAGCTCCCTGCGCATCCACACGCCGCACCGCGCTCGTCTTCACCGCCGCGAGATCGGAGCCGGCGCCCGGCTCCGAATAACCCTGGCACCACCAGTCGGTGCCGTCGAGAATGCGCGGCAGCCAGTGACGCTTCTGCGCTTCGTTGCCGTACTTGATCAGCACCGGGCCGAGCATGTTCACGCCGAACGGCACGATGCGCGGCGCGCCGGCGAGCGCGCATTCGTTGTCGAACAGGAATTTCTGCGCGACGCTCCAGCCGGGGCCGCCGTATTCGCGCGGCCAGTGGCTCGCGAGCCAGCCGCGCGCGTTGAGGATCGCGTGCCATTCGCGCATGTCGTCGCGCGTCAGGTGCAGGCCGCCCTTCACCTTGCGCGCGGTACGCGCCGGCAGTTCGGCGGCGAGGAAGCGCTGCACTTCCGTGCGGAAGGCTTCCTCTTCGGGGGTGAAATTCAGGTCCATCTTCGGTCCGTGGCAAATGCGGTGGGTGCGGTGGGTGTTCAGTCGATGTGGTTCAGGCTCGCGAAATCGGCGCCGCGCGCGACGAGATCGACGAGCAGCGGCGACGGCTTCCAGAACAGCGGATCTTCCTTCGCGAACGCGCGGATATCGGCGAGCACGTTCGCGAGGCCGACCGTGTCCGCGTAGTGCATCGGGCCGCCGCGATAGCGCGGGAAGCCGTAGCCGTGCAGGAACACCGCGTCGACGTCGAGCGGGCGCAGCGCGATCTTCTCGTGCACGACGTTCGCGCCTTCGTTGATCATCGCGGCGAGGTAGCGGCGCAGGATCTCGTCGTCGGAGAAGGTGCGCGGCGTGATGCCCTTCTTCGCGCGTTCTTCCGCGACGATCGCGTCCACTTCCGGGTCGGGCGTGCCGACGCGCGCGCCGTCCGGATACAGGTAGTAGCCGCGGCCGGTCTTCTGCCCGAACCAGCCGCGCTCGCACAGCCGGTCGGAAATCTCCACGTAGCGCGCGTTCGGATCGCGCGTCGCCGCGCGGCGCTTGCGGGTCGCCCAGCCGATGTCGCCGCCCGCGAGATCGACCACCTGGAACGGGCCCATCGGGAAGCCGAACCCGCGCACCGCGCGATCGATCTGGTACGGCGACGCGCCGTCTTCCATCAGGTAGTCGGCAGCCGTCCGATAAACGGCGAGGACCCGGTTGCCGATGAAGCCGTCGCATACGCCCGCGCGCACCGGCGTCTTCTTCAATTGCTTGGCCAGCGCGAACGCGGTCGCGACGACGTCCGGGCTCACCCGCGCCGGCACGACGATCTCCAGCAGCTTCATCACGTTGGCCGGCGAGAAGAAATGCAGGCCGATCACGTCGGCCGGCCGGTCGATGCTCGCCGCGAGCGCGTCGATGTCGAGATACGACGTATTGGTCGCGAGCACCGCGCCCCGCTTGCACACGCGGGCGAGTTCGGCGAACACGGCCTGCTTCACGGCCATGTCCTCGAACACGGCTTCGATCACGACGTCGGCCTGCGCGAGCGCGTCGTACGACGTGCTGCCCTTGAAGCGCGCGAGCCGCGCCGCGTGCGCGGCCGGCGTCATCCTCCCTTTCGCGACGAGGCCGTCGTACACCTTCTCGACGTGCGCCCGGCCGCGCGCGAGCGATGCTTCGTCGCGCTCGATCATCGTCACCGGCAGCCCGGCGTCGAGCGCCGCGACCGCGATGCCCGCGCCCATCGTGCCGCCGCCGACCACGCCGATCCGCTCGACCGGCCGCGCACTCGCGCGCCGCGCCTCGGGCGCCTTCGCCGCTTCGCGTTCCGCGAAGAACGCATGCACGAGGCCCGCGCGCTGCGGGCTGTCGAGGCATTGCAGGAACAGGCTGCGTTCGAGCTTCATCCCCGCGTCGAACGACTGCGTGAGCGCGGCCTCGACCGCGTCGACGATCTTCGCCGGCGAGAACAGGCCCCGCGACTTCTTCGGCAATTCCGCGCGCGCCGCGTCGATCGCGGCCTGCGCGGCCGCGCGGTCGGCCAGCCCCTGCGCGTCCCGCGTGCGGCGCACCGGCGCGCCGAGCGACACGAGTTCCTGCGCATAGGCGAGCCCTTCGGCGAGCGTGTCGTCGCTGTGCGCGATGCGATCGACGAGGCCGAGCGCGAGCGCTTCCTCCGCGCTCGCATGGCGGCCCGTCAGCATCAGGTCGAGCGCGGCCTTCGCGCCGATCAGACGCGGCGCACGCTGCGTGCCGCCCGCGCCGGGCAGCAGGCCGAGCGTCACTTCGGGCAACCCGAGCTTCGCGCCGGGCACCGCGAGCCGGTAATGCGCGGCCAGCGCGACTTCGAGGCCGCCGCCGAGCGTCGCGCCGTGCAGCGCGACCACGACCGGCTTGGTACCCGATTCGATCCGCTCGCACACGTCGGGCAGCGACGGCGGTACGGGCGGCTTGCCGAATTCGCGGATGTCGGCGCCCGCGATGAAGTTGCGGCCGGCGCCGACGATCAGCACCGCGCGGATCGCGTCGTCGGCGTGCGCGGCGTCGATCGCATCGGCGAGGCCGCGCCGCACGTCGGCGGACAGCGCGTTGACGGGCGGATGGTCGATCGTGACGACGAGCACCTTGTCGCGCCGTTCGCGCGTGACCGTGCCGGTTGGGGGGATGGCGGGGGAATTCATGGCGTCTCCTGTCGAAGCTGTCGAGGCAGCAGGCATGCCCTGATTCTCGATTGATCGAGATTCATTGACAATTCCCGCACGCCTTTACAAGCTGTCAAGTCTGACTTGACACTGAATGCTTTCGGACCGTTTCAGACCGCATCGATCCGATTAACGGGCCGGATCAGGAGAGACCCCGCATGGACCTGAACGCGCTGACGCTGCTCGTCGAGATCCTCGACGCCGGCAATCTCAGCAAGGCCGCGCAGCGGCTGAAGATGAGCCGGGCGAACGTCAGCTACCGGCTCAACCAGCTCGAGCGCTCGATCGGCCAGCAGTTGGTACGGCGCACGACGCGGCGCATGGAGCCGACCGAGATCGGGCTGAAGCTGTACGAGCACGGCCGGCGCATCCGCAACGAACTGCTCGCCGCGCAGGAGTCGGTGACGACGCTCGGCCAGGACCTGCAGGGCCGCGTGCGGCTGTCGGTGCCGAGCGGCTACGGGCAGATCGTGATGTCCGACTGGCTGCTCGCGTTCAAGCGGCGGCATCCGGGCATCGTGCTCGACGTGGTGTTCGAGAATCGCGTGGAAGACCTGATGCGCGACGAAGTCGACATCGCGATCCGCGTGATGTCCGAGCCGCCGCAGAATCTGGTCGCCCGCGACATGGGCGCGGTGCGCTACGTCGCATGCGCGTCGCCCGCGTTCGCGGCCGCGCACGGGATGCCGGCGAGCCTCGGCGCGCTGGCCGCCGCGCCGGTCGTCACCGCGACGGTGATGGGCCGGCAGCTCCGCATCGCCGCGTATCTCGGCGACGAACGCCACGAGGTGCTGCTCGAGCCGACGCTGATTTCGGAGAACTTCCTGTTCCTGCGCCAGGCGATCCTCGCGGGGATCGGCGTCGGCATCGTGCCCGACTACGTGATGCAGGACGACCTGCGGCACGGCACCGTCGTCACGTCGCTCGATGCGTACCGGCTCAGCATCTTCGGTACCCACATGTACATGCTGTACATGCCGAACCGCCACCACACGCGCGCGACTTCCACGTTCATAGAGTTCATCCTCGAACAGGCCGGAAAGTCCGGCCGGGGCGGGCCCGGCGGGATGCGTCAGGGTTTCCTGACGGATGACAAGCCGGCGGGCCCGCGGCGACAATAGCGCGCCGGGGCGGGCCGCACCGTTGCGCCCGCACCGACGTCAACGTCAACGTCAACATCAACGCCGCCGCCTCCTTCGAATTCACTGCTGCCGAGGGTTCAATGTTCGACCGGATTCGTCCGCATTCGCGTCCCTGGACGCTGCTCGCCGCCGTCGCGTTCGTCGCGTTGAACGCCGGCTGCACGTCCCCGTCCGCGCCGTCGGGCGCCGTCGTCCCGGTCGCCGCCGCGTCGGGCGCGGCCGTCCCGCTGCCCGGCGTTCACGCGCCCGAACTGTCGTCCGGCTGGACCGACAAGTCGGGCTGGACCTCGCAGCACTTCATGATCGCGGCCGCGAACCCGCTCGCGACGCAAGCCGGCTATGACATGCTGAAGGCGGGCGGCACCGCGATCGATGCGGCCATCGCGACGCAGATGGTGCTCGCGCTGGTCGAGCCGCAATCGTCGGGCATCGGCGGCGGCGCGTTCATGCTGTACTTCGACGGCAAGACGACGCAGGCGTACGACGGCCGCGAAACCGCGCCGGCCGCCGCGACCGAACGCCTCTTCTACGGGCCGACCGGCCAGCCGATGGGCTTCTACGAAGGTGTCGTCGGCGGGCGCTCGGTCGGCACGCCGGGCGTGCTGCGCATGCTCGACGCCGCGCATCGCGCGCACGGCAAGCTGCCGTGGCGCCGGCTGTTCCAGCCGGCCATCCGGCTCGCCGAACGCGGCTTCACGATCAGCCCGCGCCTGGCGATGCTGATCGCGAACGACAGGTACCTGAAGAACGACCCGGCCGCCCGCGCGTACTTCTACAACGCGGACGGCACGCCGAAGGCCGCCGGCACGGTGCTGAAGAACCCGGCGCTCGCGACCGTGCTGCGCCAGGTCGCCGACCGCGGCGCGAACGCGTTCTATGGCGGCGCGATCGCGCGCGACATCGTGACGAAGGTGCGCAAGCACCCGACCAACCCGGGGCTGCTGTCGCTGCAGGATCTCGCGCGCTACAAGGCGAAGGTGCGCGCGCCGCTGTGCGCCGACTACCGGCGCTCGGTCGTGTGCGGGATGCCGCCGCCGTCGTCGGGCGGCCTCGCGATCGCGCAGATGCTCGGCATCCTCGAAGCGATGCCCGACTGGCAACAGATCGGCGCGCAGAAACCGGTGCGCAACGAGGTCGGCTACGAGCCGACGCCGTTCGCTGCGCACCTGTTCAGCGAAGCCGGGCGCCTCGCGTACGCGGACCGTGCGCGCTACGTGGCCGATCCCGATTTCGTGCCGCTGCCGGGCGGCACCTGGGCGAGCCTCACCGACAAGACCTATCTCGCGCAGCGCGCGCGGCTGATCGGCGACACCAGCATGGGCGTCGCGCAGGCCGGCACGCCGCAGGGCGCGGCGCTCGCGCTGGCCGACGACCGCAGCCCCGAATTGCCGTCGACCTCCGACATCGCGATCGTCGACCGCTACGGCCAGGCGCTGTCGATGACGACCAGCATCGAGGACGCGTTCGGCTCCCGGCTGATGGTGCGCGGCTTCATGCTGAACAACCAGCTCACCGATTTCTCGTTCGCGTCGAACGACGACGGCCGGCCGATCGCGAACCGCGTGCAGCCGGGCAAGCGACCGCGCTCGGCGATGTCGCCGGAACTCGTGTTCGACAAGAAGACGAAGCAGGTAACGATGATCGTCGGTTCGGCCGGCGGCCCCGCGATCATCAATCACGTGACGAAGACGCTGGTCGGCGTGCTCGACTGGGGCATGACGATGCAGCAGGCGATCGCGCTGCCGAACTTCGGGTCGATGAACGGGCCGACGCAGCTCGAACGCGGCCGCGTGTCGGACGCGCTCGCCGACGGGCTGAAGGGCCGCGGGCACGACGTGCAGATCGTCGAGATGAACTCGGGGCTGCAGGGCATCCAGCGGCTGAACGTGCAGGGGCAGACGGTGTGGTTCGGCGGCGCGGACCCACGCCGGGAAGGGGTCGCGATGGGCGATTGAGCGGACGATGTTCGTCCGTCGGTGGCGGTGTGCGTGAAGCGGCGCGCACCGCCCATGAGGCTCCGGCGTTCATGCGCCATGCGCCCCCGCCCTCTCCCCGCGCCCGCCGGCCCCGGCCGCGCGCTGCCTCAACGCCCCGCCTGTACCCGATCCATCCCGGCGACACCGGCCGGCACGCGATCATGCGCTCGTAGCGCGTCCTATATCCGCCCAATCAATTTCGAAACTGTCTGATCGACGGCGCCTGCGTGCGTCCGTATAGTCGCTCCCCTTACATCGGGGCGACGTGATTGCGGTTCACCGCACACGCACCACCACACTTCACCCCTGCCTTTCGACGAAGCCGCACAGGCGTCATCCGGCTGCGTCACGCATAACGTTGATCAGGACTACGATTAATATGTCAGGTATCTCCGCTGCACACTCGCGTGCGACGCGTGCCCGCTCGCATGCTTCGCTCAAACGACAACGCACGCCGTCCGCCCGCCTGTCGGCGCTCGCCCTCGCCATCGCCGCACTCGCGCCGTGCTACGGCCACGCGTCCGGCACCGATCTCGTCGAGACCAACCTGATCGTCAAGGGCGGCGACAGCGGCGACCCGATCGCCTCGGGCGCCGGCTCGATCGCAATCGGTGCGGGCGCGAAGGCGACCGGCGAAACCGGTAGCGATTATTCCGCGATCGCGATCGGTGACAGGGCCGTCGCCAATGGTCGCTCGACCATCGCCGTCGGCGAAGCGGCGAACGTCCACGGCGATCGCTCGAGCGCCTTCGGCGTGTCGTCAAGCGTCAACGCGAATCGCGCGCTGGCGCTCGGCGCGGACGCGAAGGTCACTGCGCACGGTGCGGTCGCGCTCGGCCAGGGCAGCGTCGCCGATCGCACGAACACCGTGTCGATCGGCACGGCGGACACCCAGCGCCAGCTCGTCAACCTCGGCGCAGGCACGCGCGATACCGACGCAACCAACCTGTCGCAGTTGAAGCCCGTGGTCGCTGCGCTCGGCGGCGATGCGGCCGTCAACGCGGACGGCACCGTGCGCGGCCCGAACTACACGGTGGACGGGCGATCGTTCAACACCGTCGGCGGTGCGCTGACCCAACTCGACGGACGCGTCACGACGATCGACGGGCGTGTCACCACCGTCGAAAACAACGTCACGTCGATCCGCAACGACGTCACCGATCTCGGCACGCGGCTCGACAACGGCACGACCGGCCTCGTCCGGCAGGACCCGGCGAATCTCGCGATCTCGATCGGCGCCGACAAGGGCGGCACGTCGGTCAGCGTCGGCGGCACTGACGGCACGCGCACGCTGACCGGCCTGTCGAACGGCACCGGCGACACCGATGCCGTGACGGTCGCGCAGCTCAAGGCGACCGGGCTGATCGATCCGAACGGCAAGGCGCTCGGCGCGATCGTGTACGACGACCTGACGCTGAATCGCGCGACGCTCGGCGGCGTCGGCGGCACCTTGCTCGACAACGTCAAGGCAGGCGCGATCGCGGCGAGCAGCATGCAGGCCGTCAACGGCGGGCAGCTCTTCTCGATGCAGCAGCAATTCGAAACGCGCCTGGAATCGCTCGACACGCGCATCAAGAACATCGAGCAGGTCGGCCCCAACACCCGGCCGCCGACCGGGCAGGGCGGCCAGCTGGCGCAGCTGGGTGACGGCTCGGGCGCGACCGGCTCGGATTCGATGGCGCTCGGCCCGAACTCGAGCGCATCCGGCAACGGCAGCCTCGCGATCGGCAACAACACGACGGCGTCGGGCAACAATTCGGTGGCGCTCGGCAACGGCTCCGTCGCCGATCGCGACAACACGGTGTCCGTCGGCGCGCCCGGTCAGGAGCGGCAAATCACCAACGTGAAGGCCGGCACCGCGCCGACCGATGCCGTGAACGTGCAGCAACTGAACGACCACATCGGCAGCGTTCGTTCCGACATGGATCATTACCGGCGCGACGCAAGCGGCGGTATTGCGTCGGCGGTAGCGATCGCGAACTTGCCGCAGGCATCGCTGGCGGGCGAAAGCATGGTGGCGATCGCCGGCGGCACCTACAGCGGGCAGTCGGCCGTCGCGTTCGGCCTGTCGACCGCCACCCGCAACGGGCGCTGGGTGGTCAAGGCATCCGGGTCGACCAATACCCGCGGCACGGTCGCGGTCGGCGCCGGCGCCGGCTATCGCTGGTAACGCGCCACGGCTACATCGCCCGCATCAAGCAACAGGGGCCGGGGTTCTATCGATACGAACCCCGGCCCCTTCGCACTCGCTGCACGGACGCCAAACACAGTCCTTTCCGCCTGTACGGCCTACCCTCGCCCCTTCCACGGCACCACCCGCCGCTCGACCCAGCGCATCGCCAGATCGAACAGCCATGCGATCGCGCCGATGATCAGGATGCCCATCACGACGATGTCGGTGCGCAGGAAACTCGATGCGTTGAGCACCATCTGCCCGAGCCCGGCCGTCGCGGCAACCATCTCGGCCGCGACGAGCGTCGTCCAGCCGAACCCGATCGCGATCCGCAGGCCGGTGAGGATCTCCGGCAGCGCGGCCGGCAGCACGACATGCCGCACGATCTGCGCGAAGCTGCCGCCGAGCGAATACGCGGCGTTGATCTGCTCGACGGTTGCCGCACGCACGCCGGCGCGCGCGGCCATCGCGATCGGCGCAAAGCAGGCGAGAAAGATCACGACCAGCTTCGCCGTTTCGTCGATGCCGAACCAGATCACGACGAGCGGCAGATACGCGAGCGGCGGCAGCGGCCGATAGAACTCCAGCAACGGATCGAGCACGCCGCGCGCGATGCGGCTCACGCCCATCAGGATGCCGGCCGGCACGCCGATCGCGGTCGCGAGCAGGAACGCACCGAACACGCGCGCGGCGCTCCACAGCAGATGTTCGGACAACGGCAGGCCGCCCTGGATGCGGCCGTGCCATGCGTCGACGAACGCGGTCCACACTGCTTCCGGTGCGGGCAGGAACAGCGGCGGCAGCCACTGGAAATGCGTCGCGACCCACCAGAGCGCGGCCAATGCCGCGATCGTCGCAGCGCTCAACCCGGCCGTCTTTCCTTGCCCCGGCAACCGGTAACGATGTGATGTCCGGGCGGGACGCACCGCATGGCGCTGTTGCGCCGCGCGCGCATCCCGTTCGGAGTCGGCGGTCGCGCGATCGGCCGCCCAGGAATCCTGCGTGCTCATGTCGTCCTGCCTGTGCAATGTACTGATCCGGCCGCGCCCGACGGACGCACCCTGCCGCGCGAACTCGTGCATCACGCGGGCTCCGCGACCGCCTCGTCGCGATGCAGGTACGCGATCAGCCGCTCGCGCCACCCGATGAAATCCGGCGACGACTTCACCGCACGCGCGTCGCGCGATTCGACGTAGCGGCGTGCGAACGGCAACTCGAAGGTTTCGGCGATGCGACCGGGGCCCGGCGTCATCACGACGAGACGCGTCGCGAGGAACAACGCCTCCTCGACGTCGTGCGTGATGAAGAACACCGTCTTGCCGGTGCGCGCCCACACGTCGAGCACGAGCGCCTGCATCGTGCCGCGCGTCATCGCATCGAGCGCGCCCATCGGTTCGTCCATCAGCAGCACGCGCGGGTCGCTGGCGAGCGCACGCGCGATACCGACCCGCTGCTGCATCCCGCCCGACAGTTCATACACGCGTGCGTGCGCGTGGCGCTCGAGACCGACGAGCGTGAGCATCTCGCGCGCCCGCGCTTCGCGTTCGGCCTTCGATACGCGCGCAAAGCGCAACCCGAGCGCGACGTTGTCGAGCACGTCGAGCCACGGCAGCAACGCGTACTTCTGGAACACGACGCCGCGATCGGCGCCGGGGCCCGTGATCGGCACGCCGTCGACGCGCACGTCGCCCGTCGTCGGCGCGACGAAGCCGGCCATGCAGTTCAGCAGCGTGGTCTTGCCGCATCCGGACGCACCGAGCGCGACGACGAATTCACCGGCATCGATGCGCAGGTCGACCTGCGCGAGCGCCTGCGTCGTCGGCCTGCCGCGCTCGCCCGGATAGGCAACCGATACCTGGCGGACTTCCAGCGTGCTCATGATCGAAGGCCTCCGCGATGAGTGGGCTGAGTGGCCGCGCTCAGCGCGCGGCCTTCTGCACGAACTGCGGATCGACGCCGACCGAATAGTCGGCGAGCACCGTCTGGATCGTGCCTTGCGATTTGAGGAACGTGGCCGTGGCCGCGAGCGACTTCGCGGCGCCCGATTGCGCACCGCCGCCGAGCCACGTCGGCGATGCCTGTTCGGCCGCCGTCGGGAATGCGTAGAGCGCGAGGCTGGCCGGCACGTCCTGCGCGTTCGCGCCGGACACCTTCGCGACCGCCGCGACCTGCGGCGAGCCGACCTTCCACGCCGCCGCATGCGAGCGGTAGTCGGCGTCCGCCGCCGCGAGCACCTTCACGAAGCGCGTGACGAACTCGGGGTTCTCGCGCGCGAACTTGCGGCTCACGACGAAGCCGTCGAAGGTCGCCTTGCCACTTTCTTTCGCAACCTGGCCGGACGTCGTCAGCACGGTGCCCGACTGCTTGACCTTCGCGAGCACCGGGTCCCAGATATAAGTCGCGTCGATGTCGCCGCGCGTCCAGGCGGCGGCGACTTCGGGCGGACGCAGGTTGACGATCTTCACGTCGTTCGGATTGACGCCCGCGGCCTGCAGCGCGACGAGCGTATGGAAGTGCGACGTCGACACGAACGGCACGCCGATCTTCTTGCCCTTGAGCGCGGCGATGCTGGTCACGCCCGAGCCGTTGCGCGCGACGAGCGCCTCGGCGTCGTTGATGTTGTCGAGCACCCAGAACAGCGAGATGTCGAGCCCCTGCGACAGGCCTGCCGCGATCGGGCTCGAGCCCGCTTCGCCGAGCTGCACGGAGCCCGACGCGAGCGCGCGGATCACGTCGGCGCCGCTGTCGAGCTTGCGGAACGTGACCTTGTAGCCGGTCGCCTTTTCGACTTCACCGCTCGCCTGCGCGTAGCGCCACGGTACGACCATGTCCTGGTACGCGATCACGACTTCGCGCGATTCGGCGTGCGCCGCGCCGAGCGCGGCAAAGGCGGTCAGCGCGACGACGGCGCGGCGGATGAAGCTGAAACGGGACATGCGGCTCTCCTTCGGAATGCGGGCATTGCTGCGGGAGAGCCGACTTTACGGGCTTTGCGCGCGGCGGGAGCGAACTTATCCTGCGAAGCTATCGATGCCGTTTCAGCTTTGCTTTCCACGCTAGACCGGATTGCGCATCCGGTCGGATGACGATTGCCGCGCGCATGCACGGATAACCGCCGCGTCAACGAAAAAGCCCGCATCGCTGCGGGCTTTTTTCGACTGCTCGAGACTGTTGCAGATGGAAGTGAGCGCGACGCTCAGACCACCCCGGCCCCATGCGCCTGCAGATCGGCGTGATAGCTCGAGCGCACCATTGCGCCGACGGCCGCGTGCGTGAAGCCCATCTTGTACGCCTCTTCCTCGTACATCTTGAACGTGTCCGGATGCACGTACGCCCGCACCGGCAGGTGGTGCTCGGACGGCTGCAGGTACTGGCCGATCGTCAGCATGTCGACGTCGTGCGCGCGCAGGTCGCGCATCACCTGCAGGATTTCCTCTTCCGTCTCGCCGAGGCCGACCATCAGGCCCGACTTCGTCGCGACGTCAGGATGCAGCGCCTTGAAGTCCTTCAAGAGCTTCAGCGAGTGCGCGTAGTCCGAACCCGGGCGCGCTTCCTTGTACAGGCGCGGCACCGTTTCGAGGTTGTGGTTCATCACGTCGGGCGGCGCGGCGTTCAGGATCGAGATCGCGCGGTCGAGACGGCCGCGGAAGTCCGGCGTCAGGATCTCGATGCGCGTGTCCGGCGACTGCGCACGCGTTTCTCGAATGCACTCGACGAAGTGGGCGGCGCCGCCGTCGCGCAGGTCGTCGCGGTCGACGCTCGTGATCACCACGTACTTGAGCTTGAGCGCCGCGATCGTGCGCGCGAGGTTCTTCGGTTCATCCGCGTCGAGCGGATCGGGACGGCCGTGGCCGACGTCGCAGAACGGGCAGCGGCGCGTGCACTTGTCGCCCATGATCATGAACGTCGCGGTGCCCTTGCCGAAGCATTCGCCGATGTTCGGGCAGCTCGCTTCCTCGCACACGGTGTGCAGGTTGTGCTCGCGCAGGATCGTCTTGATCTCGTTGAAACGCGAGCTGCCGGTGGCCGCCTTCACGCGGATCCACTCGGGCTTCTTCAGCTTCTCGATCGGAATGACCTTGATCGGGATGCGCGCCGTCTTCGCCTGCGCCTTCTGCTTGGCGGTCGGATCGTAGGCCGGAGTCGCGGCCGAATCGGCCGGTGCGGGAGAAGCGGTAACGTCAGTCATTCGATTGTTCCAGTGCGTGCGGCTTGTCGGCGGCCGCGGATGCGCCGTCGAGGTTGGCGATCAGACGGCCCACCAGCGTGTGGGCGACGTCGTTCCAGTCGGCGGCAACCGCGAGGCTCGCCATGTCGACGGTTTCCAGTCCGGCATAGCCGCACGGGTTGATCGCAAGAAACGGGCGCAGATCCATCTTCACGTTCAGGCTCAGCCCGTGATAGCTGCAGCCGTTGCGGATCTTCAGGCCGAGGGCCGCGATCTTTGCGCCCTCGTGCACGCCGGACGCCACGTAGATCCCGGGCGCGCCCGCCTTGCGGACCGAAGCGAGATTATACGCCGCGAGGGTTTCGATCACGGCCTCCTCGATCTTCGTCACGAGCGTGCGCACCATCAGCTTGCGCCGGCGCAGGTCCAGCAGCAGGTAGACGACGATCTGGCCGGGGCCGTGGTAGGTGATTTGTCCGCCGCGGTCGACCTTCACGAGCGGCACGCCGCTGTCGGCCACCAGCAGGTGCGCCGGGTCGCCGGCCTGGCCGAGCGTGTAGACGGGCGGATGCTCGACCACCCAGATCTCGTCGCCGGTGTCGGCCGTGCGCGTGTCGGTGAACGCGCGCATCGCGTCGAAGCTCGCCTCGTACGCCTCGCGGCCCCGCCACCGCACGGTGACCGGCTGGACCGGCTGATCCGGAGCTCCGGCGGGCGATGCGGAAACGGCGACAGGCGTGGACACGATGGAAACCGGCGAAACGGACATGGGCGGTAGTTTACCGAAAACCCATGGGTCTCGCCGGCCTGGAGAGGGGGACGGATCGCCGGTATCCGTCGGATGAAAGGATGGTCAGACCGTGCGCCAGCCGTCGTGGAACAGCGCGCTCACGCGTTCGCGCAGCCGGGTCAGCCCGCCCAGCGCGACCTCCCGCGGCGGCCGCGACACCGAGAACGCGACGCACGCGCCCTCGCGGCCTTCCGCGCTGAGCCACAGCCGCTCGCCGCGACGCAGCTTGAGCGTCTCGCCGTCGACCAGGAAGTAATCGTCCACGTCGTTGCTGCGCGTCGCCCAGACCGGCCCGCACTGGACGGTCAGCCGCGTGCTGCGCTGCACCTTCATCGGCACGGTCTCGCCCGCGGGAATTTCAAAGGTGATGCTTGAAGAAATTTCTTGCATGATCGACTCCGCCAATAAGTGCTTCGATGGCTACAATCGTAGTCATTCAAAGGCGTCCGACCAAACGACCAATTTTCACGTCGATGTGAGGAAAATTAGCAAATGGACCTCCGCCAGCTCCCGGCGCTGAACGCGATTCGCGCGTTCGAAGCCGCCGCCCGCCACGAGAACTTCTCGCGCGCCGCCGACGAGCTGTTCGTCACGCACGGCGCGGTCAGCCATCAGGTGCGCGCGCTCGAGGAAGAGCTCGGCGTGCAGCTGTTCACGCGCAACGGCAAGCGGCTGTGCCTGACCGACGCCGGCATGCGCTACGCGCAGCAGATCCGCACCGCGCTGATGGTGATCGCCGACGCGACGCGCGACGTGCGCGCGAGCGACCGCGACCGGCGGCTGGTGGTGTCGATGCTGTCGTCGTTCGCCGCGCGCTTCATCACGCCGCGCATCGGCACGTTCATCGAGCGGCATCCGGAAATCGACGTCGAGCTGCAGTCGACCAACTCGCTGACCGATTTTGCGCGCGACGACGTCGATCTGGCGATCCGCTTCGGCTTCGGCAGCTATCCGGGGCTCCACGTGGAGCCGCTGTTCGAGGAGGTGTTCTTTCCGGCGTGCGCGCCGACGCTGAACGGCGGCAAGCTGCCGCAGACGCCCGCCGATCTCGTGCACTACCCGCTGCTGCGCTCGGACGACGAGCTGTGGCGGCCGTGGTTCGACGCGGCCGGGCTCGATACGCTGACCGAGCCGAAACGCGGGATTCTGTACCAGGATTCGTCGAACCTGCTGCTGGCCGCGATCGAGGGCCAGGGCATCGCGCTGGTGCGCCGCTCGCTCGCGGTGCACGACCTGCTCGACGGGCGCATCGTGCGCCTGTTCGACATCGACGGGCCGAGCCCGTGGCACTATTTTTTCGTGTGCCCGCCGCCGCTGCTGAACACGCCGCGCGTGCAGGCGTTCCGGACCTGGCTGTTCGAGGAAGTGGCCGAATACAAGCGGCTGTGCGACGAGCTGGACGCGCGGCGCGCGGCGGGGAAATGCCCCGCCGAGTGCGCGCTGGAGGGAGGATGGAAAGGGATCAGCGGCCGTTTGCGCTGATCCCGGACGCCGGAACGAGCGCTTAAAGGACGACCTTGACCATCGGATGGCCGGTCAGCGCACGGTAGATGTTGTCGAGCTGTTCCTGGCTCGTCGCGCGCACGGTGATCGTGAGGCCCGTGTAATTGCCGCCGCTCGACGCGCGCTCCTCGATCTTCTCGACGTCGATCTCGTTGTCGTGAACGGCCACGACCTTGAAGATTGTGTCCTTGAATTCGGGGTGCGCCTTGCCCATGATCTTGATCGGGAAATCGCACGGAAACTCCAGCAGCGACTCCTTCCGGGTCTCGATCGCGCCGGTCACCTCGACGGTTTTGGTCGGTTCGCTCATCATTTTCTCCGGGTCAGGTCAAACTGTTCAAATTCGCGTGCCTTCGCACGCTGGTACGCGTCATACAGCGCCGCGAACACGGGGCCCGGCTTGCCGCCCTGCACGGGCAGATCGTCGAGCGACGTCACAGGCAGGATTTCCTTGGTGGCCGACGTCAGCATGATCTCGTCGGCCGAGCGCAGCTCGACCTCGCTGATCTCGCGCGCGACGAACCGGATCCCGCACTCTTCGGCCAGCTGCTCGACCAGCGCGTAGCGGATCCCTTCGAGGATCTTGTTGCTGCGCGGCGGTGCGAACAGTTCGCCGTTCTTCACGATCCACACGTTCGACGACGAGCCTTCGGTCACGTTGTCGTCGCGCAGCTGGATCGTCTCGAACGCGTCGCGTTCGGCCGCATGCTGCGCCATCAACACGTTGCCGAGCAGCGAGATCGACTTGATGTCGCAATGCAGCCAGCGACGATCCTCGGCCGTCACGCAGCGCACGCCCTTCGCGCGCTCCGCTTCCGACGGCAGGCGCAGCGGGCTCGTCATCGCGAACACGGTCGGCACCGCGTTCGCCGGGAACGCGTGGCCGCGCTTCGCGACGCCGCGCGTCACCTGCAGGTAGACGAGCGCGTTGCCGTCGCCGAGGCCTTCGGCATTCGCCGCGACCACCCGCTCGATCAGCGCGCGCCAGCCCGCCGCATCGTGCGGGTCGTCGATGCCGATCTTCTTCAGGCTGCGCGCGAGCCGGTCCAGATGCTGTTCGATCCGGAACGGCACGTGCGCGCCATCGTGCGCATAGACGGGCACGACTTCATACACGCCGTCGCCGAAGATGAACCCGCGGTCGAGCACCGGTACACGGGCTTCGGACAGCGGCACCAGTTCCTCCTGCGCCGAGACGCTGAGGTAGACGATCGGTTCGAATTCGGCTTGGCTCATGGCTATGACAGATGGGGATGAAGTCGTGAAAACAAAGGCCCGTCGTGCTTACTTCTTCTTGCTGAACATCAGCAGGATCGAGTCCCAGATACGTCCGAAGATACCCGCTTCCGGCACGGCCTGCAGCGCGACGACCGGGAATTCGGACAGCGTCTTGCCGTCGGCGACGATCTTCACGGTGCCGACCTGCTGGCCTTCGGCGAGCGGCGCGATCAGCGGCGCGTTGACGTCGACTTCGGTCTTGACCTTGTCGCCGAGGCCGCGCGGCACGGTCGCCCACTGGTCGCCCTTCACGCCGACCTGCACGGTGTTGTCCTTGCCCTTGTAGATGCGCGGCGTCGAGATCGCCTGGCCGCCCTTGAACAGGCGCACCGAATCGAACGCGCTGTAGCCGTAGTTCAGCATCTTCATGCTGTCCTGCGTACGCTCGCTTTCCTTCTGCTCGCCCATCATCACCGACACCAGGCGGCGCTGGCCGTCGACGCCCGGGATCGCGCGCTTCGCCGACGCGATCAGGCAGTAACCGGCCGCCTGCGTATGGCCGGTCTTCAGGCCGTCGACCGTCGGGTCGAGCCACAGCAGCCGGTTGCGGTTGCCCTGGCGGATGTTGTTGTACTTGAATTCCTTCTCCGAGAAGATGCTGTAGTACTGCGGAAAATCGCGGATCAGGTGGGCCGACAGCTTCGCGAGATCGCCGGCCGTCGTGTAGTGGTTCGGGTCGGGCATGCCGTTCACGTCGGCGAAGTGCGTGCCCTTCATGCCGAGGCGCCCTGCCTCGTCGTTCATCATCGTGACGAACTGCCCTTCGCTGCCGCCGACGAGCTCGGCCAGCGCGATCGCGGCATCGTTGCCCGACTGGATGATCATCCCGTACACGAGGTCGTGCACGGACACCGGCTTGTTCGCCTCGATGAACATGCGCGACTCGTCGCGGCCGACGCGGCGCACTGCGTCGCTCGGCGTGACGATCTGCTCCATCGAGATCTTCTTCTTGTCGAGCGCCTCGAACACGAGGTAGGCCGTCATCAGCTTCGTCAGCGACGCCGGCTCGACGCGTTCGTCCGCATTGCCCGACGCGAGCACCGTGTTGCTCGTCGCGTCGACGAGCACCCACGAGCGCGCGTTCACGCCCGGCGGCGGCACCGCGCCCGGCATGTAGGTCGCGGGCGCGCCGGTGAACTGCTCGGCGGCCGGCGCCGCATGCGCGGCCTTGGCCTTGGCGGCCGGCTTCGCCTCGGCGACGACGATCGTCGAGGCGAGCGCGACGGGCAGCATCACGCCGAGCGCGACGTTGCGCGCGGCGGTGCCGAAGGCGATGGAAGAAGCGAGGGACTTGAGGCCTTGGGAAGACAGACGCATGATCGATTCAGGCTGATGGCAGAAAGTGCGGTGCGAGACGCGCAGGGTTGAACGGCAAGGCGGCGGGCGTCTCGGGCACTCGCCCGACACCGTCGGGCGACGCGAAACGCGCCGGTTGGACTCGTGCGGGCGCGTTCGGTTCGCGGCCGTCGCGAGCGGGCGGACAGGCGGCGAAACGAGCGCCGCATGGGCCCAGCCGGGCCGCGGGCAACGCGAAATGCGGCCATTATACGTGGCCGCGAACGGCGTTTTCGCGAACCTGGCAGCGGACACCCGCATACCGGTTGCGAGAGCATCGCACGGGCATGCAACGGACACGCGCGCTCGAAGCCGCGCGAAAGGTGTGCGCAGGCGGCGTGCAAGTCGGGTTGCGCCGCCATGCGGCCGGCCGCGCGCCGTGCGGGGCGGCGCGATGTCGCATGAAGTTTCGGGAAGGGTCGCGCCTCAGCCGGCCGGGCGCCGGTGCGCGGTGCGGTCACCGACGCTCACGCCGGCCACCGCATGCAGGCAAGGGCCTGTTCACGCCAATAACCGACTTGCGCCGACCCTAGCGCCACGCGTCGACGATGATGCGCTTCAGCACGTGCAGCTTGCGATGGAGAAAATGCTCGGCGCCGGGGATCACGACGACCGGCAGCTCCTGCGGCCGCGCCCAGTCGTACACCGACGCGATCGGCACCGTGTCGTCGGTTTCGCCGTGGATCACGAGCGTGTTCTCGGGCACGTCGGCCACCTGCCAGCGGCTCGCGGCCGTGCCGACGAACACCATCCGCTCGATCGTCTCGCCCGCGTCGCGCAACCGCTTCGCGACGTGCGACAGCACGAAGGTGCCGAACGAGAAGCCCGCGAGCACGAGCGGCAGGTCCGCATACGTGGGCTGCGCGCGCATGTGCGCGAGCACCGCGAGCAGGTCGTCGGCCTCGCCCGTGCCGTTGTCGTGCACGCCCTCGGTCGCGCCGACGCCACGGAAGTTCGACCGGTAGACGACGTAGTTCAACTGCACGAGCGTGCGCGCGAGCGTCTGCGCGACCTTGTTGTCCATCGTGCCGCCGAACAGCGGATGCGGATGCGCGACGAGCGCGATGCCGCGCGGCGCGGCGCCGCCTTCGCGCACGGCGTCGGGCAGGTCGACCGCGATTTCGATCTGGCCGACCGGGCCCGCGATCAGCGATTTCTGCGTATGAACGTTCATTCGGCCGGCCCGCTCAGATCTTCAGGCGGTCGACGACCTTGCCGTCGCGCAGGTGCGACTCGACGATCTCGTCGATGTCGGCCTGATCAACGTACGTGTACCACGTGCCTTCCGGATACACGACCATCACCGGCCCTTCCTCGCAGCGGTCCAGGCACCCGGCCTTGTTGATGCGGACCTTGCCGGGCCCCGCGAGACCGAGTTCCTTCACGCGCTTTTTCGCGTATTCCTGCATGGTCTGTGCATCGCATTGCGCGCAGCTCGGGCGTTCGGCGCCCGGATCGCGCTGGTTCAGGCAGAAGAAGACGTGGTGCTGGTAGTAGGAATCCATGATGGTGACGAGCGGCCCGGCACGAAGCCGTGCGGAAAGAGGGGCGATGGATTGCCGTTGCGCGAGGCGGCAACGGAGGATGCGGACGATTATAGCGACCGGCGCACGCGGCTGCCCGCGGCACGGCCGCCGCCGCACGGCCCCCGGCCGCCGGGTCAGCGGCGCAGCGCGGCCGGCAGCCACGCGTGCTCGACGCGCTGGCCGAGCCAGATCAGCGCCGCGTAGGGCCAGATCCATGCGAGCCAGCGCGCGATGCTGTTGAAGTGCACGTAGCGGCCCTGTCGCCACCCCGACAGCGTGAAGTCGAAGAACGGGTTGACCGGCAGCAGGTTCACCAGCGCGACACCGGCCAGCAGCGCGAGCGCCGCGAGCAGCGCGCGCCACGTCGCCGGCACGCGCAACGCGACGAGCGCCGCCGCGAAACCGAGCTCGATGCCGAGCCGCGCGCCGGGCGTCGCCCACACGACGACGAGGCCGGTGGCCGACTGCATGAACGTCGCGGCCGCCTTCAGCACGAGCGTGGCGACCACCAGCGCGATCAGCAGCCGGATGCGCGGCGCGCGCGCGCGCATCGCGAGCGACGCGATCGCCAGCGCGGCGAACAGCATCAGCCCGCCGAGCACGGCTTCCCATGCGGAATCGGACAGCCAGCCGTCGACCCGCTCGGGCCATTCGCTGACGCGCCATGCGGCCGGCAGCCACGCGAGCAGCGCGTCCTGCATCGACGCGTCGGCGCGCTCCCACAGCGCGGCCGGCCAGTCGCCGATGCCGAACAGGAACGGCGACGGAAACACGATCGCGAACGGCCACAGCGCGGCGAGCAGCAGCGGCGTCGAACCGTCGGGCTCCAGCCACGCGAAGCGCAGCCGGCGCAGCGCGCCGCGGTCGAGCAGCGCGCCGGTGGCCGGCGCCGCAAGCGCCGCGCCCAGCAGCGCGCCGAGCGCGTTGGCGCCGAGATCGAGATTCGACGCAACGCGCGTCGGCAGGTAGGTCTGCAGCGCTTCCATCGTGCCCGACAGCAGCACGCCGAGCCCGCCCGCGATCAGCGTCGCGGCCACGCCGCGCCAGCGCGGATGCAGCGCGAGCACGCCGAGCGCGCCGAACGGCAGATAACCGAGCACGTTCGTGACCACGTCGAACGCGGTCACGTAGCGCTGCATCGGCGCGAACAGGTAATCGAACGGGCCGATGCCGAGCGACACCCAGCCTTCGAACGGATACAGCGACGCATAGACGATCAGCGCCGCATAGGCGGCAAACGCCTGCCGTGCGAGCGGCGACGCGCGATGCGTGCCGGGCACGTTCATCGCGGATGCAATCGCGGATGCAATCGCGGCGGCACGTCGGGCGTCACGGCGTGCCCGCGTACGCCTGCACGCCGACCCACGCGGCGATCTGCGACACGAGTTCGTCGCTGGCCGCCGCAAGCGCACGCGCGCCGCCGGCGGCGTCGGGCGTGCTCGACGGCGCACGCGCGACGAACGTGCGCTGGCCGAGCACCTTGCCGTCGAGCATCAGCGTTGCGCGCGCGGTGACCGCGCCGTGGCTTTGCGACTGCCCGTCGAAGACCTGTTCGAATTCGCTGAGGTCGACCTTGAGGGTCGGCGCGCGCACGCCGTCGGCGCCTTCGAGCACCGTGCCGCGCGACGACAGCGCGCCGCGCAGCCGCTGTGTGAGCAGTTGCGCGGGCGGCGCGGTCCAGCGGCTGTCGCGATAGACGGCCACGTGCTGCGCATCCGCGTACGCGAGGCGGTACGCGAACTTGTCCGAATCGAGCGCGTCGGGCGCGGCGACGTCGAGCACCTTCAGCGCGGGGCCCGAACCGGTGGTCGTCACCGACGAGGCAGGTCCGAGGTCGTAGCGGATGTTCGACAGTACCGCGTCGTTGCCGGCGCAACCGGCCGCGAGCGCGAGCGTCAGCACGGCGAGCGCGGCCGGGCGCAACGCGCGGTCAAGGATTCGTGGCATGGCGTATTCCTGCATGATGTGTCCGGTTTCGATGGGCGTCATGCCCGGCCGCTCCCGGCCGGACGATCGATCAACTGCTGCGGGGTGTCCCGTATCGGTGTGTCCCGTATGTTCCGTACGTCCCGTCTGTCACTTCCCGGCCGTCGCACCCGGCCAGACGAAGCCCGCCTCGCCGGGCCCCGGCGCCGCGCCGGGCGAACCGAACAACAGACTGCGCGGGTTGCGGCCAAGTTCACCGGCGACGTCCTTCAATTGCCGCGACGCGTCGCCGACGCTGTCGGCCAGCGCATTGAAGCGCGGCAGCGTGTCGTACTGCACGCGCGCGTTGAGGCCGTTCAGCGCGACGCCCACCTGCTCGGCGGCCGTGCCGGCCTTGTTCAGGTTCGACACGAGCGGCCCGTTCGGCTGCAGCAGCGTGTTCGCCGACGCCATCGCGCGGTTCACCTCGTGCATCGTCTCCGGCAGCGCGGTGACCGCCGGGCCGAGCTGCTTCGTCAGCGTCGCGGCGCCGTCGGCCGCGTGCTGCAGGCTTTCGGCGGTCGCGCGCAACTGCTCGCGCATCTCGGGCGACATCAGCGCGTTCGCGCTCTTCGCGGCCAGTTCGAGCTGCCGCAGCAGCACGTCGCCGCGCTCCTGGATCTGGTCGAACAAGCTCGGCCGCATCGGGATCTGCGCGATCGCCTTCGGCGACGACGGCAGCGGCGCCAGATCGCGCCCCGTATCCTCCAGCTGCACGAACGCGATGCCCGTCACGCCCTGGAAGCCGAGGCTGCCGTAGGTCGACTGCGTGATCGGCGCATCGTGATCGACGAGGATGCGGATGCGGATCTGGCCCGGATGGGTGCGATCGAAGCCGATCGACTGCACCTTGCCGACGTCGAGGCCGCGAAAGCGCACCGCCGCGTCCGGGAACAGCCCCGTCACGTTGGTGCGCGCGAGCAGGTCGTACGGCACGCGCACGGTACGGTCGACGTTGAACCAGAACACGGTGCCCGCGATCGCGAGCGTCAGCGCGATCGTGAACAGGCCGGCCCAGAACGCATGTGATTTGTTTTCCATTCGCGGGTTCCTTGCTTCTACAGCTCGACGCTCGAGAGCGCCGGTTCGAGGGCCGCCTTCGGCAGCTTCGTGCGCCGCTCGGGCGGCAGCGCCTGCAATGCGCGGCGCCCGCGCAGCCCCAGGAAATATTCGTGGATGAACGGATGGTCGACGTTCGCGGCCTCCTCGACGGGCGCGGCGACCAGCACCTTGCGGTCGGCCAGCACCGCGACGCGCGTCGACAGCGCGACCATCGTGTCGAGGTCGTGCGTCACCATCACGACGGTCAGCCCGAGCGTGCGATGCAGCGTCGCGATCAGCTCGACGAATTCGTCGGACGCCTGCGGATCGAGGCCGGCCGTCGGCTCGTCGAGGAACAGCAGTTCGGGCTCCAGCGCGATCGCGCGCGCGATGCCGACCCGTTTCACCATCCCGCCCGACAGCGCGGCCGGCATCTTAGACGCGTGCTTGCACGGCAGCCCGACCATCTCGAGCTTCAGCATCACGATGTCGTGCAGCAGGTCCGGCGGCACGCGGCCAAGCTCGCGCAGCGGCTGCGCGACGTTGTCGAACACCGTCATCGACGAGAACAGCGCACCCTGCTGGAACAGCATCCCCGAGCGCGTGCGCATCATCCGCGCGCTTGCATCGTCGATCGTCGACGTATCCTCGCCGAACACCTTGATCGTGCCCGACGTCGGCCGTTCGAGGCCCAGGATCTGCCGCACGAGCGTCGTCTTGCCGGAGCCCGACCCGCCGACGATCGACACGATCTCGCCGCGCCGCACGTCGAAATCGAGCTTCTGGTGAACGATGTTGCGCCCGTAGCGCTTGGTCAGGTTGCGCACCTCGATCACGAGATCGCCGGCGTCGGCGGCCGCGTCCGGCCGGGCGCCGACCGACCCGGCGCCGATGGCCGCGGCATGCGCGGTCGTTTCGTTCGATGCGTTCATCCGAGCCCCACGTTCTGGAACAGGATCGCGAACACCGCATCGGCGAGGATCACGACCGTGATCGACGACACCACCGACGTGGTCGTGCCTTCGCCGAGGCTCTGCGAGTTCGCCTTGATCCGGAAGCCGAAATGGCACGCGACCAGCGCGATCAGCATGCCGAACACGACGCCCTTGCCGACGCCGATGTACAGGTTCGCGATCGGCACGACGCCCGGCAGCGAGCGCACGAAATAGTTGATGTCGATGCCGAGCACCAGCTTCGCGGCGAGCGCGCCGCCCGTGAGCGCGATGATGTTGGTCCACATCACGAGCAGCGGCATCGCGACGCCGAGCGCGAGCACGCGCGGCAGGATCAGCCGCAGCCCGTGCGGAATGCCCATCACGCGCATCGCGTCGAGCTCCTCGGTCACCCGCATCACGCCGATCTGCGCGGTGATCGCCGAGCCGGAGCGGCCCGCGACGAGGATCGCCGACAGCACGGGGCCGAGCTCGCGGATCACCGACAGCCCGAGGATGTTCACGATGTAGCGGTTCGCGCCGAACATCTGCAGTTGCTGCGCGGACAGGTAGCTGAGCACGATGCCGATCAGGAACGCGACGAGCGCGGTGATCGGCAGCGCCTGCGCGCCGGCGCTGTAGATGTTCGCGGAGGTTTCCTTCCACGGCATCGTCTTCGGGCGGCGCAGCACCGACAGCGCATCAAGGATCACGCGGCCGAACATCGTGATACCGCCCTGCAGGTGTTCGCCGAACGCGAAGATCGCCAGGCCGAGCCGCGTGACGGGATCGAAGCGCACGATGCGCTCCGGCGCCTCGCGTTCGCTGTCGAGCCGCTCGATGCGCTCGAAGATCGTGCGCTGCGTGGCGCTCAGCGCGACGCCGGCCGGCAGCTTGCGGCCCCATACGCGCCACAGCGCCTGGCCGCCGACGTGGTCGAGCCGCTCGATGCCGGACAGATCCCATTCGCTCACGCGCCCGGCGGCGATGCTCGCGATGCGGCGCGCCACGACGCCGCGGTTGCGCGCGAGCGAGAGCGCGGTCCACTGGCCGGTCAGGCGCACCGTCTGGCCCTGGCCGCCGGCGTCGACCGACAGGCCGGGAGGAGTCTCGAAGTCCAAGGGCAGGTTGTTTGCAAAAGGATGACAGCGGCCATTGTAGCGAACCGCCCGATGCCGCGACGTGAGGATTTCGGCGGGTTGCGCAGCCGGCGGCGCGAACTCGGGAGGCGCAGCCGGGGCGCGGGGGCGGGGGCGCCCGAACGCGGGGCGCGCGATCGAGGCGCCGGGCTCGGGCGTGCAACCGGGACGCCGGGCCGGGGCCGGCCGGGACCGGCCCGAAACCGAGACGGACCTCGGCTCGCGGCCCGCATCGCGACCTTTCATTGTTCCGTCACGTTTCCTTTCGATACTCTCACGCGCCGCACCTCAGGCCGACGGCGCGCCGCGCCGCCATTCGTGCGTACCTCGCGTTTCATAAAACAGAACACCGAACAGGACAACCGATGCGTCTCCCCCCGCTTTCCCGCCGTCACGTGCCGGCCGCCGCCGCGCTCGCCAGCCTCGCCTTCGTCCTCGCCGGCTGCGGCGGCGACGACGTCACCGCCACGCCGCCGGCTCAGCCGGAGGCCCAGGCGCCCGTCGGCACGACGGCCACGCTCGCGCTGCTCGAGACGACCGACCTGCACACCAACGTGCTGTCGTACGACTATTTCAAGCTCGCCGCCGACAATTCGCTCGGCTTCGAGCGCGTGTCGACGCTGATCGCGCAGGCGCGCAAGCAGTACCCGAACACGCTGCTGCTCGACAACGGCGACACGATTCAGGGCACCGCGCTGTCGGACTACCAGGCGCTCGTGAAGCCGGTCGGCTGCGACCAGACGCTCGCGATCTACAAGGTGATGAACGCCGCGAAGTTCGACGGCGGCGGGATCGGCAACCATGAATTCAACTACGGGCTGCCGTACCTGTCGCAGGTGACCGGCAACACGTTCGAGGTCGACGGCCTGCCGGCGCCGGCCCAGCAGAAGAAGTGCGCGGGCCCGAACTTCCCGCAGGTACTCGCGAACGTGATCAGCGCGAAGACCAACGCGCCGCTGTTCACGCCGTACACGATCCTGACGCGCACGGTGACGGCCACGACGCCGGACGGCAAGACGGTCAGCGCGCCCGTGAAGATCGGCATCATCGGCTTCACGCCGCCCGCGATCATGAACTGGGACAAGCGCTGGCTCGACGGCAAGGTCTACACGACCGGGCTGAAGGAAGCGGCCGAGAAGTACATTCCGGAGATGCGCGCGAAGGGCGCCGATCTCGTCGTCGCGATCTCGCACGGCGGCCTCGACAATTCCGCGTACTCGCCGACGATGGAAAACGGCAGCTGGTGGCTGTCGAAGGTGTCCGGCATCGACGCGATGCTGATCGGCCACTCGCACCAGGTGTTCCCGGACGCGAACAGCACCGTGGCGCAGTTCAACCTGCCGGGCGTCGACAAGGTCAAGGGCACCGTCAACGGCGTGCCGACCGTGATGGCCAACTACTGGGGCAAGCATCTCGGCGTGATCAAGCTCGGCCTGAAGTTCGATGGCAAGACCTGGGCCGTCGACAAGTCGCAGACGACCGTCGAGGCGCGGCCGATCCAGAATGCCGACAAGAGCTACGTCGCGGCCGACCCGTCGGTGTCCGCCGCGATCGCGGCCGAGCACCAAGCGACGATCGACTACGTGAAGACGCCGATCGGCTCCACCGACTACCGGATGAACTCGTACTTCGCGGACGTCGGCGATCCGGGCGCGATCCAGATCGTCAACGAGGCGCAGGCCGACTACGTGAAGACCTACGTGCAGGCGAACCTGCCGCAGTACGCGTCGCTGCCGGTGCTGTCGGTCAGCGCGCCGTTCAAGAGCGGCTTCGGCGGCGGCACCGACTATACCGACGTCGCGCCGGGCGCGCTCGCGATCAACAACGCGGCCGACCTGTACCTGTATCCGAACACCGTGTACGCGGTGAAGGTGAGCGGCGCCGACGTGAAGAACTGGCTCGAGACGGCCGCCAAGCGCTTCAACACGATCGACCCGACCAAGGCCACCGTGCAGCCGCTCGTCAGCACCTTCCCCGGCTACAACTTCGACATGTTCACGTCGGCCGATCTCGCGTATGAAATCGACGTCACGCAGCCTGTCGGCAGCCGGATCAGGAACCTAACGTACAAGGGTGTGGCGATCGACCCGAACGCGCAGTTCATCGTCGCGACCAACAACTACCGTGCGAGCGGCGGCGGCAACTTCCCGGGCCTCGACGGCAGCAAGACGATCTTCGCGTCGCCCGATGCGAACCGCGACGTGCTGATCGCGTTCATCAAGAAGCGCGGCGCGATCACGCGCGCGGCCGACGGCGCGCAGCGCAGCTGGCGCTTCACGAAGCTCGCGAGCTCGGTCGCGCACGTGCAGTTCGCGTCCGCGCCGAACCGCCTCGGCGACGCCGCGGCGGCCGGCCTGACCGGCATCACGCAGGTCGCGGCCGACGACGGCTCGGGCAAGAACCTCGCGACCTACGAAATCGACCTCACGCAATGAGACACGCTATGCAACCGATCCGGACGATGCGGCCCGCCGAAACCGGCTTCGCCGCCGCCGCGCGGCGCGTGCTGCGCGCGAAACTCCCGCCGGCCGCCTTGCTCGCGGCGGTGGCCGTGACCGTCGCGGCCGTCGTCGCGGCGACCGGCCTGCGCGGCGCCGGCCCCGCGCCGAGCGCCGCGCAGCTCGACGAATGGCAGGCGATGGTCACGCAGGCGACCGAGCCGCATGCGCTGGCCCAGTTGCGCACGCTCGCGCGGCGCGGCTCGGGCGCCGCGCAGGCGGCGCTCGGCATCGCGCTCATCGATGCACATGAGCCGGGGCTGCGCGACGAGGGGCGCGGCTGGCTGGAAACGGCCGCGGCGACGGAGGGCAAGGCCGACGCGCCGGCCGCGCGGCGCGCGCAGCTTGCGCTCGGCAAGGCGTTGCTGCTCGGCAGCGGCGACATTCCGAAGGACTATGTGCGCGCCCGCGCGCTGCTCGGCGCCGCGGCCGAACAGGGCGACCCGGCCGCCGCGTACTACCTCGGGCTGATCTACCGCAGCGGCTACGGCATCGCGGCCGACCCGGTGCAGGCCGCGCACTGGTTCGACATCGCGTCGCGCGCGGACATCCCGGCCGCCGACTTCATGCTCGCGAACGCGTACCGCGACGGCAGCGGCGTGCCGCGCGACGAGGTGCGCGCGCTCGCGCTGTATCGCCGCGCCGCCGAGCACGAGCTGCCGGAAGCCGTGCAGACGCTCGCGATGGCCTATCGCAACGGCGAACTCGGGCTTCGCCCCGACGCGGACGAATTCCACGCGCAGTGGATCGAGACCGCGCATGCGCTGAAGCACCCGGTCGTCGCGCCGTGATGGCCGTTCGGCTGGGGGGAGCGCGTGGGCGTGACCTGGCCGAACGGTGGTTGCGTCGTATGCGTCATCTGCGAGCCGTCGGCGGCGCACCGATCCTCGTTTCGACCCGCCAAGGCCCGGCGCTGAAGGGCAGGACGCCGCTCGCGTGCGAGATGACGTCGGAAGAGGACATCAAGGCGCTGGAGCGCGGATAGAGATGCAGCGCTAAGCCCCGCCGTGTCGTCCTGCAGGTTGGGCGCGCCCTCCGGCGCGCGCCAACGCCCCCTGTCGCTACAATAGGCGCCATGAACGCCCCCACATCCTCCGACACGCCCGAATCCGGCGACGCGCACATCGCGCGCAACCGGCTCGAGGCGCACCTGGACGCCGCGCCGCGCGCGTGGCCGCTCGACATCGTCGCCGCCACCGGCTCGACCAACGCCGACGTCGCGACGCGGCTCAAAGCGCTGCCGCGCAGCGCGAACGCGTTGCCCGCGCCGCTCGTGCGCGTCGCGTTCGAGCAGACGGCCGGCCGCGGCCGGCAGGGCCGCCCGTGGTTCGCGCAGCCCGGCAATGCGCTGCTGTGCTCGGTCGGCTGCATCGTGCCGCGCGCCGTCGATGCGCTCGGCGGCCTCAGCATCGCGATCGGCGTCGCGCTCGCCGAAGGGCTGGCCACGCTGCCGCTCGACGCCCGCACGCGCGTCGCGCTCAAATGGCCGAACGACCTGCTGCTGACGGCCGACGACGACGGCACGCCGCGCATCGTCGGCAAGCTCGCCGGGATCCTGATCGAAACCGTCTGGACCACCGCCGACGCCACCGCCGTCGTGATCGGCTTCGGCATCAACGTGCGAGGCGCGGAAGCCGTGGCCGCGCAGGTCGACGCGCTGCGCGCGCGCGAAGCGACGCTCGCGAGCGGGCTGCCGCCCGCCGCGCTGTCGATCGCGTGCGCGTCGGCGAACCTCACCGATACGCTCGCCGCGTCGCTGAACGCGCTCACGCCCGCGCTCGCGCAGTTCGGCACCGACGGCCTCGCGCCGTTCCTGCCGCGCTGGCACGCGCTGCACGCGTACGCGGGCCGTGAAGTCGTGCTGCTCGAACAGGGCGTCGAGCGCGCGCGCGGCATCGCGACGGGCATCGACGCGACCGGTCAGTTGCTGCTCGACACGCCGAACGGCATACAAACGATCGCGGCCGGCGACGTGTCGCTGCGCGAAGCGCAATGAGCGAACCGCACCTGCTGATCGATGCCGGCAACAGCCGGATCAAGTGGGCGCTCGCCGACGCGCGGCGCTCGCTCGTCGACACGGGCGCGTTCGGCCATACGCGCGACGGCGGCACCGATCCCGACTGGTCGCACCTGCCGCGGCCGCGCGGCGCGTGGATCTCGAACGTCGCGGGCGCCGACGTGGCCGCACGGCTCGACGCGCTGCTCGACGCGCGCTGGCCGGGCTTGCCGCGCACGACGATCCGCGCGCGGCCCGCACAATGCGGCGTGACGAATGGCTATACGACGCCCGAACAGCTCGGCAGCGACCGGTGGGCCGGCCTGATCGGTGCGCACGCGGCGTTTCCCGGCGAGCATCTGCTGATCGCGACGTTCGGCACCGCGACGACGCTCGAGGCATTGCGCGCGGACGGCCGCTTCACGGGCGGGCTGATCGCGCCGGGCTGGGCGCTGATGATGCGCGCGCTCGGCACGCACACCGCGCAGTTACCGACGCTGACCACGGATATCGCCAGCGGCCTGCTCGCGGGCGCGCAGGCCGAACCGTTCCAGATCGATACGCCACGCTCGCTGTCGGCCGGCTGCCTGTACGCGCAGGCCGGCCTGATCGAACGCGCGTGGCGCGATCTCGTCGCGGCGTGGCAGGCGCCCGTGCGGCTCGTGTTGGCAGGCGGTGCGGCGGACGACGTCGCGCGTGCGCTGACGGTCGCGCATACGCGGCATGACGCGCTGATCCTGTCCGGGCTCGCGCTGATCGCAGCGGACGCCGCTCCGGCAACGGCACAGGATTGACGCAAAAGCGTCGGCATCGCGCCGGCGCGTCGCGACGCAGGCCAAAGTGAGCCCGGCCGGCCCACGTCACGCCGACGAGGCAATACGCGCGGTGCCGCGCCAGCGGCCCGCACGAACGGTCAACGAAAGCCATGAAAAAAGCCGGCCATGCGGCCGGCTCGACTGAACGACGTGAATCACGTCAATGACGACAAGGAGTTTCGACGATGCTGCGCTGGCTGATCGCTGTTCTCTTTCTCGCCAACATGCTCGCGTTTGTGGTGGCACGCGGCATGTTCGGGCCGCTGCCCGCGGCCGGCCCGCGCGAACCGGGCGTGCTGTCGCGGCAGGTGCGGCCCGACGCATTGCGCGTGACACCGCTCGTGCGGGCGACCGACCAGCCCGTCGTCGGCGGCCCGATCGCGGCGCCGGCCATCACGACCGCACCGCTCGCGGCGTCCGCCCCGTGACGGCGCTGCGTCGCGCTCAAGACTGTTGCGCGCGCACCTTCTTCAGCAATGCAGTGGTCGAGCGATCGTGCTCGAACGGAATCGCCAGCGCCCGGCCGCCCCAGCCGCGCACGAGCGCCGATTCCGGCAGCGCGTCCATGTCGTAATCGCCGCCCTTCACGAGGATGTCCGGACGGACGGCTTCGATTAGCGACACGGGCGTCTTTTCCCCGAACGTCACGACCCAGTCGACGCTTTCCAGCGCCGCGAGCAGCGCTGCGCGATCTTCTTCGCGGTTGATCGGCCGGTCGTCGCCCTTGCCGAGCATGCGCACCGACGCGTCGCTGTTCACGCCGACGATCAGGCAGGCGCCGAGCGCTTTCGCATCGGCGAGATACGTGACGTGACCACGATGCAGGATGTCGAACACGCCGTTGGTGAACACGACGGGCGACGGCAGCGATGCGCGCAGCGCGACGAGGGCATCACGGGTGATCAGCTTGCGTTCGAAAGTGGCGGACATGATGGAGATCGGACGGGATGAACGACGGCGCGCGCGACGGCGGCACCCGATAAAAAGCCCGCCGGACCGGCCGGGCGGGCTTCATGCGACGAGCGCGACACGGTGCCGCGAGCCGGGCGCGAACCGGACACGACTCGCGCCGACGGCGGCCCCTGGCCGGCCTCAGGCCGGCTGCGCGGCCGACGACGGGCCGCTTTCGGCCTGCAGGCGGCCGGTGACTTCCTTGCGGTAGCGGTTCAGTTCCTGCGCGGTCGCGAACGTGCGCTCGAACAGGATCGACAGGTTGTGCAGAATCCGCTCGACGACCTTCTTCTCCCATTCGCCGTCGAAACGGATCTGCTCGTCAAGCCAGCGCTCGAGCCATTCCGGATCGGGCAGGCGCGACTGCACGGTGTCGCGCGGGAACAGCGCCTGGTTCACGTGCAGGTTGGTCGGGTGCAGCGGCTTCTCGGTGCGACGCGCCGACGCCATCAGCACGCCGATCTTCGCGAAGGCGGCACGCGCGACGTCGCCGCAGTTGTTCAGCGCTTTCTTCATGTAGCGCAGGTACGCGCCGCCGTGACGCGCTTCATCGCGCGAAATCGTTTCGTAGATCTGCTTGATGACGGGCTCGGTGTGCCAGTCGGCCGCGCAGCGGTACCAGTGGTTCAAACGGATCTCGCCGCAGAAGTGCAGCATCAGCGTCTCGAGCGGCGGCGCCGGGTCGAACTGGAAGCGCACCGCGTGCAGTTCCTCTTCGGTCGGCACCATCTCCGGCTTGAAGCGGCGCAGGTATTCCATCAGCACGAGCGAATGCTTCTGCTCCTCGAAGAACCACACGCTCATGAACGCGGAAAAGTCGCTGTCGTGCTGGTTGTCGCGCAGGAACATTTCCGTCGCGGGCAGCGCCGACCATTCGGTGATCGCGTTCATCTTGATCGTCTTCGCCTGCTCGTCGGTGAGCAGCGAAGCGTCGAACTTGTCCCACGGAATGTCCTTCTCCATGTCCCAGCGGACAGCTTCGAGCGACCTGTAAAGTTCCGGATAAAGCATGGTGTTCATGATGGTCCCACCCCTGTTCTGCGCAATGCGACTTCTCTAAACGTGACTGTTGCCGCGCCAGCGCGCCGCGCGCGCTTTTTGCGGCCAAGACTCTAATTTTACGCGGGAAACCGGCCGCCGGACGCTGATTCCTCGTCCGGCAGCCAGGCGGCCGCGTTGCCGCCGTTGGGCATGCCGCAACCCGCTCCGTTCCGACGGAGGCCGGTCGCGCTTGCCTGAGTGGGGGCCGGCGCTGGCCGGCTCGTTGGCGCGCCCGTCCCCTGCCCCAGGCGGGTTCCCCGAAAGGTCCCGTGCGGATGCCGGATCGGCGGGCTGCTCGATATGGTGTATACGGCGGCGGCCATGATAGCACGCGTGCATGACGGTTCCGAGACGCCTGCTCGGTCGCGCGCCGCCAACCGCGGTGCGGCGATCGGTCGCGCCCGACCGTCGCGAAAACGTAACCTTACATTGCGCCTGCGTGTGTCAGACCCGTATTTCACCGGCCGCGAGGCCGCCTTCCGGCGGCGTGCCGGCCGCCGATGCGCTGCTACCGTCCGCCTGAGCGATCCAGCCGGCGAGCGTCTCGCGCTGCGCCCGGCCGTCGCGGTAGCCGAGCTCGATCAGTTCGCGCGTGAAGGCCTCCTCGAACAGCAGGTAGCTCGCGAACGACGCGCCGGCCGGCTGGCTGCCGCCGATCGCGCCGAGCAGTCCGCGCATCGTCGCCGGCATCTGCTTCAGGTGCTTCGCGGCAATCAGCTCGATACGCTCGGACGGCGCGATCGCGAGCACGTCGACGTGCCGCCAGCCGCTGTCGAGCTCCACCTGGTGCGGCAGGTGCTCGATCATCCGGTTGATGTGCTCGATCCGTTCGATGTCCGAGCCGATCGAGTCGAGGAACACGCTCGCGAGCACCTGCTGGCCGATCTGCGCGAGGCTCGGGTAGCCACGAGCCCGTCCCGCGCCGTTCGCGGCCGGAATCTCGGGCCGCGGATCGGCTGCACCGACCACGACGATCCGGTCCGCGCCGAAGTGGATCGCCGGCGACAGCGGTGCGATCTGCCGGATCGAGCCGTCGCCGAAGTACTCGATCTGCCCGTCGAGCACGAGCGGCACGGCGGGGAACACGAACGGAATGGCCGACGACGCGAGCAGGTGCGACGCCGACAGGTCGACGAGCCGCGCGGTGCGCTGCGCGCGCCGCCACGCCTGGATCGGCTCGGCCGCCTGGTAGAACGTGAGGTGCCGGCCGCTCGAATAGCTGAGCGCGGTGATCGCGAGCGCGTGCAGCAGGCGCGCCTCGAGCATCTGCTCGATCCGGTGGAAACTCAGCTCGCGCTGCAGCAGGTGCGCGAGCGGCGTGTTGTCGAGCAGCCCGCGCGGCGAGCGGCGCGCCGCCCAGCCGAACGTCATCGTCGCGAGCCAGCGCGCGCCGGCGGCCGCGATGCCGAGCCAGTCGGTGCGATACACGTAATCGGCACGCAACGGCTCCCAGAATTCGAGCAGGCGCCGCACGCCATGGGAAAAGTCGTCCGCGTGGCTTGCGACCGACGTCGCGTTGATCGCGCCGGCCGACGAACCGCACACGACCGCAAACGGCAGCGTGTGCCGCTGCGGATCGGCCTCGCGCGCGATCTCGGCCAGCGCCTTCAGCACGCCGACCTGGTATGCGGCGCGCGCGCCGCCTCCCATCAGAACGAGCGCGAGTCGCATGATCGACCTGCTACCTGCGCCGCATCACGTCGAGCGCTTCGGCGGACGCGTTTCGGGCGACGAAGCGGCCGCCGCGCGCTCCGCGGCCGAACCGGACGGCTTCGCACGCTTCGCGGCGGGCTTGCGCGGTGCGGCCGCGGCGGATTTCGCGGCGGGCTCCGGCGCGGTGGCGGCCTCCGGCGGCGCGGCGCCCGGCGCGGCAGGCTGCATGCCCGGCTGCGCCATCGCGAGGCTCGCGAGCTGATTGAATTGCGTCTGCAGCAGGTTCCACCAGCCGGCCGGGTCGAACTGCTGCGCGGGGTCGCCCGCCGGCGCATCCGCCGCGGACGCCGCGGCATCGGGTGCGGCCTCGCCCGCCGACGTGGGTTTCGCGGCCTGCGCGGCGGCCACGGCCGCTTCCTCGGCCGCCGACATCGAGCTTTGCGCGAACGCGCCGAATGCGCGCAGCGTCGCGAGCGTCGCGCGCTGCACCTCGAGCGCCTGGATCGCGGACTGCAGCATCCCGAGATTGAGCTTCAGCCATTGCTCGACCGCGCGCAGGTCGGTGATCCGCTTGTCGAGCTCCTCGACGTTCGTGAGCGGCGACATCATGTCGGACATGCTCGACAGCGACGGCGGCAGCCCGTGCGTGGCGCCCGGAAACGGCGCCATCCCGCCGAACGGCGACATCCGCATCATGTCCCACATCCGGTCCATCATGTCGGCGGGCTGGAACCCGGCAAAGCCGGCGAAAGGGTTGGCGCCGGAGGCATCGGTCGTCATACGGGCATCCTGGTTGACTGGGGGAGCGAGGCGGCCGCCGTGCGTCGCGCAGCCGCGCGTGGTTCGATCATAGCGCGCACGTCAGAACGGCGCGTCGCCGGGGAACGCGGGCGGGCGCCGCTCGCGCAGCGAACGGATGCCTTCCTGCACGTCGGGCCCCGAAAAACCCATGAATTCGAGCGCGAGCGACGTATCGAAGGTCGGGCCGGCCATGCGCAGCCAGTTGTTCAGCGCGTACTTGGTCCAGCGGATCGCCGACTGCGAACCGTGCGCGAGCCGCTCGGCCACTTCGTATGCCTTCGGCAGCAGGTCGGCCGGCTCGACCGCGAGCGAGACCAGCCCGATCCGCTCGGCCTCCTCGCCGCTCACCGGCTCGCACAGCATCAGGTAGTACTTCGCCTTCGCCATCCCGCACAGGAGCGGCCACACGATCGCCGCGTGGTCGCCGGCCGCGACGCCGAGCCGCGTGTGGCCGTCGATGATGCGCGCATCCTTCGCGGCGATCGAGATGTCGGCGAGCAGCCCGGCGACGAGCCCCGCGCCGACGGCCGGGCCGTGCATCGCCGACACGATCGGCTTGCTGCAGTTGATCACGTTGTAGACGAGGTCGCGCGCCTCGCGCCACACGCGGGCGCGCACGTCGAAATCGTTCGCCATGTCCTCGACGAGCGCGAGATCGCCGCCCGCCGAAAAGCCCTTGCCTTCGCCGCGGATCACCGCGACGCGCGTGTCGGGATCGCGATCGACGTCGCGCCAGATGTCGGCGAGCTCGCGATGCATGCGCGCGTTCGCGGTCGCGAGGCCGCTGCGGTTCGCGCCCTCGCCGCTCATCACGATGTCGAGCACGCCATGGTCGCGGCGCGTCACCTTCAGTGCTTCGTAACCGCCGTACGCGGCAAGATCGGCCATCTGCTGCTCCTTGTTCGAGGCGCTCGAACGCTTGAATCGAGTGTAGCCAAGCCCGCGCGGTCAAACATCGGGCGAAACCCGGCGCGCGGGCCGAAGCCGGGTGTCGCCGGCGCGTTGCGTACCGCGCCGCTTATGCCGCGCCGTCGGGCGGGGCGACCGACTGCTCGATCGCGCCGAAGATCGATTTGCCGGCCGCGTCGAACATCTCGATGCGCACCGTATCGCCGTAGCGCATGAATTCGGTCTGCGGCGCGCCGTGCTCGATCGTCTCGAGGCAGCGCTTCTCGGCGATGCAGCAGTAGCCGCGCTTCGCGTCCTTGTTCGACACCGTGCCCGAGCCGACGATCGAGCCGGCACGCAGGTTGCGCGTCTTCGCCGCGTGCGCGATCAACTGGCCGAAGTGGAACACCATGTCGGTGCCCGCATCGGGCTGGCCGACCTTCTTGCCGTTCCAGTGGACGATCATCGGGCGGTGCACGCGGCCTTCGCGCCATTCGTCGCCCAGCTCGTCGGGCGTGACGGCGACCGGTGCGAACGCGGTGGCCGGCTTGCTCTGGAAGAAGCCGAAGCCCTTTGCGAGTTCGGCCGGAATCAGGTTGCGCAGCGACACATCGTTCACGAGCGTGACGAGCCGCACGGCCTTCAGCGCGTCGTCGGGCGTCGCGCTCATCGGCACGTCGCCGGTGATCACCGCGACTTCCGCCTCGAAATCGATGCCCCATTCCTCGGACGGGCACACGACGTCGTCGCGCGGCCCCAGGAAATCGTCGCTGCCGCCCTGGTACATCAGCGGATCGGTCCAGAACTCGGGCGGCATCTCGGCGCCGCGCGCACGGCGCACGAGCTCGACGTGGTTCACGTACGCGGAGCCGTCGGCCCACTGGAACGCGCGCGGCAGCGGCGCCATGCAGTTGGCCGGATCGAACGCGAACGCATTGCGCGCGCGGCCGTGGTTCAGCGCGTCGTACAGGTCGCGCAGTTGCGGCGCGTAGAACGCCCAGTCGTCGAGGACGCGCTGCAGCGTCGGCGCGATCGCATCGGCAATCGCCGCGGTGTGCAGGTCGCGCGACACGACGATCAGCTGGCCGTCGCGCGTGCCGTCCTTCAGCGAAGCAAGTTTCATAGGGAGGATCTGCCGTTGTAGTGACGATGGAGGGAATCTATTTTACGATGGTGAATCCATGCGGCGCGCCACGATCGCGCACGCCGTTTTCGCCCCGTTTCCTGTCGCATTTTCGCGCACCCGTTGCCCATGCCCGCCAGCCCGCTTCCCGACGACGATCTCGCCGACTCCGATACCGACGACGCTGCTTCCGGCGAACACGGCGAGAAGGTCCGTTCCGGCATCCAGTCGATCGAGGTCGGCTTCCGCCTGCTCGACGTGCTGACGAGCGAGCCGCGCGCGATGATGCTGCGCGATCTCGCGCAGCGCGCGGGCATGAGCCCGGCGAAGGCGCATCGCTACCTGGTCAGCTTCTCGCGGCTCGGCGTCGTGTCGCAGGACCCCGTCTCGGGCCGCTACGAGCTCGGCGGCTTCGCGCTGCAGATGGGCCTCGCGCGGCTCGCGCGCGTCGACGGCGTGAAGCTCGCACGGATCGCGCTGACCGAATTCCGCGACCGTCTCGACCAGACGGTCGGAATCGCGGTGTGGGGCAACCAGGGGCCGACGATCGTGCACTGGATGGAGTCGAGCCATCCGGCGAAGGCGTCGCTGAAGCTCGGCGACGTGATGCCGCTGCTCGGTTCCGCGACGGGCCTGCTGTTCGCCGCGTACCTGCCGCGCAGCAAGACCGCCGCGATGCTGGAGCGCGAACTCGCCGATACGCGCCGCTCGCCGCACCACGGCGGCCCGCGCACGCTCGACGAAGTCGATGCGGTGCTCGCCGACGTGCGCCGGCACCAGGCCGCGCGCGTCGAGGGGATGCTGCTGCCGACGATCCACGCGTTCTGCATGCCGGTGTTCGACGCGGTCGGCGAACTCGCGCTCGCGATCGTCGCGCTCGGCCAGGAAGGCTCGTTCGACATCGCGTGGGGCGGCGAGATCGACACCGCGCTGCGCGCCTGCGCGCAGAAACTGTCTTACGAACTCGGCTATAGTCCCGACGCACGCGACGCCTGACGCGTCCGGTTCACGCCACGTCACGCATCGCGAACGCGCAGCGCATCCGACGGTCCGATTCCTGTGGCGCGCGCCGCGCGCCCGACGTCACCCACGCGCCCCGATCCTGTTCCGATGCCCATGCAGCCTGCCGACCTTCGCCCGAGTCACGCCCAGCCCCGCCGCTGGCTGCGCGTGGGCGTCGCGCTCGTCGCCGTGCTGGTGCTGCATGCGCTCGCCGGGTTCTGGCTGATGCGCAACCGCGAATCGTTCACGCCGCCGCCGCCCGCCGACATCCCCGTGCAGATCGAGTTGCTGAAACCGCAGCCGATCGAGCGCCAGCCGGCCCCGCCGGCGCCGAAGCCGGTCGAACGTCCGGCCGCACCGGCCGCGCCCAAGGCCGCCCCGCCGAAACCCGCGCCGCCGCAGGAGCCGGTCCTCACGTCGACGCAGACGGCCGAGCACCGCGAACCGCCGGCGGCGGCCGCGTCCGCTGCGAGCGGCACACCGGAGGCGTCGGGCGCCTCGGCCGCGCACGCCGCGTCGGCCGCGGGCGCCAGCGCCGCGACACCCGGCCCCGCGACGAGCGGCGTGAAGTTCGCCGCGCCGCCGTCCGGCGACCTGCAGTACGACACGTTCTACAACGGCATGCAGAACATGATCGGCACGATCCACTGGCGCACCGACGGGCACACCTACGACCTGTCGGTGTCGATGCCCGTGCCGTTCGTGGGCCCGTTCACCTATCGCAGCGAAGGCCGCATCGATGCGTTCGGCGTCGCGCCCGACCGTTACGTCGAGAAGCGCGGCAAGCGGCCGGAAGACATCGCGATCTTCAACCGCGAGATCCGTCAGGTGGTGTTCACGCGCACGCCGAACAACGCGCCGCTGCCCGACGGCGTGCAGGACCGCTTCAGCATGCTGATGCAGTTGTCGGGGCTCGTGCGCGGCAATCCCGCCGCCTACAAGCCGGGCGTCACGCAGCAGTTCTTCGTGATCGACAACAACAGCGGCGAGACCTGGCCGATCACCGTGATCGGCGACGAGCAGGTGCAGACGCAGGCCGGCATCATCGCGGCGCGGCACTTCATGCGGCTGCCGCGCCGCGACGGCGACACGCGCCGCATCGACATGTGGCTCGCGCCGTCGCTCGGCTGGCTGCCCGCGCGACTCGTGCAGAGCGAGCCGAACGGGGCGCAGATCGAGCTGCTGTGGCACGGCCGCCTCGCCGCACCGAGCGTGTCTGCCGATACCGCGCCGCCCGGCGGCGCAACGAACGCGCCTGCCGCCGCGCCGACACCCGATGCATCGCCTGCGCCGCCAGCGGAACCGGCGCAAGCGGCACCGCCCGCGCCGCTGCAACCACCGGCCTCGTCGACTGTCACACAGTGAACGCGCGTGAATCCGCGCCGATCGGCAATTTCGACCGATTACAGATTTCCCGGAAATGGCCGATGACACTCTTTAACAACTATTTCAGTCCACCGGCTCACAATGAGAAACGTTTGATAGACATCGGCTTCTAACCGATACACCCCACGCAACGGGAGAACGGGGTGTGCAGCGCAAGCCCCTTGAAACCGGCAAGGCTTGCCCCACCTAGGGGACAACAAGGCCAGATGCCACTGCGAAGAGGAGTGCCGCCATGCAAATGATCTACAACAGCCCCAACTACTGCGTCGTCGAATTTGCGCCGCAGGCCGGCCATCACCTGATGAATGCCGGCGGATACGAAATCGTCGACAAGAACGCGCAGCGCGAAATCTTCATCGACGGCGAACTTGCCGAACGATTCCGCGCACACGTGAAGCAGCTGATCGAGGATGAACCGTCGCTCGACGAAGTCGACGAATTCCTCGGACAATTCGACAGCCTGATGATGATGCCCGTCGTGCTCCACTGACGAGCGCAGCCCGGCGCGTCACGCGGCCGGGCCATTTCGCCGCGCATCGACGCGGCGCCGCGCGCACTCCGATCCTGCCCCCGTCCGGCTCGCCGGCGGGGGCTTTCATTTGGCGGGCCGCCAGGCCGGCACGGCGAGGGCCCGCGCCCCCTTGACGCACCGGCTACAATGACGGTTTTCCGTCTTCGCCGGTCTTCCGCCCATGTCTGCGACTCCTCTCGCCGCTTCCGTCCCGCTCGACGCGCGCTACACGCGCGGCGCCGCCCTGCCCGCGCTGCTGAAATCGCGCATCCTGATCCTCGACGGCGCGATGGGCACGATGATCCAGCGCTACAAGCTCGACGAGGCCGCGTATCGCGGCGAGCGCTTCAAGGATTTTCCGCGCGACATCAAGGGCAACAACGAGCTGCTGTCGCTCACGCAGCCGCAGATCATCCGCGAGATCCACGACCAGTACTTCGCGGCCGGCGCCGACATCGTCGAGACCAACACGTTCGGCGCGACGACCGTCGCGCAGGCCGACTACGGGATGGAAGATCTCGTCGTCGAGATGAACGTGGCATCGGCGAAGCTCGCACGCGAATCGGCCGCGAAATACGCGACTCGGACCAAGCCGCGCTTCGTCGCGGGCGCGATCGGGCCGACGCCGAAAACGGCCAGCATCTCGCCGGACGTCAACGATCCGGGCGCGCGCAACGTCACGTTCGACGAGCTGCGCACGTCGTACTACCAGCAGGCGAAGGCGCTGCTTGACGGCGGCGTCGACCTGTTCCTCGTCGAGACGATCTTCGACACGCTGAACGCCAAGGCCGCGCTGTTCGCGCTCGACGAGCTGTTCGAGGACACCGGCGAGCGCCTGCCGATCATGATCTCGGGCACCGTCACCGATGCGTCGGGCCGCATTCTGTCGGGCCAGACCGTCGAGGCGTTCTGGAATTCGCTGCGTCACGCGAAGCCGCTCACGTTCGGCCTGAACTGCGCGCTCGGCGCGGCGCTGATGCGCCCGTACATCGCCGAGCTCGCGAAGCTGTGCGACACCTACGTGTCGTGCTACCCGAACGCGGGCCTGCCGAACCCGATGAGCGACACCGGTTTCGACGAAACCCCCGACGTCACGTCGGGCCTGCTGAAGGAATTCGCGCAGGCCGGGCTCGTGAACCTCGCGGGCGGCTGCTGCGGCACGACGCCCGAGCACATCGCCGAGATCGCGAAGGCGCTCGCCGACGTGAAGCCGCGCCGCTGGCCGAACCAGTACAGCGACAACGCCTGACCGACCGCCCCACGTCCTTCATCAAAAGAATTCGCACCGCCATGACCGATCACATGATGCGCCTTGCCGGCCTCGAGCCGTTCAACGTCACGCCCGGGACGCTCTTCATCAACGTCGGCGAACGCACCAACGTCACCGGCTCGAAGGCGTTCGCACGGATGATCCTCAACGGCCAGTTCGACGAGGCGCTCGCCGTCGCGCGCCAGCAGGTCGAGAACGGCGCGCAGGTGATCGACATCAACATGGACGAGGCGATGCTCGATTCGAAGGCGGCGATGGTGCGCTTCCTGAACCTGATCGCATCGGAGCCGGACATCGCGCGCGTGCCGATCATGATCGACTCGTCGAAGTGGGAGGTGATCGAAGCCGGCCTCAAGTGCGTGCAGGGCAAGGCGATCGTGAACTCGATCTCGCTGAAGGAAGGCGAGGACGCGTTCCGTCACCACGCGAACCTGATCCGCCGCTACGGCGCGGCCGCGGTCGTGATGGCGTTCGACGAAACCGGCCAGGCCGATACCTACGCGCGCAAGACCGAGATCTGCAAGCGCTCGTACGACTTCCTCGTGAACGAAGTCGGCTTCCCGCCGGAAGACATCATCTTCGACCCGAACATCTTCGCGGTCGCGACCGGCATCGAGGAGCACAACAACTACGCGGTCGACTTCATCGAGGCGACCCGCTGGATCAAGCAGAACCTGCCGCACGCGAAGGTGAGCGGCGGCGTGTCGAACGTGTCGTTCTCGTTCCGCGGCAACGACCCGGTGCGCGAGGCGATCCACACCGTGTTCCTGTATCACGCGATCCAGGCCGGGATGGACATGGGCATCGTGAACGCGGGCCAGCTCGGCGTGTACGCCGATCTCGACCCCGAACTGCGCGAGCGCGTCGAGGACGTGATCCTGAACCGCCGCGACGACTCCACCGATCGCCTGCTGGAGATCGCCGACAAGTTCAAGGCAGGCGGCGCGAAGAAGGAAGAGAACCTCGAGTGGCGCAACCAGCCGGTCGAGAAGCGGCTCTCGCATGCGCTCGTGCACGGCATCACGACCTTCATCGTCGAGGATACCGAGGAAGTGCGCGCGAAGATCGCCGCGGCCGGCGGCCGTCCGATCAACGTGATCGAAGGGCCGCTGATGGACGGGATGAACATCGTCGGCGACCTGTTCGGCCAGGGCAAGATGTTTCTGCCGCAGGTGGTGAAGTCAGCGCGCGTGATGAAGCAGGCGGTCGCGCACCTGATCCCGTTCATCGAGGAAGAAAAGCGCCTGCTCGCGGAAGCGGGCGGCGACGTGCGCGCGAAGGGCAAGATCGTCATCGCGACCGTCAAGGGCGACGTGCACGACATCGGCAAGAACATCGTGTCGGTCGTGCTCCAGTGCAACAACTTCGAAGTGGTCAACATGGGCGTGATGGTCCCGTGCAACGAGATCCTCGCGAAGGCGAAGGTCGAAGGCGCGGACATCATCGGGCTGTCGGGCCTCATCACGCCGAGCCTCGAGGAAATGGCGTACGTCGCGTCCGAAATGCAGCGCGACGACTACTTCCGCGTGAAGAAGATTCCGCTGCTGATCGGCGGCGCCACGACGTCGCGCGTGCACACGGCCGTGAAGATCGCGCCGCACTACGAAGGCCCGGTCGTCTACGTGCCCGATGCGTCGCGCTCGGTGTCGGTCGCGTCGAACCTGCTGTCCGACGAAGGCGCGGCAAAGTATCTCGACGAGCTGAAGTCCGACTACGAACGGATTCGCGACCAGCACGCGAACCGCAAGGCGCAGCCGATGGTCACGCTCACCGAAGCACGCGCGAACAAGACCAGGATCGACTGGGCCGGCTACCAGCCGGTGAAGCCGAAGTTCATCGGCCGCCGCGTGTTCAAGAATTACGACCTGAACGAGCTCGCGAACTACATCGACTGGGGCCCGTTCTTCCAGACCTGGGATCTCGCGGGCCCGTACCCGGCGATCCTGAACGACGAGATCGTCGGCGAATCGGCGCGGCGCGTGTTCTCCGACGCGAAGTCGATGCTCGCGCGCCTGATCCAGGGCCGCTGGCTGACCGCGAACGGCGTGATCGCGCTGCTGCCGGCCAATACGGTCAACGACGACGACATCGAGATCTACAGCGACGAGTCACGCTCGGAAGTGCTGCTCACGTGGCGCAACCTGCGCCAGCAGAGCGTGCGCCCGGTGGTCGACGGCGTGATGCGGCCGAACCGTTCGCTCGCCGACTTCATCGCGCCGAAGGAGTCGGGGGTGGCCGACTACATCGGGATGTTCGCGGTGACGGCCGGCCTCGGCGTCGACGTGAAGGAAAAACAGTTCGAAGCCGACCACGACGACTACAGCGCGATCATGCTGAAGGCGCTCGCCGACCGTTTCGCGGAAGCGTTCGCCGAAGCGATGCACGCGCGCGTGCGGCGCGAACTGTGGGGCTATGCGAGCGGCGAGACGCTCGACAACGACGCGCTGATCGCCGAGAAGTACGCGGGCATCCGCCCGGCGCCCGGCTATCCGGCTTGCCCCGACCACCTCGTGAAGCGCGACATGTTCGACGTGCTGCACGCAGACGAGATCGGCATGAGCGTGACGGATTCGCTCGCGATGCTGCCGGCGGCGAGCGTGTCGGGTTTCTATCTCGCGCACCCGGACAGCCGCTACTTCTCGGTCGGCAAAATCGGGCAGGATCAGCTCGAGGACTACGCGCAACGCATGGCGCTGTCGCTGGACGACGCGCGCCGCGCGCTCGCGCCGCAACTGTAACCGCGTCGACTGCGGCGACCCGCCGCTTCCATCGCCACGCGCCCCGTTCCAGGGGCGCGTCGCACAACGGCTTGATTTATCAGGACAACTAATCTCAATAATCGAGATCGAAGTCCTGCAACGCTGAGCTTTCAGGCCAACACGTGCGGGCGAGATGACGCGCCCTTCTCCGTCAATCCTTCCCGCCATGTCGACCTTCGAGATCCGGATCACCGAAACGCCAGCGGACAGCGCGAGCCCGTTCCCGCCGACGATCTACCGCGACGAGCGCTGGGATCTGAGCCATCTACGTCCGCTGGCATTCACCTGCGATCTGGAAACCGGCTTCGACGTGACGGTTCTGGTGCTGTTCTCCTGTCACTGCTTCACACGCAGCCTCAAATGGGACGGACGCACCCGCGACACCATTCCGGATGACGAGATCTACGACGACGGCCGCGAAACACGCGTGCTCTGCGCAGATCGGTACCGCGCGTCACGGGAGCTGCTGCGCGGCGTGATCGTCGGGCTGGCGACGCGCCGGATCGTCGTCGCGGATGAACGGCAACCCAATTTTGTGACGGTGGAAGCGGTCGTATCGGACGGCACGCAACGCGTGTATGCGGTGTTCTTCGAGGTTTCGAAGGACCGGATCAGGAAACGCCGGCTCATCCTGCGCGTACAGTCGGCCTACATGCTGGATGGCGGCCTGAACCGGCGCCAGCGGGAAGCCCGGAAAGTCGCGCTGCGCACGTTGCTGCGAGCAAGCCTCGAAGGCCGCAAGATCCGGGCGTAAAAAAACCAACGGCCGCCTTTCGGCAGCCGTCGCATGCGGGATTCTCTTTCCGTCGTTCGACGAAATACCCACTCCAGGTGGGACCCGGTTGCCCGGGCGGCGCCATGTTTTCGCACCCGCTTTCACATAGTCTTGCGTTGAATTATAAGGGATTTCATCCTTCGGTCAAGGCAGGCGCCGCGCTACCGCCCCGATTTCGCGCACGCCATCCGCTCGAGATAAATTTTCATCAGACAAAAGAAAAGGCCCGCTCGAAAGCGGGCTTTTTCCTGTCTGGCGAACCTTTCGATCTGCCAAGCAAGGAAGAAGGAAGCTCAGAAGCCCCAGTGCACGTCGGCCTGGCCGGCCTTCGCTTCGCGCAGCATCGTCAGGAACGGCGCGACGCGCTGCGCCAGGCTCGGCGGCACTTCGTGGTGCGCGTGGTCGGCTTCGTCCTCGTGGAAATGGCCGGCGTGCTCGGCGCGCTCCTGCTTCGCCTGCGCGACCGCGCCTTCCAGCTTGGCGATCGCGTGGTCCAGTTCGTCGTGCGTGATCACACCGCGCTCGCCCAGTTGCTTGCCGACGAGACCCAGCACATACACGGCGAAATCCTTCAGCACGTCGAGATCCTGTGCCGCCTTGCTCTTGAACGTAATCATGACAATTCCCTTTTCATCTTGTTGTGCCTGCGCGGCGCGGTTGGGGAACGCCGGCAGACCGGCGTCCGGCCTCGCGGACGCGGGCCGCCTGAGCGGCATATTAGCACCTGTTAAAATTCTGCGATCCCTGAAACGCGCGCTTAAAAAGCGTGCCGGCGGGCCGGCGTTTCCGGCCGCCACCAACGAAGCCTTCTACCAGCATGCTGCCAGCACACAAACAGACCCTCGAAGCCCTGCTCGCGGATAGCGTCAAGCAGGTCGCACACGCGCTGAAAGGCGCCGACGCAGCGTTCGTCGCCCCGGCCATCACGCTGGAGCGCCCGAAGGTCGCCGCGCACGGCGACGTCGCGTGCAACGTCGCGATGCAGCTCGCGAAGCCGCTCGGCACGAATCCGCGCCAGCTCGCCGAGCAGATCGTCGCCGCCCTCACCGCGCAGCCGGCCGCGCAAGGCCTCGTCGAAGCCGCCGAGATCGCCGGCCCCGGCTTCATCAACCTGCGCCTGTCGGCCGCCGCGAAACAGGCGGTAATCGCCGCCGTGTTCGAGCAGGGCCGCGCGTTCGGCACGTCGGATCGCGAGAAAGGCAAGCAAGTGTTGCTGGAATTCGTGTCGGCCAACCCGACCGGCCCGCTGCACGTCGGTCACGGCCGTCAGGCCGCGCTCGGCGACGTGCTCGCGAACGTGATCGCGAGCCAGGGCTACGCGGTGCACCGCGAGTTCTACTACAACGACGCGGGCGTGCAGATCGGCAACCTGGCGATCTCGACGCAGGCGCGCGCGCGCGGCCTGAAGCCGGGCGACGCGGGCTGGCCGGAAGCCGCGTACAACGGCGAGTACATCGCCGACATCGCGCGCGACTACCTGAACGGCGAAACGGTCGCCGCATCCGACGGCGAGCCGGTCAAGGGCACGGGCGACGTCGAGGATCTCGACGCGATCCGCAAGTTCGCGGTCACCTACCTGCGTCGCGAGCAGGACATGGATCTGCAGGCGTTCGGCGTGAAGTTCGACCAGTACTACCTCGAGTCGTCGCTGTACAGCGAAGGCCGCGTCGAGAAGACGGTCGACGCGCTGGTCAAGGCCGGCATGACCTACGAGCAGGACGGCGCGCTGTGGCTGCGCACGACCGACGAAGGCGACGACAAGGATCGCGTGATGCGCAAGTCGGACGGCACGTACACGTACTTCGTGCCGGACGTCGCGTACCACGTGACGAAGTGGGAGCGCGGCTTCACGAAGGTGATCAATATCCAGGGTTCGGACCACCACGGCACGATCGCGCGCGTGCGCGCCGGCCTGCAGGGGCTGCATATCGGGATCCCGAAGGGCTATCCCGACTACGTGCTGCACAAGATGGTCACCGTGATGCGCGACGGCCAGGAAGTGAAGATCTCGAAGCGCGCGGGCAGCTACGTGACGGTGCGCGACCTGATCGAATGGTCGGGCGGCGCGGCCGCGGGCCAGGAAGCGGCACCCGACCTGATCGACGAGGCCACCATCACGCGCGGCCGCGACGCGGTGCGTTTCTTCCTGATCTCGCGCAAGGCCGATACCGAGTTCGTGTTCGACATCGACCTCGCGCTGAAACAGAACGACGAAAACCCGGTCTATTACGTCCAGTACGCGCATGCGCGGATCTGCTCGGTGCTCAACGAACTGAAGTCGCGCTACAACGTCGACGTCGCGCAACTGCCGGGCGCCGACCTGTCGCAGCTGACGAGCGCGCAAGCGGCGTCGCTGATGCAGAAGCTGGCCGAGTATCCGGACATGCTCACGCACGCGGCGAACGAGCTGGCGCCGCACGCGGTCGCGTTCTACCTGCGCGATCTCGCTGGCGAATTCCACTCGTTCTACAATGCGGAGCGCGTGCTGGTCGACGACGAGGCGCCGCGCAATGCGCGCGCCGCGCTGCTCGCCGCGACCCGGCAGGTGCTCGAGAACGGCCTGGCGGTGCTCGGCGTATCCGCGCCCGCCAAGATGTAAGGATGTCAGCGCGGCCCCGAACCGGGCCGCGAATGGCTGCGGCAGCGGCCGTCGTCAGGTTGCCCGTCGCCGGGCGCCGTCGTCGGATACCCGCCGCAGCCTTTTCACGATTCTTTTTGCAGGTGACTCAAGCAATGGCACAACCACGCCGAACTTCGAAGCAGTCGAAACAAGCCGGAGGGACATTTCTTGGAATCGTGCTGGGCCTGATCGTCGGCCTCGCAATCGCCGTGGTGGTGGCGCTCTACATCACGCGTTCGCCGTCGCCGTTCGTGTCGAAAGTCGCGCCGCCGCCGGCCGACAACGGCGCGAGCCAGCCGCAGCAGTTCGACCCGAACCGCGCGCTGCAGGGCAAGACGCCCGGCCAGCCGGTGCCGCAGGCCGCGCAATCGGCGCCGCCGAACACCGCGCCCGGCCAGGCCGCGAACCAGACCCAGGGCGGCCTGCTGCCCGAGCCGCAGATCGTCGAAGTGCCGCCGTCGGGTAACACGAACGGCGCCACCGGCTCGAGCAACACCACCGCGTCGAACACGCCGTCATCGGGCAACGGCGTCGCCGTCGCGCCGAAGCCGGCCGACACCACGCCGCCGCCGAAGAAGACGCAACAGGCGCAGCAACAGCAGCAAGGCGGCGAGGACGACCTCGCCCGCTTCGCCGCGCAGAAGCAGGCGCAGCAGGCCGCCGCGCAAAAGCAGCAGCAACAGCAGCAGGCCGCGAACACGCCGAAGCCGACGTCGTCGGCCGGGGCCGCGGCGGCAGCAGCGGCGAAGCCGCCGACCGCGAACGACGCGAACACCGGCTACTTCCTGCAGGTCGGTGCGTACAAGACGGAAGGCGATGCCGAGCAACAGCGTGCGCGCCTCGGCTTCCAGGGCTTCGAATCGAAGGTGTCGAAGCGCGACGTCAGCGGCGTGACCTATTTCCGCGTGCGGGTCGGCCCGTTCTCGAAGTTCGAGGATATGAACTCGGCCCGCCAGCGCCTGTCCGATGCAGGTGTCGACACGGCGGTGATCCGCTTCACGAAGCAGTAAGCCAACCGGCCGAGCCCACGCAGAACCCGTTACGTTCCGTAACCCGAGCAACTGATTCGACGTTCACAACATGAAAAAACTGCTTAGCACGCTCCTTCTGTCCCTGGGCCTGGCCGCCGGCCTCGCCCAGGCTTCGCCCGCCGCGCCGGCCTCCGGCAAGGACTTCGAGGTGATGAAGTCGCCGCAGCCGGTGTCCGCGCCGGCCGGCAAGGTCGAGGTGATCGAGTTCTTCTGGTACGGCTGCCCGCACTGCTACGAATTCGAGCCGACGATCGAGGCCTGGGTGAAGAAGCAGGGCAACAACATCGACTTCAAGCGCGTGCCGGTCGCATTCCGTGACGATTTCCTCCCGCACTCGAAGCTGTTCTACGCGGTGTCCGCGCTCGGCATCTCCGAGAAGGTCACGCCGGCGATCTTCAACGCGATCCACAAGCAGAAGAACTACCTGCTGACGCCGCAGGCGCAGGCCGACTTCCTGGCCACGCAGGGCGTCGACAAGAAGAAGTTCATGGACGCGTACAACTCGTTCAGCGTGCAGGGCGAGGTGAACCAGTCGGCCAAGCTGCTGAAGGACTACGCGATCGACGGCGTGCCGACGGTCGTCGTCCAGGGCAAGTACAAGACGGGCCCGGCTTACACGAACAGCATCCCGGGTACCGCGCAGGTGCTCGACTTCCTCGTGAAGCAGGTTCAGGACAAGAAGCTCTGATCCCCGCCCGCGCGCCGGCATGACTACTCCGCTGAAGGTCTTCATCACCGGCGCGTCGAGCGGCCTCGGCCTTGCGATGGCCGAGGAATACGCCCGCCAGGGCGCCACGCTCGCCCTCGTCGCGCGACGCACCGATGCACTCGATGCGTTCGCGCGGCGGTTCCCGAAGCTGTCCATCTCCGTCTATTCCGCCGACGTGCGCGACGCCGATGCGCTCGCGACGGCCGCCGCGTCGTTCATCGCCGCTCACGGCTGCCCCGACGTCGTGATCGCGAACGCGGGTATCAGCCAGGGCGCCGTCACGGGCCAGGGCGACCTCGCGGCGTTCCGCGACGTAATGGACATCAACTACTACGGGATGGTCGCGACGTTCGAGCCGTTCGTCGGCCCGATGACGGCCGCGCGCCACGGCACGCTGGTCGGCGTCGCGAGCGTCGCCGGCGTGCGCGGCCTGCCCGGCTCCGGTGCGTACAGCGCGTCGAAATCGGCCGCGATCAAGTATCTGGAAGCGCTGCGCGTCGAGCTGCGCCCGGCCGGCGTCGGCGTCGTGACGATCGCGCCCGGCTACATCCGCACGCCGATGACCGCGCACAACCCGTACCGGATGCCGTTCCTGATGGACGCCGATCGCTTCGCCGCGCGCGCGGCACGCGCGATCGCCCGGCAGCACGCATTCCGCGTGATTCCGTGGCAGATGGGTGTCGTCGCGAAGGTGCTGCACGTGCTGCCGCGCTGGCTGTACGACCGCCTGTTCGAAAAGGCGCCGCGCAAGCCGAAGGCCGGCGCGCACTGAGTGCGTCGTGGATCCGGCGCGCGTCTCGCCGGATCGCTGTCGGGCCTCGGCCTGATCCGCATCGCCATCCCGCGAAACCGCGCGGGTTTCTCCCCCTCGTATCGCATCACACGCCGCGCACATCTGTCGCGGTCCTGCCCATTCCGGCGTTTGTGCCGCTCATTTCCGCCCCGCATTCGCGACCGACGGCCCCGTCCCGGCCCCTCGCCTCGCCCACACCTCCCGCACCGCGTCCGCCCCGTCTGGACCGCCGCCCCAACACGCATTCCGTCGCGAACGCAGCCGTTTTTCGGTCAATTCACCGCGTTCCGGCGCCTTTTTTCGCGCGTCGCACGCTTTGACGGTATGCTATTCGCCAGCCGCGTCGGCCCTGCCCGCTTCCGGGCCGCGCCAGCCTCCGTCATTCAGCGAAAAACACACGCCACGTGGGAGATCCTATGCACGTCAAGCTGTTCGCCGCGGCCGCCGTGGCCACGGCCCTTGCCGCCCCCGGCCTCGCCGCCGCCAAGCCGCTCACCGTCTGCACGGAATCGAGCCCGGACGGCTTCGACGTCGTGCAGTACAACTCGCTCGTCACGACCAACGCGTCGGCCGACGTGGTCTTCAACACACTCGTGTCCTACGACGAAGCCGCGAAGAAAGTCGTGCCCGCGCTCGCGGACAAATGGGAAGCGAGCGCCGACGGCCTCACGTACACGTTCCACCTGCGCCCGAACGTCGCGTTCCAGACCACCGACTACTTCAAGCCGGGCCGCACGCTGAACGCGGACGACGTCGTGTTCACGTTCACGCGGATGCTCGACGATGCGAATCCGTGGCACAAGGTCGCCGGCGCGAGCGGCTTTCCGCACGCGCAGTCGATGGGTCTCGTGAAGCTCGTGAAATCGGTCACGAAGGTCGACGACAGCACCGTGAAGTTCGTGCTGAACGAACCGAACGCGACGTTCGTGCCGATCCTGACGATGGGCTTCGCGTCGATCTACTCGGCCGAATACGCGGACCAGTTGCTGAAGGCCGGCAAGCAGGCCGACCTGAACGCGAAGCCGGTCGGCACCGGCCCGTTCGTGCTGAAGAGCTATACGAAGGACGCGCTGATCCGCTACGACGCGAATCCGACGTACTGGGGCACGAAGCCGAAGGTCGACCGGCTGATCTACGCGATCACGCCCGACCCGTCGGTGCGCCTGCAGAAGGTGAAGGCCGGCGAATGCCAGATCGCGCTGTCGCCGAAGCCGCAGGACGTGCTCGCCGCGAAAGGCGAAAGCGCGCTGAAGGTCGTGCAGACGCCCGCGTTCATGACCGCGTTCGTCGCGCTGAACACGCAGAAGAAGCCGCTCGACAACGACAAGGTGCGCGAGGCGCTGAACCTCGCGTTCGACCGCGCGACCTACCTGAAGGTCGTGTTCGACAACACCGCGACGGCCGCGAACAACCCGTATCCGCCGAACACGTGGAGCTATGCGAAGGACGTCGCGCCGTATGCGTACGATCCCGCGAAGGCGAAGCAACTGCTCGCGCAGGCAGGCTTCCCGAACGGCTTCTCGACCACCCTCTGGACGCGCCCCACCGGCAGCGTGCTGAATCCGAACCCGAAGGTCGGCGCGGAACTGCTGCAGGCCGACCTCGCGAAGATCGGCGTGAAGGCCGAGGTGAAGGTGATCGAATGGGGCGAGCTGATCAAGCAGGCGAAGCTCGGCCAGCATGACATGCTGTTCATGGGCTGGGCCGGCGACAACGGCGATCCGGACAACTATCTGTCGCCGCTGTTCAGCTGCAACGCGGTGAAGTCGGGCATCAACTTCGCGCGCTTCTGCGATGCGCAGCTCGACAAGCTGATCGCCGACGGCAAGTCGACCGCCGACCAGGCCAAGCGCGCGAAGCTGTACGAAAGCGCGCAGAAGATCATCCACGACCAGGCGCTGTGGATCCCGCTCGGCTACCCGACCGCGGCCGCGTTGACGCGCACGAACGTGAGCGGCTATCACGTGAGTCCGTTCGGACGACAGAACTTCACGACGGTCGCCGTGCAGTAACCGTGCGTGGCGCGCAAGCGACGGCGTGCACGCCGCTCGCTTGCGGCCCGCGCGCCGCGCTTGCTACACTGCGCCCCTGTTCCTCCTACCGGACGCCAGCCAAAGTGAACCACTAAGCCTTCCCGAAATGTTTTCGCCGCCCGTGCCACGCACGCCGCGCGCGAAGGTCTTCACGCATTTTTGGAGGTGCTCATGGCTGCAGCCACGCCCACCGGCGCGCTCGTCGCGCTTCATCACGTTTCCTTCCGCTTCGACGACGGCGTCACGCTGTTCGATTCGCTCGACCTGTCCATCGATCGCACGCCCACCGGCATCGTCGGCCGCAACGGCGTCGGCAAGAGCCTGCTCGCGCAACTGATCGCCGGCTGCCGTGCACCCAGCGCGGGAACGATCGAGCGGCATGCGCACGTCGTCTACGTCGCACAGCAGCACGATCATGACCGCGACGACACGGCGGCGGCGGCCCCGCGGACCGTCGCGCAGATCGCCGCGCTCGATGCACCGCTCGGCGCGCTCGCGCGTCTCGCGGAAGGCCACGCAACACCGAACGACTTCGACCTGATCGGCGATCGCTGGGATCTCGCGGAACGCCTGCGCATGGCGCTCGACGCGGCCGGCCTGCACGACGTCCACGCCGACACGCCCGCGCACGCGCTGAGCGGCGGCCAGGTCGCACGCGTGGCGCTGATCGGCGCGCTGCTGTCCGGCGCCGGCCTGCTCGTACTCGACGAACCGACCAACCATCTCGACGCACCGGGCCGCGCGTGGCTGCGCACGGCGCTCGACGGCTGGCGCGGCGGCGTCGTCATCGTCAGCCACGACCGTGCGCTGCTCGCCGGCGTGCAACGCATCGTCGAGCTGACGCCGCACGGCGCGCGTTCATATGGCGGCAACTATGCGCTCTACCGCGCGCAGCGCGACGCGGAACACGAAGCCGCACACGCGGCGCTCGACCATGCGCGTACCGAGCGCGGGCGCGTGCGGCGCAGGCTCGAACAGGAGCACGACACGATCCAGCGCCACGCGGCCGCGTCGCTGCGCGACGCGAAGACGGTCAACCTGTCGTCGATGGCGCGTCAGAGCCGCAAGGGCGCCGCGCGCGCGATCATGGGGACCGTCCGGCGTCATCAGAGCGACTTCAAGGCGACGCTCGACGCGCGCGTGCAGGAAGCGGCCGCGCGCGTCGAAGCCGACGCACCGGTGCTGGTATCGCTGCCGGGCACCGAGGTCAGCGCGCGCCGCCAGCTGTTCACGCTCGAACGCGCGCAACTGCCGTGGCGCGTCGCGGGCGACGCCGACGCGATCACGTGGTCCGCAAGCGGCGCCGTGCGCATTGCGCTGACGGGCCCGAACGGCTGCGGCAAATCGACGTTGCTGAGGATGCTCGCGGGCGAGCTCGCGCCGCGCTCAGGCACCTGCACGACGCACGTGAGCGCCGCGTATCTCGACCAGCGGCTCGCGCTGCTCGACCCCGAGCGCTCGATCGTCGAGCAACTGGGCCTGCTCGATACGCCCCTTGCCGAAGGTGATCTGCGCAGCCGTCTCGCGCTGCTGCAACTCGACGCGACGCGTGCGACGCAGCCGGCGCGGCAACTGAGCGGCGGCGAACGGCTGAAGGCCGCGCTCGCGTGCGCATTGTGGCGCGGCACGCCCGCGCAACTGCTGCTGCTCGACGAGCCGACCAATCACCTCGATCTCGAATCGGTGCGGGCGATCGAAGCGGCGCTGGCCGGCTTCCCCGGCGCGATCGTGGTCGCGTCGCACGACGCCGCGTTCCTCGCGGCGCTCGAACCGACGCACACGATGCAGTGGCAGCGCGACGGGTGGCGTTACGAACCCGTCGCGTAAGCGCTACGAAAAACGCTCAGCCGGCGGTACGGAACCGCAGCACCCCGTCGTCGCCCTGCTCGCGCACGAGTTCGCCCGCGAGCCACAGCAGGTTCAGGTGCGCAAGCGCCTCGCCGAGCGCGAACGTCATCTGGTGGATATCGAGCTCGCGGCGGCGGAACATGATCGGCACGATATCGGCCGCGCTCCTCGGCTGCTCCGCGCACGCGACGCGCACCTCGGCCAGGCGCGCATCGTGGTGTTCGCGCAGTTGCGCGATGCGTGTGCGCACGCCGCGGAACGGCTTGCCGTGCGACGGCAGCACGAGCGTGTCGGGCGCCATCGTCTCGTAGCGGCCGAGCGATTCGAGGTACAGCGCGAGCGGGTTCGCTTCCGGTTCGAGGTCGAACACCGACACATTCGTCGAGATGCGCGGCAGCACCATGTCGCCGGAAATCAGCACGCCGTCCGCTTCGCTGTGGAGCGCGCAATGTTCAGGCGAATGACCGAAGCCGGTGACGACGCGCCACGTGCGCGCGCCGATCGTCACCGCGTCGCCTTCGCGCAGGCGCCGGTAACGCGGCGGCACGGCCGGCACCAGATCCGCGTAGTAGCTGCGGCGGTTGCGCAGCTTGTCGAGCGCGGCCGGATCGGTCAGCCCGTGGCGCGCGAAGTGATCGGCGGCGGCCGCGCCGCCCGCGTTCGAACCGTTGCCGGCCGCCATCAGGCAGCCGAACATATATTCGCCGAGCGTCATCCACAACCGCACGTTCCAGCGGCCCTTGTCGCCGCCTTCGCACAGCCAGTTCGCGAGGCCGAAGTGATCGGGGTGGCAGTGCGTGACGAGCACGCGCAGCACGGGCAGGCCGTCGAGCTGCGTGTCGAAGATCTGCTCCCAGTGCGTGCGGATCGCGTCCGACGCGATCCCGCAATCGACCACCGTCCAGCCGGCCTGCCCGTCGATCTCGTCGCGCAGCAGCCAGAGATTGATGTGGTCGAGCGAAAACGGCAGCGGCATGCGCAGCCAGCGCACGCCGGGCGCGACCTCGAACGTGTCGCCCGCGGCGGGCAGCGTATCGGCGAAGGGGTAATCGAGTTGGTGTTCCAGGGCGTTCATCGGTGGGGCGTCTCGTCGTTATCGGTGCGAATGCGCGCCGGCGGCACGCGCGGCGGGCGGTGCGTCGATTCTATCGCCGTCGCGAGAAAGACGTGCCCGGCGCCCTGCGGCCCGTCAAAAAAGTTCGTGTCAGAATCGGTTCCGTACCCGTATCTTTACGCGAAGATGCACCGAACAGTGCCTAACGGCGAGCAACACACCGATTGACGACTGTTCGCGCGTCACCTCGAAAGTCATTGAAACGCCGACTTGGGCGCTAAAATGGCGGGTGCTTACAGCCCCTTGAACGAGCCTGCACGCGATGAATCACTTCCCCAAACTGCTGTCGTCGCAGATCGGTTTCGACGTCGCGCAGACGATGCTCGAATACTTCGATCGCCATTACCGGATCTTCCGCGAAGCGGCGGTCGATGCGAAGACGCTGTTCGAGCGCGGCGACTGGCACGGGCTGCAGCGGCTCGCGCGCGAACGGATCACGTCGTACGACGAGCGCGTGAAGGAATGCGTCGAGGTGCTGGAAGACGAATACGACGCGGAGAACATCGACGACGAAGTGTGGCAGCAGATCAAGCTGCACTACATCGGCCTGCTCACGTCGCACCGCCAGCCCGAGTGCGCGGAAACCTTCTTCAATTCGGTGTGCTGCAAGATCCTGCACCGCTCGTATTTCAGCAACGATTTCATCTTCGTGCGCCCGGCGATCTCGACCGAGTATCTGGAGAACGACGAGCCGGCCGCGAAACCGACTTACCGCGCGTACTATCCGGGCACCGACGGGCTCGCGGTCACGCTCGAGCGCATCGTCACGAACTTCCAGCTCGACCCGCCGTTCGAGGATCTCACGCGCGACATCGGCTGCGTGATGCAGGCGATCGACGACGAATTCGGCCACTTCGACGAGGCGCCGAATTTCCAGATCCACGTGCTGTCGTCGCTGTTCTTCCGCAACAAGAGCGCGTACATCGTCGGCCGCATCATCAACGCCGACCGCGTGCTGCCGTTCGCGGTGCCGATCCGCCACGTGCGCCCCGGCGTGCTCGCGCTCGACACCGTGCTGCTGCGCCGCGACCTGCTGCAGATCATTTTCAGCTTCTCGCATTCGTACTTCCTCGTCGACATGGGCGTGCCGTCCGCGTACGTGGATTTCCTCTGCACGATCATGCCGGGCAAGCCGAAGGCCGAGATCTACACGTCGGTCGGGCTGCAGAAGCAGGGCAAGAACCTGTTCTACCGCGACCTGCTGCACCATCTGTCGCATTCGAGCGACCGCTTCATCATCGCGCCCGGAATCAAGGGCCTCGTGATGCTCGTGTTCACGCTGCCGTCGTTCCCGTACGTGTTCAAGATCATCAAGGACCACTTCCCGCCGCCGAAGGAAACGACGCGCGCGCAGATCATGGAGAAGTACCAGCTCGTGAAGCGCCACGACCGGCTCGGGCGGATGGCCGACACGCTCGAGTATTCGAGCGTCGCGCTGCCGCTCGCGCGGCTCGATCACGCGCTCGTGCGCGAACTCGAGAAGGAAGTGCCGTCGCTGCTCGAATACGAGGACGACAAGCTCGTGATCAAGCACCTGTACATCGAGCGCCGGATGACGCCGCTGAACCTGTACCTGCAGAACGGCAGCGACGCGGACGTCGAGCACGGCGTGAAGGAATACGGCAACGCGGTGAAGGAGCTGATGAAGGCGAACATCTTCCCCGGCGACATGCTGTACAAGAACTTCGGCGTCACGCGCCACGGCCGCGTCGTGTTCTACGACTACGACGAGATCGAATACCTGACCGACTGCAACGTGCGGCGCGTGCCGCCGCCGCGCAACGAGGAAGACGAGCTGTCCGGCGAACCGTGGTATACCGTCGGCCCGCACGACATCTTTCCGGAGACCTACGGGCCGTTCCTGCTCGGCGACCCGCGCGTGCGCAGCGTCTTCATGAAGCATCACGCGGACTTTTTCGATCCCGCGCTGTGGCAGGCGAGCAAGGACAAGCTGATGCAGGGCGAACTGCCCGATTTTTATCCGTACGACGCGACCCTGCGCTTTTGCGTGCGCTACCCCGCGCGCTTCGGCGCGACGGGCGAGAACGACGGCACAGGCGACGCGCAGCGCGCCGCCTGACGCCGGCCACACCCCGATCCGATATCGACTTGATTTCCGCCAACGGAATCCACACCGATGACTACCCAAGACAATCCGCTTTCACATCTGTTCGACAACAACGATGCCTGGGTCAAGCGCCAGCTCGCCGACGATCCCGATTTCTTCGCACGGCTCGCCGACCAGCAGGCGCCGGAATATCTGTGGATCGGCTGCTCGGATTCGCGCGTGCCGGCGAACCAGATCATCGGCCTGCCGCCGGGTGAAGTGTTCGTGCACCGCAACATCGCGAACGTGGTCGTGCACAGCGACCTGAACTGCCTGTCGGTGATCCAGTTCGCGGTCGACATCCTGCGCGTGAAGCACATCATGGTCGTCGGCCACTACGGCTGCTCGGGCGTAAACGCGGCGTTGCACAACCGCCGCGTCGGCCTCGCGGACAACTGGCTGCATCACGTGCAGGACGTGCGCGAGCGCCATGCGGCCCTGCTCGACGAATGGCCGGTCGGCGAAGCAAGGTATCGCCGCCTGATCGAGCTGAATTCGATCGAACAGGTCGTCAACGTGTGCCGCACGACGATCGTCAACGACGCGTGGGCGCGCGGCCAGTCGCTGACCGTGCACGGGCTCGTGTACGGCGTGCACGACGGCCGGATGCGCAACCTCGGGATGTCCGTGTCGAACTTCGACGCGCTCGACGCAACCTACAAGCGCTGCGTGGCGGCGCTGACCGCGCGCGGCCAGCATGCGCCCGACAACGACATGGTCGCGGCGGACGCCGCGCAGCTCGACGGCGTCGCGCAGGCGGTCGCCGCCACGCTGAAGCCGTGCGACGACGCGCAGTAACGTGCGGTGCGCGCCAGCTGCCCGGCGGCGGCGGCCGCGCGGGCGCGGCACGCGTCGAACGGATCTGACACCGGCACTGCCACGGCGGCGCCCACCCAAGGAGCGACGGACATGAAAACCGTATTGATCGTCGGCGCATCGCGCGGCCTCGGCCGCGAATTCGTCCGGCAATACCGGCGCGACGGCTGGAACGTGATCGCCACCGCACGCGACGCGGCATCGCTCGACGCGCTGCGCGCGCTCGGCGCGCAGCCGCATGCGCTCGACATCGCGCGGCCCGAGCAGATCGCGGCGCTCGGCTGGAAGCTCGACGGCGAACGGCTCGATGCGGCCGTGCTGGTGTCGGGCGTGTACGGGCCGCGCACCGAAGGCGTCGAGACGATCACCGCCGAGGATTTCGACGCGGTGATGCATACCAACGTGCGCGGGCCGATGCAGTTGCTGCCGATCCTGCTGCCGCTCGTCGAGGACGCGCGCGGCGTGCTGGCCGTCGTGTCGAGCCGGATGGGCAGCATCGCCGAGGCGACCGGCACGACCGGCTGGCTGTACCGCGCGAGCAAGGCCGCGCTGAACGACGCGCTGCGCATCGCGTCGCTGCAGACGCGCCATGCCGCGTGCATTTCACTGCATCCCGGCTGGGTGCGCACCGACATGGGCGGCGCGCAGGCCGCGATCGATCCGGAAACGAGCGTGACTGGCATGCGTCGCGTGATCGCCGAATCCGCTTCGGACGTGTCCCAGGCGAACGGCCGGTTCTTCCAGTACGACGGCGTCGAGCTGAGCTGGTGAGTGCGCCGGCCGGCAACCCAGCGTTGTTAATTCACATTTCGCATGATTTTGACCCGACCTGACGCGTGCCCGTGCGGCGGCGCGTCCCCCGCGCCCGCCAAGGCGCCGCCGCCGCGCTACGCGGCCTGCTGCGGCCGCTTCATCGACGGTGGCGAAGCCGCCCCGACCGCACTCGAATTGATGCGTTCGCGGTACAGCGCGTACGTCCTCGGCGCGACCGATTACCTGCGCGCGACGTGGGCCGCGCGCACCTGCCCGCCCGATCTCGACACCGACCCCGACGCGCCGGACGCGCCGCGCTGGCTGGGCCTCGCGGTCAAACGCCACGCGCCGCTCGACGACCGGCACGCGGAGGTCGAATTCGTGGCCCGCTACAAGGTCGGCGGCCGCGCCTACCGGCTGCACGAGACGAGCCGTTTCGAGCACGACGAGCAGGGATTCTGGCGCTATGTCGACGGCGATGTAAGTGAACGCTGACAAATAGTTGCCGTGTCAGACGCCGGGTTATTCCCGCATTGCACAACCTGATTTTGTCGGGCTACGATGGGCTCGAATTGGTCATGTTGCGTGGCAGGGCTTACGGATGGCGTTCAGCAAGGTATTGGTGGGATGGATGGCGGCCTGTGCGCTGTCGGCCGCTCAGGCCGGTACGCTGCCGAGCGCGAACACGGGTGCAGGCGCCAGCGGCTCGCTCGCCCACGCCGAGCACTTCGACTACGCCGACGCGAACCTGCCGCAGGTCGCCGCCGACCTCAACGAACAGATCCTCCGCATTCCGGCCGACGCGTCGGGCGCCGTCACGCTCGAGGCGACGCTCTTCAAGCCGAACGGCCCCGGCCCGTTCCCGCTCGTCGTCTTCAATCACGGCAAAAATACCGGCGATCTCCATCAGCAGCCGCGCAGCCGGCCGCTCGCGTTCGCGCGCGAATTCGTGCGCCGCGGCTATGCGGTGATCGCGCCGAATCGCCAGGGCTTCGCCGGTTCGGACGGCACGTACCGGCAGGAAGGCTGCAACGTCGGCAAGAACGGCCTCGCGCAGGCCGCGGACGTCGACGCGACGGTGCGCTACATGGCGCGCCAGCCGTACGTCGATGCGTCGCGCATCGTCGTCGCCGGCACGTCGCACGGCGGGCTCGTGTCGGTCGCCTACGGCACCGAAGCCGCGGCGGGCGTGCGCGGCATCATCAACTTCTCCGGCGGGCTGCGCCAGGACCTGTGCGACGGCTGGCAGCGCAACCTCGTCGACGCGTTCGACCAGTACGGTGCGCACACGGCCGTGCGGTCGCTGTGGCTGTACGGCGACAACGATTCGGTGTGGACGCCCGCGCTCGTCGCGCAGATGCATGATGCGTACGTGTCGCACGGCACGCAGGCGCAGTTCATCGATTTCGGCCGCTACAAGGACGATGCGCACCGGTTGATCGTCGATCGCGACGGCGTGCCCGTCTGGTGGCCGGCCGTGCACGCGTTCCTCGCCGAACTGAACCTGCCGACCGCGGTGCGCTATGCGGTCGCGAACCCGCACGAACCGAAGGCTACCGGCTATGCGTCGATCGATGCGGTCAACGCGGTGCCGTACGTCGACGAAGCCGGCCGCGAAGGCTATCGCCGCTTCCTGAACCAGCATCCGAGCCGCGCGTTCGCGGTGTCGTCGGAAGGCGCGTGGTCGTGGGCCGAAGGCGGCGACGATCCGATGGCGCTCGCGCTCGACAACTGCGCGAAACAAGGCGCGGGCGCCTGCCGGCTGTATGCGGTCAACGACCGCGTCGTGTGGAACGACAGCACGACGCAGACGGCCGACAACGGCGGCGATCATACCCGCGACACCGATACGCGCGCACTGGCTTCGCGCTGACGCGCGGTTGTCGTTTCTCCCGCTTCCCCCTTCGCACGCCGTCGATTCAACGTCACCGCGGCACTCTGCCGCCTGCTTGTCAAATCGAGCACACGCCGCGTAATGCTCGTTTTTACGAGCAATCGACCTGAATTCGCGCCAGATTTCGTCCGGTCGTCCGGCGTTGCGCCGCCCCGCGTCGATCGACCCCGCGCACAACAAGTTCGGCCCCTTGTCGCCGTCAGCATCTCACCCTCATCGCTCCCCCTATTTCGACGCTCCATCGCGCCCCGGCCCGCGATTTTTTCTGTCGGGGGGTGTCACTCGAACGTCGTCATCTGCGCGCATTTCGCCCGATCCGCCGCGTTCCGTCCCGAGCACCCCCGAACTGCGCCGAACTCCCGCCCAGTAAGGCTGTGCGGCGTTTGTAACCGCTAGTGCAACGTCCGGCGGAACACGCTAATCTCTGCGCGTTTCGTGTCCCGCCGCGCGGCATCCCGTCGATGCCGCGCGGTCGTTTTACCCCCGGAGTCGCCTTGAGTACGCCAGCCACCGACGACTGGGTCGCGCGCAGCCTGCGCGCGGTCTGGCATCCCTGCACCCAGATGAAGCATCACGAGCGCCTGCCGCTCGTCCCCGTCGCGCGCGGCGCGGGCCTGTGGCTGTACGACCGTGACGGCCGCCGCTACTTCGACGCGATCAGCTCCTGGTGGGTCAACCTGTTCGGCCATGCGAACCCGGACATCAACGCGGCGCTGAAGGACCAGCTCGACACGCTCGAGCACGCGATGCTCGCCGGCTGCACGCACGAACCCGCGATCGAGCTCGCCGAACGGCTACACGCGCTCACCGCGCGCACGCTCGGTCATGCGTTCTTCGCGTCGGACGGCGCGTCGGCCGTCGAGATCGCGCTGAAGATGAGCTTCCACGCGTGGCGCAACCGCGGCCGCGCGAACAAGCAGGAATTCGTCTGCGTCGCGAACAGCTATCACGGCGAGACGATCGGCGCGCTCGGCGTGACCGACGTCGCGCTGTTCAAGGATGCGTACGACCCGCTGATCCGCCACGCGCACGTGGTCGCGTCGCCCGATGCGCGCGGCGCGCTGCCGGGCGAGACGGCCGCCGACGTCGCGGGCCGCGCGCTCGCGGACGTGCGGCGCCTGTTCGTCGAACGCGGCGACCGGATCGCCGCGCTGATCGTCGAGCCGCTCGTGCAGTGCGCGGCCGGCATGGCGATGCACGATCCGTCGTACGTGCGCGGGCTGCGCGCGCTGTGCGACGAATTCGGCGTGCACCTGATCGCCGACGAGATCGCGGTCGGGTGCGGGCGCACCGGCACCTTCTTCGCGTGCGAGCAGGCCGGCGTCTGGCCCGATTTCATGTGCCTGTCGAAAGGGATCAGCGGCGGCTATCTGCCGCTGTCGCTGGTGCTCACGCGCGACGACGTGTTCGCGGCGTTCTACGACGACGACACGACGCGCGGCTTTCTGCACTCGCATTCGTACACCGGCAACCCGCTGGCGTGCCGCGCGGCCGTTGCGACGCTCGACCTGTTCGCGCGCGACGACGTGCTCGCGAGCAACGCCCGCAAATCGGCGACGCTGCGCGCGGCGCTCGCACCGCTCGACACGCACCGCCAGGTGCGCCACCTGCGCGAGCGCGGCACGCTGTTCGCGTTCGACGTCACGCTCGACGGCGACGCGGCGCGCGGCTTCTCGCGGCGCTTCTTCGAACATGCGCTGGCGCGCGAACTGCTGCTGCGCCCGATCGGCACGACCGTGTACCTGATGCCGCCGTACGTGATGAGCGACGACGACATCGCGTGGCTCGCGCAGCGCACGCGCGACACGCTCGACGCGACGCTGGAGGACCTCGGCCGATGAGCCTGCTCGACACCCTGCAACGCGGCCTCGCCGACCTCGACGCGCAAGGGCTGCGCCGCGTGCGCCGCATCGCCGACACCGCGTGCGACGCGCGCATGATCGTGAACGGCCGCGAGATCGTCGGCTTCGCGAGCAACGACTACCTCGGCCTCGCCGCGCATCCGGCGCTGATCGCCGCGTTCGCGGAAGGCGCGCAGCGCTACGGCGCCGGCAGCGGCGGCTCGCACCTGCTCGGCGGCCATTCGCGCGCGCACGCCAGACTGGAAGACGAACTCGCAGGCTTCGCGGGCGGCTTCTCCGACGCGCCGCGCGCGCTGTACTTCAGCACCGGCTACATGGCGAACCTCGCCGCGATGACGGCGCTCGCCGGCAAGGGCGCGACGATCTTCTCCGATGCGCTGAACCACGCGTCGCTGATCGACGGCATGCGGCTGTCGCGCGCGAACGTGCAGGTCTATCCGCACGCCGATACGGCCGCGCTCGCCGCGCTGCTCGACGCATCGGAGGCCGAAACGAAGCTGATCGTCAGCGACACCGTGTTCAGCATGGACGGCGACATCGCGCCGCTCGCCGAGCTCGTCGCGCTGGCCGAACGCCACGGCGCGTGGCTCGTCGTCGACGACGCGCACGGCTTCGGCGTGCTCGGCCCACAGGGTCGCGGTGCGCTCGCGGCCGCCGCGCTGCGTTCGCCGCATCTGGTGTACGTCGGCACGCTCGGCAAGGCGGCCGGCGTCGCCGGCGCGTTCGTGATCGCGCATGAAACCGTGATCGAATGGCTGATCCAGCGCGCACGCAGCTACATCTTCACGACCGCCGCGCCGCCGGCCGTCGCGCATACGGTCTCGGCGAGCCTGAAGGTGATCGCGGGCGACGAAGGCGACGCGCGCCGCGCGCACCTCGCCGCGCTGATCGAACGCACGCGCGCGCTGCTGCGCAACACGCGCTGGCAGCCGGTCGATTCGCACACGGCCGTGCAGCCGCTCGTGATCGGCAGCAACGATGCGACGCTCGCGGCAATGCGCGCGCTCGACGCGCACGGCCTGTGGGTGCCCGCGATCCGGCCGCCGACGGTGCCGGCCGGCACGTCGCGGCTGCGCGTGTCGCTGTCGGCCGCGCATTCGTTCGACGATCTCGCCAGGCTCGAAGCCGCGTTGATCGAGGCCAGCGAGGCGGCCGCGGCCTCCGTTGGAGCGGCCCGGCAGGAGGCAGCAGCATGAGCGCCCCGCTCTCCGTCTTCGTCACCGGCACCGACACCGAGATCGGCAAGACCTTCGTGTCGGCCGCGATGCTGCACGGCTTCGCGCGGCACGGGCTGCGCGCGGCCGCGCTAAAGCCGGTCGCGGCCGGCGCGTACGAACGCGACGGCGTGTGGCGCAACGAGGACGCCGACCAGCTCGACGCCGCCGCGAACGTCGCGCTGCCGCCCGAGCTGCGCACGCCGTTCCTGCTGAAAGCGCCGGCCGCACCGCATATCGTCGCCGCGCAGGAAGGCGTGACGCTCGACCTCGACACGATCGTCGCGTGCCATCGCGAAGCGCTGACGCGCGCGGACGTCGTCGTCGTCGAAGGCGTCGGCGGCTTTCGCGTGCCGCTGAACGATACGCAGGACACCGCCGATCTCGCGGTCGCGCTCGGCCTGCCCGTCGTGCTGGTGGTCGGCGTCCGGCTCGGCTGCATCAGCCACGCGTTGCTGACGGCCGATGCGATTCGCCAGCGCGGCCTCACGCTCGCGGGCTGGGTCGCGAACCACGTCGACCCGGCCATGTCGTTCGCCGACGAGAACGTCGCGACGATTCGCGACTGGCTTGCGCGCGAGCACCGCGCGCCACTCATCGGCCGCATCGCGCACATGACGCCGGCCGCCCCCGAATCCGCCGCGGCGATGCTCGACATCGCCGCGCTCGTCGAGTCGCTGCGCGCCGCGCGGCCTTGACCCAACCGATCCCCCAATCCCGCCCAGGACAGGAAAACGAAATGACCCAAGCCCAGACCGCCGCCGTGCAACCCGCCGCGATCCCCGTGGCCGCCCCGGCGTCGCAGCGCTGGCGCGTCGCCGACGTCGTCGCGCTGTTCGAGCTGCCGTTCAACGATCTGATGTTCCGCGCGCAGCAGGTGCATCGCGAGCACTTCGACGCGAACGCGGTGCAGCTGTCGACGCTGCTGTCGATCAAGACGGGCGGCTGCGAGGAAGATTGCGGCTACTGCTCGCAGTCGTCGCATCACGACACGGGCCTGAAGGCCGAGAAGCTGATGGACGTCGACACGGTGCTCGACGCCGCGCGCGCGGCGAAGGCGAACGGCGCGAGCCGCTTCTGCATGGGCGCCGCGTGGCGCAACCCGAAGGAGCGCCACATGCCGGCGCTGACCGAGATGGTGCGCGGGGTGAAGGAGCTCGGTCTCGAGACCTGCATGACGCTCGGCATGCTGGAAAACGAACAGGCCCGGCAGCTCGCCGATGCGGGCCTCGACTACTACAACCACAACCTCGACACGTCGCCGGAGTTCTACGGCCAGGTGATCTCGACGCGCACGTACCAGGATCGCCTCGACACGCTCGACCGCGTGCGCGATGCGGGCATCAACGTGTGCTGCGGCGGCATCATCGGGATGGGCGAGTCGCGCCGCGAACGCGCGGGCCTGATCTCGCAGCTCGCGAACCTGAACCCGTATCCGGAATCGGTGCCGATCAACAACCTCGTCGCGATCGAGGGCACGCCGCTCGAAGGCACCGCGCCGCTCGATCCGTTCGAATTCGTGCGCACCATCGCGGTCGCGCGCATCACGATGCCGAAGGCCGTCGTGCGCCTGTCGGCCGGCCGCGAGCAGCTCGACGACGCGATGCAAGCGATGTGCTTCCTCGCCGGTGCGAACTCGATGTTCTACGGCGACCAGCTGCTGACGACCAGCAACCCGCAGACGCAGCGCGACCGCGCGCTGTTCGAGCGCCTCGGCATCCGCGCGAGCCAGGCCGACGCGCTGTCGGACAACGCGTAAGCGGCAACGGCCGGCGCGCCGCGCCCGCCAACGAAAAAGCCGGGGCATGCCCCGGCTTTTTTACGCCCGCGCGCACCACTCAGGTCGCGCCGCCCAGTGCGCGCGGCTCCATGAACGTGTGCCGGAAATAGTCGCGCACCGCGTGCATCGCGGGACTCAGCTCGATGTTCTTGCGCCACGCGAGGCCGACGCTCATCGGCGGCACCGGGTCGCGCAGCACGATCGTCTCGATGCGCCGCCCTTCGAGCGACCACGGGCGATACACCATGTCGGACAGGATCGCGACACCGCTGCCGTTCGCGACCATGCTGCGCACCGCCTCGACCGACGAGGTGCGCAGGATCACGTTCGGCCGGTACGGCGTCTCGTTCCAGTAACGCAGCGCGGTCTGCCCGGCCTCGTCCACCGTCAGCATCACGAACGGCTCGTGCGCGACCTCCGCGAACGTGACGCTCTCGCGCCGCAGCAGCGGATGATGCGCGCCGACCCACAGCCTGCGCACCGAATGGATCACCGGCTCCAGCACGAGCTCCGGATTCGACACGTTCGACGTGAGCAGCACGGCCATGTCGTAGCGGCCCGCGATCAGCCCTTCCTCGATCGACTCGCGGTTCAGCTCGTGCAGGTGGATCGTCAGACGCGGATAGAGCGTATTGAGCCGCAGCACGTGATGCGGCAGGAAGTAGCCGAGCACCGTGTAGCTCGCGGCGATCGCGAGCGTGCCGGTCAGCGTGCTTTCGAGATTCGGGATCCGCATCGCCTCGTCGACCGACGACAGGATCGTGTACGCGTGATTGAGAAAACGCCGCCCGGTATCGGTCAGCGTCACGCCCGCCGACGTGCGCACGAACAGCTGCGTGCCGAGACTGTCCTCCAGTTCCTTGATCGCGCTCGTCACGGCCGACTGCGAGATGGTGAGCTGGATCGCGGCCTGCGAGATCTGTCCGAGCTCGGCGGTCGCGACGAAGTACTTGAGCTGTCTGAGCGTCAGGGCCATGCGCGGTGGAAAACTGATGGGGGCAGGGCAACCATCATATCAACCGTCCGTTTCGCGGCAATCCGGACCCGCCCGACCCGCGCACATCCGCCTGCCGCGGCGCCGGGCGGCCGCTTCCCGTGATATCTGAAAAATCGATACGCTCGCATATAAAAATAGAACTATTTTGACGCACCCCGCACGGCTAACCTGCGTTCAACACGGTGTCGACACGCGCTGCGGCGCACGCGAAACCGGAGAACCTGGAGGAACGAACCGTATGAGGAAGCACAGTGTCGACCTGAATTCGGACATGGGCGAAGGTTTCGGCCCGTGGACGATCGGCGACGGCGTCGACGAGCAGATCATGCCGCTCATCAGCTCGGCGAACATCGCCACCGGTTTTCATGCCGGCGACCCGAACATCATGGCGCGCACGGTGCAGCTCGCGCGCGACGCCGGCGTCGGGATCGGCGCGCATCCGGGCTTTCGCGATCTCGCGGGCTTCGGTCGCCGCACGATCACCGAAACGCCGCAGGCGCTCGTCCACGACATTCTGTATCAGCTCGGCGCGCTTCGCGAGTTCGCGCGGCTCAACGGCGTGGGCCTGCAGCACGTCAAGCCGCACGGCGCGCTCTACATGCACGCGGCGGCCAACGAGGCGTTCTCGCGGCTGCTGATCGAGACGCTGCAGCGCGTCGATCCCGGCCTGTGGCTGTACTGTATGGAAGCGTCGGTCACGTATCGCGTGGCGAGGGAGTACGAACAGCCGGTGATCCGCGAGTTCTACGCCGATCGCGACTACGACCGCAGCGGCTCCATCGTGTTCACGCGCCGCGTCGGGCGCCTCGACCCGCAGCAGGTGGCCGACAAGGTGCTGCGTGCGTGCATCGACGGCAAGGTGCGCACGATCGACGGCGACGACATCGACATCGATTTCGATTCAGTCTGCATCCACAGCGACACGCCCGGCGCGCTCGACCTCGTGCGCGAAACGCGCGACGCGCTGGTCCGCGAAGGCATCCGGACCGCCGGCCCGCGACCGCTCGCCGCTCATCACTGAACCCGATTCAAGGAGACGCAAGATGGCATTGCACGACATCGTCAGCCCGTTGCCGGGCACGTTCTACCGACGCCCGTCGCCCGAGGCGGACTACTACGTCGCGGTGGATGCGACGATCGCGGCCGGCGCGGTGGTCGGCCTCGTCGAAGTGATGAAGCAGTTCACCGAGATCGAAGCCGATGCGGCCGGCCGCGTCGTCGAGCTGCTCGTCGACGATGGCGAGCCGGTCGACGCCGGCCAGGTGCTGATGCGGATCGAGGGGTGATGCGATGAAGCCGGCAAACGCCCCCGACACCTTCTATCGACCGTCGCGGATCAAGACCGTGCTGGTCGCGAACCGCGGCGAAATCGCGGTGCGCGTGATACGCGCGGCACGCGAGCTCGGCATGCGCGCGGTCGCCGTGGTCAGCGACGCGGACCGCGACAGCCTCGCCGCGCGCATGGCCGACGAAGCGATCCACATCGGGTCGTCGCATGCGGCGAAGAGCTATCTGAATCCGGCCGCGATCCTCGACGCCGCGCGGCAATGCGGCGCGGACGCGATCCATCCGGGCTACGGCTTCCTGTCCGAGAACGCGGCGTTCGCCGCGCAGGTCGAGGCGGCCGGGCTGATCTTCGTCGGCCCGGGCGCGCAGGTGATCGCGACGATGGGCGACAAGGCGCGCGCCCGCGACACCGCGCGGCGCGCGAACGTGCCGACCGTGCCCGGCAGCGACGGCGTCGTCCAGTCGCTCGACGCGGCCCGCGCGGTCGCCGCGCGCATCGGCTATCCGATCATGATCAAGGCGGCCGCGGGCGGCGGCGGGCGCGGCATCCGCGTCGCGCACGACGCCGCGCAGCTCGACGCCGAACTGCCGCTCGCGCAGCGCGAGGCGCAGGCCGCGTTCGGCGACGGCGGCGTCTATCTCGAACGCTTCATCGCGCGAGCGCGGCACATCGAGGTGCAGGTGCTCGGCGACGGCCGCGACGTCGTCCACTTGTTCGAGCGCGAATGCTCGCTGCAGCGGCGCCGCCAGAAGATCCTCGAGGAAGCGCCGTCGCCGTCGCTCACGCCGGCGCAGCGCGACGCGCTGTGCGCGTCGGCCACGCGCCTCGCGCGCGAAGTCGGCTACCGCAGCGCGGGCACGCTCGAATACCTGTTCGACGATGCGCGCGGCGAGTTCTACTTCATCGAGATGAACACGCGCATCCAGGTCGAGCATCCGGTGACCGAGGCGATCACCGGCATCGATCTCGTGCGCGAAACGCTGCGCATCGCCGACGGCGAGCCGCTGCGGTTCGCGCAGGCCGACATCGCGATGCGCGGCGCCGCGCTCGAATGCCGGATCAACGCGGAAGATCCGCTGCAGGATTTCCGACCGAATCCGGGCCGGATCGACGCACTGGTGTGGCCGACCGGCCCCGGCGTGCGCGTCGATTCGCTGCTCTACCCGGGCTACGTCGTGCCGCCGTTCTACGATTCGCTGCTCGCGAAGCTGATCGTGCACGACGAGAGCCGCGCGGCCGCATTGCGGCGTCTGTCTCGCGCGCTCGGCGAGCTGCAGGTCGGCGGCCTGAAGACCACCGCGCCGCTGCACGTCGCGCTGCTCGCGGACGACGACGTGCGCGCGGGCCGCTATCACACGAATTTTCTCGAAGCGTGGATGCCGTCATGGCGCGAGGCCGCGACGGCCGCCGCCCGGCAGCACGAAACCGCGGACGCCGCGCGCGTCGGGGAGGCCCTGTGACGACCCGTTATACGTTCGGCGGCGACGAGTTCGTGTTCGTCGAGATCAGCGAGGCGATGTCGCTCGACGCCTTCTTCAAGGGCACGGCGATCACGCGCGAATTGCAGCGGCGCGCGGTGCCGGGCATCACCGAGATCTGTCCGGCGAACGCGTCCTATCAGGTGCGCTATGACCCGGACGTGATCGAGCCCGACACGCTCGTCGCGCTGCTCAAGGCGATCGAGGCCGAGGTCGGCGACGCGCCGCTCGAACTCGATACGCGCATCGTCGAGGTGCCGGTGCTGTACAACGACCCGTGGACGCACGAGACGCTGATGCGGTTTCGCGAGCGTCACCAGGACCCGTCGTCGACCGACCTCGAATATGCGGCGCGGATCAACGGCAAGCGCGACGTCGACGACTTCATCGCCGCGCACTCGGGCTCGCCATGGTTCGTGTCGATGGTCGGCTTCGTCGCGGGCCTGCCGTTCATGTACCAGATGGTCGAGCGCGCACGCCAGCTCGAAGTACCGAAATACCTGCGGCCGCGCACCGACACGCCGAAGCTGACGGTCGGCCACGGCGGCTGCTTCGGCTGCATCTACTCGGTGCGCGGCGCGGGCGGCTACCAGATGTTCGGCGTGACGCCGGCGCCGATCTTTGATCCCGCGCAGCGGCTCGACTACCTGCGCGATTTCATGGTGTTCTTCCGGCCCGGCGACATCGTGAAGTTCCAGCCGATCGATCGCGACGCCTATGACGCCGCGGTGGCGGCCGTCGAAGCGGGTACCTTCTCGCTGCGCGTGCGCCCCGTGAAATTCTCGCTCGACGCGTTCCGGCGCGATCCCGATGCGGTCAACCGTTCTCTCGTCGAGGTGCTGCATGCCCGCTGACGCACACAACCTGATCGAGGTCGTGAAACCCGGCCTCGCGACGTCGGTCCAGGATACGGGTCGGCAAGGCTACTACCACGTCGGCATCCCGCCGTCGGGCTCGCTCGACCAGTACGCGTCGCGCGCGGCGAACCTGCTGGTCGGCAATCCGGAACAGGCGGCCGTGCTCGAATGCACGCTGCTCGGCCCGGAGCTGCTGTTCCATGCGGACGCGCTGGTCGCCGTCACGGGCGCCGAGATGACCCCGAAGATCGACGGCGTCGGGCAGCGCTGCAACGTCGCGCTGTGGATTCGCGCGGGCAGCGTGCTGTCGTTCGCCTACGTGAAGGGCGGCGCCCGCGCGTACCTGGCCGTCGCGGGTGGCATCGACGTGCCGGTCGTGCTCGGCAGCCGCTCGACCTACACGCTCGGTGCGATCGGCGGCCACGCGGGCCGGCGCCTGCAGAAAGGCGACCGTTTGCCGATCGGCGCGGCGCGCGGCACGCTTCGCGAAGGGCGCGAGCTGCCGGCGTCGGTCAGCCGGCCGCTGGACAGCCAGGTCGAACTGCGCGTGCTGCCGGGGCTGTACCACTACCGGCTCACCGACGCGTCGGCGCACACGTTCTTCGATGACGAATGGACGGTCGCGCCCGAGGCGGACCGCATCGGCTACCGCTACAAGAACGGCCGGCCGCTGCAGTTCCGGCCGCGCGAGCAGCCGTTCGGCGCCGGGGCCGATCCGTCGAACATCGTCGACGCGTGCTATCCGATCGGCTCGATCCAGGTGCCGGCCGGGGTCGAGCCGATCATCCTGCATCGCGATGCGGTGTCGGGCGGCGGCTACGCGACGATCGGCACGGTCATCAGCGCCGACATGGACCTGATCGGCCAGATGCAGCCGAACCATCGCGCGCGCTTCGTGCGCGTGACGATGGCCGACGCGCTCGCCGCGCGCCGCGAGTACCAGCGGCGCCTTGCGCTGCTGCGCGCCGTACTGAAGGACTGAGCGCCACGCGCCCGGCCGTCGCGCCGGGCACCGTGCGCCGCCCTCCGCTTTCATCCTCCGCTTTCATCCTTCGCTTCCGTTTCCCGTCCGTGCGGCCGCGCGCGGCGCGGCGGGGACGCCTGCGCGCCGTTTTCGCCGGACCGGTTGCCCGCCCCGACGTCGGGGCAACCCCGCGGCTCGCATGAGCCGCGGCCCAGACGTCGTCCGCTGTTTCGCTCATCGAGGAGCACGCTCATGGCCAACCTGGCTCAGGCCCGCACCGACGAGGATCTCGACCTGTCGACGCTCGCCATTCCCGATCACGCACGCATGCCGCCCTTTGCGCTGACGATGGCGTGGTGGGCCGTCTGCAGCGCGGTGTTCTACATCGTCGTCGGCGCGACGCTCGCGCTCACCTACGGCGCGCGCAACGCGCTGATCGGGATGGCGCTGTCGGTCGTCTCGTACGGCATCGTCAATTCGATCATCAGCCGTTACGCGATCCGTACCGGCCTGTCGGTCGCGCTGTTCTCGCGCGTGCTGTTCGGCAGCGCGGGCGCGGCGCTCGCGACGCTGATCTTCTTCGCGACGGCGATCTACTACGCGGTGTTCGAGGGCTCGGTGATCGCGGTCGCCGCGCATCACCAGTTTCCGGCGCTCGACTACAAGTGGGCCGCGCTGATCGTCGTCTGCTACAGCGTGCCGCTCGTGTTCGGCAGCGTGCAGCACTGGCTCGACAAGTTCAACGGCGTGCTGCTGCCGTTCTACCTGTTCGGGTTGCTCGCGGCGGTCGGGCTCGCGACGGCCGAGTACGGCTATCACGCCGCGTGGCTCGATTTCGGGCCGGCGGGCGGCGCCCCGGCCGGCGGCTGGTGGCAGTGCTTCGTCTACTACATGGGCGTATGGGTGCTGATGATGTTCACGTTCGACTACGCGCGCTTCGGCCGCAAGGCCGACGCCCGCTATCACGGCCGCTTCAACTTCGGGATGCCGTTCTACCTCGTCACGTTCCTCGTCAACGGCGCGGCCGGCATCTATCTCGTCAGCACGATTCCCGGGCTCGGCACGCTGTCGGAAGTGTCGGTCGTGCTCGCGCTGCTGAAGCTGATGGGCGTATGGGGGCTGCTGTTCGTGTGGGTCACGCAGTCGCGCATCAATACCGCGAACTACTACCTCGCGACCGTCAACATGCAGGCGTTCTTCCAGAAGGTCGCGGGGCTGCGCGCGCCGAAATTCGTGTGGGCGGTCGTGGTCGGCGCGGTCGTCTATGCGCTGATGATGGCCGACATCTTCTCGCGGATCCTGCAAGCGCTCGCGTACCAGGGCATCTTCGTCGTCGCGTGGGTCGGCGTCGCGCTCGCGCACATCCTGTCGGCGCGCTACGGGCAGCTCGTCGGCGACGACGTCGAATGCCGCGACGCGCACGTGCCGGTGTTCAATCCGGGCGGCCTGACCGCGTGGTTCGCGGGCGCGTTCGCGGGGCTCGCGCTGAACCAGGCGACCGGGTTCGCCGCGTCGCTGTCGGCGCCGGCCACCTTCGTCGTGTCGTGGCTCGTCTATCGCGCGCTGCTCGGCACCGCGAAGCGGACCTGGTTCGTGCGGAACACGTGACGCGCCGCGGCTCGGCCGATCGTCTGCATCCGACTGCCTGCGCGTCGCGAATCGATGAGCTTCTCGACGCGTCCACGCGCAGCTTCGGCACGCACGTCACACGTGCGACGCCGCGCCGTCGAGCGCCGCGCGCACGCGCTCGACGCGCTGCGCGTCGACGGGCGCCAGCACCTCGCCGCGCGGCCGCACGCCCGAGCCGAAATGCACCGCGCGCACGCCGGTGGCGCGGACGAAATCGCCGACCGCGTCGATCGTGAGCCCCGAGCCGGCCAGCACCGTGCAGGTCGTGCCCGCCGCTTGCCGCACGAGCCGCGTGATCGTCGCGACCGCATCGAGCACCGACGGATGGCCGCCCGACGTCAGCACGGACGTGACGGCCGGCACGCGCAGCAACGCGTCGAACGCGGCGTTCAGATCGCGCGCGACGTCGAATGCGCGGTGAAACGTGAGCGCGCGCCCGTCGGCGGCCGCCGCGATCCGGGCCAGCGCGCCGAGATCGACGTCGCCATGCGCGTCGAGCGCGCCGAACACGACCCCGTTCGCGCCGGCCGCAACCGCCGCGCGCACGTCGCGCTCGATCACGCGGAGGTCTTCGGCGTCATAGACGAACGAGCGGCTGTGCGGACGCACGATCACGTTGACGGGAATCGGCACGGCGGCCACGACGGCCTCGATCAGGCCGACGCTCGGCGTCAGCCCGCCTTCGGTGATCGCGGTCACGAGTTCGAGGCGGTCGGCGCCCGCGTGGGCGGCGGCCTTCGCATCGCCGACGGTCGTGGCGATCACTTCGAGGAGAACGGAGGAAGCGGCGTGTCGGTTCATGGGCGGCCCGCGAATCGTCTGGACAATTCGCGCATCCTAGCCGAGCCGCGTGACGGACGCCAGCGTCGCGGCCGCCGCGGACTTCAGCCCAGTACGTCAGCCGCGCCGCACGAGCCAGACGCCGACGAGCGCGGACAACGCCGTCACCGCGGTGCCGGACACGAACCGGAACATGCGCGCATCGAAGTACGCGCCCTGCTGCTGCATCACGTCGACGATCGCCGGTGTGAGCACGAGCATCCCCCAGCCGAGCATCCCGAGCGCCGTGGTCGCGGCCGCGACGAGCAACGTGATGCCCGCGCCGCGCGCACGCGGCCGGAATACGCCGGCAAACGCACCCGCGGCCAGCAGCACGGCCGACACCGCGAACAGCACGACGACGAATACGACCGTCGCGCCCGCCTGGCCGACTTTCATGAACGCGGCCATCTGCGCGGCCATCACGCAGAAGCCGGCGATCGAGAACAGCACGATCGCCAGCGCGTTGCGCACGACGCTCACGCGAAGGCGTGCCGGAAATACGCGGTCGCCGGGCGCCGGAACAGCAGATAGACGAACACCGCGAACAGCAGGAAGCCGGGAATCAGCACCATGAACATCGACTTCGGCATGTTGACGAACGAAAACGCGAAGCCGAACACCGACGTCGCGAGGTAGGCCTTGCGCGACCACTCGCGCCCCTTGAGGATCGCGATGCCGATCACGACGTTCGCGGCTTCGATGATCACGCTGATGCCGAGCGTCGCCCACACGGGCAGCAGGTAGTGCGACAGCAGCGCCTGGGTGGTCGGCATGCCGATCGAGAACGGCGTGTAGACGCAGGTGATCGCGTTGGTCACGATGATGATCCACGCGAGGATGGTCAGCGAAATTGGTCTTTTCATGGTGTTTTCCTTTTTATATTCGCCGCCATGGTGGCCCCCGGGACGGCGCGCGCGGTCACGACGGCCGCGCTCGCGCCATTGTCGGGGAAGCACGCGGTGAACGCAACGACCGCCCCCGCGGCCCCGCGCACCCGTCTCCGCATGCGAGCCGTGCGTCGCTACGCGGCCTGCGCGTCGTCGTCGAGCCAGTCGATATCGCCGCACAGCACGCGCTGCGCATCGCCGACGCGCACGGCCACCGACAGCGTCACGCACGGCTGCGCCTCGTTGATCGACAGGTACGGCCGCGTGACCTGCACGCGCCCCGGCTCGGCGATCGCCGAACGGAAATACGGCCGGCGCAGCCAGTTCGCGCCCTGCGCGTCTGCCAGCGGCGAAAAACGCGCCTCGGCCAGCGCGCGATCGGCGCGCAGCACGACGTTGCGGCCCGACTGCCGGCCCTGCGCGTCGAGCAGGAAGCAGCGCGCGGCGGCGTCGAGCGCGAGGAAATTCCAGCACACCTCGTCGAGCGGCTCGCCGGCCTCGAGGCGCTCGGCCGCGCGTTCGAACGCGCGCAGGTACGGCGCGAGCCGCTGCGTGTCGCGCCGCTCGCGCGCTTCGGTCTGCTGACGAAAGCGCTCGGTCAGCTCGCCGATGCAGCCGGTGGCGGCCGCGCTGTCGGGCAGCCCAGGCGCCGGGCGGCCGAAGTAGTAGCCCTGCACGAAATCGGCCTCGCACGACAGCGCGATCTGCGCTTCGTGCTCGGTCTCGATCCCTTCGACGAGCACCAGCTTGCCGGCCTCGTGCAACAGCGTCACGAGCCCGTGCAGGATCGCGGTGAGCCCGGTGCGGTGCGCCGCGTGCGACAGCATGATGCGGTCGAGCTTCACGATGTCCGGGTTCAGTTGCCAGATCCGTTCGATGTTCGAGTGGCCCGCGCCGAAATCGTCGAGCGCGATCAGGAAGCCGTGCGTGCGGAATTCGCGCACGGCCTCCGCGAGCCGCTCGACGTCGTCCGCGCGCTGTTCGAGCACCTCGAGCACGATGCGCCGCGGCGGCATGCCGAGCCGCTTCAGGTTCGCGAGCAGCGCGGCCGCCTGGAACGGGTCGGTGAGCACGCCGGGATGGACGTTGAGAAACAGCCACTCGCGCTCCGCGCCGAGCAGCGCGAAATTCTCCAGATGCAGCGCCTGCGCGAGCCGGTCGAGCTGCAGCAGTTCGTCGCGGCGCGCGGCTTCGCCGAACACGTCGAGCGGCGACACGGCGCGGTCGAGCGCATCGTGCGCGCGCAGCAGCGCCTCGTAGCCCACCGCGCGCTGATGCGACAGGCTGAATATCGGCTGGAACACGGTCGTGAGCGTCAGGTCGCGATGCTGCGTCGCCAGCCGTTCGAGGCCGGAGCTCATCTCCCGCTCGAACCGGTACGGCGACGCGGCGGCCGGACGCTCCTGTTGCACGATCGTCATGCTTCCTCCTGGTGATGCAATCGAACGCGACGTCCGGCGAAACGGACGACGAACGGGACGGCGCGCAATGTCATGGTTGGACCCTCGGTTGCCCGGCGCGGGCCGGGTGGCTGCCCACCTTCAAGCAAGCTCCGTGCAAGGCGCGCAGAACCCATGCGCCGCGCGGCCGCACGCGGCCACCGCACCACCGTGGCGCGCTACTCGCGCACCATTTCCGTGCGCACGCACCGACCGCTTGAACGCGCCCGTCACGTCGGCACGCTACACTCCGTACGATCGTTTCATTTCACGTCATTCGCCGTATCGATGGAAATCGTTTTCACAGTCCTCATTCTGCTGCTGACCGTCGCACTGTCCGGCGCCGTCACGCGTCTCCTGCCGTTGCAACTGCCGCTGCCGCTGATGCAGATCGCGTTCGGCGCGATGCTCGCGTGGCCGAAGCTGAACCTGCACGTCACGTTCGATCCCGAGATCTTCATGCTGCTGTTCATTCCGCCGCTGCTGTTCGCGGACGGCTGGCGGATTCCGAAACGCGAGCTTTACCTGCAGCGCCGCGCGATTCTGATGCTCGCGTTCGGGCTCGTGTTCATGACGGTACTCGCAGTGGGCTACTTCGCACACTGGCTGATTCCCGAGTTGCCGCTGCCGATCGCGTTCGCGCTCGCTGCGGTGCTGTCGCCGACCGACGCGGTCGCGCTGTCAGGCATCGCCGGCAAGGGTCGCATTCCGCCGCAACTGATGCACATCCTCGAAGGCGAGGCGCTGATGAACGACGCGTCGGGCCTCGTCGCGCTGAAGTTCGCGATCGCGGCCGCGCTGACGGGCGTGTTCTCGCTGCGCGCCGCGTCGGTCACGTTCGTGATCGTCGCCGCCGGCGGGCTCGCGACGGGCGCGATCGTGTCGTGGGTGTTCAGCGCGCTGTCGACGCGCTTCCTGAATGCCGAGCAGGAAGGCGATCCGGCCCCGGGCATCGTGATGACGCTGCTGGTGCCGTTCGCCGCCTACCTGTTCGCCGAGCACCTCGACCTGTCGGGCGTGCTCGCGGCCGTGTCGGCCGGGATGATGATGAATTACACGAGCTTCTCGCGCAAAAGCACGGTCGCGTCGCGCGTGCGCGCCGAAAGCACGTGGGCGATGATCGAATTCGTGTTCAACGGCATGGTGTTCATCATGCTCGGGCTGCAGTTGCCGCACATCATCGGCCGCGCGCTCGTCGACGCGCACCATACGAGCGACGCGCTGGTCGGCCGCATGATCTTCAACGTCTGCGCGATGATGCTCGCGCTGTATGCGATCCGCTTCCTGTGGGTATGGCTGCTGCGCTGGTTCGCGAGCCGCCGCGCCGCGCGCCATGGCCTCGCCGGCACGATGGCCGGCGTACGCACGATCGCGGTGATGACGGTCGGCGGCGTGCGCGGCGCGGTCACGCTCGCCGGCGTGCTGTCGATTCCGGTCGCGCTGTCCGACGGCGCACCGCTGCCGGGCCGCGACACCGCAATCTTCATCGCGTCGGCCGTGATCCTCGGCTCGCTGATCGTCGGGGTGATCGGCCTGCCGCTGCTGCTGCGCGGCGTGCGCTCGACGCGCAACCCGCTCGGCAACGAGGAACGCATCGCACGCTCGGCCGCCGCGCAGGCCGCGATCCGCGCGATCGATTCGTCGCACGACGCGATCTCGGCCGATCTCGACGAATCGGGCGCGGCGCGCTGCGCGGACATCTCCGCGCGCGTGATGGATCAATATCGCCGCCGGCTCGCCGCGCTGGCCGACGACGGCCCCACGCCACGCGCGCAAGCGCAGCAGGCCGAAACGATGGAGCTGCAGATGCGGATCGCGGCCGTGCGCGCGGAACGCTCGGCGCTGTACCGGCTGCGCAGCGACAGCAAGATTTCCGACGAGACGCTGACGAAGCTGCTCCGCGAGATCGACCTGTCTGAAACCGCGCTGTCGACGCGCAAGAAAGGCATTGTTTGACGGGCCGGATGCGGCCTGCGCGCAGCCACCGAGGACCATAAAAAAACGGCGACGCTCGCACGAGCATCGCCGTTTTCACATCCACTCACGCTCGCGTTACTTCGCGACGACGACCGGAATCCCCTTCAGCGTCCCCGCGCCCTTCATCTCGTCGAGCGCATGCTGCACGGCCGCGCTCGTCGCCGCGTCGATGCCGAGCTGCAGCGCGAGCTCGCGTTCCGCACGCTTCACGCCGGCCAGGTTGCGCACTTTCACGTGACCGAAGCCGCGCACGCGGGCGTGCAGATCGGCCAGTTGCACGACCTGCGCCGCATTGCCGGGGGTCATCGCGGCGAACGCACGCTTGAGTGTCGTTTCGTAGTCGTCGGCCAGCGCGCGCTCCATCTTGCGCTCGACCGTGCGGCCGAACGGATCGAGCCACGTGCCGCGCAGGCTGCGCACGCGCGCCAGCATGCCGAACACCGGCCACATCCACTGGCCGAACACGCGCTTCTTCGGCGTGCTGCCGTCGCTGCCGGCCTTCGCGACCGTCGGCGGCGCCAGGTTGAACTTCACGCGGTACGTCTGCCCCGGCACGCCTTCGAACTGCGCTTCGAGCGCCGTGCGGAACGCGTCGTCCGTGTACAGCCGCGCGACTTCGTATTCGTCCTTCACCGCGAGCAGCCGATAGAACGTCGTCGCGACCGCGCGCGTCAGCGCATCGTCGCCCTTCGCGCGCGCCGCGTTCACCAGCGCACGGTAGCGTTCGACGTAGCGCGCGCCGCCGTAGGCATCGAGGCGCGCCTCGCGATCGGCGATCAGCTCGGCAAGCGTCTCCGGCGCGGCGTGGACGGCCACCGCATGACGCGCATTCCACAACGCGTCGAGGCCCGCCGCGTCGCCGGCCGCCATCCGGCCGATCGAGAACGCGAGCTTGTTCATCGGCACCGCGACGTTGTTCAGCTCGATCGCGCGCATCATCGCGGCGAGCGACACCGGCACGAGGCCGAGCTGCCACGCGTAGCCGAGCATCAGGATGTTCGCGCCGATCGAATCGCCGAGGAATTTCGCGGCGAGCGCCTGCGCGTCGCAGCTCGACAGGTAGCCGTCGCCGGCCGCGTGGTGCATTTTTTCAAGCAATGCGTCCGCATGCAGGTTCGCGTCGGGGTTCTGCACGAACGATGCGTTCGGAATCCGGTGCGTGTTGACGACGATCCGCGTGCGCGCGTGACGCACCGTCTGCAGCGCCTCGGCGCTCGCGCCGACGACCATGTCGCACGCGAGCAGCACGTCGGCCTGCTGCGTGTCGATGCGCACCTGGTTCAGCCAGCGGTCGCTCGACGCGATCCGCACGAACGACAGCACCGAGCCACCCTTCTGCGCGAAGCCCATGAAGTCGAGCACCGATGCGCTCTTGCCTTCGAGATGCGCGGCCATGCTGATCAGCGCGCCGACCGTCACGACGCCGGTGCCGCCCACGCCCGTCACGAGCATGTCGAACGGCGCCGCGTCGAGGTGCGTCGCCGGCACCGGCAGCGCGTCGACACGCGCGGCGAGCGCGGCTTCGTCGAACGCGGCGCCGGCCGCCTTCTTCAGCGCCGCGCCTTCGACCGTCACGAAGCTCGGACAGAAGCCGTTCACGCACGAATAGTCCTTGTTGCACGACGATTGATCGATGCGGCGCTTGCGGCCGAGCGGCGTCTCGAGCGGCTCGACCGACAGGCAGTTCGACTGCACGCCGCAGTCGCCGCAGCCTTCGCACACCGCGTCGTTGATGAACAGGCGCTTGTCCGGGTCGGGGAATTCGCCTTTCTTGCGGCGGCGACGCTTCTCGGCCGCGCAGGTCTGGTCGTAGATCAGCACGGTGACGCCCGGCGTTTCGCGCAATTCACGCTGCACCGCGTCGAGTTCGCTGCGGTGATGGAACGTCGTGCCGGTCGGGAACTGCCCGTGATGGCCGTCGTACTTCTCCGGTTCGTCCGACACGACGACGAAGCGCGACACGCCTTCCGCCTCGACCTGCCGCGCGATCTGCGGCACCGAGATGCTGCCGTCGACCGGCTGGCCGCCCGTCATCGCGACCGCGTCGTTGTAGAGGATCTTGTACGTGATGTTCGCTTTCGCGGCGACCGCCTGGCGGATCGCGAGGATGCCCGAGTGGAAGTAGGTGCCGTCGCCGAGGTTCTGGAACACGTGCTTCGTGTTGGTGAACATCGCGTGCGCGGCCCAGTCGACGCCCTCGCCGCCCATCTGGATCAGCCCCGTCGTGTCGCGCTCCATCCACGACGCCATGAAGTGGCAACCGATGCCGGCCTGCGCGATCGAGCCTTCCGGCACCTTCGTCGACGTGTTGTGCGGGCAGCCCGAGCAGAAATACGGCGTGCGCTTCACCGCGTCGGCCTCGTTCGACAGGATCTGCGGCGCGACGAGATCGACCACGCGCTCGCGCCGGTCGAGCGCCGGCTTGTGCCGCGCGAGCCATTCCGCGAACACCGGCAGGATGCGCGACGGACGCAGCTCGCCGAGCTCGGACAGCAGGCACGCACCGGCCGCGTCGTGCTTGCCGAGCACGCGCGGGCGGGCGCCTTCGGTGCGGTTGTACAGGTAGTCCTTGATCTGCTGCTCGATGACCGGGCCCTTCTCCTCGATCACCAGCACTTCGGCGAGCCCGTCGACGAAGGTTTCGATGCGCGTCATTTCGAGCGGATACGACAGGCCGACCTTGTAGATCCGCACGCCGGCCGCGTCGAGATCGGCGACCGTCAGGTCGAGGCGGCGCAGCGCTTCCATCAGGTCGAGGTGCGCCTTGCCGCAGGTGACGATGCCGACGTTCGCCTGCGTGCTCGGCGCGATCCACTTGTCGATGCTGTTGGCACGCGCGAAATGACGCACCGCGTCGAGCTTCGCCGCGAGACGCGCCTCGATCGTGAGACTCGGCAGGTCGGGCCAGCGGTTGTGCAGGCCGCCCGCCGGCGGCGTGAAGCCTTCCGGCGCCGGCCAGCGCGTCTGCAATGCATCGAGGTCGACGGTCGAGCCCGACTCGACCGTTTCCGAGATCGCCTTGAAGCCGACCCACGCGCCCGAGTAGCGCGACAGCGCCCAGCCGTACAGGCCGAATTCGAGCATGTCGGCGATGTTCGACGGGTTCACGACCGGCATGTGCCACGCCATCATCGCGAAATCGCTCTGGTGCGGCATCGACGACGACACGCAGCCATGGTCGTCGCCCGCGACGACCAGCACGCCGCCGTGCGGCGACGAACCGTACGCGTTGCCGTGCTTCAGTGCATCGCCCGCGCGATCGACGCCCGGGCCCTTGCCGTACCACATCGCATACACGCCCTCGACCGTACGCTCCGGGTCGGCCTCGACCCGCTGCGTGCCGAGCACGGCCGTGCCGCCGAGTTCCTCGTTGATCGCGGGCAGGAAGCGCACGCTGCTGGCGTCGAGCAGTTTCTTCGCCTTCCACAGCTGCTGGTCGACCATGCCGAGCGGCGAACCGCGATAGCCGCTGACGAAGCCGGCCGTGTTGAGCCCCTGTTCGGTATCGACCGCGCGCTGCATCAGCAGCAGGCGGATCAGCGCCTGCGTGCCGGTCAGGAAGATCCGGCCGCGCGTCGCGGTCAGGTTGTCGGTCAGGCGGTAGTCGGACAGGGCAGGCGTGCCGTCGACGGGCAGGCGGGCGGTCATGAGGGGATGTCTCCGGATTGTGCTGTCGTGCTGTTCTGGGCCGTGCGCGGCGGGGCGTCGGATGACGCAGGGTCCCGGCAGCGAATGGCTCTATTTTTTCGCGCGCGGCCGAGAATGTTTTTTCTCATCTTGCTCGGAGGGGCCTGCCGTGAGAAAAACTGCGCAGCTTTTTGACGGGATTTGAGAGAGTTCTCGCTCGGGGCGGCCGGAGTGTGATGGGGAGGCGGGTCGCGGCGGTCGGATGGTCCGGCGGAAAAGGCGAGGCGTGCCGCAGGGCTCGCCCGTCAGCAGGGCGGATGGCGATCGAGCCCCCTGCGACAAGGGTTTCGGGGCATTGGGCCGTCACCCTCACCGTTGGAATGCACAGCGTTCCGATTGGCTGGCGACGTCGGATGTCCACAATGCCGCGCCCCTCTGTTGATCGGCTCGCGCACTCACCGTTCGATTGCACAGCGTTTCGAGTGGCGTCGGGGCCGGGATATCCACATCAGGAATCGGCATGCGGGGCGCTCAGGCGGCGCTCACCGTTGAAATTCACAGATTGGCGAGTGGGTTTCGGCGGCGGATATCCACATCGGAAACCGCGCGTTTCGCGCGGTCCTCCGTCTGCGCTCACCGTTCGAATACACAGGGCGAGCGTGGGTTTGCCGGCTGGACATCTCGCCTGAACACGCTGGTCGAGCGATTGCCGGCTCGCTCTCACCGTTGAAATACACAGGGCTTCGACTGGCTGGCGGGGTAGTTGTCCACGCGGAACTGCGTTGCCTCCCGGCCATACGCGCACCCTCACCGTTGAAAACCACAGCGCTTCGAGTGATTGAGCAGGCCGGATATCCACATGGACGTGCGTTCTCCGATCGATAGCTGACACACGTTTCGAAGCGTACCGCCAAGGGGCAATCCATATCGGAAGCGGCTCGTCACCCGATCGGACGCGGATGCTCACCGTCGAAATACACAGTGCCGCGAGTCGTTTCGACGGACGGATATCCACATGAGCGAACGCGCTTGATCGATAAGAGAAGCACGCTTCGAAGGCTACCGACGAGTGGCAATCCATACCGGAAGCGGCTCGTCAACCGATCGGGTGCGGATGCTCACCGTCGAAATACACAGTGCCGCGAGTCGTTTCGACGGACGGATATCCACATGGACGTGCGTTCTCCGATCAATAGCTGACGCACGTTTCGAAGCGTACCGCCAAGGGGCAATCCATACCGGAAGCGGCTCGTCATGCGGTCGGGCACGGATGCTCACCGTCAAAATACACAGTGTCGCGGGTCGTTTCTGCCGACGGATATCCACACGGGCACGCGCGTCGTCGTTGCTCGCTACCTTGCGCCCGGGTCGGACAGGAACACCGCTTCGTGCGGCCTCGGCGGTCGAACGGCAGCATTCCGACGGCCCTCGCGCCGATCGCCGGCTGACGCTCACCATTGAATTGCACAGCGCGCCGAGTCGCTGGGGAACGCGGATAGGCACGTCGAAATCTGCATATTGCGAACCACGCGCCGGCGCTCACCGTTAGAATGCACAGCCCTTCGATTGGGGGCCGGAGCCGGATGTCGACGTGTCGGGTCTGCGGATCGCGGTCATGCACGCTGCGCCATTCGGCTAGAATGCGCGGCGCTCCGAACCACGGCAACGACCGGAAACCCGTGCCAATGCAGGCACACCGCCAGATCGGGCGCGACACTCACCGTTGACTTTCACAGCATTTCGCTTCGATTTGCCGCAAGTTGTCCACAACCCGCTTCATGTATCGCGCAGCGTCCGGTCACCCTCACCTGTGAAAACCACAGCGCGCCGAGTCGTTTCGGGCCGCAGATATCCACAACCGGCGCACGCCCGGATCTTCCTCTGCCGATCGACGGACGACTCGGCACGCAACAATCGGGAAAAGCTGGAAAGGCTTGTCGGGCCGGCCTCGGCGGCACGCTCACCGTTCAAATGCACAGCGTTTCGAGTGATCGTGGTAAGCGGTTGTCCACATCCCTCCGCCGATGCTTCATCGCACCGGCGCGCACACCCGGGCGACGTTATTCAGCAATCGACCGGATGATCTTCGCCGGATTGCCGCCGACCAGCATATTCGGCGGAACGTCCCGGGTAACGACGGCCGCGGCTGCGACGACCGCATTCTCGCCGATCGTCACGCCGCCGATGATCGTCGCGCCCGCGCCGATCCACACGTTCCGCTCGATCACGATCGGCTTCGCGATCACGCCGTCGCGCCGCCGCGAAGGCTCGACCGGATGACCGGACGTGATCAGGCTGACGTTCGGGCCGATCATCACGTCGTCGCCGATCTCGAGTCCGCCCAGGTCGTAGAACGTGCAGTTCTGATTGACGAGCACGTTGCGCCCGAGCTTCATGCCGGCGCCGCCCGTCGCATGGAATGGCGGGATCAGCATGAAGCCGTCGTCCACCTGCGAGCCGATCAGTTCACCGAACAATGCGCGTACGTCCGCCGCATCGTCGAACGTCAGGCGGTTGAGCCGCGCGGTGATCGCCATCGCCCGCTTGACCTCGGCCACCATGGCCGCCGATTCGGGCGTTCTGCGCGGAATGATCGTGGTGCGATCGTCGGTTGCCATGCGTGACTTGTCTCCGGTGAGTGCGACGGTGCGTGATGCGTCGGCGAGCGCGGCCGGGCGATTGCGTTACCGTATGCGTGGGTACTGGGCAATGAGCCGGGCGCAGTGTAGCAATGCTGGTTCGCGCAAAGGATTTCTCTGAATTTTCATAACTAGTTTTACTATAACTAGTTATATTACGAACTTCAGTCACACAAGGCTCTGCGGGTCATCTCCCGCGATTCACCGCTGCCCCAGCGCATCGAATCAACTGCGTGCAACCGAACCCGGTACCCGTTGCCGGACGCCCTTGGCCCTGTGCCCCTAGCCGGGCGCCCCTGTCCCAACCTCCCGCGCTCGGGTACGCTTGAGCATCGACCGGATCGACAGCAGCACCCAAACGCGGAGGCGCGATGAAGCTCTACTACTGGCCGAAGACCCGGGCATTCCGGGCGCTGTGGATGCTCGAGGAAATCGGCGTGGTGTACGAACTCGTGCCGATCGACCTGCGCTCGCACGAACAGGGCAGCGACGCGTTCGTGCAAGTCAACCCGATGGCGAAGCTGCCCGCGCTCGACGACGGCAGCGCCCCGTTCGCCGAATCGGGCGCCGTGCTGCTCTATCTTGCCGACCGTTGCCCGGACGCCGGGCTCGGCGTCGCGCCCGACGATCCGCTGCGCGGCCGCTTCCTCCAGTGGATGTTCTTCACGCCGACCTGCCTCGAACCGGCGATGGCCGAGAAATTCACCGGCGCGTCGGGCAACCCGGTCGCATTCGGCTGGGGCAATATCACGCGCGTGCAGCGCGCCCTCGCACAAGCGCTCGCCCACAGCCGCTGGCTCGTCGGCGAGCGCTTCACCGCGGCCGATCTGCTGCTCGCCAGCACGCTGAAGATCGCGTTCGATGCGCATCTGTTACCGCACGAAGGCGTGCTCGGCGACTACGTCGCACGCGCCGAGGACCGCGACGCGTTCCGCCGCGCGGTCGCGATCGAACAGCGCGAAGCGGCGCGTCTGCTGCACGCATGACGCGCGACGGGGCGGCGCCCCGCCGCCCTTGATCACGCCTGCGCGGCCGACCCCGGCGCCGACGCACCCGCGTCGATCACCACACCCGGCGAACCGCGCTCGTCGGTATCGACGTCGATCGGCACGACTTCATGAAAATGCGTGTAATCGATGTGCGTGATGCCGTCCTCATCGTGCATCAGGTCGACATAGCGGTGGCCCCAGCGGATCGCGTCATGCGCCCACTCATGACGCGCCTGCATGACCTGCGCGGTGGTCTCGTCCGAGCCCTCGATCGTGATCAGCAGCGACGCTTCGCGCGCGGCGAGCGACTCGGGCGTCTCGCCGAACAGCGCGCTCGACTCGTCGATCACGTGCATCAGGTTCCAGCCGAGCAGGAAGATCGGATGCTCGTTGCGCACGAGCGGCAGGTCGTGAATCTTGCGCAGCGAGTAGCCCTCGTGCGTGCCTTCGACGCGCATCAGCCGCAGTTTCGCCTGCGCCTCGGCAATCACGTTCTGGCGGGCATTCGCGGCGCGCACCATCAGCGTCATCCGGCCGTTCAGCGGCCGCACGATCGCGTAGCGCGCGAACAGGATCTTCGCCTGCGGCCGCGAAAACCGCGCGAATACGAGCCCCGTGGCCAGTGCGATGCCCGACATCCCGACGAAGATCTCGAACGTCGCGACGAGGTGCGCATAGACCGTCTGCGGATGCATGTCGCCGTAGCCGACGGTCGCAAGCGTCTCGACGCTGAAGAAGAACGCGCCGCCGAAGCCGGCCGGCGACTGGTTCGCGATCGGCGCATGGCCGAGCAGATAGAGCGTCGCGAAGCCGCCGTTGAGCAGCAGGAACAACACCGCGAGCGACAGGAAGAACACGGGCCAGCTGACCGTCAGCGCGCGATGGTAGAAGTCGCGCCAGCCGAGCGGCGGCATCCCGTACGCGATCACCGGGCGGGTGCCCGACCAGATCTTGCGGCCACGGCCGCGGGAGGCTGGGGAGGACGAATCGACGTTCATCGCGCGGCGCCGGTTGCAGGGAGGCGATGAGCGTAGCACGCGCGGCGGCGGCCGGGAATGCGGGCCGGTTTGGAACGGCAACGCGCCGCGCAGGCGTAAAAAAAGCCGGCCGCACGAGCGGCCGGCTGCGTCGTCATGCGAACCCGCGCGTCGCGCTCACCGCGCTCACTTCCGGTCGACGATCACCTGGTCGAACGTACCGCCGTCGGCGAAATGGGTCTTCTGCGCGTTCGCCCAGCTGCCGAAGACCTGCTCGACGCTGAACGTCTTCAGCGCCTTGAACTCGGCCGCATGCTTCTTCAGCACGGCCGCGTCGCGCGGGCGCAGATGGTGCTGCGCGATGATCTCCTGCGCTTCCGGCGTGTACAGGTAGTCGAGATACGCCTGCGCGACCTTGCGCGTGCCCTTCTTGTCGACCACCTTGTCGACGACGGCGACGGGCGGCTCCGCGAGGATGCTTGCCGACGGATACACGGGGTCGAATTCCGCGCCCGACGCGCCCGTGTCCATCAGCGCGACCTCGTTCTCGAACGTGACGAGCACGTCGCCGATGCCGCGCTGCGTGAACGTCGTCGTCGCGCCGCGGCCGCCCGAATCGAGCACCGGCACGTTGCGGAAGATCGCCTTCTCGAAGTCGAGGGCCTGCTGGTCGGTCGCGCCCTTCTGCTTCTGGAAGCCCCATGCGGCGAGATACGCATAGCGGCCGTTGCCCGACGTCTTCGGGTTCGCGATGATCACCTGGACGCCCGGCTTCGCGAGATCGCTCCAGTCCTTGATCGCCTTCGGGTTGCCCTTGCGCACGAGGAACACCATCGTCGTCGAGTACGGCGAGCTGTTGTCCGGGAAGCGCGCGCGCCAGTCCTTGGGCAGAAGCTGCCCGCGCTCGGCGAGCAGGTCGATGTCGTTCGGCTGGTTCATCGTCACGACGTCGGCCTGCAACCCCTGCAGCACCGACAGCGCCTGCGCGCTCGATGCGCCGTGCGACTGCTTGATCGTGACCGTCTCGCCGGTCTTTTGCTTATAGGCGGCGGCAAAGCTCGTGTTGATGTCCTTGTACAGCTCGCGCGTCACGTCGTACGACACGTTCAGGATCGACGTATCCGCGTACGCGGCCGTCGCCGCCACGACCAGCGCCGCCGCCGTGCCCGTGTGCAGCCAGCGGCCGATCCCCTTGATGCTTGCCATCGTGATATGCCCCGTTTCCAGTGGTGGTGAATGTGCGTGACCGCACGCGTACGCGCTGTCATCGAAACGTAAGCGGGCATTCTAGCGGCCGGCCGCGGCGCGCCTTCCAATCAGTCGTGGAAAGCAAATCTCGAATTCTGCTAAACGGCGGCCGGGGCTCGCGCGCGCCGCCGCCCCGGTGTTAAGATCGCCGCTCAGCCCACTCACGGTTCATCCATGTCCGCTACCCTGCGCTCGCCCTCGATCCTCGCCGCCGTCGCGGCAGGTGCGCGCGCGGCCGGGCTGAAACTGAAAAAACGACTCCTCGACTGACGGGGACGTCGCGTCCCGTCAGGCGAATGCCGGACGGGATGCCCGCAGGTCGTTTCATTCTCCTTGCACGCACGCCTCGCTCCGGCACACCGCCGGCGGAACGGTTCCTTCCCACTCCGTTTCCACCATGAGGCTTTGCATGAACACACGTTTCGAAGGTATCTGGCTGCCGATCATCACGCCGTTTCATCATGGCGAGGTCGACCATGCAGCGCTCGCGCGGCTCGCGCGCCACTATGCGACCGCGGGCATCGCAGGCTTCGTCGCGGGGGCGACGACCGGTGAAGGCGTGCTGCTCGACGCGCGCGAACAGGACGCGGTGTTCGCGACGCTGCGCGATGCGGCGCCCGCGCTGCCGATCGTCGTCGGGCTGACCGTGAGCGCCACGCACTTCGCGGCCGCCCGCGCGCGCGAACTCGCGGCGCTGCGCCCCGACGGGCTGCTCGTCACGCCGCCCGTCTACGTGCGGCCGACGCAGGACGGCATCCGCCGCCACGTCGAAGCGATCGTCGACGCGGCCGACCTGCCGGTGCTCGTCTACAACATCCCGTATCGCACCGGCGTGAACGTCGAACTGGACACGCTGCAGGCGCTCGCGTGCGACTCGCGCGTCGCCGGCATCAAGGAATGCGGCGGTACGCTCGACCGGATGAGCCGGCTCGTGCACGACACGCCGCTCGCGATCCTGTCCGGCGACGACAACCAGAATTTCGCGGCGATGTGCGCGGGGGCGCACGGCGCGATCGCGAGCAGCGCCCACGTGCTGCCTGAATGGCATGTGCGCATCCATGCGCTGCTGCGCGACGGGCGGCTCGCCGATGCGCGGCGCCTGTCGGTCGCGCTGCAGCCGCTCGTCGCGGCGCTGTTCGCGGAACCCAACCCGGCGCCGGTTAAGGCCGTGCTCGCCGCGCAAGGGTGGTGCGAGGACGGGTTGCGGCTGCCGTTCGTGCCGGCGAGCGAGGGGTTGCGGGAGCGGTTGGCGGCGATTTGCGCGACGCTCGAGGCGTCCGCGCAAATTACCGCGGCGGCGTAGGATTTCGCGCCGAAAACTGTTTCAAACCGTCAAAATCCGTGACGCGCCATACTGCGAAAGATGGCCGTCCGCGGTCACGAGCAACAGCGGTTCGTACCACGCCTGCGCGACGAGCAGGCGGTCGAATGGATCGAGATGGTAGTGGGGTAGATGACGCACGGCAGCGCCGTGCGCCATTCGAACCGGCAGTTCGCGGTACTCGCTCGTGTTGATCTTGTCGACCAGACGATCCACATCGACATCCAGCTTTCCCTTCCCGGCCTTGATCGCAACCTCCCAGATACTCACGCTGCTCACGAACACTTCATCGGCAGCGGTGATCAAACTGCGCGCGCGAACGCTCAGTTTCGGATCGTTCGCCACTGCCCAGAGAAAGATGTGCGTATCGAACAGCAACCGCATTACTTCCCCATGAATGCGGCCAGTTCTTCGACGGAAAGCGGTGCATCGAAATCATCCGCAATCCACATCTGCCCCTCGAGGGCACCGAATGGATGAATCGGCCTGAGCGGCACGAGCCGGACCGCCTGCTTGCCGGCCTGCGTGATCACGACACGTTCGCCGGCAATCGCGGCATCGAGAAGCCGCTGCAGATCGAGCGTGGCTTCGGGGACAGTGGCAACTTGCATGATGAGCTCCATTGAGTGACCCACCATTGTTACGACATTCGCGTCATTGCTCCAATAGGCCGAACGTCCAGCCGCTCGGACACTGGCTGGTCGTCGCGTCCGGAATCACGCCGCAAGCGCTCCCTCCGTCGCCTCCCCCACCGCCTGCGTCACGATCCGCGCGAGCCGATCGACCGTCGGCGTCGCCGACGACGTGCGCCGCAGCAGGATCAGCGGCAGGCTCGGCAGCGCCGGCAGCCCGCACGACGCTGCATCGAGCACGCGCACCGACGCGGGCAGCCCGTAATGCGAGCGCACCGTCAGCCCGAGACCGGCCGCCGCGGCCGCCCATAAGCCGGCCAGGCTCGGCGTCGTGAACGCAACGCGCCACGGCACGCCCGCACGGTCGAGCGCATCGGTCGCCGCGCCGAAGAACCGGCACGGCCGGTCGAACACGACGAGCGGCAACGGCTCGCCCGTCGCACGCACGGCACGGCCGCCCTCGCCCTCACCGCGCACACCGCCCTCCCCACCCGCATCCCCGCCGCCGTCCATCATCCCGACACCCCCGCCCGCCACCGCACCGATCCATTGCATCGGCACGTGCGCGATCGCTTCGCTGTCGATGCCCGCCCGCGACACGAGCGCCGCCGACGCCGGATCGCCCCACACGAGCGCCAGATCGAGCTGGTTCGCATCGAGCCGGTCGAGCAGATCGGCGTTGCGCGCGACGCGCGCCTCGATCTTCACCTTCGGATGCGCACGCGCGAACCGCCCGAGCACGTCGGGCAGGATCGCCTCGCCGAAATCCTCCTGCAGCCCGACCCGTACCCAGCCGTCGAGCTTCACGCCGCGCACGGCCGCGGCCGCCTCGTCGTTCAGCTCGATCATCCGCCGCGCGTAGCGCACCATCGCGTCGCCGGCGTCGGTCAGCGCGAGCCCGCGCCCGGCTTTCACGAACAGCGGCGTGCCGGCCTGCTCCTCGAGCTTGCGAATCTGCGCGCTCACCGCCGACGACGAGCGCGCGACGCGGTCGGCCGCCTTCGCGAAACTGCCGAGATCCACGCCCGCGACGAGGCTGCGCAGCGCCGCGACGTCGAAGTTGGGCCGCGCCAGCGCGGCATCGGCCCCCGCGAGCGGCTCGCCGCCGTCGCGCGGAATGTCTTGTCCGGGCATCTCAATCATCCTGATTTATCGAACGATTCATCAAAAACTTTCCGATTTTCAGGATGAATGTAGGCCGCCAGACTGTGGACGTCAACTTCGAACCGGGCCTACCGTCATGGATACGTCGTGCATCGCTTCTCCCTCCTCGCCGGCCCGCGACGTGCGCGGGCCCGCCCATCGCTGGCGCGTGCTGGCGGCCGGCGTCGCCGCGAACCTGAGCTTTTCGGCCGCCGCAGCCGGTATTCCGACCACGGCCGTATGGATGCGCTCGGCCTATCACCTCGACAACGGCGCGCTCGGCCTCGTGCTCGGCGCGCTCGGCTTCGGCGTCGCGCTGTCCGAGCTGCCGTGGGGAATCGCCGCCGACCGCTTCGGCGACCGCCGCGTACTGCTGACCGGGCTCGTCGCGACGGCCGCGATGCTCGCGCTGATGGTGTGCACGATCGTCCCGACCGCGCACGCGGTGCCGCCGCTGATGCGCGTCGTCGCGGCAATGTGCTGCGTCGGCCTGCTCGGCGGCAGCGTGAACGGCTCGAGCGGGCGCGCGGTGATGCGCTGGTTCGGCGAGCGCGAACGCGGGCTCGCGATGAGCATCCGCCAGACGGCCGTGCCGCTCGGCGGCGGCCTCGGCGCGGCGCTGCTGCCGTCGCTCGCGTCGCATGCGGGATTTGCCGCGGTGTTCGGTGCGCTGATGCTGCTGTGCGCGGGATCGGCCGCGCTCACCTGGCGCTGGCTGCACGAGCCGCCCGCCGAGCCGGCCGCGGCGCACCTCGCCCCATACGTCGCCACGCCTCGCGCGGCCCAACGGCCGCAGGCCGCCAGCCCCACGCGCAATCCGCTCGCGAGCGGCCCCGTATGGCGCATCGTGCTCGGCATCGGCCTGTTGTGCGCGCCGCAGTTCGCGGTGCTCACGTTCGCGACGGTGTTCCTGCACGACTTCGGCCGGCTCGGCCTCGCCGGCATCAGCGCGGCGATGGTCGCGCTGCAGCTCGGCGCGATGGTGATGCGCGTCTGGAGCGGCCGCCATACCGACCGGCACGGCAACCGGCGCGCGTACCTGCGCGGCTCCGTGTTCGTCGCGGCCGGGTCGTTCACGCTGCTCGCGGCGGCCACGGCCGGCAGCCCGCATGTGCCGCTCGCCGCGATCGTCGCGATTCTCGTGTTCGCCGGCATCTGTGTGTCGGCGTGGCACGGCGTCGCGTACACGGAGCTCGCGACGCTCGCCGGCGCGAACCACGCGGGCACCGCGCTCGGGATGGCGAACACGGTCGTCTACCTCGGGCTGTTCGCGACGCCGCTCGCGATTCCGCCGCTGCTCGCCGCGAGTTCGTGGAGCGTGGTGTGGCTCGCGGCCGCGCTGATCGCGGGCGCGACCTATCCGCTGTTCGCGGCGAAATAGCCGCCGACCGTTTCACTCGGGCGACGCGGGCATCGCGGCAAAGACCCGCGACGCCCGCACCCCCTCGTCAGGCCGCCTCGCGCGCCAGCGCGCGCCGCGCGGCCGGCCGTTCGGCCTCGCGCTGCGCATGGGCGGTCCATGCAGGATGCCGCGTCATGTCGAGCCCGATCGCGACGCCCCAGCGATACAGCACGAGCAGGAACGGATCGACGATCGAATGCGCGCCCGGCTCGGCCCACGTGCGGCCGTCGGCCAGCAGGGCTTCGATCGACGCGTTCGCGGCGTCGATCGTGCCGCGCCCATGCGCGCTCACCGCGCCGTGCAGCGCCGGATCGTCGATGAAGCGGCCCGGCCGCCACAGCGCGCCATAACCGACGCCATGCACCCAGCCGACCAGCCAGGCGAGCCATTCGTGGCACCGCGCCTCGCGCAGCGGATCGTCGAGCGGCAGCAATTGCGCATCCGGATAGCGGCGCGCGAGATACGTGAGGATCGCCGGCGTTTCGGTCAGCACGCGCGGCTCGCCCGGAATCGCGAGCACGGGCACGCGCGCTTTCGGGTTGATCGCGAGATAACGCGCTTCGAGGTTCTGCTGCTCGCGCACGGACACGATCCCGACGTCGAACGGCGCGCCGGTTTCCTCCAGCGCGATGTGGGCGGCGAGCGAGCAGGCGCCCGGCGAAAGATAGAGACGATAGGCGTTCATGGCGGTGTGGCCCGACGGGCTGTGGAAGACGGAACCGAGTGTAGGAACGCACGCCGCCGCGCGGCAAACGATGAATTGTCGTGCTCGGGCATTAGTGTTACTAATATCCGTATGCGACGCATCCACCTCCCTCCGCTGCAGACGCTGCGCGCGTTCGAAGCCGCCGTGCGGCTGCAGAGCTTCACGCGCGCAGCCGACGAGCTCGCGCTCACGCAAGGCGCGGTCAGCCAGCACATTCGCACGCTCGAGGCGCAGCTCGGCTATCCGCTGTTCACGCGCGAACGCAACGGCGCGACGCCGACGCACGCCGCGCATGCCCTCGCACTGCAGGTTCGCCAGGGCCTGAGCGTGCTCGAACGCGCGTTCGAGCCGACGCTGGCGGTGCGCCGCCGCCCGCGCACCTGCGACGTGACGCTGAACGTGAGCGTGCTGCCGAGCGTCGCCGAGCGCTGGCTCGCGCCGCGCCTGCCGCGCTTCTCTGCCGCACATCCGCACATCTCGATCGTGCTGCATCCTGACGTGGCGCTCGCGCCGCTGCGCAAGCGCGACCGTATCGACGTCGCGTTGCGCTACGGGCCCGGCACGTGGCCCGGCGTCGTCGCCGAGAAGCTGATGAACGAGACGATCTTCCCGGTCGCGAGCCCTGCATACCGCAATCGCGACGGCGTCGCGCCGCGCACGCCGGCCGATCTCGTGCGCGCGACGTTGCTGCGTCATCCCGCGCAGCCGTGGGAACCGTGGTGCCAGGCCGCGCGGCTCGACCTCACCGAATCCGCGCGCGCGCCGCGCTTCACCGACACGAACGCGCTGATCGACGCGGCGCTGAAAGGCCGCGGCGTCGCGCTCGCGCGCCGCTCGCTGATCGAGCCGGAACTCGCCGACGGCACACTCGTGCGCGTGTCGACGGTACGCATCACCGACGTGTACGCGCACTACGTCGTGTGGCGCCCCGGGCATCCACACGAAGCCGCGATCCGCACCTGGCTCGACTGGCTGCGCAGCGAAGTGCGGCGCAGAACGCCGCGGCGCTGACGCCAATGCCGATGCCGACGCTCACGCGCGCATCGGTATCGCCACCTTGTCGAGCGTGATCGGCAGATCGCGCACCCGCACGCCAGTCGCGTGATAGACCGCATTGGCGATCGCGGCCGGCACGCCGGTGATGCCGATCTCGCCGATGCCGCGAATGCCGAGCGGATTGAAATGCGTGTCGTTTTCGTCGACGAAACTCACGTCGAGCTCGCCGATGTCCGCGTTCACGGGGACGTGATATTCGGCGAGATTCGCGTTCGTGAAGCGGCCGTGCCGCACGTCGAGATGCGAGCCTTCCTCGAGCGCGGTGCCGAGCCCCCACACCATCCCGCCGATCAACTGGCTGCGCGCCGTCTTCGCGTTGAGCAGGCGGCCGACGCTGTAGACGCCGACGATGCGCGGCACGCGAATCGTGCCGAGTTCGGCGTCGACGTGCACTTCGGCAAACACCGCGCCGAACGAATGGGACGCATAGCGCGACTTCTCGTCGCCAGGCTTCGCCGTCGCCTGCGCGTCGATCGGCTGGCCGCCCGCACGCGCGATCACCGCCGCGGCCGGATCGCGCCGCGACGGGTCGCCGCGATGCACGACCCAGCCGCTGTCGACCGTCACGTCGTCGGCCGCGGCGCCGTGCAGCGGCGATCCGGAGTCGGCGATCGCCAGCGCGATCAGCTTCGCGCGCGCCTGCAGCGCGGCCTCGCGCACGGCGGGCGCGACGCTTGCCGCCGATTGCGAGCCGCCCGATACCGGCGCGCGCGGCAGACTGGAATCGCCGAGCGAAAAGCGCACGTTCTGCGGCGCGAAACCGAGCGCATCGGCCGCGACCTGCGTCATCACCGTGTAGGTGCCGGTGCCGATGTCCTGCGTGCCCGACGCGACTTCGGCCGTGCCGTCCGGCAGGATGCGCGCCCGCGCCGATGCTTCGCTGCGGTTCGCCGGATACGTGGCGGCCGCCATCCCGAGGCCGATCAGCGTGTCGCCGTCGCGCATGGTGCGCGGCGCGCCGGTGCGGCGCGACCAGCCGAAGCGCCGCGCGCCGGCCTCGTAGCATTCGCGCAGCTTGTTGCTCGACCACGGCTTGCCGTCCTGCGGATCGACCTCCGCGTAATTCGCGAGCCGCAGCGCGACCGGGTCCATGCCGAGCCGCCACGCGAGCTCGTCCATCGCCGATTCCAGCGCGAACGAGCCCGACGCCTCGCCGGGCGCGCGCATGAACGTCGGCGTGCCGACGTTCAGCGACACGATCCGGTGCGTGGTTGCCTGGTTCGGCACCGCATACATGATGCGCGACGGCATCCCGCACATCTCCATCCAGTCCTCGAACGTCGACGTGGTGGCGATCGTGTCGTGGCGCATCGCGGTCAACGTGCCGTCCTGCCGTGCGGCCAGCACGATGCGCTGTTCGGTGAACGGCCGCCCGCCGACCGGGCCGAACATCTGTGGCCGCGTCAGCGCGAGACGAACCGGCCGCCCCACCTGCTTCGCGGCCATCGCGCACAACGACACGTGCGACCACGACGAACCCTTGCAACCGAAGCCGCCGCCGAGGAACGGCGAAATCACGCGCACGTGCTCCGGCGCGATGCCGAACACGGCGGCCACCGCCGTGCTCGCGCCCGACACGCCCTGCGTCGCGTCATGCAGCGTGAGCGTCGGGCCGTCCCAGCGCGCCATCGTCGCGTGCGGCTCGATCGGGTTGTGGTGCTGCATCGGCGTCGTATAGGTTGCGTCGATGCGCACCGCGCCTTCGCGCAGGCCGGCCTCGACGTCGCCGCGCTGCGTGTCCATCGCGCGGCCCTGCTGCTTCGGCGGCACGCGCGCGCCGCGCTTCGCCTGCCCGAAATCCGCCACCGCCTCGCTCGCGCGATAACGCACCTGCACCGCATGCGCGGCGTCGGTCGCCTGCTCGAGCGTCTCGGCGACGACGACCGCGACGGGTTCGTTGCTGTAGCGCACCGTGTCGTCCTGCAGCAACGTGAGCCGGCGCCCGGCGGGCGGCGACAGCGGCGGCCGGCCGCCGTTGGGCAGCCGCATCGCGTTCTCGTGCGTGATCACGATCAGCACGCCCGGCATCGCGCGGGCGCGCGCCGCATCGATCGATTCGATGCGGCCGGACGCGATCGTGCTCGTCACGAGCACCGCATGCGCGAGCCGCGTATCGGAGAATTCGGCCGCGTAATGCGCGCCGCCCGTCACCTTCAGCACACCGTCGACCCGGTCGAGTGGTTGTCCCGTCAACGTGTTCATGCGGCACCTCCCGTGGTGGCGGCCGCCGTTTCGACCGCACGGACGATCGCCCGCTGCGCGAGCGTGACCTTGAAGCCATTGCCGTCGAGCGGCCGCGCATCGCGCAACGCCAGCGCGGCCGCCTCGCGCAACGTCGCGTCGGTTAGCGTGCGGCCCGCGAGATGCGCTTCCGCCTCCGTCGCACGCAGCGGCTTGTGCGCGACGCCGCCGAGCGCGATCCGCGCGTCGGCGATGCGCGGGCCGTCCATCCGCAACGCGGCCGCGACCGACACCAGCGCGAACGCGTAGCTCGCGCGATCCCGCACTTTCAGATAGTGCGCATGGTCGGCAAAGCGCGGCGGCGGCAAGTCCACCGCGGTGATCAGTTCGCCCGGTTCGAGCGTCGTGTCGAGATCGGGCCGGTCGCCCGGCAAGCGGTGAAACGACGCGATCGGAATCTGCCGTGCGCCGCGCGGGCCGCTCACCTGCACGACGGCGTCGAGCGCGGCGAGCGCGACGCTCATGTCCGACGGGTTCACCGCCACGCACTGCGGGCTCGCGCCGAGGATCGCGTGCATCCGGTTGTGGCCGCCGATCGCCGCGCAGCCGCTGCCCGGCTCGCGCTTGTTGCACTGTGCGAACGCGGGATCGTAGAAATACGGGCAGCGCGTGCGCTGCATCAGGTTGCCACCGACGGTCGCCATGTTGCGCAATTGCGCGGACGCGCCGGCGAGCAGCGCCTGCGACAGCAGCGGATAGTCGGCGCGCAGGCGCGGATGGTCGGCTGCATCGCTGTTGCGTACCAGCGCGCCGATGCGCACGCCGCCGCCGGGCAGCGCGTCGACCGTATCGAGGCCCGCGATCCGCGTGATGTCGATGAGCGTGACGGGCCGCGCGACGCCGCCCTTCATCAGGTCGAGCAGGTTCGTGCCGCCGCCGATGAAGGCCGCGCCGGGCCGCTGCGCCGCGCGCACGGCGCCGGCGACGTCCGTCGCGCGTTCGTAGGAGATCGCTTCCATTGCGGTGCCCTCCGTCGGCTAGCCGTGCGCCGCATGCGCGGCGCGCACGGCGGCGACGATGTTCGGGTACGCGCCGCAGCGGCACAGGTTGCCGCTCATGCGCTCGCGGATCTCGTCGTCCGACAGGTGCTCGGGACGGCGCCGCACGTCGTCGGTAGCCGCGCTCCCCGCGCCCGCCGCGAACTCGTCGAGCAGCGCGGTCGCCGAGCAGAGCTGACCGGACGTGCAGTAGCCGCACTGGAACGCATCGCATTCGACGAACGCGCGCTGCACCGGGCTCAGCTCGCCGCCGCGCGCCAGCCCTTCGACGGTCGTGATCCGCGCGCCTTCGTGCATCACCGCGAGCGTCAGGCAGGCGTTGATGCGCCGCCCGTCGACGAGCACCGTGCACGCGCCGCACTGCCCGCGATCGCAGCCCTTCTTCGTGCCCGTGAGTCCCGCGTATTCGCGCAGCGCGTCGAGCAGCGTGACGCGCGGTTCCAGCTGCAGCGTGTACGCGCGTCCGTTGATGTCGAGACGCACGGGCTGCGCCGGCACCGTATCGCGGCGAGGCGCAGCCGGCGTGGATGCCGCGTACGGCGGCTGCGAATGAACGTGCGATGCGGCGCTGACGGTCGCGGCAGCCGCCGCGGATTGCAGGAAGCGGCGCCGCGCGGCGCTGGACGGCGTATCGTGCGACAGCGGCGGCGCCCCCGCTGAATGGCTGGTCCCGAGCGGCGACGGGGCGGCATCGCGCGCCGGTTCGGCAGACGGAGAATCGGATCGATCGCTGGACATGACTTCTGCTCGCTCCATGGTGGATGGACGCGGATGTGCCGCCAGTGCCTGAATGGCAGCACGGTCGGCACGCGCATCGGCAAAGAGCAATTCGGGTGCCGCGAAATTGTGGGGACAGCGTGCCGGTGCAGTGCCGGCCGCCTGTGCGTGGCGCATACCGGGCAACAGCTGGCCGCGTTGCCGGTGATGGCGGCTCCATGACGCCACGCTGTCGCGCGGCTGGCCGTTCGCTGACGAAGCGGCAATAACGCCCGGATTTTGGGCGTGACGGGGCGCGCATCGGTCGCAAGTTGCCGGGCGCATTGGCCATGCCGCGCATGGCGCGCGCGTCGCCGCGGCCGGGTCGCGGCGTGGCGCGCCGTGTAAATGTGCGCAGCATCCGCGTCTGCTGGAAAATTCCGCCATGCGTGCCGGTGGATCGCCGCGACGGCCTTCGGTCAGCCTGACGAAAACCTGTCGCGATCACGCCCCGAACGCAGACGATTCACCGAAACGTCGCATCGCGGCGGCATACTCGAAAACGTTTCCCGATCAGCCTGCCAGGAGAGAAGTCATGCGTCGCGTTTCCGTCGCCGTCGTTCTGTGTGCCGCCGTGTTCGTCGCCGCCTGCAGCGACGACGCACCGCACGACGCCAACGCGACCGACGCCGCGCCGCAGGCCGGCGCCTCGAGCGGCGCCGCCAGCGCGTTCAACAGCGACGCGACCGCGAATACGGCCGCGTCCGATGCCGCGCCGCTCGCGCCGCCCGTCGTGCACTACCCGCCCGATGACGACGACGATGCGAAGCCCGCCGCGAATGCAGCGGCCTCCAGCACGGCCGCGTCGTCGCCGAGCTGATTCCGTCGCCACCTGATAGAAGTCGGTACCGCTCGGGGAGAGCGGCGGGCGCTCACGTCGAGCCGGCGCTGGCATGACGTAACGGTCGGCGACGGCACGAACGGCACGGTGTCGCGCCGCCTCACGGGCGATGCCGAGCCCGGCCGGCCAAGGGATTCGGACCCGGCCGCCGTCAGGCCCGTGCGCGCGCCACAAGCGCCGCAAGCGCGACGGCGCGCGATGCCGCGACCGCCGCCGCGCGGCATGCGCCGCGCAACCCGTCCGTCAGACCGCGTGCGCGAGCGCGCGATCGACGAGCGCGGCCTCGAAGCCGTCGTCCGCGTCGCGAAAGCGCAGCGGCGCCGCGCAATGCACCAGCGTGTCGATGAAGTATTTCGCGCGCGGCCACGGCCCGAAGCCGGCCGCCGTGTTGATGTGCCCGGCGTCGCCGAGGTTCACGAATGCGCTGCCCAGCCGCTGCGCGAGCGCGCGCGCATCGGCGAGCGGCATCCACGGGTCGGTCTCGCTGCCGATCACGATCGACGGCACCGCGAGCCGGCGCGCGTCGAACGGCCCGGCAAAGGTGAATTTCTTCGGGCTGGCCGGCGCGACGAACAGCACGCCCGCGACATCGCCCACGTGCGGCCACTGCGCGAGCGCATGCGCGGCCGCGAGGCAGCCGAAGCTGTGCGCGGCGAGCACGAACGGGCCGCGCTCGCGATCGAGCAGCGCGCGCACCGATTGCGCCCAGCCCGCGAGATCGGGCGCGTCCCAGTCGTGCTGCTCGACGCGCAACGAGCGCGGGAACTGACGCTCGAGCCAGGTCTGCCAGTGGGCGCCTTCGCTGCCGTGCAGGCCCGGAACGGTGACGAGCCGCGGCGGCCACGCCGATTTGCTGCATGCGCGCATGATTGCCCTCGCTTCCTTGAAGACGAGGTTCGATTGTGGCGTCGGGTACGCGGCGACCGAACCAATATTTTGTGCTTTGCTTTTGCTCGGCCGACGGCCCGGCGACCGTGCGAAACGCGGCCCGGGTCGAATGCCCGGCCCGCACGACGGCGCAATGCGCGGCGAAACCGTAGAATGTGGGCTTCCCGTCAGCTTCACACGGACCGGTCCCCGCGCCGACGCGCCGGGCCGGCCGTCAGGAGTCGCCCGATGTCCGCTACGTCCGCCGGCGCGCCGCGCCCGGCTCTACTCGTCGTTCCCGCGACGCACCTCGCCGGCGCGCGCGCCGTCACGCAATGAAGATCCTGTTCCATTCACCGCATCAGGACGCCGGCGCATGGCGCGACGAGATCGCGCGTGCGCTGCCGGAAGCCGAACTGCGCGCGTGGCAGCCGGGCGATACGGCCGCCGCCGACTACGCGCTCGTGTGGCGCCCGCCGCGCGAGTTGTTCGCGCCGCGCGACGGCCTGCGCGCGATCTTCAACCTCGGCGCGGGCGTCGATGCGCTGCTCGCGCTCGAGCACGCGCATCCGGGCACGCTGCCCGCGCACGTGCCGCTGGTGCGGCTCGAAGATTCCGGCATGGCGCAGCAGATGGTCGAATACGTGACGCACGCGGTGCTGCGCTACCTGCGCCGTTTCGACGAATACGACCTGCAACAGCGCGAACGCCGCTGGCAGCCGCTCGAACCGCATGCGCGCGCGAGCTTCACTGTCGCCATCCTCGGCCTCGGCGTGCTCGGTGCGGCAGTCGCCCGCGCGCTCGCCGCGCTCGGCCTGCCGGTGCGCGGCTACAGCCGCAGCGCGAAGCAGCTCGACGGCGTCGCGACCTTCGCCGGCGACGGCGCGTTCGACGCGTGCATCGACGGCGCGAAGGTGCTCGTCAACCTGCTGCCGAGCACGCGCGACACCGACGGCATCCTGTCGGCGCGCGCGTTCGCGCGGCTCGCGCCCGGCGCGTACGTCGTCAACGTCGCGCGCGGTGCGCATCTCGTCGAAGCCGACCTGCTCGACGCACTTGCAAGCGGCCAGGTCGCCGCGGCCACGCTCGACGTGTTCCAGCACGAACCGCTGCCGGACGACCATCCGTTCTGGCGCGCGCCGCGCATCACGATCACGCCGCACAGCTCGGCCGAGACGCTGCGCACGGAAGCCGTCGAACAGATCGCCGGCAAGATCCGCGCGTTCGAGCGCGGCGCGCCCGTCAGCGGCATCGTCGACTACGCGCGCGGCTACTGAATTCCGCCTACACAAAACCGGAGACAACCATGACGTTCCCCACCGCCGTCAAGATCGTCGAAGTCGGCCCGCGCGACGGGCTGCAGAACGAGAAGACCTTCGTACCGACCGACGTGAAGATCGCGCTCGTCGACCGGCTGTCGCGCGCCGGCTTCCGCAACGTCGAGGCCGCGTCGTTCGTCTCGCCGAAATGGGTGCCGCAGATGGCCGACGGCGCCGACGTGATGGCCGGCATCGAGCGCCGCGCGGGCACCGTGTACTCGGTGCTCACGCCGAACCTGAAGGGCTTCGAGAATGCGGTCGCGGCACGGGCCGACGAAGTCGTGATCTTCGGCGCGGCGAGCGAGGCGTTCTCGCAGCGGAACATCAACTGCAGCATCGCCGAGAGCATCGCGCGCTTCGAGCCGGTCGCGAAGGCCGCGAAGGACGCGGGCCTGCGGCTGCGCGGCAGCGTGTCGTGCACGCTCGGCTGCCCGTACCAGGGCGAGGTGCCGGTCGCGTCGGTCGTCGACGTCGTCGAACGGTTCGCCGCGCTCGGCTGCGACGAGATCGACATCGCCGACACGATCGGCGTCGGCACGCCGAAGCGCACGCGCGAAGTGCTCGCGGCCGTCACGCGCGTGTTCCCGCGCGAACGCCTGTCGGGCCACTTCCACGATACCTACGGCCAGGCGCTCGCGAACATCTACGCGGCGCTGTTCGAAGGGATCGAGATCTTCCACGCGTCGGTCGCGGGCCTCGGCGGCTGCCCGTACGCGAAGGGCGCGACCGGCAACGTCGCGACCGAGGACGTGCTGTACCTGATGCAGGGCCTCGGCATCGAGACCGGCATCGATCTCGCGCAGGTCGTCGCCGCAGGCGATTTCATCTCGAACGCGATCGGCCGCGCGAACGTGTCGCGCGCCGGTCGTGCACTGCTTGCCAAGGCGCAGAGCGCGGCCGACGCCGCGAACTGCGTCTGATCACCTCGTTCCACGGATTCCCCGACATGACGACACCCGCTTCATTCGATTCCCTCCCCGATTCCGCGCGACGCGTCGCGCTGCTGCTGCGCGAGCGCGGCCATGCGAAAGGCATCGTGATGCTCGCCGAAACCGGCAAGACCTCGGCCGAGGCCGCGGCCGGGCTCGGCTGCTCGGTCGCGCAGATCGCGAAGTCGATCCTGTTTCGCCGGCAGGCCGACGGCGCACCCGTGCTGGTGATCGCGAGCGGCGTCAACCGCGTGGATGAAAAGAAGGTCGCCGCGCAGGTCGGCCCGGTCGGCCGTGCGGACGCGAAATTCGTGCGTGACAACACCGGCTATGCGATCGGCGGCGTCTGTCCGATCGGCCATCTGGTCGAACCGGTCACGCTGATCGACGCCGACCTGCTCGCGCTCGACAGCCTGTGGGCCGCCGCCGGCCATCCGCACGCAGTGTTCAACCTGTCGCCGCACGAGCTCGTGTCGCTGACCGGCGCGCCGGTCGCGGACGTCGCGTTGCGGGAGTCCGCATGAGCGACGTGACGATGCCGGTCGCCACGGTCGCGTCGCCGTGCACCGACGTCTGCCGGATCGATCCGCGCACCGACTGGTGCGCGGGCTGCCTGCGCACGCGCGGAGAGATCAAGGGATGGCGTGAGTCGGACGACGACGCGAGGCGCGCGCTGCTCGCGCGGCTCGACGCGCGGCGGCGCCTGATCGCGGGCAGCGAGACATAAAAAAAAGCCGTTCAACCTCACGGGCGAACGGCATCGAGATCGGAATCCTGTGAACGTGATCAACGTCACAGCCCGCATCATACGAGCGACGCGACCGCATCGCATCGGGTGTTTCCCTACAACTTCTTACAGCGCTTTTCACGGCTGCGCGCGACGGCCGCGTGACGTCATTTCGTGCGCAACCGTCGTTCCCGATACGCGCCCTCGACGGGCCGTCGCGTCACCGCGCAACGGCGTCGAATCGTCTGACCGTTTCAGTTACCGACCGCCGCGCGACGCGTGGGCACGATCCTCCAGCCGAGGTTCACACCGGCCGCCGCGAGCAGGATCAGCAGCGCGCCGAATACCTGCGTCCACGCAAGCGTCTGCCCGAACGCGACGCGATCGACGACGATCGCGACGACCGGATAGACGAACGACAGCGCGCCCGTCATCGCGGTCGGCAGCTTCTGGATCGCGCCGTACAGCAGCACGTACATCAGCCCCGTGTTGACGATGCCGAGCACGATCAGGTCGAGCCATTGCCCGGCCGTCGCCGGCAACGCGTCGAAGTGCGCGAACGGTGCGAGCAGCACGATGCCGAGGCCGACCTGTAGCAGTGCGAGCAGATGCGGCGGCGTGCCCTTCAGGTGCTTCGTGATGATCGACGAGATCGCATACAGGAATGCCGCGCCGAGCGACAGCGCGACGCCTTCCAGATATTCGCCGGGCACCGCGAGCACGGCCGGCTCGACGCGCACCACGAACACCAGCCCGGCGAACGCGAGCGCGAGCCACGCGAGCGTCGACGCGGTGATCCGCTCGCGGAACACGATGGCCCCGAGCGCGACGAGCATGAACGGCTGGGTGTTGTAGACGGCGGTCGCCATCGAGATCGACGCGCGCGAATAGGCGGCGAACAGCAGCAGCCAGTTCGCGACGATCGCGAGGCTGCCGAGCGTCACGAGCGCGAGCATCCGCGGCGAGAACAGCGAGCGGCGCAGGAAGCCGAACACCGCGCAGACGATCGCGAGCGTCGCGGCGCCGAATATGCAGCGGAAGAACACGACATTGGTCAGCGGCTGCTGCGACGACATCACGAGCCAGCCGATCGTGCCGGACATCAGCATCGCGACGATCATCTCGGCGGCGCCGCGGCGAATTTCATTCGAGGCCATCATGAACTCCGTTGAAAAAGCGGGGATGAGTTCGATTCTAGAAACTTGCTTTCGCCACAACCATGACTAAACTGAAGTGAATCCGCCAATTCACCTTCGAAAGCAAAGCGATCATGCCGAAACGCCTTTCCCCGCCCGCCGTCACGTCGCTCGACGCGACCGACCGCGCGATCGTCGCCGCGCTGGCCGACGACGCGCGCCTCGCGACCAGCGAACTCGCCCGGCAGATCGGACTGTCGGCGCCCGCGACCGCCGACCGCGTGCGGCGGCTCGAGGCGCAAGGCGTGATCGCAGCATTCACCGTCGAGCTCGATCCGCGCGCGCTCGGCTACACGCTGCAGGCGATCGTCCGCGTGAAGCCGCTGCCGGGTCAGTTGCATCTGGTCGAGGAGTTGCTGCGGCGGATTCCCGAGTTCGTCGAATGCGACAAGGTCACCGGCGACGACTGCTTCATCTGCCGGCTCTACCTGCGCACGATCGAGCATCTCGACGACATCCTGTCGAAGGTGACGGAGCGCGCGGAGACGAGCACCGCGATCGTGAAATCGACGCCCGTGCCGCGCCGCCTGCCGCCGCTCGTCGAGGACGACCCCGCCCATCGCTGAGCCGCGACGGCCGGCGTACATCGCCGAGCCGCGGGCGGCACGCGCCGCCCGCGCGCCCGCACCGTCATGCCGCCGCGTCGCGCGCCTCGAAGAACGCGAGCAGTTCGTCGATCAGCGCGGCGGGCGCCTCTTCCGGAATGTAGTGCCCGCAATCGAGCGCGCGGCCGCTGACGTCGCGCGCGACGCGCCGCCATTCGTCGAGCGGATCGAAGCAACGGCCGACGACGCCGTGCTCGCCCCACAGCACGCGCAGCGGACACGCGACCTTGTTGCCGCGTTCGAGATCCGCACGGTCGTGCTCGAGATCGATCGTCGCGGACGCGCGGTAGTCCTCGCACATCGCATGCACGGCGCCCGGCTGCGCGAGCGCCGCCCGGTACGCGTCGAGCGCCTCCGGCGCGAACGGCGCCAGCCCGGCCGACCGGTTGCCCATCACGCGCTCGATGTACGCATCGGTGTGCGCGCCCACCAGCGTCTCGGGCAGCGGCTCGGGCTGAATCAGGAAGAACCAGTGGAAATACGCGGTCGCGAACGCGCGATCGGTTTTCTCGTACATCGCGAGCGTCGGCGCGATGTCGAGCAGCATCATCCGCTCGACGGCGTCCGCGTGATCGAGCGCGAGCCGGTGCGCGACCCGCGCGCCGCGATCGTGCGCGCACACGTGGAACTGCTCGAAGCCGAAATGCCGCATCACGGCGACCTGGTCCGCCGCCATCGCCCGTTTCGAATACGGCGTGTGCCGCGCGTCGCTCGGCGGCCGGCCCGATGCGCCGTAGCCGCGCAGGTCGGTGGCGATCACCGTGAAGTGATTCGCGAGCGTCGCCGCAACGCGATGCCAGATCATGTGGGTCTGCGGATGGCCGTGCAGCAACAGCAGCGGCGGACCCGTGCCTCCTTTGACACCGAAAATGTCGGTGTCCTGCACCGTCACGCGAAACGGTGCAAACGCCTCAAACGACATGGTTTGTTTCTCGTTGGTTTGTTATGGCGGCTATTTTAGGAGCGACGACGCGTCTTCACAGCGGGCCAAGCACCCGAAACCGTAGAAAGAGAACACTCACTCGATTGCCGGCACACCGCGCAGTTTGTTAAGCTCGCGTAGAATCGCACGACCGTTCGTATTAATATGAACGAACGCGTTGCGCCGCTACACTCAATACACTCGAATCACCGTCCGACCGCAACGCCCCCCCCGGAGACTGGAGACATCACATGGCATTGCCCACCGTCCTGCAGAACCTGACGCTCCCCGTCATCGCGTCGCCGATGTTCATCGTCAGCTACCCCGAACTCGTGCTCGCGCAATGCAAGGCGGGCATCGTCGGTTCGTTCCCCGCGCTCAACGCGCGCCCGGCCGAACTGCTCGACGCGTGGCTCACGCAGATCCAGTCGGAACTCGCCGACCACAAGGCAAAACATCCCGAGGCGGTGATCGGCCCGATCGCGGTCAACCAGATCGTCCATCAATCGAACGCGCGGCTCGAACACGACGTGCGCGTGTGCGTCGAGCACAAGGTGCCGATCTTCATCACGAGCCTGCGCGCACCGGCGCGCGAGATCGTCGACGCGGTGCACAGCTACGGCGGCATCGTGCTGCACGACGTGATCAACCTGCGGCACGCGCAGAAGGCGCTCGAAGCGGGCGTCGACGGGCTGATCCTCGTCGCGGCCGGCGCCGGCGGCCACGCGGGCACGACGTCGCCGTTCGCGCTGGTCGGCGAAGTCCGCAAGATCTTCGACGGCCCGATCGTGCTGTCCGGCTCGATCGCGAACGGCGGCTCGATCCTCGCCGCGCAGGCGATGGGCGCCGACTTCGCGTACATGGGCACGCGTTTCATCGCGACGCAGGAAGCGCACGCGATCGACGACTACAAGCACGCGATCCTGAACGCGAAATCGTCGGACATCATCTACACGAACCTCTTCACCGGCGTGCACGGCAACTACATCCGCGAGAGCATCGAGAAGGCCGGCCTCGATCCGGACGCGCTGCCGGAATCCGACAAGACCAAGATGAATTTCGGCAGCGACAAGACCAAGGCGTGGAAGGACATCTGGGGTGCCGGCCAGGGCGTCGGCCTGATGGACGACCTGCCGAGCGTAGGTGCGCTCGTCGAGCGGCTCAAGCGCGAGTACGACGACGCGAAGGCGCGGCTCGGCATCCCGCGCTGACGGAGGCGGCGGCCGGCGCGGTCGCCATCGACGCGAGATCGTCGAACCAAACAAAAAAGCGCGAACCGTTGCGGTTCGCGCTTTTTTATTGCCCCGCCGCGGCAGACGGGCCGACGCTTTGGCTCAGACCGCGCGCTTCATCCGCGTGATCGGCAGCACACGCAGCCGCGATTCGATCGACGGGCACAGCGACTGCCCTTCGAAACGCGCGGCCAGGAAATCGACGAACGAGCGCACCTTCGCGGACACGTGGCGACGGCTCGCGTACACCGCATAGATCGGCGCCTCGTGCGGCGGCACGGAATCGAGCAGCACCGGCACGAGCCGGCCCGATTCGATGTCGTCGCCGACCACTTCGGTGCCGAGCAGCGCGATACCCGCGCCGGCGAGCACGGCCGCGCGCAGCCCTTCGAGATGGTTCACGATCAGGTTGCCGTTCAGGCTCACGCGCGACGCGGCGGCCGCGTCGATCACGAGCGAATCGAGCATCGTCGAATTCGAATCGCGCCGCAGGTAGTTGTGGTTCGCGAGATCGGCGATCGTCTGCGGCGTGCCGTGTTTCTCGAGATACTCGGGCGACGCGACCAGCAGGATGTGCGCGGTCGCGATCTGCCGCGCGACCAGCGACGACGATTTCAATCCGTTCGGCGCCGCGCGCACCGCGACGTCGTAGCCTTCCTCGATCAGATCGACCACGCGATCGGACAGCGTCATGTCGACGGTCACGTCCGGGAACCGGCCCGCGTAATCGGTGACGGCCTGCATCACGTGCCGCAGCCCGAACGCGGACAGCGACGTCACGCGCAACCGGCCCTGCGGCACTACGCTCGCGGCGCCGACGGCCTGGCCGGCTTCGTCGAGTTCGGACAGCGCCTGCACGAGGCGCTCATAGTATTCGCGTCCCGCCTCGGTCGGCGCGACGCGTCGTGTCGTGCGATGCAGCAGCCGCGCGCCGAGCTGCTGCTCGAGGTGCATCACGTGCTTGCTCGCCATCGCCGCCGACATCTGCATGCGCTCCGCCGCGCCGACGAAGCTGCCCACTTCGACGACGTAGCGAAACACATTCATGCTGACGAGGGTATCCATCGAACTAGCTCGCAATCCCGGGGGAATCAACCAATTACGAGATAGGGTAACAAAGGCGAGGAAACAGAAAGGTCAAGAAAGGCAAAACGGCGCCGCGGGTGACGGCGCCGTTTTGGGTAGCAATGACGGACGAAAACATGCAGCCAAAACGCGCGATTGACGCGCGCGTCCGGCGCACCGATCGCGCGTGCGCGTCAGAACTTCGCGCGGATGCCTGCGCCGAACGTGTTGCCGGTCGACAGGCCGCTGATGTGGTCGTTCATGTAGGCCGCGTAGACGTCGGTGCGCTTGGACAGCGGATAGTCGTAGCCGACGGCCCACGTCTGGCGCGTCTGGTCGAGGCCGCCCGCGTCGCGCGAATACGCATACGACGCCATCGCGTTGCCCACGCCGATCGGCACCGACACGCCGCCCTGCGCGGTGTTGACGTGCCAGCTGCCCGCGACCTGGTCGTTCTTCGTATACATGTACTGGCCGAACAGCTTCACGAGCTTCAGGTCGTAGGTCGCGCCGACCAGCGCGATGCCCTGGCTCTTCATGCCGGTCACGAGCGCGCTCAGATCCTGCGGGCCGTTGTTGAAGTTCACGTACTGATACACGGCGGTCGCCGCGAACGGGCCGTTCGCGTAGTTGAACTGCGCGCTCCACTTCTTCGAACGGTTGTCGCCGGCCTGGTTGCCGAGTGCGTACATCGCGCCGAAATTCAGGCCACCGAACGAAGGCGACGTATAACCCACCGCGTTGTTCCAGCCCGAATCGCCGACCGCGCCCTGGTCGCTCGGATAGGTCGGGAACGTGCCGAGGCCGAGGAACACGTGATACACCATCGGCGAGAAGGTGTACGAGTCGTAGAACGGGTTGAACAGGATCGTCGACAGGAACAGGTGCGTCGTCAGGCGGCCCGCCGTCACCGTGCCGTACGGCGAGCTGATGCCGACGTACGCGTTGCGCGCGAAGAACGTGTCGCCCTGGAAGCGGCCGTACTGGCCGTTCTGCGCACGGAAGAAGCTCTCCAGCGTGAAGATCGCCTTGTAGCCGTCGCCGAGATCCTCTGCGCCGTGCAGGCCCCAGTACGACGTCGACATGCCGCCGCCCGACACGTTCCACGCACGATCGCCGCCGGGGAACTTGGTGGCGCCGACCCATTCGTCAACCTGCCCGTAGAGCGAAACGCTCGATTGCGCATGGACGGGTGCGGCGGCCGCCACGCAGGCGGCCGCGGCGATCAGCTTGACGGACGTGCGCGACGCACGGCGAGCGAATGCTTTCATGGGATCTCCAGGTTTTGTCGGATAGTCGATAAGTGGCGCGAGCGTTGTTGTTTGGAGCCGAGTGCTTGCGTCGTATGGGGCGCAGCCATCTTTACGGATCATTCGTCCGGTCAAAATTGCGCACACTTATTGCGGGTATAGCGCCGGCATTAACTTCGCGGAATGTATCCATGGCCGGACGCACGGCAGCGGCCCGGCGCAAGCGCGGTCGCGCGGGCGGGCGGCGGCGTGGCATACGCGTACCGGGCGCGAAAGATAGCGCAATGCGGTCGGAAAATCAGCGGAAATCTGCGCGCGACTGTGGCGAATTCGCATCAGCCGGCCAGGGGACGAGCGCCGAGGCGCTCAGTTTCGGTAGAACGGGGAGAAAGAAGGCGAGTGTGCAGGCTCTTCCTGCGAGCGGGGCGGCGGCATCGGGCGTCCGCCGCGCTCCTCGTTGTAGCGGGCGACGTCGGCGCGGATCGAACCGGCCCGCAGCGGAACGTTGCCGCCGCCCGGCGGGCGCGGCATCTGGCGGACTTCGGCGCTGATCGGCCGATACGGGCTTTGCGCGGCGTAATGGCCGTACGACGGCGTCGGGCGCAGCCCCCAGCGGGAGCCCGAGCCGCTCACGCCGCCGGGACGCACGCCGGCAGGCGGCGCAGCACGGCGCCAGATGGGACCCGGGCCGGGGCCGCCGGCCTGCTGGCCGTACGCGCGCATGTCGCCGCCGCCGAAGCCGTGGCCGCCGAACCCGTGACCGCCATGGGGCGGCTGGGCGAGCGCGAGCGGCATCAGCAGCGCGCCGAGCACGCCTGCCACCCATCGTCCGATCTTCCGTTTCACCCGTTCCGTCATCGTTCCGTGCCCATCGACGCCCGCCGTCGGTTCCTTTCGGCCGACCCAAGGCTTTCAGCAGTAATTTATGGGCGGGGGGAAAGAGTGTCGAGCCAAAAAGTGTTATGTCGCCGGCATCGGTGTAACACCATGTTACTGCTAGGTTTTTTCGCTTCGGCGGGCGGTCGCGACAGAACATTCTTCTGCCGTTTGGAGTGCGGCCGGGCAACGGCGGCCGCCGCCGCCTCATGCAATCGGTTCATCAATCGATTCGCACAATGAATTTGTGTAGTGAATCGCCAACCGGGACAATAACGCCATCCGCGCGCGCGACGCGCGCCTTCGCCATTTCCGAATCGAGTTCCCGATGGCCCGTCCCCGTTTTCTGCCCGACAACTTCACGCTCGCGCTCGTCGGCACCGTCGTGCTCGCGAGCCTGCTGCCCTGCCGCGGCCCGGCCGCCCATGCGTTCAACTGGGCGACCAACCTCGCCGTCGGCCTGCTGTTCTTCCTGCACGGCGCCAAACTGTCGCGCGAAGCCGTCGTTGCCGGCGCGACGCACTGGCGGCTGCACGCGGTCGTGCTGCTCAGCACGTTCGCGCTGTTTCCGCTGCTCGGCCTCGCGCTGAAACCCGTGCTGCAGCCGCTCGTCACGCCGACGCTGTATGCAGGCGTGCTGTTCCTGTGCACGCTGCCGTCGACGGTCCAGTCGTCGATCGCGTTCACGTCGATCGCCAAGGGCAACGTGCCGGCCGCCGTGTGCGCGGCCTCCGCGTCGAGCCTGCTCGGGATCTTCGTCACGCCGGCGCTCGTCGGGCTGATGATCACGTCGCAGTCGGCCGCCGCGGCGTCGCCGTGGAGCACCGTCGGCAGCATCGTGATGCAGCTGCTCGTGCCGTTCATCGCCGGCCAGTTGCTGCGACCCGTGATCGGCGGCTGGATCGACCGCAATCGCGGCGTGCTGCGCTTCGTCGACCAGGGCTCGATCCTGCTGGTCGTCTACGTCGCGTTCAGCGAGGCCGTCAACGAAGGGCTGTGGCACCAGATTCCGCCGCGCGCGCTCGGCGGCCTGCTCGTCGTCAACCTCGTGCTGCTCGCGATCGCGCTGCTGCTGACCGCGTTCGTCAGCAAGCGGCTCGGCTTCAACCGCGCGGACCAGATCACGATCATCTTCTGCGGCTCGAAGAAGAGCCTCGCGGCCGGCGTGCCGATGGCGAAGGTGATCTTCTCGGCGAACGCGGTCGGCGCGATCGTGCTGCCGCTGATGTTGTTCCACCAGATCCAGCTGATGGCGTGCGCGGCGCTCGCGCAGCGCTGGGGCGCACGCGACACGAGCGGCGAGCACGACGAAAGCGACGCGGCAGCCGCGTCGGGTGCGCTGAGCACGGGCAAGCGCTGACGCGTCGGGGGGCAGGAGGGCCGCCGGTGGCGGCCTTCCGCCTCCCGCCTTCCGCACCCGGCCCTCCGCCTTTCACACGCAGCTTCCCGTCCGCCCCTTCGCACCACGCGCCCGCGCGGGCCCGGCGCGATGCACCGGCAACGCCCCCTCGTGTCACGAAATCTTCATTCAATTCTCCGCGAGCGGTGCCGTTAAGCCGGGCGTCCCGTCGATTCGGCTGCCCTCACCCATGCCCGCGCTCCCCTCCGATTCCGCTGTCGCCCGCACTACGCGCCTGATCGCGGAACGCGCGCTCGCCGCCGTGTTCCAGCCGATCGTCGACCTCGGGTCGGGGACGGTCATCGGTTACGAAGGGCTGATCCGCGGCCCGCGCGGCACCGAACTCGAGCCGCCCGCCGCGCTGTTCGCGCAGGCCGCGCGCGACGGCGAAACCATCGCGCTCGAACGGGCCGCCGCGCTCACCTGCCTCGACGCGTTCGCGGCGCTCGGCTGCGACGGCAAGCTGTTCCTCAATTTCAGCGCGGGCACCATCCTCACGCTCGCCAGCGAACGCGAGCGCGCACGTCAATTCCTCGGCCGCGCGCGGATCGGCGCCGAGCGCATCGTGATCGAGCTCACCGAGCAGAACGCGATTCCCGATCTCGCGGACATCGGGCCGGCGGTCGCATCGTTGCGCGACGCCGGCATCCAGTTCGCGCTCGACGACTACGGCACCGCGAACGCCAGCATGAACCTGTGGCTGCGCCTGCATCCGGACGTCGTGAAGATCGACCGCTTCTTCATCCACGACATCGCGCGCGATCCGCTCAAGTTCGAAGCCGTGAAAGCGATGCAGCACTTCGCGCAGGCGAGCGGCGCGAAGCTGATCGCGGAAGGCATCGAGAACGAATGCGACCTGATCGTCGTGCGCGACATGGGCATCTGCTGCGTGCAGGGCTTCCTGCTCGGCCGGCCGAACGCGCAGCCGTCGCGGGTGGTCGCGCCGGCCGCGCGCGACGCGATCCGCGCGCCGCACATCGCGGTGTTTCCCGGCGTGACGCGCGCGGTGCGGCCGGCCGGCACGATCGCCGGGAAGATGCTCGTGCCCGCCCCGGCGCTGCCGCGCGACGCGACCAGCAACGACGTGCTCGAGCTGTTCAACCGGATGCCCGACCTGCACGCGGTCGCGCTCGTGGAACGCGGGCGGCCGGTCGCGCTCGTGAATCGGCGCGGCTTCATCGACCGCTTCGCGCTGCCGTATCACCGCGAGGTGTTCGGCAAGAAACCGTGCCTGCAGTTCGCGAACGACGCGCCGCTGATGATCGACAACGCGACCACCTTCGAGCAGCTCGCGATGCTGCTCGCGAGCCACGACCAGCGCTATCTCGCCGACGGCTTCGTGATCACCGAGCACGGCCGCTATGTCGGGCTCGGCACCGGCGAGAGCCTGGTACGCGCGGTGACCGAGATGCGCATCGAGGCCGCGCGCTACGCGAATCCGCTGACCTTCCTGCCCGGCAACATCCCGATCAGCGCGCACATCGACCGCCTGCTCCAGCGCGACGCCGGCTTTCACGCGTGCTACGTCGACCTGAACCAGTTCAAGCCGTTCAACGACCAGTACGGCTACTGGCAGGGCGACGAAGTGCTGAAGTTCGCCGCGACGGTGCTGGCCGGCGTGTGCGATCCGCAACGCGACTTTCTCGGCCACGTCGGCGGCGACGATTTCCTCGTGCTGTTCCAGCGCGACGACTGGCGCGAGCGCGCCGCCGACGCGATCGCGCGCTTCAACGACGGCGCGCAACTCTTCTACACGCAGGTCGACCGGCAGGCGGGCGGGCTGCGCGGCGAGGACCGCCACGGCAATCCGGCGTTCTTCGGCTTCGTGACGATGGCGATCGGCGCGGTCGGCGTGCCGGCCGGCGCGCACGGCGCGAAACGCTACGGCAGCGACGAGATCGCGTCGGTCGCGGCGCTCGCGAAGCGGCGGGCGAAGCAGCAGCCGGACGGGCTCGCGGTCGTCGATCTCGATGCCGGCCGCGCCGCGCTGCGCGATCGCGGCGAACCGCCGGCCGTGGCGGTGGCGGGGGCGGGCTGAACGGCGCGCTAGTCGCCGGGGATGCACGGAACACGGAAGCACCTGCGCATCGTGCGACGGGGCCGATGCGAGGCGGCGCAAGATTCGGCCGTTGCGCAACGGCACGTCGTCGTCACGCGCGCAGGCCAAGGGCGCCGCGCCCTCATGCTCGCCCCTGCCCCGCAGCCGCGCTGTTGCCTTTCCGGCGGGCGCCATCCGCCCCGCCAGACACCCGCACCCCCACCTTGCCTTTTTCGCGTTTTGTTTAGTATTTTTAGTAACGGCGTTTTCGCAGATTAGCGCTTAAAAACCCGTTATTCGCGGGTATTCCCCGGTTATCCGGCCCGAATTCCGCCATCCGTTTTACTATACAATCGCTTTCAACCTAAACAAACCGGACCCCGAACGATGGGTACGACCATTCGCGATGTGGCGCGGGCGGCAGAGGTCTCGATCGGCACCGTCTCCCGCGCGCTGAAAAACCAGCCCGGCCTGTCCGAAGCCACGCGTGCGCGCATCGTCGGGATCGCCCAGCAGCTCGGCTACGATCCCGCCCAGTTGCGGCCGCGCATCCGCCGGCTCACCTTCCTGCTGCACCGCCAGCACAACCGCTTTCCCGCGAGCCCGTTCTTCTCGCACGTGCTGCACGGCGTGGAGGACGCGTGCCGCGAGCGCGGCATCGTGCCGACGCTGCTCACGGTCGGCCCGAACGACGACGTGCTGCGCCAGATGCGCCCGCACGCGCCCGACGCGATCGCGGTCGCCGGCTTCATCGAGCCCGAGACGATCGAGGCGCTCGCCGCCACCGGCCGGCCGCTCGTGCTGATCGACCTGTGGGCGCCCGGGCTGCGCTCGGTCAACATCGACAACGCGACGGGCGCGGCGCTCGCGATGCGCCATCTGCTCGCCACCGGCCGCTCGCGGATCGCCTTCATCGGCGGCTCGGCCGCGCACTACAGCATCGCGCAGCGCGCGATCGGCTACCGGCGCGCGTTCTTCGAAGCCGGGCGGCTGTTCGATCCCGCGTACGAAGTGACGATCGACGCGGGGCTCGACCCGGACACGGGCGCCGCGCGTGCGATGGAGCAACTGCTCGACGCGCCCGGCCCGCGGCCCGAAGCCGTGTTCGCATACAACGACGCGGCCGCGCTGGCCGCGCAGCGCGTATGCATCGCGCGCGGCCTGCGGATTCCGGACGACATCGCGATCGTCGGCTTCGACGACATCCCGGCCGCCGCGCACGCGAACCCGCCGCTCACGACGCTCGCGGTCGACAAGGAAGCGCTCGGCCGCCGCGGCGTCGAGCTGCTGCTCGCCGACGCGCCCGAGCGCACCGAGATTTCCCTGCCCGTCGAGCTGATCGTGCGGGCCAGCAGCCAGCCCGCCGGCTCCCCGGCACTCGATACCGTAACGGCCACCGAATCATGAACATGCCCCCGGTCCAACCCTGCACGGCCGCGCCGGCCGCCCACACGCCCGCCGTACCGTTCGTCGCGAGCTTCCGCGATCCGTCGTTCCTGCTGTCGCACATCGAAGACACGCTGCGCTTCTACGCGACCAACGCATTCGACCCGACGGGCGGCTTCTACCATTACTTCCGCGACGACGGCAGCATCTACAACCGCACGTCGCGCCACCTCGTCAGCACCTGCCGGTTCGTCTTCAACTACGCGATGGCGTACCGCCACTTCGGCGATCCGCGCCACCTGGACTACGCGCGCCACGGGCTGCGCTTCCTGCGCGACGCGCACTGGGACGACGCGCTGCAGGGCTACGACTGGGAGCTCGACTGGCGCGACGGCGGCAAGCGCGCGACGCTCGACGGCACGCGCCACTGCTACGGGCTCGCGTTCGTGCTGCTCGCGGCCGCGCACGCGACGATGGCCGGCATCGACGAAGCGCGCCCGCTGATCGCGGCCACCTACGAGCTCGCCGAGCACCGCTTCTGGGATGCGGCCGCGGGCCTGTATGCGGACGACGCGACGCCGAACTGGATCGTGTCGTCGTATCGCGGCCAGAACGCGAACATGCACATGACGGAAGCGCTGCTCGCCGCCTACGAGGCGACCGGCCACCTCACGTACCTCGATCGCGCGGAAAAGCTCGCCTCGCACATCACGCAGCGCCAGGCCGCGCTGTCGGGCGGCCTCGTGTGGGAGCACTACCATGCGGACTGGTCGGTCGACTGGGACTACAACAAGGAAGACAGCTCGAACATCTTCCGGCCGTGGGGCTTCCAGCCCGGGCACCAGACCGAATGGGCGAAGCTGCTGCTGATCCTCGAGCGGCACCGCCCGCTCGACTGGCTCGCGCCGCGCGCGGCCGAGCTGTTCGACGCGGCGCTCACGCACGCGTGGGACGCCGATCACGGCGGCCTCTGCTACGGCTTCGGCCCCGACTTCACGATCTGCGACCACAACAAGTATTTCTGGGTGCAGGCGGAAACCTTCGCGGCGGCCGCGATGCTCGGCGCGCGCACCGGCAGCGAACGCTTCTGGGACTGGTACGACGAGATCTGGCGCTACAGCTGGGCGCATTTCGTCGATCACCGCTACGGCGCGTGGTACCGGATCCTCACCTGCGACAACCGCAAGTACAGCGACGAGAAGAGCCCGGCCGGCAAGACCGACTATCACACGATGGGCGCCTGCTACGACGTGCTCGCGACCCTCGCGCGCACGCAACGCAGCGAGCCGACGCAATGAGCGGCGGCACGTTTCCGGCTTTCGTGTCGGCGGGCGACATCCTGACCGACATGGTGCGCGCGGGCGACGCGCAGTGGACGTCGGTGCCAGGCGGCGCCGGCTGGAACGTCGCGCGCGCCGTCGCCCGGCTCGGCGTGCCGAGCGCGCTCGCCGGCTCGATCGGCGAAGACTGCTTCTCCGACGTGCTGTGGCACACGAGCGAAGCGGCCGGCCTCGACCTGCGCTTCCTGCAACGGGCCCCGCGGCCGCCGCTGCTCGCGATCGTCCACGAGACGCGCCCGCCCGCGTACTTCTTCATCGGCGAAGCGAGCGCGGATCTCGCGTTCGACCCGGCGCGTCTGCCGGCCGGCTGGACCGAGCACGTGCAATGGGCGCATTTCGGCTGCATCAGCCTCGTGCGCGAGCCGCTCGCGGGCACGCTGGCCGCGCTCGCGGCCGATTTGCACGCGCGCGGCGTGAAGATCAGCTTCGATCCGAACGTGCGGAACCTGATGACGGCCGCGTACCGGCCAACGCTGGAGAAGATGGCCGCCCTAGCCGACCTGATCAAGGTGTCCGACGAAGACCTGCGGCACCTGTTCGGCGGCGACGGCCCCGACGCGATCACGGCCGTGCGCGCGCTGAACCCGCGGGCGGCGGTGCTCGTCACGCGCGGCGCGCAGACGGCGACGCTCTACGCGGACGGCGACGTGCACGAAGCCAGCCCGCCGCGCGTGGAGGTGGCCGACACCGTCGGCGCGGGCGACGCGTCGATCGGCGGCCTGTTGTTCAGCCTGATGGCCGCGCCGCAGCGCGGCTGGCGCGAGCATCTCGCGTTCGCGGTGGCGGCCGGCGCCGCCGCGTGCCGGCACACGGGCGCGCACGCGCCGACGCTCGACGAGGTCGTCGCGCTGCTCGAAGGATGAAGGGACGTTGAAGGAACGACGCCGGCAGTACGGTGGCCGATCGCCGATCGGTCACCGATAAGCGGCGCTGTACATGTTGCGCCGCAGTGCTACGATGAAGTGTCCTTTTCGCGGGAGAGCACGATGGACACGAACACGTTCACCAAAGGCATCTATACGGCCAAGGCGCATACGCACCGCGCGGACAACGGCGAGTTTCAGGGCTACGTGATCCTCGCGCGGGACGACGGCGACGAGACGGAGAACATGCGCTACGACGTTCACACGACGAGTTCGAGCGAGGAAGAAGCGTTCGAGGAAGCGAAGGCGCTTGCGCACCGGATCCTCGGCGAAATCGAGCTGTAACGCGCGAGCTGTAACGCGCGAACTGTCATGCGCGCGCCGCGGCCCGGCCGCGCCGTCTTCGGCTCAGAGCAGCCGCGCCACCATCGAGAGCAGCATCGTCAGCACCAGCGTCGACATGAACGGGAACGGGTAGCGCCGCCCGCCCAGCGTCAGCGTGACGTCGCCCGGCATCCGCCCGATGCCGAGCTTGCCGAGCCACGGCCAGCAGCGCGTCAGGATCATCACCGCGATGAACGTCGTCAATAGCCAGCGGAGCATGTGCGTTCCATATGGAAACAGGCCCTGGCCCGTCAGAGCGCGTGCGAGCGGTCGCCGCGCGCGAACGCGTCGAGCGTGCCGTCGATCCCGCGCGAAAACGCGATCACCTTGAACAGCTCGCCCATCTCGGCTTCCGAGATCAGCTTCTGCACCGCGTTCGCGGCCGGCAGGAACGCGCGGATGTCGGACGGGTCGATCGCGGCCAGCGCGTCGGTGATGCCCGCGTTCAACAGGAAGCGCGCCTGCGACGTGTAGCCGAGCAAGTCGACGCCGGTGGCGACCGCCGCCTCATAGATGCCGGTGAATTCGACGTGCGCGGTGAGGTCCTGCAGGCCCGGGTAGACGAACGGATCGTCGTGCGCGTGGTGACGGTAGTGGCACATCAGCGTGCCGCGGTCGCGCTGCGGATGGTAGTACTCGTGCGCGGGAAAACCGTAGTCGATGAGCAGCACCGCGCCGCGGCCGAGCATCGTACAGACGGTGCGCGTGAACGCGAGCGCGGCCTCGTGCGTTTCGGTCACGTAGCCGTCGCCGACGTCCAGCGCCGCGAGCACCGCCGGCAGGCCGGCCGCGCCGACCGGCCGGTCGTCGAACACGAACGCGTGCCGCGCGTCGAGCGCGACGCCGCGCTCGCGCCACGCGCCATCCGCCTTCGCGAAGAGGCGCACCGGCATCGCGTCGAGCACCTCGTTGCCGACCACGACGCCGTCGAACCGCTCGGGCAGCGCGTCGAGCCAGCGCACCTTCGCGGCCAGCGCCGGCACCGCGGCTTCGATCGTGTCGCGCTGCCGTTCGCGCAACTCGCCGGACAGGTCGACGATCAGGTATTCGTCGAGTTCGGCGCCGAGCGCGTCGAGCGCCGCGAGCAGCCCGGCCGCGAGCTTGCCGGTGCCGGCGCCGAATTCCATCACGCGGCGCGTGCCGCTCGCCGCGAGCGCCTCGGCCACCGGTTGCGCGAGCGTCTGCGCGAACAGCGGCGACAGCTCGGGCGCGGTGATGAAGTCGCTGCCGTCGTCGGCGCGGCGCCCGAACTTGCGCGCGCCGCCGCTGTAATAGCCGAGGCCCGGCGCATACAGCGCGCGTTCCATGAAGCGGTCGAACGACAGCCAGCCGCCGGCCGCCGCGATCTCGTCGCGCAGTTGCGCGGCGAGGGTTTCGGACTGCGCGAGCGCGTCAGGGCCGGGAGCAGGTAGACTAGCGGGTTCGTGAGCTTTCGGGTTCATCCCGGCATTGTAAATGACCGTTTCAGCCGATACGTCGACCCCACGCGTGGTGCTCGTCACGGGCGCCCTGGGCAGCGCGGCCGACGCCGCGTCGATCGGCCGTGCGCTCGCGACGGGTTTCGCCCGCCGCGGCTGGGACGTCGCGCTGCAGCGCAGCCACGGCGCGCCGCGCGCGGCCGCCGACGCACTCGTCGCCGAAGTCGCGGCGCTGGGCCGCCGCGCGGCCGTGCTCGACGCCGATCCGGCCCTGGAAGCCGATGCCGCGGCCCTCGTCGCCGCGTGCGGCGAAGCGCTCGGCCGGCCCGCGTGCGCGGTGTTCGTCAGCGCCAGCGCCGGCGCCGACGACGCGCACACGGTGGACGGCGCGTCGCTCGCCGCCGCGCTCGCCCGCAACGTGACGGCGCCGCTCGCGCTGGCCCGCGCGCTCGCCGATGCGACGCCCGATGCCGCACGCGACGACGAAACGCTGCGCGCGTGCGCGATCCACGTGCTGGATCAGGCCCTGTTTCACCCGGCACCGGCGCAGCTGTCGCACGCGCTGATGCAGGCCGCGTTGAACCGCGCGACGTCGGCGCTCGCGCTGGCGCTCGCACCGAAGGTGCGGGTCGCGGCGCTCGTGCGCGGCCACGCGCCGCACGCGGACGACATCGCGGCGGCCGCCTGCTATCTCGCGAGCGCGCCCGGCGTGACGGGCGCGACGCTGACCGTCGACGGCGGCGAGCACCTGGTGCCGCCCGCCGCCGGCCCGAATGAATGAACCGCGCGGGTGCGGCCTGAGCGCCGCCGCCCGCGCCGCTTTGCGTGCGCGCACGCCAATTTGACTGGGACGACCATGTTTTCCGCTCTCCTGCACCCCCGCCTCGCGGATTGCCGCAGGCTCTACCTGCGCGACTACGAGGTGCACATCAACATCGGGGCCTTCGAACACGAGAAGCGCGGCGAGCAACGCGTCGTCATCAACATCGACCTGTTCGTGCCGCTCGCGCTGTCCACCCCCGTCGACGACCGGCTGCACGAAGTCGTCGACTACGACCTGATGAAGCAGAGCGTCGCGCAGAGCCTGGCGCGCGGCCACATCCACCTGCAGGAAACGCTGTGCGATTCGATCGCCGCGCACCTGCTGGCGCACGATACCGTGCGCGCGGTACGTGTCCGTACCGAGAAACCGGACGCCTATCCGGACTGCGACGCCGTCGGCGTCGAAGTCTTTCGCATCAAGGACGAGGAGCGCCAATGAACGCCCCCCACATGAACGACACGGCGGCCGACGCCGCCACGCTGGACGACGCCGCCGCGCCGGCCGGCCGCCCCGCGCTGACGCGCCGCGAGCAGAAGGAAGCGTACGAGAACAACAAGCTGTTCAAGCGGATCGTGCGCCAGGTCGGCCAGGCGATCGGCGACTACAACATGATCGAGCAGGGCGACAAGGTGATGGTGTGCCTGTCGGGCGGCAAGGACAGTTACGCGATGCTCGACGTGCTGCTGCGCCTGCGCGAGCGCGCGCCGATCGACTTCGACATCGTCGCGGTGAACCTCGACCAGAAGCAGCCGGGCTTCCCCGAGCACGTGCTGCCCGAATACCTGAAGCAGGTCGGCGTGCCGTTCCACATCGAGAACCAGGACACCTACAGCATCGTCAAGCGGCTCGTGCCGGAAGGCAAGACGACCTGCTCGCTGTGCTCGCGGCTGCGCCGCGGCATCCTGTACCGCGTGGCCGGCGAGCTCGGCGCGACCAAGATCGCGCTCGGCCATCACCGCGACGACATCGTGCAGACGCTGCTGCTGAACATGTTCTACGGCGGCAAACTGAAGGGAATGCCGCCGAAGCTGCAGTCGGACGACGGCAAGAACATCGTGATCCGCCCGCTCGCGTACGTGAAGGAAACCGATCTCGAGAAATACGCGGAGCTGCGCGAATTCCCGATCATCCCGTGCAACCTGTGCGGCAGCCAGCCGAACCTGAAGCGCGCGGAAATGAAGGCGCTGATCCGCGAATGGGACAAACGCTTCCCGGGCCGCGTCGACAACATGTTCAACGCGCTCGCGAAGGTCGTGCCGTCGCACCTGATGGACACGACGCTATACCCGTTCCAGTCGCTGCGCGCGACGGGCGAAGCCGATCCGCAAGGCGACATCGCGTTCGACGAGGAACCGTGCGCATCGGGTGACGACGCGGCGGCGCCGGGCGCCGCCCAACCGATCTCGATCGTCCAGTTCGACGACCTGTAAGCAGGGCCGGAACACCCGCCGAAACCGGGGCCGGCGGCCTCGTTTCGGCGTTGTCGCCCCGCCGCGACAGGCCCGGAGCGACAAGGGCCGCATGCTAAAATGGACGGCTTCGAACTCTGACCCACGCGCGCGCCATGAATATCGTGATTTTGGCGGCAGGCACCGGCAAGCGCATGCGTTCCGCGCTGCCGAAAGTGCTTCACCCCTTGGCCGGCAGGCCGCTCCTCTCCCACGTCATCGACACCGCGCGCACGCTGCAGCCGTCCCGGCTCGTCGTCGTCGTCGGCCACGGCGCCGAGCAGGTTCAGGCCGCGGTCGCCGCACCCGACGTCCAGTTCGCGGTGCAGGCCGAGCAGCTCGGCACCGGCCACGCGGTGCGCCAGGCGCTGCCGCTCCTCGATCCCGCGCAACCGACGCTCGTGCTGTACGGCGACGTGCCGCTCACCCGTGCGTCGACGCTGCAGCGTCTCGTCGATGCCGCGCGCGACGGCCGCTACGGCATCCTCACCGTCACGCTCGACGACCCGACCGGCTACGGCCGCATCGTGCGCGACGCGTCCGGCTTCGTCACGCGCATCGTCGAGCAGAAGGATGCGTCGCCGGAAGAGCTGAAGATCGCCGAGATCAACACCGGCATCATCGTCACGCCCACGGCGCAGCTCTCGATGTGGCTCGGCGCGCTGAAGAACGAAAACGCGCAGGGCGAGTACTACCTGACCGACGTCGTCGAACTCGCGATCGAGGCCGGCTTCGAGGTCGTCACGTCGCAGCCCGACGACGAATGGGAAACGCTCGGCGTGAACAGCAAGGCGCAGCTCGCGGAGCTCGAGCGCATTCACCAGCGCAACGTCGCCGACGCGCTGCTCGTCGACGGCGTCACGCTCGCCGATCCGGCGCGCGTCGACGTGCGCGGCACGCTGCGCTGCGGCCGCGACGTGTCGATCGACGTGAACTGCGTGTTCGAAGGCAACGTGACGCTCGCCGACAACGTGACGATCGGCGCGAACTGCGTGATCCGCAACGCGTCGGTCGGCGCGGGCACGCGCATCGACGCGTTCACGCACATCGACGGCGCCGAACTCGGCGCGCACACCGTGATCGGCCCGTACGCGCGGCTGCGCCCCGGCGCGCAGCTCGCGGACGAAGCGCACGTCGGCAACTTCGTCGAGGTGAAGAACGCGGTGATCGGCCACGGCTCGAAGGCGAACCACCTCACGTACATCGGCGACGCCGACATCGGCGCGCGCGTGAACATCGGCGCGGGCACGATCACCTGCAACTACGACGGCGCGAACAAGTTCCGCACCGTGATCGAGGACGACGTGTTCGTCGGCTCCGACACGCAGCTCGTCGCGCCCGTGCGCGTCGGCCGCGGCGTGACGATCGCCGCCGGCACGACGATCTGGAAGGACGTGGCCGAGGGCGTCCTCGCGTTGAACGAGAAGACGCAGACCGCGAAGAGCGGCTACGTCCGCCCGGTCAAGAAGAAGAGCTGAACCTTTTGCGGGCGCCCACGCGGCGCCCGCTTCGACTGACAGGATTGACCATTCATGTGCGGCATTGTCGGCGCAGTTGCGCAACGTAATATCGTTCCGGTGCTGATCGAAGGATTGCGGCGCCTCGAATACCGTGGCTACGACTCGTGCGGCGTCGCCGTGCTCGAGCCGGGCGCACCGAAGCGCGCGCGCAGCGTCGCGCGCGTCGCCGATCTCGACACGCAGGTGCGCGACACGCACCTCGAAGGCGCGACGGGCGTCGCGCACACGCGTTGGGCCACCCACGGCGCGCCCGTCACGCACAACGCGCACCCGATCTTCTCGTCGAACGCGCTCGCGCTCGTGCACAACGGCATCATCGAGAATTTCGAGCCGCTGCGCGACGCGCTGCGAGCCAAGGGCTACGAATTCGTGTCGCAGACCGACACCGAAGTGATCGCGCACCTGGTGCACAGCCTGTACCGCGGCAACCTGTTCGACGCGGTGCGCGAAGCGGTGCAGCAGCTGCACGGCGCGTATGCGATCGCGGTGATCCACAAGGACCAGCCGCACACCGTCGTCGGCGCGCGCCAGGGTTCGCCGCTCGTCGTCGGTCACGGCGACGGCGAGAACTTCCTCGCGTCCGATGCGCTCGCGCTCGCGGGCAGCACCGACCGCTTCACGTTCCTCGAGGAAGGCGACGTATGCGAGCTGTCGCTCGACGGCGTGACGATCGTCGATCGCCACGGCGCCACCGCGCAGCGCGAAATCCGCGTGGTCAGCGCATACGGCGGCGCGGTCGAGCTCGGCCCCTATCGCCACTTCATGCAGAAGGAAATCTTCGAGCAGCCGCGCGCGATCGGCGACACGGTGCCGCAGACGGAAGCCTTCGACGCGACGCTGTTCGGCGACGCCGCGCCCGCCGCGTTCGCGGACATCGACAGCCTGCTGATCCTCGCGTGCGGCACGAGCTACTACTCGGGCCTCACCGCGAAGTACTGGCTCGAATCGATCGCGAAGATCCCGACCCAGGTCGAGATCGCCAGCGAATACCGCTATCGCGAGTCGGTGCCGAACCCGCGCCAGCTCGTGCTGGTGATCTCGCAGTCGGGCGAGACGGCCGATACGCTGGCCGCGCTCAAGCATGCGCAGTCGCTCGGCCACACGCACACGCTCGCGGTCTGCAACGTCGCGACGAGCGCGATGGTGCGCCTGACCGAAATGCAGTTCCTGACGCACGCGGGCACCGAGATCGGCGTCGCATCGACGAAGGCGTTCACGACCCAGCTCGTCGCGCTGTTCGTGCTGGCCGCGACGCTCGGCAAGCTGCGCGGGCACGTCGATGCCGCGCAGGAAGCGCAATTCCTGAAGGAGCTGCGCCATCTGCCGGCCGCGCTGAACAGCGTGCTCGCGCTCGAGCCGCAGATCATCGCGTGGTCGGAGGAATTCGCGCGCAAGGAAAACGCGCTGTTCCTCGGCCGCGGGCTGCATTACCCGATCGCGCTCGAAGGCGCGTTGAAGCTGAAGGAAATCTCGTACATCCACGCCGAGGCCTATCCGGCCGGCGAACTGAAGCACGGGCCGCTCGCGCTCGTCACGGAAGCGATGCCGGTCGTCACGGTCGCGCCGAACGACACGCTGCTCGAAAAGCTGAAGTCGAACATGCAGGAAGTGCGTGCGCGCGGCGGCGAACTGTACGTGTTCGCCGATGCCGACACGCAGATCGTCAACGACGACGGCCTGCACGTGATCCGGATGCCGGAGCACTACGGGCAACTATCGCCGATCCTGCACGTCGTGCCGCTGCAGCTGCTCGCGTATCACACCGCGTGTGCGCGCGGCACCGACGTCGACAAGCCGCGCAACCTCGCGAAATCGGTGACGGTGGAGTAATACGCGGCGACGGGAGGGCCCCTCGCCGGGCCCTCCCGACCGCTTGCGGGTGTGAGGCAGGCCGTTTGGCCAGGTCGAAATATGTACCACGTAGTGGTATATAATCCTGTGCTAACTCGATCGGCTCGACATGTCTGCTTCCGTACGACGCGTCTTCAAGACGAAGTGGTTTCACAAGGCAGCCGGGAAAGCGGGAATCGCCGATGGCGAACTCTGCCGCGCGGTGCGGGAACTGGCCCGCGGCCAGGGCGTCGATCTCGGCGGCAACGTCTGGAAAAAGCGCCTCGACGGCAATCGGCAGCGCGGGATCGTGCTGGGCAAGGTCGGGCACACGTGGGTGTTCGTGTTCCTGTTCGCGAAATGCGACCGCGACGACATCGACGCATGCGAACTGCGCGCGTTCAGAAAGCTCGCCGCGGACGTGGGTCGACACACCGACAGCGACATCGCGACGCTGGTCGCACTGAAAGAGCTTGTGGAGATTTGCAATGGCTAAGAGTCGATTCAAGAGCGATGCGACGGAGGCGATCCACAGCGCCGCGTCCGGCCTGTATCGTGCGCAACTGATCGACAAGAAGACGATGCGGGAATACGACGATCTCTGCATCGAAGCCGCGCCGCAGTTCGATCCGGAAGCGATCGCCCGCATCCGCAAGTCGGTCAACGTCAGCCAGAGCGTGTTTGCGCTCTACCTGAACACGACGACGTCGACGATCCGCCAATGGGAACAGGGGGACAAGCGGCCGAGCGGCATCGCCGCGCGCATGCTCCAGATCGTCGAGAAACACGGGCTCGAGGTGTTCTCCTGAGCCGGCTTCCCCGAATGCCCCTGCACGGCCCCGACCGGACGCGCCGCAACGAATATGACGGAGAGACAATGGTAAGACTGTTTGGATGCGGATTGCTGGCGCTGACGTTCGCGTCGACAGGCTGGGCCGCCGAGCACTATGTCGAGGTCTGGAACCCGCCCGAGGCGCGGCAGCCCGCAGCCCGTACGCCGGATGCCCGTCTGCCGACTGCCCACCCGGGCGCCGACGCGCGCACCGGCAAGAGCGCGGAGAAGCACGCGAGCGCCACGCCGAAAGCAGCCGCGAAACCGCCCAAGCGCCGCGTCGCGCAGGCCGTGAAAGCGGGCTCGCACCGCCCGGCCGCCACCGCGACCGAAACCCGTGCCGCCCCGCGCCCCGTCGCGCAACCGGCGCCCGGGCGTCTCACGGTGATGCAGCCGGCCGCGCCGGACGCGACGCGCGCGCTCACCTTCTCCGACATCCCGCGTCAATACACGCCGGACGGCAACGTGCTGCAGGTCGGCACGCACGGCCGCTCCGCGGAGGTGACTCGATAATGGAAGCGCAGACCTACCACGGCTACCAGATCTGGGGCCACGCGATCCTGCAGCAGGACGAGATCATGCAGCCCGAGCGCTTCGCGGCGAGCGGCACGATCACGCAGAACAACCGGCTCGTCGAGGCGTCGGGCGTGCTCGGCGTGTTCGACACCGAAGACGACGCGCGCGATGCCGGGCTCGAATGGGCACGCGCGTGGATCGACAACCACAGCTGAGCGAGCGCAGGCGCGTCACGCACCGCAAATGAAAGAAGGGGCGTCCATGACGCCCCTTCTTTCATTCGAACCCGGAAACCCGGCAACACTCCACTCACGCAGCGGCGTGCGGCGGCCTCAGCGTCTGCTGCGGCCGGCCGACGAGCCGTGTCAGCACGACGATCGCCACGAGCGTCGCGACGTACGCGGCGATCTGGATGCCCGCCGGCCGCGCGGTATAGCCGATCAGCGTGTGCAGCGCCTTGCCGACGATGCTCGATTCCTTGAGCAGCCACGACGTGTCCCAGACCGCATCGCCCCACGACGGCACGAGGCCGGCCGCCAGCAGGAAGCCGACGCACTGGCTCGCCATGCCCGCGGCGAGCAGCACGATCAGCGCGTTGGTGACGGAGAACAGGCGCTTCAACGGAATCTGCAGCAGGCCCGCATACATCGCGTAGCCGAGCCCCGCCCCGCCGAGCACGCCGAGCAGCCCGCCGACGATCATCTGCGGCGTCTGGCCCGGATCGCCCGCCGCGATCCCGTACAGGAACAGCACGGCCTCGGAGCCTTCGCGCAATACCGCGACGCCGACCACGATCGCGAGCCCGGTCAGCGGCCGGCTGCCGGCCGCGACCGCCCGGCCGACCTCGCCCATGTGCAGCGCCATTTCGCGGCCGTGCCGGCTCATCCAGATGCAATGCCACGCAAGCATCAGCGTCGCGACGAACATCACGCCTGCGTTGAAGACTTCCTGGCCCATGCCCGAAGCCCATTGCGAGATCACGTCGGCGAACGCCGCGATCAGGCCGGCGCCGACCACGCCGCCGACCAGCCCGCCGCCCACCCACCAGCCGCGCCGCGGCACGCCCTTCGTGGCGGCCATCACGATCGAGACCACCAGCGCGGCCTCGAGCACTTCACGAAAGACGATCAGGGCGGTAGACAGCATGTCGGTATCGGCTTACTTGACGGTCAGATGCGTCTTCGACTGCGCTTCGTGATACTCGTCGTGGAACTCGTAGGTCCCCGCCTTCAGCGGCCCGACCAGGATCTCGACCGACTTGCCGGCCGGCACGACCTTCTCGGCCTTGAAGTCGTCGCTTTCGAATTCCGCGGGCGTCGCGTCGAGGTTCTTCACGACGAATTTCACCTTCTTGCCAGCGGGGATCGTCACGCCATCGGGCGAGAACTTGTGGTCCTTCAGCGTCAGGTTGACGACGTCGTCGGCAGCGAAGGCGGACGTTGCCGAGGCGCCCAGCAGGGCCAGTGCGAAACCGAGAGCGAAACGGGTCATGTGCGTAATGGTTTGAAATATCGAAGGGAATCGATACTAAGATCGATTCGCATTTTCACCTCGGAGTACCCTTACTCGGCTCAGGGAGATCGTGGGCAGTCGATCCCGCACGCCCGTTGCCACGCAAGGCTCCGCCGGATTTCTCCGATAATGGACAATCGTCAATCGGGAAAAATTCGGACTGACGCGCGCACGCGATTGGCTATTCGTCAGACCTCAGCATTACAAATGGCTGATGCGATGCACGTCGCCGCATGCGGCGCTTGACCTTCCCACCATGGCAAGCTTCATGCTGAACCTATTCGTCAACCATCAACCCGGGAGAACACGATGGAATTCGAAGTCCAGGACATGACCTGCGGCGGCTGCGCCAACGCCATCACGCGCGCGGTGACGGCCGCCGACCCCGCCGCGAAGCTCGACATCGACGTCGCGGCGAAGATCGTCAAGGTCGACTCGGCGCAAGGCGCCGAGCGCGTGCAGTCGATCATCGAGGCCGCCGGCTTCCATCCCGCGTTGCGCGCCGCGTAACGCGCACCGAAGGCCGCGGGCGCGGCGCCGCACGGCGACGCGCCCGCCCCCGCCCCGGTAGCGCGTCAGCGCAGCCGGATCAGCGTCGACTTCAGTTCCGTGTACTTCTCGAGCGCATGCAGCGACTTGTCGCGACCGTTGCCCGACTGCTTGTAGCCGCCGAACGGGAAGTTCATGTCGCCGCCCTCGTCATAGCAGTTCACCCACACGGTGCCCGCACGCAGCCGGCGCGACACGTCGTGCGCGGTCGTCAGGTTCGACGTCCACACGGCCGCGGCCAGCCCGTATTCGGTGTCGTTCGCGATCCGCACGGCCTCGTCGACGTCGTCGAACACGATCACCGACAGCACGGGCCCGAAGATTTCCTCGCGCGCGATCTTCGCATCGGGCTTCACCTCGAACACCGTCGGCTCCACGTAGAAGCCGCCCGTTTCCGCGTTCACGCGCGCACCGCCCGTGACGAGCCGGCCTTCGCCGCGCCCCGCTTCGATGTAACCCAGCACGCGCTCGAGCTGGATGCCGTCGACGATCGCGCCCATCGATACCGACGGATCGAGCGGATTGCCCGGCACGTACGCGCGGGCGGCCGCGACGAGCTTCTCGATGAACGCGTCCTTGATGTCGCGATGCACGAGCAGCCGCGAGCCGGCCGTGCACATCTCGCCCATGTTGTAGAAGATCGCGCCGGCCGCCGTCCGCGCCGCGCGGTCGAGATCGGGGCAATCGGGCAGCACGATGTTCGGCGACTTGCCGCCGAGCTCGAGCCACGCGCGCTTCAGGTTCGACTGCGCCGCGTACTGCATGATCAGCTTGCCGACCGCCGTCGAGCCCGTGAACGCGATGCAGTCGACGTCGCGATGCAGCGCGAGCAGCTTGCCCGGTTCGCCCGCGCCCGGCACGACGTTGAATACGCCGGCCGGGATGCCGGCTTCGAACGCGAGCTGCGCGACGCGGATCGCGGTCAGCGGCGATTTCTCCGACGGCTTCAGCACGACGCTGTTGCCGGCCGCGAGCGCGGGGCCGAATTTCCATGCGGCCATCAGGATCGGGAAGTTCCACGGCACGACGGCGGCCACCACGCCGACCGGCTCGCGCGTGACGAGACCGACGAGATGATGATCGGCCGGCGCGACCTCGCCGCCGACCTTGTCGATCGCTTCCGCAAACCATTCGACGCAGTACGCGGCGCCCGGCACGTCGACCGTCGTCGTGTCGCCGATCGGCTTGCCCGCGTCGAGCGTCTCGAGCAGCGACAGTTCGTCGAGATGCGCGCGCATCAGCGCGGCCCAGCGCAGCAGCACGGCCTTGCGCTCGCGCGGATTCAAGCCGGCCCACACACCCGCGTCGAACGCGCGGCGGGCCGCCGCGACGGCAGCGTTCACGTCCGCTTCGCCGCAGTCGGCGACCTTCGCCAGCACGCGGCCGTCGATCGGGCTCACGCAGTCGAACGTCTTGCCGCCGTGCGCGTCGCGCGACGCGCCGTCGATGAATGCGCGCCCTTCGATCTCGAGCGACGCCGCCTTGTGTTGCCAGTCAGCCAAAGTCAACTTGTTCATCAGGATGCCTCAATGTTGGGGCATTCGCGATGCGGCACGCCGTGCGCGTGGCAAGCTGCCGGCCTGCAGCGAATGCGGTGACGCGCGGTCAGAAGGTCGCCGGCGAATTGGCCGAGACGACCTCGCAGATCAGCTCCGCGCTGGGATTGCGAAAACGATGCGGCAAACGGCTCTCGAAGTAGTAGCCGTCTCCGGGGTCGAGCAGCCACGTCGCACTATCGACGGTCAGCTCGAGCCGGCCCGACACGACGACGCCGCCCTCGTGCCCCGCGTGCACCAGCATCTCGGGCCCCGTGTCGGCCAGCGGCTGGTAGATCTCGCGCAGGATGCACATGTTGCGATCCTTCACGTTCGCACCGACCAGATGAAACGCGAGCGACTCGTTGCCGAGGTTCGGCATCTCGTCGCGACGCGACACGACCGCGCGCGATTCGACGAGCTCGAACGTGAAGAATTCCGCGAGACTCATCGGGATGCATTCGAGCAGCTTCTTCAGCGAGCCGACCGACGGGCTCACGCGGCCCTGTTCGATCAGCGAGATCGTGCCGTTGGTGACGCCGGCGCGCTTCGCGAGTTCGCGCTGCGACAGGCCATGCTTGTTGCGCACGAAACGCAGGCGCTCGGCGACTTCGGTGGACATCGATTCGGTTTCGGACACGATAAGTGCGATGACAAAGTGAAACGACGCGGTGGACTGCCGTTGAATATTCTAATCACTTTATGCCGCACATCAGCGGGGAAAACCCTGAAAGGCGTTCGAAATAATGGACACCGTGTCGATTATTCCTTTTATGAATCTTTTGTTTTCACGCTCGGGAAAGCCCTGATGCAGGACCTTAAAAAAACATTTGACGCCGTTATTGGCTCGTATATGCTGGCTCTCAGGTCAGCGTCATCAGGCTTTCACAGGCATCGAAAAGCGTTATCGCAACGCAACAATTTGATGCCCCGAATGTAAATGATGCGGGGCCGGCACCTTGATTATTTTAAACGCCCAGCGCGTCGAAACGATCGGGTGTTCAATACTTTCAACAAACCAGTCGAGTGTAATCGTGAGAGTCCGTGGCCCTCTGGTGAGGTGGGATCGAGGCGATGTGCGAAGTTTGCGCAGCGCCGTTCCCGCTTCCGACGGCAGTTGCGGCTGGCATAGTCCTCGCCTGCTTCACCTGTCGATCTACACCATCCTGTCCCGTCGTTCCGTTCGGCGCCACAACGCCGTTTCCGCACGCGCATTCGTCGCCGTCGATACCGACGAAGTGGCGTCGCTGCTGCCGTAGCGCCTCTCCTTTCTTCACGTCGTTCGTTTTTTCTGTCGATTCGCCAACCGCATCGTCCGTGCGGTGACGGCACGCGTTCGCGCATACGTTGCGCGTCGCATATCGCGATGAAACGAACGACGGCCTGACCGTCGCGCGCAGCGCGGATCGCCACGCCATCCCGTTGCGCCCATTCACCAGCGGCCGTGCGCCTTGCGCCCGGCTGCGGGGTCGTGTCGCGCCTGCGTTTTGCCGCATCCGGCTCGGTGCACGTCACGTCCCTATGGATTACTGAAGACGTCATGGAAAGGAAACCTCTCGTCGGCATCACCGCCGACCTCACCCAGATCGGCGCGCACGCGTCGCATACGGTCGGCGACAAGTACGTCGCCGCGATCGTCGACGGCGCGCAGGCACTCGCGATGGTGCTGCCGGCCCTCGGCGAGCGCCAGTCGAGCGCCGACGTGCTCGACGCGGTCGACGGGCTGCTGTTTACCGGCAGCTACTCGAACGTCGAGCCGCATCTCTATGGCGGCGAACCGAGCGCACCGGGCACGAAGCACGACCCGGCGCGCGACGCGACGACGCTGCCGCTGCTGCGCGCGGCCATCGTCGCCGGCGTGCCCGTGCTCGCCGTGTGCCGCGGCTTCCAGGAGTTGAACGTCGTCTGCGGCGGCACGCTGCACCAGCGCGTGCATGAAGTGCCCGGCTTCGCGGATCACCGCGAGGACGACGACGCGCCGATGGACACGCAATACGGCCCCGCGCACGTCGTGCGCCTGACGCCCGGCGGCAAGCTGCATGCGCTCGCCGGCGGCCGCGACGAAGTGCACGTGAACTCGCTGCACAAGCAGGGCATCGCGCAGCTCGGCTCCGGCCTCGCCATCGAGGCCGTCGCGCCGGATGGGTTGATCGAGGCCGTGAGCGTCGTCGACGCACCGGCTTTCGCGCTGGCCGTGCAGTGGCATCCGGAATGGCGGCATGCGCAGGACCCACTGTCGAGCGCGATCTTCCGCGCGTTCGGCGATGCGTGCCGCGCCCGCCGCGCCGAACGCACGCGCGCCATCGCCGCCGCCGCGCTCGCCTGAGCGCGCCCACCAGACAACGAGAACAGACATGCAAGACATCGAAGACTTTCTGAAGCAGCATCGGATCACCGAGGTCGAGGCGATCATCCCCGACATGGCCGGCATCGCGCGCGGCAAGATCACGCCGCGCAACAAGTTCACGTCCGGCGAATCGATGCGCCTGCCGCAAGCCGTGATGGTGCAGACCGTTACCGGCGAATACCCGGAAGACGGCTCGCTCACCGGCGTGACCGACCCCGACATGGTGTGCGTGCCCGACACGTCGACGATCCGCCTGATCCCGTGGGCCGTGGACCCGACCGCGCAGGTGATCCACGATTGCGTGCACTTCGACGGCTCGCCGGTCGAGATCTCGCCGCGCTACGTGCTGCGCCGCGTGCTCGACCTGTACAAGGCGAAGGGCTGGAAACCGGTCGTGGCGCCGGAGCTCGAGTTCTACCTGGTCGACATGAACAAGGACCCCGACCTGCCGCTGCGTCCGCCGGTCGGCCGCACGGGCCGCCCCGAAACGGGCCGCCAGTCGTATTCGATCGAGGCCGTCAACGAATTCGATCCGCTGTTCGAAGACATCTACGAGTACTGCGAAGCGCAGAACCTCGACATCGACACGCTGATCCACGAAGTCGGCGCCGCGCAGATGGAGATCAACTTCATGCACGGCGACGCGCTGTCGCTGGCCGACCAGGTGTTCCTGTTCAAGCGCACGGTGCGCGAGGCCGCGCTGCGTCACAACATGTACGCGACGTTCATGGCCAAGCCGATGGAAGACGAACCGGGCTCGGCGATGCACGTGCACCAGAGCATCGTCGACGAGGAAACGGGCCAGAACCTGTTCACGTCGCCGGAAACCGGCGGCGCGACGTCGATGTTCTACAACTACCTCGCGGGGCTGCAGAAGTACACGCCGGCGCTGATGCCGATCTTCGCGCCGTACATCAACTCGTATCGCCGCCTGTCGCGCTTCATGGCCGCGCCGATCAACGTGCAGTGGGGCTACGACAACCGCACGGTGGGGTTCCGCATTCCGCATTCCGGCCCGGCCGCGCGCCGCATCGAAAACCGCATCCCCGGTGTCGACTGCAATCCGTACCTCGCGCTCGCGGCGACGCTGGCGGCCGGCTATCTCGGCATGACGCAGCGCCTGGAGCCGACCGAGCCGCTGGTGAGCGACGGCTACAGCCTGCCGTACCAGCTGCCGCGCAACCTCGAGGAAGGGCTGACGCTGATGGCCGCGTGCGAGCCGCTCGGCGAGATCCTCGGGCCCAAATTCCTCAAGGCGTATTTCGCGCTGAAGGAAACCGAATACGAAGCGTTCTTCCGCGTGATCAGCTCGTGGGAACGCCGCCATCTGCTGCTGCACGTTTAAGCGTGCCAACCGCATACGGAATCACGGAGGAAACATGACTTACCGCAACGAATCTGCCTGGGTCCAGCCGGCCGCGCCGAGCGCCGCGGCCGCCGCGCCGCGCGCGACGCAGGCACGCACGACCGCCGAATACCGCGCGCTCGACGCCGCGCACCACATCCACCCGTTCTCGGACATGGGCGCGCTCAACCGCGCCGGCAGCCGCGTGATCGTGAAGGCCGACGGCGTCTATCTGTGGGACTCGGACGGCAACAAGGTGATCGACGGGATGGCCGGCCTGTGGTGCGTGAACGTCGGCTACGGCCGCAAGGAACTCGCCGACGCCGCGTATCGCCAGATCCAGGAACTGCCGTTCTACAACACGTTCTTCAAGACCACGCATCCGCCGGTGATCGAGCTTTCCGCGATGCTCGCGGAAGTGACGCCCGCCGGCTTCAACCACTTCTTCTATTGCAACAGCGGCTCGGAAGGCAACGACACCGTGCTGCGTCTCGTGCATCAGTACTGGCGCGTGCAAGGCAAGCCGCAGAAGAAATACGTGATCTCGCGCAAGAACGGTTACCACGGCTCGACGATCGCGGGGGGCACGCTCGGCGGGATGGGCTACATGCACGAGCAGATGCCGTCGAAGGTCGAGCACATCGTGCACATCGACCAGCCGTATTTCTTCGGTGAAGCGCAAGCAGGCGAGACGCCCGAAGCGTTCGGCCTCGCGCGTGCGCAGCAGCTCGAAGCGAAGATCCTCGAACTCGGCGCGGAGAACGTCGCGGCGTTCATCGGCGAACCGTTCCAGGGCGCGGGCGGCGTGATCTTCCCGCCGTCGACGTACTGGCCGGAGATCCAGCGGATCTGCCGCAAGTACGACATCCTGCTGGTCGCCGACGAAGTGATCGGCGGGTTCGGGCGCACCGGCGAATGGTTCGCGCACCAGCACTTCGGCTTCGAGCCGGACCTGATCACGATGGCGAAGGGCCTGACGTCGGGCTACGTGCCGATGGGCGCCGTGGGCATTCACGAGCGCATCGCGCGCCCGATCATCGACAACGGCGAATTCAATCACGGCCTCACGTATTCGGGGCACCCGGTGGCGGCGGCCGTCGCGGTCGCGAACCTGAAGCTGCTGCGCGACGAGGGGATCGTCGAGCGGGTGAAGACCGACACCGGCCCGTACTTCCAGGCGCTGATGCGCGAAACCTTCGCGCGTCATCCGATCGTCGGCGAAGTGCACGGCCACGGGATGGTCGCGAGCCTGCAACTGGCCGAAGCGCCGGCCGAACGCCGCCGCTTCGCGAACGGCGGCGACGTCGGCACGATCTGCCGCGACTTCTGCTTCAACGGCAACCTGATCATGCGCGCGACCGGCGACCGGATGCTGCTGTCGCCGCCGCTCGTGATCTCGCGCCAGGAAATCGATGAACTCGTGTCGAAGGCGAAGAAGGCCGTCGATGCCACCGCCCGGCAACTGGGCGTTTCGTAACGGTTTTGCCTACAGGCGTGCGGCGGGCGCCGCACGCCGCCATCACTCAAGGGAATTCCACCATGCGTGCCTGCATTCTTCGCCAAGCCTGTTCCGTCGCCGCCCTCGCCGCCGCGGCCGCGCTCACGTCGGTCGCCAGCCCGTCGGCGCATGCCGACGAGCTGAACGTCTACAACTGGTCCGACTACATCGCGCCGGACACGATCCCGAACTTCCAGAAGCAGACGGGTATTCACGTCAAGTACGACAACTACGACAGCGACGACACGCTCCAGGCGAAGCTGCTCGCCGGCAGTTCCGGCTACGACATCGTCGTGCCGACCTCGAACTACATGGCCAAGCAGATCCAGGCCGGCGTGTACCAGAAGCTCGACAAGTCGAAGATTCCGAACCTCGCGAACCTCGACCCGCTGCTGATGAAGATGATCTCGGATGCCGATCCGGGCAACCAGTACGGCGTGCCCTGGGCGTACGGCACCGACGGCATCGGCTACAACGCGCAGGCGGTGAAGAAGGCGCTCGGCGACAAGGCGCCGGTCGACAGCTGGGCGCTGGTGTTCGACCCGGCCAACATGGAGAAGCTGAAGAGCTGCGGCGTGTCGTTCCTCGACCAGGCCGTCGACGTGTTCGCCGCCACGCTGCAATACATGGGCAAGGACCCGAACAGCAAGAACCCCGGCGATTACCAGGCCGCATTCGAAGTCCTGAAGAAAGTCCGCCCGTACATCACCCAGTTCAACTCGTCCGGCTACATCAACGACCTCGCGAACAACGACGTGTGCGTCGTGCTCGGCTGGTCGGGCGACGTCGGCATCGCGCACCGTCGCTCGGCGGAAGCGAAGCGTTCGTACGACATCAAGTTCTCGAATCCGAAGGAAGGCGGTCTGCTGTGGTTCGACGTGATGGTGATCCCGAAGGATGCGCCGCATCCCGAGAGCGCGCTGAAGTGGATCAACTACATTTCCGATCCGAAGGTCAACGCGGCGATCACCAACACGGTGTTCTACCCGACCGCGAACAAGGCCGCGCATCCGTTCGTCACGCCGGCCGTCGCGCAGGACCCGACCGTCTATCCGCCCGAAGACGTGCTGAAGAAGATGGTGCTGATGAAGCCGATGCCGGCCGACATCCTGCGCCTCGAGAACCGTCTGTGGGCCCAGTTGAAGACAGGCCACTGATCGCCATGCATCACGGCGGCGCAGGCATCGCGGTACGCCTGCCCGCCTGAAATTCGCGGACCTCCGTCCGCTCGCGCGCACCGCGCGCCCTGTTCCATCCGGCACGAGCCGTTGCTCGCGAGTCGCGTTGCGCGCCTCGCGCGGGGACGCTCACGCCTGCAATCCGTGAAGAACGAATGGTGACTCCCATGCAATCGATACCCTCTTCCGCTGCTGCACGCCAGACCCAACCGGCCGCCGCGCCCCGTACGCAAAACGACGCATTCGTGCGCATCGAAAACGTCGTGAAGAAATTCGGCGACAGCACGGCCGTCGACAACGTGAACCTGACGATCGCGAAGAACGAACTGTTCGCGCTGCTCGGCAGCTCGGGCTGCGGCAAGTCCACACTGCTGCGCATGCTCGCCGGGCTGGAAACGGCCACCTCCGGCAAGATCTTCGTCGACGGCGAGGACCTCGCGTCGCTGCCGCCGTACCGCCGCCCGGTCAACATGATGTTCCAGTCGTACGCGCTGTTCCCGCACATGACGGTCGAATCGAACGTCGCGTTCGGCCTGAAGCAGGAAGGCACACCAAAAAACGAGATCAAGGAACGCGTGGCCGACGCGCTCGCGCTCGTGCAGATGAGCAAGTATGCGAAGCGCAAGCCGCATCAGCTGTCCGGCGGCCAGCAGCAGCGCGTCGCGCTGGCCCGCTCGCTGGTGAAGCGCCCGAAGCTGCTGCTGCTCGACGAGCCGATGTCCGCGCTCGACAAGAAGATTCGCCAGAAGACCCAGCTCGAACTCGTGAACATCATCGAGAAGGTCGACGTGACCTGCGTGATGGTCACGCACGACCAGGAAGAGGCGATGACGATGGCGAGCCGCCTCGCGGTGATGAGCGAAGGCAAGATCGTGCAGATCGGCTCGCCCGGCGAAGTCTACGAATATCCGAACAGCCGCTTCTCCGCCGAATTCATCGGCTCGACCAACCTGTTCGAGGGGCGCGTGGTCGAGGACGAGCCCGATCACATCTTCGTCGAAAGCGACGACCTCGAAACGCGCATGTACGTGAGCCACGGCGTGACCGGCCCGCTCGGGATGCCGGTCGGCATCTCGGTGCGCCCGGAGCGCATCCACGTATCGCGCGAGAAGCCGGGCTCGAAGCACAACTGGGCGCGCGGCGTCGTCACCGACATCGCGTACATGGGCAGCTATTCGCTGTACCACGTGCGCCTGCCGAGCGGCAAGACGGTGGTGTCGAACCTGTCGAGCTCGCACCTGATGAACGACGGCGCACCGGCGTGGAACGACGACGTGTTCGTGTCGTGGTCGCCGGCCAGCGGCGTCGTGCTGACGCAGTGAGGACGCCACGATGAGAACCTCCGCTTCCACTCCTTCCGCGCCGGTGTCGACCGGCGCCGCGCGCACCGGCGCGGGTCATGCCCGCCGCGGCCGCTTCGCCGCGCTGTCGCGCTTCCTGCCGTCGGGCCGCAGCGTCGCGATCGGCGTGCCGTTCCTGTGGCTGGCCGTGTTCTTCGCGCTGCCGTTCGTGCTGGTGCTGAAGATCAGCTTCGCCGACCAGGTGATGGGCATCCCGCCGTACACGTCGCTCGTCGAGATCAAGGACGGCGTCGTGCACTTTGCGCTGCAGATGTCGCACTACGCGTTCCTGCTGCAGGACGACCTGTACATCGCGACCTATCTCAGCTCGCTGAAGATGGCCGCCGTGTCGACGGTGCTGTGTTTGCTGATCGGCTATCCGATGGCGTACTACATCGCGCGCTCGGAGCCGAACCGCCGCAACGTGCTGATGATGGCCGTGATGCTGCCGTTCTGGACGTCGTTCCTGATCCGCGTGTACGCATGGATCGGCATCCTGAAGGACGATGGCCTGCTGAACCACACGCTGATCGCGCTCGGCATCATCCACACGCCGCTGCGGCTCTACCACAGCGATGCGGGCGTCTATATCGGCATGGTCTATTCGTACCTGCCGTTCATGGTGATGCCGCTCTATGCGCACCTCGTGAAGATGGACCTGACGCTGCTCGAAGCCGCGTACGACCTCGGCGCGAAACCGTGGGTCGCGTTCACGCGCATCACGCTGCCGCTGTCGAAGAACGGGATCATCGCCGGCAGCCTGCTGGTGTTCATCCCGGCGGTGGGCGAGTACGTGATCCCGGAGCTGCTCGGCGGCGCCGACACGCTGATGATCGGCCGCGTGATGTGGGATGAATTCTTCAACAACATGGACTGGCCGATGGCGTCCGCGGTGACGGTCGCGATGGTGCTGCTGTTGCTGGTGCCGATGGCGCTGTTCCAGTACTACCAGGTCAAGGAACTGGGAGACGCGAAATGATCAAGCCGAGCAAACCGCTGTCGACGGGCGTTCTCGCCTTCGGCTTCCTGTTCCTGTACATCCCGATCATCAGCCTCGTCGTGTACTCGTTCAACGAGTCGAAGCTGGTGACGGTGTGGTCGGGCTTCTCGCTGAAGTGGTACGCGGCGCTGCTGGACGACGACGAGCTGCTGACGGCCGCGTGGCTGTCGCTGAAGATCGGCCTGCTGACGGCCACAGCGTCGGTCGTGATCGGCACGTGGGCCGGCTTCGTGCTCGCGCGCTTCGGCCGCTTCAAGGGCTTCACGCTGTACACCGGGATGATCAACGCGCCGCTGGTGATTCCGGAGGTGATCCAGGGGATCTCGCTGCTGCTGCTGTTCGTCGCGCTCGAGCAGATGTTCGGCTGGCCGAAGGGCCGCGGGATGCTGACGATCTGGATCGGCCACGTGATGCTGTGCGTGTCGTACGTGGCGATCATCGTGCAGTCGCGCGTGAAGGAGATGAACAAGTCGCTCGAGGAAGCCGCGCTCGACCTCGGCGCCACGCCGCTGAAGGTGTTCTTCGTGGTGACGCTGCCGCTGATCTCGCAGGCGCTGCTGTCGGGGTGGCTGCTGTCGTTCACGCTGTCGATCGACGATCTGGTGCTGTCGGCGTTCCTGTCCGGGCCGGGGTCGACGACGCTGCCGCTGGTGGTGTTCTCGCGCGTGCGGCTGGGGCTGAACCCGGAGATGAATGCACTGGCGACGCTGTTCATCACGGCCGTGACGATCGGCGTGATCGTCGTGAACCGGATGATGATCGCGCGCGAGCGTCGCCGGATGGCCGACTTGAAGGCCGCGTTCGCGGCGGCTTGACCGCTCGTCTCCCGCTTCGAGGATAACAAGCACTGCAGACAAGCAAGGCGCGCTGCCCCAGGGGGGGGGCGCGCGATTCGATCCCGATTTGACAGGCGCACGACTAGGAGAATCCGCAATGAAGAAGAAACTGATCTGCCTGCTGGTGGCCGGCGCGTTGCCGGGCATCGCGCTGGCCGGTTCGACATCCGCCGAAATCAAGGCGCTGCAGGCGCAGGTCGCGGCGCTGCAGAAACAGATGAAGGCGATGCAGGCGCAGCTCGCCGCGAAGCCGGGCGGCGCGGGTGTCGTCGCGGCGTCCGGCGTGAACGGCGGTGCGGCCGGCGGCGGCAACGCCGTCGCGGTCGCCGCCGACCCGGGTTCGCCGGATTACGGCCGCGCACGCGCGACGCTGACCAACGACGAGGTCAGCGAAATGAAGCAGCAGATCGCGAACCAGCAGCTGAAGGTCGACTCGCTGACCGACGCGGCCAACACCGGCCCGCTCGCCGGCCTGTCGGTGACCGGCTACATCGATCCGACCTACATCTACAACCGCGCGGCCGGCACGTCGTCGTTCCTGTTCGCGAACCACGAGAACGCGTACAACTACTTCAACAGCACGTTCGGCGATCTCTACCTCGACATCAAGAAGACCTTCGGCGTCGGTCCGATGGCGCCGTCGGCCGAGATCACGTTGATGCCGAACCGCGGCAACGGCATCACGCTGCTGCAGAACTCGCGCGGCTCGATCACCGACAACCTGCTGAACACGGCGGTGATCAACGTGCCGATCACCGCGGAAACGACGCTGGTCGCCGGCCTGATCCCGAGCTTCGGCGGCTACGAAGTGCAGCAGTCGAACCAGATGCTCACCCTCACGCACAACCTGCTGTACGATTTCTCCGATCCGGGCAGCTACGTCGGTATCGGCGCGAACTACACGAAGGGCGCCTGGGCGTGGAAGTTCTTCCTCGGCAACGAGCAGTACCGCACCTACGGTTCGGTCACGCAGACGGGCACCAATGCGCTCGGCGACCCGATCACCACCAGCAACAAGGTGCCGACCTTCACCGCGCGCGCCGACTACACGTGGTCGAGCGCGCTCGATCTCGGCGGGTCGTTCAACATCGGGCGCCAAACGCTGGCGAGCGCGATCGACCCGACCACTGGCGCCGTCAGCTACGGTCCGGGCGGCGCGGCGCCAAGCGCGTACGGTTCGTTCTTCTTCGGCGAACTCGACGCGACCTACACGCTCGCCGACATTCAGTACAACGCCGAAGTCGACTACGGCCGGCAGCAGCATGCGGCGTTCAACGGCGGCCTCGCGCAGTGGTACGGGCTGTCGCTGCTCGCGCACCGCAAGTTCAACGCGCCGGTGGTCGGCCGCATGGGCGTGACGCTGCGCTACGACCTGCTCGCGAACTCGAAGAACGGCGGGGGCGGCGGCGGTATCGCGCTGAACGGCAACGGGATGGACCCGAGCAACGGCTTCGGCGTCGACGCGGACTGCCTGGCGCAGTCGAAGGCCGGCGGCGGCCTGGGCTTCGAGTGCAAGGGCGCGGTGCGCCAGGACGTCGCGCTCGACCTGCTGTTCTATCCGACCCAGCAGATCACCGTGAAGGTCGAATACCGGCACGACTGGGCGAACAACAAGGTGTTCCTGCGCAACGACGGGTCGTACGGCAAGTCCAACGACCTGCTCGCGACGCAGTTCATCTATTCGTTCTGATGCGGCACGCGCGGGGCGCCGTGCCGCACGCACGGCGTCCCGCGCCGTTTTCAGGGTGGCTGCGCGCAGGGTGCAGCCTTGTCGAGGGAGTCGGTTTCATGACGCAGTCTTTCACCCGCCGCGCCGACGCGCTCGCGCGCGACTCGTACTACGAAGCAACGGCCACGCGGCCGTTGGCCGACGATCCGGTCCTCGAGGAAGCGATCGACGTCGACGTCTGCGTGATCGGCGCCGGATTCGCGGGCCTGTCGACGGCGCTCGACTGCCGCGCGCGCGGGCTGTCCGTCGCCGTGATCGATGCGCAGCGGCCCGGCTGGGGCGCGTCGGGCCGCAACGGCGGCCAGGCGATCACGGGCTTCGCGAAAGACGAGGTGATCGAGCAGCAACTCGGCCCCGACGGCGCGCGCGCCGCGTGGTCGCTGTCGCTCGACGGCGTCGCGCTGATTGCCGAGCGCATCGCGCGCTACGGGATCGACTGCGACTTCACGCGCGGCTACCTGACGGTCGCGACGAAGCCGCGCCGCATCGACGACCTGCGTGCGTGGATGAACGCCGCGACGTCGCGCTGGGGCCATCCGTCGCTCGCGTGGCTCGATACCGGCGAGATCCAGGCACGCATTGCATCGACGCGCTATCTGGCCGGCGTGCACGATCCGCTGTCGGGCTATCTGCATCCGCTCAAGTACTGTCTCGGCCTTGCCGATGCCGCACGCCGCGAAGGCGTCGCGCTGTACGCACACACGCCGGCACTCGACGTCGTGCGCGGCGCCCGGCCCGTCGTGCGCACGCCGTCGGGCGAAGTGCGCTGCCGCTTCGTCGTGGCGTGCTGCAACGCGGGGCCCGGTGGCGTGCTGCCGGCCGCGACCGCCGCGCGCATCGCGCCGATCGCGTCCTACATCATCGCGACCGAGCCGCTCGGCCGCGCGCGCGCCGACGCGCTGATCGCCCGACGCGAAGCCGTGTGCGACAACAACTTCTTCCTCGACTACTTCCGGCTGTCGGCCGACCACCGGATGTTGTTCGGCGGCCGCGCGAATTCGGCCGGCGCGTCGCCGGCAGCGCTCGCCGAAGCGATCCGGCAGCGCATGGTCGGCGTGTTCCCGCAGCTCGGCGACGTGCGCGTCGACCACGCGTGGGGCGGCTTCGTCGACGTCACGCGCAACCGCGCGCCGGATTTCGGCGCGATCGATCCGAACTTCTTCTACGCCCAGGGCTTCAGCGGCCACGGCGTCGCGCTCACCGGCATCGCCGGACGCGCGGTCGCCGGCGCGATCGCGGGCGACACGCGCGCGTTCGACCTGTTCGCCCGCCTGCGTCACCGGCGCTTTCCCGGCGGCGATGCATGGCGGCAACCCGCGCTCGAACTCGGGATGCTGTATCACCGCGTGCGCGAGCTGTTCTGAGCCCTTTCACTCCGCTTTCCTGATCATGCAGACATTCGCCAACCAGCCGCACGTCGCGTCGTACTACGCGGCGACCGCCAACGATACGACCCGCCACGCGCCGCTTGCCAGCACGACCGACGCCGACGTGTGCGTGATCGGCGCGGGCCTCACGGGCCTGTCCGCCGCGCTCAACCTCGCCGAGCGCGGCCATTCGGTGACCGTGCTCGAAGCGTCGCGGGTCGGATGGGCGGCGAGCGGCCGCAACGGCGGCCAGTTGATCGGCGGCTTCGCGTGCGACATCGACACGTTCGCGCAGTTCATGCCGGAAGGCGACGTGAAGCGGATCTGGGACATGGGGCTCGAAACGCTGTCGCTCGTGAAGTCGCGCATCGCCCGACACGCCATCGACTGCGCGCTGGTGCCCGGCTACCTGACCGCGGCCAACACCGAGCGCGACGCCGATGCGCTGAAACGCTGGCGCGACGAAGCCGCGAAGCGCTTCGGCTACGACCGCTTCCACTTCGTCGAAGCCGACGAACTCGGCGACTACGTGCAGTCGGCCCGCTATTGCGGCGGCCTGTACGACCCCGACAGCGGTCACCTTCATCCGCTCAATTACACACTCGGCCTCGCGCGGGCGGCGACCGACGCGGGTGTGCGCATCCACGAGGACAGCTGCGTGACGCGCGTGCGCGACGTGGCGGGCGGCCACGTCGTCGAGACGAGCGGCGGCAACGTGCGCGCGCGCTTCGTCGTGCTCGCCTGCAACACCTACGTCGGCACGCTCGCGCCCGCGCTGTCGAGGAAGATCATGCCGGTCGGCACCTACGTGATCGCGACCGAGCCGCTCGGCGACGCGCGCGCCGCCGCGCTGATGCCCGCCCGCGCGGCGATCTGCGACAGCCGCTTCGTGCTCGACTATTTCCGGCCGGCGCCCGACACGCGGCTCGTGTGGGGCGGCAAGGTCAGCTATTCGACGCGCGAGCCGCGCGATCTGGCCGCGGCGATGCGCGCCGACATGCTGAAGACGTTCCCGCAACTCGCGGACGTGAAGGTCGACTATGCGTGGGGCGGCTTCGTCGACATCACGATGAACCGTGCGCCGCACTTCGGCCGCATCACACCGACCACGTACTTCGCGCAGGGGTTCTCGGGGCACGGCGTGAACACGACCGCGCTCGCGGGCAAGCTGATTGCCGAGGCGATCGACGGCCAGGCGAGCCGCTTCGACCTGTTCGACAAGATCCGGCATCGCGACTTCCCCGGCGGCGAGGCGCTGCGCACGCCGGCGCTGGTGCTCGCGATGAGCTGGTACCGGCTGCTGGATGCGTTCGGCGTGCATTGAGCGCCGCGCGGCATCGCCGCGCAGAAGCAGAACGGCCGCTCAGTTCGAGCGGCCGTTCGGTCCGGCAGCAGGATTGGCGTGGCGCCGCCGCGCGTCAGTCGGTACCGTACTTCGGCGAGCGCGGCCCGTACAGCAGCCCGTTCGGCGGGCCGGCCGACAACAGCCTGGTGCTCGTCAGCCCGGCCACGTCATGCGCTTCGTCGGTCAGCGAATGCGCGACCTGCTTGACGGCCGCCTGCACGAGCGCCCCGACGATGCCGAACGCATTGACGCTCATGTTGTTGCCGACTTCCTTGCCGGTCGCGCGGCCCTCGCCCTGCCACAGCACGTCGCCATTCTTCAGGTCGACGAGCTTCGCCGACGCGGAAACGATCGTCGTGCTGTCGACCAGCTGGTAGACGGAGCCGTACTGCGTGATCTTCGAATACAGCGCGGCGTCCGCGCCGAAGATCTCGCGCAGCTTCGCCGGCGACGTAGCCTGGATGTCGGTCGCGTTCGTCAGGCCGTTCTGCTTGAACGTCTCGTCCATCACCGCGACGGGCACCACGTAGTAGCCCGACTCGGCGAGCGGCAGCGTCATTTGCGACAGCACGCCGTAAGTCGCGCCGACGTCGGTGGTTTCGTTGACCGGCGGCAGCACGAGGATCGAGCGCGGCTGGCTCTTCTTGAACGCCGTGTAGTCGGGACGTTGTACCGGTTGCGCGCACGCGCTCAGCAGCGCGGCGATCGACAGCGCAAACAGCAGCTTGAATGAAAGTGTCTTGAACATGGCGGGCGTGTCACTGTTTGGCGGGATTCGAATCGGCGTTCTTCTGACCGGCAACGGTCTGGCCCGCGGCCGCCGCATTCGCGGCTTTCGATGCACCGGCCTTCTTCTTCATCAGGAAATCCATATACGCGGCGGATTCCGGGAACAGTTGCTTCTCGGCCTGCAGTTCCTGCTCGGCCTGCTGCTCGTTGCCGACGCTCGCATACAACATCCCGAGATGCGCATGGAAACCCGGCGGCGGCGTATGGCCCTTCGCGCGGATCTCCTGCAGCGCTTTTTCGAGCGCGTCGATCTGCTGCTGCGGCGCTTGCTGCCCCTTGAAGTATTCGTACACCTGCGGCTGATAGCCGGTCCACTGATACAGCGGCGGCGTGGTCGGCGCCGCGCAGCCCGCGAGCAGCAAGGCGGCCGCCGTCGCCGGCAGCCAGATTCCCCGTTTCATGGTCTTGTCTCTTCTGGTTGGTGAAATGATTCGTGCGCGCCGTATCGCGCGCGGCACTTATTGCGCGGACTTCAGCACGCCGGCGTCGACCTGGTCGACGAGATGGTTCACGGCTTCCTGGATCGCGAGGTCCAGCACCTTGCCGTTGAGCGTCGAGTCGTAGCCGGCCGTGCCGCCGAAGCCGATCACCTCGCGGTTCGACAGGCTGAACTCGCCCGCGCCCTGGCTCGATGCGACGACTTCCGACGTCGTCGTGTCGACGATGTTCAGGTTGACCTTCGCGTACGCGACCTGCGTCTTGCCGCGGCCGAGAATGCCGAACAGCTGATGATCGCCGACGTCCTTGCGGCCGAACTCGGTCACGTCGCCGGTCACCACGTAGTTCGCGCCCTTCACGGCCTGCGCCTTCTTCATGAAGCCCGCTTCCTGCCTGATCTCGTCGAGGTTCTCGCGATCGAGCACGTTGAAGCGGCGGCTCTGCTGCAGGCGCGTGACGAGGATCGTCTTCGCCTGTCCGCCGAGGCGGTCGATGCCGTCGGAGAAGATGCCGCGCATGTAGCTCGACCGGTTGTCGAACTTGCCGACGGCGATCGCGACGGGCTTGCCCGCGTACGGCTTCTGCGCGCTGCTGACGGCCGGCACGTCGAGCGTGCGCGACGATTCGGTCGCGCAGCCGGACAGCGCTGCGACGACCGCCGCCGCCACGAGGACGGTGCGTCGTGTCTGAATGTTCACTGCGGGTCTCCTTGCTGGAAAAGAGGGCACTGCGCGGGGCACGCGCACGCGTTCATCGCCGATTCGGCGATCGCGGCAAGTCATGGAGGAACGCGCGCAACGGATGCGTCACGGCGAAAAGCGGATGGATAATGCGATACGCGCGGGCATCGCGCGCACGGATGATTCCGTTATTCTGATTACTGCGCTGTTGATCGCGCATGGTCGGCCCCGTATATGATTTTTCGCGATCATATCAAGCCTGTTTATCAAGACGGCCTATCTTGATAATAATTGACGATTTTCACGCTTATATCGAATAGGCGATCCATTCACGCGTAAAGCCTTGCAGGCATGGGCTCGCGCGACACACGATCGATACCCGCCGCTCGTCCGTGTCGATATCGGCGGATTAGCGATCGATCCGGCGATACCGACACACGTTAATCCGCCTCTTCGATCCGAACGATCGATATCTCGAAAATACGCCGTTCGGCATGCCGACCGCACGCGCGCATGCATCGGTGCAAACGCGCGTGCGGTTTCCCGGTTCCTGCTAATCGGCCACCTTCTGCCGCATCGTCACGAATTCCTCGGCCGCGGTCGGATGAATGCCGATCGTGTCGTCGAACTGCGCCTTCGTCGCGCCCGCGCGAATCGCGATCGCGATGCCCTGGATGATCTCGCCCGCCTCGCGGCCGACCATGTGCGCGCCGACCACGCGCTGGCTGTCGCGCGCGACGACAAGCTTCATCAGCGTGCGCTCGTCGCGACCCGACAGCGTGTGGCGCAGCGCCTTGAACGACGTGCGGTAGATGTCGACGTCGCCCAGCGTACGACGCGCATCGGCTTCGGTCAGGCCGACCGTCGCGACCTCCGGCTGGCTGAACACGGCCGACGGCACGTACGCGTGGTCGACCGCCACGCGCGACCCGCCGAACAGCGTGCGCGCGAGCAGCCCGGCGTCGCGCGTCGCGACCGGCGTGAGCTGCGGCCGCGACGTGACGTCGCCGATCGCGTGGATCGACGGCACCGACGTCGCCGAATACGCATCCACGGCAATCGCGCCGCGCGCATCGAGCAGGATGCCCGCCTGCTCGAGCCCGATTCCGTCAACGTTCGGCACGCGGCCGGTCGCATAGAGCACCTGATCGTACGGCCCGTGCCGCGCGTCGCCGACCTGTACGAACAGCGTGCCGTCATCTGCGCGCTCGATCGATTCGATCACCGCGCGGGCATGAATCGCGACGCCCTGCTTCGTCATCTCGTCGGTCAGGAATTGACGCACGTCGTCGTCGAAGCCGCGCAGGATTTGTTCGCCGCGATAGAACAGCTCGACGTGGCTGCCGAAACCGTTGAAGATGCCCGCGAACTCGACCGCGATATAGCCGCCGCCGACCACCGCGATGCGTTTGGGCAGCGCCGCGAGCGACAGCGCCTCGCGCGACGTGATCGCATGCTCGATGCCGGGCCGCGGCGGCAGCGACGGCCGCGAGCCGGTCGCGATCGCGATGTGGCGCGCGCGGATCGTACGCTCGCCGATCGCGACGGTATGCGCATCGACGAGCGTCGCGCGGCCGGCGTGCATGTCGACGCCCGATTGCCGCAGCAGGTTGATGTAGATGTCGCTCAGCCGGTTGATCTCGCGATCCTTCGCGGCAATCAGCGCGGACCAGTCGAGCGTGCCGGCGCCGAAGGTCCAGCCGAAGCCCTTCGCGTCGTCGACTTCGTGCGGGTAGTGCGACGCGTAGACGAGCAGCTTCTTCGGGATGCAGCCGCGCAGCACGCAGGTGCCGCCGATCTGCTCTTCTTCCGCTATGCCGACGCGTGCGCCGTATGACGCGGACATGCGCGCGAGCCGCACGCCGCCCGAGCCGGCGCCGATGACGAACAGGTCGTAGTCGAAATCCATCGCATTCCCTCATCGCAGTTCGGATGGAGGGACGATAGCAAGATTCGGGAATTCGTGCGGCGCGTGGTGCGTGCCGCGCGCCCAATAAAAAACGGCGAGAGACGAGGCCTCTCGCCGGTCAAACCGGCTGGCGGTTGTGCCATGCGCACCGATCGACCGCATGCCCGACCTGCCGATTGCGCGGCACCGGCCGGCCCGGGCACGCGAAGGGCGCGCCCGCGGCCGGACCGGCCGCCATGCTCATGCCTGCGACGTGTCGCTGCCGTCCGTCGCCTGCGTATCGTCCGCCTGCTGCGGCTGCTCTTCCTTCTTCTCGAGCATGCCTTCGATCGCCTCGGCGCCCTTGAAACCGGCGACGGCCGCGGCCGCCTTGGTCAGGAGGCCCGCATCCGGATCCAGCTTTTCCGCGCCTTCGACGGCGGCGACTGCGCCGGCGATCTCACCCACGACATTCAGGATACCCATCGTCATCCCCTTTCAAGAAAATCGTGAGCGCATCGTCCCACGAAAGAAACCGGCGGACCGTGTTTGTCATCGCCGGATACACAAGTTACGCACCAGGCCGGCCGCGCTCGCGAAGCGCCACCGGAACGACGCACGCGCACGCCGGACGGCATGCCACGCGCGATGCACGCAGCGTAGCGGAAAGCCTGCGCGCGGACTGTAAAAGTATGTTCTGGATTGCCGACGGATCGCTTACGGCGCGGGACTTCCGCAATGGAGCGCCCGCCGAATAGTCGTGTGCGCGTATGAAGCTCGCATTGAAACTCGCGTGACGAAAAAAAAGAGGCTCCTCGCGGAGCCTCTTCGGTGCGTGCCGGACGAAGCCGGCGCGTGCGTTCCGACGTTCGTCAGAAGATATTGCGCAGGCCGATCGCAATGCCCGTCTGGTTGCTGCGGCCGGGCAGCTCGACGTTCGCCGCGCCGTTCGTCTTGTTGAAGTCGACGGTGCCGTAGATTTCGGTGCGCTTGCTCAGCGCGTACTCGGCGATGCCGACGATCGCGTAGCGGTTGCCGCTCGCGAGCGTGCCGTTCGTGGTCATCGCATTGCGCATGTGGTCGTAGTAGAACGCGCCCGTCAGCGTCAGCGGCGCGCTGACCTGCCAGCTCACGCCCGCGAACGGACCGTCGTCGATCCGGCCCGTGCCCTTCGCGACCGGAATCGACTGCTGCGCGAGCAGGCTGTCGACGAAGCCCGTGTCGTCCTTCGAGCGCAGGTAGCCCGCGTAGATCTTCGCCTTGCTGAACGCGTACACGACGTTCGCGTGGTAGATCGTCTGCTTGCGCGCCGAGTTGTCGCTGTTCTGCTGCGCACCGGCCGCGATGCTGAGCGGGCCCATCACGTACGACAGCGACACGCCCCACGCATTGCCCTTGCCGAGCGAACCCGGAATCTGGCCCGAGAAGCCGCCGGCGCCGGTCGATTCGTAGTTGGTGCCGGTCGAGTACATCGCCTTCGCCGTCAGGCCCTCGAACTTGCCCGTGTACTTGATCTGGTTGTCCGCATACAGGCCGCCGCCGAGTGCAACCGGCAGCCACGCGTTTTCGAGGTAGTTGCCGACCGTCAGAGGATCGTAGGTGTCCGACAGCAGGTCGAACAGCGGCGTCTTCTGGCGGCCGAGGGTCACCGTGCCGTACGGGCTCTGCAGGCCGACGTACGCCGCGCGGTTGAACAGGCGGCCGCTGTCGGCGAACGCGCCGTTCTGCAGGTTCACGCCGCTCTCGAGGTTGAACACGGCCTTCAGGCCGCCGCCGAGGTCTTCCGTGCCGTAGATGCCGAAGCGGCTGTTCGTGATCGCGCCGTTGGTCATCGACAGCAGGCCGTCGTTCTTGGCGTTGGCGTTGGTCAGGTAACGAATGCTGGCGTCGGCGACGCCCCAGAGCGTGACCGAGCTTTGTGCTGCTGCGTACTGGCTGGCGAAGGCCAGCGCCGCGCCCCCTGCGATGACTGCGAGTCGGGTGGTCTGCTTCATGAGCTTTCCCTTTTGTAGGTGTCTCCATTCATGGCCGGCCGCGTGCGCAGCCGGGTGGCGATCGCACACGTTCATGGCGTGCGCGATGTGGGCTGAATCATAAGACCAGTGCGAACGCTGAAAGAAATTGAAATACGCGGCAATCGCGCGATTGTCGTCCGGGAACAACGGTTCCCGCGCCGGGCCTGTCTCGCGCGGCGACGGGAGGGTGCGCGACGGCGCCGGCGGGCACGTGCGGCGCTGTAAGGTTCGGCGATGGTGCAGTGCGGCGCGGCGCGGCGCAGTGAAATGGTCGGTGCGATCGTTGCGATCGGCTTGCCGCTTGCCGCTTGCCGCTTGCCGCTTGCCGCTTGCCGCTTGCCGCTTGCCGCTTGCCGCTTGCGGCTTGCGACTTGCGACTTGGGGTTGTCCGATTGCCACCTGCCGTCAGGCCGTCTGCGCCGCCCCGTCGCTGCCGGCGCCCGCGTCGTCGTTACCGTCCTCGCCGCCCGCACCGCCGTTCCCCGCGCGACGCCACGCCCGCCGCACGATCTCCGCGAACGCACCGACGAGCAGCAGCACGGCGCCCCACAGCGCGATGTCCGGCACGAGCCGCGTCACGAGGCCGCCGACCACCGCGCCGGCCAGGAAACAGAAACTGATCGTCGCGAGCAGCGCCGAGTCGTGCAGCGCCCCCGCGTCGTAGCGCGGGATCAGCCCGACGAACAGCTTCTGCGCCGCACGCCGCAGGTTGCCGGTCGTCATCACCGACGTGTACGACAGTTCCTCGAGATGGGTGAACGACAGCGTCTGCAGCGTCGCGACGAACGAGATGCCCGGAATCAGCCATGCGCTCGACGCGCCGACGAGACCACTCGCGGCGACGCCGAGAAACGCGATTTCGACGATCAGGCTCACGAACGCCGTATGCCGCATCCAGCCGCGCCCCGCGGCGAGACCGAACAGGTGCGCGACGAACACCGCGAGCACGAAGCCGCCGAGCGGCGGTACGTGATGCAGCGCCGCGGCCCATTCGCCGGCCGACAGGTTGATGCCGAGCAGCGCGACGTTGCCGGTCATCGTGTTCGCGAACACGTGGCCGTGGCCGACGTACGTGTACGCGTCGAGATAGCCGCCGGACAGCGTCAGCAACGCGGCGACAGTGAGATTGCGGCTGGCGCCGTCGAGATCCATCGATCCTCCCGTGAAAAGTCGCGCCAGTATCGCGCACGGGAGGGCGGTTGTGCGCAGCTCACTGCCCGATGCCCGTGAGCCCGATCAGCGCACCACCCGCGAGCAGCCACAGCGGATGGATGCGCGTGCGCCACGCCAGCACCGCGCACGCGGCCGTGATGCCCCACTGGATCGCGGTGCGGTTCGACGCCTCGGAAATCAGCACCGCGCTTGCCGCGACGAGCCCGGCCGTCACCGGCATCATCCCCTGCTGCATGTAGCGGCGCCACGGCCGGTCGCGAAAGCGCTCCCACGCATGCAGCGCGAGCACGGTGACGATCGACGACGGCCCGAACTTCGCGAGCGACGCGACCAGCAGCCCGGCCCAGCCGGCCACGTGCCAGCCGACCAGCGACACGATCATCATGTTCGGCCCGGGCGCCGCCTGGGCCAGCGCGAACAGCGCGGTGAACTCGTGCGCGCTCATCCAGTGATGCACGTCGACGACCTGCCGCTGCATCTCCGGCAGGATCGTGTTGCCGCCGCCGAACGCGAGCAGCGACAACTGACTGAAGATCGTCGCGATGGCGATCAGCGTATCGCTCATGGCCGGCCCTCCTGTTGCGAGCGGGGCGCGTCGGGCGCGCCCTGCGTGCCGGGCGCGGCAGCCGGCGCCGGCCGCGGCGTGCGCCCATCGCGACGGCGCGACGCGAGCCAGATGCTGACGGGCGTCAACACCAGCATCGTGGTCAACAGCGGCATGCGCAGCACCGCGATCGCGACGAACGCGAGCGCCGCGATCGCCGCCGCCGTGCGCGGCGCCCGCAGCAGCGGCTTCGCGACCTTCACGGCCATCGCGACGAGCAGGCCGGCCGCCGCCGCGGCAAGCCCCGCGAACAGGTGCTGCACGCGCGGATCGTTCTGCGTCTTCGCGTACAGCACGCCGAGCGCGACGACGACGAGCGTGGGGCCCGCGATCAGCCCGAGAATGCCGGCGAACGCGCCGGCGACGCCGCGAAAGCGCATGCCGACGGCGACCGACAGGTTGATCACGTTGCCGCCCGGCAAAAACTGGCACAGGCCGAGCAGATCGGTGAATTCGTCGGCGGAGAGCCACTTGCGCTCGTCGACGATCGTGCGCCGCGCGAACGGCAACGCGCCACCGAACGACATCAGGCCGAGCGACAGGAAACCGGTGAACAGCTCGGCGAGGCCGACGCTGCGAGGAGACGCGCCAGGCGGCGGGGAAGCGGGCGGCGAGTCAGGCTGAAAAGCGGATTGCATGGGGCTCCTCATCAAACGGTGAATCGAGGTTACCGCCGTTCAGGATTCCGGCAAAACGATTTTATCGGCGCGCCCTTGTGATCTAGAATCACAAGCATGGCACGCGATCTCCCACCCTTTTCCGCGCTTCGGGCCTTTGAAGCCGCGGCACGACATGAAAGCTTCAGCGCCGCCGGCGACGAGCTGCATGTGACTCACGGTGCCATCAGCCGACAGATCGCCGGGTTCGAGGCGTGGCTCGGCAAGCCGGTGTTTCACCGCTACGGCAAGCGCGTGAAGCTCACCGACGAAGGCCGCCGCTACCTGGACACCGTGCGCGCGGCCTTCGACAGCATCGCGCTCGCCACCGAACAGTTGCGCAACACCGGCGCGGCGCGCGTGCTGCGCATCAACGCGCTGCCGACCTTCGCGATGAAATGGCTGCTGCCGCGCCTGTCGCGGTTCCAGCGCGACGTGCCGAACGTCGAGCTGAAGCTGTCGACGTCGAATGCGCCGCTCGACACGCTGAACGGCTTCGACGTCGCGATCCGCCGCGGCCCCGGCCACTGGCCGAACTGCACGAGCGGTCACTTCCTCGACGAAAGCGTGATTCCGGTGTGCAGCCCGGCGCTGCTCAAGCGCGCGCCGATCGCGCGCGCGGACGATCTCGCGCGGCACGTGCTGCTGCATTCGGATACGCGGCCGGAAGGCTGGCGCGACTGGTTCGCGGCGGCCGGCGTGACGATGAAGGGGCGCAAGCGGCAGTCGTTCGATCACTTCTACCTGGCGCTGCAGGCGGCCGTCGACGGGCTCGGCGTCGCGCTCGGCCCGCTGCCGCTGATCGACGACGAGCTCGCGAGCGGGCGCCTGGTGATGCCGCTCGACGGGCCGCGCATCGCGACGCGCAGCTACTGGTGGATCGCGCCGGGCGCGCCGGCCGACGATCCGCTCGTCGCGCAGTTCTGCGCGTGGCTGCAGGGGCAGTCGAATACCGGCGCATGAAGGCGCGCCCGCGGGCGGCATTGCACCGCCCGCTCCCGAATCAGACCACCGGCCCCGGTTCCTTCTCCTTGCGCAGGATTGCGTACAGGATGATCGCGCCGAACGTCGCGGTGCCGATCCCGCCGAGCCCGAAGCCGCCGATCTTCAGCGAGAAGTCGCCGGCGCCGAGCACCAGCGTAACGGCCGCGACGATCAGGTTGCGGTTGTCGGAGAAGTCGACCTTGTTGACGACCCAGATCCGCGCGCCCGTCACCGCGATCAGCCCGAACACCACGATCGACACGCCGCCGAGCACGGGGCCGGGAATCGTCTGGATCACCGCGCCGAACTTCGGCGAGAAGCCGAGCCCGATCGCGATCAGCGCGGCGACCGCGAACACCAGCGTCGAATAGATGCGCGTGACGGCCATCACGCCGATGTTCTCCGCGTAGGTGGTCACGCCCGTGCCGCCGACGCTGCCCGAGACGATCGTCGCGAGCCCGTCGCCGATGAACGCGCGACCGACGTAGCGGTCGAGGTTGGTGCCCGTCATCGCGCTGACGGCCTTGATGTGGCCGAGGTTCTCCGCGACCAGGATCACCGCGATCGGCGCGAGCATCAGCATCGCGTGCGGATCGAACACCGGCGCGCGGAAGCTCGGCACACCGAACCACGCGGCCTGCGCGACGATCGCGAAATCGATCGGCTTGCCGAGGCCCATTCCGTTGGTCGCGATCGCGTAGATCACGTACGCGATCACGAGCCCGACGAGGATCAAGAGGCGCTGCATCATCCCGCGCGCGAACACCGCGACACCGCCGACGCACAGCACCGTGACGAGCGCCATCACCGATTCGAAGGTCGAGCCCGACACGCCCTTGACCGCGATCGGCGCGAGGTTCAGCCCGATCACCGCGACCACCGCGCCGGTCACGACGGGCGGCATCAGCGTCTCGATCCAGCGCGTGCCGATCGCCTGCACCAGCGCGCCGAGCGCGACGTACACGACGCCGCACGCGACGATCCCGCCGAGCGCGACCGGAATGTTCGGGTTCGGGCCGCTGCCGCCATAGCCCGTCACCGCGATCACCAGGCCGATGAACGCGAAGCTCGAGCCGAGGTAGCTCGGCACGCGGCCGCCGACCAGCACGAAGAACAGCAGCGTGCCGATGCCCGACATGAAAATGCACAGGTTCGGGTCGAAGCCCATCAGCAGCGGCGCGAGCACGGTCGAACCGAACATCGCGACAACGTGCTGCACACCCATCGCGATCATCTGCGGCCACGCGAGGCGCTCGTCGGGGCCGACGACGCGCGAGGCCGCGCCGGTCGGCTGGACCCGCCAGCGCGGGAAATAGGAATCGGACATGGGGAAAGCGCTCCTGTCGGTCGTCGGTCGCCGGCTGCCAGGGATGCGCCGGTCTGGAATCTGGCGCGAGTTTACGGAGCGGAATGGGGGCTGGCAAGCGAGCCGGTATGCGCGGCCGGCCAAACGAGGACGCGGCAGCCCGCATGAGAGAACCGGTGCGCGACCGCGCGGCCCGGTGAAGCGTCCGTCCGCACACGATGCACGGGCGGCGGCGGGCGCCGACAGCGAAGTAAGCGTGCGCTCACCTCGCCGCCGGCGCGTCGTGCATCACGGATTGATGTACTGGAACAGCGACAGGTTCTGCAATTGCGCGTAAGCCTTCTGCGACCCCGTCAGCGCGTTCTGCATCTGCAGGAACTGGCTGATCGTCGCGACCATGTTGGTGCTCGTCAGGTCGGCCAGGTCGCTGCTGACCTGCAGCGTGTTGGTCTGGTTCACGGCCTGCATCGCCTTGATTTCCTGCTCGCGGCCGCCGACCGACGCCTGCACCGTGAGGACGTTCGTCATCATGTTGTTCAGCTTGGTCGTGCCGGTGGTCATCGCGTTCGCGAGCGCGGTCGCGGCGGTCGTGTTGCTGCTGATCGGCACCTTCAGCGCGGCGATCATCGTGTCGAGCGCCGCGAACACGTCGGTGCCGGCCTGCGGCGCGGGCGTGACCGTGAACGTGTCGCCCGGGGCCGGCTTGCCCGACACGGGCACCGACAGGCCGTTGCCGAGCGCGATCCCGGCGCCGTCCGAATACGGTTGCGCGGTCGTCGTGGTCGGCGGCACGACGGTGTTGTCGGTCACCGTGTAGGTGGGCGCGGCGGCCGTGCCGCCGAATGCGATCGTGAACTGGTGCGCGTTGGACGCGGCCGACGGGCTCGTGATCGTCACGCCGCCGATCGTGCCCGTGCCGGTGTTGGCCGCGCCGGCGAGCGGCACCGGCTGGCTGCCGAGCATCGGCACCGACAGGAACACGTTCGCGCCGTTGTCGCCCTGCGCGATCGAGCGCGTGTCGGCGATCTGCACCTGGCGCGAGCCGGTGTCGCCGCTGTAGGTCACGCCGCCGCCCGGCGCGTTCGAGAACGGCGCGGTGGCCGACTGGAAGCCCGCGAACAGATAGTTGCCCGAGCCGTCGGTCGAATTCGCGAGCGTCAGCAACTGGTCGCGATAGCCCTGCAACTGCGTCGACAACGCCGAGCGATCGCTGTCCGACAACGAGCCGTCGCCGGCCTGGATCACGACCGTGTGAATGCTGTTGAGCAGGTTGTTGACGCTGATGAGCGTCTGGTCTTCCTTCTGCAGCGACGACAGCGCGGCGTTCTGGTTCGACGCGTACTGCGACAGCGTCGCCGACGTCATCGACAGCTGCACGGCCTGCGCCGCGCCGAGCGGGTTGTCGGCCGGCGTCGCGAGGCTCACGCCGCTCGAGATCTGCTGGTACAGCTGCGAGAGCTGCGCCTGCTGGTCGCTCATCTGGGCAACGTTCATCTGGTAGAACTGCGCAGTGGAAATCCGCATCGCTTACCCCGAAATCAGTTGAACAGGCCGAGCACGGTCTGGAACAGCGTCGACGCGGTCTGGATCACCTTCGCGTTCGCCTGGTAGAGCTGCTGGTACTGCATCAGGTTGGCCGCTTCCTCGTTCTGGTTCACGCCCGACACCGACTGCTGCGCCTGCGTGATCTGGCCGACCAGCGCGGTCTGCGCGGCGCTCGACGACTTCAGCTGGCTCGCCGTGTTGCCGATGCCGTTCACGTAGTTCGCGTATGCGCCCGTCAGCGTGGCCGAGCCGTTGCCGAATGACTTCGAGTTGACGAGCTTCGACAGCGCGAGCGCGTTGCTGCCGTCGTTCGTGCCGCCCGTGTTCGGCGCGACCTTGAACGTGTCGCCCACCGCCGGCGTGCCCGACACCGTGACCGTGACGCCCGCCGTCAGCGTGATCGACGAGCCGGACTGGTACGGCTGCGCGGCGCTGGTCGTCGGCGGCACGGCCGTGTTGTCGGTGACCGTGTAGGTCGGCGCGGCCGTGGTGCCGCCCATCGTGATCGTGTAGTTGTGCGCGTTGGCCGCGGCCGTCGCGCTCGTGACCGACAGCCCGCCGATCGTGCCGTTGCCGGTGTTGGTCGTCGTGGCCGACGGCACGTACGGCGCGGCCGCCGCGATCGCGGAGCCGTTCGACGTCGCGAGGCCGAAGCCGTTCAGCGCGCCGCGCGTCGGCTGCACGGTGAACTTGTCGCCGGCGCTCATCGAGCCGGACGAGAACGAGAAGTTCAGGCCGCCGATCGAGGCCGGCATCGACGTCGACGTACCGACCACCGTGCCGGTCGCACGGTCGGTCAGCGTGTAGTTCGTGCCGTCGTACGCGAGCGTGTAGTCGCTGGTGGTCGGCTGCGCGGCGTTCGCGAACGACACGGACAGCGCCGCGTTGCCGGTATTGCCCTGGTTCGCGTAGGTGATCGGCGTGCCGGTCGAAAACAGGTTGCCGCCGACCTTGCCCGACAGGTCGATGCCGAGCGCGTTCTGCGCGTTGACCTGCGCGGCGAAGCTGGTCGCGATCGCGCCGAGCTGCGCTTCGGCCGGATCGAGCGTCTGGCTGCGGAACGCGAGCAGGCCGCCCAGCGTGCCGCCCGACAGCGACGCGTCGGACAGGAACTGGTTCGGCCCCTGCGGGGTCGCGCCGGCGATGCCCTGCGACACGACGGTCAGCTCGCTCGGATCGGACGGCGACGTGACGGTCGCGAGCTGATAGCTCTTGTCCGCGACGACGAGCGGCGTGCCGCCCGACATGAACACGCTGTAGCCGTCGCTGTTGCGCACCACCTGCACGCCCGCGAGATTCGACAGGTTCGACACCGCGAGATCGCGCTGGTCCATCAGCTGGTTCGGCGGCTGGCCCTGGCTGCTCGCCGACGCGATCTGCTGGTTCAGTTGCGCGATCTGCGCGGTGTACGCGTTGATCTGCGTGACGGTGCTGGTGAGCTGCGTGTTCACGCTCTGGCGCAGCGCGTCGTACTGCTGGCCGGCCGCCGTGATCTGGTTCGCGAGCGTCTGCGCATTGCTCATCGCGGTCTGCCGCACCGACGAGTCGGACGCGCTGTTCGCGACGTTCTGCATCCCGGTGAAGTAGCTCGTGATCGCGGTCGAGATGCCGGCCGTCGGGCTGCCGATGTAGTTGTTCAGCTGCGTGACGAGCGAGTACCACGTCGACAGCGCGCCGCCCTGCGTCTGCGCGCCGTTCAGCTGGTCGCTCAGGTACTGGCTGTACTGCCGCTGCACGGTGACGGTGTTCACGCCCTGCGGCATGTAGCCGCTGCTGGTGTACTGCCCGCTTGCCTCGGCATAGACGGGGCGTTCGACCGAATAGCCGGGCGTCGCGGCGTTGCTGATGTTCTGGCCGGTCGTCGTGAGGCCCCAGAGCGCGGCATTCAGGCCGCTGACACCGAGGTTCATGAGTGAGTTGGACATGCGCGATCCTGATGAGCCGGCCGCGCTGCGGCCGCCGGGTTGCGTGACTCCCGGTATAACGGCCGCGGATCGAAAAAATTGAGGAAAAAATGCACGCGCGGCGCACCGGCGTGCGTCGCCGTTCGAAGCGGCCGGCGAAGGGCGCCGGCGGCGCTGCGCGGGCGGCCCGGACGGGGCCGGCGCCGGGTGCGCGTCAGGCCCGCGCGAGCGAGCGGCGCTTCATTTCGAGCTGGGTGATCAGCCGCTGCAGCGTGTTCTCCGCGCTGCCCGGCAGCGACATGTAGCGGAAGCCGAGCTGGTAGCGGCGCGACCCGTTCGGCATCTGCGTCGAACGTTGCGACACCAGTTGCAGGTCGAGCGACAGCTTGCCGTGGCCCGTCAGCTCGAGCTCGACGTCCGGCAGCAGCGTGCCGACCTCGAGCGCCTCGACGCGCTCGTCGGCCGTGCGCAGCCCCACGCCGCCGAGCGACAGGTTGTGCACCTCGAACAGGAAGCTCTCGCCGTCCGGCAGCTTGCCGCGGCACAGGAACGGATCGACGATCGGCGCGTCCACGCGGAAATATTCGCGACGCTGGATGCAGACCAGCACGTCGGGGAAATCGGCGACGAACGCGGGCAGCCCCTCGTAGCGCGTCTCGCGCGGCGTGCCCGTGGTGAATTCGACGCGCACGCCCTCCGGCGAGGCCGCGAACGTGCAGTGCGATGCGCCGAGGATGCCGGCGTTCTGCTCGGACAGCGCGCCCCAGTCGAACGTGAACGTCCGCGCGCCGACGTCGACCTCGAGCAGACGCGTGACGAGCTGGCCACCCGGGTACTGCACGGTCAGGAAATCGCCGCGATTCACCAGGTTGCGCAGCTGCACGCCGATTTCCAGCGGATTGCGGCGGGCATAGTCGGGCCCGGAGTGGCCTGCATCCAGGCTGGGGTCCGTCGACGTTTCGATATTCATGGCTAGCCGGTCTTTCTTGTCATGGGCGCCCGGGGCAACCGGTACGCAATAAAACCGGGCCAGAACGGGGGCCCGGTCGCAGGTCTCTCACACTTAGCGGCAGTGCTGACCGAAAGTTTAGATCGAAACGGCGATTTATTTCGCGCAAACGTTGAAACCGCGCGCGGCGGGCTGCCGGGCGCGGTCCGAAAGGGGGACGAACCGATGACGGGCGGGCCCGTCAGCCGATCTGCTGCATGATCGAGATCAGCTTCTTCGCGTAATTCGGGTCGGTTGCGTAACCGGCCTTCTGCATGCCGTGCGCGAAGCCCTCGACGCTGCGGCTCGCGCTCAGCACGCCCGCGTAGCGCGGGTTGTTCTTCAGCAGGTTCGCGTAATCGGTCATCGCGTGCTCGTACGAGTCGTACGCGCGGAACTTCGCGACCACGCGGCGCGGCGTGCCGTTCACGTATTCGGTGGTCAGCGCCGACACGGTGCGGCCGGTCCAGCTCTTGTTCGCCTTGATGCCGAACACGTTGTAGCTGGTCGAGCCGTCCGCCGCGCGGATCTCGCGCTTGCCCCAGCCCGATTCGAGCGCGGCCTGGCCGACGATGAAGCGCGCCGGGATGCCGGTCGTCGCGCTGGCCGCCTGCGCGGGGGCCGCGAGCCGGTCGACGAACGCGTCCGCGTCCTGCACGCCGCTCGCGCCCTTGACCGGCGGCGTCAGCGCGCTGCCGGCCGAATAGCCGCGCGCACCGGCGAGCCCGCCGTTGTTCGCCGCGTTCGCATAGGCCTTCGCCATCGCGTTCATCGCGGCGAGGCTGCCTTCGTTGCCGGCCGTGCCAAGGCCGCCGGCGCCCATGCCGCCCGCGCCCACGTCCGCTGCCGTATCGCTGCCCGCGCCGGCGCCCGCATTGCGCAGCAACTGCTTCATCAGCGCGTCGGCGACGCCGATCCCGCGCGTCGACATCTGCTGCGCAAGCTGCTGGTCGAGCATCGACGTGTACATCTTCGACGTATGCGAATCGAACAGTCCGCCATCGGGCGACGCGTCGCGCATGCTCTTGAGCATCATCTGCGTGAACATCGCGTCGAACTGGCCGGCCACCGCCTTCGCGCCGGCCTGCGGCGACTGCTTCGCCTGCGCGCGCAGCGCGTCGAAACCCTGCACGTCGAGCGCGAAGCGCTGCGTGAGGTCGTTTGCGTTCGGAAGGTTCGCCGCCATTTAGATCACCTCCAGGTCGGCGCGCAGCGCGCCGGCCGCCTTCATCGCCTGCAGGATCGACATCAGGTCCGCGGGCGTCGCGCCGAGCGTGTTCAGCGCCTTCACGACGTCGGCGAGATTTGCACCGGCCGTCACCATCTTCAGCGCGCCGTTGTCCTGCTTCAACTGGATCTGCGACTGCTGCGCGACCACCGTCTGCCCGTTCGAGAACGGCCCCGGCTGCGACACCACCGGCTGCGTGTTGACGACGACCGACAGGTTGCCGTGCGCGACCGCGCAGCTCTGCAGCGTGACCATCTGGTTCATCACGATCGAGCCGGTGCGCGCGTTCAGGATCACCTTCGCGGCGGCCTTGTCCGGGCTCACGTCGAGGTTCTGCAGCCGCGCCATGAACGCGACCTGCTGCGCCGAATCGGCCGGCGCGGCGAGCTGGATCGTGCGGCCGTCGAGCGCCGTCGCGGTGCCCGGGCCGAAACTCGAGTTGACCGCGGACACGATGCGCTGCGCGGTGCCGTAGTCCATGTCGTTCAGTTGCAGTTGCAGCACGCCGTTCATCTGCGCGATCGCGTTCGGCACCGCGCGCTCGACGATCGCGCCGCCGACGATCCGGCCGGCCGCGAGCTGGTTCACCTGAACGCGGCTGCCGTTCGCGCTGGCGCCTGCGCCGCCGACCGCCATGTTGCCCTGCGCGAGCGCGTACACCTGCCCGTCCGCGCCCTTCAGCGGCGTGAGCAGCAGCGTGCCGCCGCGCAGGCTCTTCGCGTTGCCGAGCGACGACACCGTCACGTCGAGCGCTTCGCCCGGCCGCGCGAACGGCGGCAGCGTGGCCGTCACCATCACGGCCGCGACGTTCTTCAGCTGCATGTTGTTCAGCGACGACGGGCCACCGTTGGCCGAGCCGTTGTTGATCGAGATGCCGAGGTTCGCGAGCATGTTCGCGAGCGTCTGCGTGGTGAACGGCGTCTGCATCGTCTGGTCGCCCGTGCCGTCGAGGCCGACGACGAGGCCATAGCCGATCAGCGGGTTGTCGCGCACGCCCTGGATCTGCGCGAGATCCTTCAGGCGTTCCGCGTGCGCCGGCGCGGCGCCGAGCACGCAGGCGGCGGCCACCGCCGCGAACGCGACGGCGAGCCGCGCGGCCGCGTGCGCGCGGGCCGACAGGCAGTGGAACAGGGTCGTCTGCATCGTCATCACCACGGCGCGATATTGAGGAAGAAGCGCTGCAGCCAGCCCATCGTCTCGGCTTCGTTGATGTAGCCCTTCGACGAGTATTCGATCTTCGCGTCGGCGACCTGCGTCGAGTAGACCGAGTTCGCGCCCGAGATCGTGTTCGGGTTGACGACCCCCGAGAAACGCACGAATTCGTTGCCCTGGTTGATCAGCATCTGCTTCTCGCCGCTGACCACGAGGTTGCCGTTCGGCAGCACGTTGGTGACGGTCACCGTGATCGTGCCGTTGAACGTGTTCGCCGCGCTCGCGCCGCCGGTGGCCGCGAACTTGTTCGCGCCGGTCGCCGACAGGTTCGCCTTCGCGAACAGCCCGCCGAGGAAGCCGGCGGTCGGCACGTTGAAGTCGGTGTTGCCCTGCCGGTTCGTGTTCGCGCCCGACGACTTGGTCGCGTTGATGTTCTCCGCGATCATGATCGTCAGGATGTCGCCGATGTTGCGCGGGCGCTGATCCTCGAACAGCGGCCGCCCCGCGTAGCCGGGGTTGTAGATCGAGCCGGGCGCCTGCATCGACATCGGCATCGGCGGCTGCGCCGTCATCGGCTGCTGGATGATCGGATCGCGCGGAATCTGCGCGCAACCGGCGAGCGCCGCCACCGCGACCGCGCAGGCGGCGCGGACGGTGGCTGACGAGGGGAGGCGAACCTGCTTCATGGCTGCGACGGGACGTTCCGGTTAGCTCTTCATCTGCGTGACGGTCTGCAGCATCTGGTCGGACGTCGTCACGGCCTTGCTGTTGATCTCGTAGGCACGCTGCGTCTGGATCATGTTGACGAGTTCCTGCACGACGTTCACGTTCGACGCCTCGACGTAGCCCTGGTTGAGCACGCCCGCGCCGTTCAGCCCCGGCTGCGACACGTTCGGCGCGCCCGACGACGTCGTTTCCGCGAACAGGTTCTCGCCCTTCGCCTCGAGGCCGGTCGGGTTGATGAAGGTCGCGATCTGCAGCGAGCCGATCTGGACCGCGTTGCTCGAACCCGGCTGCGTGACCGACACGACGCCGTCCTTGCCGATCGTCAGCGACTGCGCGTTCTGCGGCACGGTGATCGCCGGCAGCACCTGGTAGCCGCTCGACGTGACGAGCTGGCCCTGCGCGTTGGTCTGGAACGAGCCGTCGCGGGTGTACGCGTTGGTGCCGTCCGGCATCAGCACCTGGAAGAAGCCCGCGCCGTTGATCGCGACGTCCTTCGAGTTGCCGGTCTGCGTGAGGCCGCCCTGCGTATACAGGCGCTCGGTCGCGACCTGCTGCACGCCGGTGCCGAGCTGCAGGCCCGACGGCAGCTCGGTCTGCTGCGTCGAGTTCGCGCCGGGCTGGCGGATGGTCTGGTACAGCAGATCCTCGAACACCGCGCGCGACGCCTTGAAGCCGTTCGTGCTGGTGTTCGCGAGGTTGTTCGAAATCACGTCCATCTGCGCCTGCTGCGCATTCATGCCGGTGGCGGCGATATAGAGCGAACGATTCACTTGTCAGGTCTCCTGCGTGGGCTGGCGCGGGCGCTCAGCTGAAGTTGAGCAGCTGGTTCGCCGTCTGCTCGTTCTGGTCGGCCGTCTGGATCAGCTTCGACTGCAGCTGGAATGCCCGGGCGTTGTCGATCATCGCGACCATCGCGGTCACCGGGTTCACGTTGCTGCCTTCGAGCGAATTCGGCGTGACGACCACGTTCGGGTCGACGTCGGCCGGATTGCCGTCGGCGGTGCGGAACAACCCGTCGTTGCCGCGCGTGAGCGTGGCCGCATCGGGATTGACGAGCTTCATCTGGTCGACGATCGCGACCGCGGTCGGCGGGTCGCCCGGCATCAGCGCGGACACCGTGCCGTCCTTGCCGATCGTCACTTCCGCGTTCGGCGGCACCGAGATCGGGCCGCCGTTGCCGATCACCGGCAGGTTGCTCGCGTTGACGAGCTGGCCGTTCTCGTCGACGTGCAGGTTGCCGGCGCGCGTGTACGCCTCGCTGCCGTCGGCCGTCTGCACCGACAGCCAGCCCGGGCCCTGCACGGCGACGTCCAGCGGATTGCCGGTGCGCGTGATCGGACCCGGCGCGTAATCGGCGCCGGGCGTCGACGCGAGCACGTAGGTGCGCGTCGTCGTCGGGTCGATGTTGCTGCCGTCGCCGAAATTCATCGGCACCGCGCGATACGTCGCGAGCTGCGCGCGAAAGCCCGTCGTCGACGCATTCGCGAGGTTGTTCGCGACGATCGCCTGCTGGTCGAGCGACTGCGACGCGCCCGTCATCGCCGTATAGATCAGTCGGTCCATGGCTGCCGGTTATCCGCGCTTACAGGTTGATGAGCGTCTGGTCGACGGTCTGCTGCGTCTTGATCGTCTGCGCGTTCGCCTGGTAGTTGCGCTGCGCGGTGATCAGGTTGACGAGCTGCGACGTCAGGTCGACGTTCGAGTTCTCGAGCGCGCTGCCCTGCAGCGTGCCGTGGTTCGTGCTGCCCGGCGCCGACACCTGCGGCACGCCCGATGCGGCCGATTCCGCATACTGGTTGCCGCCGAGGTTCACCAGCCCGTTCGGGTTGTTGAAGTTCGCGAGCGCGATCTGGCCGAGCACGGCGGTCTGGCCGTTCGAGTAGTTGCCGGTCAGCTTGCCGTCGGTGCCGATCGAATAGGTGGTGAGCGTGCCGCTCGCGTAGCCGTCCTGCGCGAGGTTGTTCACGCCGTCCTTGCCGCCGTACTGCGTCGTGCCGGTCAGGTCGAGCGTGAGATTCTGCGGCGTCGCCGAGCCGTCGGTGTTCGGCACGGTGAACTGGAACTGGCCGAGCGACGCGGTCGGCGTGGCCGGCGTGCCCGTCGTCGTGCTCTTGATCGCGCCCGACGTATCGAACGTGATCGTGCCGAGATCGTTCGTCGCGCCGCCCTGCACGCCCGCGTACGCTTCCCACGTGCCGGCCGCCGACTTCACGAAGTACATGTTGACCGCCTGCGAGCCGCCGAGCGAGTCGTACACCTGGATCGACGTCGAGTAGTTGTACGTCGTGGTGTCGGTCGCGTTGAACGGCGTCTTGGCCGGCACCGTGTCCTGCGAGTTCAGGTTGAACTGGCCGGTGATCTTGGTCGTCGCGGTCGGCGCGATGTTGGTGGTCGGCGCCTGCAGCGGCACGGTCTGCGCGGTGTTGAGCACGCCGTTCTTGTCGGCCATGTAACCCATCAGGTTCATGCCCTGCGCGTTGACGATGTAGCCGTTCTTGTCGCGCTGGAACGTGCCGTCGCGCGAGTACGTCGTCACGCCGTTGTTCGACATCTGGAAGAAGCCGTTGCCGTTGATCGCGACGTCGAGCGACGAGTTCGTCGTGTTGATCGTGCCCTGGCCGAACTGCTGCTGCACCGAGTTCAGCGTCGTGCCGATGCCGATCTGCGTGTTGACCGACGTCGCGACCGAGTTCGCGTACATGTCGGCGAACTGCGCGGTGCTCGACTTGAAGCCGACCGTGTTCGCGTTCGCGATGTTGTTGCCGATCACGTCGAGCGCGTTCGATGCGCCCGAGAGGCCGCTCAGACCCTGTTGATAACCCATTTCGTTCTCCGTTACGGGAAAGCTCGATCAGTTGGTGGTGGTGTCGCCGGACGAGGACGACTTCGTGTTCGGGAAGATCGACGCAACCTGGGTGAGCCCCACCGTCGTGCCGTTCGACAGCACGAGCCCCGCGGTGCCGTCCGCCTGCTTGACCACGCTCTGCACCTGCGCGGCCGCGAGCGTCGTGGCCGCCTGCGGCGTGCCGGCGCTGTTGGTGTACGACGCGCTGACCGTATACGCGCCGTCCGGCAGCGCGTTGCCGGCCGCGTCGGTCGGGGTCCAGTTGAACGGCACGGTGCCGGCCGACTGCGCGCCCGCGTTGATCGTGTTCACGACGGCGCCCGCCGAGTTCTTCACGGTGATCGTCAGGTTCGACACCGAGCTCGCGAGCGACACGCCGAACGGCGACGCCGCGCCGCTCTTCACCGCGACCGAGTTGCCCGGCGCGAGCACGTTCGTGCCGATCAGCAGCGCGGCCTGCGTCTGCTGGCCGGCCGCGAGCTGCGTCGACAGCGACGTGAGCGACGTGTTCAGTTGCGCGATGCCGCTCACCGTGTTGATCTGTGCGAGCTGCGACGTCATCTGCGAGCTGTCGACCGGGCTGGTCGGGTCCTGGTTCTGCAGTTGCGTGACGAGCAGCTTCAGGAACGTCGCCTGCAGGTCGCTCGCCGACGTGCCGTTGGTCGACGACACGTTGTTGGTGTTCATCGTGTCGGTCGGCAGCGTCGACACGCTGGTGCCGTTGCTGCCGATCGTCGTGTTGGAGGAAGTCATCCTGTTGGCCTTCTGTCGGAACTGTCGGTGTCGGGTCGGTCAGGTCGGCGGCGCGCGGCTTACGAGCCGATCGTCAGCGTCTTGAGCATCAGCGTCTTCGCGGTGTTCAGCGTCTCGACGTTGGCCTGGTACGAGCGCGACGCCGAGATCATGTTCACCATCTCCTGTACCGGGTCGACGTTCGGCATCTGCACGTAGCCGTTCGCGTCGGCGGCCGGGTTCGCCGGGTCGTAGGTCGATTTCATCGGCGACGGGTCGTCCATCACCTTGGTCACGCGCACGCCGCCCACGCCCTGGCCGGACGCGGTGCGCGCGCCGCCCAGCGGGTCGGTCGCGAACACGACCTGCTTGGCCTTGTACGGCTTGCCGTCGGGGCCGGTCGCGCTGTCGGCGTTCGCGAGGTTCGACGCGGTGACGTTCAGGCGCTGCGATTGCGCGGACAGCGCCGAACCGGCGACGCCGAAGATGTTCATCAACGAAGGCATGGAGGCTCCTTGTGCTGGGGTCCGGATTCGGAAGCGGCGCTTACGAGTTCGTTACGAGTTCGTCGTGATCGCGGCGATCATCGCCTTGATCTGCTGGGTCATCACGGTCATCCCGGTTTCGTAGTGCAGCGCGTTGTTCGCGAACTGCACGCGCTCGACGTCGAGATCGACCGTGTTGCCGTCGAGCGACGGCTGCAGCGGCATCCGGTATTGCGCGCGGCCGTAGTCGTCCGCCGGGCCGCCGGTCGGGATCAGCTTCGCGGTGCCGGCCATGTGGCCCGGCGCCGTCGACACCATCGACATGCCGCTCGTCACGCCGGCCGGCTGCGTCATCGGCAGTTGCGCGGCGTTGCTCGGCGCCAGGCCGCCGCTCGTCTGCTTCAGCGAGCGCGCGAGCGTCGACGCGAAATCGACGTCGCGGGCCTGGTAGCCGGGCGTGTCTGCGTTCGCGATGTTCGACGACAGCAGTTCCTGCCGGTAGGCGCGCACGTCGAGCGCCTGTCGGCCGAACGCGAATTCCGCATCGAGTTTGTCCAGCATGTGTGCGTCTCTCCGTATGAAGCGCTGCACGCCCCTCGCACCGGATGGCGACCCGAGAGGCTTTTTTCCATGACAGCGATGGTAGGCGCGGGACGCAACCGGCAATCGGGCGAATAACGCGGCAAAGGCCCCCTCTATTCATCGTTTGCGCGACGCCCCGGCTCCCTAGAATGCGAAGCGGATCAACGGATCGAGGACACGGCGATGACGGGCGACGCACTTCGCGACAGGAACGGGCGGCTCACGCACGTCCGGCGCGCGTTCGCGCTCGCCGCGGCGCTGTGGATCGCCGCGCCTGCCGCCCATGCGGACGACGGGATGATCGTGATTCCCGGACGCGGCGAGACGGCCGAAACCGCGCTCGCGCACGCCAATGCGGCGAGCGGCGGGCAGTTCGGCGGGAATGCGGGCGTCGCTTCGGCTTCGGCCTCAGGCCTGCAGCGCGCGGTTGGCGGGGCGAGCGCCGCGACCGGCAGCGACTACGCGGCGCAACCGGCCAGCCAGATGGTCGTGACGAGCGTTCCGCCGCCGGCCGCTGCGCCGGCTCCGGTCTACGCAGCCGCCCGCGCGAATGCCGGGTACGGTGCGCCGCCGCGCGCTGTCGACCCTGCCGCCATCGCGACGGTCGTCGCCGGCACGGCCGAGCCTGCCGCGAATTCCGCACGGCCTGCGCCGCAACCGGCCGCTGCCGCCCGCTTCGCGGCAGCCCGTGCAGCCTCGGCAACGGCGCCGCGCACGGCGGCCGCTTCGGCCCGCCCGGCTCCGGCTACCGTCGCGGCCCAGCCCACGGCCCAACCCGCGACGCCGCCCGGCCAGCAAGACCCCGAAACGATCCGGCGCGCGGCGCTCGCGTTCCTGCAGCAGCAGATCGCCGGCCTGCCCGGCAAGACCACCGCGACGGTCACGACCGCCTTTCCGCGCGGGCTCGCCGCGTGCACGACGCTCGAACCGTTCCTGCCGACCGGCGCGCGCCTGTGGGGCCGCACGACGGTCGGCGTGCGCTGCGCGGGCGAGCGGCCGTGGACCGTCTACCTGCAGGCGAAGGTCGCCGTGCAGGCCACCTATTACGTCGCCGCGCGCCAGATCGCGCCCGGCGAGCCGCTCTCTGCGGCCGACCTGGTCGCACGCGACGGCGACCTGACGGTCATGCCGCTCGCGGTGATCACCGATCCGGCACAGGCGATCGGCGCGACCGCGCTCGCGCGCATCTCGGCCGGGCTGCCGCTGCGGCAGGACATGCTGAAGAGCGCGGCGTCGGTGTCGGCCGGCCAGACGGTGCGGGTCGTCGCGGCCGGCCCCGGCTTCACGATTTCGGCCGAAGGCAGCGTGCTCGCGAATGCGGCGCCGGGCCAGTCGGTGCGGGTGCGGATGGCGGCCGGGCAGATCGTCACGGCGATCGTCAAGGACGCCGGCACCGTGGAAATTCCGCTGTAGGGACGGATCTGCCGCAAGAATGTAAAGAATTGTTTATTCGGAGCATTTCGGGCTCGCGATGCTAAAGTTCGGGCCGACCCGGCCGTTATCTGGGTCAAACCGTACAGGAAACCCATCGTGAAGATCGATTCCACTCCGAAACCGAGCCCCCTCGCGCCGACCGGCAACGGCGCGGCCCGTGCGCCGTCCGGCACGGCCCAGTCGTCCGCGCAGGCAGCCGATGCAGGATCGAGCGGCGGCGACACGACCGTGAACCTGTCGGGTCTGTCCGGCCAGTTGCGTTCGGTCTCCGCGTCGGGCGACGCCGATATCGACACGGGCCTGGTCCAGTCGATCAAGGACGCGCTGAACAACGGCACGCTGACGATCGACGCGAACAAGATTGCCGACGGCGTATTGAACACCGCCCGCGAACTGCTGCAGCAGCAGCGCCCGCAGGGCAGCTAATCCCGGCCTCGTGGCCGGTTCACCCGGTTTGCCGGCGTGCGGCCATCCCGCGCACCGGCGTGACGAGCATGACGCGATGAGAGAAGAGCTGCTGGCCACGGTCAACGACGAACACGCGACGGTCGAAGCGTTCGCGTCCCTGCTCGCCTACGAGGAAAAGGCGCTGACGACGGCCGAGCCGCTCGAGATGCTGCCCGGGATCGTCGAGAAGAAAAGCGCATTGATCGACCGGCTCGCGCAGCTCGAACGCACGCGCGACACGCAGCTTTCCGCGCTCGGCTTTCCGGCCGGCAAGAAAGGCATGGACCAGGCGGCCGAGCGCGACGCGCGCCTCGCGAGCCGCTGGCAACTGCTGCAACAGGCCGCCGAACGCGCGCGCCAGGCCAACGCGAACAACGGGATGCTGATCCGGATCCGGATGGACTACAACGAGCGCGCGCTCGCGGTGCTGCGCTCGGCGCCCGCGCCGGCCGGCGTGTACGGCCCCGACGGACGCGTGTCGGCGCTCACGCGCTGACCGGCTGACGGCGCGCCGCGCGGCCGCCCGGCGGCCGCGTCGCTGCTTCCCCTTCGTTACAACAGCGGACACGCAGTGACCTGCGTGCCGCGTTCCACGCACAGCCGCTCGTAGTCGCGCAGGTACGCGCGCTCGGCGTCGTCCAGCAGATCCAGATCGATCAGGTCCCAGTCGTAGCCGACCGTCACGATGTTCTCGAACGTCACGGTGCCGGGCTGCGCGTCGTCCGCCCGCACGATCACGATGTTCTCGATCCGCACGCCGCCCTTGCCCGGCAGGTAGATGCCCGGCTCGACCGAAATCACCGCATTCGGCACCAGCCCGTACGTCGCGCCCGGCGCGAACCGCACGCCGCCCTCGTGCACGTGAATCCCGACGCCGTGCCCGGTGCCGTGGCCGAAATCGTGGCCATGGTCGCGGCACACCTGCCGCACCAGCGCATCGACGTCGCCGCCCGTCGCGGTGGCCGGAAAGCGGGTGACGAGCCCCTTGATGCAGGCCTTCAGCGCGACCGTGTAGATCTCGCGCTGCCACGGCTGCGCGACCGTGTCCGGCCGCGTGCGGCGCAGCACGACGCGCGTGCAGTCCGTCGCGAAGCCGGCTTCGTAGTACGCGCCGCTGTCGAGCAGCACGAGTTCGCCTTCGGTCAGCTCGACGTCGGCGCTCGCCGCCGTGTAATGCGCGAACGCGCTGTTCGCGCCGTTCGCCGCGATCGACGGAAACGACAGCGCGACCGCGGAGCGTGCGCCGTACGCGTCGTTGATCCGGCGCGCGAGGTCGTACTCGGTGTGGCGCACGCCCGGCTCGCCGGTCTTCGCCCAGCGCATCGTCTCGGCGATCGCCGCGCAGCTGCGCGCGAACGCGTCGCGGAACCGGTCGAGCACCGCCGGCGTCTTGCTCGCCCGCAGCGCCTCGACCGGGTTGAAATCGGCATGCCGCGCGTGCGGCCACACCCGCTTCACCGCGTCGACGAGCGCGCAGTTCACCGATTCGAAGCCGTAGCACACGTGCTCGACGGCGAACTGCGCGAGGAAGCGCTCGAGCGCCGCGACATCGCGCCGGATCACCTGCAGCGCCGGATACGAATCGAGCGCGACCTCGCAGCGGTCGCAGCCTTCCGGGAGGAACAGCGCCACCCGCCCGCCGACCGCGAACAGGAAGCCGAGGTGCGACGATGCATTCGGGATGTGATAGCCGCGGCTGTTCAGCAGATACGCGAGATCGTCCGACGCGCAGGTGAAGAACGCGGTCTTGCCGTCGGCCGCGCCGGTATGCGCGGCGAGCCGGCGGTTCAGCGCGTCGAGGTTCTGCACGACGCTCAGGCCGGTCATCGCTGCCGGGATCTCGAAGATCGGCCGCTCGACGTTCCAGCCCGGCAGCGCGATCGCCCGGTCGATCTCGCGCTCGGCGAAGCTCGTCCAGTCGAGCGACGCGGCCTGCGTCTGCTCGAACAGCCGGTTGCGCTGCGCGACGCTGATCCGCCGCGCGTCGTAGCCGACCCGCGCGAGCCGGCTCGCGTGCGCGAGCAGCCAGTCGGCCATCGCCTGCCAGATCGTCACGTTCATGCCGAGCTTCTCGACGCGCACGCGCGCCGGATCGCACTGCTCGTCGGCCTGAAAGTGATAGCGGCCGTCGACGAACAGCACGAACGGCGGCAGATCGAGCGCCTGCGCGGTCGCCGCGCTCAGGAAGATTCCGCAGCCGGCCGAGCCGTCGAAGCCGGACACCGCGTAGCGCGGGTTGTTGCCGCGCGGCAGGTACTCGGTCACGTATTCGTCCTGCGACGTGATCAGCACCGCATCGAGTCGCGCGGCATCGAGCAGGCGCGACAGGCCGGCCTGCGTAGCGGCGACGGACGCGTCGTACGGGGGAAGGCCGGAGAAGCTGTATTTCAGTCGATCGATCATCGGATGCCCGTTATTCATTGTTGTCGGCGGCCGGCGGCGTGCCGCGGCATCGCGCGCCGGCACGGCACGTCGTTGCGGCGCAGGTCACGCGCGGCACGACGCGCGGCCGGGCCGCGCCGCCGGCCGAGAGGCAGGCCTTCGGTAAAATTTTTGTCTCACTTAACTTTGTTTGATGCGCGACAGAATCTAGAGCACGTCGAAATCGAGGTCAAGCCAAGATTTTCGTAGGACTAAAATCGGCGTGCCGCCTGCGGATTCCGGCACAACGCCGATTCGCCGCCGCGACGCTGCGCGGTACAATGCGCCGGCCTCGCCGCCCCCGGGCGGCCGCACGGCCCCTTTGCCCGCGCCCCGACTCGTTGCCACGAAAGAGATTCATGGATTCAGACCTCATGCGTATCGGCCAGCGCATTCGCCGCCTGCGCCGGGAAGCGAAGAAGACGCTGCTGGAAGTCGCGACCGAAGCGAACCTGTCGGTCGGGTTCCTGTCGCAGGTCGAGCGCCATCTGACGGGCATCTCGCTGTCGTCGCTCGTCAACGTCGCGAAGGCGCTGGGGGTGCCGCTCGGCACGCTGATCGAGCAGCCTCGCCAGGCGCAGCCCGATTCGCACGAGGGCAGCCGCAAGCCGTACGCGCTCGACGCCGCGTCGCAGTGGTACGAGCGGCTGTCGACCACGTTCGACGGCAGCCAGATCAACGCGCTGAAGGTGCAGATGATGGAAGGCTACCGGTCGGAATGGGTCGCGCACGGCGGCGATGAATTCGTGTACGTGCTGGCGGGCCGCGTCTGCTACACGGTCGGCAAGAAGAATTACCCGCTGACGCCCGGCGACTCGCTGCACTTCGACGCGCGCAAGCGGCATCGCGTGGCCAATGTCGGCGGCGGGCCGGCCGAGTTGATCACCGTCAGCACGCTGCCGCTGTTCGACGACAGTGGTGCGGAATTCGTATCCGCGACGACGGAAATCAGGCAGTCGAAGCCCGGCGAGCCGCGCGTGAGCCGGCGCGCGCCGGCGTCCAAACGGGATGACCGCGACGCCGCCGCGGCACGGCCGTCCAGGGCAGGCGCAGCCGAAAAGAAGGCGGCGGCGAAGCCGCGCGCCGCCGCCGGCAAACGCCCGGCGGCCGCGACTCCGGCGCGCAAGAAGAAACAGTAACGGCTGGCCGGCGCGCAGGCCGCGCCTGCTACTTGCCTGTCACTTGCCGACTACTCGCCGATCGCGAGCGCCTGCGCGACGGCCTGGATTCGTGCGCGATGCACGGCTTCCTTGATCTTCTCCGTATCGTTGCCGATGCCGCGTGCGATCGCGCCGGCGTCGACACTGCGCGCCGCCGCGAGCGCGACGCGCAGCCGCTCGGCCTGCGGATACGGCTGCGCATCGAGCCCGAGCCGGCCGCGCGCATCCGATTCGCAGGCCTGCAGCAACTCGGCGAAGCGCGCCGGCTTGCGCAGCGCGTCGCTGCGCTCGAAGAGCCGCACCAGCGCGGCCGCGCCCATCTCCATCACGCGATGCAGGTTGCCGTGCTCGCGCGCGACCACCAGCGCGAGATCGCGGCATTCGTTCGGCACCCGCAGCCGCTCGCACAACGGCTTGAGCAGCTCGACGCTGCGGCTTTCGTGGCCGACGTGGCGCGGCAGCACGTCCGCGGGCGTCGTCCCCTTGCCGAGATCGTGCGTGAGCGCCGCGAAGCGCACCGCCAGCGAATAGCCCTGCTTCGCCGCGTAGTCGACGACCATCATCACGTGCACGCCGGTATCGACTTCCGGGTGGTAATCGGCGCGCTGCGGCACGCCCCACAGCGCGTCGACCTCGGGCAGGATGCGCGCGAGCGCGCCGCAGTCGCGCAGCACCGCGAACATCCGCGACGGCTTCGCTTCCATCAACCCGCGCGCGATTTCCTGCCATACGCGTTCGGGCACGAGCGCGTCGACCTCGCCCGCATCGACCATCCGCCGCATCAGCGCGAGCGTTTCGTCCGCCACCGTGAAATCCGCGAACCGCGCGGCAAAGCGCGCGATGCGCAGGATTCGCACCGGGTCCTCGACGAATGCGTCGCTCACGTGCCGGAACACGCGCGCACGCAGGTCGGCCTGCCCGTCGAACGGATCGATCACCGGGCCGACCAGCGCGCCTTCCGGGCTCACCTCGCGCGCCATCGCGTTGATCGTCAGGTCGCGCCGCGCGAGATCCTCGTCGAGCGTCACGTCCGGCGCGTAGTGGAACTGGAAGCCGTGATAGCCGGCCGCCGTCTTGCGCTCGGTGCGCGCCAGCGCGTACTCCTCCTGCGTCTGCGGATGCAGGAACACCGGGAAATCCTTGCCGACCGGCCGGAAGCCCTGCGCGGTCATTTGCTCGGGCGTCGCGCCGACCACCACGTAGTCGCGGTCCTGCACCGGCACGCCGAGCAATTCGTCGCGGATCGCGCCGCCTACTGCGTAGATGTTCATGGCTGCGGCTCGTATTCGGCGATCACGTTGGTTTCACGGCGCGCGGCATCGATCCACTGCTGCACGGCCGGCAGCGCGGTCACCCGCGCCGCGTAGCCGGCCGCCTCCGGCGACAGCGCCGGCGCATACGTGTTGAAGCGCATCACGACGGGCGCATACATCGCATCGGCGATCCCGAATTCGCCGAACAGGAACGGCCCGCCCGACGCCTCGATGCATTCGCTCCACAGCGCGTCGATGCGCGCGACGTCGGCGAGCGCCTCGGGCGTCGCGCCGCGCCCCGGCATCGACGCGCGGATGCTCATGCCCATCTGCGTGCGCAGCGCCGCGAAGCCCGAATGCATTTCGGCGGATACGCAGCGCGCATGCGCGCGTGCGAGCGGGTCGGCCGGCCACATCGGGAATTGCGGATAGCGCTCGGCGAGCGTCTCGGCGATCGCGAGCGAATCCCAGATCGCCAAGCCGTGATCGTCGACGAGGCACGGCACCTTGCCGGTCGGCGAGTATTCGCGGATGCGCGCCGCCGTGTCGTCGCGACGCAGCTCGACCACGATCTCGTCGAACGGGATGCCGAAATGCGCGAGCAGCAGCCACGGCCGCATCGACCACGACGAGTAGTTCTTGTCTCCAATGACGAGCTTCATGACGGGGTTCCGGAAAATGCGAAAAAGGAAAAGAAAGAGGCCGGCCGGCAGCGCCCCGCGCGCGGGGCTAGCGACGCGAGCGGAACCAGTCGAACCGCGAGCGCCCGCTCGCTTCGCCGAGGTACGCGGGCGCGATGCTTTCGAGACTCGCGGGCGAGATCCCGAGTTCCGGCGCGAGCGGCCCCGACAGCACGTTCGGCACCGACATCGTCGCGAGATTGTCGCGCGTGAGCACCGGTTCGCCCGGCAGGCATTCGAACACGCTCGCCTGCAGCCGCGCAAGCGCGTCGGGCAGTCGCACGATGCGTGCCTGCCGGCCGACCAGCGTGCCGCAGTAGCGCACCAGTTGCTCGAGCGTGTAGACGGTCGGGCCGCCGAGCTCGTAGGTCTTGCCGTGCGCGCCGACGAGATCGAGGGTGTTGACGAACGCGCGCACGACGTCGCCGACGAATACCGGCTGGAAGCGCGCGTCGGGCATCGCGAGCGGCAGCACGGGCACCGTGCGCTGCAGGTTCGCGAACGTGTTGAGGAAAGCGTCGCCGGGGCCGAACACGACCGACGGACGGAAGATCGTCAGCGCGAGCGAATCGGTGGCCGCGACTGCATGCAGCGCGGCTTCGCCATCGCCCTTCGAGCGCTGGTACATGCTCGCGCCGTGCGAATCGGCGCCGAGCGCGCTCATGTGCAGCAGGCGCCGCACGCCGACCTCGCTGCAGGCGGTCGCCAGCGCGGCCGGCAGCGCGACGTGCGCGCGCTCGAAGCCCGGCCCGTACGGCATGCCACGGCCGCCGTGCAGCACGCCGACCAGGTTGATCGCCGCGTGCGCGCCGGCGACGAAGCGTGCGAGCGTGCGCGTATCGAGCGCGTCGAGCTCGACGATATCGACCGGCAGCATCTGCAGGTGGCGCGCGTGGTCGCGCCGCCGCGTGCCGATCCGCACGTGCTTGCCGGCATCGATCAGCGCATTGACGAGCCGGCTGCCGATGAAGCCGGTGCCGCCCAGCAGCGCGACGGTCTGGCGATCCATGTTCGAGTCCTAAAAAGAACACTGCCGCGTCTCGCGCGGCAGTTCGTGTATCAGGGCGAGATCATGCCTAGACGTTTCTTCAACGACTGCGGTTTGCCCTCGAAGAGCGCCGCGTAGTAGACGGTATTCGACAGCACGTTCTTCACGTAGTCGCGCGTCTCGTTGAACGGAATCGTCTCCGCGAAGATCGCGCCTTCGACCGGCTGCGTCAACACCTGGCGCCACTGGCGCGGCCGGCCCGGGCCCGCGTTGTAACCGGCGGTGGCGAGCACCGGCGAGCTGTCGAAGTTGTTGTAGATGTCCGCGAGATACCAGGTGCCGAGCTGGATGTTGGTGTCGATGTCGTGCATCTGCGCACGCGAGATCGTGCCCATGCCGAGCTTCTTCGCGACCATCTGGGCCGTCGCCGGCATCAGCTGCATCAGGCCGCCCGCCCCCACCGACGAACGCGCGCTGATGATGAAGCGCGATTCCTGGCGGATCAGCCCGTACGCCCACTCGACGTCGAGGCCCGTCGACTGCGCATAGCGCTCGACGGTCGTGCGGTACGGCGACGGATAGCGCAGCGTGAAGTCGTGCTCGGCCTTCGTGCGGTCGGCCGTGTTGACCGTGCGGTCGAGCAGCTCGACGCGCTTGCCGTATTCGGCGGCCGCGAGCAGCTGGCGATCGGTCATCCCGCGCAGCGGCCAGTTCCATTCGCGATTGCCTTCGAGGCGCAGGTTCAGCGCATAGAAACGCTGCGCGAGCGCGAAGCCCGGGATCTTGCCCATCGCGTCGATCTCGGCGTCGCTCACCTTCGTGCGCGGCGGGATCGTCGTGCGCTGGCCGAGCTCTTCGCCGGCCAACTGCCCGTAGAAGTTGAACTGGCCCGCGACCTGCTCGAATTCCTGGTTCGCCTGCAGCGTGTCGCCGCTCTGCTTGAGCGCGCGCGCGTGCCAGTAGATCCACGCCGGATCGTTGCGCAGCGACGGCGGCATCTGCTCGATCGACCAGCGCACCATCGGCCAGTTGCCGGCGAGCAGCGCGGCGCGCGTGCGCCATTCGTAGCCCGGGTTCGACAGCGGCGCGTTCGCCGACTTCGCATACCAGACCGACGCCATCGGCGAGCGCTTGATCGCGCCCTGGTAGCCGATCGCGCCCCACGCGATCGCCTGTTCCTGCTTGGTCAGCGAAGGCGCGACCGTCGTCAGCATCCCGGCGGCCGCGTCCGGATCGTTGCGCGCCATGCGGCCGAGCGCGATCAGCGCGAGCTGATGCGACGCGGCGTCAGGCCCGACGCCGCGCGCGAGATACAGCGGCGGCGCGCTCGTCGCCTGGTCGAAGCCAACGGGGCGCGGGCCGAGCGCGTCGACGATCTTGCCGCCGAGCGTCGTGTAGTTCTGCTCGTACGCGAGGCGCGCCTGCTGCCACACGTCGTCGCTCGTGAACTGCTGATTGACGGTGAGCGCGGTGATCAGGTCGACGCACGCATCGCCGTAGTTCTTCGGCTCGACGAGCAGCGCGCGCGCCGCATCGGCGACGTTCTCGTTGCGCGCCGCGCGCGATTCGAGCGCATAGCACTTGACCTGCGTATCGTCGTCGAGCACGAAGCGCTTGTACTGGTCGTCGAAATTGCGCCAGTCGTGGCGCGCGCCGAGCACGAGCAGGTAGTCGTTGCGCAGGCGATCGGCGATCGCCTGGCCATCGTAGCGCTGCAGGAACGACTGCACGGGCGCGTCCGGCGCATCGACGCGCGCGCGGCCCGTCGAATCGAACAGCTGCGGCTTGATCTGGAAATACTCGACGTAGGACGGCACCGGATAGTTCGGGATCATCGACGCGAGCTGCGCGGCCTTCGCGGCGTCGTTGCGGCGTGCGGCTTCGCGAAGCTGCACGAAGATCTGGTCATCCCCGGCGAGCGTGTCGTCGTTCGGTGCGGCACATGCGGCCGTGCCCGCGACGAGCGCGGCGGCAGAAAGCGCCAGCGCGACCGCGCGATATACTCGGAAAAGGCTGTTCGACATCGTTTTGAATGGAGCACGAAGTGAGCGAAAGCATAGCACGCAACCCTGTGCCGAACCCGAAGGTTGCGCTGCGCAAAACGCTGTCCGGCGCCCGTCGCGACGCCGCGTCGCAACCCGCCGCGAATGCCGCGCTCGACGCGCGGCTGCGCACGTTGCTCGACCGTCTGGCGCCGCGCACGGTCGGGTTCTACTGGCCGCTGCCGGGCGAATTCGATGCGCGCGACGCGGTGCTCGCATGGTGCGCGGCGGGCGCCGGCCGGTGCGCCGCGCTGCCGGTGATCGGCGAACGTCACACGCCGCTCGCCTTCCACGCATGGGATGCGCACACGCCGATGCGCGAAGGTCATCACCGGATTCCCGAACCGGCGTCGGGAATCGTCGTCGTGCCCGATCTTTTGCTGATTCCCTGTGTAGGATTCGATGCGCAGCGCTACCGGCTCGGCTACGGCGGCGGCTACTACGACCGCACGCTCGCCGCCTGGCCGGGCGACACGCTGCCCGTGACGGTCGGCATCGCGTACGAAGCGTGCCGCGTCGATGCGCTGCCGGCCGAAGCACACGATCTCGCGTTACGCTGGATCGTCACCGACGCCGCGCTTTACCCGGCCGCCGAATGATGACGATCGCGGCGCCGCGATCGTCGCGGCTTGCCGCGAGCGTGTCGCGGCGACCGACCGTTTCCGCGATCGTTTACAGTGACGCCGCCGCCCGCGCGGCCGTGTCGTAGAGGCCCGATGCGTGGCGCAGCAACTGCGCCGCGTCGCCGATCTGCTCGTTGGTGAGGCCGCTGTCCTTCAGCGTCTCGATCAGGCAATGCTCTCGGACCTCGCGGTACTTCAGGCACAGGTCGCGGCCCGCGTCGGTCGCGAAGAAGAACACTTCCTTGCCGTTCTTCTCGCTCTTCACATAGCCGCGGGCGATCAGTTTTTTCAGCGCATAGGTCGCGACGTGCGTATCCTCGATATTGAGCACGAAGCAGATGTCGGCGAGTTTCTTCTTGCGTTCGCGATGGCTGACGTGATGCAGCAGCGAGACCTCGACCGCCGTCATGTCCTTCGCGCCCGCCGCCGACATGCAGCGCACCATCCAGCGGTTGAACGCGTTGCCGGCCATGATGAGCCCGTATTCGAGCTCCGACAGCTCCGCGCTCGAATCGGAAACGAGGTGTTCGGATGACACGATTTTGGTCGCAGGACGCTTCATGGAAAGGCGGCGCAAGCCGGATGACAGGATGTGCCCGAGTGTACGCCAGAAGCCCCGGCCTACGAGCTAGGCGAAAACGCTTATTGAGAAGTTGTCGATATTTTATTGACAATGTGCGCTAACATTGCCGTCCGAACCGTGCCAGTCCGATGACGCAACCCCGCATTTATCCGCTCGGCGATGCCGCCCTCGTCTGCGAGGTGCCGCCGCCCGCCACGCTCGATTGCCAGCGCCGCGTCTGGGCCGTGGCCGAGGCCGCGCGCGCGTGGCCCGACGTGATCGACGTCGTCCCCGGCATGAACAACCTGACCATCGTGTTCGACGCGCTCGCCGCGACGGCCGACTCGCTCACGCCCGCGCTGCGCGACGCGTGGGAGACCGCCGACGTCGAGCACGCGGACGGCCGCGAGGTCGAGATCCCGGTCGAGTACGGCGGTGCCGCCGGCCCCGACCTGGCGGCCGTCGCCGCCCACACGGGGCTGTCGGCCGACGAGGTCGTCGCACGCCACGCAGCCGGCGCCTACGTCGTGTTCTTCGTCGGCTTCCAGCCGGGCTTCGCGTATCTGGGCGGCCTTGACGCCGCGCTGCACATGCCGCGCCGCGCGGCGCCGCGCCTCGAGGTGCCGGCCGGCTCGGTCGGCATCGGCGGCGCGCAGACGGGTATCTACCCGGCCACGTCGCCCGGCGGCTGGCAACTGATCGGCCGCACGTCGCAGGTGCTGTTCGACCCGGCGCGGCCGCAGCCGACGCTGCTGCTGCCCGGCGACCGCGTGCGCTTCACCATTGCGGGAGTCGACGCACGATGACCCAGAGCAACGCACCGGGCACCATCGAGGTCGTGCGGGCCGGCCCGCTGTCGACCGTGCAGGATCTCGGCCGCCGCGGCACGCGCCATCTCGGCGTCGCGCAGGGCGGCGCGCTCGACGGCCTCGCGCTCGAAGTCGGCAACCGGCTGGTCGGCAACCGCCCCGACGCGGCGGCCGTCGAAATCACGATCGGCCCCGCCACGTTCCGCTTCACGCGCGCCACGCGCATCGCGATCACCGGCACCGAGTTCGGCGCGACGCTCGACGGCAAGCCCGTGCATTCGTGGTGGAGCCTGCCGGTCGACGCCGGGCAGACGCTCGTGCTGCCGGCCGCGAAACGCGGCATGCGCGGCTACCTGTGCATCGCGGGCGGTATCGACGTGCTGCCGATGCTCGGCTCGCGCAGCACCGATCTCGCGTCGCGCTTCGGCGGCCTCGGCGGCCGCACGCTGCGCGACGGCGACCGGCTCCCGGTCGGCGTGCCGCCGGCCGGCGCGGGCTGCCTTTCGGCCGATGCGCCGGAATTCGGCGTGAAGGCGCCGGCGTGGTGCGCGTTCGTGCGCGTCGACGAGCCGCCGCGCCGTCATCGCCCCGTGCATGCGCCGTGGGCGATGCCCGTGCGCGTGCTGCCGGGCCCCGATTACGCGTCGTTCGCGGCCGATTCGCAGCAGGCGTTCTGGGATGAGGAATGGCTCGTCACCGCGAACAGCAACCGGATGGGCTATCGGCTCGCCGGCGCCGAGCTCGTGCGCGAGCGGCCGGTCGAACTGCTGTCGCACGCGGTGCTGCCCGGCACGATTCAGGTGCCGCCGAACGGCCAGCCGATCGTGCTGATGCACGACGCGCAGACCACCGGCGGCTACCCGAAGATCGGCACGGTGATCCGCGCCGACCTGTGGAAGCTCGCGCAGGCGCGGCTCAACCTGCCGATCCGCTTCGTGCGCACGACACTCGACGCCGCACGCGCCGCCCTCGTCGCGGAACGGGCGTACCTGCGGCAGATCGACGTCGCGATCGAGATGCGCGAGGAAGCGCGCCGCCGCGCCCAATCGCGCGCGGCGTGACAATGGCGGAAGCAGTCGCGAAGGACGCGCCACGCAACCAGTGGACGAGGAACATATGGAAATCGATCTGAATGCCGATCTCGGCGAAGGATGCGGATCGGACGAGGCGCTGCTCGACCTCGTCACGTCGGCGAACATCGCATGCGGATGGCACGCAGGCGGCGCGAATGCGATGCGCGACTGCGTGCGCTGGGCCGTGCAGAAAGGCGTGTCGATCGGCGCGCATCCGAGCTTCCACGATCCGGAGAATTTCGGCCGCAAGGAAATGCAGCTGCCGGCCGGCGACATCTATGCGGGCGTGCTGTACCAGCTCGGTGCGCTGTCGGCGATCGCGCAGGCCGAGGGCGGCCGCATCGCGCACGTGAAACCGCACGGCGCGCTGTACAACCAGGCCGCGCGCGACCCGCTGATCGCCGACGCGGTGGTGTCCGCGATCCACGATTTCGATCCGTCGCTCGCGGTGTTCGGGCTCGCGAACAGCGTGTTCATCGCGGCCGCGCGGCAGGCGGGGCTCGCGGCGGTGGAGGAAGTGTTCGCCGATCGCGGCTACCGCGCGGACGGCTCGCTGGTGCCGCGCAGCCTGCCCGGCGCGTTGATCGACGATGAAGATGCGGTGCTCGCGCGCACGCTCGACATGGTGCGCAACCGGCAGGTGCGCGCGCTGAGCGGCGAATGGGTGCCGCTCAATGCGCAGACCGTCTGCCTGCATGGCGACGGGCCGCATGCGCTGGCGTTCGCGAAGCGAATCCGCGCGGCGCTCGAGGCCGCCGGCGTCGACGTCGTGGCACCCGGCGCGCTGCAGGCCGACGAAGGCGCGTAACGCAGCATTCGGCGCATGGCCCGCGCGCCGCACGTTTTCGTCGCACCAAAGAAAAAAGCGCCCTCGTGGCGCTTTTCCGTTGGTGCAATCGGTGCGGCTTCGCCGTCTGTCGATTCACCCCCCGAAACCGTCTTTCAACGGTGACCGGAAAAATATTCCGGATTAAAAAACGTCCGCCGCCGCCCGATCACTGCCTTCCCCGGTCAGACGACGGAACGTCGCTTATGTGCAAGTCGGCCCGCATGCATGTGTTGTTCGACGATGATTGGCCCCGCCGTGCATGCAGACTCTCCGCGGCCGGCACGTGCTTCACGTGCCGGCGACGCTCACCCCGCGCTTTATTTCTGCTACCCCGTAGAACTTATCTATTCTTTTCATTGTTTCAACTTGTGGGGTGAAGAATAGATATTGGCCGAACGGGATGTCAATCGTTTTAAACGCTATTTTCCGACGATTCAAGGGTTTTCCTTATCGACCGGCACCACCGCGCAGGCGCGTCGCACGGTACGCGCGACGTCGATCAAACAGGGGACGATCAGTGCGGGCAGCCGGGCGCGATCAGTTCGCGTCGACCCGGTATCCTTGCTGGCGCAACAATTCGAGCACGCCGCGCGGGCCACCCAGATGCAGCGCGCCGATCGCGACGAACAGCGGCCGGTTCGGCGCGGCGATTGCAGTCATCCGTGCAACGAAGCGCCGGTTGCGCTCGTACACGATCTTGTTGTCGAGCGACGCCGACAACGCCTTCGAACGGGCGAGCCGTTCGCTCTTCGCGACGGCCCACGCCGAGATCGCATCGGCGTCGCCAATTCGCCACAGCCGGTGCAGCGCCTTGATGTCGTCGGCGTTCTGCGCGGGCGTCTGCACCATGTCCTGCGCGAGCATCTCGCGCTGCTCGGCCAGCGTCAGCCCGGTGAACGCGCGCATCTGTTCGGCGAGCGTCTCGAGTCCGATCACGCGGCCGCCCTTCTTCTTCAGGAACACGTTCTGCAGTTGCGCCTCGGTACCGTATTCGGTCTGCAGGCCCGCGGACAGCGAATCGTAGGTCTCGACGACGAGCGCCGCGAGCCACGGCCGCATCTTGCGGATTTCGGCGAGCGCGGCCGGGTTGCCGCGCAGGCGCGCCGCGAGCCGCTGCCACAGCGGCTCGGGCAGCAGGCGCTGCAGGCACGGGTAGCGGCACACGCCGTACTTCGACACGTCGTCCTGCGATTCGAGCAGATCGTCGGGCGACAGCTCGAGCGCGAGCGTCGGCGACGCGGCGAGCGCCGCGAGGATGCGCGGCCGGAACGGCTGCGCGCTCGGGTAATCGGACGGGTCGCCCGTGTGCAGCGTGCCGAGCACGTAGAGCGTGACCTTGCCCTTGGTCGCGACGTAGAACGGCATGCGCGCCGGCTGCACGCGCACGGTGCCGCGCGACACGGTGCCGTCGGACACGGCCGGCGTATGGAAGCCCGGCAAGCTCATGCCGGGCGGCGGAACCTGCGACGGACGAATCGGCGAAGTCGCCGGCGCACGCCCTTCGGCGCGCACCGGCTCAACGGGGACCACGACGCTGGCCGCCGCGCACGCGCCGGCCAGCGCCGCGCCCGTGACGGTACGCACGCTCCAGCGCCGCGCGTAGCGGTACGCGCGCATCACGCGCGCGCCGCCTGCCCCCGCACGGCGCACGCCGGACACGCGCGCCGCCAACGCTTCAGGCATTCTCCTCCCCGACCTCCTCGGCGCGATGGCAGGCTACACGCCGGCCGTCCACTTCGCGCAATTGCGGCTCCTCGACGCGGCACCGCTCGACCGCGTACGGGCAGCGCTGGTGGAACGCGCAGCCCGACGGCGGATTGAGCGGCGACGGCAGTTCGCCCTGCAGCTTGATCTGCACGCGGCGATCTTCCTCGAAGATCGCCGGCGTCGCCGACATCAGCGCCCGCGTGTACGGATGGCGCGGCCGTGCGTAGATCGTCGCCTTGTCACCAAGCTCGGCGACGCTGCCGAAGTACATCACCATCACGTCGTCGGCAACGTGTTCGACCACCGACAGGTTGTGCGAGATGAACACGTAGCTCGTCTTGAACTGCTCCTGCAGATCCATGAACAGGTTCAGGATCTGCGCCTGGATCGACACGTCGAGCGCGGACACCGGCTCGTCCGCGACGACAATGCGCGGATCGAGGATCATCGCGCGCGCGATCGCGACCCGCTGGCGCTGGCCGCCGGAGAACATGTGCGGATAGCGCTTCGCGTGCTCGGGGCGCAGGCCGACCGTGCGCATGATCTGCGCGATGCGCGCGGCGCGCTCGGCGGCCGTCAGGTTCGCGTTGATCTCGAGCGGCTCGGAAAGCGTCTGCTCGACGGTCTTGCGCGGGTTCAGCGACGCGAACGGGTTCTGGAACACCATCTGCACGCGGCGGCGCAGGTCGGCGACCGTCTCGCGGCTCGCGCCGGCCACGTTCTTGCCGTCGATCGTCAGGCTGCCCGCGGTGGGCGTCTCGATCATCGTGAGCTGGCGCGCGAGCGTCGATTTCCCGCAGCCCGACTCGCCGACGACGGCGAGCGTCTTGCCGCGCTTCAGCGAGAACGACACGCCGTTCAGCGCCTTCACCGTGCCCTGCCCGAACATCCCGCGCTTCACCGAATAGTGCTTCGCGAGGCCGTCGGCCACCAGTACCGCTTCCTCGTCGTGCGAAGCGCGAGGCGTTTCATTGACTGCATTCATCGTGCGCCTCCCGTCAGGTCGAGGTTGGAAACATTGAGCGGCTTGATGCAGCGCGCGCGCATCGCATCGTTGGCCGGCACCAGCGTGTCGAGCGCCGGCCGCGCCTTGCGGCAATCGTCGACGACGTACTTGCAGCGCGGCGCGAACAGGCACCCGGACGGGCGATCATCGCGGCCCGGCACCATGCCCGGCAATGCGGCAAGGCGACGCGCCCCCTGATTGTGCTCGGGAATCGCCGCGAGCAGTGCTTCGGTGTACGGATGATGCGGCGCGCGGAAAATGTCGGGCACGCGATTGGTTTCGATGATCTCACCCGCGTACATCACCGCGACGCGATGCGCGACCTCCGACACCACGGCCAGATCGTGCGAGATCAGCACGAGCGCCATCCCGCGCTCCTTCTGCAGCTTCACGAGCAGATCCATGATCTGCGCCTGGATCGTCACGTCGAGCGCGGTGGTCGGCTCGTCGGCGATCAGCAGCTTCGGGTTGCACGCGACGGCCATCGCGATCATCACGCGCTGGTTCATCCCGCCCGACATCTGGTGCGGGAACGACGCGATGCGGTTCTTCGCATCGGGAATGCCGACCTGGTCGAGCAGTTCGAGCGCGCGGCGGTGCAGCGCGTCGCCGCGCAGGCCTTCGTGCAGCTTCAGCACTTCCTTGATCTGGTAGCCGACCGTGTAGCTCGGGTTCAGGCTCGTCAGCGCGTCCTGGAACACCATCGCGATGTCCTTGCCGACGATCCTGCGGCGCGCCTTCGGCGACGCCTTCAAGAGATCCACGCCGTTGAACGTGACTTCATCTGCCGTCACCTTGCCCGGCGCGTCGATCAGGCCCATCAGCGCCATCATCGTCACGCTCTTGCCCGAGCCCGATTCGCCGACGACGCCCACCACCTCGCCCGGCGCGACCGACAGGTTGATCCGGTCGACCGCGGGCAGGCCGTTGAAGTTCACCGCGAGATTACGGATGGTCAGGAGATTGTTGCTCATGTCAGGCCATCCGTTTCAGTTTGGGATCCAACGCGTCGCGCAGCCCGTCGCCGAGCAGGTTGATCGCGAGCACCGAAATCAGGATCGACAGGCCGGGCATCGTCACGATCCACCACGCGTTGTCGATGTAGTCGCGTGCGGAGGCCAGCATCGCGCCCCACTCGGCGGTCGGCGGTTGCACGCCGAGGCCGAGGAAGCCGAGTGCGGCCGCGTCCAGGATCGCCGACGAGAAGCCGAGCGTCGCCTGCACGATCAGCGGCGCCGTGCAGTTCGGCAGCACCTGCGAGAACATCAGGCGCAGCGTGCCGGCGCCGGCCACGCGCGACGCGGTCACGTATTCCTTCTGCAGCTCGCCGAGCGCCGACGCACGCGTGAGGCGCACGTAGGCCGGCAGCGCGACGATCGCGATCGCGAACATCGTGTTGGTGAGGCCCGGGCCGATGATCGCGACGACCGCGACCGCGAGCAGCAGCGACGGCAGCGCGAGCAGCACGTCCATGATGCGCATCACCGGCGTGTCCGCCCACTTCTGGAAGAACGCGGCGACGAGCCCGAGCACGATGCCGGGGATCAGCGCGAGCACGACCGACACGAAGCCGATCCAGAACGACATCCGCGCGCCGAACATCAGCCGCGAAAGGATGTCGCGGCCCGCTTCGTCGGTGCCGAGGATGAATTGCCAGTTGCCGCCGGCGAGCCACGCGGGCGGAATCTTCACGTAGTCGCGGTATTGCTCGACCGGGCTGTGCGGCGCGATCAGCGGCGCGAGCAACGCGACTGCGATCAGCACGATCACGACGATGCCCGCGCCGACGGCGCCGCGGTTGCGCGAGAAGTTGGCCCAGAACTCGCGCAGCGCGAGCGCACGGCCGCCGGCCGGCGCGGATTCGGTCGGCAGGGTATTTTGCAGATTGCTCATGGGATTACCTCGTGTGGCGGATGCGCGGATTCAGCACGCCGTACAGCAGGTCGACGACCAGGTTCACGACGATCACGAGCGTCGCGATCAGCAGGATGCCGCCCTGGACGACCGGATAGTCGCGGCGGCCGATCGCATCGATCAGCCACTTGCCGACACCGGGCCACGAAAAGAGCGTCTCGGTCAGCACCGCGCCAGCAAGCAGCGTGCCGATCTGCAGGCCGATCACCGTGACGACCGGGATCAGCGCATTGCGCAGCGCATGCACGACGACCACGCGCACGGGCGACAGCCCTTTCGCGCGGGCGGTGCGGATGTAGTCCTCGCGCAGCACTTCGAGCATCGACGAGCGCGTCATCCGCGCGATCACCGCGAGCGGGATCGTGCCGAGCACGATCGCGGGCAGGATCAGGTGGCTCACCGCCGACTTGAACGAACCTTCGTCCGGCGCGAGCAGCGCGTCGATCAGCATGAAGCCGGTCGGGTGCGGGAAATCGTATTCGACCGCGATGCGCCCCGACACGGGCGTCCAGCCGAGGTAAGACGAGAACACCATGATGAGGATCAGCCCCCACCAGAAGATCGGCATCGAGTAGCCGGTGAGCGCGGTGCCCATCACGCCGTGGTCGATCACCGAGCCGCGCCGCAGCGCGGCGATCACCCCGGCCGGCAGGCCGACCGCGAGCGCGAACACGAGCGCGCACAGCGACAGTTCGACGGTCGCCGGGAAGCGCGCGAAGAATTCGCCCGCGACGCTCGTGTTGGTGATGATCGACATGCCGAGGTCGCCATGCAGCGCCCGGCCGATGTAGTGCAGATACTGCAGCGGCAGCGGCTCGTCGAGCCCGAGGCGTTTCATCGCCTCCGCGTGCATCGCGGGATCGACGCCGCGCTCGCCCATCATCACTTCGATGGGGTCGCCCGGTATCAGGTGAATCAGCGCAAACGCCAGGATGGTGATGCCGATGAAAGTCGGGATCACCATCCCCACGCGGCGCAACACGAATCTGAGCATGATGCGTCTCGTATTTTCTTGTGGGAAATGTGCGACCGGCGACGAGGGGCTTTTGACCCCTCGTCGCCGGATGATTTCAAGCCGGTTTTCTCAATGACGACAGCTTACGCCAGCCGGGTTACTTCACGCTGACACCGTCGAAACGCGCATAGCCGAGCGGCTCGATACGCATGTCGACCACGTTCTTGCGCACCGGCTGGTAGACCGTCGAGTTCGCGATCGGCGAGAACGGCAGCTGTTGCGCGAAGATCTGCTGCGCCTGCGTGTAGAGCTTCGTGCGCGCGTCCTGGCCCGTCGTCGTGCGGCCCTTCTGCACCAGCTCGTCGAACGGCTTGTAGCACCAGTGCGAGAAGTTGTTGCCCTTGATCGCCTCGCAGCCGAGCAGCGTGCCGAGCCAGTTGTCCGGATCGCCGTTGTCGCCCGTCCAGCCGATCAGCATCGTGTCCTGCTCGCCCGAGTGCGCGCGCTTGATGTACTCGCCCCACTCGTACGTGACGATCTTCGCCTTCACGCCGATCTTCGCCCAGTCGGCCTGGATCATCTCGGCCATCAGGCGGGCGTTCGGGTTGTACGCGCGCTGCACCGGCATCGCCCACAGCGTGATCTCGAACCCGTTCGGGAAGCCGGCCTTCGCGAGCAGCGCCTTCGCCTTCGCGGTGTCGTAGGCCGCCATCTTCAGGTTCTTGTCGTACGACCATTGGGTCGGCGGCATCGGTGCGGTCGCGGCCTGGCCGGCGCCCTGGTAGACCGACTCGAGGATCGCCTTCTTGTTGATCGCCATGTCGAGCGCCTGACGCACTTCGAGCTTGTCGACCGGCTTGTGCTCGACGTTGTACGCGAGGTAGCCGAGGTTGAAGCCGGCCTGCGACGGCATGTCGACGTTCGAATCGGCCTTCAGCGTCGCGATGTCGGCCGGACGCGGATAGCTCATCACCTGGCATTCGTTGCGCTTGATCTTCTGCACGCGCACGCCCGGGTCCGGCGTGATCGAGAAGATCAGCTTCGACAGCTTCACCGCACCCTTCTTCCAGTAATCAGGATTGCCATCGAAGCGGATCGTCGCGTCCTTCGTGTAGCTGCGGAAGATGAACGGGCCCGTGCCGACCGGCTTCTGGTTGATGTCGGCGGCCTTGCCGGCCTTCATCAGCTGGTCGCCGTATTCGGCCGACAGGATCGACGCGAATTCCATCGCCATGTTCTGGATGAACGGCGCGTTCGGCTCGGCCAGCGTGAATTTCACGGTGTACGGATCGACCTTCTCGATCTTCGTGATCAGCTTGTCGAGGCCCATGTCGGTGAAGTACGGGAACGACACCGGGTACGCCTTGCGGAACGCATTGTTCGGGTCGAGCATGCGCTCGAACGAGAACACGACGTCGTCTGCGTTGAATTCACGCGTCGGCTTGAAGAAGTCGGTCGTGTGGAACTTCACGCCGTGGCGCAGGTGGAACGTGTACACCTTGCCGTCGGACGACACGTCCCACTTCTCGGCGAGGCCGGGCTCGACCTTCGTGCCGCCGCGCTCGAATTCGACGAGGCGGTTGTAGACGGTGAACGTGGCGGCGGTGAAATCGACGCCGGTCGTAAATTGCGCGGAATCGAAACCCGCCGGGCTGCCTTCTGAGCAGTAGACGAGCGTTTTGTTCGGGATCTGTGCGAATGCAGAGCCCGCGACGCCGAGCGATGCCGCTGCCACGCCTGCCATGGCGGTAACACGCAGGGTGTGCAACAGACGGTTGTATTCCATGTTTCCTCCAGGTCTCCAGATCGGAACCGGCCCCGCCAGGGTCCGGCGTACGCGGATATTACTTGAGCTAGCGATCCTGCAACAAGCTGGAGAAAAAACTCTTCTATATGCCCGCCGGGTTTTTGCCGATTTTTAGTGTGGGTAAAAAATGCAACAACGCGCGCGAGCGACCATTCCGTTCATTTCGCGGCATGTTTCGTTCGACGACTAAACAATTCGGGCGCGAACACGAAGGGGCGACGCACCGTTTGCCCGCGTTGCGCAGCACATCATTGCGTTTCGCGAAACGATCGATTCGATGACCGTCTTCACATCGTCATGTCGTCACGCTGGCGCATCGAGGTCGGCGTTGCGCGCGGGCACGAACGCGACCGCCACGATCGACAGCGCGATCCCCGCCATCACGTAGTAGGTCGGCGCGAGCGGCGTGCCGGTCACCTTGATCAGCCACGTGACGATGAACTGGCCGAAGCCGCCGAACAGCATCACCGCGACGTTGTACGCGATCGACAGCCCGGTTGAGCGCACGTTGGCCGGGAACAGCTCGGCGATCATCGCGCCGAACGGCCCGTAGTAGCCTGCCAGCGTCACCGACAGCACGGCCTGTACCGCGATCAGCCGCCCGATGCTCGGTGCGGCGTCGAGCCACGCGAACAGCGGATACATCAGTGCGAGCGTCAGCACCAGCGACCACAGCGACAGCCCCTTGCGCCCGATGCGGTCCGACCACGCGCCCGCGACCGGCGACAGCACCATCAGCAGCAGGTTGCCGACGATCACCGCGTAGAACGATTCCGCATACGGCAGCTTCAGTTGCTTCACTGCGAAGGTCGGCAGATAACTGATCAGCACGTAGATCGTCACGGTGAGCGCGATCACCGAGCCGAGCCCGCACAGCACCTCGCGCGGGTGGCGCGTGAACACTTCGCCGAGCGTCGCGCGGCGCGCGCTCTGCTGCGCATGCAGGAACGCTTCGGAATCGGCGAGATGGCGGCGGATGTAGAAGCCGATCGGGCCGATCACGAGCCCGAGGATGAACGGCACGCGCCAGCCCCAGCTGCGCAGCGCGTCGTGCGACAGCCCGCGCGTGACGGCCGCGCCGACGAGCGCGCCGATCAGCAGCGCGGCCGCCTGGCTCGCCATCTGCCAGCTGCCGTAGAAACCGCGTTTCGAGAACGGCGCCGCTTCGATCAGCAGCGCGGTCGAGCTGCCGAATTCGCCGCCCGCGGAGAAGCCCTGCAGCAGGCGGCCGAGCACGATCAGGATCGGCCCGCCGATGCCGATCGCCGCATAGGGCGGCGCGATCGCGAGCAGGAAGATGCCGGCCGTCATCAGCAGGATCACGAGCGACAGCGCGGCTTTGCGGCCCGCGCGGTCCGCGTACAGCCCGAACACGATGCCGCCGATCGGGCGCATGAAGAACGCGACGCCGAACGTCGCGGTGGTGAGCAGCAGCGACGAGTATTCGCTGGAGGTGGGGAAGAACAGCTCGGCGATCACGACCGTCATGAAGCCGAATACCGTGAAGTCGTACCACTCGAGCGCATTGCCGATCACGGCGGCCACCACCGCACGCCGGTTCAGCGCACGCTCGGGCCGGGTCGTTTTCGTTGAACTCGCAATCGTCGCCATGCGTGCCTCGTCCTCGTGAATTCGCCGTGTCGGGCGGTGCGGCGCGCGGGGTGCCGCGGCGCGCTGGTGTGCAGCGAGTGTAGAAAGCGACGGAACCGTTTTCAAGCAATAAAAAACGCCCGCCATCGAACGACGGCGAGCGTGTTGCGGTTTTCGCCACATTGCGGCATCGCACGATGCCGCACGGGCCTCAACCCATCTTCGAGAAAGCGCTGCACCAGCCCTTCGCCGACACCTGCTTGCCGGGGAACGCGCCGCACGGGCCCGAAGCCGAGCCCTTCTTGCCCTGGTACAGCATGCAGGCCGCGCAATCCTGGCCCGCCGCATATTTCGGGTACTTCGTCTTGTCGACCTTCGTGGCATCGGCCTTGTAGCCGAGCGCCACCGCGGTCGGGTCCGTTTCCGGCAGCATCGGCGCATCGGCCAGCGCTTCGCGCGACAGCGCCAGCGCGGACACCGCACCAATGCTCGTGATCAGGAAACTCCGACGGGATGTTTTCATGGGGGACTCGCTCCAACGTTATCGGTTTGAAAGCCGTTCTAGGGTCTGTCTACCGATGGAACGCACATGCGAAGGTCCGAAATCGCTCGCAGGGCAAGGAGGGAGGAGCGCCGTTTGGCCGAGCCAAACAAGCGACGACCGACGCCGCCATGCGGGCGATTTCGGGCCTTCCCGTGAACACGCTACAAATTAGGGGTTGCCCCGAGAAGGGCCGCTCGCCACGTTGCGCACCTTGCGAATACGTCAGTATTCGCGGCGGCGCGCGCCTCGCGAGCGGCCCTTCTCGGGGCAACGCATGTGCGTTCCATCGGTAGACAGACCCTGGACAGCCGTTCGACAGAATAACTCCCGAGCGAATAAATGTGCGCGCCGAAATGCCGGAGATAAGGGATTTCACACGGGTTTCGCGCGGCCGGCCCGCACGGCGGCGGGCCGTGCGTCAGGCGCGCGACACCATGTCGCCTACCCGCTGCGCGAGCGCGAGCGACGCGGTGAGCCCCGGCGACTCGATGCCGAACAGGTTCACGAGCCCGCGCACGCCATGCTGCGCGGCGCCCTGCACGATGAAGTCGGCCGGCGGCTCGCCGGGCCCCGCGAGCTTCGGCCGGATGCCCGCGTACGCCGGCTGCAGCGCATCGTCGGGCAAGCCCGGCCAGAACGCGCGGATCGACGTGTAGAACGCCCCCGCGCGCGCCGGATCGACTTCGTAGCGCAGCGAATCGCACCACTCGACGTCCGGGCCGAAGCGCGCCTGCCCGCCGAGATCGAACGTCAGGTGCACGCCGAGCCCCGCGCGCTCGGGCATCGGGTAGATCAGGTGCGAGAACGGCGCACGCCCCGACAGGCTGAAATAATTGCCGCGCGCGAGATAAAGCGGCGGCACCCAGCGCGGATCGAGGCCGCGCGTGCGGCGCGCAAGCGCCTGCGCGCCGAGCCCCGCGCTGTTGATCACGCACGCGGCGTCGATCTCGGTCGGCGCGGCGCCGCCGGTGCGCACGATGAAGCGCCCGCCGCCCAGCACGTCGATCGATTCGACCGGAGATTGCAGCGCGCACACGGCGCCGTCGCGTTCCGCATCGCCGAGCAGCGCGAGCATCAGCTGGTGGCTGTCGACGATGCCGGTCGACGGCGAGAACAGCGCCTCCACGCATTCGAGCGCGGGCTCGAGCGTCTGCGCCTCGGCGCGCGTGAGCGGCAACAGGTCGAGCACGCCGTTCTCGGCCGCGCGCGCGGCGATCGCCTTCAACTGCTTCAGCTGCGCGGCGCTCGTCGCGACCAGCAGCTTGCCCGTGCGCCGGTGCGGCACGTGGTGCGTGTCGCAGAATTCGTACAGCAGGTCGCGCCCGTGCACGCACGACGTCGCCTTCAACGACCCGCGCGGATAGTAGAGTCCCGCGTGAATCACCTCGCTGTTGCGCGAACTCGTGCCCGTGCCGATCGCGTCGGCCGCTTCGAGCACGATCGTTTCACGCCCGCGCGCGGCCAGTTCGCGCGCAATCGCCAAACCGACGACACCCGCGCCGATCACGACACAATCCGTCTGCTCCATGGCTTTTCGCGCTGCTCGCGCGTCGATGGGGGAGAGAAGAATTGTACGTCCCGGTTCGCCCGCTTGCCGAACGCGTGCGCATCGCGTCGCGGCGATACGGCCGGTGGTGCGGACAACGAGGCGGCCGCAAGCGCGACGAACGCCACGCGCGCACGCCGCGGCCGTGCGCGCGTGGCCGCGTCAGAAGCCGATCGGGCGGCGCTTCGCCGCGCCTTCGTCGGCGCGGATGTCGGCCGGCCCGATCGCGTCGCGGCCGTCGAGCCGCGCGGCGCCGAACGCGTGCAGCAGCGCGCGGCGCATCGTACGCGGCGGCGTCGCGGCCAGCACGTCGAGCGCATCGTCGCCGAGCGTCTCGGGGAAGCGCCGCCCCCACGCATGCGACGTGCGGATCTCGTCGTAGATCGTCTGCGCGATGCGGCGCGCGCCGGCCGCATCGGGCGCCGCGATCTCGTACACGTTCATCCGGTTGAGCAGCGGCTCCGGAATCGCTTGCGCGTCGTTCGCGGTCGCGATCCAGATCACGTTGCCCGCGTCGATCGGCACTTCCGCGAATTCGTCGACGAACGCGCGCGCGGTGTCGTGCTCGAGCAACGCATACAGCGCGCCGAGCGGATCGTATTGCGCATCGCTGCCGGCCTTGTCGATCTCGTCGACCGCGATCACCGGGTTCGCGTAGCTGCCGTTCACGAGCGCGTCGAACACCTTGCCGGGCTTCGCGTTCTTCCACTGCGACGACGCGCCGGACAGAATCCAGCCGGCCGTCAGCGAGCTCATCGGCACGTAGTGGTACGCGGTGCCGAGCAGTTGCGCGAGGGCCTTCGCGAAATGCGTCTTGCCGATCCCGGGCGGCCCGAGCAGCAGGATCGGCATCAGTTCGAGCCGGTCCTCCGTTTCGAGACACAGCGCGATCTGCTTGCGCACGTCGGCGAGCGGCTCGCCGAAATTCGGCAATGCTTCGCCGAGCGCGTCGAACGACGGCATCCGGGTCGGCTTCACGCAGAAGCGCAGATTCCCCGTCTTGAGCATCTTCTCGTAGGTCGAGCGCAGCGCATCGCTTGCGCTCTCGTTCAGGTCGCCCAGCGCCGTCTCGACCTGCTCGAGGTCGTACACCGTGCTGAAGGACGCTACCGCCAGTTCCTGCTTCACCATCGCCGTCGTCATACCCACCTCGCTCCACTTGCCGTCACACACTCATCAGACCCTTACGATTTCAGTGTAGCGATCCCGTATCGCCGTGCAAGCAAGCAGCCGGGCGGGTCTGCTGCTAACAGCGCGCGCACGCTGCACGGCCGCGCGCCGCGGCGTATGATCGACAGTTCACGATGCTCGCGCGGGGCTTCCCGATCGCGCCCGCGCGCCGCGCACACGCTGCTGTCCCGCACTTCGCCTGACGCCTCCCGAAGGGTTGCCGATGTCCGTCCCCGCTGCTTCCCCGCGCGTCGACTCCGACGCGGTCCGTTCCGTCGATGCCGTCGACGCCGCGCTCAAGTCACGCCATTCAGTCCGGGCGTTCCTGCCGACGCCCGTGCCGCGCGCCACGATCGAGGCGATCCTCGAAGCCGCGAGCCGCGCGCCGTCGGGCACCAACATCCAGCCGTGGCGCGTGTACGTCGCGACGGGCGCCACGCGCGACGCGCTCGCCGCCGCGCTCACCGCGGCCTACGACGATCCCGCGCGCGACGAGAAATACGTCGCCGAATACGACTACTACCCGCGCGAATGGGTGTCGCCGTATGTCGACCGGCGCCGCAAGGTCGGCTGGGACCTGTACGGCCTGTTGAACATCGGCCGCGACGAGAAGGCGCGCATGCATGCGCAGCACGCGCGCAATTTCCGTTTCTTCGATGCGCCGGTCGCGTTGTTCTTCACGCTCGACCGCGTGATGACGTTAGGGGCCTGGCTCGACTGCGGGATGTTCCTGCAGGGCGTGATGACGGCCGCGCGCGCCCGCGGCCTCGACACCTGCCCGCAAGCCGCGTTCGTGCCGTTTCACCGGATCGTCGCCGAACACCTCGACATTCCCGCCAACGAGCAGCTCGTCTGCGGCATGTCGCTCGGCCATGCGGACCCCGACGCGATCGAAAACCGCCTCGTCACCGAGCGCGCGAGCGTCGCCGAGTTCACGCGCTTTTTCGCTTGAAAACGCATGACGCGGCCTTACCTGTCGAGCAGGACCGCATCGTGCTGCGAACCTGTCGCGGCACGTCCTGTCACATCACGACCGAAATCGATCGGGCGTAAGATGTGCGTCCGTTCCCCGCTATCCCGCGTTTCCGGAGACGTTTCATGCTGAAACACGGCCTGGCCGTCCTGCTTGCGAGCGTCGTGCTCGCCGCCCATGCGCAGAGCCCCGCGCCGGCCGTCGTCGCATGGGAAATCCAGGTGGTGCGCGACGGTCAGACGATCGACACGTTCCAGCAAAACACCACCGTGGGCCAGTCCCGCACCGATACCCATCGCTATCCGTCATCCGTGCCGGTGGGCTGCGGCAATGCCGCGCGCGTCGTGCCGACCGAGCGCTCGCGCTCGGTGACGGTCGCCCCGCTCGCCGTCGACGCCAACGCGAACACCGTGTCGCTGGGGCTCGACGTGCAGGAAACGCTCGACGACGAAAACGCGACGCGCAGCGATCCGTGCGTGCCCGCGTCGCCGCGGCAGATCGTCGCGAGCCACCCCGGCCTGGCGGTCGGCGGCGACGCCTGGACCGACTGGACGCTCGTCGAGCAGCATCCGCATCTCGTGTACCGCGTGCGCGCGCACGTCGCGAAGGACTGAGCGTCATGTCCGCCGACGCCCTCTCCGTGCCGTTCGCCGAGCCGCACGCCGCGCCCGACGAAATCACCGCGGTCAGCTGGAACCTGCACAAGGGCCGCTCGCCGCTCGGCTTCACCGCGTGGAACGCGATGCGCGACTGGATGCAGTCGACCCACGCGGACGTGTATTTCCTGCAGGAAGCGATGGCGCGCCGCATGCCGCGCCCGATGCTCGCCCCGGGCTTCGGCGCGCCGATGGACGATACGGTCGACGACGTGTGGCATTGCCAGGCCACCGAGATCGCGCAGGCGCTCGACTGGCAGATCGCGCTCGGGCCGAACGTGTTCAAGCCGTCGTGGCGGCACGGCAACGCGATCCTGTCGCCGCATCCGCTCGACCTCGGCGGCCGCTGGGACATCTCCGCGCACCGCTTCGAGCGGCGCGGGCTGCTGGTCGCGCGTGCGACGCTCGCGGGCGCACGCCCGGTCACGCTGCTGTGCGCGCACCTCGCGCTCACGCGCGCCGCTCGCCTGCGCCAGATGCACTGGATCGCGCACTGGATCGTCCGCAATGCGGGCGACGGCCCGCTGATGCTGGCCGGCGACTTCAACGACTGGCGCAACGACTCGGTCGCGCTGTTCGGCGAGATCGGGCTGTCCGAGGTCGCGACGCTGCTCGGCGAGTCGGGCCGCACGTTCCCCGCGTTCTCGCCGGCGCTCGCGCTCGACAAGATGTTCGTGCGCGGGCTGACGCCGCTCGAGTGGCGCGCGCCGTCCGGCGAAGCCGCGTGGCTGTCGGACCACCTGCCGTACATCGCGCGCCTGCGCCTCGATCCGCAGTAACGCCGCCGGCCGGCGCCGCCTCCGGTCACGCCGCCGCTGAAACGCGTCGGCGCCGGCGCGACAACGCGCGGCCAATCACCGAAAGCTCGCTGAAAGAATGCGTTGCGCCAAATCCGCGCAGCCGCCCGGGTCAAGCCCGCATCTGCCCCAAGCAGGGTAAAATAACGAGTTACTCAAACGTCTGTCATCGAGAGGGCGCGTGTCCGACGCGCCGGCCGGCCGATCCGCGATCGGGCCGTCGCACTCGGTTTTTTGCCCGTTTTTGGGCCCGTTACACGCGTCCGCTACGCGCGTCCGTTTTCAAAGCCATGAGCAAATACGACACCGCCACCGTCCAATCCGTCCATCACTGGACCGACACGCTTTTCAGCTTCACCTGCACCCGCGAGGCGAGCCTGCGCTTCAACAACGGCGAATTCACGATGGTCGGCCTCGAAGTCGACGGCAAGCCGCTCGCGCGCGCCTATTCGATCGTCAGCCCGAACTACGAAGAGCATCTCGAATTCTTCAGCATCAAGGTGCAGGACGGCCCGCTGACGTCGCGCCTGCAGCACCTGAAGGTGGGCGACACGGTGCTGATCGGCAAGAAGCCGACGGGCACGCTGATCGCCGACAACCTGCTGCCGGGCAAGACGCTGTGGATGCTGTCGACGGGCACGGGCCTCGCGCCGTTCATGTCGATCATCCGCGATCCGGACATCTACGACCGCTTCGACAAGGTGATCCTGACTCACACGTGCCGCCTGAAGGGCGAGCTCGCGTACATGGACTACATCAAGCACGACCTGCCGGGCCACGAGTACCTGGGCGACATCATCAAGGAAAAGCTCGTCTACTACCCGACGGTCACGCGCGAAGCGTTCGACAACGAAGGCCGGATCACCGACCTGATCGCGACGGGCAAGCTGTTCACGGATCTCGGCGTGCCGGCGTTCTCGCCGGAAAACGACCGCGTGATGCTGTGCGGCAGCACCGCGATGCTGAAGGACACGACCGAACTGCTGAAGCAGGCCGGCCTCGTCGAAGGCAAGAACAGCGCGCCGGGCCACTACGTGATCGAGCGCGCGTTCGTGGACTGATCCGCCCCCGAATTTGTGCCGCATCAAGAACCGGAGCAAAAGCTCCGGTTTTTTTTCGTCCGGACTTGGCGAATTCGTAACAAACTGGGACCATTCCATCTCAAATAGTTACATTTGGATACGTCGTCGCCCGGCGCTCGGGTGTCAGTGTTTTTCCTACAACACCTTCATTCCGATTATTCACATTTACCCTTAAATGTCCGTCCGACATGACCTTTTCGGAAATTTTGAGATATTATTCGGCCCGCGTGGTTGCCGTTCGGATGACAGTGGAAGGGTCGGATGAAAGTGTTACAAGACGTAACTTTTGTTACCTCGGCATGGAGCGATTCTCTGGCGGCGACCGTCATCGAAACGGCAGCCGGTCCACGCAGCCAGCCGGTGTCTGAACCGCTTTCTGACAGCAGGGAGAGTCATGGATACGTCGCTTAACGCGCCCTTGGGCGCCCACGCCCCGTTCCCGTCGCGGCAGCGCATGCCTGGCTGCGCTGCTACTCCGCCCATGGCCGACGCCGCGTCGAAACGCGACGCGTCCGCCGCGCGGATCGCGGCACTTTCCGCCCAGCTTCTCGCCGCCGACGAAGCGGCCCGCCGCCATCTGGCCGGCGAGCTGCACGACGGGCTCGGCGCCGAACTGACCGCTGCCCGATTCGCGCTCGCAAACGTTCAAACGTGGCTCCCGGCCGATGCGCCGGAAGGCTGCCTGCGCGCGCTGGCGCTGGCGCAGCAGGCGCTCGACGCCGCGACCGACGCGAATCGCCGGCTCATCGACGAGCGCGACACGCCGGCGCTCGACGCGGGCGTGGTCGGCGCGCTGTCGTCGTGGATCGACACGCATGCGGCCCGCACCGGCCTGCGCACGAGCTTCGTGTGCGCGGCCGACGCCCGCCTGACGCAGCTCGCCGGCGCCAGTGCGCTCGCGGTGTTCCGCGTCGCGCAGGAAGCGCTGTCGAACGTCGCGAAGCACGCCCGCGCGACGTCGGTCGACGTGCGGATCGTCACCGACGGCACGCACCTGTCGCTGAGCGTTACCGACGATGGGACCGGTTTCGCGCGCAATCGCCGCAGCGGCTACGGCCTCGCCGGCATGCGCGCGCGCTGCGAGGCGTTCGGCGGCAGCTTCGAGACGGCCACGCCGGCAACCGGCCGCGGCACGCGCGTCACCGCGCGCTTCGCGTGGGCTTCGCTGCTGGCGGCGCCCGTCGCGGCACGCCGCACGTCGCTTTCGTGAGGTCGCGATGAGCCTGAACATCCTGCTCGTGGACGATCACGCGATCGTCCGGCAAGGGATCCGCCAGTTGCTGATCGACCGCGGCGTCGCCCGCGACGTGACCGAGGCCGAGAACGGCGGCGATGCGATGGCCTCCGTCGACAAGCAGGAATTCGACGTGATCCTGCTCGACATCTCGCTGCCCGACACGAACGGCATCGAGGTGCTCAAGCGCCTCAAGCGCAAGCTGACGCGCACGCCGGTGCTGATGTTCTCGATGTATCGCGAGGATCAGTACGCGGTGCGCGCGCTGAAGGCCGGCGCGGCCGGCTACCTGTCGAAGACGGTCAACGCCGCGCAGATGATCGGCGCGATCCAGCAGGTCGCGGCCGGCCGCAAGTACGTGAGCCCCGCGATGGCCGAGGCGCTCGCCGAATACGTGTCGTTCGAGAACGAACCGCTGCCGCACGAGAAGCTGTCCGATCGCGAATACCAGACGCTCTGCATGCTCGCGTCGGGCAAGCGGCTCACCGATATCGCGAACACGCTGTCGCTGTCGGTGAAGACGGTGAGCGTGTACCGCTCGCGGCTGCTGGAGAAGATGCGGCTGTCGAACAACGCGGAACTGACGTTCTACGTGATGAGCAACCGGCTCGTCGACATGGCGCCCACGGCCGGCGCCTGATTCCGGCCCGATCGAACTCGTCCGATCCCGGGCGCGGCGGCCGCCGCGCCGCGCTGGACCGTGCCCCTTCGCGCCCGGTTTACTCCCGTTTCGCGCGCAAGCGCTTGTTTTAACGGCCGATTTCGCCGCACGTCGCTGCGCCACCGCGGGACTTGCACGCCAAATCAGCTAAAATTATCGGTTTTCACTCAGTCGGCGCGCCGTGCCTGCGCGTGCCGGCGATCCATCCGCAATGTCTCTCTTCCGCAAGAAAAACGTCGATCGCATGATCGCCGGCGCGCAAGCCGCCGGGCTCAAGAAAGCGCTCGGCGCGATCGACCTCACCTTCCTCGGTATCGGTGCGATCATCGGCACCGGCATCTTCGTGCTGACCGGCACCGGCGCCGTCCAGGCCGGCCCCGCGCTGATGCTGTCGTTCGTGATCGCCGCGATCGCGTGCGGCCTGGCCGCGCTGTCGTACGCGGAGTTCGCGTCGTCGATCCCCGTCGCCGGCTCGATCTACACGTATTCGTACGCGACGCTCGGCGAACTGGTCGCGTGGATCATCGGCTGGGACCTGATGCTCGAGTACGGCCTCGCATCGTCGGCCGTGTCGGTCGGCTGGTCGGGCTACCTGCAGTCGCTGCTGCAGGGCTTCGGGCTCACGCTGCCGACCGTGCTGACGGCCGCGCCCGGCGCCGTGCCGGGCGTCACCACGTGGTTCAACCTGCCCGCGTTCCTCGTGATGATCGTGATCACGACGCTGCTGTCGATCGGTATCCGCGAATCGACCCGCATCAACAACATCATGGTGTTCATCAAGGTATCGGTCGTGCTGCTGGTGATCGCGGTCGGCCTGTTCCACGTGACGCCCGCGAACTGGAAGCCGTTCATGCCGCACGGCTGGAACGGCGTGTTCGGCGCGGCCGCCGTGATGTTCTTCGCGTTCATCGGCTTCGATGCGGTGTCGTCGGCGGCCGAGGAAGTGAAGAATCCGAAGCGCGATCTGCCGATCGGCATCATCGCGTCGCTCGCGGTGTGCGCGGTGCTGTACGTGACGGTCGCCGCGGTCGCCACCGGCATCGTGCCGTCGGCCCAGTACGCGAACATCTCGCACCCGATCTCGTACGCGCTGCAGGTCGCCGGCGAGAAGTGGGTCGCGGGCTTCATCGATCTGGGCGCGGTGCTCGGCATGCTGACCGTGATCCTCGTGATGAGCTACGGCCAGACGCGCGTGATCTTCGCGATGTCGCGCGACGGGCTGCTGCCGGCCGCGCTGTCGCGCGTGCATCCGCGTTATGCGACGCCGTTCCTGACCACCTGGCTGGTCGGCCTGTTCTTCGGGCTGATCGCCGCGCTCGTGCCGCTCAACGTGCTCGCCGAACTGATCAACATCGGCACGCTCGCGGCGTTCTCGATGGTGTCGATCGCCGTGCTCGTGCTGCGTCGCACCCATCCCGAGCTGCCGCGCGCGTTCCGCTGCCCGGGCGTGCCCGTGGTGCCGATCCTCGCGGTCGCGGCATGCCTGTTCCTGATGCTGAACCTGCAGCCCGTCACGTGGGCCGCGTTCGGCATCTGGCTCGTGATCGGCCTCGTGATCTACTTCCTGTACTCGCGGCACCACTCGAAGCTCGCGCACGGCCACTCCGACACGCATTGAGCGCCGTCATGGCGCGCCTTTCGCGGCGTGCCATGACGAATCCCACGCGGAGCCGGCCCCGGCTCCGCACGCCCCCTCTCCCGCCCCCCCCGCCGCCGCGCGATCAGTGTCCGATCGTCGCGATCTCTTGCCTGATCGTCCAGATTCGCCTTCACCCGCTGCGCGCCGCCTGCACGCGCGCGCCGGGCGGTTCATAATCCCGCCATCGAACGACGGCGCCGCGCGGCGGGCCGTCCGGCAACAGGAAAAAACGATGGAAAGCGTCGATCTCGATGTACTGAAATCCAGCGCGCGCTGGCTCGAAGAAGGGCGCCGCGTGCTGCTCGTGACGGTCGTGAAGACGTGGGGCTCGTCGCCGCGCCCCGAAGGCGCGATGCTCGCGGTGCGCGAGGACGGCCTGGTGGTCGGCTCCGTGTCCGGCGGATGCATCGAGGACGACCTGATCGCCCGCGTGCATGCGAGCGGCATCGCGGCCGATGCACGCCCGGAAGCGCTCAAGTACGGCGTGACGGCCGAAGAGGCGCACCGCTTCGGGCTGCCGTGCGGCGGCACGATCCAGCTGGTGCTCGAACCGCTCACGCGCGACAGCGGGATCGCCGCGCTGTGCGCGGAAGTCGAGGCCGGCCGCCTCGTCACGCGTACGATGACGCTCGCGACCGGCCGCGCATCGCTGTCGCCCGCGCAGGCGACCGACGGGCTCGCGTTCGACGGCGAACGGCTCGTGACGATCCACGGGCCGCGCTACCGGATGCTCGTGATCGGCGCCGGCCAGTTGTCGCGCTATCTGTGCCAGATCGCGGTCGGGCTCGACTACCAGGTGACGGTATGCGATCCGCGCGAGGAATACACGGATGCGTGGGACGTGCCGGGCACGCGGGTCGTCCGCACGATGCCCGACGATACGGTGCTCGACATGAAGCTCGATGCGCGTTCGGCCGTGATCGCGCTCACGCACGACCCGAAGCTCGACGATCTCGCGCTGATGGAGGCGCTGAAGACGCCCGCGTTCTACGTGGGCGCGCTCGGCTCGCGGCGCAACAACGCCGCGCGGCGCGAGCGGCTGCGCGAATTCGATCTGAACGAAGTGGAACTGGCCCGGCTGCACGGGCCGGCCGGCATCTACATCGGCAGCCGGACGCCGCCGGAAATCGCGATCTCGATCCTCGCCGAGATCACCGCCGCGAAGAACAACGTGTCGCTGCCGACGATCCTGCAGGTCGAAGGCGCGAAGGCCGCGCGCGAAATCGCGGCGAACAGCGGCGCGGCCTGCGGGCTCTGACCTGCGGCGGCGGGCGGCCACGCTCGCCGGACGCCGCCCCGGCGCGGATCTCGATCAGGTCAGGCCGGCAGCGAGCGCCGCGGCAACCGAACCGACCACCAGCACGACGCCGACCGTGCGGCGCTTGTTCAGTTCGGTCCACAGCAGCACGCCCGTCAGCGACAGCAAGATCAGCGAACCCGCGATCGTATCCATCAGCAGCACCCAGCCGAGATTCATCCCGACGCCGCGATGCAGGTTGTTCAGCGTCGTCAGGAACGTGTTGCCCGTGCGCTTCACCGACACGTAGCCGTTGCCGACCCAGTACTCGGCCTGCAGGTTCTGATGTGGCCCGAACACGCCGAATTGCCAGTGCTCGGGCTGCATCACGCGTTTGTCGCCCCACGCGACGGCCTGCGCGGGCTCCTTGCGCATGCGGCCCGGCTTGCCGTCGAAATGCAGTTCCTGCTGCAGCCACTTCGTCATCGCGGCGGGCGTTTTCGGCACCGGGTCCGGCAGCGCGATCTGCAGCTCCTCGACCTGCGGCTCGCCGGTCGAAATCTTCAGCGGCGGCGCGCGGTGGTTCAGCAGCACGCCGGTCACGCCGAACAGCAGCCCGAGCACCGCGCCCCACAGCCCGACCCAGCCGTGCACCTTGCGCAGCCACTTGATGAAGGTCGCGCGGCGCGAGCGCTGGCGGCGCGCGGCCAGTTCGTCGTCGTTCAGCGGGCGGCCCGCCGGGTGCAGCACGGTGACGCCGGCGCGCGGCATGCCCGTCTTGGGCGGGTCGATCGTTTCGGGCGCGTTCACGCGAAAGTATCCATTCGTTCAAAACAACGGGCGGCGCGCAGGGAGTGCGCACCGCCCGGTCAGCATGAAAATGAGAATGGATATCATTACATAAATCGAAAGCCGGCTCAATCCGTATGCATCCGGAGCGGCAGGTTGGGCGTGCGCGCGAATCAGGGAGAAAGGCACGCGTTGCGAGGCGATGACGCTCGATGAGCGGCACATGCCGGCAAAGCGGTCACGCAAGCCCGGACAGCATTTCGTAAGCAGGCGCCCGACGGCAGGCCGTTCAGCGCAACGGCGGCAACGGAAAACGCGGCGCGGCGTCGTCCGGCGCGGGCTCGGTGCGGTCGAGCGCGTACAGCCACGCGAGCAGATCGGCGACCGCCTGATAAAGCTGCGGCGGAATCCGGTCGTCGAGATCGACCTGCATCAGCAGCGACACCATCTCCGGCGCCGTATGCACGTACAGCCCGGCATCGTGCGCACGCGCGACGATCATCTCGGCGAGCACGCCGTAGCCCTTCGCGACCACGCGCGGCGCCGCATCGCCACCTTTCGGGTCGTAGACGAGCGCGGCCGCGCGCTTGCGGGACGTCATGCTCATGGCAGCGCCTCGTCATCGTCGCCCGGCACCCGCGCCTCGGGGCCGCCCGCCGCGCCGCGCGCATACGCGGCCGCGGCGGCCTGGGCGGCGAACAGGTCGAAGCCGTCCGGCCCGTCGTCGACCGCGCGGATCGACAGCCCGCCCACCTTGAGTCCCGAGCCTTCGAGCCGCTGCCGCAGCGCGGCTTCGTGGCGCGTCAGACGGTCGGCGCCCGTCGGGTTCGCGCGCAGCCGCGCGACGAGCTGCGCGCCGTTCAGCACCAGCTCGGCATCGACCGTGCCGAGCGACGGCAGCGTCAGCGTCAGGCGCGTGCGCCACGCGATGCCGTCGCCCGCGTCGTCGCCACCGCCGCCGCGCGGCGCACGGTGACCCGGCTCGTCGGGTTCGATCGTCCAGTCGAGCCGCGCGCCGGGCCATGCCTCGCCGGTCCAGCGAAACTGGTCCGTCGCGAGCGCATCGAGCTGCTGCCGCACGAGCGGCACCGCGGCCGGGTGGACGGTCGCGAGCGGTTGCGGCTGCGGATCGGACGATGCGGCGGCCAGTTCGGCACGCGCGGGCGTCCAGCGCGTATCGGCGGGCGTAGCCAGCGGATCGGACGGATCGGGCGGCAACGACGCGCCCGGCCGGGCCGCCGCCGGGGCGGCCTGCGCAGGGTCGCGCGCAGGCGCGCCGCCCGGTGCGGGCGGTTGCGCGGTGCCCCGCGCGGCGGCCGGCAGCGACGGACGCTGCGCGAGCAGTTCGTCGAGCAAGTCGGTCGATTCGTGCGGGACGGCGTCCGGGTCGGCCGGCGCGAGCGCGGTCGCTAGGCGCGCCTGCGGCTCGCGCAGCAGCGCCGCGAGCGGACGCTGGCCGGCCAGCCACTGCGCGAGATGGGATTCGTAGAAGAGGCCGCTTTCGCTCACGGCCTGCGCCAGCGCCGCACGCAGCGCCGCGACGGGCGGGGCCACCGACGGCGCAGCCGCGGCCCGCGTCGCCGCGGCGGACGACGCTTGATCGGAAACCGGCGTGGCGGACCCAGCGGGACCGGACGCAGCCGGCGCGCGCGCCGGCACGGGCGTATCGGTGAGCAGCACGGCCGGATCGGCCAGCAGCGGCAGCCGACCGACGATCGCCGGCGTCGCATCGCCGCCCGAGCGCGAGATCGCGTCGAGCACGCGCCCGACCTCGGACAGCGCGGTCTGCGTGGAAGCAGGCGGCGCGGCGGGCGGGCTGCCGGCCGGCGGTGCGGACGACGCACCGGCGCCCGGTGTGCCGACCTGCGCGGTCGCGCCGCCGCCGGCGGGCGCCGACACGGTGCCGGTCAGCAGGCTGTCGAGGCGGCTCGCCAGCAGCGCGGCCGCAACGGAGTCGATACCGGTCATGATCGGAGCCTGCTCACCTTGGGGCATTCGCATGCGCGTTGCATATGCAAACAGACCCTACACATCGTTGCGAATCCGGGGCGCGGCACGCCGGTGCCGCCCGCGGGAACAGCGCGCGCCGCGTGCGGCGCCGGGCCCGGGCGCCGCGCGCCCGTCTCCCGGAACACGGCCCTACCCGCGCGCGCGGTAGAGGTCGGTCAATACCTGGGTCGAGCGCCGCGCCTCGAACAGCGCGGACAGCCGCGCGACGTCCGGGCTCGCGAGATCGCGGATCGCGGCGTCGTCGGCCAGGATGCGGCGGATCAGGTCGAGCTTGCGACCGAGATCCGATTCGTCGAGCGCGACGCCCGGATCGGCCTCCTTCAACCCGTCGACGAGCTGCATGAATTCGGCCTGCAACCCCGGCAACGCGCTCCAGTCGGCGCCGCGCGCGGCGCACAGCATCCGGCCCGACACGGCGGCGAGCGCCTCGTAACGCGCGAAGTATTCGGCCTTGAGATTCATCGTGATGCTTCCGCTACCTGTTGCGCGGCCATCCGCGCGACTTCCGGGGCGATGCCCGTCCATGCTTCCTCGAGCGTCGCGAGCAGGCCGTCGACCTCCACCAGCATCGCATCGCTCGCCTGCGCGTTCGCTTCCAGCAGGCGCCGGCCGATATACGCATACAGCGCATTGAGGCGCTCGGCGATCTCGCCGCCCGCGTCGCGGTTCAGCGACGCCTGCAGGCCGCTCTCGACGATCCGGATCGCCTTGCCGATCGCTTCGCCGCGCCCGGACACGTTGTCCTGCTGCAAATGCATGCGCGCCAGCGCGATCGCCTGCCGGGCGCCCTGGTACAGCATCGCGATCAGCCGGTGCGGGGAGGCGCCCATCACCCCGGTCTCGACGCCGACACGCGCGTACGCACTGGCTCCAGCGTGTCCTGGGGAAAACATGCGCTTCTCCTTGTTATGTGCCTTGGCTATGCGGGAGCCGCCGCCGTGCGTCGCACGGCGCGGCCTTCACCGGAGTTATCGGAAGGGATTTGGAAAGCTTTAGGTGAGCAGGGGCTGCCGCCGGGCGGCCGATGCCGGCGCGCCGGTCTCGTTCTGCAAGCCCGGGCTGTGCCCGGATACCCGTCGTCGAATGGCCGCCCCTTTACACCGACATCTGCATGATGTCGTTGTAAGCGCTCACCAACTTGTTGCGGACCTGGAGCCCGAACTGGAAACCGATATTGGCTTTCTGCATGTCGACCATCACGTCGTTCAGCGAGATGTTCGGCGCGCCGACCTCGAACGCCTTCGCCTCGCCGAGCGCGTGCTGCTGGTCGCCGCTGATCTTGTCGAGCGATGCCTTCATCGCGCTCGCGAACGTGCCGGCCGTCGCCGCGCCCGAGCCGGCCAGCGCCGCCGTCGGGCTCGCGACGCCGCCGGACGCCTGCGCGGCCATCGACTGCATCTGTTGCAACACCGAACCGATTCCGCTGACGTTCGCAGTCATGCTGTCCCCAGACATAGAGAAAAGACCCGGACGCACCGGGCGATCCGCCGGCGCCGCACCACGCGCACCATGCCGGATCGCGAAAAAGGATAGCAGCGCGGCGCGCGTCAAAGCCGCGAAAGTACGGGGGAAACCCCGCTCTTTTCGGTCGATCGGAGTACGCCGCCGGTCACGATAATCGCATCGTGTCATTGTCCGCCCGCTCGTCCGAGCGAGCTCAGTCGTCCCGCTCCGGAGAAACTCGACGCATGGATTCGCAGGCCAACTCGCTGATCAACCCAGACGCCCGCGCGGGCCTCAGCCCGGCGCCCGGCGCCGCCGCGGCCGCCGCGTTGCCGGGCGCGGGCGGCGCAGGCGCGGACTTCGGGCTGGGCGGCTTCGCCGAACGCATTCCCGGCATCTCGCGGATGAAGGGCAACCCGAAGCTGCCGTTCGTGATCGCCGTCGCGTTCGCGATCGCCGCGATCACCGCGCTCGTGCTGTGGAGCCGGGCGCCCGACTACCGCGTGCTGTACAGCAACCTGTCGGACCGCGACGGCGGCGCGATCATCGCCGCGCTCCAGCAGGCAAACGTTCCCTACAAGTTCGCCGATGCCGGCGGCGCGATCCTGGTGCCGTCGGGCCAGGTGCACGAAACGCGCCTGAAGCTCGCCGCGATGGGGCTGCCGAAGGGCGGCTCGGTCGGCTTCGAGCTGATGGACAACCAGAAATTCGGCATCAGCCAGTTCGCCGAGCAGATCAACTACCAGCGCGCGCTCGAAGGCGAGCTGCAGCGCACCATCGAATCGATCAACGCCGTGCGCGGCGCGCGCGTGCATCTCGCGATCCCGAAGCCGTCGGTGTTCGTGCGCGACAGGGAAGCGCCGAGCGCGTCGGTGTTCGTCGACCTCTACCCGGGCCGCGTGCTCGACGAGGGCCAGGTGCAGGCGATCACGCGGATGGTGTCGTCCGGCGTGCCCGACATGCCGGCCAAGAACGTGACGATCGTCGACCAGGACGGCAACCTGCTGACCCAGACCGCGTCCGCGTCCGGCCTCGACGCGAGCCAGCTCAAGTACGTGCAGCAGGTCGAGCACAACACGCAGAAGCGCATCGACGCGATCCTCGCGCCGATCTTCGGCGCCGGCAACGCGCGCTCGCAGGTCAGCGCGGATCTCGACTTCTCGAAGATCGAGCAGACGTCGGAAAGCTACGGCCCGAACGGCACGCCGCAGCAGGCCGCGATCCGCAGCCAGCAGACCAGCAGCGCGACCGAACTCGCGCAGGGCGGCGCGTCGGGCGTGCCGGGCGCGCTGTCGAACACGCCGCCGCAGCCGGCCTCCGCGCCGATCGTCGCCGGCAACGGCCAGAACGGGCCGCAGACCACGCCGGTCAGCGACCGCAAGGACCAGACGACCAACTACGAGCTCGACAAGACGATCCGCCATACCGAACAGCCGATGGGCAGCGTGAAGCGGCTGTCGGTCGCGGTCGTCGTCAACTACCAGCCGGTCGCCGACGCGAAGGGCCACGTGACGATGCAGCCGCTGCCGCCCGCGAAGCTCGCGCAGGTCGAACAGCTCGTGAAGGACGCGATGGGCTACGACGAGAAGCGCGGCGACTCGGTAAACGTCGTGAACAGCGCGTTCTCGACCGTGAGCGACCCGTACGCCGACCTGCCGTGGTGGCGCCAGCCCGACATGATCGCGATGGCGAAGGAAGCCGCGAAGTGGCTCGGCATCGCGGCGGCCGCGGCGGCGCTCTACTTCATGTTCGTGCGCCCGGCGATGCGCCGCGCGTTCCCGCCGCCCGAGCCGGCCGCGCCGGCGCTCGCGGCGCCGGAAGACACGGTCGCGCTCGACGGCCTGCCCGCGCCGGAAAAGGCCGCGGAAGAAGCCGATCCGCTGCTGCTCGGCTTCGAGAACGAGAAGAACCGCTACGAACGCAACCTCGACTACGCGCGCACGATCGCCCGCCAGGATCCGAAGATCGTCGCCACCGTCGTGAAGAACTGGGTGTCCGATGAACGCTGAAGGCTTGACCAAGAGCGCGCTGCTGCTGATGTCGATCGGCGAGGAAGAGGCCGCGCAGGTATTCAAGTTCCTCGCGCCGCGCGAGGTCCAGAAGATCGGCGTGGCGATGGCCGCGCTGAAGAACGTCACGCGCGAGCAGGTCGAGGAGGTGCTGCAGGACTTCGTGAAGGAAGCCGAGCAGCACACCGCGCTGTCGCTCGATTCGAACGAGTACATCCGCTCGGTGCTGACGAAGGCGCTCGGCGAGGACAAGGCCGGCGTGCTGATCGACCGCATCCTGCAAGGCAGCGACACGAGCGGCATCGAGGGCCTGAAATGGATGGATTCGGGCGCGGTGGCCGAACTGATCAAGAACGAGCATCCGCAGATCATCGCGACGATCCTCGTGCACCTCGATCGCGACCAGGCGTCGGAAATCGCGTCGTGCTTCACCGAGCGGCTGCGTAACGACGTGCTGCTGCGGATCGCGACGCTCGACGGCATCCAGCCGGCCGCGCTGCGCGAGCTCGACGACGTGCTCACGGGCCTGCTGTCCGGCAGCGACAACCTGAAGCGCAGCCCGATGGGCGGCATCCGCACCGCGGCCGAGATCCTGAACTTCATGACGAGCGTGCACGAGGAAGGCGTGCTCGAAAGCGTGCGCCAGTACGACGCCGATCTCGCGCAGAAGATCATCGACCAGATGTTCGTGTTCGAGAACCTGCTCGACCTCGAGGATCGCGCGATCCAGATGGTGCTCAAGGAAGTCGAGTCGGAAACGCTGATCGTCGCGCTCAAGGGCGCGCCGCCCGCGCTGCGCCAGAAGTTCCTCGCGAACATGTCGCAGCGCGCGGCCGAACTGCTCGCCGAGGATCTCGACGCGCGCGGCCCGGTGCGCGTGTCCGAAGTCGAGACGCAGCAGCGCCGCATCCTGCAGATCGTGCGCAACCTCGCCGAGAGCGGCCAGATCGCGATCGGCGGCAAGGCGGAAGACGCGTATGTCTGATTCGGCGAGCGATCGCGTGGGCACCCTCACCGCGTACCAGCGGTGGGAGATGGCGTCGTTCGACCCGCCGCCGCCCCCGCCGCCGCCCGACGACGCGGCAGCCGCTGCCGCCGCGCTCGCCGAGGAGCTGCAACGCGTGCGCGACGCCGCGCACGCCGAAGGCCATGCGGCCGGCCACGTCGAAGGCCAGGCGCTCGGCTACCAGGCCGGTTTCGAGCAGGGCCGCGAACAGGGTTTCGAGGCCGGCCAGGCTGAAGCACGCGAACAGGCCGCGCAGCTCGCGGCGCTCGCCGCGTCGTTCCGCGAAGCCGTCTCGAGCGTCGAACACGATCTCGCGTCCGACCTCGCGCAGCTCGCGCTCGACATCGCGCAGCAGGTCGTGCGCCAGCACGTGAAGCACGACCCGGCCGCGCTGGTCGCCGCCGTGCGCGACGTGCTCGCGGCCGAACCCGCGCTGTCCGGCGCGCCGCATCTCGCGGTGAATCCGGCCGACCTGCCCGTCGTCGAGGCCTATCTGCAGGACGACCTCGACACGCTCGGCTGGAACGTGCGCACCGACGCGTCGATCGAGCGCGGCGGCTGCCGCGCGCACGCCGCGACCGGCGAGGTCGACGCGACGCTGCCCACCCGCTGGCAGCGCGTCGCCGCCGCGATCGGCAAGGTGAGCACGTGGTGACGCGCTCGCCCGAGGCGCTCGCGCACGACGGCATGACGCCGCTCGAACGCGAGCTCGCGCTCGCGTCGTTCGGGCCGGCGGCCGCGCACGATGCCGCGGACGACGCCACGCCGCACGCCGCATCCGAAGCCGCCGACGCCGCCCCGCGCGCGCCGCACAATCCGCATCTCGCGCACTGGCGCACGCACCTGAACGGGCTCGCCGCGCGCAGCCACCGCGCGCTGCCGCTGCGGCCGTGCGGACGCCTCACGCGCGCGGCCGGCCTCGTGCTCGAGGCGATCGGGCTGCGCCTGTCGGTCGGCGCCGAATGCACGATCGAGTTGCCGCCCGGCAGCACGCTGCCGCACGCGGAAGCCGAAGTCGTCGGCTTCGCCGGCGACCGCCTGTTCCTGATGCCGACCACCGACGTCGCGGGCGTGTTGCCCGGCGCACGCGTATGGCCGCGCGAGAGCGCGCCCGTCACCGATCCGCTCGCCGGCGCGAAGCGGCTGCCGGTCGGCTGGGAGATGCTCGGGCGCGTCGTCGACGCGTCGGGCCGCCCGCTCGACGGCCTCGGCCCGCTCGCGTCGAAAGTCGATGCGCCGCTGTCGGCGCCGTCGATCAACCCGCTCGATCGCGAGCCGATCCACCACGTGCTCGACGTCGGCGTGCGCGCGATCAACGCGCTGCTCACCGTCGGCCGCGGCCAGCGGATGGGCCTGTTCGCGGGCTCCGGCGTCGGCAAGTCGGTGCTGCTCGGCACGATGGCGCGCTACACGAGCGCGGAAGTGATCGTGATCGGCCTGATCGGCGAACGCGGCCGCGAAGTGAAGGAATTCATCGAACAGATCCTCGGCGAGGACGGGCTCGCGCGCTCGGTCGTCGTCGCGGCGCCGGCCGACGTGTCGCCGCTGTTGCGGATGCAGGGCGCCGCGTACGCGACGTCGCTCGCCGAGTATTTCCGCGACCAGGGCAAGCACGTGCTGCTGCTGATGGATTCGCTGACGCGCTATGCGATGGCGCAGCGCGAGATCGCGCTGGCGATCGGCGAGCCGCCCGCGACGAAAGGCTATCCGCCGTCGGTGTTCGCGAAGCTCCCCGCGCTCGTCGAGCGCACCGGCAACGGGCCCGAAGGCGGCGGCTCGATCACCGCGTTCTACACGGTGCTGACCGAAGGCGACGACCAGCAGGACCCGATCGCCGATTCGGCGCGCGCGATCCTCGACGGCCACATCGTGCTGTCGCGCGCGCTCGCCGAGGCCGGCCACTATCCCGCGATCGACATCGAGGCGTCGATCAGCCGTGCGATGACCGCGCTGATCGACGAAACGCATCTCGACCACGTACGGCAGTTCAAGCAGATGCTGTCGCGCTACCAGCGCAATCGCGACCTGATCGCGGTCGGCGCCTACGCACCAGGCCGCGACGCGCAGCTCGACCGCGCGATCGCGCTCTACCCGCGCATCGAAGCGTTCCTGCAGCAGGGCTTTCGCGAATGCGCGCCGTTCGCATCGAGCCTCACCGCGCTCGATGCGCTGTTCGACGCTTACGGAGGCTGATCCCGATGGCCCACGGCTTTCCCCTTCAGTTGCTGCTCGACCGCGCGCAGGAAGATCTCGATTCGGCCGCGAAGCAGCTCGGCACCGCGCAGCGCGACCGCACCGCGGCGGCCGAACAGCTCGACGCACTGCTGCGCTATCGCGACGAATATCACGCGCGCTTCGCGCAATCCGCGCAGAGCGGCATGCCGGCCGGCAACTGGCGCAATTTCCAGGCGTTCATCGACACGCTCGATGCCGCGATCGCGCAGCAGCGCAGCGTGCTCGCCGCGGCCGAAGTCCGCATCGACGAGGCGCGCCCGAACTGGCAGCAGAAGAAACGTACCGTCGGCTCGTATGAAATCCTGCAGGCGCGCGGCGTCGCGCAGGAAGCGCAGCGCGACGCCCGGCGCGAACAGCGCGACGCCGACGAACATGCCGCGAAGATCCTGCGCATGCGGGCCGACGCGGCCCGTTCGTCGTAACCGACCACCGCCTTCGAACGAGAGAACCGTCATGCCTCCCCTGCCCCTGCTCGGCGCGCTGCTCGACACCGCCGGCGCCGCACTCAAGGCCGCCCGCGGCTCGGGTGCGTCCGCCGCCAACGACGCGTCGGCCGCCACGAGCGCCGTGCCGTTCGCGCAGACGCTCAAGCAAAGCGTCGCCACGCGCGGCGATACGACCAATGCCGGCACGTCGGACGTGTCGACCAAACCGGCTGCGTCGAAGCCGGCCGCCGGCGCGAAGCCGTCCGGCACCGACGATGACAAGGCGACCGAAGATACAACCGCGAACGCCGCCACCAACCCCGATGCCGCCGCCCTCGCGGCCGCCGCGGCCGTGCAGGCGCAACTGCAGGCGCGCCCGGACCCCGCGACGCCGGCCGACGCGGCGACCGCTGCCGCGGCTGCCGCCGCCGTCACTGCGCAAAAGACGGCCGTATCCGGCCAGCCGGACGCCACGGCGACGCTCGCCGATCATGCGGCCAAGGATGCGACCGCCCAGCCGACCGACCCGGCATCGAGCCGCGACGCGCTGCAAGCGGCGCTCGCGAAGCTGACGGGCGGCGCGGGCGCGATCACGATGCCGGCGACCGGCACGAGCGCCGCCGCCACGCCGACGGCGCCGGCAGCGACCGCGTCGAACGCCGCCGCGCCGCTGACGCCGAAAGTGCCGACGTTCGACCGCACGCTCGCCGACGCGAAAGGCGCGCTCGCCACCCAGCAGACGCCGACCCAGGTCACGCCGCAGACGCTGCAGGCCGACGCGAATGCGCAGTCCGGCGCCCAGCACGCGCTCGCGGCGGCCAGCAATGCGACGGACCCGGCCGCCAGCGCGACGCTCGCGGCGGGCGCCACGGCCGCCGCCGCAGCGCAGGCGAACCTGCAACTGTCGCCGGCCGCCGGTGCGATCGCCGCCGCCAACGCACACGCGCTCGCACCGCACGTCGGCACGGCCGACTGGACGGATGCACTGAGCCAGAAAGTGGTGTTCCTGTCGAATGCGCACCAGCAGAGCGCCGAGCTGACGCTCAACCCGCCCGATCTCGGGCCGCTGCAGGTCGTGCTGCGCGTCGCGGACAACCATGCGCATGCGCTGTTCGTGTCGCAGCACGCGCAGGTGCGCGACGCGGTCGAAGCCGCGCTGCCGAAGCTGCGCGAGGCGATGGAAGCGGGCGGGCTCGGGCTCGGCAGCGCGACCGTCAGCGACGGCGGCCTCGCTTCGCAGCAACAGCAGCCCAACCCGCAGCAGACCTTCGCCCACGGCCAGTCGTCGCGACGCGGGAACGGCGGACCGTCAGCCGTCGATGCACCTGTCGACGCCGCGCAATCCGCACCGGTCGCCGCGCGCGCGAGCCGCGCCGGCCTCGTCGATACGTTTGCCTGAGCATGGGCGCTGCCGTGTGCGCCGCGCTCAGCGGCCGTGCACCGCGGCAGCCGCCTCGCCGCGCGGCACCCCGCCCTTACGCGCGGCGACGATGAAGTCCGCCGCGCGCTCGCCGATCATCACCGACGGCGCATTCGTGTTCCCGCCGACCAGCGTCGGCATCACCGACGCATCCACCACGCGCAGCCCGTCGACGCCGCGCACGCGCAGTTGCGGATCGACGACCGCGCGCGCATCCGAGCCCATCCGGCAGGTGCCGACCGGGTGATAGATCGTGTCCGCATGCGCGACGATCGTCGCGCGCAGCTCCGCTTCGCTCTGGTCCGGCCGCGTGTACAGCTCGCGCCCGCCCTGCGATGCGAGCGGCGCCTGCGACAGGATGCGGCGCATCGCCTGCGTGCCGCGCACCAGCAGATCGAGGTCGCGTGAATCGCTGAAGAAGCGCGGATCGATCAGTGGCGCGTCGCGCGCATCGCCGCTCGCGAGCGCGACCGTGCCGCGGCTGAACGGCCGCAGCGCGCACACGTGCAGCGAATAACCGAAGCCCCAGTGCATCTTGCGGTTGTGGTCGTCAACGAGCGCCGTGCAGAAATGCAGCTGCAAGTCGGGACGCTCGAGCGACGGATCGCTCTTGATGAAGCCGCCGGCCTCCGCGACGTTGCTCGTCATCATCCCCGTGCGGCTCGAGAAATAGCGCGCGAGCGCCGGCGTCATCTTCGCGATGCCGCGCAGGCACACGCCGACCAGCTCCGACGAATTCACGCGCGTGTTGATGATGAAGTCGATGTGGTCGATCAGGTTCGTGCCGACGTCCGGCGCATCCTGCACGACCGCGATCCCGTGGCGGCGCAATTGCTCGGCCGGGCCGATCCCCGAACACATCAGCAGTTGCGGCGAATTGAACGCGCCGGCCGACAGGACCACTTCCGCGCGCGCGCCGAACGTCTCGACCCGCCCGTTGCGCGACACCACGACGCCGACCGCGCGCTTGCCGTCGAAGCCCACGCGCAGCACCGTCGCGTCGGTGATCACGTGCAGGTTCGGCCGGTTGCGACCGTAGATATACGCGCGCGCCACGCTGCAGCGCGACCCGTCGCGATGCGTGACCTGATAGAAACCGACGCCTTCCTGCGTCGCGCCGTTGAAGTCGTCGTTCAGCGGATAGCCGGCGGCATGCGCGGCCTGGATGAATCGTTCGGAGAACGGATTGCGAAAGCGCAGATCGGAAACGGTCAACGGGCCGTCCGCGCCGTGCCATTCATCCGCGCCGCGCTCGTTGCCTTCCGCGCGGCGGAAATACGGCAGCACCTCCTGCCAGCCCCAGCCCGTCGCGCCGAGCTGCGCCCACTCGTCGTAATCGCCCGGGTGGCCGCGCGTATAGATCATCGCGTTGATCGCGCTCGATCCGCCCATCCCGCGCCCGCGCGGCTGGTAACCGCGCCGGCCGCCCAGGCCCGGCTGCGGCACCGTCTCGTAGCCGTAGTTGGTGCCGAGCTTGTACGGCACCAGCGCCGCGATGCCGACCGGCATGTTGACGAGCAGGTTGCGCTCCGTATGCGAGCCGGCCTCGATCAGCGCGATCGTCGCATCGGGGCAGGCATCGGCGAGACGGCCGGCCAGGCTCGAGCCGCCCGAACCGCCGCCGACGATGATGTAGTCGTATTGCATGTCACGTCTCCGTCGTGTCATGGAAGGCGCCCGGCACCGCCGCGCGACCGCGTCTCCTCTTGTGTTCGGGCATTGTAGGAACGGCTGTCCCGTGCGCGGCGCGCCGATTCGAGAGCGATTCCTCTAAACGCCCGCGTGAACTAAATTTAAGATGTATCGATGCGCTTCGCGCGATGCACCGGCCACGAGAAGCCGATTCGTCGCGAAACGGGAGGAACGACGATGCAGCGCAAGATCCTGCAGGCCGCGTGTCGACCAAGTGATCCAAAAGTCACGCGCGCGGCCCGCATTTCATTTCAAACGGCGGCCCGCGCGACGATCCACGGCGCGATGCGCGCAGTCGGTCGAAATCGAACGGCACGTGTCATCGCCGACCGTTTGGATGGTGTGTCGGCGCCGTGGCACGATGCGCGGCGACCCGCCGTCGCGGCTATGTCGCGCTGCGCTGCCGCGGTGCGCCGGCAGACGTGCGCAAGACGGCATCGCGTGCCTGCTCGTCACCGTATCGGATCGTGCGCGCCTGCCGTGCGGCATGACTTTCGGACACGGACACCGTCGCGCGGATACGACGCCTGCCGCGCGCGGCAACCGGTTTTCGAACACCCGTCGCATCCGGCCCCGTGCCGGGCGACATGCATCACCCGATCCGCGTCGCCCCGCTCGCCGAGCGTGCGCGTGCGGCGTGACGGCCGGCCGATCAGCCAGGCCCAACTGGAGGAGACGACATGAAGAACGACCTGCCCGAACTGGCCCCGCAAGCATTGCCATCGGTCGATGCGCTGACGTCGCTGCTGCACGACCAGCGTGCGGCGTACCTGCGCGCACCGTACCCGGCATGGGACACGCGTGCGCAGCACCTGCGTGCGCTGCGCACGATGCTGATCGACCACGCGGATGCACTCGCCGACGCGATCAGCGCCGATTTCGGCCATCGCGCGAAGCAGGAAGTGCTGCTGTCGGAAATCTGGATGGCCAAGGAAGAGATCGACGACGCGCTGAAGCACGGCAAGCGCTGGATGAAGCCGATCCGCAAGCCGATGAACAAGTGGCTGCGCCCGGCGCGCGCGAAGGTGATTCCGCAACCGCTCGGCGTGGTCGGCATCGTCGTGCCGTGGAACTACCCGGTGCTGCTCGCAGCCGGCCCGCTGATCTGTGCGCTCGCCGCCGGCAACCGCGCGATCATCAAGATGTCCGAACTGACGCCGCGCACGTCGGCGCTGTTCGAGCAGCTCATCGGCAAGACCTTCACGCGTGACCACGTCGCGGTCGTGAACGGCGATGCGGAAGTCGGCGCCGCGTTCAGCGCGCTGCCGTTCGACCATCTGCTGTTCACCGGCTCGACGCAGGTCGGCCGCCACGTGATGCGCGCGGCCGCCGACAACCTCACGCCCGTCACGCTCGAGCTCGGCGGCAAGTCGCCGGCGATCGTCGGCCCGAATGCGCGCTTCGACGCGGCCGTCGATGCGATCGTCGCCGGCAAGACGCTGAACGCCGGCCAGACCTGCATCGCGCCCGACTACGTGCTGCTGCCGCGCGGAATGGAAGGCGCGTTCATCGAGCGCGCGCGGACCCGCTTCGCGAAGCTGTATCCGGACCTGTCGGCCAACGGCGACTACACGACGATCGTGTCGCCGCGCCACTACGCACGCCTGCAACAACTCGCGAGCGACGCGCAGGCGGCCGGCGCGCAGCTGCATCCGCTGTCCGACGCGCAGTCCGATCCCGCGTCGCGCCGCTTCGTGCCGTGCGCGGTGACGCAGGTGCCGGCCGCGTCGCAACTGATGCAGGAGGAAATCTTCGGGCCGCTGCTGCCGCTCGTGCCGTACGAGCGGCTCGACGAAGCAATCGCGTACGTCAATGCGCGCCCGCGTCCACTCGCGCTGTACCTGTTCGACGAGGATGGCGGCACGATCGACCGCGTGATGCGCGAAACGATCTCGGGCGGCGTCTCGATCAACGAAACGCTGATGCACATCGCATGCGGCAGCTTGCCGTTCGGCGGAGTCGGTGCGAGCGGCATGGGCGCGTATCACGGCTACGACGGCTTCGTGACGTTCTCGAAGATGAAGCCGGTGCTCACGCAGGCGCGGCTGAACGCGCGCAACCTGCTCGCGCCGCCGTACGGCAAGCGCTTCGCCGCGCTGATCAAGCTGATGCTGAAGTTCTGAGCGAGGCGGGCCGCACGCATCGCGCCGCGGCCCTGTCCAAACCTGCCGCGCGGCATGGATGCCGCGCACGCAGCCGTCACACGGGCCAGAGCGGCCCTTCCTGCATCGCACCGATCTGCTCGCGCAGTTCGAGCACGCGCGCTTCCCAGTAACGATGCGTGTTGAACCACGGAAAAGCGGCCGGAAACGCCGGATCGTCCCAGCGCCGCGCGAGCCACGCCGCGTAGTGGATCAGCCGCAACGTGCGCAGCGCTTCGACCAGATGCAGCTCGCGCGGCTCGAATTCGCAGAAATCCTCATAGCCCGCGAGCAGGTCGGCCAGCGCGCGCGACGCGCCTTCGCGATCGCCCGGCAGCAGCAGCCACAGATCCTGCACGGCCGGTGCCATCCGGCTGTCGTCGAAGTCGACGAAATGCGGGCCGGCATCGGTCCACAGCACGTTGCTCGGATGACAGTCGCCGTGCGTGCGCAGCAGGCGAATCTCACCCGCGCGCTCGAACGCGGCCTCGACGCCTTCGAGCGCGAGCGCGACCGCGGTCGCGTACGCCGGTCTTACGTCATCCGGAATGAAATCGTGCGCGAGGAGGTAGTCGCGCGGCTCGTAGCCGAACGTATTGATGTCGAGCACGGGACGCGCGACATACGGCTGCGTCGCGCCGACCGCATGAATGCGGCCGATGAAGCGACCCAGCCATTCGAGCGTGTCGCTGCGGTCGAGATCGGGGGCGCGGCCGCCGCGCCGCTCGAAGATCGAGAAGCGGAAACCGTCGAACGCGTGCAGCGTGCGGCCGTCGAAGGCTCGCGCGGGCACCGCCGGAATCTCGCGCGCGGCGAGTTCGGCGACGAACGCATGCTCTTCGAGAATCGCGTCGTCCGACCAGCGCGCCGGGCGATAGAACTTCGCGACGACCGGCGGGCCGTCTTCGATACCGACCTGGTAGACGCGGTTTTCGTAGCTGTTGAGGGCGAGCAGGCGCCCGTCGGTGCGTAGGCCGGCCGGCATCAGCACGCTGTCGAGCGCGTCGAGCACGCACTCGGGCGTGAGGCCGGCGAACGGCGGGCTGGCGGGAGAAGCGGGAGCGGAAGTGGCGTCTGTCATGCCCCGCATTGTGCCGCCTGCCGGACCGAAAGACGAGCGTCGGTGCTTAGTGAAGCGCCGCGCCGGCCGGCAGAACGGATTCGCCGGTGTCGATCAGGTCCTCGAGAAAGAACGGTTCGGTGTTGAGTTCTTTCGACTCACCCGGCACGCCCGCGTACCAGGTCACCATGGCCATGTCGCCCAGGATGCGCTGGACGATGCCGCGCGCGCCTTTCGGCACCGCGATATGGGTAGTGCAGACGATCGACCCGATATGCATGATGGTTCCCCACTCTTGAATCTTGAAACCCGGCCCGCTGGCGAGCCGGCAAATGCGCGATCCGCGCCGCTCTCGGCGGAGCGTTGCGCGTGATCCCATTGTTCACGGTTTATCGAAGCGCGAAAAGAAGAAGAAGCAGGCGAAGTGCCGCGAATTCGTCGAATGTCTCCAATCAACCACTGCGCCGGGCATGTACTTGCCCACCCGGTTACCCCCATCATACCCTGTCGAATGTGACTGCCCGCCGAAACCGCCCGGCGCCGCCGCACGCACATGATTGACGCAACGCGCGTGCCGCTTCGCTTCGCCGCTGCGGAATCATCTGAACACTTCGCGCGACCGACCGGAATCACCTAGCACGCGTCGCATGCCCATCGCTTTGCACCCTTCATCGAACGCTTGCGTGCGCAGCGGCATCGCCCCCCTCCCGACGCACCCTATCGCCCGCGATACGCGGCCGCGGACAGTGGTTGCATTCGATGGCTGCCTTGCGGTACCTTAGGCTTTCATTCGCGTTCAACCGCATTCCGACACGATGTATCCGCTCACGTCCGCCCTCGCAAAATCCCGGCCGCAGTTCGACGCGCGGCCGCAGGCGTGCGTGCATCCGTCGGTCCTTCCTCCTCCTGTCGCACCGCCGCTCGTCAGCGCCGCGCCGCCCCCTCCGGCGGCACGCGCCGGCTGACTCGCCGGCTTTTCGTTTTCGTCTTCCATTCGCCCCGCTGACTGTAGGTGCGTGCGTCGTGACGCACGGCACGTTGCCGCGCGCGAATGGAACGTTTCGATCCGTTCGACAGGTGGATTCACATGGTTTCGTTCAAACGCGCGCTCGCCGCGCATGGCGCGACGTCGCTCTTCGTGCTGCTGTGGAGCAGCGGCGCGATCTTCGCTGAACTCGGTCTGCGTCACGCGTCCGCGTTCGCCTTTCTCACCGCCCGTTTCGCGCTCGCGTCGCTCGTGCTGCTCGTGCTGGCGTTCATGCGCAGACGGTGGCTGCCGCCGCGCGGCGAGCGGTGCATGGCCGCGCTGACCGGCTTGCTGATGATGGGCGGCTATTCGATCTTCTACCTGCTCGCGCTCGAGCGCGGCATCGCGCCCGGCGTGCTCGCGACGATACTCGGCGTGCAGCCGATCCTCACGCTCGTGATCGTCGAGCGTCGCTGGCAACCCGTGCGCATCGCCGGGCTCGCGCTGTCGCTCACCGGCCTCGCGCTCGTCGTGAGCCGTGGCGTGAGCGGCGGAACCGGCGGCCTGTCGGCGGCCGGCATCGCGTGCGCGCTGACGGCGCTCGTCGCGCTGACCGTCGGCTCGCTGCTGCAAAAGCGCGTACGCGCGGCCCCCGCCGACGTGCTGCCGCTGCAGAACGCGATCGGCCTCGCGTTGTGCGTCGCGATCGTGCCGTTCCGGCCGGTGTCGTTCGACATGAGCTGGGCGTTCGTCGTCCCGCTGCTGTGGCTCGGCATTGTGATTTCGGTGATCGCGCAACTGCTGTTCTACCGGTTGATGCAGCGCGGCGATCTCGTCAACGTGACGAGCCTGTTCTATCTCGTGCCCGTCGTCACCACGTTGATGGATGCCGTGTGGCTCGGCAACCGGCCCGAGCCGCTCGCACTCGCCGGCATGGGCGCGATCATCGCGGGGCTCGCGCTGGTGTTCCGCGCGCCGGCCGCCCGCCCGCAACCCGACCGCGCGTGAGTAGACGGGCCGCCGCGCTCGCGGGTGCGGCGGCCCGTATCGGACACATACGACGATTCCGCGCAAATCGAAAGGAACGGGAAAGATGCGTGCAAGGCGTTCGTCTTGTTTGCCCGAAAAACGCGGAATTCTCGAGGCTTTCCGCTGATTTTTAATGGTTCGGATAGCGAAAAACGCCGCCGGTTGCCTATACTCGAATTGACCGGCCTGCACGTAACGGGCCGGACCAACTAGAAACACCCGGCATGGGGCCGGGGTGAGCGTATGCGTGCCGTTTCAGGCCGATATCCCACAGGGATGGAGCCGCCAACGCAAGCACTGAAGCGCCCACTTCGGTCGACACTGGAGACACGCATGACGACCTACTTCACGATCGGCGACTTCATCCTGTTGATTCCGATGGCGCTGGCCGGAGCGCTGTTTCTCGGCGCGGTGCCGTGCGCCACTCAATTCCGTCACAACCTGCTGCGCGTACTCGGCGTCATTCTCGGCGTCGGCGTCGCGGTATTGCTCGTTGAAGGCCTGCCTGCGCTGATCTAGCGCCGCCGGCCGTGCGCGACGCGCATCGCTGCATCGCAGCGATGCGACGTACCGCGTGCGCCTCGGACCCGGCACGCGATGTTTCGCATGCCGTATCGACTTCCGCTCAGATCGCCTGATCAGTGGACGGCTTTTCCCACAAATTAATGCCGCCTTCGGTCGCGTAACGATCGATCTCCGCGAGTTCTTCCGCCGAGAATTCGAGGTTCTTCAACGCACCGACGTTCTCGCGCACCTGCTCCGCCCGGCTCGCGCCGATCAGCGCGGACGTCACGCGGCCGTTACGCAGCACCCACGCCAGCGCCATCTGCGCCAGGCTCTGCCCACGCCGTTCGGCGATCGCGTTGAGCTTGCGCACATGCTCGAGGTTGTCCGCGCTCAGGTGATCCTCCTTCAGCGAGCCGCCGCCCGGCTTGTTCACGCGCGCATCGGCCGGCACGCCGTTCAGGTACTTCGACGTGAGCAGGCCCTGCGCGAGCGGCGTGAACGCGATGCTGCCCGCGCCGACGTCGTCGAGCGTGCCGAGCAGATCCTCTTCGATCCAGCGGTTCAGCATGTTGTACGACGGCTGGTGAATCAGCAGCGGCACCTTGTATTGCGCGAGCAGCGCGGCCATCTCGCGCGTCTTCGCGGCCGAATACGACGAAATGCCGATGTAGAGCGCCTTGCCCTGCTGCACGGCCGACGCCAGCGCGCCCGCCGTTTCCTCGAGCGGCGTATGCGCGTCGAAACGGTGCGAATAGAAGATGTCGACGTAGTCGAGCCCCATCCGCTGCAGGCTCTGGTCGAGGCTCGCGAGCACGTACTTGCGCGACCCGCCGCCGCTGCCGTACGGGCCCGGCCACATGTCCCAGCCGGCCTTCGTCGAGATCAGCAGCTCGTCGCGATACGGCCGGAAATCCTCCTTCAGCAGCCGGCCGAAGTTGATCTCGGCGCTACCGTATGGCGGCCCGTAGTTGTTCGCGAGGTCGAAGTGGTTGATGCCGAGGTCGAATGCGGTGCGCAGGATCTCGCGCTGCGTCGAGATCGGCGTCGAATCGCCGAAGTTGTGCCACAGGCCGAGCGACAGGGCGGGCAGTTTGAGCCCGGATTTGCCGCAAGTGCGGTATTGCATGCCGGCATAACGTTCGGAAGCTGCTTCGTAGGCCATGAGTCTGTTCCGTCAGGACATCGGGGAAAGGGACGCGCGCCGGCCGCGCCAATGACGCGACACGGCGGCGAAGGAGTCATACGACGACCATGGTAGCGAAAGCGGCCGGATCACGCACGGCGGCGCGACGATGGACGCGACCGCGGCGCTCGCCTACACTGCGGCGTCTCGAATCACCGTTTCAGCGAGGTTGGTATGTCCCGGGTCATCTCGGTTGCACTGCTCGTCGGCGGCGTCGTGCTGCTGTATTTCGGCGGCCAGTCGTTCCATTCGATCAACGACAACGTGTCGCGCTTCTTCACCGGCTCGCCCGCGACGAAGACGATCCTGCTGATCGTCGGCGGCGCCGTCGCATCGTTCGTCGGCCTGATCGGCCTCGCGATGCCGGGCGGCAAGCGCTGATCGCATCGCAGCGCGACGCGCGCACGGCTAGCGATCGCATCGAGAGCGGCTTGGTCGACTATCCGGCCTATGGCAACCGGCTCGTCGTGCCGACATCACGCGCGCGAGCCGCGCCAAACGAAACGGGCGGCCAGGCCGCCCGTCGTTTCATTTGCCCGCGATGCACCGCATCGCGTGATCGCCGCGGCTTCGCCGGCCGCCGGTCGGCCTAGAACTGCACTTCCGGCTTCGATGCCGAGCGCGTGCCGGGCACCGGCCGGTTGCTTGCGCCGTGATACGTGTACACGAGCGAAAACTTCACCTGGTCGGAACGGTTCTGCCCGGCCGAATGCAGCGTATTGCTGTGGAAGAACACGACGTCACCCGTCTGCAGCGACGGGCAAGTGGCCGCGTCGATCATCCTGCGGTTCTCCGGCAGATCACTGCGGAAGAATTTCGCGTCGTCGAACGCTTCCGGTCCGAATTCGGCCGTATGCGAACCCGGCACGAGCCACAGCGCGCCGTTCTCGTTGGTTTCCGGCCCGAGCGCGAGCCACACCGACACCATGTCCGGCCGCTCGAACGCCCAGTAGCGGAAATCGCGATGCCAGCCGGTCAGGCTGCCGTACGCCGGGTGCTTCGTCATCATGCAGTTGTGATGCGCACGCGACAGCACGGGCTCCTCGCCGAAATACGCACGCATCCACGCGCCGATTTCGGGCGCGATCGCGCGCTCGGCAAACGCCGGATCGCGCGAATACGCATCGAGCAGCCGTCGCACCGTATGCCCGCCCGGCGCATGCTTCGATTCGGGCGCGCCCGGGTAGCGCAGGTCGGCCTCGAACTCGATCGGCTCGGCGGCCTCCCGCAACTGGCGCTCCGCGATCTGCCGGAGCGCCGCGCACTGCGCTTCGCCGACGAGGCCGCGCGCGACGACGAAGCCGCGCTCGCGCAATTCCGCGACTTGCGCGCGGATCGATTCCGACTGCAATGGAGACGACATGGGATGCCAGACGTTTATTGTGTGAATGTGACGATTGTAAATCGGCGCCGGATACCGCGAACAGCACCATTGTCGTGCGCAGGGGCATGCCAATCGCGGATTTGATCCAGCGCAAGGGAACTGTGCGGCGCGGCACCTGCCTGAGCGACAGGCGGTATGCGGCACACGCCTTGCTGCACGAGGGTTTATCGCGACTTTTGCCGGTCACGAAACCCCTGTAGCCTGACGCGGCCTGTCAATTCTGGCGGGCGCGGCGCGCGACGGGTTTAGGTAAGATCCGTTGTGCCATCCGAGGCCGTTGATACCAGTGCGCTCTTCAGGGCGCCACCCATACAAGCGAAGCATCGTTCACATGCCATTCCGTCTGACTTCCCGTTTCAACCGCGCTGCGAAGCGCGTCGTGCCGTCCGCTCCTGCCCGCTCGCTGCGCCATCACCGCGCCCGCACGCAGGCGCTGGCCGAACGTACGCACACGCACAGCCGGCTGGACGGCATCCGTGCGTGGTTCCACGCGTTTTTCTCGATGATGAGCGCCCAGGCGTTCGCCCGCCGCGCCGGCCTGCGTTCGCTGCTGCAGAAACCGTCGTCGCTGCGCGCGCTCGCGTTGCGCCGCAAGCTCGGCCCGCAGCGCCGCGTCAACCGTCCGCGCCGCCTCGCGGCGAGCAACGGCTGGTTCGGGTTCGGCGCACGCTGATCAGGTGCCGGCGGGCATGGCCCGCACCGATCGCCGCCGTTGCCGCGACGATCGACATCCATAAAAAAACCCCGGCTAGGCCGGGGTTTTTCATTTCAGGCGAACGACGCTTACGCGACGCGTGCGGTCGGCTCCACGCCGGCCGCTTCGGCCAGCGCGAGCGCCTTGTCGGTTGCTTCCCACGAGAATTCCGGCTCTTCGCGGCCGAAGTGGCCGTAAGCCGCGGTCTTCTCGTAGATCGGACGCAGCAGGTCGAGCATCTTGATGATGCCCTTCGGACGCAGGTCGAAATGCTCGCGCACGAGCTTCGTGATCACCGCATCCGACACGCGGCCCGTGCCGAACGTGTTGACCATCACCGAGGTCGGCTCGGCCACGCCGATCGCGTACGACACCTGGATCAGCGCGCGCGACGCGAGGCCGGCGGCGACGATGTTCTTCGCGACGTAACGGCCGGCATACGCAGCCGAACGGTCGACCTTCGACGGATCCTTGCCCGAGAACGCGCCGCCGCCGTGCGGTGCGGCACCGCCGTAGGTATCGACGATGATCTTGCGGCCGGTCAGGCCGCAATCGCCCTGCGGGCCGCCGATCACGAACCGGCCGGTCGGGTTCACGAGAAACTTGATGTCGCCCTTGATCAGCTCGGCCGGCAGCGTCGGCTTGATGATTTCCTCGATCACCGCTTCGCGCAGCGCGGGCAGCTCGATGTCCGGTGCGTGCTGCGTCGACAGCACGACAGTGTCGATCGAATCGGGCTTGCCGTCGACGTAGCGGACGGTGACCTGCGACTTCGCGTCCGGACGCAGCCATTGCAGGCGACCGTCGCGGCGCAGGCTGGCCTGGCGCTCGACGAGGCGGTGCGACAGGTAGATCGGCAGCGGCATCAGTTCCGGCGTTTCGTCGCACGCATAGCCGAACATCAGGCCCTGGTCGCCCGCGCCTTGGTCGAGGTTGTCGTCGTGTGCACGATCGACGCCCTGCGCGATGTCCGGCGACTGCTTGTCGTACGCGACGAGCACCGCGCAACCCTTGTAGTCGATGCCGTAGTCGGTGTTGTCGTAGCCGATGCGCTTGATCGTATCGCGCGCGATCTGGATGTAATCGATGTTGGCCGTCGTGGTGATTTCACCGGCCAGCACGACGAGACCCGTGTTGCACAGCGTTTCCGCCGCAACGCGGGAGTATTTGTCCTGCTCGAGGATGGCGTCGAGAATCGCGTCCGAGATTTGGTCCGCGACTTTGTCCGGATGGCCTTCGGAGACGGATTCGGACGTGAAGAGATAATCGTTTGCCACTTTTTCAGGCTCCTGTGTGGTTACGGTTGGTTTCACGTAGCCAGCTTCGTTGGGCCTGAAGCGGCGACGCTTTAGCGGATTACCAGGACCGGGCAGCGTGTGTCGCGCCAGCCGGCTTCGCCCCGCAAGTTGTCAGTTAACTCGGCGAAGCCCGTATTATAGCGGCTTTCCTGAATTGTCACAGAGCGCCGCCCGTGCTGCATCGTCCGCTGTCTCACCACCCTGTTCGCAACGTACCGGCCAGCCGGCCCTACGGAGATTCCGCATGCTAGGCCGCCTCGGCACGCACCTCGCCATCGGCTTGCTGAAGCTGCTCGCCCTGCTGCCGTACGGTCTGACCGCACGGTTCGGCGATGGCCTCGGCTGGCTGCTGTATCAGATCCCCAGCCGGCGAAAGCGCATCGTACATACGAATCTGAAACTCTGCTTCCCGGACTGGAGCGACGAGCGGCGCGAGGAAGTGGCGGGCCGGCATTTCCGTCATGCGATCCGCAGCTACGTCGAGCGCAGCGTGCAATGGTTCGGCTCGGAGAAGAAGCTCGCGAAGCTGATCCAGGTCGACAGCGCGGTCGATCTCACCGATCCCGACCTGCCGCCGACGCTGTTCCTCGGCCTGCACTTCGTCGGCATCGAGGCCGGTTCGATCTGGCTGAACCGTTCGCTGCAGCGTCGCTGCGGATCGCTGTACCAGCCGTTCTCGAACGCGGTGCTCGAGGAAGAGGCGAAGAAGGCGCGCGGGCGCTTCGACGCCGAGATGGTCGGCCGCGCGGACAGCGCGCGCGTCGTGCTGCGCTGGCTGCGCGACCGCAAGCCGGTGATGCTCGGCGCGGACATGGACTACGGGCTGCGCAACTCGACGTTCGTCCCGTTCTTCGGCGTGCCGGCCTGCACGCTGACGGCCGTCGGCCGGCTCGCGAAGACGGGCCGCGCGCAGGTCGTGCCGTTCATCGGCGAAGTGCTGCCGAACTACAAGGGCTACCGTCTGAAGGTATTCAAGCCGTGGGATCACTACCCGACCGGCGACGACGATCTCGATGCGCGGCGGATGAACGCATTCCTCGAGGAGCAGATTCCGCTGATGCCCGAGCAGTATTACTGGGTGCACAAGCGTTTCAAGACGCGCCCGCCCGGCGAGCCGAGCCTGTACTGAGCTTGCGGCGAGACGTTCGCGGGCGCGCCGTCATGTGCGCGCCCGTGCTCTCGCCACCTTCGGGGCGCCCTTTGCGCGCGCCTGCCACAGATCGTAAGCCGACTGCTGCGCGAGCCACAGATCGGCCCTTCCCCCGTTTTCCTCGCCGAGCCACGCTTCGAGCCGCAACGCCATTTCCGGCGAGATGCCGGCATAGCCGTGCAGGACCCGCGACAGTGCGGCACGGGTCACGCCAAGTTGCGACGCGGCCTCGGTGACGGTCAGACCGAGCGCCGGCAGCACGTCGTCGCGCAGCGTTTCGCCCGGATGGGGCGAATTGAAGAGACGGGTCATGGTGTTGGGTCAATTCTGTGGTGAGCGCGATACCGGAAGCGCTGGCAGCGTATAGCAGCACTATACGAATCACTGGAGCGGGACATCAATTTGACGGGTACGAAATACACACCAGGTGTGTCCGCGCACCCTGTCAATCCGACCGCTCTTCATTCGCGCGGCCCCGCCCGCGCAGGACGCCCCTCTCGCCTGCATGTATCATTTGCGGTTGAGATCAGCACGACGAACGAGGCTGCCCCGGCATGGCCGCCGGCCGCCCGTGTCGTGCCGACCGCCTTGTTCGCCATGGAATTCCGGACCCAGTGAAACTCTCGTTCACCAAGATGCACGGCGCGGGCAACGACTTCGTCGTGCTCGACGGCTATTCGCGCGCGCTGCCGCCGCTCACCGAAGCGCAGGTGCGCGCACTCGCCAACCGCCATTTCGGCATCGGCGCCGACCAGTTGCTGCTGGTCGAGAAACCGACCGTCGACGGCGCGGATTTCAAGTACCGGATCTTCAATTGCGACGGCGGCGAGGTCGAGCACTGCGGCAACGGCGCACGCTGTTTCGTGAAGTTCGTCAGCGACCGCGGCCTGACCGACAAGCGCAGCGTGCGCGTGCAGGTGATGAAGGGCCTGATCACGCTGACGCTGCAGGACAACGGCGAAGTCGTCGTCGACATGGGCGCGCCCGTGTTCGCGCCGGCGCAGGTGCCGTTCGATGCCGCGGGCCTCGACGCCCGCAAGGAAGGCAACGACACGCTGTGGCCGCTCGACGTGGGCGGCGCGACGCGCTGGATTTCGACGGTGTCGATGGGCAATCCGCACGCGGTGCAGGTCGTCGACGACGTCGAAGCGTATCCGGTGCTGGAAGAAGGCCCGCTGATCGAGCGCCATGCGCGCTTCCCGCAGCGCGTGAACGCCGGCTTCATGCAGATCGTGTCGCGCCACGAAGTGAAGCTGCGCGTGTACGAACGCGGCGCGGGCGAGACGCTCGCGTGCGGCACCGGCGCGTGCGCGGCGGTCGCGGCCGGCATCCGGCGCGGCCTGCTCGATTCGCCCGTGACCGTGCACACGCACGGCGGCACGCTGACGATCAGCTGGGACGGCGCGCGCGACGAAGCCGCCGCGCTGATGATGGCCGGCCCCGCCACGACCGTGTTCGAAGGCGAGATCGACCTGAACGCCTGACCCTGCAACGTCCCTGATAACTGAACGCTCCCGCCACATGAACGATCGCGAAGTCGCCGACTACCTGCTCGCCAACCCCGAATTCTTCGCGCAGCACGCCGAGCTGCTCGCGACGATCCGTCTCGCGAATCCGCACGGCAAGGCCGCGATCTCGCTGCAGGAGCGGCAGATGGAGATGCTGCGCGACAAGAACAAGCATCTCGAGCGCCGGCTCGCCGAGCTCGTGCGCTACGGCCACGAGAACGACAGCCTGTCCGCGAAGTTCAGCCGCTGGACCGCGCGCGTGATCGCGGAACGCGATCCGTACGCGCTGCCGCGCACGATCGCCGACGGCATCGCCGACGTGTTCGACGTGCCGCAGACGGCGCTGCGCGTGTGGGACGTCGCCGACACTTACGCGCAAGCCGACTTCGCGCGCCAGGTCGGCGAGGAAGTGCGCCTGTTCACGAACGGCCTGTCGACGCCGTACTGCGGCGCGAACACGGGCTTCGAAGCCGCCCAGTGGCTCGCGCCCGCGCTTGCCGCCCCGGCGGCGAACGCGGCGGAAGGCGCCGAAGCCGCGCCGGCCGGCGACGGCTCGGCCGCGTCGGTCGCGCTGCTCGCGCTGCGCGCGCCGCTCGCCGGCAGCGATGCGCCCGCGTTCGGCCTGCTGGTCCTCGGTTCGCCCGATCCGCGCCGCTTCCACGACGGGATGGCCACCGACTTCCTCGCGCAGATCGCGACGCTCGCGAGCGCCGCGCTCACGCGCCTGCTGCCGCACTGATCCGCCGCACGCGATGACCGACGATCCGATCGCCGCCTACCTGTCGAACCTGAAGCACGTCAGGCAGCTGTCGGAACATACGCTGCGCGCGTACACGCACGAACTCGACGAACTGAAGAAGCTCGCGGCCGGCCGGCCGCTCGAAGCATTGACCGCCGCCGACATGCGCGGCGCGGTCGTGCGCGGGCACGCGGCCGGGCTGTCCGCGCGCTCGATCTCGCACCGCCTTTCCGCATGGCGTGCGTTCTATCGCTGGTTCGCGCAACGCGTCGAGATGCCCGCGAATCCCGTCGCCGGGGTACGCGCGCCCAAACGCGAGAAATCGCTGCCCAAGGCGCTGTCGGTCGACGATGCGGTCGCACTGATGGACGCGCCGCTCGCCGGCACGACCGAAAGCATCCGCGACCACGCGATCCTCGAGCTGTTCTATTCGTCGGGGCTGCGCCTCGCCGAACTGGTCGGGCTCGACGTCCGGTACACGCAGGCCGACGGCTACCGCTCGGCCGGCTGGCTCGATCTCGCCGAAGCCGAAGTCACCGTGCGCGGCAAGGGCAACAAGGAGCGCAAGGTGCCGGTCGGCAGCAAGGCGATCGACGCGCTGAACGCGTGGCTCGCGGTGCGCGGCGAATTCGTGAAGCACGATCCGCATCCGCTGTTCGTGTCGGTGCGCGGCAACCGGATGTCGCCGGGCGTCGTGCGCGAGCGCGTGAAGCGTGCGGCGCTCGCCGCCGGCATCCCCGCCAACGTCCACCCGCACGTGTTGCGCCACTCGTTCGCGACGCACGTGCTGCAGTCGAGCGGCGACCTGCGCGCGGTGCAGGAACTGCTCGGCCATGCGAGCGTCGCCGCGACGCAGATCTATACGTCGCTCGACTTCCAGCATCTCGCGAAGATTTACGACAGCGCGCATCCGCGCGCGAAGAAGCGCGACTGACGCGCGTCCCGTGTTACCCGCCACGCGCGGCGGCCGGCACCGGCCGGCGTCGCGCGCGGCCCATTTCGATCTCATCATGCAAACCGTCACCCTCAAGCCGTCCAAGGAAAAATCGCTGCTGCGCCGCCATCCGTGGATCTACGCCAATGCGATCGACCGCGTCGACGGCAAGCCCGCGCCCGGCGCGACCGTGCTCGTGCGCGCGCACGACGGCCGCTTCCTCGCGCGCGGCGCGTACAGCCCGCAGTCGCAGATCCGCGTGCGCGTGTGGAGCTTCGACGAGCACGAGCCGATCGATCACGCGTTCTTCAAGCGCCGCGTGCAGCGCGCGGTCGCGCATCGCACGACGATGGTGTCGGGCACCGGCGCGGTGCGGCTCGTGTTCGGCGAAGCCGACGGGCTGCCGGGGCTGATCGTCGACTACTACGTCGCGGATACCGCCGAAGCCGGCGCGGCGCCGCGCGGCCAGCTGGTCTGCCAGTTCATGGCCGCGGGCGTCGAAGCGTGGAAGGACGCGATCGTCGCGGCGCTCACCGGCGCGACCGGCTGCCCGAACGTGTACGAGCGCTCGGACGTGTCGATCCGCGACAAGGAAGGGCTCGAACAGACGACCGGCGTGCTGGCCGGCGACGCGCCGCCCGCGACGCTGATCGCGAACGAAAACGGCGTGCGCTATCACGTCGACGTGCCGAACGGCCACAAGACGGGCTTCTACGTCGACCAGCGCGACAACCGCGCGCTCGTCGCGCAGTACGCGGCCGACCGCGACGTGCTGAACTGCTTCTGCTACACGGGCGGCTTCTCGCTCGCGGCGCTCAAGGGCGGCGCGAAACGCGTCGTGTCGATCGACTCGTCGGGCGATGCGCTCGCGCTCGCGCAGCAGAACGTCGTGGCCAACGGCTTCGACGCGGCACGCGCAACCTGGCTCGACGCCGATGCGTTCAAGACGCTGCGCCGCCTCGTCGACGAAGGCGAGCGGTTCGACCTGATCGTGCTCGATCCGCCGAAGTTCGCGCCGACCCGCGACAGCGTCGATCGCGCGGCGCGCGCGTACAAGGACATCAACCTGAGCGGTTTCAGGCTGCTGCGTCCGGGCGGCCTGCTGTTCACGTACTCGTGCTCGGGCGCGATCGACATGGACCTGTTCCAGAAGATCGTCGCAGGCGCCGCGGCCGACGCAAAGGTCGACGCACGCATCCTGAAGCGGCTCGGCGCGGGCGTCGATCATCCGCTGCTCGCCGCGTTCCCGGAAGGCGAATATCTGAAGGGCCTGCTGTTGCAAATCGTCTGATCGCCCCGATCTAGCGCGGACAACCGCGCCCGCCTCCGTTGGCGGCGCAGCGCCCCAGCCTGTCGTTCGGACGACGGGCGGGGGCTTGACAGGTATGTTTCAATGGATGGTTGTGCGCCCCGGCTCGCAGCGCGAGGGCGCGACGCACATCCTGGTTTTGACCCCGATTCACGAACCACAGGCGACCGACATGGCCACTCCCGTCACCATCCTTACTGGCTTCCTCGGCAGCGGCAAGACGACGCTGCTCAAGCGCATCCTGAACGAACAGCACGGCATGAAGATCGCCGTGATCGAGAACGAGTTCGGCGAAGAGAACATCGACAACGAAATCCTCGTGCAGGATTCGAACGAGCAGATCATCCAGATGAGCAACGGCTGCATCTGCTGCACGATCCGCGGCGACCTCGCCCGCGCGCTCGGCGATCTGGCCGCGAAGAAGCGCGAAGGCAAGCTCGACTTCGACCGCATCGTGATCGAGACGACCGGCCTCGCGAACCCGGGCCCCGTCGCACAAACGTTCTTCATCGACAGCGAAATCGCCGACGACTTCCTGCTCGATGCGGTCATCACGCTGGTCGACGCGAAGCACGCGAACGCGCAGCTCGACGAACACGAAGTGGTGCAGCGCCAGGTCGGTTTCGCCGACCGCCTGTTCATCACGAAGTCGGACCTCGTCGACGACCAGACCGTCGCGGGCCTCAAGCACCGCCTGATGCACATGAACCCGAAGGCCGCGATCAAGGTCGTGAATTTCGGCGAAGCGGACATCAAGGAAATCTTCGACCTGCGCGGCTTCAACCTGAACGCGAAGCTCGAGATCGATCCCGATTTCCTCGCCGAGGACGATCACGCGCACGATCATCACGATCACGACCATGATCACGATCACGCGAATTGCGACCACGATCACGGCCAATGCGCGCACGATCACGACCACGGCCACCACCACAATCATCACCACGCGCACCACGACGACAAGATCAAGTCGTTCGTGTACCGCAACGACCGCCCGTTCGACCCGAACAAGCTGGAAGACTTCCTCGGCGGCATCCTGCAGATCTACGGCGAGCGGATGCTGCGCTACAAGGGCGTGCTGTACATGAAGGGCGTCGACCGCAAGGTCGTGTTCCAGGGCGTGCACCAGATGATGGGCAGCGACCTCGCGGCGAAGTGGCTGCCGGTCGAGAAGAAGACCAACAAGATGGTGTTCATCGGCGTCGACCTGCCGCAGGACCTGATCACCGACGGCCTCGACGCCTGCCTCGCCTGATCCGCGCGGGCGCCTGCCGCACGCCCGCTGCCGGCCGCCTGCACCGGCGGCCGCGGCGGTCGGGCGGCGCCTTTTCCGGGCAGGGTTTCGCCGTCATCGCTTTTTCGCGATTTGCGCGTTATATTTTCTAGATATTGGCGCAGCCGACGGGGATCGACCCGATACGGCGCCCGCTTGCGATTCAGTTACAATACGTGCCCGCTGGAGTACGGCAACAAACAGGCCCGGTTCTTGCTGAACCAGTTTTCCGGGCATCGCAACCGCGCCGGATCGCCAATCCGCCTCCCGGCCGCGGCCGATGCGATGTGCCGCGCAGCACACCGGTTCGCAGCGCGCGCAAATCCGCGCCAGGCCTATCCTGGTATTTGAGAACCGGTTTTCCAGAGGCTTTCGGCCCCGCGGCGGCAAATCGCAAATGATTGCAAGCGCGGTTGCGGGTAATCCCAAAGTGCAGGCAATATCTCTCGATTTGCCGCACATTGAAGAAGCAAGCAGATGACGAAGAAACTCTTGACCGAAGCCGAAATCCTGAAGATGAGCGACAAGGATTACATGAATGAGGATCAGCTCGCCTTCTTCAAAAATCGGCTCGAACAGTTGCAGGCGGACATCCTCAAGAATGCAGGCCAGACGACCGAGAACCTGCGCGAGACCGTGATCGTCCCCGATCCCGCCGACCGCGCGACGATCGAGGAAGAGCACGCGCTCGAGCTGCGTACGCGCGATCGCGAACGCAAGCTCCTCAAGAAGGTTCAGCAGTCGCTCGCCCGCATCGATTCCGGCGATTACGGCTGGTGTGAGGAAACCGGCGAGCCGATCGGCATTCCGCGCCTGCTCGCGCGTCCGACCGCCACGCTGTCGCTCGAGGCGCAGGAGCGCCGCGAGCTGCGCCAGAAGCTGTTCGGCGACTGATCGAGCGGCATTCCGCTCAAACACGCTGCTTCCCGAAAGCGCGCGGCCTGCCGCGCGCTTTTTGTTTTTCCGGCACCGGTTCCCGGCCGCCGGCCGATTTGCCTTCCCCTCTTGATATCCCGGCGCCCGCCCTAAAATGAAACGGACGCGCGCCGGGCCGCTCCCCGGCGCACTGCGGATTCACGCGGCGGCGCATCGCGCCGCCCGACTCTTCCCCGTTTTTCTCAAGGAACGCAGATGGAGCAATTTCACGGCACGACCATCGTTTCGGTCCGGCGCGGCGACAAGGTCGCGCTCGGCGGCGACGGCCAGGTAACCCTCGGCAACATCGTCATGAAGGGTGGCGCGCGGAAAGTGCGGCGAATCTACAACAACCAGGTGCTGGTCGGATTCGCGGGCGGCACCGCCGATGCGTTCTCGCTCCTCGACCGCTTCGAGGCGAAGCTCGAGAAGCATCAGGGCAACCTGACCCGCGCGGCCGTCGAGCTCGCGAAGGACTGGCGCACCGACCGGATGCTGCGCCGCCTCGAGGCGATGCTGATCACGGCCGATGCCACCACCACGCTCGTCATCACCGGCAACGGCGACGTGCTCGACCCGGAAGGCGGGATCTGCGCGATCGGCTCGGGCGGCGCGTACGCGCAGGCCGCGGCCCGCGCGCTCGTCGAGAACACCGAGCTGTCGCCGCGCGACATCGTCGAGAAGTCGCTCGGGATCGCGGGCGACATGTGCATCTACACGAACCACAACCGCATCATCGAAACGATCGAGTAAGGACAGCCCCATGAGCACCATGACCCCTGCCGAGATCGTCTCGGAACTCGACAAGCACATCATCGGCCAGGCGAAGGCGAAGAAGGCCGTCGCCGTCGCGCTGCGCAACCGCTGGCGCCGCCAGCAGGTCGCCGACCCGCTGCGCCAGGAAATCACGCCGAAGAACATCCTGATGATCGGGCCGACGGGCGTCGGCAAGACCGAAATCGCGCGCCGCCTCGCGAAGCTCGCCGACGCGCCGTTCATCAAGATCGAAGCGACCAAGTTCACCGAAGTCGGCTACGTCGGCCGCGACGTCGACAGCATCGTGCGCGACCTGATCGAGATTTCGGTCAAGCAGACGCGCGAAGCCGAAATGCGCAAGGTGCGCAGCAAGGCCACCGACCAGGCGGAAGACCGCATCCTCGACATCCTGCTGCCGCAACCGCGCGCGGTGGGCTTCGGCGGCAATGCCGAGCACGCGAACGACGACAACAACGCGACCCGCCAGACCTTCCGCAAGCGCCTGCGCGAAGGCCAGCTCGACGACAAGGAAGTCGAGCTCGACCTCGAGCAGCCGTCGGTCGGCATGGACATCATGGCGCCGCCGGGGATGGAAGAGATGACCGAGCAGATCCGCTCGATGTTCTCGAACCTCGGCAGCGGCAAGAAGCAGCGCCGCAAGGTGAAGATCAAGGAAGCGCTGAAGCTGCTGACCGACGAGGAAGCGGCGAAGATGCTCAACGAAGAGGAAGTGAAGACGAAGGCCGTGCAGAACGTCGAGCAGAATGGCATCGTGTTCCTCGACGAGATCGACAAGATCACGTCGCGCAACAACGAAGGCAGCGGCGGCGAAGTGTCGCGCCAGGGCGTGCAGCGCGACCTGCTGCCGCTTGTCGAAGGCACGACGGTCAACACGAAGTACGGGATGGTGAAGACCGATCACATCCTGTTCATCGCGAGCGGCGCGTTCCACCTCGCGAAGCCGAGCGACCTGATTCCGGAGCTGCAAGGCCGCTTCCCGATCCGCGTCGAGCTCGATTCGCTGTCGGTCGAAGATTTCGAGGCGATCCTCGATGCGACCGACGCGAGCCTCGTCAAGCAGTACCAGGCGCTGCTCGCGACCGAAGACGTGCAGCTCGAATTCGCCGCGGACGGCATCCGGCGCCTCGCCGAGATCGCGTTCGCGGTCAACGAGAAAACCGAGAACATCGGCGCGCGCCGGCTGTACACGGTGATCGAGAAGCTACTCGAGGAAGTGTCGTTCTCGGCCGGCAACCACGCCGGCGAGCGCGTGACGATCGACGCGAAGTACGTCGACCGTGCGCTCGGCGAAGTGGCGCAGGACGAGGACCTGTCGCGCTACGTGCTGTAACGCGGGCAGGGCGGGATGAAAGAACGGGCGGCCCCTTCCGGGGTCGCCCGTTTTCGTTGGTGCGCCGCTTACTGCCGAACCGGCTTCTTCGCGAGCTTGCGCTGCAGCGTGCGGCGGTGCATGTTCAGCGCCCGCGCAGTGGCCGAGATGTTGTTGTTGTTCTCCGCCAGCACGCGCTGGATGTGCTCCCATTCGAGCCGGTCCACCGACAGCACGACCGGATTCTCGAGCGCCTCGTCGGCCTGCACTTCGGTCGCGTTGGTCTGCAGCGCGGCCAGGATCGACTCGACGTTCGCCGGCTTCGCGAGGTAGTTGTCGGCGCCCTCCTTCACGGCCTGCACGGCGGTCGCGATGCTCGCGTAGCCGGTCAGCACGAGAATGCGCGCATCGGGCTGCAGGTCGCACAACGGCGCGATCAGGCTCAGCCCGGAATCCTCGCCGAGATGCAGGTCGACGGTGATGAACTGGAACTTGCCGCCCGCGGCGAGCCGCAGCGCCGTCTCCTTGTCGTGCGCCTGCTGGACCGCGTAACCGCGGCGCTCGAGGCCGCGCGCGAGCGTGCCCGCGAACACCTCGTTGTCGTCGATCACCAGGAAATTGTTCTCGCTCATGTGGTTTCTCCGTCTACGTGTTGGTTGAGGCCGCCGGCATCGCGACGCGCACGACCGGCAGGCGCAGCACGGCCCGCGTGCCGCGCCCTATTGGAGCGCCGGCCGGGCGGCTGTCCGGCGCGCCGGCCGGCCGTTCCGCTGCACGTGCACCCGTGCGCGATCCCGCGCGTTGTCCCGATACGGCCGCCGCGTGGCCATTTGCCGCACCGCCGGCCCGCCCGTTGCCGCCCGCCGCGCGCGGCGTGACGTCGGACAGTTCGATCTCGCCGCCGAGCCGCACGGCCGCACTGAACGCGAGATACAGGCCGACGCCGTGCCCGCCCTGCGTGCTGTCGACCGGCATCGCGCCGAGCGATTCGCGCAGCGCGGCCGGAATGCCGGGCCCGTCGTCGCATACCTCGAATTCGATTTCGTCGGCCGTGCCGCCATGCGCGACCTTCGCGGCGAGCGTCACGCGCTGCGGGCTCGCGCGCGCGGCGTTGTCGAGCAGGATCGTCAGGATCTGGCCGGCCGCGACCGTATCGTCGAGCGCGACGCCGGCCGGGCGCGCGCCGAGCAGCTCGAACTGCACGTGCGGATGCCGCAGGCGCCAGTGCTCGACGAACGTGTCGAGCCAGTCGTCCACCGGCTGGCGGCTCGCCGACGTGCTCGCGCGGCTGCGCAGGCGCGCGAGCGCCGACGTGCACAGCGACATCTGTTCCTCGAGCACCTTCAGGTCGGCGTCGTAGCGCGCGAGCCCCGGATCGGCGCGCGCCGCGTCGCGCAATTCCTCGGCGAGCATCGCGATGGTCGACAGCGGCGTGCCCATTTCATGCGCGACGGTGGCGGCCTGCACGCCGAGCGCGACGGCCCGCTCGTCGCGCAGCAGATGCGCCTGCGCCTCGCCGAGCGCCGCGTCGCGCTGGCGCAGCGCGTTCGACATGCGCGCGACGAACCACGCAATCAGCCCGACGCTGACCATGAAGTTCACCCACATGCCGGTACGGTAGTAATCGAACAGGTTCGCCGGGTTGTCCATGTTGAGCGGCACCGAATCGAAGCCGAGCGCCGCGTAGCAGGCGACCGCGAACGCAGCGAGCCAGATCATCAGGTGCCACGGCAGCACGGCCGCCGCGATCGCGAGCGACGGCAGGTACAGCGACACGAACGGATTGGTCGTCCCGCCCGACAGGAACAGCAGCGCGGACAGCGCACCGAGGTCGACCCACAGCTGGCCGAGCAGCTCGAAATTGGTCTCGGGCCGGGCGCGCAGCACGCGTACCCAGGTCAGCGCGTTGAAAACGATTTCGAGCGCGATGACCATCAGCATTGCCGGCAGCGGCAGATGCACGCCGAAATAGGTCTGCACGACGCCGATCGTCACGAGCTGGCCGATGATCGCAAGATTGCGGAGCCAGAACAGGTGACCGAGGTTGACGCGCCCGGTGGTGGTGATTCGTTGCATCCGGGCAGTTTACCCGTTTAGCGCCCGGCGCCTCTAGCGGGGCCGGATCGATGCGCGCGAACGGGCGCGGCATGGCGCCGTCAATCGGTCGCGCCGGCCATGCGCTGCGCGATCTCGTCGGCCAGGCACTCGGGGCATCGGCACCGCGCGCCGGCCGCAGGCGGCGTGCCGCCGGGCGGCACTGGCATCGCCGCGCACCAGCAGTCGAACGGCTGCGTATGCGCGCCGCAGTCGAAGCCGCGCCCGCAGTGCGGGCAGCGCGCACGGCGCGGGGCGGAACGGGCGTCGGCGGCGGAATCGGTCATGGCGCAATCGCGGAAGCGGGCGGGACATCGCCCCACGCGACAAGCATAGCGCGACGGCTGGATTTTGCACGCCGGCCGCCCGGCCGAACGCCATCGGAAACGCACGTTGGCCAGCCCTACGCCGCCACCCGCGCGACGGCGCCCGAATCGCGCCGCGCCATAGCCGGCGGGCCGCCGCGTGCGATGCCGCGCCGCGCCGCCGGGGCGCCGGCCGGCCCAAAAACCCGATGCTGCGCTGCGCCACTCCTGTACAATTCGCCCTGTTTCAACCGTTCCCAGCCAGAGCCGCCGCCATGTCCGAGCCCATCGACCTCTCGCAGATCGCCCCCACGCTGAAAGCAGAAATCCTCGCGGAGGCGCTGCCGTACATCCGTCGTTACCACGGCAAGACCGTGGTCATCAAATACGGCGGCAACGCGATGACGGAAGAGCGGCTCAAGCAGGGCTTCGCGCGCGACGTGATCCTGCTCAAACTGGTCGGCATCAACCCGGTGATCGTCCACGGCGGCGGTCCGCAGATCGATCACGCGCTGAAGAAGATCGGCAAGGCCGGCACCTTCATCCAGGGCATGCGCGTCACCGACGAAGAGACGATGGAAGTCGTCGAATGGGTGCTGGGCGGCGAAGTGCAGCAGGACATCGTGATGCTGATCAATCACTTCGGCGGCCACGCGGTGGGCCTGACGGGCAAGGATGGCGGCCTGATCCACGCACGCAAGCTGCTGATGCCGGACCGCGACAACCCGGGCCAGTACATCGACATCGGCCAGGTCGGCGAAGTCGAGGCGATCAACCCGGCGGTCGTGAAGGCGCTGCAGGACGACGCGTTCATCCCGGTGATCTCGCCGATCGGCTTCGGCGAGGACGGCCTGTCGTACAACATCAACGCCGACCTCGTCGCGGGCAAGCTCGCCACGGTGCTGAACGCCGAGAAGCTGCTGATGATGACCAACATCCCCGGCGTGATGGACAAGGACGGCAACCTGCTGACCGACTTGTCCGCCCGCGAGATCGACGCGCTGTTCGAGGACGGCACGATCTCCGGCGGCATGCTGCCGAAGATCTCGTCGGCGCTCGACGCCGCGAAGAGCGGCGTGAAGTCGGTGCACATCGTCGACGGCCGGATCGAGCATTCGGTGCTGCTGGAAATCCTGACCGAGCAGCCGTTCGGCACGATGATCCGCTCGCATTGAGCGCGCGCCGCCCGCCTGCCAGCCCCGACCTGCCGGCCCCGCTGCGGCGCCGGCGCATCTCGCGCAGCCGGCCGCGTGCCGGCGCGCCCGTCTGGCTGTTCGATCTCGACAACACGCTGCACCACGCGTCGCACGCGATCTTTCCCGAGATCAACCGTGCGATGACGCAATACATCATCGACGCGCTGCAGGTCGGGCGCGCCGAAGCCGACCGCCTGCGCAACGGCTACACCGAGCGCTACGGCGCCGCGCTGCTCGGCCTCACGCGCCATCACCCGATCGACCCGCACGATTTCCTGCGCGTGGTCCACACGTTTTCCGACCTGCCCGCGATGGTGCGCGCCGAGCGCGGCCTCGCGCGCATCGTCGCCGCGCTGCCGGGCCGCAAGCTGATCCTGACCAACGCGCCGGAAAACTATGCGCGCGCGGTGCTGCGCGAGCTGGGCATCGAGCGGCTGTTCGAGCGCGTGATTGCGATCGAGCACATGCGCGACCGCCGCATGTGGCGCGCGAAGCCCGACCATGCGATGCTCCGCCGGACGCTGCGCGCCGCGCACGCACGGCTCGCCGACGCGATCCTCGTCGAGGACACGCGCGGCCACCTGAAGCGCTACAAGCGTCTGGGCATCGGCACGGTATGGATCACCGGCCACCTGCCTGGCCATCTGCCGGCAACCGGACGCCCGCATTATGTCGACCAGCGCATTCGTTCGTTAAAATCGCTGCGACTGGGCACACGATCGGGGCGACAAAAATGCAGCCGACTTACCCGCAGGACCAAGCCGTAACGGAAAGCCAGGCCACACCGTCCCGCCCGCGCCCGAAGCCGGGCGAGCGCCGCGTCATGATCCTGCAGACGCTCGCGGCGATGCTCGAGGCCCCGAAACCCGAGAAAATCACGACCGCCGCGCTCGCGGCCCGGCTCGACGTGTCGGAAGCCGCGCTGTACCGGCACTTCGCCAGCAAGGCGAAGATGTACGAAGGGTTGATCGAGTTCATCGAACAGGCGCTGTTCGGGCTCGTCAACCAGATCGTCGCGAAAGAGCCGAACGGCGTGCTGCAGGCTCGCACCATTGCGCTGACGATGCTCAATTTCGCCGCGAAGAACCCGGGAATGACGCGCGTGCTGACCGGCGAGGCGCTGGTCGGCGAGGACGAGCGGCTCACCGAGCGCGTGAACCAGCTGCTCGACCGCATCGAGGCAACCGTCAAGCAATGCCTGCGCGTCGCGCGCACCGAGGCGAATGCGCCACAGGACGGCGCGACGCCGTTCGTGCTGCCGGCCGACTACGATCCCGGCGCCCGTGCGAGCCTGCTCGTCAGCTACGTGATCGGCCGGTGGCATCGGTTCGCGAAAGGCGGGTTCCAGAAGCCGCCGGGCGAGCAGGCCGATGCGCACCTGCGGCTGATCCTGCAGTGACCGGCGCGTGACGGTACGCCCGCCATGCGCCCGAATCCGGGCCTCGCAATTTCCGCTATACTTTGCCGACTGTCGCCTCACGGGCGGCAGGTCGGAAGCGCGCCGATTTGCTGACTCGATTGCGGGCGCGCGAACCGGTCAGGGCGTGGCTGTGCGTTCGCCCCGGCGGTTCACTACAAATGCGGCTAAAGAGGTCGTCAGCCGCGCACCTTCGCCTCCGCGCATCGCCGACACCATTTAGCCGCCCAGTCATAAGGCGGAACGAATGGAATCGATCGGCATCGTCGCTCCACAGACCATGCACTTCGCCGAACCGCTGCGCTTGCAAAGCGGCAGCGTGCTCGGCAACTATCAGCTCGTCGTCGAGACGTACGGCGAGCTCAACGCCGCGCGCTCGAACGCGGTGCTCGTGTGCCACGCGCTCAATGCGTCGCACCACGTCGCCGGCGTCTACGCGGACGATCCGCGCAGCACCGGCTGGTGGGACAACATGGTCGGCCCGGGCAAGCCGCTCGACACCAACCGCTTCTTCGTGATCGGCGTGAACAACCTCGGCTCGTGCTTCGGCTCGACCGGCCCGATGAGCATCGACCCGTCGACCGGCAAGCCGTACGGCGCCAAGTTTCCGGTGGTGACCGTCGAGGACTGGGTGCATGCGCAGGCGCGCGTCGCCGACGCATTCGGCATCGAGCGCTTCGCCGCGGTGATGGGCGGCAGCCTCGGCGGCATGCAGGCGCTCGCGTGGAGCCTGATGTATCCGGAACGCGTCGCGCACTGCATCGACATCGCATCGACGCCGAAGCTGTCCGCGCAGAACATCGCGTTCAACGAGGTCGCGCGCTCGGCGATCCTGTCCGATCCCGACTTCCACGGCGGCGACTACTACGCGCACGGCGTGAAACCCAAGCGCGGCCTGCGCGTCGCGCGGATGATCGGCCACATCACGTACCTGTCCGACGACGACATGGCCGAGAAATTCGGCCGTGCGCTGCGGCGCGCCGACGGCGCGCTCGACGCGTACAACTTCAGCTTCGACGTCGAGTTCGAGGTCGAGTCGTACCTGCGCTACCAGGGCGACAAGTTCGCCGACTACTTCGACGCGAACACGTACCTGCTGATCACGCGCGCGCTCGACTACTTCGATCCGGCGAAGGCGTTCGACGGCAACCTGACGGCCGCGCTCGCGCACACGCAGGCGAAGTACCTGATCGCGAGCTTCTCGACCGACTGGCGCTTCGCGCCCGCCCGCTCGCGCGAGATCGTGAAGGCGCTGCTCGACAACAAGCGCACGGTCAGCTACGCGGAAATCGATGCGCCGCACGGCCACGATGCGTTCCTGCTCGACGACGCGCGCTATCACAACCTGCTCCGCGCGTATTACGAACGAATCGCCAACGAGGTGGGCGCATGAACCAGCAAGCGTTGAATTCCCTGTCCGCGCGTGCGGACTTCCGCACGATCGCGCGCTGGGTCGAGCCGCGTTCGACCGTGCTCGACCTCGGCTGCGGCGACGGCTCGCTGCTCGCGCTGCTGATGGAAGAACTCGACGTCACCGGCTACGGGATCGAGCTGAACGACGCGGGCGTGCTCGCGAGCGCGAAGAACGGCATCAACGTGATCCAGCAGAACCTCGAGGATGGCCTGCGCCTGTTCGAGGATCACAGCTTCGACATCGCGATCCTGTCGCAAACGCTGCAAACGATCCACCAGACGGCCGCGATCCTGCGCGAAACGGCGCGCGTCGGCCGCGAGTGCATCGTGTCGTTCCCGAACTTCGGCTACTGGCCGCACCGGCTGTCGGTGCTGAACGGCCGGATGCCGGTGTCGAAGTCGCTGCCTTACCAGTGGCACAACACGCCGAACGTGCGGGTGCTGACGATCGAGGATTTCGAGGCACTGGCGCCCGAAGTGGGGGTGACGATTCTCGACCGCGTCGTGCTGCACGAAGGCCAGCCGATTCGATGGGGAGCGAACTGGCGTGGTAGTCTTGCTGTCTATCGCGTCAAGCGCAGCTGAGCCGGGGAGCCGTTGACGGAAGATCCGGCCCGCCCACGCGCGCGGCCGCCCCTCCTGCGCCGTGCGCGCCGCCTGCGCTGCCGCCGCCATCAGTCAACGCTACCCAGTTCCTGTCCATGTCGAAAACGCCACACGAGGCGCCCGCACTCACCGCTCACGAGGATCACCCCGGCTGGCGCGCCTATCTGAACACGCACATGCTGATCTGCGTGTTCCTGGGCTTCACGTCGGGGCTGCCCCTCTTCACGCTCGTCTACCTCGTGCAGGCATGGCTGCGCTCCGAGGGCGTGAACCTGAAGGAAATCGGCCTGTTCGCGCTGATCCAGTTCCCGTATACGTGGAAGTTCCTGTGGGCGCCGCTGATGGACCGCTACATCCCGCGCCTGCCCGGCTGGCGGCCGGGCCGCCGGCGCGGCTGGCTGCTGCTCACGCAGCTGCTGGTCGCGGGTGCGATCGCCGCGCTCGGCTTCGTGTCGCCGCGCGACTCGATCTGGACGGTCGCCGCGCTCACGACGCTCGTCGCATTCTTCGGCGCGAGCGCCGACATCGTGATCGATGCGTATCGCCGCGAGCTGCTGCGCGACACCGAGCAGGGCCTCGGCAACGCGGTGCACGTGAACGCGTACAAGCTCGCCGCGCTGATTCCCGGCTCGCTCGCGCTGATCCTGTCCGACCACCTGCCGTGGGACGCCGTGTTCGCGATCACCGGCGCGTTCATGCTGCCGGGCATCCTGATGACGCTCGTCGTGCGCGAGCCGGAAGTGGTCGGCACGCCGCCGCGCAACCTGCGCGACGCGATCGTGCTGCCGTTCCGCGAATTCATCGAGCGCGACGGCTGGGCCGGCGCGCTGCTCGTCATCGCGTTCATCTTCCTGTTCAAGATCGGCGACACGATGGCGACCACGCTGTCGACGTCGTTCTTCCTCGACATCGGCTTCTCGCGCACCGAGATCGGCATCGTCGCGAAAACCACCGCGCTCGTCGCGAGCGTCGCCGGCGGCATCATCGGCGGCATCTGGCTCGTGAAGATCGGCATCGGCCGCGGGCTGTGGATCTTCGGCGCGCTGCAGATGGTGTCGACGCTCGGCTTCGCGTGGCTCGCGCAGCTCGGCCCCGGCTCGCCGGTGCTCGCGATGCTGTACGACTTCACGGTCGCGGCCAGCCACGCGCTCGCGTCGTTCATGTCGGTGTTCGGTATCGAGATCACGCCGAAGCTGAGCCCGATGACGGTCGCGCTCGCGCTCGTCTACGGCTTCGAAACCTTCACGACCGGCCTGACGATGGCCGCGTTCGTCGCGTATATCGCGAGCACGACCGACCCGCGCTACACGGCCACGCAGTTCGCGCTGTTCACGAGCCTCGCGTCGGTGCCGCGTACGCTCGCATCGGCCGCGAGCGGCTTCGTCGTCGCGAAGATCGGCTGGTACGACTATTTCATCGTGTGCACCGCGCTCGCGGTTCCCGGCATGCTGCTGCTGTTCAGGATCGCGCCGTGGAACGGTGCCGCGCGCGACGGCGAGGCGAGCCGTGCGCGGTAACCGCCTGCATCGTCTCGCGCGCGTGACGGCTGCGTTGAGCGTCGGCGCCGCGGCATTCACCGCGACGAGTGCGCACGCGACCGACATCGGCGCGACGGCTGCGGGCTCCGCACCGGCCGCCGCGCAGGCGACGCCGCCCACCCCCGCCACGTCTGCCGCGCCCGTCCCGCCGTCCGCCGCCGAAGGCGCGCAGCCGACCGGCGCCGCGGTGCCGGCGAAGGCCTATACGCCGACGCCGCAGCAGGTCCGCTACGGCAACGCGATCGCGTTCCGCACGCTGATCCCGTCGCCGCTCCTCGAGCAGCTCACCGCGAACGAATACGCGCAGATCGTGCAGACGGCCGCCGACAGCAACCGCCTGCTGCCCGCGAACCAGCCGCGCGTGAAACGCCTGCGCGCGATCGTCGCGAAGCTCGCGCCGTATTCGGTGAAGTGGAACGACCGCGTGAAAAGCTGGGCGTGGGACGTGAACGCGATCCGCTCGCGCGACATCCGACTGACCTGTCTGCCGGGCGGCAAGGTGCTGGTGTACGGCGGCATGCTCGACCGCGTACGCCTGAACGACGACGAGCTCGGCGTGCTGCTCGCGCACGGCATCGCGCATGCGCTGCGCGAACACGCGCGCAGCAACTTCAGCGTGACCTCGCAGACGTCGCTGCGCGCGGCCGCGCTGCCGCCGCTGTTCGGCGTCGGCGATCCGCTGCCGCAGGCGCTGAATCTCGGCGAGCGTCTGCAGTCGCTCCACTACGATCCGACCGACGAAACCGAAGCCGACGTGATCGGCGGCGACATCGCCGCACGCGCGGGCTTCGATCCGCGCGCGGCGATCACGCTGTGGGACAAGCTCGCGGTCGCGACGCGCGCGAACAAGGCGTCGGGCTTCATCTACACGCACCCGTACGGCGCCGCGCGCCGCCAGGATCTGCTGAACCGGCTGCCGGACCTGATGCCGCTGTACGCGAAGGCGACGGGCAAACGCGTCGAATCGCTGCCCGACTATGCGGGCATCAGCGCGCAGCGGCGCAAGATCGTGCGGCGCTGAGCCGCCGCGCGAGACCCGGGACGCTATGCGTGCGCGTCGGCCATCGCCGGGCGCACCCCGCTGTCACGCATCCAGCGCACGTCATCCGCGGGGCTGCGGCCGAACAGCCGCTTGAACTCGCGACTGAACTGCGACGCGCTCGCATAGCCGACCCGCGCGGCTGCCGCACCGGCGCCCAGCCCGTCGCGCACCATCATCAGCCGCGCCTGGTGCAGCCGCGCGGTCTTCACGTACTGCATCGGCGACGTCGCCGTCACGTGCTTGAACTGCGCGTGGAACACCGCGAGGCTCATCCCGGCTTCGCGGGCAAGCGTCTCGACGTCGAGATCGGCCCTCAGCTCCGCATGGATGCGCCGCAGCGCCTTCGCGATGCGGCCGAAATGATGCTGCTGCACGAGCGCCGCGCGCATCGCGTCGCCCTGCTCGCCGGTCAGCACGCGATACGCGATCTCGCGCATGATCGCCGGCCCCAGCACGCGCGTGTCGTGCGGCGACGCGAGTGCTTCGAGCAACCGCACGACCGCATCGGCCAGTGGCGCGTCGAGCGGCGTCGAATAGACGCCGAGCGGCTCGCTGATCGCCGCGCCGAGCGTCTCGTCGAGCAGGATCGCGAGCTCGGCGATCACGGCGAGATCGACGCGGATCGAGATCGCGAGAAACGGCTCGTCCATGCTCGCGAAGGTTTCGCATTCGAACGGCAGCGGCACCGACAGCACCAGGTATTGCTGCGCGTCGTACACGAACGAGCGGTCGCCGAGATAGCCGAGCTTGCGACCCTGGCACACGACGATGATGCTCGGCTCGTACAGCACGGGCATGCGCGGCGCGGGACGGCTCACGCGGAGCAAGCGCACGCCGTCGAGCGCCGCGAGCGTGTCGCCCTCGTTCGGCGCGAGGCGCGTGTGCAGCTCGATCATCCGGCGCTGCACGCGGTCGCCCGAGTCGGCAAAAAGGGGCTGGAAGCTCATCTGCGTGGTCCTGTCCGGCAAGAGAATCTGGCTCGCAATTTAGCACCTTGAACGCGTTTTGACGGGCGTTCGCGCGCAATTCAAGAGGAATAGGCAAATCTTCCAGACCTTCATGTATTTCGCCGCGGCGGTGCGCTCCTTACGATAGGCACCTGTCTCGCCGCATCGCCACATGATGCGACGGCAGTCTGTTTCGCCGGATCTTTTCCGGACAAGGAGCCTTTGCATGAGCACGACCTATGCCTACGCGGCGACCGATTCGCAATCGCCGCTCGCCCCGTTCGAATTCCAGCGTCGCGCGCTGCGCGACCTCGACGTCCAGATCGACGTCCTCTACTGCGGCGTCTGCCACTCCGACCTTCACCAGGCGCGCAACGAATGGCGCAACACGATCTACCCGGTCGTGCCGGGCCATGAAATCGTCGGCCGCGTGACCGCGACCGGCCCGCAGGTGTCGCGCTTCAAGGTCGGCGAGCTGGTCGGCGTCGGCTGTCTCGTCGATTCGTGCCGCACCTGCGCGAGCTGCGAAGAAGGCCTCGAGCAGTATTGCGAGAACGGTTTCGTCGGCACCTACAACGGGCAGGACCGCGTGACGGGCGACATCACGTACGGCGGCTATTCGACGCAGCTCGTCGTCGACGAGGCGTTCGTGCTGCGCGTGCCGGACACGCTCGACCCGGCCGGCGCGGCGCCGCTGCTGTGCGCGGGGATCACGACCTACTCGCCGCTGCGGCAGTGGAACGTCGGCCCCGGCAAGAAGGTCGGGATCGTCGGTCTCGGCGGCCTCGGCCACATGGGCGTGAAGCTGGCGCGCGCGATGGGCGCGCACGTCGTGCTGTTCACGACGTCGCCGTCGAAGATCGAGGACGGCAAGCGGCTCGGCGCGCATGAAGTGGTGATCTCGAAGGACGAAGCGCAGATGAACGCGCACCTGAACAGCTTCGACTTCATCCTGAACACGGTCGCCGCGCAGCACGACCTGAACCCGTTCCTGCACCTGCTCAAGCGCGACGGCACGATGACGCTGGTCGGCGCACCGGAGCACGACCATCCGTCGCCGCAGGTGTTCAACCTGATCTTCAAGCGCCGCCGCCTCGCGGGCTCGCTGATTGGCGGGATCGCGGAAACGCAGGAAATGCTCGACTTCTGCGCGGAGCACGGGATCACGTCCGATATCGAGACGATTCCGATGCAGCAGATCAACGCCGCCTACGAGCGGATGCTGAAGAGCGACGTGAAGTACCGGTTCGTGGTGGACATGGCGTCGCTCAAGCAGTAAGCCACGCCCCAAACGAAACGGGCCGCATGTTCGACATGCGGCCCGTTTTGCATTCGGCGGCTACGCGCGCGGCGCGGCGCCGGCCGTCACTTCGTGTAGTCGTAGTCGATCGTCAGCGGCGCGTGATCGCTGAACTTGATGTCCTTGAAGATCGACGTGCTTTTTGCGGTCCCGGCCACGCCCGGGGTCGCGATCTGGTAATCGATCCGCCACCCGACGTTCTTCGCGTACGCCTGGCCGCGGTTGCTCCACCATGTGTACTGCTCGGGGCGCTGATCGAGCGTGCGGAACACGTCGACGTAGCCGACGTCGTCGAACAACTTCGTGAGCCACTCGCGCTCTTCCGGCAGGCAGCCCGAGTTCTTCTGGTTGCTCTTCCAGTTCTTGATGTCGATTTCCTTGTGGACGATGTTCACGTCGCCGCACAGGATCACCTCGCGCTTCTTCTTCAGCGCCGCGAGGTGCGGCATGAATTCGGCCATGAAGCGGTACTTCGCCTGCTGGCGCTCCTCGCCGCTCGAACCGGACGGCACGTACACCGACACGACCGACAGCTTGCCGTAGCGCGCCTCGACGTAGCGCCCTTCGGGATCGAACTCGCTGCTGCCGAAACCGATGATCACGTCATCGGGCTCGCGGCGGCTGTACACGCCCGCGCCGCTGTAGCCCTTCTTCTCGGCGTGGTGGAAATAGCTCTTGAAGCCGTGCGGCTCGACGAATTCGGCCGGCAGGTCGTCGGCCGACACCTTGATTTCCTGCACGCATACGCAATCGGCGTTCTGTTCGCCGAGCCAGTCGAAGAAGCCCTTCTTCGCGGCGGAGCGGATGCCGTTCAGGTTGGCGGTAATCACTCGCATCATGTCGGGTTCCGTTCAGTTCGATGTTTTTACAGGGGGGCAGCTTAACGGATCTTCACGCCTTCGAGCTCGGGCTTCGGCGGCGGGAATTCCAGCTTCATGTCGGTCATCGTGCGCAGCAGCAGCTCGGCGATCATCACGTTGCGGTGCGTCTTCGAATTCGCCGGGATCACGTACCACGGCGCATGCTCGGCCGACGTCGCGGCGAGCGCGTCGCGGTACGCGGACTGGTACGCGTCCCAGTGCTTGCGCGCGTCGAGATCGGAGATGTCGAATTTCCAGTGCTTGGTCGGGTCGTCGATGCGTGCCTGCAGCCGCGCGCGCTGCTCGTCCTTCGAGATGTGCAGGAAGCACTTGATGATGGTCGTGCCGTTCTCGAACAGCATCGTCTCGAAATCGCGGATCTGCCGGTAGCGGCGCTCGCACTCCTTGTCGCCGATCGCGCCGAGCACACGCGGCACCAGCACGTCCTCGTAGTGGCTGCGGTTGAAGATCGCGAGCTCGCCCGCCGCCGGCACCTGCGCATGCACGCGCCACAGGAAGTCGTGCGCGGCCTCGATCGGCGTCGGCGCCTTGAACGGCACGATGCGCAGGCCGAGCGGGTCGACTTCGCGAAACACCGCGCGCACGGTGCCGTCCTTGCCGCTCGTGTCCATCCCCTGCAGCACGAGCAGCACGCGCTTCTTCTGCTGCGTGTGCAGACGCTCCTGCTGCACGTCGAGCTCTGTCGACACGACCGACAGCCGTTCGCGGTCGGCCTCCTTCGAGCCCGACGAAAACGGCTTCGCGCCAGGGTCGAACGCGTCGAGCTTGAATGCGGCGGCTTCCTTCTCGCGCGTGCTGTAGGGCACGCGGAAATCGTCGAGCGACGGTTGTTTCGCCATTCGTTCCTCCGTTGGACGGTGTGGTGCATACGATAACGCATCCACCAAACGCGACGGGCCGCCCCGAACTGGTTCGGAGCGGCCCGTCGTCAAGCGCGGTTCAGACGCGCGCGCATGCTCAGCCGAGCTTCTTCTTCAGCAGTTCGTTGACCTGCTGCGGATTGGCCTTGCCCTTGGTCGCCTTCATCGCCTGGCCGATCAGCGCGTTGAACGCCTTTTCCTTGCCGGCGCGGAATTCCTCGACCGACTTCGCGTTCGCCGCGAGCACTTCGTCGATGATCGCTTCCAGCGCGCCGGTGTCGGAGATCTGTTTCAGGCCCTTCGCGTCGATGATGCGGTCGGCCGCGCCTTCGTCGGTCGCCTTCTCGTCCCAGATCGTCGCGAAGATTTCCTTCGCGATCTTGTTCGAGATCGTGCCGTCGGCGATGCGCTGCAGCAACAGCGCGAGCTGCGCGGCCGACACCGGAATCGCGTCGATCTCGATGCCGTCGCGGTTCAGCTGCGACGACACGTCGCCCATCAGCCAGTTCGCGACGATCTTCGCATTCGCCGCGCCGGCCTTCGCGACCACCGACTCGAAGTACGCGGCCATCGCCTTGCTCGACGTCAGCACGCCCGCGTCGTACGCGGACACGCCGTACTCGTCGACGAAGCGCTGCTGCATCGCGGCCGGCAGCTCCGGCATGCCGGACTGCACGCGCTCGACCCAGTCCCGGCCGATCACGAGCGGCATCAGGTCGGGGTCGGGGAAGTAGCGGTAATCGTGCGCGTCTTCCTTGCTGCGCATCGAGCGCGTCTCGCGCTTGTCCGGGTCGTACAGGCGCGTTTCCTGCACGACTTCGCCGCCGTCCTCGATCAGCTCGATCTGGCGACGCACTTCGTAGTTGATCGCTTCCTCGAGGAACCGGAACGAGTTCAGGTTCTTGATTTCCGCGCGCGTGCCGAATTTCTCCTGGCCGACCGGGCGCACCGACACGTTCGCGTCGCAGCGGAACGAGCCTTCCTGCATGTTGCCGTCGCAGATGCCGAGCCACACGACGAGCGCGTGCAGCGCCTTCGCATAGGCCACGGCCTCGGCCGCGCTGCGCATTTCCGGCTCGGTGACGATCTCGAGCAGCGGCGTGCCCGCGCGGTTCAGGTCGATCCCGGTCATCCCGGCGAAGTCTTCATGCAGCGACTTGCCCGCGTCCTCCTCGAGGTGCGCGCGGGTCAGGTTGACCGTCTTCTCGTACGCAGGCTTGCCGGCCTTCTCGTTGGCCGGCACCTGGATCGTGATCTGGCCGCCCTGCACGACCGGAATCTCGTACTGGCTGATCTGATAGCCCTTCGGCAGATCGGGGTAGAAATAATTCTTGCGCGCGAAGATGCTGCGCGGCGCGATGGTCGAGCCGATCGCGAGGCCGAAGCGGATCGCCCGCTCGACCGCGCCGCGGTTCAGCACCGGCAGCACGCCCGGCAGCGCCAGGTCGACCGGACACGCCTGCGTGTTCGGCTCGGCGCCGAACTGCGTCGATGCGCCCGAGAAAATCTTCGAGACGGTCGACAGTTGCGCGTGCGTCTCGAGACCGATAACGACTTCCCACTGAGTAGCCATATGCTTACACCCCTGCCGGAACTTGCTTGTGCCAGTCGGTCGCGCGCTGGAACGCGTCGGCGACCTGCAGCATCCGGGCTTCGTTGAAATAGTTGCCGATGATCTGCAGACCGACCGGGCGCTTCGCGTTCGCGCCCGCGCCGAAGCCGCACGGCACGCTCATACCGGGCAGGCCCGCGAGGCTCACCGACAGCGTGTAGATATCCGCGAGATACATCTGCACCGGATCGTCACCCTTCGCGCCGAGATCCCATGCGACCGTCGGCGACGCCGGGCCCATGATCACGTCGCAGGACTTGAACGCTTCCTGGAAATCGTTCGCGATGATGCGGCGGATCTTCTGCGCCTGCAGGTAGTACGCGTCGTAGTAGCCGTGCGACAGCACGTAGGTGCCGACCAGAATCCGGCGCTTCACTTCAGGCCCGAAGCCTTCGGCGCGCGACTTCTTGTACATGTCGAGCAGATCGCCGTACTGCGCGGCGCGGTGGCCGAAGCGCACGCCGTCGAAACGCGACAGGTTCGACGACGCTTCCGCCGGGGCGATCACGTAGTACACGGGGATCGACAGTTCCGTCTTCGGCAGCGACACCGGCACGAGCGTCGCACCGAGCGCTTCGTATTGCTTGAGCGCCGCGTCGATCGTCGCGCGCACGTCGTCGGCAAGGCCGGCGCCGAAATACTCGTTCGGCAAACCGATGCGCAGGCCCGCGAGCGGCTTGCCCGCGTCGTTGCCGGCCACCCACGGCTGACCGAGGTGGCGCGTGAAGTCTTCGTCGTCGCGCTCGAGGCTCGTCGAGTCGCGCTCGTCGAAGCCGGCCATCGCGTTCAGCAGCAGCGCGCAGTCGGACGCGCTCTGCGCCATCGGGCCGCCCTGGTCGAGCGACGACGCGAACGCGATCATCCCGTAGCGCGACACGCGGCCGTAGGTCGGCTTGATGCCCGTCACGCCCGCGAACGACGCGGGCTGGCGGATCGAGCCGCCGGTGTCGGTGCCGGTCGCGGCCGGCGCGAGGCGCGCGGCGACGGCGGCCGAGCTGCCGCCCGAGCTGCCGCCCGGCACCGCGTTCGTGTCCCACGGGTTCTTCACCGCGCCGAACGCCGAGTTTTCGTTCGACGAGCCCATCGCGAACTCGTCCATGTTGGTCTTGCCGAGCGTGACCATGCCGGCCGCCTGCAGGCGGGCGACGACGGTCGCGTCGAACGGGCTCTCGTAGTTCGCGAGCATCTTCGAGCCGGCGGTCGAGCGCCAGCCGCGCGTGACGAACACGTCCTTGTGCGCGATCGGCAGGCCGGTGAGCGCGCCGCCCGCGCCGCGCGCGAGTTCGGCGTCGGCGGCTTTCGCCTGCGCGAGGGTGAGGTCGGCGTCGACTTGAACGAACGCGTTCAGGTCGCGCGCGGCGTCGATCCGTTTCAGATAGTGCTGCGCGAGCTCGACGGCCGAGCATTCCTTGGCGGCGAGCGCGGCGCGCAGTTCGGTCAGGCTTTTTGCGTGCATTGAGTGGTTTTCCTGGGAATTCTGGGTCGCGCGCGGCGCAGGACGGCCGGCGCGCTTGTCATCGAATGCTTACTCGATCACCTTCGGCACGAGATAGAGGCCGTCCTGGACGGCCGGCGCCGGACGCTGGTTGTCGTCGCGATTGACGACTTCCGTCACGGCGTCGTCGCGCAGGCGCTGCGCGACTTCCTGGATCTGTTCGATCGGGTGGGCGAGCGGCGCGATGCCGGCGGTGTCGACCGCCTGCATCTGCTCGACGAGGCCGAAGAATTCATTGAGCTGGCCGAGCATGTGCTCGGCGTCGGCGTCGGCCATTTCGAGTCGCGCCAGGTGCGCGATGCGTTTCACATCGGTCAGGGTCAGGGCCATGCGATCACCGGAAAAACAAGGCTGCGCAGTGCATCGAAAGCAGCACTGCGGCGGGGGGTTGGAGGGTGCGATCCACCCTCAGAAATCGGGGCCGAAGCGGCAAAAATACCGCCCGTTTCGATTCAAATACCGTGAAATTATAAGGTATCATTACGCGTTCGACCCAAACCCGGCAGCCTTTTCCCGCACCGTTTCGCCCTGCTTCGGCAAGCCGTGCGTGCTTCGTGCGATCCCCGGTAGACATCACTCGCAGCTTCGTGCGCCGCGGCGGCCGCTTCCGCCACGCTTCCCGAGGCTGTTATTTTTTCCGCTGCCGCCCTCAGCGCTCGCTATGCAGGGCCGGCCCAGAGCGAAACAGGATTCTGAATGTTCGGTTTTTTGCGCAGCTACTTCTCCAACGATCTCGCGATCGACCTCGGCACCGCAAACACCCTGATCTACATGCGCGGCAAGGGCATCGTGCTCGATGAACCGTCCGTCGTGTCGATCCGCCAGGAAGGCGGCCCCAACGGCAAGAAGACGATCCAGGCGGTCGGCAAGGAAGCCAAGCAGATGCTCGGCAAGGTGCCGGGCAACATCGAGGCGATCCGCCCGATGAAGGACGGCGTGATCGCCGACTTCACCGTCACCGAGCAGATGATCAAGCAGTTCATCAAGACGGCCCACGAGTCGCGCATGTTCTCGCCGTCGCCGCGCATCATCATCTGCGTGCCGTGCGGCTCGACCCAGGTCGAGCGCCGCGCGATCAAGGAAGCGGCGCACGGCGCCGGCGCGTCCCAGGTCTACCTGATCGAGGAGCCGATGGCGGCCGCGATCGGCGCGGGCCTGCCGGTCTCGGAAGCCACCGGCTCGATGGTCGTCGACATCGGCGGCGGCACGACCGAAGTCGGCGTGATCTCGCTCGGCGGCATCGTCTACAAAGGCTCGGTGCGCGTCGGCGGCGACAAGTTCGACGAGGCGATCGTCAACTACATCCGCCGCAACTACGGGATGCTGATCGGCGAGCAGACCGCCGAGGCGATCAAGAAGGAAATCGGCTCCGCGTTCCCGGGCTCCGAAGTCAAGGAAATGGAAGTGAAGGGCCGCAACCTGTCGGAAGGCATCCCGCGCAGCTTCACGATCTCCAGCAACGAAATCCTCGAAGCACTGACCGATCCGCTGAACCAGATCGTGTCGTCGGTGAAGATCGCGCTCGAACAGACGCCGCCGGAACTCGGCGCCGACATCGCCGAACGCGGGATGATGCTGACGGGCGGCGGCGCGCTGCTGCGCGACCTCGATCGCCTGCTCGCGGAAGAAACCGGCCTGCCGGTGCTCGTCGCGGAAGATCCGCTGACCTGTGTCGTGCGCGGTTCGGGCATGGCGCTCGAGCGCATGGACAAGCTGGGCAGCATCTTCTCGTACGAGTGATCGCCCAGTGATCGCCTAGGCAGTCCCGTTTGATATGACGCACCCGCGGCGTGGCCGGATCGCTCGTTCAGAACGAACCGCCGCGCCGTTTGCGCGTCTGAGCATTATTTAACCGATCACACGCGCCCGGCGCCGACCATGGAATACAGTCCGCCGCCCCTCTTCAAGCAAGGTCCGCCCGCGCTCGCGCGGCTCATCTTCTTCGTCGCCCTCGCCATCGCGCTCCTCGTGTCGGACGCGCGCTTCAGCACGCTCGAAATCGTGCGCGGCGTGCTCGGCACCGTGCTCTACCCGCTGCAACGCGCGGCGCTCGTGCCGCGCGACCTGTTCATGGGCGCGGCCGACCTCGCCGTCACCGGCGCGGCGCTGCGCCACGAGAACGACGATCTCCGCAAGCGCAACCTGCAATTGTCCACGCAGGCCAACCAGGCCGCCGTGCTCACGCAGGAGAACGCGCACCTGCGCGCGGTGCTCGAACTGCGCCAGCACATCGCGACGCAATCGACGCCGGTCGAGATCCAGTACGACACGAGCGATCCGTTCACGCAGAAGATCGTGGTCGGGCAAGGCTCGCAGCAAGGCATCCAGGACGGCTCGCCCGTCGTCAGCGAGGACGGCGTGGTCGGCCAGGTCACGCGCGTGTTCCCGCTGCAATCCGAAGTCACGCTGGTCACCGACCGCGATCTCGCGATTCCCGTGCAGGTGCTGCGCACCGGCCTGCGCAGCGTGATCTACGGCACGCCGAAGGGCGATTCGCTCGACCTGCGCTTCGTGCCGACCAGCGCGGATCTCGTCGCCGGCGACGAGCTGATCACGAGCGGCCTCGATGGCGTCTATCCGCCCGGCCTGCCGGTCGCGAAGGTCGTGCGCGTCGACAAGCTCGCCGATACCGCGTTCGCCCGCGTGACCTGCGCGCCAGTCGCGGCCGTGCGCGGCGCGCGCCAGATGCTCGTGCTGCATTACCGCAACGACATCCCGCCGCGCCCGGCCGAGCCCGATCCCGCCGCCGAGAAGAACGCGAAGGGCAAGAAGGGTGCGAAAGCCGCCGCGAAGGGCGAAAAGGCCGAGAAGGCCGAGAAAACCGACAAGGCCGACGCGAACGCGAAGCCGGCCGCCGCGGCCCAGCCCGGTGCGAAGCCGGCGCCCGCGGCGCCTGCCGCGCCCGCGAAGCCCACGGCCGGGCAATCAGGAGCCCAGCGATGAACCGCCCGCAATACATCCTGCAGCCGGTCAATCCGTACTTCATCGTCTTCAGCCTCGCCGCCGCGTTCCTGCTGAACCTGATGCCATGGGGCCGCCTGCCCGGCGTGCCCGATTTCGTCGCGCTCGTGCTGCTGTTCTGGAACATCCACCAGCCGCGCAAGGTCGGGATGGGCGTCGCGTTCGCGCTCGGCATCCTGATGGACGTGCACGACGCGGGGCTGCTCGGCGAGCACGCGCTCGCCTATACGCTGCTGTCGTACGGCGCGATCACGATCCACCGCCGCGTGCTATGGATGCCGATCGGCGTACAGGTGCTGTACGTCACGCCGCTGCTGGTCGCCGCGCAGCTCGTGCCGTTCGTGATCCGCCTGCTGATGGGCGCCGCGTTCCCCGGCTGGCGCTATCTCGTCGACGGTTTCGTCGAAGCCGCGCTGTGGCCGATCGCGAGCCACCTGCTGCTGATGCCGCAACGCCGCCCGGTCGACCCGGACGATACGCGCCCGATCTGAACCGGACCGACCTTGAATACCCGCCGCCCCCACGCCCGCCGCGCGCCGCGCTCCGGGGCGGCACCTCGCCCGCGTCCGCGCGCGGGCCAGATTGCCCTTAAATGACCGAATTCAACGACACCCAACAGCAGCTCTCGAGGTTCCGCCTGCGCGTCGCGGCGGCGGGCGTGTTCGTGTTCGTCTGCTTCGGGCTGCTCGCGAGCCGCTTCTTCTACCTGCAGCTGATGCAGCACGGCAAATACGCGCTGCAGGCCGAGGAAAACCGCATCTCGGTCGCGCCGATCGTGCCGAACCGCGGGATCATCACCGACCGCAACGGCGTGATCCTCGCGAAGAACTACTCGGCGTACACGCTCGAGATCACGCCGTCGAAGCTCGACGACACGCTCGACAACACGATCGACAAGCTGTCCGAGATCATCCCGATCGACGCCCGCGACCGCCGCCGCTTCAAGAAGCTGCAGGAAGACTCGAAGAACTTCGAGAGCCTGCCGATCCGCACGCGGCTCACCGACGCCGAAGTCGCGCGCTTCACCGCGCAGCGTTTCCGCTTCCCCGGTGTCGACGTGCGCGCGCGGCTGTTCCGCCAGTACCCGCTCGGCATGACGGCCGCGCACGTGATCGGCTATATCGGCCGGATCTCGAAGCGCGACCAGGATCGCATCGACGCGATGAGCGACGACAACGACAGCGACCAGGAGCACTACGATCCGCGCCGCGACGCGAACAACTACAAGGGCACCGACTACATCGGCAAGATCGGCGTCGAGCAGAGCTACGAGACCGAGCTGCACGGGCTGACGGGCTTCGAGGAAGTCGAGGTGACGGCCGGCGGCCGGCCGGTGCGCACGCTGTCGCGCACGCAGGCGACGCCCGGCAACAACCTCGTGCTGTCGCTCGACATCGGGCTGCAGCAGGTCGCCGAGCAGGCGTTCGCCGGCAAGCGCGGCGCGCTCGTCGCGATCGAGCCGAAGACGGGCGACGTGCTCGCGTTCGTATCGTCGCCGAGCTTCGACCCGAACTCGTTCGTCGACGGCATCGACCAGCAGACCTGGGACGAGCTGAACAACTCGCCCGACAAGCCGCTCCTGAACCGTCCGCTGCACGGCACCTACCCGCCCGGCTCGACGTACAAGCCGTTCATGGCGCTCGCGGGCCTCACGCTCGGCAAGCGCACGCCGGGCTGGGGCTTCCAGGACCCGGGCTACTTCACGTTCGGCGGCCACACGTTCCGCAACGACGTGCGCTCGGGCCAGGGCTGGGTCGACATGAACAAGGCGATCATGGTGTCGAACGACACCTACTTCTACATGCTCGCGCGCGACCTCGGCGTGAACGCGATCGCGAACTTCATGAAGCCGTTCGGCTTCGGCCAGATCACCGGAATCGACATCCAGGGCGAGGCGCGCGGCATCCTGCCGTCGACCGACTGGAAGAAGAAGGCGTTCAAGAAGGCCGCGCAGCAGAAGTGGTTCGACGGCGAGACGATCAGCCTCGGGATCGGCCAGGGCTACAACTCGTTCACGATCCTGCAGCTCGCGCATGCCACGGCAACGCTCGCGAACAACGGCGTCGTGATGAAGCCTCACCTCGTGAAGGAAGTCGAGGACCCGATCTCGCGGGCGCGCCACCTGACCGTGCCGAAGGAAAGCGAGGTGATCCCGCTGAAGGCGGCCGACATCGACGTCGTGAAGCGCGGGATGGAGAACGTGATCGAGAACCCGTCCGGGACCGCGTACAAGGTGTTCCGCGGCGCGCAGTACCTCGCCGCCGGCAAGACCGGTACCGCGCAGGTGTTCTCGCTGCAGGGTTCGAACTACAAGGGCCACCTGCTCGCCGAACACCTGCGCGACCACGCGCTGTTCATCGCGTACGCGCCGGTCGACCATCCGCAGATCGCCGTCGCGCTGGTCGTCGAGAACGGCGGCTGGGGCGCGCAGGCCGCCGGCCCGATCGCGCGCCGCGTGCTCGACTACTACCTGGTCGAGCGCCAGAACCCGAAGAACGAGGCCGCGGCCGTGGCCGCCGCGGCGTCGGCGACCGAGCCTGTGAGCGCGCCGGTGGTCGGCGACACGTCGAAGCCCGCCACGATCGCGGCCGGCTTCACCGCACTGCCGCAGCCGGTCGTGCCGTCGGCGGCCAGCGCGGCCGAGGCGGCATCGGCCGCGTCGGGTGCCTCGGCCGCATCGGGTGCGGCCAGCGCCACCGCGCCGGCCGACGCGAGCGCCGCGGCGCCGATGGCCGCGAGCCTGCCGCCGATCCGGCGTCCGCACCGGCCGCGCCGGCCCGCCAGCGACGCGCAGCCGGTCGCCGCCGCGCCGCGGGACGACAACCATCGTGCGACGGCCCCCGCGAAAGCGGCGGACGCCGGCACCGCTCATTAACGGAGAAAGGCATGCAATTCGACAAGCGCGCCTGGCTCGACAAGATCAAGCAGATGTTCGCGGGCTTCGACCGCCCGCTCGCCCTCATCGTGTTCCTGTTGCTGTGCGTCGGCATCGTCACGCTGTACAGCGCGTCGATCGACATGCCGGGCCGCGTCGAGGACCAGTTGCGCAACATCCTGCTGACGTTCGTGCTGATGTGGGTGATCGCCAACATCCCGCCGACCACGCTGATGCGCTTCGCGGTCCCGCTCTACACGTTCGGGGTGACGCTGCTGATTGCGGTCGCGCTGTTCGGGATGACCAAGAAGGGCGCGAAGCGCTGGCTGAACGTCGGCGTCGTGATCCAACCGTCCGAAATCCTCAAGATCGCGACGCCGCTGATGCTCGCGTGGTACTACCAGCGCCGCGAAGGCGGGCTGCGCTGGTACGACTTCATCGCCGCGTTCGGAATCCTGCTGGTGCCGGTCGGGCTGATCGCGAAGCAGCCCGACCTCGGCACGGGCCTGCTCGTGTTCGCGGCCGGCTTCTTCGTGATCTACCTCGCCGGCCTGTCGTTCAAGCTGATCGTGCCGGTGCTCGTCGCGGGCGTGCTCGCGGTCGGCTCGATCGCCGTGTTCGAGGAACGCATCTGCCAGCCCGAAGTACAGTGGCCGCTGATGCACGACTACCAGAAACACCGGGTGTGCACGCTGCTCGACCCGACCTCCGACCCGCTCGGCAAGGGCTTCCACACGATCCAGGCCGTGATCGCGATCGGCTCGGGCGGCGTGCTCGGCAAGGGCTACCTGAAAGGCACGCAGGCGCACCTCGAATTCATTCCGGAAAAGCACACCGACTTCATCTTCGCGGTGTTCTCGGAGGAATGGGGGCTCGCCGGCGGGCTCGTGCTGCTGACGCTGTACATGGCGCTGATCGCGCGCGGGCTCTACATCGCCGCGCAAGGCGCGACGCTGTTCGGCCGGCTGCTCGCGGGCTCGCTCACGCTCGCGTTCTTCGTCTACGCGTTCGTCAACATCGGGATGGTGAGCGGCGTGCTGCCGGTCGTCGGCGTGCCGTTGCCGTTCATGAGCTACGGCGGCACCGCGCTCACGACGCTCGGCATCGCGATCGGGATGATCATGAGCGTCGGGCGGCAGCGGCGGCTGATGAAAAGCTGACCGCGGGCCCCGCACCGCGGCACACGAAAACGGCGCCCCGGCGCCGTTTTTCATTGGATGCGCCGAATGCGGCCGCTTACTGCGGCGGCGCGTGCGGCTTGCCCTGCTCCCCGCCGGCGCCCGATGCCGGCCCCGGCGCCTTCAGCCGCGCGCTCAGCTCCTTGAATTTTATCCCGGCCGTCTCGTCGCCCTGCGCGGCCGCCGCCGCGTAATACGCCCGCGCGATGTTCAGGTTCTGCGCGACGCCGTCGCCGCCGCGCTCGTAAAACGACGCGGTCACGTACTGCGCGGTCGGCTCGCCCGCGTCGGCGGCCTGCTTGTACCACGCGAACGCCTGACGGTTGTCGCGGGGCGTGCCGCGCCCGTCGAGGAACTGGTTCGCGAGCGACAGCTCGGCCTGCACGTGCCCCTGCTTCGCGGCGCGCAGGAACCAGCGATGCGCTTCCGCCGGATTGCGCGCGACGAATTCGCCATCGTCGAACATCCGGCCGTACACGTACTGCGCATGCGACATGTTCGCGTCCGCCGCGCGCCTGAGCCAGCGCAGCCCTTCGTCGACGTTCGCCGTCACGCCTTCGCCCGTCAGCAGCATCATCGCGTAGTTGAACTGCGCGAGCCGATCGCCGCGCTCGGCCGCATCGTGGAATTGCACCAGCGCCGCGCGATAATCGCCGGCGTTGTAGTCGGCAACCGCCGATTGCGTCTCGTGCGACGGATCGGGCTTCGCTTGCGGCGCGCCCTGCGCGGCGGCCACCGCACACACGGCCCACAGGCCGACCATCGTCCCGATCCGCACGCGCCCGCGGCACGCAGCGTCTGCGCCGTTCATGACCGTACCTCCTGCAACGCCTGCCGCGTCGCGCGCAATAGCCAGCTCACGTCGGCCGATACCGTGATCATCCGGTAACCGGCGTCGCGATACTGGCGCGCGGCCGCCGTGTCGCCCGCGAAGATGCCGACCGCGACGCCTGCCTGCTTGCCGGCCGCGAGCACGCGCGCCATCGCGGTTTCGACGTCCGGGTGGCGGATGTCGCCGAGATGCCCGAGGCTCGCCGCGAGGTCGGCCGGGCCGACGAACAGGCAGTCGACGCCGGGTGTCGCCGCGATCCGCTCGACTTCGTCGACGCCGCGCGCCGATTCGACCTGCACGACCACCGCCACTTGCGCATTCGCCGTCTGCAGGTAGTCGCGGCGCATGCCGAACGCCGCCGCACGCACCATGCCCGCGACGCCGCGCAGCCCGTCGGGCGTGTCGGGCGACGGGAAGCGCGTGAGCCGCACCGCGTGCGCGGCGTCGTCGGGCGTCTCGATACACGGGAACATCAGCGTGCGCGCGCCGGCGTCGAGCGCGCGCTTCACGAGCCACGGCTCGCGCGCCGGCACGCGCACGACCGGCTCGCTCGGCAGGTGCGCCGCGGCGATCGCACGCAGTTGCGACGCCACGTCGCGACTGTCGTTCGGCGCATGCTCCATGTCGATGCAGAGCCAGTCGTAACCGGCGTGCGCGAGCGCTTCCGCGGCCGAGTCGCTGCCGAGCGACAGCCACAGGCCGTACAGCGGCTCGTCACCGTCGCGCAGGCGTTGTTTGAGGGAATTGGTGAGCGTGCTCATCGATACGGCCTCCGGAACGGAACGGCAATCGAACGGGACAAGCAACAGGCGCAGCGGAAAGCGGAATGCATACCGCCGGGCAACCGAAGCACGGCGGCGGCGACGGATCGCGCGCCGGAGAACGTGAGTCGGCCCGGGACGGCCGATCTGACAGCGCGGGCCGCGCAATGGCTCACGCGAGCGTTTTTCGGTGCGGCACGTCGATCATAGCGCGGCGGGCGCTCGATGCGGGAACAGACAGGGGAAGCCCTACCGACGCGGGAAGGAGGGAGTCGAGGCCGCGGTGCGCGGCGACGGGCAGCCCGCGCCGGACGGCGGGGCTGCGGGGGCAGGCAGGATCAGCGGCCGGGCTGGCGCTCGACGTCGGCCCAGCAGTTCGGCGTTTCGTACAGCCGCACGCGCTCGAGGCGCAGGTTCACGCCGTAGTGCGCGTCGTACACGTTCGCGAGGAGGTCGAACGCGATCGCCGCGAGGTTCTCGACGGTCGGGATCCGGTCGATCACGACCGTCTTGTGGTCGGCCATCTGCTCGAGGAACGAGCGCACGACGTCGTCGCGCGCATAGACCAGGAACGCGTGGTCCCACTTGCTGACGAGGTGCTCCATCGCGAGCGCCTTCACGTCGGCGAAATCCATCACCATGCCGCGGTCGGGCGCCCCCTCGGTATCGACGAGATCGCCGCGCAGCGTGATTTCGAGCACGTAGCGATGGCCGTGCAGGTTCCTGCACTGGCTGCGGTGATCGGGAATGCGGTGGCCCGCGTCGAATTCGAGTTTTCGGGTAATCAGCACGATGTCAAAAGCCGTGGCTCAGGGAATGTTCAGATATTTGTGGGTCTGCATCGACAGCCGCCACTGCGGATGACGCTTGCACCAGTCGATCGCGAGCTTCGTGTTGAGGTCGCGCGACGGGCCGTCCATCGGCTGCACGAGAAAATACTCGAAATCGAGCTTCGCGTAGTCGGCCAGCCGCTGGTTGTCCTGCGGCACGACGACCTTCAGTTCGTTGCCCTTCGTGACGACGAGCGGCGCATCGGCCTTCGGGCTCACGCAGATCCAGTCGATCGATTCGAGCACCGGCAGCGAACCGTTGGTCTCGATCGCGATTTCGAAGCCCGCCGCGTGCAGCGCGTCGACGAGCGGCTGGTCGAGCTGCAGCATCGGCTCGCCGCCCGTGCAGACGACGAAGCGATTCGCTTCGCCCTCCGGCCACAGGCCGGCGATCGTCGCGACGAGCGCGGCGGCGTCCTTGAACTTGCCGCCGTTCTCGCCGTCGGTGCCGACGAAATCCGTATCGCAGAAGCGGCACACGGCCTCCGCACGATCCTCTTCGCGGCCCGACCACAGGTTGCAGCCGGCGAACCGGCAGAACACGGCCGGCCGGCCCGCATTCGCGCCCTCGCCCTGCAACGTGTAGAAAATTTCCTTGACCGCGTAAGTCATCGTGCTTCGTCCGGCTCGCGCCGCTCGTTGTCGATCAGAATCCGTTGTCCATCAAGCGCTGCCCGCGCGAGCCGCATCACAGCGGCGCTTCGGTCACCCGCTCGCCCTTCAGGTAAGCCTCGTAGCCGCGCTTGCGCAGCTTGCAGGCCGGGCATTCGCCGCAGCCGAAGCCCCAGTCGTGCAGTTCCGCGCGCTCGCCCACGTAGCACGTGTGCGTCTCGACGCGGATCAGTTCGACGAGCGCCTCGCCGCCGAGCTGTTCGGCGAGCTGCCAGGTCTGCGCCTTGTCGAGCCACATCAGCGGCGTCTCGAGCACCATGCGCGTATCCATCCCGAGATTCAGCGCGACCTGCAGCGCCTTCATCGTGTCGTCGCGACAGTCTGGATAGCCCGAGAAATCGGTCTCGCACATCCCGCCGACCAGCACGCGCAGCCCGCGGCGATAGGCGATCGCCGCGGCGATCGTCATGAACATCAGGTTGCGGCCCGGCACGAACGTGTTCGGCAGGCCGTTGGCCGTCGTCTCGATCTCGATCGTGCGCGTCATCGCGGTATCGCTGATCGCGCCGAGCACCGACAGGTCGATCATGTGATCGTCGCCGAGCCGGTCCGACCACGCCGGAAACCTGTGCTTCAGCGCTTCGCGCACGCCTTCGCGGCACTCGAGTTCGACGCGATGACGCTGGCCGTAATCGAAGCCGAGCGTCTCGACCGTCTGGTAGCGTTCGAGGGCCCATGCCACGCACGTGGCGGAGTCCTGCCCGCCGGAAAACAACACGAGCGCGCCGTCTTTAGCGTCTGTCCGAATCACCGTGATACTCCGTGAATGTGTAGGCTCGCGTCGCACTGCGCCCCGAGGCCGGCTGCCGCCGGGCGGCCCGACGCGACCGGCCTGCGCCGGCTCGACCAGTATAGGCAGCGCGGTCGGCCGCGAATGCGGCGGCGCGCTTATACCGCTCATCGCGCGGCATCGTGGCCGCGCGCCACGACAGGCGCGCCACGGGCAGCCTGCCATGCGCATGAAGCGATGCGCTAAGTCATTGAGCGGGCACGGATTTTATCATGCCCCGGCGAATGCTGCCGGGCCCGCCGCCCACGACACGCGATACCCACCACAAACGAAAAACCCCAAGAACCTTCCGATTCTTGGGGTTTTAAATGCTGGTGGCCTGGGACGGAATCGAACCATCGACACGCGGATTTTCAATCCGCTGCTCTACCAACTGAGCTACCGGGCCAACGAAGAATGAAAGTATATCGAGCTATCCGCCCCCGGGCAAGTGCTTTCGCAAAATATTTTACAGCGCACCTTCGGACGGCTTCTTGCCGAGCTCGACGCCGAGCTGCTTGAGCTTGCGATACAGGTGCGTGCGCTCGAGGCCCGTCTTCTCCGCGACGCGCGTCATGCTGCCGTTCTCGCGCGCGAGGTGATACTCGAAGTACGCGCGCTCGAACGCATCGCGCGCTTCGCGCAACGGGATGTCGAACGGGATCGCGGCCGTCTGGCCCGCGAGGCCGAGCGCCGACGCCATGTCGTCGCCGAGCGTCGGCAGCGCCGCCGCGGACGCGACCGCCGCCGGCCCCGCGGCCTGCCCGCCGCCCGCCTTCGCCGCCGCGTTCGCGGACACCGGCGCCGCGCCGCGGGCGAGACCGTGCTCGACCGACTTCAGCAGCTTCTGCAGCGCGATCGGCTTTTCGAGGAAATCGAGCGCGCCGATCTTGGTCGCCTCGACGGCCGTATCGATCGTCGCGTGCCCGGACATCATGATCACGGGCATCGTCAGCAGCCCCTGCGCCGCCCATTCCTTGAGCAGCGTGACGCCGTCGGTATCGGGCATCCAGATATCGAGCAGCACGAGATCGGGCGCCTGATTCAGCCGGTATTCCCGCGCGGCCTGCGCGTTCTCCGCCGCCTCGACGACATGTCCTTCATCGCTGAGGATCTCCGAGAGCAATTCCCGGATGCCCATTTCATCATCTACCACCAGGATGGTTGCCATTTACGCTGCCTTTGTCTGCTCACTTGCTTTTGTCTTGGCGGGAGTCGTCCCGTCCTGTGCACCCGGTTCGGCGCCTGGCGTATCGCTCGCCATCTGCAGGAACAGGATCGATACCTGCGCACCCTCGACGGTCTCGCCGTGCATGCGATTGCGCAGATCGATCCGCGCGCCGTGCTCGTCAACGATTTTCTTGACCGTGGCCAGCCCGAGCCCCGTGCCCTTCGCCTTCGTCGTCACGTAAGGCTCGAACGCGCGGGTCAGGATGCGTGCCGGAAAACCGGGCCCGTTGTCGGACACGGTCAGACGTACCGCGACGCGCGTTTTGCCCTCGGCGTCGGGGTCGCCATATTCTACTGTCTTGGTTTCGATCAACACACGCGGATGCGCGGACTCCGCGACCGAATCCTGCGCATTCTGCAGCAGGTTGTGAATCACCTGGCGCAATTGCGTCGCGTCGCCGCGAATCACCGGCAGCGACGGCGCGAGCTCGGCGACGATCGGGCTCTTGCCTTCGCCGACGCCGTACAGCCCGAGCACCTCGCTCGCCAGTTCGTTCAACTGCAGGTTCGCGAGCACCGCCGGCGGCGTGCGCGCGTATTCGCGGAAATCGTCGACCATCCGCTTCATCGCGGCCACCTGGTTCACGATCATCGTCGCGCCGCGCTTGAGCACGTCCGCGTCGGGCGGCGCGAGCTTGTCCGACAGCTTCATCTGCAGCCGCTCGGCCGACAGCTGGATCGGCGTCAGCGGATTCTTGATCTCGTGCGCGAGCCGCCGCGCGACCTCGCCCCACGCGACCGAACGCTGCGCGGAAATCACGTCGGAGATGTCGTCGAACACGACGACGTAGCCGGACGTCTGCGGATCGTCGGCCTGCCCCTCGACCGTCGACACGAGCCGCGTGCCGCGCACGAGCAGCGTCAGCGGATCGGTTTCGCCCGGCACCTCGATCGCGAACTGCTGCTGCCAGTGGCCGCGATCGCCGCTGCCGCCGTCGGACGCCGCCTCGCGATCGGCGAACGCCTTGCGCACCATCGCGCCGAACCCGGCGGCCACGCCGATCCGGTCGAGCGTCGTGCCGATCAGCGAGTTGAACGGCTGCCGGAAGATCCGCTCGGCGCCGCGATTGGCCGTCGTCAGCCGGAACTGGCGGTCGAGCACGAACACGCCGGCCGTCAGGTTCGCGAGGATGCTCTCGAGATACGTCTTCGAATGCTCGAGCGCGATGCGGTTCTTCTCGACCGCGAGCCGCGCCTCGGACAACTGGCGCGTCATCGCGTTGAACGACTGCGTGAGGAAGCCGAGCTCGTCGCGCGTCTTGATCTCGCGCTTCGGCGTGTAGTCGCCTTCCGTGATCTCCTTCGTGCCCTGCGCGAGCAGGAACAGCGGCCGCGCGAGCTGCTGGCCGAGCGCGAGCGCGAGCATCATCGCGATGAAGGTCGCGAGGAACAGCGCGAGCGTCAGCGTGCCGATGTACATCTTGCGCAGGCCCGTGCGGCCGAGCGACTTTTCCTGGTACTCGCGGTACGCGCGCTGCACGGCGTCCGCGTTGTGCGCGAGCCCGGGCGGCACCGGCTGCGTGAGCTGCAGGAACCGCTCCGCCGGCTGCAGCAGCGACGTCGTCGCGTCCGGAATCGGCCGCACGACGCGTAACCGCAGCGCGCCCTTCGCGCCATGCGCGCGCGGGTCGCCGTCGACTTCGCCCTCGATCGCCGCATACGCGCCGTGTTCGCGCGCCTGGCTCAGCATCAGCGGCGTCGGCAGGTCGTCCGGAATCAGCGCCGCGAAGTTGCCCGACGCCTGCGCGACGATGTGCAGGTCGGGCGCGGCGCCCGAGCCGCCGCGGCTCGGCTCGACGATCGTCGCGTCCTGCACGCCGAACTGGTCGCGCAGCCGTAGCAGCGTGAGCGTCGTGCCGTTCGTGTTCGCGTCGACGCTCGCGAGCTGGTCGGACATCAGCCGCGCCTTGGTCTGCAGATCGGACAGCGACGCATCGAGCATTCCGCGGCCGAGGTTCAGCCCGGCCGTCAGCGCCGTCTCGACGTTCACGTCGAACCACGACTCGATACTGCGCGACACGAACTGGTACGACACGATGTAGATGATCCCGCCCGGCACCACGCCGACGAGCGCGAAGAACACCGCGAGCTTCGCGAGCAGCCGCGTGCCGAACTTGCCCTTCCTCAGGCGCACGACGATCATCCCGATCAGCCCGAGCACGACGAGCAGGAACACGAGCGCGACGATGATGTTCGTCGCGTACAGCCACGAGTAGTAGCGGTCGAAGAATTCGGTGTTCGCGCTCGCGGCCGCGAGCAGCACGAGCAGCAGCAGTGCGGTGATCGCGACCGTCGAGACGATCACGCGGATGAGGAGGCTCTTCCCGCTGGCCGCGCGGCGTACTTTATTTAGCACGTTCGGTCACCGTGAAGTTGAAGCGCTTCCAGTCCGACCCGAGCGTCCAGTCGCGGTTGTTCACGGCATCGACCTGGAACGGCTTCGGCATCAGCGCCGTGTCGAGCTGCATCCGCACCGACGCCGTGTAGGTTTCGCCTGCCCGTACCTGGTTACGGTCGATCACGTGCCACGACGTGATGTGGCGGACCACCGCGAGCGCATCCTTCAGCGACGGGAAGCCGAGCTGCAGGCCGCCGGTCGACACGCGGTACTCGCGCGTGAGCGGCTGGAACGACAGGCGGATCGTCTGCGTGACCGCCACCGGCTGCTCGTCGAACCAGTACCAGCGCGCGCGGCTCAGCTCGAAGTCGGTCGTGAAGTAAAGCGGGATGCCCTTGTTGACGGCATCCTCGAGGTTCGGATTCAGCTCGAAGTCGAACCGCGCGTCGAGGCTCCAGCCGCTGCCGTCGGACTGGAGCGACGCGCGCTGCACGGCGATCGATTCGGCATGCGCCGGCCGGACGACGGCCAGGCACAGCGTCAACGCGACCAGCAAGACGGCCGCGAGCCGAAAGGGAAAAAGGTGTTTGATCGTCACCGTTTCTGAAACCGCGCGTAGAAAAATCCGTCGTGATCGGTGTTCTGGTCGAGTGCGCCGGCGGCCGCCCGTCCCTGCACGCCGCCCGGCAGCAGTTGGCCGGGGGCGTCCAATCGTACCGCATCTTCACAGGCCGCTTCAAACCAGCGGGCCTGCAATTCGCCTTCCTCGGGGAAGATCGAACAGGTCACGTAAAGCAGTTCGCCGCCCGGCTTCACGAGCGGCCACAGCGCCGACAGGATGCGACGCTGCTCCGCGACCAGCGCCGGGATGTCGGCCTCGCGGCGCAGCCAGCGGATGTCGGGGTGCCGCCGCACGATGCCGGACGCCGAGCACGGCACGTCGGCCAGGATGCGATCGAACGGACGCCCGTCGTACCAGGTGTCCGGCGTGCCCGCGTCGCCGACGCACACGTTCGCCGCGAGTGACAGGCGCACGAGATTCTCGCCGATGCGCGCGGCGCGCGTCGCGTCGCTTTCGAGCGCCACGACCTCCGCATCGGCGAGTTCGAGAATATGGCCCGTCTTGCCGCCGGGCGCCGCGCACGCGTCGAGCACGCGCATGCCGTCGCGCGCGCCGAGCCATTCGGCCGCGAGCTGCGCGCCGGCGTCCTGCACCGACACCACGCCGTCGGCGAAGCCCGGAATGCGCTCCACCGGCAGGGCCGACGCGAGCCGCACCGCGTGCCGCCCGATCGCGGTCGCGTCGATTCCGCTCGCACGCAGCGTGTCGAGATACGCATCGACGCTCGCGCGGCGCGCATTCACGCGCAGCGTCAGCGGCCCCTGATGCTCGCCGGCCGCGAGGATCGCCTGCCACACGTCGGGCCATGCGCGCTTCACCGCATCGACCCACCACGCGCGGTAGTTCCAGCGTGCGACCGGGTCGTCCTGCATCGCGGCGACGAGTGCGTCACGCTCGCGCAGGAAACGGCGCAGCACCGCGTTGACCATCCCCTTCGCGAACGCGAATTCGCGGCGCGCACCGATGACGGTGACGGCTTGGTCGACCACCGTGAACGCCGGGTACGCGGCCTCGTCAGGCGGGTCGAGCAGCAGCGCGAACGCACCGGCGAGCACCGCGTGCACGTGCGCGGGCGGCGCCTTGCTGACGAACTTGCCGATCAGCCAGTCCGCGCTGCCGAGGCGACGCATCGTCCGGTAGGCGACGTCCTGCGTCGCGCCGCGCGCGAGCGCCTGCGCACCGGACGGCATCTGCGCGAATACCGTCGACAGCGCCGCCGGCAACGCGGTGCCGCGTCGCACCGCGTCGACCGCCTGCGCGGCCGCGTCGAGCGCGAAGCCGAGCGAATCGGGCGCCAGGTGCAGCGCAGCCAGGCGCGCCGGGCGGCCGGAAGAAGTCGAAGCGGAAGAACGGGGTCGTGTCATCGGTACGGAATGGGCGAGCAGGCGCGGCAATCAGGTGCGGCAAACAAATGCGGCAAACGGCGGGATCGCGGCGGCCAGATGACCCGGCGATCCCAAACCGCGCATTGTAGCGTGCGGCCATACTGGCCCTTTGGCCCCTTTACGGCGCGCACAAATGAAACACCCCGCAGCGCGAAGCATGCGGGGTGGCGGGCGGCCCCACGCGGCAGCAGCCGCGCGGGTCGCCGGGGGTCACTCGAAGCGGCCGGTGCGCGCCATCTCCATCAGGCGCGCGATGCGCTCCTCGGTGGCCGGGTGCGTCGAGAACAGGTTCTGCAGGCCGCCGCCGTGCAGCGGGTTCATGATCATCATCTGCGCGGTGGCCGGATGCGCCTCGGCCGCCTGGAACGGAATGCCCGCCGCATAGCGATGGATCTTGTCGAGCGCGGTGGCGAGCGACTGCGGATCGCCGGAAATCTGCGCGCCGCCGCGGTCGGCTTCGAACTCGCGAGCCCGCGAAATCGCCATCTGGATCAGCGCGCCTGCGATCGGGGCGAGCAGCGCGACCGCGATCCCCGCGATCGGGTTGGCCGGCCGGCCGTTCTCGTCGCGCCCGCCAAAGAACATCGCGAAGTTCGCGAGTGCCGAGATCGCGCCCGCCATCGTCGCGGTGATCGTCGAGATCAGGATGTCGCGGTGCTTCACGTGCGCGAGCTCGTGCGCCATCACGCCGCGCATCTCGCGCTCCGACAGCACGCGCAGGATACCCGTCGTCGCGGCGACCGCCGCATGCTCGGGGTTGCGGCCCGTCGCGAACGCGTTCGGCGCATCCTCGTTGATCAGGTAGACGCGCGGCATCGGCAGGTTCGCGCGCGTGGCCAGCTCGCGGACCATCCGGTAGAACTGCGGCGCCGTGTTCTCGTCGACCTCCTGCGCGTTGTACATGCGCAGCACCATCTTGTCCGAGAACCAGTACGAGAAGAAATTCATGCCGAGCGCGAACAGCAGCGCGATCGTCATGCCGCGCGAGCCGCCGATCATCCCGCCGATCACGATGAACAGGGCCGTGATCGCGGCCATCAGCATCGCCGTTTTGACCCAATTGAACATACCCACTCCTTATCCGTCAGGGGACCCGCCGCGCATCACAGGGCACGGCGGAAAATTGTAAGCGATTTGTTAGATAAGGTCTTGCCGGAAAAATTCAATCTCAGCGTTGCGAAGCTGCCAGACGAAGACCGAGGCCGACGAAAGCGCTGCCGACCGTGCGATCGAGCCACTTCCTGACGCCCGGCTTGCCGGAAAAGCGCTGCGTGACACTGCCCGCCACCCATGCAACCAGGCTCGTCCAGACCGTGCTCATCGCGACGAACACCGCGCCGAGGGTCAGGAACGCCCAGGCCTTGTGCGGACTGTCGGCCGACACGAACTGCGGGAAGAACGACACGAAGAACAGCACGACCTTCGGATTCAGCACGTTGGTCCAGAAACCCTGCATGAACAGCTGGCGCAGCGGCTTGGCGGCCGCGGCCTCCGCGGCTGTGGCGCCCGACGGCGCGGCGGCCTGCTTCGCGATGATCATCCGCACGCCGAGATAGATCAGGTACGCGGCGCCGACCAGCTTGATCACCGTGAACGCGGTGGCCGACGCGGCCAGCAGCGCGGTCAGGCCGAATGCGCAGGCGAGCGCGTGGACGCAGCAGCCGGCCGAAATGCCGAACGCCGACATCAGCCCCGCGCCGCGCCCCTGCGCGACGCTGCGGCCGACGATGTAGGCCGTATCGGGGCCGGGCGTGATGTTCAGCAGGAAAACCGCGAACACGAAGAAGCCGAAATGGGTGATGCCGAACATGAAAACCTCGAAACCGGGGAGCGCAGGGAAATTCTACGCGTGCCTGCCGCCCCGCGCGACTCGGCCGTCCGGCCAGTTGCGCCGGGCCGGCAGACCGGGTCGAATGGCGCTCAGGCCTGTCAGTCGACGTCGGGCAGCGCGAAACGCTGGCCGGCGGCGAGCGGCGAACCGGCGAGGAATTCGCGTACAGGCAGCCGTTTTCCGCCGGGCTTCTGCAGCTGGGTGACGCGCAGCGCGCCGCTGCCGCACGCGACCACCACGCCTTCCGGCGCGGCTTCGACGATCGTGCCGGGCGCCGCGGTGGCAATCGTGCCATGCGCCGCCACGGGCTCGGCCGCCCACAGCTTGATGGCCGCGCCGTCGAGCGTCGCGACGCCGCCCGGGAACGGGTCGAACGCACGCACCTGGCGCGCGAGTACGTCGGCAGGCTTGCGCCAGTCGAGCGCCGCTTCGTGCTTGCCGATCTTTTCGGCGTAGGTCACGCCGTCGGCCGGCTGCGGCGTCGCCGGCAGCGTCCCGTCGCGCTCGAGCCGCACGAGCGCGTCGACGATCAGCCGCGCGCCGGCGGCGGCGAGGCGGTCGTGCAGCGTCGCGGTCGTATCGTCGGGCGCGATCGCGATGCGCGCCTCCTCGATCATCGCGCCGGTGTCGAGGCCGACGTCCATCTGCATCAGCGTGACGCCCGTCTCGGCGTCGCCTGCTTCGATCGCACGATGGATCGGCGCCGCGCCGCGCCAGCGCGGCAGCAGCGATGCGTGAATGTTGATGCAGCCGGCGCGCGGGATATCGAGCACTTCCTGCGGCAGCAGCAGGCCGTACGCGGCCACCACCATCACGTCGTGCGGCGTCGTGCGCAGCAGTTCGATCGCGTCGGCCGCCTCCGCCGGGTACTTGCCCGCGCGGCGCAGCGACGGCGGCTGCGCGACGGCCATCCCGTGCTCGACGGCGTAGCGCTTCACGGCACTCGCCTGGAGCTTCATCCCGCGCCCGGCCGGGCGATCGGGCTGGGTGAGCACGAGCGGCACCGGGAAACCGGCCTCGTGGATCGCGGCCAGGGCGGCCGCGGCGAATTCCGGCGTGCCGGCAAAAATCACGCGCAACGTATGGGTCATGACAGCGTTCGGGGTCGGGCTGGGCGCACGCGCATCACATCGCGCGTTCGAGTTTCTTCATCTTCGTCTTGATGCGCGTCTGCTTGAGCGGCGACAGATATTCGACGAACACGCGCCCCATCAGGTGATCCATCTCGTGCTGGACGCACACGGCGAGCAGGCCTTCGCAGTCGAGCTCGAACGTCTCGCCCTGCTCGTTGAGCGCACGCACGCGCACGTGGTCGGGGCGTTCGACTTCGTCGTAGATGCCGGGCACCGACAGGCAGCCTTCTTCATAGGTCTGCTTCGCGTCGCTCGACCACACGATCTCCGGGTTGATGAACGCGCGCAGCTCGTTCTTTTCCTCGGAGACGTCGATCACGATCACGCGCTCGTGCACGTCGACCTGCGTGGCCGCCAGGCCGATGCCGGGCGCCGCGTACATGGTCTCGGCCATGTCGGCGACGAGCTTGCGGATCCGGTCGTCGACCTTGTCGACGGGCTTCGCGACCTTGTGCAGCCGCTTGTCGGGGTAATGAAGAATATTGAGCAATGCCATGGTGTTCGGTATTCGGTGGAGCGGCGTGCCGCATCGGCCATCCGGCCGGCTGGCGCCGCCGCCGGGATGCAATGAAGATGAGGCGGATGCGTGGCATATCAATGCCGCGGATCGCGCCTCCTGCAATCGGCCGCGTGCCTGCGCGCACGGCCCTGTCGAGTATTTCGGATGATGAAAATTTTATCATGGCGCCACGCGCTCCGCTGGCCGCCGCATTCGAGGGCCGCCTCATGTCCCCGCAAGCGCTGACGCCCGCCGCGCTGCGCGCCTGGCTGCAGCTCGCGCATGCGCCCGGTCTCTCGCCCGCCGGGCTGCAGGTGCTGCTCGCGGCTTTCGGCTCGCCGGAAGCGCTGCTGCGCGCGCCCGACGAGGCAATCGCCGCCGTGGCCAGCCCCGCCGCCGCGCAGGCCGTCCGCGCGAGCGAGCGCGACGATCTCGATACGCGCACCGACGCCGCGCTCGCGTGGCTCGACGGGCCGGGCAACGTGCTCGTCACACTGAGCGATCCGGCCTACCCGCCGCGGCTGCGCGATCTGCACGATCCGCCGCCGCTGCTATATGTAAAGGGGCAGCTCGACCTGCTGCACGCACGCGGCCTCGCGGTGGTCGGCAGCCGCCATGCGACGCCGCAGGGGCTCGCCGACGCCACGCATTTCGCCCACGTGTTGTCCGACGCGGGCCTCACGATCGTCTCGGGCCTCGCACTCGGCATCGACGGCGCCGCGCATCGTGGCGGGCTCGACGGCCGCTCGGGCACCGTCGCGGTGATCGCGACGGGCGCCGATCTCGTCTACCCGGCGCGACACCGCGCGCTCGCGCACGAGATCGCCGCACACGGCGCGATCGTGTCGGAATGGCCGCTCGGCACGCCGGCCCGCGCCGCGCATTTCCCGCAGCGCAACCGGCTGATCGCCGCGCTCGCGATCGGCGCGCTCGTCGTCGAGGCAGCCCCGCGCTCGGGGTCGCTGATCACCGCGCGGCTCGCGAACGAATTGGGGCGCGACGTGTTCGCGATGCCCGGTTCGATCCACGCCCCGCTCGCGCAGGGCTGCCACGCGCTGATCCGCGACGGCGCGAAGCTCACCGCGGCGCCGCTCGACGTGCTCGAGGAATACGGGCTGGGCGAACCGGCGGCGCGCGCAACGAGCGGCGCAATGCGAGCCGGTAATCAGGGCCCGAATGCCGACGAGATCCGCGAACCCGAAGCTGCCTGCATCGCGCAAGCGGGTCGCCCTGCCGCGACCACCGCGCCGGCCTCCATCGAAGCCGCGCCACCAGGCACCCCGTCGGAACAGGCGGTGCTCGCCGCGCTGGGATACGGCCCCGTGACGTACGAATGGCTGGCCGAGCACAGCGGCCTGTCCGACGACGTGCTGCATGGCGCGCTGCTCGCGCTGGAACTGGCTGGCCGCGTCGCGAGCGTCGCCGGCGGACGGTTCGCGCGGCTTGACGCCGCGCCCACCCCCTCTGCGCGGGGCGTGCTACATTCCCCGGCATAGGGGCGGCCCGACCGCCGACGCTACCCAAGGAATTCCATGCCCGCGCTGAATCTCGACACCGATGCAGATCGGATCGCCGAGCGCCTCGCCGATCCCGGCACGTTGCTGGTCGCCTGCCTGTGCGCCGAATGGTGCGGCACGTGCCGCGACTACCGGAGCGCCTTCGACCAGCTCGCCGATGCGCATCCGGACGCCTGCTTCGCCTGGATCGACATCGAAACCCATGCCGACCGCCTCGACGATCTCGACGTCGAGAATTTCCCGACCATCCTGATCGAGGATGTCCACACCGCCCGCTTCTTCGGCACGGTGCTGCCGCACGCGGCGATCGTCGAACGCATGCTGTCCGACCTGAGTGCGGTGCCCGGTGCGCCGCACGCACCGAAATTGCGCGACATCCTGAACGTCGAAGCCTGAATTCGCGGGCCCGCCCGGCGGTTTTGCGCAGGTTGGCGCGGCCCGCCGCGCCGGGCGCTTGCCGCCATTGCAGCCCCCCTCTATGATGAGCCGCTTTTTACACGCCGAGCCGCCGTCGCTGCGGCGTGTGCTATAAAGCGGTCGTAAAAGGGACCCACAACCGGCGAACCCGGTCTACCAACACACACCTGTCATGTCCAAAGCACTGATCATTGCGGAAAAGCCTTCTGTCGCGAACGACATCGCACGCGCTTTGGGCGGCTTTACCAAGCATGACGAGTATTACGAGAGCGACGATTTCGTCCTTTCGTCCGCTGTCGGCCACCTGCTGGAAATCGCCGCCCCGGAGGAGTACGAGGTCAAGCGCGGGAAATGGAGCTTCGCGCATCTGCCCGTCATTCCCCCGCATTTCGACCTGAACCCGATCGCAAAAAGCGAGTCGCGCCTCAAGGTGCTCACGAAGCTGATGAAGCGCAAGGACGTCGACCGCCTGATCAACGCATGTGACGCGGGGCGCGAGGGCGAGCTGATTTTCCGTCTGATCGCGCAGCACGCGAAGGCGAAGCAGCCGGTCCAGCGCCTGTGGCTGCAATCGATGACGCCGCAGGCGATTCGCGACGGTTTCGCGAACCTGCGCAGCGACACGGACATGCAGCCGCTCGCCGACGCCGCACGCTGCCGCTCGGAAGCCGACTGGCTCGTCGGGATCAACGGCACCCGCGCGATGACCGCGTTCAACAGCAAGGGCGGCGGCTTCTTCCTGACCACCGTCGGCCGGGTTCAGACGCCAACGTTGTCGATCGTCGTCGAACGTGAAGAGAAAATCCGCCGCTTCATCCCGCGCGACTACTGGGAAGTGAAGGCCGAATTCGCGTGCGCGAGCGGCTTCTACGAAGGGAAGTGGTACGACCCGAAATTCAAGCGCGACGAATTCGATCCGGAAAAGCGCGACTCCCGCCTGTGGAGCCTGCCGGCCGCCGAGACGATCGTCGCCGCCTGCCGCGACCAGATCGGCACGGTGTCCGAGGAATCGAAGCCGTCGACGCAACTGTCGCCGCTGCTGTTCGACCTGACGAGCCTGCAGCGCGAAGCGAACGGCCGTTTCGGCTTCTCCGCGAAGAACACGCTCGGTCTCGCGCAGGCGCTGTATGAAAAGCACAAGGTGCTGACGTACCCGCGTACCGACGCGCGCGCGCTGCCGGAAGACTACCTGTCGACCGTGCAATCCACGCTCGAGATGCTCAAGGAGAGCAACAACTACCTGCCGCACGCGAAGCAGGTGCTCGACAAGGGCTGGGTGAAGCCGAACAAGCGGATCTTCGACAACTCGAAGATCAGCGACCACTTTGCAATCATCCCGACGCTCCAGGCGCCGAAGGCGCTGTCCGAGCCCGAGCAGAAGCTGTACGACCTGGTCGTGAAGCGCTTCCTCGCCGTGTTCTTCCCGGCGGCCGAATTCCGCGTCACGACCCGGATCACCGAAGTCGCCGGCCATCACTTCAAGACCGAAGGCAAGGTGCTGGTCGAGCCGGGCTGGCTGCAGGTGTACGGCCGCGACGCCGAAGGCGCGGACGCGAACCTCGTGCCGGTGCAGAAGGACGAGAAGGTGAAGACCGACGAGATCGCCGCCGTCGCGCTCGTGACCAAGCCGCCCGCACGCTACTCGGAAGCGACGCTGCTGTCCGCGATGGAAGGCGCGGGCAAGCTGGTCGAGGACGACGAGCTGCGCGAGGCGATGGCCGCGAAGGGCCTCGGCACGCCGGCCACGCGTGCGGCGATCATCGAAGGCCTGCTTGGCGAAAAGTACCTGCTGCGCGAAGGTCGCGAACTGATCCCGACCGCGAAGGCATTCCAGCTGATGACGCTGCTGCGCGGCCTCGGCGTGAAGGAACTCACGGCGCCCGAGCTCACCGGCGAATGGGAATACAAGCTGTCGCAGATGGAGCGCGGCAATCTCGGCCGCGACGCGTTCATGCAGGAAATCGCCCGCATGACGCAGCAGATCGTCAAGCGCGCGAAGGAATACGATTCCGACACGATCCCCGGCGATTACGCGACGCTCCAGACACCGTGCCCGAATTGCGGCGGCCAGGTAAAGGAAAACTACCGCCGCTTCGCGTGCACGAAGTGCGACTTCTCGATCTCGAAGATCCCGGGCAGCCGGCAGTTCGAGATCCCGGAAGTCGAGGAACTGCTGCAGAAGAAGGAAATCGGGCCGCTGTCCGGGTTCCGCAGCAAGATGGGCCGCCCGTTCTCGGCGATCCTCAAGCTGTCCTTCGACGACGAGACGAAGAACTACAAGCTCGAGTTCGATTTCGGCCAGGACCAGGGCGGCGAGGAAGGCGAAGCGCCCGACTTCTCCGCGCAGGAGCCGGTCGGCGCGTGCCCGAAGTGCAAGGGCCGCGTGTTCGAGCACGGGATGAGCTACGTGTGCGAACACTCGGTGGCGAACCCGAAGACCTGCGACTTCCGCTCGGGCAAGGTGATCCTGCAGCAGGAAATCACGCGCGAGCAGATGGGCAAGCTGCTCGCCGACGGCCGCACGGATCTGCTGCCGAACTTCAAGTCGTCGCGTACCGGCCGCAACTTCAAGGCGTTCCTCGTGAAGCAGCCGGACGGCAAGATCGGTTTCGAGTTCGAGAAGAAGGAACCGAAAGCCGCCGCCGCGAAGAAGACGGCCAAATCGGCGACGAAGAATGCCGAAACCGTGACGGAAGGCGCCGAAGAGAAACCGGCACCGGCCCGCAAGACCGCCGCCCGCAAGACCACGGCGCGCAAGACGGGTTCGTGACGGCCCGGCCGCCGGGCGCCGCTTGCGGCGCGCCCGGCTCCGGCATGCAGCCATAAAAAAACGCGGATCGATCGATCCGCGTTTTTTCTTTGTGCCGGCTGTAGCGCTGCCGGCCCGGGCCGCTGCGCCGTTACAGCGGCGACGGCACCGCTGCGCGCGTGCGCGGCGAGCGCGCCAGACGCGGCTGCAGGTTCGGATCGGTCGATTCGGGCTGCTCGGCGCGCATCTCGACGCCGATCGGCGGCAGCGTCGCGCTCTGCGCGGCCCACTGTTCGCCCATCATCGCGTCGGTCGAGTGGCTGAAATGCTCGACGAGATGGTCGATGAACGTGCGCACCTTCGCCGGCAGATGGCGCCGGCTCGGATAGGCGATGTTGATCTCGACCTGTGGCAGCCGGAAATCCGGCAGCAGCCGCACGAGCGCGCCGCGCGCGATGTCGCTGCCGATCAGGTAGCTCGGCAGGATCGCGACGCCCATCCCGAGCAACGCGAACTGGCGCAGCATCGCGGTGTTGTTCGCGACGATCACGTTGGTCGGGCGCACGCGCACTTCGCCGTCCGGCCCCGTGAACACGCGCTCGTCGCCCCAGTATTCGGTCGGCAGGCTCAGCGCCGGATGCTCGGCGAGCTGTTCCGGATGCGTCGGCACGCCGTGCTTCTCCAGATAGCTCGGCGTCGCGCACACGGTCATGCAACCGGTGGTCAGGCGCCGCGTGACGATGCTCGCGCTACGCATCTGGCGCGTGACGACGATGCCGACGTCGAAACCTTCCTCGACCAGATCGACCTGCCGGTCGACCAGCGTGAGATCGGGCACCACCTTCGGGAAATTCTCCGTGTACGACTGCAGCACGGGGGCGAGGTTGTGCAGGCCGAACACCACCGGCGCGACGATGCGCAGCGTGCCGACCGGCTCGTGATTGCGTGCGACGACCATCTGCTCGACGTCCTCGAGCTCGTCGAGGATCTGGCGGGCACGCTCCAGATAGACCTGACCCGACTCCGTCAGGGAGAGGCTGCGCGTGGTGCGGTTAAGCAAACGCGTGCCGAGCCGGCCTTCCAGATCGGCGACGTGGCGCGTCGCGACCGCGTTGGAGATATCCATTGCGCTCGCGGCCCGCGCGAAACTGCCGAGATCTGCAACCTTGACGAACACGCGCATCGACTGCAAATGATCCATAAACGACTCCTGCCGCTGTTACAACTTCAAAAAGATGAAGCAAATGCGTAATTCTCCTACGACAGCGGAAATGATGCAGAGTTGCTCAACAAGGGGCCGGTTGACGATAAAAATAGTCAAAAATCCTCGGCTTCTGCGGATAGTTGATCCAATTATTCTGCTGAGAGCAACAATTGGGTGAACCTCGTCGAGTAAGTGGCTGAATCAGGAAGGACATATTTGATGCGACACAACAGCGCACCCCGCCGCACCGCGCGGGAGTAGCGCCAGGTGTGGCTGGCGCCGATTGCGGCGGAGCGTAACAACCTGTTAAAAAGACACCATGGAGGCGGCCGACGTAGCATCATGTCGGCCCCGGCCGGGCGGGACGGGTGCGCAAGGCGCGCCGCCGCCACGGCCCCGCTTTCAACGCGCGACACCCGTTCACCATGAAAATTGCCATCCTCGACGACTACCAGGACGCCGTCCGCAAGCTGAACTGCTTCGAGATGCTCGCCGGCCACGACGTAAAGGTCTTCAACAATACGGTGCGCGGCCTCGGACAGCTCGCCAGCCGTCTGGCGGAAGTCGAGGCGCTCGTGCTGATTCGTGAACGGACCCCGATTACGTCCCAGTTGCTCGCCAAGCTGCCGAACCTGCGCATGATCAGCCAGACCGGCCGCGTGTCGAGCCATATCGATCTCGACGCGTGTACCGACCGCGGCGTCGCGGTGCTCGAAGGCACCGGTTCGCCGGTCGCGCCGGCGGAGCTGACCTGGGCGCTCGTGATGGCCGCCCAGCGCCGCATTCCGCAATACGTCGCCAACCTGAAGCAGGGTGCGTGGCAGCAGTCGGGCCTGAAGACGTCGGCGCTGCCGCCGAACTTCGGCCTCGGCCAGGTGCTGCGCGGCCAGACGCTCGGCATCTGGGGCTATGGCAAGATCGGCCGGCTCGTCGCCGGCTACGGCAAGGCATTCGGGATGAACGTGCTGATCTGGGGCCGCGAGCATTCGCTCGAAGCCGCGCGCGCCGACGGCTACACGGCCGCCGAGAGCCGCGAAGCGCTGTTCGAGCAAAGCGACGTGCTGTCGCTGCACCTGCGCCTGCACGACGACACGCGCGGCATCGTGAAGCAGGAAGACCTGATGCGGATGAAGCCGACGTCGCTGCTCGTCAACACGAGCCGCGCCGAGCTGCTCGAGGAAAACGCGCTCGTCAACGCGCTGTCGCACAACCGGCCGGGCATGGTCGCGATCGACGTGTTCGAAAGCGAGCCGATCCTGCAGGGCTACAGCCTGCTGCGGATGGAAAACGTGATCTGCACGCCGCACATCGGCTACGTCGAGCGCGAAAGCTACGAGCTGTATTTCAGTGCCGCATTCCGCAACATTCTCGCGTTTGACGACGGCGACATGTCGAGCGTCGCCAACCCGGAAGCGCTCACGCCGATCCGCAAGCGCTGATCGCACGGGCTGCGCGCGTCGCGCGGCCCCCTTTCATTCCCGCTCGTCAGGCGGCCACGCGGCCGCCCATCATCGCGCCGACCCGCGTGAGGAAGTGCTCACCGTCGCGCCGCCCGAGATCGTACGCATGCCGCATCTGCGACGGGCTCGTGTAATCCCAGCTCGAAATCGGCACCTTGCTCGACGGCTGCACGTACAGCCGCCGCTGGTCGCCATGCGCGACCGTGAACATCTGCGGACGCGGATACAGTCGCGTGACCAGCACCAGCACGTCGCCCGGCGACGGATCGAGCGCATCGACCGGCACGTTGTCGACCATCCCGCCGTCGAGCACCGGCCGGCCGCCACGCCGCAGCACCGGCGTGAACGGCGGCGTGCAGGACGACTGCAGGATCAGGTCGGCGAGTTCGTCGACGTGCGTGCAGGCCTGCGCCCGCACGAATTCGGGGCGAAAACCGAGCGTGCGCCCGAGCGTCGGGTGCAGCGTCTTGCGCACGTACTTCTCGATGTTGTATGCGACGAGGCCGGCCGCGACCGCGCTGCGCGCGCCGAGCCAGCGCGGCACGTGCGACACGCCGATGCGGATCTCCGGCGCCGCGGCGAGCTGCGCGAACGGCTCGCCGTAGATGTCGAGCAGCGCCTGACGATAGATCCGGTAATGCGGAAACACCGGCTCGCGCCCGAACAGGTTGCCCCAGTAGGCATTCTTCCGGTTGTGGCGCAGCGCCTCTTCGTAATAGCGCATCACCCACGCGGCATCGCGCGTATACAGCATGCAGGCGGTGGCCGCGCCGGCCGAGATGCCGGTGATCACGCGCGGGCGCAGGGCGAGGGCCGGCTGGGCGACGTCCCAGAAGCCGGCCTGCCACCAGCAGCGATTGCCGCCGCCCGCAAAGACGATCTGGTCGAACATCGCGCCGCTCAGCTGACGAGCGCGTAGGTCGACGTCGCGTGGACGGCCATCTTGCCGTCCTCGTCGAACAGCTCGACTTCGCCGAACACGAGGTTGCGGCCCATTCGCAGCACGCGCGCGGTGACGAGCACGTCGCCCTTGCGCACGGGACGCATGAAGTTGGTGTTCAGCGACACCGTCGTCATCGGCCGGAATTCGCCGAGCGCGGCCGAGATCGCGACCACCATCGCGGTGTCGGCGGCCGCCGTGAACACCTGGCCGCAGATGATGCCGCCCGAATGACGGAACTCGCCGGAAAACGGCAGGCGCAGCGTGACGCTGTCATCGCCGATCGACACGGGGACCAGACCCAGCGAGCGGACCCACGGGGCCAGCAGGCGATCCAGCAATTCGCGGACTGCGTTTTCGTCCATCTTCGATGTCCAGAAAGCGTTGCGCGACCGCCGCGCAACACGTGTGGCGTCATCATACCGGGAGCGCGCGAACTGCGATCGCTCGTTACCGCGCCGACAGCCCTCGTTGTCTTGACGAAATATTTTCAGGAAATTTGCACAAAGGGCTTGCCATGCCCTGAAAACCCCGGCATAATCTTTCTTCTGTTGGGGGCGTTAGCTCAGTTGGTAGAGCAGCGGACTCTTAATCCGTAGGTCGAGTGTTCGAGTCACTCACGCCCCACCAGGAATTTCAAAGGCCGGTCAGCGAAAGCTGACCGGCCTTTTCCGTTTTGATCGCTGTCAATGAAATGTTGACCGCGTGCTCGCCGCCCCCTCATTCCGGCAATGCTGAGCACGACTTCATTCGAGTCAGCTTGCTTTGCGCTCTGAAACACCTCGCGCGTCGCCCGCCACGGCCTCTACAACGAAGCACATGCCGTTACGTGCTCTGACGCGCTAGCGTTCCACTACTTGCGAGGCGCAGGGAGGATACCGGCGATTTTCCGCATGCAAGCATACGCGCTGCTCTCTCGGAGTATCTATATTTCTGCAGGGCTCGAACCACAAACAGCAAAGCTGCTACGCGCTTCTCCCCAGAAGAATGGAACGGACACTTCAGTCGGCCCCCATCTAAGCAGGAAATGCCCGGCGCATGGCGCCCCCGATACAGAACATCCGAAGTGAGTTCCGCCGCCCGACCACATGATCGAAGCCTGAACGAAGGCAACCAGCACGAAGAAAACTACGTACAAAGCCATCGTTCGAATAGTTTTTAAAATCGAGTCATGATCGATTTTACCCCGCCCAAAATAGATCGGTTTATCGCGGCAATCGCCCCAGTAACCACCTACGTCTTCATGTGACACGCAGTCAGACGGACAAGTCGCAAGATTTCCTAGATTATAAGAATCAGACAACAATCCCAGCAGCCAGCATTTATTCGCAACGTTCCTCCGATAGCGGAGTCGATAATGCACGCGCCTGCTGCTCAGCTCCGCGTTGCACAGACGGGTATCACCAGCGCCGCGACAACAATATTTGCACGCCTCAGAATGGTATGAGCTTCGCCAACAAACGCAGGCGTTTTGACGAAACACCAACGGAACACTGCATCCTTGACAACACAACTGATTGGCTAGTTGACGCTGCTGAACCGCGGTACGTCTCATGGAACCCATAAAAACCTCCATCTAAAAATGATGGCTCCATGCTATAAATGCCGCATGCAGCACGCACGCCCAAAATCTCACTGAGCCTCAAGTAAAATTTGTCCAAGGTCTGCCAATGACAACGCAAAACCAAGATCGAATCGATGAAGAAGGCGCCCCTACGTCAGCCAAAGTCGGTCGCGAAAGTTGGCCCCCACACCCTGGGGCTGTGCTCAGAGAGCAAATCAACGGTATCGCTCTTGAAACCCTATGCGTGAATTTGGCCACATCCCCTGCCGCACTATCGTTACTGCTTGACGAAAAAATCCCCCTCACGGCTGGCATAGCCCTGAGATTGAGCAGAACACTCCCTGGCCGGAGCTTTCACGAATGGATGAAAATTCAGAATGACTATGATCTCCACACAGAAGAATTTAGATTGAAATACGTTGCTTCAGGACATCATTTTGATTTATCACACCTACTCCCCGCCGATCAAAAAAACAAACATGGAAAAGCAAAAATGGGGAAAGATTTTCGCCGATTCATAACCCATTACCTAACAAATCAGATAGAAGAAAGCGTCAATTCGCAGCGAAAACAAGTCGATCTATCACCGTGGAAAGATAGAGATTTCGAAAAGGCATTCTCGCTCGGAACTGGAAACGATGCCCATTCCGGGAGGCAGTGGCGTCGCCTAAAGAGCAAATCCGGAGGCAGCACGACTGAAGATAAAATTATGCAAATCAAGCGATTCGCAGAAAAAAGGGGCTGGCTACCATCCACGGAATTTAATATCACCGAAGACATGGTGAGAGAATTTCTGGAAATACAGAACCTCAATTTTCTAGATGTTAAAAAAAATGAAATCTGTCACTTAATAGAAATATTCTCTAGCACATTAAGAGAATGTGCTTTTCAGCGTCTTGTGCTTTGGGGGACTGATGTTTATAATTTGGACCCTGACGAGTCCGTCTTGGACGAGTACTCCTCGGAAGAGGAGATCCAGGAATTTATTCTCGAACAAATGAATAAAATCCAACGCAATCTGGAGTGGATGACAATTTCACTACGAAACATACGATAAGGATATTCGGCGCGAGAACCCACCCCGAGACCAAGGCCGGTCAGCGAAAGCTGACCGGCCTTTTCCGTTTTGGCGCGGCGCACTCGAGACGCGCACTCTTCGCGGCGGTACGCAACCGCACGCCTGCCGCCCATCGTTTCCGCTAGAATCGTCCGACAAATATCACACGACCGGCGCCAAGCATCGTCGTTTGCCCGCCGGCACTGAGAGAACATGGGACGTCAGACATGGAAGCATGTGAACGAGACGCGACCATTCAGAGGGCATGGTTGCGTCAATATCGGCCCGTCCGTCGCGATGGGCCGTTCACCGGGGCACCCCCGACGCCGCGCGACGCACGAACCGGATCGCGTCATGCCGGGTAAGGACGCGCTGATCGCACTGATGATCGGTGTCGTCCTGTTCGTGCTGGCCGGCGTACTCGCCGTCACGGCCGGCCGGGAACCCGGCCACCTGGTCCGCGCGCCGGGCACGGTCGTGCGGATCGTCCAGGACAGCGATGCGATGCGCGCGTACCGGCCGATCGTCGCCTACCTCGCGAACGACGGCCAGCGCCGCGAAGTCGCCGGCAATACCGCATCGACGGTCCCCGCATACGACATCGGCGAAAACGTCGACGTCCTGCTCGACCCCGATCATCCCGAGCGCCCCGCGCTGATCGACGATTTCACGCAACGCTGGTTTCCCGTGGCCGTGCCGGCGCTGCTCGCCGTCGCGTCGTTCGCGATCGGCGGGCTGCTGATCGCCAGCGAGCACCGCCGACGGCAATCGGACCCGGCACCACGCCGCGTCGCACGCAAGCCGGTACGGCGCCGCTGGGATGTCGCGATCGTGCTGATTCCGATCGCGATCGGCACGGGCTTCCTCGCCGGCGCCGGCGCGGCCGGCCTGCGTCAGTGGCAAATCGTCCACCACTATGCGCGTTCGACCGGCCACGTCGTCGAGATCGCGAAAAACGGGCGGTCGTCGCGGTCGCGCACGGCGCTGTATTCGGCCGTCGTCGCGTTCACGACCGACAGCGGGCGACTCATCACGTTCGCCCAGGGCTCGGCGTCGTCGCACCCCGGGCTGCACGAAGGCGACGCGGTCAACGTGCTGTACGACCCCGTCACGCCCGAGCGCGCGCTCGTCGACCGCTTCTGGGATCGCTGGGGCCTCACGGCCATCCTGTTCGCGATCGGTGCGCCATTCCTTGCAGCGGGGCTGTTCGTCGCCGCGACGTTATGGCCCGATCATCGGCCGCACGAAGCCGCTCAATAACGCAAGCGCGGCGCGGCAATCGTCGCGACGCGCGCATCACCGCTCCCTGAACGCCTCCACCTTCGCGCGATTCCCGCACGTGCGCATGTCGCACCACCGCCGCCCGACGCCGCGGCCGCGATCGACGAAGAACCACGTACACCGGCCGCACTGCCGCACGCGCGCGAAATCGTCGCTGCGCATCAGATGCTCGAAACCGAGCGCGGCCGCATCGATCCAACGCGACGCGGCCCGTGCATCGGGCCGCCATGCGAAGCGGCCGCCGACCGCGTCGAATGCGCTGCGCCCGATCGCGTCGCGGATCGCCACCGCGAGCCGCTCCGCCGCGCGCGCGCCCGCGCTACCGCCGCCTTCGGCCGTCAGATGCGCGATCGCGACGTACGCGTCGTCGCGAAAGCGGCGCAGCGCCGCCAGTTCATCCGGGCCGTCCTGGCGCGGATGACGCAGCAGCCGCGCCAGATCGTCGGGCGCCGGCAATCCCGCTTTCCCGGCCCACGCCCGCACGGCCGGCCAGTCGACGAGCTTCTCCTCGTCGCGCGTCTTGCCCGTGTCGGCCACCGTATTGAGGAAGTCGAGCGCCGGATGGCCGCCGATGAAATCGGCCGCACGCCATTCGTACCCCGGTCGCGCCGGGTCGGATCGAGTAACCATTTATTTTCACCTATCGGTTTCACATCCGGAGAATCCGGCGTAACCTGTTAACAACGAAAACAGGTTATCACGGAGAAGCCGATGCTCGAACTCCCGAACCGCTTCAATTTCGAAGGCCACCGGATTGCATGGGGCACGCTCGGCGAAGGCCCGCCGCTTGTCCTCGTGCACGGCACGCCGTTTTCGTCGCAGGTCTGGCGCCGGATCGCGCCGTGGCTCGCGCGACGCCATCGCGTGTATTTCTACGACCTGCTCGGCTACGGCGAGTCCGACATGCCGGATGCGGACGTGTCGCTGGGTCGCCAGAACGTGCTGTTCGGCGCGCTGCTGAATGAATGGAAACTGGCGCGGCCGCGCGTGCTCGCGCACGACTACGGCGGCGCAACCGTGCTGCGCGCGCACTTTCTCGACGGCATCGCGTATGCGGATCTCACGCTCGTGAACCCGGTCGCGATCGCGCCACAAGGCTCGCCGTTCGTGCGCCACGTCGCGCAGCACGAAGCCGCGTTCACCGGCTTGCCCGCGTATGCGCACCATGCGCTCGTGTCGGCGTATATCGGCCAGGCAGTCGCACGGCCGTTGAGCGACGACGTGTTGTCGATCTACCGCGAGCCGTGGCTCACGCCGGCCGGCCAGGCCGCGTTCTATCGCCAGATCGCGCAGATGCGCCAGCGCTACATCGAGGAAGCAGAGGCCCGCTACGCGCCGCCGGACTTTCCGGTGCGCATCGTGTGGGGCGAGGACGACGTGTGGATTCCGCTCGAACAAGGGCAGGCGCTCGCCGATCGCATCGCGGACAGCCAGTTGATCCGGGTCCCGCACGCGGGCCATCTGGTTCAGGAGGATGCGCCGGAAGCAATCGTCGCCGCCGTGCTCGACGGATACACGCTGGGCTGAGCATCACCCCAGCGCGTGTTACGTGCCGCGTCAGAACGCCGGCACGCCTTGCGCGAGCGTCGCGACGAACTTCGCGGTGCGCGGGTCGCGCGGCCGGCCGAACAGGTCACGCGAGGCGCCCGCTTCGACGATGCGGCCATCGGCGAGGAACACCGCATCGTGCGCGATCGATGCGGCCAGGCGCAGGTCGTGCGTGGCCATCAGCATCGTCGTGCCTTCGCGCGCGAGTTGGCGCAGCACCTCGACCACTTCGACGGACAGCTCCGGATCGAGCGCCGACGTCGGCTCGTCGCACAGCAGCACCTGCGGCGACGGCGCGAGCGCCCGCGCAATCGCCACGCGCTGCTGCTGTCCGCCCGACAGTGTGGCCGGCCATGCGTCGGCCTTGTCCGCGATGCCGACCTTGTCGAGCAGCGCGAGCGCACGCTCGCGGGCCCGCTCGCGCGGCCAGCGCTGCACGGTCACGAGCCCCTCCATCACGTTCTGCACGACGCTCAGGTGCGGAAACAACTGGAAGTTCTGGAACACCATGCCGGTCTGCTTGCGCACCGCGAACACCGCGTCGCGCGACGGCCGGCGCGCCGGCACGAAGTCGATGCGCGCATCGCCGACGACCAGCGCACCCGCCTCCGGCACTTCGAGCAGGTTCACGCAGCGCAGCAGCGTGCTCTTGCCGCTGCCGGACGGCCCGATCAGCGCGGTCACGCTGCCCGGCTGCAGCGCGAGGTCGATCCCGCTCAGCACGCGATGCGCGCCGAACGACTTGTCGATGCGTTCGAGGCGGATCATCGCAACTCCGCGTGGAACAGCGCGTGGCGGCCGAAGCGAAGCTCCAGCCGGCGTTGCAGCGACGAAAGCACCGAGCTGAACAGCAGGTAGATCAGCGCGGCTTCGGTATAGAGAATCAGCGGCTCGTAGGTCACGGCCGCGATGCGTTGCGCGGCCTGGAAGATCTCGGGCACCGTCAGCACGGCCGCGAGCGACGTGTCCTTCACGAGCGAAATGAATGAATTCGACAGCGCGGGCAGCGCGACGCGCGCGGCCTGCGGCAGGATCGCGCGGCGCAGCGCCTGCGCGCGCGTCATCGACATCGAGTACGCGGCCTCCCACTGCCCCTTCGGCATCGATTCGATCACGCCGCGAATCACCTCCGCGTTGTACGCGCCGACGTTCAGCGAAAAACCGATCACGGCGGCCGTCAGCGGATCGAGCACGATGCCGACGTTCGGCAATCCGTAGAAGATCACGAACAGTTGCACGAGCAGCGGCGAGCCGCGGAACAGCCAGATATAGAACCGCACGACGGCCTGCGCCCAGCGCGGCCCGAACAGCCGCGTGAGCGCCGTGCCGAACGCAAGCAATAAACCGATCGCGAACGACGCGAGCGTGAGCGGAACCGTGAACACGAGCCCTGCAACGAGCAGGGGCCGCAGCGATTCCGCCATCAGGTGCAGCCAGGCCGGCATCGTTCAGCCTCGCGTCACGGCTGCGACACGTCGCGGCCGAAGTACTTCTGCGAGATCTTCGCGTAGGTACCGTCCGCCTTGATGTCCGCGAGCGCCTTGTCGATCGCCGCCACCAGCGCGGGGCTGCCCTTGCGCAGCAGCACGCCGGACGCATCGCCCGCGCCGCTCGTGTCGGTCGCCGCGATCTTCAGTTTCGCGTCGGGCTTGTGCTTGCGGAAATCGAGGTACGACAGCGAGTCGTTGATCGTCGCATCGACGCGGCCGGACGTCAGCAGGTCGATCGATTCGTTGAAGCCCTGCACGGGCACCACGTCGGCGCCGTGCGCGGCCGCGAGCTTGCCGAAATTGCTGGTCAGCGTGTTCGCGGATTTCTTGCCCTTCAGGTCGTCGAACGAGAGGATCGTCGTGTTGTCCGCGCGCACGATCAGCACCGCGTGCGACGTGATGTACGGCGTCGAGAAATCGTATTTCGCCTTGCGCGCGTCGGTGATCGACACTTCATTGACGACCGCGTCGTAGCGGTTCACGTCGAGCCCCGCGATCAGCCCGTCCCATTTGCCTTCGACGAACTGCGGCTTCACGCCGAGGCGCTGCGCGATCGCGGTCGCGATGTCGACATCGAAGCCCGTCAGCTTGCCGGTTTCGTCGTGGTACGTGAACGGCGCGTAGGTGCCTTCGGTGCCGACGCGGAACACGCCGGCCGACTTGATCTGCGACAGGTCGTCGGCAGCCAGCGCACTGGTGGCCGCGACGGCCTGCAGCAGCGCGACGACCAGGAGGGAGCGGAGGAATTTCATGGTGCGGACCCCGAATGATTGGAGAGGATCATCCCGCCGGCACGCGGGCGCCGTTCGAGAGGTCCGCGAATTCTACCGATGCGTGGAGGGCCGGCAAAAACGCAAATCGGCTAACGATATGAGCCGATCGAATAACGCCCGCACCGGCCACGATGCCGGCGCGGGCGCCTTACACGTCGCTTACCACGGCAGCGAATACGTCTTGGTATTCGTGAAGCTCTTCATCGCTTCCTGCACGCCCTCCTTGTACCCGAGCCCCGAATCCTTCACGCCGCCGAACGGCGTCAGTTCGAGCCGATAGCCGGGCACCTCGCGCACGTTCACGCTGCCGACTTCCAGCTCGGTGATGAAGCGCGTGATGTGGTCGAAGCGGTTCGTGCATACCGACGACGACAGCGCGTAGTCGGTGCTGTTCGACATCCGGATCGCCTCGTCGATGTCGCGAAAACGCATGATCGGCGACACCGGCCCGAAGGTTTCATGCTTGACCAGCGGCATGTCGGGGGTCACGCGATCGACCACCGTCGGCGAATACAGCGCGCCGGCGCGCACGTTGCCGACCAGCAGCCGCGCCCCGCGCGCGATCGCGTCGTTCACCTGCTGCTCGCAGAATTTCGCGGCCGCTTCGTCGATCACGGTGCCCATGTCGACCGACGGATCGGACGGATTGCCGTACGACCAGGCGCGCGTCTTCTCGACGACGAGTTCCGTGAAGCGATCGGCCACCGCCTCGTGCACGAGCATCCGCTTGATCGCCGTGCAGCGCTGCCCGGAATTCCTGTACGAGCCCGACACCGCGAGCGTGCTCGCTTCGTCGAGATCGGCGTCTTCCATCACGATGATCGGATCGTTGCCGCCGAGTTCGAGCACCGCGCGGCGATAGCCCATCCGCGCGGCGATCGACTTGCCGATCGACACGCCGCCGGTGAACGTGATCATGTCGATCGCCGGGTTCGTGATCAGCTCGTCGGCGATCTCCTTCGGGTCGCCGGTGATCACCTGCAGCATCTGCGGCGGCAGGCCGGCTTCGTACAGGATGTCCGCGAAGCGATAACACGACAGCGGCACCTTCTCCGACGGCTTCACGACGATCCGGTTGTTGGTCGCGACCGACGGCACGATCTTGTGCGCGACCTGGTTCATCGGATGGTTGAACGGCGTGATCGCCGAAATCACGCCGAGCAGCGGATCGCGCTGCGTGTACACACGGCGCTTCTTGCCGTGCGGCGTCAGGTCGCACGAGAAGATCTGCCCGTCGTCCTTCAGCACTTCGCCGGCGCCGAAGGTCAGCACGTCGGCCACGCGGCCGGCTTCGTACGTCGAATCCTTGAGGCACAACCCGGCCTCGGCCGTGATCAGCGCCGCGATCTCGGCGGTGCGCGCCCGCACGATGTCGGCCGCGCGGCGCAGGATCGCCGCGCGATCGTGGCGCGTGAGCGTCGGCCGGTACGCACGCGCGACCGCGAAGGCGCGGCGCACGTCGTCGAGCGTCGCCTTCGGCACGGTGCCGACCAGCGTGCCGTCGTACGGGTTGCGTACTTCGATCACCGCGTCGCGGTAGATCTTTTCACCGTCGATTCGCAGTGCTTCACGATGAGGCGTGCGGACATCCGTCGATGCTGCAATGGCGTTCATGAGTGTCTCCTGGCGGATGCGGCCGCGTCACTGCAGATGGTTGAGCACGATGTCGATGATGTCGAAGTTGCGCAGCCGCGCGCGGCCGGTGACGTCGGTCGCGACCGGCTTGCTGAAGATCAGCGGCACGATCTGCTCGGAGATCCCGCCGTGCGAGCGCAGCGGCACGTCGAGGCCCGACAGGTCGTGCTTGATGCGGCGCGTGCCGAGCACGACGTCCTGCTTCGAGATCACGATCAGGTCGCCCATCCGCGCGGGCGGCAGCTCGAAGCGCGCGCAGCCTTCGGCGCCCGTCAGCACGACCTCGATGCCGTCGACCGCCGCGAGCCGCGCGCGCAGCGCGTCGGTGTCGGCGTCGCCCGGCACGTAGACGGTCGCGAACGAACCGAGCGCGCCGTGGTGCACGACGTACGGGTCGGTGATCGGCAGGATCACACGCGCCGCATCGTGGCCGAGCCATTCGTCGAACAGCTCCTGCAGGTAGATCACGTTCGGCTCGCCGGTCGCGTCGTCGTGCTTCGCGTTCATCCCGTGATCGGCGGTGATCGCGACGATCGCGCCGAGTTCGTCGAGCCGCTTCAGGTACTTATCCATCATCGCGTAGAACGCGTTCGCGCCGGGCGTGCCGGGCGCGCACTTGTGCTGCACGTAGTCGGTGGTCGACAGATACATCAGGTCGATCGGGCGCGTCTCGAGCAGGCGCACGCCGGCCGCGAACACGAATTCCGACAGGTCCGCGCTGTACACGCTCGGCACCGGCTTGCCGACCAGCTCGAGCACGTGGTCGATGCCGTTTTCCTCGACGCTCGCTTCATCGGCCTTTTCCGACGAGAAGCAGATGCCCTTGAGCCCCTTGCCGAGCAGGCGGCGCAGCTTGTCCTTCGCGGTGACGACCGCGACGCGCGCGCCCTGCTCGGCGAAGGTCGCGAGCACGGTGGGCGCGACGAGGTACTTCGGATCGTTCATCAGCACCTCGGCGCCGGTGTCGCGATCGTAGAAGTAGTTGCCGCTTATCCCGTGGATCGCCGGCGGCACGCCGGTCACAATCGACAGGTTGTTCGGATTCGTGAAGCTCGGCACCACGCACTCGCCCTTGAGCGCCGTGCCGGGCTTCAGCAGCGTGCGCAGGAACGGCGCGACGCCGGCCTCGGCGGCTTCCTCCAGATATTCGTATGCGCAGCCATCGACGCAGACGACCACCACGGGCCGGCTCATCCAGTTGTAGCGGCGGCCGTTCACTTCCACGGATACAGGCGTTTCAGTCATGACGTTCATTCCTTTCAGGTCGAAGGGTGTGAGCCGTCGGCGCCCGCGCCGCGCCGAACAGAGGTGTTTTCCATGCTTGACATTAAAATTGATGATTTGTAGATTGTCAACAACATGCAGAGAACAGAAAGCAAAACACGAAAGCACGAGGAAGCATAAGAGGGCTGGTCTCCACTCATCCGCCGTGTGCCGCGGCGCCACAGTCAAGGGGTCTGAAGATGAACGAAGTGCCGGTAAACAAGCGTTTGAACGCATGGGCGGCGGGCGCGGCCCGTGTCGCGCTGGCTGCGGCGGTAGCGCTCGGCGTCGCGCAGGCAGCGCACGCGAAGACGTCGCTGCTGGTCTACACCGCACTGGAAGACGAGGCGATGAAGCCCTACAAGGACGCGTTCGAGAAAGCGAACCCCGATATCGAGATCCGCTGGGTGCGCGACTCGACCGGCTCGGTCACCGCGAAGCTGCTCGCGGAGAAGAACAACCCGCGCGCGGACGTCGTGCTCGGCCTCGCCGCGTCGAGCCTCACGCTGCTCGACCTGCAGGGCATGCTGATGCCGTACACGCCGAAGGGCTTCGACCAGCTCACGCGCAAGTACAGCGATGCGAACACGCCGCCGCACTGGGTCGGCATGGACGTGTGGGGCGCGACGATCTGCTACAACCGCGTCGCCGCGCAGGCGAAGAACCTCCCGAAGCCGACGTCGTGGGAAGACCTGACGAAGCCGGTCTACAAAGGCGCGATCGTGATGCCGAGCCCGGTGTCGTCGGGCACCGGCTATCTCGACGTGACCGCGTGGCTGCAGACCTTCGGCGACGACCGCGGCTGGAAATTCATGGACGCGCTCGACAAGAACGTCGCGCAGTACGTGCACTCGGGCTCGAAGCCGTGCACGCTCGCCGGCACCGGCGAATTCCCGATCGGCATCTCATTCGAGTTCCGCGGCCACGAACTGCAGTCGCAGGGCGCGCCGATCGATCTCGTGTTCCCGAAGGAAGGGCTCGGCTGGGACATGGAAGGCACGGCGATCATGAAGACGACGAAACAGCCCGACGCCGCGAAGAAGCTCGCCGACTTCATGGCGAGCAAGGAAGCGAACCAGATCACCGCGCGCTGGTGGGCGATCGTCGCGTATCCGGGCGTCGCGCGCAAGCTGGCCGGCATCCCCGACAACTACTCGGACCTGCTCGTGAAGAACGACTTCGTGTGGTCGGCGAAGAACCGCCAGTCGATCCTCGATACGTGGCAGAAGCGCTACGGCGCGAAAGCCCAGCAGTAACGCCGCGACCGGCAGCGGGGCCGCGCCGCGCGCCGCCCCACGCCATCCTTTCCGTCGTCGAATCCGGCCCCCGGGCCGCCCCTCTCTGGAGGCGCGCATGGCACCTTATCTGAGCGTAGAACGCATCGAGAAGCGGTACAACGACACACAGGTCCTCACCGACATCAACCTGAGCGTGATGAAGGGCGAGATGATCTGTTTCCTCGGGCCGTCCGGCTGCGGGAAGACGACGCTGCTGCGGATCATCGCGGGGCTCGAGACGCAGAACGCCGGCCACATCATGCAGGACGGCCGCGACATCTCGCGGCTGCCGCCGCAACTGCGCGACTACGGCATCGTGTTCCAGTCGTATGCGCTGTTCCCGAACCTCACCGTGTACGACAACGTCGCGTACGGGCTCGTGAACCGCAAGATGAAGCGCGACGCGATCCACGAGCGCGTGCACACGCTGCTCGCGCTGGTCGGGTTGCCCGACAGCCATCGCAAGCATCCGGGCCAGTTGTCCGGCGGCCAGCAGCAGCGCATCGCGCTGGCGCGTGCGCTCGCCACGTCCCCCGGCCTGCTGCTGCTCGACGAACCGCTGTCGGCGCTCGACGCGCGCGTGCGCGTGCGGCTGCGCCAGGAAATCCGCGCGCTGCAGCAGCGGCTCGGCGTGACGACGATCATGGTCACGCACGACCAGGAAGAAGCATTGTCGATGGCCGATCGCATCGTCGTGATGAACCACGGCGTCATCGAACAGATCGGCACCCCGCTCGAAATCTACCGGCAGCCCGCGTCGCCGTTCGTCGCGGACTTCATCGGCCGCGTCAACACGATTCCGGCCGAAGTCGCGCAGGACGGCACGCTGCGCGCGGGCGGCGTCGGCTTCGACTGCCGCCATGGCGCGGCCCGCCCCGCGCAGGGCGCGGCGGTGTCGGTCTACGTGCGGCCGGAGGACCTGCGCATCCGCGTGCCGGGCGAGACGGCCGACAACGTGCTGGCCGGCCGCGTCGAGAAGCTCGAATTCCTCGGCGCGTTCTGCCGCGTGAGCTTCCGGATCGACGGGCTCGACGGCCAGGAGATCGTCGCCGACCTGTCGTATCACGACGTCGACCGCACCGGCGTGCAGGCCGGCGCGCGCATCGACCTCGCGCTCGATCGCGAGCATGTCCGCGTGTTCCCGTGCGCGAAGGAGCGACTGCAATGAGCACCGTCCTGACCGAGCGCCGCCGCGGCGCGTCCGCTCCTGCCGACGTGCGGCAGATCACGCACTGGCACGACCGCCTCGCGCAGCTCGCGCTCGTCGCGATGGCCGCGCTGATGTCGCTGTTCCTGCTGCTGCCGCTCGCGCTCGTCGTACAGAAATGCTTCGTCGACGCGGACGGGCGTTTCGTCGGCGCGCACAACTTCGTCGAGTACCTGGAGGACAGCGGCGTGCTGCGCTCGATGCTGCATTCGCTGACGGTCGGCGCACTCGTCACGATGATCGTCGTGCCGATGGCGTTCACGTTCGCATATGCGCTGACGCGCTCGTGCATGCCGCTGAAGAACGCCGCGCGCACGATCGCGCTGCTGCCGCTGCTCGCGCCGACGCTGCTGTCGGCCGTGTCGTTCATCTACTGGTTCGGCAATGCGGGGCTCCTGAAGCCGCTGCTGCACGGCCATTCGATCTACGGGCTGCCGGGCATCGTGCTCAGCATGGTGTACGCGTCGTTCCCGCACGTGCTGATGATCCTCGTCACCGCGCTGTCGCTCGCCGATGGCCGGCTCTACGAGGCTGCCGACGCGATGGGCACGCGCCGCATCCGCAAGTTCTTCACGATCACGCTGCCCGGCGCGAAGTACGGGCTGATCAGCGCGACGATGGTCGCGTTCACGATGTGCATCAACGACTTCGGCGTGCCGGTCGTGATCGGCGGCTCGTACAACGTGCTGTCGACCGACATCTACAAGCTGATCATCGGGCTGCAGGATTTCAACCGCAGCGCGGTCGTGAGCCTGATGCTGCTGTGCCCGGCGCTCGTCGCGTTCGGCGTCGACTACTTCATCCGCCGCCGCCAGCAGTCGCAGCTCGGCGCGCGCTCGACGCCGTACCAGCCGAAGCCGTCGCGCGGCTTCGACGCCGCGATGCTCGCGTACTGCGCGCTGGTGTGCGCGTTCTTCATCGCGGTGGTCGGCATCTCGGTGTTCGCGTCGTTCGTGAAGTTCTGGCCGTACCAGATGACCCTCGGGCTGCAGCATTACGAGATGGGGCTGATCGGTGCCGGCATCTTCGACGCTTACAAGAACAGCCTGCGGATGGCCGCGACGGTGGCGATCGGCGGCACGATCGTCGTGTTCGGCGGCGCCTACCTGATCGAGAAGACCCGCGGCGCACGCTGGCTGCGCGGCTTCATCAGCCTGTGCGCGATCTTGCCGATGGGCGTGCCGGGGCTCGTGCTCGGCATCAGCTACATCTTCCTGTTCAACGCGCCCGGCAATCCGCTGAACGGGCTGTACGGATCGCTGTGGCTGCTCGCGATCGTCACGGTCGTCCACTACTACGCGTCGAGCCATCTCACCGCGGTAACCGCGCTCAGGCAGATCGACGGCGAGTTCGAGGCCGTATCCGCGTCGCTGAAGGTGCCGTTCTACAAGACCTTCCTGCGGGTCACGGTGCCCGTGTGCCTGCCCGCGATCCTGCTGATCGCGCGCTACCTGTTCGTCAACGGGATGACGACGGTGTCCGCCGTCGCGTTCCTGTACTCGCCGGACACACAGCCCGCATCGGTCGCGATCCTGAACCTCGACGACGCGGGCCAGATGGGCCCGGCCGCCGCGATGGCCACGCTCGTGCTCGCGACGTCGTCGTTCGCGTGCGTGCTGTTCGCCTGCATCTCGCATCGCCTGCTGCGTCGTACGCAGGCGTGGCGCCATCCGCATCGCCGTTGATTCCCTGCCGTATCCACGTGACGTCCCGACTTCATCAAGGAGACACCATGACGCTCGCCGCCCCGCCCATCCTGCTCACCCCCGGCCCCCTGACGACCTCCGACCGCACGCGCGACGCGATGCTGCGCGACTGGGGTTCGTGGGACGGCGACTTCAACGCGATCACCGCGCGGCTGCGCGAACGCCTGCTGCGGATCGTGCACGGCGAAGGCACACACGAATGCGTGCCCTTGCAAGGCAGCGGCACGTTCTCGGTCGAGGCGGCGATCGGCACGCTGGTGCCGCGCGACGGCCACGTGCTGGTGCCGAACAACGGCGCATACTGCCAGCGCCTCGCGAAGATCTGCCGCGTGCTCGGCCGGCGGCTCACGACGATCGACTACCGCGAGGATCGCCGCGTCGATCCGGCCGACGTCGAGCGCGCGCTCGCGGCCGATCCGTCGATCACGCACGTCGCGCTCGTGCACTGCGAAACCGGCGCCGGCGTGCTGAACCCGCTGCACGACGTCGCGCAGGTCGTCGCCAAGCACGGGCGCGCACTGATCGTCGATGCGATGAGCTCGTTCGGCGCGATCGACATCGACGCGCGCACGACGCCGTTCGACGCAGTGATCGCCGCGTCCGGCAAATGCCTCGAAGGCGTGCCCGGGCTCGGCTTCGTGATCGCGAAGCGCAGCGCGCTCGAACGCTGCGAAGGCAACAGCCACTCGCTCGCGATGGACCTGTACGACCAGTGGGTCTACATGCAGCGCACGACGCAGTGGCGCTTCACGCCGCCCACGCACGTGGTCGCCGCGCTCGACGCGGCCGTCGCGCAATACGTCGACGAAGGCGGGCTCGCCGCGCGCGGCGGCCGCTACCAGCGCAACACCCACGCGCTGATCGACGGGATGCGCGCACTCGGCTTCCGGCCGTTCCTCGATCCCGCGATCCAGGCGCCGATCATCGTCACGTTTCATGCGCCGGACGATCCGAACTACGACTTCAAGCGGTTTTATCAGGAGGTCAAAAAGCGCGGCTACATTCTGTATCCGGGCAAGCTGACCGAAGTGGAGACGTTCCGCGTCGGCTGCATCGGCCATTTCGGCGAAGCCGGCATACCAGGCGCCGTCGCCGCGATCGCCGACACGCTGCGCGCGATGGGCGTGCGCCGCGTATCGGCCGAAGCGGCGGCCTGACGATGTGACGCGATGGTCCCGGCCGCGTGCGCAGGCGCATGCGGCCGCCCGTTTTTCCGGCCGTGCGCCGCGCGGCCCCTTATCGACGAACCTCCGATGCGACCCTTCTGGATCGAACAAGCGCTGTTCAACGACGGCGATCTCGCCCCCGCGCTGCAAGGCGCGACGCAGGCCGACGTGTGCATCGTCGGCGGCGGCTTCACGGGCCTCTGGACCGCGATCCAGGCGAAGCAGCACAACCCTGCGCTCGACATCGCGATCCTCGAGGCCGACCTGTGCGGCGCCGGCGCGAGCGGCCGCAACGGCGGCTGCCTGCTCACGTGGTCCGCGAAATTCCTGACGCTGCGGCGCCTGTTCGGCGAAGCCGAGGCGATCCGGCTCGTTAAGGCATCGGAAGCGGCCGTGCAGCACATCGCCGATTTCTGCCGCGCGCACGACATCGACGCCGAATTGCGGCTCGACGGCACGCTGTACACCGCGACGTCGCGCGCGCAGGTCGGCACGCTCGCGCCGGTGCTCGACGCGCTCGCCGCATGCGGCATCCACAGCTACGAGCCGCTGCCGCCCGCCGAGGTCGCACGCCGCTCGGGCTCCGCGCGCAATCTCGACGGCGTCTACTCGCCGATCGCCGCGACCGTGCATCCCGGCAAGCTCGTACGCGGGCTGCGCCGCATCGCGCTTGCAATGGGCATCCGCATCTACGAGCGCACGCCGATGCTCGACTTCACGCCCGGCCAGCCGGTCGTCGTGCGCACGCCGTCCGGCAGCGTCACGGCGGGCAAGCTCGTGTTCGCGATCAACGCGTGGATGGCGAGCCGCTTCCCGCAGTTCGAACGGACGATCGCGGTGGTGTCGAGCGACATGGTGATCACCGAGAAATGCCCGGAGCTGCTCGCGCGGACCGGGCTCGTGGACGGCGTATCGGTGCTCGATTCGCGGATTTTCGTGTACTACTACCGCACGACCGCCGACGGGCGGCTGATGCTCGGCAAGGGCGGCAACACGTTCTCGTGGCGCAGCCGCATCGCGCCCGTGTTCGATCGCCGCTCGCCGTACGAGGCGCAGCTCACGCGCAGCCTGCGCGAATTCTTCCCGTCGCTCGCCGGCGTGCCGATCACCGCGAGCTGGAACGGGCCGTCGGATCGTTCGGTGACGGGCTTCCCGTTCTTCGGCCGCCTCGACGACGCACCGAACGTGTTCTACGGCTTCGGCTATTCGGGCAACGGCGTCGGGCCGACCTACATGGGCGGGCAGATCCTGTCGTCGCTGGTGCTCGGCCTCGACAACGCATGGACGCGCAGCCCGATCGTGCGCGGCCCGCTCGGCCATTTTCCGCCGGAGCCGATCCGTTATGTCGGCGCGCACGTCGTGCGCAACGCGATCCGTCGCAAGGAGCGCGCGGAGGAGGAGAGCCGGCAGCCGTCGGTGATCGATACGTGGCTCGCGAAATTCGCGAGCGCGGCGGGGAAGGCCGACAAGGCGTGACGAAACGCTGAACGGAATCCACAACGAAAAAGGGACGCGGCGACGCGTCCCTTTGCCGGTGCGCGGCAGCCCGCGCGGGCATTGACCGACGCTTACGCGCCGGCCTTCTCCCGCGCCGCCTTGCCCGTCGCGGGCAGCCCCTGCTCGTCGTGCGTACGGCGCATCCGCGCGAGGCCGTGCGCGACGTGCTCGCGCACGAGCGCGACGGCCTTGTCCTCGTCGCCGGCCGCGAGCGCCTGCACGATCTTGTCGTGCTCGGCCGCCGACACGGCGATCGCATCCTCCTCGGCCTCGATCGCCGCCTGGCGCAGCAGGCCGAGCTGGCGCACGAGCCGGCGGTAGGTATCGGTGAGATGGGTATTGCCGACGCCGACGACCATCGCGTCGTGGAACTGCACGTTCAGCTCGGTATAGCGCGTGACGTCGTGCGTCTTCGCGGCGTCCTTCATCGACTGGATGATGCCCTTCAGCACCTTCAGCGTATCGGGCGAGATGCGCTTCGCGAGCGCGCGTGCGACCGATTCGTCGAGCATCGCGCGCACTTCGTAGATCTCCTCGGCCTCGCGCAGCGGCACGACCCGCACGGTCACGCCGCGATTCTTCTCGTTGCGCAACAGGCCGGCCTGCTCCAGCGCGCGAAACGCCTCGCGCACCGGGCCGCGCGACACGTTCAGCCTGGTCGCGATCTCGACTTCGTTGAGCTTTTCGCCGGGCGCGTATTCGCCGGAGACGATCGCGCGCTCGAGCATGTCCTGGACGATCATCGCGAGCGACTGGCTTTGCAGGAGTTCGATGGCGCTGAGCGCGTTCGGGGCAGTCATGGTCGGGCAGGCAGCGGGGCTGTGGATGAAAACGAGGGCGCCATATCGGCGAATGATCCTTGTATACCCTCGGCCCGACATATTGTCAACAGTTTTCAGTTTCCAAAAGCCAATCCTGCGGGGCGGAGCGCCACCCGCCTGCAGCCGGCACGCGGTGGTCGCGCGCTACGGGCGAACTGCCCCGCTTCGCACGACCGCCGCGTCGCGCCGTCAGGCCGTCTGCTTCACCGGCCCCGGATCGCTGTGGCTCGGCCGGCCCGTCTCGACGTGGCCCGCGAAGCGGCGCACGACCTTGTCGTCGCCGCCGCGCAGCGTGGTCGCGGTGATCGTCAGATCGTACCAGCCGTGGCTCGACGACAGCTCGAAGTGCCCCTCGACGCGCTCGCCCGGCGCCAGCGTGTAGGTGCGCGCATGCGCATGGCTGTACGCGTTGTCGACCGTCACGCGGCACGTCGCGCGGCCGCTGTTGCGCAGTTGCAGGTACACGTGGCGATTGCGCACGTCGTAGCCGAGCTTCGCTTCGGGGTTCGCGTGGCGGCCATCCGCGGCGAGCCGCGTGTTGCCCTGGAATTCGCACAGATAGCCGTTCGGGCCGTAGGCGGCCAGATGGTACTCGCCGCGCGCGGCCGACGTGCTCCACGTATCGACGAAGCGGTCGCGCGCGGACACCGCGTAGCGGCGCGGCGGCGTCGCCGGGTTGCGGCGGTCGTACACGTAGAACGCGGCGCCCGCGTCGCCGGTGTTCGCGAAGTCGAGCGACACGGTGTCGTCATGCGCGCCCACGCGGCTGTGCACGAACAGCTCGTACGGCAGCGCACGCGCCGGACGCGTGCCGGGCTCCTGCGCCGGCATCGACTGCTGCGCGGGCACCTGGTACGCCTGGCCGGCGGTGGCGATGTGCTGCGGCACCGTGAAGCTGACCGTGCGCGTGTCGGGACGCGCGGAGAAGTCGAACGCCGACGTGAGGTCGCCGCAGATCGACCGGCGCCACGCGCTGATGTTCGGCTCCTTCACGCCGAAGCGCGCTTCGAGGAAACGCAGCACCGACGTATGGTCGAACGTCTCCGAGCAGACCCAGCCGCCCTTCGTCCACGGCGAGATGATGATCAGCGGCACGCGCGGCCCGAGGCCGATCGGCTGGATGCCGCCCGGGTCGGCGCCCGGCACGAGCGGGCTCATTTCGCCCGGGTACTTGTTCAGGTCGAGCAGCTCGTCGCCGAGATTCGACAGCAGGTTCGACGACACGATGCCCTGCCCGCCCACGCCGCTCGTGACCGGCGGCACCGGCGGCACGACGTGGTCGAACAGCCCGTCGTTCTCGTCGTAGTTCAGGATGAACACCGTCTTCGCCCACACTTCCGGGTTCGACGTCAGCGCCTCGAGCACCATGTTGATGTAGAACGCGCCGTCGGTCGGCGACGCCTGCGGGTGCTCGCTGTACTTGTACGGCGACACGATCCACGACACCTGCGGCAGCCGGTTGGCCTGCACGTCGGCCTTCAGTTCGGCGAGCGTGTGGTCCGACGCGCCCTTGTCGACCAGCGGGCCGCTCGCGCCTTCCTTCACCTGGAAGCGCTTGAAGAACATCAGCGAGTTGTCGGTGTAGTTGTCGGTCGGGTCGCCCGGAATGCCGGTGCCGCCCTGGTACACCTTCCAGCTGATCTTCGCGTTCTCGAGCCGTTCGGCGTAGGTCGTCCACGTGTAGCCGTTCACGTCGTTGCGCTCGCCGATGCCCGGGCCGTTCGGCGCGCTGCCGTAGACGTTGCGCGAGTCGACCGTGCCGGTCCACAGGTAGATCCGGTTCGGCGCCGTGTCGGCATGCGCGGAGCAGAAGTACGAATCGCAGATCGTGAACGCGTCGGCGAGCGCGTAGTGGTACGTGAGATCCTGGCGCTTCAGGTAGCCCATCGTCAGCACGTCCTGCTTCTGGTTCACCCACTGGTCCCACTGGCCGTTGTTCCAGGACAGGTGGCCGCTGCTCCAGCCATGGTTGGTGCCCGGCTGGAATTCGGTCGTCTGCTTCGGGTCGAGATAGAACGGCAGCACGTACGGCGCCGACGGATCGAGCCCGCGCGAATGGTAGTTCTTCGTGAACACCGACGCCGGCGGCTGTTGCCACACCGGTGCGCCGTTCGGCAGCAGGTGCGGGCGCGGGTCGTTGAAACCGCGCACGCCGCGCAGCCCGCCGAAGTAATGGTCGAACGAACGGTTTTCCTGCATGAAGATCACGACGTGCTCCACGTCGCGGATCGTGCCGGTGCGATAGGCGGCCGGCATCGCCAGCGCATTGCGGATCGCGGGCGGAAAGCCCGCGTAGGCGGCCATCGCGCCGGCCGACTGCGCGGCGAGGCGCAGAAAATCGCGTCGATTGTTCGAAGACATGAAGAGCACCTGTGGTCGGTGGGAGTGGGGGCGCCGGGCGAGCGGGCCGGCGATCTGGCGTCGCCGTTATTACCCCGCACCGGCATGTCCCGGCCGTGACCGGTTCCCGCAGGTTTCTTGCGGTCACCCCCAGCTTTTTTTCGAAGTCTCGCACGGCGCGTCTTTCATCCGGCCGACATATCCGTGCGCTACGCTGACGCGCGATGAAGAGGGGAGAAGCCGAGTCGTGTTCGATCAGCTGAAGGCGTTCCACGCGACCGTCCGGCAGGGCAGCATCACGCGCGCCGCGCGCCACCTGGGCGTGAGCCAGCCGACGATCGCCGCGCAGATCCGGCAGGTCGAGCAGGTGTACGGCGTCGAGCTGTTCTACCGCAGCGGCCGCAAGCTCGAGGTGACCGAGACGGGCATCGAGCTGCTGCCGCTCGTCGAGAAGATGATCGCGCTCGAGGCGCAGGCCGACATCATGCTGCGCAACGTCGGCGGCCTGTTCGAGGGCCATCTGCGGATCGGCGCGACGGGCCCGTACTACATCATGGATGCGGTCGGCCGCTTCTCGAGCGCGCACCCGTCGATCGCGCTCACGTGCCGGATCGGCAACTCCGAGGAAATCCTGCAGGCGCTGCAGGAGTTCCGCATCGATCTCGCGGTCTCGTCGCAGCGCAACGACGCCGACGGCCTCGAACGCAAGGTGATCTCGACCGATCCGCTCGTGCTCGTCGTGCACCGCCATCATCCGCTCGCGCGATTCGAGTCGATCGACGCGGCGCGGCTCGCCGACGTGCGGCTGCTGATGCGCGAGGAAGGGTCGGTCACGCGCCGCTGCACGGAGACGATCCTCGCCACGGCCGGCGTCGCGGCGACGTCGGTCGCCGAGATCGGCAGCCGCGAAGCGATTCGCGAGGCGATCCTGCATGGGGTGGGTGGGAGCCTGTTTCCGCTCGGCGAGGCCGAACGCCATCCGGACCTGCGCGTGATCGCGCTGCGCGGCATCGACACGACGATCGACGAATACGTGTACTACCTGAAAGCGCGCCGCCAGAGCCCCGCGATCGATGCGTTCCTTGCGTGCATCCTGCCGGGCGGAGGCGAAGCGGCCGGCGTGGTCGATGCTGCCGACGCGATCGAAACCGGACGAACGACGCGGCGGGCGAACGCGCGCTGAGCCGCCGCGCGTTCGCCAGTTCCGCACATTGCGTGGCGCTTTTCCCGCGCCTTCCCTCGCTGCCTTCCTCGTGCCTTCCTTCTGTCGCCGCGCCGCGCGTCACTTCGGCAGCGCCGGAATCATCCACGTCAGCACGTGCTGCTGCAGGAACACCAGCACGCCGAGCAACAGCGTGAGGATCACGCTGTGCCAGAAGGTGCGTGCGAACACGACACCCTCCTGCCCTTTCAGGTCCGTCGTCGACACGCCCGTCGCGATGTTCTGCGGCGAGATCATCTTGCCCATCACGCCGCCCGACGAGTTGGTGGCGGCCATCAGCACCGGATCGAGGCCGAGCTGCCGGGCGGCAACAACTTGCAGGTTGCCGAACAGCGCGTTGCCCGACGTGTCGCTGCCGGACAGGAACACCGCGATCCAGCCGAGCGATGCCGACACCAGCGGGAACAGCGCACCGGTGGACGCGACGCCGGTGCCGAGCGTATAGCTGATGCCCGAGTAGTTCAGCAGGTACGCGAGCCCGACGATCATCATCACGGTGACGATCGCGATCCACGTCTGCCGCCACGTCTTCACCACGCATTCGACGAACGCGCCGGGGCCGGTGCGCGTCAGCGCGGCCGTGATGATTGCCGACACGAGGATCGCGGTGCCCGTGCCGAGCGGCTGGAAATCCCAGATCGCCGCGTACGGCTTGTGATACAGCGACACGTATACGGCGTTGTGCAGGCCCGGCCACTTGATCTTCACGTCGCCGATCGCCGCGATGTTCGCGTGCACCCACACGATCACGACCACCGACACGACGAGCCACGGCAGCCAGCCGCCGAAACCCGCGCGCGCGGCGCCGGCAGCGGCCGGCACGCTGCGCGCGAGCGCGTATTGCGGATCGGGCTGCGGCTTCCACAGCTGCAGGAAACCGATCGTCACGATCAGCGACGTGAGCGACGACAGCACGTCGGTGAGCTGGTAGCCGAGGAAGTTCGACGTGACGAACTGCGCGATCGCGAAGCTGCCGCCCGACACGAGCAGCGCCGGCCACAGCTTCGCGATCGAGCGCAGCCCGCCATACGCGCCGACCACGTAGAACGGCAGCAGCAGCGCGAAGAACGGCAACTGGCGGCCGACCATCTGCGCGAGCGTCGCGGGCGGCAGCGACGTGACCGCGCCGAGCACGGTGATCGGCACGCCGAGCGCGCCGAACGCGACCGGCGCCGTGTTGAACAGCAGCGTATAGGTGAGCGCTTCGAGCGCGGGGAAACCGAGCGCGATCAGTAGCGCGCTTGTGATCGCGACCGGCGTGCCGAATCCGGAGATCCCTTCGAGCAGGCAGCCGAACGAGAACGCGACGACGAGCAGCACGAGACGGCGATCGTCGGGCAGGTTGTCGAGCATCCATTGCCGGAACTGGTCGAAGCGGCCCGACTTCACCGCGATGTTGTACAGCAGCAGCGCGTTGAAGACGATCCACATCACCGGCACGACCGCGAGCGCCATGCCGGCGCCGACCGCGTTGAACGCGAGCCCGGCCGGCATCCCCCACGCGCCGATCGCCACCGCGAGGCCCGCGACGAGCCCGGCGAGCGACGCCTGCCACGCGGGGCGGCGCAGCACGCCGAGCGCGATCAGCGCGACCGCGATCGGGATCACCGCGACGAGGAACGACAGGAGCAGCGAGCCGGCGATAGGCGTCAACGGTTGCGCGAAGACGATGCCGGGCGGTAGGGCGTCGGTGGGATTCATCGTGTCTCCAGAGTCGACCCGGTTCGCATCTCGATGCGCCGGGTTCGGGTCAAGGCGATGTCCTGCAGTCACGGCCACGATCAGGCGCTTGCTTACGCAACGACGTTGCGCGGCCAACCGATCGGTCGCTTAAAAGAGGTTAGGAGGCGCGACGCGCTTGTACAAGGGGGAGAAGCCCGATGCGGGCGAGCCGGTGCGAACCGGCCGCCGCACGCTGGCCGGCAGATGGCGTGCGGCTGGCGCATTCGACAGGAAACCCGTCGCGGCCGGCTCGCCGGAGCCCGCAATGTTGCGCGGCCGGAAAAGGTGACTGCCAGCCACGAGGATGTTTCGTTTGGCCTCCGAAGCCTAGACTGGCTGCATCGTTTCCGGCCGCGCCGGCGATGGCGCGGCACCGGAACCTCACGGAGCACACACGATGAAAACGATGAAACACGCGGCATGCGCATTCGTGCTGATCGGCGCGGCGTTCGCCGCTCACGCGCAAGCCGCGTCGACACTCACCCGCGCGCAGGTCCGCCAGGAACTCGTGGAACTGGAGGCCGCGGGCTACCGGACGAGCCTCGCAAGTAGTCCCGATTTTCCCCGGAACATGCAGGCGGTCATGCAGCGTGCCGCGCAGGCGCGCGGTGAAGGCGACGTTGCCGGTTACGGCAGCGACGGCCGGGCGACCGGGGAATCAGGCAAGCCGGCGCTGCCACACGCAATCGACCGGGGCACGTATGCGCATCACTAACCGACTCACCGACGGAACCGGATGGATCGCACGGCAGCGGCGCGGCACACGCCGCGCCGGCCGCATGCGCGATCGTCACACGCTGAAGCGGTTCAGCGTGTAGGCGCGATAGGCGGCGACGAATGCGTCGAACGATCCGGCCTCCTTCGCTTCGAGCTCGGCCTGCTCGGCCAGCGACTTGGCGGCAAGCGCCTGCTCGGTGTGCAGCGTCTCGGCCGACGGCGGATGCGCGCGGAAATGCGCGGCATGCGCTTCGCTCTGCGCGAGCCCGAACGCGAGGAACGATTGGCCGTTCTCGCGCATCGTGCGCAGCACGCGCGCCGACGGCGTGCGCTCCGGATCGGCGAGCTTCTCGCGCTGCGCGGCGATCGCGCGCGCATGTTCGTCGCCGCCGCGGATTTCGTCGAGCCGGCGGCCGACGATTTCGATATCGGCCATCAGTTCATCGGCCCACTGCTGCAGCGTGACCGATCGACCTTCGCGCGTCAGCGTGAGCCCCGGCTTGCGGCCGTCCAGCGTCACGCTGCCGAAGTTCGCGTTCGCTTCCTTGTACGCGTCGCAGTCGAGCGGCGCGCTGTCGTCGAGCGCGCACGCGAGCAGGAACGCGTCGATGAAGCGCGCGGTCTCCAGCGCGATGCCGGTCGGCTCGAACGGGTCGATGTCGAGGCAGCGCACTTCGATGTACTGCACGCCGCGCGACGCGAGCGCATGCAGCGGCCGCTCGCCCGAATACGTGACGCGCTTCGGCCGGATCGTCGAGTAGAACTCGTTCTCGATCTGCAGCACGTTCGTGTTGATCTGGATCCACTCGCCGTCGCGATGCGTGCCGATCGCCTCGTACGCCGGATACGGCTCGCTCACGGCTTTCGACAGCGCGTCGAGATAGCCCGGCAGCGTGTTGTAGTCGACGTGCAACGCGGCCTGGGCCGTCGTGTTTGAGTAGCCGAGATCGCTCATCCGCAGGCTGGTCGCATACGGCCGGTACAGCGTATCGGCGTCGAACGTGTCGAGCTTGTGCGGCTTGCCGCGCAGGAACTTCGTGTCGAGCACCGGCGACGCGCCGAACAGGTACATCAGCAGCCAGCTGCGGCGGCGGAAGTTGCGGATCTGCGCGAGATAGCGTTCCGACTGGTAATCGACGAGCGTCGCCGTCGACGCTTCTTCCTCATGCAGGCGCCGCCACACTTCCTCGTGCAACGAGTAGTTGTAGTGGATGCCGGCGATGCACTGCATCGTGCGGCCATAGCGATACGCGAGGCCGCGGCGGTACACCGTCTTCAGGCGGCCGATGTTCGACGTGCCGTAGTTGGCGATCGGGATCTGGTCGTCGGCCGGCAGCAGGCCGGGCATCGAATCGTTCCACAGGATCTCGTCGCCGAGCGATGCATAGACGTAGCGATGCAGCTCGTCGAGGCGTTCGAGCGTGAGCGCGGCGTCGCGCTCCGCGGGCGTGATCAGTTCGATCAGCGCTTCGGAATAGTCGGTCGTCAGCGCCGGATGCGTGAGCGCCGAACCGAGCGCGCGCGGATGCGGCGTGAACGCGATCATCCCGTCGCGCGTCACGCGCAGGCTTTCCTTCTCGATGCCGCGCAGGCCGTCGGGCAGATGCTGCCGCGTCGGGCCCGAACTCAGCGCGTCGAGGCGTTTCAGCAGCAGTTCGGACTGGCGGTGAGTCATGGTGTTCGACATGGAGACGCAAGTGCGTGACGGCCGCGCGCAGAACGCCGCGCGCGGCCGGCTGGATTGTTGGTCGCTTCGTTGGTAGCGGGCACTTTAACATCTCGCCGGAAGCCGCGCTTGAGGTGGCCGCGGGCACGGCGCGCGGGCCTGAGCGGGTGATCGGGCGGGGCGGGCGGGGCAGTCCCGGTCTGCATCATCGGTTCCGGGCGAGACCGATCGGCACGCCGGTCGGCGGAATTCGTCGGAAGAAACGTGAGCGGTGAACGGGTGGCGGCAGGTGCGACCTTGCCGCTGGATCGATCGCGAAACGACGCGGGCGCAGGCATCGCACGCGCTACATTGGCCGGCATCGGAGGGGGCGGAAGCGCCGTGACGGCGCCGCGTCACGCCCCGGCGCTTGCCGCATGCCGGCACCGCGTGCGCGACGGGTTGCGGCGCCGCCTCCTTGCGGGCGCACCCGGCCGCGGCGTGCTTACCCGCCGCGCGCGCCGCCTGCCCGGTCGGCCACTTCGTTCCACAGATGCAGCGCCGCATACGCACGCCACGGCCGCCAGCCTTCGGTGCGGTGCTTCTGGCTGGCGAGCCGGTCGAGCGCCGGGTCGCGCGCGGCGATCGACTGCATCAGCACGAGATCGGATGCCGGCCACGCATCCGGGTCGCGCCATGCGCGCATCGCGATGTATTCGACCGTCCACGGGCCAATGCCAGGCAGCTCGAGCCACGCGCTGCGCAGCGTCGCGAGATCGGCATGCGCGCGATCGACCGGCACGTCGCCGGCCGCCACCGCGCGCGCCACGCCGGTCAGCGCGGCCACGCGCTTGCCGGGCATCCCGATCTTGTCGAGATCGCACGCGGCCAGCGCGTCGGGTGTCGGGAACCGCCACGCGGGCGCGCCGTCGTCTTCATGAATCACGCGTTCGCCGGCCCGTTCGACGAGCCGGCCGACGATCGTCGTCGCGGCCTTCACGCTCACCTGCTGGCCGACGATCGCGCGCACGGCCAGCTCGAACCCCGACCACGCGCCCGGCACGCGTAGCCCCGGCGCGGCCTCGACGAGCGGCGCGAACCACGGATCGCGCGCGAGGCCGCCGCCGATCGCGGCCGGATCGGCGCCGAGGTCGAACATCGTCGCGACGCGTGCGGCGAACGCATCGTCGACGTGACGCGCGACCGCCCCTTCGACGGTCGCGATCAGGCAATGCTTGCGCGGATGTTTCGTGACGGTGAGTCGGCCCGCATCGCCGTGCAGATCGACGATGCGGCGATACACGCCGTCCGCGACCTGCTCGACACCGGGAATCGCGCGCCCGCTGAAGAAGCGCAGCACGCGCGCCCAGTCGTACGGCGCCTTGTAGCGCAGCTCCATCTGCGCGGACGGCGGCACAGGGCCGCCGTTCGCGAGGGAGGTAATCGTTGTCGTGTCGATGCTCAAACCGCACTGCCCTCCGTCTCGGCTTCGGCTTCATCGTTGTGAACATGGCGCGCCTCGGCCGCGAGCAGCGTCGCCTTGCGGCGCACGCCCCAGCGATAGCCGGCGAGCGCGCCGCCCTTCTGCACGACGCGGTGGCACGGAATCGCGAGCGCGACCGGATTCGACGCGCACGCGGACGCGACCGCCCGCACCGCGCGCGGCGAGCCGAGCGCCTCGGCGATCTCCGAATAGCTGCGCGTTTCGCCGTACGGGATATGCGTCAGCGCTTCCCACACGCGCTGCTGGAACGCGGTCGGCGCGATGTCGAGCGGCAGGTCGAACGCCTGCCGCGTGCCGTCGAGGTACGCGCGGATCTGCGTGACGAACGGCGCGAGCCGGGCCGACGCTTCGACCAGTTCGGCGCGTGCGAACGTGTCCTTCAGCTCGCCGACGAGCGACGCCGCGTCGTCGCCGAACGCGATCCGGCAGATGCCCTGTTCGGTGGCGGCGACGAGCACCGTGCCGAGCGACGTCGACGCGGTCGCATAGTCGATCCGCAGGCCGGCGCCCTGGCGGCGGAATGCGGACGGCGCCATCCCCAACTCCCTCGGCACCGACGCATAGAGCCGCGACGGCGAGTTGAACCCCGCGTCGACGGCCGCCTGCGTGACCGGCTGCCCGCTTTGCAGCGCCTGCCGCAACGCGGCGCCGCGCTGCGCGGCCTGGTACTGCCGCGGCGACACGCCGACCACACGTTTGAAGAGCCGCTGCAGGTGAAACGGGCTCACATGCACGGCGTCGCTCAACTGCTGCAGCGTGAGCCGCTCGGCGTGCGCGTCGAGCACCGCGCATGCACGATTGACGATTTCCAGCTCGCGCGGCAGCCCTTCCGGCTGGCAACGCTTGCAGGGCCGGAAGCCGGCCACGCGCGCGGCCGCCGGATCGGCGAAAAAGGACACGTTCTCGCGGCGCGGCTGCCGCGACGCGCAGGTCGGGCGGCAGAACACGCCGGTCGTGCTGACGGCATAGAAGAACGCGCCGTCCGCATGCGGATCGCGCTCGGTCACGGCGCCCCAGCGGGCATCGTCGGTCGAATAGGCGGTTTTCATCTGAACCTCGCACTCTCTAGTGTAGATGGTGCCTACTCTAGCCATCGGCACATGCCGTCGCGCCCTGAATCTTGCTCTGTGATTCGTGCCGGCGAGCCGGGGGTCGCATCGATAAAGATCAAATCCGACGAAACGTGCGCGGCGGCTGCTCCAGCGCCGTTTTCGTCATCGTCCCGTCACCCTTTTGTTGCAGTGCGGATGCGACAAATCGCCGTCCTGACGTTTTTTTGCAATCGGAATATTGCGTCGCACCATCGCCGTGTGTATAGTTGGAACTGTCTCCTCCATGTCTCCTCCTGATATGGATTAAGCCCGTTCCGCTCTGCGTGAACGGGCTTTTTTTCGTCCGTCGATTGTGCCGCGTTCCGGTCGGCAGCGCAGGCGCGATGCGTCTACACTCGATGCTCGTCGACTGCGAAGGAGTCCCGCCCATGAAGCCCACCATCCGCGGAATCGATCACATCGTGCTGCGCGTGACCGACATGGCGGCAATGACGCGCTTTTACTGCGATGCCGTCGGTTGTCATGTGGAGAAGGAACAGCCCGACCTGGGCCTCGTGCAACTGCGCGCCGGCGACGCGCTGATCGACCTGCTGACGGTCGGCGCCCCGATCGACCGGCCCGACAGCGGCCCGCCGGGCACCGGGCGCAACCTCGATCATCTGTGCCTGCGCGTCGAGCCGTTCGATCCCGACGCACTGATCGCCCATTTCGCCGCGCATGGCGCTCGCCCCGGCGCGCCGGCCGAACGCTACGGCGCCGGCGGCTACGGCCCGTCGATCTACCTGTTCGATCCCGAAGGCAACATGGTCGAATTCAAGGGGCCGCCGGCCGCGCTCGGCTGAACGCGGCCGGCGCGCGGGCCCTGACGGGCCCGTACGGACCCTTATGCGCCCTCGCGCGCCTTCAGCACCGTCCACTCGACCGCGACCGGATCGTGGTCGGCGCTCGAGATCCACGCGGTGCCGTCCTGCACCGTGCATTGCAGGCGCATCGTGCGCGCCGCGAGCCGCCCGAGCGCGGCCGCGACGCCGTCGGCGAGCGACAGCACCTGCACGTTGCGCAGCCGTTCGACCTTGCTGCGCACGCCCTGCCACCAGATATCCGACGTCTTGCCGCCGTAGGCGATCACCGTGACCTGCCCGGCGCGGCCGGCCGCCTTCGAGATCCGGCGTTCGTCCGGCTGGCCGGCCTCGATCCACACGTCGATCGCGCCCGTCAGGTCTTTCTGCCACAGGTCGGGCTCGTCGACGTCCGACAGCCCCTTGCAGAATTCGAGCCGCTCGTGCGCGAACAGCGCGAACGCGACGATGCGCACCATCATCCGGTCGTCGGTTTCCGACGGATGGCGCGCCACCGTCAGCGCGTGATCGGCGTAGTAATGCCGATCCATGTCGGCGATTTGCAGTTCGGCTTTGTAGATCGTGGATTTCAGCGCCATGCGGATGCGGCCCGGGCGGGCATTCGGTTCGGTCGGGCCGTGATGATACCGAATGCGCGCCGTCCGGCGTGCGTGAGGCGCGATCCACAGCGCAACGGCCCGGCAGGCGCCGGGCCGTGATCGGTTCGCGCCGCCGGCTGGTCGGGCCGGCGCGCTCGCGCGTCGTGCGACGGCGCGATGAAGGGACGCTTACTGCTTGACGAAGCGCGAATCGGTCCAGAGGCCTTGCTGGTCGCTGTTGTCGGCGCTGACGAACTGCACGTCGCCCTGATCGACCGACACCACGCGGAAACGCTGGCCTTCCGGCACCGACAGGCAGCGGAAGTCGTCGAAGTACTGCTGCTTCGCCTGCGACTTGCCGTCACGTTCGTGGTTCAGTACGGAATCCAGATTGTCTTTCGACAGGCAGCCCCATGCGTTCTTCGTCAGCTGGATTTCCTGCTTCGGCTTGACGGCCGAATCGCCGCCGGCCTGCGCAATCGACACAGCGCAAAATGCGCCGACAAGGGCAAAAAGGACACCGGTACGCTTGATCATGTTCTGTCTCCAGGCTTGCGGGCACCAGGCCGGGTTAGCTATGTGTTTAAAGGTGATCGTGAACCCGCGTTTTTCACTTTAGAAGACCGGTAAACGATAGCAAGCACATTTGTTGTGCGACCGCAATAGCGGCGGATTGTCGCACCCCGTGCGCAGGCTGCTTTTTGCGCAATGGGCACACCCGGCAAGTGCGGCCAAACTGCGCATCGACCCGCGTGGCCGGGCGGAGAGCGTTACCAGGCAAGGCTTTCAGCAAAATTACAATGCGGCGATTGAACGGTTTGGATAATCCATTTCGCTATCCGGATCATTTTGATGCGATGCACATAAAGTCATCCGAAACGATTCGACTTTACCGCAGCGCGGAATCGCAAATACCTGATACAAGAAAAATGCCAGGTATAAGCGTATCCGTATTTATCCGTAGTTCCCCGCCTGTATTCGGCGTTCGCGAAGCCTCGTCGCAAACGCTTTTACCGGTGTGGCGTTTACCCTGCTTTATTCAGGCGGTTTGCTGCCGTTCGAAATAATCGCGCTGGAAGATGCACATGCGATAAGCGTTGTGATACGCGCCATTCCCGAAAAATTCCTCCTTCAATTCGGCCTCGTGCTGGAATCCGCATTTCTCGTACACGTGAATCGCCGCCGCGTTCGACGTATCGACGATCAGGTACAGCTTGCGCATGTTCAGCACCTTGAACGCGTACTCGATCGCGAGGCGCGTCGCCTGGCCCGCATAGCCGCGCCCCTGGCGCTGCGGCGCGATGATGATCTGGAACTCGCCGCGGCGGTGGATGTAGTCGAGCTCGATCAGCTCGACGAGGCCGACCAGTTCGTCCTGCGCATCGACCGCGACGAAACGGCGCTCGCGCTGGTCGTGTACGTGGCGGTCGTACAGCTGCGACAGTTCCGAGAAGGTTTCGTACGGCTCCTCGAACCAGTAACGCATGATCTTCGCGTCGTTGTTGAGTTCGTGGACGAAGCGCAGGTCCTGGCGCTCCAGCGGCCGCAGCGCGAGCGTGTTGGTATCGTTCTGGAGTTGCATGTTCATGTCCTTTTTGAGGGCGGCGCACGTGCGGAACGCCCGCGCGGCGCGGCCGCGTTCGGGCCCGTTTCGCACTGTAAGAAATTGAACGCGGGCGGAGTTCAGAGCCTAGAATGGGAGCAAGGGTTCCTGCCACCGCAAGGAGGCTATCGTGATCGAGCAAGTCATCCTCGGAATTTTCCTCGTGCTGCCGCTCGTCATCGTGGCTGCGCTGTTTTCCGACGAACTGTGGCAGGAGCACCGCCGCCAGCATCCGCGCGACGAGAACGCACCGCACATCGACTGGAAGCATCCGTGGCGCCGCGTGCGACGCGGGCATTGACGTCGATCATCGCCATCCGCGACAAGCGCCGGCCGGGGCGACCCGGGCCGCGTAACCTGCCGGGCACGCCCCTTGCGCTTCGATCCGATTCCCGCCCAACCCGCGAGACGCCGACGTGAACGACAAGCCCACCACTCCTCCGCACGATATCCCGAACGAAACGATCGACCTGCAGATCGCCGATGTGCTGGCGGCCGTCCGCTATCCGGCGAACAAGGATGCGATCGTCGATGCCGCGCGCGACGCCGGCGCCAGCAACGAAGTGCTGTCGATGCTCGACGGCCTGCCCGAACAGGACTACGCGGACGTCGACGCCGTCACGCGCTGGGTCGCCGGCAACTTCGGCCCGGGGCTCGGCATTTGAGCGCCGACCAATAACGCGATAGGATCGGGCCGCACCGGTCGCGCCGCGATCGGCAGGCGTGCCGCCCGGCGCAAGATCGGGCGTTCGAGCACGCGTGTCCGGGGGACTCCATGGAAGGCATCCTGATCCAGCACACGACGCAACGTCAGCTGTGGTTCGGCGCGCTGACTGCGCTCGTCATCCTGCTCACGCTCGGGATTGCCGCGCCGCACGCGAACGTCGCGCTGCCGGCCGTCGAGCCGTTCATGCCGATGTGCGCGCTCACCGTGTTCACGACCGCGAGCATCGCCGCGTTCTTCCTCGGCGCGCAGTTCACCGTCACGCGCCAGCCCGTGCTCGGTGCGCTCGGCGGCGCCTATGCGTTCACCGCGCTCGCCGTCGCGCTGCAACTGCTCACCTTCCCCGGCGTGTTCGCCCCGCACGGCCTGCTCGGCGCGCGCCCGCAAAGCGCCGCATGGATGTGGGTCTTCTGGCATGCCGGCTTTCCGTGCTTCGTGATGGCCGCGCTGGTCGCACGCGAGCGGCTGACGCGCGCCCCGGTCGGCGCGAAAGAGACGCGCCGCTGGACCGTCGCGCTCGTCGGCGGGCCGGCCGTCGCGGCGGCGCTCCTGTGTGCGCTCGCGCTGAACGTGTCGCTGCCGCCGGCATTCCACCCGCCCCGCGACGCGGCCGTGCTGCCCGTCAGCGGCATCGCGCTCGTCGTGTGGGTCCTCAACGTGCTCGCGCTCGTGGCCGTGCTGGTCACGGGCCGGCTGCGCACGACGCTCGACCTGTGGCTCGCGATCGCGGTGCTCGCCTGCCTCACCGATACGACGCTGAACCTGCTGTCCACCAACCGCTTCACGGTCGGCTGGTATGTCGCGCGCGTGTTCAGCATGTTCACGCCCGGCGTGCTCGTGTGCGTGCTCGCGTGGGAAGTGACGATGCTGTATCAGCAGCTGTTCGAAGCGCACGCGACGCTGATCCGCTCTTCCGCGCGCGATGGACTCACGGGCGCGTTCAACCGCAGCCACTTCAACGATCATTTCCACACGCTGTTCCTGCAGGCGCGGCGGCAGGGCGAACCGCTGTCGCTGCTGATGGTCGACGTCGACCGCTTCAAGGCGTACAACGACGCGTTCGGTCATGTGAAGGGCGATGCGTGCCTGATCGCCGTCGCAAATGCACTGGCCGGCGCGGTGCGGCGGCCGGCCGATATCGTCGCGCGCTACGGCGGCGAGGAGTTTGCCATCGTGCTGCCGAACACCGGCGCGCGCGGTGCGCGGGTGGTGGCTGACGAAGTGCGCGACGCCGTGCTGCGGCTCGACCTCGCGATGCCCGACTCGCCGGCCGGGCGCGTGAGCGTCAGCGTCGGCTGTGCGACCGTGTCGGCCGACGATCTGTCGACGCCCGACGCGTTGATCGAGGCTGCCGATGCCGCGCTGTATCGCGCGAAGGATGCGGGGCGAAACCGGGTCGTCGTCGCCTGAAAACGTCTGCTGTTTGGCGAATTGTTACGGTCATTGTGACCGGAATAATCCGCCGTTACGGATTGCGGCGCGGGGATACGATCGCTTACAGCCTGGGGCGAGGCCGCTCGCTATGCTGGGTTTCATATTGAATCCAAGCAGGTGAACGCGATGAAGAAGGCCCTTTTGCTGATTGCCGGCGTCGCCGTGTTGTTGAGCGGCTGTATCGTGGTGCCTGATGGTGGCGGGTATTACGGTGGGGGTGGGTATTACCATCATCATCGTCATTGGGATTGATGCCCTCCGGCCGAGCACTGCGTCACCATTCCGGATGTTTGAATTCGTTTCGGCATCCGGCCATGACGATGCGTGAGCGCCCATGCCGTTCGTACTCGATGGCACGCCGCTGGCAGCGGCAACGTACAGTTCAGTGCCCGCTCACTTCCAATACAGAATCGAGCGAGATCGATGGATGCCTTGACTAGCAAGGGCAGAAACCCGACAAAGCGATTTGCGTGCTAAAGACACAAGGTGACTCGAGTTATCCACAAGATCCTCGCCCAGCGCCGTTGATGCTCACGCCATCGATGCTTCGATGTGCTGCTTCATGCGTTCGAGCAGGGCTTCACTCGTGATGTTCGAGCCATTGTCACGACAATCCTCGACGTACTCCGGTTCGATCGCGATGGTCACGGCGGCCGCGTTACGTACCAGGCGGTAGAAGGTCGCAGGATCGTCCGGCTCAATCGCTTTTTCAGAGTGGAAATAGTCGAGGTCGATGTCGAGAACATAGGGTTCCGCCTCCACCGTCGGCACACCGTCCCGCGCTGCCATAACGTTGAGCACGTTGAGCTCGTGGTCGAGATAGACCGTTTCCAGCACCTGCGCCGAGTGGACCGGCGTGCACTCGTCATCGTGCGACTCCTTCATGCAACCGATCGCACAAATCGAACCCGCCTCGTAGAGCACGCCTGGCTCGCTGCAAGTCTCGTAGCACAGGTTGATGACGAAGCCGCGGGACAGGATCCCCGCTGCGATCGCGGTCTGGATGTGTTCGTCATTGTGAAGCTTGCCAATGGCGTCCAGCACCGACGCCTCGTCGTCGTAGCGCAGGTTAGCGATCATCCCCGGCAACATCGCCTCCATGGCCGCTGCCCGAGCGCCGCCAGTCTTTCTGCGCGTGGCATCGAACAGGTGCCGGTAGAACGGTTCGTAAGTGTCCGTGTGATGGTCGAGCGTGAGCAGCACCGGCGCAGCGACTAGGGACCGACGAATCTCCGCCCATGACTGCAGGACGTGGTGGTGCGATGTGACGATATAGACGTCCTTGCTACCAATGATGGCCTTCTCGTGAAGCATGGTGTTGGGTAATACGCGCGTCCGGGAGCATCAGCATACAACGGTGGAGCCGCCCGCGATGCGTTGCGCGTCGCGCCCGGCCTGCGGACGTGGGGGACTGCGACGCCCGGCAGCGACGCTGTCGACCGACGTCGCGATCGCTCTGGTCGGCACACCGCTGATGCTCGCGACGATCCGGCGCGGCGCCACGTGGTCGGGCATCTACATGCGGATGCCGAACGCGCGGCGAGCAGCAGCTCGTCGACTGGCTCGAACGGCCCGGCTAGCCGCTGCGCACTGCGCTGTTCGTCGTGGCCGACGTGCTGGCGGTGCCGGTCAGCGTGTCGGCCAGCCCCGCGGTAGCCAACTTGAAATCTGATTACCGATCTTTAAGAGTGGTCAGTTGAGGGTCTTGAGATATTGCTCGAACTCCCATTCATCGACCCATGACACCTTGCCCAGACACGACAGGTTGTCGACGGTGAGAAGCTGGCGCCCCGATGCTACTGCGTCCCGAGCGCGTTGAAGTTTCGCCTCGATAGAACCCACCCATTTGACCCACTTCGACAACTGCGTGTACGACAGAGTATCGATATCCAACCCAGCCAATTCTTTACACGTCGCCGCCAAGTCGACGACAAGTATCTCTTTCAAATTATTTTCTTGATATAGCGCATCGAGATTGCTGATCTGACCGACCAGCTCATCGATGATGAACGGACGCGGCACGGGGCGGCCGGTGCGCGCTTCCTCCGCGTCCGCCTCTTCCTTTGTGGCTTCACGCGGGACCGTCACGATGTTGCTGCCTCTTTTGATCATGTCGCAGACGTATCGGACAATTTTTTCAGGAACCCCTTTATTCAGATCTACGAGCGGGCGAGCGTGTTTATAAACCCAATCCGCACCTCTCCCCTCCTTGCGAATTTCCTCGATGGTCTGCATCAACTCGTCTAGGCGGAAATGGAAGCTCCACAGGGTCTCGCGGTTCTCCTTCTCGGTGATATCGCGCTCGAACTGGCGGGACTTGTCGTTGAAATCCACACCGAAGTGGGTCTTCCCACAATCCTTTCCGATATTGGTTTCCAAGCCACTCTTGGTCACTACGATATAGCCGCGATTGTGTGGCGTATGACAGCTCGACAAACCGCATCGCAGTTTGTCCTTGAACGCGTATCGGCCGATGATTTCCTTAAGCTCATGCTGCTTCGGGTCTAGGTCACCGGTGAACCCCGCCCGTTCGACGATGGTCGACCAGTCATCCACTCGGATGAGCTGCTTTTCAGTATTTATCGTGATCAACGCGCTTCCCCTTGGTGCAATGCACCACGCATACCCCGTTGCACAACATCGAGCCTCGTCATCCTACCGGGCGATTGCCCACAAGTGTACCTGCTCGCGGAACGAGTTCTTGGAACCAACTCACAGGATCACGCTGTTGCCCACACCGGTGGTAACCGTGGGAAAATTCGTGACACAGCGCCACCTGACCACAGGCCGCACGGGGAAAACATGAATACCAAAGAGGTCATCGATGATATTCGTCATGCGCTCGACGATATCGAATCAAAAGGTATTACACAGATAGACATTCAGAATTTACGAAATTATCTGAACCACGTCGAGAAAACCGTTAACCACACCGACATATCGAGCGACGGCACACAAAACCCGATCACCTACAATCTTGAGGTTTGGAAAGCTCAGTTGGTATACAACACCGCATCATCTACTGAGATGTTTAAGGCAGTCGTCGAGGCAGGACAAACTGCTCTAAAATCTGCCATCGTCATCAACGGCGGCGCAGCAGCAGCTCTATTGGCGTTTGTCGGAAATGCCATCACGAAAGGAGCAATGGTTCCGGGCGACATATTGTTGACTCAAGTGGGAAAGGCGATGTTTCTATTTACTTCCGGCATGGGCTGTGCGGGCCTTGCCACTGGATTTAGATATCTTTCGCAATATGGATATGCTCATGCAGCTGGAGACAAAAGGCTTCTTCGCGCTGGAGCAATATCGAACATCGTATCCATTTTGCTAGGTCTACTTGCATTTATCGGTTTCGCCACGGGGAGTTTCCAAGCGTACAGTGCGATTACAACTCCCGTACCGCGCGTGCATGTTGCCGCATCGCAGACAACGCCACCAACTCGCGAGGAGCGGCGAACCGGAGACGCATCGACACCAAACGGAACGGCCGCTACCAAATAGCTGATCGATGTCGCATATTGCGACGCGTCAGTTCGGCGCTCCAGTGTTGCTGGCTCTCGGCCTCAAACCCTTGTCACGCAACGATCCACTCGACGATGTTTGGCAACAATGGGCGACTGCTCACTTCCCGATACAAAACCTGCTGAAAATCACCCCCAGCAGATCATCCGACGTGAACTCCCCGGTAATCGCATTGAGCTGCTCCTGCGCGAGCCTCAGCTCTTCGGCAAACAGATCGAGCGACTGCGCCCGCTGCTCCGCGTGATCCGCCGCCTGCGCGAGATGTTCCTGCGCGGCCCGCAGCGCGATCAGATGCCGCTCGCGCGCCAGATACACACCCTCGGCCCCCGCCTGCCACCCCGCAATCCGCAGCAGTTCCGCACGCAGCATGTCGATCCCGTCGCCGCGCTTCGCCGACAGATGCACCTCGGTCAGATCGCCTTCTGCCGCCGGATGCTCGACGCACGCCGGCACGCCGGTCAGATCCGTCTTGTTCAGCACGCGCACCACCGGCACGCCGGCCGGAAACCGCGCGGCGATCGTTTCGTCGTCCGCCGTCATCCCCGTGCGCGAATCGAGCAGATGCAGCACGACGTCCGCGCGCTCGATCTCGCTCCACGTGCGCGCAATGCCGATCCGTTCGACTTCGTCCTCCGTCTCGCGCAGCCCGGCCGTATCGATGATGTGCAGCGGAATCCCTTCGACCTGGATCGTCTGCGCGACCTTGTCGCGGGTCGTGCCGGCGATCGGCGTGACGATCGCCAGCTCGGCGCCCGCCAGCGCATTCAGCAGCGACGACTTGCCGACGTTCGGCTGCCCCGCGAGCACGACCGACAGCCCTTCGCGCAACAGCGCGCCCTGTCGCGCGTCGCCGAGCACGTGCGCGAGTTGCGCGCGGATCTTCGCGAGCTTGCCGCGCGCGTCGGCCGCTTCGAGGAAGTCGATTTCCTCCTCCGGAAAATCGAGCGTCGCCTCCACCAGCATCCGCAGCGTGATCACGTCGTCGACGAGCGCATGGATCTGCCGCGAGAACGCGCCATCGAGCGAACGCCCGGCCGAGCGCGCGGCCGCCTCGGTGCTCGCCTCGATCAGGTCGGCGACGGCCTCGGCCTGAGCGAGGTCGAGCTTGTCGTTCAGGAACGCGCGCCGCGTGAACTCGCCCGGCTCCGCCAGCCGCAGCCCGAAGCCGCGGCCCGCATCCAGGCAGCGCTGCAGCAGCAGCTGCATCACGATCGGCCCGCCATGCCCCTGCAACTCGAGCACGTGCTCGCCGGTGTACGAATGCGGCGCCGGGAAATACAGCGCGATCCCGCGGTCGAGCGGCGCGCCGTACGCGTCGAGGAACGGCACGTAGCTCGCATGACGCGGCGCGAGCTTCTGCCCGCACAACGCGTCGATCAGCGGCAGCGCGGCCGCCTCGCCGCCGCGCCCGAACGACACGCGGACGACGCCGATGCCACCCCGGCCGGCAGCAGTGGCAATGGCGACGATCGGATCGGAATCGGTAGCGAGCATGGGAATCGAAGGAATCAGGGAAATCGGGTAATCAGCGGGTCAATGGTGCGCCCGCGCAACAGTTCGGGCATCGGAACGCCGGCATTGTAGCGTGCCGGCTCATACGCCACCGGCCGCGACGCCGGCTTCGGACTCGCCCGAATTTATCCCGCCGGGGATAAGCCGAGTATCAGTCCGGCGTCATGACGGTGCGGCCATTTCGGACGAGTATGCGTGCCGGAGGGGCTTGGCACCGCGTCCCTCAATTTCATTCCCCATCCTGACCAAGGGGGGATTCGTCCGAACGAGATACGTTTATCCCATATGGTTGTCTGGGACGCGGCGATGGAATTGCACAATCTCCCCATGCCGACATCCGAAGAAAAAGCCGCGTTCTCGGAACGCCTGAAATTCGCCCTGCGGCGCAGCCCGGAGAAGGTCACCGGCGCGACGGAGCTGGCGAACCGATTCAATCTGCGTCACCGCGGAACGCACCCCGTTTCGCCGCAAACCGCGCATAAATGGCTGACGGGCCGCACGATCCCGACGTCGGACAAACTCGAAACGCTCGCCGAATGGTTGCGCGTCGAAGTGCACTGGCTGCATTACGGGCCGTCGCCGAGCGTGATCGAACATCCGACGCCGCAACCGCTGCCGCGCGACGAACGGTATCCGCCCACGCCCGAGACGATCGAACTCGCATCGAAGATCGAGGCGTTGTCTCCGCATCAGCGCTACCTCGTGCAGGAACTGGTCGAGCAGTTCTACGGCGATCCGAAGCTCGAAGCGAAGAAGGCCTGAGCGGCAGCAACCGCACGCGCCGCCGCCGTCGCCGGGAAAACGCCGGGAAAACAAAAAGCCGCATGGTCACGAACCATGCGGCTTTTTTTGCGCGCATCGCGGGCGGCTGGCCACCCGCGAATGCAACGAACGTCAGGCCGGCTTCTTCTTGACGCCGCCGAGCTTGCGCGTGATGTAGTACTGCTGCGCGATCGACAGCACGTTGTTCACCACGTAGTACAGCACGAGACCAGCCGGGAAGAAGAAGAACATCACCGAGAACGCGATCGGCATGAACTTCATCATCTTCGCCTGGACCGGGTCCGGCGGCGTCGGGTTCAGGCTCGTCTGCACGAACATCGACACGGCCATCAGCACCGGCAGGATGAAGAACGGATCGCGCTGCGACAGGTCGTGAATCCACAGAATCCACGGCGCGCCGCGCATTTCGACCGACGCGAGCAGCACCCAGTACAGCGAGATGAACACCGGGATCTGGATCACGACCGGCAGGCAGCCGCCGAACGGATTGACCTTCTCGGTCTTGTACAGCTCCATCAGCGCGGCGTTCATCTTCTGCGGATCGCTCTTGAAGCGTTCGCGCAGCGCCTGCATGCGCGGCGTGATTTCCTTCATGCGCGCCATCGACTTGTAGCTCGCGGCCGACAGCGGGAAGAACACGGCCTTGATCAGCACCGTCAGCAGCACGATCGCCCAGCCCCAGTTGCCGACATAGCCGTGGATCTTCTCGAGCAGCCAGAACAGCGGCTTCGCGATGATCGTCACCCAGCCGTAGTCCTTCACGAGCTCCAGGCCCGGCGCGATGCCTTCGAGCATGCGCTCTTCTTCCGGACCGGCGAACAGGCGCGCCTGCACGTCGGCCGACTGGCCCGGGGCGATCGCGGCGATCGGCTGCTTCACGCCGACGCGGTACAGCGTCGGGTCGATCTTTTCAGCGTAGATGTCGCGCTTCGCGCCCTGCTGCGGAATCCAGGCCGACGCGAAGTAGTGCTGCACCATCGCGACCCAGCCGTTGTCCGCGGACTTTTCGAAGTTCGCCTTGTTCTTGTCGAGGTCGCTGAAGTCGATCTTCTGGAAGTGCTTCGCGTCCGTGTAGACCGCCGGCCCGAGGAACGTATGCGAGAACATCGGCGTTTCGACGGCCGTGTTGTCGCGCACCAGTTCCATGTAGACCGTCGGCGTGACCGGTGCCGTGCCGACGTTGTCGATCTTGGTGTCGACGCCGATCACGTAGCTGCCGCGCGTGAACGTGTAGGTCTTCACGACCTTCACGCCGCCCTTCACCGGCGATTCGAACGACAGCTTCAGCGTGTTCTGGTCACCCGTCAGCGACGTCGAGCCGGGGTTCAGCTGCGTGTAGACGTCGTTGTGGTTCGGGAAATCGCCGCCGAGCAGGCCCGTGCGTGCGAGATACGTATGGCCGGCCGTGTGGTCGAACAACGTGATGTACAGATCGGGCTGCTTGCCGTCGCCCTGCTTCTTCAGCGTCAGCTTCGCGAGCGTGCCGCCGCGCGTGTCGATTTCGCCGTCGTACACGTCGGTCGAGAACTTCACGAGCTGCGCCTGCGCGGCCGGAGCCGTCGTCGACGGTGCAGCGCCGGCTGCAGCGGCAGGCACGTCACCTGCGGTCGTCGCGCTCGTGCCCGATGCGCCGCCGGCAGCGGCCGGGGCCGTGTGCGTGGCGCTCGGGAAGAACATCGACGGGCGTCCATGGTCCCGCTGCCAGTTGTCGTACAGCATGACAGCTGACATGAAGAAGATCACCCATAGGACGGTGCGTTTGATATCCATGCGTTGTCTCAGAGTCGATGGGACCGCGCGTCGGCTTCGCCGCGAGCGCGAGTGTCGGAGTTGGGCGGCGGGACGAGGTCGACGCCGCCCGCGGAAAACGGGTGGCATCGGCACACGCGCCTGACGGCGAGATACGTGCCGCGCGCGGCGCCATGATACTGGATTGCCTCACGCGCGTAATCCGAACAGGAAGGATAAAAACGGCAACGGTTGCCGAGCATCGGGCTCACGGCAACCTTGTAGAAGCGCAGCAAGGCGATCAATACCGTTTTCATACCTTGGGCGGCGCCGTACGACGCCGCGTCAAAACCGGCCGGGCGGGCGCGAACGCCGCACCGGGCACGGATGCGTCACTCGGACGCGGGCTTCGACGCGCGGCGCGCGATTTCCCGGACTGCCCTGTCGAGCAGTTCGCGGATCTCGGCCGCGCACATCGCCGCGAGCGGGGCGGAAGCCGCGCTCGGCAGCGCTTTCTTGTCGAAGCGCGTGTGCTGCCGCAGCAGCAGGTCGTAACCGGCGAATTCGGCGCGGCGCAGGCGAAACTGATCGCGCGCCAGCCGCTTCACGAGGTTACGGGTGACTGCTCGCGGCGCATACTTCTTGCCGATGACGAGCCCCAGGCGTGCGGGCTGACCGGTCGGCTTGCCGTAGATCACGAAGTGCGCGGAACGCCGCCAGGGGCGCAAACGAAAAACGGATGAAAATTCATCCGTTTTCAGAAGTCGCGCAGCTTTCGGGAAGGCGGCTTTCGTCTGCGACGGATTCGCACCCGGCTCGACGGCACCTTCCGCAGGACTGCGGACGGCGGACACAGCGCGCAACCTGCCTTAGATGGCGAGGCGCTTGCGGCCCTTCGCGCGGCGAGCGTTGATGACCTTGCGGCCACCTGCCGTCTTCATGCGGACACGGAAGCCATGGGTGCGCTTGCGGCGCGTCACGGACGGTTGGTAAGTACGTTTCATGATGTTCTCACTTGTTCGAGAATGTCGAAATTCAGGGGACCGCGTGCCCTTAACCGGAGGCATTCGGGCGAACGCAATCGCCGGGAATACAGGATTGGTTTTCGCGGAACCCGCTATTTAAACCGTTTTTCCGTTGACGGTCAATACTTTACGAGTCGCTCGCCTGTGCCGGGCCGCGCCGATCCGGCCCCGCGACCCACCAACCCAGCCTGTGGATAAGTCCCGCTGTGGCCGCGTTTGGCGTTAGAATCTCGCCTTATCTCCAAGAATCCCGCACGCCGCCTCGGCTCGCGCCTGCCCCTCCAACACTGTGACGCAGGCGTCCGAGGCACGCTCGCACGACCGCTTCGGGCCTTGTTGCGCGACTGCGACAAGGGCGCCGGCGAGCCGCGCTGTGCACGCAAAAAACGACAGTTACTTGATGAACGATTTCTGGCAACACTGTTCCGCACTGCTGGAGCGCGAGCTGACGCCCCAGCAGTACGTGACGTGGATCAAACCCTTGGCCCCGGTGGCCTTCGATGCGTCGGCGAACACGCTGTCCATCGCCGCGCCGAACCGCTTCAAGCTGGACTGGGTCAAGAGCCAGTTTTCGGGCCGGATCTCCGATCTGGCCCGTGAATTCTGGAACACGCCGATCGAAGTCCAGTTCGTCCTCGATCCGAAGGCCGGCATGCGCAGCGCCGCCGCAGGCGCCACACCGGCCGCCCCGCGTGCGCCGCTGACCCCGAACGGCCCGGCCGCGACGGTCGCCGCGATCGCCGCCAACCTGACCGCGAATGCTTCCGCTGCGCCTGCCGCGCCGGCCGACGTGCCGATGACGCCGTCGGCGGCCGCCGCACACCACCTGAACGCCGACGACGCCGACATCGACCTGCCGAGCCTGCCCGCGCACGAAGCCGCGGCCGGCCGCCGCACATGGCGTCCGGGCCCGGGCGCCGCGCCCGCGAACGGCGGCGAAGCCGATTCGATGTACGAGCGCTCGAAACTGAACCCGGTGCTCACGTTCGACAACTTCGTGACCGGCAAGGCGAACCAGCTCGCGCGCGCCGCCGCGATCCAGGTCGCGGACAATCCCGGCATCTCGTACAACCCGCTGTTCCTGTACGGCGGCGTCGGCCTCGGCAAGACCCACCTGATCCACGCGATCGGCAACCAGCTGCTGCTCGACAAGGCCGGCGCGCGCATCCGCTACATCCACGCCGAGCAATACGTATCGGACGTGGTGAAGGCGTACCAGCGCAAGGCGTTCGACGACTTCAAGCGCTACTACCACTCGCTCGACCTGCTGCTGATCGACGATATCCAGTTCTTCTCCGGCAAGTCGCGCACGCAAGAGGAATTCTTCTACGCGTTCGAGGCGCTGGTCGCGAACAAGGCGCAGGTGATCATCACCAGCGACACGTATCCGAAGGAAATCTCCGGCATCGACGATCGCCTGATCTCGCGCTTCGACTCGGGCCTCACCGTCGCGATCGAGCCGCCCGAGCTGGAAATGCGCGTCGCGATCCTGATGCGCAAGGCGCAGTCGGAAGGCGTGAACCTGTCGGAAGACGTCGCGTTCTTCGTCGCGAAGCACCTGCGCTCGAACGTGCGCGAGCTCGAAGGCGCGCTGCGCAAGATCCTCGCGTATTCGAAGTTCCACGGCCGCGAGATCTCGATCGAGCTAACCAAGGAAGCGCTGAAGGACCTGCTGACCGTGCAGAACCGGCAGATTTCGGTCGAGAACATCCAGAAGACCGTCGCCGACTTCTACAACATCAAGGTCGCGGACATGTACTCGAAGAAGCGCCCCGCGAACATCGCGCGGCCGCGGCAGATTGCGATGTACCTGGCGAAGGAACTCACGCAGAAGAGCCTGCCGGAAATCGGCGAGCTGTTCGGCGGGCGCGATCACACCACCGTGCTGCACGCGGTGCGCAAGATCGCCGACGAGCGCAGCAAGGACGCGCAGCTCAACCACGAGCTGCACGTGCTGGAACAGACGCTGAAGGGCTGAGCGCGCGCACCGCGCTTGATAATTCGGCCTCCGCCCCAATTTAAGGGGGGCGGTTCGGTTTTGAGGCACAATACTGGTTTGACCGCCCCGGTGGTGGCGGGCCAAGAGCCCGGCCGGCGGGGCGCTGCGTGGCTGCTGCGCTGCAGGCCGTTACTCAACGAAGGAACTCTATGCAACTGGTCAAGACCGAACGAGACACCCTCCTCAGGCCGCTGCAAACGGTCAGCGGCATCGTCGAACGCCGCCATACGTTGCCGATCCTCGCCAACCTGCTGATCACCAAGAACGGCCCGGACGTTTCATTCCTGTCGACCGACCTGGAGCTGCAGATCACCACGCGCGCCGACTTCGGCGTCGGCGGCGACCAGATCGCGACCACCGTCGCGGCCCGCAAGCTGCTCGACATCCTGCGCGCGATGCCTGACGGCCAGGTCACGCTGTCGCTCGCCGACAAGCGCCTCACCGTTCAATCGGGCAAGAGCCGCTTCGCGCTGCAGACGCTGGCGGCCGACGAGTTCCCGACCGTCGCGCAGGCGAAGGATTTCGGCGCCACGCTCACCGTCCCGCAGAAGTCGTTCCGCCAGTTGCTCGGCATGGTGCACTTCGCGATGGCGCAGCAGGACATCCGCTACTACCTGAACGGCATGCTGCTCGTCGTCGACGGCGACCAGCTGATGGCCGTGGCCACCGACGGCCACCGCCTCGCGTTCTCGTCGATGAAGCTCGAAGGCGGCACGTTCGGCCGCCAGGAAGTCATCGTGCCGCGCAAGACGATTCTCGAGCTGCAGCGCCTGCTCGAAGACATCGACGACACCGTCACCATCGACATCGCGCAAACCCAGGCCAAGTTCACGTTCGGCCAGGTCGAGCTCGTGTCGAAACTCGTCGAGGGCAAGTTCCCCGACTTCCAGCGCGTGATCCCGAAGGCGCACAAGAACACGTTCGAGATCGGCCGTGAAGAACTGCAGCGTTCGCTGCAGCGCGCGGCGATCCTGACCTCGGACAAGTTCAAGGGCGTGCGCTGCATCATCGCGCCGGGCCAGCTGAAGATCATGTCGACCAACGCCGATCAGGAAGAGGCGCAGGAAGAACTCGAAATCGCCTACCAGGGCGATACCGTCGACATCGGCTTCAACGTCACGTATCTGCTCGACGTGCTCGCGAACCTGAAGGTCGACACCGTGCAGGTGAGCCTCGGCGACGCCAGCTCGAGCGCGCTGATCACCGTGCCCGAGAACGACGAGTTCAAGTATGTCGTGATGCCGATGCGCATCTGACGCGCTCGACATCGCGACACACACCAGGGGGCGGCAAGCCCCTTTGGCGTTTTTATGGCGAACCGACAACCCGCCCTTTTAGTGCCTTTTCGGCACTTGGGGCGGGCCAGGAAACTGGAGCGGCCCGGCGATTTCTCGCTGAAACGCACCGCGCCGCCACGAGAGTGGCCCCGCAGAACCGGAAGATATCCATGAGTGAACAGCACAATTCGCAACCCGATAACAGCAGCTACGGCGCTTCGTCGATCCAGATCCTCGAAGGTCTGGAAGCGGTGCGCAAGCGCCCCGGGATGTACATCGGCGACACGTCGGACGGCACCGGTCTGCACCACCTCGTGTTCGAGGTGCTTGACAACTCGATCGACGAAGCGTTGGCCGGGTACTGCAACGACATCCACGTGACGATTCACGCCGACAACTCGATTTCCGTGACCGACAACGGCCGCGGGATTCCGACCGACGTGAAGATGAACGACAAGCACGAACCGAAGCGCAGCGCCGCCGAGATCGTGATGACCGAGCTGCACGCGGGCGGCAAGTTCGACCAGAACAGCTACAAGGTATCGGGCGGCCTGCACGGCGTGGGCGTGTCGTGCGTGAACGCGCTGTCGAGCTGGCTGCGCCTCACCGTGCGCCGCGACGGCAAGAAGCGCTTCATGGAGTTCCATCGCGGCGTCGCACAGGATCGCGTGCTCGAGGTGGTGGACGGCGTGGAAGTGTCGCCGATGCTGGTTACGGGCGACACCGAGAACCGCGGCACCGAAGTGCATTTCATGGCCGATCCGACCATTTTCGGCACGGTCGAGTATCACTACGACATCCTCGCGAAGCGGATGCGCGAGCTTTCGTTCCTGAACAACGGCGTGCGGATTCGCCTCACCGACCTGCGCTCGGGCAAGGAAGACGATTTCGCGTTTGCCGGCGGTGTGAAGGGCTTCGTCGAGTACATCAACAAGACGAAGACCAACCTGCACCCGACCGTGTTCTTCGCGAACGGCGAGAAGGACGGCGTGGGCGTCGAAGTCGCGATGCAGTGGAACGACAGCTACAACGAGAACGTGCTGTGCTTCACGAACAACATTCCGCAGCGCGACGGCGGCACGCACCTGACCGGCCTGCGGGCCGCGATGACGCGCGTCATCAACAAGTACATCACCGACAACGAAATCGCGAAGAAGGCGAAGGTCGAGACGACCGGCGACGACATGCGCGAAGGGCTGTCGTGCGTGCTCTCCGTGAAGGTGCCGGAGCCGAAGTTCAGCTCGCAGACGAAGGACAAGCTGGTTTCTTCCGAAGTTCGTGCGCCGGTTGAGGAAGTTGTGGCGAAGGCGCTCGAAGAGTTCCTGCTCGAGACGCCGATCGACGCGAAGATCATCTGCGGGAAGATCGTTGAAGCCGCGCGTGCGCGGGATGCTGCGCGGAAGGCGCGTGAAATGACGCGCCGCAAGGGCGTGCTCGACGGCGTCGGCCTGCCGGGCAAGCTCGCGGACTGCCAGGAGAAAGACCCGGCGAAGTGCGAAATCTACATCGTCGAGGGTGACTCGGCAGGTGGGTCGGCGAAGCAAGGGCGTGATCGCAAGTTCCAGGCGATCCTGCCGCTGCGCGGCAAGGTGCTGAACGTCGAGAAGGCGCGCTACGACAAGCTGCTGTCGTCGGAGCAGATCGTCACGCTCGTGACCGCGCTTGGGTGCGGCATCGGCAAGGAAGATTACAACCTCGACAAGCTGCGCTATCACCGCATCATCATCATGACCGACGCGGACGTCGACGGTGCGCACATCCGGACGCTGCTGCTCACGTTCCTGTATCGCCAGATGCCGGACATGATCGAGCGCGGGTACGTGTATATCGCGCAGCCGCCGCTTTACAAGATCAAGGCGGGCAAGGACGAGCGGTATCTGAAGGACGACGTGGAGCTCAACGCGCACATGCTGCGGTTGGCGCTGCAAGGGTCGGAGCTGGTGCCTGGGGAGAATGCGGCGGCGATTTCTGGGGATGCGCTTGGGGAGTTGGCGCGGTCGTATCTGCTGTCGCAGAGCGTGATCGATCGGTTGAGCCGGTTGTATGACCCGGCCGCGCTGGAAGCCGTTATGGATGGCGTGGTGATCGATCTTTCCAATGAGGAGTCGACTGAGGCTTCGGCTAAGGCGCTGCATGCTGCGTTGCATGATGAAGCGCTGAAGAACGAAGTGCGGGTCGTGCCTTCGTATGACGCGGTTCGCGAACAGCGGGCGCTGCATGTCGAGCGGACGCATCACGGCAACGTGCGGGTTTCGGTCATCGACCAGGAATTCCAGCACACGGCGGATTATCAGCAGCTCGTGACCACCGCGAATACGTTCAAGGGGCTGATTGGGGAAGGCGCGGTCATCAAGCGCGGTGAGCGCAGCATGGCCGTGGCGGACTTCAAGAGCGCGATGAAGTGGTTGCTGGCGGATGCAGAGCGGAACGTTTCGAAACAACGCTATAAGGGGCTCGGCGAAATGAACCCCGAGCAGCTGTGGGAAACGACGATGGATCCGGCAGTGCGGCGTCTGCTGCGGGTGCAGATCGAAGACGCGATTGCGGCGGATGGGATCTTTACTACGCTGATGGGGGATGACGTCGAGCCGCGGCGGGCGTTTATCGAGTCGAATGCGTTGCGGGCGGGGAATATTGACGTCTAACCCATGGTAATAAAAGGACGCATATCCTGAGCACATTTGTCGCACAAATTGCCTAAAATGAACAACGGCCGCCTCAGTCGAGGCGGCCGTTGTTCTTTAAGCCCGCGATTTTGCAGCTACAAACGGAGCTGGCTACGGCTCCCGCAGCTACATGTGCGCTTGTGTGCAGCGCGCCGATTCAAGCAACCGCTCGCTCTCGGATTTCTGCCAGAACACGTACTATTTGCGTCACAGTCGCTTCGGGAAACACCCCAAACGGCCCCTGTGCATTGATGTCAGTGAACGGTGATTCGAAGAGGCGACCGGCCTCCATGAAACCGTTCTGTATCAGCTCCTGGACAATCAGGTTGATGAATTCGATTTGGTCTGCGGTTGTCGTCGTACCCTGAATAAAGATGCTGAAGGCTGCTGCTGCTGCCTCCCGGTCGAGGCCGACCAGGGAGCGAATGAAAATGCCGAGACCATGGCTCTTCTCTTTCGCCTCGTTGATGAGGGCAGGCGTGCCACCCGCTTCCACCAACATGCGTTCCAATTCTTCTAAGTCAGACGGAGTCAGCCGCTGATTCCGCCGCAGTCGTTGCAAGGAGAGATGAGATTCATGCTCCCGGAGAAACTGGCGGGCTTTCTCCCGAAACTTGTTCATGTTCAGTCCGGCCATCACCTGCGGCAGCTCGACGAAGCCGATGTCACCGAGTTCGTCCTCGAAACTAGTGTAGACAATCCGCTTCTGCCCTTTCGGAATCAGTCTGACCAGAGCGCGAAGGCGTCGCCGTATCGTCTCCAGCATGGGAACCGTTACATCCTGCCACCACTCCTCGCCGGCAACTGCCTGGATGAGTTCCGCCTCAGCCTTGATGGCGGGAATCGCCATCTGCTCCTCCAGTGCGCTGGCAATAGCCTGAATCTTTTCCCGAAGACCTGCGAATGAGGGCGCGGCCTGCAGGACAGCTAGTTGGGTTCGCAAAACCAGAATGTCAAAGCGTTTGGCTTCTTCATCCTCATCGCCCTGTTCTGACGGGAGTGCGGCCACGTGAACATTAAGTTCATGAACCTGCTCGTCGCCAAGGATTTTCCATGCTTCGGCGGCGGCGTAACGCTCGACGTATTGCCGATGCGGACGGACTACAAAATTGTCCAAATTCATCGCGGCAACACGCTCCTGCAACAGCGTTGCCGTGTCGCCGCGTAGCCTCGCGACAGTCAGCTCGCCATCCGCAGCATCGTCCGCCTCATCTTTAAGCCGCTTGTCAAGTTCCAGAAGCATTTCCACCCGGGCCTTGAACAGCCGTGTGGTGAGAGATTCAGCCATCGCTCCTTCGGATACCTTCGGATTCTGGCTGAAGAATTCGAGGTTCTGGCAGAAATCGAAAACGAAAAAATCCTTTTTGTCCTGCCCGGGGCCAAACAGGTCCTTGCACAGGCGAGTACCACGCCCCAACATCTGCCAGAACTTGGTGTTTGAGCGAACGATCTTGAAAAACACCAGATTCACAACCTCCGGCACGTCGATGCCCGTATCCAGCATGTCGACGGAGACGGCGATGTGAGGTGCTTTTTCCTTGTCAGAGAAATCGTCGATGAGCGACTGCGCATACTCGGTTTTGTACGTCACCACGCGGGCAAACTTCCCTTTGTGGTGGGGATAGTTCACGTTGAAACGCTCGGCGATGAAATCGGCATGGTCGTTATTCTTGGCGAAGATGATGGTCTTGCCGAGACGGTCGCCGCCCGCCACCTTGTGACCGAGTTGCATCAACACCTCGAGCGCCTTGTCGACGGTATCGGTGTTGAACAGCCATTTGTTCAAATCCTCCGAGCCGACCTCATCAGGCGTCGTGCCCTCGTCGTTCCAGTCCTTCTCATCCCATTCCTCTTTTTCCTCTTCAGACAGATCGTCATATCTGATGCCCTGACGCTGAAATTTGAGCGGGACGGATACAGCAACGGGCGGGACGAGATACCCTTCGGCAACGGCATCGTCCAGGCCATAGGCATCCGTTGGAACACCAGGTTCGAGGTCAAACAAGCCGTAGGTGTTTTTGTCGATTTCGTCTCGCGGGGTGGCAGTCAGGCCCACGAGTAACGAATCGAAGTATCGGAAAATCGCTCGGTACTTCTGGTACACAGAGCGGTGTGCCTCATCGATGATGACCAGGTCGAAGTAACCCACACCGAAGCGACGGTTGCCGTCAAAAGCTTCGTCAATGAGCTTCATCATGGTGGGGTATGTGGACACGTACACACGGCCATCCGTATTCTTCTCAGTCACCAGATTGACCGGCGACGAAGACGGAAGATGTGTCTTGAAGGCGTTCACAGCCTGGTTGACCAGCGCCACGCGGTCGGCAAGGAAGAGAATCCGCTTCGCCCAGTTTGCCCGCATTAACACGTCTGCTAGGGCAATCACCGTTCTTGTCTTGCCCGAACCCGTGGCCATCACGAGCAGGGATTTACGAAGATTTTCCTTCTCAAATGTCTCGCCGACGCGCCGCACTGCGCGCGTCTGGTAGTGGCGCTCAATGATCTCCCCGTCAATCAACGTCTCGCCCAGCTTTTTGCGACTGGACCGACGCTGAACCAGGAGTTCCAATTCGTCTTTCTTGTAGAAACCCTGCACCTCGCGCGGCGGATAGTAATGGTCATCCCACATCCAGTGCTCGTAGCCACTCGAGTAGAAGATGATGGGGCGTTGCCCATACATCGCCTCCAAGCAGTCGGCATAGTGCTTCACCTGCTGTTGACCGAACGAGGCGCTCTTCGTGGTCCGCTTAGCCTCGATGACCATGAGTGGTTTGCCGTCATCGCCCCAGAACACGTAATCGGCATAACCCACACCCTGCCCATTCGGCATGCCGGTGACCTCGACCTCGAAGTTCTTGGCCGGGTCGAGCCTCCAGCCGGCTTCCTTCAGCAGGAGGTCAATGTACGCCTTGCGAGTCTCCGCTTCCGAATAATCATGGGTATCCGGCTGAGCGGAGTTCGCAGCTTTGGCAGCAGCTACCTCGTCCCGCAGCCGCTCCAGTTCTCCCTTGGTTTGCTCGTAGTCGGCACGGAGCGCTGACAGATTGTCGTCACGCTGTTGGAGCTCCTGAGTCAGCTTCTGCAGCTGCACCTGGGAATGCGGGGGCACGACCGAAGCGGCAGGAATCAGTTCAATGGAAAAAGATTTGCCAGGCTCCGGTCGGGAGCAACGCCCATAGGTACGGGCAACCCAATAACAGAAGTGGAACAGCTCGCGGACCGCATTTAGTGCGTCGGATTGAGTGAGCTTTTTCTGACTGTGAGCGGCCTCATTGCCAAGATCCTTGATGAGTCTGGCCTTGGTGAATACCGCCTGTCCGACGCCATTACGAAACGTGGCCTCGTAAATGTACGCGCTGAGCGTGTCCTGATACGGTTGCTTCAGGGTATTGTCGTGGGAATATAGCCAGGCGACTGCAAGCTCGAGGCACCGGCGGGCATAGATACAGGCGACCCGCGGGTCGCCGTTGACTGCGCCTTCCGCCTTGCGTGCATCTTCATAAAGGAAGGGCCACTCGGGTTGGAGGAAGGCAAAGTTGCTCACTTATTGAGTCCCACGGAAGGCGTGATATTGAAGGGAAGCGAACAAGGCATCTAACTCGGTCAACATTCGTCGATGAAGTGCTTTGGCCTTTCTCAAGCCATCAATCCGCTCTGCATATTCAGCCTGAAATTTAAGCGGTGGACAGGCTATTTTCATGGCCTTAATTTCAGTCGCATTGATATTCGCCATACCAATGATGCTCTTGCACATTCCCCGCAGGACCTTTTTCGCATAGGGCGTATTGAGAAATCCAGACAAATATTCTGGACGATTACCCCCACCAACACGGAGCCGAATTAGGTAACCCGCATAAGCCATTGGTACTTCATGCCGGAAGAGCGCCGTTTTCCCCACGAGCTCAACACTATTCGTTCGATTAAATAATATATCACCGTCTCTCACAAGATAGCGTTCTCGCTCGCTCTCCGATAAATTCATGAATTTCAGATCGGAAAGATCTACCTCACCAGTTCGGGTGATGTTATTCATTCGCAAAACAGGAACCTCCCCATCTGGCATCGATTTTTCACTCGTTCCATAGCTGGCTGACACTAGTAGGTCACCAATTGTGCCTATCTGCCATCCCTTCCGATTTGTTGCCGGATCTCCAAATATGTCAACAAAATTCGACTGTGCCATGTTGTCTAGCAGCGTGAGCGCCGCCTTTCGCTTCGCGCGTAACTCGTCGGCCTTATCGAGGATGGCCGCGATGCGGCGCTGCTCTTCAACTGGTGGCAGGGCAATTTCGAGAGAACCAATATCGTCTCGATTCACTTGCTTAAATGTAGCCCCTTTTCCCTTCGCTGCCAACGTCGGTGCGTGATGGCTAAGCCAATGCCACAAAAAAACGGAATCCAACCCACTCTTCGGTCGAAGTCCCGCCACACCACGACCTAAACAATACTCCGCATCTGACCAAACTTTCTCCCCAATCGTTGCACGAATGCCAAGCACAATGTCACCGGGGCGGCATTTCTTCCAAGCACCAGTCGTAAATTTCTTTGGTTTTGGATAAATTTCACCGAAATCTCCAGCGCCTGCGATAAGCGGCAATCCCTCATTAGAATTGTTATAGGTGTCCCCGCTCGGCGCCTGTCCCATCGTAATTTCGCATACCGAATCCAGCCGCATAACCTTCGTCACTTGAGCATCTCCTCAAGCTCGGCCATACCAGCCTGAATTTCAGCCTCAAGTGCCTGCAGCTTCGCCAGAATTTCCTTCGGCGGCAGGTGCTCAACTTCCTCATGTACGACTTCCCTGTACCGATTGATGGACAGGTCATAGCCTTGCGCAGCGATGTCCGCCTTGGGAACTGAGAAGCTCTGGGACGTACGGGGATGCTCCCGCTCGGCACCATTTCTCTGCTTCCAGCGCACCAGTACATCAGGGAGATTGTTCTTAGCGTGCTCCGCCTCGGTTAGTGCCTGGGCCGGCATCACACCCAGTTTGTCTTCATCGAGAAGTGGCTGACGTTTGTCATCCAGGCTCCAACCATCGGCTTCCATGTCATAGAACCAGACGTGATCCGTGCCACCGGAATTAGTCTTCGTGAACAACAGGATGGCGGTGGAAACGCCGGCATACGGCTTGAACGCGCCGGCCGGCAGCGAAATCACTCCATCGAGCTTTTGGTCTTCGACAATAGTCCGCCGCAGCTCCTTGTGCGCTTTCGATGAGCCGAACAGCACGCCGTCCGGCACGATGACGGCAGCGCGCCCCCCCGGCTTCAGCAGTCGCAGGAACAGTGCCAGAAAAAGCAGTTCCGTCTTCTTCGTTTTGACAATGGCCAGCAGGTCCTTGGCCGTGTTCTCATAGTCGAGAGAGCCAGCGAACGGTGGATTCGCGAGGATGAGCGAGTATTTCTCTTCATCACCGGCATGATCCTGTGCCAACGAATCCTTGTAGCAAATGTCCGGATTCTCGACCCCGTGCAGCACCATGTTCATGTTGCCGATGCGGAGCATGGTGTTGTCGAAGTCGTAGCCGTGGAACATACCGTTGTGGAAATGCTCGCGACGGCCCGCATCGTTCAACAGCTTCGGATAAGTTTCGCGTAGGTACTCACTGGCTGCCACCAGGAAACCACAGGTACCACTTGCCGGGTCACAGATGACGTCATCGGCATTCGGCTCGGTCAGCGCAACCATCAGCTTGATGATGTGGCGCGGCGTGCGAAACTGGCCATTCTGGCCCGCGCTCGCAATCTTGCCGAGCATGTATTCGTAGACGTCGCCCTTGGTATCCAGGTCGTCCATCGGGACGTGGTCGAGCATGTCGACGACTTTGGCGAGCAGGCCTGGAGTTGGGATGGTAAAGCGCGCATCCTTCATGTGATGCGCATAGGCAGTATCCTGCCCGCCCAATACACGTAGGAATGGAAAGACGTGTTCACCAACGACCGTGTACATCTCAGGTGCGGCAAAATTCTTGAACCGCGACCAGCGAAGATCACTGTATTCCCGGCCTTTCTCGTCCTTGCCGCGCGGAAAAATTCGGTCGACCTGAGGCCGACCTGTGACGACGGCCTTCTGCTCTTCCAGCGTATGCATCTCGTCGAGACGGCGGATGAACAGAAGGTAGGTGATTTGTTCCATCACCTCCAACGGATTTGAAATCCCCCCGGACCAGAATGAGTCCCAGATGGCGTTGATTTGGCTTCGGATTTCGCCGGTCAGCATGCTCGATTGCCCTAAAACGTGTTTTTTGCGATATGCAGCGTGACCGAGATTTTGGCATAGGATCATCCTGAGCTGCGCAGATGCCTCAAAGATCTCGGCACGCCTTCGCACTGCGACACGGGCGAATGTTTCGATCGGCGACGCGAACTGCGGGCCGTTGTAGCGAATCACGTCATAGGTGCTGCTCTGACGGTTGCTGCGCCTCGCAGACGAGGTCGTACACCCAAGTAGCCCGATCATCGTCGCCGCTGCCGACGAACAGCGGACCGACAAATCGCTTGCATGAGGCCCACAAGCCGGAAAGCGCCCTAGCAGCCAGCCCAGGCCCGCGCTATTAGCATGTCGCTCCTCGAGCTTCGATCCGCAATGGAATTGCTCGCGCTACCAATATCCGAGAGAACATGTCACGGCCAACAACGCAAACCTCTCGCGCTTGTACAATTCCGATCTCGAACGACTGTGATCCACAATAGAGTACGAGTTATCTAGCGATGCAACCTTGATTGCATGGCGCCATATTTAGAAACCTACGGGGCAAAGTATGAGCAGGTACTGCGGAGACGATGATCCCAAATCCATCTTGGAAGCGGCTATTCACTGGCGTGATGCGGCGCTCTTAGGTAGCCGCTCAATCCTGACCAATCAACCGCTTTGGACACCGCCGGTTCTCGACTTGCTCGACGAGCACTTCGTACGTAACCCTGATCTCGGAGACGGAAAGTTTCTTGAGAAATTAGAGAGTCAGCTCGCCCCGGCCGCGCACTCCGCGAAGCAACTGGTCGCAGAACTGATGTGGTTGCTGTACCTTTGTCCAAGTAGCCTCACAGCAGCCCACAAACGCAAGACTATCCAGGCTATTTGGTCGTGGTCCGGCGAAACGTTACCAACGGACTCGCGCTGGCTAGATGACGACGTACTCGCAGGTGTCGGGAGCGCCGGCCCCGGCTTCAATCAAAATCAATGGCGCGAGCTCGTCTTCCTGATCAACTTTCTCCGCCGCTTCAGTGAGCTAACCAGCATTCGTCAACTGGAGTTGATCGGAGACGGTTGGGCATTCGATGAATGGCTCCGCCAGGTCCCCGATTGGGAGGCAAGACAGTTTCGTCACATGCTGCTCTTCCTGCTGTTCCCCGACGACTTCGAACGGATCTTTGGGCAGAACGACCGCAAGACTATTGTTCGCCACTATTCAAAGCACGAGCGCCGTGTAGTCAATCGCATGGATCCTGTTCAATTGGATCGCGAACTGCAAGCAATTCGAAAACGTCTTGAAACAGAGCGCGGCACGACGCAGCTCGACTATTACGTGCCCCCGTTGAAGGGAGAGTGGCGTAGCGAGACATTCGCTGCGGCAACAGAGAACGTAACGGCAGAGCACATTCGATTGGCTCTGCACGAAATCGATCAAGAAGGTGTGCCGAAGGACGCGGAATCCACCGGCTACGATTTGATTTATGACGGCAAGCGCTACCCGCCAAAGTTGGTCCTGTCCCTGGCTGTTAAACAAGCAACGGGGGAGCCACTAGATCGTGCAGCTTTCTCCGGAGGCGAAGCTTCGTCCGCCTTCCGGTTGCTGCGACGTCTCGATTTCGAAGTTGAACCCAAAGAGGAATCGTCAGACGGCATTCCGGAGCTACTCAATCGCTTTCTCAAGCAGGCGAGTGATGGAAGGGAACTCGGAACAAGGGGCTACCTCAGCGTATACCGAGATCTAAAAGTTCGAGTGAGTTTTGGTAAAGGCAACTTTGCCCGGATTCCCTGGATCGCGTTTCTTGGCGATGGGCAATCGGTCAACCAAGGCATTTACCCCGTCCTTCTTCTGTACGCGGAGCAGCAGCAATTACTGCTGTGCTATGGAGTGAGCGAAGAAGGTGCTTCCCGATTGAGCTGGGGCGAACTGGCTGGAGTACAAACGGTAAAGGAATGGTTTAAAGGACGATATGGTCGAGTGCCGGATCGCTATGACACATCCTTTGTTCGCGCGACGTACGACCTCACGCAACCATTGCCGATGGCCGAGCTGCAACAGGATTTGGACGATGTAATCGACATTTATAGCCAAGTGCTTGCCGTCAGCGATGACAATGAGCTTTCACAAGTAGTCGAACCAGAGCAATCGGACGAACCGCTTCCGGTTAGAGCAGACCTGCGCGAGGCCATTGATACATTCAGCACCGCGTTACGCGCGAGTGGCGTGAAGTTTGGCGACCATCACGACGGGCTCGTCACATCCTTCATTTCAAGTCTGGTCACCAAGCCGCTGGTCATTCTGACCGGGCTCTCGGGCTCGGGCAAAACGCAAATTGCGATTCGTTTCGGCGAGTGGCTGGGCAAAGATCGGCTTCACGTTGCCGCAGTGCGGCCCGATTGGACGGGCGCTGAAGCGTTGTTCGGATATGAAGACGCGCTTAAACGCGAACTCGATGGGCGCCGTGCCTGGACGGTGCCGGCCCCGTTGGAATTCATCCTAAAGGCGGCAGCTGACCCACAGCATCCGTACCTACTCCTTCTGGATGAAATGAACCTTGCACACGTCGAACGCTACTTCGCTGACGTGCTATCGGGGATGGAGTCCGGTCAACCATGCATTCCGAACCTCCACAAAGGGACGGACGACTGCTGGCGACTGAAAGCTGGTGCTGATAAGCAAATCCCCCTTCCGGCAAACCTGTGGATTGTGGGTACCGTCAACATCGACGAGACGACCTACATGTTTTCACCAAAGGTACTTGATCGCGCCAACACGTTCGAATTTCGTGTGCACTCCAGCGATCTTTCGACTGAAGCCATTAAGCCGCAGCCGTGTGTAGCCGGTGATCAGGAACTAGTGAGAGGATTGCTGAGCATCGCGCAGGACGACAGCTGGCATCGGCAGCGCTCCGGTGACTCGATCATCGAGCTAACGCAGCGCTTGCGGCAACTGCACGAATTGCTGAGCCGTTACAACCTCGAGTTCGGTCATCGCGTCTTCTATGAGGCGATACGATTCGCAACGTTGGTGCAAGAAGCTGGGATCAACAGCCTAGCAGCGATTGTCGATCGGATCGTCATGCAGAAGGTACTTCCCAGACTGCACGGATCACGTAGACGGCTCGAATCGCCGCTGCTGGCGATCGCGCATTTCTGCCGCGACCTGCCAGATTCGGTAGCAGCCGATGACAAGCTACCGACATTAGAAGTCGAAGCGCTACCCGAGCAAGGCGCAGCTCTTCCGATTTCCTATGCCAAAGCTATCCGCATGCTCCGCAGCCTGCGTGCCAATCAATTCGCGAGCTTTACGGAATAAGCCGTGCAAGCTGTTTCAGAAGCTATCGCCCTCCTTCGGGATTCGACCGGAAACATCGCTGCAAAGTTACACGTTGCGGTGTTGCCCCGTCGCTCTGCCGCTCCTCGCGCAACTCTTTGGAGCTTAGACAGCACCGACACGGAAAACGGCTGTTCGGGTACGGTCGAGCTCTTGGAGGGAATGGAATATCGGTACACCTGGGAGACCATCGGCCTTGGCGACGGTCCGCTGATCACGGATCCCGAAGAAGTGTTTCAACCCGATACCTTGGAGGGTATGTCTGGTCGCCTACGGCCAGGGCTTGCCACTGGCACCATACGCGTTGTCCTACGTACCGACATCAGTACACTCGGCCAGCTTGAGCTCGAAGTCCGATCCCGCAAACTCTCATATCACTCGGAGTATCGCTGGATGCTGCGCGATATCGCTGAGCGAATGACCGAACTCGTGATGAACCGCTTCGCCGTGAGCGATGCAAATTTCGAACTCGACGACACCCGTGATGCCGTCACGCTCTATCAACGCTTCACGTTCCTGCGAGCACTGTTCGAAAGCGAAAACTTCCAAGGAGCGCTTCACGAAATCACTCGTCGTCCGCACACCGCGTGGGAAACAACAAACGAAATGGTGCGTGCTGGTGCAGGCATACGAGCGGACTCACATGTCCTTCGGCAATTCGCTAAGGGCGGATCTCGGTCTGCTTGGCCTGACGGGGCGCTCAAGTCCGTCCCGTCCTACTTTGAGCTCGCGCAGACCGAAGCAACACACGACACCGCTCCAAATCGTTTCGTTAAATTTGCCCTGGAGCAATGGCTTCGGATACTTGGCGACATCGATCAAGGTCTTTCCAAGAACCAAACGACACCAGCGACAACGCGCGGACGGCGGGAAATTTCGGTTGTAACGTCTCGGTTAGAAGAAGTGCTGCATCACGACATCTTCACCGACGTTGGACGACTCACGAGATTTCCTGCGGACGATCAAGTGCTTCAGAAGCGCGAAGGCTATCGGGATATCTTCAAGGCCTACGTGGAAACGGAGTTTGCGGCGCGCCTCTCTTGGCAGTCGTCGCCCGACGTATACGGTGCCGGCCAGCGCGATGTCGCAACGCTTTACGAGTACTGGGCGTTCATTCAGCTATCACAGGTGGTGGCCGATCTTGTTGGCCACTCGTTCGACCTGAGTCCGTTGGTACAGACCCGGTTGGACGGATTGACTGTCGGCATCCGGACCGGCGTAGAAACTGTTCTAGCCGGAGAGATCAATCGCCTTGATCGACGCATGCGCGTGGAGCTCTGCTTCAATCGGACCTATCGGCAAGGCTCGGCAGGTATCACATCCTGGACGAGGCCCATGCGACCGGACTACTCATTGTTGATCAGCCCGTCCAACGACGAGCCATCACCTTTTGAACCCATTGCGCTCCATTTCGACGCTAAGTATCGGGTCGATTTTGTTCGAGAAATTTTCGGCGCCGACAATGAAGAGGAAAGCGCCGCCGGTTCCGAATCGCCGACACGCTTACAGCGCGGCGGCCCGCTCCGTGATGACCTACTGAAGATGCACGCATACCGCGATGCTATCCATCGCACCGCCGGGGCATATGTTCTCTATCCAGGTGGCGACGATGAAGGAGACGGCCTCAGATATCCGGAATATCACGAACTTCTGCCAGGACTGGGGGCGTTCGTGTTGCGACCAACAGATACTGGTATTGCGCGTGGCACATCCGCACTACAACGCTTTATCAGTGACGTACTCGATCACGTGGCAGCGCGTTTGACCAGGCACGAACGCGGCCGGTACTGGCTAAGCGAAGCCTACGACACGTCACTCCATGGGCCATCGACGCAATCACTCACTTCACCGTCTCCAGAGGCAAGCGTCCTTCTGGGTTTTGTGAAGAGCCACGAACACTGGAGCTGGATTCAAGAACGGAGGTCGTACAACGTCCGAGCTGGAGGCCGTCGCGGTGGTGTTCACGCCGGCGCAGCCTTACTAAGTAGCCAGCTTCTACTTCTTTACTGTCCGTCGACACAGGAAGTTGCGTTGACGCGCATCGTTTCTGGTGCAGAAGAAGTCTCAGAAACCGGGATGAGCGAATCTGGCTATCCAGCGCCTCGCGGAAACTACTGGTGTGTGCAGATCCAGTGGCTCGCTCATGATCAGTGGCTTCAAAGTCTTTCGCCACACTCGATCGATACCTATGTCGGGAGTCTAGGGCTAGAGTATGGCGAACCCATTAGCGTTCGGTGGAGTGAAATTTTGTCGCTTGCTGACGGACCATAGTCGTTCACGTCAACCGCTCGCCTGACCATCACGGTCAAGCCTGACAACGCCTACGCCTTGATTTCCTGCGGCGAGAACTCAAGAAGGTATGCCGATTGGCCATCCCTCGAATTTTCCATATTTCGAGATGCCCATCAGAGCGCACCGGAAGCTGAACACGACGTATTTCCCGTGGATCAAAATCGCGCGAGTATGGCTTGAGGACGCGGGATTCGAGGCAGGAGAACGCGTCCGGATTACCGTCGAGGACAAGCGACTCATCATCACGCCGATGTGATCGGTGCATTGCCCATGGTGCGCGTCGCAAGTCACCACCGCTAAGGTAGCTCAACACCCGAGACTCGATACCGTTAGTAACTGTGACAAGCGCCGATTGCGATGCAAGCGCAGCGGGCCAGACATTCAGGTCCGCTGCCGTTTAGCCTGTCGGCATGAGCGGCAACCCATACTAGGCGCACTGCACATTTCCATCGCGCAAATGCAAAAACCCCCGCCTTTCGGGCGGGGGTTTCTGGCTTGAGGGGAGCCTGACGATTACCTACTTTCACACGGGAATCCGCACTATCATCGGCGTAGAGTCGTTTCACGGTCCTGTTCGGGATGGGAAGGGGTGGGACCGACTCGCTATGGTCATCAGGCAAAGGGGGTTGTTGCGTTGCTTCGCAGCGCAACCAATCTTGGAAGAAGCAGTAATTAGGTTGTGTGTATCACACACGAGAATCCAACATGTCGCTCTGGATCGCGGCCAGTGCTTTCACACGGCGCCGATCTACAAGGCAGACTTGTTATAGGATCAAGCCTTACGGGCAATTAGTATCAGTTAGCTGAACGCATTACTGCGCTTACACACCTGACCTATCAACGTCCTGGTCTCGAACGACCCTTCAAGGGGATCTAGTCCCCAGGGATATCTCATCTTAAGGCGAGTTTCCCGCTTAGATGCTTTCAGCGGTTATCTCTTCCGAACATAGCTACCCGGCGATGCCACTGGCGTGACAACCGGTACACCAGAGGTTCGTCCACTCCGGTCCTCTCGTACTAGGAGCAGCCCCCTTCAAATATCCAACGCCCACGGCAGATAGGGACCAAACTGTCTCACGACGTTTTAAACCCAGCTCACGTACCTCTTTAAATGGCGAACAGCCATACCCTTGGGACCGGCTACAGCCCCAGGATGAGATGAGCCGACATCGAGGTGCCAAACACCGCCGTCGATATGAACTCTTGGGCGGTATCAGCCTGTTATCCCCAGAGTACCTTTTATCCGTTGAGCGATGGCCCTTCCATACAGAACCACCGGATCACTATGACCTGCTTTCGCACCTGCTCGACTTGTCGGTCTCGCAGTTAAGCACGCTTATGCCATTGCACTATCAGCACGATTTCCGACCGTACCTAGCGTACCTTCGTACTCCTCCGTTACGCTTTGGGAGGAGACCGCCCCAGTCAAACTGCCTACCATGCACTGTCCCCGACCCGGATCACGGGCCAAGGTTAGAACCTCAAACAAACCAGGGTGGTATTTCAAGGACGGCTCCACCGAAACTAGCGTTCCGGTTTCATAGCCTCCCACCTATCCTACACAGATCGGTTCAAAGTCCAATGCAAAGCTACAGTAAAGGTTCATGGGGTCTTTCCGTCTAGCCGCGGGTAGATTGCATCATCACAAACACTTCAACTTCGCTGAGTCTCGGGAGGAGACAGTGTGGCCATCGTTACGCCATTCGTGCAGGTCGGAACTTACCCGACAAGGAATTTCGCTACCTTAGGACCGTTATAGTTACGGCCGCCGTTTACCGGGACTTCAATCAAGAGCTTGCACCCCATCATTTAATCTTCCGGCACCGGGCAGGCGTCACACCCTATACGTCCACTTTCGTGTTTGCAGAGTGCTGTGTTTTTATTAAACAGTCGCAGCCACCAGTTTATTGCAACCCCTTCACCCTCCTGGCGCAGGCCAGTCAAGCTACAAGGGCGTACCTTATCCCGAAGTTACGGTACCAATTTGCCGAGTTCCTTCTCCCGAGTTCTCTCAAGCGCCTTAGAATACTCATCTCGCCCACCTGTGTCGGTTTGCGGTACGGTCATCATTAGACTGAAGCTTAGAGGCTTTTCTTGGAACCACTTCCAATTGCTTCGCTCCCTAGGGAGCTCGCGCCACACCCTTGAATTACGCGCCCGGATTTGCCTAAGCGCCTTCTCCAATGCAGCGACCGGGACTTCCAACACCCGGACAACCTTCCGCGATCCGTCCCCCCATCGCATCTAACAATGGTGCAGGAATATTGACCTGCTTCCCATCAGCTACGCATTTCTGCCTCGCCTTAGGGGCCGACTCACCCTACGCCGATGAACGTTGCGTAGGAAACCTTGGGCTTACGGCGAGGGGGCCTTTCACCCCCTTTATCGCTACTCATGTCAGCATTCGCACTTCCGATACCTCCAGCACCCTTTACAAGGCACCTTCGCAGGCTTACGGAACGCTCTCCTACCATGCGAGCAAAGCTCGCATCCGCAGCTTCGGTATATAGCTTAGCCCCGTTACATCTTCCGCGCAGGACGACTCGATCAGTGAGCTATTACGCTTTCTTTAAAGGGTGGCTGCTTCTAAGCCAACCTCCTGACTGTTTTAGCCTTCCCACTTCGTTTCCCACTTAGCTATATTTGGGGACCTTAGCTGGCGGTCTGGGTTGTTTCCCTCTTGACACCGGACGTTAGCACCCGATGTCTGTCTCCCGTGATTGCACTCTTCGGTATTCGGAGTTTGCTATGGCGGGGTAATCTGCAATAGACCCCCCAACCATGACAGTGCTCTACCCCCGAAGGTGAGACACGAGGCACTACCTAAATAGTTTTCGGAGAGAACCAGCTATTTCCAGGTTTGTTTAGCCTTTCACCCCTATCCACAGCTCATCCCCTAACTTTTCAACGTTAGTGGGTTCGGACCTCCAGTACGTGTTACCGCACCTTCATCCTGGCCATGGATAGATCACCTGGTTTCGGGTCTACGCCCAGCAACTGAACGCCCTATTCGGACTCGCTTTCGCTACGCCTGCCCTATACGGTTAAGCTTGCTACTGAACGTAAGTCGCTGACCCATTATACAAAAGGTACGCCGTCACCCCTTACGAGGCTCCGACTGTTTGTATGCATGCGGTTTCAGGATCTATTTCACTCCCCTCCCGGGGTTCTTTTCGCCTTTCCCTCACGGTACTGGTTCACTATCGGTCGATCACGAGTATTTAGCCTTGGAGGATGGTCCCCCCATCTTCAGACAGGATTTCACGTGTCCCGCCCTACTTGTCGCACACCTAGTTCTTTCATACTGTTTTCGCCTACAGGGCTATCACCTGCTATGGCCGCACTTTCCAGAGCGTTCGGCTAACAATACAAATAAAGAGTGCAAGGCTCATCCCATTTCGCTCGCCACTACTTTGGGAATCTCGGTTGATTTCTTTTCCTGCGGTTACTTAGATGTTTCAGTTCACCGCGTTCGCTTCACATGGCCTATGTATTCAGCCATGGATACTCCAAAAGGAGTGGGTTTCCCCATTCGGACATCTACGGATCAAAGCTCGTTTGCCAGCTCCCCGTAGCTTTTCGCAGGCTACCGCGTCCTTCATCGCCTGTGATCGCCAAGGCATCCACCACATGCACTTGTTCGCTTGACCCTATAACGAGTCTGTCTCATCGACAGTCGCTACAGGTTGAGTTCTCGCGTTGTGCCGTATTCCAATTGATGTCGGTCCGGCGTTAGCGCTTTAGCGCTTACGCAGGCCCCACTCCCGAAGGGAGTAGACCCGAATCATCTTGAGATACATCGATACAATCACAACCCGGATAACTTCCACGTCCATCTCAAGACGCTTCCGCTATCCAAATTACTTACTTCTTCCAGATTGTTAAAGAACGACAGCCGATATCTGTTGATATCCTCTGACTGGCTCAATCGCCAATGACAAAGACTCGAACCAAACTTCATTCGAATGTTTGTCATTGAAGATTATTGAAAGCGGCCGGCATGATAACCGGTTTAAACCGCAGACAGCTAGTCTGTCTTGATCAACAGCCGATAAGCGTGAGCGCTCAACTTGTGCGAGATAGCTCTGGAAAGGAGGTGATCCAGCCGCACCTTCCGATACGGCTACCTTGTTACGACTTCACCCCAGTCATGAATCCTACCGTGGTGACCGTCCTCCTTGCGGTTAGACTAGCCACTTCTGGTAAAACCCACTCCCATGGTGTGACGGGCGGTGTGTACAAGACCCGGGAACGTATTCACCGCGGCATGCTGATCCGCGATTACTAGCGATTCCAGCTTCATGCACTCGAGTTGCAGAGTGCAATCCGGACTACGATCGGTTTTCTGGGATTAGCTCCCCCTCGCGGGTTGGCAACCCTCTGTTCCGACCATTGTATGACGTGTGAAGCCCTACCCATAAGGGCCATGAGGACTTGACGTCATCCCCACCTTCCTCCGGTTTGTCACCGGCAGTCTCCTTAGAGTGCTCTTGCGTAGCAACTAAGGACAAGGGTTGCGCTCGTTGCGGGACTTAACCCAACATCTCACGACACGAGCTGACGACAGCCATGCAGCACCTGTGCGCCGGTTCTCTTTCGAGCACTCCCGCCTCTCAGCAGGATTCCGACCATGTCAAGGGTAGGTAAGGTTTTTCGCGTTGCATCGAATTAATCCACATCATCCACCGCTTGTGCGGGTCCCCGTCAATTCCTTTGAGTTTTAATCTTGCGACCGTACTCCCCAGGCGGTCAACTTCACGCGTTAGCTACGTTACTAAGGAAATGAATCCCCAACAACTAGTTGACATCGTTTAGGGCGTGGACTACCAGGGTATCTAATCCTGTTTGCTCCCCACGCTTTCGTGCATGAGCGTCAGTATTGGCCCAGGGGGCTGCCTTCGCCATCGGTATTCCTCCACATCTCTACGCATTTCACTGCTACACGTGGAATTCTACCCCCCTCTGCCATACTCTAGCCTGCCAGTCACCAATGCAGTTCCCAGGTTGAGCCCGGGGATTTCACATCGGTCTTAGCAAACCGCCTGCGCACGCTTTACGCCCAGTAATTCCGATTAACGCTCGCACCCTACGTATTACCGCGGCTGCTGGCACGTAGTTAGCCGGTGCTTATTCTTCCGGTACCGTCATCCCCCGACTGTATTAGAGCCAAGGATTTCTTTCCGGACAAAAGTGCTTTACAACCCGAAGGCCTTCTTCACACACGCGGCATTGCTGGATCAGGCTTTCGCCCATTGTCCAAAATTCCCCACTGCTGCCTCCCGTAGGAGTCTGGGCCGTGTCTCAGTCCCAGTGTGGCTGGTCGTCCTCTCAGACCAGCTACTGATCGTCGCCTTGGTAGGCCTTTACCCCACCAACTAGCTAATCAGCCATCGGCCAACCCTATAGCGCGAGGCCCGAAGGTCCCCCGCTTTCATCCGTGGATCGTATGCGGTATTAATCCGGCTTTCGCCGGGCTATCCCCCACTACAGGACATGTTCCGATGTATTACTCACCCGTTCGCCACTCGCCACCAGGTGCAAGCACCCGTGCTGCCGTTCGACTTGCATGTGTAAGGCATGCCGCCAGCGTTCAATCTGAGCCAGGATCAAACTCTTCAGTTTAAACCTGTTACTGTTTTCGGTTCGGTTAAGAACCGGTCGCTCACTCAAAGCTGACAGGAATATGAATCACTTCATAAACCTGACTTACTTTAGTGTGAGACTCTTGATACTTTCGCTATCTGATCCGAGGATCAGCTCGCTTTCATCAAGCGCCCACACTTATCGGCTGTTAATTTTTAAAGAGCATTTCTGCGAGAAACTCCGTGTTTCCCAGCAGCGCTGCGTTTTCAGCAGCAGAGAAGCGAGATTATCAACCGTTTTTTGAAACTCGTCAACAACTTTTTTAACTACTTCGTTGCGACGACTGCGGTTTAATTTCACGTGCACTGGAATCGATAAAACCGACTTCAACAGCACCGCTTCCCTCTTCTTCCCCCGCGCCGTGTTTCCGTCAGCGCGAAAGAGGCGTGATTCTATGCATCTGCCCCGGTCTCCGCAACCCCTTTTGTGAAATATTTTTGACATGCTATGGCGGAGACCGCCGAGCCTTCCCAGTGCTCATATATAGGCGACACGGTATAGGCGACACGGCAGGCGCAGCCTCGGTCGCCCTTGAACAGCCCCCGCCGCATCGAACACAACCCTCCGTCGATTACCGCCCCACCATCGCCCTCACCACGCCGTCCCGCCGAATCAGCCCGTGATACAGCGCCGCGGCAAAGTGCGCGAGGAACGTCAGGAAGAAGAGATAGGCCAGCACGCGATGCGCAACCCGAAGCCACGCGAACGTCACCGGATCAGCCGACACCAGCGCCGGGAGCTGCACGCCGCCGCCCAGCGTCACCGGATATCCGCCCGCCGACAGCATCGCCCAGCCGATCAGCGGCATCGCGACCATCAGCGCATACAGCACGAGATGCGAACCGTGCGCAGCCACCTTCTGCCACCACGGCAGATCCTCGGGCAACGCCGGCGGCTTCGACAGCATCCGCACCACGATCCGCACGCACACCAGCACCAGTACGGCCACGCCCAGCGGCTTGTGAATCGCCACCAGGATCTCGTGCCGCCCGGAAACCGACGCCACCATCCCCACCCCGATGAACAGCATCGCGAGGATCATCGCGGCCATCACCCAGTGCAGCACCCGCGCCGGCAAACTAAACGTCGTCGAAGCCTTCATCACCGTCCCTCCCCACTCACTCGCGCCACGCCTGCCACGCCGGCCTCTTCACTCGTGCGCCGCAGATACGAATCCGCATACGCGGCCGAGCGCGCCGCCAGCAACGGATCGCCCGACACCTGAATCCCCTGCGGCAGCACCGTCGGGTCGTAATTCACGTCGCGGCACGGGCCGCTGTCCTGCGCCTCCACGCGGTCGAGCACGAGCGTGCCCGCATCGATCGTCGTGCGCTGCGCGGGCCAGATCTTCGTCGCGTCGTCCACCGGGTCGCCGGGCTCCGCCAGCGTGACCAGCAGCTTCCACTTCTGCGGGCCGGCCGCGATGCGCTGCGTCACGTCCTGTTGCAGTACGTTCGGGTCCGCGGCCGTCGCGACGTCGCCGGCGCCCGCCGTCTGCTCCGGCACGACGCGCCACCGCACCGCCTGGCGCTTGCCGGCCGCGTCGACGAAGTAGAACGCGTTCAGCCCGTAATAGCTTTCGGTGACGTAACTCGCGCTCGGCTTCGCACCCTTCACCCATTGCAGGAACGCGCCCGCTTCCGGATGCGCGCCGAAGAACGCCTTCACCTTCGCCGGGTCCGGCTTGCCCGTCTTCGGATCGGGCCGGGTCGCAAGCGTCTGCTCGTAGAACGCCTGCGGCGTCGCCACTGGAAACACCGGCATCGCATTCATCCCGGTCCGCCATTGCTCGCCGTCCGGCGCGGTCAGCTTCAATGCAAGGCTGCGGATCGGCACGCTGCTGTCCGGCGCGTAAGGATTCCCGCCGGGCAATGCGAAGCGCCCGACCAGCGGCGTGCGCACCGCCTTGAAGAACGGCGCGACCGAATACGCGCTCGCGGCGCCGTTGCCTTCGAAGTAGCCGGTCACGCACACGCCCTTCGCGTGATTGCGCCGGAAGCCCGGATGGATGCCGCTGTTGGTCTGCAGCGCGTCGACGAGCCGGTGCGGGGTCAGACGCGCCGGCGCGAGCCACCCGCCGGCATACCCGAACGCCGCGGCCACGCCGGCCACCGCGCCGCCGATCACGGCCCAGCGCCACCACCCGCGCCCGGGCTCGCGCTGCGGCGAAGAAGAAGATTGCTTCATGAATGCACTCCCGATCGTCAGATCATTGTCGAACGCGCGTAGGACGCCGCCCACGCCGCTTTATTCCACGAAGAATTTTTTCGTATGCTGGAGGGAATAACCGATGCCGGCCGGCGTCCTACGCGGCATCTACGACCCTTTCGGCAACCGGCCTGGCCATGCCCTCCACCGCCCTCGACGACGAAGCATTGCGCGAACTCATCCCCAGGCTGCGACGCTTCGCGCTCTGGCTGGCGCGCGACGTCCACGCGGCCGACGATCTCGTCCAGTCGACGCTCGAGCGTGCGCTGTCGCGCTGGACGAGCCGCCGCGACGACGCATCGCTGCGCAGCTGGCTCTTCACCATCCTGTACCGGCAATTTCTCGACGGCAAACGCAGCGCGAAGCGCTACAACTGGCTGCTCGGCCGCATTCGCGACGACGACGAAGCGCACTGGCCGTCCGCCGAACGCGAATTCGCCGCGCGCGCGACGCTCGAAGCATTCGGCCGGCTCTCGGACGAGCAGCGCAGCCTGCTGCTGCTCGTCGCGGTCGAAGGCTTCACCTATCAGGAAGTCGCCGACCTGCTCGAGGTGCCGATCGGCACGGTGATGTCGCGGCTCTCCCGCGCGCGCCAGGCGCTGCGCCAGCTCAGCGACGGCGAACTCCCTGCTCCTTCCTTGCGGCTGATGAAGAAATGAACACGCCTCCGAACGAACATGACCTTCAGGCCTATGTCGACGGCCAACTCGACGACGATGCGCGCGCCGCGGTCGAGCGCTATCTCGCGCTGCATCCGGAGCGCGCCGAACAGGTGAAGCAATGGCAGCAGGACGCGCAGCGGTTGCGGGCCGCGCTGGAGAGCGTGCGGATGCCGGCGGACAACCCTGCACTCGACCCAGCGACGATTCGCGGCCGGCGGGCCGAGCGCTCGAGGATGCGGTTCGCGATGGCGGCTTCGTTCGTGTTCTGCGTCGGGCTCGGGACCTTCGGCGGATGGCAGGCGCGCGGGTGGAACGCGCCGCCGCCCATCGCGCCGATGAGCGATGCGGTCAAGGCTTACCAGATGATGGTGGTCGATCGGACGGCCAAGGTCGATTACTGGCCGACCGGTGCGGGCGATTTGCAGGGATGGCTCACCAAAGGCGTGGGCGCATCGGCGAAGCTGCCGGATTTGAGCGCGGCGGGGTTCAGGCCGGTCGGTGGGCGGTTGTTCACGACGGACAGCGGCGCCACGGCTGCGATGGTGCTCTATGAGGATGACGCGGGACGGACGTTGAGCTTCTATCTCCGGCCGGCGGAATCGAAACATCGGCTACTGCCGAACGGGCAACGGGTGGATGGCGCGCTGCTGGCGCGGTATGGCTCGGTGAACGGGCTCAACTATGCGGTGGTCGGGCCGGCGGGGAGTCTCGGCGAGAAGGCGGTCGTGCAGGCGCTCGATCAGCAGACTTGAAGTGGTAGGATGCGCGCGCCCGACTGATGGTCGGCGATGGCCGCCAGCGCTTTTTGTGGTGCGGCTCGGCCGGCTTGAACGGGTGCACGCTCACCACTCGAATGCACAGCGTTTCGACTGACTTTCCTCGGCTGTTATTCACACCGAAACCTCGCCGGCACCCTCACCTTTAAAATCACAGGGTTTCGAGTCGCCGCGGAACGGGATATCCACACCTCTCCTGATGGTGCTGCATGCTGACTTCGATGGGTTCGCTCACCTTTGGCATGCACAGCGTTTCTCGTTGTTTTGGGCATCGATATCCACAACCCGGGTGATTGACCGATCGTCTTCGCCGGGTTCGACTCCGCTCACCCGTTGAATGCAGCCGGTTTCGAGTGGCTTCGAGTCAACGATATCCACACGGCATTCGACGTCCGGACGTCGCCGCCGATTCGTTCGCTGCCCTCTTTCATGGTCGGCAAAGCCTTGCCGGGCAACGCATTCAGGCCGACGAGCCCATCGAAACCGGGACGCTCACCGCTCGGATGCACAGGGTTTTAACTGGATCGCGCGCCGGTTATCCACACACCGCCGCTTACGCTTCGGGTCACTTCGTCCCGACTGTCCCGAGAATCTCGCCGGTTTCCGGCGCGATGACGTAGTGGATCGACTTCCCGAGCCGGTTTGCGTTGCCCAGTCCGCGCATGCCCGGAATCAGCTTTGCCACGAACGTGATGGTGACGACATCGTCATCTGGCATGGGGTCCACCGTGGATGCCCTTTTATCCGTGATGCAGATCTCGAAGTTATGCAGATCCTGCCCGGTCGCCGCAAAGTCTTCGTAGGCAGCCTTCAGGCCCAGCAGCGTCGCTGTGTTGAGCGTGACCGAACACTGGTCGACCGTGCCGAAATTCAACGTGCTCATCGTGTTCTCCGAATATCACCGGGCGAAAACTGCCCGCGCTGCCGGATGCGCGCGGCAATGCCCACGGATATCGTGATCCCGTTATCGGGTCCGTGCGGACGGCACATGATCGGTCCCGTTACCTGCTCCCTTTGCAAGCGCCGCTCGCATCACCCTGCTCTTTCCTGGGTGTCGTGACTGGCTCAGGATTCGAAATCAACCGTTGTACGTCGCGACAAAAAATAGTCGGTGATCGCCGAGATCACGGCCTCGCGCGTGGCGTTATCGATCGTCTCGCCATCGCCTTGGGGCTCGACGTACTTCATCGAATCGACATAGACGACGAATGCGGGACCGTTGTCCACGCCGAACGACAATGCCTCGCCAGGCGCCCGCACGGTACGCTTTCCGTCGGACAGCACGATTTCGCCGCGCGACACCATCAGGACCGTGTACGTCATCGCGTTGCCTCGCGTGATTCAGTCATGTCGTTCGACCACGTATTGCGACGGCCCGCGCCATGCAACCGAACGGTAACCACTTCGAACGACACCGATCTCCCTGTAATACTCGACGAGTGCCTGCGGGCTCCAGTCACGGCCCGCGGAGAACAGCGCATCGAGATCGATGAGCGCGGCTACGAGCGCCTGGCGGTCATGGTCGTCTGCGATCGCCCGTTCCCAGCGATCGGATTGTCGAGCGAAGCCCAACTGCTTCAGCACATCGGCGGCAGCTGTCAGCTCGGTCACGACGACCGCAACGCGGCCTGCGATATCCGTCACCAGCATCTCATTGACAGGTGCCTTCATCGATCGCTTCGCCCCGTATCGTCTGCCGTGATCACCCTGCCTCCTTCGTGAGCCATCCAACGATCTTCGCGACGTCCTCGGCGGACAGCATGCCGACACGCTCGACAAACATGCCGTAGTCGAGATCGAACTTCACGTTGAATCGCTCGCCCTCGTAGCGGCAACACAGGACCTCGGCTTCCGGTATCGACACGCGTTGCTCGAACACGATGTCGCCTGGATGGTGCCGCATCCTGCGTACGACCGTATCGATATCGAGTGCCTGGAGACGGGGCGATGAAGCATTTGTCATTTGCCGTGAGCCCGTTCGAGTTCGTCGGACCTTTGCATCCTGGATGCCGGCGATTCTACAGACATGACGGCTCACGCATCGCTCGAGCGCTTCACAGCGTTCCGCTTCGTTGATCCGGACGCTGCACGCAGTGCATATCCTGAGCCGATCACAGTCGACGGACTGTGCTTATCCAAAGGTGTTAACAGGGTTCGTATATATACGTAGTGATAGTTAACAAGCGCTGTGCCCCACAGTGGATAACCTCCGTAACGCACTGAATTTTCAACGCGAACCGAAATGCATAACCCTGGGTGCGCGACGTGAACAGCGTCCGGCAGCACAGAACAACTTTTCGTCGATTCACAGCCGCGCCGACATATCCTCAATCGTTCCACTGTGAATCCAGAGGCTTGCCGGACGGTTATCCAGAGGGCAATGTGGATAACACCGCATCACATCGACGCGTTTTGCTGTGATGCGAACAGGTGAAGCTCACGCTCGCGGCATCGCGAGGCAACATCGATCGTCAGCCCACCGCACACGTCGATTCAAAAAATTTTCACGAAGGGGGTTGTGCTCCCCCAAAACCCTCTCTATAATTCGCGGCTTCTTAGGCTCGTAGCTCAGTTGGTTAGAGCACCACCTTGACATGGTGGGGGTCGTTGGTTCGAATCCAATCGAGCCTACCAACGAACAAAATGAAGGGGTCCGGCAGCACAACTTGCCTACAGGCAACGCGGCTCGCCAAACATACAAACGCCACGCGGCAACTTCGCGTGGCGTTTTTCTTTTCCGGTCCGAAACAACGCAAAGCAACGCATGAAGCCCCGATGCGTTGTGCGATACACGGCCCGGCATCGCATCGTCATCGACCATCCGATCCGCCACACAACTGCCGCTGCACGGCGCGTAGAATCGTCTGCGCATCGACGTGGCCGCTTCGCCCGTCGCCAGATTTCCACCGCATCAGAACAACGACGCGCGATCCGCGCGACTGAGAGCACACGATCATGTCCGAGGTCACGACCGCCGCATCGTCCGCGAGCAACGACGAAATCGCCGCTTACGTCGGCAAGAACGCCGCCTGGTTCGAACGAAAATGGGCGATCGCCGACTCGCGCAAGAGCCGGCAGTCGTGGAACTGGGCCGCGTGCTTTCTCGGCCCGGTCTGGTTGGCGTATCGATGCATGTACTGGCAGGCGGCCGCCGTGCTCGCCGTCACGCTCGGCATCACGCTGATCGAATTGCTGTACTTCCCGGGATACTTCGAATCGAGCGTGCTCGACCCGGCCACGATCGCGATCGCGGTGTCGCTCGGCTGGTACGGGAACGGCCTCTACAAGCGGCACGTCGAGCGCCAGATCGAAAAACTGCGCCCGAACGCGACGTCCCGCGAATCGTTTCTCGCGCTGCTCGAGGCGCAAGGCGGCACGAACTGGCTGGCGGCGGCCGGTTTCGCCGTCGCGACGTCGCTGCTCGGCGTACTGCTGTTCATGATGGGCAACGCCGGAGGTATGCCGTACTGATCGCTGTAGCCGGCAATCGGCAACGCAAGGCGGAAAGAAGAGGGCGCACGGCGCCGTCGCCACGCTTTCACACGGCATACGGCACATGCTCGCGCTGCCCTCAATGCAGATGCTTCAATTTGTCAGGATTCCGCACGACATAGATCGCGACGATCTTGCCGTCGTCGATCTCGAGCGCAGTCGTCTGCAGCTCGCCGTCGGCTTCGAGCGTGACGAAACCCGGCAGCCCGTTGATGAACCCGGCCCGCACGAGCTTCGACGCATGCGTCGCGAACAGCTCGGCCAGGTACGCATGCACCCGCATCACGAGCTCGAAGCCGAATACCGGCTTGCCGGCCGCCGTGCGCTTGCCGCCGCCATCGGAATGCAGGCTCACGTCCTCGGCGAGCATCGCGCCGAGCGCGCGCATGTCGCCGCTGCGTGACGCCGCGAAAAACGCTTCGGCCAGTTCGATCCCGCGCTGCTTCTCGACATGAAAACGCGGTCGCGCCTCGCGCACGTGCGTGCGGGCCCGCGCGGCGAGCTGCCGGCACGCGGCCGGGTCGCGCTGGATCGTCGTGGCGACTTCGTCGAATTCGAGGCCGAACACGTCGTGCAGCAGGAACGCCGCGCGTTCGAGCGGCGAGAGCCGTTCGAGCGCGAGCAGCAGCGGCAGCGTGACGTCGTCCGGTTCGTCTTCCTCGACGACCGGCTCGGGCAGCCACGGGCCGATATAGGTCTCGCGCTGGTGCCGCGCGGATTTCAGCTGGTCGAGGCACATGCGCATCACCATGCGGCGCAGGAACGCCTCGGGCACGCGCACCTCGGTACGGTCGACGTCCATCCAGCGGATGAACGCCTCCTGCACCATGTCCTCGGCATCCGCGACGGAACCGAGCATCCGGTACGCGACGCGGATCAGCGTGCGACGCAGCGGATCGAAGCTCGCCGCCGCGTCGGCCCGTTCGTCGGCGCTGCCGCTGGCCGGGTCGAGATTCGGCATCAGGCCACCATCTTCGCGGCGGCGGCCTTCGCGTCGGCCGGGTCGACCCACAGCCCGAAGCCGACGGCGAGCCGGTTCCAGCCGTTGATCACGTTGATCATCACCGTGAGTTTCACCTGTTCTTCCTCGCTGAAATGGTCGTTCAGCGCCGCGTAGGCCGCTTCGTGCGCCGCATGGCCCTCCGACAGCCGCGTGAGCGCCTCGGTCCAGCCGAGCGCCGCGCGTTCGCGGTCGGTGTAGCAGGGCGCTTCGCGCCACGCGGACAGCAGGTAGATGCGCTGCTCGGTTTCGCCTTGCTCGCGCGCCTCGACGGTGTGCATGTTAAGGCAGTTCGCGCACGCGTTGATCTGCGACGCGCGGATCTTGACCAGCTCGATCAGCGTCGGCTCGAGGCTCCCGGCCGCGGCGACCGACACGGTCATCCAGCTCTTCATCAGCGCGGGGGCGGCGGCAAACGGGTTGAGTTTCGCAGTCATGGTTCCTTCTCCTTTCGTGTGGGTTCCGCCGATATGACGAGCGAACACCCCGCGCGTGTGACATCGACGCGAAAAATTTTTCGCAACCGGGGAAGCGCGCGGCGGAAAGCGAAGAGCGGAGCCACCAGGCAGGGCGCCACGAAGGACGCGATATCGACTGACGAATCGGCTGCATAAGGCCGCTCCTTCGACGAACGCGCGCCATCGACCTTTCACGCAGGCCGGGCGGCTGTCACCGGACGTCAGTAGCACGCAGCCGCGGGCACGCGCATTGCATCCGGGGCCAAACCGCGCCACGACGGGCGTCGACGGTTCGTGACACGCGCGACGCCCACACCACACATGCTTTCATTTTTCTTTCACATTCGTTTCACTGGAAATCCGATTCGCGACGTTCACATTTCTGGACCATACTGTTCTGCACGGGCAGATGAAGTGACGCCGCATCCGCGGCCCGGCGCGCGCGCCGGCTGCCCCACGACGCAGCAGCAAATCGCACGTCAGCCGCGCGCATTCGAGCGCAAGGCTTTCCCTTTTCCGGCAACGCAACGCAGCGAATCGCGACGTGAACGGTAAACCGATGAGCCTCCTTGCATCCCAGCTTCAGCGCCGTTACCAGGACGTGCGCGCCCATAGCATCGCGTTGACCGCGACGCTGTCCGCCGAAGACCAGGCCGTGCAGTCGATGCCCGACGCGAGCCCGACCAAATGGCATCTCGCGCATACGACCTGGTTCTTCGAAACCGTCGTGCTGATGCGCCGCGTGCCCGGCTACGCGCCGTTCGACGACGCGTTCCAGTTCCTCTTCAATTCCTATTACGAAGCGCTCGGCCCGCGCCATCCGCGGCCGCAGCGCGGGCTGCTCACGCGTCCGTCGCTCGACGAGGTGCATGCGTACCGGCAATACGTCGACGACGCGATGCTGCGCGCGCTGGCCGGCGCCGATGCGGCATTGCTCGACGCGATCGCGCCCGAGCTCGTGCTCGGCCTGCATCACGAGCAGCAGCACCAGGAACTGATCGTCACCGACATGCTGCATGCGTTCTCGTGCAACCCGCTGCGGCCGGCATTCCGGCCGCGCACCGGCGACGAAGCCGGATGCGCGCTCGCCGCGGGCGACGCCGGCCCGTTGCGCTGGCTGCACCAGCCCGGCGGGCTCGTCGAGATCGGCCACGATGGCGATGCGTTCTCGTTCGACAACGAACGGCCGCGCCACACCGCGCTCGTGCGGCCGTACGAGATCGCGAACCGCCTGGTGACGAACGCGGAATTCGCCGCGTTCATCGCCGACGGCGGCTATACGCGGCCCGAGTTCTGGCTGTCCGACGGCTGGGCCACGGTGCAGCGGGAAGGGTGGCAAGGCCCCGCGTACTGGATGCCGGACGACGACGATGCGGCCGCCACGCGCGTGCGGCGCACGTTCGGCCTGCACGGCGTCGAGCCGCTCGCGCCCGACGCGCCGGTGTGCCACGTGAGCTTTTACGAAGCGGCCGCGTATGCGGAATGGGCCGGCGCGCGGCTGCCGACCGAATTCGAATGGGAAACCGCGTTCGCGGCCGACGGCATCCGCCAGATGCTGGGGCACGTCTGGCAGTGGACGCGTTCGTCCTACGAGCCGTATCCGGGCTTTCGGCCGCTCGCCGGGGTCGCGGCCGAATACAACGGCAAGTTCATGGTCGGCCAGCAGGTCCTGCGCGGCAGCAGCATCGCGACGCCGCCCGGACACGAACGGCCGACGTACCGCAATTTCTTTCCGCCGGCGGCACGCTGGCAATTCACGGGGGTGCGACTTGCGCGAGACGTCTGACCTGACGGCCACGAGCGGTGGCCTGCAACCCGCCCGCGATTCGCGGCCGAGCGCGTTCGAGCGCGACCTGATCGACGGACTGTCGCGCACGCCGCGCAGCATTCCACCGAAATACTTCTACGATGCGGCCGGCTCCGCGCTATTCGACCGCATCTGCGAACTGCCGGAGTACTACCCGACGCGCACCGAGCTCGGCATCCTGCGCGATCGCGCGGCCGAGATCGTGCGGCGGGTCGGCCCGCATGCGGACATCGTCGAATTCGGTGCGGGTTCGCTCGAGAAGATCCGCGTGCTGCTCGACGCATTCGCGGACAATTATGCGAACGCACCGGCGCGCTACGTGCCGGTCGACATCTCCGCCGATTACCTGCACGGCGCGGCCGCGCGGCTGCGGGCGGCGTATCCGTGGCTCGACGTCGCGCCGCTGGCGGCCGACTACACGAAGGCCGAGCAACTGGCCGCGCTGACCGAGACGCCGCGGCGGCGCATCGGCTTCTTTCCCGGCTCGACGATCGGCAACTTCTCGCCGGAAGAGGCCGACACGTTCCTGCGCGACGCGGCGCGGCTGCTGCGCGGCGGCGGCCTGCTGGTCGGCGCGGATCTCGTGAAGGACGAGCGCACGCTGCATCACGCGTACAACGACGCGCAGGGCGTGACCGCGCAGTTCAACCTGAACCTGCTGGTGCGCGCGAACGCGGAGCTCGGCGCGGATTTCGACGTCGACGCGTTCTCGCACTGCGCGTTCTACGATCGCGGGCGGCAGCGCATCGAGATGCATCTGGTCAGCGACGTCGCGCAGACCGTGCACGTGCGCGGCCACGTGTTCCGTTTCGAAGCCGGCGAACGCATCCATACGGAGAATTCGCACAAATTCACGATCGACGGCTTTCATGCGATGGCGTGCCGCGCCGGGTTCGAACCCGATACCGTGTGGACCGATGCGGACAACCTGTTCAGCGTCCACTGGCTGCGCAGCGTCGACGATATCCGCGCGTAACGCGCGCGTTGCCGCGAACCGCCCGCGCCGCGAAGGCGAGGGCGGTTCGCTCGCCATGCACACCGGCGGGTGCGATCCGATCGCCGGTTTCGTGCCGAAAATCCCCTTTTTACCGACCCGATGCATCGCTGCAACGGTGTGTGGAATACCGCCTTTGCCTTGCTCCATCAGGCTTTGCGGGCATCCGTAAACGTCCGTTACCTGTCTCGCATACCCGTTTCACCTGTGTCAGCGCCTGGTGCCTAGACTCCGAACCGTAGTCACATGACGCACGACACGTGCAGGGAGTCGCGAAATGAGCAAGAAACTTATTCTCGGTGCAGTTCTCGGTGTAGCGGCGCTGGCAGCCTCGGGCGTCGCGTCGGCCCACGTCGACCTGTCGGTCGGTATCGGCGTGCCGGGCGTCTACACGGCGCCGGCGCCCGTCTACGTCGCGCCGCCTCCGCCGGTGATGTACGCGCCGGTCGGCTATCGCGATGACGACTGGCGTGCGCGGCAGTGGCGTGAACACGAGTGGCGCCGCCGTGAATGGCGCGAGCACGAGTGGCGCGAGCGCGCCTGGCGTGACGGTGGCGGCTGGCGCGGCCGTTGGGACTGAGCGCGATCGCTCGCGAGCGCACTGATCACGACGACCTGAGGAGAGTGATCACATGAATCCCATCCGGCACATCGGACGGTATGCCGCCGCCGCAGTCGTTGCGCTCGCAACGATCGGCAGCGCGCATGCGGCGGGCTGCATGAAGGGCGCGGTGGTCGGCGGTGTGGCCGGCCACTACGCGGGGCACCACGCAGTGGTCGGCGCGGTCGGCGGCTGTATCGTCGGCCATCACATGGCGAAGAAGCAGGCGCAAGAGCAGGCCGCGCAGCACAAGGCCGCCGCGCAGGGCATGCAGGCGGCGCAGGGCATGCAGGCGGCGCAGTAAGCGACCTCGTCACCGGGGCGATGCCGTGGCGTCGCTCCGGTGCTCCGTTCCCGCGTTCATGCACGCACCGAATTGATCCGACGAATGCGTGCCGCACGCGTCGTTACGATCATTTACAACGTCGTGCAGCGCGAATTGTGCGCGTTCATAAAATGCAGTCACACAAACGCGCTCCAGGGAGCACAAGATGAAACAGCAACGATATCTGTCCGTCCTGACGGCCGCGCTGCTCGCGCTCGGCTCGGTGTCCGCCCATGCGGCGGCCGGCGGCAACGGCGGCGGTCATGGCGCAGGCGGCTCGGGCGGCAATGCGGGCGGCATGTCAGGCGGCCACATGAGCGGCCAGGCCCTGAGCAACTCGAACGGCATGCACGCGGGCGACCGCGACAAGGGCCTCGCGCGCGCGGCCGACCGTTCCGACACGATCGCCGACCGCGCCGGCACGCAGCCGGGCCGGGGTCACACGCACGCGCATGGCCATACCGCCCATGCGTCGACGTCCACGCATCATTCGCATCGCAACGCATTCGGCCGCACGCTGTAAGCACGGCCGGCGAATGCAGGAGAAGGGCGCTTCGGCGCCCTTTTTTCATGGTGAAAACGCAACGAGGCTGCCGAGCGGAAACATCATGCCGACCCGATTTGCAACCAGCCGTAACTGCGTCGCCCGCCCGCGAGAATAAGGATGGCTTTCATGCGAATGACAGGATGAAAACCGGCCGGAGCAACAGGCGCCGCGGGCACTCGGCACGATCGGTAAAGGCCCGGCCACGCCGATAAAAAAGGGCGGCTCGTCGCCGCCCTTCGTCTCACCGCCCCGCGCCCGCCGTCGGCGCTGCAGGTTCGAACAACGCATCGGCCTGCGTGACCCGCACGAAGCGCGCCGCGCCGTCGCCATCGACCAGCGCGCGGAAATGCGCTTCGCCGCACGCGAGCTTCGCGCGCTCGTGCTCGCTCGGCACGTGGCCGTCGGCATTCGGCGTATCGACGACGAAGTACAGCCGCTCGCCGCCGTCCTGTTCCGCGAGCACGGCCCAGTCGGGGTGATAGCTGCCGAGCGGCGTCTGCACGCGGAACCACGCCGGCAGCTTCGCGTACAGCTTCACGCCGTCGTGCGCTTCGAGCGCATCGGCGAACGCGCGCTCCGCGTCCGTCTCGCACACGACCGCTTCGTGGATCGACTTGCGCGCATCCGGCCGCAGGTTGCGCAGGTAGCCGGTCAGCGCTTCGCTCTCGAACGATTCGAGCGCATGCACGTGGCGCTCGCCGAGCTTGCGGTACGCGATGCCCGCGACGAGCGCGAGCCGCTTGCAGCGGTTGATCGCGTCGGCCGCGACCGCGATGAACTGCTGCGGATTCACGCGGAAATCGTCGAGCCGGCCGCTGTCCGCGAGGATCGTCGCAAGCGAACGGCGCGTGAGCTGCGTACGGTCCTGCAGCTCGGTGAGCAGGTCGGGCAGCGGCAACTCGCCTTCGTCGAGCAGCACGGTGCCGGCGCCGGCCACCTCGATCGCCTCGATGCCGGCCTTGCCGATGTCGATCTCGGCCTTGCGCCACTGCAGCCGCGCCCGTGCGATGTCTGGCGCATCGCGCAGCGCGGCCGTGCAGTCGCGCACCAGCTTCGCGTTGTCGAACTCGACGCGGTACACGGTGCGATGACGGATGCGATCCCACAGCGCGCGGAAATCCTCGCCGAACACGACGGCCTTGCCCGACGCATCGCGCCGCAACGCGATCGCGCGGCGCTCGTCGGCGTTGCGCACCGCGAAGCGGCCCGACAGCTTGCGCAGCGTCGCGACGATCGGTGCGCGCAGCCGCTCGAATGCATCCGGCAGCACGAGCGCGCTCTGGCGCAGCGCATCCTTCAGCCGGTCGAGCACCTTGCCCTGCGCGTCGACGTAGCCCTGCTCGTGCAGATGGTTCCACAGCACGCGCGACAGCTCGATGCCGAGCGCGTGCGCGGGGCCGTCGTCTTCCTGCACGGGCAGCGCCGCGAACTGGTGTTCCTCGACGATCCCGAACCGGATGCCGGTATCGGCCTCGATTTCCTTCTGCAGGTTTTCCGCGAACGACTCGTAGCGCTCGGTCGCGATCACGGTGAGCGTGTTCACGCCCGCGTCGCGCACGCGTTCACCGTCCTGGTCGACCGCGAGGCGCAGCCCGCGGCCGAGCGTCTGGCGGCGCTCGCGTTCGGTCTGGATGTCGCGCAGCGTGCAGATCTGGAACACGTTCGGGTTGTCCCAGCCTTCCTTCAGCGCCGAGTGCGAGAAGATGAACTTCAGCGGCGTGTCGAACGACAGCAGCGCTTCCTTCTCGCGCATGATGAGGCCGTACGCGCGCTCCGCGTTCTCGCGAGCCGCCGCGCTGCTCTCGCTCGTGTCGGTCCAGCCGCCCTTGCGGTCGATCGAGAAGTAGCCGTTGTGCGCGCGCTCGACTTCCAGCGCGACGTCGACGCCGTCAAACAGCGCACGGTAGGCCGGCACACGGGCCGCGCGCGCATATTCCTCTTCGAAGATCAGCGCGTAGTCGCCCTTCACGGGCATGCCGTTCTCGTCGTAGCGGCGATAGCGTTCGACCGAGTCGACGAAGAACAGCGACAGCACCTTCACGCCGCGCTCGGCCAGGCGCAACTCCTTGTCGAGATGCTCGCGGATCGTGCGGCGGATCATCTCGCGCTGCACCGCCAGCGTGTCGATGTCGCCGAACGCCTCGCCGAGCGACAGGAACGCCTCGCCTTCCGGATGGCGCAGCTCCACGTATTCGGCGCCCTTGACCGCATGCACTTCGCCGATCCGCAGCCCCGCGTACAGCGCGCGCTTGGTCAGGCGTTCGAGATCGTCACCGTCGGTCGCCGACACGATCTGGCGCTTCACGCCGGCCGCCGTCGCGACGTCGAGCTCGATGCGCGCGCTGATCGCGCCGCGCCGGTTCGACACGCCGACGAGCCGCACGTACGGCTTGTTGTGCGCATCCTCGACGATCGCCGACGCGATCTCGATCTGCTTGACGAGCTTGCGCTCGTACGCGTCGACCGCATCGAGCCGGTACACCATGTGATGGCGGTCGACGTGCGTGGCCGAATAGCGCAGCGTGCAGAGCGGCGCCATCGCGGCGAGCGCTTCGCGCCCGCGCCCTTCGAGGCCGCCGTCGACGCTTTGCGGCTCGTCGACGATCACGATCGGCCGCGTCGCGCGGATCAGGTCGATCGGCTTCTCGCCGCCGGTCTTCTCGCTGTCCTTGTAGAGGTTGTTGATCTCTTTCTTGTTGATCGCGGCGACCGTCATCACCATGATCTGGATCGCCGCGCTCGCCGCGAAGTGGCGCACCTGGCCGAGCTTCGCGGAGTCGTACAGGAAGTAGTCGTACGGCACGCCCGCGTACAGCGCGCGGAAGTGATCCTCGGTGATCGCGAGCGTCTTGTGCACGCCTTCCTTGATCGCGATCGACGGCACGACGATCACGAATTTCGTGAAGCCGTAGCGGCGGTTCAGCTCGAAGATCGTGCGCAGGTACACGTAGGTCTTGCCGGTGCCGGTTTCCATCTCGACGGTGAAGTCGCGCGAGCCGGGCAGGCCGGACGGCGGCAGCCCGCCGCGCAGCTGCACGTCGGCGAGATTGCGCGCGAGCGCGTCGTCGGTCAGCGACAACCGGTTGCCGACGCCTTGCTCCGATACCGCGAAACCGAGCGAGCCTTGCGCGGCGGCCGTCGTGCCGGGTGCGGCGTTCGCGAGCACGCTGAAGTCGCCGCGATATGATTCCTGGCCGCGAAACAGGTCGCAGACGGCGTCGATCGCCTCGCGCTGGTAGTCGAGATCCGCTTCGAAATGCAGCCGCATCACAGGCTCCGCACGCGCTTCACGCCGTGCTGTTCGAGCAGCGCGGCGAGATTGAGCTTCGCGACGTCGTCGACGAAGCCGCTGTCGCGGAACAGGCACGTGACGTCGCGCGACGCGCCGCTCGCGTCGAGCAGGTCGACGATGCCGTCCGCGAGCGGGCCCGCGTCGTCGCGTGAAATGCGTGCATCGAAGCACGCGACGATCGCGCGGCCGATCAGGTGCACCGTCTTGCCGGCCACCTGGTGATGCTCGACCGGCGTGCACAGGTCGAGACCGAGCTTCAAGGTGAGTTCGGCAAGCAGGTCGTCCTCGGTGCGGCCGGTCTTCACGTGTTCGACGGACGCGAAGAGGGCATGATCGAAGTCGTCGCGACGCGGGTCCCACTCGATCACGTTGGTCGTGTCGAGCCGGTACACGCGAAAGCCGAGGTCGCCATAGCTTTCCGGATAGTCGCGCGCGACCTGCTGCGCGGCGCGGCGCAGGCGCTCCTTCGTGATTTCCGCGAGCGTCAGCGGCTTCTTCAGTTTCGCGCAGAAATCGGCGGCCGCCGTTTGGGTCTTGTCGCGGCGGTCGAGCGCCTCGGGCAGCTGCACGAGGATGTAGCGGCGCGCGCCGCCGTCGGTCGCGTTCACCTGCATCACCGCGTGGCCGGTCGAACCGGAGCCGGCGAAGCAGTCGAGCACGATGTCGTCGCCGCGCGTGCACCAGCCGATCACGGCCGCCGCGAAGTCGACCGGCTTCGGCAGGTCGAACGGGATGCCGAGCGTCTTCAGCAGCGCGTCGTCGGAGCCCGCGAACGGCAGCACCGACGGCACGTTCTCGTACATGTTCTCGTCGAGGTAGTAGATCCGCTGCGGCTGCGTGGTTTCATCCGGGCCGAATTCGATCTGGCCGCGCTCGAGCAGCGCCTGCATCGTCGCGGGCGGGTTGCGCCAGCCGCGCGCCGGCATCGCGCACGGCTTGCCGGTGACCGGGTGGATCAGCGGCGTGAAATATTCGTCCGGCGCCTTCTTCTTGTTCGGCCACGCCATCGACACGAGGCGGTACACGCGGCCTTCCGGCGACAGCCGGTCGTACATCACCTCGCCACCGGACAGGTTGGTCTGCGCCTTCATCCACGCGCGGTATGCCTTCTGCGCGTCCTTCGGGTTGCCGCTGCGGTACACCGCGTCGTGCGCGGCATCGAGCATGCGCTGCGCGTTGCGCTTCGGGCGCTTGAGCGGCGCCCGTTCGAGCAGCGTCTCGGCGTTGCGCGCGAACAGCACCAGCGATTCGTGCTGGTACGCGACGCCGCGCGCGTCGCCCTTCGGGTTGCGCTTGTCCCACACGGCCACGCCGAGCTCGTTTTCCTCGCCGAAGATCTCGCGCAGCATCAGCACCAGCGCGTGCACTTCGTGCTCGTCGATGTGCACCGCGATCAGCCCCTCGTCGGACAGCAGCGCGTGCGCGAGCTTCAGGCGCGGATACATCATGTTCAGCCAGTCGGTGTGGAACCGGCCGTTCGCCTCGGTGTTGGTGCTGCGCTTCACGCCGGCTTCGGTCTGGCCCGTCATCGCCAGGTAGTGGCGGATGCTGTCGCTGAAGTCGTCCGGATAGACGAAATCGCTGCCGGTGTTGTACGGCGGGTCGATGTAGACGAGCTTCACCTTGCCGGCGTAGCTCTTGTGCAGCAGCTTCATCACGTCGAGATTGTCGCCCTCGATCACGAGATGACGCGTGTCGTCCCACGCGACGCTGTCGTCGGGGCAGGGCCGCAGCGTGCCCGTCGACGGCGTGAGCGCGGCCTGGCGCGCGGCGCGCTTGCCGTGCCAGTGGAAGCCGTAGCGCTCGTCGGCGTCGCCGACCGTGCGCTCGCCGACCAGCGCCTTCAGCACGTCGACGTCGACCGACGCGCCGTCCGGGCCTTCGGTCACGAGTTCGGGGAACAGCGCCTTCAGGCGCGCGACGTTGTCGGCGGTGAAATCCGTCGACATCGCCTGCGGGCTGGCCGCATCGAGTTTCTGCATCGTCTTTTCCATCGGAGCCCGGCCGCGCGCGCCAGGACGTCGGGCGCGCTCACGGCACCGGCGGCAATGGCCGCCCGGGCAAACCCGAAACGCTAGCGAGTCGGTCGGCGCAGGTCAAGCGCCGATGTGAGCCGAGCATGCGCGCATCGGCCGCGATCGCCCGCCGGACGGGCCTTGCGCAGGGTCGGGCCGGTTGTCGCACGGGGCGGGCGCGTCGCGGCTGCGGAAAGGACGAAAAAAGGGCACGGTCGGAATCAAATGCCGGGGTGCCCGTAGGGAGAATCGCGGAAGGAAAGTGCGGCACGGGCCGACGAGTGCGGCCCGAATGAGGCGGAAGAAGATCTATGTGCGTCGGCGGGGCGTCTAGCGCCAGCCGATCAACACCCGCCCCATCGCATCGAGCCCCATGTCGAACAGGTGCGACACGAACGGCACGAGGTTCGGGATCATCAGTTGCACGAGCAACAGCCCGACGATCAGCGTGACGGGAAAGCCGATCTGGTACATGCCGATCTGCGGCGCCGCGCGGTTCAGGATGCCGAGCGCGAGGTTCGCGATCAGCAGCGCCACCACCACCGGCAGCGACAGCAGCAGCCCCATCTCGAACACGGTCGCGCCGAACGCGGCGAGCGTACGCCAGCCCGGCGCGTGCAGCAGGTCGGCCGACACCGGCAGCGACTGGAACGACGCGGCGAGCGCCGCGAACATTTGCAGGTGGCCGTCCACCGCGAGGAACGCGAGCATCGCGACCGCGTTCAGGAACCGGCCCATCGCGGGCGTCGCGCCGCTCGAATGCGGATCGAAGAAGGTCGCGAAGCCGAGCCCCATCGACAGCCCGATGAAATCGCCGGCCGCTTCGACGGCCGCGAACACGAGCTGCATCGTGAAACCCATCGCGACGCCGATCAGGAATTGATTGACGAGGATCCAGATGCCCTGCGCGGAGAATACGGTGACGTCCGGCATCGCGCCGAGCGTCGGCGCGACGACGAGCGCCATGAACGCGGCGACGCCGATCTTCACGCGCACCGGCACGGCCGCGTGGCCGACCATGGGCGCCGTCGCGACGAGCGCGAGCATCCGCACGAACGGCCACAGGAACGCCGTGAGCCAGCCGTTGAGCTGCGCGTAGGTGACCGAGAACATGCGGGAGAAGGGGGCCGAGCGCGGCTCAGCCGGCGCCGAGCGTCGCGACGTGCAGCAGCGTCTGCCGCAGGTAGTCGAGCATCGTCGTCAGCATCCACGGGCCGGCGATCACGAGCGTCGCGGCGACCGCGAGCAGCTTCGGGATGAACGACAGCGTCGCTTCGTTGATCTGCGTCGCGGCCTGGAACAGGCTCACGACGAGGCCGACCGCGAGCGCGACCAGCAACAGCGGGGCCGCGAGCAGCAGGCCGACCATCATCGCCTGGTGCGCCAGCGTCATTACTTGTTCGGGCGTCATCGCGCGTGTTCCTCCGCTTAACTGAAGCTCTGCGCGAGCGAGCCAATCAGCAGTTGCCAGCCGTCGACCAGCACGAACAGCATCAGCTTGAACGGCAGCGACACGGTGGACGGCGACACCATCATCATCCCCATCGACATCAGCACGCTCGCGACGACCATGTCGATGATCAGGAACGGGATGAACACCGTGAAGCCGATCTGGAAGCCGGTCTTCAGTTCGCTCGTGACGAACGCGGGCACCAGCAGCGACAGCGGCACGTCCTCGGGGCCCTGCATCGGCGCGGCCTTCGAGATCTTCGCGAACAGCGCGAGATCGGTCTCGCGGGTCTGCTTCAGCATGAAGGTCTTGAACGGCGCGACGCCGCGCTGCACGGCCTGCTCCATCGGCATCGAGCCGTCGGAGAACGGCTTGTAGCCGTCGTTGTACGCACGGTCGAGCACCGGCGACATCACGAAGAAGGTGAGGAACATCGCGAGGCCGACGAGCACCTGGTTCGGCGGCGTCGTCGCGGTGCCGAGCGCCTGGCGCAGCAGCGACAGCACGATGATGATGCGCGTGAAGCTCGTCATCATCAGCAGCATCGCCGGCAGGAACGACAGCATCGTGAGCAGCAGCATCGTCTGCACGCTCAGCGAATAGGTGGTGCCGCCGTGCGGGCCCGGGCTCGCGTTGAACGCGGGCAGGCCGTTCGCCTGCGCATACGCGAGCGCCGGAGCGAGACAGAGGATCAGCACGGGCGCGACGCGCGCCGCGTGACGCAGGAATGCGTGTTTCATCGGAATGCGGATACTGGAAGAGGGCGCGGCGCCATGTCAGCGGTCCTTGCCGCGCCCGAGGCGTTTCGCGGCTTCGCCCGCGAGCGCGTCGCGAAACCGCGAGCCGAACGTGCCGGGCAGGCCGGCGTCGGACGAAGTGCCGCCGACGGACGCGTCGGCCGGGGCCGAACCCGCAGTCGCCGTCGCGGTGGCCGCCACCGAACCGGCCGGCAGCGTATGCAGCAATCGCACGTTGCCCGGCGCGACGCCGAGCACGAGCCAGGTGTCGCCGATCTCGACGATCGTCGCGCTTTCCTTCGCGCCGAGCCCGACGCTCGACACGACCTTCAGCGGGCCGCCGCGCCGCGCGGGCTGGAAGCCGAAGCGGCGGGCGAGCCATGCGCACGCGAACACGAGGCCGATCACGACCGCGAGCCCGACGAGCGTCTGCAGCACCGCGCCGATGCCGAGCGACGGCGCGGCCGAACCGACCATCACGCTCGACGCGATCGAACCGGGGTGGTTGACCGCGTTCATGTCGGCGGCGCCGGCCGGTGCGCACACGAGCGACGCGGCGGCGGCCAGTGCCGCCGCCGCAATCGCGCGGCACGCGCGCCGGCCGGACATCACGACGTTCATCGATTCAGCTTCCGGATGCGTTCGGCCGGCGTGATGATGTCGGTGAGGCGAATACCGAACTTGTCGTTGACCACCACGACTTCGCCCTGCGCGATCAGGCAGCCGTTCACGAGCACGTCCATCGGCTCGCCGGCCATGCCGTCGAGCTCGACGACCGACCCCTGCGCGAGCTGCAGCAGGTTGCGGATCGCGATCTTCGTGCGGCCGAGCTCCACGGTCATCTTGACCGGGATGTCGAGGATCATCTCGATGTCGTTGTGCGTCGAGCTCGCCGCGGCCTTCGACAGCGGCTGGAACACGCCGGCGCTCGTCGCGCCCGCGGGCACCGGCTGCTCGTTCTGCTCGGCGAGCGCGGCCGCCCAGTCGTCCATGCCCGGATCTTCCTCGGCCGCGGCCGGCGCCTTCGCGTCGACAGCCGACGCCGCGAGGGCCGCATCGGCCATCGCCTGGATGTCGTCGTCGGGCGTCTGGTTCAGCTCACTCATATCCACCTTCCTTCATCGAATCGCTCGCGCCGATCATCTTCTGCACGCGCAACGCATATTGACCATTGAAAATTCCGTAGCCGCATTCCATCACCGGCACGCCGTCGACCTTCGCGGTGATCGTGTCCTCGATCTCCAGCGGCAGCACGTCGCCCGCGCGCAGGTTCAGGATCTTCTCGAACGTCGACGAGATCTCGGCGAGATTCGCGGTCAGCTCGACTTCCGCGGCCTGCACCTGCTGCGACAGCACGCGCACCCAGCGGCGGTCGACTTCGAGCGCCTCGCCCTGGATCGGCGAGCTGAGCACGTCGCGGATCGGCTCGATCATCGAGTACGGCATGCAGATGTGCAGCGTGCCGCCGGTCGGCCCGAACTCGATCGAGAACTGCGTGACGATCACGATCTCGTTCGGCGTCGCGACGTTCGCGAACTGCGTGTGCATCTCCGAGCGCACAAATTCGAACTGCAGCGGCCGCACGCTCTTCCACGCGGTCGTGTAGTGCTCGAACACGAGGTTCAGCAGCTTGCCGATGATCCGCTGTTCGGTGGCCGTGAAGTCGCGGCCCTCGACGCGCGTGTGGAAGCGCCCGTCGCCGCCGAACAGGTTGTCGACGACGAAGAACACGAGGTTCGGGTCGAACACGAACAGCGACGTGCCGCGCAGCGGCTTCACGTGCACCAGGTTCAGGTTGGTCGGGATCGGCAGGTTGCGGGTGAATTCGCTGTACTTCTGCACCTTCACCTGGCTGACGGAAATTTCCGCCGTGCGCCGCATGAAGTTGAAGATGCCGATCCGCAACAGGCGCGCGAAGCGGTCGTTGATGATCTCGAGGCCGGGCATCCGGCCGCGGACGATCCGCTCCTGCGTCGCGATGTTGTAGGGGCGGACGCCCGATGTGTCGCGCTGCTCGTCGACTGCATCGGTTTCGCCCGTGACGCCCTTGAGGAGGGCATCGACCTCCTCCTGGGACATGAACTCCTGGTGACCCATACGCGCTCCTTTCGCGGCCGCGTTACTGGACGACGAACTCGGTGAACAGGACGTCGTCGACCTTCGCGCGCTGATTGCCCGGCTGCGTCGGCTGTTCGATCAGCTCCCGCAGCTCCGTCGCGAGCGAGCGCTTGCCCTCCGGCGTCGCGAGCTCCTCGGGATGCTTGTTCGACAGCGCGAGCAGGATCCGGCTGCGGATTTCCGGCATCCGCGCGGTCAGTTGCTCCTGCGCCTTCGGATCGGTGAGCTTCAGCGACAGGCCGACGCGCAGGTAGTGCTGCGCGCCGTCGTCGGACTGCAGGTTCACGGTCAGCGGGTCGAGCGGGAAGAACACCGGCGCGGCAAGCGGCGCCGGCTCGGCGGGCGCGCTCGGATGGCCGACGCCCGCCTTGTTCAGGAACACGTACATGCCGCCGGCGGCGGCGGCAGCCGCGCCCAGCGCGATGACGGCGATGAGCGCGATGCGCTTGAACTTGCCGGACGAAGCCGGCTTGTCGGCGGTCGGGGTTGCAGTCGTGGCCATGTGAATGCGTGCGTGATGTCTCGTAGCATGCATTGTTCGACATCCGGGCCGAGGCCGATGGGCGGAAAAGAGGGGGGAATTGCGGCTATCTCAGCCGATGGTCGGCCGGGTGCCGGCTCGATGTCGCGCAGGAACGCAGAGGGGGAAACGATCAGGCGGGGGCGCGGCCGGCGGGAACCGGGCCGTCAGGCGGGAAGCGCGGCAGGGCGGCCAGCGGCGCCCGCCCGCACTTCTGTCAGATCGGCAGCAGCGTGAGCAACGGCGCGATCAGCACCATCGCGACGCCCGCGATCATCATCGTCAGGCTCGACACGACGCCTTCCTCGTTGCCGATCTCGCGCGCCTTCGCGGTGCCCACGCCATGGGCGGCCGCGCCGAACAGCGCGCCGCGCGCGAGCCGCGTGCGCATCGGCACGAGCGCCAGCACGAGCTCGCCGAGCAGCATCCCGCAGATGCCGGTCGCGATCACGAACAGGGCGGTGAGATCCTTCGGCGCGTGGATCTTGTCCGACACGGCGAGCGCGAACGGCGTCGACACCGAGCGCGTCATCAGCGAGCGCTGCAGCTCGGGCGACAGGTGCAGCAGCTTCGCGAGCAGCAGCGACCCGCATACGCCCGCTGCGATCCCGACCGCGACACCGACCGACAACGACAGCCAGTGGCGGCGGATCAGGTCACGATAGTCGTAGATCGGCACCGCGAACGCGATCGTCGCCGGGCCGAGCAGCCACATCAGCCAGCGCGTGTCGCGGAAATAGACCGAATACGGGATGCCGGTCAGCAGCACGAGCAGCACCAGCACGCCCGGCACGAACACCAGCGGCGAGAACAGCAGCGTCTTCTTGTACGCGTAGAGCCGCTTCGACGCGAAATACAGCACGATCGTCAGCACGAAGCAGCCGACGGAGATCGCGGTATTCACCCGGTCGGCGGGCAAGTTCGATAGCGCGGCGAGCATGGCAGGCCCCCGCTCAGTGAGCGACGGCGCTCAGGCGCGCGCGGCGGCGCTCGGCGAACACGCGCTGCGCGGCGAGCCGGCGTTCGAGCTTCGCGGCGAGATCGACCGCGACGGCCACCGCGACCATCACGAACGCGGTGCCGGCGAGCATCACCAGCGCGATGCGCCAGCCGTCCTCGCGGAACAGCCCGCCGTACTGCACGGCCGCGACGGCGGCCGGCACGAAGAACAGCAGCATGTCGGACAAGAGCCAGTTCGCGCCGTCCTTCACCCACGCCGGCGCGACGCGGCCCGAGAACAGCAGCACGAGGAGCACCGCGAGGCCGATCACGCCGGACGGAATCGGCAGCCCGACCGTGCGCACGGCCCAGTCGACCGCCATCCACAGCACGCCGAGCGCGGTGGCCTGCAGCACGATCCGGCCCGTGTGCGCGAAGCTGCCCGAAGCGGCGGGGCGGGCGGCGGCAGTGGCGGTCGGCTTGTTCATGGCGGGCTCCATACAGATGTTTCTGTCAATGGAGCAAGTATAGGGTTTCCCCTAACCATAAATAAAATGACTTGTCTCTATCCTTGTCATTCCAATTCGGAATTCGCTTGCATTCAGCTGCACCAATCTGGGGAGTGATCGATGGAATTGCGCGCGTTGCGGTACTTCGTCGAGGTGGTTCGCCAGCAGAGCTTCACCGCGGCGGCCGACAGGCTGTTCGTCACGCAGCCGACCATCAGCAAGATGGTGAAGGCGCTGGAGGACGAGATCGGTTCGCCGCTGCTGCTGCGCGACGGCCGGCAGATGGTGCTGACCGACGCCGGGCGGATCGTGTTCCAGCGCGGCCAGGACGTGCTCGCCGCACAGGCGCAGCTGCAGTCGGAGCTGAACGATCTCGGCACGCTCGGACGCGGCGAGCTGACGATCGGCATCCCGCCGCTCGGCGGTTCGCTGTTCACGCCGATCATCGCCGCGTACAAGCAGCGCTACCCGAACATCGAGCTGAAGCTGTTCGAGCAGGGCGCGCGGATGATCGAGGCCGCACTGATGTCGGGCGAGCTGGAACTCGGCGGGCTGCTGGAGCCGGTCGATCCGGGCACGTTCGAGCGGCTGCCGATGGTGCGCGCGCCGCTGTGGCTCGTCGCGCCGCGCGAGTCGCGCTGGGAGGACCACGCGGCCGTGCCGCTCGCGGATCTCGCGCGCGAATCGTTCGTGTTCTATGCGGAAAGCCTCGCGCTGCACGATGCGGTGCTCGATGCGTGCCGGCAGGCCGGCTTCACGCCGTCGATCGTGAGCCGCAGCGGCCACTGGGATTTCATGGCCGCGCTCGTGCATGCGGGCGTCGGCATCGCGCTGCTGCCCGAGCCGTATTGCCGGCGGCTCGACGCGAGCCAGTTCACGTGCCGGCCGATCGTCGAGCCGGAAATCACGTGGGCGATCGCGCTCGGCTGGCTGAAGAAGGGCTATCTGTCGCACGCGGCGCGCGCATGGCTCGACGTCGCGCGGGCGACGCTGCCGCTCGCACCGGCCGACGATCTGGCGTTCGGGGGCTTGCGAGCGCGGGAGTGAAGGCCGGGCCGCCGGGCGACGAAGCGAACGGCGAAACGAAAAGGGCGGCCGTGATGGCCGCCCGTCGTGCGCTCAATGCCCCATCGCGGGCCCCGCGCCCTTCTTCGGCTTCGTGATCCACACGAGCGCCGCGAGCGCGACGAATACGCCCGCCGACAGATGGAAGAAGTCGTTGGTCGCCATCATGAAGCCCTGCTGCGTGACGAGCTGGTTGAGTTGCGCATTGGCCGTCTGGCCGACGATGCCGAGCTGCGCGAGCGCGCCCTGGTAGTCGGTCGTGTTCTGCGCATAGATGCTCACCGATTCCGACAGCCGCGCATGATGGTAGATCGCGTCGTTCTCCCAGAACGTCGAGCTGGCAGCGGTGCCGATCGCGCCGGACAGCGTGCGCAGGAAGTTCGACAACCCCGATGCGCTCGCGAGCCGCTCGTCGGAGATGCTCGACAGCGTGATCGTCGTCATCGGCACGAAGAAGCACGCGACGCCGATGCCCTGCACGAGCCGCGGCAGGATCACGTGGTTGAACGGCACGTCGAGCGTAAACGTCGCGTTCCACAGCGACACGCCCGCGAACACGATGAACGCGAAGCTCGCGACCATCCGCAGGTCGAGCCGGTGCATGTTGCGGCCGATCAGCGGCGACAGCACCAGCGCGAGCAGCCCGACCGGCGCGGTCGCGAGGCCGGCCTTGCCGGCCGTGTAGCCCATCACCGTCTGCAGCCACAGCGGGAAGATCACGACCGAGCCGAAGAACGCCATGAAGCCGAACGAGATGATCAGCGCGCCGAGCGCGAAGTTGCGGTCCTTGAAGAGCGACAGGTCGACCACCGGCTCCTTCTCGGTCGCCTCCCACACGAGCATGAACGCGAGCGACACGACCGCGATCAGCGCGAGCGCGACGATGAAGGTCGAGTTGAACCAGTCGCGGTCCTTGCCGAGGTCGAGCATCATCTGCAGGCACGACACGCCGATCACGAGCAGCGCGAGGCCGATCGCGTCGATCCGCTGCTTCGACGTCTTGGTCTCGCGGCCGCGCAGCAGGAAATACGCGCAGGTCGCCGAGAACACGCCGATCGGCAGGTTGATGTAGAAGATCCACGGCCACGTGTAGTTGTCGCTGATCCAGCCGCCCAGCAGCGGGCCGAAGATCGGCGCGACGATCACCGTCATCGCCCATAGCCCGAGCGCGAGCCCGCGTTTCGCGGGCGGGTAGCTGCGCATCAGGATCGTCTGCGACAGCGGCACCATCGGCCCGGACACGAGGCCCTGCAGCAGCCGGAACGCGATCAGCGTCTCGAAGTTGGTCGCGAAGCCGCACAGCGCCGACGCGATCGTGAACGCGAGCACCGACAGCGTGAACAGGCGCACCTCGCCGACCCGGCGCGCGAGCCAGCCGGTCAGCGGCACCGCGATCGCGGACGCGACCGAATACGACGAGATCACCCACGTGCCCTCGCTCGTCGCGACGCCGAGGCTGCCCGAGATGGTCGGCACCGCGACGTTCGCGATCGACGTGTCGAGCACTTCCATGAAGGTGCCGAGCGCGAGCCCGACGGTCAGCAGCGCGAGCGCGCCGCCGGTCAGCGGCGCCGGTTCGGCAGCGGGGGAGGGGGCGGATGCCGTGGTGGCGGACATCGGAATCTCCTAGACGCGGCGCGCGCGACGCGCCGGCACAACGCACGGACACGCGACGCAGCGCGGCCCGGCCGGGTGGAATGAAAAAGAGGAAAAGCGGAGCGGGTGCCTTGTCATCTTCTGCCCAGACAGAGAAATAAGCGAGTGTTTAACCTAGACATGGGGCTCCGCACGCGTCAGCAGTCGGGTTCGTCGGGCTTCGGGCAGCCGCTCGAACCGGGCCCGTTGGCGATGAAGCGTTGCAGCAGGCCGGTGAGCATCGCGAGTTCGTCGGCCGAGAAGCCTTCGAGCTGCGCGTTGAGCACGGTCGCGACCAGCGACGGCAGCGCGCGGGCGGCTTCGATGCCGCGTTCGGTCAGCGTCAGCTCGATCATCCGGCGGTCCTGCTCGCTGCGCGCCCGTGCGATCAGCCCCTTGCGTTCGAGCCGGTCGAGCATGCGCGTCATCGAGCCGCTGTCGTACGACATCTTGCGCGACAGTTCGAACGGCGTGCGTGCGTAGCCGCGTGACAGCAGCAGGATCACGCCGATCTGCTGCGCGGTCAGGTCGAACGGCTCGAGCGCGCGATCCATCCGCTCGACGAGCGCCTGCTTCGCCTTCGACAGGTAATAGCCGAGGCTCGTTTCCAGCGCGATGTTCTCGGGATCGTAGAGGCCGCCGGTCATACGATTGCGCGCGCAGCAATAGTGCGTTTCGGGTTAAAACGCGCCCAGTATCTTGAAAAATGATTGCTTAGTCAATATTATTTGAGTCAACCAGTTACGACGTGCATGTTGCACTGCCGGAGACTATGTTCTGACCGATTGGCCCGCGCTGCCGGGCACCTGAGGATGTTCGCGATGCTGTTCCTGAAAAATGCCGCCGGCGCGCTGCGCCGCAACCTGACCGATACCGCTCATCATGTGTTCTCCGGCCCGCACCGCGGCTGGAAGATCGCGCTGTACGTGACGATGCTGGTCGTGCCTGGCGGCTCGCTCGCGGCGCTCGGGTTCGCATGGTTCGATCATCGCCGGCAGCGCAACGCGAAAAATGCCGCCCGCCGCACGAGCCAGCCGGCCGCGACGGAGCCGTCGACATGGCGGGCTGCCGCCGCCGAACCCGTCCCGGTGCCCGTGCGCTGCCACTGACGCCGCAGCACTCCCGCCGCTCTCCGCACGATCCCGCCTGATCGCCGGCCGCGTCACGCGCGGCCGGTGCCGTACGCCGATTCGCCCGCCCGTTTTCCCGCAAGCTGGCCGTAATGGCCGGTAAACCGGCTGGCCGCGCCGGTAACACATTCCGGCTGCCGCGCACCGTACCCTTAGGGCTGCGCAGCTTTCCCGCCGTCAGTTACCATTTGTCCGCCAGCGGCATGACGACCGCATCGCGCGGCGCCGCTCGCCGGCCGTCACGCCCAGACAGGAAAACCACCATGCCGTACGCCTCCCTCCCGCGCGCCGTTCGCCCGCTGAGCGCCGCCGTCGCCATTGCGACGGCCGTGCTGCTCGCCGGCTGCGCCGTCGGGCCCGACTATCACCGCCCCGACACGTCGATCCCCGCCGCGTTCAAGGAAGCGCCGGCCGGCTGGAAAGTCGCGCAACCCGCCGATCGCGCCGACCGCGGCGCGTGGTGGACGGTCTACAACGATCCGCAGCTCGATGCGCTGATCGGCAAGCTCAACGCGTCGAACCAGACCATCGCGCAATCGGCGGCCGCCTACCGGCAGGCGCGCGCGCTCGTCACCGAGGCACGCGCCGCGTATTTCCCGACCGTCGGGCTGACCGCATCGGGCTCGCGCGCACGGACGCCGCGCACGTCGCTGTCGTCGGGTTCGTCGTCGAATTTCGGCAGCGGGTCGACCGGATCGATCAACAACAGCTACAGCGTCGGCCTCGACGCCAGTTGGGAACCCGACCTGTGGGGCAAGGTGAGCCGCACCGTCAGCGCGCAGCGCGCCGGCGAAGCGGCCGCCGCGGCCGACCTCGCGAACGCGCGGCTGTCGCAGCAGGCGCTGCTCGCGCAGACCTATTTCCAGCTGCGTACGTCCGATGGGCTGCAAAAGCTGCTCGACGACACCGTGAAGTCGTATGAACGCTCGCTGCAGCTCACGCAGAACCAGTACGCGCAGGGCGTCGCCGCGCGCGCCGACGTGATCCAGGCGCAGACGCAGCTGCAGAGCGCGCAGGCCGCGCAGATCGACAACGGCGTCGCCCGCGCGCAGTACGAGCATGCGATCGCGACGCTGATCGGCGAGCCCGCGTCGACCTTCTCGCTGCCGCCCAATCCGCTCGCGGCCGAGCCGCCGGTCACGCCGGTCGACGTGCCGTCCGCGATCCTCGAGCGCCGGCCCGACATCGCGGCGGCCGAGCGCCGCGCGGCGGCCGCGAACGAGCAGATCGGCGTCGCGATCTCGGCGTTCTTCCCGACGCTCACGCTGTCGGCCACCGGCGGCTTCCAGAGCTCGGTGTGGTCGCAACTGTTCACGCTGCCGGCGCGCTTCTGGACGGTCGGCCCGCAGCTCGCGGCCACGCTGTTCGACGCAGGGCTGCGCGCCGCGCAGACCGACGCCGCGCGCGCGACCTACGACCAGGACGTCGCCGCCTATCGCCTCGCGGTGCTCACCGCGTTCCAGGACGTCGAGGACAACCTCGCGTCGCAGCGCATTCTCGCGCAGGAAATCGACGTGCAGCGGCAGGCCGTCGACAGCGCCGAGCACGCGCTCGCGATCGTCACGAACCAGTACAAGGCCGGCACGGTTGCGTACCTGAACGTGCTGACCGCGCAGACCACCGCGTTCACCGCGCAGCAAAAGCTCGCGACGATCGCCGGGCAGCGGATGGTGTCGTCGGTCGGGCTCGTGAAGGCGCTCGGCGGCGGCTGGAACGTATCGGAGATGGCGCGCGAGAACGGCGACATGGCGGCGCCGGCGCCCTTGCCGGCGTCCGGTGCGGCCGCGCCCGCGGCCACCGCACCGTCGGTCGCCGCACCGCTCGCGCAGAAGTAGAAAGGGAAGCGGGCGACGCGCGCAATCAGAATCAGCGTTGCGCGTCGCCGAAGATCAGCGACACCTGGTTGTTGCCGATCGGGTGGCCGAGCAGGTTCAGCAGCCCGGCGAGGTTCGCCTGCTGCTCGGGCGCCGCATGCGCGGTCCCGCGGAACGATCCCTGGCCGGGGCCGAAGCTGCCGTGCCCGTCGAGGAACAGCGGGCCCTGCGTCGTCGACAGGTCGAGATCGGCGCCCGCGCCCTTCGCCTGCAATACCGCGCGGTACGAACCGAGCGGCTTCACGCGCGACACGCGCGAACTCATCGAATCGATCGTCACCGTCAGCTGGCCGAACGCGTTGTTGCCGATCAGCCGCCAGTCGCTCCAGCCGAGCCGCACGTCGCCCTGCAGGTCGAGCGTGTTGAACGGCGTGCCGAGCCCGGTGAGCAGCGACGCAGGCACGGCCATCGTGCCCGCCGACAGCACCGCGCCGCGCCACGTCGCATCGAGCGTGACCGCATCGGGCATCGCTTCGGTCTGCCGCATGCGCATCTGCACACGCCCGGTCAGCAACGGCCAGAAGCGCGTGGTCCATTCGACCCGGCCCGGCAGCAGCGTCGCCGCGCTCTGGTCGGCGCCCGGCGCGAGCATCAGCGTGCCGGAGCCGTGCCACAGCGACCCGTCCGGATCGGCGAGATTCACGTGGCCGCCGGTCGCACGCGCGAACTGCGGCGCGATCCACGCGGCCGGCGCGAGCGCGACGAGCGTCACCGCCGTCGCCAGGCCGCCTGCCAGCACCCACGGCAACACGGTGACGAGCCGTCTCACCCACGGCCGCATCGGCCGGCCTTCGTTTGCGTCATCCACTGCCGTCATCTATTTCTGGACGGAAGGTTGCATCACGGCCGTCAGGTCCACCTGGCCGTCTTCCTTCAGCGCCGTGGCATGTGCCTCGCCGACCTGCACCTTGAACTGCCGGCGCGCATCGTCGAGCCACTGGGTCCATGCCGGGAACGACACGTTCTTCATCTGGATCTGCACGCCGTTGCCGACGATCTGCACCTGCGCGCCCTGCAGCCCGTGATCGGACAGCGACGCAGTGAGCGCATCCTTCAGCGCGAGGCCGGTCGGCGCGACACCCTGCGCGGCGGCGGCCAGCGACTTCGCCTCGTTCGCCTGCGCGGTCATCTGCGCGAGTTCGTGACGCATCGCGGGCAGCTCGCGCTGAATCCTCGCGCGGCCTTCCTGCGCGGGCGACCACAGCACCGAATACGCGATCGCGATCGCCAGCACGGCGCCACCCCAGCCGAGCAGCGTCTTCTCGCGCGGCGTGCGCTCGCCCCAGAACTGGGCCAGCGTCTGGTTCAGTTGTTCGGTTTTCATGAGCGGCTCCGGATCGTCCATTTGCCCGTGTTGCTGTCGACTTCGCCGGACAGTCCGTTACGCGCGAGGCGCTGCGTGAAATCGGGATCGACCTTGATCTCCGGCTTGAAGCCGACGTCGAGCCGCCGGTCGTGATAGTCGAGCGACGCGATGCCGTTCAGCGGCAGCGCGCCCATCGAGCGCGACAAGCCGCTCGACAGCGCGAGGAAATCGTTCGGCGACAGCTCGCCGGCAGCGAGCCGAAGCTGGTCGAGCTGGCGCTGCATCTGCGCGGGCGGATCGAGCACGGTGGTCGTCTTCGGGAAGGCAGACAGCAGCGTCTCGGTGATCTGCGCGGACAGCGCATCGCGCTCACGCGACAGCTTCCACCAGTGCAGGTTCATCCCGATCACCGCGACGCCGAGCGTCGCCGCGGCCAGCGCGATCGGCACGCGCAGGCGCTTCACCGTCGCGCGGTCGAAGCGCCACGGCTGCGATTCGAATTCGAACTGGCACAGATCGAATGGTTCGGTCAGCGCCCGGCGCGCGAACGTGTCGAACGACAGCGGCGCGGCGCCCGGCAGCAGCGCCGCGTCGGTGCGGCCGACCGACGCGAGCCGCGGCTCCGCGCCCGGTTCGCCGAGTTCGTACAGTTCGACGTCGCCGCCGCCCGCGAGCGCGGCCAGCGTGCCGGCCGCGCGCGATGCGGGCGCCGCGAAGCCTTCGCCGAGCGCGCCGCGCGCGACCGCCAGCTCGAGGCGCGGCGCCCCGGCCGCGGCCGGCAGCGCGCCGGCTTCGACGAGCACCGGTTCGACCGCCGTCGCGAGTCCGAGCACCGCGGCGACCGTCGGCGGGCGGGCAGGCGGCTCGGTGACGTCCGCGACGAGCGCGGCGGCGTCGGTGGGCTCGCCGTCGGCCGGCACGGCGGAGCCCGCGTCGGCCGACGCGCGCGGCGCCGGCAGGCAGCGGGTCGCGGGCACCGCGCTCAGGTGCCGGTGGCCGGCCGCGGTGAACGCGTCGCAGATCGTGCGGAACCACGCGCGGTCGACGACGGCCAGTACGCGACGCCCGTCGGGCAGCGCGGCCGGATCGAGCGCGATGTGGCAGCCGAGCGGGTCCTGGATCAGCTGATCCTCGACGATGTTGGGCAGCGCCTGGCGGAGCTTCGGCCCCTTCAGCGGCGGCACGGTCGCGGCCAGCAGCAGCACGTCGCGCGCGGCGACGATCAGCACCGTCGCGTTCGCGCGCGGCAGCAACGCGAGCGCGGCACGGCCCGCGCGCTGCACCTGGCCGGCCTTGTCGACGAGCGTGAACGGCAGCTCGGGCCACTGCCATTCCTGCAACGGCACGGCAGGCTCGCGCGGCGGCAAAGAAACAATCAACGTGCTCACAAGAGCTCCTCTCCCGATTGGCGTCGTTATAGCTGGTCGCGGATGCGCACGACCCGCGTCGAGTGCGTGGTCGGATCACGATACACGAGCGAGGTGCGGTCGACCTCAGCGCGTTCGTGCTGAATCCGGCCATGCACGATGAAATAGCTCGAATTGACGTCGACGAGGCTCGAGTCGATCGTCACGTTCGGCGGCGCGCCGGCGCCGCGCAGCGCGAGCTGCACGTCGCCCACGTTGCGGAAAAACACCGTCTCGCGGCGCGACACGAGCGCCTGCGCGGACGACACGCTCATCCCCGGTATCAGCGCGGCGATCACTTCGGCCGGTGCGGTGTTCATGTTCACGGGCGTGGTGGTCGGCAGCACCGTGACGAACGGGCGCAGCCGCGCGACCATCTCCGGCGTCACGCCGTCGACGTCGAGCAGGCTGTCGACGCGCGTCATCATCAGCGGCGCGGGTCCGCGGTCGCCGCCGGCCATGCCGGGATCGTCGGTGAAGCCGCTGCCCTGCATGTCGCCGCTCGTCACCGGCGCGGTCGCGGCGTTCGCGGCGGTCCCGCCGCCGCCGGGCAGGTTCGGCATCTGGAACCGCGTGGCCGAATGCAGCAGGCCCGCGCGCACCTGCAGCGCGATGCGCTTCGCGAACGCGCTGTCGTAGCCGAGCGTCGTCAGCAGGCGCTGGAACGCCTGCATCTGCGTGACGTTCAGTTGCAGCACGCCGGGCGCCGGCGACGACACGAGGTTGCGCAGGTTGAACTTCGCCTGCGCGTCCTCGATCGAGCCGGACAGATAGGTATCGTCGCCGCCCGCGTCGTTCGGCGCGCCGATCCGGCCGAGGAAATCCGACAGCTTCGTCTTCGCGATCGGCACGCCCCAGATCCCGCCGAGATAGGTGATGCCGGGCGCCGTGTCGCCTTCGGAGCGCAGGATCATCCGGGTCCAGTCGAGCGCGCCGCGCGCGACCCACTGCGCCTGCGCGATCACGCGCTGGTTCTCGATGCGGCGAATCTGAACCTGCTGGCGCCACAGCATCCCCGACACGAGGATCGCCGACAGCGCGACCACGAGCAGCGCGGTAATGATCGCGGCGCCGCGCTGGCGGCGGGCAGGCATTCGACGGAAAGGGCGCGCGCGCATCGTCATTCCCCGACGAGGAAGATGCGCGTGATCGGCACGCGCAACGACGTCGCGCCGATGCTGACCTGCAGCCCGGTCACCGCGCGCGCCGGCGGCGCGTTGCCGATCTGCGGCACCTTCAGCGCGTCGTTGTTCTGCGCGAGCGCGTCGTCGGCCGTCTGCAGGTTGGTGGTCCAGCCCACGCGCGGCACGTACAGCTTCGCGTCGATCGCGCCGACGCCGCCCATCAGCGCGACCCAGCTCCAGCCTTCGACGCTGCTGTCCTTCAGCAGGGTGCGCAGCCGGTTCGTGTCGTCGATCGGCGGCGATGCGTAGCGCACGACGCGCCCGCCGGCGATCCGGTAGCGGACCACCTGCAGCCGCGGCGCGACGCCCGGCACGTCGAGTTCGCGCACGATCTGCAGCGTATTGCCGGCGACGCCGATCGCCGGCTGGCCGGCCTCGTCGTCGGTCGCGGCGAGCCGCGCGTCGATGCGCATCTGGTCGAACATCTGCGCGAACACGCGCTCATCTTCCATCGCGGCCGCGACCTTGTCGCGACCGCGCATGATCTGGTCGAGCCCGCGCCACGCGAGGATCGCCACCACCGCGAGGATCGCGATCGCGATCATCAGCTCGATCAGCGTGAAGCCGCGGGCAGCGCGGGACGAGGGGGCGGACGGGCGGCGCATCGGCGCGTCAGAGCGGACGGCTGGTTTCATTCGCGACCACCGTCACCATCTGCGCGAGCACGCCGGCGCGGCCGGGCATGCTCACCGAGATCCGCACGCGCCGGAACACCGGATTCGGCGTGGTGCTCACGCGCTGCGTGCAGACGAGCTGCACGTTGCCTTGCGAGCAGTCGAAACTCTGTTCGCCGACCTCCGGCCACGCATGCGTGAGCCGCAGCTGCGCGAGCGCGTTGTCGGCGCTCCAGCCGGCCAGCAGGCGGCGATGCAGCTCGGACGCGTTGGTCGCCATCGTGCCGACCGCGCGGATCGACGCGGCAAGCGCGACCGCGATGATCGCGAGCGCGACCAGCACCTCGATCATCGTGAAGCCGCGGGCGGAAGAAACGGGGAAGGGCAGGCGACGACGCATCGTCATTGCACCTCGTAGCGGCCGTTGCCGGTGCCGACGATCGTCGCGCTGCCGGCGGCCGAATGCAGCGTCACGCGCACCGGCGTGTCGATGCTCTCGGTGCCGAACACGACGCGGCTCGCGCGCGTGTCCGACCCCGGATAATCGATGTCGGCGCCGGTGACGCCGCCGTCCCAGTCGCGCGGGCGCAGCAGGTCGTCGCGCAGCGTGCGCCAGCCGTCGGGCGAGCTCACGTCGAACTGGAAACCGTGCGCGGTCGGCTGCCACGCGATCGGCCGCGCGCGCACCTGCGCTTCGTCGCCGGCCGTCTCGAACAGCAGCGCGATACGCTGCGCTTCCTCGCGCAGGTCGGTGCGCGGATTGCGCGTCAGCGACAGCGACGCGAGCGACACGAGCAGCCCCGCGATCACCAGCACGACCAGCATTTCGAGCAGCGTGAAGCCGCGCGTGCGACGTCGTGCCGCGCCGTGCTTCATCAGGCCGCCATCGGTACGTGCCGGTACGAACGGCACCGCACCGCGACGCACACGGCAATCGCGGCCGCAGCGGGAGGTCGTGCGAATGGCGAGCATGAAGAACGGAAAAGAAACGTCGGGCCGATCAGTGCCGGCCTATTGCCACGAACCGATGTCGGTATCGTTGCCGTCGCCGCCTTCCTTGCCGTCGGCGCCGTAGCTGAACACGTCGATCTCGCCGTGCACGCCCGGGTTCAGGTACTTGTACCCGTTGCCCCACGGGTCGTTCGGCAGGCGCTCGAGATAGCCGCCGTCCTTCCAGTTGTTCGGGATCGGATCGGTGGTCGGCTTCTGGATCAGCGAATTCAGGCCCTGCTCCTGGGTCGGATAGCGGCCGTTGTCCAGACGGTACAGCTTGAGCGCCTGCATGATCGTGCCGATGTCCTGCTTCGCGGCGATGCGGCGCGCCTCGTCCGGGCGGCTCATGATCTTCGGCACGATCAGCGCCGCCAGGATCCCGAGGATCGCGACCACCACCATGATCTCGATCAGCGTGAAACCGCGCTGACGACGCACGGCCGCGTTGCGGCGAGTGATCCACGTTTGCATGACTGACTACCTCTTTCCAAAAAATGTCGTCGATTGAGTGACGCACCCGGCGCACCGGACGATTGCCTGACAGCAACCTTCCGGCCGGCGGGCGCGGAGCACGCATTGTAAGGCGCGCATCGCCGAGGGCTTTCACCCAACGCAAATTTCATATACATCCGTACAATAGCGCGCATGAACGCGCTCTCGATCCGGATCCTTTCCCTCGCCCTCTTCGCGGGTTTGTGCGCGACGGCCACCTACTGGGTCGTCACGCTGTCCGCTCGCGAAGCGCCGCTGCCCGCCGCCGCCGCGCGGCTGCCGATCCGCACCGAGGACGCCGCGGCGCTCTTCGGCGGCCAGCTCGACAAGAATCCCGTCCAGGACATCCACCTGTTCGGCATTCTCGCGCTCGACCACGGCGGCGCCGCGATCGTCAGCGTCGGCGGCGAACCGCCGCGCGCCGTGTCGCTCGGCGCGGACGTCACGTCCGGCGCGAAGCTCGCCGAAGTCCGCCCGCGCTCGATCATCGTCGACCGCAACGGCGCCCGCGCCGAAATCCAGCTCCCGGCGAACACGCCGTCCCCCGCGATCTACATGCGCTGAACGGCGGCGGCCCGGCAAGCGGAATCGGGCCGCTCCGTCACTGCACCATGTTGTTCAGCTCGATGATCGGCAGCATCACGGCCAGCACGATCACGAGCACGATGCCGCCCATCGCGAGGATCAGCAGCGGCTCCAGCAGGCTCGTCAGGAACATCGTGCGGCGCTCCAGCTCGCGCGCTTCGCCTTCGGCCGCGCGATCCAGCATCGTCGTCACGTCGCCCGTCGCCTCGCCCGAACGAATCAGGTGCACGAGCACCGGCGGAAACGTCTTCACGTTGTTCAGCGCGCGCGACAGCGCGGAGCCTTCGCGCACGCGCACGATCGCATCGTCGATGTTCGCGCGCATCGCGCGGTTCGACAGCGTCTCGCCGGCCGCCTGCAACGCGCGCAGGATCGGCACGCCGGCTGCGGTGAGAATGCCGAGCGTGCTCGCGAAGCGCACCGTGTTGTAGCCGCGCACGAGCTTGCCCGCGAGCGGCGCGGTCAGCACCCAGCGATCGAACGCGAGCCGGGGCCCGGCGCGCGACAGCGTCGCCTTCACGAACCACACGATGAGCGCGACCGCGATCAGGATCGCCCACCACCAGTGCCGCACGAATTCCGACAGCGCCATCATCACGACCGTGAGGATCGGCAACTGCTGCTTCGTGCTCGCGAACACGTTGACGACCTGCGGCACGACGTAGCTCAGCAGGAACGTGACGATGCCGAACGCGATCAGCGTGACGATGCCCGGATACGTGAACGCCAGCAGGATCTTCTGCTTGAGCGCATTGCTCTGCTCGATGTAGTCGGCCAGGCGCGACAGCACGATGCCGAGCTTGCCGGTGTGCTCGCCCGCGGCAACGAGTGCGCGGTAGATCTCCGGAAAATCGCGCGGATGCTGGCCCAGCGCATTCGCGAGCGAATGGCCGCCGAGCACTTCCGCGCGGATCGCGGCCATCAGTTCGCGGATGTAGTCGCGCTCGGCCTGCTCGGTCAGCACGCCGAGCGCCTCGTCGAGCGGCAGCCCGGCGATCAGCAGGCTCGCGAGCTGGCGCGTGAGGATCGCCTGTTCGCGCTGCGACAGCTTGCGGCCGAACGCGAGCCGCTGCGAACGCGCGCCGCGCGTCGCGCTGGCGGCCGGCTCGACGACGAGCGGCGTGAGCCCCTGCGTGCGCAGCTGGCCGCGCGCGGCGCGCGCACTGTCGGCATCGATCACGCCTTTCTGCGCGCGTCCCGCCGCATCGATTGCTTCGAAACGGAATGCCGGCATCGCGCTATGCGCCTCCCGTCACGCGCAGCACTTCCTCGAGCGACGTCGCGCCGGACGCGAGCCAGCGCTCGGCGTCGTCGCGCAGCGTGCGCATGCCTTCCGCGCGGCCGGCGGCGAGAATTTCAGCATCGGCCGCGTTGCGGTGAATCAGCGAGCGGATCGAATCGTCGATCACCAGCAGCTCGTACACACCGCGCCGGCCCGCATAACCGGAATGTCCGCACTTCGCGCAGCCGACCGGATGCCACACGGTGCGGCCGTCCTCATGCCGCTCTTCCTTGCAGACCGGGCAGAGCTGGCGCACGAGGCGCTGCGCGAGCACGCCGAGCAGCGACGACGCGAGCAGGTACGGCTCGACGCCCATGTCGGTCAGGCGCGTGACGGCGGACGCCGCGTCGTTCGTGTGCAGCGTCGCGAGCACGAGGTGGCCCGTCAGCGACGCCTGCACCGCGATCTGCGCGGTTTCGAGGTCGCGGATTTCGCCGATCATGATCACGTCCGGGTCCTGGCGCAGGATCGAGCGCAGCGCGCGGGCAAAGGTCATCCCGATCCGCTCGTTCACCTGCGTCTGGCCGATGCCGGACAGGTCGTATTCGATCGGGTCCTCGACGGTCATGATGTTGGTCGTCGCGGTTTCGAGCCGCGACATCGACGCGTACAGCGTGGTCGTCTTGCCCGAACCGGTCGGGCCGGTGACGAGCACGATGCCGTGCGGGCGGCCGATCAGCTTGTCGAACTGGACGAGCGTGTCGCGGCCCATCCCGAGCGCTTCGAGGTTCAGGCGCTGCGCATCCTTTTCCAGCAGACGCAGCACCGCGCGCTCGCCATGCCCGGTCGGCAGCGTCGACACGCGCACGTCGACCGGCCGGCCGCCGACGCGCAGCGTGATGCGGCCGTCCTGCGGCAGGCGCTTCTCCGCGATGTCGAGCTGCGCCATGATCTTGATCCGCGAGATCAGCGCGCCGTGCAGCGCCTTCTTCGGGCGCACGACGTCGCGCAGCGTGCCGTCGACGCGAAAGCGCACGACCGACGCATTCTCGAACGGCTCGATGTGAATGTCCGACGCCTGTTCACGCGCCGCTTGCGTGAGCAGCGCGTTGATCATCCGGATGATCGGCGCGTCGTCTTCCGATTCGAGCAGATCCTCGACTTCGGGGATGTCCTGCATCAGCCGCGACAAGTCGACTTCGCCTTCGACCTCGCCGACCACCTGCGCGGCGCTGCCGTCCTGGCGCGCGTAGGCCTGGTTGATCGCCTGCGCGAGCTCGTCGGCCGGCACGCGATGCACGGCGATCGAGCCGAAGTTGCGCGCGATCTCCGCGAGCGCGGCGTCGCTCGTGCGTTCGCTGATCCATACCTCGAGCGTGTCGTCGAGCTGATGCGCGATCAGCACCTGGCCGCTCTTCGCGAAGCCGTACGGCAGCAGGCGCGCGGCGAGCGGCGACGGCGGCTGGCGTTCGCCCGGCGCGCCGTCGTGGGCGGAGGACGCGAGCACGTCGCTCACTGCGAGGCTCCCGGCGCGGTGGTCAGCGGCTGTTGCGGCACCGCCTGCTGCGGCACGCTTTGCGGCTGCGCGGGCGTTGCTTCCGGCAACGGCTGGGCAGGCACGGGCACCACCTGGCGCTGCAACTGCTGGCGACGCATCTTGTCGAGATCGAACAGGTTGCCGGCCGGCGTGCCGCCCTGGCTCGGGCCGAGCGGCATCGGCGGGACGACCGGGTCGTCCTTGTCGCGGATCACGTTGTTGTCCGACTTGTACGCGCCCGTCACGCCCTGGATGTAGTCGTAGCGGTTCGCGGTGACTTCCTGCGCGGTGCTGCGATCGGAAATGATCACCGGGCGCAGGAACACCATCAGGTTGGTTTTCGCGCGCACCTTCGATTCCGAACGGAACAGCTGGCCGATCCACGGAATGTCGCCGAGCAGCGGCACCTTGCTGTTCGACACCTGGTAGTTGTCCTGCATCAGGCCGCCGAGCACGATGATCTCGCCGTTGTCGGCCAGGATCGTCGACTGGATCGAGCGCTTCGTGAAGGTCGGGCCGGTCTGCGCGTTGGTGGTGCCGCTGACGACCGCCGAATCCTCGGTGTAGAGCTGCAGCTTCAGGATCCCGCCGTCGGTGATCTGCGGCTTCACGTGCAGCGTCAGGCCGACGTCGCGACGGTCGTAGGTATTGAACGCGTTGCTCGTCGTGCCGCTCGTCAGGTTCGAGTACGAACCGGTCGCGATCGGCACGTTCTGGCCGACGACGATCTTCGCTTCCTCGTTGTCGAGCGTGATCAGGTTCGGCGTCGACAGCACGTTCGCGTCGCTCACGCCCGCAAAGTACTGCAGCAGCGCGCCGAGCCCCTGCACGCCGAACATGTTGTGCAGCCAGCCGATGTTCAGGCCCTGGGACAACTGCCCGAGGTTGGAGGCCAGTCCGCCGCCGGTGATCCCGCCGGCGGCATTGGTCAGGCCGCCGGCCGTCAGGTTGATGATGCTGTTGCCGAGGCCCAGCCCGGGATTCAGGTTCGTGCCGCCGAGGAACTGGCCGCTCGCGACCTGCCACTGGATGCCGAGGTTGCCCTGCGTCGTCGAGTTCAGCTCGACGATCAGCGCTTCGATGTAGACCTGCGCACGCCGTGCGTCGAGCTGGTCGATCACCGAGCGCAGGTTCCGGTACACCGGATCGGACGCGGTGATGATCAGCGAGTTGGTGGCCGAGTCGGCCTGGATCATCCCGCCCGGCTGGTTGTCGTCGCCGCTCTTGTCCTTGTCACCGCCGAGCAGGCCGCCGGTACCGAGGCCACCGCCGGACGAGCCGCCGCCATACCCGGACGACGACGACGAACCGCCCAGGCCGCCCGACGGCAGCGGCGGGGTGCCCGACGTGCCGGTCGAGAAGTTGCCGCTCGCCGACGAGCCGCCGTTCTGGTTGAAGCTGTTCGCATCGTTGGACGACGCCGACGAGCCGCTGTCGTTGCCGCCCTTGCCGAGCATCCCGCGCAGCGTCTTCGCGAGCTTCACCGCATCGGCGTTGCGCAGCGGCACGACGTGCATGTTGCCGGGCACCGCGCTCGGTGCGTCGAGCTGCTGCACGAGACGCTTGGCGGCCGCGAGGCGCGACGCGTTCGACGCACGCAGCAGCAGCGCGTTGGTGCGCGGGTCGGCCGTGACCGATACCTTCAGCGTCGCGTCGCTGTTGCCGATCGCGCCCGGGTCGAGCATTTTCTGCAGTTGCGCGGCGAGGTCGATCGCGTTCGCGTTGCGCAGCGGCACGACCTGCACCTGCGCGCCCGCGGCGCTGTCGACGCCCGAGATGATCTGCGCGATGCGGCGCACGTTGTCCGCATAGTCGGTCACGACGATCGTGTTGTTCGCCGGGTAGGCCGTCACCGTGTTGTTCGGCGAAATCAGCGGCCGCAGCACCGGCAGCAGGTTGTTCGCCGATTCGTTGTGCAGTTCGAACACCTGCGTGATCACCTGGTCGCCGCGCGCCTGCGGCGCATTGCCGATGTAGGTCGGCACGCCCTGCAGCTTCGCGTCGGCTTCCGGTACGACCTTCAGCACGCCGTGATCCTGCACGAGCGCGAAGCCCTGCATGCGCAACGCCGACTGCAGCGTCTTCAATGCCTGGTCTTCCGGCACCGGCCGTTCGGCCACGAGATTGAGCTGGCCCTTCACGCGGGGGTCGACGATGATGGTCTTGCCGGTCGCGGCGCCGATCGCTTTCGCGACCTGGTCGATATCCGCATTCACGAAGTTGAGCGTGACCTGAGCGTAGGCGGCCTGCGAGACGATGATGCCTGCCACGAGCAGGGTCGTGGCGATACGCCGCATAACGAAGCGATTTCTTGTCATGGATGAATGGGTCGATGCCGGCTCAGGCCACTTCCGGCGGTAGTGCTGGGATCCAAGTCCGAAAGAGGCGACATTAGCAGTTTTTCATGTCCGAAATATCACATTGATCCGAAGACTGTCTCACATACGACAGGTATCCGACGAATCGTATGCAAGATGTAAGGATCGGTGCAACCCTCCGCATGCCGGCCCTCTCCCTTGTTTTCGCGATGAACCGACACGGAAATGCGGTATAACCGGGCTGCCGTATTCCTGCCTGTCGCAATCTGACGGTCTGCCGGTATGATACGGGCGGCGCGTTTCTCGTCGCACTAATAACAGGCACGGGTTTTCCCGAGCTTCGCGCAATTTCCTTTCGTTTCCGCACGATGAACAGACGGTTCGCTTCGATCGCGTTGATCGCCGCCGGCGCGTGGTTCGCCAGCGGCAACGCACGCGCGGACTGTTTCGACGAAGCGGCCAAATATCAGCAGGTCAATCCGCTGATCCTGCGCGCGATCGCGTGGCAGGAATCGCGCAACCGGCCCGGTGCGCTGAACAAGAACACGAACGGCTCGGTCGACTACGGCCTGATGCAGATCAATTCGATCCACCTGCCGACGCTGTCGCGCTACGGGATCGGCCGCGACACGCTGATGGAGCCGTGCAAGAACGTGTACATCGCCGCGTGGCATCTCAAGCAGAAGATGAACCGCTACGGCAACACGTGGCAGGCGGTCGGCGCCTATCATTCGGAAACGCCGTCGCTGCGCGACAAGTACGCGCGGCAGATCGCCGGCATCCTGACGCAATGGAAGCTGCTGCCGCCCGCGCAGACCACCCAAGCCGCTCAAGCGCCTCAAGCCGCTCAGTGATTCCGCGCCGCGTCGCCGGCTGACGCCGGGCCGGCCGCGCGCGTTTGATGCACAATGCGGGCTGACGCCGCCGTTTCGCCCGTGCGCGGGCCGATCGCGCCCCGGCAGGGCGCCGCGGCCGCTTTCTCCTCTTTTCCGTTGGTGCATATCATCATGAATCCGGCAATGAAACAGCCGTTGCCCGTCACCGTGCTGTCCGGCTTCCTCGGCGCCGGCAAGACCACGCTGCTCAACCACGTCCTCGCGAACCGCGCGGGCCTGAAAGTCGCGGTGATCGTCAACGATCTCGCGGCGGTCAACATCGACGCGTCGCTCGTGCGCGATGCGCAGGCGCTGTCGCATGTCGAGGAGCGCCTCGTCGAAATGTCGAACGGCTGCATCTGCTGCACGCTGCGCGACGATCTGCTCGTCGAGATCCGCAACCTTGCGTCCGAAGGCCGCTTCGACGCGATCATGATCGAATCGACCGGTATCGCGGAGCCGATGCCGATCGCCGAGACCTTCACGTTCGTCGACGACGACGGCACGTCGTTGTCGGCCATCGCGCGGCTCGACACGCTCGTCACCGTGGTCGACGCGTACAACTTCCTGCGCGACTACGGCTCCGACGACGCGCTCGCGACACGCGGTATCGCCGCGTCGGAAGACGACGACCGCACGCTCGTCGAGCTGCTGATCGAGCAGATCGAATTCTGCGACGTGCTGGTGATCAACAAGGCCGACCTCGTCGGCGCGGACGATCTCGCGCGCCTGCAGCACATCCTCGCGCGCCTCAATCCGCGCGCGCACCAGGTCGTCTCGACGTTCGGCAACGTGCCGCTCGACGAAGTGCTGAACACCGGCCGCTTCGATTTCGACGAAGCCGCGAACGCGCCTGGCTGGCTCGCATCGCTCGATCACGATCACACGCATTGCGACGACCCGGACTGCCATGACGACCATCATGCGCACGTACACGGCGAAGCCGACGAATTCGGCATCGGCAATTTTGTTTACCGTGCGCGCCTGCCGTTTCACCCGGCACGACTCTGGGCGCTGCTGCATCAGGAGTGGCCGGGCGTACTGCGCAGCAAGGGTTTCTTCTGGCTCGCGACGCGCAACGACATCGCGGGTTCGCTGTCGCAGGCGGGCGGCGTATGCCGGCATGGCCCGGCAGGTTTGTGGTGGGCGGCGCAGGATCGCGCGGAATGGCCGGACGACGACGAGCTGCTCGCTGAAATCCGCACCGAATGGCTGGGCGATCTCGACGATCGCACGGTCGGCGATCGTCGCCAGGAACTCGTGCTGATCGGCATCGCGCTCGACGCCGATGCATGGCGCGCGAAACTCGATGCATGCCTGCTGACCGATGCGGAGTTCGCACTCGGCGCGGCGGGATGGGCGGCGTTCGACGATCCGTTCCCGGCGTGGGACGTCGATTCGCACGACGACGACGATCACGGCGACACGCAGATCGTGCACGCATGATCGCGTGGTAACGGCTTGTAAAATAACCGTTAACTTTTGCAAGAGCGGCGCGAACTGTGGCGAAAATGCCGCGCGCGCCCAACAAAAAACCCGCCGAGAGGCGGGTTTTTCATGGAACAGGCGCGGGTTTAACGCTTGTTGACGGCGTCCTTGAACGCCTTGCCAGCCGTGAACTTGACCGTCTTGGCTGCCGGGATCTTGATGGTTTCGCCCGTCTTCGGGTTGCGGCCCGTACGTGCTGCGCGCTTGCCCGAACCGAAGCTGCCGAAGCCGATCAGCTGAACCGCATCACCCTTCGACACGGCCTTCTTGATGACTTCGAGCAGCGTGTCCAGCGTTTCGCCGGTTTGAGCCTTGCTGGCGCCCGTTTGGGCGGCGACGGCGTCGATCAGTTCCTGTTTGTTCATTAAGGTTCCTTTATCAGGTTAGGTTGACACGAACAGCGCGAACGCGCCGATTATACGTGCGCGAACCGTGCCGTCGAGAGTCAGACTCCGACGACACAGCGCCGAATCCTGGCCCGCGCGACGCGCCCTCCGGCTTGCCGGCGGCCACCCCGCGGTACGGCGTTGCTATGATAGCGCAGCGCAAACCCAATAACGACAAGGGTTTCAAAGATTTTCATCGGTATTTCGCCGAATGAATCGTCGACTGCCCGTTTTTTGACCTGCGCCAACCGGACAGGGTCCGCGGCGTGGTCCGCCCGATCGTCGCGCCGTTGCCCCTTTCCAACGGCCGGTTGGACGGTCTCCCGCAATCCCTTGCCAGGCTTGGCTGCCACGTTTTTTGTTTCGCATGCCCGACCGACTTGTTTCCGCCACGCTCGCGCTTCGCGACGACGGCACGCTCGTCTCGCCCGAGTTCGGCGAGCTTCATCGCGGTGCATCCGGCACGCTCGCTCGCGCGCATCGCACGTTCGTCGCGGGCAACGGGCTGCCCGCGCGCTGGCAGCGCCGCCGAACGTTCACGATCGTCGCGACCGCGTTCGGCGCGGGCGCCGGCTTCCTCGCGGCCTGGGCCGCGTGGCGCGACGATCCGGCGCGCTGCGAACGGCTGCACGTCGTCGCGGTCGAACCGCATCCGTTCTCGCGCGACGACCTGCGCCGCGCGGTTTCGCACATGGTTGCGGACACAACCATATCCGCAGATGTCGACGCGTTGATCGATGCCTGGCCGATGCGGGTACCGGGCCTGCATCGGCTCGAATTCGACGCAGGGCGCGTGGTGCTCACGCTCACGTTCGGCGATACGATCGACTTGTTGAAGAAGCTCGTCGCGCGTGCCGATGCGTTTTTTCTCGAAGGCGCCGCGGCATCGAGCGACGGGATTCGCGCACTCGCGAAACTCGCCGGCGAACACGCGACGTTTGCGACACATGCAAAGTCCGACGACGTGAAACACGCGCTCGGCGAAACAGGTTTCACGTTCCGCGAAGTCGACGATCGCCTCGTCGGCGACTATGCGCCGCGCTGGCGCGCGCGCCGGCACGAGCCGCCGCGTGCGCTGCCCGTTGCCGCGCGCCGCGCGATCGTGATCGGCGCGGGTCTCGCCGGCTGCGCGGTCGTCGAACGTCTGGTCGCGCGGGGCTGGGACGTCACGCTGATCGAACGGCACGAACGGATCGCGAGCGAAGCGTCGGGCAATCCGGCCGGTGTGTTCCATCCATTGATGACGCGCGACGACAACGTCGCGAGCCGGCTCACGCGCGGCGGCTTCCTGCACGCGCTCGCCCGCTGGCGTGCCCTCGAACGCGCGGGGCATGCATTCGCACGCAGTACGCACGGGATGCTCCATCTCGCCGAATCGGCCGACGATTTCGCGCGGATGCGCGACGCGTTCGACGCGTTCGGGGCGCCGTCCGACTATGCAACGTTGCTCGATGCCGATGCCGCGCGGGCGCACCTGAATCTGCCGGTCGCGCAGGGCGGCCTGCTGTTTCCGCACGGCGGCGCCGTGTGGCCGGCCGGGCTGTGCGCCGCGCAATATGCGGCGGCCGGCGAGCGCGTGCGGCTGCTGGCGTCCACCTGCGTCGCACGGCTCGAACGGCGAGGCGATACCTGGCATGCACTCGACGATACGGGCGCCACGCTGGCCGATGCGCCCGTCGTCGTGCTCGCGAACGCGGGCGACGCAGCGCGTCTTGCCGGGCTGCGGCATGTCGCGCTGCAACCGGTACGCGGCCAGCTCACGCTGTTGCCGCCGGGCACGACGGCGCCGCTGCCATGCCCGGCGATCGGCGACGGTTATGCGGTCCCGCTCGACGACGGCACGCTGCTGATCGGCGCCACCTTCGAACCGGACGACACCGATCCCGCGATGCGCGCGGCCGGCCACGCCGAAAACCTCGATCGCGTGCGGCACCTGCTGCCGGGCCTGATCGGCGCGCTGCCGGATCCCGCCACGCTGCGCGGCCGCGTCGCATTCCGCTGGGTCGTCGGCGACCGCCTGCCGCTCATCGGCCCGCTCGCCGACGAAACGCAGGCCACCGCGAACGCACGCGCGCTGGGCGGTGCGCAGGCACGCGATCTGCCGCGCATGCCGGGCCTCTACGGCGCCTTCGGCTTCGGTTCGCGCGGCCTCGTGTGGGCCGCGCTCGGCGCCGAACTGATCGCATCGCAACTCGAAGGCGAGCCCTGGCCGCTCGAGCGCGAACTCGCCGACGCCGTCGATCCTGCCCGCTTCCTGATCCGCGCACTGCGCGCCCGCCGCGTCGGCTCGGCTGGCTGACCTCGCGCGCGCCCCTCACAGTTTCCCGATTTTTCCGCACAAGGTTATCCACGCGATGCTGTGGATAACCGCGCGGAATCCGCGCGCACTTCGTGTGCAATCACAGTGGACGTAAACTGGGTAACTCTGCACAGCTGTGAAGCGGCCCGAAAGTTGCTCAACTCAAACGTCTGTGAGCGAACAGCCTGTGCAACCAGTTATGGTTTCGCCAACACCTTGATCTTCCAGCGTAAACCGGAGTTATCCACAGAACTGTGCGTCCTTTGTTAACTTCTACTACGTATATATACAGGTAAACCTTTGAAACCAAAGACCTGTGGCGCCGCACAGCGCCGCGAGTCGATTCAGTCGGTTCCGGAACGAAAAAGCTGTGGCACAATCGGTTTCCTTCGCGTTCGTTCGGCCAAGCGCCGGACATGCTTCAACGGAACGGTCGGCACGATTTCGAATCTGAATCTTCGAGACTGCGCAGTCCGTTCACACACCAGGCCGACAATCCAGATCGGCAACCTGAACGACGTTCCGCCTTGTGGCGGAACAGGCGGACCCCATGTACCGCCATCGTCGAGCACAACAATCACATTCGGGGCGATACCCAGCCGGCGCGCATCCATTCCTGTCGCTTGACCCCGCGTCGCTGGCGGTTGCTTCTAAAGGAGAAGTCACCACGATGAAGTCGGCGTTCTCATTCCTGCCCAACTGGCCGCTCGCGCCGGATGCCGTGTTTTGGGCCGGGCTCGCGCTGTTTGCAGCCGGCCTGTGCGGCGAGCTGTGCTATCGCGCGTGGCGCTTGCCGCGCATCACCGGCTATGCCGTGATCGGCCTGATCGCCGGTTCGTTCGGATTCGGCGTGATCGACACGAGCACCGACGAAACCTCGCGACTGTTGATGGACGTCGCGCTCGGCCTGCTGCTGTTCGAGCTCGGCAGCCGCCTCGACCTGCGCTGGATCCGGCGCAATCCGTGGCTCGTCGCGTCGAGCCTCGCGGAAGCCACGCTCACCTTCGTGCTCGTGCTGTTCGTGATGCTCGCGCTCGGCGTATCGGGGATGGTCGCCCTCGTGCTGTCGGCGATCGCGATTGCGACGTCGCCGTCGATGGTGATCCAGCTCAAGACCGAACTGCGTGCGGAAGGGCAGGTGTCGCAGCGCCTCATCACGCTCACCGCGCTCAACAGCGTGTATGCGATCGTGCTGACCAAGCTCGTGACGAGCTGGCTGCACCAGGAAGCGTACGGCAACGTTTTCGCGACGATCCTGCAGCCGCTCTACCTGCTCGCCGGTTCGTTCATCGTCGCGTATCTGGTCGCGCGTTCGTGCAATTACCTGTTCCGTCACATGACCGCGACGATGCGCGACGAGCATTCGTTCGTCGCGCTGTTCGGCCTCGTGATGCTCGCGATCGCCGTCGCGCAGGCGCTGAAGCTGTCGACGCTGCTCACGCTGCTGCTCGCCGGCATCATCGTGAAGAACCTCGAAGCGCGGCCGCAGCTGTGGCCCGAGCACTTCGGCACGGCCGGCTGGCTGCTGACGGTGGTGCTGTTCGTGCTGACGCTCACGTCGTTCACGTGGGGCGACATCGCGCTCGGCGGGCTGCTCGCGATCGTGCTGATCGTCACGCGGCTCGTCGCGAAGCTGGCCGGCGTCGTCGCGTTCGCGAAGCCGAGCGGCCTCGGGATGAAGCAGGGCGTCGCGCTCGGCATCGCGCTCACGCCGATGTCCGCGCTGTCGTACCTGCTCGTCGACGATACCTACCAGCTCTATCCCAATTTCGACCCGCACCTGCGCGCGATCGTGATGTGCTCGATCGTGATCCTGCAGCTCGTCAGCCCGTTCGTCGTCTATCGCTGCCTGTCGGCGGTCGGCGAACGCAGCGACAGCAACTGATTCCGGAACCTGCCATGGCACTCGAAACCTTCGTCAATTCCGAACCGTTCACGTTCGGCGTCGAACTGGAGATCCAGGTCGTCAACACGCACAACTACGACCTGACCAAAGCGGCATCCGACCTGATGCGCCTGATCCAGGGCGAGACCTTTCCAGGCAACATCACGCCGGAAATCACCGAAAGCATGATCGAACTGTCGACCGGCATCTGCCATTCGCACGAGCAGGCCGTCAGCGAGTTGCATGCGATCCGCGACGTGCTCGTGAAGGCGGCCGACCAGCTCAACGTCGGGCTGGCCGGCGGCGGCACGCATGCGTTCCAGCAATGGAGCGACCGGCAGATCTACGATGCGCCGCGCTTCCAGTACATTTCCGAGCTGTACGGCTATCTCGCCAAGCAGTTCACCGTGTTCGGCCAGCACGTGCACATCGGCTGTCCCGATCCCGACAGCGCGCTGTTCCTGCTGCACTCGATGTCGCGCTTCATTCCGCACTTCATCGCGCTGTCGGCGTCGTCGCCGTTCGTGCAGAACGTCGACACGGGCTTCCATTCGGCACGCCTGAATTCGGTGTTCGCGTTCCCGCTGTCGGGCCGTGCGCCGTTCGTGCTCACCTGGGACAGCTTCGAGGAATACTTCACGAAGATGGTGAACACGGGCGTCGTCAACTCGATGAAGGACTTCTACTGGGACATCCGGCCGAAGCCCGGCTACGGCACGATCGAGGTGCGCGTGATGGACACGCCGCTGTCGGTCGATCGCGCGGCGGCGATCGCCTGCTACATCCAGACGCTCGCACGCTACCTGCTGACCGACCGGCCGCTGAAGCTGTCGGAGGACGATTACCTCGTCTACACGTTCAACCGTTTCGAAGCGTGCCGCTTCGGGCTCGAAGGCACCTGCGTGAATCCTCAGACGGGCGAGCGCCGCACGATCGCGGAGGACATCCTCGACACGCTCGACCGGATCGCGCCGCATGCGGCCGCGCTCGGCTCGCGCGCGGCGCTCGACGAGATCGGCGCGCTCGCGAAGGCGCGCGTGAACGACGCATCGTGGTTGAGAACCGTTTTCAAACAGGAAAAATCGCTGAACGAGACGGTCCGGCAGCAGTGCTTACGTTGGCGCGAGTGAAAATATGTTTTGCAGATAGCAGGATCGACCGCATGGCGATTCGCTGAGCGGTAATCGGCACCGTGTCCCGCCGAAATCGATGCGAGGCGTCCTAAAAATCTGTGGATAACCCGATATTCCACTGCAAAGTCAACGCTCTGCAGGCGGGATAACCGGTGGATCATTCCCATGCGGCCAATGGCCGATTCGAACAGGACAATGCTGGCGCGCCCCGTTTCGCGGGCGCGCGACATTGCACGCACAACAAGAATTTGCGGTTATCCAGCGATTTTCCACAGAATGCAGGGGATAACTTAGCTGTGCGATTTTCCGCTCTCGCTTAGAATGTCGGCTTTGCGGACAGCGGAACGACGTGTGTCTCTCCGGTCGCCGCGAACGCGACCGCCGCGTGTGCCTCGCGACGGCCGTGCTGACGCACTCGAGTGGGTGTGTCTGTTTTGAGATAGATTCGATCTCCACACTACGGCTGCTCGGCCATCCGGGCGGCGGCAAAGCGAAAAGACTATGAGCGAAGGCGTTTACGGGAACCAGGCTGCGGGACGTGTGACCCACAGCCTGCTGCGGTTGAGCACGGCCATGCGGAGCGAGGCATGGGATTGGGCGGAAGGCGCTGGCCTCACGCCGACGCAGGGCGAGATTCTCGTGCTGCTGCTGCAGCGCAAGGGCCCGATGCGGCTCGGCGAGATCGCGCGCGAGACGCAGCTCACCGCGGCCACCACGAGCGATGCGGTCAGCACGCTCGAGACGAAGGGGCTCGTCGAGAAGCGCCGTGCGCTGGACGACGGCCGGGCACTGGCCGTACGCCTGTCGGCGCGTGGCCGCACGGCCGCGAAGAAGGCGCTGCAATGGCCTGAATTCCTGACGAAAGCGGTCGGCAAGCTCGGCGCGGACGAGCAGGGCACGCTGTATCGCGCGCTGCTGAAGACGCTGCGCGAGCTGCAGGTGGCCGGCGCGACGCCGCCGCAACGCATGTGTCTCACGTGCACGCATTTCCAGCCGAGCAAGCCGTCGAAAAAGACCGTGCATCACTGCGCGGTGCTCGACATTGCGATGTCGGACAGCGATCTGCGTCTCGACTGCTCGGTGCAGGAAGAAGCCGACGCGGCGACGCAGAAGAAGACCTGGAAGATTTTCGCAGGCTGACGTCCGTCGATCGACCGGGAGGCCGATGATGAACGCTGAAGTCGTGGCGATCCGCCACGTGCATTTCGAGGATCTCGGGAGCTTCGAGCAGGTGCTCGGCGAACGCGGTCGGCGGGTGCGCTATGTCGATGTCGGATCGTCGCGGGTCGAGGTGCTCGACGTGCTCGAGCCGTCGCTGCTCGTCGTGCTCGGCGGGCCGCTCAGCGTGTACGACGACGCGCAGTATCCGACGATCGCGCCGCTCCTGGCGCTCGTGCGCCAGCGCATCGACGCGGGGCTGCCGATCCTCGGCATCTGCCTCGGCGCGCAGTTCATCGCACGGGCGCTCGGGGCGCGCGTCTATCCGGCCGCGCAGCACGAACTCGGCTGGGCGCCGCTGACGCTCACCGACGCCGGCCGCGCGTCGCCGCTGCGTCATCTCGACGGCGCGACGACGTCGATGCTGCACTGGCACGGCGATACGTTCGACCTGCCGGGCGGTGCGATCCATCTCGCATCGACGCCGGCCTGCCGCCATCAGGCCTTCGCGTGGGGGCAGCACGTGCTGGCGCTGCAATGTCATCCCGAGATCCGTACCGATCGCTTCGAACCGTGGCTGATCGCGAATGCCGGCGAAATCGCGGCGACGCCAGGCGTCGACGCGCGCCAGTTGCGGGCCGATACCGTTCAGCACGGCCCCGCGCTCGAGACGGCCGCCCGGCACATGTTCGCGGAGTGGCTCGGCAGCGTCGGGCTCTGACGTCACGGGCGGCTGCGGCCACTGCAAAGGCTTGGCCCGGCCTGGGTCCGTTACGGGCCGACGCCTCGCCGTCGCCGTACGTCGCGCATTCCGCTCATTCCGCGCCTCGCCGGCATCCAGCCGGCGCCGTACCTGACCATCCGCTTACTGCCGATGGCGCCGTCTGCACGCTTCCAGCCTGCGTGCTACGCTCGTCCGCTCTTTCCCTTTCCTGGCGAGCGGCTTCCATGACTGCGCTGTTTTCCCCGTTCACGCTGCGCGGCGTGACCCTTCCGAACCGGATCGTGATTTCCCCGATGTGCCAGTACTCGGCCGAACGCGGCGAAGCGACCGACTGGCACATGATTCACCTCGGCCATCTCGCGCTGTCAGGCGCGGGGCTGCTGTGCATCGAAGCGACCGCGGTGGAACCCGACGGGCGCATCACGCATGGCGACCTCGGTCTGTGGGACGACGTGACCGAAGCCGCGCTGAAGCCGGTGCTGGCCGCGATCCGCAAGCATTCGCCGATCCGCGTCGCGATGCAGCTGTCGCACGCGGGCCGCAAGGCGTCGAGCGCGGCGCCGTGGGAGGGCGGCCAGCTCGTGCCGGTCGCCGACGGCGGCTGGCTGCCGCACGGGCCGTCGGCCGTGCCGCACAAGGACGGCGAGACGCCGCCGCTCGCGCTCGATGCGGCGGGCCTGAACCGCATCCGCGAAGCCTTTGCCGCATCGGCCCGGCGTGCCGCGCGGCTCGGCATCGATGCGATCGAAGTGCACGCGGCGCACGGCTACCTGCTGCATCAGTTCCTGTCGCCGCTCGCGAACCGGCGCACCGACGAATACGGCGGCTCGCGCGAAAACCGGATGCGGTTTCCGCTCGAGATCTTCGAGATCGTGCGCGCCGCGTTTCCGGAAGACCGGCCGGTCGGCGTGCGCGTGTCCGCGACCGACTGGGTCGAAGGCGGGTGGGAGCTCGACGATACGATCGCGTTCGCGCACGAACTGAAGCGCCGCGGCTGCGACTGGATCGACGTGTCGTCCGGCGGCGTGTCGCCGCTGCAGAAGATTCCGCTGTCGCCCGGCTACCAGGTGCCGTTCGCGCAGGCCGTGAAGCGGGCGGTCGGCATGCCGACGATCGCGGTCGGCCTGATCAACGAACCCGCGCACGCGAACCGGCTGATCGAGGCCGGCGATGCCGATCTCGTCGCGATGGCGCGCGCGATGCTGTACGACCCGCGCTGGCCGTGGCACGCGGCGGCCGAACTCGGCGCGCAGGTGACGGCGCCGCCGCAGTACTGGCGTTCGCAGCCGCGCGAGCACAAGGCGCTGTTCGGCGACGTCGCATTCGGCCAGCGCTGAGCACATCGCGCAATATTGCGCGCGATGTTGAACGAAGCAATCTTGAACGTGTAGGATGCGGATGATTCGCCGCATGCCCCGACGCGGCACCGACCGGTGCCGCGTTTTCGTTTTGCGCGGCGCCCGGCCGCGATCGCGGCCGCTTCCATTCAAGTCGTCTTCACAAGGATTGGTTCGATGAGTTCACGCAGGATCGCGGTGCGCCGCTCGGGAGTACACGGCAAAGGCGTGTTCGCCGTGGCGCCGATCAAGGCCGGCGAGCGCGTAGTGGAATACAAGGGCGAGCGAATCTCGTGGAAGGAAGCGCTGCGCCGCCATCCGCACGACCCGAGCGAGCCGAACCATACGTTCTACTTCGCACTGGACGAAGGCGGCGTGATCGACGGCAAGATCGACGGCAACAGCGCGCGCTGGATCAACCATTCGTGCGCGCCGAACTGCGAAGCCGAGGAAGTCAAAGGCCGCGTGTACATCCACGCGCTGCGCGACATCGGGCCGGAAGAGGAGCTGTTCTACGATTACGGCCTCGTGATCGACGCGAAGCTGACGAAGAAGCTCAAGCGCGAATACGCGTGCCACTGCGGGGCGGAGTCGTGCCGCGGCACCTTGCTCGCGACGTCCGACGAAGGCGGGAAGAAGAAAAAGAAGAAGGACAAGAAGGACGGCAAGCCGGCGTCCGGTTCGAAGGACAAGAAGAGCAAGAAATGATGCAGGCGGCAGCGCATCGCGCGCTGCCGCTGTCGTTTCAGCCGACGGTTGCCGCGTCGTCGCGGCGCGTCATCCGCTTGCCGTCTTTCCGTTCCTGTTCCGGTGGGCGGCCCGGTCGACGGGCCAACCGTTGCCCGCCGACAATCGCGTTGCTCAGTGCGTCGGCGCCGCAGCCGGCGTTTCGCTGGCCGGCTGCGCCGTATGCGCGGCGAGCGGCACCCTCACCACGAAGCGCGAGCCGCCTTCCGATGCATCCTCGTACGACACGGTGCCGCCATGCATCGCGATGATGTCGTGCACGATCGCGAGCCCGAGCCCGGCGCCCGTCTCGACGCCATTGCCGCTTTGCGCGTCGCCGCGGAAGAAGCGCTTGAACAGGTCGGCCTGCTGGTTCGCGGGCACGCCGGGACCGTTGTCCTCGACGACGATCTCGGCGGCCGGCTGGCTGCCCTCGAGCGAGGCGCGCGCGACGTTCACCGTGATTCGCGCGCCGTCTGGCCGCGCGAGCGGCACGTACTTCAGCGCATTGTCGAGCAGGTTCGCGATCACCTCGCGCAGCAGCACGGGGTTGCCGCGCACGATCAGCTTCTCGTCGTCGCCCGGATCGTCACTGCGCTGGAAGCCGAGGTCGACATGCGACGCGAGCGCGCGCGGCACCCATTCGGCGCCCGTCTCGAACGCCATCGCCGCGAGATCGACATCGACGAAGCGCGCGGCCTGTTCGCCCGGCTCGGCACGCGCGAGCGACAGCAACTGATTGGACAGCCGCACCGCCCGGTCGGCCGCTGCGCGCAGCTCGCGCACCGCGGCGAAGGTCTGGTGCGGGTCGCGCGCGACGGCCGCCTGCTCGGCATGTAGCTTCACCGCGGTGAGCGGCGTGCGCAACTGGTGCGCGGCATCGGCGATGAACTTGCGCTGCGCGTCGAGCGCGGTCTTGAGGCGGCCGAGCAGCGCGTTCATCGCGCTCGTCAGCGGCCGGATCTCCAGCGGCACGTCGGTTTCGTCGACCGGCTCCAGCGACGTGTGGGTCTGCCGGTTCAGCGAATCGGCGAGATGCGTGAGCGGACCGAGCTGCTGGTTCACCACGCGCCAGACGATGCCCCAGCCCGCGAGCAGCAGCAGGAGTAGCGGCATCATGATCGCAACGAGGAATTCGGCCGCGATCCGGTAGCGGTGCCGCACCGGCTGCGCGACTTCGACGACCATCGGCTTGCCGCCCTCGACGTCGTCGACGCGCACCTGCGCGACCCGCACCGCGCGGTTGTCGTACTCGGCCTCGAACACGTACGCGTGATGCATGCGGCGCACGTTGATGCCCTGCAGCGGCAGCTTCGGGTCGCCGGCGAGTTCCTGCTCGCCGTCGCTGATCCGGTAGATCAGCGCTTCGGCCGGATCGGAGAACATCGCCTGCGCGAGCGGCGGCACCGTGAACGGCGCGTCGGGGCCGGCGATCTGGATCTGTTTGGAGATGGCGGTCGCGAGATCCGCGAGCGAGCGGTCGATCACGTGCTGCGTGTATTGCCACGCGAGCCAGTAGGCGATCAGGCCGCTCATCAGCGCGAGCATCGACAGCGGGGCGGCGAGGCGCCGGAGCAGCGAGCGGCGCAGGCTGGTGGTCACAGCCGGATCAGGAGACATTTCGACGGGCAAATGGATAAGCGCCGCTCACGGGGAGCGGCGCGGTCGTGCGCCGGGCGGCGACGCGGAGCAGCACGCATGCGCCGGCGGCACGCGGCCGGCCGGCGCGCGGCGTCGCTCAGACGCTCGCCGTCTGGCGGATTTCCTGCAGCAGGTAGCCGAAGCCGCGCACCGTGACGATTTCGACCCGGCATTGCTCGAGTTTCTTGCGCACGCGGTGCACGTAGACTTCGATCGCGGTGTCGCCGAGATCGCCGCCGAAGTGCGTGAGGTGATCCTGCAACTGGGCCTTGCTGACGACGCGGCCATGACGCAGCAGGAGCATTTCCAGCACCGCGAATTCGCGCGGCGACAGTTCGAGCGGCTTGTCGTCGTTGAAGATGCGGCGGTCGACGCCCGACAGGCGGACGCCGCCGAGCGACACTTCCGGGCGCGGCATGTCGCTGTGTGGGCCGCTGCGGCGCATCACCGCGCGGATGCGCGCTTCGAGTTCGGCCGGCTCGAACGGCTTGAGCATGTAGTCGTCGGCGCCGGAGTTCAGGCCCTGGATCCGGTCGTTCAGCTCGTCGCGCGCGGTCAGCACGATCACGGGCGTGTGGCGGTTGGTCTGGCGAAAGCGCGTGAGCAGCGTCATCCCGTCGATGCCCGGCAGGCCGAGGTCGAGGATCACGAGTTCGTGGCGGTTCTGTGCCAGCGCCTGTTCGGCAAAAATGCCGTCATGCACCATGTCGACGGTGAAGCCAGCCTGTTCGAGGCTGCTCTGGATACCGCGTGCGATGGGGCGGTCGTCTTCGATCAGAAGGAGTCGCATGAAGTTCGCTCAAGTACAATGGGTTGGCGGTTCAGGCACGCGGACAGCACGAAGCCGTTTCCACAGGGACGCCGCATCGCCTGACATCAAGCATGGCGGCCAGCGAACGATTAAATCCAATCATGTCCGATATTTCGATCCACGACCTCGAAGCCGCGATCAATTTCTGGCGCGCCCGCTCGCCGTCGAGCGGCGACGAACTCAAACTCTGCGAAGAGGCCAGCGCGCTCTCCAAGCCGTATGCGCTGCTGATTGTACAGCGCGAAAGCGCGCTGCAACTGGAAGGATTGGACCCCAAGGCGCGGAAAGCGTACGAGACTTACGTGCGCCTTAAGGATGGCTTGGAAAGCTGAAGGCTTTCGCTGAGTACATCCTAGAAAACGTTTAGCGAAATGAAAAGTTGACGCGCCGCGCACGGAAAGATGCGCGGCGGTAGCGGCGGGACTCGGGATTCAGGCGCCCGGTTGCGCGTGCGCGGCGGCGCCGTCGATGAACCGCGCGAGTTCGATGTCGCGTTCGGTCAGGCCGTCGGCGTCGTGGGTCGACAGCGTGATGTCGACACGGTTGTACACGTTGAACCATTCCGGATGGTGGTTCATCTCCTGCGCCTTGATCGCGACGCGCGTCATGAAGCCGAACGCTTCGTTGAAATCGGCGAAGCGCAGGCGGCGCTGGATCGCGTCGCGGCCGGCCACGGCCGTCCAGTGCGGCAGGCCTTCGAGCCGGGTCTTGCGTTCTTCGGATGTGAGCTTGTGGATCATCTTGCACCTCTCGTTCGGTAACGGCGCCCACGCGCGGCTGCACCGCGCGGCGAGGCCGGCATCGTTCATTGTTTCATAGTTGCGCAAAGGGTGACGGGCGGCCGGCCGACGGCGGTCGGCGCCGCGGTACGTCATGCGTCGGCGTCGTCGGGCCAGCCTTCGCCCGTGCCGCGATGCAGCACGCGGTCGGTGTCGAGCACCGCGCCGGCCGCGAATTCGGGCAGCGCCGCGAGCCGATCGGCCAGTGCGCGGCCGTCGACGTCGGCGAGCGCGAACAACTGCGCGAAATCGTCGATCACGAAGTAAGTCTTCTGGAACGTGTCGATCCGGTACTTCGTGCGCATCACGCGCTCAAGGTCGAACGCGAGCCGGTTCGGCGCCGCGCTTTCGAGGCTGTACAGGCTTTCGCCCTTGCTCGACACGATCCCGGCGCCGTAGATCGACAGCCCGTTGGCCCCGCGCGGGTCGCGGATCAGCCCGAATTCCACCGTATACCAATAGAGGCGCGCGAGCCGCGCCAGTGCCGCTTCGTCGTCGGCGACCGCGAGCGCGGTGCGGCCATACGCCTGCATGTAGTCGGCGAACACCGGGTCGATCAGCAGCGGCACGTGGCCGAACAGGTCGTGGAAGCAGTCGGGTTCCTGCAGGTAGTCGAGCTGGTCGGGACGGCGCATCCACCAGGTGACGGGGAAACGCCGGTTCGCGAGGTGCTCGAAGAACACGCGGTCGGGCACGAGGCCCGGCACCGCGACGATTTCCCAACCGGTCGCGGGCTTCAACTGGCGGTTCACGTCCGCGAACGACGGTACACGATCGGCCGGCAGCTCGATCTTGCCGAGCCCGGCGACGAACGCATCGCACGCGCGGCCGCGCAGCAGGGCCGACTGGCGCGCATAGAGCTGCTGCCACACCGCGTGATCGGCCTGGCCGTAGCGCTGCAGCGGCTGGTCGATGGTGAAATCGGCGCGGGTTTCGAGGCCCGCGTCGAACTGCTCCTGCAGTTTCGCGGTGACGACGGTGGACATGATCAGGCTCTGCACGCTGGGGTTGGAACCATGCAAGTGTAGAGCGGGCTGCGCGCGGATTGGGCGCATAGTTGGCGTTGATTTGATGGGTGATGCGATAATCACGCATCAAGCAACGAATCAATGCGGAGAATGCTCATGCTGGAACTCGATCACTTCGATCTCGCACTGCTGAACGTGCTGCAGCGCTTCGGCCGCGCGACGCATCAGCAACTGGGCGAGGAGGTGCCGCTGTCGCCGTCGCAGATCGGCCGGCGGTTGCAGCGGCTCGAGGCGGCCGGCGTGATCGAGGGCTACCGCGTGATGCTGCGCCCCGAAAAGCTCGGGCTCGGCGTGACCGCGTTCACGAGCCTGAAGCTCAAGCATCACGGCGATTCGATCATCGAGCAGTTCCAGCAGCAGATCGACGTGCTGCCCGAAGTGCTCGAATGCCATGCGGTGGTGGGCGATGCCGACTACCTGCTGCGGATCGTCGCGCCGGATCTCAACGCCCTGTCGCAGTTCGTGATGAAGAAGCTGATGCGGGTGCCGGGCGTCGACAGCGTGCGCTCGAACATCGTGCTGACCACCTTCAAGCGCAACGGCGCGCTGCCGCTCGCGCATCTGGCGCCCGGCGCTGCATGACCGGGAGGCGGCAGCGGCAGGGGCGCTGAAGGTGGCACGCGCGGCGCCGCCTTCGGTGGGGCCGGATCAGGCCGTTTCAGGCTCGGCGTCGGCGTTCAGCAGATCGACGTACGCGACCGCGACGAGGTCGTCTTGCGCCACGCCGAGCTTCGCGAACACGTCGTGCGCTTCGGCTTCGCCGCCCGCTTCGTCGTCGTCGGGGCCGAGCACGACCTCGAGCTCGATGAAATCGCCGAGGCCGTCGACGCGGTCGAGGTGGATGCGCGTGCGGCCCGCGAGGTACACGTGCCGCTCCTTCGTCACGATCCCGCGCGTGGTCAGCGCGGTCGCGAGCAGCGAATGCATCGCGTCGGGGTTCGTGACCGGGCTGCGCGTGTAGTACGACGCCTTCGGGCCGTCGCGGTCGTCGCGCTGGTAGAAGATGAGCTCGGCCGGCGTGCCGTCCTCGAAGCGGCGCAGCTTGAGCCGGCCGCGCGGCACGTCATAGAAGAAATCCTGTTGGCGGTAGAACAACGGTGCTTCGGTCGCGAGCTGGGCCGCCTGTTCGCGCAGCCGGTCGAATTCGCGGGCGCGGGCTTTGATCTCGATGTTGCGGGCCATGCGGGTCTCCTTCAATCGGGGTCTCGCGGTGTGCGAACGCACAATCTAGCAAAAAGCCTGCGATGGTGGCGTGACGAACGGACGGGCCGCGGCGACGCGACGCGGGGCGGGCTGAGCGGCGATTCGGCCCGCAGTGGCAATCCGCGGCATGCGCGAGGCACCGAAACCCGCTGCGCAATCGGTCACCTCGACATCAGCCACGCTCATATCGCCCACTGCGCTTCGATCAGCCGCAACGCGGCCGCGATCGCCGGCTCGTCGCGCCGCGCGGCGAGCGTCACGAACGTCAGTTCGGTCGGCACCGTCACGGGTTCGACGATCGTCAGCGCATGCGCATGCGCTTCGGCCAGCGCGGTCGAATCGCGCGCGAGCGTCAAGCCGATCCCCGATTTGACGAGATCGAGCATCGACTGCTCCTGGTCGACCTCGGCGACCTTCACCGGCTGCGCGCCGGCCGCCGCGAAACGTCGCGACAGCAGCCGATGGTGCGCGGACGCCGGCGGCGTCCAGATCCACGGCAGCGCGGCGAGCGCGCGCCAGTCGTGCGCGCGCTGCAAGCGCTCCTTCCAGCCGGCCGGCGCCAGGACGCGATATTCGAAGCGCGTGAGCGTGACGGTGTGGAACAGCGCGCCGTCGAGCGGATCGTCCTCGCCCGGGCGGCCGATGTAGTAGCCGACGTCGAGCGCCTGCGCGCGCACCTGTTCGATCACCCAGCCCGACATCCCGTGCCGCAGCGCGGTCTCGATCTGCGGATGGGTCTCGACCAGCGCGCGCAGGAAGCCGCCGAGGCGCAGGAAGCCCGGATCGAGGATCGTGCCGATCCGCAGCCGGCCGCGCACTTCGTGCCGCAGTGCGGCAGCGGCGCGCTGCACGTCGGCGGCCGCGGCGAGCGCGCGTTCCGCATGCGGCAGCAGCGTCTGCCCGTCGCGCGTGAGCGCGAGGCCGCGCGACGTGCGCGTGAACAGCGCGACGCCGAGCGTTTCCTGCAGATGCTTGATCTGCAGGCTGACGGCCGGCTGCGTGACGTGCAATTGCGCGGCGGCGCGCGTCAGGTTGCCTTCGCGCGCGACCGTCGCGAACGCGCGGAGCAAGGTGAGATCCATCGTCGTGATATGAGCGTGGCTTATAACGCAGTTCAGCATAACTCATTGGATCGGCGGCCGGGCGCGGGAGTACGCTTCATCGGGTCGTCATGGCGCGCGGGGCTGCAGGCGCGGCTCGCGACGCACTATGCTGAAAATGACGCGCGGTATCGCGCCGCGCGGTACACAACAACGCGCTCGCAGGGGCCGGAGTCAGCGCTGGAGCGCTCGTCCGGGTCGACCGCGAAGCATGAGGCCCGAGTCAGTGCCAAAGCACTCACTCGGGTCGACAGGAGACACGCCGTGAGTACTCAACGTACGCTCGAGGGCGAATTCGACTACGTGATCGTCGGCGCGGGCACCGCAGGCTGCGTGCTCGCGAACCGCCTGACCGAGGATCCCGACATCAGCGTGCTGCTGCTCGAAGCGGGCGGCAAGGACGACTACCACTGGATTCATATCCCGGTCGGCTATCTATATTGCATCGGCAACCCGCGCACCGACTGGCTGTACAAGACGCAGCCCGAAGCGGCGCTCAACGGCCGCGCGCTGTCGTATCCGCGCGGCCGTGTGCTCGGCGGCTGCTCGTCGATCAACGGAATGATCTACATGCGCGGCCAGCGCGAGGACTACGACAACTGGGCGCAGGAAACCGGCGACGCCGGCTGGTCGTGGGACAGCGTGCTGCCGATCTTCAAGCGCAGCGAGGATCATCATGCGGGCGCGAGCGATGCGCACGGCGCGGGCGGCTACTGGCGCGTCGAGAAGCAGCGGCTGCGCTGGGAGATCCTCGAATCGTTCGCGCAGGCCGCGCAGCAGACGGGCATCCCCGCCACCGACGATTTCAACCGCGGCGACAATGCCGGGGTCGGCTACTTCGAAGTGAACCAGAAGCGCGGCGTGCGCTGGAATACGTCGAAGGCGTTCCTGCGGCCCGCGATGGCGCGCCCGAACCTGACCGCGATCACCGGCGCGCATGCGCAACGCGTGATTTTCGACGGGCGGCGCGCGGTGGGTGTCGAGTACCACGGCGGCGGCACCGATTACGTCGCGCGGGCGCGCTCGGAAGTGCTGCTGACGTCGGGCGCGGTGAATTCGCCGCAACTGCTCGAACTGTCGGGTATCGGCGATGGCCGGCGGCTGCAGGCGCTCGGCATCGACGTCGTGCAGGATCTGCCGGGCGTCGGCGAAAACCTGCAGGATCACCTGCAATTGCGGATGGCGTTTCGTGTCGACGGCGTGCGCACGCTCAACACGCTGTCCGCGCGCTGGTGGGGCAAGCTGATGATCGGCGCCGAATATGCGCTGCTGCAGCGCGGGCCGATGTCGATGGCGCCATCGCAGTTGGGCGCGTTCGCGAAATCCGATCCGGACGATCCCGCACTCACGCGCCCCGATCTCCAGTACCACGTGCAGCCGCTGTCGCTCGAACGCTTCGGCGAGCCGTTGCACGGCTTCAACGCCTTTACGGCGTCGGTCTGTCATTTGCGGCCGAGCTCGCGCGGCAGCGTGCACGTCACGAGCGCCGATCCGGCCAGCGCACCGGCGATCGCGCCGAACTATCTGTCGACCGACCACGATCGCCACGTCGCCGCGAATGCGCTGCGCCTCACGCGCCGGATCGCCTCCGCACCGGCGCTCGCACGCTATCGCCCCGAGGAAATCCTGCCCGGCCCGCAGTACCGGACCGAGGCCGAACTGATCGACGCAGCCGGCGTCGTCGGCACGACGATCTTCCACCCGGTCGGCACGTGCCGGATGGGGCGCGCCGACGACGCGCGCGCGGTGGTCGACAGCCGGCTGCGCGTGCGCGGCATCGCCGGGTTGCGGATCGTCGATGCGTCGGTGATGCCGTTCATCACGTCGGGCAACACCAATTCGCCGACGCTGATGATCGCCGAGCGCGCGAGCGACATGATTCGTGCCGACCGCCGTGCGGCGCGCGAAGCGATGGCGGTGCGCACCGAAGCCGCTGTGACGGCGGCGTGACGACCCGCTGACACGCACGCCAGCGGGCGGTCATGCGAACGCCCGCTGATTCGCTATGCGAAACAAGCTGCCGTCGCATCCGCTCGAATGGCAAGATCCGTGCAAGCCGCGCCGTCGCACGGCTTTTTTTCATCGCGTGCGTGCCCGGTCCTGCAGCAGGTCAACGCGTGATGATGCACGTATCAAAAAAGCGCGGTGAATAACCGCGCGCAGTCTCGGCCGATATGGCGGCCAGCCCTATAAGTGCAAATCCCGATGATTGCACTGCACCAACGGCGCGACAATGTTCTGTAATGTGCATACGCGTCGGCGCGGGAGACCACCCTCGAGGCGTACCACGGCGCCCGGGGGCAGCCCGCTGATCCGCTGACCTGTTCGCGGCCGCTTGCGCCAGGCTTCCCGGTGCTTCGCCTGACTTCGTACGGAAGGGAACATGATTCTCGGCGACACGATTCTGGAAACACGCGGACTGACGAAGGAATTCAGGGGCTTCACCGCCGTGAACGGTGTCAACCTGCGTGTGCGCCGCGGCGCGATCCACGCATTGATCGGGCCGAACGGCGCGGGCAAGACCACCTGTTTCAACCTCCTCACCAAATTTCTGACGCCGACGGCCGGCCAGATCGTCTTCAACGGCATCGACATCACCGACGAGCGGCCCGCGCAGGTCGCGCGGCGCGGCATCATCCGCTCGTTCCAGATCTCGGCCGTGTTCCCGCACCTGACCGCGCTGCAGAACGTGCGCATCGGCCTGCAGCGCGCGCTCGGCACCGAATTCCATTTCTGGCGCAGCGAACGCACGCTGAAACGGCTCGACGATCGCGCGATGGACCTGCTCACGCAGGTCGGCCTCACCGATTTCGCGCACGTGCCGACCGTCGAGCTGGCCTACGGCCGCAAGCGCGCGCTCGAGATCGCGACGACGCTGGCGATGGAGCCCGAACTGATGCTGCTCGACGAGCCCACGCAGGGGATGGGCCACGAGGACGTCGACCGCGTGACCGCGCTGATCAAGAAGGTCGCGAGCGGCCGCACGATCCTGATGGTGGAACACAACATGAACGTGATCGCGGGGATCTCCGACACGATCACCGTCCTGCAACGCGGCGAGGTGCTGGCCGAAGGCTCGTATGCGGAAGTATCGAAGAATCCGCTCGTCATCGAGGCCTACATGGGCAGCGCCGACGCGGCGCTCGCGGGGGCGCACGCATGAAGCACAGCGAACGGGAGGAACGCGAATTGAGCGGCGTCGAGAGCGGTACGCCTGCGCTGGAGATCACGGGCCTGGAGGCCTGGTACGGGGAATCCCACATCTTGCACGGTGTCGACCTGACCGTGCATCGTGGCGAGGTCGTCACGCTGCTCGGCCGCAATGGCGCGGGCCGCACGACGACGCTGCGCGCGATCATGGGCCTCACGGGCCGCCGCAGCGGGTCGATCAAGGTCGCGGGCCACGAGACGATCGGCCTCGCGACGCATCGCATCGCGCATTTCGGCATCGGCTACTGCCCGGAGGAGCGCGGGATCTTCTCGAGCCTGTCGTGCGAGGAGAACCTGATGCTGCCTCCGCTGATCGGGCCGCGCGAGCACGCGATGTCGCTCGACGAGATCTACGCGATGTTCCCGAATCTCGCGTCGCGCCGGCAGAGCCAGGGCACGCGGCTGTCGGGCGGCGAGCAGCAGATGCTCGCGGTCGCGCGGATCTTGCGCACCGGCGCGAACCTGCTGCTGCTCGACGAGATCTCCGAAGGCCTCGCGCCGGTGATCGTCCAGGCGCTCGCACGGATGATCGTCGCGCTGAAGGCGCGCGGCTACACGATCGTGATGGTCGAACAGAATTTCCGCTTCGCCGCGCCGCTCGCCGACCGCTTCTACGTGATGGAGCACGGCAGCATCGTCGAGCATTTCCGCGCCTCCGAACTGGAAGGCAAGATGCCGACGCTGCACGACCTGCTCGGGGTGTGACGCCGCTCCGTTTCCCTTGCCGCTAGCCGTGGCGGCCCTCGAACAACCACAACGCATCAGAACAACAGGAGACGTCAATGAAAATGAAGACCCTCGCACAGGCCTGTCTCGCGCTCGCGACCGCCGCGCTCACCGCCGGCGCCGCCCACGCGGCGGATACCGTGAAGATCGGCTTCATCACCGACATGTCGGGGCTTTACGCGGATATCGACGGGCAGGGCGGTCTCGAGGCGATCCGCATGGCGGTCGCGGACTTCGGCGGCAAGGTGCTCGGCAAGCCGATCGAGGTCGTCTATGCCGACCACCAGAACAAGGCCGACATCGCCGCGTCGAAGGCGCGCGAATGGATGGACCGCGGCGGCCTCGACCTGCTGGTCGGCGGCACGAACTCGGCCACCGCGCTGTCGATGAACCAGGTCGCGGCCGAGAAGAAGAAGGTCTACATCAACATCGGCGCGGGCGCCGACACGCTGACCAACGAGCAGTGCACGCCGTACACGGTCCACTACGCGTACGACACGATGGCGCTCGCGAAGGGCACCGGGTCGGCGGTGGTGAAGCAGGGCGGCAAGAGCTGGTTCTTCCTGACGGCCGACTACGCGTTCGGCAAGGCGCTCGAGAAGAACACGTCGGACGTCGTGAAGGCGAACGGCGGCCAGGTGCTCGGCGCGGTGCGTCACCCGCTGTCCGCGTCGGATTTCTCGTCGTTCCTGTTGCAGGCGCAATCGTCGAAGGCGCAGATCCTCGGCCTCGCGAACGCGGGCGGCGACACGATCAACTCGATCAAGGCCGCGAAGGAATTCGGCATCACGAAGACGATGAAGCTCGCCGCGCTGCTGATGTTCATCGACGACGTGCACAGCCTCGGCCTCGAAACGACGCAGGGCCTCGTGCTGACCGACAGCTGGTACTGGAACCGCGACGCGGCGTCGCGCCAGTGGGCGCAGCGCTACTTCGGCAAGATGAAGAAGATGCCGTCGAGCCTGCAGGCGGCCGACTACTCGTCGGTGACGACCTACCTGAAGGCCGTGCAGGCCGCCGGGACGACCGACTCCGACAAGGTGATGGCCGAGCTGAAGAAGATCAAGATCAGCGACTTCTACGCGAAGGGCTACATCCGTCAGGACGGCAGCATGATCCACGACATGTACCTGATGGAAGTGAAGAAGCCGTCCGAATCGAAGGAGCCGTGGGACTACTACAAGGTGCTCGCGACGATTCCGGGCGAACAGGCGTTCGGCACCAAGCAGGAAACGCGCTGCGCGCTGTGGAAGTAGGCATCGCTTAGCGGCGCGCACGGGCGCGCCGCATGGTGGCGGCTGCAGCGACGTGCCCGCTGCGCCGCCCGCGTGCGCGATGCAGGAACGTTGCGCACGCAACGAAACTCATTCTGACGGCTAAGTCGATGGACATCTTTGGCATTCCGTTGCCGGCGATGCTGAGCCAGTTGCTGCTCGGGCTCGTCAACGGCTCGTTCTACGCGATCCTGAGCCTCGGGCTCGCGGTGATCTTCGGGCTGCTCAACGTGATCAACTTCGCGCACGGCGCGCTGTTCATGCTGGGTGCGATGCTCGCGTGGATGGGCCTGTCGTATTTCGGGCTGCCGTACTGGGCGATGCTCGTGCTCGCGCCCGTGCTCGTCGGCGCGTTCGGGATCGCGATCGAGCGCTCGATGCTGCGCTGGCTGTACAAGCTCGATCACCTGTACGGGCTGCTGCTCACGTTCGGCCTCACGCTGGTCGTCGAAGGCGTGTTCCGGTCGATCTACGGATCGTCGGGCCAGCCGTACGACGTGCCGTCGCAGTTGTCCGGCGCGACCAACCTCGGCTTCATGTTCCTGCCGAACTATCGCGCGTGGGTCGTCGTCGCATCGCTCGCGGTGTGCCTCGCCACCTGGTTCGTGATCGAGAAGACACGGCTCGGCGCGTATCTGCGTGCCGGCACCGAGAACCCGAAGCTCGTCGAGGCGTTCGGCGTGAACGTGCCGATGATGATCACGCTCACCTACGGCTTCGGCGTCGCGCTCGCCGCATTCGCGGGCGTGCTGGCCGCGCCGGTGATCCAGGTGTCGCCGCTGATGGGCCAGCCGATGATCATCACCGTGTTCGCGGTGGTCGTGATCGGCGGGATGGGCTCGATCCTCGGCTCGATCGTCACGGGCCTGCTGCTCGGCGTGATCGAGGGCTTCACGCGCGTGTTCTATCCCGAAGCGTCGGCCACCGTCGTGTTCGTGATCATGGCGATCGTGCTGCTGTTCCGCCCGGCGGGCCTCTTCGGCAAGGAAAAATGATGCAGAGAAAAGTGCTCTACGGCGTGCTGCTCGCCGCACTGCTCGCCGCGCCGTTCATCGGCGCGTATCCGGTGTTCGTGATGAAGGTGCTCGCGTTCGCGCTGTTCGCGGCGGCGTTCAACCTGCTGATCGGCTATACGGGGCTGCTGTCGTTCGGCCATGCGATGTTCCTCGCGACGGCCGGCTATGCGACCGGCTATTCGATGCAGACGCTCGGTTTCACGCCGGAGCTCGGCGTGCTGGCCGGCACCGTCGCCGCGACGGTGCTCGGGCTCGTCGTCGGGCTGTTCGCGATCCGCCGGCAGGGCATCTACTTCGCGATGATCACGCTCGCGTTCGCGCAGATGGTCTACTTCATCTATCTGCAGGCGCCGTTCACGCACGGCGAGGACGGCCTGCAGGGCGTGCCCCGCGGGCGCCTGTTCGGGCTGCTCGACCTGTCGAACGACGTCGCGCTGTACTACGTCGTGCTGGCGGTGGTCGTGGCCGCGTGCGCGTTCATCGTGCGGGTCGTCCATTCGCCGTTCGGCCAGGTGCTCGTCGCGATCAAGGAGAACGAAGCGCGCGCGATCTCGCTCGGCTACGACACCGACCGCTTCAAGCTGCTCGCGTTCATCCTGTCGGCCGGGCTGGCGGGGCTGGCCGGCTCGCTGAAGGTGCTGGTGCTCGGCTTCGAGACGCTGTCGGACGCGTACTGGACGATGTCGGGCCTCGTCGTACTGATGACGCTCGTCGGCGGGATGGGCACGCTGTTCGGGCCGCTGCTCGGCGCCGCGCTGATCGTGGCGCTGGAAGACCGGCTCGGCGACATCGGCGAATGGCTCGCGTCGACGACGGGCGTCGCGTGGTTCCATTCGCTCGGCGAATCGGCGACGATCGTCACCGGGCTGATCTTCATCGCATGCGTGCTGGCGTTCCGGCGCGGCATCGTCGGCGAGATGGTCGCGCGGATCAAGCCGCTCAGGGCCTCGTCGTGAACCTGCGGCGCGCTCGCCCGCGCGTTGATGCGAAGCACCATCCGGCACGCGCGGGAAGGGCGCTGCGGCGGGCTCGGGCCGTCACCGCGCGGCAGATTGGTGCCCCATTTTCGTGCGGCGATGCACCATAGGGGTAAATGCTAAGTTGTCGTGGTGCTTAAGCCTCTTTAAGATTCACCTTAGTTCTGATGCACCGCGAAACGAATTTGCAGGTGGAGAACGAGGAGACAATCGAGGCACAAAGTGCCCGGACCCCAAAGCGCTGTTGGACGGAATCCAACAGCGCTTTTTCATTTGCGTGCACGGATTCCCTCGATGGTGCATCGGCCCGCATGACGGCCATCTTCCGCGTTTGCGTTCGCACCGCGTCTTTCCGCGCTTCGCCGCGTCCTCCGTTTTTCCGTTCCCGTGATTCGTTTGCAGAGCGCGCGCCATTGCGCACCTGCTGTCCGGGCTTACCCGGTTGGCGTGCGCGAAACGCGTCCGTTACACTCAGCTTTCGCCGACCGAGCGGTCGGGAAAACGGTCGGCAGTTCTCCTACAAGCAGAATGCAGAAGAGGGAGTACGGTTGGATGAGCAGCGCGGGACGATGGTTCGGGGCAGGAAGGGCGGCTGGCGCCGTTCGTTCGTCGCGGGGTGGGGCGATGGTCGGCGCGGCTTTACCGAGCCGTTTTGCGGCCTGTATACGCGCTCCGATGCCATTGAATGTCGTTGCGTTCGCATCCGTATCCGCATTCTCATGAGCCGGCGGCTTTCCGACGTTTCATCGCACGCGTGCCAGGCCGCCTCGGGCCGGCACGGCGGGCGTTCCCGCCATCGTTGCGCACGCACCGATTTTCCTCGCGGTTCCGCATTTTTCTGCCTGCTTCATCCTGACGACATTGCTGCTGCGCATCGTGATGGTCGAATGATCGTCGCGGCCGGCGTGCGGCGCATGGGTGCGGCGTTTCACGGGAAAACGAGCATGGCGCGGATGAGCGTGATAATTAATATATTAACTTGTTTGGGAGCGGGGAGCCGCCCGAGCGACCGTGGTTTTTTCGAGCAGCGTTTGGAGACAACGTAAATGAAGATGAATCGATGGATGGAGGCCCTGCTTGCCGCGGGTCTCGTGTGTGCGGCGGCCACGGCGTCGGCGCAGGTGAAGATCGGCGTGACGCTGTCGGCCACCGGCCCGGCCGCCTCGCTCGGGATTCCGGAAAAGAACACGATCGCGCTGCTGCCGAAGGAAATCGCGGGCAAGAGCGTGCAGTACATCGTGCTGGACGACGCGTCCGACACGAGCCGCGCGGTGCAGAACGTGCGCAAGCTGATCGACGAGGACCACGTCGACGCGATCATCGGCTCGTCCGTCACGCCGAATTCGCTCGCGATGCTCGATCCCGTGTCGCAGGGCAAGACGCCGGCGATCTCGCTCGCGGCGAGCGCGCAGATCATCGCGCCGATGGACGCGAAGCGCGCATGGATGTTCAAGGTGCCGCAGAACGACCAGCTGATGGCCGACGCGATCGCCGGCTACATGGCCAAGCACGGCGTGAAGACGGTCGGCTTCATCGGCTTCGCCGATGCGTACGGCGACAGCTGGTACAAGACGTTCGACGCGGCGGCCGCGAAGAACGGGCTGAAGCTCGTGTCGAACGAGCGCTACAACCGGACCGACGCGTCGGTGATGGGGCAGGTGCTGAAGCTGCTGGGCGCGAACCCGGACGCGGTGCTGATCGCCGGCTCCGGCACGCCGGCGGCGCTGCCGGCCAAGACGTTGAAGGAGCGCGGCTACAAGGGCAAGGTGTACCAGACGCACGGCGTCGCGAACAACGATTTCCTGCGCGTGTGCGGCAAGGATTGCGAAGGCGAGATCCTGCCGGCCGGCCCCGTGCTCGTGACCGACCAGCTGCCCGACTCGAATCCGGTGAAGAAGCCGGCGCTCGGCTACAAGGCCGCGTACGAGAAGGCCTACGGCGCGGGTTCGCTGTCGACGTTCGGCGGCCATGCGTGGGATGCGGGCCTGCTGCTGCAGCGGGCGATCCCGGAAGCGCTGAAGAAGGGCCAGCCGGGCACCGAGGCGTTCCGCGAAGCGCTGCGCGCGTCGCTCGAAAGCGTGAAGGATCTGCCGGTCTCGCATGGCGTGATCAACATGACGGCGACCGATCACAATGGCTTCGACACGCGTGCGCGCGTGATGGTGCAGATCGTCGACGGCAAGTGGAAGCTGCAGGCCGAGTAAGCATCACGTGAAACCGGCATGCGCGGCGCGAACGGCGCCGCGTGTGCCGTCGGCAGGGTGGTGCGCCTCATGGCCACCGCCGTGCCGCCTGGAACCACCGGGGCCCGCCGCATGGCGCGCGACGTGCCGATCGCGTCGCGCGCGTCCCGGCCGTTTCCGCCTTTCGTTTCTCCGCAGCCTTCTCTCGATACACGAAACGTATGGATCTCTCGATTGCGGCGATCCTCGCGCAAGACGGCATCACGACCGGCGCCATTTATGCATTGTTGTCGCTGGCGCTCGTGCTGGTGTTTTCCGTCACGCGGGTGATCTTCATTCCCCAGGGCGAGTTCGTCGCCTACGGTGCGCTGACGCTCGCCGCGTTGCAGGCGCAGAAATTCCCCGCCACCTGCTGGCTGCTGTTCGTGATGGGCATCGCGTGCTTCCTGCTCGAAACCGGCGGCCTGATCCGGCATCGCGAACGCCGCCATCAGCTCGGCCGCACGCTCGCGACGCTCGGCAGCCGCTACATCCTGCTGCCGCTCGCGGTGTTCGCGATCACGCGCAGCTTCGCCGCGCAGCCGATGCCGATGCTCGCGCAGATCGCGCTGACGCTCGCGATCGTCGTGCCGATGGGGCCGTTCGTCTACCGGCTCGTGTACCAGCCGATCGCCGAAGGCACGACGCTGCTGCTGCTGATCGTGTCGGTGGCCGTCCATTTCGCGATGGTCGGCCTCGGCCTCGTGATGTTCGGCGCGGAAGGCTCGCGCACCAACGGGTTCTCGGACGCGTCGCTCGCGATCGGCAGCATGACGGTGTCGGTGCAGAGCGTCCTGGTCGTCGTCACGGCGCTCGTGCTGATCGGTGCGCTCTACGTGTACTTCGGCCGCACGATCGCCGGTAAGGCGCTGCGCGCGACCTCGGTGAACCGGCTCGGCGCGCGGCTCGTCGGCATCGGCACGACCGAAGCCGGGCGGCTCGCGTTCACGTTCGCGGCGGGGCTCGGCGTGCTGTCGGGGATCCTCGTCGGCCCGCTGACGACGATCTACTACGACTCGGGCTTCCTGATCGGGCTGAAGGGCTTCGTCGGCGCGATCATCGGCGGGCTCGTCAGCTATCCGCTCGCGGCCGCCGGCTCGCTGCTCGTCGGCGTGCTCGAATCGTATTCGTCGTTCTGGGCGAGCGCCTACAAGGAGGTGATCGTGTTCACGCTGATCATTCCGGTGCTGCTGTGGCGGAGCTTCGTGACGCCGCATGCGGAAGAGGAAGAGGAGTGACGCGATGAAGACGATGGTACGCAACAAGACCTTCTGGCTGTTTCTCGTGGTGCTGTTCGCGCTGCCGGTGCTGCCCGGCGCGCTCCAGGTACCGGAGTACTGGATTACGCTGCTGAACTACATCGGCCTGTATGCGATCGTCGCGATCGGGCTCGTGCTGTTGACGGGCGTCGGCGGGATGACGAGTTTCGGGCAGGCCGCGTTCGTCGGCATCGGCGCGTATGCGACCGCGTTCCTGACGACACACTACGGCGTGTCGCCGTGGCTCGCGCTGATCGTCGGCGTCGTGCTGACGGCGCTCGTCGCGCTCGTGCTCGGTGCCGTGACGATGCGGCTGTCCGGGCACTTCCTGCCGCTCGGTACGATCGCGTGGGGCCTCGCGCTGTTCTACCTGTTCGGCAACCTCGAACTGCTCGGCAAGTACGACGGGATCAACGGGATTCCGGCGCTGAACCTGTTCGGCATCGTGCTCGAGAGCGGCCGCAGCCTGTATTTCCTGATCTGGGCCGTGGTGCTGGCCGCGATCGTGTCGGTACAGAATCTGCTGAACAGCCGCCCGGGCCGCGCGATCCGCGCGCTGCGCGGCGGCGGCGTGATGGCCGAGGCGATGGGCGTGAACACCGCGTGGATGCGCGTCGTGATCTTCGTCTACGCAGCCGTGCTCGCGGCGGTATCGGGCTTCCTGTACGCGCACCTGCAGCGTGCGGTGAACCCGACGCCGTTCGGCCTGAACCACGGGATCGAATTTCTGTTCATGGCCGTGGTGGGCGGCGTATCGCACGTGTGGGGCGCGGTACTCGGCGCCGCGATCCTGACCGTGCTGCAGGACTATCTGCAGACGCTGCTGCCGAAGCTGCTCGGTTCGGAAGGCAACTTCGAGATCATCGTGTTCGGCGTGCTGATGGTGCTGCTGCTGCAGTACGCGCGCCAGGGCGTATGGCCGTTCGTCGCGAGGCTGTTCCCGCGCGGGCCGCGCGCGCATGTGCCGGAACAGGCCGACCCGCTGCCGCAGCGCGCGAAACCCGTGGCCGGCGAGCCGCTGCTCGTCGTCGACAACGCACGCAAGCAGTTCGGCGGGCTGGTGGCCGTCAACGACGTCAGCTTCGACGTGAAAGCGGGGCAGATCATCGGGCTGATCGGCCCGAACGGCGCGGGCAAGTCGACCACGTTCAACCTCGTGACCGGCGTGCTGAGGCCCACTGGCGGTGCGATCACGTTCCGTGGCGAGCGCATCGACGGGCTGACGTCGCGTCAAATCGTGCGCCGCGGCATCGGTCGCACGTTCCAGCACGTGAAGCTGTTGCCGGCGATGACGGTGCTCGAGAACGTCGCGATCGGCGCTCACCTGCGCGGTCATACCGGCGTGTGGCGCAGCATCGCGCGGCTCAATGCGCACGAGGAAGCGCAGTTGCTGGCCGAAGCTGCGCGCCAGATCCGCCGCGTCGGGCTCGAGAAGCACATGTACGACGAAGCAGGCAGTCTCGCGCTCGGCCAGCAGCGGATTCTCGAAATCGCGCGAGCGCTGTGCTGCGATCCGACGCTGCTGCTGCTCGACGAACCCGCCGCGGGGCTGCGTTACCAGGAGAAGCAGCAACTCGCCGACCTGCTGCGGCGGCTGAAGGCCGAAGGCATGAGCGTGTTGCTCGTGGAACATGACATGGATTTCGTGATGAATCTCACCGACCGGCTGGTGGTGATGGAATTCGGCACGCGGATCGCGGAAGGGCTGCCGCAGGATGTGCAGCAGGACCCGGCCGTGCTGGAAGCGTATCTGGGCGGGGTGGAGTGATGACGGACACGACGATGCCGATTCTCGAAGTGCGCGGGCTGGCGGTACGGTACGGGAAGGTCGAGGCGCTGCACGGTGCGGCAATCAAGGTCGGGGCGGGGCAGATCGTCAGCGTGATCGGCCCGAATGGCGCCGGTAAATCGACGCTGCTGAACGCGATCATGGGGGCGCTGCCGGTAACGGGGCATGCGTCGGGCGCGGTCGTGTATCGCGGCAACGAAGTCGGCGCGTTGCCGGTCGAGCAGCGTGTCGCCCGCGGCATGTGCCTCGTACCGGAGAAGCGCGAGCTGTTCAGCACGATGACGGTCGAAGACAACCTCGTGCTGGGCGCGTATCGGCGCAAGCAGGCGGGGGAATCGAACTTCCTCGATCAGCTCGATCACGTGTTCGCGCTGTTTCCGCGGCTGAAGGAACGCCGCAGGCAGGCGGCCGGCACGCTGTCCGGCGGCGAGCGGCAGATGCTGGCGGTCGGACGGGCGCTGATGGGCAAGCCCGACCTGCTGATGCTCGACGAGCCGAGCCTCGGGCTGGCGCCGCTGATCGTGAAGGAGATCTTTCATATCATCAGCGCGTTGCGCGGCACCGGCGTTGCGACGCTGCTGATCGAGCAGAACGCACGGGCGGCGCTGCAGATCTCCGACTACGGCTATGTGCTGGAGACGGGCGAGTTTGCGCTGGAAGGGCCGGCGGCCGAGCTTGCGCAGAATCCGCAGGTGATCGAGACGTATCTCGGGTTGGCGAAGAAGACGGCTTGATTGTTAGGTCGGTGGGCGGGAAACGGGCGGCGTGTTTCACGTGAAACACGCCTTTTTTGTTTGTGAGCCACGAGGGTCGAGGCTTCGACGGTTCAAGGCCGGGGATAAGTCGTGCGGGAACAATGGGAAGCGCTGTGCGGTGCCGGTTGTTGGGCCCCGCAGGCTGGGCGACGCACCGCATCTCGGTGGATAAGTGCCCGGACAATCGACAGAAATGCTGTGTGGATGAGGGGCACAGGGCATCGCGTTCACCTGTTGTGCCGGGCACAGGCGCCGGGTCGAGTCAGGCGTTCCACACCTGCTGGGTGGCTAGTACTCCGGTTTTTGCACAGGCGCGAAGATGTGCATTGAACCGCGCGAAGCATTGCCACGGCGGCTCGGAACGACAAATCCGCTCGCCCACAGCGAAAAAAGCGCCCAAATGCACAGACCCTACCATTCGGATGGCCTTCGAGTGAAAAGCGAACCCGCTATAATTCGGCCCATACATTTCTCTGATAGGTTCGTGCGCAGCTCCGCGTACGGAATCCACCATGCTTTTTCCCACAGAATTTGACGTCATCGTCGTCGGTGGCGGCCATGCCGGCACGGAAGCCGCGCTGGCGTCGGCCCGTATGGGCGCGAAGACACTGCTGCTGACCCACAACATCGAAACGCTTGGGCAGATGAGCTGCAATCCGTCGATCGGCGGTATTGGCAAGGGCCATCTGGTCAAGGAAGTCGACGCGCTCGGCGGCGCAATGGCTGCCGCGACGGATGAAAGCGGTATTCAGTTCCGGATCCTCAATTCATCGAAGGGCCCGGCCGTGCGCGCGACTCGCGCACAGGCGGATCGCATCCTGTACAAGGCCGCGATCCGCCATCGGCTCGAAAATCAGCCGAACCTGTGGCTGTTCCAACAGGCCGTCGACGACCTGATGGTCGAAGGCGACCGCGTGGTCGGCGCCGTTACGCAGATCGGCATCCGCTTCCGCGCTCGCGCGGTCGTGCTGACGGCCGGGACGTTCCTCGACGGCAAGATCCACGTCGGCCTGAACAACTACACGGGCGGTCGCGCTGGCGATCCGGCGGCCGTGTCGCTGTCGTCGCGCCTGAAGGAGCTGAAGCTGCCGCAGGGCCGGCTGAAGACCGGTACGCCGCCGCGTATCGACGGCCGCACGATCGACTTCTCGAAGCTCGACGAGCAGCCGGGCGACCTCGATCCGATTCCCGTGTTCTCGTTCCTGGGCCGCGCGGAGCAGCATCCGCAGCAGCTGCCGTGCTGGGTCACGCATACGAACGAGCGAACGCACGACATCATTCGCGGCGGTCTCGATCGTTCGCCTATGTATACAGGCGTGATCGAAGGCGTCGGGCCGCGCTATTGCCCGTCGATCGAGGACAAGATCCACCGGTTCGCCTCGAAGGAGTCGCACCAGATCTTCCTCGAACCGGAAGGGCTGACGACCAATGAGTTCTACCCGAACGGGATCTCGACGAGCCTGCCGTTCGATGTCCAACTCGAACTCGTGCATTCGATGCGCGGCCTCGAGAACGCGCACATCCTGCGCCCCGGCTACGCGATCGAGTACGACTACTTCGACCCGCGTGCGCTGAAGGCATCGCTCGAGACGAAGGCGATCAACGGGCTGTTCTTTGCGGGCCAGATCAACGGCACGACCGGCTACGAAGAAGCGGCCGCGCAGGGGCTGTTGGCCGGCCTCAATGCGGGCCGCTACGTGCAGGAGAAGGATGCGTGGTGCCCGCGTCGCGACCAGGCTTATCTGGGCGTGCTGGTCGACGATCTCGTCACGCGCGGCGTGGCCGAGCCGTACCGCATGTTCACGAGTCGCGCCGAGTATCGCCTGAGCCTGCGCGAAGACAATGCCGACATGCGTCTGACCGAAATCGGCCGCGAGCTGGGGCTCGTCGACGACGCGCGTTGGGACGCATTCAGCCGGAAGCGCGACGCTGTTTCACGTGAAACCGAACGCCTGAAGTCGACCTGGGTCACGCCGAAGACGCTGCCGGCGGAAGAGGCGACGGCATTGCTCGGCAAGGCAATCGATCACGAATACAGCCTCGCTGAACTGCTGCGTCGGCCTGGCGTGAGCTACGATGGCGTGTGCGGACTGAAGGGCGGCGAGTGCGGCCCCGCAGAGCCGTTGGCGGACGATCCGGTGCTGCTCGACCAGATCAAGGAGCAGGTCGAGATCGGCATCAAGTATCAGGGCTATATCGAGCGCCAGGCATCCGAGATCGAGCGCAACGACGCGAACGAGAACACGCGCCTGCCGGACGGTATCGATTACCGCGAAGTCCGCGGCCTGTCATTCGAGGTGAGCCAGAAGCTCAACGAATTCCGGCCGGAAACGATCGGGCAGGCGTCGCGTATCTCGGGCGTCACGCCGGCGGCAATCTCGCTGCTGATGGTGCACCTGAAGCGTCGCGGCCTGGGCCGCCGTAACGGTACGGCCGCAGAGGCCGCGGAGCAGGGGGACGGCGCCGTCCCGACGCAACAATGACGGCGCGTCGCGCGCCGGCGGTTAATCGGGACGTACTGGAAGGGATGCTCGTCGAAGGTACGGCGGCGCTCGGCCTCACGCTGACGGATACGCAACGCAACCAGTTGCTCGACTATGTCGCGCTGCTCGGCAAGTGGAACGCGGTCTACAACCTGACCGCGATCCGCGACCCGAAGCAGATGCTGATCCAGCACATCCTCGATTCGCTTTCCATCGTCCCGCATCTGCGCGGCCGTGCGTCGGCGCGCGTGCTCGACGTCGGCTCGGGCGGCGGGCTGCCCGGTATCGTGCTCGCGATCGTCGAGCCGGGCTGGCAGGTCACGCTGAACGATATCGTGCAGAAGAAGTCTGCCTTCCAGACGCAGATGCGCGCAGAGCTGAAGCTCGCGAACCTGTCGGTGGTCACCGGGCGGGTCGAATCGCTGCAGCCGGGTGTCGAAGTGCCGGAAAAATTCGACATGATCGTATCCCGCGCTTTCGCGGATCTATCCGACTTCGTTAAACTTGCTCGACATCTGGTCGCGCCGGGCGGTTCGATCTGGGCGATGAAGGGCGTTCACCCGGACGACGAGATTGCGCGGTTGCCGGAAGGCAGCCGTGTCACGCAGACGATCCGGCTGGCGGTGCCGATGCTCGATGCAGAGCGGCATCTGTTCGAAGTGGCCGTCGACGACGCGAATTGAAGGCGCGCGGTAGCGCGCCGTTTGTTTGAAGGTAAAGGGAACACACCAACGATGGCAAAGATCTTCTGCGTTGCGAACCAGAAGGGGGGCGTCGGCAAGACGACGACATCGGTCAATCTCGCCGCAAGCCTTGCAGCGCAGGAGCAACGAGTCCTGTTGATCGATCTCGACCCGCAGGGCAACGCGACGATGGGCAGCGGGATCGACAAGGCCGCCTGCGAAGCGACCGTGTACGAGGTGCTGGTCGACGGCGTGTCGGTGACCGATGCGCGCGTGCGTCCGGAAGGCGTCACCTACGACGTGCTTCCCGCGAACCGCGAGCTGTCCGGCGCGGAGATCGAACTGATCAGCATCGACAACCGCGAGCGCCGCCTGAAGGCCGCGCTCGAGCGCGTGGCCGACGACTACGATTTCGTGCTGATCGATTGCCCGCCGACGCTGTCGCTGCTGACGCTGAACGGCCTGTGCGCGGCGCATGGCGTCGTGATCCCGATGCAGTGCGAGTATTTCGCGCTGGAAGGGCTGTCGGACCTCGTCAATACGATCAAGCAGGTTCACGCGAACATGAACCGCGACCTGAAGATCATCGGCTTGCTGCGCGTGATGTTCGATCCGCGCATCACGCTGCAGCAGCAAGTCTCCGATCAACTGAAAGCGCACTTCGGCGACAAGGTGTTCGACGCGGTGATTCCGCGCAACGTGCGCCTGGCCGAAGCGCCGAGTTACGGGTTGCCGGGCGTCGTGTTCGACCGCAGTTCGCGCGGTGCGCAAGCGTATATCCAGTTCGGTGCCGAGATGATCGAGCGCGTGCGCGCGTTCGAGGTGTCGTGATCCGGACATGAGCGAAGCGAGGAAGAAAGACATGAACGCGGTACCAAAGAAGAAGGGCTTGGGACGTGGCCTCGAAGCGCTGCTCGGCGGCAGTGCCGATATCACCGAAGCGGTGAAGATCGAAGGGGCACCGAACACGCTCGCGCTCGGCAAGCTGCAAGCCGGCAAGTACCAGCCGCGTACGCGGATGGACGAGGGCAGCCTGCAGGAGCTCGCGGCCAGCATTCGCGCGCAGGGCGTGATGCAGCCGATCCTGGTACGGCCCATTTCATCAGACAAATACGAGATCATCGCGGGCGAGCGGCGTTTCCGCGCGGCGCGCCTGGCCGGCCTCGATGAAGTGCCGGTGCTGGTGAAGGACGTATCCGATCAGGCTGCCGCCGCGATGGCGCTGATCGAGAACATCCAGCGCGAGGATCTGAATCCGCTCGAAGAGGCACACGGTATCCAGCGCCTGCTCGACGAGTTCGGTTTCACGCACGAACAGGCGGCCGAATCGGTCGGCCGTTCGCGCAGCGCGGTATCGAACCTGCTGCGCCTGCTTAACCTCGCATCGCCGGTGCAGACGATGCTGCTGGCCGGCGATCTCGACATGGGGCACGCACGCGCGCTGCTCGCGGTCGACGCGGCCACGCAGATCACGCTCGCGCATCAGGTGGTCAACAAGCGCATGTCGGTGCGCGAGACCGAGAAGCTCGTCTCGCACACGACGAAGGAAGCGCCGGCCGTGAAGGCGCGTGCGAAGGACGATGGCGGCCGCGATACGCGTCGCCTCGAAGAGGAGTTGTCGGACCTGCTCGCGTCGACGGTGAAGATCAAGCTGGGCCGCCGCGGGCGAGGGCAGGTGCTGATCGACTTCGGCAACCTCGATGCACTCGAAGGCATTCTCGCGCGGCTGCGCGGCAACGTCGCAACAGAAGAATAACGGGGCGGGTATGGAGGAAACGGGGGCACCGGCACCACGCCGGTGGCTCGGCTGGCTTGCGCAGGAACCGGTGCTGTCGGTGCTCGCGCTTGGCCTGATCGTGCTGCAATGGGTGCGTCCGCAACCATTTTCGGTACTGGCCGATCGCGTCGACTGGCAGACGGTCGCGACGCTCGCGGGCCTGCTGATGCTGACCAAGGCGCTCGAGTTGTCCGGCTGCCTGATGTGGCTCGCGCATCGCATCGTGCATCACGTGCATTCCGAACGCGGGCTCGCGATGCTGCTCGTCGGCTTCGCCGCCGTGCTGTCGATGTGGCTCACCAACGACGTCGCCTTGTTCGTCGTCGTGCCGTTGATGGTGTCGCTGCGCGCGCTGACACCGCTGCCGTTCCGGCGGCTCGTGATCGTGGTCGCGCTGGCCGTCAACGCGGGGTCCGTCGCAACCCCGCTCGGCAATCCGCAGAATCTTTTCCTGTGGCAGTTGAGCGGCGTGTCGTTCGGTCGTTTCGTGGTCACGCTCGGGCCGCTCGCCGTCGCGCTGATGGTGCTGCTGCTCGTGCTGACCGCGTTGATGTTTCGCGCGAAGCCGCTCGACTTGTCGGGCGACGCCGCCGCGTTGCCCGTACAACGCATGCACGCGCTGATCGCGGCCGTGCTGTTCGCCGCGTTCGTGCTGCTCGCCGATGCGCACCATCCGCTGCCGGGCCTCGTCGGTGTCGCCATCGTGCTGCTCGCCGTCAAACGTGACGCAGTCCTGAAGATCGACTGGCTGCTGCTGCTGATCTTCGTGCTGATGTTCGTCGTGCTGCGCAGCGCGGCTGCGCTGCCCGTCGTGCACGACGCGATCGCGCACGCGCAACTCGATTCGCCGCTGCGCGTCTATGCCGCCGGCGCCGTGCTGTCACAGGTGATCAGCAACGTGCCGGCCGCGATCCTGCTGTCGGAGTTCACGCACGACTGGCGCGCGCTTGCGTTCGGCGTATCGGTCGGCGGCTTCGGTTTCGCGATCGGCTCGCTCGCGAACCTGATCGCGGTGCGTCTCGCGAAGGAGCCGCGCATGTGGTTGCCGTTCCACCTCGTTTCGATTCCGTTCGCGCTGGCGAGCGCGGCGCTTGGCGCGTGGCTGCTCATGCACGGTTGAGCGAGCCGGTGCGTGCGGCACAGGTGTGCCGTTCGGGTGGCGGGCAGGGCGCACAGCGTCCGCAGTGATCAAGGATTGTTGATAAGTGCTGCAACCCACAGTCGAACATCTGTGGCGGCGCGACAACTGATTGGATGAATCGATGCGCGAACATCCGGTCGAATGTCGCGCGTCGCGTGCGGTGGTTCGGTCATCGCGCGTTGCCTGTTCCGCCGCGTTGCGCCGCGTCATTCGAGATGGCTGGATTACCGCCCATTCCCCGTCGCCATCGCGCCGCTTCCGCCTGGCCCGCATCGGGCATCGTTTCCCCGCCATTTACCCCGTTACCGGACTTTTTCGCGCAAGAAATACCGGTGCGAAAAACCGACCTTACAACTGTCATCGTACGTCGTCGAATCGGGCGTTTTTTCACATCATGAGGCGTCGTTTTATGCAGGTTTTTGTCGCGTCTAAAGCCTTGAATCACTTGCAACTATCGCTTACAATCGCCCGGATTTGTTAGCTAGGCACCCCTGAAAGCTTTCGGAAAGCTTGGGGTCGGTTTGAAGGATTCTGCGGAAGATTGCGATGGCGGGTCAGGCGCCGGACGACAGGCACGATGATCAGCGCACGCAACGCACCGCTTCGGCGGTTGGCGCGCGGCGTGAATCCGACGATGACTGGGATGTCGAGCAGCAAGATAACAACATCGTTCCGCTGACGCGGGCCGAGGCCGAAAGGCTGTTCGGTCCGAACGTGAGCAAGCCCTCGCGCGTGACCCCCTACAAGGTGGTGTTCGCGCAAGTGGTCCTGTCCCTGGTTGCAACGCTGGCGTGGTGGCTGTTTTCGAAGTCGCCGGGCGCCGCTGCGCAATCCGCGTTTCTGGGCGGAGCGATCGGCTGGGTGCCCAGTGCGGTATTCGTGGCACGACTGAAGGCAGGTGGCTCGGCCACCGTGATGAGCTGGGTGATGGGCGAAGCCCTGAAACTGGCTCTGACGATCGGGATGTTCACCGCGGTGGCGTTCGGCTGGGCCGGCGTGCATTGGGTGCCGTTCCTCGTCACGTACCTCGTCGTGCTGAAGACGTACTGGATCGCGCTGGCCTGGCGGTAAGGAACAAGCAGCGTGCGGTTTCGACAACGAACCGCACCGGCCCGTTCCCGCAATAGCGTGTTGCGGAACGGGGCAAAACGATTTTCGACAATTTGGGTGGCATTAACGATATGGCAGCTAGCGAAGGCACGCGCGGTCCGGATCCGTCCGAGTACATTGCGCACCACTTGCAGAATTTCTCCACCTCGCATCAGACGTCGATTTTCGACATTCACGTCTGGAATCTCGACACGCTGTTCTGGTCGATCGTTTGCGGCATCGTGACGATCGTCCTGCTGCGTCTGGCCGCCCGCAAGGCGACGTCGGGCGTGCCGGGCCGTTTCCAGTGTGCGATCGAGATGCTCGTCGAAATGGTCGAAGACCAGTCGAAGGCCATCGTCCACGGCAATCGTACCTTCATCGCGCCGCTCGCCCTCACGGTGTTCGTGTGGGTCGCGCTGATGAACTCCCTCGACTTCCTCCCGGTCGACCTGCCGGGCCGCGTGATCGGCCTGCTCGGTCTGTCGGACGTGATTTCCCACCATCGCATCGTCCCGACGGCCGACCTGAACGGCACGCTCGGCATCGCGCTCGGCGTGTTCGTCCTGATGATCTACTACAGCGTCAAGATCAAGGGCGCGGGCGGCTTTGCGCATGAGCTGCTGTCGGCGCCGTTCGGCGGCCACCCGGCGCTGTGGATCCCGAACCTCGCGCTCAACATCGTCGAATACGTTGCAAAGACCGTTTCGCTCGGCATGCGGCTGTTCGGCAACATGTACGCGGGTGAGCTGTTGTTCCTGTTGATCGCCCTGCTCGGCAGCATGTGGAGCTTCGGTGGCGATGCAACGTTCCTCGGCTTCGTTGGTCATGTGATCGCGGGTAGCGTCTGGGCAATCTTCCACATTCTGATTGTTCTGTTGCAGGCATTCATTTTCATGATGCTGACGCTGGTGTATCTCGGCCAGGCGCACGACACGCACTAAGCGTGGCGTGCAACAAAGAGTCTTCGTTTTAGTTTTTTAAATCTCAGTTCCAAGTCTTTTCACAAAGGAGTGATCATGCAAGCTTACATCGCCAACATCCAGGGTCTGACCGCCATCGGTATCGGCATCATCATCGGCCTGGGTGCAATCGGCGCCTGTATCGGTATCGCGCTGATGGGTGGCAAGTACATCGAAGCCTGCGCACGTCAGCCGGAACTCATCAACCCGCTGCAAACGAAGATGTTCCTGCTGGCTGGTCTGATCGACGCTGCATTCCTGATCGGCGTTGGTGTCGCAATGCTGTTCGCGTTCGCGAACCCGCTCCTGTCGAAGCTCGCAGGCTAAGGTTCCTCGGAAATATGCGTCCGGCGTGAGCCGGCGCAGGGCGGAACGGAGACTTGGGGCGCTGATCGAATGCAACTCGATGAGCGCCTTACCGTTTCATTTTTCCGGAATAGCAGATAAGGAAACACCGTGAATCTCAACGCAACTCTGTTTGCGCAAATGGTCGTGTTCCTGGTCCTCGCGTGGTTCACGATGAAATTCGTGTGGCCGCCGTTGATCAACGCCCTCGACGAACGTTCGAAGAAGATCGCCGACGGCCTCGCCGCCGCGGAGAAGGGCAAGGCGGAACTCGACGCAGCGCACAAGCGCGTGGACCAGGAACTCGCGCAGGCCCGCAACGACGGCCAGCAGCGCATCGCCGACGCTGAAAAGCGTGCCCAGGCGGTCGCCGAGGAAATCAAGGCCAACGCCCAGGCTGAAGCCGCCCGCATCGTCGCCCAGGCGAAGGCGGAAGCAGAACAGCAAATCGTGAAGGCGCGCGAAGCGCTGCGTGGCGAAGTCGCCGCGCTGGCCGTGAAGGGCGCCGAGCAGATCCTGAAGCGCGAAGTCGATCAAACGGCCCACGCCCAACTGCTGAATCAACTGAAAGCCGAGCTCTGATCATGGCCGAACTTGCAACCATCGCCCGCCCTTACGCAGAAGCGCTGTTCCGCGTGGCCGAGGGCGGTGACATCGCCGCCTGGTCCACGCTCGTGCAAGAGCTGGCCCAGGTTGCGCGTCTGCCGGAAGTACTGTCGGTCGCGTCGAGCCCGAAGGTGACGCGCACGCAAGTAGCCGAGTTGCTGCTTGCTGCGGTGAAGTCGCCCGTCGCGGCCGGCGCCGAAGCGAAGAACTTCGTGCAGATGCTGGTCGACAATCATCGCATCGCGCTGCTGCCGGAAATTGCCGAGCAGTTCGAGGCGCTCAAGAACGAACGTGAAGGCGCAGCCGACGCCGAGATCGTGAGCGCGTTCCCGCTGAACGGCGCGGATCTCGACAGTCTCGTCTCGGGCCTCGAACGCAAGTTCAAGCGCAAGCTGAAACCGACGGTCGAAGTCGATTCGTCGCTGATCGGCGGCGTGCGCGTGACGGTCGGCGACGAAGTGCTCGACACCTCGGTTCGCGCGCGCCTCGCATCGATGCAGGCTGCCTTGACCGCCTGAGCGCCACGCCGGCACGCAACAGAATTGACTATCAGGAGCGAATAATGCAACTCAATCCCTCTGAGATCAGCGAGCTGATCAAGAGCCGGATCCAGGGCCTTGAAGCGAGCGCAGACGTTCGCAACCAGGGCACCGTGATCTCCGTGACCGACGGTATCGTGCGTATCCACGGCCTGTCGGACGTGATGCAGGGCGAAATGCTCGAGTTTCCGGGCAACACGTTCGGTCTCGCGCTGAACCTCGAGCGCGACTCGGTCGGCGCGGTGATTCTCGGCGAATACGAACACATCTCGGAAGGCGACATCGTCAAGACGACGGGCCGCATTCTCGAAGTCCCGGTCGGCCCGGAACTCGTCGGCCGCGTGGTCGACGCGCTCGGCAACCCGATCGACGGCAAGGGCCCGGTCAACGCGAAGCTGACCGACGCGATCGAAAAGATCGCCCCGGGCGTGATCTGGCGTAAGTCGGTGTCGCAGCCGGTGCAGACGGGCATCAAGTCGATCGACGCGATGGTGCCGATCGGCCGTGGCCAGCGTGAGCTGATCATCGGCGACCGTCAGTGCGGCAAGACCGCGGTGGCGCTCGACGCGATCATCAACCAGAAGGGCAAGGACCTGATCTGTATCTACGTCGCGATCGGCCAGAAGGCTTCGTCGATCATGAACGTGGTTCGCAAGCTCGAAGAAACGGGCGCGATGGAATACACGATCGTCGTCGCCGCTTCGGCATCGGATTCGGCTGCGATGCAGTACCTGGCACCGTACGCCGGCTGCACGATGGGCGAATACTTCCGCGACCGTGGCCAAGACGCGCTGATCATCTATGACGACTTGACCAAGCAGGCTTGGGCATACCGTCAGATCTCGCTGCTGCTGCGCCGCCCGCCGGGCCGTGAAGCGTACCCGGGTGACGTGTTCTATCTGCACTCGCGTCTGCTGGAGCGTGCGGCTCGCGTGTCGGAAGAGTACGTCGAGAAGTTCACGAACGGCGAAGTGAAGGGCAAGAGCGGCTCGCTGACGGCACTGCCGGTCATCGAAACGCAGGCTGGCGACGTGACCGCGTTCGTTCCGACGAACGTGATCTCGATTACCGACGGCCAGATCTTCCTGGAAACCGACCTGTTCAACGCAGGCATCCGCCCGGCAATCAACGCCGGCGTGTCGGTGTCGCGCGTCGGTGGCGCCGCTCAGACGAAGGTCGTGAAGAAGCTGTCGGGCGGTATCCGTACCGACCTCGCGCAGTACCGTGAACTGGCCGCATTCGCGCAGTTCGCATCGGACCTCGACGAAGCGACCCGCAAGCAGCTCGAGCGCGGCCGCCGCGTGACGGAACTGCTGAAGCAGCCGCAGTACCAGCCGCTGCAGGTCTGGGAACTGGCCGTGTCGCTGTACGCCGCGAACAACGGCTACCTCGACGACCTCGACGTCAAGCAAGTGCTGCCGTTCGAGAAGGGCCTGCGCGACAACCTGAAGACCAGCCACGCTGACCTCATCAAGCGCATCGAAGACACCAAGGATCTCTCGAAGGACGACGAAGGCGCGCTGCGCTCGGCGATCGAAGCCTTCAAGAAGTCCGGTGCCTATTGATCCGCGAGTGACACACTGAGGCCGCGCGGGTGCCGAGCACCCGCGCCGCTTCGGTCAAGGAGCAAGCTATGGCTGGAATGAAGGAAATTCGCGGCAAGATCAAGAGCGTGCAGAACACGCGCAAGATCACGAAGGCGATGGAGATGGTGGCTGCATCGAAGATGCGTCGCGCGCAGGAACGCATGCGCGCCGCTCGTCCGTATGCAGACAAGGTCCGTGCCATCGCCGCGCACATGAGCCGTGCGAACCCCGAGTACCGTCACCCGTTCATGGTGGCGAACGACGGCGCGCAGACGGCCGGCATCATCCTCGTCACGACGGACAAGGGTCTGTGCGGTGGTCTGAACACCAACGTGCTGCGTGCGACGGTGCAGAAGTTCAAGGAGCTGGAAGAGAAGGGCCAGAAGGTCGAAGCCACCGCGATCGGCGGCAAGGGCCTCGGGTTCCTGAACCGCTTCGGCGCGAAGGTGATGTCGCAGGTCGTGCACCTCGGCGACACCCCGCACCTGGACAAGCTGATCGGCGCCGTGAAGACGCAGCTCGATCTGTACTCGGAAGGCAAGCTGTCGGCGGTTTATATCGCTTACACGCGCTTCGTCAACACGATGAAGCAGGAAGCCGTGATCGAGCAGCTGCTGCCGCTGTCGTCGGACCACTTCGAAGCCGATGACGGTACGCCGGCGACGTCGTGGGACTACATCTACGAGCCGGACGCGCAGGCAGTCGTCGACGAACTGCTCGTGCGTTACGTCGAGGCGCTGGTGTACCAGGCCGTCGCGGAAAACATGGCGTCCGAGCAATCGGCGCGCATGGTCGCGATGAAGGCCGCGTCCGACAACGCGAAGACGGTGATCAGCGAACTGCAGCTCGTATACAACAAGAGCCGTCAGGCCGCGATCACGAAAGAACTGTCGGAGATCGTCGGCGGCGCAGCCGCTGTTTAAGCGCGCGCCCGGGACGACAACTGCGCCTTTGCGCGAGTAAAGAATCAGGTATTTAAAGGAAAAGCGATGAGTACTGCTGCTTTGGTAGAAGGCAAGATCGTACAGTGCATCGGCGCCGTTATCGACGTGGAATTCCCGCGCGACAGCATGCCGAAGATCTACGACGCGCTCATTCTCGATGGCTCGGAACTGACGCTCGAAGTCCAGCAGCAGCTGGGTGACGGCGTGGTCCGTACCATTTGTCTGGGTGCATCCGACGGCCTGCGCCGCGGCCTGACCGTGAAGAACACGGCGAAGCCGATCTCGGTGCCGGTCGGCAAGCCGACCCTCGGCCGAATCATGGACGTGCTCGGCCGTCCGATCGACGAAGCCGGTCCGATCGAGAGCGACGTGACGCGTTCGATCCACCAGAAGGCACCGGCGTTCGACGAACTGTCGCCGTCGACCGAACTGCTCGAAACGGGTATCAAGGTCATCGACCTGATCTGCCCGTTCGCAAAGGGCGGCAAGGTTGGCCTGTTCGGTGGTGCAGGCGTGGGCAAGACCGTCAACATGATGGAGCTCATCAACAACATCGCGAAGGAACACGGCGGTTACTCCGTGTTCGCGGGCGTGGGCGAGCGTACCCGTGAAGGGAACGACTTCTACCACGAAATGAAGGACTCGAACGTTCTCGACAAGGTCGCGCTGGTGTACGGCCAGATGAACGAGCCGCCGGGCAACCGTCTGCGCGTCGCGCTGACCGGCCTGACGATGGCCGAGCACTTCCGTGACGAAGGCCTCGACGTGCTGTTCTTCGTCGACAACATCTACCGTTTCACGCTGGCCGGTACCGAAGTGTCGGCACTGCTCGGTCGTATGCCGTCGGCAGTGGGTTATCAGCCGACGCTGGCTGAAGAAATGGGCAAGCTGCAAGAGCGCATCACGTCGACCAAGAAGGGCTCGATTACGTCGGTTCAGGCCGTGTACGTCCCTGCGGACGACTTGACCGACCCGTCGCCGGCAACCACCTTCGGCCACCTGGACGCAACCGTCGTTCTGTCGCGTGACATCGCTTCGCTGGGTATCTACCCGGCGGTCGACCCGCTCGACTCGACGTCGCGCCAGATCGACCCGAACGTGATCGGTGAAGAGCATTACTCGATCACCCGTCGCGTTCAGCAGACGCTGCAGCGCTACAAGGAACTGCGCGACATCATCGCGATTCTGGGCATGGACGAACTGTCGCCGGAAGACAAGCTGTCGGTCGCACGTGCGCGTAAGATCCAGCGTTTCCTGTCGCAGCCGTTCCACGTCGCTGAAGTGTTCACGGGCTCGCCGGGCAAGTACGTGCCGCTGAAGGAAACGATCCGTGGCTTCAAGATGATCGTCGACGGCGAGTGCGACCACCTGCCGGAACAGGCGTTCTACATGGTCGGCACGATCGACGAAGCCTTCGAAAAGGCCAAGAAGATCCAGTAAGGGCTGAGTGAGTCGCAAGCCGGCGAGTGCCGGCCGGAACAATAAGTCAGTGATGACTTGTATTCCGGCCGCCTGCGCCGGCCGCAATACGCTCAACCCGTGGATGAGATTGGAGTCGATATGGCAACCATCAAAGTAGACGTCGTCAGCGCGGAAGAGCAGATCTTCTCGGGCGAGGCGAAATTCGTCGCGCTGCCGGGCGAAACGGGTGAGCTGGGCATTCTGCCGGGTCACACGCCGCTCATTACCCGGATTCGTCCGGGTGCGGTGCGCATCGAGGTCGAGGGCGGCAACGACGAATTCGTGTTCGTCGCAGGCGGCATTCTCGAAGTGCAGCCGGGCGCCGTGACGGTGCTCGCCGATACCGCGATCCGCGGCAAGGACCTCGACGCGGCGAAAGCCGAGGAAGCGCGCAAGCGTGCCGAGGAAACGCTGCAGAACGCGAAGTCGGATCTCGACCTCGCGAAAGCGCAATCCGAGCTCGCGACCGCGATGGCGCAGCTCGAGGCGATCCAGCGTCTGGCGAAGATCCGCAGCCGGCACTGAGCCGCGCCGCGTATCCCGCGAAAGAAAGCAGCCTTCGGGCTGCTTTTTTTTCGCCCGCGTTTCGCCTGCATTTCGTCCATCTTTTTGCGGGCCGGATCGTATCGGCCGGTCGTGCTATTTCACCCGTCCGCCGCGATTCGATGTCAGAGTATCGTCAGCGGAGCGCGGCATCATCCGCGGTGAGGCCGGCCGTCGCGATCGTTGCGGCGGAGGCGCGCAGCAGGCGCGCGCGGCCGATCAGACAAAAACGGACGGAGACATCGATGGCAGCAGACCTTGGCAAGGGGGCGCTGATCGCGCCCGAAAACGGACTGTCGTACGTGCGCGGCGCGACCGACGTGCCGCTATCCAACGCGACGATCGGCCGGTTCCTGCTCGACACGGCCGGCCGCTTCCCCGACCGCCCGGCGGTCGTGTTCCGCGAGCAGCAGGTGCGCTGGACCTGGCGCGCGTTCGCGAACGAGATCGATGTGCTGGCCGCAGGGCTCGCCGCGCTCGGGATCGTGAAGGGCGACTGCGTCGGCATCTGGTCGCCGAACCGCAGCGAATGGCTGCTCACGCAGTTCGCGACCGCGCGAATCGGCGCGGTGCTCGTCAACATCAACCCGGCCTACCGGCTGTCGGAACTCGAATACGCGTTGAACAAGGTCGGCTGCAAGGCCGTGATCGCGGCCGAACGCTTCAAGAGCTCCGCGTACGTCGAGATGCTGCAGACCCTCGCGCCGGAGCTCGCGACCGCGACGCCGGGCGACCTGCATGCGGCGCGCGTGCCGAAACTGCGCACGATCGTGTCGATGGGCGAGGTGGCGCCTGCCGGCATGTTCCGCTTCGCGGACGTGATGGCGCGTGGCCGCCAGGCCGTCGATCCGGCGCTGCTCGATGCGATCGGCGCGGCGCTCACGGCCAACGATCCGATCAACATCCAGTTCACGAGCGGCACGACCGGCAGCCCGAAGGGCGCGACGCTCACGCACCGCAACGTCGTCAACAACGCGCGCTCGATCGCGATGGCGATGCGTTTCACCGAACAGGATTCGCTCTGCATCCCGGTGCCGCTCTATCACTGTTTCGGGATGGTGCTGGCCGTGCTCGCCTGCGTGTCGACGGGCGCCGCGATGGTGTTTCCCGGCGAAGCGTTCGACCCGGTGGCGACGCTCGCGGCGGTGGCCGAGGAGCGCTGCACCGCGCTGCACGGCGTGCCGACGATGTTCATCGCCGAGCTCGATCATCCGGCATTCCCGACATTCGATCTGTCGACGCTGCGCACCGGGATCATGGCCGGCTCGCCGTGCCCGATCGAGACGATGAAGCGCGTCGTGTCGCAGATGCATCTTTCCGAAATCACGATCGCGTACGGGATGACGGAGACGAGCCCCGTGTCGTTCCAGAGTTCGACCGACGATCCGCTGGAAAAGCGCACGACGACGGTCGGCCGCATCCAGCCGCATCTCGAAGTGAAGATCGTCGATCCGAGCGGCGACATCGTGCCGGTCGGCGCGACGGGCGAGCTGTGCACGAAGGGCTATTCGGTGATGCTCGGTTACTGGGACGACGACGCGAAGACGCGCGAGGTGCTGGTCGACGGCTGGATGCATACGGGCGATCTCGCGACGCTCGACGCGGACGGCTACTGCAACATCGTGGGCCGCCTGAAGGACATGGTGATTCGCGGCGGCGAGAACGTCTATCCGCGCGAGATCGAGGAATTCCTGTTCCGCCATCCGAAGATCCAGAGCGCGCAGGTATTCGGCGTGCCCGATGCGAAGTACGGCGAGGAGCTGTGCGCGTGGATCGTGCTGCGCGCGGACGAGCAGATGACCGAGGACGACGTGCGCGCGTTCTGCACCGGGCAGATCGCGCACTACAAGATTCCGCGCTATATCCGCTTCGTCGACGAGCTGCCGATGACGGTGACGGGCAAGGTGCAGAAGTTCGTGATGCGCGAGCGGATGATCGAGGAACTGAAGCTCGACGTGCAGAAGACTGCGTGAAGCGGGACGGTGCGGTGCGCGAAAATGCCGGAAAAACGTGGCGGCCTGCGGGTCGCTACGTTTTCGATGGACGAAAAAAAGCGGGCTTATTAGCCCGCTAAAAACCACACGCTACGGGGTTAGCGCGAGGAGACCAAAGATGAAACCGAGTCCGGCGGGGGGCCGGAAACGACTCCAACAGGGATGCCCCTCGGAAGGGCTTCGGTACGTGACCGACTGGCTCGCAGCGCTTCGCGTCCGCTCACACTTGGCACACGAGACCGCATCCGTGTTGAAACCGTTGAGGCCATTGTGGGCGAATTAATGACCCGTCGCGGTAACAAAGTGTTTCAGGTTGTAACGCCCGCCAGATAAGGCTTTCCGGGATTTTTTGCTGTTTTCGGGGTCCTGAAAAAGGTCATTTTTACCCATATTTTCCGCCGCGTTTTCAAGGTATGCGCACGATGCGTTTTTCATGCGTATCGGGCGCGATGAATTGCCGATTTTCACGCGAGAAAGTGCACGGCGCGATCGATACCGCGCATGACGATTCATTCGTCGGAAAGATTTTGAAACGTGATCGGAATGCGGGGAAGTCGGCCATTCGGCCAATTCGTCGGGTTTTGCGGCGCTGGAAGGCTCAGCGCAGCGACGGCAATGTGTAACGGCGCGCGCGGCGGCCGCGGGGTCGGTGCCCATGATCGGCCGCCGCGGCGCGGGTCAGCTTACTTCAGCCACTTGTCCGAAACCGCCTGGTACTCGCCGGTGGACAGCGCGAGATGCAGCCACTGGTCGACGTACTGCTGGAACGCGACGTCGCCGCGCGGCACCATGTACGCCTTCTCGCCGAACTGGAACGGCTTGTCCGGATGCACCGAGCAAAGGCCCGGATTCAGCTTTTGCTGCAGCAGCGTCTCGGACGCATCCGTCACCATCACGTCGGCCTTGCCCGCGAGGATCTGCTTGAAGATCGTCACGTTGTCCGGGAAGACGGTCAGGTTCGCGTGCGTGAAGAACTGCTTCGCGAAGCGCTCGTTGGTGCCGCCCGGATTCACGATCACGCGCGTCTCGGGCCGGTCGATCTGTGCGACGGTCTGGTACTTGTCGGCATCCGCGCAGCGCACGATCGGCGTCTTGCCGTCGACGACGTACGGCTGCGTGAAGAACACGCGCTTCTGGCGCTCGAGCGTCGTCGATACGCCGCCTACCGCGATGTCGCATTTCGCGACGAAGTCGTTGGTGAGGTTCGACCAGCTCGTCTTCACGTAGTCGGTCTTCACGCCGAGCGATTTCGCGAGCGATTCCGCCATGTCGATGTCGATGCCCTCGAAGCGGCCATCCGCGCGATAGTACGAATACGGCTTGTAGTCGCCCGTCGTGCACACGCGCAGCGCGCCGCGCGCGAGCACGTCGTCGAGCCGCGAGCCGGCGGCAGCGGCGCTCGCGGGCGCCGCCGTGGTCGTGCCCTGCGCGTGCGCGGCGGCGCAGCAAAACGCGGCGGCGGCAGCGAGCGTGGCAAGCGTGGCGAATGTCTTCATCGGTCTCCTCCTTCGTTCGGTTGGATATGAGCGTCCGATCATAACGGAGCCATCGCGCGCGTCATATGGCCGCCATCGCATCGGCATGCGCAGCCCGATCGCGGCTGTCCGGTAAAATGCCGCTTTGCCTTCGCATCGTCGCTCCTACCGTGGCCCATAACCTGCTCAACGACACCTTCCTGCGTGCGCTTCTGCGCGAGCCGACCGACTACACGCCGATCTGGCTGATGCGCCAGGCCGGCCGCTACCTGCCCGAATACAACGCGACGCGCGCGCGCGCCGGTAGCTTCCTCGGCCTCGCGAAGAATCCCGACTACGCGACCGAAGTGACGTTGCAGCCGCTCGAGCGTTTCCCGCTCGACGCCGCGATCCTGTTCTCGGACATCCTGACGATTCCCGACGCGATGGGGCTCGGCCTCGACTTCCAGGTCGGCGAAGGGCCGAAGTTCGCGCATCCGGTGCGCACCGAGGCCGACGTCGCGAAGCTCGCGGTGCCGGACATCGAGGAGACGCTAGGCTACGTGACGGGCGCCGTGCGCGAGATCCGCCGCGCGCTCACCGACGGCCAGGGCCGGCAGCGCGTGCCGCTGATCGGCTTCTCGGGCAGCCCGTGGACGCTCGCGTGCTACATGGTCGAAGGCGGCGGCTCGGACGATTTCCGCACGGTGAAGTCGATGGCGTATTCGCGCCCCGACCTGATGCACCGGATCCTCGACGTGAACGCGCAGGCGGTGGCCGCGTACCTGAACGCGCAGATCGAAGCGGGCGCACAGGCCGTGATGATCTTCGATACGTGGGGCGGCGCGCTGGCTGACGGCGCGTACCAGCGCTTCTCGCTCGACTACATCCGCCGCGTGGTGTCGCAGCTCAAGCGCGAGCACGACGGCGAGCGCGTGCCGGTGATCACGTTCACGAAGGGCGGCGGGCTGTGGCTCGAGGAGATCGCGGCGACTGGCGTCGACGCGGTCGGGCTCGACTGGACGGTCAACCTCGGCGCCGCGCGCGAGCGCGTCGCGGGGCGCGTGGCACTGCAGGGCAACCTCGACCCGACGATCCTGTTTGCGCCGCCGGCCGCGGTGCGCGAACAGGCGCGCGCGGTGCTCGACAGCTACGGCAACCATCCGGGCCACGTATTCAACCTCGGGCACGGCATCTCGCAATTCACGTCGCCCGACCACGTCGCCGAACTCGTCGACGAAGTACATACCCACAGCCGCGCGATCCGTAGCGGAGCGGCGGGCTGAACGCAAGCGCCGTCATGCTGCGCTGCGGCATGACGATGTTTCGTTTCTGAAACTAAACAGGACGCAACCCCGCTCCCGTTGCCGATTCGGTGCTTGTCAAGACTTGACTTATACACATTTTCCACGTTGCAGCGCGGTAGAGCCCCGTATCGGTCAATTTGTCTCGCTATGGTTCGGTAATTTGAATAGCAGCCTTATGGAATAAGGCTTCGCGGGACACCTCGGCAAACGGCGAAAAACAGCGGAAAGCGCGGCCCCGCGCGCGTTGCGGCCGTTGAGGGGCGAGTTCTCAACAAAGTTATCCACAGGCTGGGCAGGGTATACGGCGATTCCTAATGCGAATCCAAAACTTAGCGCCGAATCTGAAGTTTTACTTTAAGTTCGCCGTCACGATGCGGGTGCGGATGCTGGCCGTCCGTCGCCTGCGTGCCGCCGCTGCCGGAGCGTGTGGATGAGCGGTACCTACCTGCGCGTCGCGCTCGACCATCCGCTCGCGACCCTGTTCGACTACCGCTGCGACGTGCAGCCGGCGCCTGTGCCCGGCACGCTCGTGCAGGTGCCGTTCGGCAAGCGGCAGGCCGTCGGGCTCGTCTGCGAAGTCACCACTCACACCGAGGTCCCGCCGTCGCGGCTGCGCGCGGTCGACGCGATCTGTACGGAACTGCCGCCGCTGTCGCCGGATTGGCTCGCGCTCGTCTCGTTCGCCGCCGACTATTATCAGCGCGGGCGCGGCGAAGTCGCGTTGCCGGCGCTGCCGCAGGCACTGCGCGACGCCGGGCGCTGGGGGCGGCTGCTCGCGCCGGAAGTGCGCTACCGGCCGACCGAAGCCGGCCGCGCGGCGCTGCCCGATGCGTTGCCCGCGCGCGGCGCGGCGCTGCGCCGGCTCGCACAGGCGCTGGTCGATACCGGCTCGCTGACGCTGCCGGACGCGCGCGCGCTGCATCCGAAGGCGGCCGCGACGCTCGACGACTGGGCTGCGCGCGGCTGGGTGGACGTGGAGGAGATCGGCTGGGCCGATGCGCCTGTGGCCAACCCTGTGGATAACCTGTCGACAAGCAGTGGACGCGCTGTGCCGCCGGCATTGACGGACCAGCAGGCCGAGGCGCTCGACGCGATTCGCGCGGCGCAAGGCTTCGCGCCGTTCCTGCTGCACGGCGTGACGGGCAGTGGCAAGACCGAGGTCTATCTGCATGCGCTTGCGTCGCTGCTCGACGCGCGGCCGGACGCGCAGGCGCTGGTGCTCGTGCCCGAAATCAACCTGACGCCGCAGTTCGAGGCCGCGTTTCGCGCGCGCTTCGCGGGCGCGCTCGCCGACGACGCGATCGTCACGCTGCACAGCGGGCTCGCCGAAGGCGAACGGGCGCGCAACTGGCTCGCCGCGCACACGGGCCGCGCGCGAATCGTGCTCGGCACGCGCCTCGCGGTGCTCGCGTCGATGCCGACGCTCGCGCTGATCGTCGTCGACGAGGAGCACGAGCCCGCGTACAAGCAGCAGGAAGGGCTGCGCTATTCGGCCCGCGACCTGGCCGTGTGGCGCGCGAAGCAGCTCGGCATCACCGTCGTGCTCGGCTCGGCCACGCCGTCGCTCGAAAGCTGGTGGCAGGCCGAGCAGGGGCGTTACACGCGGCTCACGCTGTCGCGTCGCGCGGTGGCCGACGCGACGCTGCCGACCGTGCGTCTGATCGATCTCGAAGAGGAACGGCGGCGCGGGCGCGCGTCGATGGGCGGGCTGTCGGGACCGCTCGTCGCGGCGCTGAAGGCGCGGCTCGAACGCGGCGAACAGAGTCTCGTGTTCCTGAACCGGCGCGGTTACGCGCCCCAGCTCGCGTGCGACGCATGCGGCTGGGTGGCCGGCTGCCCGCGTTGCAGCGCGTACGTCGTGCTGCACAAGCCCGAGCATGCGCTGCGCTGCCATCACTGCGGCTGGGAAGCGCGCATTCCGCGTTCGTGCCCCGAGTGCGGAAACGTCGACATCGCGCCGCTCGGGCGCGGCACGCAGCGCATCGAGGAGGCGCTCGCCGAAGCGGTGCCCGGCGCGCGGATTCTGCGGATCGACGCGGACAGCACGCGCCGCAAGGGCAGCGCGCAGGCGCTTTTTTCCGACGTGCACGCGGGCGAGGTCGACATCCTGGTCGGCACGCAGATGATCGCGAAAGGGCACGACTTCCAGCGCGTGTCGCTCGTCGGCGTGCTCAATGCCGATACCGCGCTGTTCTCGCACGACTTCCGCGCGAGCGAGCGGCTGTTCGCGCAGCTGATGCAGGTGAGCGGCCGTGCGGGGCGCGCCGGGCTGCCGGGCGAAGTGATGGTGCAGACGCGCTACCCGCGTCACGCGCTGTATCACGCGCTCGGGCGGCAGGACTACGTGGGCTTCGCGAATTCGACGCTCGCCGAGCGCCGCGACGCGCACCTGCCGCCGTTCGTCTACCAGGCGCTGCTGCGCGCCGAAGGGCGCACGCTCGACGCGGCGCTCGCGTTCCTGCTGCAGGCCGCGGCCGCGTTGCCCGGGCTGCCGGGCGCCGATCGCGTGACCGTGTACGACGCGGTGCCGATGACGATCGTCAAGGTCGCGAATGTCCACCGTGCGCAGCTGCTGCTCGAAAGCGCGTCGCGGGCGGCGCTGCAGCACGCGCTGCGCGCATGGCAGCCGGAACTGCGCGCGCTGAAGGGCGTGCTGCGGTGGAGCGTCGAGGTCGATCCGCTGGATATCTGAGCGGCGCCAGCGCGGCCGTCGCGCGGCGTTGCGGGATATCCGGCACCCGGGCTGCCGCCGGGTACCCGAACCCTCGTCCGCCGCATTGCCCGACCCGAACACCTGGCCGCCAGTGCCCGATCCCCTCCGTCGCCTATCCGACACCGGCACCGCGCCACGTCCCACCCCAGTGCAACCCGTTTCCGGCCGCCTCCGCGCAAACGAAAGGTTGCACACGCGTGTCGAATCGTCCCGATCAGGGAAAACACCGATCCTCGGACCACGGGCAACCCCTAGGTTGCAACCGCATAAGTGGCTGATTATATTGACTAACTTATGGGTGCAACCTATCTCTCAATTTGGTTGCACCTTTTTATTGCGTGCCGTAGGATTTCGCGCATCCTCTTACACCACATTGCCGGGCTCGCACCGGCGCACGAACCCACCATGGCAAGCACGACTCTCGGCGTCAAAGTCGACGACCTTCTCCGCTCGCGCCTGAAAGACGCGGCGGCGCGTCTCGAGCGCACTCCCCACTGGCTGATCAAGCAGGCGATCTTCGCGTATCTCGAGCGGATCGAGCACGGCCAGCTGCCGCCCGAGCTGTCGGGCCACAGCGGCGTGACGGAGCTCGCCGACGGTCAGGCCGCGGACGGCGACGACGACAACTCGCCGCATCCGTTCCTCGAGTTCGCGCAGAACGTGCAGCCGCAATCGGTGCTGCGCGCGGCGATCACGGCCGCGTACCGCCGCCCGGAGCCGGAGTGCGTGCCGTTCCTGCTCGGCCAGGCGCGCCTGCCCGCGAACCTGCAGGCGGACGTGCAGGCGCTCGCGACGAAGCTGGTCGAGGCGCTGCGCGAGAAGAGCTCGGGCGGCGGCGTCGAGGGGCTGATCCACGAGTTCTCGCTGTCGAGCCAGGAAGGCGTCGCGCTGATGTGCCTCGCCGAAGCGCTGCTGCGCATTCCGGATCGCGCGACGCGCGATGCGCTGATCCGCGACAAGATCAGCAAGGGCGACTGGCGCTCGCACGTCGGCCACGCGCCGTCGCTGTTCGTGAACGCGGCGACCTGGGGGCTGATGATCACCGGCAAGCTCGTGACGACCAACAGCGAAGCGGGCCTGTCGTCGGCGCTCACGCGCCTGATCGGCCGCGGCGGCGAGCCGCTGATCCGCAAGGGCGTCGACATGGCGATGCGCCTGATGGGCGAACAGTTCGTCACCGGCGAAACGATTTCCGAAGCGCTCGCGAACAGCCGCAAGTACGAAGCGCGCGGCTTCCGCTACTCGTACGACATGCTCGGCGAAGCGGCGACGACCGAAGAGGACGCGCAGCGCTACTACGCATCCTACGAACAGGCGATCCACGCGATCGGCAAGGCGGCCGGCGGCCGCGGCATCTACGAAGGCCCGGGCATCTCGATCAAGCTGTCGGCGCTGCATGCGCGCTACTCGCGTTCGCAGCAGGACCGCACGATGAGCGAGCTGCTGCCGCGCGTGCGCGCACTCGCGCTGCTCGCGCGCCGCTACGACATCGGCCTGAACATCGACGCGGAAGAGGCCGACCGTCTCGAACTGTCGCTCGACCTGCTCGAGGCGCTGTGCTTCGATCCGGAGCTCGCGGGCTGGAACGGCATCGGCTTCGTCGTGCAGGGCTACCAGAAGCGCTGCCCGTTCGTGATCGACTACCTGATCGATCTCGCGCGCCGCAGCCGTCACCGCCTGATGATCCGCCTCGTGAAGGGCGCGTACTGGGACAGCGAGATCAAGCGGGCGCAGGTCGACGGCCTCGAAGGCTATCCGGTCTACACGCGCAAGATCTACACCGACGTGTCGTACCTCGCGTGCGCGAAGAAGCTGCTCGGAGCGCCGGACGCCGTCTACCCGCAATTCGCGACGCACAACGCGCACACGCTGGCCGCGATCTATCACCTGGCCGGCCAGAACTACTACCCGGGCCAGTACGAATTCCAGTGCCTGCACGGGATGGGCGAGCCGCTGTACGAGGAAGTCACGGGCCGCGACAAGCTGAACCGTCCGTGCCGCGTGTACGCGCCGGTCGGCACGCACGAGACGCTGCTCGCGTACCTCGTGCGCCGTTTGCTGGAAAACGGCGCGAACACGTCGTTCGTGAACCGCATTGCGGATAAAACCGTGCCGGTGAAGGAACTGGTCGCCGATCCGGTCGACGAGGCGTCGAAGGTCGTGCCGCTCGGCGCGCCGCACGCGAAGATTCCGCTGCCGCGCAACCTGTACGGCGACGAGCGCCCCAACTCGATGGGCCTCGACCTGTCGAACGAACACCGTCTCGCGTCGTTGTCGTCCGCGTTGCTCGCGAGCGCGCACCACCCCTGGCGCGCGGCGCCGATGCTCGCTGACGACGCGCTCGCCGACGCACCGGCGCGCGACGTGCGCAACCCGGCCGACCAGCGCGACGTGGTCGGCACGGTCAGCGAAGCGACGTCCGAGCACGTGAGCGCGGCGCTCGCGCATGCGGTGGCCGCCGCGCCGATCTGGCAGGCGACGCCGGTCGACGCACGCGCCGATTGCCTGGTGCGCGCCGCTGACCTTCTCGAAGCGCAGATGCACACGCTGATGGGCCTGATCGTGCGCGAAGCCGGCAAGTCGCTGCCGAACGCGATCGCCGAAATCCGCGAAGCGGTCGACTTCCTGCGCTATTACGCGGCGCAGATCCGCGGCGAATTCTCGAACGACACGCACCGCCCGCTCGGCCCCGTGGTCTGTATCAGCCCGTGGAACTTCCCGCTCGCGATCTTCATGGGCCAGGTGGCCGCGGCGCTCGCCGCCGGCAACACGGTGCTCGCGAAGCCGGCCGAACAGACGCCGCTGATCGCCGCGCAAGCTGTGCGCCTCTTGCGCGAGGCCGGCGTGCCGGCCGGCGCGGTGCAACTGCTGCCGGGCACCGGCGAGACCGTCGGCGCGGCGCTGGTCGCCGATCCGCGCACGCGTGCGGTGATGTTCACCGGCTCGACCGAAGTCGCGCGCCTGATCAACAAGACGCTCGCCGCGCGCCTCGACCCGGACGGCAAGCCGATTCCGCTGATCGCCGAAACGGGCGGCCAGAACGCGATGATCGTCGACTCGTCGGCGCTCGCGGAGCAGGTCGTCGCGGACGTGATGCAGTCGTCGTTCGACTCGGCCGGTCAACGGTGTTCGGCGCTGCGCGTTCTGTGTCTGCAGGACGACGTCGCGGACCGCACGCTGACGATGCTCAAGGGCGCGATGCACGAGCTGGCGCTCGGCAACCCGGACCGGCTGTCGACCGATGTCGGCCCGGTGATCGACGCCGAAGCGAAGCAGACGATCGACACGCACGTCGCGGCGATGAAGGACAAGGGCCACGCGGTCACGCAACTGCCGATGCCCGACGCGTGCGCGCACGGCACGTTCGTGCCGCCGACGCTGATCGAGATCGGCAGCATCGACGAGCTCAAGCGTGAAGTGTTCGGCCCCGTGCTGCACGTGGTGCGCTACCGCCGCAGCCAGCTCGACAAGCTGCTCGAGCAGATCCGCGCGACCGGCTACGGGCTGACGCTCGGCATTCACACGCGGATCGACGAGACGATCGCGCACGTGATCTCGAATGCGCACGTGGGCAACATCTACGTGAACCGCAACGTGATCGGCGCGGTGGTCGGCGTGCAGCCGTTCGGCGGCGAAGGGCTCTCGGGCACGGGCCCGAAGGCCGGCGGCGCGCTGTACCTGCAGCGCCTGCTCGCGACGCGTCCGTCGGGCCTGCCGCGCTCGCTCGCGCAGTCGCTGGTGGCGGACGGCGCGACCGAAAGCGATGCGCGCGGCAACCCGGCGGCGGCGCTCACGACGCTGCGCGACTGGCTGATCGAGCAGCGCGAGCCGGCGCTGGCCGCGCGTTGCGACGGCTACCTCGCGCAGGTGCCGGCCGGCGCGACCGCGGTGCTGAGCGGCCCGACGGGCGAGCGAAACACGTATACACTCGGCCCGCGCGGCACGGTGCTGTGTGTCGCGGCGACGCCGGGCGGCGCGCGTGCGCAGTTCGCGGCGGTGCTGGCGACCGGCAACCGTGCGTTGTTCGCCGGCGCGGCGGGCGAGGCGCTGGTCGCCGCGCTGCCGGCGTCGCTGAAGGCGCACGCGGCCGTGCGCAAGCAGGCCGATGCGCCGTTCGACGCGGTGCTGTTCGAAGGCGACAGCGACGAACTGCAGACGCTCGTGAAGGACGTCGCGCAGCGGCCGGGCCCGATCGTGTCGGTGCAGGGCGTGTCGGCGGGCGCGTTCGAGAACGGCGATGCGGAAGACTACGCGCTCGAGCGGCTGCTGACGGAACGCTCGGTGAGCGTGAATACGGCCGCGGCGGGCGGCAATGCGAATTTGATGGCGATCGGCTGATCATCCTTGCCGTTCGGATCAAACAAAGGAAGCGGCCAGGCGATCCCGAAGCCGCTTCATTTACCCTGGTACCAAGGAGATGCTATGCAACACACGATGAAAAAGGTGGCAGGCGCGACGTTCGTCGCCGTCATGTCGCTGGCGGGGACGGCTCATGCGGATGACGTGAAGATTGGTTACGCAGGGCCGATGACGGGCGCGCAGGCGCACTACGGCAAGGATATGCAGAACGGGATCGTGCTCGCGCTGGAAGACTTCAACGCGACGAACCCGAAGATCGGCGGCAAGGCCGTGAAGTTCGTGCTCGACACGCAGGACGACCAGGCTGACCCGCGCACGGGTACGACGGTCGCCCAGAAGCTGGTCGACGACGGCATCAAGGGCATGCTCGGCCACTTCAACTCGGGCACCACGATTCCGGCTTCGCGCATCTACGCGAACGCGGGCATTCCGGAAATCGCGATGGCGACGGCGCCGGAATACACGCAGCAGGGTTACAAGACGACCTTCCGCATGATGACGTCCGACACGCAGCAGGGCTCGGTGGCCGGCACGTTCGCGTCGAAGGATCTCGGCATGAAGAAGATCGCGATCGTCGACGACCGCACGGCCTACGGCCAGGGTCTCGCCGACCAGTTCGAGAAGGCCGCGAAGGCCGGCGGCGCGACGATCGTCGACCGCGAATTCACGAACGACAAGGCCGTCGACTTCAAGGCGATTCTCACGAAGCTGAAGGCGGCGAAGCCGGACCTCGTCTACTACGGCGGCGCGGATTCGCAGGCAGCGCCGATGGTCAAGCAGATGAAGACGCTCGGCATCACCGCCCCGCTGATGAGCGGCGAAATGGTGAAGACGCCGACGTTCCTGAAGATCGCGGGCAACGCGGCCGAAGGCACGATCGCGTCGCTGGCCGGCCTGCCGCTGGAAGAAATGCCGGGCGGCAAGGCTTACGCCGACAAGTACAAGAAGCGTTTCGGCGAAGACGTGCAGACGTACTCGCCGTACGCGTACGACGGCGCGATGGCGATGCTGAACGCGATGAAGAAGGCCGATTCGACCGATCCGGCGAAGTACCTGCCGGTGCTCGCGAAGACCGACATGGCCGGTGTGACGTCGACGCACGTCGCGTACGACGCGAAGGGCGACCTGAAGAACGGCGGCATCACGATGTACAAGGTCGAGAAGGGCGACTGGAAGCCGCTGAAGAGCATCGGCGGCAAGTAAGCAGCCTGATGGGACGCGCGGGCGGCGGTGTAACGCGCCGCCCCGCGCCTCATGCAAAAGCCACCGGACCCGATGGGTCCGGTGGCTTTTTTATCGACGCGAACCGGCGGCTAGTCCCCCCGCACCCGCAGCAGAAACTTCTGCAACTTACCGGTCGGCGTGCGCGGTAGCGCCTGCGCGAACGTGAACTCGCGCGGAATCTTGTACGCGGCGAGCCGCTCGCCGCAGAACGCGCGCAGCGCGTCCGCATCGGGCGCCGCGTTCGCCCGCATCACGACGTGCGCGACGACCGTTTCGCCCCAGTCCGGATGCGGCACGCCGACGACGGCCGCCTCGGCGATGTCCGGGTGCGCGCCGAGCACGTCCTCCACTTCCTTCGAATAGACGTTCTCGCCGCCGGTGACGATCATGTCCTTCAGCCGGTCGACGATGAACAGGTAGCCGTCCTGATCGATCCGCGCGATGTCGCCGGTGCGATACCAGCCGTCCGGCGCGAACGCGGCGCGCGTCGCGGCCGCGTCGTCGAGATAGCCGAGCATCATGCAATCGGTCTTCAGCCAGATCTCGCCGGTCTCGCCCGGCTGCGCATCGACGCCGTCCATCCGCACGACCCGCAGGTCGACGCCTGGGCCGCCCTGACGGCCGATCGAGCCGGCCTTCGCGATCTGTTCGTCCGGATACAGCGTCGTGCCGGCCGGGCCGGTTTCCGTCATCCCATACACCTGGAAGAACGCGTGGCTGCGATACGCTTGCGCGAGCCGTTCGGCCTGCGCGGCGCCGATCGGGCCGCCGCCGTACAGCCACGCGCGCACGCTCGACAGGTCGAATGCCGCGAAGCCGTCGATCGTGTCGAGCGGCAGCGTGTACGACACCGGCGCACCGAAATACAGCGTCACGCGCTCGCGCTCGATGGTCTGCAGGAAGCGCAGCGGATGGTATTCGCGCAGCAGCACGACGGTGCCGCCCGCGACCAGCGTGCCGCCGAACCAGTTGTTCAGCGGCGACGAATGCCAGATCGGCATTGCCATCAGCGTGCGCTCGTTGCGGCCGATCCCGGTCGCGAGCGCCGCCTGCATCGCGGCGAGCGTCACCGTGCGATGACTGTGCACGCAACCCTTCGGGCGGCCGGTCGTGCCGGACGTGTAGAGGATCTGCGCGACGTCGTCGTCGGCCGGCTCGATGCCCGGGAGGCCGTCCATCGTCGCGCACATCGTGTCGAAATTCGGCACGCCGTCGAGTTCGCCCTCGGTCACGAGCCGCCGCGCCGGATGCACGATCCGCTCGACCACCGGCGCGAGCGCCACGTCGAACAGCAGCGCGGTGCTGCCGCTGTGTTCGAGCACGTAGTCGACTTCCGGCGCCTGCAGCTTGTGGTTGATGGGCACGAACGCCGCGCCGAGCCGCCATGCGCCGAACATCAGGTCGACGAAAGCCGGCGTGTTGAAGCACATCGCCGCGACACGGTCGCCGGCCGCGACGCCGAGCGCGCTCAGCACGGCCGCCGCCCGGTGCGAACGCTCGCGCGCGGCCGCATACGTGATCGTCGCGGATTCGCTGACGAGGAACGGCTTGTCGGGCGTCGCACGGGCGGCGCGGTCGAGGGCGGCGACGAGGTTCATCGAGGCTCCGGGCGGGCGAACGAACGCGAAATCGGGTGAACGGGCCGGCGTCAGGCCGGGTACGCGCGCTGCAGCAGCGCGGCGACGTCGATCGCGTGCGGATCGAAGCCGCCCGCGATACGGCCCCAGTCGGGCGCGGCGAGCCGCGTCGCGACGAACGCGTCGGTGACGACCGCCGGCGCATCGCGGCGCAGCAGGCACGCCTGCGCGACGACCGCGAGCCGCTGCGCGAACACGCGGCCCGACGCTTCGAGCGTGTCGGTCGGGGCGGCGAGCATCGCGCGCAATCCGTCGAGCGCGGCACGAATGCGCGGTTCGCCCGCGCCGAGGTCGGCCAGTTCGTCGAACAGCGCGGCGGCCGCGTCGGGCTCGCGCGATACGGCGCGCAGCACGTCGAGGCACATCACGTTGCCGGAGCCTTCCCAGATCGAGTTGACGGGCGCCTCGCGGAACAGGCGCGCGATCGGGCCGTCGTCGACGTAACCGTTGCCGCCGAACACTTCCATCACCTCGCCGGTCAGCTCGACCGCGCGCTTGCAGACCCAGAATTTCGCGGCGGGCGTGACGATCCGCTTCCACGCGCGTTCGCGGGGCGAGTCGTCGCGTTCGAACGCATCGGCGAGCCGCATCGCGAGCGACAGCGCCGCTTCGCTCTCCAGCGCGAGATCGGCGAGCACGGTGCGCATCAGCGGCTGCTCGGCGAGCGCGCGGCCGAACGCATGGCGCTGGCGCGTGTAGGCGATCGCCTGCACGACGCCCTGGCGCAGCATCGCCGCGCTGCCGAGCACGCAGTTCAGCCGCGTGGTGGTGGCCATCTCGATGATGGTCGGAATGCCGCGGCCTTCGTCGCCGAGCATGATGCCCCACGCGTCGTTCAGCTCGATCTCGCTGCTCGAGTTGCTGCGGTTGCCGACCTTGTTCTTCAGCCGCTGGATCTCGACCGCGTTCTTCGTGCCGTCCGGCCGCCAGCGCGGCACGTAGAAGCACGACGGGCTGCCGGCCTCGGTGCGCGCGACGACCAAGTGCGCGTCGCACATCGGCGCGGAGAAGAACCACTTGTGGCCGCGCAGCCGGTATTCGCCGCCCCGGCCGCCCGCGCCGACCGGCGTGGCGAGCGTCGTGTTCGCACGCACGTCGGAGCCGCCCTGTTTCTCGGTCATACCCATGCCGAACCAGATCGCGCGCTTGTCGGCGACCGGCACGTCGCGCGGATCGTAGTCGTCGCTGTAGAGCTTGTCGCGCAGCAGGTCCCACAGCGCCGGCTCCTTCTGCAGCACGGGGATCGCGGCCTGCGTCATCGTGGCCGGGCACAGCGTGCCGGCCTCGATCTGGCCATGCAGGTAGAAGCCGGCGGCCGTCGCGGCCCAGCGGCCGCGGCGCGACTCGCGGAACGCGAGCGACACGAAGCCTTCATGGCGGTACTGGCCGAGCAGCGCGTGCCAGGCGGGATGGAAGTCGACGCGGTCGATGCGCCGGCCGCGCCGGTCGAACGTGTGCAGTTCCGGCGTGTGGCGGTTCGCTTCGTCGGCGAGCCGCGCGGTGTCGGCGCTGCCGAGCCGCGCGCCGTACGCGTCGAGCCGTGGCACGGCCCAGTCGGCGCCGGCCCGGGCGAGCGCGTCGCGCAGCGCGAGATCCGTCGCGAAGAGGTTATAGTCGACGAGTTCGTCGAACTGGTTCGTGACGGCGTGAGTCGAGTCGGTCATCGCGGTTGTCTCCGGTCTCATGCTGCGCGGTCAGCCGGTGTCGTGCCGCGCAACGCGCTTCGGCGCGGATTCCGGCTTCCGGTAAAACGTATTCCCTGCTGAATTCAGAGTAGCAAATATGCCGCCGCGACATGTTCAGGTTCCGGCGCTGCCCGGCTCGCCGGCGGCGCAACCCGCGCCCGCATTGCGCCGCCGGCCGCGCCAGTCGCGCGCGCAGGCGAGCTCCGACGCGCTGCAACAGGCGTTCGTTCAGCTTTTGCTCGAACGCGGCTACGCGAAGGCGACGATCCGCGAGATCGCGGCCGTCGCGGGCGTCAGCATCGGCACCTTCTACGAGTATTTCGGCGACAAGCAGAGCCTCGCGGCGCTCTGCATCCACCGCCGCGTGCTGGCGCTGGCCGACCGGTTGCGCGACACGGTGCAGCGGTTGCGCGGTGCGTCGCGGGCCGAACTCGCCGTCGCGCTGGTCGACCTCCAGGTCGATACGATCGCCGCCGACGCGGCGCTGTGGGGCGCGCTGTTCGCGCTGGAGCGGCAGGTGTCGCCGCTCGCCGCCTATCGCCGGCATTACGACGCCTATGTCGCGCTGTGGCGCGACGCGCTGGCCCAAGCGGCCGACCCGCCGCCGGCCGCGCGGCTCGACGGGCTCGCGCGGATGGCCCACACGATCTGCTACGGCGGCCTGTCGCAGGCGCTGCTGACGCTCGGGCCGACGCTCGATTTCGCCGCGCAGCGCCGCGAACTGCGGGCCGTGCTGCTCGCGTACCTCGTGGCGGCGGACGCGTAGCTTCCCTCGGGGAAATGCCTGATTCGCATATCAGGCGCGCAGTCTGGCCTTGCCGCCAGGCCCTTCTCCGGGCGAGCCATGAGAAAAATGCATGGCCGCCATGACGAACTTTCGATTGTCCGCCGATATTGGCTCGGGCTAAATCATGCGGCAGATGCAGGCCGCGCACATGTCGAGCGGCCCGCCCGAAGGACATCAGGAGGAGGAGTCATGCGAAGCGCCACCGCGCCCCGTTCGAAACTGCCCGACGTCGGGACGACGATCTTCACGGTAATTGGCCAACTGGCTGCTCAACACGACGCGCTGAACCTGTCGCAGGGCGCGCCGAATTTCGCGCCCGATCCGGCGCTCGTCGAAGGCGTCGCGCGTGCGATGCGCGACGGTCACAACCAGTACGCGCCGATGGCCGGCGTGATCGCGCTGCGCGAGCGGCTCGCCGAGAAGACCGAGGCGCTGTACGGCGCGCGCTACGATCCGGCGACCGAAATCACGGTGATCGCGAGCGCGAGCGAAGGGCTTTACGCGGCGATCAGCGCGCTCGTGCATCCCGGCGACGAGGTGATCTATTTCGAGCCGTCGTTCGACAGCTATGCGCCGATCGTGCGGCTGCAGGGCGCGACGCCGGTCGCGATCAAGCTGTCGCCTGAGCATTTCCGCGTGAACTGGGACGAGGTGGCCGCGGCCATCACGCCGCGCACGCGGATGATCATCGTCAACACGCCGCACAACCCGACCGCGACGGTGTTCTCCGCCGACGATCTGGCGCGCCTCGCGCAGCTCACGCGCGATAGGGACATCGTGGTGCTGTCCGACGAAGTGTACGAGCACGTCGTGTTCGACGGCGCGCAGCACCAGAGCGTCGCGCGCCACCGCGAGCTGGCCGAGCGCAGCGTGATCGTGTCGTCGTTCGGCAAGTCGTTCCACGTGACCGGCTGGCGGGTCGGCCATTGCCTCGCACCGGCCGAGCTGATGGACGAGATCCGCAAGGTGCACCAGTTCATGGTGTTCTCGGCCGACACGCCGATGCAGGTCGCGTTCGCGGAGATCCTCGCGCGGCCGGACAGCTATCTCGGCCTGTCGGCGTTCTACCAGGCCAAGCGCGACCTGCTCGCGCGCGAGCTGGCCGATTCGCGTTTCGAGCTGCTGCCGAGCGAAGGCTCGTTCTTCATGCTCGCGCGCTTTCGCCACTTCTCGGACGAAAGCGACAGCGATTTCGTGCTGCGCCTGATCCGCGACGCGCGTGTCGCGACGATTCCGCTGTCGGCGTTCTATACCGACGGCACCGACGCCGGCGTGATCCGGCTCAGTTTTTCGAAGGACGACGCGACGCTGGTCGAAGGCGCGCGGCGGCTGCGTTCGCTGTAAAGCCCATACGGAAACCGGCGGCGGAGACGTCGCATCGACCAGACCCAGGAGATCACGATGAAACACACGGCTACCTTGAAACTCGCATTTGCACTCGCGTGCGCAATCGGCTCCGGCGCGGCGCTCGCCGATGCGCCGACGCTGCGCTTCGGCCTCGAAGCGCAATACCCGCCGTTCGAATCGAAGGCGCCGAACGGCGACCTGCAGGGCTTCGATATCGACGTCGGCAATGCCGTCTGCCAGACGGCGAAGCTGTCGTGCAAATGGGTCGAGACTTCGTTCGACGGACTGATTCCGGCGCTGAAGGGCCGCAAGTTCGACGCGATCAACTCGGCGATGAACGCGACCGAGCAACGGCGCCAGGCGATCGACTTCACGACGATCATCTATCGCGTGCCGACCCAGCTGATCGCGCGCACCGGCAGCGGGCTGCTGCCGACGCCCGAATCGCTGAAGGGCAAGCGCGTGGGCGTGCTGCAGGCGTCGATCCAGGAAACCTTCGCGAAGGCGCACTGGGAGCCGGCAGGCGTCGCGATCGTCGCGTACCAGGACCAGAACCAGGCGTATACGGATCTGGTCGCGGGCCGCCTCGACGCGACGCTCGTGCTCGCGCCGTCGGGCCAGCGCGGCTTCCTGTCGCGCCCGGACGGCAAGGGCTTCTCGTTCGTCGGCCAGCCGGTGCACGACGACAAGATCCTCGGCAGCGGCATCGCGTTCGGCCTGCGCAAGGGCGACGACGCGCTGAAGGCGAAGCTCGACGCGGCGATCGACAAGCTGAAGGCGGACGGCACGGTGAAGTCGCTCGGGCTGAAGTATTTCGGCGATATCGACATCTCGACGAAGTAAGCGGGGCCGCGCACTATGCCGACCTCGAACACGAGCGCCGCGGGTAGCGAGCCGGACGGCAGGCCGCTGCCGGACGAGGCCGTCGATGCCGTGCTCGCCGCCGAACTGGGCGACGCGCTCGTCACGCGCGCGGCCGATATCGATCCGCGTTACTTCACCGCGTACAACGAGCCGGCCGGCGTGCGACCGCGCGCGCTGGTGCGCCCGTGCAGCGTCGACGACGTGTCGCGCACGCTCGCGCTGTGCACGCGGCTCGGCCAGCCGGTCGTGCCGCAAGGCGGGCTGACCGGGCTCGCGCGCGGGGCGGTCGCGCTGGGCGGCGAGGTCGTGCTGTCGATGGAGCGCTTCGCGGGCATCGAAGCGCTCGACGCGGCGGCCGGTACGATCACCGTGCGCGCGGGCACGCCGCTGCAGACGGTGCAGGAAGCCGCCGAATCGGCGGGCTTCACGTTCGGCGTCGATCTCGGCGCGCGCGGCTCGTGCCAGATCGGCGGCATGCTCGCGACCAATGCGGGCGGCACGCGCGCGATCCGCTACGGGATGATGCGCGAGCAGGTGCTCGGGCTCGAGGCGGTGCTCGCGGACGGCACGATCGTGTCGTCGATGAACCGGATGCTGAAGAACAACGCGGGCTACGACCTGAAGCAGCTGTTCATTGGCAGCGAAGGGACGCTCGGCGTCGTCACGCGCGCGGTGCTGCGGCTGCATCCGTTGCTCGCGGCGCCGGCCACGGCGCTCTGCCGCGTGCGCGACTACGACGCGGTGGTCGCGCTGTGGAATCGTGTCCGCACGCTGCCGGAAGTCGTCAGCTTCGAGGCGATGTGGCCGGCGTTCTACGACTACGTCGCGCGGCATACGCCCGGGGTATCGGCACCGTTCATCGGCGACGGCGGTTTCGTGGTGTTGATCGAATGCGCGACGAGCGCGCCGGGCGGCGATGCGCACCAGGCGCTCGAAACGGGGCTGGCCGCGGGATTCGATGCAGGGCTCGTCGACGATGCGGTACTCGCGACCTCCGAGCGGCAGGCGCGCGATTTGTGGGCGCTGCGCGAAGGTCTCGCGATCGATGCGCTGCCGCAGCTCGTCAACTTCGACGTGAGTCTGCCGACGGGCGAACTCGGCGCGTTCGCCGAACGCTGCGAGGCGGCGTTGCGGGCGCGCTGGCCGGCGCTCACGTGCCTGTTCTTCGGCCATGTCGGCGACGGCAACGTGCATATCGGCGTGTCGCTGGCCGCGATGACCGACGCGGACGCCGATGCGCTCGATCACTGCGTGTATGCGGTGGTGCGCGACATGGGCGGCTCGGTGTCGGCCGAGCACGGGATCGGCGTGCTCAAGCGTCCTTATCTGGCGCACACGCGCAGCGGCGCGGAAATCGGGCTGATGCGGCGGCTGAAGGCCGCGCTGGACCCGCGCGGCATCCTGAATCCCGGCAAGGTACTTTGATGCGGCCGACGGCCGCTGCCGCCGGGCATCGGCCGGCGCCGCGCGTCAGCCGTCCACCCAGCGCAGCGCGCCGATCTTCAGGTGTTCGACGACGCTGCGCGCCCAGTCGAGCTCCGCATTGAGCAGCACGAGCGCATGCTCGTTCTGCAGCAGGAACAGGCGCGGCACCTGGTCGGCCTGTGCGGTGGCGCGCAGCGCTTCCAGCCGCTCGCGCTCGGCGTCAAGCCGCGCGATGCGCAGCTCGAGCTGGTGACGCGCATCTTCCGCATCGAGCAGCGGCAGGAACGCGAGGCCGGCGCCGAACGCCGGAAATTCACGGGCGGGCTCCGCGAGCAGCGCATGCAGCCATGCCTGCCCGGCCGTGTGCCCGGCTTCCGTCAGCGCATACACCGTGCGCTCCGGAAACGCGCCGTCGCGTTCGGTGTCGTGCACGGCGATCAGCCCGTCGCGCAGCAGCCGGTCGATCGTCTGGTACAGGCTCGTGCGCTGCCGCACGTTGACGACTTCGTCGTAGCCGCGGGCCTTCAGTTGCTGCAGCATCCCGTACGGATGCATCGGCGTTTCGGTGAGCGTCGCGAGGACGGCCAGCGCGAGCGGGGACGGGCGGCTCGTAGACATGAATAGTTAAAGTATATCTAGTAAGAATATAACTATTCTCAATCAGACTATCTGGTTTGACAAGGGTTTCAGCCGAGGTGCGAGCGCTTCGCGGCCGGCGCGACGGTTTCCATCGTCGCAAGGCCATGCACGATGCCGCAATCCTCGACCGAATGCTCGCCGACGCACTGGCGGCGCAATTCGGTGAGCTGGTCGCGCAGATGCGTGAGTTCCGCGAGGCGCGCGTCGACGTGTCCGATGTGATCGTCGAGCAGCGAATTGATCGAATCGCAGCGGTCGGCCGGCGTGTCGGTGAGCCGCAGCAGCGCGCGGATTTCGTCGTGCGCCATGTCGAGTGCGCGGCAGTTGCGGATGAAGCGCAGCCGCTCGACGTGCACGTCGGTGTAGTTGCGGTAGTTCGAATCGGTGCGCTCCGCATCCGGCATCAGACCCTCTTTCTCGTAGAAACGGATCGTCTCGGGCGTGCAGCGGGCCGCTTTGGCCAGTTCGCCAATCTTCATGCCTTTCTCCCGTGTAAGGGTTGACCTTGTAGTGGCTTCAGGGTGTTAACTCTACACCGTCAAGCCACAAAGGAGGTTGTCATGATCGACGCCAAGCGTACCCCCGACCCACGACACCGCCATGCCGGCGGCGCCGATGCGTGCTGCGCCGATGCGCGCGACACGCAGACGGCGACCGTTGCCGACGCGGCGCCGGCGGCCGGCGAGCACGCGCACGGCCATGACCACGATCACGGCCACGGGCACGATCACACCGCGCACGGCGAGGCGGGTCATGACCACGGTCACGGCCATGCGGGCGACGACCAGCATGTGCACGGTGCGACGTGTTCGCACGACCACGCCGCGCATGACCATGCCGGTCACGACCACGACCACGACCACGACCACGACCACGACCACGACCACGACCACGACCACGACCACGCGGCCGGCGACTGCTGCGCGCCGGCCGCGCTGACGCTCGCGCCGCTGCCGGTCGCGCAGGCAACCGCGTCGGGCCACGTGCGCTCCGCGTTCCGCATCATGCAGATGGACTGCCCGACCGAGGAAACGCTGATCCGCAAGAAGCTCGGCGGGATGGGCGAAGTGTCGGCGCTCGAATTCAACCTGATGCAGCGGATGCTGACCGTCGAGCACGTGCCCGGCGCGCAGCCGGCGCTCGAAAGTGCGATCCGCTCGCTCGGCATGACGCCGGAAGCCGCGTCGGCCGATGCACCGGGAGCGCCCATCGCGCCGCCGCCCGCGAAGCCGTGGTGGCCGCTGGCGCTCGCCGGCGTCGCGGCGATCGCGTCCGAAGGCGCGACCTGGGCCGGGCTGCCGGTGTGGCTGTCGGCGGCGCTCGCGCTCGCCGCGGTGCTCGCGTGCGGGTTGACCACGTACAAGAAGGGCTGGATCGCGATCCGCAACGGCAACCTGAACATCAACGCGCTGATGAGCATCGCGGTGACGGGCGCGATGGCGATCGGTCAGTGGCCGGAAGCCGCGATGGTGATGGTGCTGTTCACGATCGCCGAGCTGATCGAGGCGAAGTCGCTCGACCGCGCGCGCAATGCGATCCAGGGGCTGATGCAGCTCGCGCCGGATACCGCGACCGTGCAGCAGGCCGACGGCGCGTGGCGCACGATCGAGGCCGCGCAGATCGCGCTCGGCGCGGTCGTCCGCGTGAAGCCGGGCGAGCGGATCGGGCTGGACGGCGAAGTCGTCGCGGGCCGCTCGACGGTCAACCAGGCGCCGATCACCGGTGAAAGCCTGCCCGTCGAAAAGGCGAGCGGCGACGCGGTGTACGCGGGCACGATCAACGAATCGGGTTCGTTCGACTACCGCGTGACGGCCGTCGCGGCCAACTCGACGCTCGCGCGGATCATCCACGCGGTCGAGGAAGCGCAGGGCGCGAAGGCGCCGACGCAGCGCTTCGTCGACCAGTTCGCGCGCGTCTACACGCCGATCGTATTCGCGGTCGCGCTGCTGGTCGCGGTGGTGCCGCCGCTCGTGATGGGCGGCGCATGGCACGACTGGATCTATCGCGCGCTCGTGCTGCTCGTGATCGCTTGCCCGTGCGCGCTGGTGATCTCGACGCCGGTGACGATCGTGTCGGGGCTCGCGGCCGTGGCGCGGCGCGGGATTCTCGTGAAGGGCGGCGTCTATCTGGAAGAAGGGCGCAAGCTCGCGTGGCTCGCGCTCGACAAGACCGGCACGATCACGCACGGCAAGCCGGTGCAGACCGACTTCGACGTGCACGCGGACGATGCCGATGCGGCGCGCGTGCGGCACCTCGGTGCAAGTCTCGCGGCGCGCTCCGATCACCCGGTGTCGCAGGCGATCGCCGCCGCGGCCCGCGACGCCGGTACGACGGCCTTCGCGGACGTGCAGGACTTCGAAGCGATCGTCGGGCGCGGCGTGCGCGGCACGATCGACGGCACGCGCTACTGGCTCGGCAATCACCGGCTCGTCGAGGAACTCGAACGCTGCTCGACGGCGCTCGAGGCGAAGCTCGACGCGCTGGAGCGGCAGGGCAAGAGCGTCGTCGTGCTGGTCGACGCCACGCGCGTGCTCGGCATCTTCGCGGTGGCCGACACGATCAAGGACACGAGCCGCGATGCGATCGCCGATCTGCATGCGCTCGGCATCCGCACTGCGATGCTGACCGGCGACAACCCGCATACCGCGCAGGCGATCGCGCAGCAGGCCGGCATCGACGACGCGCGCGGCAACCAGTTGCCGGAGGACAAGCTCGCGGCGGTCGAGGAACTGGCGGCGAGCGGCGCGGGCGCGGTCGGGATGGTCGGCGACGGGATCAACGATGCGCCGGCGCTCGCGCGCGCCGACATCGGCTTCGCGATGGGCGCGATGGGCACCGACACGGCGATCGAGACGGCCGACGTCGCGCTGATGGACGACGACCTGCGCAAGATTCCCGCATTCGTGCGGCTGTCGCGCGCGACGCACCGCGTGCTGGTGCAGAACATCGGCTTCGCGCTCGGCGTGAAGGTCGTGTTCCTCGGCCTCACGGTCGCGGGGCTCGGCACGATGTGGATGGCGGTCTTCGCCGACGCGGGCGCGAGCCTGATCGTCGTGGCCAACGGCTTGCGGCTGCTGTCGTCCTCCGGGGCGTTCGGCGGCGCACCGGCCAAGCGTTGAGGAGCGGACGATGAGCTTTCTGAAACGGATACTCGGCGGCCATGGCGGCGGGCACGGCAGCGGGCACGGCAATAGCGGAAACGGGGGCCATGGCGGCCACGGTGGCGGGCATCACGGCGGGTCGCGCCAGGGCGGCCACGATGCGCGCGGGCGCGATCGCCACGGCTGGGGCTGGCAGGCGCCGGCCGACGCCGGTGGCGGGCAAGGCGGCCAGCGCGGCAACGTGCCGCTGAGCCAGCTCGCGTGTGCGGGCTGCGGCGCGCTCAACGGGGCCGAGGCACGCTTCTGCGCGCAGTGCGGCGCGGCGCAACGCGGCAAGGCGTGCAGCCGTTGCCACGCGGCGCTGGCGGCCGATGCGCGGTTCTGTCCCGGCTGCGGGACGCAGGCTGCTTGAGGATCTCCGCGAATTCGCGCCGGCGCGCTGCGTTCAAGGCCGGCACACCGGCATGCCCGATGTCGTCCCGGGCATCCTCGCACCAGCAATATCGTCGCGGTCCGTCCAGATACACGGCGCCACGGCACACCCGTCGCTCAGCGCAGCGGCAGGTGAATTTCGGTGCGCAGGTCGGCCGGCGCGGTATCCATCGGCGTATTGAGGTATAGCTCGAACGGCGGCGCGTCGGCGGCTTCGCGGCCCGAGTGACGCAGCCAGTCGCCGTACAGCCACTGGTAGGCCGTCTTCAGGTCCGCATACGGCCCCGTATGCAGCAGCACCGCGTATTCGCCGGCTGCTATCGTCGCACGCTCGACCGTCGGCACGGGCGCGACGTCCGGCGCGCCGTCGGCCGGCATGAAGCACGCTTTCGCGCGCAACTGCGCTTCGGGCGTCGTGTCCGGATCGTCGTAGAAAATCCCGATCATCTTCGCGCCCGGGCCGATCAGCCCGTGCTGCCCGACCCACGCACCGATCCGCGCGAACGCGTCCCCCACCTTCATGTACGCACCGGTGTGCGTCACCGCGTAGCCGCGCAGTGCCGGCAGGCGCCGGATCTCGACCTCGTGCTTGAACATGTCTGCCTCTCCTCGCTGTAATGGATAAATCGGCCGGTGGATGCCGGTGCGCCGGTGCTGCGCGGGCAGCACGCCGTACGCGTCGCGAAACGCCCGCGCGAATGCGTGCGTCGACCCGTAGCCCGCGCGCCGCGCGATCTCGTCGAGCGGCCGCGCGGTGCAGACCAGATCCTCGGACGCCCGCACGATCCGCATCCGCCGCACCGTCAGCACGATCGACTCGCCGTACAGCGCGCGGTAGACGCGCTGCCAGTGATACGGCGACAGGCACGCGACTTCGGCGAGCCGGTTCAGGTCGAGCGGGCCGTCGAGATGCGCGCTGATGTACGCGTGGACCCGCGCCACGCTTGCCGCGTAGCGCACCCACGCGGGCGGGTCGGTTTTCGTTTCGGCTGGGGTCATCGGCGTGTCCGGGCTGGAACCGACGCCACGGTAGCACGGGCCGAATGGACAAATCTTGCGGAAATGCGTAGCCGCCCAGCATCCGCCCCTTTTTAATTTTCAACGAAATAGGGTCTTGTCCCGCCGAGAAGTAGAACTAAAGTTAAAGACGGTGAAATCGGGTGAACGCGTCATTTTTCTCGGGTAAGTTGCCCGGACGGAGCAGCACGCTTTTCGAATTACGCAGGTCGTTCGTCGATGTTCAATCGCCACACCACGTTTTCGGGAGAAGAAGAAATGGATGCTTCCAGCTTCATCACGTCGCTGCAGGCCACGCTAGGCGGATACCTGCCCAAGATCGCCGGCGCGATCGGCATCCTGGTGATCGGCTGGCTGATCGCCGTCGCGGTGCGGGCCGGCGCGCTCCGGCTGCTCAACGCGCTGAAGGTCGATCAGCGGATCACCGACAGCACCGGCCAGGGCGCCTGCGTCGAACGCATCATCGCCGGCGGCCTGTTCTGGCTCGTGCTGCTCGTCACCGCGGTGGGCATCTTCAACGTGCTCAACCTGTACGCGGTGTCCAATCCGTTCTCGCTGCTCGTCACGCACATCGTCAACTACCTGCCGAACCTGATCGGCGGCGCGGCGCTGACGCTGATCGCGTGGCTGATCGCGTCGCTGCTGCGCAGCCTTGCGAACCGCGCGCTGAAGGCGAGCAAGGTCGACGCCACGCTGTCCGAAAGCGCCGGCATGCAGCCGATGAGCGGCTATCTCGGCGACGTGCTGTTCTGGCTCGTGATCCTGATGTTCCTGCCGGCGATCCTCGGCTCGTTCGCGCTGTCGGGCCTGCTGTCGCCGGTGCAGGGGATGGTCGACAAGCTGCTCGCGATCGTGCCGAACATTTTCGCGGCCGCGGTGATCGGCTTCGTCGGCTGGGTCGTCGCGCGCGTGCTGCGCGGCCTGGTGACGAACCTGCTGGTCGCCGCCGGCGCCGACCGTCTCACGCAAGGGATCGACAGCCCGACGCCCGTGCGCGTGTCGAGCCTGGTCGGCACCATCGTCTACGTGTTCGTGTTCGTGCCGACGCTGATCTCCGCGCTCGATGCGCTGAAGATCGACGCGATCTCGATTCCCGCGACCAACATGCTGAACCAGTTCCTCGGCGCGGTGCCGGACATCGTCGCGGCGATCGTGATCGTGCTGGTCACGTTCTACTTCGCGCGCTTCGTCGCGTCGCTCGCGCAGAAGCTGCTGGAAGCCGCCGGCGTCGACGGGCTGCCGGCCGTGCTCGGCGTCGAGCGCGTGTTCTCGGGCATCCTGCAGCCGTCGGTGCTGGTCGCGCGACTGATCGTGTTCTTCGCGATGCTGTTCGCGTCGGTCGAGGCCGCGAACCGGCTCGGCTTCACGCAGGTGCGCGACGTCGTCACGCTGTTCATCGAATTCGGCGGCCACGTGCTGATGGGCGGCGTGATCCTCGTGATCGGCGTGTGGCTCGCGGGCCTCGCGCGCCGCGTGATCGAGCAGGCCGACCGCGAACACAGCGTGCTGTTCGCGCGCATCGCGCAATTCGCGATCCTCGGCCTCGTGTTCGCGATGGGGCTGCGCGCGATGGGCATCGCGAACGAAATCGTGCAGCTCGCGTTCGGCCTCGTGCTCGGCGCGATCGCGGTGGCCGTTGCGCTGTCGTTCGGCCTCGGCGGCCGGGAAGCGGCCGGCAAGCTGCTCGACCGCTGGTTCAACCAGCGCGGCGGCGGCCAGTAAGGCCGGTCGGCACGGCCGATCCGGCCCGCATCGCGCGGGCCGGACCGGCGTGGCAACGGGCGCGGCGGGCGTTGCCGCGAGCGGTACCGCAAGCGTTTCCGCAAGCGAAATGTCAGCCGCGATCTTTGCCGAATTTCGATAACACGTCGTTTAATGACTCTCTAGCATCGATTCTCAGTCGCGCGGGCCCGCAGGCCGGCGCCTTTGAGGAGAGTCCGATGAAAGCAGAGTCGAATGGCCGGCCCGCCGCCGGCGCCAAGTCCTCCGGCCAGCCCGCGCTGCAGCAGACGCTCGGGACCTGGCAACTGTGGGGCATCGCGGTCGGCCTCGTGATTTCCGGCGAATACTTCGGCTGGAGCTACGGCTGGGCGAGCGCGGGCACGCTGGGTTTCGTGATCACCGCGCTGTTCGTCGCGGCGATGTACACCACCTTCATCTTCAGTTTCACCGAGCTGACGACGTCGATCCCGCACGCGGGCGGCCCGTTCGCGTATGCGCGCCGCGCATTCGGCCCGACCGGCGGCTATCTGGCCGGCGCCGCAACGCTGGTCGAGTTCGTGTTCGCGCCGCCCGCGATCGCGCTCGCGATCGGCGCGTACCTGCACGTGCAGTTTCCGGGGCTCGAACCGAAGCACGCGGCGATGGGCGCGTATCTCGTGTTCATGGCGCTGAACATCGTCGGCGTGCAGATCGCGGCGACCTTCGAGCTCGTCGTCACGCTGCTCGCGATCTTCGAGCTGCTGGTGTTCATGGGCGTCGTGTCGCCGGGCTTCGCGTGGAGCAATTTCACGAAGGGCGGCTGGTCGGGCGCCGATCACTTCAGCCTGGGCGCGTTCCACGGGATGTTCGCGGCGATTCCGTTCGCGATCTGGTTCTTCCTCGCGATCGAAGGCGTCGCGATGGCCGCCGAGGAAGCGAAGAATCCGAAGCGCTCGATTCCGATCGCGTACGTGGCCGGCATCCTGACCCTCGTGGCGCTTGCGATCGGCGTGATGGTGTTCGCCGGCGGCGCGGGCGACTGGACCAAGCTCGCGAACATCAACGACCCGTTGCCGCAGGCGATGAAGTACATCGTCGGCGCGAACAGCGGCTGGATGCACATGCTCGTGTGGCTCGGGCTGTTTGGGCTCGTCGCGTCGTTCCACGGGATCATCCTCGGCTATTCGCGCCAGATCTTCGCGCTGGCCCGCGAAGGCTACCTGCCGGAGTGGCTCGGGAAGGTGCATCCGCGCTTCAAGACGCCGCATCGCGCGATCCTCGCGGGCGGCGTGGTCGGGATTGCCGCGATCTACAGCGACGAGCTGATCCAGTTCGGCGGCCAGACGCTCACCGCGAATATCGTGACGATGTCGGTGTTCGGCGCGATCGTGATGTATATCGTGAGCATGGCGGCGCTGTTCAAGCTGCGCCGCTCGCAGCCGAACCTGGAGCGGCCGTTCCGCGCGCCGCTGTACCCGATCTTCCCGGCATTCGCGATCCTGGCGGCGCTCGTCTGCCTCGGTACGATGGTGTATTTCAACGGGCTGGTCGCGCTGGTGTTCGTCGGCTTCCTCGCGGTCGGCTACGCGTACTTCCTCGCGACCCGTTCGCAGCGCGCGAGCGCGCCCGGCGACGCGCTGCTGGAGGAGTGAGCGCCGTGACGACGGTGAACGTGAAAGGCCGTTCCTGACGGCAACCGGCGCGCCCCGTCGAACGGGCGCGCCGTCGGCTTTTGGCAAGGAGATTCGAACGATGTCCTATACGGAGACGATCGGTCCGCGCACGTACCGCTTCGCGGACCTGAAGACGCTGCTCGCCAAGGCGAGCCCGCTGCGTTCCGGCGACCAGCTCGCCGGCGTCGCGGCGGCGAGCGAGGAGGAGCGCGTCGCCGCGAAGATCGCGCTCGCGGGCGTGCCGCTGAAGGCGTTCCTGAACGAAGCGGTGATCCCGTATGAAGACGACGAGGTCACGCGCCTCATCATCGACGATCACGATGCGCAGGCGTTCGCGGAAATCTCGCACCTCACCGTCGGCGATTTCCGCAACTGGCTGCTGTCGCCCGCGGCCGACGGCGCGGCGCTCGAACGGATCGCGCCCGGCCTCACGCCCGAGATGGTCGCGGCCGTGTCGAAGCTGATGCGCAACCAGGACCTGATCGCGGCTGCGCGGAAGCGCCGCGTCGTCACGCGCTTTCGCAACACGGTTGGGCTACCCGGCCGGATGTCGGTGCGGCTGCAGCCGAACCACCCGACCGACGACGTGAAGGGCATCGCCGCGTCGATGCTCGACGGGCTGATGTACGGCTGCGGCGACGCGATGATCGGCATCAATCCGGCCACCGACAGCCTCGCGGCGATCGTGAAACTGCTCGCGATGATCGACGGCTTTCGCGAACGCTACGGCGTGCCGACCCAGTCGTGCGTGCTCACGCACGTGACCAACACGATCGCGGCGATCGAGAAGGGCGCGCCGGTCGACCTCGTGTTCCAGTCGATCGCGGGCACCGAGAAGGCCAATGCCAGCTTCGGGATCTCGCTCGCGCTGCTCGCCGAAGCGCGCGAGGCCGCGCTGGCGCTGAAGCGCGGCACGGTCGGCAACAACCTGATGTATTTCGAGACGGGCCAGGGCAGCGCGCTGTCGGCGAACGCGCATTTCGGCGTCGACCAGCAGACCTGCGAAGTGCGCGCGTATGCGGTCGCGCGCAAGTTCGAGCCGTTCCTCGTGAATACGGTGGTGGGCTTCATCGGGCCCGAATACCTGTACGACGGCAAGCAGATCATCCGCGCGGGCCTCGAGGATCACTTCTGCGGCAAGCTGCTCGGCGTGCCGATGGGCTGCGACATCTGCTACACGAACCACGCGGAGGCCGACCAGGACGACATGGACACGCTGCTGACGCTGCTGGGGGCGGCTGGCATCAACTTCATCATGGGAATTCCGGGCGCGGACGACGTGATGCTGAACTACCAGAGCACGTCGTTCCACGACCAGCTCTACGTGCGCGAGGTGCTCGGCCTGCGCCGCGCGCCCGAGTTCGAGGAATGGCTGGAGACGATGGAAATCGCCGACGCGCACGGCGCGCTGCGCGCGGCGACGGCACGCGTGCCGCTGCTCGCGGGCGCGAACGACTGGATGGGGATTTCCGCATGAGCGACGCCGTCGAGAAGAACCCGTGGGCGCAGCTGAAGTCGTTCACGAACGCGCGGATCGCGCTCGGCCGCGCGGGTAACAGCCTGCCGACCGCGCCGCTGCTGGCCTTCAACCTGTCGCATGCGCAGGCGCGCGACGCGGTGCACCAGCCGCTCGACGCGGATGCGCTGCGGCGCGAGATCGAGGCGGCCGGCCTGCTGCCGACGCTGCGCGTGCAGAGCGCCGCGCCCGACCGCGACCACTACCTGCGCCGGCCCGATCTCGGCCGCAAGCTGTCGGACGACAGCCGCGGGCTGCTGGCCGGCTACGGGGCGGCGCTCGACGACGCGCCCGATGTCGTGTTCGTGGTGGGCGACGGGCTGTCGGCGTTCGCGGCCGCGAAGCAGGCGCTGCCGCTGTTGCAGGCCGTGCGGCCGCGGCTCGACGCGGACGGCTGGCGGATCGGCCCGGTGGTGGTCGCGACGCAGGCGCGCGTCGCGCTCGGCGACGAGATCGGCGAGCTGCTGCGCGCGAAGGTGGTCGCGATGCTGATCGGCGAACGGCCCGGCCTCAGTTCGCCGGACAGCCTCGGCGTGTACCTGACGTGGGCGCCGAAGGTCGGCTGTCACGACGCGCTGCGCAACTGCATCTCGAACGTGCGGCCCGAAGGGCTGCCGCACGCCGCCGCCGCGCACAAGCTGCATTACCTGATGACGCATGCGCGCAGGCTCCAGTTGACGGGCGTCGGGCTGAAGGACGACAGCGACGCGCTGCTGCCGGCGGCGGAAGCGGAGCGGATCGGCGCGGCTACCTGAACAGCCGCTCGCACAGGAAATCGACGAACACGCGCAGCTTCGGCGACAACTGCCGGCTCGACGGCCATACGATCGAGAACTGTCCCGGCGCGATCCGGTAGTCGTCGAGCACGGTGACGAGCGTGCCGTGTTCGAGCGCGTCGCGTGCGAGGAAGTCGGGCATGTAGCCGATGCCGAGCCCCGCGAGCACGGCGCCGCGCAGCGCTTCCATGTTGTTGCAGGTCATCGCGGTGCGCAGCGTGAGCGGCGTGCCGTCGGCGGCCGCGAGCGCCCAGTCCTGCAGCTTGCCGGTGGTCGGGAAGCAGTAGCGCACGCAGTCGTGCGCTTCGAGCTCGCGCGGCGTGCGCGGCGTGCCGGCCTGCGCGAGATAGGCGGGCGTCGCGCACAGCACGAACGCGAACGGGCCGAGCCGCCGCGACATCAGGCTCGAATCGGACAGCGGGCCGCTGCGGATCACCGCGTCGAAGCCGCCTTCGACCACGTCGACCATCCGGTCGTTGAAATCGAGATCGAGCTCGACGTCCGGATAGCGCTGCCGGAATTCGGGCAGCACCGGCAGCAGGAAGCGGTAGCCGATCACCGGCAGGCTCACGCGCAGCTTGCCGCGCGGGCGCTGCGCGGACGCCGTCACGGTCGCCTCCGCGTCGCGGAAATCCTCGAGGATGCGCTGGCAGCGCTCGTAGAAATGCCGCCCCTCGTCGGTGAGCGTCACGCGCCGCGTCGTGCGGTTGAACAGCCGCACGCCGAGCGACTGCTCCAGTTTCGCGATCGTCTTGCCGACCGCCGACGCCGAGATGCCGAGCGCGCGGCCGGCCGCGACGAAGCTCAGCGCTTCCGCGGTGCGGACGAACGCGACGATGCCGGAGAGGTTTTCCATCTTTCCATCGAATCGAAGGACGTGCGGCGACGCACGCGGGCAGGGATATTGCGGAATTTTAGTCCGTTATATGCGGAGCTTCGCGTGGTTTTTCGCGGATTGAATCGGATTTATCTTCTGTCGCTCTGATGGCGCATCCGCGCCGGCTTTTTCGAGGAGCGATGATGGATCACCCTGTTTCAGCCGCCCCGGCCCACGTGGCCCACGCGGCGCGCCGGCGCGCATGGGTGCTGGCCGCCGTCTGCATGGCCGCCGTCGCGCTGCCGCTGTCGTTTTCGGGCGGCGCGGTCGCGACGCCGGCGATCGGTCGCGACCTGCACGGCAGCCCGGTCGCGATGAACTGGATCACCAACGCGTTCATGCTCGCGTTCGGCAGCTTCCTGATGGCGTCGGGCGCGCTGGCCGACCAGTTCGGCCGCAAGCGCCTGTTCGCGATCGGCGTCGGCGGCTTCACGCTGATGTCGATCGCGCTCGCATTCGCGCCGTCGATGCTCGCCGTTGATTGGCTGCGCGCCGCGCAAGGGCTCGCGGCGGCTGCGGCGCTGGCCGGCGGCACGGCCGCGCTCGCGCAGGAATTCGACGGCGCGGCGCGCACGCGTGCATTCAGCCTGCTCGGCACGACGTTCGGCATCGGGCTCGCGTTCGGGCCCGTGATCGCCGGCGGCCTGATCGGGCATTACGGCTGGCGCGCGATCTTCGTGACGAGCGCGGTGGCCGGCGTGCTGTCGCTCGCGTTCGGGCTGCCGCGCATGCACGAGTCGCGCGACCCGCACGCGACCGGGCTCGACTGGCCCGGCACGGCGGCGTTCACGGCCGCGCTGACACTGTTCACGTTCGGCGTGATCGAGGCGCCCGCGCGCGGCTGGTCGAGCCCGCTCGTGATCGCGCTGCTGGCGGGCGCGGTATTCGGCGCGTGCGCATTCGTGACGATCGAGACGCGCGTCGCGCGGCCGATGCTCGACCTGTCGCTGTTTCGCATCGCGCGCTTCGTCGGCGTGCAGGTGCTGCCGGTGTCGACCTGTTGCTGCTACATCGTGCTGCTCGTCGTGCTGCCGCTGCGCTTCATCGGCATCGACGGCTTCAGCGAGATCGACGCTGGCTGGCTGATGCTCGCGATCTCCGCGCCGATGCTGGTCGTGCCGCTCGTCGCGGCGACGCTCACGCGCTGGCTGTCGGCCGGCGTGATTTCAGGGCTCGGGCTGCTCGTCGCGGCGGCCGGGCTCGTGTGGCTCGGTATCGCGCTGCGCGGCGGCGCGGGGCCGGCGGCGATCGCGCCGATGCTCGCGATCGGCGTCGGGGCCGGCATGCCGTGGGGGCTGATGGACGGGCTGTCGGTGAGCGTCGTGCCGAAGGAGCGCGCGGGGATGGCGACGGGCATTTTCAGTACGACGCGTGTCGCCGGCGAGGGGATTGCGCTGGCGATCGTCGGCGCGGTGCTGGCCGCGCTCGCGCAAGCGGGGCTCGCGCACGCGGCCGGTGCCGCGGCCACGCCTGATGCAACGCTGCGTGCGGCCGCGCGGCTCGCGACCGGCGATCTCGCGGGCGCGGCTGCCGCGTTGCCGGGCGTCGGACGTGCGGCATTGTTGGCGAGCTACACGCATGCGTTCGACCGGCTGCTGATCGGGCTGGCCGCCGTCACGGTGCTGTGCGCGGTGGTGGTGTTCGGGTTTCTCGGCGGGCGGTCGGCGGCCGACGAAACGGGCGACGAGGCGGATGGCCACGCGCAGGCCGATGCGTTGGCGGCGCGCAGTCGAGGTGAGCCGGCGTGTGTGGAGACGCAAGGGCGTTGAGCGTTGCACCGTGGCGCGCGGGTGTTTCGGTGCTCGGTGCTCGGTGCTCGGTGCTCGGTGCTCGGTGCTCGGTGCTTCGATGTTTCGGTTCCCGGTTCCCGGTTCCCGGTTCCCGGTTCCCGGGTGCTTCGGTCTTTTGGTCAATGCAGCGGCCGTGCCCACCTCGTCCGCTCGTTAAAGCCTCATCCGCCGCGCGTCACGCCAGCACGAGCGGCGGCAGTCCTGCATCCGCGCGCGCCTCCGCGCATTCCACCTCGATCACCAGATAGCGCAGCGCATCCGGCCATAGATGCGCGCGCCCTTGCGCATCCTCGTCGAGCGTCGCGCGACCCTGCACGAGCCAGGTCGTCTGCCGCACGAAATCGACGAACAGCAGCGCGATGGCCGGGTTCACCAGCAGGTTGCCGATCGTGTTGAGCAGGTGGTTGCCCGCGAAGTCGGGCAGCACCAGCGTGCAGCGGTCCGGGATGTCGACGAGCGGCGTGAACGAGCCGTCGGCGCGCGGCTGACGGCCGCGGTACGAACAGTCGGCATTACCGGCCGCGTCGGCGGTCGCGACGATCAGGAAAGCCTGCTCGCGGATGAAGGCGATGGCGTCGTCGGTCAGGGGGCCGCGATCGTTCATGGTGTCGGTCGGCGCGTGCGCCGTGGCGTGTGGATCGGTGATCCGCATGCAAGCGACATGCCACGCGGCGCGACGCGCGTCCGCGGGCCGCACACCGCCGCGCACTGTGGAAATTCCGAACACCGGCCCCGTCGCTGCGCAATCGCGGTGTTCAGAATCGGTACACCCGCCGTGTTGCGTGCGTGAACACCGCACGGTGCGAGCGCGCGCCGGCCGCACTCGACGTGCTCTCGTTCCCTCTCGTCCTGTTTGGCACGCATGTTGCGTAAACGGGACCAGCGCATTCCAACCGGCGCTGTACTCACACAAGCACGATGAACAGGAGACATGTATGAACCCGTTTGACCTGAAACAACTGGGCCTCGACGTCGAATACCCGTACCGTCAGCAATACGACAACTACATCGGCGGCAAGTGGGTTCCGCCGGTGAAGGGCGAGTATTTCGAGAACGTGTCGCCGATCAACGGCCAGCCGTTCTGCCGCATCCCGCGCTCCGGCGCCGACGACATCGAGCTGGCGCTCGACGCCGCGCATGCCGCGCGCCGCCAGTGGGGCAAGACGTCCGTGGCCGAGCGTGCGAACCTGCTGCTCGCCGCCGCCGACCGGATGGAAAAGAACCTGAAGCTGCTGGCCGTGGCCGAGACGATCGACAACGGCAAGCCGCTGCGCGAGACGATGGCGGCCGACCTGCCGCTCGCGATCGACCACTTCCGCTACTTCGCGGGCTGCATCCGTGCACAGGAAGGCGGCATCTCCGAAATCGACGACAACACCGTCGCGTATCACTTCCACGAGCCGCTCGGCGTGGTCGGCCAGATCATCCCGTGGAATTTCCCGCTGCTGATGGCCGCGTGGAAGCTCGCGCCGGCGCTCGCGGCCGGCTGCTGCGTGGTGATGAAGCCGGCCGAGCAGACGCCCGCGTCGGTGCTCGTGCTGATGGAACTGATCGGCGATCTGTTCCCGGCCGGCACGATCAACATCGTGAACGGCTTCGGCAAGGAAGCGGGCGAAGCGCTCGCGACCAGCAAGCGGATCGCGAAGATCGCGTTCACGGGCTCGACGCCGGTCGGCAAGCACATCCTGCGTGCGGCGGCCGACAGCCTGATCCCGTCGACGGTCGAACTGGGCGGCAAGAGCCCGAACATCTTCTTCGCCGACGTGCTCGACCAGGACGACGCATTCCTCGACAAGGCGCTCGAAGGGCTCGCGATGTTCGCGCTGAACCAGGGCGAAGTGTGCACGTGCCCGTCGCGCATCCTGATCCAGGAATCGATCTACGAACGCTTCATCGAGAAGGCCGTCGCGCGCGTCGAGCGCATCAAGTCCGGCCACCCGCTCGACCTGCAGACGATGATCGGCGCGCAGGCATCGCAGCAGCAGCTCGACAAGATCCTGTCGTACATCGACATCGGCCGCGGCGAAGGCGCGCAATGCCTGACGGGCGGCGAGCGCGCGGCGCCGGCCGCCGATCTCGGCACGGGCTACTACGTGAAGCCGACGATGCTGCTCGGCAACAACAAGATGCGCGTGTTCCAGGAGGAAATCTTCGGGCCGGTCGCGTCGGTGATGACGTTCAAGGACGAGCAGGAAGCGATCGAACTCGCGAACGACACGTTCTACGGGCTCGGCGCGGGCGTGTGGACCCGCAACGGCACGCGTGCGTACCGGATGGGCCGCGAAGTCGAGGCCGGCCGCGTGTGGACCAACTGCTACCACCTGTATCCCGCGCATGCGGCGTTCGGTGGCTACAAGCAGTCGGGCATCGGCCGCGAGACGCACAAGATGGCGCTGTCGAACTATCAGCAGACGAAGTGCCTGCTGGTCAGCTACCAGGCCGAGGCGCTCGGGTTCTTCTGATCGCCGAAGCCGGGGCGACGTGTCGGGGCCGGTTGGGGCCGGCACGTCGCCGATTCGATTTCCCTATTTCGACAGTCGGCGCCGGTTGCGCTTCGTTGTACGGCCGGCGCCGGCAACGCTGCCGGCCGTCGCGCATGCGCGGCGGCACGGTGCGCCGATGCGTGCGACGACGACAACCAGCATGGCAGAACTGCCCCGATCCTTTCCCCGCCACCCGGTCTTCCATCCGGGCGAACTCGACGCGCAACACCGCTTCGGCGTCGCCAACGAAGCCGAGCGGATGAGCGATGCCGTGACGACGCGGCTGAGCCTCGGCGTACGGCAGTTCGTCGAATCGCAACCGTTCATGTTCGTCGGCATGGCATGCGGCGCCGGTGCGTCGATGACCTGCGACATCGTGCAGAGCCGGCGCGACGCGAACGGCGATCTGCTGCCGGTGGTGCGCGTGATCGATACGAAGACGCTGCGGTTTGCGCTGCCCGCCGCGCATGACGGCGGTGGCCGGATCGACGCGGCCGCCTGCGACGGCAGCGGGGTCGGATTGCTGTTCGTCGATTTCGTGCGCGGCCTGCGCTACCGGATCAACGGTCGCGCCACGCTGCGCACCGATCTGCCGGAAGCGGACGCGGCGCCGTGGGCGGTGGGCAGCGCGATCGTCGAGCTGACGATCGTGCAGGCATACGGCAATTGCGGGACGCGGGTCGTGCGGCTGAAGCCGGCCCGGTAGGCGGTAGCCGGTGACTGCGCCCGGGCGGCGGCGCGCATGCGCGGTCGCCGCGCGGATCGCACCGGCGGCGTGCGCGGCATGCCGCCTTCGGGTGCGCCCGCATGGCGTGCATCGGCCGGACAGCGTGCAATGGCGGGCTGCTCGCCGGGCCATGCGGTTCGGCACGGGACTTGCGTGATGGATACGCACGGTTCCGCGCAGGTGAGGGAGGACACGATGAATCAACATGTGGCGTGTACGGCGGAGCCGACCGCCGAAGACACGCGGCGCAGCGCGCAGGGCGACGACGCGTTCGCCGGGCAGGCTGTCGTCAGCGTCGCGCACGATGCGGACGAGCAGGCGCGCAACCTGATCGGCTGGCGGCAGACCTACGACCAGCTCGCGGCCGGCCGCTTTGTCGGCACGCTGACCGAGCTGCCGCTCGACACGATGAAGCTGTTTCGCGAATCGACCAGCCACCTGCTGCGCCAGGCGTGCGAGGTGCGCGGCGATGCGTACTGGTTCGGCATCCCGCTCGTGTGCGACGGTTCTGCGCGCGTCGATGCGTGCCGCATCGGCCCCGGCGCGCTCGCGTTCCGGCCCGGCAACGTCGAATTCGAACTGGTGACGCCTGCGCAGTTCTCGATCTACGGCGTCGTCGTGCGCGGCGACGTGCTGCGCCGCTATGCGGAGGAAGTCGAACGGCGCGCGCTCGACGAGCGGCTGTTCACGCAGCGCGTGATGCAGGTCGGCGACGCGCGGCTCGCGCGCCTGTGCGCGCTGCTCGGACGCCGGCTCGACGGCGCGGTGGCGATGGCCGGCCCGCTGCCCGATGCGCAGCGCGACGACCTGCAGGCCGAAGTGCTGGCCGCGCTGTTCGATGCGTGCGCGCAACCGGCCGACGACGGCAGCGGCGCCGCGCCGTCGACGCGCCGCTGGATCGTCGACCAGGCGCGCGACTACGTGCTCGCGCATCGCACGCGCCCGGTCGGCGTGCCCGAGCTGTGCGAGCAATTACACGTGAGCCGGCGCACGCTGCAGTACTGCTTCCAGGACGTGCTCGGGATGGCGCCCGCGACCTACCTGCGCACGCTGCGGCTGAACGGCGCGCGGCGCGACCTGTGCGGGCGCGCGGCCGGTTCGGTGCAGGACGTCGCGGAGGCGTGGGGCTTCTGGCATCTGAGCCAGTTCGCGACCGATTACCGGCGCCTGTTCGGCAAGCGGCCGTCGGAGACGCTGCGCGATCGCGCGTGAGGGGCTTGGCGGGGTAAGCCGGGCAGGCGGCGCGGCGGTTGCGGTGGAGCTGGCGTCGGGGGCGCGCTGCTGACGGTTCGACCCTTCCGCTCGCCGTCGCGCCGGTTTCGCCCAGATGGCTAGGCGAGCTTGGCGGGGTCAGTCGGGCCGCCGAAGTGGCCCCCGCCCGGTGCTCATGCCGTGCGCGTACGGCTGCCGGTTCGGTCGTTCCGCTCGCCGCTGCGGCGGTATTGCTCAGGGGCTGGCGGTAGCTTGCCGAGGTAAGCCGAGGCGACGGTCGCGGCGGGGCTGGCGCTGTGCGCGTGCCGCTGCCGGGTCGATCGTTCCGCTCGCCGCGGCGCTGGCTTCGCTCAGATTGCCGGTGCAGTCACGTCGCGCGGTGCCGGCCACGCCAGCGCGTCCCAGTCGATGGCGCGGTAAGCGGCTTCGACCGCCGCCAGATCCTCCGGCCGCTCGCTGCGATGCAGCCCGTGCAATTCAGCCGGCACGTCGAGCGCGACCGGCACGCAATGCGGATAGTCGCGCACGCGCAGCGCCGGCCCGATCGTCGTGAAGCACGCGAGCGTCGGCACGTCGAAACCGTCGGCGAGATGCAGGGCCGCCGTGTCCGGTGCGAACAGTGCGCTTGCGCCCTTGATCCACCCGATGAAGCGTGCGGTGTCGGTCGCGTCGCGGCTCACGTCCACGTAAGCCGGATGCGCGAGCGGACCGAAGCCGACGACCGGCAGCCCGTAACGCTGCGCGAGCTGTTCCACGAACGCGACCCGCAACGCGGGCGGCACGCTGCGCACCGCGGTGCTCGCATTCGGGCAGAACAGTACGTAGGGCCGCTGCCATTCAGCCGGCAGTGCGGGCAGCGGCAGCCGCGCGAGCCAGCGATTGCGCTTCGCGGCGGCCGGCACGGCGGCCGGATCGACGCCGAGCGCATCGAGGAAGAAATCGATCATCGGCAGCCGCGCGAACGCGGGCCAGTACAGGTGATTGCCGACGTCGATGCAGTGCGCATCGGCGGGCAGCGCGTCGGCGGGGCACGGCAGCGCGCGCGACGGCGCGACCACGTCGGTCGCGAGCGCATACAGCGCGTCGACATAGCGCGGCGCGCGCGCCGGCCGGTACAGCGTGAAGCGTACGTCCGCATGGGCCGCTCGCAGCGCGGCGAGGGCCGTCAGTCCGATCACCGAATCGCCGAGCGTGACCCCCATCCCGTTGATCACGTGCACGTGTCGCGCCTCACTGTAATCGAGCCGGAACGGCCGGTGCGCGGCATGCAGCAGGCCGAGCGCGGGCGCGGCCGCCGCATGGCTTTCGGCCCGCTCGTCGCCATGCTCGAGGTCGTACGGCGCGACGAGCGTGCCGTCGGGCGCGAGCAGCGTGCCGGGGTACGCCAGCGCGTCGTCGTGCGACAGCGCGGCGACGGGCGGTGCGATATGCCTGGCCACCGTCATGCGCCGCGTGCGCGGCGGCCCTGCTCGCGGATCTGTTCGAGCGTCGCGGCCGGCGTGCTGGCGTCCTGCGGGATGCGGATCTCGATCACCGCGGGCAATCCGCAGGTCAGCGCGCGTTCGAGCGCCGGCGCGAAATCGGCAGTGCGCTCGACCGTCTCGCCATGCGCGCCGAACGCACGCGCATACGCGGCGAAATCGGGATTCGTGAGCCCCGTGCCGTGCACGCGGCCCGGGTAGTTGCGCTCCTGATGCATGCGGATCGTGCCGAAATGGCCGTTGTTGACGACGATCGCGACGATGTTCAGCCCGTATTGCATCGCGGTCGCAAGCTCGTTGCCGGCCATCATGAAGCAGCCGTCGCCCGCGAGCGCGACAACCGCGCGCTGCGGATACAGCGACTTCGCGGCGAGCGCGGCCGGCAGCCCGTAGCCCATCGCGCCGCTCGTGGGCGCGAGCTGCGAACGGAAGTGCCGGTACGCGAAGTGGCGATGCAGCCAGATCGCATAGTTGCCCGCGCCGTTGGTCAGGATCGCGTCGTGCGGCAGGCGCTCGCGCAACTGCACCATCACGTCGCCGAGCTGCACGTCGCCGGGCATCGGCAGCAGCGCATGCCATTCGCGGTACGCGCGGTGCGCGTCGGCGGCCGCGCCGGCCCACGCAGGCCGCTCGGGCGGTTCGAGCGCGGCCAGCGGCGCGGCGATCTCGGGCATGCCCGACACGATCGGCAGGTCGGCCGCGTACACGCGGCCGAGTTCGTCCGCGCCCTGATGTACATGGATCAGCGTCTGGCGCGTTTTCGGGATGTCGAGCAGCGTGTAGCCGCCGGTCGTCGCTTCGCCGAGGCGCGGCCCGATCACGAGCAGCAGGTCGGCGTCGCGAATGCGTTTCGCGAGCGCGGGATTGATCCCGAGCCCGACGTCGCCCGCGTAGTTCGGGTGCGCGTTGTCGATCGTGTCCTGGAAGCGGAACGCGCACGCGACCGGCAATCGCCAGCGTTCGACGAAGGTGCGCAGGTTCGCGCAGGCGTCCGGCGTCCAGCCGCTGCCGCCGACGATCGCGAACGGCCGTTCCGCGCGCGCGAGCCGCTCGCTCAGCTCGTCGATCTGCGCGGGCGACGGCGCGGCCGCGATGCGTTTCGCGGCCGGCACGACGGGCTGCGGCGCGCACGCGTCGGACAGCACGTCCTCCGGCAGCGCGAGCACGACCGGGCCGGGCCGGCCGGACGTCGCGACGTGGAACGCGTGGCTCAGGTATTCGGGGATGCGGTGCGGGTCGTCGATCTGCGCGACCCATTTGGCCATCTGGCCGAACATCCGGCGGTAGTCGATTTCCTGGAAGGCTTCGCGGTCGAGGTGTTCGCGTGCGCACTGGCCGACGAACAGGATCATCGGCGTCGAATCCTGGAACGCGGTGTGCACGCCGATCGACGCATGGGTCGCGCCGGGTCCGCGCGTGACGAATGCGATGCCGGGGCGGCCGGTCAGCTTGCCGACCGCTTCGGCCATGTTCGCGGCGGCCGCCTCGTGGCGGCAGACGACCGTCTGGATGCGGGCGGTGTCGTCCGCCAGCGCATCGAGCACGGCGAGGAAGCTCTCGCCCGGCACGCAGAACACGCGTTCGACGTGATTGGCGAGCAACGCATCGACGAGCAGTCGCGCACCGGTGGTGGCGTGCGGCTCGAGATCCTTGGAATGCGACATGGGCTGCCGTCTCCCTGGGTAGCGGGACGTACAGCTTACGCCGGTTGGCCGCGGGCCGGTACGGCGGCCGGCGAAAAGTGTCGGAACGCCGGGCGGGTGGGGGATTGCGTGCTGGCTTCGGTTGGCCATTCGGCCAGCTTGTGCCCGCTTGCGTGACGGCGGAAAGTGGGCGCTACGGATTTGAGCCGGGCGCTGAATCCGGCATGTCGGCGTTCTGCGGCGGCATTGATGCTGACGCGTCGAGCGAAACGTTATCGGGAGGCTTATGTACACACATGGATTTACATCTCGGCCCGCATCGGATAATGTACATACGGAGTACATCCGGACGGAGATCGACATGCATACCACGAGGGTATTCAGGAACGGCAACTCGCAGGCCGTGCGAATTCCTGCGGACCTTGCCTATGAGCGCAGCGATATCGAACTGGAAATCGAGCGCGTCGGTGACGAAATCCGCATTCGGCCGATGCGGCGGCCTTTGACTCAGGTACTGGAGAAGTTCGCGAAATTCGGGCCTGACTTCATGACAGAAGGGCGTGGCGACCACGAGCAGGCCGAACGCGAGGGTTTGTGATGCCGCGCTTCATGCTCGACACCAACATGTGCATCTATTTGATGAAAAATCAGCCGGAGCAGGTCGCGAGACGGTTTGCGCAGTGCTACACGGGCGACGTCGTCATGTCGGCGATCACCTATGCGGAGCTCGAGTACGGCGTGACCGCATGCACGAGCCCCGCCCGGGAGCGCCGCCATCTCGCCGCATTGATCGAGGATATTCCCGTCGCGCCTTTCGACGCCGCGGCAGCCCAAGCGTATGGCCCGGTGCGCGACGCAACCCGCGAGCGGAAGAAGGATCACCTCGACAAATTGATCGCCGCGCATGCGGTGTCGCTCGATGTCGTCCTGGTGACCAACAACGAGCGGGATTTCGCGAGTTATCCGGGCGTGAGACTTGAGAACTGGTTGAACGACTAGCGTCGGGCGCCAGGTCCGGCGGCAATGCGGGGTATCGATCCACCCCGCGCCACCGCCGGGTCCCGCATCAGCACTCGACGATATTCACCGCCAGCCCGCCGCGCGACGTTTCCTTGTACTTGGTCTTCATGTCGGCGCCGGTCTCGCGCATCGTCTTGATCACGGAGTCGAGCGACACGTAGTGCGAGCCGTCGCCGCGCAGCGCCATGCGGGCCGCGTTGACGGCCTTCACCGACGCCATCGCGTTGCGCTCGATGCACGGGATCTGCACCATCCCGCCCACCGGGTCGCAGGTCAGGCCGAGGTTGTGTTCCATCCCGATCTCGGCCGCGTTCTCGACCTGCTGCGGCGTGCCGCCGAGCACGGCCGCGAGCGCGCCGGCCGCCATCGAGCACGCGACGCCTACTTCACCCTGGCAGCCGACTTCCGCGCCCGAGATCGACGCGTTGAGCTTGTACAGGATGCCGATCGCGGCGGCCGTCAGCAGGAAGTCGATCACGCCCTGTTCGTTCGCGCCGGGCGTGAAGCGCGTGTAGTAATGCAGCACCGCCGGGATGATGCCTGCCGCGCCGTTGGTCGGCGCGGTGACGACGCGGCCGCCGGCCGCGTTTTCCTCGTTGACCGCGATCGCGTACAGGTTGATCCAGTCGATCATCGACAGCGGGTCCTGCAGCGCGCGCTCCGGGCTGCCCGTCAGCGTGCGGTACAGCTGCGGCGCGCGGCGCTTGACCTGGAACGGGCCGGGCAGGTTGCCTTCGGCTTCCGGATTGCCGATCCCGCAGCCGCGCGATACGCACGACTGCATCACGGCCCAGATCTTCAGCAGCCCGTCACGCGTTTCTTCCTCGGTGTGCCACGCGCGTTCGTTTTCCCACATCAGCTGCGCGATCGACTTGCCGGTCGACGCGGTCAGCGCGAGCAGCTCCGCGCCGGTGCGGAACGGATGCGTCATCTGCTCGGCCGCGCTCAGCACCTTGGTGTTCGGCGCGCCGGCCGTCACGACGAAGCCGCCGCCGACCGACAGATAGGTGCGCTCGACCAGCACCGCGCCATTCGCGTCGCTCGCGCGCAGCTTCATCCCGTTCGGATGTTCGGGCAGCGCCTGGCGGTAGAACGCGATGTTCTCCTTCAGCACGAACGGCACCGGATGCGTGCCGAGCAGCGCGAGCTGCTTCGTCTTGCGGATGTCTTCCAGCTGCGCGTCGATCGTGTCGGGATCGACGGTGTCGGGCGCGTCGCCGAGCAGGCCGAGCATCACGCCGCGGTCGGTGCCGTGGCCCTTGCCGGTGGCGCCGAGCGAGCCGTACAGCTCGACCTTCACGTGGGCCGTCGCGTCGAGCAACCCGTCGCGCTCGAGGCCCTGGACGAACATCAGCGCGGCGCGCATCGGTCCGACCGTGTGCGAACTGGACGGACCGATGCCGATCTTGAAAAGGTCAAACACGCTGACTGCCATTTCGATACCTGCCTTGCGATAAGAATGATGCTAGCGCGCCTGCAATGGCAGGCACGCGGCGAGCCATGCGGGCGGCGTTGGGGAAAGCTGCTGCGCGACGCGGGCATAGCGCCCGTCGAGCCGCGCGGCCAGATGAAAGAGTTCGGTGGCGTTTTTCGGGTCCCACTGCCCCGTGTAGCCCGGCAAGCCGGCCTCGCGGCGCTTCGCGTCGAACGGCACCGGCGAATTCACGAACTCCTCGTGCGTCTTCTCGCCGAGCGCATACGGCACGAGCCAGTCGAGCGCGGCCGCGAGCGTCGCGCCGTTCGCGCCGCGCTCGCGCAGCCAGTTGCGGTTGAAGCGGCGCGCGGCGAGCGCGGCCGTCACCAGCGGCTGCAGATCGTAGACCGCGTAATGCAGCGCATCGCGTTCCTCGAAATCCCAGGTCTTGCCGTCCGGGCCGATGTTGTCGGCGAGATGCTCGACGAACAGCCGCTGTGCGGCGTTCATCATCTTGCGGTCGCCGAGCGTGAACGCGGACAGCGCGATCAGCTTGATCCGGTGGCTCTGCCAGTTGTTGCGCCAGGTGCCGGTGAGCGGGCGCTTCTGCGCGTCGACCTGCGCGACGTAGCCGGCGCCGAGCTTCGCGATGAACGCGGCCGTCGCGTTGCGCGTTTTCACCGGCAGCGCGCTCGCGGTCATGTCGTACGCGACGATCAGGCTCTCGAAGCGCGTCTCGTCGATCGGGTTGAAGCTCGGCTGGTAGGTCGAGACCCACGCGGACAGGAAGCGGTCGACGAGCTGCAGGTAGCGCGGCGCGTTCGTCACGCGCCACGCGAGCGCCGCATCGCGCATCAGGTCCATGTCCTTGAGCGCGGCCGCACTTTGGTCATAGATGCCTTCGTGCGGCAGCGTGCCCTCGGTGTGCACGCGCGCCATCGCCTTCGGCTGCTCGCCGATACGCGCGTCGACGCTGCGGATCAGCGCCTGCACGCCCGGCTCGGCCTGCGTCGTCTCGCTCGCCTGCAGCGCCGGCGCCGCGCAGAAATTCATCGCCGCGCGCGCACTGCCGGACACGCCGAGGCCGGCGGCGGCCAGCGACAGTGCTGCGACGAGCGTCGGCACGTAGCGGCCTGCGCGGGGGCGCGGCCGCCGCGCTGTTGCACCATGGCCCGGAAACATCGGACGCACCATGCGGAACTCCTTCATTGGCTGGATCGCGTGTGATGTTAGCCGGATTGGCGGGCGAGCGTGAAACGGTTGGCCGGGCGGCGAACGTAAAAACCGCACGCAACCGGTGGCTGCGTGCGGTGGGTTCACGGTCGGACGCTCCGGTGCGAGACGGGCGTTATGCGTAGTCCGACATCGGAACGCACGAGCAGAACAGGTTGCGGTCGCCATACGCGTTGTCCGCGCGGCCGACCGGCGGCCAGTACTTGTTCGTGCCGAGCGACGCGACCGGGTACGCGGCCTGCTCGCGCGAGTACGCGTGCGGCCATTCGTTCGCGGTGACGACGGCCGCCGTATGCGGCGCGTGACGCAGCGGGTTGTCCTCGCGATCGGCGCGGCCTTCCTCGACCGCGCGGATTTCCTCGCGGATCGCGATCATCGCGGCGATGAAGCGGTCGAGTTCTTCCTGCGATTCCGATTCGGTCGGCTCGACCATCAGCGTGCCCGGCACCGGGAAGCTCATCGTCGGCGCGTGGAAGCCGTAGTCCATCAGGCGCTTCGCGACGTCGTCGACGCTGATGCCGCTCGTTTCCTTGATCGGACGCAGGTCGAGAATGCACTCGTGCGCGACCAGCCCGCCCGGGCCCGAATACAGCACCGGGTAATGCGGCGCGAGGCGCTTCGCGATGTAGTTCGCGTTGAGGATCGCGGTTTCGGTCGCGGCGGTCAGGTTCTTCGCGCCCATCATCGCGATGTACATCCACGAGATCGGCAGGATCGACGCCGAGCCGTACGGCGCGGCCGACACCGCGCCGATGCCGTCTTCCGCGCGGGCGTAGCCGGTCGAGCGCTGGTTCGGCAGGAACTTCGCGAGGTGCGCGCCGACCGCGACCGGGCCGACGCCCGGGCCGCCGCCGCCGTGCGGGATGCAGAAGGTCTTGTGCAGGTTCAGGTGCGACACGTCGCCGCCGAACTGACCCGGCGCGGTCAGGCCGACCATCGCGTTCATGTTCGCGCCGTCGACGTACACCTGGCCGCCGTGCGCATGGACGATCTCGCAGATCTCGCGGACGTTCTGCTCGAACACGCCGTGCGTCGACGGATACGTGATCATGATCGCCGCGAGGTTCGCCGAATGCTGCTCGGCCTTCGCCTTCAGGTCGGCGATGTCGACGTTGCCCTGCGCGTCGCAGGCGACGACCACGACCTTCATGCCGGCCATGTGTGCGGATGCCGGGTTCGTGCCGTGCGCGGATGCCGGGATCAGGCACACGTCGCGATGGCCTTCGCCGCGCGATGCGTGGTACGCGTGGATGATCAACAGGCCCGCGTACTCGCCCTGCGAGCCCGCGTTCGGCTGCAGCGACACGGCCGCGTAGCCGGTGGCCGCGACGAGCATTTCCTCGAGCTGATCGATCATCTCGCGGTAGCCGACGGTCTGCTCGGCCGGCGCGAACGGATGGATGCCGCCGAACTCGGGCCACGTGACGGGCAGCATTTCCGAGGTCGCGTTGAGCTTCATCGTGCACGAGCCGAGCGGGATCATCGAGCGGTCGAGCGCGAGATCCTTGTCCGACAGGCTGCGCAGGTAGCGCAGCATTTCGGTTTCGGAATGGTGACGGTTGAACACATGGTGCGTCAGGTATGCGCTCGTGCGCTCGAGGCCGGCCGGCAGCGCGGCGACGCCGGCAAGGCCCGCGTCCAGCGCATCGACGGCCGGCGCGGTGCCGCCCGCGGCTTGCGCGAACACGTCGAGCAGATCGGCGAGGTCGTCGCGCGTCGTCGTTTCGTCGACCGATACGCCGACTTGCGTGTCGCTCACACGGCGCAGGTTGATGCGCTTCGCCTTCGCGAATTCGTGGACCTGCGCGGTGCGCGCGCCGGTGTCGATCGTCAGCGTGTCGAAGAACGTGTCGTTGACGGTCGCGAAGCCGAGCTGTTTCACGCCGGCCGCGAGTAGCGCCGCGATGCGGTTCACGCGCAGCGCGATCGTCTTCAGGCCGTGCGGGCCGTGATAGACCGCATACATGCTGGCCATGATCGCGAGCAGCGCCTGCGCGGTACACACGTTCGACGTGGCCTTCTCGCGGCGGATGTGCTGTTCGCGCGTCTGCAGCGCGAGGCGCAGCGCGGGCTTGCCCTGCGCGTCGACCGTCACGCCGACGAGGCGGCCCGGCATCTGGCGCTTGAATTCGTCACGCACGGCCAGGTAGGCGGCGTGCGGGCCGCCGAAGCCCATCGGCACGCCGAAGCGCTGCGTGTTGCCGATCGCGACGTCCGCGCCCCATTCGCCGGGCGGTGTCAGCACGGTGAGCGCGAGCAGGTCGGCCGCGACGACCACGTGGCCGCCGGCCGCATGGATCGCGTCGGTGAGCGCGCGGTAGTCGCGCACGTCGCCGTTCACGCCCGGGTACTGCAGCAGCACGCCGAACGCGTTCGCCTGCGCGGCGTCGGCGGCCGGGCCCGTCTTGACCTCGATGCCGATCGGCAGCGCGCGCGTGCGGATCACTTCGAGCGTTTGCGGCAGCACGTCGTCGGCGACGTAGAACACGTTCGACTTCGGCTTGCCGGTGCGTTGCAGCAGCGTCATCGCTTCGGCCGCGGCCGTCGCTTCATCCAGCAGCGACGCGTTCGAGATCGCGAGGCCCGTGAGGTCGGCCACCATCTGCTGGAAGTTCAGGAGCGCCTCGAGGCGGCCCTGGGAAATTTCGGGCTGGTACGGCGTGTAGGCCGTGTACCACGCCGGGTTTTCGAGCACGTTGCGCAGGATCACGGCCGGCGTGTGCGTGTCGTGATAACCCTGGCCGATATACGAGCGGAACACCTGGTTCTTGTCCGCGAGCGCACGCAGCGCGGCGAGGGCTTCGGCCTCGCTCTTCGGCTGCGCGAACGGGCCGAGCGGCAGCGTTTCGGCGCGGCGGATCGAGGCCGGGATCACGGCGTCGATCAGGGCGGCGCGCGACGCGAAGCCGAGCGTGTCGAGCATGGCCTGCTGGCTGGCGGCGTCGGGGCCGATGTGGCGTTCGGCGAACGCGTCATGCGTTTCGAGCGCGGCGAGCGAGAGGGGCGTGCGGTTCATCAGGCGGTCCGGGTGTTCGAGCTTCATGGCGTGACTCTGGTCCCGCGCGCGCCGAGGCCGGCGCCGCGCGGTTCGGGTAGGGAAATTAGTCGATCAGCTTGCTGTAGGCGTCGGCGTCGATCAGCTTGTCGGTCGATGCGCCGGCCGCGAGCTTGATCTTGAAGAGCCACACGCCGTATGCGTCGCCGTTCACTTCTTCCGGCGCATCGGTGGCGGCTTCGTTGACGGCGACGATCTCGCCGGACACCGGCGAGTAGATGTCGGATGCCGCCTTCACCGATTCGACGACGCCGACGGCGTCGCCCGCGTTCACCGACTTGCCGACTTCGGGCAGCTCGAGGAAGACGATGTCGCCGAGCGTGCTTTGCGCGTGATCGGTGATGCCGACCGTCAGCGTGCCGTCCGCCTCGGTGCGGATCCACTCATGTTCGTCGGTGTACTTCAGATCGGCCGGGACGTTGCTCATCGGATGCTCCTGGATAAAAGGTGTGTTCGTTCTGCTGGCGCGCCGCCATGGCACGCCGAATAGGGTTGCGCCGGGCGCCATCTCCCGGCTTGCCGGAAGGCGGCCCCGCGGCCGCTTCCCGGTCGTTACGCAGCGAGGACCTTGCCGTTGCGCACGAACGGCAGTTTTACCACGCGCGCGGGAAGATTCTTGTCTCGAATTTGCACCTGGACGATGTCGCCGACCTGGACGGCTGCCGGCACGCGCGCGAACGCGATCGATTCCTGCATCGACGGCGAGAACGTGCCGCTCGTGATCTCGCCTTCGCCGTGCGGCGTGACGACCTTCTGGTGCGCGCGCAGCACGCCGCCCGCCTTGCCGTTTTCCTTCTGCAGGATCAGGCCGACGAATGCGGCACGCGTGCCGTTGGCTTCGAGTGCGGCGCGGCCGACGAAGTCGCGAGGCGCGGTGAGGTCGACCGTCCAGGCGAGGCCCGCGTCGAGCGGGGAGACGGTGTCGTCCATGTCCTGGCCGTACAGGTTCATGCCGGCCTCGAGGCGCAGCGTGTCGCGCGCGCCGAGCCCGCACGGACGCACGCCGTGTTGCTGCAGCGCATTCCACAGCACTTCGACGTGCACGGCCGGGACGATCACTTCGAAGCCGTCTTCGCCGGTGTAGCCGGTGCGCGCGATGGTGAGATCGCCGAACGGCGTGCCGGCGACCTGCGCGGCGTTGAACGGCTTGAGTTCGCTGGTGGCGGCGCGGGCGGACGGCACCGTCGCCCAGACCTTTTCGCGGGCGTTCGGGCCCTGGACGGCGACGATCGCGAAATCGCGGCGCGGCGCGATCGTCAGGCCGTAGCCGCCTTGCTCGTTCAGCTGGTTGAACCACGCGATGTCTTTCTCGGCGGTGCCGGCGTTGACCACCACGCGGAAGAATTCTTCGGTGAAGTAGTAGACGATCAGATCGTCGATGACGCCGCCCTGCGGGTTGAGCAGGCACGAGTAGAGCGCCTTGCCGGGCGTCTTGAGCTTGCCGACGTGGTTCGCGATCGCATGCTCGAAGAACGCGCGCACGCGGCTGCCGGTGAAATCGACGACGCACATGTGCGACACGTCGAACATGCCGGCGTCGGTGCGCACGGCAGCGTGTTCTTCGATCTGCGAGCCGTAGTTGACGGGCATGTCCCAGCCGCCGAAGTCGACCATGCGGGCATTGAGCGCGCGATGCGCGGCGTTGAGCGGGGTGTGATTCAGTGCAGTCATCGAGGCCTCAGGCAAGGCGCTTGCGCGCGGATCAGAACGGCCATGTGCCGACCGCCGCGGCTGATAGCCTCGAGCGATCCGGTACATGCCCCTCTGTCCTCGATACCTGAGAGATTGCGCTGCGGGCAAAGCCCGGCGAACGCGCGCCCCTTCGGTGGGCAGCTTGCCCGCGCAGCCAATGCGCTGCGGGCTACTGCCGCTCTCCAGAGTGCGGGGAGAGTAGGTGCCCGCGCAATGCGCGGACGCGGTTCCCCGACGCGGTCGGTCCTTTTGCCTGAGAGTTTGCGGGTGTGCCCCTTCGGCGGCGCAACCGGTGTCGGAACGACCCGGTCACACGCTCTCCCGACGCGTGCGGGCGACTGTACGCGAGCGGGTGGGCCTTGTCAATTTGAGCAAAAGAATGTCGCTTCGCGACAAGCGGCGGCGGCCGGCGCCGCCGCTTTTCTGCGCGCCGGCGGGCGCGGGCGCATTACTCGCCGATCGCGCGCGCGGCCGTGTCGAGTTCCTGGTTCAGCACGCGCTGCTCGTCGCCGGACAGGCCGCCGTTGTGCTGGGCCGACATGTCGTTCGCTTCCTGGCGGATCACGTCGAGACGGTGGTGCAGCTGCGCACCGTACGGCGGCGGGTAGTAGCCGCCGTTCACACGGGCGTCGATGCGGCGATGCAGGTTGTCGATCCGGCCCTGGACCTCCTGCATGCGGTCGTTCGCGACGACCTGCGGGTTCGGTCGCGGCGGCGGAGGCGCCTGCCGGGCCGGCCGCTGCGGCTGCACGATACAGGCCGCGAGCGAGGAAACCAGGACGCAGCATGCCGCTGCGCGAATCAACCGTTGCATCACATTCTCCTGACGGATAAGTGTCGAATCGACTTTTTGAGAAACGCGTCAGACCGGACGATCGCTGACTTTCGTTCCCGCACCATTTGTAACGGAATGTTCGGGGCCGTGGCCGCGGGGCGGCGTGGCGGTAGACACAAGCGCCGCCGGTGCCGATGCCTGGCGGCGTGGCGCGGAGGGTGGCCGGGTCGGCACCGACCCGGACGGCGGCCGTCAGACCGTGCGGCGCACGAACGGCACCCGGCGGCCGTCGTGTTCGCTCTGCGCGGCGAGCTCGATGATCGTCATCACGTCGACCGCGTCCTGCGCGGTGACGGGAAACGGCGCGCCGTCGCGGATTGACGCGGCGAGCGCGCGGTAGAACTCCGCGTACTGGCCGTCGAGCGTCGGCACCGGCCGCTCGACCTCGACCTCGCCGTCAAGCACGCGCAGCAGGCCGGGCGGATTGCCGCCGCCGAATTCGACATCGTCCGCGGTGAGGCCGGCCTTGAGCTGGTCTTCCTGCGTGTCGAGCCCGAACTTCTGGTAGCTGCCGCGCGTGCCGTGCAGCGTGAAGCGCGCGGGTTCGATCGCCGACAGCGCGCTCGCATGCAGCGCGACGTCCTTGTCTGGATAGCCGAGCAGCAGGTGCACGAAATCGGGCGCCGTGCCGTTGTCGCGGCGCGTCTTGATGGTGGCGCTCACCGTTTCCGGCGTGCCGAACAGCGCGAGCGCCTGGTCGATCAGGTGCGGGCCGAGGTCGAGCAGCAGGCCGCCGCCGCGGGCCGGCTCCTCGCGCCAGCGCGTGCGCGGCGTCGGCCGGAAGCGGTCGAAGTGCGACGCGAAGTAGGTGAGGCGGCCGAGCTCGCCCGATTCGACGATCCGGCGCACGGTGAGGAAATCGCCGTCCCAGCGGCGGTTGTGGAACGGCGCGAACAGCCGGCTGCGCGCGTTCGCGAGCCGCGCGAGGGCGAGCGCCTCGTCGGCGGTGAGCGTGACGGGCTTGTCGACGACCACGTGGCGGCCGGCTTCGAGCACCTGGCGCGCGAGCGTGAAGTGGGTGTCGTTCGGCGTGGCGATCACCACGCATTCGATGTCATCGAGACCGAGCAGCGTGTCGAGATCGGGGACGATGCGCGCGCCCGGATACGCGGCCTGCGCGCGATCGGGCTGACCCGTCGCGATCGCGGCGACTTCGGTGCGGCCGCTCGTGGCGATCACGGGCGCGTGGAACGTCGCGCCGGCGAAACCGAAACCCATCAAACCAATCCTGAGCAATGACGACATGGCAATTCCTGGCTGCGAAGGAAACTAAAGGATGGCGCGCCGGAGCGGCGCGAGGACGACCGGCTATTTTGGCATGGCGCCGCTGCTTGCACAGACGCGTCGGGCGAAATGCACGAAGCGAGGCGGCGCTTGCGCGGAGGAGGCTGGCATTTTGCGCGGGGTCGTGCGCCGTGCCGCGGTATGGTTGACTGGTTCGCGGCTCTTGCCCCGGCCCCGGCCCCGGCCCCGGCCCCGGCCCCGGCCCCGGCCCCGGCCCCGGCCCCGGCCCCGGCCCCGGCCCCGGCCCCGGCCCCGGCCCCGGCCCCGGCCCAAGCCCAAGCCCAAGCCCAAGCCCAAGCCCAAGCCCAAGCCCAAGCCCAAGCCCAAGCCCAAGCGCGGCCCGGCCCGGCCCTCCCAAGCCCCCGGCTCCCGGCTCCCGGCTCCCGGCTCCCAACCCCCGGCAAGCCGTGGCGGCAGTCAGCCCCCGAACGCGCCCCATCATCCGCCCGGCTGCTGCCGCACGGCGGCCGCGACCTGCGCGGCCCACACCGCGCACGCGGCTGTGCCGGGATGGAAGCCGTCGGCGGCCATCAAGTGGCGTTCGAGCGGCAGGTCGACCCGCAGGAACGTGCAGTGCGGTTGCCAGCCAGCCCAGCCGGCGAGCGCCGCGTTGAGCCGCTTCGCGCGCCGCCCCAGATACCACGCGAGCGGCTGCGGCAGCGCCGGGAAGCGCTCCATCGGCGGCACTGCCGACAGGATCGCGTGCCCGACCTGGAAACGCGTGGCGAGCAGCCGCACCAGCTCGGCCTGCTGCGCGAGCCAACGTGCGGGCGGCACGCCGCCCGTCACGTCGTTGACGCCGAGCGACGTCACGGCCACGTCGAACGGCTCGGCCGGCTCCGCGGCGAGCCAGTCGACCAGCTCCCGCGTGGTCAGGCCGGTGCGTGCGAGCAGTTTCCAGCGCACGCGGTGCGTGGCCGCCAGCGCGTTCGCCAGTTGCCCGGCGAGCGCATCGTGCTGCGTCGCGACTCCGACGCCCGCGGCGGCCGAATCGCCGACCACCAGCACGCGCAGCGGTGGGCCGTCGCCGGCCACGCCGTCGCGCGGGCCGGCCGCCTCGGGCAGCCGCGGCGTGACGCGGCGCACGTAGCGCCCTTGTGCGAACAGCAGCGGGCCGAGGGCAGCGGTGGCGAACGGGTATCCCATGAGGTCGATCCTGCGGTGGTTGAAACGCATTGAAGCGAGGGCGGCGCGGGTGGCGTCGGGGAGTGCATATTGTGTCCGATCGCAGCGCGAACAGGGCCAGATTGGCCGAGCGGACAGCCACGACCACGCCGAACGGACAGGGGGCGCCCGCCCGGCAAGCCCGCGCGCCCCCGTCCGGCGGCGTGCCCGAAATACGCGCCGCCGACGTGTTAACATGCGCGTCCTGCCCCGCGTGTCCGCCTGCTTCGCCAGCCTGCCGCGCACGGCATCCTCTCGGCGTCCGCCGTCAACCAGCAACACCATCCGCCATCATGTCCGCAGGCCTCAATCCCGCTCAGAACGAAGCGGTGCGCTATCTCGACGGTCCCTGTCTCGTGCTCGCCGGCGCGGGCAGCGGCAAGACACGCGTGATCACGCAGAAGATCGCGCATCTGATCGAAGCGAAGGGCTTCGAGCCGCGCCATATCGCCGCCGTCACGTTCACGAACAAGGCGGCCGCCGAAATGCGCGAGCGCGTGTCGAAGCTGCTGGAAGGCAAGACCCTCACCACGCCGGGCAAGGAAGGCCGCAAGGTGCCCGTCAACCAGCTCACCGTCTGCACGTTCCACTCGCTGGGCGTGCAGATCCTGCGCCAGGAGGCCGAGCACGTCGGCCTGAAGCCGCAGTTCTCGATCATGGATTCGGACGACTGCTTCGGGATGATCCAGGAGCAGCTCGGCACCACCGACAAAGGGCTGATCCGCAAGATCCAGAGCATCATCTCGCTGTGGAAGAACGGCCTGATCATGCCCGACGAGGCGATGGCGATCGCCGCCAACGAGGACGAGCACCAGGCCGCGCTGGTCTACCGCAACTACGTGGCGACGCTGCACGCGTACCAGGCGGTCGACTTCGACGACCTGATCCGCCTGCCGGCCGAGCTGTTCGCGAAGAACGAGCAGGTGCGCGACCGCTGGCAGAACAAGCTGCGCTACCTGCTGATCGACGAGTACCAGGACACCAATGCGTGCCAGTACGAACTGCTGAAGCAGCTCGCGGGCCCGCGCGCCGCGTTCACGGCGGTCGGCGACGACGACCAGGCGATCTACGGCTGGCGCGGCGCGACGCTGGAGAACCTCGCGCAGCTCGGCAAGGATTTTCCGAAGCTGCACGTGATCAAGCTCGAGCAGAACTACCGGTCGACGGTACGAATTCTGACCGCCGCGAACAACGTGATCGCGAACAACCCGAAGCTGTTCGAGAAGAAACTGTGGTCCGAGCACGGGATGGGCGATTCGATCACCGTCACGGCGTGCAACGACGAGGAACACGAGGCCGAATCGGTCGTGTTCCGGCTGTCCGCGCACAAGTTCGAGCGGCGTGCGCAGTTCCGCGACTACGCGATCCTGTACCGCGGCAATTTCCAGGCGCGCATCTTCGAGCAGGTGTTGCGGCGCGAGCGGATTCCGTACGTGCTGTCGGGCGGCCAGTCGTTCTTCGACAAGGCCGAAATCAAGGATCTATGCGCGTACCTGCGGCTGATCGCGAACGCCGACGACGATCCCGCGTTCATCCGCGCGGTCACGACGCCGCGCCGCGGCATCGGCAACACGACGCTGGAAGCGCTCGGCTCGTTCGCGGGGCAGGCGAAGGTGTCGCTGTTCGAGGCCGTCTACATGGGCGGGATCGAGGCGCGGCTGTCGGCGCGCCAGGTCGAGCCGCTGCGGATGTTCTGCGACTTCATCCAGCGCCTGACCGAGCGCGCGGACAAGGAGCCCGCGACCGTCGTGCTCGACGACATGATGGAGGCGATCCACTACGAGGCGTACCTGTACGACGCGTTCGACGAGCGGCAGGCGCAATCGAAGTGGCAGAACGTGCTCGAATTCCTCGAATGGCTGAAGCGCAAGGGCACGAAGCCCGAGACGGACGCCGTCGACGGCGAGGCCGAAGGTTTCCACAACGCGGACGGCCTCGCCGATACGGGCAAGAACCTGCTCGGCCTGATCCAGACCGTCGCGCTGATGTCGATGCTCGAGGGCAAGGACGAGGACCCGGACGCCGTGCGGCTGTCGACCGTCCATGCGTCGAAGGGGCTCGAGTATCCGCACGTGTTCCTGGTCGGCGTCGAGGAAGGCATCATGCCGCACCGCGGCGGCAGCGAGGACGACGGCCCGATCGACAACGAGCGGATCGAGGAGGAGCGTCGGCTGATGTACGTCGCGATCACGCGCGCGCAGCGCAGCCTGCACCTGAACTGGTGCAAGAAGCGCAAGCGGGCGCGCGAGACGGTCGTGTGCGAACCGTCGCGCTTCATCCCGGAGATGGGGCTCGACGAAGCGCCGCCGCCGACGCCGGAAGAAGCGCCGATGTCGCCGAAGGACCGGCTCGCGAGCCTGAAGGCATTGCTGCAGAAGTGACGCGGCGGCGGTGCCGCGCACGCTGGCGCGGCCAACCGGCGACACAAAAACGAAACCCCCGCGATGCAAGGGCGTCGCGGGGGTTTTTTACGGATGGCCGGGTGACTCGTTACTTCGCCGAGTTGACCATGTAGTCGACGGCCGCCTTCACGTCGGCATCGGACGCGTTCGATCCGCCCTTCGGCGGCATCGCGCCCTTGCCGTGCAGCGCGTAGTTGTAGACCGTATCCATCGAGTCCTTCAGGCGCGGCGCCCAGTCTTCCTTGCTGCCGAACTTCGGCGCGCCCAGCACGCCGGCCGCGTGGCAGGCCTGGCAGGTCGACGCGTACAGCGCCTTGCCGGCCGTTGCCGCGTCGGCGCCAGCCGGGGCGGCCGCGGGCTTTTCGCCGGCCTTCGGGATCGCGGCGATCGCGGCCATGGCCGCGGCGGCCTGCGCGTTCGACGCGTCGGCGCCCGACGCGGGCGCGCCGCTGGCGGGCTGCGCCGCATTGGCGGCCGGTGCGGCCGGCTCGGGGAAGTTCGCGCCGTCGTTGTTCACCATGTAGACGATCGCGCGGGCGATTTCATAGTCGCTGACGTCGTCGGGGCTCGTGCCGCCGCGCGCCGGCATCGCGCCCTTGCCCGCAAGGGCCGTCTTCAGCAGCGTGTCGAAGCCTTGCGAGATGCGCGGCGCCCAGTCGTCCTTGTTGCCGAACTTCGGCGCGCCGGCGGCGCCGGTGCCGTGGCAGGTCACGCAGACGGCCTTGTAGACCTCCTCGCCGGTCTTGTACGTGCGGGGTGCGTTGGCGTCCTTCACCTCGACCTTCGCGATGGGGGCGATACGTGCGGCGACCTGCTCGTCGGATAGCGCGTCCGTGCCGGCGCCGGAACGGAACGCATGGTTCGCGTAATTGGCGAACAGGACGATCAGGATGATCGGAATCGCGAACGACGCGATGATGACGGCAATCAGCTGCCCGGGGGTTTTGACGGGAGATTCGTGGGGTGCTTCGCTCATGCTTGCCTCGTCTCCATGAATAGGAATTGTGAGCGCGGTGCAACGGCAAAATGGCAGTCCAATGAAGCACGGACGATTATAGACGGAACGTTTACATCACGGCGAGCGGCGCGATGGCGCGTGTTTACCCGCACGCAGCGGCGCCCGGCGGCGATTCGGCGGGCAAGGTGGACGCGTCTTGGGAAACCGGGTATCCTTGCCGTCTTGCCAATCGTGGGCGGCCTGTATATGGGGTCGCTTCACTGTCTCACGCGCCCGTAGCTCAATGGATAGAGTACTGCCCTCCGAAGGCAGGGGTTGCTGGTTCGATCCCAGCCGGGCGCGCCAAGCCTATCAAGGCTTTCAGCGGTTTCCTCCCTTCGTCGTGCAGTACCGTTGCAGCTAGATTGCAGCCGGAATCGGCGCGGGCTCGGCCGTCAGCGGCGTGACCCAATGCGCCAGGTGATCGGCCGACAGATGCGCGTACCGCTGCACCATTTCCATCGTCTCCCATCCGCCCAGCTCCTTCAGCACCTGCAGCGGCGTGCCGCGTTGCACATGCCAGCTCGCCCAGGTGTGGCGCAGGTCGTGCCAGCGGAAGTCGTGCAGGCCGGCGCGCCGCAGCGCTTTGGCCCAGGCGGCCGTGGCCGTCTGGTAGACCGGCTTGCCGCGATACACGAACACGCAGTCCGCGCATGCCGGCGCCCGCGGGTTCGCGCGCTGGCGTTGCAGCACGGCGATCGCGGTATCCGACAGCGGCACCGTGATCGCCTTGCGGGCCTTGGCCTGATCCGGATGAATCCACGCGACGCGCCGTGCGAGGTCGACCTGCGACCACCGCAGCCCCGTCACGTTGGCGCGCCGCAAGCCGGTTTCGAGGCTGAAGCGGGCCATGTCGGCGAGGTGCGCAGGCAGTTCGGCGAGCAGCCGCTCCGCCTCGGCCGGCGTCAGCCAGCGGATGCGTTTCGAGACCACCTTCGCGCGTTTTGTGACCGGCGCGCGCGCCAGCCATTCCCATTCGACGGCCGCGTTCAACACGGCTTTCAGCACGCCGATCACGCGGCGCACCGTGGCGTCGCTGACGGGGCGGTCGGTTGCGACGATGCCGTGCCGCGTGCGCACCGTGCGCGGCTCCCGACGCTTGGCGAGCGCGATCGCGTCGATGCGGCTCCGGTCGATGTCGGCGAGCGCGACGCCGGACAGGTGCCGGTCGAGCCAGCGCAGATGGATCTTCGAGGTCTCCAGGCTCGCGAGGCCCGCTCGTTCGCCGACATAGCGGACGACGGCGTCGTTCCACGAATGGCGCGGCTTCGTCCCGAGCCGCACCTGGTTCCACAGGTCGACCTTCAGCCGGTCGTGGAATTCCTGGGCCTGCGTTTTGTCGCGGGTGCCAGTGCTTCCCTGTACCGGCGTTCCGCCGCCAGGGGGGTACAGCTTGTATTGCCAGTTCGGGCTGGTTTTTCGTTTGTAGAGCGACATGAGTGGGCTTCCTCGTGCTGATCGTCCTGCGCCGCTCGCGGGAGCCACTCCCCGGCGAGGTAGCGCTGCAGGGCCATGATGGAAAAGATCCAGCGCTTGCCGACCTTGCGGCCGGGCAGCATGCCGGCCCGGGCCTTCAGGCGCACCGTTTCGGGATGTGCGCCGAGCAGGGCCGCCGCGCCGGCGAGGTCGACGGTCGCCGGGTTCGCGTCGTCGGCAGGCCGCGCGCCGGGCGGGCACGCAGCGCAACTGGTGGCAGGATGGATGGCGTGTGAAGGGCGCATAACGCGTTGATATTCAAGAATTTTGTTTGCCATGGGTTGCCATCATTCAGACATGGCGGCCGTGCGGAACCCATGGCGCGAAGCCTTGGTGCCGCGGGCGACCGATGGCGGCGCGCGCCTGACTCGTGGTGCTCGGCGGCGGCCAGTTGCTGCGGCTTCCCGGTACGCTTTCTTCTTTTCTTTCAATACTTTGAAGAGAGAAGAAGAGAGAGGCGTCGCGGTTTGCGGGCAAGCCGGACCCGTGGCAAAAGCGGCCCGACTCGTGGCGATCCGCGTGCCATGCGCGGCGGCACTTTCCTCAACAATCAAGGACTTGCGAACCTCGGCCGGCGAAATCCACGACTCGCGTGCGCTGCCCGCCCGTTCCCCGCAATATCCGGCGCGCACCGATTGATTGAGCTGATCGCGGCTCATGCGCGGCCTCCGTGCAGCGCGTCGGTCGCCAGATCCTCGCGCACCGACACATGCAGGCCGAAGGTGGCCAGTCGTTCGAGCGACACCGGCGTCAGGTACGGCACGCGGCGCATGTAGATGCGGCGCTCGACCTCTTTCTCGCCGACCACGACGCCCGCGTGCTTCAGCTGAGCCTTGAACACGCGGTCGGATTTCACGGGCAGGCCGTTCCATTTGTCGCGCAGGGCGCTCGTGTGCGCGAGGTGATCCATCACATGCCCGGTGCGCAGCAGCAGGCAGAACTCGCCGTCGACGGTGTCGAACGTGTACGGATGCTTGTAGTTGCCGCCGTCGATTTCCGACAGCACCGTTTCCATGATCCAGACCCACGGCTCGCGGTCGGCGCTCGTTTCGGCGACGTGGCCGTTCATCTCGGCGAGCAGATCGCGCGGGAACTCGCCCTCGCTCGCGTCCATTCCGGCGAATTCGCACAGGTAGCGCCATGCCAGCCCGACCGCCGCGTAATTGGCGGCCATGCGCCGCGCGCCGTCGTCCTCGCCGCTTGCGCGGCAGCCGGCGAGCGCCTGGTCGCGCAGCGTCGCGTATTGATCGAGCGCCGCGCGCCGGTCGAGCCCGGTCAGGAATTCGAGCCATTGCCGGACCGGGAAGCGCGGCAGGTCGTCGGGCAGCAGCGGCCCGCGCTTGCCGGTCAGCGTCGTGCGCACGAGCTTGCCGAGCAGGCTGCGCACCGGCACGTCCTCGCCGGCGAGCATCACCGGCGCGCACAGCAGGTATTCGGTCATGTCGGTGCCGCGCCGCGTCACCGTGTATTGATAGTTCTCCTGCAGCAGCCCGACCGCCTTGTCGATTACGTCCTGCCGGCGTGCCGACAGCTCTTCCCAGCCGACCGGGTGGCTCGTGTGGCTGATGCTGGTCAGCAGCCGGAATTCGGTCTGCAGCGACTGCCCGGAGAACATCGTGAACGCGAGCGAGCGCTCGAGCCGCTTGATGAGCGTCGACTTGCCCGCGCCCTTGTTCGCCTGGATCGTCAGGTGTGGCCAGAAGCCGAGCAGCGCCTTCAGGTGGCCGCCGAGCGCCCAGACGAGCGGGATCGTCGCGGCGTTCTGCCGGAACGTCGTCTGGTAGGCCGCGATCACGCGGCGCGCGTCGCTCACCGGGCCGCCCGGGAAAGTCAGGTTGTGATACGGGCACTGCTTGTCCGCTTCGGTGAAGTAGCAGTCGGGGCCTTCGTTGACGATCAGCCGGCCGTCGCGCCACGCGAGCCCGACGAAGTTCGCGGCGCGGCGTGCGCCCAGGTCGGCACCGCGCTCGAGGATGTTGACCATCCGCTTGAACGGCGCCGGCGCCCAGATCGGACCGAACTTGCCCCATTGATCGACGTTGTGCAGCTGGTCGTCGAGCATCACGCGACGGATCAGCAGTGCGCCGTGCCGCGGCGCCTGCACCGATACCGCGAAGTAGACGGTGGGCGCCTGGTCGGCGTCGCCCGTCATCGTCGAGGTCGCGCTCGCGACGGCCACGCGGCTGATGCCGGCGATGCGAAAGCCGCACAGATCGGTCATCACGGGTGTGTCGACGCCCGATTCCTCGTTGCGATCCATCTTGGTGATGTAGCTCGTGAAATCCGGCCGCACGCGAAATCGCCAGTACTGCGCGAAATCGTGCGGCGGCAGGAACAGGCGCGGCCGACCGCGGCGCGATGCGTCGCCGGGCAGCCCGGCGAGCAGCCACGGCTCGAGCTGGTCGAGTGCGCGCGCCAGCTCGGCCGGGCCGCGCAACTGCAGGTAGTCGTTCACGTCGTTAATCGGCGTGCGCGTGGCGTTGCCGTCCGCCAGATCCGCGAACCAGTCCGACTGGTCGACCAGCACGGCGCTGATGTCGAGTGCCGTCAGCCGTTCGTAGAGCGCCCACGCGGCCTCCGGGCCGGGGCGCTGGCCGGCGCGCGGGTGGCCGTCGGCGAACGGTTCGTCGTTGTCCAGGCAGATCGTGACCTGCTTGCCGCGCAGGAACGCGAAGTCGATGCGCTCGACGTTCGCGAGGCCGCGCAGCGCGAGCGCGGCCGTGCCGGGCAGCGCGCAGGTGTCGATCGACAGCGCGTTGATCGCGCTCTCGACGATCACGACGCGCTTCGCGCGGTCGAGTCGGCGTGAGTCAGCGGTCCACGCATAACCGGCCTTGTCGCCCTGGGTCTGCGTCTTGACCTCGCCGTTGAGCGCGGGATCGACGTAGCGCATGTCGACCGCGACGACGCGTGCGTCGCCCGGCGCGCGCACCACGAACGCGGCCGCGGGGCCGCCGTGGCCGACTTCGCCGGCGGCGATCTTCGGGCTCGTCCACGTATTGAAGCCGACGGTGCGCGCGGTGAGCGCCGCGTCGATCGCGGCGGCCGCAATGCCGCGGCTGCCGAGGTACTCGCGCACGCGCTCGCGCTCGGCCACGCACCGGTCGGCGATGTATTCGACGGTCGATTTCTCGCGGCGCTCGGCCGGCGCCGGCCGCTCGGACGGGAGGCCGTATGCGTCGTGGAGATAGCGGACCGCGTCAGCGACGGTGCCCCCGCGCGCGTGGATTACGAGGTCGATGCAGGACCCGCCGGCATCGGCGCTGTGGTCGCGCCAGCCGGTGCCGTACTTCGGGTGGTTCGCATAGATCGACAGCGACGGGTTGCGATCCGCGTGCTGCGGCGAGTGATAGAGCGCGCGGTCGCCGCCGCGGCCGCGCTTCAGGCCGAGACGGCTCGCAAGATCGTGCAGGTCGATGTGTCGTTTCAGTTCGTCGATCGAAGCCATTTTCGTTATTGCTGTCGTTCAGGTTGGGCGTGCCGCGGAGGGTCGCCAGCCGAGGCCGGCGGCGCGACGAGCACGCGCAGCGCGGCGGCGGATTGCGGGAAGCCGAGCGCAAGACGATCGGCGAGCGCCGACACGAAGTGGTCGAGGGCGGGCTGGCGCGCGACGCTGCCGGACGCGGGCGCGCGGCGCAATGTGTCGACGGCGGCCGCGATGGCGGCGCGCAGCGCGACGTCGTGCGGTGCGGGTTCGGCGTGGCGGTTCATGTGAGCGCCTCCAGGCCATGGCTCACGAGGTTCGAGATCATGAGGAATCCTTTCAATGGCAAAAACGATTCCCTCGCGCCGCTCGGGCACGATGCGAGGGAAACGGAGAGGGTGACGGGTTAGGGCGTCAGACGGGCAGCTCGAGCTGTGCGGCGAGGCGTTCGCGCACGTGCGGCGAGAGCGGCAACTGCAACGACAGGTTCGGGATCGCGGACGGCGACAGCGTGCGCGCGAATTCCATGTTGACGACGTACGTGTGGCCGCATTCCGGATTCGAGCACTGGAACGTGATTTCGCGGAAGGTCAGCGACATTTCACGGCTGCTGCGCGCGGTGGCGCGGGTGCGGCAGTGCGGGCAGCGGTTCAGGATTCGCATGAGGGCTCACTCCGGGCGAAAGACGGCAGAGGGCCGGGCCTGACGCGGGTCGCGTCGGCGGCCGGGTGGCGGTACTGGCCGATCGGCGAATGGATGCCAGCGCGCGCACGGCTCACAATCGATGTTGCGGGCACGGCCAGTCGGGCGCGTTCGACAGCGGGGAACATGACGGCGCTCCGGCTCACTGGCGCGCGCCGCGCGAGCGAGGTGCCGCGATCGCGCGCAGGCGGCTGGCGCCGAGGCGGATCAGTTCGCGCGCCATGCTCGAGATCGAGCGGTTGCGCTGGGCGGCGAGCTGCTCGAGCTCGCCGCGCTCGACGGGCGTCAGCCCCACGTAGACGGGCTTGTCCGACATCGTGCCGCGCGGCGAACGGCGTGGGCCTTTGGGAGTAGTCATGGTCGGTATACTTTGCGGAGATAGTCTTGCGTTACGGTAAGGCTAGTCTAATGAGCAAAAAACGGCTCGTCAATTGTTAATGGGTAATTTATGACACAAATCGGGAGTCGCCTGCGGGACGAGCGCTTGCGGATCGGGCTCAGCCAGGACGAGTTTGCGGCCGTGGGCGGCGTGGCGAGGCGCTCGCAGTCGGCGTACGAGTCGGACGAGCGCGCTCCCGACGCGGCCTATCTGCTGGCCGTTCGCGAAATCGGCGTCGATATCGGCTACGTGCTGACCGGCGAGCGGCCCGCCGCGGGCGAAGGGGCGCCGGCGCCAGGTGCCCGCGACGCGGACGAAGCCGAAGTGCTCGCGATGTACCGGCAGCTCAACGACACCGGCAAGGCCTCGCTGCATGCGTTCCTCGCGAGCTGCATCAGCACCGGCGCGATGGTGCAGACCGCGGCGCCGCGGCGTGCGAAGCGCCTGCCGGAGAAGCGCCGCGCGGCGCTCGATCAGCGCACGGCGGAGAACGTCGATCGCGCGATGGCCGAGATCGAACGGCTGAAGGCCGAACGCGCGGCGAAGCAGCCGAAGAAGTAACGCCTCCGCGGGGTGGCGCCCCGCCGCATCACCCGGCGCGCATGCATACGGCGCACCCCGCGCGGCCGTCCCCCCGCCCGATTCGAGCCGTTGCGTGCGCGACGGTGGGGTCGCGCACTTCCGTTCTTCGATATCGCGGCCGCGCGCTCAGCGCACCGTGCAAGGGCATCGGATAAAATCGGACGAAACACTGTATATCCATACAGTATTGGTTTAGCATTCTGAAAGCCGGTGAGCTGGCAGCGGGGCGTTCCGAGGCGCCCCGTCGTGTCAGGCGGCCCCCGGTTGATGACTGAGTTTGCGGAGACCGGAAAAATGGACACCAACAGGAAGCACGACAACGGGACGATCGGCGCGTCGGCGCACGCCGACCATCGCGCGGACGCGCGTGGAGCGACGATGGGCCCGCCGCGATATCGTTCGGACCTGACCGACGACGAGCGGGCCGACGCGCACGCAGCGATCGACAACGCGATGCTGTCGGTCGGGCAGGTGCTCGAGGCCGCGCTGCAGGCGATGGCCAATCTGCGCGATGCGCGCGCCACGCTGCAGCAATGTGGCGACGCGCGCGACCTGCGCATGACGCTCGGCGGGCGTCAGCAATCGAGCTGAACCGCCACTCCCGCTGATCCCCCCGGCCGGCATTCGCTCCGGCCCGCTGCCACGAATCCGGGCCGCGCCTCCCGCGCGTTGCCTCGCTCTCCCTCCCGCGACAATCCTGCCTTCGCCACCGCGATCGACGACCTGCGATCGCGCGTCGCGGCATGGCCGCGCAGCGGTCGCAGGCAGAGCCTGCCGGTCAGCGCTGACCGGCGCGAGGCGTCTTCTTCGGTGCGTCGCGCACCTCGAGCTCGAGCGCGGTCGTGAAGCCGCCGTCGCCGATCGTATGCGTCGCTTTCTTCACGAGCCACGGCGTGCTGTCGATGTCCGGCTTGAATCCCGTCACGGTGACGGGCATCTCGGGAAACAGCTCGGGCCGACCGAGCGCGAGCGTATAGCTCAGCGTCGATTCGCCGCGCTGCGTGCGCGCATATTCGGCTTGCGCGGCCGCGCGCGCCTCGGCCTCGGTCGCGTAGTCCTCGGGCAGCACCTTGACGTTCTTGCCCTTGGCATCGCCGACGACCACCGAGAGCCGGCGCGCGCTGCCATTCGAGTGATAGTGCGCGCGCACCGACGTGTAGCTGTCGCGCTGCGCGACGTGATAGCGATGCTGGTCGCCGCTCGCGCGCGTGATGGCCAGCACGTCGAGCGGCTTGCCGCTGACCGTCTTGCCGCTGCCGATCGGCGTGAACAGCAAGTGCTTGTCCTTCACGGTCATCACCGCGTCGTAACGCTTCGCGAGGCGCGTCAGGAACGACATGTCGGACTCTTGCGTCTGGTCGACGTGATCGATCCGCGTCGCGGCAAGTGTTGCATCGACGGCGGCCGTGAGCCCGTAGCGCGCGGCGATGGTCCGCACGATCGCGCCGATCGTCTGCCGGTGCCAGCTTTTCTCGCGGCGCTCGTGCATGTCGTTCGTCATCGATGCGGAGCGGGCGCGGATCGTGATGACGTCCGGTGCGCCGCCGTGCTCGACTTCGTCGACCGTGAACGCCCCCTTGTCGACCAGCGGCTCGCCGACCCATCCGATCGACAGCTTGATGCGCGCACCGCGTTTCGGAATCGCGAAGGTGCCCTGCGCATCGTCGAGGACCAGGTCGAGCATGTCGGCCTCGTCCGCGCGCGATTCCGCCAGCGACAGGCTGATGAGGTTGGGGGCGATCAGGCGCGACAGGTCGCGGCCGTCGAGCGTGATCCGGTAGTCGGCCTGCGGCTGCACGCGGCCCGCGCGGGCCGGCGCGTCGCCCGGCTTGCGTTCCTGCGTGCTCATTGCTCGGCCGCTCCGCTGTCGTCGTCCTGCTGCACTTCGGCGAGCACGCCGTCGTCGACGCGCTTGAGCGTCAGCGTGAACGCGATCTTGCGCGGCAGGCCTTCCTTCGTGTGATACGTGGCCGTTTCGTTGAGGCTGTCGATGACGTAGGCCCCGTACACGTTGCCGTTGCCGTCGACGAGCACGTACGCGTCGCCGGCGTCGCCCATGCGGGCGAGCGCCTCGATCGACGCGATCTCGCCGATGCCGTTTTCGGGCGCGACGATGCCGGTGAGGGTGATCATGTCATCGCCGGCGCCGGTGAACTGGCTCGCGTCGCGCACGCCGATGCGCGAGCTGGTGCGATGCTTCCAGTTGCGCTGGCGCTGGAGCTCCTGGTACGGCGTGGTCGCCAGGCTGAAAACGAACTGGTCGAGCGACATCATCATGGGCGGGTTTCCTCCAGCGGACAATCAATCGGACAGGCGCGACGCGGTGCGCGACGCCTTCGCGCGCTCGGCGCGTTCGAGCTCGGCGCGCACCATGCGGGCGATCTGGGCCGCATCGGCGCCGGGCGGCGGCGCGATGTTGATGGTGACGGGGCCGGCCGCGGGCGTGGCGCTCGCCGCGGCGGCCGGCGCCGTGAGCGGCGGGCGGTAGTCGAGCGACAGGTTGTAGCGTTCGAGCGGCGCGGCGGCGCCGATCGCCGGGCTCGCCGCGAACGCGGGCGGGCCGACCAGCGCGGCGGCGGTCGTGAGCGCGGCGGCCGTGCGCGTCATGCGGTTCGGATTGCCGGCGGCGGCGCCCGGCCCACCGTCGGGCGTGGCCGACGGCTGCAGGCCGAGTTTTTCCTTGAGCCATCCGACCGCTGAGCCGCCCAGGTTGCCGACCGTGCCCTTCAGCGCGCCGAGGCGATTCGTGATGCCGCCGACCAGACCGGACACGATGCTGGCGCCGATTTCCTCGAAACGCGTACCGATGTCGCCGAACCAGTCGCCGATGCCGCCGAGCGAGGTCTTCACCCACTCGACGGTGGCGTCCCATTTCGCGGTGATCCAGTCACCGGCCGCGCCGAATGCACCCTTGATCGTGTCCCACAGCGCGATGAATTTCGGCCCGAGCGTGTCCCAGTTCTGCCAGACGTAGACGGCGGCCATCGCGATCAGCCCGATCACGGCCAGCAGCGGATTCGCCATCGCCAGCCGGCCCAGGGCCAGCAGCGCCTGCCCGACGAGACTGAATGCGCTGGCCATCGACGTCGCGAAGCGCAGGACATTGACCGATCCCAGGAGGGTGCCGAATACGCTCGCCAGTGTGCCGGCGACGGTGAGTACCCCGCCCAGCGCCGCGAAGGTCGTGACGAGGATCCGGGTGGCCGTGCCGTGTTCGCGCACGAACCGGACGATCTTCTCGAGCACCCTGGCCGTGACGTCCAGCGCCGCGTTGTAGACCGGCGTGATCTTCTCGCCGATCTCGAGCTTCAGGTCGCGCAATTGCGCGAGCACGACGAGCTCGCGGCCGGCGGTCGAATCCGCGGCCTTCGCCCGCATCCTGGTGATGCCGTCGGCGGCGGCGCTCTGCCTTTCGGTGTCGCGGATCTGCTCGCGTTGTTCGTACATCGCGGTGAGCAGGGTTCCTGCGGCCTTGTCGGGGACCAGCTTCGCCAGCGCGGCTTTCACCTTGTCGGGCTGGGTGATGCCCTTCGCCGCCAGCTTCGGCAGCAGCACTTTTTCGAGCCATTCGAGCGGCGAGGCCTGCAGCATGTCGCTGCCCGAGAGCGCACCCGGCTCGAGCCCGCGGATCGCGCCGTTCCTCGCATGCATGACCCGCTTCGGATCGACCAGACCGAGCGCGGCCAACTGCCGTGCGGCGGGCGCCGTCACCTTGCCGTCGAAGAGGCTGCCGGACAGCGCCGCGAGGCCTTCGCCGGCCGCCTTGCCGCCGAGCTTCTCGATGAGCGGCTGCATCTGGTAGTAGAACGCGTCCGTGCGCAGCTTCCTGGCTGCGCCGCCACCCGATTCGGCGAACGTGTTCCACTCGTCGCCGCTGACCTTGCCGCCGGTCGCCGTCTGCATCTTCTGCACGATGTTCGCTTCGACGCCGAACGCGGCTTCGCTTTTCGTGCCGCCGCGCAGGTCGATCACCTTCAGCATGGCCATGAACTTGTCGACGTTCGCCTTCGCGTCGTCCTTGCCGAACAGCGCCTCGTTCGCCGATTTCATGTTCGCGAGCATCGGCAGCGCGACGCGCGCGCGTTGCTCGTCGCCACCCAGCGCCGACAGCGATTCGCGCATCAGCGCCAAGTTGTCGACGACCGACTGGCCGCCGACCTGCTGTGCGCGCGCGAACGTCACGGCGTCGGCCGACGCGCCTTGCGCTCGCAGGCGCAGCGTTTCGCTTTCGGCCTGCTTCGCGACGTCGAGCGGCTCGGACAGCATGCCGAACATGCTCTTGCCGGCGCCCATGATCGTCTTGCCGCGCTCCGCCCATTGCTTGCCGACGCCGCTCAGTGCGTCGATCCTCGCGCGCCTGGCATCGGCGCGCTGGCGGCGCGCGTCGTCGTACGCGAGCGCGTCGGCTGTCATCTTCGCCTTGCGTCGCGCGCTGTTCGTGGCCAGCGCGAATTCGTGCTGGTCGAGGTGGCGCGTGTCGATGCCCGCGCCCACGAGCTGGGTGCGCAGTTCGCGGATGCGCGCGACCTGCCTGCCTTGCGTGGCCGTCAAATTCGTGGCCGTGCGCTCCAGCCTGGCGAGGTCGTCGACCATCTGGCGTGACGGCGGACCGGACGCGCGCAGCGCCACGCGCAGCTCCCCGGCACGCAGCTTCGCTGTTTTGAGGTCGGTCGCGGTTTTCGCCACACCGCTGCGCAAGTCGCGAAACTCGCCGATGCGCTTCTGCGTCTTCGCCATGTCATCCAGCTCGCGGCGGGTGGCCCGCAGCGAGTCGGCCAGCCCCTTGTTGCCGGTCAGCATCATCTGCAGGGGCTTCGTCATGTTGTCGATCATGTCGACCATGACGCGCAGTTTCAGGGTGTTGTCCATCTTCGATCGTTTCGCTCATTGGGCGCCGGCACGCACTCGCGCGCGTTCACGCCAGTCCATCAGCTCGGCCAGGCTGAAGGCGTCCATCACGGGCGGTGTCCAGCCGAACACCGTCGCGATGTCCGCCATCGGGTCTTCTATGCGGTTTGGGAGGCCAGTCGGGATTTCACGGCCTTCGGCATCAAAAAACCGGCGAAGATGCCCCCCAGTTGTACGAGGTCGGCCGGATCGATGCTGGCGACGTCGGCTTCGGTCAGCATCGGCGAGCTGATGCGCGGCAGCACTTTCGACAGCGCGACCACGTCGAGGCTGACGAGGTCGGACAGCGATACGCCGCGCAGCTCGCCCGACTTGGGCTTGCGCAGCGTGATCGACGTGATCGTCTGGTTGCCGCGCACGAGCGGCGTGTCGAGCGTATGCGTCGCCGGATCGTCCTGCCCGGGTGTCGCGATGGCGCTCGCATCGGCCTGCAGATCGGCTTGCTGGTCGGTCGCGGCGGCGTCGGATTGGATCGGATTCATGGTGGTCCTGTGCGTGATCAGTCGGGAGAAAAGGGGAAGGCGGGCCCGGCCGGCTTAGCCGGCCGGATGGCCGATTACAGGCCGATCGCGTTGCGCAGCGCCGCGAACAGGTCGTTGCCGTTGACCTTCTCGATCATGTTGACGAAGTCGATCTCGATCACGTCCTGGCCGTTCACGGACAGCTTGTAGTAGCTGGCCACCGTCGTGACCTTGAACGCGGTGTCTTCCTTCGACTTCGCGGTGCCCGGGTCGATTTCGCTATGACGGCCGCGGATGACGATCTCGATCGCGTCGACATTGGTCGAATCCTCGGATTGATAGCCGCCCGCGAAGCGCAGCAGCACGCCGTCGTGCTTCGTGATCGCGTACTGGCCGAGCACGGAGCGCATGAAGCCGCCACAGGTCCATTCGAGCTGGATCCCTTCCTGCCCGAAGTCGACCTTGATCGGGCCGCTCATGCCGCCGCCCTGGTAGTCCTCCATCTTGCGCGTGAGCTTCGGCAGCGTGACTTCGACGACCTGTCCGACGAAGTTCTCGCCGTTCTGGAACAGGTTGAATCCCTTGAGTTTGCGAGGCATACCCATCGTGTTTGACTCCTGGTGAGGCCGGTCGTTACGCGCTCACGCGCGCGGCGAAATCGGCGAGATAACGGTCGGTGATGCGCTGGCGCAGCATCAGGTTTTCGAGCGGCGGAACCGGCGTGTATTCGTAGTCGAGATACGCCTTGCCGGACTTCAGCACGTCGGTCGTGTTCGGCTCCGGGTCGTACCAGGCCGAGCCGCCGATCAGGTAGCCCTGCGAAATCCATTCGCGGAACTTGGCGTTGATCGTCTCGATGATGTCGCGCGGCAGCGACGGATTGAGCGGGCCGTCGATGATGGCCATCTGCGCTTCGGCGATCGAATCCGCGATGACCTGCGCGGTGCGCGTGTAGTTCTCGAACGCGAACAGCGGATCGTCCGAGCACGTGCGCGAACCCCAGAAGCGGAAGCCGTTGCGGTTCACGAGCGTGGTCACGTCCTGTTCGTTCAGGAAACCCGCGTCCGTCGCCGGGTCCTGCAGGTCCCACGACACGTCGGCGCTGATGCCGGTGACGCCGTTCACGCCGACGTTCGACAGCGTCTTGTGCCAGCCCGTGTCGTTGTCGATCTTCGCGCGCAGGCCGGCGGCATACGCGGTGGCCGGCACGACGACGGTCGTGTTGGTCGTGTCGTCCCACGCGAGGAAGTCCGGCCAGACCACCATGAGCTCGCGCTGGCTGAACTGCTTGCGGTAGGCGACGGCGTCTTCCTTCGTCTTCGCGCCATTGGCCGACACGTACGCGAATGCGCGCAGCGATTGCGCGATCGACGCCAGCGCGGCGGCGACGGGCTGCGTGTCGAGGCCCGGCGTCGCGAGGATGCGCGGCTTCACGCCGAAGCGTGCCTGCGCGCCGAGCAGCGCCTTCATGCCGGTGTACTTGCCGTCGGCGGTGACGCTGCCGATCACGTTGGTTGCCGTTTCGCCGGCGTCCTTGCCTTCGGCGACGCGCACGACGATCGTGACGGGCTTGGTTTGCCGGCCGATCGCGTCGAGCGTGCGGCGCAGCGTGCCTTTGGTGCCGGCCTTGCCGAGTGCGGCGACGACGTTGGTCAGAAGGACCGGCGTGTCGAGCGGGAAGGCGGTGGCGTCGGCGTCGGACGCGGTGCAGACGATGCCGACGACGGCCGTCGACACCGTGCGGATCGGGCGGCTGCCTTCGTTGATTTCGATGACGCGTACGCCGTGGTGGTAATCCTGCGGCATGGTGTGTGGCTCCTGTGATGAATGAAAAACGGAAACGAGATCACGTTCGCTTGCGGGCGCGCATCATGCGGCCCGCCGCCTTACGCAGTTCGTTCGGGGTTCTCCGGCGCGTCGTGAGCCGGATTCTTGAGCGGTACCGGTTCGTCGGGCCAGACGACTTGCCGGTCGCCGAGCGCGTTGTCGACTGCGCGCTCGAGCGCATCCGCGTAGGTTTTCCACGCGCGATAGTTGATCTGATCGACCGCCGACAACGAGCCATTCGCAAATGCGTCGCCATGCGTATCGAGAAACGCGCGCGCCTTGCGGATGCGGCTGTCGTATTCGGACAGCATCGGCCCGCAGACGACGTCGAACGGTTCGGGCTCGGCGGGCCACTCCGCTACGTCGGGAAAGCGCTCGGACTCGATCACGCGCACGAGGTCGAGCTGGTAGTCGGTCCAGGCGAGGAAGTAATAGGCTTCTTCGCGCGACAGTCGGCGGGCTGCGAATGCGTCGGCCTTGCCGCGATTCATGTCGCGGGCGCGTGCCATCCGCGTTTCGAATTCGGTCATCGCGGCAGCACGTTGTTTCTCCGCGATGCGCGCCGCGTCGAGCACCCATTCCCCGTTTCGCCACACATGGTCGTCGGAGGGGCGGCGCTGGTCCGTCAGGCGGAGCTCGTCGGGTGTCGTACCGGCCGCCATGATTTCGGTCGGCTCGCCGTTGTCCTGTCGGTACAGGACTTGCCCGCGATGGTCCGGCAGCAATATCCAGGCATCGTTCCGGCGAAACGGCCAGGTCATTTGCGGACGCTCCGGCAGCGGGTCGGGCGTGCTGAACGCCGGGATCAGCCATCGATCGGCGTTCATCGGATCGGGGTCGGCCAGGCAGCTCGAAAGGTATTGCCCCGTCACTGCGTCGAAGTTGTGAATCAGCATGGTTGTCCCTGTTCCTAGTAAGCGCGGATCATCGCGAGCAGTGCGACGTTGCGCGGTCGCGTTTCATTGGCGCCGTCGCCGTTGACGGTGATCGCGTGCGAGTGCGCTCCCGCGTTGCCGATGCCGACGTTGTGCGCGTGGTTGCCGTCGCCACCGACCCAGACATTGACCGTCGCGGCATCGGTTCCGATGCTGAACTGGCGGCCGTTGTCGGGGCCATAAGCACGCCCGACGCTGGTCCCGTAGGCCGCATCGGCACCGAGGCCGACGCCGTGGGCGTGCGCGTCCTGCCCGACCGGGTGACCGTGCCAGCCTTGCGTGTCCGTCCACGCGCTGTGAGCGTGGTCGCCCACGCCGCTGGCGCTTGCGCCGTGGCTGTGCCAGCGGTTCGCGCTGTCCTGCCATGAGCCGAGGATGCGATTGGTGTCGATGCCGCGGGCGTCGTCCCAGCACCGGATGAATTCGCCGCGCATCTCCGGCAGCCGGAACGTCGTTGTGCCGTCGCCGGACGAGAAGCAGCCCCAGAGAGCCTTCGTCCATTCGTCTTCCGTCACCAGCGCACCGCTGGCCTGTGCGTAGGCCCACAGCGCCGGGTAATCGGCTCGCTTGACGAGCGCGCCGTTGACTTTCAGGAAGCCGGCCCGTACCGACGTGCGAGGCTCGAAGACAATCTGGCCGACAGCCGTCGTCGACAGCGCAGCCAGCACCCATTCGGTCGTGGCAAGTGCGGTCGACCGGTCGCCTGCCGCCGGCGTAGGACCCTGTACCGGCGTTTTGAAGACAGTGCCGCCGGGCGTGAACGATGCCTGCGCGACCGAGTTGCACGTGACGCCGAACGATCCATCGTTGATGTGGTACAGGCCGGTGTCCGGTGCGCCATCGTTGATGAACGTGAGCGACGGTGCCTGCGCGCTGCCTTCCGCCAGGTAGATCCGCTTGCCCGGATCGAACCGGAGATCCCCCGACAGCGTTCCACCCGTCGCACGGTCGAGCGGCGCCAGGTTCCCGGAGTGCCACACGGGATTGCCGTCGATGCGGAAAGTGCGATCGGCGATGTAATACTGGAACGCGCCCTTCGTCGGCGTCCACCAGCCATAGCCCTCGCTGTTCGAATAGAGGAAGCCGTCGACCGGGCCGACACGGATGGAGCCTTGAGCCTGACCGGTACCCACGGAAAGTTCGCCGCGAACCGTGGCGTTTCCGCCGATCGCCGTACCTGATCCCGTGTCATCGATCGAGACGCGACCGGTCGCGAGATTCCAGGTAACCGGACGGAAATCGTTCCACTGGCCTTCCTGGTCGCCCTTGTTCGTCGACAGCAGATACACGTTCGTGCCGTCGTTGCGCAGGAAGGCGCCGTAGTCGCCGGAGATCGCGCGGAAATGGGCACCGTTGACGTCCATCGCCCGCGAGGTCAACCCGCCATTGAAAGTCGCGTTTCCCGCCGCCTGAATCGCATTGCGGCCGTCATCACCGATATCACCGACGAGCAGGCGTTTCGCGACCGAGAACGCTTGCGTGCCCCGGCTGACGCGAAACGCGGGGAACTGCGTGACACCGTCGTCCGCGAACGCATTCACGCCGAAATCGTTGCCGCCGTTGCCCGCGGTTGCCGCGCCGTCGCGCTTGAACATCGACCAGCGGATCTTGCCGCCGTCGGTAAAGAACAGCGTCGAGAAGTTGCCGGCGCCCCCGTCGATCGATGCAGCCTTCGAATAGCTCGTACCTTCGGCAACGGTGTCGCCACCGACCCGCAGTCGCGAATTCCCGTCGTCGTTCTTGACGTCGCCCACCAGCACGCGGCCGCCGTAGCCGATGCGCAGCGCGCGCGCCTGGTACGAATCGGACTGGACGTCATTGGCCGTGCGATTCAGCCACAGATCGACGTACTCGCGGCCCCAGGCGCCGTTGTCGAAACCGGAGCGGATCGTTGCGACCAGGTGCGATCCCGTATCCGGGTTGTTGCCGCCGAACGTGCCGTGCAGACGCACGCGACCTTCGCGGCCGTTCTTGCCCGACGGAGGGCGAATCGACACGTGCGCGGTATCCGGGCCCGCATCGAATTCGGTGATGACCGGCCCCGTGAACTTCGCGCCGGTCAACGCCGCGTATCGCGACGCAGCCGTCTTCGGTGTGATGGCGCGCGTGTCGTCGTTGCCCGCGTCGACTTCCCCCTGCGTCGCCAGCTCGACCACGCCCTGCCGCTCCGTCGTCGCCGGCGGATTCAGGAACGACGCGTCGCCGAACACCAGCTGCGTCGCGTCGATCGTCGCGAACTGCATGTCGGTCGACAGCAGCAGCAACGCGGCCGGCGATTTCTCCATGATCGGCGTCGCCTGGCCGTACGCGGCCAGCAGCACGCCGTTCTCGAGGTAGAGACCGAAGCCGTACAGCGAATACTGGTCCGCCGAGTCGTCCTTCAGCGTCGTATGGATCGTGTCCGGCGCGACGTTGGCGCCGCCGAAGGACTTGATCCGCTTCAGCTCGTTCGGCAGCTTGGTGAGCCCCTTGTCGGCGACGAACGGTGCGTTCGCCAGGCCGATTTCCACGACCTGGTGGGCGTTCGTACCGCCGTTGCCGGCGGCGACGAGCGCCGCGCGGCCGGCGTCGGTGATGATGATCTGGGTTGCCATGTGCGATCAGTAGTCGGTGAAGTTGAGGCGGCGATAGGCCGCCACGCGTGCGGCGGCGCCGATCGGTTGTCGGCCCCGCATCTCGAAGCCCTGCGTGAACGTGTAGTGCGCCCGGACGGGTTTGGTGCGGTCGATTTCCGCGAGGATGTCGGCCACGTATTCGGCGGTCGGCGGTTCGCCCTCCTGGCCGCTGACCGTCATCACGAGGTCGAACGTGCCGGGCGCGCCCGGCGGCTGTTGCTCGAACCATTCACGCAGGACGATGTTTCCGCCGAAGGCCGCGACGACCTCGCGCACCGACGCCGCGGTGCCCTTGCGGCGGGCGATCGGAATCGCCTGCCCGACGCGGGCGCGCTTCACGTATTCGGGCCAGTAGTCCTTCCACGCATCGATACCGAGGTGCCAGGCGAGCCACGGCAGCAGGTCGGACCGGATGGTGTCCGGGTTCGTCAGCGTCGCGAGCGGCGTCGGCACGTCGTCGATACGGGCGTTCGTCGCGGCGAGCCTGCGCTCGAGCCGCGTCGCGTTCGGCGGCAGGATGTCATTCATTGCTGTACACCCCGCCGTCGATCAGCTCGATCCCGGTGCAATAGGGCGCCTGCTGCTTGGTCGCCGGCAGGCCCGCGAGCGGGCTTTCGAGGATCACCTTCTGCACGCCGGCCGCGCGGGCGGCCGCATAGATGCCGTCGAGCGTGACTTCCATCCCGAGGCGGTGCATGGAATCGGTGTACTGCTTCATTGCCCGGTTGGCTTGCGCGAGCGCCACCGCGCGATCCGGGCCGGCGAAGAACACTAGCCGCGCGCGTACCTGGTAGCGCAGGATGTCCGCGCCGCGCACCGTGACCTTGTCGGTCAGCGGCCGAACGTCGTCGGCCTGCAGGGCGGCGGCCACGGCGTCGATCAACGCCGGCGTCGCCGTGCCGTCGCCATCGCGTGCGAGTACCGTGACGAGCACCTCGCACGGGGCCGGGCTGATCGCCGAGGCGTCGAGCACGCGGCCGTCCGCGTTGCGGGCATGCGAGACGTACGCGCCTTCGGGGCCGGCGACCGAGAAACTCTGCGGAGCGAGCTGCGTGCGGGCGCGCAGGTCGGCGTCGCTTTCCATGACGGCCGCGAGGTCGTGTTCCGGATCGGCCGGCGAAATCGTCAGGCGCCGGATGCCGAACAGCGCCGCCAGATGGTCGAGGTCCGTGCCGACGGCATACGCGAGCATCACCGCACGCGCGGCGTCGTTCACGCGCTGGCGCAGCACGAGTTCGCGGTACGCGTTTTCCTGCAGCAGCTTCACGAGCGGCTCCGACTCGAGCGCGAGCGTCGCGGCGATCTCGGCTTGCTCGGCCGCCGGGTAGAGCGACACGAGCCGTGCCTTGCGCGCAGCCAGCAGCGTCTCGTAGTCGAGCGTTTCGACGACGTCGGGCGACGGCAGCTGGGAGAGGTCGATCGGCGTCACGCTCATGCCGGGCTCCCGTTCGCAACCGGCACGCGGGTCGACACGGCCGTGCCGCTCTCGCCGGTCCAGCCTTCGATGTCGAGATAGAGCGCGCCGGCGGCCGCGTTCGCGTCGTCCGCGGCGAGCACGACGCGGGTCAGCGTCAGGCGCGGTTCCCAGCGCATCAGCGCCGTGGCGACGGCGGCATACAGCCGCGTGCGCACGGTGCCGTTGCCCGGTGCGTCGATCAGGTCGGGCAGCTCGGAGCCGAACGTACGGCGCTTCACGCACGACGCGAGCGGCGTCGTCACGATCTTGCCGATCGACTGGTAGAAGTGGTCCAGGCCCGAGATCGAGCGGCCGGTGTTCGCGTTCATGCCTTTCATTGCGGTTCGCTCACGAGTTGTCCATCGCCTTGTTCGCGATGCGTGTGATGCGGGAGGCTGATGCCCCGGGATGTCACTTCGCGGGTAAAGGTGGCCGCGCCGTCGATCTGCATCGTGGCGCCGCCGCCGGCGCCGCCCGTACCGGTCATGCCGGCTTCGAATGCGAACGGCCCCTTGACCGTCATCGCGCCGGTGCAGGTCGTCTGCGGCGCATCGAGCGTGATGCGCTCGGCCTGCACGGTGGCGTCCCGGGTCTGCACGACGACCGACCCCGGCGCGACGACGCGCACGGTCGCGCCGGCCGGCAGCTCGGCCGTGAGCGCATGCGCGGCATGGTCGTACGTGATGCTGGCGCCGTCCGGATAGACGCGTGCATGGGTATCCGGGCTCGCGGCCGGTGCTGGCGCCGCATTCGAATAGACGCCGCGCAGCGCGACACCCTGCGCCGGGTCGCCCATCGGGCAGAGCAGCACGACCTGTTCGCCGGGCGTCGGCGGCAGCCAGTCACGGGTGCCGCCGGCGGTGCCGGCCACCCATGGAATCCAGTTGGTCTGCAGTCCGTTGCCATCGGTATCGGCGTCGCCGACCGAGACGCGGCACAACGCAGCCGCATGGTCGACCGCGAGGATCGTGCCCTTGCGCACTGCGTTGCGTGCCTGCCGTTGAATTTCATTTGCGTCCATGCAGCCATGGTGCCGGCCGGGGCAACGCGACGCGAGCGATCGCCTGTGTCGTCGCGGCGGGGACAGCGCGCAGCGGATGCCGGCATGCAGGCGTGCGTCGACAATCGCAGCACCGGTTCGCATGAGGATGGAGTCGTGCGCCTTCGCGACGGCGTCACGAGGTCTGAGCGCGGGTGTGCCGATCGATGTCGGGACGGGGCGATAGGACGGATGTTTCGGCGGACTGACCGCCGCGGCGACGGGCAACGGATGCCGCGTGAATGGCTGGGCGGGCGTTTAGCGGAGAAGTCGCGTGGGCCGTCGTTGCGGGTTACGCAGCGAGGCCGTCGTCAGGATGTGTGTCGTTGCGGTGGCCGATTCGACAGGAAGAGGGGGCCGGTGCCGTGCGGGCGGTTTCGCGTAGCGGGCAAGGGGAGCCAACGGGCTGCGGCATGCGGTCGTTGTCGGGAGCAATGATGTGGCTCGAGCGAAGGCGGGCCAGCGCCCGCCCGGCTCAGCGGATCTGCGGCAGCGCGACCCAGGTGAGCGTATCGGCCGGGTCGACGCGGGTGTCGTCGACGTGCGTGATCACCCGTTGGCCGTCCGGGCCGGTCGTCACGACGACGCTTTCCGTCAACGCCAGCCGGATCGACAGGTCGACCGCGGCCTGGTCGCGGATGCCCACCTCGAAGGTGATGCCGCTCGCGCGTGCGGCCGGGTTCGTCACGAGATCCGGCTGGTTCGCACGCACCCATTCGATCAGGGCGACGAACACGGGATCGGTGTCGCCGGAGAAGTTGGTCGCGAGTACATGGGCCGTGTACCGGTATTCGAACGACGGCGTCAACGTGCCGGTCGTCGCGATCGACCCTTGCTCGACGAGCACGGTCAACGCGCCGGGTTCGGCGGCGATCGACGGGATGGCGGCGGCGAGCGCTCGCCGCAGGCTGTCCGGCTTAATCATGCGGATGAGCTCCATAGTCGGGGGCGGCCGTGCCGGCCTGGCACGCCGCGATCATGTCGACGGTCGCCGCGCACGTCGCCCAGGCGGCCTTGACGAGCGTGAGCGCACCATCGAGTTCACCGTTGGTCCGCGGCGCGAGCATCGGCAGCGTGCACGGTTTCACCGTCTGGCACGTGTTCGACATAATCGCCGGCGCCGGTGAGAGCGGGACTGGCTTGCAGGCGGACAACGTCGTCAGGCAGACGAGTATCAGCCCAGGCGCGAAGCGCGGCGTTTTCATCGGTCAATCTCCGGTTTTCAAGTCGAATGGCGTCGAGCGTCGACGCGATGGCGGTTTGCGAGCGGTCGAGCCGCGCTTGCTGTCGCGCGCGCTCGGCGGCGTCCTGCTGCAGGCGCGAAATGACGCCGTCGCGCGCGGCGAGCGCCTGTTGCGCATCGACGCGTTGCTGCCGTGCCGTCGCCAGCTCGGCGCGCAGCCCGTGCACGTACAGCGCGACGGCGGCGCACACGGCGAGCGCGACGATTCCGGCGGCGAGTTTCGCGGCGAATGCGTTCATGCGATGGATGTGGTGGTGGCATCGGTCGGTCCGGCCGCGGCCTGCATCGATGCCGCTGCGAGCGACGCGTAGCGGTCGAAGGCACGCGCGAGCTTCACGTCGTAGAGGTTCGCCGCATAGTCGGGCCCGTTGTACGCGCGGGCGAATGCGGCCCACTGGCGTGCGCCGAGTGCGCGGCGCAGCGCGTCGTCCGCCGCGATGTAGCGGACGAACGCGTCGAGGTGCTGTGCTTCGCCGTCTTCCATGCACGCGACGAATGCGTCGATGCCCGCGTAGCCGAGGCGTTCCCAGTGATAGCCCATCACCTGGAACGCGCCCCAGCTCGCGGATTCCCACGCGGCGCCGGCGTCGATCGACTCGGCCATGGCGAGACGCAGATATTCCGCGCCGCCGCCGCGATAGCCGCCGCGCGTGCGCGACACGATGTCCGGCTGCCGAGCCGCGAACGGCGCGGGATCGATCCCGCGGGCCTGCAGCCGCTTCCAGAACACATGGCGTTCGAACAGGATGACCGGGCGGCCGCCGGACAGGAAGCCGGCGCGGCGCGACTCGACTTCGTTGACCGCGCGAATGCAGGCAAGCGGCACGTCGAGCGTGCGCGCGGCGCGTTCGAGATCGGCGAGCGCCAGATGCTTCGGATCGCGCTGGCCGGTGGCCAGCGCCGCATAGGTCTTCGGGCCGGCGATACCGTCGTCGACGAGGTCGGTCTTGCGTTGCAGGGCGATGACGGCGGCTTCGGTCGCCGCGTCATAGACGTGCGTGATCTGCACCGCATAGCCGGCGCGGATCAGTCTGCGTTGCAGCAGGCCCACGTCGTCGCCGTGGTCGCCGTGGTCGCCGAGGCGGCGGGTCTTCATCGTCATTCGCTCCTCAGGAGACGCGCGACGTTGCCGCGCGTGCTACAGACGAACATCGCCAGGAACACCGAAGTGGCCGCATCGAAGAAACCGACGGAGCCGGTATGCAGCAGCAACTCGATCGATGCACCACCGGTGACGGCGACGAGGCTCCACGCGAACCACGATGCGTGGCGCCGGTGCCGTGCGCCGTTGCGTCGGTAGGTGAGCACGCGCACGAGCACGGCGAGGTGGGCGGCGAGCGCGATCAGCGCGAACGGGAACGGCACGTCACCCTCCTTTGCGGAACAGCGCCAGGAGATCCAGCGTCTTGATCCGCTCGATCAGCTGCAGCGTCACGGTGATCACGAGTGCCGCTGCGAAGAACGCGGCGACGCCGGTCGAGTGGATCGGCGTCGCGCCGACGATTTCCGGCGCGGCGAGATAGCCCATCACGAGCGAGATCAGCAGATAGGCCGTACGCCGCGCGACCCCGATCTCCTTCGAGGTGACGACCACGAGCGCGGCGCCGGTGAACGCGCCGATCAGCGCATTGCCGTCGATACCGGGCGCGAGCCCGGCGACGCCGATCGCGGCGGACAGCATGGCGGCGGTAGTGAGATTCGGTTCGGCCATGACGGCGATTCCAGGGTCAGTCAAACAATTGCAGCAACGGGCGTGCGCTCGTCACGGTGTCGAACGGCGGCAGGTAGACGGGCGTGCCGGCGGGCAACACGACGCCGAGGCTGGCAAGTCCGGTATTGACCTCGAGCACGGTCTCGACGGTGCCGTCGGTCCGGCCGTAGTGACGCCAGCACAGCGTGTCCACCGTGTCGCCCTGCAGGGTGCGCGCGATCATGGCCGGGCCTGCCGATGCTGAAGGGGCGGAGTGGCGGCGGCGGTGCCGGCCGGCGTGCCGCGAACGCGTATCGAAGTCGTGCTGTTTGCCATGGCGAGGTCTCGAGCCGTGAGGCAGTGAAGATGGTGCTCATGGTCGAGCTTCGCGGGGCGGGGCTCAACGAGATGCGTGCGTGGTCTGCGCGGACACGCAGCCGGGCGCGTGTCGCGACGTGCATCGCGCTTTACGCTTCATGGACGGGTGCCGAGGTTCACGGGCGAGTGCCGTGCAGCCGAATTGCAGCCTGGGTGAACCGGGGCGGGCTTGAGTGCGCTTGCGCAGCCTTGGTTCTGCCGGGGGCGCGGCCTGCGGAGCCTTGCCGGAGAAGGGTTAGGCACGCGTAGGTAAAACTCCGAAGGCAGGGGTTGCTGGTTCGATCCCGGATGCGGTCATCGTCGCGCCGAGCCGGTCCCAGGCGGCAGTGCCGGTGCATTCGCCGTTGTGCGAGAATCGCCCGCAACGACAACTCCAAGCGTCGATCGCGGCGGCCGTCCGCGCATCGCGCCAACTCCCGATGGCTGCCATCCCGTCTACCTCGACCGCAGTCGCTGCCTGCCCGCTGACCGATGCGCAGCAGGCGCTGCTTGCGCGTCTGCACGCGTATTCCCCCGACGATCCGCATGCGCCGCTGCCGTACAGCCGGCGCCTCGCCGAAGCCGAAGGCTGGTCGCACGACCACGCGCTGGCCGTAATCGACGAATACAAGCGCTTCGCGTTTCTCGCGCAGGCGGCCGGGTATCCGGTCACGCCGTCGGTCGCGGTCGATGCCGCGTGGCATTTCCATCTGCAATACACGCTCGAATACTGGGATGTCTTTTGCGCCGACGTGCTGCGCGCACGGTTGCACCATATGCCCGGTACCGGCGCGCCCGACGAGGCCGCCGTGTACGCGCAGCGCTACCGCGACACGCTCGACAGCTATCGTCGGCTGTTCGGCTGTGAGCCGCCGGCATCGATCTGGCCGCGTCCGGTCGACCGGCAGGCCGAGGCGGATGCAGAGGCGCGGCAGACCGAGCGCATGGCCGCCGTGGCGCCGCGCCGCGCATGGCGCGACCGTCTACCGAAACTCGTGTGGCCGGCGGCGGCCGCGAGCGTCGCCGCGACCTGCGCATCGGCGCAGGATCTCGACGTGCTGGACTACACGGGACCGCAGTTTCTCGCGTTCTACGTGCCGGCCTGTATTCTCGCGTTGTTGCTGATCGTCGCGCTCCAGGCTATCGAATTTCGCATCCGGCGCTGGGGCCGGCGCACGCGCAAGGCTTCGTCCGGGCTGAGCGCCGACGAAGTCGCCTATCTCACCGGCGGCGAAGCACGGGTCGCGCAGGTCGTGACGATGTCGCTCGCGCATGCGGGCGCGGTCGGCTTGTGGAGCGTTCACCGGCAAGGCAGCTACGTGAAGATCGCGGATCTGGAACGCGCGGGCCGGTACGACGACTACTGCGCGTGGCTCAACGAACAACCGTCCGGCACCGTACGCTACGGCGTGTTTCGCGAGCGGCTTGCGAGGTATGCGCAGGAGGTCGTCGACGGGATGCGTGCGCAGGGCTGGTTATGGGCGCCCGGCGAGTTGCGCGCGTCCCTGATGGCCGCGCGCGCGATCGCGCTGCTCGTGTTGGGCACGGGTGCCGCGAAGCTTGCGGTCGGTTTGAGCCGCGGGCGGCCCGTGCTGCTGCTGTGCATCTGCATGGCGGTGTTCGCGATCGCGTACCGGATCGTCGCTGGAAGGCTGACCGGCTTCGGGCGCGGCGGTGCAACGGCGGCCGGGCGCGCCGCGCTGCTCGAGCGCCGGAACGCGCACGATCCGCGGGCTGCGCGCGACGCGCGGCACGTACGCAGCGGGCAGGGAGCGTCCGGGATACGCGACGCCGAACGCGACGATCCGGACCCGTTGCTGTGGACCGCAGCGCTGTTCGGTGCAGGCGCGCTGGCCGGTACCGTATGGTCGGCGTATGCAGGCCCGGTGCTGGCGGCCTCGCAGGTCTCGTCGGCCGCCGCGGCGAAAGCGGGCGGTGGCACTTCGTCCGACAGCAGTTGCTCGTCGTCGAGCTGCAGTTCGTCGAGTTCGTGCAGTTCCAGCTCGTGCAGTTCGAGCAGTTGCGGGGGATGTTCGTCGAGCTGAGCGGACGGCCGGTGTCGTTCAGCGAGGCCCCGCCACGCACGGGGTGACGGGGCCATCGCCCGAACAACCGCATGGAATGGGCTCAGATCGCCGCATTGCGTGCGCGCGTGCTTCGGTAACCTGTCAATCGACGCTCTCCGTGCCGAAACGGTCGCCCGGGCGCGACACGCGTCGCGCATGCCGGGCTGCCGCCGTGACGGCCGGACGGGATGAATGTCCGCCGCTTTGCCCAGCCCTCCATGACGACGCCAGCTTCCGACGTTTCCGCGTGCGTTCAACACGCCGCGACCTTGTGCCAGAACGGACAGTTTGCCGACGCGCTGTCGCACATCGCGCCGCTGCTCGACGCGCCCGCGGTGGACGTCGCGGCGCTGCACGTCGCGGCCGTCTGTGCGCTGGGCCTGAACCGGCTGGCGGATGCCGAGGCGTGGTGGCGGCGCGCGATCGACGCGATGCCGGCGTTCGAGCCCCCATACGACGGCCTTCACGCGCTGCTGCTGTCGCAGGAGCGCTTGCCCGAAGCCGAAGTGATCCTGCGCCGGCAGCTTGCCTGCGTCGCGCCGTTGCGCGCGTCGCACCATCACCGGTTCGGCAAGGTGCTCGAAGCGCTCGGTCGGTTCGACGAAGCCGAGCAGGCGTTCGGGCAGGCCCTGTCGATCGAGCCGCGGTCGCCCGACGTGCTGACCGATCTCGGCAACCTGCTTCGCATCCTCGTCCGGCCCGCGGAGGCGGAGCTCGCGTACCGGCTCGCGATCGCCGTTCGCGCCGATCATGTGCTCGCGCACGCGAATCTCGGCGCGATCCTCGTCGACATGCAGCGGCTGCCGGAAGCGGAGGCGGCTAGCCGGCAGACCATCGCACTGTGTCCAGATCATCCGGAAGCGCATTACAACCTCGGCGTCGCGCTGCAGAACCTCGATCGGCTGTCCGAAGCGGAGGCGGCCTATCGCGACGCCATCCGCTGCCGGCCCGGCCTGCCCCAGGCACACAACAATCTCGGCTGCGTCCTGCGTGCGCAGGGCCGCCACGATGAAGCGGCCGTCGCGTTCACCGACGCGCTGGCGCTCGCGCCGCAGATGGCCGAGGTGCACTACAACCTCGGCACGACCTTGGCGCATGCGGGCCAACTCGATGAAGCCGAACGCGCATACCGTCGCGCGCTCGACCTGCGCGCCGACTATGACGACGCGCGCTTCGGGCTGGCGACGCTGCTGCTCGGCCGTGGACGATTCGAGGAAGGCTGGCGCCGCTACGAATCGCGCTACGAGCAGTCGACGTTCGTGCACCGCCGAACCCGCGAGGTACTGCGGTGCGCGCAGTGGCAAGGCGAGCCGCTGGCCGGCAAGACGCTGCTCGTCTGGCAGGAGGATGGTCTTGGCGACATGCTGCAGTTCAGCCGTTATTTCGCGGAATTTCGCGCGAGGGGCGCGGCGCGGGTGGTGTTCGCGTGCCAGCCGGCGCTGCATCGACTGATGGAGACGGTCGACGGTGTCGACGCGGTGCTCGATCACGAGGCGGCCACCGCGCAGGCCGGGCAATTCGATTACTGGACGAGCCTGTTGAGCGCGCCGATGCACGCGGGCACGACACTCGACACGATCCCGCCGCCGGTGCGGTTCGTACCCGATCCGGCGCGCGTCGCTCGCTGGGGCGCGCGCCTCGATGCGCTGCCGGCCGGCCCGCGCGTCGGGCTCGTGTGGAAAGGCAACCCGAAGCATCACAACGATGCGCACCGCTCACTGCCGTCACTTGCCTTGCTGACGCCGCTGTGGAGCGTGCCCGGCGTGAATTTCGTGAGCCTGCAGAAGGGGCAGGGCGAGGATGAGGCGCGGCATCCGCCGGGTAGCCTGCCGTTGCTGCACCTGGGCTCGGAAATCGACGATTTCGCCGATACGGCCGCGATCGTCGCGCAACTCGATCTCGTGGTGTGCGTCGACACGTCGACCGCGCATCTGGCCGCATCGCTCGGCAAGCCTTGCTGGGTGCTGTTGCCGAATCAGGACGTGGACTGGCGGTGGATGCACGACCGTGAGGATTCGCCTTGGTATCCGGGCACGGTGCGGCTGTTCCGGCGTGGGCGCGGCGACAACTGGATTCAAATGGCCGAGCGGCTCCGGGAGGCGTTTGCCGCACATTTTTCAGTCGGACGCGTGACGACGGACGAAACGGCGCATACCGTCTGACGTGACGGCGCGCGCGACGCGCGGTCGTAGCGACACGGCATACTGCCGGGAACGCGGCCATGCTGTCCCCGCTTTTCAGATCAATCGAGGCCCTCGTGGAAAACATCGTCATCGTCGGCTCGTCCGGTCACGCCAAGGTCGTGATCGACATCGTCGAACAGGCAGGCCGGTACCGGATCGCCGGGCTGATCGATTCGTTCCGCACCGCCGGCGAGCAAACGCTAGGCTACGCGGTGCTGGGTGCAGAGCGCGATTTGCCGCAGCTGGTCGACAAGCACGGGATCGGCGGGGCGCTGGTGGCCATTGGTGACAATCACGCACGCGAGAGCGTCACGGCGAGTCTTGCGTCGCTCGTGCCCGGCCTGCCGCACGTTTCGGCGGTGCATCCTGCCGCGCGTGTCGGCAAGGCGTCGACGATCGGCGCGGGCACGGTCGTGATGGCCGGCGCGGTGATTAACCCGTGCTGCTCGATCGGAGAAGGGTGCATCGTCAACACGAATGCGTCGCTCGACCACGACGGTGTGATGGACGATTTCTCGAGCCTCGCCCCCGGCGTCGTCACGGGCGGCAACTGCCGGATCGGCCGCGGCGCCGCGATCGGCCTCGGCGCGATGCTGCGGCACCGGATTGCGGTCGGCGAGCACAGCGTCGTCGGCGCGGGTGCGGTCGTATTGCACGACGTCGAGCCGTACACGGTTGCATACGGCAACCCGGCGCGCCGGATCCGCACGCGCGCGGCCGACGAGCGTTACCTGTAGGCGCGGCGAGTCAGAAGGCGATCAGCTCGACGATGCGGCGGACCATGTCGTCGCTGAGCGCCGGATAGATCGGCAGGCACAGCACCTTGCGCGCGGCCTCGCTTGCGACCGGCAGGTTGTCGCGGCTGGCGGACGGCAGCCCGCGGTACATCGGAAATTCCGAAATCAGCGGATGGAAGTAGCGGCGCGCATACACATCGTAGTCGCGCAGCTTCTGGTACAGCGCATCGCGGTCGAGCGGATAGTCTTCGTCGACGAGGATCGCGAAATACGCGTGGTTCGCGACAGTCTGGCCGCCGAGCGGCACACAGCGGATGCCGCGCACGTCGGCCAGCAGTGTGCGGTACAGCGCGTCGATCTCGCGGCGGCGCGCGAGTGCGCCGTCGATATGCTGCAACTGCAGCATCCCGAACGCGGCGTTGATCTCGCTCATCTTGCCGTTGATGCCGGGCGCGACGACCGTGACTTCATCGACGAAACCGAAGTTCTTCAGGTGATCGATCCGCTGCTTGGTCTTCGCGTCGGGGCAGATGATCGCGCCGCCCTCGAACGTGTTGAACACCTTCGTCGCGTGAAAGCTCAGCACCGACAGGTCGCCGTGCGCGAGCACGCTGCCGTCGGCGTTCTGCACACCGAACGCGTGCGCCGCATCGTAGATCACGCGCAGGTTGTAGTTGTCGGCGATCTTCTGGATCGCGTCGACGTCGCACGGATTGCCGTAGCAATGCACGGGCATGATCGCGGTGGTCTGAGGCGTGATCGCCGCTTCGATGCGTGCGGGGTCGAGATTGAGCGTGCCGGGCGCGACGTCGACGAATACCGGCTTGATGCCGTTCCACAGCAGGGAGTGTGCGGTCGCGACGAACGAGTACGGTGTGGTGATCACCTCGCCGGTAATGCGCAGCGCCTGCAGCGCGGTGACGAGCGCAAGGGTGCCGTTCGCGAACAGCGACAGGTACGGCACGCCGAGATAGTCGCACAGCGCGCGCTCGAACTGCTGGTGAAACGGGCCGCCGTTCGTCAGCGTGCGGCTCTCCCAGATCTTCTCGAGATACGGGAGGAATTCCGCGAGCGGCGGCAGGTGAGGTTGCGTGACGTAGATGCGTTCGTGCGGCAGTTGCGCGACGGACGATGCGGGCAGGCTGGCGGTCATGATGGTCTCTCTCGATAACGCGCGGCGTTCAGGCCTCGGCAGCGGCCGGTGCGGTCGCCACGTCGTCGAACAGCGGCGTGTCGAATGCGGTGGCGGGCTCTCCCGCGCACCAGCGGGTCCACATCGTGCGCAGCGCGGACGACAGCCCGGCCGCGACGACGGCCGGCCGGAACGCGGCGGACTCCCCGCAGCGCGCGCGCAGGCCGGCGCGAAGCGCCTGCAGCGCGGCGGTGTCGCGGCCGAGCGTCAGCGCCCGCGCGACGAAGTCGTCCTCGTCCGTCGCGATGTACGCATCGAGCCCGACGTGCTGCAGCCAGCCCGCGCTACCGCGCCCGGCCATCGTCGCGCCGGGGATCGTCACGGTCGGCACGCCCATCCACAGCGCATTCAGCGTGGTCGTCGAACCGGTGTACGGGAATGCGTCGAGACAGAGGTCGACGCCGTGATGCTGCTGCATGTAAACGGGGATGTTCGAGCGCCGGTGGAACGTCAGACGGCTGGCGTCGATACCGCAGGCGGCGAACCATTCGGTCAGCGTCTGCTTGTCGCCTTCGCTGCCGATCGCGCCGAGCGCCATGCGTGCGGTCGGGTCCGCGTGCAGCACGCGCGACCAGACCTCGATCACGTGCGGGCTCAGCTTGTTCAGGCGGTTGAAGCTCGCGTACGTCGTATAGCCGTTGTGCAGTGCGGGCAGCACGTTGACGGGCGGGCAGTTCGGCGGCGGCATGAACGGCGCGATCGCGGGCAGCCGCACGATCTGTTCGACGAACTGGTCGTCGAATGCGCCGTGCGGCGCGACGAAGCGGTCCGTCAGGTAGTAGTCCATCGCGGCGAGGCCGGTCGTGGCCGGATAGCCGATCCATGACGCCTGCACCGGCGCCGCGCGCTGCGCCAGCGCGACTAGCCGGTTACGACCGGTGTGCCCAGACAGGTCGATCACGATGTCGATGTGGTCGTTCCGGACACGCTCGAGGAAGGCCGTGTCGCTCATGCCGGCGACGTTGCGCCAAGTCGTGGCGTGGGCCTTGAAGCGCTCGGTCGTGTGATCTTCCTCGAAGTGATTGTGATAGAAGTGCATCGCAATGCCGGGATCGGCCGCGAGATGCTCGATCACCGGCACCGCGTAGGAGGCGACCGCGTGGCTGAACAGGTCGCCCGACACGAAGCCGACCTGTAGCTTGCGCGCCGGGTCGCGCGGGTTCGAGAACACGGCCGCGCGCTTGCGCTTGTGATTGCCGTAGCGCTCGCCGAACTTGCGGTGTGCCGCAACGAGCGCCTGCGGATCGAAGTCGCTGCTGTGCGCGATACAGAACAGCATGCTGCTGTGGGTGATGCTGTCGGTCGGATTGATTTCGATCGAGCGTTTCAGCCAGCCGATCGCTTCCTGCGTGGCGCCCAGTTCGAGCAGCACGAAGCCGAGCGTGCCGCACGGCGCAGCGGCGTTGGGCGCAAGCTCGACCGCACGTCGGCAGGCCGCGATCGCTTCATCCGTGCGGCGCAGCGCGAACAGCACCAGACCGCGAATCCGGAAGGCCTCCGGGTGATCGGGCTGAAGCTGGAGCAGGCGCGTGCACTGCTCGTCGGCCTCCGCGAGACGGTTCACCATCCGCAGCGTGTCGGCGAGCAGCATGCGCACGAGCAATTCATCCGGCAGCAATTCGATCGTACGAAATCCGGCCTCGATCATCTCCGCGAAGCGGCCTTCCCGGTGAAGCGATGCGGACAGCGCGCGCCAGCATGCACCGTCTTCCGGGTAGTCGGCGACCAGCTGCCGCGCAAGCGCGGTGGCTTCCGCGTGCTTGTTCTTGTCGAACAGCGCCGCGTGCTTTTGCAGCAGCGTCTGATTGGGGCGCCGGACCGGCTTGCCGGCGTTGCTCTTCCCTGCGTGGCCGGCCGCGGTTTCCAGGACGATCGCCGTGTCGATGCCGCTCGGCGCAACCGCGGCCGTCGCGAGCACGACGTCGGGCGACGCCAGTTGCGCGATCAGCCCGTCGAGCGCCGGGCCGTGCACGCCGCGCTGTTGCGCGATTTCGACCGCGATCCACGCGGCGGCCGTTTGCCCGCTGCGATGCAGCGCATGAATATAGCTGACCCAGTAGTAACCGTTGTCCGGGCTCGCGCCGATGGCGGCTTCGAAATGCGGCACCGCGTCGGCCGCCTGGCCCGTATCGACCATCAGCACCGCGAGGTTGTAATGCGCATCGCCATGCGCGGGCACCGCGTCGAGGATGGCCTCGTACAGCGCCCGGGCGTCGTCGAACGCGCCGCTGCGCTGGCGCTCGAGCGCGTTCTCCATGACGAGCGCAATGTCCTGCGCAAGCTGCTGTTCAGGCGTGAGCGCGGCGGAGGCGGGCAGTTCGGTCGAGAACATGATGAAATCTGCGGAAAGTCGGTCGATACCATTATGGGTAGCGTGCCGTCGCGCCGATGCCGCGAGGTGACGGGAAAAGCCCGGTCAGTTTGGTCGATTGAGCGGTCGGCCGACGCCGGGACGGTGCGGCTGGCGGCGCCCCAAAAAAACGCCCGCACGAGGCGGGCGGGGAGGCGAACGAGCACGCCCTCACATCAGCGTGTAGTTCTTGTTGTCGGATTGGCGGCGCATGCGTGTCGAGCACGCCGCGCGGCGGGTCTTAACGGTTCGCGATGCTCTGGTACTGGCCGACGGCCTGCACGCGGCTCATTGCCGTCTGGTATTCGTCGGTCAGCTCCTGCTGCGCGCGTTGCGCGCCGGCGAAGATCCGGTCGTTGCTGGCCTGCATGCGGCGGATCGCGGCGATGCCGACGGGCGGCTGGTCGGTGGAGAGCAGCGCGATGAGCGACCCGCGCGCATCGACGAGGCGCACGGCCTCGATCCAGTCGGCCATCGCGGCCGCGTGTTCGATCGCATCGGTGAACGCGTCGATCTGCGCAATCAGTTCGGTCTGTTCCATCTGGGCTCTCCTGTCCGGCTAGCGGTCAGCTCTTGTTGTTCGCCAGCGCGCCGCCGCTGTTCGCGCCGCCGAACAGCTGGGTCAAGTATTGCGAGTTGCTGTTCATCGTCGCCATCAGCGTGTTGAGCGCGGTGAACTGCGCCTGGTACTGGCTTGTGAGCTGGGCTGCGTAGTTCGACAGCGTCGTCTGCTGCTGGGCGACGTTTTTCAGATCGTTGCTGAGCGCGGTAGTACGCGCGGCGATCAGTCCGTTCGTCTTCGTGTAGTTCGTGATGTTCGTCGTCAACTGCTCGCCGATCCCGTTGGTCGAGTTGAACAGCGACGCGACACCCGTCGGATTGTTCTGCAGCGCCCCGTTGAGCGCCGTGCTGTCGACCTTCAGCGTGCCGTCGGCCTGCAGCGTGACGCCGATCGACGCGAGGTTGACCGTCGAGCCGTTGCTGGTCACGCCGCTCGCGACGATCGACGCGAGTGCGTTCTTGATCGTGTTCAGCGTCGAGTCGCCGAGCAGCGGGCCTTGCGACGACGCGCCGGACGTGAAGCTCGACAGCGAGCCCATCGTCGTGACGAGCGTGTTGTAGAGCGTCGCGAAGTTGTTGATCGCGGCGGCCTGGGATTTCGTGTCGGTCGCGACCGTCAACGTTTGCGGCTGCGTGGCGCTGACGGCGGCGCTGGTCAGGTTCAGCGTAACGCCGGTGATCGCGCTCGTCACGGTGTTGCTCGCGCTGGTGCCGGCGATCCCGTTGATCGTGAACGCGGCGTCCTGCGCGGCGGTGCTTTGTTTCCATGCTGCGCCGCTATTCGCGGACGTGATCGTCGACTGGCCGCCCGTCGTGCTGGCTGTCGACGTGACGCCGAGGCTGGACAGGCCGTTGTCGCCGGCGACGTTGCTGAGCGCGACGCCGATCGTGCTCGCCGCGCCGGTCGGCGTCGAGCTGAGCACGAGGTGCGCGCCGTCGCTGCCGTTGACGACCGACGCGACGATGCCCGGGTTCCCGGTCGCGGTGTTGATCGCGGCGGCGATGCCGGACAGCGTGTTGTTGGTGCCGTTCACATCGACCGAGAACGACTGGCTGCCGAGCGACAGCGTCATCGTGCCGGTGCCGAGCGCGGTCGACGCACCGAACGCGGCCGACGACAGCGACTGCGACGTCGCGATCTGCGTGACGCCGACCGAATAGCTGCCGGCCACCGCGCCGGCACCCGCGGTCGCGGTCAGGCCGGTGCCGCTCGCGGTCGCGGTGAAGGTGTTCTGCAGCGAGCCGTTCGACAGCGTCGTGAGGCTCGCCTGCAGTGCGCTCAGCGCGGCCGACAGCGCGCCGTACGCGGAAATCTGGGTGTTGTCGCTGCTTTGCTGCGCATTGAGCGCGGCGGCCTGGCCGGCGGTTTTCGCATTGACGAGTGCCGTCACGAGCGAGTTGACGTCCATCGACGAGTTGCCGGTCGAACCGCTGATGATCGATTGGGCAGCCTGCTGCAGCTGGCTGTTGGCCGAATTGTTGGCGGCTGTGACGGCGGAATTGATCGTCGACATCGTAGTGCTCCGTGCGGCGGATGATCCGTGGAATTCTGGGTGAAGACCTGGCGGCGGGGCAATGCCCCGCGCGTCAAGTGCCTGCGGCCGGGCCACGCATTACGCGGGGCCCGGCCGTGGGTTGCTACGCGATTACTGCAGGAGCTTCAGGACCTGCTGCGGCAGCGAGTTCGCCTGTGCGAGCACCGAGATGCCTGCTTGCTGCAGCACCTGGTTCTTCGACATGTTCGCGGTTTCCTGCGCGAAGTTCGCGTCGGTGATCTGCGACTGTGCCGACGACAGGTCGGTCGATTCTGCCTGCTGCGACGTGGCGATTGCCGTGAAGCGGTTTTGTGCCGCGCCGAGTGCCGCCTGCACGTTGTTCACCGTTTGCAGCGCGTTGTCGATCGACACCATCGCGACGTTCGCGCCGCTGACCGTGCTGATGTCGAGGTTCGACACGGTAGCCGGCTTGTTGACGGCGTTGATCTGAGCGATTGCGTTGGTGATTGCCGTCTGCTGCGCGGCGGAGGTGCCTGCGCCGGTTGCGCCAGTCTGCAGCGTCAGATTGCCGACTGCCGTACCGGTGCCGCTGGTTGCGTTTGCGCCGAACACGGACTGGGCAACGGATTGCGAGATGGTGCCGCCGTTCTGGTCGGTGAACGTGTAGCCACCCTTACCGTCGGACAGCACGTTGATCGCGGTGATCGTTGCACCCGAACCGGTGTACGCGCCGTTGTTGTCGAGCGACAGACCCGTCACCGTACCCACCGTCTGGCCCTTCTGCACCAGGCCGCCGCCGATCTTCGCAGCCGACATGCTTTGGCTCAGGTCCAGCGAAATCGTCTGACCGACGTTCGCGCCGACCTGGAACGACACGATGCCTGCCGAGCCGTCGAGAATGTTCGTGCCGTTGTACGTCGTTTGCGACGCGATACGGTTCACTTCCTGGATCTGCTGCGAAACTTCCTGTTGCAGTGCTGCCTGGTCGGTCGTGGACATCGTGCCCGTCGACGCCTGGACGGCCAGCTGGCGGATACGCTGCAGGCTGTTCGTCAGCGACGACAGTGCGCTCGATGCCGTTTGAATCATCGACACGCCGTCGTTGGCGTTCGACACGCCCTGGTTCAGACCGTTGATCTGGGTCTGCATCCGGGTCGAGATCGCGAGGCCTGCTGCGTCGTCCGCTGCGCTGTTGATGCGCTTGCCCGACGACAGGCGCGTGATGGCCTGGGACAGGGCGTTTTGCGAGCCGTTGAGGTTCTGCTGTGCAACCAGCGAGTTGATGTTGCTGTTAATTCCGAGCATGGAAAAATCTCCTGTGTAAGCCGAAAGCCCTGGAAAGCCGTTTTGGCGTCGGCGGAAGCACTCGTTCATTGCTGGCCGCCTCAGAGCAGGATTTCGGCGCACCAAAACAAAACTTGAGGGGCACTTGGAGATTCGGCCCGATTTTTTATCCTTCTTTGTCATTTCGGACCGCCCCGGCACCGCGCCGGATTAAACGGGGGCAGAAACGGGCCCGATGCGGCTCCGGCACTCAGTCGTGACGCTGTGCACACACGACCGACAAAAGGGTGGTTTTGTCTGTGATTCCCTGCTATGATGGCGGGCTGAATTGAGATTTTCTGTCACGCCTTTGCCGGTTTCGGCATGTCTGCTGGCAGTCAAACGCGGCGCTGCACGCGGTTGTGAAGCGTACTCGCGGTGCTTTCCGCCTCTCTTTTCCGGCCTCCGAGGCCGTATTTCCGCTCGTTTCGCCTGTTGTGGGGACGCTCGGATGGCCGGTGCGTGGCGCTTGGCCGCTACGTTTTTGACCGTTTAAGCAATTTAGGAACGACATGACGACGATTCTTCTGAAAGAAAACGAGCCGTTCGAAGTGGCGATTCGCCGCTTTCGTCGCGCTATCGAAAAAAATGGCCTGATCGCTGAACTGCGTGAGCGCCAGTCTTACGAAAAGCCGACCGCAGTCCGCAAGCGCAAGAAGGCAGCAGCCGTCAAGCGCCTGCACAAGCGCCTGCGCAGCCAGATGCTGCCGAAGAAGCTCCACTAAGAGCGTCTGACGGTTCGCCGCGAAACGGCGGAGTGTGCCTCGAAAGAGGCCGCTCCGCCGTTTTGCTTTTGCAGGCCGGGAAAATCCCGAGGCTGCGGCGGCCGACGGGTCGCGCGGCGGCGCCGGCCGGAGGCCTGCGGTATGCAGCCGCCGGCCGCCGCGTTCAGAAGTCGATCTTCGCGCTCAGGCTCACCGTGCGCGGATCGCCCGGCTTCACGTAGTCCGCGTACTGGTATTCCCAGTAACGGCGGTTCAGCACGTTGTCGATCGATGCGCGCAGCGTCACGTCGTGGCGGCCGACCCGCGTCAGGTAGCGCGCGCCGGCGTTGACGACGAGAAAGCCCGGCGCGTCGAGGCCGCCGGCCGCGCGCAACGGCGTCGCGCCGGTGAATTTCGCGTCGACGCCGAGCGTCAGCCCCGGCACGCCCGGCACCGCATAGCCGAGGTCGCCCGCGAGTACGAAGCGCGGCGCGCCGGCGACACGGTTGCCGTTGTTGCCGATCCCGTTCGCGTACCACGCGTCGAGCAGCATCGCATCGACGCCCGCGTTCCAGTGCGCGCCGAATTTCGCGCGCGCGCCGACCTCGATCCCCTGAATGATCGATTCGCCATCCTGCACGTAGACGTTCGCGGCGTTCGCGTATTCGGCGCTGCGCTCGATGCGGAACAGCGCGGCCGTCGCGCTCCAGCGCGCGTGCTCGCTCTTGATCCCCAGCTCGTACTGCTTGCTGCGCAGCGGCTTGAGCACCTGGCCCGCGTTCGCGTAGACGTCGTTCACGCGGCTGCCGGGCTCGAGCGACTCGGCGTAGCTCGCGTACGCGGTGGTCGTCGGCGCGAGCTTGAACATCACCGCGAAAGTCGGCGTCACCACGCCGTTCTGGTGGTAACCGGGGTCCTCGGCGCCGCTTGCCTGGAATGCGCGCTGCTCGTAGTTCATGTAGCGCACGCCGGCCAGCACCGACCAGCGCTCGGTCAACTGCACGGTGTCGCTCGCGAACAGCGATTTCTGCACGATCTCGCTCGTGCGGTACTGGATGAAGCCGTGCGGACTCTCGTAGCGGTACGGATTCGGCGCATAGAGGTTGCCGGCGCCCAGCGGCACGAACACGCTGTTCGCCGAATAGTCGTTCGCCTGCTTCTGCCACGACGCGCCGAGCACGATCTGGTGGCTGAACGGGCCCGTGCGCACCTTGCCCTCGACCATCGCGCGCCATTGGCTGAAGCGGTGATCCTCCATGCCGACGTAGCGGCTGTCGGTGTAGTTGCCTGCGGCGTCCTGCAGGTACAGGGTGCTTTCGTTGCGTCGGCGTGTCGCCTTGCTGTAGCTGTACGCGACGTCGAGCTGCCAGTCCGGCGCGAGCTGGTATTGAAGCCCGGCCGTATAGAGCTGCAGGTTCGTGTTCAGGTACTGGTCCTTGCCGCCCAGGTTCGTCGACCCGCCGCTGATCGTGGCGGGCAGTGCGCCGCCCGGATAGCTGCCGGTGAAGATCGACGGCGTCTGGCCGGTCGTGCGGCGATCCTGGTACAGCGCACCGAACGACACGGAGAGGTCGCGCGTCAGGTTCGCCTGCAGTGCGAGCGACACGCTGTCCCGGCGGATGTTGCCGTCGTTGTACGTCTTGCCTTCCTCGTGCGTCGCATTCAGCCGCGCGCCGAACATGTCGTTCGGCCCGAAGCGCTGGCCAAGATCGACATGCTCCGTCCACACGTTGGTGCTGCGGTAGCTGACATCGACGCTGCGCACCGGCTCGGCGCCCGGCTGCTTCGTCACGTAGTTGACGACGCCGCCCGGCGTCACGAAGCCATACAGGAAGCCGCCGAGCCCCTTCAGCAGTTCGACGCGCTCGAGCTGCTCGTACGGCATCGTGATGCCGTACGTGACGAACGGCAGCCCGTCGATCTTGTAGCCGTTCTGCCAGTCGAGCTGCATGCCGCGCACGGTCATGTAGCTGGCCCACGCGCTGTACGCGCCGCTGTTGTCGGACACCGACGCGTCGTTCGCGAACACGTCGCCGAGCTTGTACGGCTGGCGTGCCTCCAGTTCTTCCGACGTGACGATCGTCGTCGAGAACGGCGTGTCCAGCTGGCGGCGGGTGCCGAGTGCACCGGTCGAGATCGTGTCGGTCAAGTGTTGGGGTGAATCGTGCGCGGCCGTGATGTTCAGGGCAGGCAGGACCGCGGCGTCGCCGGATGAATCGTCCGCATGCGCGAGCGAGGCGGCAAGGCAGGCGAGGGCGGCGGCCACGCGGCGTGGACGGACAGGAGGGCGGGCAAGGCTGACGGTCATGGCGAGCGAGCAAAAATGCGAGTAAGAATCATTCGCATTGCGTTAAAATGTCGCGCATCGTATCAAAACCCGCCCACGGCGCAACAATTCCATGCCGCGTACAAGGGCATCCGGCCTTGCCTGACCCGGCCGGATGACCGTTGCGCGGCGCCCGACATCGAATGAACTGCCTCCCGTCGAATCGGGGCCGCCGCTCGTGCCGGCCCGCCTTCCTTTCGCTGCGCACGCGATGAATGCGTTTCTGCGACCGTTTCTCGTCCGCCTGCACCGTTGGTTCGGACTCGCCATCGCGCTGTTCCTGTTCGTCGCGGGGCTCACCGGCGCATTGATTGCGTGGGACCATGAGCTCGACGCGGCGCTGAACCCGGATTTCTATATCGCGCGCAGCGGCGCGGCGCCGCTGGCGCCGCTCGAACTCGCGGCGCGCATCGAGACGGCCGATCCGCGCGTGCAGGTGACCTATCTGCCGCTCGCGGTCGAACCGGGGCGCACGCTGCAGGCGGGCGTGATGCCGCGTACCGATCCGGCGACCGGCCAGCCGTATGCACTCGGTTTCAGCCAGATCGCCGTCGATCCCGCCACCGGTGCGGTGCAGGGCCGCCGCGAATGGGGCGCGCTGTCGCTCGCGCGGCTCGACCTGATGCCGTTCATCTACCGGCTGCACTATTCGCTGTTCCTGCCCGTGTACGGCGGGATCAACTTCGGGTTCTGGGTGATGGGCGTCGTCGGCATCGTGTGGGCGATCGACAGCCTGATTGCGCTGGTGCTCGCGTTTCCGAACCTGAAAAGCTGGCGCAAGTCGTTCGCGTTCCGTGTGCGGCGCGGCGGCTATCCGCTCGTGTTCGACCTGCACCGCTCGGGGGGCGTGTGGGTGTGGGGGCTGCTGCTCGTCGTCGCGGTCACGTCGATCTCGATGAACCTTGCCGTTCCGGTCGTGCGCCCGTTGGTCTCGCTGGTGTCGCCGCTCGCGGAGACGCCGTACACCAATCCCGAGCATTTCCCGCCGGCCCCGGCGGGCAGCCAGGTGCTCCCGCGCGAGCGGATCATCGAGATCGCCCGCTCGGCCGGCCGCGACGCGGGGATCACCGCGCCGCCGGGTGCGCTGCTGTTCGCTCCGGCGATGAACGCCTATGCGGTCGGGTTCTTCACGCCGGGCAACGACCATGGCGACGTCGGGCTCGGCAATGCGTGGCTGTACTGGAATGCGGTGACCGGCAAACCCGTCGCGGCGCAGGTGCCGGGCCGCGGTTCGGCTGGCGACCTGTTCATGCAGGCGCAGTTTCCACTGCACTCGGGGCGGATCGCCGGTGTCGCGGGACGTGTCGCCGTGAGCGTGCTCGGCATCGTGATCGCGATGCTGAGCGTAACGGGCGTCTGCATCTGGGTGAAGAAGCGCAGCGCTCGCGGGCGGGCCGCGCGGAGCGCGCGGCCGGTCGTGCCGGCGTCGTCGTCGCGCGCCGCGCGGTAAGGGCCGGGCGGCAAGCACCGAGCACCGAGCACCAAGCACCAAGCACCAAGCACCAAGCACCAAGCGGACGGTGCTATCGCCGCAGGTCTGCGGCGCGGCACCGGCGCCGAACTTGCCTCCGCGCCGTCAGCCCGCCTTGCGCCGGCGGGCCGGCTGCTTGCCGCCGAGCGCCGCGCATTGCGCGTGGCACGGGCAGCCGGCTTCGTGATCGTTGACCATGCCGGTCGCCTGCATCAGCGCATAGCAGATCGTCGAGCCGACGAACTTGCAGCCGTATGCCTTCAGCGCCTTGCTGAGCGCGTCGGACTGCTCGGTCGACGCGGGCGCGTCGCGGTACGACTGCCACGCATTCTGGACCGGTGTGTCGCCGACGAACGACCACAGGAACGCGGCGAGCGACCCATGCTCCTCCCGGATGCGCTGCACGGCGCGCGCGTTGGTCACCGCCGATTCGACCTTCGCGCGGTTGCGCACGATGCCCGGGTTCTCCAGCAATTTCTCGATGCGCTTGGGCGTGAAGCGCGCGACGGCATCGACGTCGAAATCGGCGAACGCTTCGCGATAGCCCGCGCGTTTGTTCAGGATCGTCGACCACGACAGCCCGGCCTGCGCGCCTTCCAGGATCAGCATTTCGAACAGGTGGCGATCGTCGTGCGACGGCACGCCCCACTCGGTATCGTGATAGTGAGCGTCCGCTTCCGTCTTCACCCAGTTGCACCGCTGCGACATCGTCTGCCTCGTTTTCAGTGTCGATTCGATCGCGCCAGCATAGCGGAAGCCCTTTTGGCGGGATAGCCGGCCGAACGGCAGATGGGCGCGCGGCGCCGATCCGGTTAAGCTTGGCGCCTGTTCGAATCAGCGGGATGAAGGCATGGCGGCATTACTTTTTGCGATCGGCATCGACGGCGGCGGCACGGGCACGCGCGCGGTTCTGGCCGACCGGCATGGGCGCGAGCTGGCGCAGGGGCGCGGCGGCCCGTCGGGGCTCGGTCTCGGCATCGAGCGGGCATGGGCATCGATCGGCGCGGCGTGCGCGGACGCATTCACGCAGGCCGGTCTCGCATTCGACTGGTCGCAGTGCGCGCTCGGCTGCGGGCTGGCCGGCGTCAACAACGCGGCGTGGCTCGCTGCATTCCGCGCGCAGGCGCCGCTCGGCGCGCTCGCGATCGAGAGCGACGCGTATACCACCGTCGTCGGCGCGCATGGCGGCGCGCCGGGGCTCATCGTCGCGCTCGGCACCGGCAGCATCGCGGCGGCGCTCGACGCGGCCGGCGCGTGCCGAATCGCGGGCGGCTTCGGCTTTCCGTCCGGCGACGAGGCGAGCGGCGCGTGGCTCGGCGTGCGCGCGCTCGCCTACGCGCAACAGGCGCTCGACGGCCGCGTGCCGCGCGATGCGTTCGCCACGGCCCTGCTCGCGGAAACGGGCACGCGGGATCGCGATGCGCTCGTCCAGTGGTCGTGCGACGCGAACCAGACGATCTATGCACGTCTCGCACCGATCGTGTTCGCGCACCGCACGCATCCGGTCGCGCGCGGGCTGATCGCGCAGGCCGGCGACGAGATCGGCAAGATGATCGACGCGCTCGATCCGCAGCACGCGTTGCCGGTCGCGCTGTGCGGCGGGCTGGCGGACGCGCTCGCGCCGGCCGTGCCGGCACGGCACGCCGCGCGGTTGCGCGCGCCGCTCGACGATTCGGCGCATGGTGCGCTGCGGCTCGCGCTCGAGGCGTTGCGGGCGGCGGAGGCGGGCTAAGCCAAGCCGAGCGGGGTGCGTACGGTGAATGCCGCGTCGCAGCAGCATCGCGCGCGGCGCCTGGCCGGCAACCGCCCGGTAACCGCGCGGCAACCGCCCGGCGCGCTACCGGGCACGACGTTAAAATGACGCTTCCTCCGTGCCCCGAGCGCCACTCTCCCGCCCCATGTACAAAGTCATCGCCACCGATCTCGACGGTACGCTGCTGAACAGCGACCACCAGCTCGACCCGTACACGATCGACACCGTTCGCCGGCTCGACCGCGACGGCGTGCAGTTCGTGATCGCCACGGGGCGCCACTATGCGGACGTCGCCGGCATTCGCGACGTGCTCGGCATCCGGCCGTACCTGATCACGTCGAACGGTGCGCGCGTGCATGCGCCGGACGACACGAAGATTCACGCGCAGGACATCGACGCAGCGATCGTGCGCAGCCTCGTGCAGCCGGCAGTCGTCGGCGCGCACGGCCGCGTGATCGTCAACCTGTTCACCAACGACGGCTGGCTGATCGACCGCGACGCGCCGCACCTGCTCGAATTCCATCAGGATTCGGGCTTCCGGTACGACGTGATCGACATGGCCGCGCACGACGGCGCGGATATCGCGAAGGTGCTGTATATCGGCGAACCAGCCGACCTGGCGGTCGTCGCGGAGCAGATGCGCGTGCAGTTCGGCGACGCGCTGTACGTCACATACTCGCTGCCCGACTGCCTCGAAGTGATGACCGCGAACGTGTCGAAGGGGCGCGCGCTGCGCGCGGTGCTCGCGCGGCTCGGCGTCGATGTCGGCCACTGCATCGCATTCGGCGACAACATGAACGACATCGATCTGCTCGAAACCGCCGGTCATGCGTTCATGATGAACAACGCGAACCCCGACCTGATCGCGCGGCTGCCGCACGTCCCGCGGATCGGCAACAACTTCGACGCGGGCGTCGCCCGCCATCTGCGCACGCTGTTCTCGCTGGAAGACGACGTCGTCGCGTCCTGAGCGTCCGCCCCGGGCGCGTGTCCCGCGCGGAAATGAAAAACGGGCGCCAGGGGCGCCCGTCGAAATTACCTGCCTCGATGTTCTTCGACAGCGTGAGGCTCGCTGCTCTGCTCGCTTGACCCCGTAGTGTTTTATTCGCTTGTGCGAGCGGATGCCGGCAGCAGGTCGACGGCGTCGTCACGCCCGGCGACCAGCGGGTAGATGATCCCCGCGAGTACCGCGCCGATCAGCGGCGCGACCCAGAACAGCCACAGCTGGCCGATCGCGTCACCGCCCACGAACAGCGCCGGGCCGGTCGAGCGCGCCGGGTTCACCGACGTGTTGGTGACCGGAATCGAGATCAGGTGAATCAGCGTCAGGCACAGCCCGATCGCGATCGGCGCGAAGCCGGCCGGCACCCCGCGCTTGTCGGTCGCGCCGAGGATCACGAACAGGAAGAAGCCCGTCATCACGACTTCGCAGATGAACGACGCGGCGAGCGAGTAGTGGCCGGGCGAGCGATCGCCGAAGCCGTTCGTCGCAAAGCCGCTGCCGACGACGTCGAAACCCGGCTTGCCGGTTGCGATCAGGTACAGCACGAAGGCGCCGAGCGTGGCGCCGACGACCTGCGCGACGATGTACGGCGCGAGATCGCGTGCCGGGAAGCGGCCGGCGACCGTCAGGCCGACGCTCACCGCCGGATTCAGGTGGCAACCCGAGATGTGGCCGATTGCGAATGCCATCGTCAGCACGGTCAGGCCGAAGGCGAGTGCGACGCCGGCAAAGCCGATGCCGAGGCCCGGAAAGGCGGCGGCCAGCACGGCGCTTCCGCACCCGCCGAGCACCAGCCAGAACGTGCCGAATACCTCTGCAGCGAGACGCTGAGAAAGATTCATGTAAGGACCTCGTCCAAGTGGGTTGAAGACCCCGGCCGACGCAACGGATTTATTTCGTCGTCCGGAATTGGTCTGGATTATAGGAAATGAATCGGGTTCGGGAGGGTAAACGATTGTTAAATTTGAATGGCTGACGAATGCCTTTTATTAGAATAAGTCCGCATTCTCGATATAGACGATTCGGTTAAAGATGGCAGCATTAATTTCGAAGGGCAGGGCGGCAGTGCGGATGACGTAACGGACGTTGGCGTCCCGGCCGGATTCGCCGGGGCCGCATCATCGAAAAGGGGAGTCGAAAAATGTCTCAATACGCGAAACTCAAGGCGCAGATCGCCGATCTGCAGGCCCAGGCGGACGACGTGCGCCGCCAGGAAGTGGCAGCGGTGATCGCCGATGTCCAGCGAATGATTGCCGAATATGGCCTGACGGCCCAGGACCTGGGCTTCGCGGAACGGGCGCGGCGCGGGCGTCCGCCGAAGAAGGCGCCGTTGCCGCCGAAATACCGCGATCCGAAGTCGGGTGCCACCTGGAGTGGGCGCGGCAAGCCGCCGAATTGGATCGTCGGCAAAAACCGCGATCGTTTCCTGATCGAGTGACCGAAGGCCAAATGGAAAGAGCCGCATCGACGATGCGGCTCTTTTGTTTTGCGGGTTTTGCGCGCCGATTTCGGCGCGGATTTACGGCCTATTTCGGCGCGGATTTCCGCGTCAGGCGCCCGCGACCCGGCGCAATGCCGGTTGCTTGGTTGCCGCGCACAGCGTTTCGTAAGTCTCGACGTAACGCTGCGCCATTGCCTTCGCGCTGAAACGCGTGTCGAAACGCTCGCGGATCGCGGTGCGCGACAGGCTGTCGATCCGGTGCAGCGCGCCGACCGCGCCCTGCACGTCCTCGACGATGAAGCCGGTCACGCCGTCCTCGATCACTTCAGGCACGGAGCCGCGGTTGAACGCGACGACCGGCGTGCCGCAGGCCATCGCCTCGATCATCACCAGGCCGAACGGCTCCGGCCAGTCGATCGGGAACAGTAGCGCCTTCGCGCCGGACAGGAACGCCGGCTTTTGCGCTTCGTTGATCTCCCCGATGAATTCGACGTGCGCCTGGCCGAGCAGCGGCTCGATCACTTCCTTGAAGTAGTCGGCGTCGGCCTTGTCGACCTTCGCGGCGATCTTCAGCGGCAGCCCGCTTTGCGCGGCGATGCGGATCGCGGTGTCGACACGCTTTTCGGGACAGATCCGGCCGAGGAACGCGAGGTATTCGGGCTTCACGTCCGGCCGCGGCGTGAGCAGCGTGTCGGGCAGCCCGTGGTACACGGTGCCGGCCCACGCGGCCTGCGGCAGCGGCTTGCGCTGGTTGTTCGAGATCGACACGACCGGCGAATCCGGGAACGCGTCGAATACCGGCTGCAGCTCCGGCAGGTCGAGGCGGCCGTGCAGCGTCGTCACGTACGGCGTGTCGAGGCGCGACATCAGCGGGAACGGCAGGTAGTCGAGGTGGAAGTGCAGCACGTCGAATTCGTGCGCGACCCGGGCGACCTGCTCGAGGAGCCGCATATGGGGCGCCATCGAATCGCGGACCGACGGGTCGAGCCGCAGCGCGCGCGGCCACGCCGCCTCGAGACGGGCCGACGTGACGGAGTCGCCGCTGGCGAACAGCGTCACGTCATGGCCGAGTTCGACGAGCGCCTCGGTGAGGTAGGACACGACACGCTCGGTGCCGCCGTAGAGTTTCGGCGGGACGGCTTCGTACAGCGGCGCGATCTGGGCAATTCGCATGGATGTTCTCCTGTGTCGATCCGGGGCGCGATGGCGCCGAGACGGATCCCGTACAAGGTTGCGGAACTTGCCGACGCACGCGGTTGGCGGTACGTGGCCGGGCCCTGGGCGGGGTGCGCGGAGCGCCGGACGGCAAGCTGCGGGGCGGGCCGGCACGGCTCGCGCCGCCGCCCATTGGAGTCCATTATCGATATCGCCCTGAGGGGTTCGAGTGTTTTTTCAAACACTTAAGGCTTGTTACACGATGAAATACGCGAAAACCCCGAGAAAAAGGGCGCGGAATCATGAATCGCGACAGCCATAACTATTGTTGCGCTATCGTGAAAAAGCACTATAATTTTTACCGATCCGATTGTCGGCAGCCTTGCCGGCAAGCCTTCCACCTCTGGCGTGGCGGCCATCGGGGCCCTTCGCAACCGAATTCGCGTTGCAACCCGTTTTTCCGATTCCTTTCAATTCGCCTTGTCGGAAAAATTCCTACACGGTTTACAGACAAATCCTGCACGGCATACGCCACTTCGCTGATACCGACATAAATCCCGTTTGGCCAAAATTCGCCCTGTAAGACTATAAACGAGCCGACTGAGCGCCCGGTGCGCGCTGATCGAGCAAACGTTTTCATAACATGAATGGCCAAAGCAAAGCTTTTTAACGGGGGAATCATGAGCGCTACCAGCGAAATGCTCAGTGAGATCAAAGAGGTCAACCTGTCGTACCTCCTCCTCGCGCAGCGACTGCTGCGGGAAGACAAGGCGATGGGCATGTTCCGCATGGGCATTTCCCAGGAACTCGCCGACGTGCTCGCCAACCTCACGCTCGCGCAGACCGTGAAGCTGGCCGCGTCGAACCAGATGCTGTGCCGCTTCCGCTTCGATGATCACGCGCTGCTGTCGTCGCTCGCCGACAAGGGCCGCAGCGATGTCGTCGCGCACGCCCACTCGGCCATCCTGATGGCCGGGCAGCAGGTCGAAGGCGTCCGCTGATCCATCCCGCCTTGCGTTTGTCCCGGCGCGCCGCGCCGGCCGGCAGCGTGTTGGCCATTCATTCGAATAACGTCAAGCGGACGGTTATCACCATGGCAAGCAAAAGCGTCGTGATCGAGGTGAAGGAAATCACCCTCGCCATCGAACTGATCGAACTGGGCGCCCGGCTGCAACTGCTGGAGGCGGAGACGAGCCTGTCGCGGGACCGTCTGATCAAGCTGTACAAGGAACTGAAGGGCGTGTCGCCGCCGAAGGGGATGCTGCCGTTCTCGACCGACTGGTTCATGACGTGGCAGCCGAACATCCACTCGTCGCTGTTCTACAACATCTACCGGTTCATGCAGGACCACGGCCGCTGCGAGCCGATCCAGTCGATCGTGAAGGCGTACCGGCTCTATCTGGAGCACGTGAACCTGTCCGGCGACGAGGCCGCGCTGAGCCTCACGCGGGCGTGGACGCTGGTGCGCTTCTTCGATTCGGGGATGCTGCAGATGACCCCGTGCACGCGCTGCGGCGGCCACTTCGTCGCGCATGCTCATGATCCGCATCAAGGTTTCGTGTGTGGCCTCTGCCAGCCGCCGTCGCGCGCCGGCAAGACCCGCAAGGCCGCCGCCGCGCGCGCCGAACTGGCCGCCGCCGTGGCCTGAGCGCCGGGCCGGGCAAGGCCGGACGGGGCGCAAGCGGGGCCCGAGTGGCGCCCCGCGGGCCGCGCGAATCGTCCGCGCATTGCTGGTAAACACCGTCGGGCCGCCGCCGGGCGGCCGCGAAAGTTTTCCTGCCGACTGCCGTAAACCTGTTTAACGGCGGTCTCCCCGCCGGTCTTTCGTGAGGGACAGGCAGTGCTGATTATCGTGGGAACACTCGTGACGCTGTTGTCCGTCTTCGGCGGTTATGCGCTGGCAGGCGGGCATCTGGGCGCCTTGATCCAGCCCGTCGAGATCCTGATGATCGTGGGCGCCGGCGTCGGCGCGTTCATCCTCGGCAACGGCGGCAAGACCATCAAGGCCACGCTGCGCGTGCTGCCGACGCTCTTCAAGGGTTCGAAATACACGAAGGACGTCTATATGGAGCTGATGGCGCTGCTTTACGTGCTGCTCGCGAAGGCACGCAAGGAAGGCACGCTGACGCTCGAGGCCGACATCGACGATCCCGAAAAGAGCCCGATCTTCACGCAATACCCGAAGATCCTCGCCGATCGCCACATCGTCGAATTCCTGACCGACTACCTGCGCCTGATGGTGGGCGGCAACATGAACGCGTTCGAGATCGAGAGCCTGATGGACGAGGAGATCGAGACGCACCACACCGAAGGCGAAGGCCCGGCGCATGCGCTGATGCGCGTCGGCGACGCGATGCCGGCGTTCGGCATCGTCGCGGCCGTGATGGGCGTCGTGCACACGATGGCCTCGGCCGACAAGCCGCCCGCGGTGCTCGGCGCGATGATCGCGCAGGCGCTGGTCGGCACGTTCCTCGGGATCCTGCTGTCGTACGGGCTGATCGGGCCGCTCGCGAGCCTCGCGGAGCAGCGCGTCGCCGAGTCGACCAAGATGTTCCAGTGCATCAAGGTGACGATCCTCGCGACGCTGAACGGCTATGCGCCGGCGATCGCGGTGGAGTTCGGCCGCAAGGTGCTGTTCTCGACCGAGCGTCCGTCGTTCTCCGAGCTCGAGGAACATGTTCGCCGCGTGAAGGCGAAGTGACGCGGAGCGACCGATGAGCAAGAGCAAGGATCGCGCGATCGTCGTCAAGCGGGTGGCCCCGGCGAAGAAGGGCCACCACGGCGGCGCATGGAAGCTCGCGTACGCGGATTTCATGACCGCGATGATGGCGTTCTTCCTGCTGATGTGGCTGCTGAGCTCGGTCACGCCGGTGCAGCTGAAGGGGATCGCCGAATACTTCAACATGCCGCTGAAGGCCGCGATTCTCGGCAGCGGCGACCGCAGCTCGCAGGAGTCCAGCATCATCAACGGCGGCGGCCGCGACCTGTCGAGCGTCGACGCCGGCACGCTGCGCCGCACCGACGGCACGACGTCGCTCGCCGAGCGCCTCGCGAAGGCGGGCGACGACAATTCCCGGTCGCAGGCGCAGGGCGCGCAGGACCGGCTCGAGCAGACGCGCCTGCACGACCTGCAGATCAAGCTGATGGCCGCGATCGAGGCCAATCCGACGCTGCGCCAGTTCAAGCAGCAGATCCGCATCGATTCGACGCTGATGGGGCTGCGCATCGAGATCGTCGACTCCCAGAAGCGGCCGATGTTCGCGATGTCGAGCGACCACGTCGAGCCGTACATGCGCGACATCCTGCGCGAGATCGGCAAGACGCTGAACGACGTGCCGAACCGGATCATCGTCCAGGGCCATACCGACGCCGTGCCGTACGCGGGCGGCGAGGGCGGCTACAGCAACTGGGAGCTGTCGGCCGACCGCGCGAACGCGTCGCGCCGCGAGCTGATCTCCGGCGGCATGGACGAGGCGAAAGTGCTGCGCGTGCTGGGCCTCGCGTCGACGCAGAACCTGAACAAGGCCGATCCGCTCGATCCGGAAAACCGCCGGATCAGCGTGATCGTGCTGAATCGCAAATCCGAAGAAGCGCTGATGCGCGACGACGCGACGACGACGACGCTGTCCGCCGACGCGGCCGGCTCGAAGCTGCTCGCGCAGCAGCTCGGCGGCCCGACGCCGGCGGTGCGTCCGGTCGTGGCGAGCGCCGTCGCCGTGGCGCCGAAACCCTGACGTTTCCGAGACAGACATGATCCGAACCATTCTCGCCATCGACGACTCCGCGACCATGCGTGCGCTGCTGCAGGCCACGCTTGCGCAGGCCGGCTACGACGTGACGGTGGCGCCGGACGGCGAAGCCGGCTTCGACATGGCGGCGACGGCGCCGTACGACCTGGTCCTGACCGACCAGAACATGCCGCGCAAGAGCGGGCTTGAGGTGATCGCCGCGCTGCGCAAGCTGACCGCGTACGCGGACACGCCGATCCTCGTGCTGACGACCGAGGGCAGCGATGCGTTCAAGGACGCCGCACGCGACGCGGGCGCGACCGGCTGGATCGAAAAGCCGATCGACCCGGGCGTGCTCGTCGAGCTGGTCGCGACGCTGTCCGAGCCGGCTGCCTCCTGACATGAACGCGACGAATTCAACCGGTGACCGGGCATGACTCTCGACATCACTCAGTTCTACCAGACCTTTTTCGACGAAGCGGACGAGCTGCTCGCGCAGATGGAGCAGCTGCTGCTGAACCTCGACGTCGATGCGCCCGACCCCGAGGATCTGGCGGCGATCTTCCGCGCCGCGCATTCGATCAAGGGCGGCGCGGCGACGTTCGGCTTTTCCGCGCTGACCGATACGACGCACATCCTCGAATCGCTGCTCGACCGCGCGCGCAACCATGAGCTGACGCTGACCAAGGAAATGATCGACGCGTTCCTGGAAACCAAGGACGTGTTGTCCGACCAGCTCGTTGATTACCGCGCGAGCGCGGAACCGGACGCGGCCGCCGCCGCGACGATCTGCGCGAAGCTCGAACGGCTGAAGGCCGAAAGCGGCGCGGGTGCGCCTGCTGCGGCCGCCGAGCCTGCGCCGGCCGCGCCGGTTGCACCGGTCGCCGCCGTGGCGCCCGCCGTCGAACCCGCCGCTGCCGGCGATCGCGCCCCCGACCATGTGGTCGAACAGGCCGTCGCGGCCGCGCATCCGGCGGCCGACGCCGATGCCGGCGGCCCGCACCTGAAGATCACGCTCGTGGGCGTCGACGCGAAGGATCGCGAACTGCTCACCGAGGAACTCGGTAACCTCGGCCGGATCGTCGGCCGCGAGGAAACGGGCGCCGACTTGTCGCTGTGGGTCGAATCGGACGTGCCGTCGGACGACATCGTCGCGGTGTGCTGCTTCGTGATCGACGAAAGCCAGATCCGCGTCGCGCACGGCACCGCGCCGGCCGCGCAGGCGGCGCCGGCCGCCGCGCAGGGCGCCGCCGCCGAGGCTGCCGAGCCGGCCGCCGCCGCGCCGCCGGCACGCGTCGAGGTGTTCGCGCCGCCGCCGGCCGCGCCGCAACCGGCTGTTCCGGCACCGGCGCCGGCGCCGGCCGAGCCGGCCGCCGCCGCCCAGCAGCCGCAGCCGCAACAACACGCACAACCCCAGCCAGCCGAACACGCGACGCCGGCCGCCGCCGCGCATCACGACGACAAGCGCGCGCGCCCGGCCGCTGCCGCCGCGGCGGGCGCCGAAGGCAGTTCGATCCGCGTCGGCGTCGAGAAGGTCGACCAGCTGATCAACCTCGTCGGCGAACTGGTGATCACGCAGGCGATGCTGGCCGAGACGGCGACCGCATTCGATCCGGCGCTGCACGACCGCCTGTTCAACGGGATGGCGCAGCTCGAGCGCAACGCGCGCGACCTGCAGGAAGCGGTGATGTCGATCCGCATGATGCCGATGGACTACGTGTTCAGCCGCTTCCCGCGGCTCGTGCGCGACCTCGCCGGCAAGCTCGGCAAGCAGGTCGAACTGGTCACGTTCGGCCAGGCGACCGAGCTCGACAAGAGCCTGATCGAACGGATCATCGATCCGCTCACGCACCTGGTGCGCAACAGCCTCGACCACGGCATCGAGACCGTCGACAAGCGCGTCGCCGCCGGCAAGGACGCGGTCGGCCAGCTCGTGCTGTCGGCCGCGCATCACGGCGGCAACATCGTGATCGAGGTGAGCGACGACGGCGCGGGCCTGAACCGCGAGCGAATCCTCGCGAAGGCCGCGAAGCAGGGCATGCAGATCTCCGAGAACATCAGCGACGACGAAGTCTGGCAACTGATCTTCGCGCCGGGCTTCTCGACCGCCGAGACGGTGACCGACGTGTCGGGCCGCGGCGTCGGGATGGACGTCGTGAAGCGCAACATCCAGTCGATGGGCGGTCATGTCGAAATCTCGTCGCAGGCCGGCCGCGGCACGACCACGCGGATCGTGCTGCCGCTCACGCTGGCGATCCTAGACGGGATGTCGGTCAAGGTGGGCAGCGAGATCTTCATCCTGCCGCTGAACTTCGTGATGGAGTCGCTGCAGCCGTCGAACGACGACATCTACACGGTCGGCAACGGCGAGCGCGTGGTGCGCGTGCGCGGCGAATACCTGCCGCTGGTCGCGCTGCACGAGGTGTTCTCGGTCGAGGACGCGCGCACCGACCCGACGCAGGGGATCGTCACGATCATGGAAACCGAGGGGCGCCGCTTCGCGATGCTGATCGACGAGCTGGTCGGCCAGCAGCAGGTGGTCGTGAAGAACCTCGAAACCAACTACCGCAAGGTGCATGGCATCTCGGCGGCGACCATCCTCGGCGACGGCAGCGTCGCGCTGATCGTCGACGTCGCGGCGCTGAACCGCGAAACCCGTGCGACGCACGGCGCCCGAGCCGGCGCCGAGCTCGCCGTCTTCTGACTCTCGCCATTCAACCGATTGGGGGCAAACGTGTCTGCTGAAGTCCAAATGATCAATCCGGCCGCGGCGAATGCCGCGACGAGCCGCCGCGACGCGGCGCACGGCGATGCGACGGGCCAGGAATTCCTCGTGTTCACGCTCGGCGACGAGGAATACGGGATCGACATCCTGAAAGTGCAGGAAATCCGCGGCTACGACAGCGTCACGCGCATCGCGAACGCGCCCGAGTTCATCAAGGGCGTGATCAACCTGCGCGGGATCATCGTGCCGATCGTCGACATGCGGATCAAGTTCCACCTCGGCCGCGTCGAGTACGACCACCAGACCGTCGTGATCATCCTGAACGTGTCGAACCGCGTGGTCGGGATGGTGGTCGACGGCGTGTCGGACGTGCTGACGCTGCAGACCGACCAGATCATGCCGGCGCCGGAATTCGGCGCGACGCTGACGACCGAGTACCTGACGGGCCTCGGCACGGTCGACGGCCGGATGCTGATCCTGATGGACATCGAGAAGCTGATGTCGAGCCGTGAAATGGCGCTGATCGAGACACTCGGCGGGTAAGCGCGCCGCGCGCGCAGCAATTTCGGGAGAATCTGCAATGTTGCATAACTGGTCGATCCGCACGACGCTCACGGCGGTCGGACTCATCCTCGTGTGCCTGGCCGCCGCGGTCGGCGGGCTCGGCCTCTACGCGCTGAATCACGCGAGCCGTTCGCTCGACGAGATCGCGCACGTCGACCTGCCGGCGATCCACACGCTGGACGACACGGCCGCGTACCTGCTGCGCTCGCGCGTCGCGCTCGATCGCTTTCGTACGCTGACCGAAGCCGGCAATGCGGCCGACGCGGCGAAGGTGCTCGACCGCGCGCAGGAGCTGTATGCGAAGTCGAACCAGAACTGGCAGACGTTCCAGTCGACGCCGAAGCTCGGTGTCGAGCAGGCGCTCGTCGACGAGCTCACCGCGCGTTACACGACGATCATGAAGGAAGGCGTCGAACCGGAATTCGCCGCGGCGCGCGCGGGCGACATGGCCGCGTACCACGCGATCGCCGACGCGAAGATCAGCCCGATGTTCGTCGCGTTCGACCAGACGGCGGCGGCCGTGATCGCCGCGCTGCAAAAGCGCGCGGAAGACCGCCAGGCCGCGACGCAGTCGCAGATCTCGATGATGATCGCGCTGATCGCGGCCGGCATCGCGCTCGCGTTCGTCGTCGTGATCGCGATCCGCTTCGTCCTGCGCGGGCTGATCGTCCAGCCGATCGAGGACGCGATCGCGCACTTCGAGCGCATCGCCGGCGGCGACCTCACGCAACCGGTGAGCGTGTTCAGCACGAACGAGATCGGCCGCCTGTTCGGCGGCATCAAGCGGATGCAGGACGCCGTCACGACGATGGTGCAGGCCGTGCATCGCGGCACCGAATCGATCGACGTCGGCGCGCGCGAGATCGCGACCGGCAACATCGACCTGTCCCAGCGCACCGAGGAGCAGGCCGCCTCGCTGCAGGAAACCGCGTCGAGCATGGAGCAACTGACGGGCACCGTGCGGCAGAACGCGGAAAACGCGCGGCAGGCGAGCCAGCTCGCGGTGAACGCGTCGGACATCGCGACGCAGGGCGGCGACGTGGTCGGCCAGGTCGTGTCGACGATGCAGGACATCGCGGCGAGCTCGGGCAAGGTCGTCGACATCATCGGCACGATCGAGGGCATCGCGTTCCAGACCAACATCCTCGCGCTGAACGCGGCCGTCGAAGCGGCGCGGGCCGGCGAGCAGGGCCGCGGCTTCGCGGTGGTCGCGGGCGAAGTGCGTTCGCTCGCGCAGCGCAGCGCGAGCGCCGCGAAGGAAATCAAGCAGCTGATCGGCGATTCGGCCGAGAAGGTCGACAGCGGGTCGGCGCTCGTCGCACGCGCCGGCGCGACGATGGACGAGATCGTGCAGGCGGTGCGCCGCGTGACCGACATCATGGGCGAGATCAGCGCGGCATCCGACGAACAGTCGACCGGCATCGAGCAGGTCAACCGTGCGGTCGGCCAGATGGATGCGGTCACGCAGCAGAACGCGGCGCTCGTCGAGCAGGCCGCCGCCGCGGCCGCGTCGCTCGAGGAGCAGACGCGCCAGATGAAGGCGATCGTGTCGGGCTGGCGCGTCGCGGGCGGCATCGCGCTCGCGCCGGCGCGCGGCGTCGCGCGGCCGGTGGCCCATGAACCGGCGGCGCTGCCGTCGGACGCGCGCCACGACGCGCCGGTCGCCGCGCTGCCGGCGCCGGCAGCGGCCCAGCCGGCCGCACGGCGCGGCGCGCCGGCGTCGCGTGCCGCTGCCGCGGGCGCCGCGGCAGCGGCCGCCGAACCGAAGCGTGCGGCCGATGCGGCCACGCGCACGCAGAAGGACGCACCGGCTGCCCGTGGCGGTACCGCCGCGGGCGGCTACGGCCCGCGTCTCGCGAAGACGGCCGCCGCGGCGGACAAGCCGGCCGCGAAGCCCGCGCTCGTGCGCCCGGCGCTGAACGGCGAGAAGCCGGCGCTGGCCGCCGCCGGCGCGTCGGACGACGACTGGGAGACCTTCTAAGCCATGTCGCACGCGCGCGCGCCGTTTCGACCCGATGCACCGGATGCCTCGCCTCGCGCGGGCGAGCCGGGGCGCGACTTCGCGTTCACCGGCGCGGATTTCGCACGCATCCGCGCGCTGATCCATCAACGCGCGGGCATCTCGCTGTCCGAGCACAAGCGCGACATGGCCTACAGCCGTCTCGCGCGGCGGCTGCGGGCGCGCGGCCTCGACACGTTCCGCGACTACCTCGACCTGCTCGAGCAGGAAGACGATCCGCTCGAGTGGGAAGCGTTCACCAACGCGCTGACGACCAACCTGACCGCGTTTTTCCGCGAGTCGCACCATTTCCCGATCCTGTCGGAGTTCGTGAAATCGCGGCCGGCGCCGGTGTCGGTCTGGTGCTCGGCGGCGTCGACCGGCGAGGAGCCGTACTCGATCGCGATCACGCTGATCGAGGCGCTCGGCGACACGGCCGCGCGCAACGCATCGATCCTTGCGACCGATCTCGACACGCAGGTGCTCGCGAAGGCCGAAGCCGGCATCTATACGTACGACCAGGTCAAGCACCTGTCGCCGGAGCGGCTCAAGCGCTTCTTCCTGAAGGGCACGGGCGCGCAGGCCGGCCGCGTGAAGGTGCGCCCCGAGCTGCGCGCGATGATCCGTTTCGAGCAGTTGAACCTGACCGATGCGGACTACGGGATCGCGAAGCCGTTCGACGCGATCTTCTGCCGCAACGTGATGATCTATTTCGACAAGCCGACGCAGGGGCAGGTGCTGTCGCGCTTCGAGCCGCTCGTGAAGCCGGGCGGGCTGCTGTTCGCCGGCCATTCGGAGAACTTCACGTACGTGACGCAGGCGTTCCGGCTGCGCGGGCAGACGGTGTACGAACTGACGCGCGACGCCGCGCAGGGCGCGCGGCCGCGCGGCGCGCCGACGAGCGCGGCGGCCGCGATGCCGGCGCCCGGGCGCGTGCGGGCCGCAGGCGGCGCACCGGCCTATGGAGAGCGCGGATGAGCGCCCTGCCGATCGCGACCAATCGCTACTTCGACAACCACTTCGAGCGCCCCGGCGTGAAGCTGTTGCCGAACGAGTTCTACACGACCGCCGAGGACATGGTGCTGATGACCGTGCTCGGCTCGTGCGTCGCCGCGTGCCTGCACGACCCGTACGCAGGCATCGGCGGGATGAACCATTTCATGCTGCCGGACGACGGCGCCGATCCGGGCGCGGCCGCGTCGGAATCGATGCGCTACGGCGCGTACGCGATGGAAGTGCTGATCAACGAGCTGATCAAGGCCGGCGGGCGCCGCGAGCGCTTCGAGGCGAAGGTGTTCGGCGGCGCGGCCGTGCTGGCCGGGATGACGACGATCAACATCGGCGATCGCAACGCGGATTTCGTGCGCCGCTATCTCGCGCTGGAGCGCATCCGCATCACCGCGGAAGACCTGCAGGGCGTGCATCCGCGCAAGGTCGCGTTCATGCCGCACAGCGGGCGCGCGATGGTGAAGAAGCTGCGGCTGCAGGTGCCGGGGGTGACCGAGCGCGAAGCCGCGCTCGCGCGCGAGGCCGATCGCCTCCGCGCCGCACGGACCCGCGCGCAGGTCGAGCTGTTCGCCGCGAAGCGGCCTGCCGCGCCGCAGCCGGCGCGCCCGCGCATCGAGCTGTTCGGCGGGCGCGGCACGGCGCCGGGCAACGGGAGCCCGTCCGCCGGGAGCCCGTATGCCGCGAACCTATCAAGAAAGCAGGAGGCCTGACCGCAGTGCAGAAGATCAAAGTGTTGTGCGTCGACGATTCGGCGCTGATCCGCAGCCTGATGACCGAGATCATCAACAGCCAGCCCGACATGACGGTGGTCGCGACCGCGCCCGATCCGCTCGTCGCGCGCGAGCTCATCAAGCAGCACAACCCCGACGTGCTCACGCTCGACGTCGAAATGCCGCGCATGGACGGGCTCGACTTCCTCGAGAAGCTGATGCGCCTGCGGCCGATGCCGGTCGTGATGGTGTCGTCGCTGACCGAGCGCGGCTCGGAAATCACGCTGCGCGCGCTCGAACTCGGCGCGGTGGATTTCGTCACGAAGCCGCGCGTCGGGATTCGCGACGGGATGCTCGACTACGCGGAAAAGCTCGCCGACAAGATCCGCGCGGCGTCGCGCGCGCGCGTGCGCCAGGCGCCGCAGCCGCAGGCCGCCGCGCGCTCGGCGGACAGCGCCGCGGCCGCGCCGATGATCAACAATCCGCTCGTCAGTACCGAGAAGCTGATCATCATCGGCGCGTCGACGGGCGGCACCGAGGCGATCCGCGAAGTGCTGACGCCGCTGCCGCCGGATGCGCCGGCCGTGCTGATCGCGCAGCACATGCCGCCCGGCTTCACGAAATCGTTCGCGCAGCGGCTGAACGGCCTGTGCCGGATCGCGGTGAAGGAAGCCGAGCACGGCGAACGCGTGCTGCCGGGCCATGCGTACATCGCGCCGGGCCATGCGCACCTGTTGCTCGCGAGAAGCGGCGCGAACTATATTGCGCAACTGTCGGACGAGCCGCCGGTGAACCGGCACCGCCCGTCGGTCGACGTGCTGTTCCGCTCGGCGGCGACGCACGCGGGCAAGAACGCGATCGGCGTGATCCTCACCGGGATGGGCCGCGACGGGGCGGCCGGCCTGCTGGAAATGAAACGCGCGGGCGCTCACACGTTCGCGCAGGACGAAGCGAGCTGTATCGTGTTCGGGATGCCGCGCGAGGCGATCGCGCTCGGCGGCGCGGACGAGGTCGCGCCGCTCGCCGACATGAGCCGCCGCGTGATGGCGCGCCTGGCGACGATGGGCGACCGCGTGCAGCGCGTGTGAATGGAATGTCACGGGGCGCGTGCCACGATACGCGCCTCGACGGAAACGAATCTGGAAAGGAACGACGATGGACAAGAGCATGAAAATCCTGGTGGTGGACGATTTCCCGACGATGCGCCGGATCGTCCGCAACCTGCTCAAGGAACTGGGCTACACGAACGTCGATGAGGCGGAAGACGGCGCGGCCGGCCTCGCGCGGCTGCGCGGCGGCGGCTTCGACTTCGTGATCTCGGACTGGAACATGCCGAACCTCGACGGCCTCGCGATGCTGAAGGAAATCCGCGCGGACGCGACGCTCACGCACCTGCCGGTGCTGATGGTCACGGCCGAGTCGAAGAAGGAGAACATCATCGCGGCCGCCCAGGCCGGCGCGAGCGGCTACGTCGTGAAGCCGTTCACGGCCGCGACGCTCGACGAGAAGCTGAACAAGATCATCGACAAGATGGCCAAGGCCGGGAGCTGAACGTGAACGAGCCGATCCATGCGGCGCTTGCCGGTGCGGCGATCAACGCCGACGGCCATGCCGAAGGCGCCGATTACGCGAGCGACCGGATCCTCGCGCGCATCGGCCACGTCACGCGCACGCTGCGCGATTCGATGCGCGAGCTCGGGCTCGACAAGCATGTCGAGCGCGCGGCGGAAGCCGTGCCCGATGCGCGCGACCGGCTGCGCTACGTCGCGACGATGACCGAACAGGCCGCCGAGCGCGTGCTGAACGCGATCGAGATCGCGAAGCCGGTGCAGGAGCGCATCCAGAACGAAGCCGAGGCGCTCGACGCGCGCTGGGCGCAGTGGTATGCCGCGCCGATCGAGCACGCGGAAGTGCGCGAGCTGATGGACGATACGCGCACGTTCCTGCGCACGCTGCCCGAGTCGACGTCGGCGACCCGCGCGCAACTGCTCGAGATCATGCTCGCGCAGGATTTCCAGGACCTGACCGGGCAGGTGATCAAGAAGATCATGGACATGGTCTACCTGATCGAGCAGCAGCTCCTCACCGTGCTCGTCGAGAACATCGCGCCGGAGCGGCGCGAGCAGTTCGCCGCCACCGCGGCCGCGCTGGCGGCCGAGCAGATGAGCGCGACCGGCAGCCCCGAATCGCTGCTGAACGGCCCGCAGATCGCGCCGGAAGGCAAATCCGACGTCGTTCAGGACCAGGGGCAGGTCGACGATCTGCTCGCGAGCCTCGGCTTCTGATCCTGCCGCGGCGCATCCGCGCGCTCCATCGCCGGGCGCCCCGTCCCCCGCGGGGCCGAGGCGCGCATTCCCCTTTCCCGCTTCGTTCTCCCGCCCGCCGCGCTTGCGCGGCGCGGTGTCATCCTGCGTCGAATTGACACTTCGCCACACTCCGCAGGCATACTACGCGTCAGCAGCAACGTAGCGTCTCATTCGTAAGATTCATAAGTTGGCAGGCGGCGCGTGCCGACGGCGGCGCCGTCGGCAACGAAGCCAGTCCCTTGGGGGGGAACGTGAAGCTGAAACGCTTGGGCTGGACCGTCGCGCACGCGACGGCTGCAATGGGTGTGCTGTGGGCCGTCCACGCACATGCGGAACTGGGCGGCGCGCCGATGTCGCCGCCGGCGGACGATCAGGCCGCCACCGTGCGCGCGCTGCAGCGCGCCATGCGCTCGGCGGACGGCGCGCAGGCCAGCACGGCCGCCTATACCGTTCGCGAGATCACGCTCGGATCGGGCACCGTCATCCACGAATACACGTCGGCCGCCGGCAGCGTGTTCGGCCTCGCGTGGCGCGGGCCGACGATGCCGGATCTCGCGTCGCTGCTCGGCAGCTATTTCCCGCAGTACACCGCCGGCGTCCAGGCGGCGCACCGGGCGCGCGGCTGGCGCGCGCCGGTGGCCGTCGAGACGAGCGGCCTCGTGATCCGGACGGGCGGCCACATGGGCGCCTTCTCCGGCCAGGCGTGGCTGCCGTCGGCGCTGCCCGCCGGCGTGGCCGGCACCGATATCCAGTGACAGCGGGAGAGCGATCTTGAGCATTCCTCGTACATTCAAGCGCTGGCTCGGCGTGCTGGGCCTCCTGGCCGCGACGGCCGTGCTCGTGACGGCATGCGGCGGCGGCGATGGCGGCGGCGGTTCGGGCAACGGCGGCAATGCCGGCAATACGGGCGGCAACGGCTCGGGCGGGTCCGACGGCAACAGCGGCAACACGGCCGTCGTCACGGTCGGCGCCGGCGCCGCGAACGTGATCAACATCCCGACCATCAGCCTGAAGATCTGCGTGCCTGGCACGTCGAACTGTCAGGTCGTCAACAACGTGCTCGTCGATACCGCGTCCTACGGGTTGCGGCTCGTCGGCAGTGCGGTGGCGGGCGTGCACGACAGCCTGCCGCAGGTGACGAGCGGCGGCGCGCCGGTCGCCGAATGCGGCAAGTTCGTGTCGAGCTACACGTGGGGCTCGGTGCGCACCGTCGACCTGTCGATCGGCACCGAGCAGGCGAGCTCGCTGCCCGTGCAGATCATCGGCGACCTCGGCACGACCAACGTACCGAGCTCGTGCACGAACGGCGGCGCGTCGGCCAACTCGACCGGCGCGCTCGGCGCGAACGGGATCCTCGGCATCGGGCCGGCGCCGTACGACTGCGGCACGACCTGCGCCACGTCGACGTCGACGAGCAACAACTACTACGCGTGCCCGAACGGCGACAACGCGCGCTGCACGGTCGCGCTCGTGCCGCTGGCGCAGCAGGTGGCGAACCCGGTGCATCGGTTCGCGAACAACGACGGGGTGAGCGTGCAGATGCCGGCCATCTCCGACAACGGGCAGGCAAGCGCGACCGGCACGCTGACGTTCGGCCTGCCGAACCTGAGCGGGAAGACGGTGATGACGTCGACCACGACCGGCGACGTCAGTGCGACGTTCCAGGGGCGCAGCGTGACCGCGTTCTTCGATACCGGCTCCAACGCGTATTTCTTCAACGATTCGGCGCAGACGGTCTGTTCGAGGAATACGGAGTTCTACTGCCCGTCGGCGACGACCACCTATTCGGCCACGCTGAGCGGCCAGAACGGCGCGTCGGGCACCGTGTCGATGCCGGTCGCGAACGCGGATTCGCTGTTCTCGAATCCGTCGACGTTCGCGTTCAACGACATCGCGGGCCCGTTCGGCTCGTCCAGCTGGCTCGACATCGGCATGCCGCACTTCTACGGCAAGACGATCTACTTCGGGATGGACAAGACCGCGAGCGGCGGCCCGCAGCCGTTCGTCGCGTTCTGACGCGGCACGGCCGGACGCAGGAACGAGGGGGCGAGCGATCGCCCCCTTTTTTTCGGCCCCGGCGGGCGCGAGGCTACGGACCGGCGCTCGGCCGGGCGCCGGCATAGCGTCTACGATGTAAGACCGGCACCGGTGCCGGCACGACATCGAGGAGACAGCGCCATGAATCCGCGTATCCAGCGCATCACGCCGTTCCTGTGGTTCGACCGCGACGCCGAGGCGGCGGCCGGTTTCTACGTATCGGTGTTCGACAACGCGCGCATCGTGCACGTCGCGCGCTACGGCAAGGCCGGTGCGCACGCGTCCGGCAACGCCGAGGGCGCGGTGATGACCGTGGCGTTCGAGCTCGACGGGCAGGCGTTCGTCGCGCTGAACGGCGGCCCCGTGTTCCAGATGACGCCGGCCGTGTCGTTCGTCGTCAACTGCCGCGACCAGGCCGAGATCGACCATTACTGGGCGCGCCTGTCCGAAGGCGGCGACGAGCGCGCGCAGCAATGCGGCTGGCTGCGCGACCGCTTCGGCGTGTCGTGGCAGGTCGTGCCCGTGCAGATGGCCGAGCTGATGACCGGCGACCCGGCCCGCGCCGAGCGCGTGATGGCGCAGGTGATGACGATGAAGAAGCTCGATCTCGGCGCGCTGCAGCGGGCGGCGGCCGGCTAGGGCCAGCGAAGCCCGTTGTCGGCGTGAACAGGCCCGAGGCCGCTTCGGTCGGTCGGGCCGCTCAAGGCCGGCGGCCGACCGTTTCGTTGCGATGCGCGACATCGTTGCGTCGAGGCCGATTTCCCGCCTTTCCCGGCCGTCGGCTCACCATTCCCCCGCATCGCGCCGCCGCGGTCCCGCTGGCCGCCGCCGCTTCGCCGATACGCCGATACGCCGACGCGCCGACGCGCAGGCCGGCCCGTTTTCCCGCCGCGCCGCGCGGCGTTCCGCCCCCGCTCCAGCCGCGTTCGCGGCGGTTCGCCCGATTCTCCGAAATACCCCCCTTTCCCGGCTTTGCTCGACCGATCGGCGTTTGACGCCTCCATGAATAATCGGTGTCACTGGAAAGCGGCATTCCGCCGTACCCGACTGGAGGCCCCGTGGCAGACGAGAGCGATCTCGACAAGACCGAAGCCGCCACTCCCAGGCGCCGCGAGAAGGCGCGCGAGGAGGGGCAGGTCGCGCGTTCGCGCGAACTGGCTTCGTTCGCACTGCTCGCGGCGGGGTTCTACGGCGCATGGCTGCTCGCGGGCCCGTCGGGCGCGCATCTGCAGGCGATGCTGCGCGGCGCGTTCACGTTCGATCGCGCGACCGCGTTCGACACCCACCGGATGCTGTCGGCGGCCGGCAGTGCGAGCCTCGAAGGCTTCGCCGCGTTGCTGCCGCTCCTCGCGCTCACCGGCGTCGCCGCGCTGCTCGCGCCGATGGCGCTCGGCGGCTGGCTGATTTCGCAAAAGACGTTCGAGCTGAAGTTCGACCGCCTGAACCCGATCTCGGGCCTCGGCCGGATCTTCTCGATCCAGGGGCCGATCCAGCTCGGGATGTCGATCGCGAAGACGCTGGTCGTCGGCGGGATCGGCGGCATCGCGATCTGGCACAGCAAGGACGAACTGCTCGGCCTCGCGACCCAGCCGCTCGGCGCCGCGCTGCCCGATGCGCTGCATCTGGTCGCCGTGTGCTGCGGCACGACGGTCGCCGGGATGCTGGTCGTCGCCGGGCTCGACGTGCCTTACCAACTCTGGCAGTACAACAAGAAGTTGCGCATGACGAAGGAAGAAGTGAAGCGCGAGCATCGCGAGAACGAAGGCGATCCGCACGTGAAGGGGCGAATTCGCCAGCAGCAGCGCGCGATCGCCCGCCGCCGGATGATGGCGGCCGTGCCGAAGGCCGACGTGGTCGTCACGAACCCGACGCACTTCGCGGTCGCGCTGCAATACACGGATGGCGAGATGCGCGCGCCGAAGGTCGTCGCGAAGGGCGTGAACCTCGTCGCCGCGCGCATCCGCGAGCTCGCGGCCGAGCACAACGTGCCGCTGCTCGAAGCGCCGCCGCTCGCGCGTGCGCTGTATCACAACGTCGAACTCGAGCGCGAGATCCCCGGTTCGCTGTACTCGGCGGTCGCGGAAGTGCTCGCGTGGGTCTACCAGCTCAAGCGCTTCCGTTCGGAAGGCGGCGCGTTCCCGGCGATGCCGGTCGATCTCGACGTGCCGGCCGAACTCGACAAGGGCACGTCGGTCGCCGCCGACGACGAGCGTGAAGAAGCCGAGGACACCCTCGGCAAGCAAGGGAACGCAGCATGAGCACCCCGACCACCGGCCTGTTCGCGAAGCGCCCGAACGTGCTGGCAGGCACGAACCTGCGCGCGCTCGCGGGCCCGATCCTCATCTGCATGATCCTGGGGATGATGATCCTGCCGCTGCCGCCGATGCTGCTGGATCTGCTGTTCACCTTCAACATCGCGCTGTCCGTGATGGTGCTGCTCGTCAGCATGTACACGATGAAGCCGCTCGACTTCGCGGCGTTCCCGAGCGTGCTGCTGTTCTCGACGCTCCTGCGCCTGTCGCTGAACGTCGCGTCGACCCGCGTCGTGCTGCTCGAAGGCCACACCGGCCCCGACGCGGCCGGCCAGGTGATCGAGGCGTTCGGCCACTTCCTCGTGGGCGGCAACTTCGCGGTCGGCATCGTCGTGTTCGTGATCCTGATGATCATCAACTTCATGGTGATCACGAAGGGTGCGGGGCGGATCGCCGAAGTGTCCGCGCGCTTCACGCTCGACGCGATGCCCGGCAAGCAGATGGCGATCGATGCGGATCTCAACGCCGGCCTCATCAACGAGGAACAGGCCCGCAAGCGCCGCCTCGCCGTGTCGCAGGAAGCCGAGTTCTACGGGTCGATGGACGGCGCGTCGAAGTTCGTGCGCGGCGACGCGATCGCCGGCCTGATCATCATGGCGATCAACGTGATCGGCGGGCTGATCGTCGGGATGGTGCAGCACGACATGAGTTTCGCCGCGGCCGGCACCAACTACACGCTGCTGACGATCGGCGACGGCCTCGTCGCGCAGATCCCGTCGCTCGTGATCTCGACCGCGGCCGGCGTGATCGTGTCGCGCGTCGCGACCGACGAGGACATCGGCACGCAGATCACCGGCCAGCTGTTCACGAACCCGCGCGTGCTGAACATCACCGGCGCGATCATCGTGCTGATGGGGCTGATCCCGGGGATGCCGCACTTCGCGTTCCTCGCGCTCGGCGGCGGTGCGATCTGGCTGGCGCGCACCCAGACCAAGCGCGCGGCGGCCCGCAAGGTGGCCGGCGACGTGACCGACATCGCACCGCCCGCCGTGCTGCCGGCCGACAGCCACGAAGCGACGTGGGACGACGTGCAGCTGATCGACCCGCTCGGCCTCGAAGTCGGCTACCGGCTGATCCCGCTGGTCGACAAGAACAGCGACGGCGAGCTGCTCAAGCGCATCAAGAGCATCCGCAAGAAATTCGCGCAGGAAATCGGCTTCCTGCCGCCGGTGATCCATATCCGCGACAACCTCGAACTGCGGCCGAACGCGTACCGGATCGCGCTGAAGGGCGTCGAGATCGGCGCGGGCGAAGTGTTTCCGGGCCAGTGGCTCGCGATCAACCCGGGTCAGGTGACGGCCGCGCTGCCGGGCGCCGTCACGCAGGACCCCGCGTTCGGGCTGCCGGCCGTGTGGATCGACGTCGCGCTGCGCGAGCAGGCGCAGGTGTACGGCTACACGGTGGTCGACGCGAGCACGGTGGTCGCGACGCACCTGAACCATCTCGTCGTCCAGCACGCGGCCGAGCTGCTCGGCCGCCAGGAAGTGCAGGCGCTCGTCGAGCGTACCGGCAAGGACGCGCCGTCGCTCGTCGAGGACCTCGTGCCGAAGACGATCTCGCTCACCACGCTGCAGAAGGTGCTGCAGAACCTGCTCGAGGAAGGCGTGCCGATCCGCGACATGCGCACGATCCTCGAGGCCGTGTCCGAGCATGCGGGCCGCGGCGACGCGTTCGAGATCACGGCCGCGGTGCGGCTCTCGCTCGGCCGCGCGATCACGCAGCAGTGGTATCCGGGCAACGGCGAAATGCAGGTGATGGGCCTCGACGCGAACCTGGAGCGCGTGCTGTCGCAGGCGCTCGCCACCGGCGCGAACCCGGGCCTCGAGCCCGGCCTCGCGCACAACCTTCTGACCGGCACGCAGCAAGCGATGCTGCGTCAACAGAATCTCGGGCTGCCGCCGGTGCTGCTGGTGCAGCACGCGCTGCGCGCGATGCTCGCGCGCTTCCTGCGCCGCAGCCTGCCGCAATTGAAAGTGCTGTCGTATGCCGAAGTGCCGGACACACGCACGATCAAAGTCGTTAACGTCATCGGGGGTTCCGCTTGAACATTCGCAAATTCACCGGCGCAACGAGCCGCGACGCGCTTCGTCTCGTGCGCGAGGCGCTCGGCGCCGACGCGGTCGTGCTGTCGAACCGCACGCTCGATGACGGCAGTGTCGAAATCGTTGCACTCGCCGATTCGGATCTCGCCGCGGTGGCGCCGCCGGCCGCGCGTCCGCGCGTCGCCCCGTCGCGCGTGCCGGAATCCGTGCCGGCCGCCGCCGTGCCGGGCATCGTGTCGCGCCCCGGCATCGCACCGCGCCCGGCCGTCAATCCGTATGCGGCGGGCGAAGGCGGGCTGCCGGACGTGTTTTCTTCGGTGTTCGGCGCGAGCGCCGAGCCGCAAGAGGCGGATGCGCATCGTTCGTCGATCGAGGCCGACGCGCCCGCGGCGGCCGTGCCGTCGAGCGCAGCACCGGCCGCCGGATCGCCGGCCGCCGGATGGCCGGCCCCCACTTCCGAACCCGCACCGTGGCTGGTCGAGCACGCGAAGCGCCTCACGCAGCAGCGCGACGCGCTGATCGCCCGAGCGCAGGCGCCTGCCGAGCCGCAGGCGAGTGCGCCGCAGCCCGCAGCCAGTGCGACGCCGCCCGACTGGGCACGCGACATCGTGCGCGACGCAGAACGCCGGATGCCGGCCGCCGGCGCGCCGGCCGCCGCGCGGCGCGCCCCCGACACGGGCGCCGCGTACGCCGCCAAGACGGCCGAACGCACGCGCCTGTCGTCCGACGCGGCCGCCGCGGTGGCCGACGCGGTGAAGTCGCGCATCGAGCGGATCGTCAACGACACCGTGATGCAGGAGCTGGGCGAGCTGCGCGGGGTGATGCAAGAGCAGTTCGACAGCCTGATGTGGCACGACCGCCAGCGTCGCAGCGCCGTTCACGGCGCGCTGACGAAGCACCTGTTCGCGGCCGGCTTCTCCGCGCAACTGGTGCGGATGCTGGTCGACAACCTGCCGTCCGGCGACGGTGCGCAGACCTTCGAGCAGGCCGCCGAATGGGCGCAGTCGGTGCTCGCGTCGAACCTGCCGGTGCTCGACAGCGAGGACGCGCTGATGGAGCGCGGCGGCGTGTTCGCGCTGATGGGGCCGACGGGCGTCGGCAAGACGACCACCACCGCGAAGCTGGCCGCGCGCTGCGTGATGCGCTTCGGCGCGAGCAAGGTCGCGCTGCTGACCACCGACAGCTACCGGATCGGCGGCCACGAGCAACTGCGCATCTTCGGCAAGATCCTCGGCGTGCCGGTGCACGCGGTGAAGGATGCGGGCGATCTCGCGCTCGCGCTGTCCGAGCTGCGCAACAAGCACATCGTGCTGATCGACACGATCGGCATGAGCCAGCGCGACCGCGCGGTGTCCGACCAGATCGCGATGCTGCACGGCGCGAACGCGCCGGTGCAGCGCCTGCTGCTGCTCAACGCGACGAGCCACGGCGACACGCTGAACGAAGTCGTGCAGGCGTACCGCAGCGCGGGCGACCACCCGGATCTGGCCGGCTGCATCCTCACGAAGCTCGACGAGGCGACCCACCTCGGCGGCGTGCTGGACACGGTGATCCGCTACAAGCTGCCGGTCCACTACGTGTCGACCGGCCAGAAGGTGCCGGAGAACCTGTACGTCGCGTCGACCAAATTCCTGCTGAAGAGCGCGTTCTGTGTGCCGCGCGACGGCTCGCCCTTCGTGCCGCAAGACGAGGACATGCCGACGCTGCTTTCCGCACTGACCGCACGTTCCACCGCCGAGCTGCACGAGGTGCGATTTGGATAAACGGATCATCGATCAGGCCGAAGGGCTGCGGCGCCTGCTCGCCGGGCGCGCGTCGCGCATCGTCGCGGTGACGGGCGGGCCGGCGGGCGTCGGCTGCACGTCCACCGTGGTGAATCTCGCGGCGGCGCTCGCGTCGCTCGGCAAGGACGTGCTCGTCGTCGACGAGCGCGCCGACGTGCATTCGGCCAGCGCGACGCTCGCCGGCGCGTGGCTGCGCGACGGCGAACGCACGCGGGTGGCGGCCGGCTTCGGCCTGTGCGGCGCCGCGCGGCTCGCGCGCGCCGGCTACAGCGACGCGCAACTGAGCGACTTCATCGACGGCCCGGCCGACATCGTCCTCGTCGACGCGCAGCTCGGCGCCGACGGGTCGTTCTCGGCGCTCGCGCGTGAAGCGCACGACGTGCTGGTCGTCACGCGGGTCGCCGCGCAGGCGATCACCGAGGCGTACGCGTGCATGAAGCGGCTGCATTTCGCGCACGCGTTCGCGCAGTTCCGCGTGCTGACCAATCAGGTCGGCAGCCACGCGGACGCGAAGACGGCCTTCGACAACCTCGCGGGCGTCGCGAGCCGCTACCTGACCGTATCGATCGCCGATGCGGGCTGCGTAAGCGCCGATCCGCTCGTCGAGCACGCCCGCGAACTGATGCATGCGGTGGTCGACGCGTTCCCGTCGTCGCCCGCCGCGCGCGATTACCGGCAGATTGCCGCCGATTTGTTGTACTGGCCGATGCGCCCGCGTTCGGGTGCGGGCCGCGCGGTCCACGCCGGCGGCAAGCCGTCGTATGAGGCGGGCGCGGCACACGCCGCGTGAGCGCCACCCGAAGGAGAGAGCCACGATGTACAACGCTCAAGGAAAGATGTCCCAGGCCGACGTGCTCGCGCAATACGCGCCGCTCGTGCGCCGCCTCGGGCTGCAGCTCGTCGCGAAGATGCCGGCGAGCGTCGATCTCGACGACCTGATCCAGGCCGGCATGATCGGCCTGATGGACGCGGCCGGCCGCTACAAGGAAGACCAGGGCGCGCAGTTCGAGACCTACGCGACGCAGCGCATCCGCGGCGCGATGCTCGACGAGCTGCGCAGCAACGACTGGCTGCCGCGCAGCCTGCGCAAGACGTCGCGCGAGGTCGAGCACGCGGTGCACCAGGTCGAGCAGCACCTCGGCCGCTCGGCGAGCGAGACCGAGATCGCGCAGCACCTGAACATGCCGCTCGACGAATACCAGGGGATGCTGCAGGACCTGCACGGCAGCCAGCTCATCTATTACGAGGATTTCGACCGCGCGGCCGATGACGAGCCGTTCCTCGACCGCTATCGCGTCGATCACGCCGATCCGTTGTCGGCGCTGCTCGACGACCACCTGCGCGAGGCGCTCGTCGAGGCGATCGAGCGGCTGCCGGAGCGCGAGAAGCTGCTGATGTCGCTGTACTACGAACGGGGTCTGAATCTGCGCGAGATCGGCGCGGTGCTCGAAGTGAGCGAATCGCGCGTGTGCCAGCTGCACAGCCAGGCCGTCGCACGCCTGCGCGCGCGGCTGCGCGAACAGGCGTGGGTCGGCGCGGAGTCCTGACCCGAAGACGTCCCGGCCCTTTGCCGACGGCCGCGCGCGCCGGCGCCGCGCGTGTCGCGTGCCTACGCGTCGTCCTTGCGCATTTCGCGCGCCGATTTGCTACAATCCCCTCCGTTTTCCGAGGAGCGTTGCGACGGACCATCCGTGTCCGCCAGGCTCGGAGAGCTTCACCAAGCAGCCGTGCGGCGATTTTTTCGCGCCGGCCCCGCTTCCTGAACGGCGCTCACGTCACCAATCTAGAAACTTTTTAGAAAGGAGGGCGTGATGAACGCCATTATCGATTCCAAGGCTTCCCACGATTACGTCGTCGCCGACATGGCGCTGGCCGGCTGGGGCCGCAAGGAACTCAACATCGCCGAGACCGAAATGCCGGGCCTCGTGCAGATCCGCGACGAATACAAGGCACAGCAGCCGCTGAAGGGCGCGCGCATCGCCGGTTCGCTGCACATGACGATCCAGACTGGCGTGCTGATCGAGACGCTGAAGGCGCTCGGCGCGGACGTGCGCTGGGCGTCGTGCAACATCTTCTCGACCCAGGATCACGCGGCCGCCGCGATCGTCGAAGCCGGCACGCCGGTGTTCGCGTTCAAGGGCGAATCGCTCGACGAATACTGGGAGTTCTCGCACCGCATCTTCGAATGGCCGAACGGCGAATTCGCGAACATGATCCTGGACGACGGCGGCGACGCAACGCTGCTGCTGATCCTCGGCTCGAAGGCCGAGAAGGACCGTTCGGTGATCGCGAAGCCGACCAACGAGGAAGAAGTCGCGCTGTACAAGTCGATCGCGGCGCACCTCGACGTCGACGCGAACTGGTACTCGAAGCGCCTCGCGCACATCAAGGGCGTGACCGAAGAGACCACGACCGGCGTGCACCGCCTGTACCAGATGGAAAAGGACGGCCGCCTGCCGTTCCCGGCGTTCAACGTGAACGATTCGGTCACGAAGTCGAAGTTCGACAACCTGTACGGCTGCCGTGAATCGCTCGTCGACGGCATCAAGCGCGCGACCGACGTGATGATCGCGGGCAAGGTCGCGGTCGTCGCGGGCTACGGCGACGTGGGCAAGGGCTGCGCGCAGTCGCTGCGCGGCCTGGGCGCGACCGTGTGGGTCACCGAAATCGATCCGATCTGCGCGCTGCAGGCGGCGATGGAAGGCTACCGCGTCGTGACGATGGAATACGCGGCCGACAAGGCCGACATCTTCGTGACGGCGACCGGCAACTACCACGTGATCAACCACGATCACATGAAGGCGATGCGCCACAACGCGATCGTCTGCAACATCGGTCACTTCGACTCGGAAATCGACGTTGCGTCGACGCGCCAGTACCAGTGGGAAAACATCAAGCCGCAGGTCGACCACATCATCTTCCCGGACGGCAAGCGCGTGATCCTGCTGGCTGAAGGCCGCCTCGTGAACCTCGGCTGCGCGACCGGCCACCCGTCGTTCGTGATGTCGAACTCGTTCGCGAACCAGACGCTCGCGCAGATCGAGCTGTTCACGCGCGGCGAGCAGTACGAGAACAAGGTGTACGTGCTGCCGAAGCACCTCGATGAAAAGGTCGCGCGCCTGCACCTGGCGCGCATCGGCGCGAACCTGTCGGTGCTGTCGGACGAGCAGGCTTCGTACATCGGCGTGCAGAAGGACGGCCCGTTCAAGCCGAACCACTACCGCTACTGATGTACTGATGCGCTGCCGCCGCGCCGCGCGCCCGTTGCGGGCGCACGGCGCGGCGGCGCTCACCGATCGTACCGATCGACAACCGAACCGGAGCCCTCCATGAGCGTCATCCTCACCTGGGTCATCAACGCGCTGGCGCTGCTGATCATCACGTACCTCGTGCCGTCGATCCACATCAAGAGCTTCGGCACCGCGCTGATCATCGCGGTCGTGCTCGGGCTGATCAACACGGTGATCCGGCCGGTGCTGATCCTGCTGACGCTGCCCGTCACGATCGTCACGCTCGGGGTGTTCATCCTCGTCGTGAACGCGCTGTGCTTCTGGTTCGCGTCGTCGCTGCTGAAGGGCTTCGAGGTATCGGGGTTCTGGTCCGCGTTCTTCGGTTCGATCCTGTACAGCATCGTGTCGTGGCTGCTGTCCGCCCTGATCTTCGGCCAGCGCGACATCGGCTGAGGGCTGGCGGGCGCAGGCCCAACCCCATCGAATCATGAAACCGATCGAACTCTCGTTTGAATTCTTCCCGCCGAAGACGGCGGACGGCGTCGAAAAGCTGCGCGCCACGCGCGCGCAGCTGCTGCCGCTGAAGCCGAAATTCGTCTCCGTGACGTTCGGCGCCGGCGGCTCGACGCAGCAGGGCACGCTCGATACCGTGCTCGACATGCAGAAGGACGGCCTCGAGGCCGCGCCGCACCTGTCGTGCATCGGCTCGTCGCGCGACAGCCTGCGCGCGATCCTCGACCAGTACCGCTCGCACGGCATCCGGCACATCGTCGCGCTGCGCGGCGACCTGCCGTCGGGGATGGGCGAGGTCGGCGAGCTGCGCTACGCGTCCGAGCTCGTCAGCTTCATCCGCGCCGAGCATGGCGACTGGTTCCACATCGAGGTCGCCGGTTATCCGGAGTACCACCCGCAATCGCGCTCGCCGAAGGCCGATCTCGAGAATTTCGCGCGCAAGGTGAAAGCCGGCGCGAATTCCGCGATCACGCAGTACTTCTTCAACGCGGACGCGTATTTCCGCTTCGTCGACGATGCGCGCAAGCTGGGCGTGGACGTGCCGATCGTGCCGGGCATCATGCCGATCACGAACTTCTCTCAGCTGATGCGCTTCTCCGAGATGTGCGGCGCCGAAGTGCCGCGCTGGGTCGCGCGCCGGCTCGAGAGCTTCGGCGACGATCGCGAGTCGATCCGCGCGTTCGGCGCGGACGTCGTCACGAACCTGTGCCAGCGCCTGATCGACGCGGGCGTGCCGGGGCTGCATTTCTACACGCTGAACTTGGCGACCGCCACGCGGACGATCTGCGAACGGCTCGCGGTGTAAGCGCCGTCACGCGGTTGCCTGCGTGAAAGCCCCGCCGGTTTGCGCCGGCGGGGCTTTTTTTATCGTGAAGCGCCGCGCATGCCGCGTGGCGGAAGCCGCTGAATCAGCGCTGCGCCTGCATCAGTGGCGGGCGGCGGTCGAACCACGGCCGCGCCTGTTCAAGCTGCCGCGCGAGCCGGAGCAGCAACGCTTCGTCCGCGTGGCGCGCGGCGAACTGCACGCCGATCGGCAGCCCGCGCACGTTCCAGTACAGCGGCACCGACATCGCCGGCTGGCCGGTCAGGTTGAACAGCTCGGTGCAGCCGGCCCACGCGAACGCCTTCTCCGACGACTTCGCGAGCATCTCCTTCAGCAGCGGCTTCACCGGCAGCGCGGCGACCAGCTTCATCTGCGCGGATTCGAACGGTGTCGGCTGCAGTTCGCCGATCTTCACCGGTGGCCCCGCGAGCGAGGCGCACAGGATCGCGTCGTAACGCGACACGAGACCGGCGACCTGCACGGTGAGCTGGCGTTGCCATTCGAGCACGTCGGGCAGGCGGGTGCGCGCGAGCCGCCTGCCGACCACGGCCATCGCCCAGGTCGCGGCCTCGAATTCGCCGCGCCGCGGCGTGCGGCCGGTCAGTTCGCGCGCGCCGAGCACCATTTCTTCGGCGATCGTCGCCCACAGCGTGAGGAAGGTTTCGGCCGCGCGCGCATAGTCGATCTGCAGCGTCGCCGGCTCGACGTGATGGCCGAGCGATTCGAGCAGCGCGGCCGCGTCGTCGAGCGCCGCGCGCGTGTCGTCGGCGAGCGCCGGCGCGAGCATCGGATCGACGACGAGGCCGATCCGCAGCGGGCCGGGCGGCGTATCGAGCGCGCCGAGGAAGGTGCCGGGCGCGCCGGGCGGCAGCGTCTGGCCGGTCGTCACGTCGAGCAGCAGCGCACTGTCGCGCACGCTGCGCGACACCGCGTGCTGGACGACGAGTTCGCCGTTCGACGGCAGGTCGACCAGCACCGGGTTGCGGCTCGGCTTCAGGCCGAACAGCCCGCAGCACGATGCCGGAATGCGAATCGAGCCGCCGCCGTCGGACGCATGCGCGAGCGGTACGATGCCGGCCGCGACGGCCGCCGCCGCGCCGCCGCTCGAGCCGCCCGGCGTGTGGTCGAGATTCCACGGGTTGCGGCACGCGCCGAACAGTGCCGGTTCGGTGTACGGCATCTGGCCGATCTCGGACGTGTTGGTCTTGCCGAATACGTTCAGGCCCGCCGCGCGGCTGCGCGCGATCACCGGCGAATCGTCGGCCGGCACGAAGTAGCGGTAGTGCCGGCTGCCCATCGACAGCGGCAGCCCGGCGACCGCCGCGCCGAGATCCTTGACGAGATACGGCACGCCCGCGAACGGCGTAGCGGCGCCCGGTTCGGGCGCGCCCGCCGCACGTTCGCGCGCGGCTTCGTAATCCTGCAGCACGATCGCGTTGATCGCGCCGTTGACCGCTTCGGCCTGGCCGATCGCGGCGTCGAGCAGTTCGCGCGGGCTGGCCTGGCGGTCGCGCACGAGCGCGGCGAGGCCGATTGCGTCATGCGCGAGATAGTCCGAGTGCATCGCGGTCACCCCCGTTGTGACTCGTGGCGATGGTGCGAGCATAACGCGAGCCCGGCGTGGCGGGCCCGCGGCCGGGCCTTTTTAGAGATGCTCGGCGAGGAAGGTCAGCGTGCGGCCGTGCGCGAGCGCCGCCGCGCGCTGGTTGTACGACGCGCGGTCCGTGCAGTTGAAGCCGTGCTCGGCGCCCGGGTACACGTGGAACGACGCATCGCCGTGGCCGGCGAACGCGGCCTTCACCTGGTCGACGGCGGTGAGCGGAATGCCGTGGTCGTTTTCCGCGTAGTGGAACAGGATCGGCTGCGTGACCTGGCCGGCGAGGTCGAGCGCGTTCTGGATGCCGCCGCCGTAATAGGACACCGCCGCGTCGAGCTTGCCGGTCGCGGCCGCGCGGTACGCGAGCTGGCCGCCGAAGCAGTAGCCGATCGCGGCGAGCTTGCCGGCCACTTCGGGGCGGGCGCGCAACGCGTCGGCCGCCGCGCCGATGTCCGCGACCGCGAGACCCACGTCGGTCTTTTTCATCAGTTCGATGCCCTTGTCGCGATCCGCGCCTTCGTAGGTCAGCTCGACGCGCGGCTGCGTGCGCCAGAACACGTCGGGCGCGAGCGCGACGAAGCCGTCGGCCGCGTACTGGTCGGCGACCGCACGGATGTGCGCGTTCACGCCGAAGATCTCCTGGATGATGATGACGGCAGGGCCCTTGCCGCGCTTGGGCAGCGCGAGATAGCCGCCGAAGCTGTCGTTACCGGTCGGGATGTCGATCCATTGGGCAGTCACGTTCTGAACTCCTGGCAGGCGGGGTGCGCGAGGCGCCCCGGGGTGAAAAGAGGGCGGCCTAGTGTGCCACCAATCGTTCGGTGCTGCAGTGCACGCGGGCGCTTCTCGCGCAGCGATCGTTTCGATCTCGATTATTCATTTTTCGGCGCCGCGCCGCTTCGATAGAGTCGATGTGTCGGCCTTTACAAAGCGCTTTCGCGCATCGTCATCGAAGGATTCGCCATGTCCGCCCGCTCGTTTTCCACGCCCTTTTCCGAACGCTTCGGCCTGTGTCTGCCGCTCGTGCAGGCGCCGATGGTCGGCGCGACCACGACCGCGATGGCCGCCGCCGCATCGAATGCCGGTGCGCTCGGCAGCTTTGGCGCCGGCGCGCTCGCGCCCGAGCGTATCGAGGCTGAAGTCGCCGCGATCCGCGCGGCGACCGATCGCCCGTTCGCGATCAACCTGTTCGTGTTGCCCGATGACGCCGCGCCGGACGCGGCGACCGTCGCGCGCGCACTCGCGGCGATCGCCCCGCTGAACGCCGCGCTGGGCCTGCCGCCGGGCACGGCGCCGGCGCGCTACGCGCCCGATTTCCGCGCGCAGCTCGATGCACTCGTCGCGCTGCGCGTGCCGGTCGCGAGCTTCACGTTCGGCGTGCTCGACGCGGCCGACGTCGCCCGTCTGAAAGCCGCCGGCACCTATGTGATCGGCACCGCGACGCACGTCGCCGAAGGGCTCGCGTGGCAGGCGGCCGGCGCCGATGCGATCTCCGCGCAGGGCGCCGAGGCCGGCGGCCATCGCGGCACCTTCATCGGTGCCGCCGAGGACGCGCTGATCGGCACGTTCGCGCTCGTCCCGCAGCTCGTCGACGCGACCGGCCTGCCCGTGCTGGCCGCGGGCGGCATCATGGACGGCCGCGGCATCGCGGCCGCACTGGCGCTCGGCGCGCAGGGCGCACAGCTCGGCACCGCGTTCCTCACGTGCGCGGAAAGCGCGATCGCCGCCGACTGGAAGGCTCGCCTGCTCGCGAGCGCCGATACGTCGACGCAGGTCACGCGCGCGATCACCGGCCGTCATGCACGCGGGCTGCGCAACGCGCTGATGGCGCGGCTCGGCGAGCACGTGGCCGACGTCCCGTCGTATCCGGTGCAGAACGCACTGACCCAGCCGTTGCGTCAGGCCGCCGCGCGCGCGAACGACGGCGACTACCTGTCGCTGTGGGCCGGCCAGGGCGCGCCGCTCGCGCGGCGGCGCGGCGATGCGTTGACGACGTCGCAGCTGGTCGCCGCGCTCGACGCGGAGTGGCGCGCATCGGCTGCCTGAACGCTGCTTCAACCGCTGGAACGATGGATATCCAACGACGAAACGCGCGTGCTGTCACGCGCGTTTCATTCAACGATCGCGGACACAAAATACCGAATCGAAATGCCCGCGCGAATCGATTGAAACGACCTTTCCACAGTGTGCTGGAACTAGCGGAAACCCTTATCCGTCGGGGCTTGCAGCGCCATTCGAGTCATCCCTCCAAAGCGCGCATATCGGTAGTGTTACCACTATCCTAAAAAAGTCCCACAAATTAATTTGATCACCTACACTTGCGCGCAAGTACGAGCGGGCGGCTGCTAAAAGCGGCTGTTTTCACGTGCTTGAGGCCAAGTGCATGAACGATGCAACCGGCGAATCGTCCAGTGATTGAAACACGGGGATGGCAGCGGGGCACCGGGCGATGGCGTTTTTTGGGACCGAACTGGAGACTTACATGAATATCAAGATGCAAAAGCTGTTGCCGATCACCGCGGCAGCGATGCTGTGCGCTGCAGCTGCAAGCAACGCGTCCGCCGATCAAGTCGTCAAGATCGGCCACGTCGCGCCGTTGACGGGCGGCATTGCACACCTGGGCAAGGACAACGAAAACGGTGCACGTCTCGCAGTCGAGGAGATCAACGCGAAGGGCCTCACGATCGGCGGCCAGAAGATCACGCTGCAACTCGACCCGCAGGATGACGCCGCCGACCCGCGGCAGGCGACGCAGGTTGCGCAGAAGCTCGTCGACGACAAGGTCGTCGCGGTGGTCGGCCACCTGAACTCGGGCACGTCGATCCCGGCCTCGAAGATCTACAGCGATGCGGGCATCGTGCAGATCTCGCCGTCGGCGACCAACCCGGCGTACACGCAGCAAGGCTTCAAGACCACGTATCGCGTGGTGGCGACCGATGCGCAGCAGGGCCCGGCACTGGCGAACTACGCGCACTCGAAGGGCATCAAGAGCGTGGCGGTGGTCGACGATTCGACCGCGTACGGCCAGGGTCTCGCGAACGAGTTCGAGAAGAAGGCGAAGGCGCTCGGCCTGAAGGTGATGTCGCATGACGCGACGAACGACAAGGCGGTCGACTTCCGCGCGATTCTGACCAAGATCAAGGGCGAAAACCCGGACGCGATCATGTACGGCGGCATGGACGCCACCGGCGGCCCGTTCGCGAAACAGGCGAAGCAGCTCGGCCTGCGCGCGAAGATCTTCGCGGGCGACGGCGTGTGCACGGAAAAGCTGGCCGACCTGGCCGGCGACGCGACCGACAACATCGTGTGCTCGGAAGCCGGCGCTTCGCTCGAGAAGATGCCGGGCGGCAACGCGTTCAAGGCGAAGTACGAGAAGCGCTTCGGCCAGCCGATCCAGATCTACGCACCGTTCACGTATGACGCCGTGTACATCATCGCCGACGCGATGAAGCGCGCGAACTCGACGGACCCGGACAAGATCCTCGCGGCGATGCCGGCGACGAAGTACACGGGCGTGATCGGCACGACGACCTTCGACTCGAAGGGCGACCTGCAGCACGGCGTGATCTCGCTGTACAACTACAAGAGCGGCAAGAAGTCGCTGCTCGACGAAGTGAAGATGTAACGCGACGCGCGATCGACAAGCGGTCGACAGGAGGGTGAAAGCGCGCATGCGGCAACGCATGCGCGCTTTCTTTTTGGGCCGGCGTGTGCGGCCGCGCCGTCAGATCTTCAGGTGCGCGAGCACCTTCGGCGCGACGAGTGCGACGAGCGCCGCGCACAGCGCGACGACCGACAGGCCGACCGTCAGGTTCGACGCCTGCGCGACCGCGCCGATCGCGACCGGACCGAACAGCAGTCCGAAATACGCGAGCCCGGCCACGTGCGCGAGCCCTTCGGCCGCGTGAATGCCTTTCACGCGCGCCGCGGCCGCGAACAGCACGGGCATCATGTTGGCCAGCCCGAGGCCCATCAGCGTGAAACCGGTCAGCACCGCGGCCGAATACGGCAGCAGCAGCGCGCCGATCATCCCTGCGCAGGCGAGCGACGCGCTCGCGAACACGAGCTGCGGCGCGCCGAAGCGGGCGCGCACGGCGTCGCCCGCGAAGCGCGCGATGGCCATCCCGCCCGAGAACGCCGCATACGCGGCACTCGCGAGCGCGGGGCTCGCCGCGACCACGTCGCGCATGTAGACCGTCGCCCAGTCGTACATCGCGCCTTCGGCGATCAGTGCGATCAGCGCGATGCCACCGAGCATCCACAACGCGGGCGAGCGCCAGCGGTTGCCGCCGCCGTGCGCCTGTTCGTGATGCGGCACGTGCGGCAGCACGGCCGGGCTCGCGGCCACGAGCACCGCGGCGCCCACCGCCGCCGCGAGCGCGAGATGCACGGCCGGCGCCATGCCGGCCGACAGCAGCGCGCCGCCGGCTGCCGCGCCGGCCATCCCGCCGATGCTGAACATCCCGTGCAGCGACGACATGATCGGTTTGCCGAGCGCGATTTCGACCGCGCTGGCCTCGGCATTCATCGCGACGTCGAGCGTCGCCATCGAGAAGCCGAACAGCGCGAGCACCGCGAGCAGCATCCAGTAGTCGGGCACGACGAGGATCAGCGCCGCGCACGCGGACATCACGAGGCCGCCGGCGAGGCACGCGGTGCGCGAGCCGACGCGCGCGATCCAGCGCGCGATGCTCAGCATCGCGACGATCGACCCGCCGGCGACCGCGAACAGCGCGATCGACAGCAGCCCGGGGCTCAGCGCGAACTTGTCGCGCACGGTCGGCACGTGCACGCCCCACGACGCGTACATCATGCCGGCGACGAAGAACAGCGCCATCGACGCGGTGCGCGCGCGCTGGCGGGCCGGCAGCGGCAGGACGCGATGCGCGTCGGGCGGCGCGGCGAACGGGGACGACGATTCGGGGGAAGAGGATTGGGACACGGGAAGGCTCGTCAGGAAAATGCACGGGCGCACGCGGCGCCCGTCGGATGGGTCCGATTCTATCGAACCGCTTGCGTTCCTGCCGCGCGCTGGCCGTCCGGCCGATGCGCGGCGCGGGGCGCCAGCAGGTAACATCAACGCGCATGCGGCATGCCCGACGCGCCGCCTTTCGACCGCAGGAGTCCGCTTGAACATCGATCCCGCCTTCGCCCTGCATCTGCTGCACCGCTGCGCGCTCGGCACGCTCGCCACCCATACGCGCGAGCCGCAGGGCTTTCCGTATCCGACCGTCGTGCCGTTTGCACCCGATGCAAGCCATCGGCCGGTGATCCTGGTGAGCGGCCTGGCCGAGCACACACGCAATCTCGTCGCCGATCCGCGCGCGGGTTTCCTCGTCGTCGACGCAAGCGACGGCGATGTCCTGAACGCCGAGCGCGCGACGCTGCTGGGCCGGTTCGTGCCGCTCGGCGACGATCCGCACGTCACCGCGCGCTACCTGCGCTACGAGCCGGACGCCGCGCGCTATCTCGCGCTCGGCGATTTCTCATTCTGGGCGCTCGAGATCGAGCGGCTGCGCTATATCGGCGGGTTCGGGCGAATGGGCTGGGTCGACGGCACGCAGCTCGATACGCTGCCGCCGCTCGCGTTCGACGACGAACAGGCGCTGTGGCACGCCTACGAGGCGGGCGACGCACACCGCGACGGGCTCGACCTGCTCGGCGTCGATCGCCATGGCGCCGACTGGCGATGCGACGGTCGCCGGGTGCGCACGCCGTTCGAGTCGCCGTCGGCCGATACCGGTGCGTTGCACGAGCGGCTGATCGCCTGCGCGAAGGATGTGACGTGACGTCGCGGGTCAGCGATTTGTCCGTTTAGCAAACTGCGTCATGTGGTTTTCGCAAAACTGTCGTCCGATGAAAGCTTTGATTTTTTCGAATGCAGGGTAATTGCGTATGTTGATAGGCCTAATAGCCAATCGCTAATGTCCTAATCTCTATGTAGGAGCGTGAAAATTTGAGAAAAGGCCGCGTCCGGTCAAAATGACATGTGCGAATTACAATCGGTCTCGGGATTTTCGTGAATCTCGCTTCTATCAAATCTTTTTTGTGCTAATCTCTGCCTTCGAAAATCCGAGGCACATATATTTCATGGAATGGTGAGCTGGCTGCAGACCGGCGCCATTGGTCAGATAGAAAGGGAAACTATGTCTTCTTACAAGGACCTGCTGGCCCAGCGGGAGAAGCTGGAGAAGCAAATCGAAGAAGCGAAGTCGCGTGAATACGCTGAAGTACTGAATGACGTGAAGCAGAAAATTGCCGACTACGGCTTTTCGCTCGCCGAACTCGGTCTCAGCCGCGCGAAGGCCGGCAAGGTCGGTCGTCCGCGCGCAGGCGTGGCGGCAAAGTACCGCGATCCGGAAACGGGCGCGACGTGGTCGGGTCGTGGCAAGCCGCCGCGCTGGATCGCAGGCAAGAACCGTGAGCAGTTCGCGATTTAAACGTTCGTTTAGGTTGCCCGCTCTTCAAAAGAGCCGCGTGTCCGTCGAGGAGCGCGGCTTTTTTGTTTTTCGGTCATCGGCAGGCTCGTCGGCATCGTCATGAAAATGTAAGCATGCCATGTGAATGAAAATGCGACACGTTCGTATAAGCGATTGATTTAAATGAGAAATTTGTGGGTATTGGAAGGGCTTGCGCGGCGGCTTTGATAGAATTGCGTACCGCACACCGATATCTCATATTTCATGTCCACGTTTTCCGGCGACGCGCAGAGCGCAGATAAGCACGCAGTTGCGCGCAAGAGCACGCTCGTCAGTATTGTCCTGAATGTCGTGCTTGCGACATTTCAGATTGCCGTCGGCGTGATTGCGCATTCGCAGGCATTGATTGCCGACGGCGTGCATTCGATTTCCGATTTGATCTCGGATTTTGTCGTGCTGGTTGCGAATCGGCATAGCGGCGCATCGCCGGATGCCGACCACAATTACGGCCATAGCCGCTACGAGACGGTCGCGTCGCTGTTTCTCGGTGCGATCCTGATTGCGGTTGGTATCGGCATGCTCTGGCGTGCCGGCGATCGTCTCGTTAATCTCGAAAACATTCCGGCCGTGCATTTTTCCGCGCTGATCGTTGCGCTGACGGTGCTCGTGTCGAAGGAAGCGCTGTTTCGCTACATGCTGCGCGAAGCACGGCGCGTGCGCTCGGCGATGCTGGTCGCCAACGCGTGGCATGCGCGTTCGGATGCCGCGTCGTCGCTCGTCGTCGCGATCGGCATCGTCGGCAGCCTGGCCGGCGTGCGATTGCTCGACCCGATCGCGGCGGCCATCGTCGGCTTCATGGTCGCGCGCATGGGCTGGACGTTCGGCTATGACGCGTTGCAGGACCTTTCCGACCGCGCGCTCGATACGGCCGACACGGCCGAGATCCGCGCGCTGCTCGCCGCGACGCCTGGCGTGCGCGACGTGCACGACCTGCGCACGCGCAAGATGGGCGATGCCGCGCTCGTCGATGCGCACATCCTCGTCGATCCGAAGATCTCCGTCTCCGAAGGGCATTACATCGCCGAGACCGCGCGGGCGCGTGTGTTGTCCGACCCGCGCGTGCTCGATGCGTTGATCCACGTCGACCCGGAGAACGATGCGGCGCGCCGTCCGGCGCTCGCGTTGCCGCCGCGCGGCGAGCTCGCGGCGCGGCTCGAGGCCGCGCTCGCGCAGCGCGGGCTGCGCGCGGCGGCGATCAACCTGCATTACCTGAGTACGGGGCTCGAGGTCGACGTGACGCTCGACAGCGATCCGCGCGACACCGATGCGGCGCTGGCCGGCCGGCTCGACATCGATACGCTGAAGCGTGAGTTCGGCGCGCGCCGGATCAGCTTCACGCGCACGTTGCCCGCGCGGACGTGACCGGCAGCGCCAGCCGGCAACCGCCGCCGGCAACCGCGAACGCGGCCCGCCGCAGGGGCGGGCCCGCGCGTTACAGCGGCAGTTGCGTGTCGAACTTGATTTCGCGCAGCACGACGCTCGTGCGCACCTGCGACACGGCCGGGATCTTGAAGATGCGTTCGTGCAGGAACACGTCGTAGGCCTTGATGTCCGGCGCGACGATCTTGAGGATGTAATCGGCTTCGCCGGTGGTGCTGTAGCACTCGGTGACTTCCGGACAGGTGGCGATCTCGCGCTCGAACTGCTCGACGCCGCCTTCGTTGTGGCGCGTCAGATGCACGTGCGCGAGCGCGCAGACGTGCAGGCCGAGCTTCTCGCGATCGAGCAGCGCCGTGTAGCGCTGGATCACGCCCGACTGTTCCATGTCCTTGATGCGGCGCCAGCACGGCGTGCTCGACAGCCCGACCTGGTCGGAGATTTCCTGAACGGAACGGCGCGCGTCGAGCTGCAACAGGCGAAGGATTTTTTGCGAAAAGGAATCGAGCGTCACCTGCGCCTCCATGCGGCAGCTACAACACGCTGAATGTTAGAGGGCCGGGAAAGGAAAGGCAATCTGGCGACGCGCCGTTGAGCGAGATTCGCTAATTTGCTCGCGGATCCGTGGGATTTTGTCCCGCCCCCGCGCTTTCCGACCGATCGGTATCCGATACGGCCAGGCCCGCGAGCGCGGCTTGCTGCCGGCGCAGGTCGGCGAGCATGTTGCAGAACAGCGCGCCTTGCTCGATCGCGTCGTCGAGCGCGACATGCGTGTGCGGATGGTCGTCGAACCAGTGCTTCGGAAAGCGCGGCTTGATCGCCTTGCGGTACGGCAGGCCGGTCATCGCGAACGCGAGCGTCTTGATGTCGAGCGCCGACCACGAGAACGGGCAGCGCCCCGCGAAACGCATCATGTACCAGAACATGAACGTGAAATCGAAGCCGGCCGGCATCGCGACGAACACCGGCTTGCCGGGCAGCGCCTCGACCCATTCGACGTAGGCGACCAGCGCTGCCTCGGGCGCCTGCAGATCGCGCCGGCAGGCGGCCCAGGCTTCCGGCTCGGTCTTCCACCAGGCTTCCTGCACCGGGTGCGCGTGCGCGCCGGGCAGCGTCTCGAGGTTCGCCGAGAACGTCGCGATCAGCTGCTTGTCCTCGGTATAGGCGGCCGACGCGAAGCTCAGCATCGAGTGCGGGCCGGGAATCGGGCCGTCGGCCTCGACGTCGGTGCTGACGTAAATTTCCGGGATGGCGGTCTGGTTCATCCGAATACCTTGTCGGACACGAACGGATTCGTGCGGCGCTCGTCGCCGAACGTCGACACCGGGCCATGGCCGGGCACGAACGTGACGTCGTCGCCGAGCGGCCACAGCTTTTCCTTGATCGAACGGACGAGATCCTCGTGATTGCCGCGCGGGAAATCGGTCCGGCCGATCGAGCCCGCGAACAGCACGTCGCCGACGATCGCGACGCGATGCGCGCGGCTGAAGAATACGACGTGGCCGGGCGTGTGGCCGGGGCAGTGATAGACCTCGAGCGTCTCGTCGCCGAATTGCACGGTGTCGCCGTCGTTCAGCCACTGGTCAGGCTCGAAGACGTCGGCGGCCGGAAAGCCGAAGCGCTCGCTTTGCATCGGCAGCTTCTCGATCCAGAAGCGCTCCTCTTCCTGCGGCCCCTCGATCGGCACGCCGTAGCGCGTCGCGAGCGTCTTCGCGCCCGCGCAGTGATCGATGTGCCCGTGCGTGAGCAGCACCTTCTCGACCTGCACGTTCTGCCGCGCGACTTCCTGTTCGATGCGGTCGAGATCGCCGCCCGGATCGACGACGGCGGCGCGGCCCGTCTTCTCGCAGACGAGCAGCGAGCAGTTCTGCTGGAACGGCGTGACCGGAATGAGCGTGACTTTCATGGGTGCACCGGCGGCTAAAAGGAGCGATTGTACCGGTCGCGCGTACGGGCTGCCGGGCGTGCGATACATGTGGCGGCGTGCCGATCAGGGCATTCCCGGAGCATGCCGATTGTTACAGTCATAGAGAGAATCAATGGTGCGCCCGGGGTGCTTTTCGAGACAAGGTTTTGATTTATGTATAATGCGCTCCATTGCACGTGAATTTCACGCAATTCGCTGGTGTTTCGGCCCCGTTAAACGAGGCGTTCGATTCACCGTCAAGCATCAGCCGCCGGGGAGTCCGGCGGTGTATCCAGCACCGAACATTCGGTGCTCACGTCTTGTCCGGCCGGGTGCTGCGCGCCCGCCTGCGGCCCTGCTGCCGCGCCGCCGGATGAGGCCTGTGCCGCCGTTCCTGTGCGTTGGTCGTAGCGACGCGCGCGAACGTGAAGCCATGTTCGATGGCGGCATGTGGGGTCTGGTCAGGCTGTTGGGGACAGGTTGCGCCAGACGTGAAAGCTAATCAGGACGGTTGCGGCCAGGACGAAGGCCGCGCCCATGCTAGCCGCCTGCTCGCATTCGAGCGGGGCGTGCACGCATTTGCCGTCCGGGCCGCATCTCTGCGTTGTGAAGCAGCGTTGTATCGATGCGGCCCGAACCAGAAGGCGACACGTCGATGAATTTACGTTTTCCGAGCCGATTCGGAACCATTGCATTGTTTTTTGCGCTGACGGGCTGTGCGGTGCCATCCAGCCAGACCACCGGCAGCGTGAACCAGAAGAAGGCCGTCGACAAGACGGCCGCCGCCGCGAAGGCGGACGACGACAAGCAGCCGCTCAGTTTCGATTCCGCGCTGGCATCGATGCCGGCCGCCGACAGCAAGGACGCGAAGAAGTCGTCGCTGGCGGACGCCGAGCCGATCGACGGCAAGGATGTGTCCGAGTTCCGCCAGAGCGGCCGCGCATCGTGGTACGGGCGGGATTTCCACGGCCGCCGCACCGCGAACGGCGAACGCTTCAACATGAACGCGTTCACCGCCGCGCACCGTACGCTGCCGCTGTCGTCGTACATCAAGGTGACGAACGCATCGACCGGCAAGTGGGTCGTCGTGAAGGTCAACGATCGCGGGCCGTTCAAGCGCGGCCGCGTGCTCGACCTGTCGTATGCGGCGGCCAAGGTGATCGGCCTCGTGCACGCCGGCACGGGCCGCGTGAAGATCGAAGGGCTGTCGCCGCAGGAAGCGCGCGAGGCCCGCGACGAAATGTTCGCGTCGATCTCGGCGAAATAACCCGGCAGATCGTCCGCTCATGCGCAAAGGGCTGCCTTCCGGCAGCCCTTTGTCGTTTCCGCGCGGCGGTGTCGCGCGTCAGTCCTCCTTGCCTTCCTTCAGCACGAGCGCACGCGCATACAGCGTGCTGCGCGATGCGCCCGTCAGCGCGGCCGCGAGCTTCGCCGCGCTCTTCACCGGCACCTCTTCCAGCAGCAGCCTGAGCAGCGCGTCGTGCGCGGTATCGTCGGCTTCGCCGCTGGCCGTCGGCGCGCCTTCGACCACCAGCACGAACTCGCCGCGCTGCCGGTTCGCATCGCCGGCGAGCCAGCTCTGTCCTTCGGCCAGGGTGCCCTGGAACAACTGCTCGTGTAGCTTGGTGAGCTCGCGCGCGATCAGCAGCCGGCGCGCGGGGCCGAACGCTTCGGCGAGCGCGGCGACGGTTTCGGCGATCCGGTGCGGCGCTTCGTAGAACACCAGCGCGTACGGGTGCGACACCAGCGCCTGCAGCGCGGTCGCGCGCTGTTTCGCCTTCGGCGGCAGGAAGCCCGCGAACGTGAACGCGCCGGCCCAGTCGCCGGCCACGCTCAGCGCGGTCACGGCCGCGCTCGCGCCAGGCAGCGGAACCACCGTGAAGCCGGCCGCGCGCACGGCGTCGACGAGCCGCGCGCCGGGGTCCGAGATGCCGGGCGTGCCGGCGTCCGACACGTAGGCCACGCGTTCGCCGCCGCGCAGCAGTTCGATCACGCGCTGCGCGGCTTCGCGTTCGTTGTGCTCGTGCACGGCGACGAGCGGTTTCGAGATCCCGTAGCGGGCGAGCAGCTGGCCCGTGTTGCGGGTGTCTTCGGCGGCGATGCGGTCGGCGAGGCCGAGCACGTGCAGCGCGCGCAGCGTGATGTCGGCTGTATTGCCGATCGGTGTGGCGACCACGTAGAGCGTGGCGTCCGGGTAGTGCTGCGTACGCGCGAGTTCGAGGAGGGCAGTCATGGCAGGCAATGCACGCAGTCGCGGCACGAACGGAACAAGGACGGCATTGTGCCACGCGGCGCCGGCCCGGCCGGAGGGCGCGCGCGGTCGGCCGCCTTCGGGCGACAACTTTTCCGGCGCGGCGCGATCCAAACCGGTCGGCGCGGCGTTCGAGCAGCGCGCGCGGCAGTTTCTCGAGCGTCATGGCCTCGGATTCGTCGCCGCGAACGTGACGATGCGCGGCGGCGAGCTCGATCTCGTGATGCGCGAGCCCGACGGCATGCTCGTGTTCGTCGAAGTGCGCGCGCGGCGCAGTACCCGGCACGGCGGTGCGGCCGCGAGCGTCGGCTGGCGCAAGCGGCGGCGTCTGGTCGCGGCCGCGTTGCAGTTCTGGTCGCGGCACGGCGCCGGCGCCGCGTGCCGTTTCGACGTCGTCGCGTTCGAGGCCGGCCGGCTTGCGTGGCTGCGCGACGCATTTCGTACCGACGATGCGTAGCCGCGAGCTGTGACGAGATGTAAAGAGTTCTTGCCGGACCCCCGGAGAGGGCGCCGGAGTACGGTAAACTCGCCGCACCCACGATGTCGCGCGAGTGGCGCCACGTTGTGCCACGCGCCCAGTTCACCAGGAATCGATGTCAGTCGAACGTATTCAGCAACAATTCCGCGACAGCGCCGCGCTTCACGCCGAAGCGGCCGACGCGCTGTCGCTGCCGATCGCAGCCGCGGTCGATGCGATGTTCGCCGCGCTGGCGAACGGCAACAAGATCGTCGCGTGCGGTGACGGCCCGTCGGCCGCCGCCGCGCAGTACCTCGCCGCGTCGCTCGTCGGCGGTTTCGAGCGCGAACGTCCGGGCCTGCCCGCGATCGCGCTGGCCACCGACGCGTCGCAGGCCGGCCTCGCGGGCGCGGCGGCGGCCGACCAGTTATTTGCTCAGCAGGTGCGCGTGCTGGGCCAGACGGGCGACATCCTGCTGGTGCTCGACGCGGGCGGCGCATCGCCGCGCGTGCTCGCGGCGATCGACGAGGCGCATGAGCGCGAAATGACCGTCGTCGCATTGACGGGCGGCAACGGCCACATGGTCGCGGCCGCGCTGTCCGACACCGATATTCCAATCAGCGTGCCCGCCGTTCGCGCGGCGCGCATCCACGAAGTCCATCTGCTGACCATCCACAGCCTGTGCGACGGCATCGACGCGATGCTGCTGGGTGAGGATTGAACGAAGGAGAGCCGTCGATGAATCAAAGCCGCGTCAAACAGACGCTCGTCAGAACCACGCTGCTCGCCGCGCTGACGGCGGGCCTCGCCGTGTCGCTGCAGGGTTGTGTGCTCGGGGTCGTGGGTGCGGCGGCCGGCGGCGGCGCGCTGATCGCGACCGATCGCCGGACGCTCGGCGCGCAGACGGAGGATCGCGAGATCCAGGTCAAGTCGCTCACGCAGATCAACAACGGGCTGCCGGACCAGTCGCACGTGAACGTGACGGTGTTCAACCGCCGCGTGCTGCTGACGGGCGAAGTGCCGAACGATGCGTCGAAGCAGCGCGCCGAGGAACTCGTGCGCGGCATCAACAACGTGAACGGCATTGTCAACGAGCTGTCGGTCGAGCCGGCGTCGTCGCTGTCGTCGCGCGCGAACGACTCGTACCTCGAAGGGCGCGTGAAGTCGGAGCTGATCGCGACGAAGGGCATCTCGGCGAACTACTACAAGGTCGTCAGCGAGCGCGGCAATCTCTACCTGATGGGCCTCGTGACGGTGGACGAAGGCAATCGCGGCGCGGAAGCCGCGAGCCAGGTGCCGGGCGTCGAGAAGGTCGTGAAGGTGTTCCAGTACGTGAAGCCGCAGGACGCGCAGGCGCTGCAGGACGCGTCGCCCGCGAGCGGCGCATCCGGCGCGCAGCCGGCTGCCGCACCGGCGGACAGCGCGACGGTCGGCGCGGTGCCCGACGCATCGGTGCAGTCCGCGCCGCTGCAGCCGCCCGCGCCGATCTCGAATTCGTCGAACGTGCATCCGGGCAATCCGAAGGCGAAGGCGCAATGACGGGCATGCAGATGAAACGATGGATGGTGCAGGGCGCCGCGGCCGCGGCGCTCGTGGCCGGCACGCTGGGCGCCGCGCACGCGGACGTCGGCGACGGCCTGAAAGTCGCGCGCAGCAACGCGTGCATGGGGTGCCACGCGGTCGACCGCAAGCTCGTCGGCCCGTCGTTCAAGGATATCGCCGCGCGCTACAAGTCCGATCCGCAGGCCGTCGCGAAGCTGTCGAAGAAGGTGAAGGACGGCGGCTCGGGTGTGTGGGGCGCGATTCCGATGCCGGCGCATCCGCGGATGAGCGACGCCGACGTCCGGTCGGTGGTCGAATGGGTGCTGGCCGGCGCGCCGTCGAAGTAAGGTTTCGGGGGCGATTCAACCCCCTATTGCCAAGCGCAGAAATGCGTGTGTATGATAGTTGACTGATGGGGCGGTAGCTCAGCTGGGAGAGCGTCGCGTTCGCAATGCGAAGGTCGGGAGTTCGATCCTCCTCCGCTCCACCAACGGAATTCGAAAGGCCTGATCGCAATGAGACAGGAAGGATATTTTTGCCCCAGATGCAAAGATATGCTTCCCTGACAAAGTGCAATCTTATGCTTCCCAAGCCACAAAGCCGGCCTTGCGCCGGCTTTGTGGCATCTGGCGCGCCCAGTACCTGATGCCGTAGGTGTCACGGAGATTGCAAGCGAGAGGCGCAACTGAACGCTTGTGATAGCAAAGCGCCCACACGTAGTGGTCGGAATGGGGCTCGACGAGCCTCGGTAGCTGACGATAAAGGTCGCGCAAAGTGAGACCGAGCGTCGGGCGGGAGCCACGTAATATCGGCAACCTCATTCATCTCAACTGCCCGGTGCGAACACGCTATAGGGGGCGAATCCCGTTAGCTTTCGCGGGACCGCTACGGGCACAGGCGAACGATGGTTGAACAGTTCGCCCGTGCCAGTACGTATCTAGCTGCCTTTCTGGATCTGGTTTTTGATCCGGTCAAGCTCTTTGGACGATCCAAATGCCCCCGAAAGGATCGGCAAATCGCTTGCCGCCAGGCTTTCGATATTCAACCCCTTCAACGCGCCGTCCCCGACCAGTCGGTTCGCCATAGCACCTGCGTTGCCCTTGATCGTTTCCGTTCCGAACTCATGGAACCGGCTCATCAGGCCACGGGCGAAGTCTGAACGTGCCTGGCCATCATTCATCAGCTTTTCAACGGGCTGTGCGCTGTCGAAAACGGCGGCCGAGAGAGCCTCGCTGTTCTGTACGCTCAAGGCGCGCGGAATAAGGTCAACAAAGAATCCTTTTCCAAATGCCTCAGAGCGTGAGACCGCTTGCCTCCAAAGCCTCGCCCGTTGTTCATCGGGGATGGTACCGTCGACGAGCAGGTCGATCAGCAACGCACGTTCTCTGTCATCTTGCGCAGACAGCCACACATTCAACGCCAAGTCTGCGTCTCCTGTTGTCTGAACTGCACCGCGACGAAGCAGCGCAATGGTAGCTGTCCGGCGCGTATCATCCCCAATTTGTCGTGATACGACCTGCCATGCCTTGCTGAGAGTTGCTATCTGTTCAGGCTCACTGGTGTTCAACGTGCTTACGAGAGAATCAATCTGCTCGACCGACAGGTCAGGATATCGCCGGAAGAACGGTAGTGCGAGATGAGGCTCGACCTTCCAGAGAGAGCATGCGGCCTCGATTAGACGCGCACGCTTGTCCTGCGCGACCATGCCGTGGTCAAACATGTCGGAAGCGGAACTGAGCACATCGTCTTTCACTGTTGCTGCTTGGCTGATTGAAGTGGCACAGGCCTCTTCAAACAGGGCAGATGGGTCATATGGTGCAAGCGTCGGGGCAGATGCAGGCCAGTGACCGACCATATGTCGATGCAGTAACGCGTAGTGAGCGGGATAGTTTTTGGCCTGTTGGAAGAGCTGCTGCAGCGAGGTACCAAGCGTTTGGGGTGTCGCGTGAGCTAGCACTTTCGAGATGGGCGGAAAAATCGATTCTAGATAGTTGCTGTTGCCGCTGCGGCTGGCGAGATTGCCTAAAGCGTTGTCCAGGTGCCCCTTGAATGGCGCCTTGTCCCAGTCGGAGGCGGCAAGCCCATCGACGAACGCGGAGTAACGGCTCGCCGTGGCATCGTTAATCGGTTCCGTAGTCAGAATAGCGTTCACTGAATTCATAACTGCGACCTTGAGGCTGTCATCCTCTTGGGGCAGAAGCTTCGTCAACATCTCAAGACACGGCAGGGGAAGATCGGAAATAACCCGTGGAGCCCATGTGGTCAACACTGCGGTGGCCCGTGCAGGGTTCACCCGACGCAGTTGGGAGACGACGTCGCACGCGTGTTGGGCGAGCACGTCTTCGCGGCTCCATGCTGTTGCAAGCGCGACCAGTTGTTGCAGCGCGCTGTCGTCGAGCGACTGTATCCGCGCCACAACCAGTTTCATCAACTCTGGGAATGCCTCATGAACGTCGACATCGGAACTGTCGTCTGGGACGTCCTGCAGTAGGCGGGTGACAAATGCACTGACAAGCGACGAGATTTCAGCATCGGCGGCGAACCCTTCATTTGACACGGCAACCTGCCAGGCGACTCTGACGGTATCTGGCTGCCTGAGCCTCATAAACCGACATACGATTGGCCATGTTGCTCGCCGTGCCTCTTCCCCAACCGACATCTGCGCCGAGAACACGTTTTTGGCTCGCTGCGTTGCGGCGTCCATGTCGAATGCTGCCGGCTGATCTTTTTCAAGTTCACTCGCAAGTGCTTCCGCGTAACGCGTCCCCAAAGAACCAGCGATGCTGCCAGTATCGGTTGAGAGCCAGGCTTCCAGCTCATCAAAGCCGAGCTGTCTGGAGGCGTTGGGAACGCGAACATTGCGAGCCAACAGCCAATCGAGGAACTGCGTGTCTTCCCTCGCTTCGAGGCCCTGTTCTCCACGCACACCGATGGCAAGCGCAACAATAGCTCTCACCATCTCTATTGCCTCGTCCAGACTCGGCGTTTGCCCGGAGTCAAGCTTGAGGCTCAGATCTTCGTCTCTTGCCATCGCGTCACCAATGAGACGGGAAGTTACAGCGCGCTTGTCGGAGCCCGCAGCTGTGACGAGCATATTCTTGATTCGTACAGGTCCGAGTTGCGATCGCAGGCTTGGACTTTCGTCAAGGGTTCTGCAAAGCTCGTTGAGTACCTGTGTGAGGGGAGGGTCTGGAATTCGATCGACTACGTCCGCCATTACACGTGCGCCATTGGTGCGACGGACTTCCGTTTCGCCTCGGAGATCTTCAAAGAGGTTGTACAGATTCTTTGCCTGATCGACGCTCAAAGGCGAGAGATCATGATGCCTGCCCAGCCCCTCCAGAACGCCATCGGTGTCGCCGGAGATGAATGCGTTTCGCAACTGCGCAATCTTTGGTCCGAGCCGCCGAGAGATAGGGTCTTCGGAGAGCAGTAGCAGGCTCTCCAGCGGCTGAGCCCATCGAACACCTACGAGCCCCGCGAGAAATTGACGCAGCGGCCTGAATTCCGGTCGTAATTGCGGCTTTTGTTTAGCGGAAGCCTCCTCTCCACCCGAAGCAGGCTCGGGGGCCAGATACTTGTCGGCCAGGATTCGCTGGATCGACTCAGGACGCTCAGACAGACTCTGTCCTCTCACGACGACTTCGGTGAAGTGAAAGAGAAGCTCGGGGTCATCCTGCAGTTCGCGATAAAAATCCGGGAAACTCACCTTCAGGGCCGAAAGTGCGCCAAGTGAGATAGGGTGGCCAGTGACGGCCCCTTCGTGCAACCCGCCTGCGCGGTCGCTACCCACTCCATCGGCTTCACGCTTTTTGGCCAGCCACCACGATTGCTCGAACGCGTTGACAATTTGCAGCGCATTTCGCGGATCTTGCACGCCGACATGAATCATTCTGTCAACGATGGGTGCTAGGGGCACGCCGCGCGCTGCGAGATCGGCTGCAACACCTCCCATGCTTACCAGTTTTCTCGTAGCAAACTCTCGCATGTCGTTATGTGGCGGCGGCGGGATCTCCAGGCGGAACTGGAAGATTCGGTCGAGGTACCGCCGGGCGTCAAATCGGTTGAACACCGTCGCGGGCAAATCTGCCGAGCGTCGGCCCTTGGCCAGCGCATCCGCAATCTTTCCTTCGTCACACGAAATGACGAATACCAGGCCGAGTCCATCTGGCAGGCGACCTTTGGGAATTTCCATGAACGTGCGTACGCCGTCCAGGCCGAGCACCATCTCTTCAGCAGACAACCGGTCGAGATCATCGACAAACACAACCAGCCGTTCACACTTCCTTCCATCCCGCCCGTCTGGGGATCTGTTCTCTCCGGCCTTGTAGCGGGACAGTTGTCCGAGCAACATATCCTCGTACTGCTCCGAACTCGTGCTGGGAAGCATAACCCGTGTCATGGCGGACGCGGCCTTCACCTCCGGTGGTTTCACATGCTTAAGCACGTATCCAAAGAGAAGCGACACACACAACGATCCGGCCACTTTGGTCACATTGTCACCGGCACCGAAGATCCAGTTGACGGCGGCGAGGACACCGACAAATGCGACCATTACCGCGAGCACGGCGGGAATCGGCAACAGCCAGGCGCGAAGCGTTTCCAGGCAGTATTGAAGCGCGGGCTTAGGCTCCTCCGTGACGTGGCTAATCTGGCGGAAGAGCCGATCCTGCAGGCTTTCCTCGTGCCCACCTAACTCAAGGAACACGTGGCGTAGCAGTGCTCGCTTGATGTCCTGGTCGCGCCCCCCGAAGCGCCAAGCATTGAACGTTATGCATTGGATCTTCTCCGACCGCTTCGTGCCTTGATGCCTGGTGGCATCGTTTCGAAGCTCATCCATGTACATCTCTTTGATGCTGCTCTTGCCCGTACCCCAGCCACCGAGAAGGCCAATGCTGAAGGGTGTCGGGTGATCACCCGATTCGATCAGGCTGCGTAACGCAAGCGCAAAATGACGGTGACCAAACGCGTCAAGTTGAGCGTCCGCGATCTCCCTGTCCAGAACGGACGGCATCTCGTTTGTGATGGAAATGTCTCTTTTCATTGCCGTTTTCTAGTAGCGTTGTTTTGAAATTAAGATCGATCGAAGAGCCTCCGTCGGAGGCATACGTTCAGTGACTATTCAACGGGTTATTCAAGCGATCGGTGGCGCAATCATTTGAACTCGCGGCGTGCGACCTACGGGGTCTGGACTAGTCTCGGGGCCGCTGACCTGACTCATTCGGCATCGGGAGGATCATCATTCTTGAGCTCGGCGAATTTGGCCGCCATCGTCGGGTTGCCCCGAGTCAACCTCTTGATCGTCACGTCCTGAGCCTTGTCGTTTGCAAGACGAAGGTTCCGATCGGTGCCGAGCAGGGCTTCCTTCGTCTTCTGCAGGTGGTCGATCGACTTGTCGATCTCATCGATCGCCGTTTGGAAGCGCCTAGAGGCGAGATCATAGTTCTTCGCAAATGCGGTCTTGAACGTCTCGAGCTCGGTTTCGAAGTTCGTGATGTCTATGTTCTGCGCCTTGACGAGTGCTAGCTCCGACTTGTACTTGAGCGAGTTCATCGCCGCATTGCGCAGAAGTGTGATGATTGGAAGAAAGAACTGCGGTCGCACGATGTACATCTTCGGGTAGCGGTGGAGCACATCGACGATCCCGGTGTTGTAGAGCTCACTGTCAGGTTCGAGCAGGGAGACCAGCACTGCATACTCGCACCCCTTCTCAGTGCGATCCTTGTCGAGTTCCTTCAGGAAATCCTCGTTCCTGCTCTTCGTCGCGGTGCGATCGTTCTCGTTTTTCATTTCGAACATGATGGAGACGATCTCGGTGCCCGCCTCGTCCGAGTCGCGGAAGATGTAGTCGCCCTTGCTGCCAGTCCGCGCGTCGTTGTCCTTCTCGAAATATGCCCTTGGAAACGCCGTCGCTCGAATGCGGTTGAACTCGGTCTCGCAGTGCTGCTCAAGGGTTTCACCGACCATCTTGGTCGACAAGCGAACCTTCATGTCTCGGAGGCGCTCGATCGCGTCATCTCGGTCCTTGATCTGCGTTTCGTACTTATCCTTGAGCGAGTTCTCTGCGAGTCGTTTTTCAAGCTCCGCGCGCTCGAGGCCGCTCTTAAGTTCATCTCGCTCTTTCTCGACCACGCCAACTGCTTCGGTAATTGCCAGCTTCTGCGCAACCTCAAGGGCGTCGAGCTTGGCCTTCAGGCCTTGGATCTCCGCGTCCTTCGTAGCGGCGGCTCTCTGCAGTTCGCTAACGAGCTTCATCTCGGCTAGATCAGAAGCAGCTTGCTTGTCCTGTTTCGCCTGCTCAAGTTCGTTTGCGAGTGCGTCTCGCTCTTTTTCTACGGCGCTTAGGGCCTCGGTCACGGCGAGTTTTCGCGCGACCTCACCGGCATCGAGCCTGGCCTTCAGTTCCTGGATCTCGGCGTCCTTCGCTGCGGCAGCCTTTTGCAATTCGCTGGCGCCCTTGGTTTGAGCGAGTTCGACGGCGTTTCTCTTATCCTGCTCCGCCAGCTCAAGCCGCTCGTGCAACTGTTTTTCGAACTCGCTGTCGCGAACTTGCTTCAGGATGTCCGCGTAACCAGCTTCGTCAATCTTGAATGCTTTCCCGCAGTGTGGGCAGATGATTTCATGCATGTCTACGCGCCTCCCGCCTTTGTGAGGATCTGCTTGAGCATCTCCGGAACAGTTCCGCTCGCCTCAAGCGTCGCAGTTCGGTAAGCATATTGATTTTTTGCGAGCTGGATTCCAGCAGCGGTCTCAATCGCTGCACACGACGTGACCCACTCCGCCCAATTGGACTCTAGGTAGGTCTCGAGGTGGTCGCTTAGCGTCGCTACACGATCCCCGACCTGTTCCGATGGGAAATCAACCTCTGTTTCACCGAGGTACTTCAGCAGTCGACGGTTCTCTGTCGAAAACTTCGTGCGCTCACCATCTATAGCGGTCTGAGTCTTGCCTGCGGCTTTAGCTCGTCCTTCGAAGTCACCGTCTCCGTCGAAGAGTACGTAGGTCGGAATCCCAAGACAGGTGAGAATGGCGTGAGCAAGCGGGATTCCACCTTTGCCTCCGGCCGAAATAATCGATAGTCCCTGAGATTCGAGGCGACCCACGGCGTCCCGGTCGCCGATTCCGTAGAACACGGCCCCCTCTGTATCCCCTCGACCAGCAGCACATGTGCTGCGAACAATGCGACCGAGAGGCGATTTGTGGCGACGCCATCGAGCTGGCGACCAACCTGATCGGCATCTATCGTTCCATTGAGCTTCGTCTTCACCTCGTCGATCGTGGCGAAATGAACAGTGACCACGGGCGTATCGTTACACGATCTCGTCATGCGCCTGATCTGGTTGAAATATCGAGCCTCGAGGAAGTAGGGGCTATGAGTCGCGTAGGTAACTTGGACGCGCTTGCTGGCATTCTCGGCGAGGGACCTCAGTACCTTCGCAAAGGTCTGGGCTTGTATCGGGTGCTGATATAGTTCCGGTTCCTCGATCGCTAAACAGATCACACCGTCGGCCGACGCTGCACCTGACTGCGCCAGGAGTTGGAGCGCCGAGATCAAAAGCGTGCGCTGAAAACCATGCCCCTGTCGTTCCACAGCTGTCTCAGTTGTGCCATCGAGCACGGCCACTTCGAACGTGGTCCGTGGGGCTTTGAGTTCGACATCCGCAGGCGAAACCGTGACAGCCCGACCTGGTGTGTAAGAAGTGAGGACCCCGTTGAGCCGCGTCGTCATGATTTCCAGCTGCGTTTTGAACTTTTCCTCATAGACTTTCTGCTGCTTCGCGCGCGACTCTTCGACGATTGCTGCAATCGCATCGTCAGCAGCAGCACGATCAACTGAACGCTCAAGGATTCGCCCAATGATGCTTGCTTTGCTGTCGGTAGATTCCTCACTAGCGCGAAGGTCGGCCGTGACGAGGACGAAGTCGAAGAGGCCGCTCATCTTGCCGCCGCTGTTGAAGCCGAAGAAATTGGTTTGCAACTCTTCGGGAGCATCGACAAGCTGGCCAGTATGGGAGGACTCCCAGGCCGTCATCGCCTGGTCAACGGCGGTACCTGTATTGGCAGCAGGGAGATTTAGTTCCGGACGGCTACTGCGGAGATCGGCATACAGTTCCTTTTTTGCTGCCGCACTACCTGCTGCTTTGACTGCGTTGAATTCTGGAAAGCCCTTCGCATTCGCCGAAAGCACCTCTGAGCCGTCAGGTGAGCGGCGCTTCCATGCCGTGAATGTCGCAACACCGTCCGGCGCGTATTTACCAAGTGCTTCGCGGTCCTTGTCGGTGAGATCGGCGAACGTGACTTGAACTTCAATGTTCTCAGTAGTGCTCCCGAAGGAACAGTCCTTCTCTGTCAGCGAGACGGGCTTACCGTTAAAATACCAGTCGAGCGCACGAAGCACGGTTGACTTCCCAGTGCCGTTCGGTCCAATGAACGTCGTGACGGAATCAAAGGGGATAGTCACATCTTTCAACGTGCGGAAGTTTCTTATGCGAACGGATTGAATCTTCATTGCAGATTCCGGCTCCTTGTGTCTTTTGCCGAAGACTACAGAGACAGTGATTGTCGAAGTTCAGGCGATCGACGCCGCCGTCGCTTTCTCGAGCACGTTGACCGGCGTAGTGTCCAGGACATGCTTGACCATCATGGCGAAAAACCGACTGGGTACGAGTTCCTCTGGGGCTTCCCTTCGACGATTCGCACGTCTAGGAACTGTCGAATGTCGCGATCAATTTGCGAATCGGACTTGGGTGTTGGCGTCTCTCTCCTCTTCGACTTTGAGTCGGGTCCAGCAAACGGGCAAATAGACCGCGCGCCGGCCGATCCCGGCGCTTTCTCCTAGGCCCTAGCCGCGTAACCATTTCTCACGGCTGGATTGCTGTTGATATAGGCGTTAAGCCCATAGCCTTGAACTGCGAGTCTCTTCATTGTCTCGACGTGCGTGGCGCCGGGCCTTACGTAGGTGTAAGAGTAAGTTCGGAACGTCCCCTGGGTAAATGTCACATTGATAAAGTCCTGCCCCATCTCATATGATGAAATCCCCGAGTCGCCATTTAGATTTAGATAAACAGGCATTTTTTACCTCCGTCGTCGCCCGTGTGGCGTAATTGCCGATAGAAGGATAGGACATTTGGGGAGGGTTCACGGAGAAGTTCATATGAACTCGACGTTGACCGGCATTGCTTGCCCGACTCGCGCAGGCAAGCTCCCCGTGATCGACTATCGGTGTGATGGCGGAAAGGAAAATGCCGACTTATCGCCAGCGCACTGAAGAGGTGGGACGGAAACATACCGCGGAACAACGTCCAGACCGATACGCCCCGTTCCCTGTTTTCTGTCACCAGGCGTGGATCCGCGCTAGTGTGAGAGTGGTTGCTAGGTGCGGACGCGCAACGTACTACCCGGCGGCTCCTTCCCTAAGCGCTGAGATGTAGCGGAGTAAATCGCCGGTGCGCCCATCTGACACGAGCTGTTCAGCTGTCTTATCGTCGAAGGTAGAGAGCGGCTCGTTGCGATACCAAAAGAGCGCGCGCTGTACGTCTCCGGAGACATCGGCCGCAGCTTGGATGACTTTGATCGCGTCCTGAAGAAATCTCTGCATACGCTCCGATCTAACGGCATTGCGGTCTACGCCGGCCAACTGCGCGAGCGTTGGCATGTCGATATGCAAGGCGACGGCGAAGCGTCGTGCTGAGATCAGTGGATTCGCGCCTCCCGATCATTCAAGGACGAGATGAATTGATCGACGCTACTAGGCGGCGTTGAGGCGTGAGCGGTATCGGGATCCATGGCGGTTGGCCTAGAGGTACGCTGCATGCACATCTGCAGCCCGTGTCGACTGATTGCCATTCCACGTAACCATACCTGTATCGAGTGGGACCTGCATCAGAAGCGCGCCATACCCACCACCACGCTAAGTGCACAAAGTGCAACGAAATCAGTGCAGCTAGGACAAAGTGCAGAGAATTGCTTCCACCTGCTCGACATTCGTTTTACAGAGGCCTTTGATTTCTGCGGTTGGAGTGCAAAGAGATGAGTCCGAGTGCGTGCAAGGATTTGCTCCCTGTCTCAGCAAGATCGGGCCTTTTTGTTTTTCTGCAGATCCATTGGCCGACGCGCTAGGTCGCCAATTCGTAGATCACCCTGAACGTCGGCACCGCCAACACGGCGAACCCCGCCGTCATGACCGCGAGCACCGCGGTCCTCTTCCGCAGCAGCGCGCAGACGGCGATCGACAGCCCATAGAATGCGCAAGTCAGAATGATGATCCACCACAGCGCAGCATAGCCCGCGCCGCCTTCGAAATTCGATACGTTCTGCGTGATCCGGGTCGCGACATACCCGGCAACGGTCATGCTTGCGGGCAGGCACAGCACCGAATACAGCACGAAGACGATGATCTGCCGCGGTGTTGGATCGGATGGCGTCATGGATGGCGTTCTGTTGCGGATAGACGGGGGGCACCCGACCGTCCGCCACGCGGGCCGATCAAGGCAGCCGGCAGGATGCGACCGTTTCCCGCGTTTGGCAACCGCCACCGTCCCGCCACTCTGCCCTAAACCCGCCCCAAACTCGGCCGCTTCGGATCATACGTCCACCCCGGCACCAGATAACGCATCGCGACCGCATCGTCGCGCGCCGTACCACCCACCGCGTTGTACAGCGCATGCGCGGCCTCGACCTGCGCGATGTCCAGCTCGATGCCAAGCCCCGGCCGTTCCGGCACGGCCACCTTGCCGCCGACGATCGCGAGCGGTTCGCGCGTGAGCCGCGCATCGCCCTCCTGCCAGATCCAGTGCGTGTCGATCGCGGTGATCGTGCCGGGCGCGGCTGCCGCCGCATGCGTGAACATCGCGAGCGACACGTCGAAGTGATTGTTCGAGTGCGAACCCCACGTGAGCCCCCAGTCGCGGCACAGCTGCGCGAGCCGCACCGAGCCCTGCATCGTCCAGAAATGCGGATCGGCGAGCGGGATGTCGACCGCCTGCAGCCGCACCGCGTGATCCATCTGCCGCCAGTCGGTCGCGATCATGTTGGTCGCGGTCGGAATCCCCGTCGCGCGGCGGAATTCGGCCATCACCTCGCGGCCCGAATAGCCGGCTTCCGGCCCGCACGGATCTTCCGCATACGCAAGCAGGTGGCCTTGCCCGCGGCACAGTGCGATGGCCTCGTCGAGCGACCACGCGCCGTTCGGGTCGAGCGTCGCGCGCGCGTCGGGAAAGCGCGTCTTGATCGCCGCGATCGCTTCCATCTCGTCGGCGCCGGCCATTACGCCGCCCTTCAGCTTGAAATCGGCGAAACCGTAGCGCTCGACCGCGGCTTCGGCCTGCCGCGCGATCGCGGCCGGCGTGAGCGCCTCCTCGTTGCGCAGCCGGAACCAGGCGTCCGAGGCCTGCGCCTCGTCGCGATACGGCAGATCGGTGCGGCGCCGGTCGCCGATGTAGAACAAATACGCGAGCATCGGCACCGCGTCGCGCTGCTGGCCTTCGCCGAGCAGTGCCGCGACCGGCACGTCGAGGTGCTGGCCGAGCAGGTCGAGCAACGCGGCTTCGATCGCGGTGATCACGTTGTCGAGCCGCAGGTTGATCTCGTGCGGCTGGCGCAGCACCGCCGCCTCGCCGGCCGACGTCACTTCGTGGCGGATCGTGCGGCCGGCACCGGCGCCCGCGCCGGACAGCGCCGCGCGCACCGCGTTGAGCGTCGCCTGGTAGCGCCCGATCGACTGGCCGACGACGAGATCCGTCATGCGTTCGAGCGCATGGCGGATGCCTTCGCCGCCCGGCACTTCGCCGACGCCCGTGTGCCCGCTGCTGTCGTCGAGGATCACGAGGTTGCGCGTGAAATACGGCGCGTGCGCGCCGCACAGGTTGAGCAGCATGCTGTCGCGGCCGGCGACGGGAATCACCTGCATGCGCGTGACGCGCGGGGTGCCGGCACGGCTGGGTTCGGACATCGGTTCGCTCCTGGTTCCGGTGGCGTGCGGGCCGCGGGGTGCGCCGGCGCGGCCCGCGCCGTTCATTGAAGCTCGACGCGGCGGATCTCGCCGACGACGAACAGGTAGCAGATCACGGCGACGAGCGCGTGCGCGACGACATAGACGAGCGCGCCGTTGAACGAGCCGCTGCGGTCGACGATATAGCCGATCGCGATCGGCGTCGTGATGCTGGAAAGATTGCCGCACGTGTTGAGCAGCGCGCCGCTCAGGCCGGCGATCTGGCGCGGTGCGGTGTCGGCGTTGACGGCCCAGCCGAGCGCGCCGAGCCCCTTGCCGAAGAACGACAGCGCCATGAACACCACGACGATCACGTGCGAATCGGTGTAGTTGCAGACGATCATCGACATCGACAGCAGCATGCCGATCACGATCGGCACCTTGCGCGCGACCGACAGCGACCGGCCCTGCCTGAGCAGCGCATCGGACACGATGCCGCCGAGAATCCCGCCGAGGAAGCCGCACACGGCGGGGATCGATGCGACGAGCCCCGCGTTGAGGATCGACATCCCGCGCGCCTGCACCAGATAAACGGGGAACCACGTGATGAAGAAGTAGGTGAGGGCGTTGATGCAGTACTGCGCGACGTACACGCCGACCAGCATCCGGTTTCTCAGCAGCGCCTTCACGTGGCGCAGCGACGGGCCGCCGTCGCGCCCACCGGTCGACTGGTCGATGTTGACGAGCGCACCGCCTTCGGCGAGGTAGTCGAGTTCCGCGCGGTTGATGGTCGGGTGGTCCTTGGGGTCGTACATCGTGCGGTTCCACACCAGCACGAACGCGAAGCCGAGCACGCCCATCACCGCGAACACCGACTGCCAGCCGAACGCGTGCACGAGCCAGCCCATCAGCGGCGCGAACACGACGGTCGCCGCGTACTGCGCGGCGTTGAAGATCGCCGACGCGGTGCCGCGCTCGGGCGCCGGGAACCACGCGGACACGATCCGGCTGTTGGCCGGGAACGACGGCGCTTCGGCCGCGCCGACCAGGAAGCGCAGCCCGAACAGCAGCGCGAACGCGGCCGCGCCGCCGAAGAAGCCGATCCCGCCTTGCAGCAGCGTGAACAGCGACCAGAAGAAGATGCTGAATGCGTAGACGATGCGCGACCCGAAGCGGTCGAGCAGCCAGCCGCCCGGCAATTGCGCGATCACGTACGACCAGCCGAACGCGGAAAAGATGAAGCCCATCTGCACGTGGCTCAGGTGCAGCGCGCGGGCGAGGCTCGGGCCGGCGATCGCGATTGCCGCGCGATCCGCGTAGTTGATCGTCGTGACCGCGAACAGGACGGCCAGCACCAGCCAGCGCACGCGGGTGCGCCGGGCCGTTGCCGACGCGGACGCCGGCAGCGCGTGAAGCGGATCCATGACTTGTCTCCTCCGAGGGGCGGAAGGCGCCGTCGTGCGGCAGGCGCGTCGGTGCGCGCGTTGTATGTGTCGATGCCGCCGGCGGGAGGCCGGGCACCGGACGCCGAGGCAGGTGGGGCGTCCGGGCCATTCTGTCATGTCGAAATTTGCGCTTTCATGCCAATTGCTGACTTGATCGATTCAGCATTTGAATCGATCCGGCGAAATACGGTCACGCGCGCGGCTCGATCGTGCTGCCGCTGCCGTGATGGCGCGCCACGTGCTGCGCGAGAAACTCGACGGCGGCGCGCACGCCGGGCAACTGGCCGCGCCGGTGCGGCATCAGCAGCGTCGTCGTGACGGTGCCGGCGCACCAGCCGGGCAGCACGCGCACGAGCGCGCCGGACGCGAGCGCGGCGCCGGCGATCCAGTCGGGCAGGCACGCGAGGCCGAGGCCGGCCGTCGCGGCCTGTAGCAGCAGCGTCGATTCGTCGGCCTGCAGCCGCAGGCGCGGCGTCACGTCGACGGCATCGCCGCCGCGCTGCAGCCGCCACGGCTGCGGGCCCGGGTGGAGCCCGTCGTGCTGCGCGAGATCAGCCGGCGTGTCGGGCGTGCCGGCCCGCGCGAGATAGGCCGGCGCGGCCACGACGACGATCGGCGACGCCGCGAGGGGCCGTTGCACGAGCGCGGAATCGGGCAGCGGCGCGAAATGGCTGCGCACCGCGATGTCGAAGCCTTCCTGCGCGATGTCGACGAGGCGGTCGCTCGCATGAATCTGCAACAGCAGCTTCGGGTGCGTGATCGCCAGCGCCGGCAGGCACGGCGCGAGGATGTGCTGCGCGACCGGCACCGAGCTCGTGATCCGCACGACGCCGGCCGGCTCGGCGGCCTGCCGCAGCACCGCGTCGCGCGCGCTGTCGGCCTCGATCACGGCGGCGCGCGCATGCTCGAAGAATTCGGCGCCGACCGGCGTGAGCCGGAAGCTGCGCGACGTGCGATGCACGAGCCGCGCGCCGAGCGTGCGTTCCAGCTCGGCCACGCGCTTGCTGACCGTCGATTTCGGCAGGTCGAGCCGGCGCGCGGCCGCCGACATGCTGCCGGCCTCCACCGCCTGCACGAACAGGTAGAGATCGTTCAGATTCATTGCCAGCGTCCATATGAAGAAACGATGGGTTTCGATTTTAGCGGCTACTGCGCCATCGTTCGCCATGGGAGCATGACTGCTCGTTCAACTTCTGTGGAATTCCCCGATGTCCCCGATCCTTCTCTACGGTATTCCCGCCGGCTGCTCGTTCGGCTCGATCGTCGCGCTCGAATGGACCGGCCGCCCGTACCGGCTGTCGCGCATCACGATGCCGGGCGCCGTGACGAGCGACGCGTTCCTCGCGCTGAACCCGGTCGCCGAGACGCCGGCGTTCGTCACGGCGAACGGCGACGTGCTGACCGAAAGCATCGCGATCCTCGGCCATATCGGCGCGCAGGCGCTCGACCGCGGCCTCGCGTTTCGGCAGGGCAGCGCGGATTTCGATCAGTTGAACCGGATGCTGGCGTGGCTGAACACGACGTTCTTCAACGCGTTCGGCGCGCTCTGGTACGTGTACGAACACGACACCAAAGGCGCGGAGAAAGCGGCGTTGCAGGCGTACGGTCGCGGCAAGGTGCTGAAGGCGCACCGACAGCTCGAAGCGCTGCTCGAGCGCGGCGAAGGCCCGTGGCTGCTGGGCGCGCGGCGCACGCTGGCCGACGCGTACTTCACGGGAATCGCGCGCTGGGCCGACTATCACGCGGTGTTCGAGCGCGATGCGTTCCCGCGCGTCGCCGCGCTGCGCGAGCGGCTTGCCGACGATGCTGGCGTGCAGTTCGCGCACGCGATCGAGGAGAACCTGCCGCCGCCGGCGTCTTCCGCGTTCGAAGGGCATGTGTCGCTCGACGACGCGCTGGCCAGCGCGCGCGGCATCGTGGTGCCGGCGCGGGCGGTCTGATCGGCAAGCCGGTCGCTCCACAGGACGGAACATGCTGGCGACAATTTTTACCCGGATAATATTGACATTCAATTAATACCCGGATAAAAATAGCGTCATTCCGATTCCAGCCTGCGGGCGACCACGATGACAACCTCCACACTTCTTCCCTCGTACACGGCCTTCGACGGCCACCGGCGGCTCGCGTCGGGTCCGCTCGCAGAGGTCGCGCTCGCGGTCCGGCAAGCGGCCGGCGACGCGATGCCCGGTTCGATCCTGATCTTCGACGACGCGACGGGCCGCTCGATCGACCTGGACCTGCGCGGCACGGCCGACGACATCCGCGCGCGCTATGCGCCGCCGTTGGGCGGCGCCGGCGAGCCGGCCGGCGCGGGCGCAGGCGCAGGCGAACAACGCGGCCGCGGCCGGCCGAAGCTCGGCGTGGTGTCGCGCGAGGTCACGCTGCTGCCGCGTCATTGGGAATGGCTCGGCGCGCAGCCGGGCGGCGCGTCGGTGGCGCTGCGCAAGCTCGTCGAGGACGCGCGGCGCACGCACGCGGCGGCCGACCGGCAGCGCGACGCGCAGGCGCGCGCGTACCACTTCATGTCGGCGATGGCGGGCGACCTACCCGGTTTCGAGGAAGCCGCGCGGGCGCTGTATGCGAACGACCCGGCACGGCTGGCCGAGCTGATCGCCGGCTGGCCCGACGACGTGCGCGACCATGCGCTGGCCCTCGCGCGCGGCGATCTGCCGCCGTCTGCCGAAGACTGCTGACGGAGTGCCGACGCGATGACCGTATTCGACCTCAACCGCGGCGCGCTCGCGCCGGTCGCCGACGAAGTCGACATCGTCGAGCTGCGCGTGACGGGCGCCATTCCGCGCGAACTCGACGGCACGTTGCTGCGCAACGGTCCGAACCCGCCGGGTGGCCGCTTCGAAGGCAACGACATGCTGTCGTGGTGGCCGGAGGCCGCGATGCTGCACGCGATCGCGTTCGACGACGGCCGCGCGGCCGGCTACCGGAACCGTTGGGCGCGCACCCGGCGCTGGGCCGCCGTCCACGCGCCCGGGCAGGCGCCGCATCTGCCCGACACCAATCCGAACGTGAACGTGCTGCAGCATGCGGGCGAACTGCTCGCGCTGGCCGAGGGCGGCGCGCCGCTCGCGATCACCGCCGCGCTCGATTCGTTCGGCGTGCCGGCGCGGCACGCGGGCTTCGACGGCGCGATGACCGCGCATCCGAAGGTCGACCCGGTGACCGGCGAGCTGATCCTGTTCCGCGCGGACTGGCGCGCTCCGTGGCTGCGCTACGGCGTCGTGGATGCGCAGGGCGTGCCGCGCGTCGATCTCGAGATCGAACTGGGCGCGCCGTCGATGATGCACGACCTCGCGATCACCGAAACCCGCAGCCTGCTGCTCGACCTGAACGTCGGCTACGACTTCTCGCTGCTGCAGCAGGGCCACCGGATGCCGCTGCGCTGGCACGACGACCGGCCCGCGCGCATCGGCGTGATCCCGCGCCACGGCGGCGACGTGCGCTGGTTCGGCGTCGAGCCGTGCTTCATCCAGCACGTCGTGAACGCGTACGACTGCGACGCGTCGTGCCTCGTGCTCGATGCGGTGCGCTATCCGTCGTTCCTGCGGCTCGACGCGTGCACGGGCCGCTTCGCCGACAACCCGGTCGGCGAGCTGTGGCGCTACGTGATCGATACGGCGAACGGGCTGATCGACGAAGGGCCGCTCGCCGACGGCGGCATCGAGCTGCCGCGCATCAACGAAAGCCGCACCGGGCGCCGCTACCGCTACCTGTATGCGGTCGAGCAGCCGAACAACGCGGAAATGCGCGGCGTGATGCGTTTCGATCACGCGCGCGGCACGACGATGCATTACGCGGTGCCGGCCGGCGACCAGAACGGCGAGCCGGTGTTCGTGCCGCGCCCGGGCGGCGCCGACGAGGACGACGGCTGGCTGCTGGTGATGGTCTACCGCGCGGCGACGGATATGAGCGACGTCGTGATCCTCGATGCGCGCGCGATCGACGCGGGGCCGGTCGCGACCGTGCACCTGCCGCGCCGCGTGCCGGCCGGGTTCCACGGCGCGTGGGTGCCGCGCGAACGTCGAGCGTGAGCGGCGGCGCGCGTCACTGCGCGCGCAGCGCGTCGACGATCTTCAGCCGCGCGGCGCGCATCGCCGGCAGGAACCCGCCGACGAGCCCCATCACGAGCGAGAACAGCAGCGTCTTCACGACGATCGCGGGCGTCAGCACGAAGCGGAACGACAGGTCCGAGAAAGTCTGGAAGTTGGTCGTCGAGAACGACGCGAACTGCATCAGCGACGCGCACGCGAGCCCCGCGACGCCGCCGACGAAGCCGAGCAGCAGCGCCTCCAGCAGGAACGCGGCGAGCACGCTGGTGCGCTTGAAGCCGAGCGCGCGCAGCGTGCCGATCTCGGCCACGCGGTTCGCGACCGACGCATACATCGTGATCATCGCGCCGATCATCGCGGCGATCGAGAAGATCGTCGACAGCGTGATGCCGAGGATGTTGATGAAGGTCGACAGCGCCTTCGACTGGTCGCCGTAGAAGGTCTGCTCGCGCTTCGCCTCGTCGGTCAGTCGCGGGTCGACGTCGATGTCGGCCTTGAAGCGTGCGAAGCCGTCGGCGCTCGGGATGCGCAGCACCATCGACGAATAGCTGGTGCGCCGGAACGACTGCATCAGCTGGTCGACGTCGCCCCAGATCTCCGAATCGAAGCCGCTGCCGCCCGCATCGAAGATGCCGACGATGGTCCAGTCGCGCTGCGCGAAATGCAGGCGGTCGCCGAGCTGGGTGCCGCTGAAGCCTTTCGCGATCGCGCTGCCGACGACGATCTCCGACGAGCCGGGCGCGAACGGGCGGCCGGCCACGAGCTTCACGTGCGGCCGCAGCGCGAGGCCGGCCGGCGACACGCCGCGGATCACGACGTTCGACGGCTTGCCGGTCGACGTCTTCACGAGCGAAATCAGCACGACGGCTTCCTTCGACACGAGCGGCCGGCCGTCGGGGCCGAGCGCGACGGCCGGGTGCATCTCCAGCGCATTCGCCTGCTGATGGTCGATCGAACTCTGGATCTCGGTCTCGGCGCCCTTGCGGATCACCACCGCGTTGTCGGGCTCGCCGGTCGACACGAGCGTTTTCGTGAGGCCGGCATCGAGCATCTGCACCGTCGCGAACACGAAGATCACGAGCGCCATCCCGCCAGCGGTGAGCGCGGTGGTGAGCCGCCGGGTCCACAGGTTGCGTGCGATGTAGGTGAGCGGGATGGCCATGCGCGTCGCTACCCGATCGCCCGCAGGCCTTCGACGACGCGCACGCGCGCCGCCTGCCACGCCGGCACGATTGCCGCCGCGAAGCCGACCGCGACCGAACACGCGGCCTGCAGCACGACCGTCTCGGTCGACACCTTGAACACCGGGAAGATGCCGCCGGCCGCCTGCTTGAACAGGCTCGCGGCGGGCGGCGTCGCGAGAATCCCGAGCCCGCCGCCGGCCACCGCGATCACGACCGATTCGCCGAACACGATCAGTGCGAGGAACCCGGGGCCGAAGCCCAGCGCCTTCAGCGTCGCGTATTCGGCCGTGCGCTCGCGGGCGCTCATCGCCATCGCGTTGGCCATCACGGCCATGATGATCAGGATCACCACGTACGACACCAGGCGGATCGCCGCGATGATCTGGTTCGACATCGCGACGAAGCCGAGCTGGAACGCCTGCTCGGTCTCGGTCAGCGTCTCGGCGAGCGAGTTCTTGAACACCGCGTCGACGTTGCGCGCGATCGACGCGCCGTCGTCGGGGTTCGCGACGCCGAGCACGAACACGCCGACCTGGTCGGCCTGCTTCGGCGTGCGCTTGCGCACCGTCTCGTTCAGGTAGTCCCAGTGGAATACCAGCTGGCGCGTGATCGTCGAATCGTCGCGGCCATCGAGAATGCCGCGCACGACGAAATCCCACGTGCCCGGATAGATCGTGCCCTTCAGCGGGATCACGTCGCCGACCTTGAAGCCGAACTGCGTCGCGAGCTGGCGGCCGACGAGGCAGCCGCGGCGGTCGCGGGCGTAGTCGGCGCGCTGCTGTGCCGGCAGGATGAATTCCGGATACAGGTCGAGATAGTTGTCCGACACCGCGAAGCTCGCGAAGAAGTTCTTCGGGTCGCGATAGATGCCGCCGAACCAGTTCGAGCGCACCACGGCCGTCACGCCGTCCACGCCGCGGATGCGGTTCTCGTAGCTGACCGGCAGCGGAAACACCAGCGAGATCGCGTTGCGCGTGACGAGCCGGCCGCTGGACGCGGCCGCCGCGCCTGCGTACCACGCGTCGACGACGGTATGCAGCAGCCCGAACGCGAGCACGGCGATCGTGAGCCCGAGCACGGTCAAGAGCGTGCGCAACCGGTGCCGCAGCGCGTTGCGCGCGATCAGCTTCAGCACGAACATCGCGCGCGCTCCCGTCGCCGGTCAGCCGGCGTGCCCATCGATCAGCTCTCCTTTTTCCAGATGGACGAGCGAGCGCGCGGCGCCGGCCGCGTGCGCGTCGTGCGTCACCATGATGATCGTCTTGCCGAGCTCGGCGTTCATCCGCTGCAGCATCGCGAGCACGTCGGTGGCCGACGCGCGGTCAAGGTCGCCGGTCGGCTCGTCCGCGACGATCAGCACCGGATCGGTGATCAGCGCACGCGCGATCGCGACGCGTTGCTGCTGGCCGCCCGACAGCTCGGACGGGTAATGGCTCGTGCGGTCGCCGAGATTCACCATGTCGAGCACGAGCTCGACGCGTTCGCGCCGCTCGCGGCGCGACAGGGGCGTGAGCATCAGCGGCAGCTCGACGTTCTCGAACGCGGTCAGCACTGGCATCAGGTTGTAGAACTGGAAGATGAAGCCGACGTTCGCCGCGCGCCATTCGGCCAGTTGCGCCTCGGCGAGTTGCGAGATGTCGAGGCCGCCGACCCGCAGCTCGCCGCTGTCGGGCCGGTCGATGCCGGCCACGAGGTTCAGCAGCGTGCTCTTGCCGGAACCCGACGGCCCCATCAGCGCGACGAAGTCGCCTTCGCCGATCTCGAGCGAGATGTCGGTCAGCACGGGCACGATCTGGTTGCCGCGCCGATACGACTTCGCGACGTGGCTGAGTTCGACGAGGGGCGTCGGGGCGGCGTTCACGCGCGCTACTTCTTCGCGACGGTCACGTTCGCGCCGTCCTTCAGCTTCGCGCCCGGCGCGAGCACGACCGTGTCGCCGGGCTTCACGCCGCGCACCGCGACGAGCTCGCCGATCCGGGCACCCTTCGTCACGGCCACCGCCTGCACGGCGTCGTCCTTCACGACGAACACGACCGGCCGGCCGTCGCGCTCGACCACCGCGCTCGCCTGCACGGCGGTCACCGGCTGCCGGTCCTGCGGCGTCGCGGGCTTCGACAGGAATGCGATCTTCGCGCTCATGTCGGGCAGCACGCGCTCGTCGCGGTCGACGAAGCGTACCTTCACGAGCACGGTGGCCTTCGAGCGGTCGACGGTCGGCACGATGCGCGACACGCGGCCCGCGAAGCGCAGGTCGGGCAGCGCGTCGAGCTGGATCTCGCACGGCTGCTCCGCGCGGATCTTCGCGATGTTCGATTCGGCGACGTCGGCCTCGACCTCGAGCGTCTCCATGTCGGCGATCGTCACGACCGCGCCCTTGCTGTCCGACGCGGACGAGAACGGCGTGATGTTGTCGCCGACGTTCGCATGCTTGGCGAGCACGATGCCGTCGAACGGCGCGCGGATCACCGTCTGGTCGACCGCGACCTGCGCGGCCTGCGCGTTCGCTTCGGCCGACACGATCGCGGCCTGGTCGCTGTCGAGCGTCGCGCGCGCCTTGTTCACGCGCGCCGTGTCGATGTCGAGCTGCGCGGCCGGCACCGCGCCCTTCGGCGCGAGCGCGGACGTGCGGCGCAATGCGATCTCGGCGTCCTTCAGCTCGGCCTGCGCGACGCCGAGGTTCGCGCGGGAGACCTGCACCTGCGCGCGCGCCTGGGCAAGCGACGCCTGCACGTCGTTGCTTTCGAGGCGCGCGATGATCTCGTTCTGCTTCACGCGCGTGCCTTCGAGTACGCCGAGCCATTCGACGCGCCCCTGACCCTTCGATGCGACCGCGGCCTTGCGCTGCGGCACGACGTAGCCGGTCGCATTGAGCTGCGTGTCGTTCTGGTACGGGTAGGCGGACGTGACGGAGGTGGTGTCGACGGTCGGCCGGCCGGTGAGGGCGAGGCCGGCGCCGATCGCGATGACGATCAGCGCGGCGGCGACCGCGTAGCGGGTCCACCGGCGCCGACGCGGCACCGGTGCGATCGGACGCCGGTCGATTTTCAGTTTGTCCAGATTGTGGTCGGGCAATTTGAGCGCCTCGAGACGGCGGCGGTCGTGTGACCGGCCGCGATCCGGTTTCCGGGGAAAGGGACGGATGGACGCCAGTATAAGCGTCGCCCCGGCGCCGCGCGAGCCGGTTTGCGGCGCCGTGTGGCGGCGGCGCGTCCGGCCCGCGCGGGGCCGGCTGACGCACCCGCCCCCGGGGAAACCCGAGGATGCAAGCAACGTGTCAACTTGCCGCGAAGGCGGTGCGTTATGGAACCAGTGCGTCAGGTTTTGTCGCGACGGAACGGCGAAAGCCGGCCGCGCGGCCTGGGGCTCCGATGCGAATGCCTCGCATCTCTAATTACCGGTACGTTTGATTTTTTCTCCGCTAAAGGAAGAACAATGAAGAAGACGCTCGCTTCGATCATCGCCGCAGCATTCGCTCTCGCATCGGTTTCGGCATTCGCACAGGCGTCCGCGCCGGCAGCCGACACGCCGGCCGCCGCTTCGGCACCGGCCAAGAAGGATCACAGCAAGCCGAAGCACCAGCTGAAGCACCACGGTTCGAAGAAGGGCCAGGCGAAGGCTGCAGCCGCATCGGCCGCCGGCACCAACGACGCAGGCACGCAGAACTAAGCGGCTCGCCGCCACGGCCGGCGTTGCCGGTCATCGGTCGGCCAACCCCGCATGCTCCGGCATGCGGGGTTTTGTTTTTTCAGGCGCCGGGTTCGTCGGGTCCGCCCGCTCCGTCGCGCCGGACGGGCGATGGCGTGCGCATCGCGTCGACCACCGCGCGCATGCGCCGCCAGTGCGAACCTTCCCAGAACACGCGCCGGCACACGTCGCATGCGGCGAAGCGCTGGTGCCGCAGCCGGACGCCGGCCGGCACGCGCGGCGCGGCGGCCGCCGCGTCGAGCGGATGCAGCGGCGCGTTGCAGCGCAGGCACAGCCGGAACGGCCGCATGTGCGGCGCGAGATCGAGCCGCTCGAACAGTTCGCGCAACTGGTCGGCCGGCTGCAGCGCATGCAGGTAGCAGCCGCGCACGACCGCGCGCCGCTTGAGCAGCTCGCGGTCGCGCGTCAGCACGATCCGCTGCTCCCGCTCGGCCAGCGCCGCGAGTTCGTCGTCGCGGTAGTGGTTGTCGTAGCAGGTGTCGAAGCCGGCGAGGCGCAGCAGTTGCGCGAGGCCGCCGAGATGCGCGTCGGCGACGAAGCGCCATGACGCCGCTGGTAGTCCGGTTGCGCCGTCGGCCGCGGGCCGTGCGCGTTCGGGAAAGACTTCGACGCGGTCGCGGTCGTCGAGCGGCCGGTCGAGCGCGGCCGGCGCGTCGTTCACGTACAGCCGGCCGATTTCGGTATGCGGGACGCCGAGCGCCTCGATCGCATGCTTCACCGTCGCATCGCGGGCACACGCGTGTGCGAACGCCCGGTCGCGCTGCTGACGCGCGAGAAAGGCGTTCAGTTCGCCGTGAAAGCGGAAGGTCGCGGTCGCCATCCGTGCAGTATCGCACCGCGCCCGGCCGGCGGCAGACGCTGCAGAGCGCCGGCATCTGTGTTTAACTCGCCGCTTCACGAAGCGAAGGAGCGGGACATGGATCTCGGGTTTATCGGGCTGGGCGAAATGGGGCAGGCGATCGCGACGAACCTGCTGAAGGCGGGCCACACGGTGCGGGTCTGGAACCGGTCGCGCGAGCGGGCCGAGCCGCTCGCGGCATTCGGCGCGCAGATCGTCGACACGCCGGCCGACGCGTTTCGCGGCGACGCCGTGTTCTCGATGCTCGGCGACGATGCGGCCGCGCGTGCGGTGTTCGACGACGCGCTGCTGGCCCAGGCGCCGCGCGGGTTGATCCACGTGAACATGGCGACGGTGTCGGTCGCGCTCGCCGAATCGCTCGCGCACGCGCATGCGTCGCGCGGCATCGACTATGTCGCAGCACCCGTGATGGGGCGACCCGACGTCGCGGCCGCCGCGCGCCTGACGATCATGGCGGGCGGCCCGGCCGAGGCGATCGACCGCGTGCAGCCGCTGTTCGACGCGATCGGCCAGAAGACCTGGCGCTTCGGCTCGCTGCCGCAGCACGCGAACGTCGCGAAGATCGCCGCGAACTTCACGCTCGCGTCGGCGATCGAGACGCTCGGCGAGGCGTCCGCGCTGCTCGGCGCGCACGGCGTCGCGATGCGCGATTTCCTCGACGTGATCACCAGCAGCGTGTTTCCGGGGCCCGTGTACGAAGGCTACGGCGCGATGATCGCCGAGCGGCGCTACGAGCCCGCACGCTTCAAGGCGCGGCTCGGGCTGAAGGACGTCCGGCTCGCGCTGGAGGCCGGCGACGCGACGTCGGTGCCGCTGCCGGTGGCGAGCGTCGTGCGCGACAGCCTGCTCGACGCGCTCGCGCACGGCGGCGGCGACCAGGATTTCGCGGTGCTCGGCGAGGTCGCGCTGCGCCGCGCCGGCCGCTGATACGCGACAGAAGCGCAACCCGCACGGCATAATCGGCGGTTCGTTTCCCCCTACATTTGAGGCAGAGGCAGTCATGAACTTGCATACGTGGTGGCTTTTCGTGGCGACGGTGTTCGTCGTGTCGGCGATTCCGGGCCCGAACATGCTGCTCGTGATGACACACGGCGCGCGGCACGGGCTGCGGCGTTCGTCCGCGACGATGGCCGGTTGCCTGAGCGCGCTGGTGCTGATGCTCGCGGTCTCCGCGGCGGGGCTCGGCGCGGTGCTCGAGGCATGGCCGGCGATGTTCAATACGTTGCGCTTCGCGGGCGCGGCCTACCTGGTCTATCTCGGCGTGAAGGCGTGGCGCGCCCGCGTGGACGACGTGCCGGCGGCCGACGTCGACGCCGTGTCGCAAGGGGCATTGGCCTCGCGCGCGGTGCTGTTCCGCAATGGCTTCCTGGTCGCGGGCAGCAACCCGAAGGCGATCCTGTTCGCGGCCGCGCTGCTGCCGCAGTTCATCAACGCGGCCGAGCCGACGCTGCCGCAGTTCGGCATTCTCGTCGTCACGTTCGCGGTGATCGAGGTGAGCTGGTATCTCGTCTACGCGTCGTTCGGCACGCGCATCGGCGCCACGCTGAAGAGCCAGAGCGTGGCGAAGGTGTTCAACCGTCTGACGGGCGGGCTGTTCGTCGGCTTCGGCGCGATGATGGCGCTGGTTCGGCACTGATTCCCGGCCGACACAGGCGTACCGAACGCCCCGTCCCTCGCGAGAGGGCGGGGCGTTCGGCATTTTGGCGCCGATTCATCGTCGCTTCACCGCCGCTGGCATCACGCGCGCTCATGCCCGCTCATGTTTGCTCACGCCCCCGGCCGATCCCATGCCGCCGCGCCGGACCCGCGGCCGGCCATCAGCCCGAACACCGCCGCCGCACCGGCGAACGCGAACCCGGCACCACACACTGCGCTCCAGCCGCCCCAGGCCCATGCACTGCCCGCGAGCGCCGCACCCAGCGCGCCGCCGACGAAGAACAGCCCGACGAACAGCCCGTTCAGGCGTCCGCGCGCGGCCGGATTCAGCAGGTTGATCGCGCGGCGGCCGATCGTCTGGTCGACGATCACGCCCGCATCGAGCAGCGCCGCGCCGCCGGCCAGCAGCGCGAGCGCGACGCCGCGATGCGCATGCGCATCGAAACCGAACCAGCCGGCGCCGGCGACGCCGAGCACGACGAGCGCCGCGAGCATCGTGCCGTGCGCGAGCCGTTGCGCGGCCGGGCCGTGGCCGTGGTCGCCCGCGCGGCCGGCGAGCGGCGTGACGATCGCGCCGCTCGCGCCGGCGAACGCGAACAGCGCAATGCCGTGCAGGTCGAGCGCGAACGGCGGTTGCGCGAGCCGCAGCCCGACGGCGGTCCAGAATGCGCTGAACGCGGCCATCGCGAGCGCGGCCGACAGCGCATGCCGGCGCAGCACCGGCTCGTCGGCAAGCAGGCGTCCCATCGACGCGAGCAACGCGCGGTAGCTGGCCGTGATCGACGGCGTGCGCGCCGGCAGGCGCAGCGCGAGCACGACGGCGATCGCCGCGTCCGCGAGCGCGGCCAGCAGATAGAACGCCCGCCAGCCGGCCGAGCCCGCGATCAGGCTCGCGAGCGGCCGCGACAGCAGGATGCCGAGCATCAGCCCGCTCATCACGTTGCCGACCGCGCGGCCGCGCTGCGCTTCGGGCGCCATCGACGCGGCCATCGGCACCAGCATCTGGATCACGCTCGACGCGGCGCCGGCCGCGAGCGTTGCAAGCAGGAACACGGCGCCCGACTGCGTGAAGGCGGGCAGCGCGAGCGCCGCCGCGCAGACGGCGAGCGTCGCGACGATCAGGCGGCGGTTCTCGAGCAGGTCGACCAGCGGCACGAGCAACGCGAGCCCGGCCGCGTAGCCGAGCTGCGGCAGCATCGCGACGAGGCCGGCGAGGCCGGGCGGCAGGTGCAGGTCCGCGCTGATCGGGCCGGTCAGCGGCTGCGCGGCGAACAGGTCCATCACGATCACGCCGACCGTCGCGGCGAAGAACAGCGTCATGCCCGTGCTCAGTGCGGGCGGCGCGGCGACGGCGGGCGAAACGGGGGCGGAGCAACGGTCGGCAGGGCAGTTCATCGGAAGCCTGGGGTGGAAATCGAAGGAACTCCCATCGTAGGTGCCTGATGTTTATGCGACAATTGAAATATGTATAACATGATTATGCGAGTTTGTTTTGAATACGCGTGATCTCCAGGCGTTCGTCGCGGTCGTCGACAGCGGGTCGATGGTCGCCGCAGCGGCGAAGCTCCACCTGACGCAGCCGGGCCTGACGCGGCGCGTGCAGAACCTCGAAACCTTGCTCGGTGTGCCGCTGCTCGAACGGCAGAGCAAGCCGCTGAAGCCGACCGCGGCCGGACGCGACGTCTACGCGCTCGCGCGAAACGTGCTCGGCGCCGTCGACGAATTGATGGCAGCGGGCGCGCCGGACAGCGAGCCGTCGGGCGAGTTGCGCATCGGCGTGCCGCCGTTCCTGTCGGAACTTGCGCTGGAGCGGCCGATCGACCGGCTACGCGACGCGTTTCCGCGCCTCACGCTGCGCGTGACGGCCGGCTGGTCGCCGGCCTTGGTGCAGGGCATCGAGCGCGGCGCGCTCGACGTCGCGACCGTGATGGTGCCGGCGAGCGCGGCGCTGCCGGACGCGTTGACGGCGACGCTGCTCGCCACGCAGCCGACGGTGCTCGTCGCCGCGCGCGATTTCCCGCTGCCGGACGGCCCGCTGTCGCTCGATACGCTGTCGGGTTATCCGTGGGTGCTGAGCCAGGACGGCTGCGGGATGCGTTCGGCGCTGAGCCGCGCGCTCGGCGCGGCCGGACTGCCGTTCGACGTCGCGGTCGAGGCATTCGGCTCGGAGTTGCAGTTGTCGCTCGTCGCGCGCGGCGCCGGCATCGGCATCGCGCCGCCGAACGCGCTGGCGCGCAGCGCGCATCGCGAGGCGCTGAGGGTGGTGGAAACGGCGGGGCTGGAAACGCGGATCAACGTGTGGATCGTGCACGGCACGTTGCCGGGCCGGCTGGCGCGGCCCGTCGCGCTGCTGCGCGACGCGCTAGGCGAGGTGCTCGAGCGGGAGAATGGAAAGGGGTCAGGTGCCGTCACGGCGAACTAGAGGCCGCATTCGAGGGAAAATCCTTATTTTCTCTACGGAAATGTTGCATTGCGGAAACCGATTCGATATGATTGGAACTGTCTCCTCCATGTCTCCTCTGATATGGATTCAGCCCGCCACTTAGGCGGGCTTTTTTTTGCCTGCGATTTTGTCGCGGCCTTCCATTCGCCGGCTGTCGCCGCGCTCAGAACTTGTACGTCATCCCGACGTAGCTGATGATCGGGTCCGCTTTCAGGTCCGATTTCGACTCGGCGAGCACCGAGCCGTCCGCCGCCTTGATCGTCACCGTCGACGTCGTCTTCAGCGGGATGTAGGTCACCGATGCCACCAGCCCGAAGTGTTCCGTCAGGTTGTACTGCAGGCCCGCGTTGAACACCGGCTGCCACGACGACGACGCCTTCGCTTCCACCGAGGTCGTCCCGGGCTTGCCCGCGCCCGCCGCGAGGATCGCGCCGAGGTTGTCCTGCGTCTGCTTGATGAAGTTCGTGTTGAGCTGCAGATCGCTGAACCAGTTGTACGACACGCCGAGGCCGAGGAACGGCCGGAACTTCGCGGTGGCCTGCCCGAAGTAGTACTGCAGGATCACCGCCGGGCTCCACTGCCGCACGCTCTTCACGATCGGGTTGACCGACCCCAGCCCGATGTTCTGCGTGCCGAGCGCGCCGGCCGGGCCCGGCGGCTTGATCGTGCCCTGGCCCGACACCTTGAACACCGGCGGCACGCCGGCCACCGACGTCACCGCGATATGGTCGGTCAGGAAGTGGCTGACCGTCAGGCCGACGGTGTCGGCGCCGCTCGTGTGCAGCCCGGTGCCCGCCGACGTGAACGACGGCGGCAGCCGCAGCGGCGTGTTGATCGGCGTCGGCGCGACGTTGGTCGTCATCGGCGTGCTGCTCTGCTGCGGCATGATGTGGAACCAGCCCAGCGTGACGACGTTGCTGCCGGCGCTCTGCGCGTGCGCCGCGAGCGGCGTCACGGCGGCGGCGCCGGCCGCCGCGCAGAGAAGGGTTTTCTTCATCACGGCTTTCCCCTCCGCTTACTGGACGAATGCGCCGATCGTGAAATACGGCGTCGATCCGGCGTTGTCGAGGAAACCGAACACGCCACCCGAGAAGATGAACTTGCCGGTCGGCGACGTGCTGCCCGAACCCGTGTGGATCGTCGTGACCGTGCCCGGCACCTTCTGCGTGTAGTCGAGGTCGAGCGCGGTCGCGAGCGACGCCTGCGACGGCTGGAACGGATCGAGCAGCGTGGCCTGCTTGTCGATCAGCGCGGTGGTCCGGTAATCGAACTGGCTGTCGACGCCGATGTACTCGCCGTTCTGCGAGCCGGCCGCGACGGCCGTCTGCGGCGCGAGGATCGAGATGCTCGATTCGTCGTCGGCGGTCAGGCCCGGCACGCCGTTGCTGTCCGGCGTCGGGTTCGGGTTCGCGACCCCCGTGCGCACGAGGATCGGCACGAGCTGGTTACGCAGCTTGCCGACGATCATGAAGCCCTTGCCCTGCGGCGTGGCCGACAGCGTCGGCTTCAACTGGCTCGCGTAGTTGTTCGACTGGAACGCGCCGCTGCCGTCGGCCGACTGCACGAAATTCGTGCCCTGCTGCGCGCACGCGCCGCCGGCGAACTGGCCGGTCGTGTCGCACTTGGTCCAGGTGCCGTCCGCGTTGATCGTCACCTTCGCGTCGATCGACGCCGGCCCGAATTTCTGCGACGGTACTTCGCCGAAGCCGATGTGGCTGTACGTGCCCGCGACCTTCGTGATGTCGGTTTCGATCGACGAGAAGCCGATGAACGGGTAGTACGGGAATTTCGTGTCGGGCACCGCGGCCTGGCCGAGCACGCCGTCGAACTGGATCTCCTTGCCGGGAATCGTGCCGCCGGCAACGCCGAAGCCGACGAAGATGCGCGCCGGGCGCGACGCATCGAGGCTCGCGCCGTTCAGGCGGAATGCGCACTGGTTCAGCTTGTTGGTCGGCAGCAGCGTTTCCTGCGTGAGCGTGCCGCTGTCGACGGTGCCCGCGCGGGTCGGCGTGACGGTGCCGGTCTTTTGCGGCACCGCCGATTCGACATAGGTGACCTGCCAGGTCATCTTGGTCGTGTCGAGCTGGACCTTCGCGAGTTCGCCGCTGCCCGCGCCGCCCGTGAACACGGTGTTGTAGTCGAGCGTGGCGGGGCAAAGCCGGTCTTCGACGAGCGGGGGCGGATTGTCGCTGCCGCCGCCGCAAGCGGAAAGAAGGGGGGCGGCAAGGGCCGCCGCCAGAATGAGGTTGCGCTTCATGTTGCTCCTCCAGATTTGTCTTTGTGCGGCGGCCAGCTCCCTGTCGGCCGCTTCTGTTGGTCGTACTCGTCCTGCCTGCGCCGTGCCGAGCGCCTTCGTGCCTTCCCTGCCATCCGCGGCGGCAGGCCGGCCGCCGCGTCCTCGATCGCTACTTGCTGATCTGCGCGCCCACGCCGAAGTACGGGGTCGACGACGTCGTCGAATTCGCCGACGTCGACGTGACGCCGCCGTTCACCGTGCCCTGGATCAGCGCTGCATACAGGCCGCCCGTCGCGATCACCACGCCCGATGCGGACGGGTAGCTCGCGCCGCTCGGCGGGGTGGTCTTCGCGTTCAGCAGGCCCGGCGTCGTCTGGCCGTAGTCGAGCGTGAAGCCGTCTTCCTCGGCTTGCGTGGACGGGTTGATGAACGACGCGTTGCTGCCGCGGATCAGTGCGGCCGTGTACTTGAAGTTCGAGTCCGCGCCCGCGTAGCCGCCATCGATCGTGCCCGACGTGACGGCCGTCGCCGCGCCGAGCACCGCGATGCCCGATTCGTCGTCGACCTGCGCGTCGAGGTGCAGCGGCGGCGTGCCGAGGTTCACGTTGCCCGTGCGCACGATCACCGGCACCGTCGCGCCGTTGAGCTGGCCGATCACCATGTGCGCGGTCGCCGACTTGCCGGTCGCGCCGACGATCGGCAGTTGCGTCTGCGGCAGCGTCTGCGGCGCCTTGGTGCTGTCGAAGTAGCCGCCGTTCGCGCTCGTCTTCCACGGATCACCGGTGGTCTGGCAGCCGCCCGACCCGCTCGACGTGCACGCGCCGTTCGCGTCGAACGTCTCGCTCGAGTTCGAGCCCTTCGTCGCGTAGTTGCCCGACGGCACGAGGTGATAGAGCAGCGCGTTGTACGTGCCCGGCAGCTTCGAGAGGTCGGTCGTCGTGTTCGCGAAGCCGAGGAACGGATAGAAGTCGAAGTGACGGTTCGGCACCTGGCCGACGTTCTGCACGACGCCCGGGATGATCGTCAGCCCGTCGTACTGGATCGTCGCGCCGGGAATGCCGCCGCCCGCCACGCCCATGCCGACCAGCAGCATCGGCGGGTTCGCCTGGTTGAAGTCGGCGGCCGTCGAATAGGTCGAGCCGTCCGGCGCGGGGCCGGTGCCCGGCGTGAGGACGAACGCGCAGCGCGTCTGCTCGGCGGTCGGCAGCGTGCCGGTCGGCGGGTGGATGACCTTGCCGGTGATGGTCGTGCCGACGCGGCTCGGCGTGACGGTGCCGGTCTTCAGCGGAATCGGCGATTCAAGCCACTTGAGCGTGTACGTCATCGCGACCGCGTCGATGTTGACGCTGACGATCTCGCCGCTCCCCGCGCCGCCGAGATACGTGCTCTTCACGATATCCGCGTTGGCCGGGCACAGTGCGCCGTTGATCGGCTGCGAAGGCGGCTGCCCTTGCGTGCCGCAACTCGAGCCGGAACATTGGGGCGCATTGATCGGCGCGAGCGCGCCGCCGGAGTCCCCCCCACCACATGCAACCAGGAAAGGGGCAATGGCAAAGGCCGTTGCCACCCCCTTCGATAAGGCGTGCGACATGCCGCTGTCTCCAATCGTTTAATTGTGCGAGCTAATGTCGCTGCCTGGGTTTTTGCTGTCAATTGATGAACCCGTCTAAAAAAGGCGATTGAAACGGGAGCTGCGATTTGAATCCTTGCCCGATAAGGCAATGAGTAAGAATTTAAACGCGAGACAGGCTGCCGAAAGCTGCCGGAGTGGGGGATGTGCGACGCCCGGCACGCTCTTGCAGCGCCTTCCTGCGTATAACGGCAGTGTTTAAATCGACGGGTATCCGGTTTATCCCTATTCGGGATTGACTGGATGAGGAGGGGCTGGATTAATTCACTTGTAATCGCGCAATGGAAAGCTTGTAAATATTTGTAAAGGCGCGATCCGGTGTTTTTATATATTGCCTGATACGGGTAAATAAAAAGCCGGCCAGTGGCCGGCTTTGCATGGCATGCGATGCTGAATCAGCGTTTGAGGCCTGCGTCCTCGGCCGCGCCGATGTTGAGGTTCATGCACTGGATCGCGGCGCCCGACGCGCCCTTGCCGAGGTTGTCGAGGCGCGCGACGGTGACGAAGCGCTCCGCGTTGCCGAACACGAACAGGTCGACGCGGTTCGTGTCGTTGTTCGCCTGCACGTCGAAGAAGCCGCCGTCGAGGTTGGCTTCCGCGTCGAACGGTGCGACGCGCACGAACGCCTCGTCCGCGTAGTACTCGGCGAACACGCGCTGCACGTCCTGCGGTGTCGCGCGCTTCGCGAGCTGCTCGGGCGTGAAGTAGGTCGTCACCGCGAGGCCCTTCAGGAACGGGCCGACGATCGGCGTGAAGATCGGCGCGTTCGCGAGGCCCGTGTGCGCGGCCATTTCCGGCAGGTGCTTGTGCGTGAGGCCGAGCGCGTACGGGCGCGGGCTCGCGAGCTTGCCGCCCGGCGCGGCGCTTTCGTACTCGGCGATCATCGACTTGCCGCCGCCGCTGTAGCCGGTGATCGAGTAGCTGTGCGCGGCGAACGTCGGCGCGACGATGCCCGCATCGACGAGCGGACGCATCGCGAGCACGAATGCCGATGCGTGGCAGCCGGGCACGGCGATGCGCTTCGACGTACGAATCTTCTCGCGCTGCGCGCGGGTCAGTTCGGGCAGGCCGTACGCCCAGTCGGGATTCGTGCGGAACGCGGTGCTCGCGTCGATCAGCGTGGTGTTCGGATTCTCGACGAGCGACGCGGATTCGCGCGACGCGACGTCCGGCAGGCACAGGAACGTGACGTCCGACGCGTTGATCAGGCGGCGGCGCTCGTCGACGTCCTTGCGCTTCGCTTCATCGATGCGCAGGATCTCGATGTCGCTGCGTGCCGACAGGTATTCGAAGATCTTGAGGCCGGTCGTGCCTTCCTGGCCGTCGACAAAAACTTTGGTGCTCATTTCGCTCTCACTGAATGAAACGGGAGCCGCGGCGCCCTGAAACCGCCATTTTAAGACGTCATCCGGCGGCACTGCACCGCGCGGGGCGAAAAAAGACGGCCCGCGGGCCGTCCTGGTGTCCGTTTGACGCCCGCCGGCCCGCGCGCGGGCCGGGGAGGGACGTGCTCAGCGGGCGCCGGCGTCCCAGCGCGCCGTCGCTTCGGCGACGCGCCGGCCGAATGCCTTGCCGGTCTCGAGGTCGCCCGGCAGCGGCCCCTCGTCGGGCGTCGCATCCGCCGGCGACTGCGCGAGCAGGCCCGTGGAGCCGCCGAGGTAATTGATGTCGTTGCGCGTGGCCGCCTTCGAGTTCGCCGGCATCAGGCTCGTGCCGACCCACACCATCCCATGCTGCATCGCCAGCGTGACGAAATATTGAATCGTCGAGAACTTGTCGCCGTTCATCGTCGCGGAGTTCGTGAAGCCCGCGGCGATCTTGTCCTTCCACTTCTGCGTGAACCACGCTTTCGACGTGGCATCGGCGAACTGTTTGAACTGTGCCGACGGGCCGCCCATGTAGGTGGGCGCGCCGAAGACGATCGCGTCGGCCGCGTCGAGCGCGGCCCAGCCTGCGTCGTCGAGGTCGCCGACGGCGATCAGGCGTACGTTCGCGCCGGCATCCTGCGCACCCGCGTGCACGGCTTCGGCCAGTTTCTGCGTATGACCGTAGCCGCTGTGATAGACGATGACGATGTTCGACATGAAGCGTTCTCCGGAAAGGGACGGGAACGGCGGACCGCAGGCTCGCCGCGTCACGCGCCGTACTCGGGCGGCGCGCCGGATGCGCGGCGGGGTGCCGCGACCGGTGCAACCGAGTCTAGCAAGCCGAAATGACGGGAAAAATGTGCGCAGGCAGCGCACAGAAATTCGCGGGCGCGGGCAATCGCGACCCGCAACGGGCGGCAGGACCCGGTTACTGCCCGTAAGTGACCGTGAGTTGCGCGGTGCCGATCGCGAGCGTGCCGATCTCGTGCTCGAACATCGGCGCGGGGCGGCCCTGCGAGACGCGCAGGTCGGTGCCTTTCAGCGCGTAGACGGTGATCACGTAGCGATGCGGCTTGCCGGGCGGCGGGCACGGGCCGCCGTAGCCGTCGAGCCCGAAGTCGTTGCGCGCCTCGCTCGCGCCGATGCGGCGCAGGAAGCCGGAGGCGCTGGCGTCGGCCGGCAGGCTCGTGACGGTCGCCGGGATGCCTGCGACGGCCCAGTGCCACCAGCCGTGCCCGGGCGCGTCGGGATCGAAGATCGTGACCGCATAGCCGCGCGTGCCGGGCGGCGGGTTGTGCCATGCGAGTTGCGGCGAGCGGTTCGCGCCCTTGCAGTCGCCGCGATCGAACACGTTCGCGAGCCGCACGCGCGCGCCGGGCGTCAGGTCGTCGCTCGTCACGGTGAACGGGCCTTCGGCACGCGCGGGCAGCGCCGCGAAAACGGCGGCGCACAGGAGGGTGGAGAGAAGAAACGGAGAAGGGCGACCCGATGGCGCAGGCGGAGTGATCCGGCGATCCACACGCATATGGCGCTTCTCCCGTCACGTGGGCCGGGCCGAACCGCCCGGCATTGTTGGCGTTGTATGTTGCCCGCAGCGCTGAGGGCGGCGATGGATCAAGTCTAGCATTAGGGTTCGATGAGCGACGCCCGCCGTCGCGCGCGATTGCGATCGGTCAGCGCGCCGGTCGACGGACGAAAAAAACCGCCTGCGATCAAGCAGGCGGTTTTCCTGGCCAGTGCGCCGGCACACGTGCCGGCGTGGCGTCATTCCTTCGGGGCCGTCGCGCCGCCGTGCGCGGCCGACCATTCGGCCGGTGCGTGCAGGAATTTCTCGACTTCGTCGAGCGTCTTCGTCTCGAAGTAGCCGGACGCCTTCGCGACGCGCAGCACGTCCCACCACGTCGCGAGCGCGTGCAGGTCGACGTCGATGTCCTTCAGGACCGACACGCTTTCCTTGAAGATGTCGTAGTGGAACAGCACGAAGCAGTGGTTCACCGTCGCGCCCGCGGTGCGCAGCGCGTTGACGAAGTTGATCTTGCTGCGGCTGTCGGTGGTCAGGTCTTCCACCAGCAGCACGCGCGAGCCTTCTTCCAGATGGCCTTCGATCTGCGCGTTGCGGCCGAAACCCTTCGGCTTTTTGCGCACGTACTGCATCGGCACCATCATCCGATCCGCGATCCAGGCCGCGAACGGGATGCCGGCCGTCTCGCCGCCCGCCACCGCGTCGATCTGCTCGAAGCCGATGTCGCGCGTGATCGTCGTTTCCGCCATTTCCATCAGCGCACGGCGCACGCGCGGATACGAGATCAGCTTGCGGCAGTCGATATAGACGGGGCTTGCCCAGCCGGACGTGAAGATGAACGGTTTTTCGGCATTGAAGTGCACCGCCTGCACTTCGAGCAGGATTTTGGCGGTCGTATCCGAGATCGACTGACGATCGTAGCCTGTCATGGGCATTCCTTGGGTGATGAGCGAGGAGCGGGCGCGGGCCCGGTGGCGCAGCAAGGGGAACCTGCCCGAAGGGCCGGGGCGCGATCGGCGGACCAATCGCATCGCTGCGCGCGTAGCCCGCTATTTTACCCGATTCAGGCCGGTTTTCGGCGGAATTCGCGCGGGTTCGCCATGCCGCTCACCACCCGCGAAACAAACGGGGCACGACCATCCGATGCTGATGCCGGGGATGCGGCGGTGCACCAACGGAGGTCATTTAGGGGGTGTACACTAGGCGGCCCTAAGAAATCGTTCAGTACTTTGGACCTTCCTCTTGCCATCCGCCAAGGTTCGATGGCGTGCCGATCCGGCGCGTCGCGGGCCGTCTCGCAGTCGACCATCCCCTCGATTCAAGCAGACGCGGCCGAAGGTGCTGTGTACTGAGTCGTCAATATTTCGCATGTCTCTCGCAGGTCAATCATGGACGAACAACTGAAGCAGGCCGCTCTCGCTTATCACCTGAACCCGAAACCCGGCAAGATTTCGGTCACCCCGACCAAGCCGCTGTCGAACCAGCTCGATCTGTCGCTCGCCTATTCGCCCGGCGTCGCCGCTGCGTGCGAGGCGATCCACGCCGATCCGCTCGACGCGCAGAAGTACACGTCGCGCGGCAACCTCGTCGGCGTCATCACGAACGGCACCGCCGTGCTCGGCCTCGGCAACATCGGCCCGCTGGCCGCGAAGCCGGTGATGGAAGGCAAGGGCTGCCTCTTCAAGAAATTCGCGGGCATCGACGTGTTCGACATCGAACTGTCGGAGTCCGACCCCGACAAGCTCGTCGAGGCGATCGCGATGCTCGAGCCAACGCTCGGCGGCATCAACCTCGAGGACATCAAGGCGCCGGAATGCTTCTACATCGAGCAGAAGCTGCGCGAGCGCATGAAGATCCCGGTCTTCCACGACGACCAGCACGGCACCGCGATCATCGCGTCGGCTGCGATCCTGAACGGCCTGAAGGTCGTCGGCAAGAAGCTGTCGGAAGTGAAGCTCGTGTGTTCGGGCGCGGGCGCGGCGGCGATCGCGTGCCTGGACCTGCTGGTGAACCTCGGCCTCACGAAGTCGAACATCCTCGTCGCCGATTCGAAGGGCGTGATCTACGAAGGGCGCGGCAACCTCGATCCGTCGAAGCAGCGCTATGCGGCGAACACCGACGCGCGCACGCTCGCCGACGCGATCGTCGGCGCGGACGTGTTCCTCGGCTGCTCGAGCGCGGGCGTGCTGAAGCAGGACATGGTCAAGACGATGGGCGAGCGCCCGCTGATCCTGGCGCTCGCGAACCCGGAACCGGAAATCCGCCCGGAAGACGCGAAGGCCGTGCGCCCGGACGCGATCGTCGCGACCGGCCGTTCGGACTACCCGAACCAGGTCAACAACGTGCTGTGCTTCCCGTTCATCTTCCGTGGCGCGCTCGACGTCGGCGCGACGACGATCACGGAGGAAATGAAGCTCGCGTGCGTGCGCGCGATCGCCGAGCTGGCCGAGGAAACCGACCAGAGCGAGGAAGTCGCGAAGGCGTATGAAGGCCATTCGCTCGAATTCGGGCCGGACTACCTGATTCCGAAGCCGTTCGACCCGCGCCTGATCATCAAGATCGCGCCGGCCGTGGCGCAAGCCGCGATGGATTCGGGCGTCGCCACGCGCCCGATCCAGGACATGGACGCGTACCGCGAGCAGCTCGGCGCGACCGTCTACCGCACCGGCATGGTGATGCGCCCGGTGTTCGCGGCCGCGAAGCAGAAGGAGGCCCGTATCGTGTTCGCCGAAGGCGAGGACGAGCGCGTGCTGCGCGCTGCACAGTTCGTGCTGCTGGAAAAGATCGCCAAGCCGATCATCGTCGGCCGTCCGTCGGTCGTCGACATGCGCTTGCAGAAGATCGGCTCGAAGCTGAAGGCCGGCGTCGATTTCGAAATCGTCGATCCGGAAGACGATGCGCGCTACCACCGCTACTGGCAGGCGTATCAGGAGATCGGCGCGCGCGACGGCGTGACGCCGGAAGTCGCGAAGGCCGCGATGCGCAAGTTCAACACGCTGATCGGCGCGATGCTCGTCCATCTGGGCGATGCGGACGGGATGATCTGCGGGATGATCGACACGTTCCACAGCCACCTGAAGTTCATCGAGCAGGTGCTGGGCCGCGCGAAGGGCGCCGAGCACTTCGCCGCGATGAACCTGCTGATGCTGCCGGGCCGCAACCTGTTCGTGTGCGACACGTACGTGAACGAACTGCCGAGCGCCGACCAGCTCGCCGACATGACGATCCAGGCCGCGGCCGAGATCGAGCGCTTCGGCATCGCGCCGAAGGCCGCGCTGCTGTCGAACTCGAACTTCGGCAGCGCGCCGTCGGCGTCGTCGCGCCGGATGGCCGAGGCCCGCAAGCTGATCGTCGAACGTGCGCCGAACCTCGAAGTCGACGGCGAAATGCACGGCGACGCGGCACTGTCGGAACTGATCCGCAAGCAGGCGTTCCCGGGCACGACGCTGTCGGGCGAAGCGAACCTGCTGATCATGCCGAACGTCGAAGCGGCGAACATCGCGTACAACCTGCTGAAGATGGTCGGCGGCGAAGGCGTGACGGTCGGCCCGTTCCTGCTCGGCGCGGCCAAGCCGGTCCACATCCTGACGCCGGCCGCGACCGTGCGCCGGATCATCAACATGACGGCCGTTGCCGCCGCGAACGTGAACACGAAGTAAGTCCACGCCCGCGTGTGCCGCGCGTTACTCGCGGCGCAATGAAAAACGCCACGGGACCTGCGTTCCGTGGCGTTTTTTTTCGCGTGAACCGTAAGGGCGACGGTGGCGCGGAAAGGGCGTCCAGACCGCGAACGCCCGCCGCGCGCGCCCTTACGCGACCTGCTGGTGCGACTGCCCGCCTGCCGGCGAACGCCACTTCGCCAGCAGCGTGTCCCACTTCTGCCGCACCGCGCGCAGGTTGTTCTCCTTCACGTGGCCGTAGCCGCGAATGTCGTCCGGCAGCGCCGCGAGTTCGAGTGCGAGCGGGCGGTTGGCCGCGTTCAGCCGGGTCAGCACCTCGTCGATCAGCGTTTCGTACTCGCCGATCAGCGCGCGCTCGGTGCGGCGCTCCGCGGTGCGGCCGAACGGATCGAGCCCCGTGCCGCGCAGGAACTTCGCCTTCGCGAGCAGCCGGAACGCCGACATCATCCACGGGCCGTACGCCTTCTTCACGAGATGGCCGTGGGCGTCCGTCTTCGCGAACAATGGCGGCGCGAGATGGAATTTCAGCTTCCAGTCGCCTTCGAACTGCGCGGTCAGGCGCGCGAGGAACGCGGGGTCGGACTGCAGCCGCGCGACCTCGTACTCGTCCTTGTACGCCATCAGCTTGAACAGGTTGCGCGCGACCGCTTCGGTCAGCGGCTCCTGCACCGTGTCGCCGTCCGCCAGCGCACGCTCGGCGGCGCGCACCTTGTCGACGAAGGCCGCATAGCGCGACGCGTACGCGGCGTTCTGGTACGCGGTGAGGAACTCCACGCGCTTCGCGATCAGCGCGTCGACCGCCTTCTTCGTGTGCAGCGAGATCACCGTGGCGCCTTGCGCGGGGCGGGCGTCGCCGGCCGCGGCCTGCTTCACGCTGGCGAGGTCGTACGCGGCGCGGCGGCCCCAGTCGAACGCCGCGCGGTTCTTCTCGACCGACACCGCGTTCAGCTCGATCGCGCGTTCGAGCGACGCGAGCGTCAGCGGCAGCCAGCCTTTCTGCCACGCGTAGCCGAGCACGAACGGGTTCGTGTAGATCGCGTCGCCGAGCAGCGCGACCGCGAAGCGGTTCGCGTCGATGAAGTCGACCGCAACACCGGCCGCCGCGCGGATGTCGTTCTCGGCGGACAGGCCCGGGAACGCCCAGTTCGGGTTCTTGATGAACTCGGCGGTCGGTGTCTGCGCGCTGTTGACGACCACCCGCGTCGTGTCGTGGCGCATGCGCGACGTGCACTCGTCGCCGGCCGTGACGATCGCATCGCAACCGATCACGAGATCGGCTTCGCCCATCGCGATCCGCGTGGCATGGATGTCGGTCGGCGCGTGCGAGATCTGCACGTGGCTCATCACGGCGCCGCCTTTCTGCGCGAGGCCGGTGACGTCGAGCACGGTCACGCCCTTGTTTTCCAGATGCGCGGCCATCCCGAGCAGCGCGCCGATCGTGACGACGCCCGTGCCGCCCACGCCGGTGACGAGCACGCCGTACGCGCGATCGATCGCCGGCAGCGTCGGTTCCGGAATCGGCGGCAATGCGCTGCCGTCGACCGACACGGCCTTCGGCTTCTTCAGCTGACCGCCCTCGACCGTGACGAAGCTCGGGCAGAACCCCTTCACGCACGAAAAGTCCTTGTTGCAACTCGACTGGTTGATCTGGCGCTTCGTGCCGAATTCGGTTTCCAGCGGCTCGACCGACAGGCAGTTCGACTGCACCGAGCAGTCGCCGCAGCCTTCGCACACCGCGTCGTTGATCACGACGCGTTTCGCCGGGTCCGGATACGTGCCGCGTTTGCGGCGGCGGCGCTTCTCGGTCGCGCAGGTCTGGTCGTAGATCAGGATCGTCGTGCCTTCGATCTCGCGCAGCTCGCGCTGCACGTCGTCGAGCTGGTCGCGATGATGGATCGTCACGCCCGGCGCGAGCAGCGCCTTCTGGCTGTCGTACTTCTCCGGCTCGTCGGTGACGATCACGATCTTCTTCGCGCCTTCGGACGCGAGCTGGTGCGTGATCTGCGGCACCGTCAGCACGCCGTCGACCGGCTGGCCGCCCGTCATCGCCACCGCGTCGTTGTAGAGGATCTTGTAGGTGATGTTCGCCTTCGACGAGATCGCCGCGCGCACGGCCAGCAGGCCCGAATGGAAGTAGGTGCCGTCGCCGAGGTTCGCGAACACGTGCTTTTCGTCGGTGAACGGCGCCTGGCCGATCCACGGCACGCCTTCGCCGCCCATCTGGCTGAAGGTGCTCGTGCTGCGGTCCATCCATACGGTCATGTAGTGGCAGCCGATGCCGGCGATCGCGCGCGAGCCTTCCGGCACGTTGGTCGACGTGTTGTGCGGGCAGCCCGAGCAGAACCACGGCTTGCGCTCGGTCTGCACGTGCGGCTTCGCGAGCGCCATTTCCTTCGCGTTGATCACCGCGAGCCGCGCGGCGATGCGCGCGCGCACGTCGGACGGCAATTCGAACTTCTCGAGCCGCGTCGCGATCGCCTTCGCGATGATCGCCGGCGACAGCTCGTAGTGCGCGGGCAGCAGCCAGTTGCCCATCGGCACCGACCATTCGCCGCCGGCACCATCCTTCTCGTCGAACTTGCCGAACACGCGCGGGCGTTGCGCGTCGGGCCAGTTGTACAGCTCTTCCTTGATCGCGTATTCGAGGATCTGGCGCTTTTCCTCGACCACCAGGATTTCGTCGAGGCCGCGCGCGAACGCCTGCGCGCCCTGCGCTTCGAGCGGCCACACGCAGCCGACCTTGTAGAGCCGGATGCCGATCCGTGCGCAGGTTTCGTCGTCGAGGCCGAGGTCGGTCAGCGCTTGACGCACGTCGAGGTACGCCTTGCCGCCGGTCATGATCCCGAAGCGCGCGTGCGGCGAATCGATCTCGATCCGGTCGAGCTTGTTCGCCCGCACGTAGGCGAGCGCCGCATACCACTTGTAGTCGAGCAGCCGTGCTTCCTGCACGAGCGGCGGATCGGGCCAGCGGATGTTCAGTCCGCCTTCCGGCAGGATGAAATCGGTCGGCAGCACGATCTCGGTGCGATGCGGGTCGATATCGACCGACGCCGACGATTCGACGACGTCCGTCACGCACTTGAGCGCGACCCACAGGCCCGAGTAGCGGCTCATCGCCCAGCCGTGCAGGCCGAAATCGAGATATTCCTGCACGTTCGACGGGAACAGCACCGGCAGCCCGCAGGCCTTGAAGATGTGTTCGGACTGGTGCGCGAGCGTCGACGACTTCGCCGCGTGGTCGTCGCCGGCGAGCACCAGCACGCCGCCGTGCTGCGACGAGCCGGCCGAGTTCGCGTGCTTGAAGACGTCGCCGGTGCGGTCGACGCCCGGGCCCTTGCCGTACCACATGCCGAACACGCCGTCGTATTTCGCGCCGGGGTACAGGTTCACCTGCTGCGAGCCCCACACGGCGGTGGCGGCGAGATCTTCGTTGAGGCCGGGCTGGAACACGATCTGGTGGGCGGCCAGGTGCTGCTTGGCTTTCCAGAGCGACAGATCGAGGCCGCCGAGCGGCGAGCCGCGGTAGCCGGAGATGAAGCCGGCCGTATTGAGACCGGCGGCGCGGTCGCGTTCCTGCTGGAGCATCGGCAGGCGCACGAGGGCCTGGATGCCGCTCATGTACGCGCGGCCGCGCTCCAGTGTGTATTTGTCGTCAAGCGTGACGGACTTCAGCGCGGCTTCTAGCGACGCGCGTTGGTCTGCGTCTAGCGGGGCATTCATTAACTGTCTCCTCCACCCGGTCTGGGATCACCAAAACTTCGGTTGCGTCGGCATCTTTTGGACGCGTCTGCAGTGGCCGGCATGTTCGCCGGTTTTAAGGGATGGTAGCACTGGGGCAAACCCGCCGCCCATCGGTCGCAACGCGGAGAGACGGGCGGCCGCACATTGAGAAACAGGGCGAGATGATGCGTTACATCATGTAAAAGCATGTAAAGCCGCGTTGATCTTCGGGCAAATGCCGTTAATCTTGTCGGCCTGTCGGAGGTGCCCGGCCGCGTGGGTTCGTTCCGACGCAGTCGGGGAGGCGCCGGCAGTTTTACAGGAGGTGCAATGAACACACGTCATATCCAGAGTTTCCTGATCGTGTCCGCCGCGTTTTTCTCGATGACCGGCCCGGTGCACGCGCGAGGCGCGAGCGCACTGGCGGCAGCCGGCGCGCAGATGCAGCAGATCGTGCCGGCTCAAGGCGCGGCGGCCCAGCCGTCGGCCGAGCGTGCCGCCGAATCGAAGGCGAGCGTGCGTTGATGCGATCGCGCGGCCCGCGGGCTGCGCCGGAATATGAAAAGGGCGGGAATCCTCGGATTCCCGCCCTTTTTCTTTGCGCTGCGCGGATGGTGCGGCCGCCCGGGTTGCCCGGCGCCGCCGCCGCGCGGCGGAAAGCGTCAGGCCTTGTCCTGCACGACACCGCGACGGATCTGGTCGAGTTCGATCGATTCGAACAGCGCCTTGAAGTTGCCTTCGCCGAAGCCCTGGTTGCCCTTGCGCTGGATGATCTCGAAGAAGATCGGCCCGATCTGGTTCTCGGTGAAGATCTGCAGCAGCAGGTCGTCGCGCGCGCCGTCGATCAGGATCTTGCGCTTCTTCAGCTCGTCCAGCGATTCGCCGTGGTTCGGCACGCGGCGATCGACCAGCTCGTAATACGTGTCGATCGTGTCGAGCAGCTTCACTTCCTTGCTGCGCAGCCCGTCGACCGCCTGGTAGATGTCGCTCGCGCCGAGCGCGATGTGCTGGATGCCTTCGCCGTGATACGCGTCCAGGTACTCCTGGATCTGGCCGGCCGTGTCCGAGCCTTCCTCGTTGATCGGGATGCGGATCTTGCCGCACGGCGACGTCATCGCCTTCGACTTCACGCCCGTCACCTTGCCTTCGATGTCGAAGTAGCGCACTTCGCGGAAGTTGAACAGGCGCTCGTAGAACTCGGCCCATTCCTGCATGCGGCCGCGATGCACGTTGTGCGTCAGGTGGTCGATATAGGTGAGGCCGTGGCCGACCGGATTCGGGTTCGCGCCGGCAATCGGCTCGAAGTCGACGTCATAGATGCTGATGTCGCCGATCGCGCCCGGCTGCGCGCCGTTCTTGCCGCGCCAGCGGTCGACGAAATAGATCAGCGAATCGCCGATGCCCTTGATCGCCGGGATGTTCAGCTCCATCGGGCCCGTCTTGTTGTCGAAGCCCCATGCGCCGAGTTCGAGCGCACGCTGGTACGCCTTTGCCGCATCCTGCACGCGGAACGCGATCGCGCAGATCGACGGGCCGTGCAGCCGCGCGAAGCGTTGCGCGAACGAATCGGGTTCGGCGTTGATGATGAAGTTGATGTCGCCCTGGCGGTACACCGTCACGTCCTTGTGGCGGTGGCGCGCGATCGCGGTGAAACCCATCCGTTCGAACAGTTGTCCGAGTGCTTTCGGGTCCGGTGCCGTGTATTCGATGAATTCGAAGCCGTCGGTGCCGACGGGGTTATCCCAGGTGGGGATCTGCATGTCGTGTCTCCTGTGCGGGGCGATCGGCCGGGGCGGCATGCGCGTGCCCGGCGGGGTTCGATGTCGACGGCCGCGCCCATGAGCGTGCGCGGCGAGTCGAGACATGCGACAGAGTGTAGCGGGCGGCCGCGAGCGGAAACTTGCGAACTTAATCGCCCGCGCCTACGATGGCGCAATTTCCAGTCTCAAAATAATCAGTGGAGGGCAGAAGATGGCGCAAGCCGAATTGGATGCCATCGATCGGCGAATTCTCGCGATTCTTCAGGAGAACGGGCGCCTGTCGAACCAGGAGATCGCCGAGCGCGTGAACCTGTCGCCGAGCCCGTGCCTGCGGCGAATCCGGCGGCTCGAGGAAATGGGCGTGATCACCGGCTACGTCGCGCTGCTGAATCCGCAGAAGCTCGGGCTCGACCTGCTCGCGTACGTGAGCGTGCGGCTCGAAAAGCGCGGTGGCCTCGCGCCGATGCGGGCCGACGAGACGTCGGCGCGCGCGGGCGCGACCCACGCGGAGCTGTTTCGCGCGGCCGTGCAGACCTGGCCGGAAGTCGTCGCGTGCCATGCGATGACGGGCGACATGGATTACCTGTTGCGCGTGCAGGTCGAGGACATGGCGCATTTCTCCCGCTTCGTGCAGGAGCATCTGCTGCATCACCCGTCGGTGATCGACGTGAAAACGAGCTTCTCGCTGGACTGCTTCAAGGAAACGACGGCGTTGCCGATTCGTTCGGTGCGCTAGCTGGCGCGGCGGGGAAGGAGGGAGCCGGGCGGCCGCAGGGCGGCCCGGCTGGCCGACGTCAGGCCGTCAGCGCGGTGGGTATCAGCGATTCGATGAACTTCGACGTGCGGCGCGCCTGGCGCTTCATCGCGTAGTCGAACACTGCGGCCTGCTCCTGCAGCATCTCGGCGATGATCGTCGAGTGGTCGGCCGGCGGCAGCGACAGGTACGCATCGGCTTCTCCGTACGCGTACTCGATCCGCATCCCGGACTTCTTCGCGATGTGCATCATCGTCGCGTTGCGCGACAGGCAATGCATGTACAGCATCGTCACGTGCGTGTTGCGGCTGCGGATCGCCGCGCGCTCGAACAGCTTCGAGCCGACGCCGCGGCCGCGCGCGCTTTCGAGCACCGACACGCCGAATTCGGCCGTGCGCTTGTCGCCCTCGGCCGGCAGATAGGCCAGATGACCGACGCCGATCAGTTCGAGGTCGTGGTCGAACACGCCGAACACGGTATCTCGACCGAAATCGATCGTGCGGACATAGTTCTCGATCACGTGGTCGGGCACCATCTGGCCGAAGCGCAGCAGGCGGTCCTCTTCGTCGAGCGAGAGAAAGTGGGTGAGCATCTGCTCACGGTCTTTGGAAGCCAGTTCCCTGACGAGAACCGGCGCAGTACCGACCTTGCCGACAGCATCGGCACGGCCGTTGAATTGCGTGTTCATCGTGGGTTCCTCAGTGTGGGCGCACAAGCGGGTTGTGCAATGCAACAGCATTTTACCCGAGCGGGGTTGGGGAAAACCCGTATTTAACGTTGTTTGTGCTGAGGGGGAATTCTAAATCCGCTTAGTTCATTCTATATCTATTTGATTTTAAACGGATTTAAAATTCATCATATGAAATGAGCGGCGGGCGGTCGCACTGTGCCCGGCGCGCAACGCATGCTGCTGCGCGGCAATCAGGCCGCCGTCGACAGCCCGCGCTCGATCAGGTCGATCACCTGTTCGGCGAAGTCGCGGTAGCCGAGGCGCCCGCCCGGCTTCAGCCACGTGAAGGTCCAGTTGATCATCCCGAACACCATCATCGTGACGGAGGTCTGGTTTTCCTTCGAGATGCGGTCGGGGTAGGCGCGCGCGAGCTGCCGCGTGAACGCCGCGACGATGTCGCGCTGGCGATCGAGCACGATTTCGCGCTGCGCGTCCTCCAGATATTTCACGTCGTTGAGCAGCGCGACGTGGCGGCTGTGCGACGTCTCGTACTCGGCGAGGAACGCACGCACGAGTTCGGCGAACGCGTCGCGCTCGCTGAGGCCGCGCCGCTGGCTCGCGCCCTCGACCTCGGCGATGATCAGCATCAGCCGTTTCGTGTAGCGGTCGAGCAGGTCGAACAGGATCGCTTCCTTGCTCTCGTAATAGTGATAGAGCCGCGCCTTCGACGTGCCGCTCGCGGTCGCGAGATCGGACATCGACGTGCTCGGGTAGCTCGTCTGCGCGAATTTCTCGGCGGCCAGGTCGAGGATCTGCTCGCGCTGGGATTCGTGGTCGGGCGCTCGGGTTCGGGCCATGGTCGAATGCGAAAGATTAGCGGTGCGCGGCGGCGCGGGCCGCACGCACCTGCGTGGAAGAGAGGGCGTCGGGCGCGTCGTCCTGCAGCTCGAGCCGGCCGGCTGCCGCGAGTTCGCGGCAGCGCCACCACGCGATCGCGTCGCTGACGAACAGGCCGCCGCGGTCGGCGGCGGCCATGATGCTGCCGACGAGGCGCCGCGCGGGCTGCCAGTCGGCTGCAGTGCGCGCGACGATCAACGCGTCGAGATCGGCGTAGTGGCCGCTCTTGATCGTGTTGCTGACCCAATAACGCAGTTCGGCGTTCAGATGTTTCGCCTCCTGCCATTCGAGCGCGAGGCGGCCGATGCGCAGGACCGAGACCGGCGCGGCCGCCGGCCGCTTGCGCGCCAGTTCCGCGGGCGAGAACATCCCGGTCGAGCACGCCTGGTCGGTGCGCGACAGCGCTGCGCGCGGCGCGGCGTCGAGGTCGGCGGCCGACAGCCGTACCTCGTTCAGGCGTTGCGGCACGTTGCGCAGGTGATAGGCGACGCGGCGCAGCAGCAGCTTGTCGCCGACGCTCGGCGCGTGCCACACGACGACCTGGCCGGCATCCGTCGCGAGCTGGTCGAGGCGTGCGAATTCGGCCTCGATTTCCGCGTTCCAGTCGGGAATCTGTTCGCCGAGCACGTGCTGCCAGAAGGCGGCGCGCGTGTCGGGCGTCTCGTCGACGCCCTTCAGCGGCCCGACGCCGAGATCGTCGAGCAACCCGACGACGCGCTCGTCGCGTCCGGCTTGCGCAAGGGCCTCGCGCAGCGACGCGGCGGCGGTGCCGCCCTGAATCACATGAATGGTACTCATCGGCCTGTCGTCAACAAAAGAAAACCGCCGGCCGGGCGGACGTTGCGATGTCCAGCCGGCCGGCGGCCCCTAGTGTAAGCGAGATGTGTGACGACGAGAAACCGGTGCGTCGCGACGGTCCGACGCCGCTCAACGTTCGTCGAAGCTCACGACGACCTTGTCGCTGATCGGGTGGCACTGGCACGTCAGCACGAAACCGTCCCTGACTTCGTGCTCCTCGAGCGTGTAGTTCTTCTCCATCCGCACTTCGCCCTCGACCACCTTCGCGCGGCAGGTGCAGCACACGCCGCCCTTGCACGCATACGGCAGCGCGAGGCCCGCGCGCAGGCCCACGTCGAGCAGGCTCACGCCTTCGTACGGCAGACGCAGCTTGCGCTTCTTGCCGTCGAGCACGATTTCGAGGTCGGCGGCCGGCGTCTGATCGGTGATCTCGACGACCGGTGCGCCAGCCTGCGGCAGCGGTGTGCCGAAACGCTCGACGTGCACCTTCGCCTGCGGCACGCCGGCCGCTTTCAGCGCGGCTTCGGCGGCGTCCATCATCGGCGCCGGGCCGCAGATGAACGCCTCGTCGATCGCGTCGGCCGGCGTCAGCGTCGCGAGGAATTCCGCGCATTTCGCCTGGTCGAGCACGCCGTTGAACAGCTCGACGTCCTGCAGGTCGTCCGACAGCACGTGATAGAGGACGAAGCGGTTCATGTAGCGGTTCTTCAAGTCCTCGAGCTCTTCCGCGAACATGATCGCGTCGACGCTGCGGTTGCCGTAGATCAGCGTGAACGTGCTGCGCGGCTCGAGCTCGAGCGTCGTCTTCACGATCGCGAGCACCGGCGTGATCCCCGAACCGCCGGAAAACGCGACGTACTGCTTGCCGTGGTCGGCGTTCAGGTGCGTGAAGAAGCGGCCGTCCGGCGTCATCACGTCGATCGTGTGGCCGGGCTTCAGCGTGTCGAACGCGAAGTTCGAGAAGCGGCCGCCGCGCACGCGCTTGATGCCGATGCGCAGTTCGCCGTCGCGGTCATAGTCCGTCGTGCCGACGCAGATCGAATACGAGCGGCGCGTCTCCTCGCCGTCGATGTGGGTCTTCAGCGTGACGAACTGGCCCTGCGTGAAACGGTACGCGTCGCGCAGCTCGGGCGGCACGTCGAACGAGACGGTCACGGCGTCGGCGGTCTCGGGCCGCACGTCGCGGATACGCAGCGGGTGAAATTGCGGGGTCGCCATATTCAGTAGGGTTTGAAGTAGTCGAAGGGTTCGCGGCAGTCGATGCAGCGATACAGCGCCTTGCACGCCGTGGACGCGAATTGCGCGAGACGTTCGGTGCGCGCGGAGCCGCAGCGCGGGCAGGCGGGCGCCGCGACCGGGCGCGGCACGAAGCGCACGACGTTCTCCCGCGGCGCGGCGCTGCCGCACTGGCCGACCGGCGGCGCGATGCCGTAGGCCCGCAGCTTGTCGCGCGCTTCCTGCGTGATCCAGTCGGTCGTCCACGCGGGGGCGAGCACCGTCTCGATCCGGTGCGGCGGCAGATCGGCGGCCTGCAGCGCGGCGGCGATGTCCTCGGCGATCTGCGACATCGCCGGGCAGCCAGAGTAGGTCGGCGTGATCACGACTTCGAGCTGGCCGTCGTCCGCGCGGCGGACGTCGCGCAGGATGCCGAGCTCGCGGATCGACACGACCGGGATCTCCGGATCGGGCACGGCTTCGAGCACGTCCCACGCGCGGGCGAGCAGCGGATCGTCGCGGTGCGCGGCGGGCGCGGCGTAGGCAGGGGCGGCGGTCTGGGCGGACATCGTCGGGCTCCGTGGCGTGGGCCGGTTACCAGCTCGCGCCGGGGTGCTGGCGCGCGAGGCTCTGCATTTCGGCGAGCAGGTAGCCCATGTGTTCCGAGTGCTCGCCCTGCTTGCCGGTCGTCACATGCTTCACGGGCGCAGGCGGCGTGAGCGTGGCTTCGGCGAGTGCGTCTTCCACGTCCGCGCGCCACGCGGCCTCGATCGCGGCCGGTGCGGGGCCGATGCCCGCCGCGACGATCGCGTCGTCGACTTCATCGGCGGCGAAGAATTCGCGCGTGTACGGCATCAGATAGTCGAGCGCGGCCTGCGCGCGGCGGTGCGATTCGTCGGTGCCGTCGCCGAGGCGCACGAGCCATTCGCGCGCATGCTGGACGTGATAGCGGGTTTCCTTCACCGATTTCGCGGCGATCGCGGCCAGTTGCGTGTCGGTCGACGTCTCCAGCGCGCTCCAGACGTGCAGCATCAGCGCCGCGTACAGGAAGTTGCGCACGATCGTCACCGCGTAGTCCTTGTCGGCGTGCGCGGTACCGGAGACGGGGCCATAGTGCGGCAACTCGGCGAGCGTGAAGTTCGCGAATTCGCGCTCGGTGCGGAAGTACGCGTAGTCGTCTTCCGTCTTCGTCGTGCCGGTGAGCTGGCGTTCGAGCTCGGCCGCGTGCGTGTACAGCATGCGCGCCTGGCCGATGAGGTCGAGGCTCATGTTGGTGAGCGCGATGTCCTCCTCGAGGATCGGGCCGTGGCCGCACCATTCGGCGTTGCGCTGACCGAGGATCAGCGCATTGTCCGCGAGGCGCAGCACGTAGGAGAGGTGTTCGGGCGTGATCGTCATGGCGCGGGCGTTACATGTGGTTGACTTCGTCGGGCAGCGTATAGAACGTCGGGTGACGGTAGATCTTGTCGCCCGCTGGCTCGAACAGTTCGGCCTTCTCGGCCGGGTCCGACGCGGTGATCGCCGACGACGGCACCACCCAGATGCTCACGCCTTCCTGGCGACGCGTGTACACGTCGCGCGCCATGCGCAGCGCCATCGTCGCGTCGGCGGCGTGCAGGCTGCCGCAATGCTTGTGGTCGAGGCCCTGCTTGCTGCGCACGAACACTTCCCAGATCGGCCATTCCTTGTTCATCACTTTCTCCAGATTCCTGAATTCGAGGGGTGCCGCTCAGGCGGCGTGCTGTTCGGCGCGGGCGCGGCGCTTCGCTTCGTGCGCGAGCGCGGCTTCGCGCACCCAGGCGCCGTCCTCGTGTGCTTTCACGCGCGTCGCGAGGCGTTCCTTGTTGCACGGGCCGTCGCCGTTGACCACGCGCCAGAATTCGTCCCAGTCGATCGTGCCGTAGTCGTGGTGGCCGCGCGCTTCGTTCCATTTCAGGTCGGGATCGGGCAGCGTCACGCCGAGCACCTTGGCCTGGTCGACCGTCGCGTCGACGAATTTCTGGCGCAGATCGTCGTTCGAGATCCGCTTGATGCCCCATTTCGCGGACTGGCTGCTGTGGACCGAATCGGCGTCGCTCGGGCCGAACATCATCAGCACCGGCCACCACCAGCGGTCGACCGCCTGCTGGACCATCGCGCGTTGCGCGTCGCTGCCCTTCATCATCGACAACAGCGCGTCGAAACCCTGGCGCTGGTGGAACGACTCTTCCTTGCACACGCGGATCATCGCGCGCGCATACGGGCCGTACGTGCAGCGGCACAGCGGGATCTGGTTCATGATCGCGGCGCCGTCGACCAGCCAGCCGATCACGCCGACGTCGGCCCAGGTCGGCGTCGGATAGTTGAAGATGCTCGAGTATTTCGCCTTGCCGGCGTGCAGCGCGTCGATCAGCGAGTCGCGCGATACGCCGAGCGTTTCGGCCGCGCTATACAGATAGAGGCCGTGACCGGCTTCGTCCTGCACCTTCGCGAGCAGGATCGCCTTGCGTTTCAGGCTCGGCGCGCGCGAGATCCAGTTGCCTTCCGGCAGCATGCCGACGACTTCGGAATGCGCGTGCTGCGAGATCTGGCGTACCAGCGTCTTGCGATACGCGTCGGGCATCCAGTCCTGCGGTTCGATCTTGCCGTCCGCGGCCATCACCGCATCGAACCGCGCCTGCTCGGGCGACTCGGCTGCGGCGTCGAGCGGCGCGACGTTGCCGGGGATGTCGAGGGATTGCGTGTACATGGCGAAAGCTCTCGTCCGGTTGAATGTGTGCGAAGTATAAACCAACCGACCGGTCGGTTAATAAATTTCTTGCGGATTTGCAGTGGGATTCGGGTAAACGAGGGAAGTCAGGGTGCGGTCAGGTGGGCGCAGCTACGGCTCCGCACGTGGTCTCGCGTCTTCGGCTTCTGCGGCACAATGCCCGCTTTCCGATGAGGATTTTGCCGATGTCATTTCGAAGCAGTTTCGCCGCGGCCGTGCTGGGTGCGGCCGTTCTCGTGGCGCCGCTTGCGGCGTCGGCCGCACCGGCCGGGTGGGTCGCCGCGTGGGCGACCGCGCTGCAGCCGATTCCCGATCTCGCCGCGCCGCCGCCGCTTTACCGCGCCCCCGACGTGGCCGGGCGGACCGTGCGCCAGATCGTCTACCCGACCGTGTCGGGACGCGCCGCGCGGATTCGCGTGAGCAATGCATACGGTCGCGCACCGCTGGTCGTCGAGGCCGCGAGCCTTGCGCGCGCCGGCGACGGTGCTGCGCTCGCCGGCGGCGCGGCGGTGCCGGTTCGGTTCGGCGGCAAGGCGTCGGTGACGCTCGCACCGGGCGCGGAGCTCGAAAGCGACCCGGTGACGATCGGCGTGACGGCCGCGCAGCCGTATGCGATCAGTCTCCAGATGGGGCCGGACCAGCGGATGACGGTCTGGCATCGCGTATCGAACCAGTTCAATTACGTGTCCGCGCAGGGTGATCACGTAAGCGATCCGGGTGCCGCCGACTTCCGGACCCGTTTTACCCAATATGCGTGGGTGACCGAGCTCGCCGTCGAAGCCGGCTCCGCGCACGCCAGCGTGGCGGCGATCGGCGATTCGATCACCGACGGGCTGCGCTCCAGTGTGAACCGGAACCGCCGCTGGCCGGACGCGCTCGCGCGCCGGCTGACGGCGTCGGGCGTCGATTCGATCGGTGTCGTGAATCTCGGCATCAGCGGGAACCGGCTGCTCAGCGATTCCGCTTGCTACGGCACGTCGCTGGCGTCGCGATTCGAGCGCGATGCGCTGTCGCGCTCCGGGGTGAAGGCGGCGATCGTGCTGATCGGGATCAACGACATCAACTTCGCGGCGATGCCGCCGCGCGCGGGGCTCGATTGCGATCACCCGCATACGCAGGTGACGGCCGCGTCGCTGATCGACGGCTATCGCCGCCTGATCGAGGCGGCGCACCGGCAGGGCGTGAAGGTGTTCGGCGCGACGCTCACGCCAGCGGCGTTGCCGGCCGGACGCGAGGCGATCCGGCTCGAGGTGAACCGGTGGATTCGCAGCGGCGGCGGGTTCGACGGCGTGGTGGACTTCGACGCGGTGTTGCGCGACCCGGAGCGCCCGAGCGTGCTGCAGCGCCGATACGATAGCGGCGACGGTATCCATCCGAGCGATGCGGGCTACACGGCGATGGCCGGCGCGGTGCCGGTCGAGCGACTGCAGGCCGCGGTGGGCGGCAAGTGACGCGCTTCTATATATAGAGGGAAAGGTTGCCGACGGCCTGCGGGCCGACACCGCGACATCGTTCGTCGAGCCCAAAGCCTCCGTGCGCGGCAGCGCACGGAGGCTTTTTCAAACTTTCTTCACAAAGCGCTTGCATGGATGGGGGCGGATGCTTAGAATCACGCCTCTTTCGCGCTAACGGAAACGCGGCGCGGAGGGAAGGGAAGCAGTGCTGTTGAGGTTCGGCGGTAGCGAGCCTTGGCGGTACGGAAGTTGAGCCCCGCAGTCGCAACGAAGTCGTTCAGAAAGTTGTTGACGAACTGCGAAACACGGTTCATAATCTCGCTTCTCTGCTGCTGAAAACGCAGCGCTGCTGAGGGGTTCAAGATTCCTCGCAGAAATGCTCTTTAAAAATTAACAGCCGATAAGTGTGGGCGCTTGATGAAAGCGAGCTGATCCTCGGATCAGATAGCGAAAGTATCAAGAGTCTCACACTAAAGTAAGTCAGGTTTATGAAGTGATTCATATTCCTGTCAGCTTTGAGTGAGCGACCGGTTCGAAAGAACCGAAAACAGTAACAGGTTTGAACTGAAGAGTTTGATCCTGGCTCAGATTGAACGCTGGCGGCATGCCTTACACATGCAAGTCGAACGGCAGCACGGGTGCTTGCACCTGGTGGCGAGTGGCGAACGGGTGAGTAATACATCGGAACATGTCCTGTAGTGGGGGATAGCCCGGCGAAAGCCGGATTAATACCGCATACGATCTACGGATGAAAGCGGGGGACCTTCGGGCCTCGTGCTATAGGGTTGGCCGATGGCTGATTAGCTAGTTGGTGGGGTAAAGGCCTACCAAGGCGACGATCAGTAGCTGGTCTGAGAGGACGACCAGCCACACTGGGACTGAGACACGGCCCAGACTCCTACGGGAGGCAGCAGTGGGGAATTTTGGACAATGGGCGAAAGCCTGATCCAGCAATGCCGCGTGTGTGAAGAAGGCCTTCGGGTTGTAAAGCACTTTTGTCCGGAAAGAAATCCTTGGCTCTAATACAGCCGGGGGATGACGGTACCGGAAGAATAAGCACCGGCTAACTACGTGCCAGCAGCCGCGGTAATACGTAGGGTGCGAGCGTTAATCGGAATTACTGGGCGTAAAGCGTGCGCAGGCGGTTTGCTAAGACCGATGTGAAATCCCCGGGCTCAACCTGGGAACTGCATTGGTGACTGGCAGGCTAGAGTATGGCAGAGGGGGGTAGAATTCCACGTGTAGCAGTGAAATGCGTAGAGATGTGGAGGAATACCGATGGCGAAGGCAGCCCCCTGGGCCAATACTGACGCTCATGCACGAAAGCGTGGGGAGCAAACAGGATTAGATACCCTGGTAGTCCACGCCCTAAACGATGTCAACTAGTTGTTGGGGATTCATTTCCTTAGTAACGTAGCTAACGCGTGAAGTTGACCGCCTGGGGAGTACGGTCGCAAGATTAAAACTCAAAGGAATTGACGGGGACCCGCACAAGCGGTGGATGATGTGGATTAATTCGATGCAACGCGAAAAACCTTACCTACCCTTGACATGGTCGGAATCCTGCTGAGAGGCGGGAGTGCTCGAAAGAGAACCGGCGCACAGGTGCTGCATGGCTGTCGTCAGCTCGTGTCGTGAGATGTTGGGTTAAGTCCCGCAACGAGCGCAACCCTTGTCCTTAGTTGCTACGCAAGAGCACTCTAAGGAGACTGCCGGTGACAAACCGGAGGAAGGTGGGGATGACGTCAAGTCCTCATGGCCCTTATGGGTAGGGCTTCACACGTCATACAATGGTCGGAACAGAGGGTTGCCAACCCGCGAGGGGGAGCTAATCCCAGAAAACCGATCGTAGTCCGGATTGCACTCTGCAACTCGAGTGCATGAAGCTGGAATCGCTAGTAATCGCGGATCAGCATGCCGCGGTGAATACGTTCCCGGGTCTTGTACACACCGCCCGTCACACCATGGGAGTGGGTTTTACCAGAAGTGGCTAGTCTAACCGCAAGGAGGACGGTCACCACGGTAGGATTCATGACTGGGGTGAAGTCGTAACAAGGTAGCCGTATCGGAAGGTGCGGCTGGATCACCTCCTTTCCAGAGCTTCTCGCACAAGTTGAGCGCTCACGCTTATCGGCTGTAAATTAAAGACAGACTCAGGGGTCTGTAGCTCAGTCGGTTAGAGCACCGTCTTGATAAGGCGGGGGTCGTTGGTTCGAATCCAACCAGACCCACCACCGTCTTGTGTGGCGGTACACACCTGAGGCAAATCTGTACATGGGGGCATAGCTCAGCTGGGAGAGCACCTGCTTTGCAAGCAGGGGGTCGTCGGTTCGATCCCGTCTGCCTCCACCAATCCTCAATGACAAACATTCGAATGATGATTGTTCGAGTCTTTGTCATTGGCGATTGAGCCAGTCAGAGGATATCAACAGATATCGGCTGTCGTTCTTTAACAATCTGGAAGAAGTAAGTAATTTGGATAGCGGAAGCGTCTCGAGATGGACGTGGAAGTTATCCGGGTTGTGATTGTATCGATGTATCTCAAGATGATTCGGGTCTACTCCCTTCGGGAGTGGGGCCTGCGTAAGCGCTAAAGCGCTAACGCCGGACCGACATCAATTGGAATACGGCACAACGCGAGAACTCAACCTGTAGCGGCTGTCGAGAGACAGACTCGTTATAGGGTCAAGCGAACAAGTGCATGTGGTGGATGCCTTGGCGATCACAGGCGATGAAGGACGCGGTAGCCTGCGAAAAGCTACGGGGAGCTGGCAAACGAGCTTTGATCCGTAGATGTCCGAATGGGGAAACCCACTCCTTTTGGAGTATCCATGGCTGAATACATAGGCCATGTGAAGCGAACGCGGTGAACTGAAACATCTAAGTAACCGCAGGAAAAGAAATCAACCGAGATTCCCAAAGTAGTGGCGAGCGAAATGGGATGAGCCTTGCACTCTTTATTTGTATTGTTAGCCGAACGCTCTGGAAAGTGCGGCCATAGCAGGTGATAGCCCTGTAGGCGAAAACAGTATGAAAGAACTAGGTGTGCGACAAGTAGGGCGGGACACGTGAAATCCTGTCTGAAGATGGGGGGACCATCCTCCAAGGCTAAATACTCGTGATCGACCGATAGTGAACCAGTACCGTGAGGGAAAGGCGAAAAGAACCCCGGGAGGGGAGTGAAATAGATCCTGAAACCGCATGCATACAAACAGTCGGAGCCTCGTAAGGGGTGACGGCGTACCTTTTGTATAATGGGTCAGCGACTTACGTTCAGTAGCAAGCTTAACCGTATAGGGCAGGCGTAGCGAAAGCGAGTCCGAATAGGGCGTTCAGTTGCTGGGCGTAGACCCGAAACCAGGTGATCTATCCATGGCCAGGATGAAGGTGCGGTAACACGTACTGGAGGTCCGAACCCACTAACGTTGAAAAGTTAGGGGATGAGCTGTGGATAGGGGTGAAAGGCTAAACAAACCTGGAAATAGCTGGTTCTCTCCGAAAACTATTTAGGTAGTGCCTCGTGTCTCACCTTCGGGGGTAGAGCACTGTCATGGTTGGGGGGTCTATTGCAGATTACCCCGCCATAGCAAACTCCGAATACCGAAGAGTGCAATCACGGGAGACAGACATCGGGTGCTAACGTCCGGTGTCAAGAGGGAAACAACCCAGACCGCCAGCTAAGGTCCCCAAATATAGCTAAGTGGGAAACGAAGTGGGAAGGCTAAAACAGTCAGGAGGTTGGCTTAGAAGCAGCCACCCTTTAAAGAAAGCGTAATAGCTCACTGATCGAGTCGTCCTGCGCGGAAGATGTAACGGGGCTAAGCTATATACCGAAGCTGCGGATGCGAGCTTTGCTCGCATGGTAGGAGAGCGTTCCGTAAGCCTGCGAAGGTGCCTTGTAAAGGGTGCTGGAGGTATCGGAAGTGCGAATGCTGACATGAGTAGCGATAAAGGGGGTGAAAGGCCCCCTCGCCGTAAGCCCAAGGTTTCCTACGCAACGTTCATCGGCGTAGGGTGAGTCGGCCCCTAAGGCGAGGCAGAAATGCGTAGCTGATGGGAAGCAGGTCAATATTCCTGCACCATTGTTAGATGCGATGGGGGGACGGATCGCGGAAGGTTGTCCGGGTGTTGGAAGTCCCGGTCGCTGCATTGGAGAAGGCGCTTAGGCAAATCCGGGCGCGTAATTCAAGGGTGTGGCGCGAGCTCCCTAGGGAGCGAAGCAATTGGAAGTGGTTCCAAGAAAAGCCTCTAAGCTTCAGTCTAATGATGACCGTACCGCAAACCGACACAGGTGGGCGAGATGAGTATTCTAAGGCGCTTGAGAGAACTCGGGAGAAGGAACTCGGCAAATTGGTACCGTAACTTCGGGATAAGGTACGCCCTTGTAGCTTGACTGGCCTGCGCCAGGAGGGTGAAGGGGTTGCAATAAACTGGTGGCTGCGACTGTTTAATAAAAACACAGCACTCTGCAAACACGAAAGTGGACGTATAGGGTGTGACGCCTGCCCGGTGCCGGAAGATTAAATGATGGGGTGCAAGCTCTTGATTGAAGTCCCGGTAAACGGCGGCCGTAACTATAACGGTCCTAAGGTAGCGAAATTCCTTGTCGGGTAAGTTCCGACCTGCACGAATGGCGTAACGATGGCCACACTGTCTCCTCCCGAGACTCAGCGAAGTTGAAGTGTTTGTGATGATGCAATCTACCCGCGGCTAGACGGAAAGACCCCATGAACCTTTACTGTAGCTTTGCATTGGACTTTGAACCGATCTGTGTAGGATAGGTGGGAGGCTATGAAACCGGAACGCTAGTTTCGGTGGAGCCGTCCTTGAAATACCACCCTGGTTTGTTTGAGGTTCTAACCTTGGCCCGTGATCCGGGTCGGGGACAGTGCATGGTAGGCAGTTTGACTGGGGCGGTCTCCTCCCAAAGCGTAACGGAGGAGTACGAAGGTACGCTAGGTACGGTCGGAAATCGTGCTGATAGTGCAATGGCATAAGCGTGCTTAACTGCGAGACCGACAAGTCGAGCAGGTGCGAAAGCAGGTCATAGTGATCCGGTGGTTCTGTATGGAAGGGCCATCGCTCAACGGATAAAAGGTACTCTGGGGATAACAGGCTGATACCGCCCAAGAGTTCATATCGACGGCGGTGTTTGGCACCTCGATGTCGGCTCATCTCATCCTGGGGCTGTAGCCGGTCCCAAGGGTATGGCTGTTCGCCATTTAAAGAGGTACGTGAGCTGGGTTTAAAACGTCGTGAGACAGTTTGGTCCCTATCTGCCGTGGGCGTTGGATATTTGAAGGGGGCTGCTCCTAGTACGAGAGGACCGGAGTGGACGAACCTCTGGTGTACCGGTTGTCACGCCAGTGGCATCGCCGGGTAGCTATGTTCGGAAGAGATAACCGCTGAAAGCATCTAAGCGGGAAACTCGCCTTAAGATGAGATATCCCTGGGGACTAGATCCCCTTGAAGGGTCGTTCGAGACCAGGACGTTGATAGGTCAGGTGTGTAAGCGCAGTAATGCGTTCAGCTAACTGATACTAATTGCCCGTAAGGCTTGATCCTATAACAAGTCTGTCTCGATGCCCGTTAGCGCTTTAGCGCTTACGGACATCGAGCGTCGAGTGCAAGGCACTCGACGTACTGCGGTTGAAGTACCGCGTACGTGTGAGATACAGCTCACAACCTAAATTACTGCTTCTTCCAAGATTGGTTGCGCTGCGAAGCAACGCAACAACCCCCTTTGCCTGATGACCATAGCGAGTCGGTCCCACCCCTTCCCATCCCGAACAGGACCGTGAAACGACTCTACGCCGATGATAGTGCGGATTCCCGTGTGAAAGTAGGTAATCGTCAGGCTCCCCTCAAGCCAGAAACCCCCGCCCGAAAGGCGGGGGTTTTTGCATTGCGGCGCCATAAAGCATGCGTTGAAGCGCCGTATGACAGGGGCCGCGTGTCGAATGTACCGGCTCAAATCGGAATCGCTCCCCGCGAGATTGGCGCAAATGAATCTCGCCTATTGGGGGCGGGCTGTCGCCAGCAATTGGTGCTGCTAAAGCCACCGTCCTTCTACCTCCTGTTCGCTCTGGTGGCCCATCGGAGCTGCAACGGGAAATCGCGTTGGCAACGTCTCCATGGCTATCCTCCGTCCGGCCTTGCCCGACGTCGACCGCGATCAGCCGTGCCTAGCCCTCGTCGTCCGATACTCGGTCAACCGCTCCTGATCGTCGGCTTACGAGGTGTATCTTCTGCCAAAATTTTTCGTACCTCGTGCGGCAGCGGGATGCGTCTTGCATTCGCTCCGCCTTCCGTGTGTTGTTGGCAAGAGCGGGCAGGATGTCACTGCTCCCGGCTCCCTTGTCGCATGAATCCGCGCGACTGAACGCCGGCAGAGGCACAGTTGCCATTAAGCGCCATTCGATCAACGGGTCATATCTCGCCTCGAAAGAGCTCCATCGAGGAGTAATACACGTGCTTGAGCTGCAGCAAGAAGTGACTCGACCAAGAGCTGGCCGCGCCGTGACGTATCGGGGTCTGGCGAGATCCAAAAATCGGCGCGGCTCTCCTCGACGGCCGCTCGTTGACGCTTCTTGCCCCTTCTGTAGCGCGTAGTTTTCCTCGATCAGCGAATAGATGGCACCGCATACACGGTCCCGCCCTTCACCCATCGGCGTGAGGTGCGTGCCGCCTGACGCGCGTTCCGTGCATGCCGTATTCGGATCGCCGGACGGAGAGTCTCCTGCAGGCGGAAGCTGGTGCACGGTGCCCCGGTCTTGATTCCCGGTCAGCTCGAGCATTGCCGCGCAGCGTATGTCGGATGTCGATGCTTCGGCGACACCCATCGGCTCTCCGTCGTCTTGGTGAGCGTGAGGTGAAGGGCGCCTACGTAGAATCCGACACGGAGAATCGCGTTCAGTTGGACGACGGCGCATAAGAGCGGTTGCGATATCGCGTGTACGCCGAAGATCTGCTGTGATAAGCGACCACGTACGGACGTGAGCCGGTTGCACGACGAGATGCGTCGGTGCCAAGCAGCAGCATTCGACGCGGCAGCAGCAGGGTCGTGGGGATGCCTGGACTTAGCGCGTCGTCGGCTATAGCGCATGCGTAGAGAATCGCCGGAATCATCCTGCGGGGCGTGGTCGGGCCACTGCATCTCGATTCATCGGTTGTGCCGCGCGAGCCGACGTACGCCCAACCCGGGCGTTCCGCATCGTTTGCTTCAACCATTGATACTCGCCGAGCGCCAAGCATGCCTCTGGCGCTGCGCGGTGAAGCCATAAGCCGGGCCTGGCTGTCGGACCGTCACCAGCGGGGACCCGGCAGGCGCTATAGGCGTCTTCCGGCGCCGCGGCATGTGCCGTTGCAACCACGAGGATTGCCATTACAGAAAACGCGGACGCAGGGAGACTTGTACCGCGGGCTGGAGGGTGACTCGAGACGGTATCGTGCCCTCCGGTGAAGTCGTCGAACGCAGCTGAGCGAATTCGGTGGTGGAGCTGGGAGAGGTGGGCGGAAGCCGCGTCAGCACGGGGCGCCGGGAACCAAGAGAAGGCGCTGCCCTCGCCGCTCGCTACAAACCTCTATTTCCCGCCGGAAATGCCACCGAGCCTCCCGCGAACCATCGCCACCCGAGCTCGCCGAACCCGCCCGGCACGAAATTTGCCGAAATTTTGTGTCTACCCGCTTGGCATTGTGTGAAAGAGGCCGTATGATGGCGGTCTTTCGTTTTCAGCGCAGATGCAGATCGGCGTTGAGGGCGGAGTCTGACGAAGATGTGGCGCCGATCGGCAACATCTCGCGCTTGCCTTAGCCGGGCGAGAGCGGGGTCGGCGGGAAGCAGAAGTCGGGAAGAAAGTGAAAATAATCTTCCGGATGTGCTTGACAGGAGTGCGATGCACCCCCATAATCGTCAGTTCTCTACGGAGGGGTGCCCGAGTGGCTAAAGGGGGCAGACTGTAAATCTGTTGGCTTACGCCTACGTTGGTTCGAATCCAACCTCCTCCACCAAGATATCAGCGCAGTGAGCGGTAAGGAATCGTTAGTGGCCCGTGCGGGTGTAGCTCAATGGTAGAGCAGAAGCCTTCCAAGCTTACGACGAGGGTTCGATTCCCTTCACCCGCTCCAGATCGCTAAGTTGAAGCGTAGCGCCCATGTGGCTCAGTGGTAGAGCACTCCCTTGGTAAGGGAGAGGTCGGCAGTTCGATCCTGCCCATGGGCACCAGCAGTAAAAAGTCAGTGTCTTGTTTGCGCGCGGCGCAACCTGTGAAATTCCTTTTGGGAGTCGAAAATGGCCAAGGGTAAATTTGAGCGGACCAAGCCGCACGTGAACGTTGGTACGATTGGTCACGTTGACCACGGCAAGACGACGCTGACGGCAGCGATCACGACGGTGCTGACGAAGAAGTTCGGCGGCGAAGCGAAGGCATACGACCAGATCGACGCGGCACCGGAAGAAAAGGCGCGCGGCATCACGATCAACACGGCACACGTCGAGTACGAAACGGCTAACCGCCACTACGCACACGTCGACTGCCCGGGCCACGCTGACTATGTGAAGAACATGATCACGGGCGCAGCGCAGATGGACGGCGCGATCCTGGTTTGCTCGGCAGCAGACGGCCCGATGCCGCAAACGCGTGAGCACATCCTGCTGGCGCGTCAGGTTGGCGTTCCGTACATCATCGTGTTCCTGAACAAGTGCGACATGGTTGACGACGCGGAACTGCTCGAGCTGGTCGAGATGGAAGTTCGCGAACTCCTGTCGAAGTACGACTTCCCGGGCGACGACACGCCGATCGTGAAGGGTTCGGCGAAGCTGGCGCTGGAAGGCGACACGGGCGAGCTGGGCGAAGTGGCGATCATGAGCCTGGCCGACGCGCTGGACACGTACATCCCGACGCCGGAGCGTGCAGTTGACGGCGCGTTCCTGATGCCGGTGGAAGACGTGTTCTCGATCTCGGGCCGCGGTACGGTGGTGACGGGTCGTGTCGAGCGCGGCATCGTGAAGGTCGGCGAGGAAATCGAAATCGTCGGTATCAAGCCGACGGTGAAGACGACCTGCACGGGCGTTGAAATGTTCCGCAAGCTGCTGGACCAAGGTCAGGCAGGCGACAACGTGGGTATCCTGCTGCGCGGCACGAAGCGTGAAGACGTGGAGCGTGGCCAGGTTCTGGCGAAGCCGGGTTCGATCACGCCGCACACGCACTTCACGGCTGAAGTGTACGTGCTGAGCAAGGACGAAGGCGGCCGTCACACGCCGTTCTTCAACAACTACCGTCCGCAGTTCTACTTCCGTACGACGGACGTGACGGGCTCGATCGAGCTGCCGAAGGACAAGGAAATGGTGATGCCGGGCGACAACGTGTCGATCACGGTGAAGCTGATCGCTCCGATCGCGATGGAAGAAGGTCTGCGCTTCGCGATCCGCGAAGGCGGCCGTACCGTCGGCGCCGGCGTCGTCGCCAAGATCATCGAGTAAGCCAGTTATTCGTTGATCGACAGTTTTGGGGCTGGCATCAGCCGGCCCCAACATGGTTTAGGGGTATAGCTCAACTGGCAGAGCGTCGGTCTCCAAAACCGAAGGTTGGGGGTTCGATTCCCTCTGCCCCTGCCAAAAATCGCCACGTGTCCCACGTGGCATTTGTTTTAAGGTGTTATGGCGAATCCATCCGTCGAAACTGTAAATACCTCCGGCGATAAGCTGATGCTGGCCCTGGGCGTATTGCTGGTGTTGGCCGGATTCGTGGGCTTCTTCTGGCTGACCAATCAGCAGTGGTATGTCCGCGGTGCCGCGTTGGCGGTAGGTATCATCGCCGGCGTGGCCGTCGGGCTGATGTCCGCCCCTGGCAAGAGCCTCATCGCGTTTGCCAAGGATTCGTACAAGGAAGTCCGGAAGGTCGTATGGCCCACCCGCAAGGAAGCAACGCAAACCACACTCGTCGTGTTCGGTTTCGTGCTTGTGATGGCGATTTTCCTCTGGTTGAGCGACAAATCGATCGAATGGGTGATTTTCTCGGCGATTCTGGGTTGGAAATGATATGAGCGATACTCCGGCATCCCCGAGCGGAAAGCGTTGGTACGTCGTGCACGCCTACTCCGGTATGGAGAAGAGCGTGCAACGTGCGCTTCAAGAGCGTATCGAACGTGCTGGCATGCAGGACAAATTCGGTCAGATCCTGGTTCCGACCGAAGAAGTGGTCGAAGTCAAAGGCGGCCACAAGGCTGTGACCGAACGTCGTTTCTTCCCCGGCTACGTGCTGGTGGAAATGGAAATGACGGACGAAACGTGGCACCTCGTGAAGAACACCGCGAAGGTCACCGGTTTCGTCGGCGGTGCGCGTAACCGCCCGACCCCGATTTCCCCGAAGGAAGTCGAGAAGATCATGTCGCAGATGCAGGAAGGCGTCGAAAAGCCGCGCCCGAAGACCCTGTTCGAAGTCGGCGAGATGGTGCGTGTCAAGGAAGGCCCGTTCACGGACTTCAACGGCACCGTCGAAGAAGTCAACTACGAGAAATCGCGCGTGCGTGTGTCGGTCACCATCTTTGGCCGCTCCACCCCGGTCGAACTCGAGTTCGGCCAGGTCGAAAAAGTTTGATCCCGATTCGGTGGGCAGCCTCGGCTGCCCACCTTCGCGCTTACGGCCCGCGTCATGGTCGTTGAGGAGCGTCAGTAGCCAGCGGCGAAAGCGCGTTATCACTCACCGAACGCCTTCCCGGCGTTCCAATGAGGTTTCAAATGGCAAAGAAGATTATCGGCTTTATCAAGCTGCAGATCCCTGCAGGTAAAGCCAACCCGTCGCCGCCGGTCGGTCCGGCACTGGGCCAGCGCGGCCTGAACATCATGGAGTTCTGCAAGGCGTTCAACGCGCAGACTCAAAGCATGGAGCCGGGTCTGCCGGTGCCGGTGGTCATCACGGCATTCGCTGACAAGAGCTTCACGTTCGTGATGAAGACGCCGCCGGCGACCGTCCTGATCAAGAAGGCGGCGAAGGTGGACAAGGGCTCGAGCAAGCCGCACACCGACAAGGTCGGTTCGATCACGCGCGCTCAAGCCGAAGAAATCGCGAAGACCAAGATGCCGGACCTTACGGCAGCTGATCTGGACGCAGCCGTTCGCACCATCGCTGGTAGCGCACGCTCGATGGGTATCACTGTGGAGGGCGTGTAAATGGCTAAGATCTCCAAGCGCCGTCAGGCATTTGCCGCCAAGGTCGATCGTCAGAAGCTGTACGCGATCGAAGACGCACTGAGCCTCGTGAAGGAATGCGCGAGCGCGAAGTTCGACGAGTCGATCGACGTCGCAGTCCAGCTCGGCATCGACGCGAAGAAGTCGGACCAGGTCGTTCGTGGTTCGGTCGTTCTCCCGGCAGGTACGGGCAAGTCGGTTCGCGTTGCCGTGTTCGCGCAAGGCGAAAAGGCCGAGCAGGCGCGTGCAGCAGGCGCGGAAATCGTCGGTATGGAAGACCTGGCTGAGCAGATCAAGGCTGGCCAGATGGACTTCGACATCGTGATCGCTTCGCCGGATACGATGCGTATCGTCGGTACGCTCGGTCAGATCCTGGGCCCGCGCGGCCTGATGCCGAACCCGAAGGTCGGTACGGTCACGCCGGACGTCGCAACCGCCGTCAAGAACGCGAAGGCTGGTCAGGTGCAATTCCGTGTCGACAAGGCCGGTATCATCCACGCGACCATCGGCCGTGCATCGTTCGAGCCGACCGCGCTGCGTTCGAACCTGTCGGCGCTGATCGAAGCGCTGCAGAAGGCGAAGCCGGCAACGAGCAAGGGCGTGTACCTGCGCAAGATCGCACTGTCGAGCACGATGGGCGTCGGCGTGCGTGTCGACCACGCTACGCTGGCAGCACAGTAAGCAAGTATTCGGGCCGCTTCGTTCGCGAAGCGGCCTACATGGGCTTTGGGCGGTTGTTCGTGCAGTAGGGCGGACAACCGGTTATCAAAGACCGTTGGTGGGGCGCAGCAGGCAGGCGATCCCTTAATTCAAGCCAACGCAGATGGCGAACCCGAAAAAGTTTTGCAGTGGTGAAGCCGCAGGCCGCGAAGCGATTCGCGGCGTGAGGTGGAAATACTCCTAACGAGGTCGGACGCCGTTGTTGAACGAGGTACGTGAGGTTTCGGTCATACCGGCCATGCCGAACGTATCGTTTCTGGAGGCTAACCGTGCCGCTTAATAGAGAAGACAAGCAAGCCGTCGTCGCTGAGGTTTCCGCGCAAGTCGCGAAGGCCCAGACCGTTGTGCTGGCTGAGTATCGTGGAATTGCGGTTGGCGATCTGACCAAGCTGCGCGCGAAAGCGCGTGAGCAACAGGTTTACCTGCGCGTGTTGAAGAACACGCTGGCGCGTCGCGCCGTCGAAGGTACGCCTTTTGCTCCGCTGGCAGAGCAGATGACTGGTCCCCTGATCTACGGCATCTCGGAAGATGCCATTGCCGCTGCTAAGGTCGTCAACGACTTCAGCAAGAGCAATGAAAAGTTGGTCATCAAGGCTGGTTCGTTCGATGGCAAGGTGATGGACAAGGCTGGCGTGCAAGCGCTGGCAAGCATCCCGAGCCGCGAAGAACTGCTCTCGAAGCTGCTGTTCGTTATGCAATCGCCTGTTTCGGGCTTCGCGCGTGCTCTCGCCGCGCTGGCCGAGAAGAAGCAAGCGGAAGCTGCGTAAGCGAACGTGCATCAGCGTTACTGATCGCTGGCTGTATCCGAATTCAATTTAGGAGTATTTCAAATGGCAATCGCAAAAGAAGACATCCTGGCAGCAGTCGAAGGGATGACCGTTCTGGAACTGAACGAACTGGTCAAGGCGTTCGAAGAGAAGTTTGGCGTGTCGGCAGCTGCAGTGGCAGTCGCTGGCCCGGCAGGCGGCGGCGCAGCTGCTGCAGCAGAAGAGAAGACCGAATTCACGGTCGTCCTGGCTGAAGCCGGCGCCAACAAGGTTTCGGTCATCAAGGCCGTTCGCGAACTGACGGGCCTGGGCCTGAAGGAAGCGAAGGACCTGGTTGACGGTGCACCGAAGCCCGTCAAGGAAGGCGTCGACAAGGCTGCTGCTGAAGAAGCCAAGAAGAAGCTGGAAGAAGCTGGCGCGAAGGTCGAAGTCAAGTAAGTTTCGGCGCGCTGTGCGAAGGCTGGCGGTATTTTCACCGCCGGCCTTTTTGTGCTTTGTGGGGACGTTATTCTGGCACTCATTCGGGAGCCCGAATAATCGGCCCCAGAAGCCAAAGAAAACCGCTTGATCGTTGTGATGAATCACTCACGATTGGCGGTTCTCTTTGTCTTCTGAAGCGACTGCAGAAGGCAAGTTTGGTCGGGTAGCGGGCAACACAGGCATCCGCTGCCGTCAGCCAGCGGTTGGTAGCGGCCAACCACCAAGCTTCTCGGCTCGTTCAAGCCGTCGAACGGCCATCGGGTCTCAGTCGGTGAACACTCGGGTTTGAAACGTCCAGGTATTCCGCCTCGATAGCACCCGCCGTGATTCGGAGATCGTATGCAATATTCCTTCACCGAGAAGAAGCGCATTCGCAAGAGTTTCGCGAAGCGCCCCATCGTTCACCAAGTTCCGTTCTTGCTGGCTACCCAGCTTGAATCATTCAGCACGTTTCTGCAAGCCGATGTGCCCGCGACGCAACGTAAGCCTGAGGGTTTGCAGGCCGCGTTCACATCGGTATTTCCCATTGTTTCGCACAACGGTTTCGCGCGCCTCGAGTTCGTGAGCTATGCGCTGTCCTCGCCGGCATTCAACATCAAGGAATGCCAGCAGCGGGGCCTGACGTACTGTTCCGCGCTGCGCGCGAAGGTCCGCCTCGTCATCCTCGACAAGGAATCGCCGAACAAGCCGGTCGTCAAGGAAGTGAAGGAGCAGGAAGTGTACATGGGCGAAATTCCGCTCATGACGCCGACGGGCTCGTTCGTCATCAACGGCACCGAGCGTGTCATCGTCTCGCAGCTGCACCGTTCGCCGGGCGTGTTCTTCGAACACGACAAGGGCAAGACGCACAGCTCGGGCAAGCTGCTGTTCTCGGCACGGATCATTCCGTACCGCGGCTCGTGGCTCGACTTCGAATTCGATCCGAAGGACATCCTGTACTTCCGCGTCGACCGTCGCCGCAAGATGCCGGTCACGATCCTGCTGAAGGCCATCGGCCTGACGCCGGAGCAGATCCTCGCGAACTTCTTCGTGTTCGACAACTTCACGCTGATGGACGAAGGCGCGCAACTCGAGTTCGTGCCCGAGCGCCTGCGTGGTGAAGTCGCGCGTTTCGACATCACGGATCGCGACGGCAAGGTCATCGTCCAGAAGGACAAGCGGATCAACGCGAAGCACATTCGCGACCTCGAAGCCGCGAAGACCAAGTTCATCTCGGTGCCGGAAGACTATCTGCTCGGCCGCGTGCTGGCGAAGAACGTCGTCGACGGCGATACCGGCGAAGTGATCGCGAGCGCGAACGACGAAGTCACGGAGAGCGTGCTCGAGAAGCTGCGCGAAGCGGGCATCAAGGACATCCAGACGCTCTACACGAACGATCTGGACCAGGGCCCGTACATCTCGTCGACGCTGCGTGTCGACGAAACGACCGACAAGACGGCCGCGCGCATCGCGATCTACCGCATGATGCGTCCGGGCGAGCCGCCGACCGAGGAAGCGGTCGAGGCCCTGTTCAATCGTCTGTTCTACAGCGAAGAAGCGTACGACCTGTCGAAGGTCGGCCGCATGAAGTTCAACCGCCGCGTCGGCCGTGACGAGATCGTCGGCCCGATGACGCTGCAGGACGACGACATCCTCGCGACGATCAAGATCCTCGTCGAGCTGCGCAACGGCAAGGGCGAAGTGGACGACATCGACCACCTCGGCAACCGTCGCGTGCGTTGCGTCGGCGAACTGGCGGAAAACCAGTTCCGCGCGGGTCTCGTGCGTGTCGAGCGCGCGGTCAAGGAACGCCTCGGCCAGGCCGAAAGCGAAAACCTGATGCCGCACGACCTGATCAACTCGAAGCCGATTTCGTCGGCGATCCGCGAGTTCTTCGGTTCGTCGCAGCTGTCGCAGTTCATGGACCAGACCAACCCGCTGTCGGAAATCACGCACAAGCGCCGTGTTTCCGCACTGGGCCCGGGCGGTCTGACGCGTGAGCGCGCAGGCTTCGAAGTCCGCGACGTGCACCCGACCCACTACGGCCGCGTGTGCCCGATCGAAACGCCGGAAGGTCCGAACATCGGCCTGATCAACTCGCTCGCACTGTACGCGCACCTGAACGAATACGGCTTCCTCGAGACGCCGTACCGCAAGGTCGTGGACAGCAAGGTGACCGACCAGATCGACTACCTGTCGGCGATCGAGGAAGGCCGCTACATGATCGCCCAGGCGAACGCCGCGATCGACGAGAACGGCCAGCTGATCGACGAACTCGTGTCGTCGCGCGAAGCCGGCGAAACGATGATGGTCACGCCGGACCGGATCCAGTACATGGACGTCGCGCCGTCGCAGATCGTGTCGGTGGCAGCCTCGCTGATCCCGTTCCTCGAGCACGATGACGCGAACCGTGCATTGATGGGTTCGAACATGCAGCGTCAGGCCGTGCCGTGTCTGCGTCCGGAAAAGCCGGTCGTCGGTACGGGCATCGAGCGCACCTGCGCGGTCGACTCGGGTACGACGGTCCAGGCGTTCCGCGGCGGTGTGGTCGACTACGTCGACGCAGGCCGTATCGTGATTCGCGTGAACGACGACGAAGCGGTCGCGGGTGAAGTCGGTGTCGACATCTACAACCTGATCAAGTACACGCGTTCGAACCAGAACACGAACATCAACCAGCGTCCGATCGTGAAGATGGGCGACAAGGTCTCGCGCGGCGACGTGCTGGCCGACGGCGCCTCGACGGACCTGGGCGAGCTCGCGCTCGGCCAGAACATGCTGATCGCGTTCATGCCGTGGAACGGCTACAACTTCGAGGATTCGATCCTGATCTCGGAGAAGGTGGTCGCGGACGATCGCTACACGTCGATCCACATCGAAGAGCTGAACGTCGTTGCACGCGACACGAAGCTCGGGCCGGAAGAAATCACGCGCGACATCTCGAACCTGGCGGAAGTCCAGCTCGGCCGTCTCGACGAATCGGGCATCGTGTACATCGGTGCTGAAGTCGAAGCAGGCGACGTGCTGGTCGGCAAGGTCACGCCGAAGGGCGAGACCCAACTGACGCCGGAAGAGAAGCTGCTGCGCGCGATCTTCGGCGAGAAGGCTTCGGACGTGAAGGACACGTCGCTGCGCGTGCCGTCGGGCATGAGCGGCACCGTGATCGACGTCCAGGTGTTCACGCGTGAAGGCATCCAGCGCGACAAGCGTGCGCAACAGATCATCGACGACGAACTGAAGCGCTACCGTCTCGACCTGAACGACCAGCTGCGTATCGTGGAAGGCGACGCGTTCCAGCGTCTCGCACGCATGCTCGTGGGCAAGGTCGCGAACGGCGGTCCGAAGAAGCTCGCGAAGGGCACGAAGATCGACCAGGCTTACCTGGAAGACCTCGACCACTACCACTGGTTCGACATCCGCCTCGCGGACGACGAAGCAGCGGCGCAGCTCGAAGCGATCAAGAACTCGATCGAAGAGAAGCGTCACCAGTTCGATCTGGCGTTCGAAGAGAAGCGCAAGAAGCTCACGCAAGGCGACGAACTGCCGCCGGGCGTGCTGAAGATGGTCAAGGTGTACCTCGCGGTGAAGCGCCGTCTGCAGCCTGGCGACAAGATGGCAGGCCGTCACGGTAACAAGGGTGTCGTGTCGAAGATCGTCCCGATCGAAGACATGCCGTACATGGCCGATGGCCGTCCGGCAGACGTCGTGCTGAACCCGCTCGGCGTGCCGTCGCGGATGAACGTGGGTCAGGTTCTGGAAGTGCACCTCGGCTGGGCCGCGAAGGGCCTCGGCTGGCGTATCGGCGAAATGCTGCAGCGTCAGGCGAAGATCGAGGAACTGCGCACGTTCCTGACGAAGATCTACAACGAGTCGGGCCGCCAGGAAGATCTGGAAAGCTTCACCGACGACGAGATCCTCGAACTCGCGAAGAACCTGCGCGAAGGCGTGCCGTTCGCGACGCCGGTGTTCGACGGTGCGACCGAGGAAGAAATGGGCAAGATGCTCGACCTCGCGTTCCCGGACGACATCGCCGAACAGCTGGGCATGAACCCGTCGAAGAACCAGGTCCGCCTGTACGACGGCCGCACGGGTGAAATGTTCGAACGTCGCGTGACGCTCGGCTACATGCACTACCTGAAGCTGCACCACTTGGTCGACGACAAGATGCACGCGCGTTCGACCGGCCCGTACTCGCTCGTCACGCAGCAGCCGCTGGGTGGTAAGGCGCAGTTCGGTGGCCAGCGTTTCGGTGAAATGGAAGTGTGGGCGCTCGAAGCGTACGGCGCGTCCTACGTGCTGCAGGAAATGCTGACGGTGAAGTCGGACGACGTGACCGGCCGGACGAAGGTGTACGAAAACCTCGTCAAGGGTGATCACGTGATCGATGCAGGCATGCCGGAATCCTTCAACGTGCTCGTGAAGGAAATCCGCTCGCTCGGTATCGATATCGATCTCGACCGCAATTAATCGGACTACGGAGAGAAAGCAATGAAAGCTCTGCTCGATCTATTCAAGCAAGTCCAACAGGAAGAAGTTTTCGACGCGATCAAGATCGGTCTGGCCTCGCCCGACAAGATCCGTTCGTGGTCGTTCGGCGAAGTGAAGAAGCCGGAGACCATCAACTACCGTACGTTCAAGCCGGAACGCGATGGTCTGTTCTGCGCGAAGATCTTCGGGCCGATCAAGGACTACGAGTGCCTGTGCGGCAAGTACAAGCGTCTGAAGCACCGCGGCGTGATCTGCGAGAAGTGCGGCGTCGAAGTGACGCTGGCGAAGGTGCGTCGCGAGCGGATGGGCCACATCGAGCTGGCCTCGCCGGTCGCGCACATCTGGTTCCTGAAGTCGCTGCCGTCGCGTCTGGGCATGGTGCTCGACATGACGCTGCGCGACATCGAGCGCGTGCTGTACTTCGAAGCGTACGTGGTGATCGAACCGGGCATGACGCCGCTGAAGGCGCGGCAGATCATGACCGAAGAGGATTACTACAACAAGGTCGAGGAATACGGCGACGAATTCCGTGCCGAAATGGGCGCGGAAGGCGTGCGTGAACTGCTGCGCGCGATCAACATCGACGAGCAGGTCGAGACGCTGCGCACCGAGCTGAAGAACACCGGCTCGGAAGCGAAGATCAAAAAGTACGCGAAGCGCCTGAAGGTCCTCGAGGCATTCCAGCGTTCGGGCATCAAGCCCGAGTGGATGATCCTCGAAGTGCTGCCGGTGCTGCCGCCGGAACTGCGTCCGCTCGTGCCGCTGGACGGCGGCCGTTTCGCGACGTCGGACCTGAACGACCTGTATCGCCGCGTGATCAACCGTAACAACCGGTTGAAGCGTCTGCTCGAGCTGAAGGCGCCTGAAATCATCGTCCGCAACGAAAAGCGGATGCTGCAGGAAGCCGTCGACTCGCTGCTCGACAACGGTCGTCGCGGCAAGGCGATGACGGGCGCGAACAAGCGTCCGCTGAAGTCGCTCGCCGACATGATCAAGGGCAAGGGCGGTCGTTTCCGTCAGAACCTGCTGGGCAAGCGCGTCGACTACTCGGGCCGTTCGGTCATCGTGGTCGGCCCGACGCTGAAGCTGCACCAGTGCGGTTTGCCGAAGCTGATGGCGCTCGAGCTGTTCAAGCCGTTCATCTTCAACAAGCTGGAAGTGATGGGCGTCGCTACGACCATCAAGGCTGCGAAGAAGGAAGTCGAGAACCAGACGCCGGTGGTGTGGGACATCCTCGAAGAGGTGATCCGCGAGCACCCGGTGATGCTGAACCGTGCGCCGACGCTGCACCGTCTCGGTATCCAGGCGTTCGAGCCGGTGCTGATCGAAGGCAAGGCAATCCAGCTGCACCCGCTCGTCTGCGCGGCGTTCAACGCCGACTTCGACGGTGACCAGATGGCCGTTCACGTGCCGCTGTCGCTCGAAGCGCAGATGGAAGCGCGGACGCTGATGCTCGCGTCGAACAACGTGCTGTTCCCGGCCAACGGCGATCCGTCGATCGTGCCGTCGCAGGATATCGTGCTGGGTCTGTACTACGCGACCCGCGAAGCGGTCAACGGCAAGGGCGAAGGCCTGTCGTTCACGGGCGTGTCGGAAGTCATCCGCGCGTACGAGAACAAGGAAGTCGAGCTGGCCTCGCGCGTCAACGTGCGGATCACCGAAATGGTCCACAACGAAGACAAGTCGGAAGGCGCGCCGCCGTTCGTGCCGAAGATCACGCTGTACGCGACGACCGTCGGCCGCGCGATCCTGTCGGAGATCCTGCCGCACGGCCTGCCGTTCTCGGTGCTGAACAAGCCGCTGAAGAAGAAGGAAATCTCGCGCCTGATCAACACGGCGTTCCGCAAGTGCGGTCTGCGTGCGACGGTGGTGTTCGCCGACCAGCTGATGCAGTCGGGTTTCCGTCTCGCGACGCGTGCCGGCATCTCGATCTGCGTGGACGACATGCTCGTGCCGCCGCAGAAGGAAACGATCGTCGGCGACGCCGCGAAGAAGGTGAAGGAGTACGACCGCCAGTACATGTCGGGTCTCGTCACCGCGCAGGAACGCTACAACAACGTGGTCGACATCTGGTCGGCAACGTCGGAAGCGGTCGGCAAGGCGATGATGGAGCAGCTGTCGACGGAGCCGGTGACGGACCGCGACGGCAACGAGACGCGCCAGGAGTCGTTCAACTCGATCTACATGATGGCCGACTCGGGCGCCCGGGGTTCGGCGGTTCAGATTCGTCAGCTGGCCGGTATGCGTGGCCTGATGGCGAAGCCGGACGGCTCGATTATCGAGACGCCGATTACCGCGAACTTCCGCGAAGGTCTGAACGTGTTGCAGTACTTCATCTCGACCCACGGTGCACGTAAGGGTCTGGCTGATACGGCACTGAAGACCGCGAACTCGGGTTACCTGACGCGTCGTCTCGTCGACGTCACGCAGGATCTGGTCGTGGTGGAAGACGATTGCGGCACGTCGAACGGCGTGGCGATGAAGGCGCTGGTCGAAGGCGGTGAAGTCGTCGAAGCGCTGCGTGACCGTATCCTCGGCCGCGTCGCGGTCGCGGACGTCGTGAATCCGGAAACGCAGGAAACGCTGTACGAATCGGGCACGCTGCTCGACGAAACGGCGGTCGAGGAAATCGAACGCCTCGGCATCGACGAAGTGCGCGTGCGCACGCCGCTGACCTGCGAAACGCGTTACGGCCTGTGCGCAGCCTGCTACGGCCGTGATCTCGGCCGCGGCTCGCTCGTGAACGTCGGCGAAGCAGTCGGCGTGATCGCGGCGCAGTCGATCGGTGAACCGGGCACGCAGCTGACGATGCGTACGTTCCACATCGGTGGTGCGGCATCGCGTGCGGCAGTGGCTTCGTCGGTCGAAGCGAAGAGCAACGGTATCGTCCGCTTCACGGCGACGATGCGCTACGTCACGAACGCGAAGGGCGAGCAGATCGTCATTTCCCGTTCGGGCGAAGCGATGATCACCGACGACTTCGGTCGCGAGCGCGAACGTCACAAAGTGCCGTACGGCGCGACGCTGCTGCAGCTCGACGGCGCGACCATCAAGGCCGGCACGCAGCTCGCCACGTGGGATCCGCTGACGCGTCCGATCATCACCGAGTACGGTGGTACGGTGAAGTTCGAGAACGTCGAGGAAGGCGTGACCGTCGCGAAGCAGATCGACGACGTGACCGGCCTGTCGACGCTGGTCGTGATCGACGTGAAGCGCCGCGGTTCGCAGGCTTCGAAGAGCGTGCGTCCGCAGGTGAAGCTGCTCGACGCGAACGGCGAGGAAGTGAAGATTCCGGGCACGGAGCACGCAGTGCAGATCGGCTTCCAGGTCGGCGCACTGATCACCGTGAAGGATGGCCAGCAGGTGCAGGTCGGTGAAGTGCTCGCACGTATCCCGACGGAAGCGCAGAAGACGCGTGACATTACCGGCGGTCTGCCGCGGGTGGCGGAACTGTTCGAAGCGCGTTCGCCGAAGGATGCCGGCATTCTCGCGGAAGTCACCGGTACGACGTCGTTCGGCAAGGACACGAAGGGCAAGCAGCGTCTCGTCATCACGGACCTCGAGGGCAACCAGCACGAGTTCCTGATCGCGAAGGAAAAGCAGGTTCTGGTTCACGATGCCCAGGTCGTCAACAAGGGCGAAATGATCGTGGACGGTCCGGCCGATCCGCACGACATCCTGCGTCTGCAGGGTATCGAGGCGCTGTCGCGCTACATCGTCGACGAAGTGCAGGACGTGTACCGCCTGCAGGGCGTGAAGATCAACGACAAGCACATCGAGGTGATCGTTCGCCAGATGCTGCGTCGTGTGCAGATCACCGACAACGGCGATACGCGCTTCATCCCGGGCGAACAGGTCGAGCGTTCCGACATGCTGGACGAGAACGATCGCATGATCGCCGAGGGCAAGCGTCCGGCTTCGTACGACAACGTGCTGCTCGGTATCACGAAGGCATCGCTGTCGACCGACTCGTTCATCTCCGCGGCATCGTTCCAGGAAACGACCCGCGTGCTGACCGAAGCGGCGATCATGGGCAAGCGCGACGATCTGCGCGGCCTGAAGGAAAACGTGATCGTCGGCCGTCTGATTCCGGCCGGTACGGGTCTCGCGTTCCACAAGGCACGCAAGGCGAAGGAATCGTCGGATCGCGAGCGTTTCGACCAGATCGCAGCGGAAGAGGCATTCGACTTCGGCACGCCGAGCGCGCCGGCAGAAGAGCCGCAACACCCGGCAGCCGAGTAAGCGCGGCGCGGCGCAAGCCGCGTTGCCTTGCTATCATCGCTGTCACCGAAACCGCCCGGTTCTGCCGGGCGGTTTTTTTTCATCCTTCGTTCACGCGCATGACGTGCCTGCGCCGCGCCGGGGCATGCCCTGCGAACGCGTCCAGCATGGCCGCGGCAGGCCCGTGATGCCCGCGAACGAACCCTGACCGAACGGCCAACGTCGCGCGATTCGCCACGCGTCGCGCGAGCGGGTTGTTAAAATTGCGTTCATCGCTTAGCCGTCCCTGTTCCTATTCATGTCCCGCGCCCTCGAAATACTCGACGAAGTCTTTGGTTATTCCGCCTTTCGCGGCCAGCAGGGCGAGATCGTCGAGCACGTCGCCGGCGGCGGCGATTGTCTCGTGCTGATGCCGACCGGCGGCGGCAAGTCGCTGTGCTACCAGATTCCCGCGCTGCTGCGCCGCGAGGCCGGGCAGGGCGCCGGCATCGTCGTGTCGCCGCTGATCGCGCTGATGCAGGACCAGGTCGCCGCGTTGAGCGAAGTCGGCGTACGTGCGGCCTACCTGAATTCGACGCTGTCGGGCGCCGAGGCCGCGGCCACCGAGCGCGCGCTGCGCGAAGGCGAAATCGACCTGCTGTACGTCGCGCCGGAGCGCTTGATGACGGGGCGCTTCCTCGAGCTGCTCGAGCGCGCGAAGATCGGCCTGTTCGCGATCGACGAAGCCCACTGCGTGTCGCAATGGGGGCACGATTTCCGCCCGGAATACATCCAGCTGTCGGTGTTGCACGAGCGCTTCCCGTCGGTGCCGCGCATCGCGCTGACCGCCACGGCCGACGCGATTACGCGCGACGAGATCATCCATCGTCTCGCGCTCGACGACGCGCGCGTTTTCGTGTCGAGCTTCGACCGCCCCAACATCCGTTACCGGATCGTCGAAAAGGACAACGCGCGCTCGCAGTTGCTCGACTTCATCCGTGCCGAGCACACGAATGCCGACGGCACGACGGACGCGGGCGTCGTCTATTGCCTGTCGCGCCGCAAGGTCGAGGAAACGGCCGAATGGCTGAAGGCGCAGGGCGTGCGCGCGCTGCCGTATCACGCGGGGATGGAGTTCGAGGTGCGGCAGAAGCACCAGGAAATGTTCCAGCGAGAGGAAGGCATCGTGATGTGCGCGACGATCGCGTTCGGCATGGGCATCGACAAACCCGACGTGCGCTTCGTCGCGCACCTCGATTTACCGAAGAGCGTCGAAGGCTATTACCAGGAAACCGGCCGCGCGGGTCGTGACGGGATGCCCGCCAACGCGTGGATGGCGTATGGCCTCGGCGACGTCGTCCAGCAGCGCAAGATGATCGACGAATCCGATGCGGACGACGCGCACAAGCGCGTGCAGACGTCGAAGCTCGACGCGCTGCTCGGGTTGTGCGAAACGATCTCGTGCCGCCGCGTGCGGCTGCTGAACTACTTCGGCGAGGCGAGCCAGCCGTGCGGCAACTGCGACACGTGCCTCGAGCCGCCCGCTTCGTGGGACGCGACGCGCGAGGCGCAGATGGCGCTGTCGTGCGTGTTCCGCGCACAGCGCGCGAGCGGCTTCAATTTCGGCTCGAGCCACCTGATCGAGATCCTGCGCGGCGGGCGCACCGAGAAGGTATTGCAGCGCGGCCACGACCAGCTCAGCACGTTCGGCATCGGCGCGGCGCTGTCCGAGCCCGAGTGGCGCGCGATTTTCCGGCAACTGGTCGCGTACGGCTACCTGGCGGTCGACCATGGCGGCTTCGGCGCGCTGATGCTGACCGAGGCCGCGAAGCCCGTGCTGAAGAACGAGGAAAAGGTCACGCTGCGCCGCTACGTGAAGCCGCAGCGCACCCGCCAGTCGTCGAGCCGCAGCGGCACGCGCGTCGACCCGACGGCCGGCATGGGCGCCCGCGAGCGCGCACGGTGGGACGCGCTGCGCGCATGGCGCGCGGAAACCGCGAAAACGGACGGCGTGCCGGCCTACGTGATCTTCCACGACGCGACGCTCGCCGAAATCGCGCGCAACGCGCCGGAGACGATCGACGACCTGCGTCACATCCCCGGCATGGGCGTGCGCAAGCTGGAACGCTTCGGCGACGAAATCATCGACGTCGTCGAATCGGCCTGACACAGCGTTCCGACCCCTCCTGTAAACCCCGCGATCGGCCGGCAAATCACGCAAGCCGTTGACTTAGTTGGTATTTCCGGAATATCATGCTGGGTTCCGGTATTCGGCGGGCCGAGTCGCGTTCGACAGTTCGCACCCGATTCGCCGGTTCGGAAGTCAACTGTGCGTCGATTCTCGCTTTGCCCGAAATCGTCGTGCAGATTTTGTTCAATTTCAGGAATAAACAATGCCAACCATCAACCAACTGGTTCGCAAAGGCCGTCAGTCGGAAACGACGAAGAGCAAGAGCCCGGCCCTGCAGGACTGCCCCCAGCGTCGCGGCGTGTGTACCCGTGTGTACACGACGACGCCGAAGAAGCCTAACTCGGCACTCCGTAAGGTTGCCAAGGTTCGTCTGACGAACGGCTTCGAAGTGATTTCGTACATCGGCGGTGAAGGCCACAACCTGCAGGAACACTCGGTTGTGCTGATCCGCGGCGGCCGTGTGAAGGACTTGCCGGGTGTGCGTTACCACATGGTTCGCGGCTCGCTGGATACCCAGGGCGTCAAGGACCGTAAGCAAGCGCGTTCGAAGTACGGCGCGAAGCGTGCAAAGGCTGCCAAGTAAGCAGTTTTTGATCAGGGATCGCCGCAGGGCGGTCAAGGCGGGAGTGCCGGATTGCCGGTGCTGTCGAGTAAGTGGTCACCCGGCCAAGCTGGTTAGTCGTGAAGATGTGATCGGGTTTGTTGGTGGCCGCGGAGCTGAATCCAGCTCCAACTGAACAAGTAAAGGAAGAATCATGCCGCGTCGTCGCGAAGTCCCCAAGCGGGAAGTGTTGCCGGATCCGAAGTTCGGTAACGTTGATGTTGCCAAGTTCATGAACATGCTGATGCTGTCCGGCAAGAAGTCGGTCGCAGAGCGCATCGTTTATGGCGCATTCGAACAAATCCAGACCAAGGGTGGCAAGGACCCGCTGGAAGTGTTCACGGTTGCGCTCAACAACGTGAAGCCGGTGGTCGAAGTGAAGAGCCGTCGCGTTGGTGGTGCCAACTATCAAGTTCCGGTCGAAGTGCGCCCGTCGCGTCGTATGGCATTGGCGATGCGCTGGCTGCGTGAGGCTGCGAAGAAGCGCAGCGAGAAGTCGATGGCCCTGCGTCTGGCAGGTGAACTCTCCGAAGCGGCCGAAGGCCGTGGCGGCGCGATGAAGAAGCGCGACGAAGTTCACCGCATGGCAGAAGCCAACCGCGCGTTCTCGCATTTCCGTTTCTAAGCGCCTGGCTGGGCTGTTTGCGGAAATAAATTCCGGGCGGGTGCGCTTTTCAGGCGCCTCGCCCGTTTGTGTTGAGGCGTGATGCAGCAGGGCTGCATCACGTCATCCCAGTAGAGGATCAAAGTGGCTCGCAAGACTCCTATCGAGCGCTACCGCAATATCGGTATTAGCGCTCACATCGACGCCGGCAAAACGACGACGACCGAGCGCATTCTGTTTTACACCGGTGTGAACCACAAGATCGGTGAAGTCCACGACGGCGCAGCCACGATGGACTGGATGGAGCAGGAACAAGAGCGTGGCATCACGATCACATCCGCTGCTACCACGGCCTTCTGGAAGGGCATGGGCGGCAACTATCCGGAACACCGCATCAACATCATCGACACCCCGGGCCACGTCGACTTCACGATCGAAGTGGAACGTTCGATGCGCGTGCTCGACGGCGCGTGCATGGTGTACTGCGCAGTGGGCGGCGTGCAGCCGCAGTCGGAAACGGTGTGGCGCCAGGCGAACAAGTACAAGGTGCCGCGTCTCGCGTTCGTCAACAAGATGGACCGTACCGGCGCGAACTTCTTCAAGGTCTACGACCAGCTCCGTCTGCGCCTGAAGGCGAACCCGGTTCCGGTCGTGGTGCCGATCGGCGCGGAAGAAAACTTCAAGGGCGTCGTCGACCTGATCAAGATGAAGGCGATCATTTGGGACGAAGCGTCGCAAGGCACGAAGTTCGACTACGTCGACATCCCGGCCGAGCTCGCGGAGACCTGCAAGGAATGGCGCGAAAAGATGGTCGAAGTGGCTGCCGAAGCCAGCGAAGACCTGATGAACAAGTACCTGGAAGAAGGCGATCTGCCGGAAGCCGACATCGTCAAGGCGCTGCGTGATCGTACGATCGCGTGCGAAATCCAGCCGATGCTGTGCGGTACCGCGTTCAAGAACAAGGGCGTGCAGCGCATGCTCGACGCCGTGATCGATTTCCTGCCGTCGCCGGTCGACATCCCGCCGGTCAAGGGCGAACTCGAAAACGGCGAAGAAGCAGAGCGCAAGGCGTCGGACGAAGAGAAGTTCTCGTCGCTCGCGTTCAAGATCATGACCGACCCGTTCGTCGGCCAGCTGATCTTCTTCCGTGTGTACTCGGGCGTCGTCAACTCGGGCGACACGCTGCTGAACTCGACCAAGGGCAAGAAGGAACGCCTCGGCCGTATTCTGCAGATGCACGCGAACCAGCGTGAAGAAATCAAGGAAGTCCGTGCGGGCGACATCGCCGCAGCGGTCGGCCTGAAGGAAGCAACCACGGGCGACACGCTGTGCGACCCGGCGAACCCGATCGTTCTCGAACGCATGGTGTTCCCGGAGCCGGTGATTTCGCAGGCAGTCGAGCCGAAGACCAAGGCCGACCAGGAAAAGATGGGCCTCGCACTGAACCGTCTGGCTCAGGAAGACCCGTCGTTCCGCGTGCAGACCGACGAAGAGTCGGGCCAGACCATCATTTCGGGCATGGGCGAGCTCCACCTCGAAATTCTGGTCGACCGGATGAAGCGTGAATTCGGCGTGGAAGCGACCGTCGGCAAGCCGCAGGTTGCGTACCGCGAAACGATCCGTTCGACGGCGAAGGATGTCGACGGCAAGTTCGTCAAGCAGTCGGGTGGTCGCGGCCAGTACGGTCACGCGGTCATCACGCTCGAGCCGAATGAACAAGGCAAGGGCTACGAGTTCTTCGACGAGATCAAGGGTGGTGTGATTCCGCGTGAATACATCCCGGCGGTCGACAAGGGTATCCAGGACACGCTGAAGTCGGGCGTGCTGGCTGGCTTCCCGGTCGTCGACGTGAAGGTTCACCTGACGTTCGGTTCGTACCACGACGTTGACTCGAACGAAAACGCGTTCCGCATGGCCGGTTCGATGGCGTTCAAGGAAGCGATGCGCAAGGCGAACCCGGTCGTCCTCGAGCCGATGATGGCTGTCGAAGTCGAGACGCCGGAAGACTACATGGGCAACGTGATGGGCGACCTGTCGGGCCGTCGCGGCATCGTCCAGGGCATGGAAGACATGGTTGGCGGCGGCAAGATCGTGCGCGCCGAAGTGCCGCTGTCGGAAATGTTCGGTTACTCGACGTCGCTGCGTTCGCTGACGCAAGGTCGTGCAACGTACACGATGGAGTTCAAGCACTACGCTGAAGCTCCGCGCAACGTTGCTGAAGCGATCATCAGCGCGAAGTCGAAGTAAATCTGTAGCTACCCACCGATAATTTTTGAAAGAAGAGAATCATGGCAAAAGGTAAATTTGAGCGGACCAAGCCGCACGTGAACGTTGGTACGATTGGTCACGTTGACCACGGCAAGACGACGCTGACGGCAGCGATCACGACGGTGCTGACGAAGAAGTTCGGCGGCGAAGCGAAGGCATACGACCAGATCGACGCGGCACCGGAAGAAAAGGCGCGCGGCATCACGATCAACACGGCACACGTCGAGTACGAAACGGCTAACCGCCACTACGCACACGTCGACTGCCCGGGCCACGCTGACTATGTGAAGAACATGATCACGGGCGCAGCGCAGATGGACGGCGCGATCCTGGTTTGCTCGGCAGCAGACGGCCCGATGCCGCAAACGCGCGAGCACATCCTGCTGGCACGTCAGGTTGGCGTTCCGTACATCATCGTGTTCCTGAACAAGTGCGACATGGTTGACGACGCGGAACTGCTCGAGCTGGTCGAGATGGAAGTTCGCGAACTCCTGTCGAAGTACGACTTCCCGGGCGACGACACGCCGATCGTGAAGGGTTCGGCGAAGCTGGCGCTGGAAGGCGACACGGGCGAGCTGGGCGAAGTGGCGATCATGAGCCTGGCCGACGCGCTGGACACGTACATCCCGACGCCGGAGCGTGCAGTTGACGGCGCGTTCCTGATGCCGGTGGAAGACGTGTTCTCGATCTCGGGCCGCGGTACGGTGGTGACGGGTCGTGTCGAGCGCGGCATCGTGAAGGTCGGCGAGGAAATCGAAATCGTCGGTATCAAGCCGACGGTGAAGACGACCTGCACGGGCGTTGAAATGTTCCGCAAGCTGCTGGACCAAGGTCAGGCAGGCGACAACGTGGGTATCCTGCTGCGCGGCACGAAGCGTGAAGACGTGGAGCGTGGCCAGGTTCTGGCGAAGCCGGGTTCGATCACGCCGCACACGCACTTCACGGCTGAAGTGTACGTGCTGAGCAAGGACGAAGGCGGCCGTCACACGCCGTTCTTCAACAACTACCGTCCGCAGTTCTACTTCCGTACGACGGACGTGACGGGCTCGATCGAGCTGCCGAAGGACAAGGAAATGGTGATGCCGGGCGACAACGTGTCGATCACGGTGAAGCTGATCGCTCCGATCGCGATGGAAGAAGGTCTGCGCTTCGCAATCCGCGAAGGCGGCCGTACCGTCGGCGCCGGCGTCGTCGCCAAGATCATCGAGTAATATCGACGATCCGCGGATCCCGACGGGGTCCGCGATTCCCGCGGTACGCGGTTGTACCGTCGAAACCGGGTGCCCAGCTTGCGCTGGCGCCCGGTTTTGTTTTTTCGGCGGCGCGTTGCGCGCACCAAGAAACACGCAACACTGCTTCAGAATTTCGTGTAGAATCGCGGGCTTAGCAGTGGAAGTACTGTCCGGAACCTGATGCTTCGCTCCCCGCTGGCGTCATGTTTCACGTTCTTTTAGTGTCCGGCGATGCAACATCGCCTCGCTCTTTTCAAGGAATTGTCATGCAGCAACAGAAAATCCGCATTCGCCTGAAGGCATTCGACTATCGTCTGATCGATCAATCGGCTGCCGAAATCGTCGATACCGCGAAGCGGACTGGCGCAATCGTCCGTGGCCCGGTGCCGCTGCCGACGCGCATTCAGCGTTTTGACATTCTGCGTTCGCCGCACGTCAACAAGACGTCGCGCGATCAGCTCGAAATCCGTACCCACCAGCGCCTGATGGACATCGTCGACCCGACGGACAAGACCGTTGACGCGCTGATGAAGCTCGACCTGCCGGCTGGCGTCGACGTGGAAATCAAGCTGCAGTAAGGCTTCCAGCGCCGGTCGGTCCGCCGGGCGGTGCTAAGTCTTTGTATTGCTTGCGGAAATCGGAAAGTCGGGCTATACTGCTTGGCTTTTCGCGTATTCGCGTAAAAAAGTTGGGCCTTGCGTGCCCGGCATTTTGTAAATCAGCCCCGACCAATCGCAGTCGGGAATGGAGAAAATGATGAGCCTTGGACTCGTAGGTCGCAAGGTTGGCATGACCCGTATCTTCACGGCTGAAGGGGATTCGATTCCCGTCACCGTGCTGGACGTGTCGGACAACCGCGTGACGCAGATCAAGACTGTTGAAACCGACGGCTACACGGCCGTGCAGGTTGCATTCGGCTCCCGCCGCGCATCGCGCGTGACGAAGCCGCTGGCAGGTCATCTCGCCAAAGCCGGTGTCGAAGCCGGTGAAATCCTCAAGGAATTCCGCATTGACGCGGCCAAGGCAGCCGAGCTGTCGAATGGCGCCGTGGTCGGTGCAGATCTTTTCGAAGTGGGCCAGAAGGTCGACGTGCAAGGCGTGTCGATCGGTAAGGGCTACGCCGGTACGATCAAGCGTTACAACTTCTCCTCCGGCCGTGCCACGCACGGTAACTCGCGCTCGCACAACGTGCCGGGCTCGATCGGTATGGCGCAGGATCCGGGTCGTGTTTTCCCGGGTAAACGCATGACGGGTCACATGGGTGACGTGACGGTGACGGTGCAGAACCTCGAAATCGCTCGTATCGACGCAGAGCGCAAGCTGCTGCTCGTGAAGGGTGCGATTCCGGGCGCGAAGGGCGGCAAGGTCTTCGTGACGCCGGCCGTCAAGACCAAGGGGGCGAAATAATGGAACTCAAGCTCCTGAACGAAAATGGTCAGGAAGGTGCAGTGGTCAACGCATCGGACGTCGTGTTCGGTCGTGACTACAACGAAGCGCTGATCCACCAGGTCGTCGTCGCTTACCAGGCGAATGCTCGCCAGGGTAACCGCGCGCAGAAGGACCGTGAGCAAGTCAAGCACACGACCAAGAAGCCGTGGCGCCAGAAGGGTACGGGCCGCGCTCGTGCCGGTATGTCGTCGAGCCCGCTGTGGCGTGGCGGTGGTCGTATCTTCCCGAATTCGCCGGAAGAAAACTTCTCGCACAAGGTCAACAAGAAGATGCATCGCGCAGGTCTCTGCTCGATCTTCTCGCAGCTGGCCCGTGAAGGCCGTCTGTCGGTCGTCGAGGACATCATCCTCGAAGCGCCGAAGACCAAGCTGCTGGCCGACAAATTCAAGACCATGGGTCTCGACTCCGTGCTGATCATCACCGACACGGTCGACGAGAACCTGTACCTGGCTTCGCGCAACCTGCCGCACGTGGCGATTGTCGAGCCGCGCTACGCTGACCCGCTGTCGCTGATCTACTTCAAGAAAGTGCTGGTCACGAAGGCTGCGGTCGCCCAGATCGAGGAGTTGCTGTCATGAGCGAGATTCGCAAGAACGATCATCGTTTGATGCAGGTCCTGCTCGCACCGGTGATCTCGGAAAAGGCGACGCTGGTTGCCGACAAGAACGAGCAAGTCGTGTTCGAAGTCGCACCGGATGCCACGAAGCAGGAAGTGAAGGCGGCTGTCGAGCTGCTGTTCAAGGTTGAAGTTGATTCGGTCAACGTGCTGGTTCAGAAGGGCAAGCAAAAGCGCTTCGGCCGTTCGATGGGCCGCCGCAAGGACGTGAAGAAGGCGTACGTTTGCCTGAAGCCCGGCCAGGAAATCAACTTTGAAGCGGAGGCCAAGTAATCATGGCAATCGTTAAAGTTAAGCCGACATCGCCGGGTCGCCGCGCGATGGTCAAGGTGGTCAACAAGAACCTGCACCAGGGCAAGCCGTTCGCGGCACTGCTCGACTCGCAGAGCTCGACCGCCGGCCGTAACAACAACGGTCGTATCACCACGCGTCACAAGGGTGGTGGTCACAAGCAGCACTATCGTATCGTCGATTTCCGTCGCACGAAGGATGGCATCCCGGCAAAGGTCGAGCGTCTCGAGTACGACCCGAACCGCAGCGCGAACATCGCGCTGGTGCTCTACGCAGACGGCGAACGTCGCTACATCATCGCCCCGAAGGGCCTGACCGTCGGCCAACAGCTGATGTCGGGTTCGGAAGCGCCGATCCGTGCAGGCAACACGCTGCCGATCCGCAACATTCCGGTCGGTACGACGATCCACTGCATCGAGATGCTGCCGGGCAAGGGCGCGCAAATGGCGCGTTCGGCTGGCACGTCGGCCATGCTGCTGGCGCGCGAAGGCGTCTACGCGCAGGTTCGTCTGCGTTCGGGCGAAATCCGCCGCGTGCACATCGAGTGCCGTGCAACGATCGGTGAAGTCGGCAACGAAGAGCATAGCCTGCGCCAGATCGGCAAGGCTGGCGCGAACCGCTGGCGCGGTATCCGCCCGACGGTGCGTGGCGTTGCGATGAACCCGGTTGATCACCCGCACGGTGGTGGTGAGGGCAAGACGGCTGCAGGTCGCGACCCGGTGAGCCCGTGGGGTACGCCGGCTAAGGGTTACCGCACCCGCAGCAACAAGCGCACGACGACGATGATCGTCCAGCGCCGTCACAAGCGTTAAGGAGTAGGCAATGGCACGTTCTGTTAAAAAAGGTCCGTTCTGCGACGCCCATTTGCTGAAGAAAGTTGAGGCGGCTGCAGCTTCGCGCGACAAAAAGCCGATCAAGACCTGGTCGCGTCGCTCGACGATTCTGCCGGATTTCATCGGCCTGACGATCGCTGTTCACAACGGCCGTCAACACGTTCCGGTGTACATCTCGGAAAACATGGTCGGCCACAAGCTTGGCGAGTTCGCACTGACCCGTACGTTCAAGGGTCACGCAGCCGACAAGAAGGCCAAGAAATAAGGGGCAATCAAGATGGAAGTGAAAGCAATTCATCGCGGTGCCCGCATCTCGGCGCAGAAAACGCGCCTTGTGGCTGACCAGATCCGCGGTTTGCCGGTCGACAAGGCGCTGAACGTTCTGACGTTCTCGCCGAAGAAGGCGGCTGGCATCGTGAAGAAGGTTGTGCTGTCGGCAATCGCGAATGCGGAGCACAACGAAGGCGCTGATATCGACGAGCTCAAGATCAAGAGCATCTACGTCGACAAGGCTGCATCGCTCAAGCGTTTCACCGCGCGCGCCAAGGGCCGCGGTAACCGCATCGAGAAGCAATCCTGTCACATCACTGTGACGGTCGGGAATTAAGGAGCCATACGATGGGACAGAAAATTCATCCGACTGGCTTCCGCCTGGCTGTCAGCCGCAATTGGGCTTCGCGTTGGTACGCGAACAACAACAATTTCGCGGCGATGCTGCAGGAAGACATCGGTGTTCGTGAATACCTGAAGAAGAAGCTGAAGAACGCTTCGGTCGGTCGGGTCGTCATCGAGCGTCCGGCGAAGAACGCGCGCATCACGATTTACAGCTCGCGTCCGGGCGTGGTCATCGGCAAGAAGGGCGAGGATATCGAACAGCTGAAGACGGAACTGCAACGCCGCATGGGCGTGCCGGTTCACGTCAACATCGAAGAAATCCGCAAGCCGGAAACCGATGCTCAGCTGATCGCTGACTCGATCACGCAACAGCTCGAGCGCCGGATCATGTTCCGTCGCGCGATGAAGCGTGCGATGCAGAACGCGATGCGTCTGGGTGCCCAAGGCATCAAGATCATGAGCGCAGGCCGTCTGAACGGTATCGAAATCGCTCGTACGGAGTGGTATCGCGAAGGTCGCGTGCCGCTTCACACGCTGCGTGCTGATATCGACTACGCGACTTCGGAAGCGAAGACGACTTACGGGATCATCGGCGTCAAGGTGTGGGTCTACAAGGGCGATACGCTCGGCCGCAACGACGCACCGGTGGTGGAAGAAGTAGCCGAAGACAAGCGTCCGCGTCGCAATGCGCGTCCGGGCGACCGTCGTCCGCGCCGTGACGGCGAAGGCGGCGCTCCGGGTGCTCGTCGTGGCGCACCGCGCCGTGGCGCCGGCAAGCCCGAAGACGGCAAGACTGGAGAATAACGATGCTGCAACCGAAACGCAGAAAGTATCGTAAAGAGCAGAAGGGTCGTAACACCGGCAAGGCGACGCGCGGCAACGCAGTGTCGTTCGGTGAATTCGGCCTGAAGGCGATCGGTCGCGGTCGTTTGACCGCACGTCAGATTGAAGCGGCGCGTCGTGCAATGACGCGTCACATCAAGCGTGGCGGCCGCATCTGGATCCGGATCTTCCCGGACAAGCCGATTTCGCAGAAGCCGGCCGAAGTGCGTATGGGTAACGGTAAGGGTAACCCGGAGTACTACGTCGCCGAGATTCAGCCGGGCAAGATGCTCTATGAAATGGACGGCGTAACCGAAGAACTGGCACGCGAAGCGTTCCGTCTGGCCGCAGCCAAGCTGCCGCTCAAGACGGCATTCATCGTGCGCCAGCTCGGCGCCTAAGGAGAAAACATGAAGGCTTCCGAACTTCTCCAGAAAGACCAGGCCGCGCTCAACAAGGAGCTGGCGGACCTGCTGAAGGCGCAATTCGGCCTGCGCATGCAACTCGCGACCCAGCAGCTCACGAACACGAGCCAGCTGAAGAAGGTTCGTCGCGACATCGCACGTGTGCGGACCGTCATGACTCAGAAGGCGAACCAGAAATGAACGATAGCGTGAAAACCTCGCTGAAGCGGACGCTGGTCGGTCGGGTCGTCAGCAACAAGATGGACAAGACCGTCACCGTGCTGATCGAGCACCGCGTCAAGCACCCGATCTACGGCAAGTATGTCGTGCGTTCGAAGAAGTACCACGCGCACGATGAAGCGAACACCTACAACGAAGGCGATCTCGTCGAAATCCAGGAAACGCGTCCTGTTTCGAAGACGAAGGCCTGGACGGTGTCGCGCCTCGTCGAAGCCGCTCGCGTCATCTAAGCGGGCAGTGCAGTAGGCAGTAACAGGCACTTCTCCACGAAGTGCTTGAAATCGCAAAGTTTTTGCTTGCGGGACCAGGATTATTTGTTATAATCCTGGTCTTCCCTCTTTATGGGAGCCCCGTCGCGGGCGAAGTTGGTGGGGGAAGCGGACTGGCGCCAGCCTGTCCGAAAGATTCACCGAATTGCGATGGCGGGTTTCGTTTGCCGTCGCTGCTGTTCCAACCCAAGCAGCCGATTGGCTGACGGGACCAAGACTGACCGAATGCATCATGGTGGTGCATCCGGATTAAGTTGGGAAAGACAAACCATGATCCAGACCGAATCTCGGCTCGAAGTAGCCGACAACACGGGTGCACGTGAAGTCCTGTGCATCAAGGTGCTCGGCGGCTCGAAGCGTCGTTATGCCGGCATTGGCGACATCATCAAGGTGAGCGTCAAAGAGGCAACGCCGCGCGGGCGCGTGAAGAAAGGCGAAATTTACAACGCCGTGGTGGTTCGCACCGCCAAGGGCGTGCGCCGTCAAGACGGCTCGCTGATCAAGTTCGACGGCAACGCCGCTGTGCTTTTGAATAACAAGCTCGAGCCGATCGGCACCCGTATCTTCGGGCCGGTGACGCGTGAGCTGCGTAGCGAACGATTCATGAAGATCGTTTCGCTGGCGCCGGAAGTGCTGTAAGGAGTCGCGATGAACAAGATTCGCAAAGGTGACGAAGTCATCGTCGTCACTGGCAAGGACAAGGGCAAGCGCGGCGTCGTGCTGGCTGTCGGTGCTGAACATGTGACGGTTGAAGGTATCAACCTCGTCAAGAAGCATGTGAAGCCGAACCCGATGAAGGGTACGACGGGCGGCGTGGAAGCGAAGACGATGCCCCTGCATATTTCGAACGTCGCACTGGTCGACGCGAATGGCAAGGCGTCGCGTGTTGGCATCAAGGTCGAGGAAGGCAAGAAGGTTCGCTTCCTGAAGACGACCGGTGCCGTACTGAGCGCCTGACGCAGCGGAGTAAAAAATGGCTCGTTTTCAAGAGTTTTACAAAGAAAAGGTTGTGCCCGGCCTGATCGAGAAGTTCGGTTACAAGTCGGTCATGGAAGTGCCGCGCATCACCAAGATCACGCTGAACATGGGTCTTGGCGAAGCGATCGCTGACAAGAAGATCATCGAGAACGCCGTTGGCGACCTCACGAAGATCGCCGGCCAGAAGCCGGTCGTCACGAAGGCTCGCAAGGCAATCGCAGGCTTCAAGATCCGCCAGGGTTACCCCATCGGCGCGATGGTGACGCTGCGTGGCCAGGCGATGTACGAATTCCTCGACCGTTTCGTGACGGTTGCCCTGCCCCGCGTGCGTGACTTCCGCGGTGTGTCGGGTCGTGCTTTCGATGGCCGTGGCAACTACAACATCGGTGTGAAAGAGCAGATCATTTTCCCCGAAATCGATTACGACAAGATCGACGCACTGCGTGGGCTGAACATCAGCATCACGACGACTGCGAAGACCGACGACGAAGCAAAGGCTCTGCTCGCCAGCTTCAAGTTCCCGTTCAGAAACTGAGGTTACCGTGGCTAAACTGGCACTGATCGAACGTGAAAAGAAGCGCGCCCGCCTGGTCGCGAAGTTCGCAGCAAAGCGCGAAGCGCTGAAGGCGATCGTCGAAGACCAAAGCAAGTCGGAAGAAGAGCGCTACGAAGCACGCCTGGAGCTGCAGCAACTGCCCCGCAACGCAAACCCGACCCGCCAGCGTAACCGCTGCGCGATCACGGGCCGTCCGCGTGGCACGTTCCGTAAATTCGGCCTCGCGCGTAACAAGATTCGTGAAATCGCATTCCGTGGCGAGATTCCTGGCCTGACCAAGGCGAGCTGGTAATAGGAGAAACGTAAATGAGCATGAGTGATCCTATCGCCGATATGCTGACTCGCATCCGCAACGCGCAGATGGTCGAGAAGGTATCGGTCGCGATGCCCTCGTCGAAGGTCAAGGTTGCAATCGCGCAAGTCCTGAAGGACGAAGGCTATATCGACGATTTCGCCGTGAAGGCGGAAGGTGCGAAGTCCGAACTGAATATCGCGCTGAAGTACTACGCAGGTCGCCCGGTCATCGAACGCCTCGAACGCGTGTCGAAGCCTGGTCTGCGCGTGTACCGCGGCCGTAACGACATTCCGCAGGTCATGAACGGCCTCGGTGTGGCAATCGTGTCGACGCCGAAGGGCGTGATGACCGACCGCAAGGCGCGCGCTACCGGCGTCGGCGGCGAAGTCATCTGCTACGTCGCTTAAAGCCGAGGAGAGAGAAACATGTCTCGAGTAGGTAAGAGCCCGATCGCGCTGCAAGGCGCGGAAGTCAAGCTGGCCGACGGTGCAATCACCGTCAAGGGTCCGCTGGGCACCATCACGCAAGCGATCAATCCGCTCGTGAACGTGGCGAACAACGACGGCACGCTGAATCTGTCGCCGGTCGACGAAAGCCGCGAAGCAAATGCACTGTCGGGCACGATGCGCGCGATCATCGCGAATGCCGTGCACGGCGTGACCAAGGGTTTCGAGCGCAAGCTGACGCTGGTTGGCGTCGGTTACCGTGCGCAAGCGCAAGGCGACAAGCTGAACCTGTCGCTGGGTTTCTCGCACCCGGTGGTGCACCAGATGCCGGAAGGCGTCAAGGCCGAAACCCCGACGCAAACCGAAATCGTGATCAAGGGGATCAACAAGCAACAAGTCGGTCAAGTGGCTGCGGAAGTCCGCGGTTACCGTCCGCCGGAGCCCTACAAGGGCAAGGGCGTGCGTTATGCCGACGAGGTTGTGATCCTCAAAGAAACGAAGAAGAAGTAAGGGTGCGCAATCATGGATAAGACTCAATCTCGCCTGCGCCGCGCTCGCCAGACGCGTATCAAGATCGCTGAGCTGCAGGTCGCGCGTCTCGCCGTGCATCGCACGAACACGCACATCTACGCTCAAGTGTTCTCGCCCTGCGGCACCAAGGTGCTCGCCAGCGCGTCGACGCTCGAGGCAGAAGTGCGCGCAGAACTGGCCGACAAGTCGGGCAAGGGCGGCAACGTCAATGCCGCGACGCTGATCGGCAAGCGTATTGCCGAAAAGGCAAAGGCTGCCGGCATCGAATCCGTCGCCTTCGACCGCTCGGGCTTCCGCTACCACGGCCGCGTCAAGGCGCTGGCTGAGGCAGCTCGCGAAGCTGGGCTCAAGTTCTAAGGAAGGAATTCGTCATGGCAAAGATGCAAGCGAAAGTTCAGGCTGACGAGCGCGACGACGGCCTTCGCGAAAAGATGATTTCGGTCAATCGCGTGACCAAGGTCGTGAAGGGTGGCCGTATTCTCGGCTTCGCCGCACTGACCGTGGTTGGCGATGGTGATGGCCGCATCGGTATGGGCAAGGGCAAGGCGAAGGAAGTGCCGGTCGCTGTCCAGAAGGCAATGGAACAAGCTCGCCGCAACATGTTCAAGGTGCCGCTCAAGAACGGCACGCTGCAGCACGAAGTGCACGGCAAGCATGGCGCATCCGCTGTCCTCCTCGCTCCGGCGAAGGCAGGTACGGGCGTGATCGCCGGCGGCCCGATGCGCGCAGTGTTCGACGTGATGGGCGTTCAGAACGTCGTGGCGAAGAGCCACGGTTCGACGAACCCGTACAACCTCGTTCGCGCCACGCTGGACGGTCTGCGCAAGCAGTCGACCCCGGCAGACATCGCGGCGAAGCGCGGCAAGTCCGTCGAAGATATTTTGGGCTAAGCCCGGGTGGTCACCATGTCTGAAAAAACTGTCAAGGTTCAGCTCGTCAAGAGCCTGATCGGGACCCGCGAATCGCACCGCGCGACCGTGCGTGGCCTGGGCCTGCGCCGACTCAATTCGGTTAGCGAGCTGCAGGACACGCCGGCGGTCCGCGGCATGATCAACAAGGTCTCGTACCTCGTTAAGGTCATCGCGTAAGCGGCCCTACGGATCAAGGAGTTGATATGGAATTGAATAACCTGAAGCCGGCCGCTGGTGCAAAGCACGCCAAGCGTCGCGTCGGTCGTGGCATCGGTTCGGGCCTCGGCAAGACGGCTGGCCGTGGTCACAAGGGTCAGAAATCGCGTTCGGGCGGCTTCCACAAAGTCGGTTTCGAAGGCGGTCAGATGCCGCTGCAACGTCGTCTGCCGAAGCGCGGCTTCACGTCGCTGACGAAGGAATTCGTCGGTGAAGTGCGCCTGAGCGACCTCGAGAAGCTGCCGGTCGACGAGATCGATCTGCTCGCACTGAAGCAAGCCGGCCTGGTCGGCGAGCTGACGAAGAGCGCAAAGATCATCGCGACGGGCGAACTGAAGCGCAAGATCGTCGTGAAGGGTCTCGGTGCCACCAAGGGTGCGCGCGCTGCGATCGAAGCGGCTGGCGGTTCGTTCGCCGAGTGACACGCGTAGCGCGTCGTCACTTGCATTCATCGGAGAAGGTACTTGGCTAACAGCCCGAGTCTTGCAAAACCCGGTCGAAGCACGGCGAAATTCGGCGATCTGCGCCGGCGAGCGATGTTCCTGCTCCTGGCGCTGATCGTCTATCGCATCGGCGCGCACATTCCCGTGCCGGGCATCGATCCGGATCAACTGGCTAAGCTGTTCCAGAGCCAGGCGGGCGGCATCCTGGGCATGTTCAACATGTTCTCGGGTGGCGCACTGTCCCGCTTCACGATCTTTGCGCTGGGGATCATGCCGTACATCTCGGCGTCGATCATCATGCAGTTGCTGGCGATCGTTTCGCCGCAGCTCGAGGCGCTGAAGAAGGAAGGGCAGGCAGGGCAACGGAAGATCACGCAGTACACGCGGTATTTCACCGTGGTGCTCGCGACCTTCCAGGCATTCGGTATCGCGGCCGCGCTGGAAAACCAGCCGGGCCTCGTCACCGATCCCGGCATGCTGTTCCGTCTGACGACGGTCGTGACGCTGGTGACGGGCACGATGTTCCTGATGTGGCTCGGCGAGCAGATTACCGAGCGTGGTCTGGGCAACGGTATCTCGATCATCATCTTCGGCGGGATCGCAGCAGGGTTCCCGAATGCCGTGGGTGGGTTGTTCGAGCTGGTGCGTACGGGTTCGATGAGCATCATTTCGGCGATCATCATCGTGGTTCTGATCGCCGCGGTGACTTACCTGGTCGTGTTCATCGAACGCGGTCAGCGCAAGATCCTCGTGAACTACGCGAAGCGTCAGGTCGGCAACAAGATCTACGGTGGGCAGTCGTCGCATCTGCCGCTGAAGCTGAACATGTCGGGCGTGATTCCGCCGATCTTTGCATCGTCGATCATTCTGTTCCCGGCAACGATTCTCGGCTGGTTCAGTACCGGTCAGCCGACGGGAAGCTGGATTTCCAATACGTTGCATAACGTTGCGGAAGCGCTGAAGCCGGGGCAGCCGGTCTACGTGCTGCTGTACACGCTGGCAATCGTGTTTTTCTGCTTCTTCTACACCGCACTGGTGTTCAACAGCAGGGAGACCGCGGACAACCTGAAGAAGAGCGGCGCGTTTGTTCCGGGCATTCGTCCGGGCGATCAGACCGCACGATATATCGACCGCATCCTCACGCGTCTGACGCTGGCCGGTGCGATCTACATCGTCTTCGTGTGTCTGCTGCCGGAATTCCTGGTGCTGCGCTGGAACGTGCCGTTTTATTTTGGTGGAACGTCGCTGCTGATCATTGTCGTCGTCACGATGGACTTTATGGCGCAGGTGCAGTCGTACGTTATGTCGCAACAGTATGAGTCACTGCTCAAGAAGGCTAACTTCAAGGGCGGCAACATCCCGATGCGTTGAAAGGACTATGGCCAAAGACGATGTAATCCAGATGCAGGGTGAGGTGATTGAAAACCTCCCGAATGCGACCTTCCGTGTGAAGCTGGAAAACGGCCATGTCGTGTTGGGGCATATTTCCGGAAAGATGCGGATGCACTACATCCGCATTCTGCCCGGCGACAAGGTGACGGTTGAGTTGACGCCTTACGATCTGTCTCGTGCGCGGATCGTGTTCCGGGCGAAGTGATTTGAAAAAAGGGTATTATCATGAAAGTGATGGCATCGGTTAAGCGCATTTGCCGCAATTGCAAGATCATCAAGCGCAAAGGCGTCGTTCGCGTGATCTGCAGCTCGGATCCGCGCCACAAGCAGCGCCAAGGCTGACCGCGCGTTTGTTTGCGCTTTTTGTTTGAGGAAAAACAATGGCTCGTATCGCAGGGGTTAACATCCCGAATCACCAGCACACCGAGATCGGCCTGACGGCTATCTTTGGTGTCGGCCGCACCCGTTCGCGCAGCATCTGCGTGGCAGCTGGCGTCGATTTTTCGAAGAAGGTCAAGGATCTGACCGACGCAGACCTGGAAAAGCTGCGTGAAGAAGTGGGCAAGTTTGTCGTCGAAGGCGATCTGCGCCGTGAAGTGACGATGAACATCAAGCGCCTGATGGACCTCGGTTGCTACCGCGGCGTCCGTCATCGCAAGGGCCTGCCGATGCGCGGTCAGCGTACGCGTACGAACGCACGTACCCGCAAGGGTCCGCGTCGTGCAGCGCAAGCGCTGAAGAAGTAAGCGGAACTGACAGTTACAGGAAAACGTAATGGCTAAGGCTTCGAACACCGCGGCGCAACGCGTTCGCAAGAAGGTTAAGAAGAACGTCGCTGAAGGCGTGGTTCACGTTCACGCGTCGTTCAACAACACGATCATCACGATCACCGATCGCCAAGGCAACGCTCTGGCATGGGCGACGTCGGGCGGTCAGGGCTTCAAGGGCTCGCGCAAATCGACGCCGTTCGCTGCTCAGGTCGCAGCCGAGTCGGCTGGCCGCGTCGCGATGGAATACGGCGTGAAGAATCTGGAAGTGCGGATCAAGGGCCCGGGCCCGGGTCGCGAGTCGGCAGTGCGCGCACTGCACGGCCTCGGCATCAAGATCACCGCGATTTCGGACGTCACCCCGATTCCGCACAACGGCTGCCGCCCGCCGAAGCGTCGTCGTATCTAAGGATGTGCTGGCACGTTCGTGCTAGCGCATTGCCTGTCGCCGCTCAGCGTCGACGGGCGTTGCTTTTTTGATTGACTAAGCCCACCGTTCGCCCCAAAGGGAGCGGACTAGCGCGGATTTCGATCCGCGTGACTGATTGATAAAGGAATGCAAAGTGGCACGTTATATCGGCCCCAAAGCCAAGCTGTCCCGCCGTGAAGGCACCGACCTGTTCCTGAAGAGCGCACGCCGTTCGCTCGCCGACAAGTGCAAGCTCGACAGCAAGCCGGGTCAGCACGGCCGTACCTCGGGCGCACGTACGTCCGACTACGGTACGCAGCTGCGCGAAAAGCAGAAGGTCAAGCGTATCTACGGCGTGCTGGAGCGTCAGTTCCGTCGCTACTTCGCTGAAGCCGATCGTCGCAAGGGCAACACGGGTGAAAACCTGCTGCAACTGCTCGAGTCGCGCCTCGACAACGTCGTGTATCGCATGGGCTTCGGCTCGACCCGCGCTGAAGCGCGTCAGCTGGTGAGCCACAAGTCGATCACCGTGAACGGCGTCGTCGCAAACGTCCCGTCGCAGCAAGTGAAGGCGGGTGACGTCGTCGCGATCCGCGAAAAGGCGAAGAAGCAGGCGCGTATCGTCGAAGCGCTGTCGCTGGCCGAGCAAGGCGGCATGCCGAGCTGGGTTGCAGTCGATGCGAAGAAGTTCGAAGGCACGTTCAAGCAAATGCCGGAACGCGCTGAAATCGCAGGCGACATCAACGAAAGCCTGATCGTCGAATTGTATTCGCGTTAATCCGATTGACGGCCGAGGTACCCCGATTGCGTTGCGCAAGGAGGGGCCTCGGCTGTTTATTTTCTGGTTGTTACCGGTCAGCCTTATCGGTGTAACGAGCCGAGGGTATTGAAAAGGAAAGCCCATGCAAACCAGTTTGCTGAAACCCAAGATCATCGCCGTGGAATCGCTGGGCGAGAACCACGCGAGGGTGGTCATGGAACCGTTCGAACGCGGTTACGGCCACACCTTGGGCAATGCGCTTCGCCGCGTGCTGCTGTCGTCGATGGTGGGCTACGCGCCGACCGAAGTCACGATCGCAGGCGTGGTGCACGAGTACTCGACGCTGGATGGCGTGCAGGAAGACGTCGTCAACCTGCTGCTGAACCTGAAGGGCGTGGTGTTCAAGCTGCATAACCGTGACGAAGTGACGGTTACGCTGCGCAAGGAAGGTGAAGGCGTCGTGACGGCCGGCGATATCGAGCTGGCTCACGATTGCGAAGTCATCAACCCGAATCACGTGATTGCGCATCTGTCGAAGGGCGGCAAGCTCGACGTTCAGATCAAGATCGAAAAGGGTCGCGGCTATGTGCCCGGCAACGTCCGTCGCTATGGCGAAGACACGGCCAAGATTATCGGCCGCATCGTCCTCGACGCATCGTTCTCGCCGGTTCGCCGCGTGAGCTATGCCGTTGAAAGCGCACGTGTCGAGCAGCGTACCGACCTCGACAAGCTCGTGATGAACATCGAGACGAGCGGCGTGATCACGCCGGAAGAAGCGATCCGCCAGTCGGCCCGCATCCTGGTCGACCAGCTGTCCGTGTTCGCGGCGCTGGAAGGCACGGAAACGGCAGCCGAAGCGCCGTCGCGTGCACCGCAGATCGATCCGATCCTGCTGCGTCCGGTGGACGATCTCGAGCTGACGGTTCGTTCGGCGAACTGCCTGAAGGCCGAGAACATCTACTACATCGGCGATCTGATCCAGCGCACGGAAAACGAGCTGCTGAAGACGCCGAACCTCGGTCGCAAGTCGCTCAACGAGATCAAGGAAGTGCTCGCTTCGCGCGGTCTCACGCTGGGCATGAAGCTCGAGAACTGGCCGCCGGCTGGTCTCGACAAGTAAGCCCGGTTGTAGCCTGGCTATAGCTGTAGTTGGCAAAGATGCGGATTTTCCTTTAAAATCCGCATCTTGCTTTTTTTCGTTACCGGCCCGTGCACCCTTCGAGGTGCGATAGAAGAGCTGGACCAAAACTTTGAATCAAGGAAACTGAAATGCGCCATCGTCATGGTCTGCGGAAACTGAACCGCACGAGCAGCCACCGTCTGGCTATGCTCCGTAACATGTCCAACTCGCTGATCGAGCACGAAGTCATCAAGACGACGCTGCCGAAGGCGAAGGAACTCCGTAAGGTCGTCGAGCCGCTGATCACGCTCGGCAAGAAGCCGTCGCTGGCAAACCGTCGCCTGGCGTTCAACCGCCTGCGCGATCGTGACTCGGTGGCGAAGCTGTTCGACGTGCTCGGTCCGCGTTTCGCGAACCGTCCGGGCGGCTACCTGCGCGTGCTGAAGTTCGGCTTCCGCGTGGGCGACAACGCACCGATGGCACTGGTCGAACTGCTCGATCGTCCGGAAGTCGACGAAACGGAAAACGTGCAAGAAGCTGAGTAAGCTTCCGGTACGCAGCAGGATCTGAAAGGGGCCGAGCAATTGCTTGGCCCTTTTTGTTTTTGAGATGCCGGCTGCGATCGATTGTCGCAGGCCGGTGCCGGCAGCGTCGCGCGGGCTGCGCTACGATACGGGGCAACCGGTGCGGTCCCTGAACGCGTAACCGGCGCCGACAGAAGCCGGCAGACTCGTTAGGAGGGCGCGGATGATAGTGGTGCTGATGCTGACGACGGTCCCCGATGCGGCGACGGCCGCGGCGCTCGCGGACGGCGCGCTCGACGCGCGGCTGGCCGCGTGCGTGTCCGAGCTCGGCACGATCAAGTCGCGCTATCACTGGCAGGGCAAGGTCGAAACGGCCGACGAGATCCAGTTGCTGTTCAAGACGAGCCCGATCCGGGCACTCGAACTGGAGCGGTTCATTCTCGCGCATCATCCTTACGAGACGCCCGAAATCGTCTCGTGGCAGACGACGGCATCGGCCGCGTATGGCCAGTGGGTGACCAGCGAAACTCAACGTCTATTTCATGTTTAACGGTATGGCGCTTTCGGTGCGCGTGCGCGCGCTGCGGTTTCTTGCGGTCCTGTTGTCGTTCGTGCTCGTGCTGGGCGGATTGTCCGCCGCGCGCGCGGCCGACGATTTCCTCGATCCGTCGGTTGCATTCAAGTTCAGCGCGAGCGAATCGCCGGGACAGGTGGACGTCCGCTTCAAGATCGCCAACGGCTATTACATGTATCGCGAGCGGTTCGCGTTCGCGGTGAAGAGCGGTCAGGCCACGCTCGGCGAGCCGCAATTCCCGGCCGGTCACGTGAAGTTCGACCAGACGTTCCAGAAGAACGTCGAGACCTATCGCGATGAAGTCGTCGTTCACGTGCCGGTAAAGCAGGCGGCCGGGCCATTCGAGCTCGCGGTGACGTCGCAAGGGTGTGCGGACGAAGGGATCTGCTATCCGCCGGCCGAGCACGTGATGAAGGTCGATGGCGCAGCGCTCGGCGCCGCCTCCTCGTCCGGTGACACGGCTGCCGCGGGTAGCTGGTTCGACAAGGTCACGAGCGCCGATTTCGCGCAGTCGCTGCTCGAAGGCCACGGCTTCTTCACGATCGTCGCGCTCTATTTCGTCGCGGGTGTCGTGCTGAGCCTGCTGCCGTGTTCGTACCCGATGATTCCGATCGTGTCCGCGATCATTATCGGCCAGGGCACGCGCGCGACGCATGCACGCGGCTTCGCGCTGTCGCTGACCTACGTGGTCGGCATGGCGCTGGTCTACACGGTACTCGGGATCGCCGCCGCGCTGGTCGGCCAGAGCCTCGGCGCGTGGTTGCAGAATCCGTGGGTGCTCGGCGCGTTCGGCGTGCTGCTGACCGCGTTCGCGATATCGCTGATTTCGGGCAAGGACATCGCCCTGCCGGAGCGCTGGCAGAACGGCGCGGCCGAGGCATCGAGCGCGCGCCAGGGCGGCCACTTCGTCGCGGTTGCGGCGATGGGCGCGTTGTCGGCGCTGGTCGTCGGCGCGTGCATGACGGCGCCGCTGTTCGCCGTGCTCGCTTTCATCGCGCACACCGGCAATGCGTTGCTCGGCGGCGCGGCGCTGTTCGCGATGGGGCTCGGGCTCGGCGTGCCGCTGCTGGTCGTCGGCGTCGGGGCCGGGACGGTGCTGCCGCGCGCAGGTGCGTGGATGGACGGCGTCAAGGTGTTCTTCGGCATCGTGCTGCTCGCGGCCGCGTTGTGGATCGTGTGGCCGGTGCTGGCGGGCGCGCTGAAGATGGTGCTCGCGGCGTTTTGGCTGCTGATCGCGGCCGCGGCGCTCGGGCTGTTCACGCCGAATGCCGGTGCCGCGTCGATCTGGCGCCGCCTGGGCCGCGGCGTGGGCGCCGCGCTCGCGATCTGGGCCGCGACGCTGCTCGTCGGTCTGGCTGCGGGCTCGACCGATCCCGTCAAGCCGCTGGCCGTGCTGGCGGCGCGTACGGTAGCGTCCGGCGGCGCGGCGACGGCCGGCGCGGCTGGTGCGCAGGACGGTCCCGCGTTCGCATCGGTGCGCTCGAGCGGCGAACTCGACGCGCTGCTGAAGACGTCGGGCCAGCCCGTGATGCTCGACTTCTACGCCGATTGGTGCGTGAGCTGCAAGGAGATGGAGCATCTGACGTTCACCGACGCGCGCGTGCAGGCGCGGCTCGCGAAGCTTCACCTGGTGCGCGCGGACGTCACCGCGAACAACCCGGACGATCAGGCGCTGCTCAAACGCTTCAACCTGTTCGGGCCGCCGGGCATCATCTTCTTCGATCGCAACGGCAACGAGATCGGCCGGGTGGTCGGCTATCAGGCGGCCGACACGTTCCTGCGCAGCCTCGATCGGGCGGCCGTGCCGACGGTATGACGGTAGCCGCCGGGAGCGAACCGGCGAACGGAAGATTCGGGCCGGCTGACAGTCTCGATCGACGGTAAACAAAAAACGGCGGAACACCGAGGTGTCCCGCCGTTTTTGCAGGTGCGTGCCGATGCGCGATCAGCGCTGCGCTTTCAGCAGACGCGCGGCATCGAGCGCGAAGTACGTGAGCACACCGTCGGCGCCTGCCCGCTTGAACGCGAGCAGCGATTCGAGCACGACCTTGTCGTGGTCGAGCCAGCCGTTCATCGCGGCCGCCTTCAGCATCGCGTATTCGCCGCTCACCTGGTACACGTAGGTCGGGAAGCGGAACTCGTCCTTCACGCGGCGCACGATGTCGAGATACGGCATGCCGGGCTTGACCATCACCATGTCGGCGCCTTCGTCGATGTCGAGGCGCACTTCACGCAGCGCTTCGTCGCTGTTCGCCGGATCCATCTGGTAGGTCATCTTGTTGCCCTTGCCCAGGTTGGATGCCGAACCGACCGCATCGCGGAACGGGCCGTAGAACGCCGACGCGAACTTCGCCGAATAGGCCATGATCCGCGTATGGATATGACCGTCGCTTTCCAGCATCTCGCGGATCGCGCCGATGCGCCCGTCCATCATGTCCGACGGCGCGACGATGTCGACGCCGGCTTCGGCCTGCGCACGCGCCTGTTCGATCAGGATTTCGATCGTATCGTCGTTGATCACGTAGCCGTTCTCGTCGAGCACGCCGTCCTGGCCGTGGCTCGTGTACGGATCGAGCGCGACGTCGGTCAGCACGCCGAGCTCGGGGAAGCGCTTTTTCAGCTCACGCACGGCGCGCGGAATCAGGCCTTCCGGATTGGCCGCCTCGCGGCCGTCGGGCGTTTTCACCGACGGATCGATGGCCGGGAACAGCGACAGCACGGGCACGCCGAGTTCGACGCACTGCTCGGCGACCTGCATCAGCAGGTCGACCGACACGCGCTCGACGCCGGGCATCGACGGGATGGGCTGGCGTTGCTGGGTGCCTTCGACGACGAACACCGGGTAGATCAGGTCGTCGGTGGTCAGGCGGTTTTCGCGCATCAGGCGGCGGGAGAAGTCGTCGCGGCGCATCCGGCGCGGACGATGAAGCGGATGGAAGCTCATGGCGATTTGGCAGAAATCAGGGCAAGAAGACCTTACGGAACCCTTAGGTCATTTTCGAGATCGTTGGTATATGATAGCGATCGAGCGGCACGCGTTGCGTGCAGCTCCCCGCTTCTCCTCCCTGAGCGGGTGCCTGTCGTTTTTCGATTAGGCTGTTTGACCCGCCGTTCAACGGCGGGTTTTTTTATGAGCCGGCCGAATCCGCAGGTGCCGTCAGGTGCGCACAGCCGATCCCAGCCGCGCGTTGCCCGCTCATTGTGCTACAGGCTCGCTTTTTTCGTCGGCGACGGACGGCCGCAGCCAGCTCTCGATCAGTTCATGGGCCTCGTCGAGCCCCGTACGCTTCAGCGCCGAGAACAGCTGGACCGTCAGCTTGCCCTTCACGCCCTGGTCGCGATACGCGTCGAGCCCCTTCTGCGTGTTGCGCAGCGCATTGATGCTTTCCTGGCGCGTCAATTTGTCGCACTTCGTCAGCAGCGTGTGGATCGGCTTGCCGGTCGGTGCGAACCACTCGATCATCCGTCGATCGAGATCGGTCAGCGGACGGCGTGAATCCATCATCAGGATCAGGCCGCAGAGCTGCGAGCGCGTCGCGAGATAGGACGACAGCAGCATTTCCCAGTGCGCCTTGGCGGCACCGGGCACTTCCGCGTAGCCGTAGCCGGGCAGGTCGACGAGGTTCGCGACGGGCTCGGCGGCCGGGCCGACGGAGAAGTAGTTGATATGCTGCGTGCGGCCGGGCGTCTTCGACGCGAAGGCCAGCCGCTTCTGGTTGCACAGCACGTTGATCGCCGTCGACTTGCCGGCATTCGAGCGGCCCGCGAACGCGATTTCCGGCTGAACCGTCGGCGGCAGGTCGCGCAGATGGTTGACGGTCGTGTAGAAGCGGGCTTGATGGAGCAGAAAGGCCATGGGAACCGGAAGGACGGGCGGCGCGAGCCGCTTGGTGGAGGCGGGGTAGCCCCGATAGGCGCGGGGGCTTTCAGCACGATATTGTACAATACGGCGGTTTTACCGAAGGCCACCGGGCGCCTGCCTCGCGCTTTTATGTGGCTTCTGCGGTAGACTGAACGCCGTCGTTTTTTGCAGAACCTCAAATTCCCACAAGACGAAACAGGGTGTGCGAATGAATCGACTGTGCAAGTCTCTGATGGTGCTTCAGGTTGCAGCAGGGTTCGTAGGTTTCGTAGCGGGGGCAAATGCGGCAGATGCGGCCAAGCCGGATCTGGACCGCGGCAAGGCGATTGCCGGGCAGGTCTGCGCGTCGTGTCACGGCGCCGACGGCAACAGCGCGTCGGGCAGTTTCCCGAAGCTCGCCGGCCAGCATCCCGAATATCTGGTCAAGCAGTTGAACGACTTCAAGACGCAGCCGGGCGCGAAGGGGCCGGTGCGTAATAACGCGGTGATGGTCGGATTCGCGAGCGCGTTGAGCGCGGACGACATGCGCAACGTCGCCGCGTACTACGGGTCGCAGACGACGAAGCTCGGTACCGCACGCAATGCGGCGACGGTGCCGGTCGGCCAGAAGATCTATCGCGGCGGCATCGCGGAAAAGGGCGTACCGGCCTGCGCGAGCTGCCACGGGCCGACGGGGCAGGGGATCCCGGTCCAGTACCCGCGTCTGTCGGGGCAATGGGCCGATTACACGGTCGCGCAGTTGACCGCGTTCCAGCAGGGTGCCGGCGCGCGCAACAACAACGAGGCGATGCATCAGATCGCGTCGCGGCTGTCGGATACCGAGATCAAGGCCGTCGCGGATTACATCGCGGGCCTGCGTTGAGCGGTCAGCCGCGAATGGAATGACCGGGCGCCCGAAGGGCGGCCGGAGTCAGAACAAGAAAAGGGTGGGGCGCCGCGTCGTCGCGGTTGCCTCGCCCTTCTTTTTTGTCGGCACGCGCCGGGCCGAGCCGGGATGGCGCGGCTTGCGGGCGATTGGGGGGCTGCCGCCTCCCGAGCCGAACATAGTGAGCGTGGGGGCTGTTTCCCCTTAGTCGGAGTTTGAATGAGCGTTACCACGTCGGGGTTGCAGTCGAAGTCGGGTCAGGGTGCGTCGAAACGTGCGGTCGAGCTGCTGAGCTCGATGCGTTTCGCGATCGCGTTGCTGGTGGTGTTGTCGATCGCGAGCATCATCGGCACGGTCCTGACCCAGGACGATCCGTATCCGAACTACGTGAACCAGTTCGGGCCGTTCTGGGCGGACATCTTCCGCTCGCTCAGCCTGTACACCGTGTACAGCGCGTGGTGGTTCATGCTGATCCTGATCTTCCTCGTCGTGTCGATCTCGCTGTGCGTGATCCGCAACGCGCCGAAGATGCTCGCCGATGCGAAGAGCTGGAAGGACAAGGTCCGCGAAGGCAGCCTGCGCGCATTCCACCACAAGGCCGAGTACACGGCATCCGGCACGCGCGCGAGCGTCGCGGCGACGCTCGCCAGTTTCGTCACGAAGGCCGGCTACAAGCACGTCGTGCGTGAAACCGACGGCGCGACGCTGATTTCCGCGAAGCGCGGCGCGATGACCAAGTGGGGCTACATCTCGGCACACCTCGCGATCGTCGTGATCTGTATCGGCGGCCTGCTCGACAGCAACCTGCCGATCAAATTCCAGATGTGGATATTCGGCAAGAGCCCGGTCAACACGAGCGCGACGATCAGCGAGATTTCGCCCGACCATCGCCTGTCCGCGTCGAACCCGACGTTCCGCGGCTATGCGTGGGTGCCGGAGGGCCAGTTCGTGTCGACCGCGATCCTGAACCAGCCGAGCGGCTCGCTGATCCAAGATCTGCCGTTCTCGATCCAGCTCGACAAGTTCATCGTCGATTACTACACGACGGGCATGCCGAAGCTGTTCGCCAGCGACATCGTCGTGATCGATCGCGAGACCGGCCGGAAGATCCCGGCACGGGTCGAGGTCAACAAGCCGTTCACGTACAAGGGCGTGTCGATCTACCAGTCGAGCTTCCAGGACGGCGGCTCGCAGATGCAGATGACGGCCTATCCGATGACCGGCAGCCAGGCGGCGACCGTCCCGGTGAAGGGCACGATCGGCAGCTCGGCACCGCTGCAGGTTCCGGGCGCCGACGGCGACACGATCGAGTTCTCCGACTTCCGTGCGATCAACGTCGAGAACATGGCCGACGCGAAAGGCAAGCCGGACGTACGCGGCGTCGCGACGACCAGCTCGCTGAAGGAAGTGTTCGACGAGCGGCTCGGCTCGGGCGCGAAGACGTCGAAGCCGACGCAGCTCCACAACATCGGCCCGTCGGTGCAGTACAAGATTCGCGGCAAGGACGGCCAGGCGCGCGAATTCAACAACTACATGCTGCCCGTCGACATGAACGGCGAGCGCGTGTTCCTCGCCGGTGTGCGCGCGAGCCCCAACGATCCGTTCCGCTACATGCGGATTCCGGCCGACAGCCAGGATTCGATCGGCGAATGGATGCGCCTGCGCGCCGCGCTCGAGGACCCGGCCGTGCGTACCGAAGCCGCCGCGCGCTTCGCGCAGCGCTCGCTGCCGGGCGACGCGTCGCTGCGCGGCCGTCTGCAGGACAGCGCCTCGAAGGTGCTGACCCTCTTTGCGGCGAGCGACGACAGCATCGGCCGCGGGGCGGACGGCCAGCCGGTCGGTGGTTTCCAGGCGGTGGCGACCTTCATCGACCGCTCGGTGCCGAAGGGCGAGCAGGAGAAGGCCGCGAGCCTGCTGCTGCGAATGCTCGAGGGCTCGATGTGGGAGGTCTGGCAGATCGCGCGCGAGCGGGCCGGCGAGCCGGCCGCGCAGCAGGGGACCGACACGATCCGCTTCGTGCAGAACGCGATCAACGCGCTATCCGACAGCTTCTTGTATGGATCGCCGGTCTATTTGCAGCTTGACTCGTTCAAGCAGGTGCAAGCTTCGGTATTTCAGTTGACGCGCGCACCCGGCAAGAATCTGGTGTATCTTGGCAGCCTGCTGCTGGTCGCCGGCATCTTCTCGATGTTCTACGTGCGCGAGCGGCGACTCTGGTTCTGGCTGAAGGACGCCGGTTCGGGCGTCGATGTGGTGATGGCAATGTCCACGGCCCGCAAGACCTTCGATTTCGAGAAAGAATTCGTGCAGACGCGCGACGCGGCCGGCGCCGCCTTGCGCGCCGCACCTCGCGACGCCGCGCCCACCGGTGCGGCTTCGACTGCCCGCTCGCCTGCCGGCGGCGGTTCCGATTCCGAGAATTCCACCCGGTAACATCATGGATCTCACGCAAGTTTCCTCTTCCCGTACGGCGTCGGCTCCGGCGCCGTCATCGTCGCCGTTGTTCGACGAGCGTCCTTTTCTCGCGCGCCTGTCGCTGTTCGACTGGCTGTTTGCCCTGGCGCTGGTGGCGGGCGCGGGCTATGCGCTCGTGCACTACAACGCGCACATGGATTATTACGACAAGGCGGTGATGATCGGCACCGTGCCGGCGCTCGTCGCGCTCGGCTGGCGCTGGAAGCCGGCGCGGCTGATGATGGCGTCGATCGCCGTGCTGTCGCTGCTGTCGATCCAGATCTACCAGGGCGATCTCGCCCGCGCCGATTCGGCGTTCTTCCTCAAGTACTTCCTGTCGAGCCAGTCGGCGATCCTGTGGATGAGCGCGTTGTTCGTGCTCGCGACGATCTTCTACTGGATCGGCCTGCTCGCGCGCTCCGAAACGGGCGCCGCGATCGGCCAGAAGCTCACGTGGGTTGCCGTGCTGATGGGCTTCACGGGGCTGATGGTGCGCTGGTACGAGTCCTACCTGATCGGTGCGGACGTCGGGCATATCCCCGTGTCGAACCTCTATGAAGTGTTCGTCCTGTTCAGCCTGATCACCGCGCTGCTTTATCTGTATTACGAAGGCCACTACGGCACGCGTTCGCTCGGCGCGTTCGTGTTGCTGGTCATCAGCGCGGCGGTCGGCTTCCTGATGTGGTACTCGGTCGCGCGCGATGCGCAGCAGATCCAGCCGCTCGTGCCGGCGCTGCAAAGCTGGTGGATGAAGATCCACGTGCCGGCGAACTTCATCGGCTACGGCAGCTTCGCGCTGTCGGCGATGGTGTCGGTCGCGTACCTGATGAAGGAACGCGGCGTTCTTGCCGATCGCCTGCCGACGCTGGAAGTGCTCGACGACGTGATGTACAAGTCGATCGCGGTCGGTTTCGCGTTCTTCACGATCGCGACGATCCTCGGCGCGCTGTGGGCGGCCGAAGCGTGGGGCGGCTACTGGAGCTGGGACCCGAAGGAAACCTGGGCGCTGATCGTGTGGCTGAACTACGCGGCGTGGCTGCACATGCGGCTGATGAAGGGCCTGCGCGGCGCGGTGGCCGCATGGTGGGCGCTCACCGGCCTGCTGGTCACGACGTTCGCGTTCCTCGGTGTCAACATGTTCCTGTCCGGGCTGCACAGCTACGGCAAGCTGTAAGATTTCCGTTGCTCGTCCGACTATCAGACCGCCGGTGCACTGCGTGCCCGGCGGTTTTGTTTTGTAACGGGCGGGCGAACCGGGCGTCGAACGGCGCGTGACGGGCCGGGTCGAACGCTGATGAAGCATGCGCGCCGCGCATGCGGGAGGAGCTGCACGATGTGGATCAAACGCCCTTTGCGTAACGTACTGACCGGCGCGGATATCGCGTCGAGCGAGATCACGCCGCGCGCGGTATTCGAGAACCGGCGGCGCGTGTTGCAGGCCGCCGGCCTCGCGGCGGCGGGTGGCCTGTTCGGCACCAGCGGCGCGGCGCTCGCCGCGTATGCGTCGCCCGACCCGCGGGCGGCGAAGCTCGCGGCAAAAACCAATCCGAAATTCGTCGCCATCGACAAGGTGACGCCGTTCAAGGACATCACGTCCTACAACAACTTCTACGAATTCGGCACCGACAAGAGCGACCCGGCACAGAACGCCGGCACGCTGCGGCCGCGCCCGTGGCGGGTGAGCGTCGAGGGCGAGGTGCAGCACCCGAAGGTGTTCGATCTCGACGAGCTGCTGAAGCTTGCGCCGCTCGAGGAGCGCGTGTACCGGCTGCGCTGCGTCGAGGGTTGGTCGATGGTGATCCCGTGGATCGGCGTGCCGCTGTCCGAGCTGATCAAGCGCGTGCAGCCGACCGGCAACGCGAAATACGTGCAGTTCGTCACGCTGGCCGATCCGTCGCAGATGCCCGGCCTGTCGACGCCGGTGCTCGACTGGCCGTACTCGGAAGGGCTGCGGATGGACGAGGCGATGAATCCGCTGACGCTGCTGACGATGGGCGTCTACGGGCAGGTGCTGCCGAACCAGAATGGCGCGCCGGTGCGGATCGTCGTGCCGTGGAAGTACGGCTTCAAGAGTGCGAAGTCGCTCGTGAAGATCCGCTTCGTCGACAAGCAGCCGAAGACGAGCTGGAACACGTATGCGGCGAACGAGTACGGCTTTTACTCGAACGTGAACCCGAACGTCGATCATCCGCGCTGGAGCCAGGCCACCGAGCGGCGCATCGGCGAGGACGGCTTCTTCACGCCGAAGCGCAAGACGCTGATGTTCAACGGCTACGGCGATCTGGTCGCATCGATGTATCAGGGCATGGACCTGAAGAAGAATTTCTGAGCGTGACCGTGAGAAACGACATGCCGCCTTCGACGCTCACGCCTGCGCGCGCCGCCAGCACCGGGCCGGCCGCACGAGGGGTGCGCGCGGGTGGGAGCCGTCCCGCCGCGCCGCGCTGGCTCGTACCGGCCAAGGCGCTGGTGTTCGCGGCCGGCCTCTATCCGCTCGCGCGCCTCGTGCTGTTCGGGCTGACCGACCGGCTCGGCGCGAACCCGATCGAGTTCATCACGCGCTCGACGGGCCTGTGGACGCTCGTCCTGCTGTGCGTCACGCTTGCCGTCACGCCGGTCAGGCGCATGACGGGTTTCGCGCCGCTGTTGCGCTTTCGCCGGATGATCGGGTTGTTCGCGTTCTTTTACGCGACGCTGCATTTCACGACCTATCTGTGGTTCGACAAGTGGTTCGACGTCGTCGCGATCCTGAAGGACGTCGGCAAGCGCCCGTTCATCACGGTCGGCTTCGCGGCGTTCGTGCTGCTGATCCCGCTTGCCGCGACGTCGCCGCGTGCGATGGTGCGCAGGCTCGGTCGCCACTGGGCGACGCTGCACAGCGCCATCTATGCGATCGCGCTATTCGGCGTGCTGCACTTCTGGTGGATGCGCGCCGGCAAGCACAATCTCGCGCAGCCGAAGCTCTACGCGGCGATCGTCGCCGTGCTGCTCGGCTGGCGGCTGGTTGCGTGGGGATGGCGGCGCGTGCGCGCGTGACGGCGCGGCCCGGAAAAACGCCCTGGAAAAACAAAAGGCGATGACCGGGAAGTCATCGCCTCGTTTCGCGCGCCGCGCGGGCGGCCTCGCGTCGTTACTTCGTGGCGGCCGGGCCCGATGCCGGAGCGGGCAGGGTCGAGGCGCTGCTCGACAGCTCGGGCGACAGCATGAGCGGCGAGCCGGACGTATCGGGCGTCTCGTCGGACGACGCGTTTTCGTCGGTCGGTTTCACATCCGACGGCGGCGTGTTCTGCGGCTGGATCGGCTTGGGCATCGGGGGCACGGTGGGCAGATAGAGCGCGCCGCTTTGACCGCAGCCGGCAAGAATCGCCAAAGCCGCTACAATCGCGCTCATCCGGAAAACGACTCGCATGATCGTCCCTGAACAATTTAACCGATAGAGTTTAGCATGTCCGATACTGAATACCTGGCCCGTGCCGAGGCCGTGCTGGCGGCCGTCGAGCGTACCGTGGACGTCGCGAACGACGGCGATCACGACATCGATCTGGAGCGCAACGGCAGCGTGCTGACGCTGACGTTCGAGAACGGCTCGAAGATCATCGTCAACCTGCAGCCGCCGATGAAGGAAGTGTGGATCGCCGCGAAGGCAGGCGGATTCCACTACCGTTTCATCGACGGCGAATGGCGCGATACGCGCACCGGTACCGAGTTCTTCTCGGCGCTCACAGAGTACGCGACCCAGCAGGCTGGCCTGCCGATCACGTTCGGCGCGTGACGGCCGGGGCGCGGCGCTCCGCGCGTCGTGCCCAAAGAAAAAGCGCCCCGCGGGGCGCTTTTTTCATGGCCGGGCCGAGCGTCAGTGGCCGCGGAACAGGTTCATGATGTCCTGCTTTTCCTGCTCGTCGACGTGCGGCACGGCCTCGTCGACGTTCTGCGCGGCCGGCGCCTGCGGCACGCCGACCGTCGACACGAAGCCGTGCCCCGGCGTGAACTCGGTGAAGTACAGCTCGCCGCCGAGCGATTCGACACCGTCCGGCACCGTCGGCTTGAACTCGGGCACGCCCTTCAGCGCCGCACCCATGTACTCGATCCAGACCGGCAGCGACAGGCCGCCGCCGGTTTCGCGATCGCCGAGGCTGCGCGGATTGTCGTAGCCGATCCACGCGATTGCGGCGAGCGTGTGCTGGTAGCCGGCGAACCACGCGTCGTGCGAGTCGTTCGTCGTGCCGGTCTTGCCCGCGAGGTCGGTGCGCTTGAGCACGTTGGTCCGGGCGCCCGTGCCGCGCTGCGCGACGCTCTGCAGCAGGCTGTTCATCACATAGGCGTTGCGTGCGTCGATCGCGCGCGGCGCGTTCTGCTCCGCGACGAGCGGCTGCGCGCGTGCGACGATCGCGCCGTTCGGATCGGTGACCTCGGCGATCAGGTACGGATTGACGCGATAGCCGCCGTTCGCGAAGACCGAGTACGCGCCGGCCATCTGCAGCGGCGTGACCTGGCCGGCGCCGAGCGCCATCGGCAGGTAGGCCGGATGGCGATCGGCGTCGAAGCCGAAGCGCGTGATGTATTGCTGCGCGTATTTCGTGCCGATGTTGTTGAGAATCCGGATCGACACGAGGTTGCGCGAGCGCTGCAGAGCGGTGCGCATCGACATCGGGCCCTCGAAGCCGCCGCCGTAGTTCTTCGGCTCCCACGGCTGGCCGCCCGTTTCCGCGGCGCTGAAATACAGCGGGCCGTCGTTGATCACGGTCGCCGGGCCGAGGCCCTTGTCGAGCGACGCCGAGTAGATGAACGGCTTGAACGACGAACCCGGTTGCCGCCACGCCTGCGTGACGTGGTTGAACTTGTTCTTGTTGTAGTCGAAGCCGCCGACGAGCGAGCGGATCGCCCCGTCCTGCGGGACGATCGACAGGAACGCGCCTTCGACCTGCGGCAACTGCGTGATCGACCATTTGCCGGCGTCGTTCTTCACGACGCGGACGATCGCTCCGGGGCGGATGCGGCGGTTCGGCTGCGCGTTGGTCGACAGCGCGCCCGACGCGAAGCGCAGGTTGTCGCCCTCGATCGTCGCCGTGCTGCCGTCGATGAACGCCACCGTGATCTGGCGCGGGCTCGCGGCCGTCACGACCGCGGCGATCAGCTCGCCGTTGTCGGGATGTTCGAGCAGCGCGTCGTCGATCGCCTGTTCGCGATCGTCGGCGCCGGCCGGCAGCTCGATGAAGCCTTCCGGCCCGCGATAGCCGTGGCGGCGCTCGTAATCCATGATGCCCTTGCGCAGCGCGGTGTACGCGACCTGCTGGTCCGCGGAATCGATCGTCGTGACGACGTTGAAGCCGCGCGTGTAGGTTTCCTCGCGATACTGCGCGTACATCATCTGTCTGACCATTTCCGCGACGTACTCGGCGTGCACGCTGAAATCGCGGCCCGGCCCCTTGACGACGAGCGGCTGCGCGGCGGCTTCGTCGTACTGCTCGCGCGTGATGAAGTTCAGCTCGAGCATCCGCTGCAGGATGTATTCCTGGCGCACCTTCGCGCGCTTCGGGTTGACGACCGGGTTATACGCGGACGGCGCCTTCGGCAGCCCCGCGAGCATCGCGGCTTCCGCGAGCGTGATGTCCTTCAGGTCCTTGCCGAAATAGACCCGCGCGGCGCTCGCGAAGCCGTACGCGCGCTGGCCGAGATAGATCTGATTCATGTAGACCTCGAGAATCTGATCCTTCGTCAGCGCGCGCTCGATCCGGTACGCGAGCAGCATCTCGTAGATCTTGCGCGTGTAGGTCTTCTCGCTCGACAGGAAGAAGTTGCGCGCGACCTGCATCGTGATCGTGCTCGCGCCCTGCGACGCGTGGCCGTTCGTCAGCGCGACGAAGCCGGCGCGGATGATGCCGGTGAGGTCGACGCCGCCGTGATCGTAGAAGCGCGCGTCCTCGATCGCGAGAATCGCCTTCTTCAGCGAGTCGGGCACGTCCTTGAAATGGACGACGTCGCGGCGCTCCTCGCCGAATTCGCCGATCAGCACGTGATCGGACGTATAGATGCGCAGCGGCACCTTCGGGCGGTAGTCGGTCAGCGCGTCGAGCGACGGCATGTTCGGCCAGGCCACGACGAGCGCGTAGCCGAGCACGAGGCCGCCGGCCACGACGAGGGCCACGCACATCGCGGCGAAGCCGAGCAGGACTTTTTGCCACCAGGGCCGCTTCTTCGGCTCCGGGGCGGGAGGCGGGGACGTAGGAGTCGTGGATTGCATAGGCATACCGGAAAACAGTCCCGCGATTATAGCTGTCCGGTAAGACCGGTCCTGACGCGGGGGCCGCCCGTCGGAAAGCCGCGGTCGGCGTGCCGTCAGCATAAGTCCGTGCGCGGCCGCCGCGAGCAGATGCTGGCCGTTTGGCCGACTGTCGGCCGCACGCATCGCTTTGCAGAATCAGGTCTCGGAAACGCGGCGTGGGCCGCGACGATCTCGGGAGGCTGGGATGGCAGGACGATGGGTGGCACGGTTTGCACAGGGCAGGTACCGGTCGACGGGAATCGACGTCGGTGCGCACGAGGTGAGGGTGGCCGTGGTGAGCCGGCGCGGCAAGTGCGCGAACGTGCGCGTCGAGGGGCTCGAGCGGGAGCCGGTCGGGTTGGCGGGCGGGCCGGAAGATGCGCGTTGGGCAGCCGTCGCGCGGTCGCTGGCGGCCGCCGTGTCGCGGCTATCGGCGTCCGATGTGCAGTGCGACGTGCGCGGCGTGATGGCGCTGCACGATGACGAGATGCGTACCGCGACGCTCGATCTGGCCGGGCGCGGCGACATCCCGGACGCCGCGCGGCAAGCGGCCGAACGCATTTCGGGGCTGGCGCCGGATAGTCTGGCGTTCGACTGGCGGCATTACGGCGGCGTGCGGTCCGGCGAGATCGCGGTGGCGGTGGCGCCGCTGGCGCTGCTCGAACGGCGGATCGACGTGGCCGCCCAGGCTGGTATCGACCTGACGGTGATCGACGGCGAGTCGGTTGCCGTGCTGCGCGCGCTGCGCTATGCCGCGCAGTTCGAACTCGACGCGCAGGGTTCCTACGCCGTGCTGTGGTTCTGTGACGCGGGTGTGCGCGGCTGGCGCATCGAGGGCCGATCGGCTGTCCCGGTGCTCACACTGTCCGGCACGTTGCCGGAAGCGCTTCCCGATGCGTTGCGCCGGCGCGTGCTCGGAGCCGTGGGTTGCGTATTCGTCGCCGGGGACGAGCGATGTATCGCCCGCTTCGACACGTCCGTCGCCGAGATTGGCGATGTGCTCGGCACGGCGGTGGTGCCGTTCGACTGCGCGGGGTGGGACGGCCAGCCGTGCGCGCGCGCCGGCATGCCGGGCGGCCCGGCGTTTGCCGTCGCATTCGGGCTGGCGTTGCGCGGGGTGTGGGAGTGATGGCCGGTCACGTGGCGGCGAGCGGGGCCGCGGCGATTGCGCCCGGGCAGGCAGTACTCGGCGACTTCAACCTGCTGCCGTACCGCGAGCGATTGGCGCAGGCGTTGCGGCGTCGCCGGGTCGCGCAGTGCGGTGTCGCGATCCTGCTCGGCGTGCTCGGCGCCGGCCTGTGGACGGGCGCTGCCGGGTTGTCGCGGTGGCGGGTGGACGCCGAGCGTGCCAGCGTGGAGACGCGGCTGCGGCAGTTGCAGCCCCAGGTGGCGGCTGCGACACGCGCCGCCAATGCCGCTGCCGCCGTCGCGCAGCGCGACGCGCAGGCGGCTGCGCTGGCCGCACCCTACCGGCGCGTGGCAGGGTTGCTCGCGACCCTCACGCAGGTGCGCGCCGATCATATCCGGCTCGACGCGCTGCGCATGACGTCGACCGGCGCCGTGCTCGATGCCCGTGCCGCGAGTTACCGGGCGGCTGCGCGGTGGCTCGCCGCGATGGCGCGCGAGCAGCGCGACTGGCGGATCGATATAGAGACGTTGAAGCCTGCCTCGGACGCGCCGGCTGCCCCGGCCGGGATGCCGTTCCGGTTCTCGGTGCAGTTGCGCTGGCACGACGCGATGCCGTCGCGGACGGTGTCGGGAGGTGGAGCATGACCGTGCTCGTGTATCGGCCGGTGCTGCGCGGAGGTGCCGGGTCGGGCCGCCTGTCGCGTGTGTCGCCGGCGGCCGTGCATGCCATGGGGTGTGTACTGGCATTCGCCGCCGTGCTGGCCGGCGGCATTCATCTGGCGAATGCGGCCGACTGGAGCGGGCTGGCCCATAGTCGCGCGTTGCTCGCCGCAGCGCAGGCGCGCGCGGCCGACGCGCAACGTGTGCTTGCTGCCGCGGGACGACGACGCGACGGACATCGTGCGTCGACGCGCGACGATCATTCGCCGCATGCGCCGGAATGGGCGGCACTGATGCTGGAACTGGCCGATCTCGCCGCGTCGAGCGGGCTGCGCGGGGTATCGATCGAGCCGCAGCGCGCCGATGGCGCGGAATCGGACGGCCGGCGCACCGTGCACATCGCCGCGGATGGCGGTTTTCGCGCGCTGCTGCACATGGTTGGCGGGCTCGCGCGCTTCCCGGTGCTGGCGGTACCGACGGCGCTGCGTATCGAGCGTGGCATGGCGGCGGCGCGGGTGGACATGTCCGTCGACGTGTTTCCGGCACTGCCGGCGACAACGACTGCTCCGGACAACACGCCGGTTCGCGCCGCGGCGCTCGACGCCGATCCGTTCGGCGAGGCTGGCCCGGCCGAAGCGGCGGGGCACGCGGCGCGCCTCGCCGGCACGATTCGCGACGCGCGCGCCGGTCTCGCGTTGTTCGACGACGGCGATGGCGCGTTCACCGCCGTTGCGCCTGGCGACCTGCTCGGGGCCGCGCGCGTGGTGCGCGTCGAGCGCGCGGCCGTGACGCTTGCGACGGCGGACGGAGCGCAGCGGCTCGTCCTGGACGACGGAGGCCGGCCATGACGAAACACGGCTGTTGGCTATTTGCCATCTGGGCCGGGGTGACGGCGGCCGACGCCGGCGCGTCGTTGCCGCCGCTGCCCGCGGTCTGGCCCGCCGGGGCGACGGATGTGTCGGTGCCAGGCTTGCCGCAGTCGCTGCGCGTGGCCGACGGCGCGGACGGTGCGGTAGCGCAGGACGCCGGCCCGCCGCCATTCGATCAGGCGGCGCGCACGGCACTGCCGACGGAAACCGCCGCAACGACCCCCACGCTGGAGGGACCGCCGATCCCGCTGGCGCCGCCGGCCCGGATGAGCGACGCTGCGGCCCGGCAACCGGGCGATGCGGACGACGCGCGGCGGATCTCGCTGAATCTGCAGGGCGTCGGGCTCGCGGCCGCATTCGACGCGATCGCGCGGTTCACGGGGCTCAATATCGTCGTCGGCGAGCAGGTGCGCGGCACGGTGACGTTACGTCTGAATAATGTCCGCTGGCGCGAGGCGTTCGACACGCTGCTCGACACGCACGGGCTCGCGATGTCCCGGCGCGGCAACGTGATCTGGGTCACACCGGCAGCCGAGCTGGCTGCGCGCGAACGCGAGCGCTTCGAAATGCATGCGCGGGCCGCCGATCTGGAGCCGCTCGCGAGCCGTACGTTCGTGCTGCACTATCCCCGCGCGCAGGACGTGCAACGGCTGCTGGCCGGCGCGACCGGCCAGCGCCTGCTGTCGAAGCGCGGCGCTGCTGCGGCCGATCCCCGCACGAACCTGCTGTTCGTCACCGATCTCGCGCCGCGCATCACGCAGATCGCGGGCCTGATCGATGCGATCGACCGGCCGTCGCGGCAGGTCCGGATCGAGGCCCGCATCGTCGAAGGCGAGCAGGGTTTCTCGCGCAACCTCGGCGCCCGCGTCGCGCTGCGTGCGCAGGGGCGGCCGCCAGCGGCCGAAGGCGCGCCCTTCACGGCGAACGCACGCAACGCGCTCGACCTTGCCGCGCGGCCGCTCGGCGGCTTCGACGCGGTGACCGCCGGTTTCACGCTGTTCGCCGCGCCACTCAGCCGCGTACTCGACATCGAACTGAGCGCGCTCGAGGCGCAGGGACGGGGCCAGATCGTTTCGCGTCCGCGGGTGGTGACGGCCGATCGCGTCAAGGCCATCGTCGAACAGGGTTCCGAGCTGCCGTACCAGGCGAAGGTCGGCAACGGCATGAGCGGTGTGCAGTTCCGCCGCGCGACGCTCAAGCTCGAAGTCGAGCCGCAGATCACGCCGGACGGGCGCGTGGTGCTCGATCTCGACGTGACGAAGGACAGCGTCGGCGAGCCCACCGCGGCGGGCCCCGCCATCCATACGAAGCATGTGCAAACGCGCGTCGAGGTCGAGAATGGCGGGACGGTCGCGATCGGCGGCATCTATGAACAACTGAACCGGAACGATGTGACGCGGGTGCCGCTCTTGGGCAAAATACCGTTTCTGGGCGCGCTTTTCCGGCACCGCGCGCAGCGCGACCAGCGCAACGAACTGGTCGTTTTCATCACGCCGACCGTCGTCGATGCGCGTTGCGGCGCACCCGGCGCGGGCGACGCGGATGCCGAGGAAACGGGGCCGGAAGCCGCCGGCGCAGGCTCGACAAGGCAGCCGCTTTGCCAGTAAGCTGCGCCACACACCAGCAAGATTGAAGCAGAGGAAGCCGTTGCAAGCGCGGGACCCACATGCAAACGTATTTTTCGTCGGCCTTATGGGAGCGGGTAAGACCACCGTGGGCCGTGCGGTCGCGCGTCGTCTCGACAGGACGTTCTTCGACTCCGACCACGAAATCGAGGCCCGCACGGGCGCGCGCATTCCGGTGATCTTCGAGCTGGAGGGCGAGGCCGGGTTTCGCGATCGCGAAACGCAGGTGATCGCCGATCTCGCGCAGCGCGAGAACATCGTGCTCGCGACGGGCGGCGGCGCGGTGCTGCGCCCGGAAAATCGCGACAGCCTGAAAGCCAACGGCATCGTCGTCTACCTGCGCGCCAATCCGCACGATCTGTGGCTGCGCACGCGCAAGGACAAGAACCGCCCGCTGTTGCAGACGGAAGATCCGAAGGGGCGTCTCGAAGCGCTGTACGAAGTGCGCGACCCGCTGTACCGCGAATGCGCGGATTTCGTCATCGAGACCGGCCGTCCGTCGGTCAACGGTCTCGTCAACATGGTGCTGATGCAACTCGAACTGGCCGGCGTCATCGCCAAGCCGCTACAAGCATGATTACTGTCAACGTCGATCTGGGCGACCGCGCCTATCCGATTCATATTGGCGCCGGCCTGATCGGCCGCACCGAGCTGTTCGCGCCCCACATCAAGGGTTCGTCCGTCACGATCGTCACGAACACGACGGTCGATCCGCTCTATGGCGACGCGCTGCGCGCGGCGCTCGCGCCGCTCGGCAAGCGTGTGTCGACGGTCGTGCTGCCTGACGGCGAGGCGTACAAGAACTGGGAAACGCTGAACCTGATCTTCGACGGCCTGCTGACGGATCACGCCGATCGCAAGACGACGCTCGTCGCGCTCGGCGGCGGCGTGGTCGGCGACATGACCGGCTTTGCCGCTGCGTGCTACATGCGCGGCGTGCCGTTCATCCAGGTGCCGACGACGCTGCTGTCGCAGGTCGATTCGTCGGTCGGCGGCAAGACGGGCATCAACCACCCGCTCGGCAAGAACATGATCGGCGCGTTCTACCAGCCGCAGGCCGTGATCGCGGACATCGGCGCGTTGACGACGCTGCCCGATCGCGAGCTGGCGGCGGGCGTGGCCGAAGTCATCAAGACGGGCGCGATCGCCGATGCCGGGTTCTTCGACTGGATCGAGGCGAACGTCGAGGCGCTGAACCGTCGCGAGCCCGCAGCGCTCGCGTACGCGGTGAAGCGTTCGTGCGAGATCAAGGCGAGCGTCGTCGCGGCCGACGAACGCGAAGGCGGCCTGCGCGCGATCCTGAATTTCGGCCACACGTTCGGCCATGCGATCGAGGCCGGGCTCGGCTATGGCGAATGGCTGCACGGCGAGGCGGTCGGCTGCGGGATGGTGATGGCGGGCGACCTGTCGGTGCGGCTCGGCCTCCTCGACGAAGCGTCGCGGCAACGCCTCGATGCGGTGATCGCGGCCGCGCATCTGCCGACCCGCGGGCCCGCGCTCGGCGATGCGCGCTACATGGACCTGATGCGCGTCGACAAGAAGGCCGAGGCCGGCGCGATCAAGTTCATCCTGCTGAAGCGATTCGGCGATACGCTGATCACGCAGGCGCCGGACGAAGCGGTATTCGCTACACTGGCGCAGACGACGCGCTAACGGCGGCCCGGATTCGCCGGCGCCCCTGACATGGAGGAGACGTGAGCGAGACATCCAGCAGCACACTGCCCGAAGCCAGCCGCGCATCCGCTGCGCCGGTGGCCGAGCCGCCGACGCTGGCGGCGCTGGAAGCCCATCTCGCTCCGTATGCCGCGCACGCGTCGCAGTCACGCGGCCGCCGCCATCCTGAAACGCCGCCGGCGGCGCGCACCGAATTCCAGCGCGATCGCGACCGCATCGTCCATTCGACCGCGTTTCGCCGGCTCGAATACAAGACGCAGGTCTTCGTCAATCACGAAGGCGACCTGTTCCGCACCCGCCTCACGCACAGCCTCGAAGTCGCGCAGATCGCGCGCTCGGTCGCACGCAACCTGCGCCTGAACGAGGATCTCGTCGAAGCGATCTCGCTCGCGCACGATCTCGGCCATACGCCGTTCGGCCATGCCGGGCAGGACGCGCTGAATGCGTGCATGCGCGAGCACGGCGGCTTCGAGCACAACCTGCAGAGCCTCGCGGTGGTCGACGAGCTCGAGGAGCACTACGGCGCGTTCAACGGGTTGAACCTGTGCTTCGAGACGCGCGAAGGCATCCTGAAGCACTGCTCGCGCGAGAATGCGCGCAAGCTCGGCGCGCTCGGCGAGCGCTTTCTGCAGGGTCGCCAGCCGTCGCTCGAAGCGCAGCTCGCGAACATCGCCGATGAAATTGCCTACAACAACCACGACGTCGACGACGGCCTGCGCTCCGGCCTGATCACGATCGAGCAGCTCGCCGAAGTGGAGCTGTGGCAGCGTCACTACGAAGCGGCGCTCGCCGAATTCCCGCACCTCGAAGGCCGCCGGCTCGTGCACGAGACGGTGCGCCGCATCATCAACACGCTGATCGTCGACCTGATCGACGAGACGACGCGCAATCTCGCCCGCGTCGCCCCCGCGTCGCTCGACGACGTGCGCGCCGCGCCGCCGCTCGTGTCGCACAGCCCGGAGGTCGCCGCGCAGGCGGCAGCCCTCAAGCGCTTCCTCTTCAAGAACCTGTATCGCCACTACAAGGTGATGCGCATGGCGAGCAAGGCACAGCGCGTCGTCACCGGGTTGTTCGACGCGTTCATCGACGATCCGCGCCTGCTGCCGCCGCCGTACCAGTCCGACGACGCGGCGCAGCAGCCGCGTCTCGTCGCGCACTACATCGCCGGCATGACCGACCGCTTCGCGCTGAAGGAATATCAGCGCCTGTTCGTCATCAACGACAACTGACTGTCACAAACGATCACTAGACTTCGCCGGTTCAATGGCGACGGGAATGTTGCACACGCTGTTGGTAACGTTTTCATAGGAGAGGTCGATGAAGAAGAAGCCTGCGGGGACACTGGTTCGTTCGATCGCGCTCGGCGGCGCGCTGATGTTCGGGGTACAGCACGTGGCGCTCGCCGCGACGGAAATCCAGTTCTGGCATGCGATGGAGGCCGCGCTCGGCGAGCGGGTCAATGCGATCGCCGACCAGTTCAACGCGTCGCAAAGCGATTACAAGATCGTGCCGGTCTACAAGGGCACCTACGACCAGGCGCTCGCAGCGGGCATCGCGGCCTATCGCAGCGGCAACGCGCCGGCGATCCTCCAGGTCTATGAAGTCGGCACGGCGACGATGATGCAGGCGAAGAAGGCGGTCGTGCCGGTCTACGACGTGTTCAAGCAGGCCGGCGTGACGCTCGACGAAAAGGCGTTCGTGCCGACCATCGCGAGCTACTACAGCGACGCGAAGACGGGCCACCTCGTGTCGATGCCGTTCAACAGCTCGACGCCGGTGCTGTACTACAACAAGGACGCGTTCAAGAAGGCGGGCCTCGATCCGAACCAGCCGCCGAAGACGTGGGCCGACGTGAAGGCGGATGCCGAGAAGCTGCGCAAGTCGGGGATGGCGTGCGGCTTCACGACCGGCTGGCAAGGCTGGATCCAGCTCGAAAACTACAGCGCGTGGCACGGGCTGCCGTTCGCGAGCCGCAACAACGGCTTCGACGGTACCGACGCCGTGCTCGAGTTCAACAAGCCGCAGCAGATCGAACACATCTCCTTCCTGCAGCAGATGGCGAAGGACGGCACGTTCACGTACGCGGGCCGCAAGGACGAAGCGTCGGCGAAGTTCTACAGCGGCGACTGCGGGATCCTCACGACGTCGTCGGGCGCGCTCGCGAACGTGCAGAAATTCGCGAAGTTCAGCTACGGCACGGGCATGCTGCCGTACGACGCGAACGTGAAGGGCGCGCCGCAGAACGCGATCATCGGCGGCGCGAGCCTGTGGGTGCTGGCCGGCAAGGACCCGGCGACCTACAAGGGCGTCGCGAAATTCCTCGCGTACCTCGCTTCGCCCGCGGTCGCCGCGAAGTGGCACCAGGACACCGGCTACCTGCCGGTCACGACCGCCGCGTACGATCTGACCCGCCAGCAGGGCTTCTACGCGAAGAACCCGAGCGCCGAAACCGCGATCAAGCAGATGCTGAACAAGCCGCCGCTGCCGTACACGAAGGGGCTGCGCCTGGGCAACATGCCGCAGATTCGCACGGTGGTCGACGAGGAGTTCGAACAGGTCTGGGCGCAGAAGAAGTCGCCGAAGGACGCGCTCGATTCGGCTGCGTCGCGCGGCGACGAGCTGCTGCGCCGTTTCGAGAAGTCGGGCGGCTGAGCACGCATCGCTTCGTGCCGCCGGCGGTATCGCGCGTCAGCGCATGCCGTCCGGCGGCGCGGTTTCCCTTCCGTTTCGCCTGACCGGATATCCGCGATGCAATCCCGTTCCCGTTTCGGTACGAGCCCGGTGCCGTACCTGCTGATCGCGCCGCAGCTCGCGATCACCGCCGTGTTCTTCCTGTGGCCGGCCGGCGTCGCGCTGTGGCAGTCCACGCAGACGCAGGACGCGTTCGGCACGTCGAGCGAATTCGTCGGCCTCGCGAACTTCACGCACCTGTTCGCCGATCCGCTGTATCTCGATTCGTTGCGCACGACGCTCGTGTTCAGTTCGCTGGTCACGGTGAGCGGGCTCGTCGTGTCGCTGCTGCTCGCCGCATGCGCCGACCGCGTGATCCGCGGCGCGCGCGTGTACCGCACGCTGCTGATCTGGCCGTACGCGGTCGCGCCGACGATCGCGGCCGTGCTGTGGGCGTTCCTGTTCAACCCGAGCATCGGCCTGATCACATATGCGCTCGCGAAGGGCGGCATCGTGTGGAACCATGCGCTGAACGGCGAGCAGGCGATGTTCCTCGTCGTGCTGGCGTCGGTGTGGAAGCAGGTGAGCTACAACTTCCTGTTCTTCTACGCGGGGCTGCAGGCGATTCCGCGCTCGCTGATCGAGGCGGCGGCGATCGACGGCGCGGGGCCGGTGCGGCGCTTCTTCAACATCGTGCTGCCGCTGCTGTCGCCGACGAGTTTCTTCCTGCTGGTCGTGAACCTCGTCTACGCATTCTTCGACACCTTCCCGGTGATCGACGCGGCCACCGGCGGCGGCCCGGCGCAGAGCACCAGGACGCTGATCTACAAGATCTTCGCGGAGGGCTTCCAGGGGCTCGACATCGGCAGCTCGGGCGCGCAGTCGGTCGTGCTGATGATCATCGTCGTCGCGCTCACGGTGATCCAGTTCCGCTTCGTCGAACGCAGGGTGCAATACGCATGATCGAAAATCGCAAGGGCTTCGACCTGTTCTGCCACGCGGTGCTGATCGCGGGCGTGGTGCTGATCGTGTTCCCTGTCTACGTCGCGTTCTGCGCGGCGACGATGAACGCGCAGGAAGTGTTGACGGTGCCGCTGTCGCTCGTGCCGAGCACGCACCTGTTCGAGAACGTCGCGTACATCTGGGGGCACGGCAGCGGCGGCACGACGGCGCCGTTCGGCCGCCTGCTCGTGAACAGCTTCGCGATGGCGCTCGGCATCGCGGTCGGCAAGATCGCGGTATCGATCCTGTCCGCATACGCGATCGTCTATTTCCGCTTCCCGTTTCGCAACACGGCGTTCTGGCTGATCTTCATCACGCTGATGCTGCCGGTGGAAGTGCGGATCTTCCCGACCGTGCAGGTCGTGTCGACGCTGCATCTGACGAACACCTACGCCGGGCTCTCGCTGCCGCTGATCGCGTCGGCCACCGCGACGTTCCTGTTCCGCCAGTTCTTCATGACACTGCCCGACGAACTGATGGATGCCGCGCGCATCGACGGCGCGGGGCCGCTGCGTTTCTTCTGGGACGTCGTGCTGCCGCTGTCGAAGACGAGCATCGCCGCGCTGTTCGTGATCACCTTCATCTACGGCTGGAACCAGTATCTGTGGCCGATCCTGATCACGACGGAAGCGTCGCTGTCGACGGCGGTGGTGGGTATCAAGACGATGATCGCGAGCGGCGACGCCGCGACCGAATGGCAATACGTGATGGCGGCGCTGCTGCTGGCGATGATCCCGCCGCTCGTCGTCGTGCTGGCGATGCAGCGCTGGTTCGTGCGCGGCCTCGTCGATTCCGAAAAATAACCCCCACGGTAACCGGGAGAAGGACCAGGTATGGCTGCGCTGAGCTTGAAGGGCGTCAGGAAATCCTACGACGGCAAGCAGCACGTGCTGCATGGCATCGACGTGGAGATCGCCGACGGCGAATTCATCGTGCTGGTCGGCCCGTCGGGCTGCGGCAAGTCGACGTTGCTGCGGATGATCGCGGGGCTCGAGAGCGTGACGGACGGCGAGATCGCGATCGGCGACCGGGTCGTCAACACGCTGGAGCCGAAGGATCGCGACATCGCGATGGTGTTCCAGAACTATGCGCTGTACCCGCACATGACGGTCGCGCAGAACATGGGTTACGGGCTGAAGATCCGCGGGATCGAGCGCGCGACGATCGATTCAAGGGTGGCCGCGGCCGCGAAGATCCTCGAGCTCGAGCCGCTGCTCGCGCGGCGCCCGCGTGAACTGTCGGGCGGGCAGCGGCAGCGCGTCGCGATGGGGCGCGCGATCGTGCGCGAGCCGTCGGTGTTCCTGTTCGACGAGCCGTTGTCGAACCTCGACGCGAAGCTGCGCGTGCAGATGCGGCTCGAGATCCAGCGGCTGCATGCGCGGCTCGCGACGACCAGCGTGTACGTGACGCACGACCAGATCGAGGCGATGACGCTCGCGCAGCGGGTGATCGTGATGAACCGTGGTTACGCGGAGCAGATCGGCGCACCGGTCGACGTGTACGAGAAGCCGGCGACGGTGTTCGTCGCGGGCTTCATCGGCTCGCCCGCGATGAACCTGATGCACGGCCGGCTGTCGGAAGACGGCGCGAGCTTCACGGTCGCGGGCGGCGGTCCCGCGCTGCCGGTGGCCGGCGCGCCGGGCATCGGCCGCGAGATCGCCACCGGGCGCGACTGGGTACTCGGCATGCGTCCCGAACACATGACGCCGCAGCCGGGCGTCGCGCAGGCGACGCTGCCGGTCGATTCGTGCGAGCTGCTCGGCGCGGACAATCTCGCGCACGGCCGCTGGGGCGATCACGACATCGCGGTGCGCCTGCCGCACGCGGACCGCCCCGCGCGCGGCACGGCGCTGGCGGCCGCGCTGCCCGCGCACCGGCTGCATTTCTTCGATCCCGAATCCGGCAAGCGCGCCGGCTGAAACCGCTGCATTCGCCGAGAGACCGACGATGATCACCCGTATCGACTGGCCCTATCCGCGTGTCGTCGCCCATCGCGGCGGCGGCACGCTCGCACCGGAGAACACGCTGGCCGCGCTCGACGAGGGCGCGCGGCGCGGGCACCGGATGGTCGAATTCGACGCGAAACTGTCGGCCGACGACGTGACGTTCCTGCTGCATGACGACACGGTCGACCGGACCTCGAACGGCCACGGAGCGGCGGCGGGCATGCGTTATGCGGCGCTGGCCGCGCTCGACGCGGGCGCGTGGCGCGATGCGCGCTTCGCCGGCGAACGGATGCCGACGCTCGAGGCGGCGGCGGCGCGCTGCCTCGCGCACGGGCTGGCCGCGAACGTCGAGATCAAGCCGTGCCCGGGGCGCGAGCGCGAAACCGGGCAGCGCGTGGCGGCCGACGCGGCTGCGTACTGGCGCGATGCCGCCGTTGCGCCGTTGCTGTCGTCGTTCTCGTTCGAGGCGCTGCAACAGGCGCGTGCGACGGTGCCGGCGTTGCCGCGCGGGATGCTCTACGAAGTCGTGCCGGACGACTGGCATGCGCAGGTCATCGATGCGCTCGACTGCGTATCGTTGCATGCAGACCACACTCGGCTCGACGAATCGCTGGTGCGCGCGATCAAGGCGGCCGGGTTGCGCATCCTGGTTTACACGGTGAACGACCTCGAACGGGCACGCGAACTCGCGCGCTGGGGCGTCGATGCCGTCTGCACGGACCGCATCGACCTGATCGCGCCCGATGCGCTGGACGACATCGACGTCGTCTAGCGGCGATGGCCGCGTCCGCGTCCGGTAAAAAACCGTCGCCCGGACCGTGCCTGACGCGAAAAAACGACGCCCCGGCGCGCTGAGCGCCGGGGCGTTTTGCATCGTGGAGACGTTACGCCAGGAAAAATCCGCTACAAATTGCAGCAGGATTAACCATTCCCCAAATATTCGACTACGCTTAGAAGCGGTAGCCGAGGTTCAGGTACGTGACGATCGGGTTCAGCGAGATGTGGGCCTTCGACGTTTCCGTCAGCGTCCCGACCGGCGTCCGGCGGGCCGTCGTGAACGTCGCGGTCACGCTGACCGGGATGTACGACAGCGACAGGCCTGCGAACCAGTGTTTCGTGAAGTTGTACGTGAAGCCGGCGTTGAGCACGGGCGCCCACTGGTTGCTGGTCGTCGCGCTGGTCGGGCCGCCGAGCACGCCGTTCTCGAACGCGCTGTTGGTGATCTTGGCGCCGGTGAACCAGACGTACGTCGCGCCGACGCCGACATACGGACGGAACTTCGCATTGGCGTCGTTGAAGTGGTAGCGAAGCAGGACGGCAGGGCTCCACTGGTATGCACGGCCGAGTACGCCGAATCTGTCGAACTGACCCTTGCCGGTGATGTCGAACTTCGGCGGGATCCCCATCACGAGCTCGGTGGAGATATGGTCGGTGACGAAGTAGCCTGCTGCGAGCCCCAGCGTGTCGGCGTCGTTGATGCCGGCGCCGGTGTTGGGAATCGATTGGTTGATGGGCGTGCCGCCTACGCGGTAGACGAACAGCGGGTCACTGCTGTCCTGCGGCGAAAGGTGCAGCCAGCCGGTGCTGACGTAGAAATCACCTGCGGATTGTGCATGTGCCGTACCGCCCGCGAACGTGAATGCGAGCGCTGCGGCCCCCGTAATGGCCAGTTTTCGTTTCATTGTGTCTCCTCCGATCAAAGGCGTGCTCATTATGACGACTGCGTTTAAAACCAAACAAGCTCGTAAGTTAGAGTTTTCTCCCTAGGATTCGCACGACCGTACGCTTACGCGCGCCGCAGGGACAGGCATTCTACGCAGGTGCGCACTTTCGGACCTCCGGGTATTTCCTAACGCGTTCAAACGGACATTCAGCATGGCACGGTTAGCACGACTCTACGTTCCCGACCAGCCGCAGCACGTGATACTGCGCGGCCTGGATCAGCAACCCGCGTTCGTCGACGACCAGGACTACGAACTCTTCATCGATTGCCTGAAGGCCGCCGCACGCGATCATCACCTGTCGGTGCATGCCTACGTGCTGCTGCCGCGCCAGGTGCAACTGCTCGTGACGCCCAGCGACGAAGCCAGCCTGCCGAAGGCGATGCAGGCCGTCGGCCGTCGCTACGTCGCGCATTTCAACCGGCGCTATTCGCGCCGCGGCACGCTGTGGGAAGGCCGCTATCGCGCGACGGTGATCGAAGGCGAGCGTTATTTCCTGCTCGCGAGCCGCGTGGTCGAGATGAGCCCGGTGCGTGCGCAGCTCGTCGCGACGCCCGAGGCCTATCGCTGGTCGAGCTACCGGCATCACGTCGGGCTCACCGTCGACAGCCTGATCACCGACCATCCGCTCTACTGGGCGCTCGGCAACACGCCGTTCGACCGCCAGCGTGCGTACAAGGAGCTGTGCGAGCAGCCGCTCGACGAGCGGCAGGCCGACCAGCTGCAGCAGGCGACGCTGAAGGGCTGGGTGCTCGGCGGCGAGAATTACCGCGAGTGGGCGGCGCGCACCGCGAACCGGCGCGTTTCGCCGTTGCCGCGCGGACGCCCCAGAAAGGTGCGTGAAAACACGCCACCGATCCAGCAGTAATGCCGGAAAGGCGGGCCAGAAGCGGCGCTGCGGGCGCCGCTTCTTTTTGCACCAAAACGATGCGCCCCCAATAAAACAGCACCAGATCAAGGCATCCATTTAATTGGGGTTCGATCAAGCGGTTTTTGTTGCTATTCCCTTGATTCGTCGCGTATATTCCGAATTCCGGTGGCCCGGGCGAAGCCTGCCCAACCACTGTCGGCCGTGCCGTCTCCCGTCGGGAGCGGGCTCGACGGCAACAAGAAAACGGTTCAACGGCCTCCAGGCCCCCTTTACGACGGTGTCCCCATGAACGACCACCAGCAGCCGCTCGCCGCGGTGCCCGCCGCACAAGGTCTGTACGACCCGCAAAACGAACACGACGCCTGCGGCGTCGGCTTCGTCGCTCACATCAAGGGCAAGAAGAGCCACGAGATCATTCAGCAAGGCCTGAAGATCCTCGAGAACCTCGATCACCGCGGCGCGGTCGGCGCCGATCCGCTGATGGGCGACGGCGCGGGCATCCTGATCCAGATTCCGGACGCGTTCTATCGCGAGGAAATGGCGAAGCAGGGCGTGGACCTGCCGCCGGCCGGCGAGTACGGGGTGGGGATGATCTTCCTGCCGAAGGAAAACGCATCGCGTCTCGCCTGCGAGCAGGAACTCGAGCGTACGGTGAAGGCCGAAGGCCAGGTCGTGCTGGGCTGGCGCGACGTGCCGGTCGACCATGCGATGCCGATCTCGCCGACGGTCAAGGCGAGCGAGCCGCTGATCCGCCAGATCTTCATCGGCCGCGGCAAGGACATCATGGTGACGGACGCGCTCGAGCGGAAGCTGTACGTGATCCGCAAGACGGCGAGCCACCGCATCCAGGCGCTGAAGCTCAAGCACGGCAAGGAATACTTCGTGCCGTCAATGTCGGCGCGCACGATCGTCTACAAGGGGCTGCTGCTCGCGGGCCAGGTCGGCGTGTACTACCGCGACCTGCAGGACCCGCGCGTCGTGTCGGCACTCGCGCTCGTGCACCAGCGCTTCTCGACCAACACGTTCCCGGCGTGGGAGCTGGCTCACCCGTACCGGATGATCGCGCACAACGGCGAGATCAACACCGTGAAGGGCAACGTGAACTGGTTGAACGCACGTACCGGCGCGATCGCATCGCACGTGCTCGCCGACGACCTGCCGAAGCTGTGGCCGCTGATCTATCCGGGCCAGTCGGATACCGCATCGTTCGACAACTGTCTCGAACTGCTGGTGATGGCCGGCTACCCGCTCGTGCATGCGGTGATGATGATGATCCCGGAAGCGTGGGAACAGCACACGCTGATGGACGAGAACCGCCGCGCGTTCTACGAATACCACGCCGCGATGATGGAACCGTGGGACGGCCCGGCCGCGATCGCGTTCACCGACGGTCGCCAGATCGGCGCGACGCTCGACCGTAACGGCCTGCGTCCGGCGCGCTACATCGTGACCGACGACGACCTCGTCATCATGGCGTCGGAAGCTGGCACGCTGCCGATCCCCGAATCGAAGATCGTCAAGAAGTGGCGCCTGCAGCCGGGCAAGATGTTCCTGATCGACATGGAACACGGCCGCATCATCGACGACAAGGAACTGAAGGACAACCTCGCGAACGCGAAGCCGTACAAGAGCTGGATCGACGCGGTGCGCATCAAGCTCGACGAGATCGAGCCGAAGGCCGAGGAAGTCGCGGCCGGCCGCACGCAGGGCGCTGCGCTGCTCGACCGCCAGCAGGCGTTCGGCTACACGCAGGAAGACCTGAAGTTCCTGATGGCGCCGATGGCGCAGCAGGGCGAGGAAGCCGTCGGTTCGATGGGCAACGACTCGCCGCTCGCGGTGATGTCGAACAAGAACAAGACGCTCTATCACTACTTCAAGCAGCTGTTCGCGCAGGTCACGAACCCGCCGATCGACCCGATCCGCGAAAACATGGTGATGTCGCTCGTGTCGTTCATCGGCCCGAAGCCGAACCTGCTCGACACGAACAACATCAACCCGCCGATGCGGCTCGAAGTGTCGCAGCCGGTGCTCGACTTCAAGGACATCGCGAAGATCCGCGCGATCGACCAGTACACGGGCGGCAAGTTCAGCGCGTACGAACTGAACATCTGCTACCCGGTCGCGTGGGGCAAGGAAGGCATCGAGGCGCGCCTCGCGTCGCTGTGCGCGGAAGCCGTCGACGCGGTGAAGTCGGGCTACAACATGCTGATCGTGTCGGACCGCAAGACCGACGCCGAGCACGTCGCGATTCCGGCGCTGCTCGCCACGTCGGCGATCCACACGCACCTCGTCCAGCAAGGGCTGCGCACGAGCACGGGCCTCGTCGTCGAGACGGGCTCCGCGCGTGAAACGCACCACTTCGCGCTGCTCGCGGGCTACGGCGCGGAAGCCGTGCACCCGTACCTCGCGATGGAAACGCTCGCGAAGATGGCCGAAGGCCTGCCGGGCGACCTGTCGCCGGAGAAGGCCGTCTACAACTTCACGAAGGCCGTCGGCAAGGGCCTGCAGAAGGTGATGTCGAAGATGGGCATCTCGACGTACATGTCGTACACGGGCGCGCAGATCTTTGAAGCGCTCGGCCTGTCGAGCGACCTCGTCGAGAAGTACTTCAAGGGCACGGCATCGAAGGTCGGCGGCATCGGCCTGTTCGAAGTCGCGGAAGAAGCGATCCGCCTGCACCGCGATGCGTTCGGCGACAGCCCGGTCCTGCGCGACATGCTCGACGCGGGCGGCGAGTACGCGTACCGCGTGCGCGGCGAAGACCACATGTGGACGCCGGATTCGATCGCGAAGCTGCAGCACGCGACGCGCAGCAACTCATACCAGACGTACAAGGAATACGCGCACCTGATCAACGACCAGACCAAGCGTCACATGACGTTCCGCGGCCTGTTCGAGTTCAAGGTCGAGCCGACCAAGGCGATCCCGATCGACGACGTCGAGCCGGCGAAGGAGATCGTCAAGCGCTTCGCGACCGGCGCGATGTCGCTCGGTTCGATCAGCACCGAAGCGCACGCGACGCTCGCGGTCGCGATGAACCGGATCGGCGGCAAGTCGAACACCGGCGAAGGCGGCGAGGACCAGAAGCGCTATCGCAACGAACTGCGCGGCATTCCGATCAAGGCGGGCGAGACGCTGAAGTCGGTGATCGGCGACGAGATCGTCAGCGACATTCCGCTGAAGGACGGCGATTCGCTGCGCTCGAAGATCAAGCAGGTCGCGTCGGGCCGCTTCGGCGTCACCGCCGAGTACCTGGCATCGGCCGACCAGATCCAGATCAAGATGGCGCAGGGCGCGAAGCCGGGCGAAGGCGGCCAGCTGCCGGGCCACAAGGTGTCGGAATACATCGGCAAGCTGCGTTACTCGGTGCCGGGGGTCGGCCTGATCTCGCCGCCGCCGCACCACGACATCTACTCGATCGAGGATCTGGCGCAGTTGATCCACGACCTGAAGAACGTGAACCCGAGCGCGAGCATCTCCGTGAAGCTCGTGTCGGAAGTGGGCGTGGGCACGGTCGCGGCCGGTGTCGCGAAGGCGAAGGCCGATCACGTCGTGATCGCCGGCCATGACGGCGGCACGGGTGCGTCGCCGCTGTCGTCGGTCAAGCATGCGGGCACGCCGTGGGAGCTCGGCCTGGCCGAAACGCAGCAGACGCTGGTGCTGAACCGCCTGCGCGGCCGCATCCGCGTGCAGGCCGACGGCCAGATGAAGACGGGCCGCGACGTCGTGATCGGCGCGCTGCTCGGCGCGGACGAATTCGGCTTCGCAACGGCGCCGCTCGTCGTCGAGGGCTGCATCATGATGCGCAAGTGCCACCTGAACACGTGCCCGGTCGGCGTCGCGACGCAGGACCCGGTGCTGCGTGCGAAGTTCAAGGGCCAGCCCGAGCACGTCGTGAACTACTTCTTCTTCGTCGCCGAGGAAGTGCGCGAGATCATGGCGCAGCTCGGCGTCGCGAAGTTCGACGACCTGATCGGCCGCGCCGACCTGCTCGATACGCGCAAGGGCATCGAGCACTGGAAGGCGAAGGGCCTCGACTTCTCGCGCGTGTTCTACCAGCCGGAAGAGTGCGAGGACGTCGCGCCGCGCCATGTCGACGTGCAGGATCACGGCCTCGAGCGCGCGCTCGACCACGTGCTGATCGAGAAGGCGAAGGCCGCGATCGAGAACGGCGAGCATGTGTCGTTCATCCAGCCGGTGCGCAACGTGAACCGGACGGTCGGCGCGATGCTGTCGGGCGTGATCGCGAAGAAGCACGGCCACGACGGCCTGGCCGACGACGCGGTGCACATCCAGCTGAAGGGCACGGCCGGCCAGAGCTTCGGCGCGTTCCTCGCGAAGGGCGTGACGCTCGACCTCGTCGGCGACGGCAACGACTACGTCGGCAAGGGCCTGTCGGGCGGCCGGATCATCATTCGTCCGACCAACGACTTCCGCGGCAAGTCCGAGGAAAACATCATCTGCGGCAACACGGTGATGTACGGCGCGATCGAAGGCGAAGCGTTCTTCCGCGGCGTGGCCGGCGAGCGCTTCTGCGTGCGCAACTCGGGCGCGACGGCGGTCGTCGAAGGCACGGGCGACCACGGCTGCGAATACATGACGGGCGGTACGGTCGTCGTGCTCGGCGAGACGGGGCGCAACTTCGCGGCCGGCATGTCGGGCGGCCTCGCGTACATCTACGATCCGGAAGGCACGTTCGCGGCGAAGTGCAACAAGTCGATGGTCGCGCTCGAACCGGTGCTGCAGCAGGCCGAGCAGGAACGCACGGTCGACCGCGCGCTCTGGCACGAAGGCACGACGGACGAAGCGCTGCTCAAGGGGCTCGTCGAGCGTCATTTCCAGTTCACGGGTTCGCCGCGCGCGAAGTCGCTGCTGGAAAACTGGGACGCGGCGCGCCGCCAGTTCGTGAAGGTGTTCCCGCACGAATACAAGCGCGCGCTGGGCGAGATCGGTGCGAAGAAGGCGGCGAAGGAAGTGCTGGCCGCCTGAGCGACGAACGACATAGCGAATGCCGCGCGCGCCTGACGGCGGCGCGTGGCTCCCCCACCCGATACACCGAACAGAAGAGCACCTTATGGGCAAGGCAACCGGTTTTCTGGAGTTCGAACGCCGCCACGAGGCGTACGAAGCACCGCTCACGCGCGTGAAGCACTACAAGGAATTCGTCGCGGCACTGACCGACGCGGACGCGAAGATCCAGGGCGCGCGCTGCATGGATTGCGGCATCCCGTTCTGCAACAACGGCTGCCCGGTCAACAACATCATCCCGGACTTCAACGATCTCGTTTACCGCCAGGACTGGCAGCAGGCGATCGAAGTCCTGCACTCGACCAACAACTTCCCGGAATTCACGGGCCGCATCTGCCCGGCGCCGTGCGAAGCGGCGTGCACGCTCGGGATCAACGACGACCCGGTCGGCATCAAGTCGATCGAGCACGCGATCATCGACAAGGCTTGGGGCGAAGGTTGGGTCAAGCCGCTGCCGGCCGAACACAAGACGGGCAAGAAGGTCGCGGTCGTCGGTTCGGGCCCCGCGGGCCTCGCCGCCGCGCAGCAGCTCGCGCGGGCGGGCCACGACGTGACGGTGTTCGAGAAGAACGACCGCATCGGCGGCCTGCTGCGGTACGGGATTCCCGACTTCAAGCTCGAGAAGTGGCTGATCGACCGCCGCATGCGTCAGATGGAAGCGGAAGGCGTGACGTTCCGCACCAGCGTGTTCATCGGCAAGGAGCCGCTGCCGGAGTCGATCGGCAGCCTCGCGAAGGAAACCATTTCGCCGGACACGCTGAAGGAAGAATTCGACGCGGTCGTGATCGCCGGCGGTTCGGAAACGCCGCGCGACCTGCCGGTGCCGGGCCGCGAGCTCGCGGGCGTCCATTTCGCGATGGACTTCCTGCCGCAGCAGAACCGCGTGAACGCGGGCGACAAGCTGGCCGACCAGCTGCTCGCGAAGGGCAAGCACGTGATCGTGATCGGCGGCGGCGATACGGGTTCGGACTGCGTCGGCACGTCGAACCGTCACGGCGCGAAGCACGTCACGCAGTTCGAGCTGCTGCCGCAGCCGCCGGAAGAGGAAAACAAGCCGCTCGTGTGGCCGTACTGGCCGATCAAGCTGCGCACGTCGTCGTCGCACGACGAGGGCTGCGAGCGTGACTGGGCGGTCGCGACGAAGCGTCTCGAAGGCAAGAACGGCAAGGTCGAGAAGCTGATCGCGGTGCGCGTCGAGTGGAAGGACGGCAAGATGCAGGAAGTGCCGGGTTCCGAGTTCGAGATGAAGGCCGATCTCGTGCTGCTCGCGATGGGCTTCACGCAGCCGGCCGCGCCGGTGCTCGACGCGTTCGGCGTCGCGAAGGATGCGCGCGGCAATGCGCGTGCGGCGACCGAAGGCGATCGTTCGTACTACACGTCGGTCGACAAGGTGTTCGCGGCAGGCGACATGCGTCGCGGCCAGTCGCTCGTGGTGTGGGCGATCCGCGAAGGCCGCCAGTGCGCGCGCTCGGTCGATGCGTACCTGATGGGGCATTCGGAACTGCCGCGCTGAGCTGAAGCGCGCGAGCGGGTTTCGATGGAAGCCGGGCGTCCGAAAGGGCGCCCGGTTTTTTTATGGCTGGGCGCGCGATCGATGTCGTTGCATCAGCGTCGGCCCGGATGAGCCGAGCGGCGTCCGGCGTTCCTGCCGCGCGGGCGCGAGCCGGTGGGCCGGGGCGCCATCATCGCTCCCGCATTTTCGCGAAGCGTCGTCTAACCTGATGACATCCGGCGTCGATTTTTCGTCATCTCAAATCCTTTCGTTTTGTAATGATCCTTGAGAACTGTCATATCATGTCGCCCCTCGGGCCGCATTCGCGGTCGCCGCACATGACTGACGTTATTTACAAGGACTCTGGATGGAAGCATTCGTGCAAGGGCTGATCGAAGCCGTCAACGGCGTGCTGTGGAACTACGTGCTGATCGCGCTGCTGCTGGGCGCCGGCGCGTGGTTCACGTTGCGGTTCCGGATGATCCAGCTGAAGGCGCTGTTCCTCAGCATGAAGCTGGTCGGCAGCAAGGGCGAGCCGGGCAGCATCTCGTCGTTCCAGGCGTTCGCGACCGGGCTCGCGAGCCGCGTCGGCACCGGCAACATCGCCGGCGTCGCGGTGGCGCTGACGGTCGGCGGGCCGGGCGCGATCTTCTGGATGTGGATGACCGCGCTCGTCGGGATGTCGTCCGCGTTCGTCGAGGCGACGCTCGCGCAGATCTTCAAGGTGTCGCACCCGGACGGCAGCTATCGCGGCGGCCCCGCGTACTACATCCAGACGGGGCTGCGCTCGCGCGGCTTCGGCGTGCTGTTCTCGCTGTCGCTGATCCTCGCGTTCGGCTTCGTGTTCAACGCGGTGCAGGCCAACGCGATCGCCGATGCGTTCCATACGTCGTTCGGCTGGCGTCGCGAGACGGTTGGCTTCGGTCTCGTGCTGCTGTCCGCGCCGATCATCTTCGGCGGCATCCGCCGCATCGCGACGGTCGCACAGGTGATCGTGCCGCTGATGGCGATCGGCTACCTCGCGCTCGCGGTCTACGCGGTCGCGACGCACATCACGCTGGTGCCCGGCGTGATCGCGTTGATCGTGAAGAGCGCGTTCGGCCTCGAGCAGGCGGCCGGCGGCCTGACCGGCTATGCGGTCAGCCAGGCGATCGCGATCGGCGTGAAGCGCGGGCTGTTCTCGAACGAGGCCGGCATGGGTAGCGCGCCGAACGCAGCCGCGACCGCCAGCACGCGCCACCCCGTCACGCAGGGGCTGATCCAGATGCTCGGCGTGTTCGTCGACACGATCGTGATCTGCAGCGCGACCGCGTTCGTGATCCTGCTGTCGGGCCAGTACGAACTCGGCACCGGGATGGAGGGCGCGGCGCTCACGCAGCGCGCGATTTCGAGCCACGTCGGCGACTGGGGCGGCATCTACATGGCCGTCGCGATCTTCTTCCTCGCGTTCTCGTCGGTGATCGGCAACTACGCGTATGCGGAAGGCAACGTCGAATTCATCACGAAGCGGCGCGGCGTGTTGCCGCTGTTCCGCATCGCCGTGCTCGGCATGGTGATGTTCGGCAGTGTCGGGCAACTGCCGCTCGTGTGGGCGATGGCCGATACGAGCATGGGGCTGATGGCGATCATCAACCTGATCGCGATCCTCGCGCTCGGCAAGTACGCGCACGCCGCCTGGGCCGACTATCGCCGCCAGCGCGCGGCCGGCGTCGCCGATCCGGTGTTCACGCGCAACACGATCCCCGAACTCGCACGCGTGCTGCCGGCCGACGTGTGGGGCGAGCATGGCCCGCTGCCGCAGCGCCCGGTTGCTTCCGCCGACGCGCCGAATGCGCCGCGGGCCGCCGTGAGCGAATCATGAACGGCGACCGGCTCCGTGCGTTCGTCGCGCTGATGCCCGATGCGGCATCGCGCGACGCGCTGCACGCGTTGCCGGTCACCCGTGGCGCGCGGCGCATGCCGCCCGCGCAACTGCACATGACGCTCGCGTTCATCGGCGCAATCGAGCGGGAGCGGTGCGACGCGCTGGCCGCGCACCTGCCCGCGCTCGCGGCCGCGCATGCGTTGCCGTCGTTGCCGGTCGAGCGGATCGCGTGGTGGCCGAGCCTGCCGCGTGCGCGGCTGATCGTCGCGGAACTCGCGGCCGATGCCGCCTGCGTCGCGCTGAATGCGGGGCTGGCGGCGCTGCTGCGCGAACTCGGCGTGCCGGCCGACCGGCGGCCGTTCCGGCCGCACGTGACGCTCGCGCGGCTGCCGCACGATGCGATCGGCCAGCCCGCGCACGGCGGCGCGCCGGGGCGGCCCGTCGAGGTGCGCGTCGAAGCGCTGACGCTGTTCGAAAGCCGGCTGTCGCAGGAGGGCGTGTCGCATCGGCCGATCGTGTCGGCGCCGATTGCACGCGCGGACGACAGCGTCGGCGCTGAGGAGCGGCCCCACGAATGAATTTTTCCAGCTAGTGCAACGTGCCTTCCCGCCCGCATGGCGGCGTCGCTCGTCGTGATTGGCGCGAACACGCCTACCTGCCGTACCGCGCGAGCGTCAACCCCGCCAGATCGATCTCCGGCGTGCGTCCGGTGACGAGATCCGCGACCACCTTTCCCGAACCCATCGACATCGCCCAGCCCGTCGAGCCGTGGCCGACGTTGAGCCAGAGGCCGTCGATCCCGCTCGCGCCGAGCAGCGGCGGCCCGTCTGGCGTCATCGGCCGGCGGCCGACCCAGAAGCGCGCCGACGCGCGATCGGCCGCGTGCGGAAACCAGTCGTCGAGCACCTTCATCAGCGTGTCGAGCGCCTGCTGCCGCAGCGCCGCGTGGCGATTGCCGAGCTCCGCGGTGCCGGCGACGCGCAGCGTCGGGCCGAAGCGCGTGATCGCGGTCTTCAGCGATTCGTCCATCAGCGCGGCGCAGGGCGCCTTTTCGTCGTCGACGACCGCGAGCGTGGCCGAGTAGCCCTTCACCGGATACAGCGGCACGTCGATGCCGTACGGTCGCAACAGGCCGGCGCTGTCGACGCCGAGCGCGACGACGATCGCGTCGGCGGCGAGTGTCGTGCCGTGTCGCGCGCCGCCGCTACCGTTGCCTTCGTGGTTTCCGCCCGCGGCGACGACGTGGACGCCGCGCGCTTTTCCGCCCGCGACATCGAGTGCGCGCAGTTCGGTGTTGAAGCGGAATGCCACGCCGTTCGCTTCGCACAGCGCCCGCAGTTCGCGGGTGAAGCGCGCGCAGTCGCCGGCTTCGTCGTCGGGCAGATAGATGCCGCCGACGGGCGCTTGCCGTGCCCAGCGCAGGCCCGGTTCGATCGCGGTGCAGCCGGCCGCGTCGAGTTCGCGAAACGCGATGCCGGCATCGCGCAGCACCTTCAGCGCGGGCTGCACCATGTCGACGTCGAACGCGCCGCGCAGCAGTTGCAGGTAGCCGCGGCTCGCGCCGTAGTCGAAGGGATAACGCTCGCGAAACGCATGCAGGCACGCGCGGCTGTAATACGCGATGCGCTGCATCCGCTGCTTGTTCACGCGAAACCGCTCGAATTCGCATTCGCGCAGCCAGCGCGCGATCCAGCGCCACTGCGCGGCGTCGAGCGCCGGCCGGAAGATCAGCGGCGACGCGGGCTTGAACAGGTATTTGAGGATCTTGCCGGGCATCCCGGGCGCGGCCCACGGCGTCACGTAGCCCGGCGCGATCACGCCCGCATTGCCGAGGCTCGTCGCCTGCGCGACATCGGCCTCGCGTTCGATCACGGTGACGTCGCAGCCTGCTTCGCGCAGGTGCCAGGCGGTGGTGACGCCGATCACGCCGGCGCCGAGAACGATCACGTGCATGCGGTGTCCGGAACGAAGCGGTGGCTCACGACGCGACGGCCGGATCGTCGACGAGCGACTTGCCGCGCGTTTCCGGCAGCACGAGCGCCGCGACGATCACCAGCAGATAGCCGCCGCCCGCGACGAGGCCGATCGCCTTCACGAGCGACATCGATTGCGACAGCGCGCCGACGAGGATCGGAAAGAACGAACCGAGCCCGCGCCCGAGGTTGTAGCAGAAGCCTTGGCCCGAGCCGCGGATCGCGCCCGGATACAGCTCCGACAGATACGCGCCGACGCCCGCGAAGATGCCCTGCACGACGATGCCGAGCGGGAAGCCGAGCAGCAGCATCGCGGTATCGGTGATCGGCAGCATCGTGTACGCCATGCCGAGCGAGAACGAGCCGACGGCGAACAGGATGAACGATGCGCGGCGGCCGAGCCGGTCGGACAGGATCGCGCCGACCACGTAGCCGACGAACGAGCCGACGATCAGCACGACCAGATAGCCGCTCGTGTTGAACACCGACAGGTGGCGCACGGTTTTGAGATAGGTGGGCAGCCACGTCGTGATCGCGTAGTAGCCGCCGAGCATGCCGGTGCACAGCGCGCTGCCGAACAGCGTCGCGCGCAGGTGCGGCGGCGAGAAGATCTCGAGGAAGTGGCCCGATACGCGGCCTTCGTCGCGGGCACGGCGCGTGGCCGTATAGATGTCCGGATCGCTGACGTTGCGGCGGATATAGAGAATCCACAGGGCGGGCACGATGCCGATCCAGAAGCACGCGCGCCACGCGACCTGCTCCGGCAGCAGCGCGAAGAACGCCCAGTAGAGGATCGCGGCCGCGCCCCAGCCGAACGACCAGCTGCTCTGCACGGTGCCCACGGCCTTCGCGCGATGCTCGGGCGAGCGGATCGTCTCGGCCATCATGATCGTCACGACCGACCATTCGCCGCCGAAGCCGAAACCCTGCAGCGTGCGCGCCGCAAGGAGCTGCCAGAACGAATGCGTGAAGCCGGACAGGCACGTGAACAGCGCGAACGTCGCGATCGTCCACTGCAGCACGCGCACGCGGCCATAGCGATCGGCGAGGATGCCGGCGACCCAGCCGCCGATCGCCGACGAGATCAGCGAACTGGTCGCGATCATCCCGGCCTCGCTCTTCGTCATGCCCCAGGTGGCGATCAGCGTCGGGATCAGGAACGAATAGATCATGAAGTCGAACGCATCGACCGCATAGCCGCCGAATCCGGCGTACAGCGTCCGGCGCTCGCGCGTCGACAATTCGTTGAACCACTGGAATGCCTGCATGCTTGCCGCCCCCTCTCGTCTTGTCTCGTCCCGCGCTGTCGCGTCGCGGTTATTTTACGGGCGCGATCCGGCATGCCAAAAAGGCGGATGCAGGTTCGTGATGAAAAGCAGGCAGGAGGGAAGACGCGTCAGAGCGTCAGGCCGCCATCGACGTGGATGACCTGGCCGGTGATCTGCCGCGCCGCGTCCGACAGCAGGAACGCGATCAGCGCGGCGACGTCGTCGGGTTCCGCGATGCGGCCGAGCGGTGTCGCCTGTTCGGCCTGCGCCCATGCGGCGGCGTTGCCGGCGCTCGGCCCGTGGTCCTTGCGCGTGAAGCCCGGCGCGACCGCATTGACGGTGATGCCGTGCGCGGCGAATTCGGCGGCCGCGCTACGCACCAGCGATTCGAGCGCGGCCTTCGCGGCGGCGGTCGCCGCGAACGGTGCATCGGCGCGGTAGCGGTGCGCGACGAACGAACTGACCGCGACGATCCGCGGCGTGGCCGACGTTTCGAGCAGCGGCCGCGCACGGCCCGCGAGCGCGGAGAACGCCCCGGGCATCGTCGCGAAGGCGGACGCGAGTGCGTTCGCGGAGAGCTCGGAAATGGATTGCCGCGCGGCGAAGCCGGCGTTCGCGACGAGCTGGTCGAGCCCGCCGAAGCGCGTCGCGGTGCTATCGACCAGTGCGGCGGCGATACCCGGTTCGCCGAGATCGCCGGTCAGCGTGATGCACTCGGCGCCGGCCGTCGTGCACGCATAGGCGACGTCGGCGAGCCGCGCCCGCGCCGTCTCGTCCGCGCCGCGCGCATGCAGCGCCAGCGCGATGCCGGGCGCCGCGAGCCGCCGCGCGAGCGCCGCGCCGATCCCCGAGCCTGCGCCGGTGATCAGCGCGATGCGTTCGAGGTGCGCGGCGCGTGCGTTCACGCGGCGACCTTGTCGTCGCTGCTCACGCGCTCGACGTTGATCGTGCCGACGTGGAACGCGGCCAGCGACTCGCGGTGCGCGATGCTGACGATCGCAGCCTTCGGCAGTCGTTCGGCGAACAGGTGATAGAGGCGGGCTTCGTTATCCGCGTCGAGCGCGCTGGTCGCTTCGTCGAGGAACAGGAAGTCGGGCTTGTGCAGGAGCACGCGGGCGCCGGCCAGACGCTGCTGCTCGCCCGGCGACAGCACGCGGGTCCAGTGCGCGGTTTCGTCGAGGCGCTCGACGTAGTCCTCGAGGCGGCACGCGCGCAGCGCATCGCGGCACGCTTCGTCGCTGAAGGTGTCGGGCGTCGCCGGGTAGGTAAGCGCGGCCTTGAGCGTGCCGATCGGCAAATAGCTGGTTTGCGGCACGAACATCATCCGCGCGCCGACCGGCGCGTCGATCGCGCCGTCGCCGAACGGCCACAGGCCCGCGAGCGCGCGCATGAACGTGCTCTTGCCGGAACCCGACTTGCCGATCACGAGCCAGCGCGAGCCGGGCTCGATCGTGACGTCGCCGATGTTCGCGAGCGCGTTGCCGTTCGGCAGCGCGAGCTTGAGCGACGACGTCGACAGTTTCGCGGCGTCGATGTAGTGCAGGTTGATGCCGCCGTGCTCGGTCGCGGGCGACAGGCTTTCCTTCAGGTGCGACGTGCCCATCACACGCTTGAATTCGCGCAGACGGTTGACGGTGGCGCGCCATTCGACGAGGGTCGAGTAGCTGTTGATGAACCACGAGAACGAGTCGCTGACGGTGCCGAACGCGGACGAGATCTGCATCAGCACGCCGAACGAGAACGCACCGGCAAAGTAGCGCGGCGCCGCGACGACGAGCGGGAAGATGATCGCGATCTGCCCGTAGAAGCTCAGCACGAACGTGAGCCGCTTCGTGTACTTCATCACGCGCCACCAGTTGTCGCGGATGCGCGTGAAGAGGGTCTGCGCGTTGCCGGCCTCGGTCTTCTCGCCGTCGTAGAACGCGATCTGCTCGGCGTTCTCGCGCACGCGGATCAGCCCGAAGCGGAAATCGGCCTCGACGCGCTGCTGCTGGTAGTTGATCGACACGAGCGGATGGCCGACCTTCTGGATGATCAGCGAGCCGACCACCGCGTACAGCGCGGCCGCCCACACCATGTAGCCGGGAATCGCGATCGGCGTCGCGCCGAGCGTGAACGTCAGCGCGCCGGCGAGCGACCACAGGATCGTGATGAACGACACGAGCGTGACGACCGTCGACAGCAGGTCGAGCGACAGCGCGAGCGTCGTGGTCGCGAACGACTGGAGGTCGTCGGTGATCCGCTGGTCGGGGTTGTCGGCGAGGCGGTCACGTTCGATCCGGTAGAACGCGCGATCGCCGAGCCACTGGCCGAGGAAGCGGTCGGTGAGCCACTGGCGCCAGCGGAAGCCGAGCATCTGCCGCAGGTAGCGGCCGTACACGGCGAGGATGATGAACGCGAAGGCGAGCGCGGAGAACTGCATCAGCAGGTTCGGGAAGTCGTGGACGTCCTTCGACTGCAGCGCGTTGTAGAACTGCGCGTTCCACTTGTTCAGCCGGACGTTGATCCAGACCACGCAGAGGTTGATCGCGATGATCGTGACCAGCAGGCCCCACGCGATTTTCCATTCGGACGATACCCAGTAGGGCTTGATGAGGCTCCATGCGGATACCGGGCGCTCGTCCTGCGGCGCGTCGGGTGCGGAGCGGACGGGATCGATCGATTGGGTCATGTGCTTCCTGATGATGAGCCGGCGCGCGGGCCGGGCGAAACCGGGCGCGCGCCGCGATACGGCATGCCGGGGCGCGGCGCCGACTGACGGCGGGCGTCCGGATGGTCGCCCGTGCGTCTTAAACGGCACTTAAAAACCGGCGGTGACGCGGCAACCGGCCGCTCGCGCGGCCGGCCTGCGGGCATTGTGCCAGAGCGGCGCGGCACGCCGGCGAATTTGCCGCTAGGGGGACAGTTTGCGGCGCTTTCCGCTTTTATGGTCTAATGGCCGACGACGAAACAGGGGTGCTTCGTGGCGCGGCCGGCAGATGTTCCGGGCAGCGCGGCGAGGCTGAGAAAGACCCTTCGCACCCGATCCGGGTAATACCGGCGAGGGAAGTTTCTGATCCCGCCGGGCCGCGCTGGCCGCCATCCCACATGGTCAGCGCCCGAGTCCCGCCCGGCCGGCCTTTGCTGCCGGTTTCGTCCTTTTGGGTACGCGCATTGCGCGTTACGGAAGGAATGATGGCCGCACAATCTTCAGTCTTTTGCAGGGCTTCCGCCCCGATGTCGCGTGCGTTCGCAGGCGGCGGCGCGTGTGCGTCGACATTCGTCGCGCGTGACCGCGCGGAGGGCGCGCGATGAACGTCCGGGATACACGACCCGATTTCGCGGTGCTCGGCGGCGGCCTCGTCGGCCGCCTGATCGCGTGGCGGCTCGCGGGCGACGGGCATCGCGTCGCGCTCTACGAGCGCGGCGGCCCGGACGGCGAGCAGTCGGCCGCGTGGGTCGCGGCCGCGATGCTCGCGCCGCTCGCGGAAGCGGCCAGCGCGGAACTGCTGATTACCGAGCTGGGCGCCGCGTCGCTCGCGCGCTGGCCGCAGTGGCTCGCGGAACTGCCCGAACCCGTCTTCTTCCAGCAGCACGGCACGCTCGTCGTCTGGCATCACGCGGATCGCGCGGAGGCGCCGCTGTTCGAGCGGCGCGTGCGCGCGAACGCGCCGGCCGAGCTGCTCGACGGCGGCTTCGTGACGCTCGCCGGTGCGCAGATCGATGCCGCAGAACCCGTGCTCGCGGGCCGCTTCGCGCGCGGGCTGATGTTGCCGCGCGAAGGGCAGCTCGACAACCGCCAGGCGCTGCGCGCGCTCGCGGCGGGCCTGGCCGAACGCGGCGTCGCGCTGCACTGGCATGCGTCGGTCGACGACGCGAATCTGCCGGCCGCGCATTTCACGATCGATTGCCGCGGGCTCGGCGCGAAATCCGCGCTGCCCGCGCTGCGCGGCATTCGCGGCGAAGTCGCGCGCGTGCATGCGCCCGGCATCGGGCTCACCCGGCCCGTGCGGCTGCTGCATCCGCGCTACCCGCTGTACATCGCGCCGAAGCAGGACGATCTCTATGTGATCGGCGCGACCGAGGTGGAGGGCGAGGACATGTCGCCCGTCAGCGTGCGTTCGGCGCTCGAGCTGCTGAGCGCGGCGTTTTCCGTGCATCCGGCGTTCGGCGAGGCGCGCATCCTCGAACTCAACGCGCAGTGCCGGCCGACGCTGCCCGATCACCGCCCGGCGGTGATCTGGGACGGCGCGTCGACGCTCGCGGTCAACGGCCTGTACCGGCACGGCTTCATGATCGCGCCGGAAGTCGCGCAGGCGGCCGTCGTGTTCGCGCAGGCCGCGCTCGGCGGCGCACTCGGCGATGCCGACGCGTTCGCCGCATGGCGCGACGCCGCCCGCTGGCCGACGCTGCTTCATCACCGCAACGACGCGCGCCAGCCGGCCTGACGCGCGCAGCCGACCGAATCCGACCGAGCCTCATGGATATCCAGATCAATCAACAGACCCTGACGTTGCCCGATGACGCGACCGTGGCCGACGCGCTGGCCGCGTACGGCGCGCGTCCGCCGTACGCGGTGGCGCTGAACGGCAACTTCGTCGCGCGCACGCAGCATGCGGCGCGCGCGCTCGCGGCGGGCGACCGGCTCGACGTCGTGCACCCCGTCGCGGGCGGCTGAGCGCCGCCGGTTCGTCCCCGCTCTTCCAGGAAAACGACATGACGTCCCACCCCTCCGCCGACGCGCTGACGCTGTACGGTGAAACCTTCGCAAGCCGCGTGCTGCTCGGCACGTCACGCTATCCGTCGCTGCAATCGCTGTCCGATTCGATCGCCGCGTCGCGCCCCGGGATGGTGACGGTCGCGCTGCGCCGGCAGATGACGGGCGGCACGGCCGAAGCCGGCTTCTTCGACCTGCTCAAGCGCCACGCGGTGCCGTTGCTGCCGAACACGGCCGGTTGCCAGACCGTCGCCGAAGCCGTGACGACCGCGCACATGGCGCGCGAGGTCTTCGACACCGACTGGATCAAGCTCGAACTGATCGGCGACGACTACACGCTGCAGCCCGACCCGGTCGGGTTGATCGAAGCGGCCGCGCAACTGGTCAAGGACGGCTTCAAGGTGCTGCCGTACTGCACCGAGGATCTCGTGATCGGCCGGCGCCTGCTCGACGCCGGCTGCGAGGCGCTGATGCCGTGGGGCGCGCCGATCGGCACCGGCAAGGGCGTCGTGAATCCGTACGGGCTGCGCGTGCTGCGCGAACGGCTGCCGGACGTGCCGCTGATCGTCGACGCGGGGCTCGGCGTGCCGTCGCACGCGTGCCAGGTGATGGAGTGGGGCTTCGACGGCGTGCTGCTGAATACGGCGGTGTCGCAGGCCACGCACCCGGAAATCATGGCAAGGGCGTTCGCGCAGGGCGTCGAGGCGGGCCGCGCCGCATATCTCGCCGGTCCGATGGACGCGCGCGACACCGCGCATGCGAGCACGCCGGTCGTCGGGATGCCGTTCTGGCACCAGGACGGAGGCGGCGCATGAGCGCGGCGCGCTTCGCCGATGCGTTCTGGCCGCCGGCCGACGAGCTGGCCGAAGCGGCCGAGCGGATTCGCGCGCGGCTCGGCGACTGGCCGGCCGGCGCGGCGCCGTGGCGGCTCTGCGTGGCGGCGCCCGACGTGCCGGCCGACGGCGACGTGCTGATCGTGTCGGCGGGCGACCGTGCCGCGCAGGCACGCGCATCGGCCGTGTCGCGGCCTGCGTCGCCCGATGCGGTGGCGATCGAATTCGACGAGCAGGGCGCCGTGCTGCATGCGGCGGGCGTGCGTTACGCGCTCGACGCCGCGCATCCGCTCGGGGACGACTGGATCGCGGCGCTCGCCGCGTTCCTCGATTGCGGCTTCGCGCCGGTCGACGCGCTGGTGCTCTCGCTGGCGTGGCGCGACGGCGACGAGACGCGCGCCGCCGACGCATGGCCGGTCGATGCCGCGCGATTCCCGCGGGTGGCCGGGCTGCCGCCCGCGCCGGAGCCGGCGTTCCCGCCGTGCCCCGCGCGGCTCGGCCTCTATCCGGTCGTGCCGAGCGCCGAATGGGTCGAGCGCGTGCTCGACGGCGGCGCGCGAACCGTGCAATTGCGCGTGAAAGAGGCGACGCCGGACACACTGCGTCAAGAAATCGCGCGCGCGGTCGCGGCCGGGCGCCGCTATCCCGATGCGCGCGTGTTCATCAACGATCACTGGGAGATCGCCGCAGAAGCAGGCGCGTACGGCGTACATCTCGGTCAGGAAGACCTCGAAACGGCCGATCTGGCCGCGATCGCGCGCGCGGGCCTGCGGCTCGGACTTTCGAGTCACGGCTATTACGAGATGTTGCGGGCGCTGCACGAGCGGCCGAGCTACCTCGCGCTCGGCCCCGTGTACGCGACCGCCACCAAGGCCGTTGCCGCGCCGCCACAGGGGCTCGCGCGGATTGCCCGCTACGCGCGCTTCGCCGGCGCGCGCGCGCCGCTCGTCGCGATCGGCGGGGTGGGGCTCGACACGCTGCCGGCGGTGCTGGCGACGGGCGTGGGCAGCGTCGCGGTGGTCAGCGCGGTCACGGGCGCGGCCGACTATCGGACGGCGCTTATTGCACTGCAGCAGTGCTTTACCGGACAATTTGACAATCATTGACCGCAGGGCCCGGAACGGCGTCACGACATCATTCCAATGCAGGCCCTATAATTCGGCGTTCTGCGTAAAAGGACTGTCAGCTCCGTGAGCCCCACTCCTACCGAGACCCTGCTGGAACTTCGCGACGTCGACTTTGGCTACGGCGACCGCCTCGTCCTGTCCAACCTGAACCTGCGCTTCGGGCGCGGGCAGGTCGTCGCGGTCATGGGCGGCTCGGGTTGCGGCAAGACCACCGTGCTGCGCCTGATCGGCGGCCTCGTGCGTGCGCGCCGCGGCCAGGTGCTGTTCGACGGCGCCGATGTCGGCGCGCAAACGCGCGACGGCCTGTACGCGCTGCGCCGCAAGATGGGCATGCTGTTCCAGTTCGGCGCGCTGTTTACCGACATGTCGGTGTTCGAGAACGTCGCGTTCGCGCTGCGCGAGCATACCGACCTGCCCGAAGACCTGATCCGCGACCTCGTGCTGATGAAGCTCAACGCGGTCGGGCTGCGCGGCGCGCGCGACCTGATGCCGTCCGAAGTATCGGGCGGGATGGCGCGCCGCATCGCGCTGGCGCGTGCGATCGCGCTCGATCCGCAGCTCATCATGTACGACGAGCCGTTCGCGGGCCTCGATCCGATCTCGCTCGGCATCACCGCGAACCTGATCCGCACGCTGAACCAGGCGCTCGGCGCGACGTCGATCCTCGTCACGCACGACGTGCCGGAATCGTTCGCGATCGCCGACTACGTGTATTTTCTGGCCAATGGCGGCGTGCTCGCGCAGGGCACGCCCGACGAGCTGCGCGCGTCGACCGATCCGAGCGTGCGGCAGTTCATCGACGGCGCGCCGGACGGCCCGTTCAAATTTCATTACACGAGCCCGCCGCTCGCAGCGGATTTCGGGCTCGGCGGAGGGCGCGCATGATCAGCGCGATCGGACGTTACGTCATCGGCGGCCTCGAGCGCGCGGGCTACGGCACGCGCCTGTTCGTGCGCCTCGTGCTGGAATTCTTCCCGCTGCTGCGCCGGCCGCGGCTGGTCACGAAGCAGATCCACTTCCTCGGCAACTATTCGTTCGTGATCATTGCGGTGTCGGGGCTGTTCGTCGGTTTCGTGCTCGGCCTGCAGGGCTATTACACGCTGAATCGCTACGGTTCCGAGCAGGCGCTCGGCCTGCTGGTCGCGCTGTCGCTCGTGCGCGAGCTCGGGCCGGTCGTCACCGCGCTACTGTTCGCGGGCCGCGCGGGTACGTCGCTCACGGCGGAGATCGGCCTGATGAAGGCCGGCGAGCAGCTCACCGCGCTCGAGATGATGGCGGTCGACCCGATCAAGAACGTGATCGCGCCGCGCATGTGGGCGGGCATCATCGCGATGCCGCTCCTGGCCGCGATCTTCAACGCGGTCGGCGTGCTCGGCGGTTACTTCGTCGGCGTCGTGCTGATCGGCGTCGATCCGGGCGCGTTCTGGTCGCAGATGCAGGGCGGGGTCCAGGTCTGGGCCGACGTCGGCAACGGTGTGATCAAGAGCATCGTGTTCGGCTTCGCCGTGACCTTCATTGCGCTGTACCAGGGGTATGAAGCGAAGCCCACGCCCGAAGGCGTGTCGCGCGCGACCACCAAGACGGTCGTGTTCGCGTCGCTCGCCGTACTCGGCCTCGATTTCCTGCTGACCGCGCTGATGTTCAGCTAAGCCTCAGCCAAGCCAAATTTTGGGATGACGATGAAAAAGACTGCTCTCGACTTCTGGGTCGGCCTGTTCGTGGTGGTGGGCTTCCTTGCGGTGCTGTTCCTGGCGCTGAAGGTCGGCAACATGAGCTCGCTGTCGTTTCAGCCGACCTACTCGGTGAGGATGAAATTCGACAATATCGGCGGGCTGAAGCCGCGCGCGGCCGTGAAGAGCGCGGGCGTCGTGGTCGGCCGCGTGAAGTCGATCGGCTTCGATCCGAACACGTACCAGGCGGTCGTCACGATCGACGTCGACGGCCAGTACCCGTTCCCGAAGGATTCGTCGGCGAAGATCCTCACGTCGGGCCTGCTCGGCGAGCAATATATCGGCCTCGATCCGGGCGGCGACACCGAAATGCTGAAGTCCGGCGATACGATCACGATGACGCAGTCGGCGATCGTGCTCGAGAACCTGATCGGCCAGTTCCTGTACAGCAAGGCCGCCGATGCGGGCGGCGCGAAGCCGGCAGCGGGGGCGTCGGCCGTTCCGGCCGCGCCGGCCCCGGTGGCGGTACCGGCGTCGGCGGTGTCCGGCGCGTCCGGCTCGGCGGCTCAATAACCACACGAGAGAAAACAAGAGGGTAATGACCATGCACACGATCCGCATCAGGCACGCCGCGCTGGCGATGGCGGCAGTCGCCGCGTTGAGCGGCTGCGCGACCGTGCAGACGCCGACCAAGGGCGATCCGCTCGAAGGCTTCAACCGGTCGATGTACAAGTTCAACGACACGGTCGATACGTACGCGCTGAAGCCGGTCGCGAAGGGTTACCAGTACGTGGTGCCGCAGCCGGTGCGCGACAGCGTGACGAACTTCTTCTCGAACATCGGCGACGTCTACATCGCGGCGAACAACATCGTGCAGCTGCGGATCGCGGACGGCGTCGGCGACATCATGCGCGTCGTGATCAACACGGTGTTCGGCGTCGGCGGCCTGTTCGACGTCGCGACGATCGCGAAGCTGCCGAAACATACGGCCGACTTCGGGATCACGATGGGCCGCTACGGCGTGCCGTCGGGCCCGTATCTCGTGTTGCCGCTGCTCGGCCCGAGCACGCTGCGCGACACGGCCGGCCTTGGCGTCGACTACGTCGGCAACCCGCTCACCTACGTGAAGCCGGACGGCCTGAGCTGGGGCCTGTTCGGCGTGAACCTGGTCAACACGCGCGCGAACCTGCTCGGCGCAGGCGACGTGCTGGATGCCGCGGCGCTCGACAAGTATTCGTTCGTGCGCAACGCGTACCTGCAGCGTCGCCAGATGCTGATCAGCAACGCGCGCGGCGAGGCCGCCGCGACGTCGAGCAACGACGCGCTGCCGAAGTACGATCTGCCGGAAGACGGCGCGGCACCGGCGGCAGCCGGCGCGGCCGGAACGGCGGGCGCGGCAGCGGTGGGCGGCGCGGCGCCGGCGCCCGCGCCCGCATCGGGCGCGGCGGTTGCTGCGCCGGCCTCGGGCGCGGCCGAAGCGCCGAATCCGGCCAGCGAAACGAACGTGCCGGCGATGCAGGTCGCGCCGCCGTCGCCGGGCGGGTTCCGGTTTCCGAGCATCCGGCTGCACTGACGGACTTACATTCGTTACAGCCGGAAACGATTCAGTCGGTAGCGTAGGCGAACTTGCGCGTAAGCTACCTGCTCCAACCTTCGCATCGACTCATTCATGCAGGCCACTATGATGAAAAAACTGTTCCTGATCCCCGTTTTCGCGGCGCTGTTCTCGTTCGGCAGCGCAGCTCACGCGCAAGTCGACCAGTCGAACCCGCAAGCGCTGATCAAGACGGCGACCCAGCAGGTGCTCGACGAAGTCAAGCAGCAGACGATCAAGCAGGGCGACACCAACCGCATCATCTCGATCGTCAACAAGGACATCCTGCCGTACACCGATTTCCGCCGCACCACGCAGCTCGCGATGGGCCGCAACTGGCGCACGGCGACGGCCGAGCAGCAGCAGCAGGTTCAGGAGCAGTTCAAGCTGCTGCTGATCCGCACGTATTCGGGCGCGCTCGCGCAGCTGAAGCCGGACCAGCAGATCCAGTACCCGCCGTTCCGCGCCGATCCGGCCGATACCGACGTCGTCGTGAAGACGGTCGCGCTGAACAACGGTCAGCCGGTCCAGATCGACTACCGCCTGTACAAGACGGCGAACGGCTGGAAGGTGTATGACCTGAACGTGCTCGGCGCATGGCTGATCCAGACGTACCAGCAGCAGTTCAACGAGAAGATCCAGCAAAGCGGCGTGGACGGCCTGATCAAGTTCCTGACGCAACGCAACCAGGAGCTTGCCGCGGGCAAGCAGGCGTCGTGAGCGGCTTCGAAGCCGGCTCCTCGCTGACCGTCGCGAGCGCGAAGTCCGCGCTTGCGGACGGTCTTGCACGCATCGGCGCCGGCGCGACCGCCGTCGATTGCGCGGCGCTGACGCAGTTCGACTCGTCCGCGCTCGCCGTGCTGCTCGCATGGCAACGTGCCGCCCAAGCGCGCGGCACAGCCCTCGACATCCTCAATCTCCCTCCGAAGCTCGCCAGCCTCGCGCGCGCCTACGGCGTCGACGCACTCATCGAAGGCACCGGGCGACATTGACCCTGTCCGACCGAAGCCTGCCGCGCCAGCCAGCGCGCGCACGCTTCAGGCCGCGCGCCGTCGGCGCCGGCTCCACCAGCCGGTTTGCCCTATAATCAAGCGTTTTGCGGGGCAGCCAATCGGCGTCCGGCCCCCATTTTCTTTCGCAGCAAGCACAGAATAGGCGTCGCGGCCCTTGCGTCGCGCACAGTCATGTCAGCCATAGAAATCCGTCACGTCAAGAAGCGCTACAAGTCGCTTCAGGCGCTCAAGGGCGTCAGCCTGTCGGTCGAGGAAGGCGAGTTTTTCGGTCTGCTCGGCCCCAACGGCGCAGGCAAGACCACGCTCATCAGTATCCTCGCCGGGCTCGCCCGGGCCGACGAAGGCAGCATCTCGGTGCGCGGTCACGACGTCGTCCAGGACTTCCGCAACGCGCGCCGCGCCCTCGGCGTCGTGCCGCAGGAACTCGTTTTCGACCCGTTCTTCACCGTCCGCGAGACGCTGCGCATCCAGTCCGGCTATTTCGGGCTGCACCGCAACGACGACTGGATCGATGAAGTGATGGCCAATCTCGATCTCACCGAGAAAGCCGACGCGAACATGCGCGCGCTGTCGGGCGGGATGAAGCGCCGCGTGCTGGTCGCGCAGGCGCTCGTGCACCGGCCGCCCGTGATCGTGCTCGACGAGCCGACCGCCGGCGTCGACGTCGAATTGCGCCAGACGCTGTGGAAATTCATCTCGCGCCTGAACCGCGAGGGTCACACGATCGTGCTGACCACCCATTACCTCGAGGAAGCCGAGTCGCTGTGCGACCGCATCGCAATGCTGCGCCGCGGTGAAGTCGTCGCGCTGGATCGCACCGACGCGCTGCTGCGCCGCTTCGCGGGCCTGCAGCTGTACCTGCGGTTCGCGACCGGCGCGCTGCCGGCCGAGCTGCGCGGGCTGGAGACCGACCCGGCCGCGCGCGTGCCGGGCGAGCATCTGCTGCGCCTCGCGAGCTACGACGAGGTCGAACGCATCCTCGCGCAATGCCGCGCGGCCGGCTGCACGTTCGACGAGATCGAGGTCCGCAAGGCCGACCTCGAGGATGTGTTCGTCCAGGTGATGAACGGAGCCGAGGTGATCGAGGGTCTGGCATGAATCAACACTCCCCACGCGAACTGCGTTCGCTGACGTCCGAGGGGACGGCCCGGCCCGTGCCGGGCAGCGGGTTTCGCACGCTGTTCTACAAGGAACTGCTGCGTTTCTGGAAGGTGTCGTTCCAGACGGTGCTCGCGCCGATCGTCACGGCGCTGCTGTACCTGACGATCTTCGGCCACGCGCTGTCGGGCCGCGTCGAGGTGTATCCGGGCGTCGAGTACGTGAGCTTTCTCGTGCCGGGCCTCGTGATGATGAGCGTGCTGCAGAACGCGTTCGCGAACAGCTCGTCGTCGCTGATCCAGTCGAAGATCACCGGCAATCTCGTGTTCATGCTGCTGCCGCCGCTGTCGTACCGCGACATCTTCGGCGCGTACGTGCTCGCGTCCGTCGTGCGCGGGCTCGCGGTCGGCACCGGCGTGTTCGTCGTGACGATCTGGTTTATCCCGATGCACTTCGCAGCGCCGCTGTTCATCATTGCGTTCGCGCTGCTCGGCTCGGCGATTCTCGGCACGCTCGGCCTGATCGCCGGGATCTGGGCCGAGAAGTTCGACCAGCTCGCCGCGTTCCAGAACTTCCTGATCATGCCGCTGACGTTCCTGTCCGGCGTGTTCTATTCGACGCATTCGCTGCCGCCCGTGTGGCGCGAAGTGTCGCGTCTCAACCCGTTTTTCTACATGATCGACGGCTTCCGTTTCGGGTTCTTCGGCGCGTCCGACATCAACCCGTTCGCGAGCCTCGCGATCGTCACCGGTTTCTTCGTGCTGCTCGCGCTGATCGCGATGCGGCTGCTCGCGACCGGCTACAAACTGCGTCATTGATATCGACAGGCCGCGGCCGCCCCAGGGCGGCGCGCGCCGACAGGAGCCTTACACCATGTTGCCGACTCCCGAACAGGTCAAGCAATACATCGCCGGCGGTCTCGCCTGCACGCATCTGGAAGTCGAAGGCGACGGCCAGCATTTCTTCGCGACGATCGTGTCGGCGGCCTTCGAAGGCAAGCGGCCGATCCAGCGGCACCAGCTCGTCTATGCGGCGCTCGGCGATCGCATGAAGCAGGAAATTCACGCGCTCAGCATGAAGACGCTGACGCCCGCCGAATGGCAGAACGCATAAACGGAAATCACTGAGTGCAAGTCACCGTCAACGAGCGCGACGCCGTCCAGAGCGTCGCCACGGCACACCCGGCCGCCAACGGGGAATCGCAGGGACAGGGGATGGACAAACTCGCGATCGAAGGCGGTAACCGCCTGTCGGGCGAGATCGTCGTGTCGGGCGCGAAGAACGCCGCGCTGCCGATCCTGTGCGCGGGGCTGCTCACCGCCGATCCGGTCGATCTCGACAACGTGCCGAACCTGAAGGACGTGCGCACGACGCTGAAGGTGCTGAACCAGATGGGCGTGAAGAGCGAGACCGACGGCTGCCGCGTGCAGCTCGACGCGTCGCGCGTCGACAACCTCGTCGCGCCGTACGAGCTCGTGAAGACGATGCGCGCGTCGATCCTCGTGCTCGGGCCGCTGCTCGCGCGTTTCGGCGAGGCGAAGGTGTCGCTGCCGGGCGGCTGCGCGATCGGCGCACGGCCGGTCGACCAGCACATCAAGGGCCTGCAGGCGATGGGCGCGGAGATCAGCATCGAGCACGGCTTCATCGAAGCGCGCGCGAAGCGCCTGAAAGGCGCGCGCATCGTGACCGACATGATCACGGTGACGGGGACCGAAAACCTGCTGATGGCCGCGACGCTCGCCGACGGCGAGACGGTGATCGAAAACGCCGCGCGCGAGCCGGAAGTGAGCGATCTCGCACACTTGCTGGTCGCGATGGGCGCGAAAATCGACGGCATCGGCACCGACCGCCTCGTGATCCAGGGCGTCGAGCGGCTGCACGGCGCGCGTCATTCGGTGATCCCCGACCGGATCGAGGCCGGCACGTTCCTGTGCGCGGTCGCGGCCGCCGGCGGCGACGTGATGCTGACGGGCGTGCGCCCGCACATCCTCGACGCGGTGATCGACAAGCTGCGCGAAGCCGGCGTGTCGATCGAGGAAGGCGACAGCTGGCTGCGCGTGAAGATGGACCGCCGCCCGTCGGCGGTGACGATCCGCACGTCGGAATACCCGGCGTTCCCGACCGACATGCAGGCGCAGTTCATGGCCCTCAATACGGTCGCGACGGGCACCGCGCAGGTCGTCGAGACCATTTTCGAGAACCGTTTCATGCATGTGCAGGAGCTGAACCGGCTCGGCGCGAACATCACGATCGACGGCAACACGGCGCTCGTGACCGGCGTCGACAAGCTGTCCGGCGCGAACGTGATGGCGACCGACCTGCGTGCGTCGGCGAGCCTCGTGATCGCCGGGCTGCGCGCCGACGGCGAAACGCTCGTCGACCGCATCTATCACCTGGACCGCGGCTACGACCGTATGGAAGCCAAACTGACCGCCGTCGGCGCGAACGTGCGCCGCCTTTCCGGGAGCCAAGCATGACCGCGCCGCTGACCCTCGCCCTGTCGAAGGGCCGGATTTTCGAGGAAACCCTGCCGCTGCTGGCCGCCGCCGGCGTGCAGGTGGCCGAGGACCCGGAAACGTCGCGCAAGCTGATCCTGCCGACCACCGATCCGAACCTGCGCGTGATCATCGTGCGCGCGAGCGACGTGCCGACCTACGTGGAATACGGCGCGGCCGATTTCGGCGTGGCCGGCAAGGACGTGCTGGTCGAGCACGGCGGCTCGGGCCTGTACCAGCCGATCGATCTGAACATTGCGCGCTGCCGGATGTCGGTGGCCGTGCCGGCCGGTTTCGACTACGCGAACGCGGTGCGCCAGGGCGCGCGCCTGCGGGTCGCGACGAAATACGTCGAAACGGCGCGCGAACACTTTGCCGCGAAGGGCGTGCACGTCGACCTGATCAAGCTGTACGGCTCGATGGAGCTCGCGCCGCTGGTCGGGCTGGCCGACGCGATCGTCGACCTCGTCAGCTCGGGCGGCACGCTGAAGGCGAACAATCTGGTCGAGGTCGAGGAGATCATGGCGATCTCGTCGCGCCTCGTCGTGAACCAGGCCGCGCTGAAACTGAAGCGCGCGGCGCTCAAGCCGATCCTCGACGCGTTCGAACGCGCGTCGCAGAATGGCGGTTGAGCGCATCACCGTAACGGAACTCCCATGTCCATCACCATCCGCAAGCTCGATTCGACGAACGAAGGCTTCGGCGCCGCGCTGCGCGCCGTGCTCGCGTTCGAGGCGAGCGAAGACGAAGCGATCGAGCAATCGGTCGCGAAGATCCTCGCCGACGTGAAGTCGCGCGGCGACGCCGCGGTGCTCGAGTACACGAACCGTTTCGACCGGCTGAGCGCGAACAGCGTCGCCGCGCTCGAACTGCCGCAGGACGCGCTGCAGACGGCGCTCGACGGCCTCGCGCCGAAAGCGCGCGCGGCGCTGGAAGCGGCCGCGGCGCGGGTACGCGCGTACCACGAGAAGCAGAAGATCGAATGCGGCACGCATAGCTGGCAGTACACGGAAAGCGACGGCACGGTGCTCGGCCAGAAGGTCACGCCGCTCGACCGCGTCGGCCTGTACGTGCCGGGCGGCAAGGCCGCGTATCCGTCGTCGGTGCTGATGAACGCGATTCCCGCCCGCGTCGCGGGCGTCGGCGAGATCGTGATGGTCGTGCCGACGCCGGACGGCGTGAAGAACGACCTCGTGCTGGCGGCGGCGCTGCTCGGCGGCGTCGATCGCGTGTTCACGATCGGCGGCGCGCAGGCGGTCGGCGCGCTCGCGTACGGCACCGAGACGGTGCCGGCCGTCGACAAGATCTGCGGCCCCGGCAACGCGTACGTCGCGTCGGCGAAGCGCCGCGTGTTCGGCACGGTCGGCATCGACATGATCGCCGGGCCGTCGGAAATCCTGGTGCTGTGCGACGGCACGACCGATCCGAACTGGGTCGCGATGGACCTGTTCTCGCAGGCCGAGCACGACGAACTCGCGCAGTCGATCCTGCTGTGTCCGGACGGTGCATTCCTCGATCGCGTCGAGAAGGCGATCGGCGAGCTGCTGCCGACGATGCCGCGCCAGGACGTGATCCGCGCGTCGCTCGAAGGCCGCGGCGCGCTGATCAAGGTGCGCGACATGGCCGAGGCGTGCCGGATCGCGAACGACATCGCGCCGGAACACCTCGAAATCTCGGCGCTGGAGCCGCAGCAATGGGGCCAGCAGATCCGCCACGCGGGCGCGATCTTCCTCGGCCGCTACACGAGCGAGAGCCTCGGCGACTACTGCGCGGGCCCGAACCACGTGCTGCCGACGTCGCGCACCGCGCGCTTCTCGTCGCCGCTCGGCGTGTACGACTTCATCAAGCGCTCGAGCCTGATCGAGGTCAGCGCGGAAGGCGCGCAGACGCTCGGCGAGATCGCATCCGAGCTCGCCTACGGCGAAGGGCTGCAGGCGCACGCGAGGAGCGCCGAGTTCCGGATGAAGGGCTGACCGCGCATCGTGCGCGGGGCCGGGCGGGCGCCGAGGCGCCGGCACCGGCGGCACCCGGAGCGGGGCAGGAGACCAGCGCAGGGCGGCAGCCGCCGCCTTGCCGACCCATTGACGCCGGCGCGACGCACGCCGGCTTGAGACCATGACGACGCCACAAGACATCATCCGCCGCGACGTGCTCGCGATGACCAGCTATCCGGTGCCGGACGCGAGCGGGTTCGTGAAGCTCGACGCGATGGAGAACCCGTACCCGCTGCCCGCGCCGCTCGCCGCGGCGCTCGGCGAGCGGCTCGCGCAGGTCGCGCTGAACCGCTACCCGGCGCCGCGCCCGGCCGCGCTGCTCGACAAGCTGCGCCACGCGATGCGCGTGCCGGCCGGCTGCGACGTGCTGCTCGGCAACGGTTCCGACGAAATCATCAGCATGATCTCGGTCGCGTGCGCGCAGCCGGGCGCGAAGGTGCTCGCGCCGGTGCCGGGCTTCGTGATGTACGAACTTTCGGCGAAGTTCGCGCAGCTCGAATTCGTCGGCGTGCCGCTGAAGGCGGACCTGACGCTCGACGTCGACGCGATGCTCGCGGCGATCGCCGAGCACCGGCCGGCGATCGTCTATCTCGCGTACCCGAACAACCCGACCGGCACGCTGTACGACGATGCCGACGTCGAGCGGATCGTCGCGGCCGCCCGGCACAGCCTGATCGTGATCGACGAGGCGTATCAGCCGTTCGCCGAGCGTTCGTGGCTGCCGCGCGCCGCCGAGTTCGACAACGTCGTCGTGATGCGCACGGTGTCGAAGCTCGGCCTCGCGGGTATCCGCCTCGGCTACCTCGTCGGCTTGCCGGCGTGGCTGAACGAATTCGACAAGGTGCGCCCGCCGTACAACATCAACGTGCTGACCCAGGCGACCGCCGATTTCCTGCTCGATCACCTCGACGTGCTCGACGCGCAGGCGGCCGAATTGCGCGCGGAACGCACCCGCCTCGCGCAGGCGGTGGCCGCGCTGCCGGGCGCGACGGTGTTCCCGAGCGCCGGCAATTTCCTGCTGGTGCGCGTGCCGGACGCGGCCGCCGTGTTCGATGCGCTGCTCACCGAGCGGGTGCTGGTCAAAAACGTGAGTAAAATGCATCCATTACTGGCCGAATGCGTGCGGCTGACCGTCGGTTCTCCCGACGAAAACGCCCGCCTGCTGGCCGCCTTGAAACTCGCGCTGCCCGGTTGAGCCCAGGGCGCGGCGGCGCGCGACGATCAATCCCCATTTACATCAGACTCAATCAAGGAATTGCCATGCGTGTGGCGGAAGTCGTTCGCAATACCAGCGAAACGCAGATCCGTGTGAAGCTCGATCTCGACGGCACCGGCCGGCAGAAGCTGGCCACCGGCGTGCCGTTTCTCGACCATATGCTCGACCAGATCGCGCGACACGGTCTGGTCGATCTCGAGGTCGAAGCGCATGGCGACACGCATATCGACGATCACCACACGGTCGAGGATGTCGGCATCACGCTCGGTCAGGCCGTCGCGAAGGCGATCGGCGACCGCAAGGGCATCCGCCGCTACGGCCATTCGTACGTGCCGCTCGACGAGGCGCTGTCGCGCGTCGTGATCGATTTCTCCGGCCGGCCGGGCCTCGAATTCCACGTGCCGTTCACGCGCGCGCGGATCGGCACGTTCGACGTCGACCTGTCGATCGAATTCTTCCGCGGGTTCGTGAACCACGCGGGCGTCACGCTGCACATCGACAACCTGCGCGGAATCAACGCGCACCATCAGCTCGAGACGGTGTTCAAGGCCTTCGGCCGGGCGCTGCGCGCGGCGGTGGAGCTCGACGAGCGGGCGGCGGGGCAGATTCCGTCGACCAAAGGCAGCCTCTAACCTCCGAACGGACGACGCCAAGGACGACCTCACGGCTTCGGCGCGGCGCGCCGGCGTGCGATGGATCTGCTCAAATCGTTCATTTCGCTGCTCGCGCTGATCAACCCGGTCGGCGCGGTGCCGTTCTTCCTGAGCCTGACGGCGCAGCAGACGGACGACGAGCGGCGGCGCACGATCCGGATTGCATCGGTGTCGGTGTTCTGCGTGATGACGGTGACCGCGCTGCTCGGGCAGCAGATCATCAACTTCTTCGGCATTTCGGTCGGGTCGCTCGAAGTGGGCGGCGGGATCATCATGCTGCTGATGGCGATCAACATGCTGAACGCGCAGATCGGCAACACGCGATCGACGCCGGAGGAGCGCCACGAAGCCGAGCTGAAGGACAACATCGCGGTCGTGCCGCTGGCGATTCCGTTGCTCACGGGCCCCGGCTCGATCAGCACGGTGATCATCTATGCGGCGAACGCGCATCACTGGTATGAACGGGCCGGGCTGGTCGCGATCGGCGCGGTCCTGGCTTTTCTGTGTTTCGTCGCGATGCGGCTCGCCGAGCCGATCGCGAACTGGATCGGCCGCACCGGCATCAACATCGCCACGCGGCTGATGGGTCTGATGCTGTCGGCGCTGGCGGTGGAATTCATCGTCAATGGACTGAGGGCGCTATTGCCTGCACTGAGATGAAAACTTCGATTGCGATTGTGGATTATGGGATGGGCAACCTGCGCTCGGTCGCGCAGGCGCTCAAGAAGGCCGAACCGGCCGCCGACGTGGCGATCGTCGACACGCCGGTCGCGATTCGCGCGGCCGACCGTGTCGTGCTGCCCGGCCAGGGCGCGATGCCCGACTGCATGCGCTGCCTCGGCGAATCGGGCCTGCAGGAGGCCGTGATCGAGGCGTCGCGCACGAAGCCGCTGCTCGGCGTGTGCGTCGGCGAGCAGATGCTGTTCGACTGGAGCGCGGAAGGCGACACGAAGGGCCTCGGCCTGCTGCCGGGCAAGGTCGTGCGCTTCGCGCTCGACGGCCGCGTGCAGGACGACGGCTCGCGCTTCAAGGTGCCGCAGATGGGCTGGAACCGCGTGCGCCAGGCGCAGCCGCACCCGCTGTGGGACGGCGTGCCCGACGACGCGTATTTCTACTTCGTGCACAGCTATTACGTAACGCCGGACAACCCGGCGCACACGGTCGGCGAAACGGCCTACGGCGCGCCGTTTACGTCCGCGGTCGCGCGGGACAATCTCTTCGCGACCCAATTCCACCCCGAGAAAAGCGCGGAGGTCGGGTTGCGTCTGTATCGCAACTTCGTACACTGGAAACCGTAAACGTGGTGCGGGAGCCACAGTCGACGGCGCGCAAGCGCCTGTCGTGCGGGGCTCTCACGCTTAAGCGCCGAAAGAGTTGTACTAAACTAGCGAGACGGCGCGGCACCGGTTTGGCCGGTACGCGCCGGATTCTTTTCTTTTTCCACGACGACACCCGATTGCTATGTTGCTGATTCCGGCCATCGACCTCAAAGACGGTCAGTGTGTGCGCCTCAAACAGGGCGATATGGACCAGGCCACGATTTTTTCCGAGGACCCGGCGGCGATGGCCCGCAAGTGGGTCGATCTCGGCGCCCGGCGGCTCCATCTCGTCGACCTGAACGGCGCATTCGCCGGCAAGCCGAAGAATCTCGAGGCGATCGAAGCGATCCTCGACGAAGTCGGCGACGAAATTCCCGTCCAGCTCGGCGGCGGCATCCGCAGCCTCGAGACGATCGAGAAGTATCTCGACGCCGGCCTGTCCTACGTGATCATCGGCACCGCCGCCGTGAAGAACCCGGGCTTCCTGCAGGATGCGTGCACCGCGTTTTCCGGCAGCATCATCGTCGGGCTGGACGCGAAGGACGGCAAGGTCGCGACCGACGGCTGGAGCAAGCTGACCGGCCACGAGGTGATCGATCTCGCGAAGAAGTTCGAGGACTACGGCGTCGAATCGATCGTCTACACGGACATCGGCCGCGACGGGATGCTGCAGGGCATCAACATCGACGCGACCGTGAAGCTCGCGCAGGCGGTCGGCATCCCGGTGATCGCGTCGGGCGGCCTGTCGAACCTCACGGACATCGAGAGCCTGTGCGAAGTGGAAGAGCACGGCGTCGAAGGTGTGATCTGCGGCCGTGCGATCTACTCCGGCGATCTCGATTTCGCGGCCGCGCAAAAGCGCGCGGACGAACTGAACGGCGAACTCGACAACGCGTAACCGCGCGTCGTCCCGTTCGCCGGGGCTGCCCGCAGGCGGCCCCGACCGGAAGCCTCGCGCGAGGCTTCCGCAACCGGCCGTCCCAGCGCGGCATTTGGCGCAACATCATGGCTCTAGCTAAACGCATCATCCCCTGCCTGGACGTGACCGCCGGGCGTGTCGTCAAGGGCGTCAATTTCGTCGAGCTGCGCGATGCCGGCGACCCCGTCGAAATCGCCCGCCGCTACGACGACCAGGGTGCCGACGAACTGACCTTCCTCGACATCACCGCGACGTCCGACCAGCGCGACCTGATCCTGCCGATCATCGAAGCCGTCGCGTCGCAGGTGTTCATTCCGCTGACCGTCGGCGGCGGCGTGCGCGCCGTCGAGGACGTGCGGCGCCTGCTGAACGCGGGCGCGGACAAGGTCAGCATGAATTCGTCGGCGGTCGCGAACCCGCAGCTCGTGCGCGACGCGGCCGACAAGTACGGCTCGCAGTGCATCGTCGTCGCGATCGACGCGAAGCGCGTGTCGGCCGACGGCGAGACGCCGCGCTGGGAAGTGTTCACGCACGGCGGCCGCAAGAACACGGGCCTCGACGCGATCGAGTGGGCGCGCAAGATGGCCGAGCTCGGCGCCGGCGAGATCCTGCTCACGAGCATGGACCGCGACGGCACGAAGTCGGGCTTCGACCTCGCGCTCACGCGCGGTGTGTCGGACGCGGTGCCGGTGCCGGTGATCGCGTCGGGCGGCGTCGGTTCGCTGCAGCATCTGGCCGACGGCATCAAGGACGGCCGCGCCGACGCGGTGCTGGCCGCCAGCATCTTCCACTACGGCGAGCACACGGTCGGCGAGGCGAAGCGCTTCATGTCCGACCAGGGCATCCCGGTGAGACTGTGATGAATACCGAAACGAAATCCCTGCCCGCGTGGCTCGACAAGGTCCGCTGGGACGACAACGGCCTCGTGCCGGTGATCGCGCAGGAAGCGTCGACGAACGACGTGCTGATGTTCGCGTGGATGAACCGCGAGGCGCTCGCGAAGACGATCGAGACGCAGCGCGCGGTCTACTATTCGCGTTCGCGCAAGCGCCTGTGGTTCAAGGGCGAGGAGTCGGGCCACGTGCAGCACGTGCACGAAGTGCGGCTCGATTGCGACGAGGACGTCGTGCTGCTGAAGGTCGAGCAGGTGTCGGGCATCGCATGCCACACCGGCCGGCATTCGTGCTTCTTCCAGAAATTCGAAGGTACGGTGGACGGCGGCGACTGGGTCGCGGTCGAGCCGGTGCTGAAAGACCCCGAACACATCTACAAATGACGCAATCGACCGAAGACACGCTGCTGCGCCTCGCGGCCGTGATCGACAGCCGCAAGGGCGGCGATCCCGATCAATCGTACGTATCGCGCCTGTTCCACAAGGGCGACGACGCGGTGCTGAAGAAGATCGGCGAAGAGGCGACGGAAGTCGTGCTGGCCGCGAAGGACGTGCGCCAGGGCGGCGCGCCGAGCGCGCTCGTCGGCGAGGTGGCCGACCTGTGGTTCCACTGCCTCGTGATGCTGTCGCATTTCGACCTGAACCCGGCCGACGTGATCGCCGAACTCGAGCGTCGCGAAGGCTTGTCGGGGATCGAGGAAAAAGCGCTGCGCAAGCGCCGCGAGCGCGAGGAAAACGGCGGGTGACACGCAGGCCCCGCCGCGGTGGCAACAGTGCGGTAAGCTGTAAGAATTGTCATCCAACGGGGGTAGCATCATGAACGATACGTCGAACCAGTTCCCGACGCCGGCGGTGTCGGGGGCAGCGGAGGCCGAACGCCTGAACGGGCTGCGCACGCTGACCCACGTGCTGTACGGCCTTTATGCGATTCACTGGCTGACGGGCGGCGTCACGGGCATCATCGCGATCATCATCAACTACGTGAAGCGCGGCGACGTGGCCGGCACGCCGTACGCCGATCACTTCGAGTGGCAGATCCGCACGTTCTGGCGCGCGCTGATCGCTTATGTGATCGGGTTCGCGCTGATGTTCGTCGCGATCGGGTTCGTCGTTATGTTTGTCACGTGGATTTGGACGCTGTACCGTATCATCAAGGGTTGGCTGTACCTGAACGACAACAAGACGCTCGATCCGCAGGCGTGGTTCTGACCGGCGCGCGCGGGCGTTTCGCAGGAGCAACATGAGTCACGATCCGAATTGCCTGTTCTGCAAGATCGCGGCAGGCGAGATTCCGAGCACGAAGGTGCACGAGGACGACGAATTCGTCGCGTTCCGCGACATCCGCCCGGCGGCCGACACGCACGTGCTTGTGATTCCGCGCCGGCACCTGCCGACGCTGTCGGCGGCGAGCGAGGCCGATGCGCCGATGCTCGGCCGGCTGATGCTGCTCGTCGCGCGTCTGGCCGACCAGCTCGGCGTCGCGTATACGGGGGGCGAAACCGGTTTTCGCACGGTGATCAACACGGGACCGGGCGGCGGGCAGGAGGTCTACCACCTGCACGCGCATATCCTGGCCGGCCCGCGCCCGTGGCAGCGGATGGGTTGACGACGCGGGGCGTTTCCCCGCATCCGATAGTCGAAGCCGGCGCGTCGCCGGCGATTTGCGCCGCCCCGCGGCGTGGTTGAGGAGAGGTTTCATCATGGGTGGATTGAGCATTTGGCACTGGCTGATCGTGCTGCTGATCGTCGCGCTGGTTTTCGGTACGAAGAAGCTGCGCAACATCGGCAACGACCTCGGCAGCGCCGTGAAGGGTTTCAAGGACGGCATGAAGGAAGGCGAAACGCCGGCGGATGCGCAGCAACTGCCGCGTTCGGGCGCGGTCGACGTCAACGCGAAGGAAACGACGCGTTCCGATTCGAACAAGGCGTAACGCCGGCACGCTGACAGGCATTCGCGATGCTGGATCTCGGTCTTTCGAAGATGGCGCTGATCGGCGTCGTCGCGCTCGTGGTGCTCGGCCCCGAGCGCCTGCCGCGCGTCGCGCGCACGGCAGGCGCGCTGTTCGGCCGCGCGCAGCGGTACATCAACGACGTGAAGGCCGAGGTCTCGCGCGAAATCGAACTCGACGCGCTGCGGACGATGAAGACCGATTTCGAATCGGCCGCGCGCAATGTCGAGACGACGATTCACGACAACCTGCGCGAGCACGAGAAGGAACTGAACGACACGTGGCATTCCGCGGTCGGCGGTCTTGACGGGGCTGCCGGCGACGCCGGTTCCGTCGGTTCCCCGGGTTCCGATACGCCCGCGGCGCCGTCGTGGCGCGGCAGTTCGGCCGCGCTGGCGCCGAAGCGTCGCAACTGGCGCATCAAGCAGGCGGCGACGCCTGTCTGGTACAAGCGCGCGACGATCCGCCGCACGCACGTGCAGTCGGGCGCCGCGCGTGTCGCGCGCCATCAGCCGGCCAGCCTGCGCCGGCCGACGCGCTTCTTCTGAGTCGAGCGCATGCTCGCTCGTCAATCCTACCGAGGGCCGGTGTGAGCGACCCCCAGCAGAACCCGGGCGACGCCCCGGAAGAAACCTTCATTTCCCATCTCGTCGAGCTTCGCGATCGCATCATTCGCGCGGGGCTGGCCGTGATCGTCGTGTTCCTGGGGCTCGTCTACTGGGCGCCGGACATCTTCAAGCTGCTCGCGCGGCCGCTGATGGACAACCTGCCGAAAGACGGCAAGATGATCGTCACCGACGTCACCGGCTCGTTCTTCGTGCCGATGAAGGTCACGATGCTCGTCGCGCTCGTGATCGCGCTGCCGATCGTGCTGTACCAGATCTGGGCGTTCGTCGCGCCGGGGCTGTACCAGCACGAGAAGAAGCTCGTCGCGCCGCTCGTCGGCAGCAGCTACTTCCTGTTCCTGTGCGGGATGGCGTTCGCGTATTTCCTCGTGTTCCCGACGATCTTCCGCGTGATGGCGCACTACAACGCGCCGCTCGGGGCCGAGATGACGACCGACATCGACAACTACCTGAGCTTCGTGCTGGGGATGTTCATCGCGTTCGGGGTCACGTTCGAGGTGCCGATCGTCGTCGTATTGCTCGTCCGGATGGGCGTGCTGTCCCTGAAGAAGCTGAAGGAGATGCGGCCGTACGTGATCGTCGGCGCATTCGTGGTCGCGGCGGTCGTCACGCCGCCCGACGTGTTCTCGCAACTGATGCTGGCGCTGCCGCTCGTCGTGCTGTTCGAGATCGGGCTGCTGGCCGCGCGGTTCTTCGTGCCCAAGAAGCCGGCCGAAGAGGGCGAGGCGGGGAACGGCGAAGCGGCGAGCTGACGGCTCGCGGCGCCGGGCGGCTTTCCGGCCCCCGGCTGCAGTGGCCCGGTTTGGTCCATCAGCCGGCGCGTGAGAAAACCACCTTCCCGCCAACGACGAATCGTCAGACGCAATGCAAAAGGGCAGCCGATGGCTGCCCTTTTTCATTTCCGCGTCGCGTTGCCTCGCATCGCGACCGGCAGGCGGCGCACCGCCCGCCGAAACCTCATTCGCTATCGTTGTCCTGGTCGTCGAGCGCCTGCTTCGGCGGCGGCGGGCGCTTGCCGATCACGACGTTCACGTCGAACTGCTTGCCTTTGCGTACGACGTGCACCTTGGTCGGCGTGCCCGGCTTGATCTGCGCGACGGTGTTCAGCAGCTTCGTCGTGTCGGTGATTTCGTCGCCGTTCACGCTCACCAGGATGTCGCCCGGCTTGATGCCGGCCTTGTCTGCCGGGCCGCCCTGCAGCACGCCCGCGACGATCGCGCCCGATTTCTGCTGCAGCCCGAACGACTCGGCGATTTCCGGCGTGACGTCCTGCGGTTCGACGCCGATCCAGCCGCGCGTGACCGAGCCCGTCGTGATGATGCTTTCGAGCACCGTGCGGGCGGTCGAGACGGGAATCGCGAAACCGATGCCGAGCGAGCCGCCCGAGCGCGAGTAGATCGCCGTGTTGATGCCGAGCAGGTTGCCGTTCACGTCGACCAGCGCGCCGCCGGAGTTGCCGGGGTTGATCGGCGCATCGGTCTGGATGAAGTTCTCGAACGTGTTGATGCCGAGGTGGTTGCGGCCGAGCGCGCTGATGATGCCCATCGTGACCGTCTGGCCGACGCCGAACGGATTGCCGATCGCGAGCACGACGTCGCCGACGCGCGACTGGTCGGAGCGGCCGAGCGTGATCGTCGGCAGGTTCGTCATGTTGATCTTCAGCACCGCGAGATCGGTTTCGGGATCGCTGCCGATCACCTTCGCGGTGGCCGTGCGGCCGTCGGCGAGCGCGACTTCGATCTGGTCGGCGCCGTCCACGACGTGCTGGTTCGTTAGAATGTAACCTTCAGGGCTCACGATAACGCCCGAGCCGAGGTTGGCGGCCGGCTCGTCCTGCTGCTTGCGGGCGTTGCGGTCGCCGAAGAAGTAACGGAACAGCGGATCTTTCGCGCGCGGGTCGGGCGGCAGCGAGCCGTCCTTGCTGGAGAACACGTTGACGACGGCCGGCATCGCCTTCTGCGCGGCTTCGGCGTACGACGTGGTCGCCGGTGCGCCGCCGATGCCCGGCGCGACTTCCCGCAGCGCGACGATCGGCGTGGCGAGCTGCTTGCCGAGCTGTCCTTGCCGTTGCAGCCATTGCGGCTTGAGCGTCACGACGATGAACATCAGCGCGAGCAGTACGGTCACCGCCTGCGCGAAGAACAGCCAGAAGCGTCTAAGCATCTGAATGGATTAGAGGTTTATATGGATCGGATCGAACTTGAATTGTACTTGAACAATACCCTTGAAACCGCGCGCTTCAAGGACTATTGCCCGAACGGCCTCCAGGTCGAAGGACGCCGCAAGATCGAGAAGATCGCCACCGGCGTGACGGCGTCGGTCGCGTTCCTCGAAGCCGCGCTCGAATGGGGGGCGGATGCCGTGCTCGTCCACCACGGCTATTTCTGGCGCAACGAGGCGCCGCAGATCACCGGCCGCAAGTACCAGCGCCTGAAGCTGCTGCTCGCGAACGACCTGAACCTGTTCGCGTTCCACCTGCCGCTCGATGCGCATCCCGAGTTCGGCAACAACGCGCAGCTCGGCGAAAAGCTCGGCCTGATCGGCGACCAGCGGTTCGGCGAAGGCGATCTCGGCTGGATGGCGACGCTGCCGATGCCCGTCACGCTCGAGCACTTCGTCGCGAAGGTCGAGCGCACGCTCGGCCGCACGCCGCTCGTGCTCGGCGAGCCGGACACGCAACTGCGCCGCATCGCATGGTGCACGGGCGCCGCGCAGAGCTATTTCGACGCGGCGATCGACGCCGGCGCGGACGTGTTCCTGACCGGCGAGGTGTCCGAGTCGACCACGCACGCGGCGGCGGAGAGCGGTGTCGCATTCGTTGCGGCAGGGCACCATGCGACCGAGCGCTACGGAATCCAGGCACTTGGGCGCCACTTGTCGGAAGAATTCGATCTCGAACACCTGTTTATCGATATTCATAATCCGGTCTGAGCGACGGATTTGCGGCGGCGCATCGAAAGTCCACAATGTAGCATCCGCTTAAAAGCGAAATGATTTAATTGCTCCGGTAGTGGGGGATAACCCTTAACTATCAAACACTTCGAAGGGATTTTCATCTCCGGGCCTTGTAAATGACGACTCCATTCGAGCAAACTAGCGGCGGAATGGAAAGTCGTGACGGAAAATCCAACTCAGAAGTGGGGCGTGTGATGCGAGACAAGGAAGAGAAACGCGTCGACAGCGGCCGCCGTACCTGGCTGATTGCGACATCCGTAGCAGGTGGCGTAGGAGGCGTCGCCACCGTCATACCTTTCGCGGCGTCGCTTGCGCCGTCCGCGAAAGCGAAAGCGGCCGGGGCCCCGGTCGAGGTCGACATCAGCGGCCTGAAGCCCGGCGAAATGGTCACCGTGCCGTGGCGCGGCAAACCCGTCTGGATCCTGAATCGCACCGATTCGATGCTGGCCGACGTGGTCAAGGCCGACAAGGAAGTGGCCGATCCGACCACGAAATCCCCCTATTCGATGCCGTTGCCCGCGTATTGCGCCAACGAATATCGGTCGCGGGCCGATCGCAAGAACATTCTCGTCGTGATGGCCGTGTGTACGCACCTTGGCTGCACGCCTAGTCAACGCTTCACGCCGGGTCCGCAGCCGAACCTGCCGGACGACTGGCCGGGCGGTTTCCTGTGCCCGTGCCACGGTTCGACCTACGACCTCGCCGGCCGTGTGTTCAAGAACAAGCCGGCGCCTCAGAATCTCGACATCCCGCCCTACATGTTCACGTCGGCGACGACCCTCGTGATCGGCAAGGACGAGAAAGGAGAAGCGTGATGGCCGCCGACAACAAAGAAGTCTCCACCACAGGTTTCACCGGCTGGATCGACCAGCGCTTCCCGCTCACGTCCACCTGGAAGAAGCACGTATCCGAGTACTACGCGCCGAAGAACTTCAACTTCTGGTACTTCTTCGGCTCCCTCGCGCTGCTGGTGCTCGTCAACCAGATCGTCACGGGCATCTTCCTGACGATGAACTACAAGCCCGACTCGACGCTCGCATTCGCGTCGGTCGAGTACATCATGCGCGAGGTGCCGTGGGGTTGGCTGATCCGCTACATGCACTCGACCGGTGCATCGATGTTCTTCGTGGTCGTGTACCTCCACATGTTCCGCGGGCTGCTGTACGGGTCGTACCGCAAGCCGCGCGAGCTCGTCTGGATCTTCGGCTGCGCGATCTTCCTGTGCCTGATGGCCGAGGCGTTCTTCGGCTACCTGCTGCCGTGGGGTCAGATGTCGTTCTGGGGCGCGCAGGTGATCGTGAACCTGTTCTCGGCGATCCCGTTCGTCGGGCCGGACCTGTCGCTGTGGATTCGCGGCGACTACGTCGTGTCCGACGTCACGCTGAACCGCTTCTTCGCGTTCCACGTGATCGCGATTCCGCTCGTGCTGGTCGGCCTCGTGGTCGCCCACCTGGTGGCGCTGCACGAAGTCGGGTCGAACAACCCGGATGGCATCGAGATCAAGGCGAAGAAGGACGAGAACGGCATCCCGCTCGACGGCATCCCGTTCCACCCGTACTACTCGGTGCACGATTTCCTCGGCGTATGCGTGTTCCTGATGGTGTTCGCGCTGATCGTGTTCTTCTCGCCGGAGATGGGCGGCTACTTCCTCGAGGCGAACAACTTCGTCCCGGCGAACCCGCTGCAGACGCCGCCCGAGATTGCGCCGGTCTGGTACTTCACCGCGTTCTACGCGATGCTGCGCGCGACCACCGACCCGTTCAAGATCGTGCTGATGATCGTGATCGCGCTGCTCGGCGTGCTCGCGCTGATCCGTGCGCGCGGCAAGTGGAAGGTCGGGCTGCCGGTGCTGGCGGCGGCAATCGTCGTGTTCATGTACCTGACGGAGTCGAAGTTCTGGGGCGTGGTCGTGATGGGCTCGGCGGTGATCTCGCTGTTCTTCCTGCCGTGGCTCGACCGCAGCCCGGTGAAGTCGATCCGCTACCGGCCGCTGTTCCACAAGGTGTTCCTCGGGATCTTCGTCGCGGCGTTCCTGACCCTCGCGTTCCTCGGCACGCGGCCGCCGTCGCCGGCGGCGACGCTGATCGCGCAGGCCTGCGCGCTGATCTACTTCGCGTTCTTCCTCGGCATGCCCGTCTGGACGCCGCTTGGCACGTTCAAGCAGCCGCCGGAACGGGTGCGCTTCAAGCCCCATTAACGTGAGCGAGGAGAGAACGACATGAAGAAACTGCTTTCGACACTCGCGTTGATCGGGGCGACGGCCTGTGCGCTGCTGGCGGCGCCGGCCGTGCGGGCGGAGGGCAATTTTCCGCTCGACCGGGCGCCCGATAACACGGAAAATCTCGTTTCGCTTCAGCACGGCGCGCAATTGTTTGTAAACTATTGCCTGAACTGCCACAGCGCGAACCTGATGCGCTACAACCGTCTGACGGATCTGGGCATATCCCAGAAGGAGATCGAAACGAATCTCCTGTTCACGACCGACAAGGTCGGGAACACGATGTCCGTCGCGATGCGGCCCGACGACGCGAAGAACTGGCTCGGCACCACGCCGCCCGACCTGTCGGTCGAGGAGCGTGCGCGCGGCCGCGACTGGCTGTACACGTATCTGCGGAGCTTCTACCGCGACGATACGCGGCCGACCGGCTGGAACAACGCGGTGTTCGAGAACGTCGGCATGCCCCACGTGTTGTGGCAGCTGCAGGGGCAGCGCGTTGCCAAATTCGAAGACAAGACGGACGAGGAGACGGGCGAGAAGGCCCACGTGCTCGTCGGCTTCCAGCAGGTCACGCCGGGCACGCTGTCGTCGCCCGACTACGATGCTGCGGTGGCCGACCTGGTGGCCTATATGACATGGATGTCCGAGCCGGCCCAGCAGACCCGCAAGCGCCTCGGCGTGTGGGTGCTGATCTTTCTCGGTGTCCTGACTTTCCTGGCCTGGCGGCTGAATGCCGCGTACTGGAAAGATATCAAGTAAACACGCCTGACCGGCGTGGGGCCGGCGCAAGGCGGAACCCGTGAAAGGGGTTTCGCCGCGTGCCGGCCCTCGGCTTTTTTGAGGAAACGCAAATATGATGGTTCTGTATTCCGGCACAACTTGCCCGTTCTCCCAGCGTTGCCGGCTGGTGCTGTTCGAGAAGGGCATGGACTTCGAAATCCGCGACGTCGACCTGTTCAACAAGCCGGAAGACATTTCGGTGATGAACCCGTACGGTCAGGTGCCGATCCTGGTCGAGCGCGACCTGATCCTGTACGAATCGAATATCATCAACGAGTACATCGACGAGCGCTTCCCGCATCCGCAACTGATGCCGGCCGACCCGGTGCAGCGCGCCCGTGCGCGCCTGTTCCTGCTCAACTTCGAGAAGGAGCTGTTCGTCCACGTCAGCACGCTCGAGAACGAGAAGGGCAAGGCGGCGGAGAAGAATCACGAGAAGGCACGCCTCGCGATCCGCGATCGCCTGACGCAGCTCGCGCCGATCTTCGTGAAGAACAAGTACATGCTCGGCGAAGAGTTCTCGATGCTCGACGTCGCGATCGCACCGCTGCTGTGGCGCCTGGATCACTACGGCATCGAGCTGTCGAAGAACGCCGCGCCGCTGATGAAGTACGCCGAACGGATCTTCAGCCGTCCGGCCTACATCGAAGCACTGACGCCGTCCGAAAAGGTCATGCGTCGTTAATGTTGCAATGAAGGCATGACGGAGCGGGTGGCGCGGCGTGCCGCGCGCCCGCTCCGGGTTCGAGGATTGTGATGCAAGAGATTTCAACGAAGCCTTATCTGCTGCGCGCGTTGTACGAGTGGTGCACCGATAACGGTTACACGCCGCATATCGCGGTGAGGGTCGACAACTCGACGCGCGTGCCGCGTCAGTTCGTGCGTGACGGCGAGATCGTGCTCAACATCAGCTTCGAGGCGACGAGCCAGTTGCAGATGGGCAACGAGTGGATCGAGTTCACGGCCCGGTTCTCCGGGAAGGCGCACAAGATCGAGATTCCGGTGGCTAACGTGCTCGCGATCTATGCGCGCGAGAACGGGCAGGGCATGGCGTTCCAGGTCGATGCGGTCGCGGGCGAAGGCGAGGATTCGGGCGCGTTCGACGATGACGCCGCGCCGGCTGACGACGCGCAGCGCGACGAGTCCGTATCGCCGTTGGCGCCGGTCGCCGACAGCGGCGCGAACGAGGAGCCGTCCGAAGGGGCCGACGAACCGCCGAAAACCGACGGCGACGGCTCGAAAGGCGGCAGCAGACCTCGCCTCAAGATCGTGAAATGAGGTAGAATCTCGCGCTACGCCGGCTTAGCTCATCTGGTAGAGCAGTTGATTTGTAATCATCAGGTGGCGGGTTCGAGTCCTGCAGCCGGCACCAAATCCGAAAAAGGGTTACGGAGTTTTCCGTAACCCTTTTTTCGTTCATGGAGCCGCGTGCCGCGATGGCGCGAGCACCATCGCCATCCCCCTTTTCTCGTCACACCCGCGTCACGCTGCACCGCTAACGTTGCACGCTCCCGTCGCGGCAGCATTGTCGCGATCGGGGTGTACGTGACCGCGTCCGACGCCGTGCCCGCGTCGCGCAGGCTCACCCGGGATCTCGCTCCCGCCAGCGCATTGGCTGCTGCCTCGCATCCATTCCATTCGAAAACGCGATCGACGCCGATCAAACTGCATCACGGACGATCAGGAGACACGAACCATGCTGAGCCCGCATGAATTCTCGATGCTGCTGCGCATTACACGTGCGCCAGACAGTGTCGACCTCGCGAACCCGGCCTTTGCCGTGCTCGTGGAAAAGCGGCTGGTCGACGACACGCAGGTCCGCGTGAATGCGGTAGCGGCGCGTCCGGCGCTGACGCCGATCGGCCAGATGCTGCTTTCCCGCTTCGACGAGGCGGCCTGACGGAAAAAAGGAAAAGGGGAAGAAGGGAAGAGGGCGAGGCGAACGCTGCAGCTGCGCGTCACGCCTTCGCCGCAGCGAAAACGTGACGCATTGAACACGCGTCGAACCGCTTACTGCGCGACCGGCACCGTCACGTCGCTGCCGAACCAGTGCGTCGAGATCTTCTTCAGCGTGCCGTCCTTGCGCAGCGACTCGAGCGCATCGTTGATCGCCTTCTCGAACTTCGGATTGCCCTTGCGGAACGGGATCGCCATTTCCTGCTTGCCGCCGTTCAGCACCGCCCCCGCGCGCAGCGGCAGGTTCGACGTCTTGATCATGTACGGCAGCATCAGGCGATCGTCGAGCGTCGCCTCGATCCGGCCCGCGGCGAGGTCGCGCAGCTTCTCCGGCGCGCCCGGATACGTCTGCACCTCGATGCCCGGCACGGTGCGCGCCATTTGATCGTAGTTGGTGCCGAGCGTCACGCCGAGCTTCTTGCCCTTGAAGTCGTCGAGCGACTTGAAGTTGCGCGTGTCGTCCTTGCGCTGGATCAGCTGCGCGGCCGAGTACGTGTACGGCTCGCTGAAGTCGAGCGCCTCCTTGCGCTGCGGCGTGATCGTGACCTGGTTGACGATCACGTCGAACTTGCCGGCCTGCAGCCCGGCGATGATGCCGCTCCATTCGGTCGGGATGAACTGCGTCTTCACGCCGAGCTTGCCGGCGACCGCGTTCGCGACGTCGACGTCGAAGCCCTCGAGCTGGCCGGACGTGCCGCGCGAGTTGAACGGCGGATAGGTGCCTTCGAGGCCGACGCGCAGCACGCCGGCCTTCTTCACGGAATCGAGCAGGTCGTCCGCGTGCGCGGCGACGGCCGTGAAGCCGAGGGCCGACGCGAGCAGCAGGCCCGACAGCAGGAACTTCGAACGTTTCATCGCAGATCTCCAGGGTTCAGTGTCGTGATGTGAGCGCCGGCTCTCGGTCGGACCCGGCGGCGGCCGGCATACGGGCACGTAGACACTACTCGCAACCGCGCCGCGCCGGAAGTCGAATTGGCCCTGATTGCAATCGATTTCATGGGACGGGGAAGGGCATCGCTGCGGCGCGGGTCGGTTTCGGCGAGCGGTCAGTCGGTAAGGGCTGTCCATCAAGCTTCCGGGCGCGTTTGAAAATGTGCTTTTGAATCAGGCCACTTTGGGCGGAACCGTGCAAAGTTTTGCCTGTAAAATCGCGCAAGCGAAATGAAGCGGCGCCATCCGAGGGCGCGTCAAAAGAAGAAAAGGCCGTAGCCATGAACATGCAGAACACAATCGCCGCATTGCGCGGCGGGTTGCTTCAGCAGGACCGGTTGTTGAAGCTCGATACGCCATTGGGGAGCAACGTCCTGACCGTGCAGCGGGCAGTTGGCCGTTCGCGGATCGGGCGCGCGTACGAGTTCACGCTCGACGTGCTGTCGGCCGATAGCGATCTGGAGCTTAAAAAGCTGATCGCGCAGCCGGTCACGTTGTGGATTCAGCAAGGCGATCGCAGCTATCGGCCGGTGAATGGCTACGTGCACACCGCGCGTCGTCTGGGCGCCGACGGCGGGCTCACGACCTATCAGCTCACGTTCGCCGATTTCACCCATTTCCTGAAGTTCCGTCGCGACCAGCGGATCTGGAACGATACGACCGTCGACCAGATCATCAGCGACGTGCTGAACCAGCATCCGCAGGCGAAAGGCCATTTCCGATTTGCGCTGTCGAAGCCGTTGCCGAACCGCTCGTACACGCGACAGCACGACACCGACTGGCATTTCGTGCATCGGCTGATGGAGGACGAGGGGCTCTACTGCGCGTGGCAGCAGGCCGACGACGGCAAGTCGCACACGCTCGTGGTGACCGACAACCTGCAGGCGTTCGCGCCGCTATCGCCGCAGACCGTGCGCTTCTATCGTGGCGGGGCGGCGAGCGAAGCCGATGCGTTCACGCAATGGTCGGGCACGCGCACGCTGCAGAGCGTCACGCGATCGACGCGCACGTTCGACTACAAAAATCCCGCGCAGCCGTCGAATCCGAAAGGCACGTCGTTGCCGACGATGGCCGGTCAGGGCGAATTGCCCGATCAGCTGGAAGTCTACGAATACACCGGTGCGTACACGTATCTGGACCAGACACGCGGCGATCATCTGACGAAGATCCGGATGGAGCAGTGGGAATCGGAGGCGAAGCGCTTCCATGGCGAGGGCGGCGTGCGTGCGATCGATGCCGGCCGGCGCTTCACGCTGGCGGATCATCCCGAACACGATCGCGATCCGGCCGACCAGCGCGAATTCGCGGCGATCGGCGTCGAATGGTGGATCGAGAACAACCTGCCCGTTGCGAACGGCAGCGCGGATTTTCCGTACAGCCTGCACGACGCGTTGACGCAAGCGCAGGAGGGCTACGGCGCCGACCCCGCGTTTCGCGTGCCGCACGACGACGGCTCGGTCGGCTTCTATCTCGTCGAGGTCGAAGCGCAGCGCGTGAACGTGCCGTATCGCAGCCCGTTCGAGCATCGCAAGCCGGAGATGCACCTCGAGACGGCGATCGTCGTCGGGCCGCAGGGCGAGGAGGTTTATACCGACGAGCTGAACCGGATTCGCGTGCAGTTCGTGTGGGATCGCCTGAACCCGGGTAACGAGAACGCGTCATGCTGGGTGCGCGTCGTGCAGTCGGATACGGGCGGCGGCTACGGCGGCGTGCACGTGCCGCGCATCGGCGAGGAAGTGCTGATCGACTACGTCGGCGGCGACTGCGACCGGCCGCTGGCCGTGGGGCGCGTGTACAACGGCGCGAACCAGCCGCAGTGGCATAGCGACGGGATTCTGTCCGGCTATCGATCGAAGGAGTATTCGGGCGGCGGCTACAACCAGCTCGTGATGGACGATGCGACCGGGCAGAACCGCGTGCAACTGATGAGCAGCAGCGCGAACAGCCTGCTGCATCTCGGCTACATCATCGACCAGAACGGCAATGCGCGCGGGTCGTATCTGGGCAGCGGTTTCGATCTGCGCTCGGACGCATATGGCGCGGTGCGGGCGAGCCAGGGCCTGTACGTGACAACACATCCGAAGGCGGCGAATAGCCAGCCGCTCGACGTGAAGGAGGCGCAGCAGCAGCTCGTGGCGGGCGAGAGCCTGGTCGAGGCGATGTCGGGCGTGAGCGAGCAGCATCAGGCGGAGAGCCTGAAGGACGCGCAGGACACGATGCGCGCGTTCACGGACGCGACGCAGGACAGCCAGTCGGGCAGCGCAGCGGGCGGGCGCACGGCAGGCGGCGGCACCGGTAACGCGAACGCGTTCAAGGAACCGGTGATGCTGTTCGGCAGCCCGTCGGGAATCGGGATGTCGACGCAGCAGTCGGTGCATATGGTCGCGAACGATCACGTGAACGTGGCAAGCGGCCGGAGCGTGCACGTGGCCGCGGGCAAGTCGCTGATCGGCAGCATCGGGCAGAAGCTGAGCCTGTTCGTGCAGAACGCGGGGATGAAGCTGTTCGCGGGCAAGGGCAAGGTCGAGATCCAGGCGCAGTCGGACAACATCGAGGTGACCGCGCAGAAGGCGGTGAGGGTGGTGTCGGCGACGGACCGGATCGAGATCGCGGCCGATCAGGGGATTTTGCTGACGAGCGGCGGCGGATATATCCGCATCAAGGACGGCGACATCGAGATTCATACGCCGGGCGCGGTCGATGTGAAGGGGGCGTCGCATACGTTCGCGGGGCCGGCGAGCATGGGGTATCCGCTGCCGAGCCCGCGGCCGGATCAACCGGGGCAGCTCGAACTGTTTCACAAGTACGTGAACGGCGAGGCGGTGAAGGGCGGGCTGTTCACGGTGAAGGACGTGAACGGCGCCGTGCTGAAGAAAGGCGCACTCGACAACAGCGGTTATACGGTCGTGAGCGGCTTGCCGCCGGGGGCGGTGCGCGTCGAATTCGGGAAAGACCCACGCGAGTCGGATCAGCCGGCGAACTATTTCAAGCAGGCGAAGTGGCCGGCGGAGCCCGTGCAACCGTCGCCCGAGGCCGCGCAGGCCGCGGCGAGCGGACAGCTCGCGAGTCAGCTGCAAGGGATGGCGCCGGCCGCGACGACCGCGGCGATGGGACTGGTGAGCGGCGGCGGCGCAGGTGCGGCTCTCGGCGGGCTCGCGAGCGCCGCATTGCCGGCTGCTGCGACCGCGTTGGGTGGCGCCGGCGTGGCGTCCGCGTTGCAGACCGCCTCGAGCCTGAGCGGTGCGGCGAAGCAGGTGGCCGGGATGGTCCAGGCCGCCCGTCAGGGCGGGCTTGCCGCGCTGGCTGCACCAGCTGCGAATGCGGCGTCCGGGGCGTTGCAGGGTGCGTTGCCCGGTGCATTGCCGGGCGTGGCCGGTATCGCGGGCAAGGGCGCCACGACCGTCGCGTCGGCCGCGGGCGCGACGGGCATGAAGCTGCCGACAAGCGGGTTTGGCGGACCGTTGAAATCCTGAGAGGACGGCTCGTCAGCCGTCTTGAAAAAAACGAATTGAACGAACAACGACATGGCACAACAACTTCCACCCGGTGCAGAGAAGGAACAGGCTGTTTCCTGGCTCAGCGATATTTCACCGAAAGACGTGGCGGCGGGGGGCGATCGTTTCAATAAGTGGTTGCTCAAGATCAGCGGCAATCACATTTCGTTCGAGGATCTCAAAACCGTCGCGAGTGCGGTGCCGATCATCGGCAACCTGATGGCGTTCTACGATGCCGTGTGCGACATCGTGACGATCGTCGAGAAGCGTCATGCCGATCTGCTCGATTACCTTGGACTCGCGATCAACCTGATCGGGGTCATTCCGGTTCCGCCGCCGCTGGCGTCGTTCCGACTGTCGGCGCGACCGCTGTTGGCGCTTGTGCGCAATCAGTTGCTGGTGTCTCGCGGCAATCTCGGGGCGGCGATCATTGGCGTGCTCGTTGCACACGTCAACGCCGCGGCCGCGACGGAAATCGAGAACTTCCTGAAGACGTTGCAGGAAGTCCTTGTCGATCTGCTGAATGACTGCGCGGCCAAGGCGCAGGAATTGATGGTCGGTATTGCCAGCGGACTCGAGCTTGCCCTCAAAGGGCAGATTTTCGACAGTAGTGCGAACGTGCGACGTACGCAGCAGATCGCGCGGAAGATGGGCGAGCGATCCTGGTACAACCCGAAGCTCTTGGTCGATGCGTTCGAGTACGGTTACGAAGGTTCGATCGCGTTGGGCAAGGAAGCCGGCAACGCGACGGTCGGGACCGCCGCGAAGCTGGCGCCGGATTCGTGGCTCCAACCGTTTCGCGATATCGTCGCCTTCCTGAAGACTGAAGCGCCGAAAGTCGCGAAGGCCATCCGTGATCTGAATGGCAGCGAAGAAGGCAAGATGCTCTGGCTGATCGCACAAGTGATCGAGGCCGTGGCAAGGGTGCGGGCGGGCGGCAAGCTTCGTGAAAAGACCGCCGACGTGCCGACCGGCGGTAAGGGAAGGGCACATCATGATCGCCCGCAGGAGCCGGTGGGTGCGGTCGAGCAGCATGCGCATCCGGAGGGTCCTGGCCAGAGCCCCTGCAAAGGTTGCGGGGTCGGCGCGTCGACCGGATCGATCGATTTTGCTTTCGGCGATGAGACGTTCACGCATACGGACTTTGAACTGCCTGGCGCATTGCCGCTTGTCTGGGCGCGTACTTATCGCTCACGCCTGTCCGCATACGACACCGGAGAACTCGGCGCGCGATGGATTACGCCGTACACGACGCGCATCGATATAGAAGGCGACACATGGTTCTACCGTGATGCCAGCGGGCGCAGCATTGAATATCGCGCGCTCGCAGCCGGAAGCGTGCATGATGATCTCTCGGAAAACCTGACGCTGTCGCGACTCGACGATACGTGGGTGACGATTGCGTACGGCCATGACGAGTTGCACGTGTATGAACAGCGTGGCAACGCGTTCAGGCTGGCGATGCAGAAAGATCGCGCGGGTAACACGATCACGCTCGACTACGATGCGCGCGACCACGTGGCGCGCCTGATTGATGCGAGCGGTAACGTGCTGTCGTTCGAGCACGACAAGCACGGCCGGATCGTACTGATCGAGCAGGTGCTCGAAGACGGTAAGCGTCGCACGCTCGCGAGCTACGCCTATGACGAAGCGGCCGATCTGGTCCGCGCAACCGATCGGCACGGCAACGCGTGGAACTACCAGTACGACCGACATCTCGTCACGCGCTACACCGATCGCACCGGCCGCGGGATGTCGCTTGAATGGGACGGCGCGGACGCTGACGACAACGTGAATGCGAAATGCGTGCGCGAGTACGCGGACGACGGCAGCCTCGATATCCGTCTGGCGTGGCATCCGAACATTCGATTGACCTACGTGACCGATGCGCTCGGTCAGACGACGCGTTATTACTTCAACATCAAGGGCTACGTTTATCGGATCGCCTATCCGGATGGGAGTGAGGAGTGGTTCCGGCGCGACGAGCACAACAATCTGACGTTGCACATTCTGCCGGACGGCAGCGTCGAGCAGATGCGCTACGACGCGCGCGGTAACCGGACATGGCACGAGCGCGCTGACGGCAGCATTGTCGAGATGGCATACGACGACAAGGACCAGATGATCCGGCTCGTCGATCCGAACGGGCACGTGTGGCAGCGCAAGTACGACGATGCGGGCAATCTCGTCGAGGAAATCGATCCGCTCGAGCACTCGACGAAGTACAGCTATAACGACAAGGGGCTGCCGACACAGATCACCGATGCCAAAGGCGGATCGAAGGCACTCGAATACAACGCCGCCGGGCAATTGATCGGCTACACGGACTGTTCCGGAAAGAAGACGGCGTGGCGCTATGACGATATCGGGCGTGCGATCGAGACAAAGGATGCGTCCGGGGGCGTCGTTGCTTATGCATATGGCCCGAACGGCCAGTTGACGGAGATTCGTTCGCCGGCCGGCGTCGAACACGTGCAGTACGATGCTGAAGGTCGATTGCTTGGGCATACGGATCAACTCAATCGGTCGACGCGATATGGCTACGATGCCGTTGGCCGTATCGCGAGCCGCGCGGACGCGCTCGGGCAGACGATCGCGTATCGCTACGATCGTCTCGGGCGCTTGACCGCGCTGACCGATGCCAACTTTGCGACGTACCAGTTCCGCTACGATCCGGCAGGGCGGCTGATCGAGGAAATCGCCTTCGACGGCAAGTCGACGCGTTATCAGTACGATCCGGACAGCGGCAGTCTCGTTTCGATCGATGAAGCGGGTTGCGTGACGTCGGTCGACGTCGATGCGAACGGCCGTCTGCTGAAGCGCATCGCGGGGGACAGCGAGGAACGGTTTGCCTACGATCCGAGCGGCAGGTTGATCGACGCGGTGAATCGGTACAGCCGCGTGCAGTTCTTCTTCGATCCGGTTGGCAATCTGGTGCGTGAACATCACGCCTACGATCTGTTCGGCGACCGGCGCAGCTACGTGTGGCATCACGAATACGACGAACTCGGCAATCGGCGGCGTACCGTTCGGCCGGACGGGCACGCGGTCGACTGGCTGATGTATGGCTCGGGGCATGTGCACGGGATGCTGCTCGACGGCGAGGAGTGTGTGCAGTTCGAGCGCGATGACTTGCATCGCGAGACGGTGCGTGTGCTGTCGAGCAAGGTCGGGCAGCGCACGCACTACGATCCGGCTGGGCGCGTGCTGCAGCAGACGATCCAGCGGTCGACGTCGCCTGCGCCGCTTGCCGAGCGGCGTTATCGCTATGACGCGGTGGGGCAGTTGTCGCGGATCGAGGACAGCCGCAAGGGCGGGACCGATTATCGATACGATCCTGTCGGGCGTTTGATCGAGGCGATCAGTCCCGTCGCGAAGGAACGGTTCGCGTTCGATCCGGCGAGCAACATCATCGATCCGGTGCGAACTGCCGAGACGCCTGCATCGCGTCCGAGCCCGGTGCGGCCGGAAAGCACGTTGCCGGTCGAGGTGCCGAAGGTGCTCGGGAACCTGCTGAAGGCGTATGCGGGGATGCACTTCGAGTACGACGCGCGCGGGAATCTGGTGCGCAAGCGTACGCCGGCGGGTGAGCAGGAATACGAGTGGGATGAATTCAATCGCTTGCTGTCCGCGCGGGTTGCCGAGACATCGCGGCAGAGTCAGGCTCGGTATTTCTATGATGCGTTCGGTCGTCGTATTGCGAAGGAGGTGAACGGCGCGCGGACGGTGTTCGGGTGGGATGGCGACACGCTGGCGTACGAGAGTGATGGCGAGCGTGGCACGCACTATCTGTACGAGCCGGGGACGTTCGTGCCGCTGGCGCAGTATGTGGCGGAGCCGGTTGAGGGAATCGAGACGCCGGTATGGACGAGTACCGACCGCTATGTGCCGGAGGAAGACCCGCTGCAAAAGGTGCCGGAGCGGCGGGGTGACGCGGCGGTGTTCTATTACCACTGTGATCAGATTGGCACGCCGCAGCTTCTAACGGACGATGATGGCGATGTGGTCTGGGAAGCGTCGTACAAGGCTTGGGGTGAAGCGCGGGAGGTGATTGCGCGGGCGTCGAAGGCGGCGGGGATTGTGGCGAAGAATCCGCTGCGGTTTCAGGGGCAGCAGGGCGATGACGAGACGGGGCTGCATTACAACCGCCATCGGTACTATGATCCGAGTAGTGGCCGGTTCATTAGCAAGGACCCAATCAGCCTCGCGGGCGGCATTAATGTCTATCAATATGCGCCCAGCCCTATTGAGTGGATCGATCCGCTTGGTTTGAGTCGTTTCAAGAAGGGGACTTGGGGGCCGTGTAAGAAAGGGACTGGTCTCGCATACACTGTTTTTCGGCAGGATATTGATTGGGATATGGAGCATCGAGGAAAAACCAATTTGCAGCGAGCAATGGAAGGTGGTGCGCCATTTATGATGAAAGATGGTGTGCCACAGCAGATTCAATTGCACCACTCTCGTCAGCAATCCATGGGTCCCTTGTTTGAAGTAACAACCAGCACACATAGAGCTGCGAGGGGCGCAGGCCGCGAGGCACTACATCCGTATGGCAACCAAAAGAATCCCGATTTTCCCGTTGATCGTGATGCCTTTGATATTGATCGAAAACAATACTGGCAAGATCGGGCGGCAGAGGCGAACGCCTCAAAAAATGGAGGGTGCGATCTGTGATTCCATCGACAGTCGAGCGGTATCTGGCTGGATCTACTGGCGACATCGCTAGGAGTGATCCGAAAACAGCCATGAGGGCACTTCAGGACCTCGGCGTTGCTTCAGATACTGATTTTGGACAGTTCTATCTCAAGTATCAGGGGAGCTTTATAAGCCCGCGACCTGTTGCGGAGTTGCTTGATATCGAGGGGCCATCTATTCCCGCAATCCCGGATCAAACGGAATATGTTAGGGATCGGTACGGTATTCCAGAACAGTATTTGGCTTTAACGTCGGATGAAGGCGAGGGAATGTACCTGTACGGCAAGGACGATGGTGCTGTCTACGACCTTGATATTTCCGTGCTAAATGATTTTATAAAAGGGAAGATCCCGGCCCGCTGGGCTACATTTAATGATTTCTTGATTTGGTATTTTGAATTATCGGTGTAGGAAAAAGGGCCGCGCGAGCGGCCCTTGGCGTTATTTGGGAGCGAAATTGTTGCCACACGGCTGGTCTCACTTTGATTGATAAGGTCAGCTGAAGCGCATCGCGAGGAACGGTTTGCCTACGATCCGAGCGGCAGGTTGATCGACGCGGTGAATCGGTACAGCCGCGTGCAGTTCTTCTTCGATCCGGTTGGCAATCTGGTGCGTGAACATCACGCTTACGATCTGTTCGGCGACCGGCGCAGCTACGTGTGGCATCACGAATACGACGAACTCGGCAATCGGCGGCGCACCGTTCGGCCGGACGGGCATGCGGTCGACTGGTTGATGTATGGCTCGGGGCATGTGCACGGGATGCTGCTCGACGGCGAGGAGCACGTTCAGTTCGAGCGTGACGATCTTCATCGCGAGACGGTGCGCGTGCTGCCGAGCAAGGATGGGCAGCGCACGCACTACGATCGGGCCGGACGCGTGTTGCAGCAGACGATTCAGCGATCGACGTCACCTGCGCTGCTTGCCGAGTAGCGATATTTCTATGACGTGCTCAGTCAGACGACAGAGCCAGCTTCCGGAATAATTCTGTGCATCGCCACCGGACAGAAGGGTGCCGGCAACAAATCGCCGGGGTGTTGCTGAGTCCGGACGGCGGAAAGCAATAAGGCCCGGTGGTGGCCGGATTCGGCATAATCACGGCTTGCCACCGTGACCTATCCCCGCAACGCGTTCACCCCGTTCAACCGCAATACCCATGTCGACCACCTCCGCGACCACCGCGTCGCTGCAGCACATTCTTGAACATCCTGGCGACTTTTCCGGATGGCTTTGCCTGCCACCAACGCCATGGGCGCTAGATACAGAGGGCGTATTCACCGAAGACACTGACAACACTGGAGTCGACACGCCGCCCGCCGCCGCCCCACAACCCGGCTGGCGCGTCACGCTGAACAGCGCGACGATCGAAGACATCGTGATCAACGCGCATGACCAGGTCGACGAACCGACCGTCGCGCAATTGTTCGACGCGTTCGTGTTCTACGTCGACAACGACGAGTTCATTCTGCTCTGACGAGGCACGCGCCACACGCCACAGCAAAAAAGGACCGCCACGCGGTCCTTTTTCACGAGGCATCAACATTCGAACGAAGCCGATTCCTCAAGGCAACGAAATCGTCAAATTAGCCGATTCCGGCCCGACCTTGATCACCTGCGAATACGGCGCCAACGCCTGCAGCGTCTTGTCCTTGAGATAGGTATTGAGCCCGAGATACCCAAGCAACGCAACGAGCGCAAACACGGTCCCGATCGCCCACACCGGCACCTCCCGCTTCAACCGGTGCGCGATCTGGTCCGGCAGCGGCCAATGCGGCGCAAACGCAGCCCGCTTGCCCTTCATATGCGCGATCTCGTCCCCAAGCCGCGCGGTGAGATACGCGAGCTTCTCCGGCCCTTCGAGCAGATACTTGCCCTGGAACCCGAGCAGCAGGCACATATGAAACACCTCGAGCGACTGCAGCCGCGCCGCACCCTGCGCACGACACTCCTCGAGATACTGGAAGAACTTCTCGCCCGCGAGTTGCTCGCCGAACAGCACGAGCTGCAGCGGCCGGCGTTCCCAATCCGCGCGGATCTTGAACTGCGACGACAGCACCATTTCGTCGATGGCCGCGCAGAACGCGAACTTCGCACCGTACACGTCCTCGGCGGCGATATTCAGCTTCTTCGCGCCGCGCTCGAAATCCGACAGGAATTCCTGGATCCGCGTGCTGAACTCGCTGGCGCTGTCCGGCTCCCGCTTGTTCTTGAGCAGGAACAGCATGAAGAACCCGTCGTACAGCAAATCGAGCAGCGAGCGGGCCTGGAACGCGGAGTCCGTCGATGCCGGGCTGTGCAGGGGCGGCGGCACGTTGTCGCCGAACAGGGAAGGCGCGTAGCTCATGATGTGACCGCGATCAGTTCGAATTTCAGGTCATTGATGCCAGTCGGCGCGTAGATCATCGCGGACTGGGCCTGCAGCATGCGCTCGTACAGCGGGCTGCGTGAATCGAGCGCGAAGTAGCACGCGCCGGGGCGCACCGGAATCGCGGGCGGCACCTGCGGCGTGTACGACAGCCGCACGCCGGGCATCGCCGACAGCACGAGCTTGTCGACGTCGTCGGGCGCGCCGACCTTGAAGCGGGCCGGCACCGCATCGACGAGCTCGACGCTCGGCATGTCCGCGGACACCGCGAGGTAGAACTCGGTCTTGTCGTCGATCTTGCCGGAATCGAGGCGGCCAAGGTGGAACGACGGGCGCACCTCGTCGAGCGTGATCGCGAAATAGCGCGTCGAGATCACGGTGTCGAGCAGCTCGCGCAGCATCAGGTCGAGGCGCGCGAAGCTCGGGCCCGGGTCGTCATGGCGATACACGGGCAGGTCAGCGAGCGTATAGCCCTTCGAGAACGTCATCAGCTGGCCCGCGAGGCGCAGCAGTTCCTGGAACAGCCGCTCCGGATGCAGCGCCGCGTGCTGGTGCAGGTGCGCGAGCGTCGCGAATGCGGCGTTCGCCGTATGCAGCAGCCAGAACGACGCGATGTCGCCCGAACGGAATTCGATGATGTTCTTCGACGGCTCACGGTGGAAGCCGTACAGCGCGTTCACTTTTGCCTGTAGTGCGTCGACCAGCTGGCGCAGCCGCTGGTGCAGGATCGGCGACGCTTCGATCGCGAGGCACGGCGGCACGAAGCTGTCGTCGATCTCGAAGCCGGACGTCGCGGTGCGGCGCACGCGTACGAGCGGCACCGACAGCAGCTGGTCGCGCGGCTCGCTGTGCGCGATCAGCTTGACCTGCGTCTTCAGGAACGTGATGTCGGCTTCGGCGGCGTCGGTGAAGTTGTCGGCAACGCTCGTCTGCTCGCTGACGAACCGCGTCATGAAGCCGGCGGCCGGATCGTCGCTGTAGTTGGTGCCGTTCTCACGCAGCGGGTGCAGCGCGAGATAGAACACGAATTCGTTGATGCCGTCGGGCAACGTATCCAGCGCGATCGGCGGCGGCAGATCGTCTGCCTGTGGCGCGGCATACAGCGCGCCGTCCGGGAACACGAGCGCGAGCTCGGCGACCCGCAGCACGTTGCTGCCGAGCGCGTCGCGGTCGATGCGCACCGAGCGCACGCCCCAGTTGTACGGCTGGATCGCCTGGATGGACTCGAACAAGCGCGCCTCGTGGTACGCGTCCTGTCGCTGAAAGTGTTGAGGCCGGAGGAACAGCCCTTCCCCCCACAGCACCTTGGCCGAATAACTCATGTCAAATCCGGTTAATGTGGCGTTGCGATGTAATCGATTTGTTCGTGCCCGAATTAAATCGCCAAGTGTTAACTCTTGTTAATTGACATCCGTGCGTCATGTTTAACCGCAAGAGACCGAAGACAGCAAATTCAGCGGTTGCGAAGGCGCACCTTGTTGCGGTGCGATGACCGTGCCGTCGGTGACCGTCATCGCGCAATTATGCAGGCCGATGATTATGCCGGATTTCTCCGATTTCGCCGGATCGAATGTCAGTTTCCATCGTTGCAGCGCGGGATCGCGGAACAGCGCGACGACGCCGAATGCCTGGGCTTCGCGCGATACCTTCTCGGTTGCCGTATAGCGCTGGCCCGGAATCAGCGTGATTTCGCGCACATTCAGCAGATCGGCGCCGAGTGCGGCTTTTTCCTTGGTCGGATCGGTAAAGGCGTCGAACGGCGCTTGCTGGAACGAGGTCGGGTCCTTCAGCGCATAAAGCCGGACGACGAGCGCGAGCGGCTTGTGGTCGGTCGCGGCATTCAGGTTCGGCGCGGCGGCCAGCGTGAGCCCGATGTTGCGCGGCGGCTTCTGCGCGTCGGGCACCTCGGGCTTGCCGATACCGGCCGCGGACATCACGGCGCTCGCGGCCGAGCCGAGCAGCGGGGCGGCCGCGCATCCGGCCAGAAGGGCGCAGGCAACCAGCGGCAGCGCGTAGCGAATCATGGACGATCTCATCGTTTTTTCGGCGTGCCGCCTTTATCCCTGTCAAAACTGCCGGGTATTGCCGCGTTCGCTGCGCCTCCCCGACATTGCACCGTTCAACTATTAAGCACGCCCGCGTCAGGCGAGCGTCCGGAAATTTTTTCCGCCGTCCGGGCGGCGCGTCGTGAGACCAGTAAAACTTGCGCATTCCGGCCCGAGGAAAAACCGCGGCGAGCCCGCAGCGATCGGCCATTCGAGGGGGTAGCGCCCGGTTTTAAAAGGAATTACTCTTCACACGACGATTGAATTATGAAAAATTGATCGGTACTATACCCGCGCGCTTCTTGCAAAGCAAAAGAACCAGATTCTCAACGATTTAAAACTCACGCGCCGGTGGATATAACGATGAAAGACCGTCTGTTCGCAAAACTGTCTGGGGTAGTGGTGGCTTGCGGCGTGATCGCCGGCTGTGCGAGCCAGCCTCCCGCGCCGCCGACTGCGGAAGTATTCAACAAGTCGCTGGCCGATGCGGACGCCGTCGCGAAGGCGGGGGACCAGGACAAGGCGCTCGGCCTGTACCAGCAGCTCGCGAAGTCGGATCCGACGCGCGAGGAACCGTGGTCGCGCATCGCGCAAATCCAGTTCGCGCAAAACCATTACGGGCAGGCGATCGTCGCCGCCCAGGAAGCGCTGCAGCGCGACGCGACCGATCGTCAGGCGAAGAGCGTGCTGGCCGTCGCCGGCCTGCGGATCGCGACGCAGTCGCTCGGCGAGCTGCGCCAGGACGCATCGCTCGCGGGCGATGCGAAGTCCGACGCGCAGGCGCTCGCGAAGCAACTGCGCGATACGCTCGGCGAATCGGCGCTGTTTCCGCCGGAAACCAAGACCGTGAAACCGCGCCCGCCGCGCCGCGTCGTCCATCGCCCGAAGGGCGGGGCCGCACCGGCTGCCGATGCGGCTGCGCCGGCCGCACCGAGCGCGCCGACGCCGCCTGTGGCGCAAAAGGGCAGCGCGGACCCGTTCGGCGCACTGCGCAACTGAAACCGCAACTGACGCGATAACCACAACTAACCTGGGAGCCGTCGAGATGGCCAAGAAAGAAAGCATTCAGAAAAGCTTGCAGAAAATACGGCCGCCGCGCGTCCAGCTGACCTATGAGGTCGAGAAGGGCGATGCGATCGAGGTGAAGGAGCTGCCGTTCGTCGTCGGGGTCGTCGGCGATCTGGCGGGCCAGTCCGAAATCGAGCAGCCGAAGCTGCGCGATCGTAAATTCGTCAACATCGACCGCGATAATTTCGACGACGTGATGAAGGCGATCGAGCCGCGCGCCGCGTTCCAGGTGGAAAACCGCCTGAGCCCGGAAGGCGGCAAGTTCGCGGTCGACCTGAAGTTCCGCTCGCTGTCGGATTTCAGCCCGGACGAAGTCGTCGAACAGGTCGAGCCGCTGCGCCGCCTGCTCGAGGCGCGCTCGAAGCTCGCCGACCTGCGCAACAAGCTCGCCGGCAACGACAAGCTCGAGGATCTGCTGTCCGAGGTGCTGAAGAACACGCAGCAGCTGCAGGAGCTCGCGAAGGGCACCGGCGGCGACAAAGACGGCGAATGACGACGGAGTGTTGAGATGAACCAGCAAACGGCTGCGGCCCAAGCGAGCGGCGCGGAATACGCCGCCGGGACTTCGCTGCTCGACGACATCGTCGAGAAGAGCAAGGTCGCGAAATCCGATTCCGAGCATGCGCGTGCGAAGGACCTGATCGGCGAACTCGTGCATCAGGTGCTCGACGGCACGGTGATCGTGTCGGACAACCTGTCGGCCACGATCGACGCGCGCGTCGCGGAACTCGACCGCCTGATTTCCACGCAGCTTTCCGCCGTGATGCACGCGCCGGAGTTCCAGCGCCTCGAAAGCACGTGGCGCGGGATGGATTATCTGGTCAAGGAAAGCAACACGGGCCAGACGATCAAGATCAAGGCGCTGCACGCGCCGAAGCGCGATCTCGTGCGCGATTTCAAGGGCGCGAGCGAGTTCGACCAGAGCGCGCTGTTCAAGAAGGTCTACGAAGAGGAATTCGGCACGTTCGGCGGCTCGCCGTTCGGTGCGCTGATCGGCGATTACGAGATCTCGCGCCAGCCGGAAGACATGTACTTCATCGAGCAGATGTCGCATGTCGCGGCGGCCGCGCATGCGCCGTTCATCGCGTCGGCGTCGCCGGAGCTGCTCGGCCTCGAGTCGTTCTCCGACCTTGGCAAGCCGCGCGACCTCGGCAAGGTGTTCGACACCGTCGAATACGCGAAGTGGAAGTCGTTCCGCGACGCCGAGGATTCGCGCTACGTCGGCCTGACGCTGCCGCGCTTTCTCGGCCGCCTGCCGTTCAATCCGAAGGACGGCCAGACCGCGGAGAACTTCAACTTCGTCGAGGACGTCGACGGCACCGATCACGACAAGTACCTGTGGTGCAACGCGGCATGGGCCTTCGCGGCCCGCCTGACGGCCGCGTTCGACGACTTCGGCTGGTGCGCGGCGATCCGCGGCGTCGAAGGCGGCGGCCTCGTCGAGGATCTGCCGACCCACACGTTCAAGACCGACGACGGTGAAGTCGCGCTGAAGTGCCCGACCGAAATCGCGATCACCGATCGCCGCGAGAAGGAGCTGAGCGATCTCGGCTTCATCCCGCTCGTCCATTGCAAGAACTCAGATTACGCCGCGTTCTTCGCTGCGCAGTCGGTGCAGAAGCCCAAGAAATACAGCACCGACAGCGCGAACGCGAACGCCGTCCTGTCCGCCCAGCTTCAGTACATCTTCTCGGTATCGCGCGTCGCGCACTACCTGAAGGCGATGATGCGGGACAAGATCGGCAGCTTCGCATCGGCGCAGAACGTGGAGACTTTCCTCAACCGGTGGATTTCGCAGTACGTCCTGCTCGACGACAACGCCTCGCAGGAACAGAAAGCGCAATTTCCGCTGCGCGAGGCATCCATACAAGTGTCGGAGATTCCGGGCAAGCCGGGCTCGTATCGTTCGGTCGCGTTCCTGCGCCCGCACTTTCAGCTCGACGAACTCTCGATTTCTCTGCGACTTGTCGCTGATCTGCCCAAACCGGCAAATTCATAAGCGAGTAAATCGCCCGGGCGGGCCGCCTGGGTAGGACGTTAAAACCACCTCTTTGGGGAGTCGAAGGGCCATGTTACATATGCACTTGCAGTTTGGTAGTCCCGCGGTGAAGGGCGAATCCGCGGATAAAGACCACCAAGGCTGGATCGAACTGAAATCGTGGGATCACTCGATCGTTCAGCCGCGTTCGGCAACCGCATCGACCGCTGGCGGTCACACGATGACGCGTTGCGAGCACGGCGACATGATCTTCACGAAGGAAATCGATTCGTCGAGCCCGCTGCTGTATCAGCACGCTTCGGGCGGTACCACGTTCGACGAAGTGACGGTCCATTTCTCGCGCGCGGACGGTGAAGGCAAGCGCGTGCAGTATCTGGAAGTCAAGCTCAAGTACGTGATCATCTCGAGCATCGCGCCGAGCGTTCGCGAGGAAGGTCTGCCGCTCGAGACGTTCTCGCTGAAGTACGCAGCCGTGCAGTGGAAGCAAACCCAGCAGAAGATCGGCGGCAACCAGGGCGGCAACACGCAAGGCGCCTGGAGTCTGACGAAGAACGACAAGACCTACGCGGTCTAAGGTCGGTTGCGGCAACGGGGCGCGTCGCGTCCCGTTGTCGTTTTCGCTGTCAACACCGGCCGATGAAACGATTCGAACCCAGTTTTCTCGACAAGCTGTTCGACGACGAACCGCATCTGCCGGCCTCGGCTGCGATGCGGCAATTGTCGCTGGACGAGCTCAAGAACACGGTCGCCCGCGACGTCGAGGCGATCCTCAACACCCGTATCGCGCACACCGAGAACGAGCTGGCGGCGCTGCCGGAATGCCAGAAGTCGGTGCTGACCTACGGGCTGAACGATTTCGCGGGGCTGAGCCTCGCGAGCCACTACGACCGCGCATTCATCTGCAAGTCGATCCAGCAGGCCATCGCGCGCCACGAGCCGCGCCTGCAGCAGGTGCAGGTGACGTTCGAGCTGAACGAGCAGGCCACCAACGCGCTGTACTTCGCGATCCAGGCGCTGCTCGTCGTGCACCCGGCCGAGGAGCCGGTCAGTTTCGACGCGATGCTGCAACCGTCGACGCTGCAGTATTCGGTCACGCGCGCACGCGCGGCACGCATGCAGTAAATCAAGCCGCCGAGCGGGCCGGACCGCCCGGTGGTGAATCAGGTCCGGCAGGAAATATTGAGGTTCGGGGTCGTCGATGGAAGAATTGCTGCCGTATTACGAACGCGAATTATCGTTTTTGCGGCGCTATTCGCGAGATTTCGCCGAACGCTATCCGAAGATCGCCGCGCGTCTCGCGCTGTCCGGCGAGCATTGCGAGGATCCGCACGTCGAGCGGATGATCGAGTCGTTCGCGCTACTCGGCGCGCGCATCAACAAGAAGCTCGACGACGATTACCCGGAATTCACCGAAGCGCTGCTGGAAGTGCTGTATCCGCACTACCTGCGGCCGTTCCCGTCGTGCTCGATCGCGCAGTTCACGCCGGCTTCGCCCGGCCAGCAGACCGAACCGGTCGTGATCGATCGCGGCACCGAGCTGAAAAGCCGTCCGATCCGCGGCGTGCAATGCCGGTTCCGTACCGCCTACGACGTGACGCTTGCGCCGATCCGCATCTCGGAGGCGCGCTATACGCCGGTCGCGCTCGCGCCGAGCGCGACGGTGCTGCCGTCGAACGCGACGGGCGTGATCTCGATCACGTTCGAATCGCTCGCCGCGCAGCTCGATCTCGGCGCGCTGAAGCTGTCGACGCTGCGCGCGCATCTGCACGGCGAGCAGTCGTTCGTCGCCGCGCTGACCGACTGCCTGTTCGTCAACGTGCTCGGCGCGTACGTCGAGCCCGAACGCAACGGCCGCTGGACCGCGCTGCGCAAGCTGCCGATCGCGCAGGCCGGTTTCGCCGAGGACGACGCGCTGATCGACTATCCGGCGAAATCGCATCCCGCGTACCGCCTGCTCACCGAATACTTCGCGTTTCCCGACAAGTTCGATTTCGTCGACTTCGACCTTGCGGCGATCGCGCGCGCGTCGGGCCGCTGCCAGCGCGCGACGCTGCATCTGGTGCTGCAGGACGTGCGCAGCGATTCGCATATCGCGCGCCTGCTCGAGCTGCTGACGGCGAGCCATTTCCGGTTGTTCTGCACGCCGATCGTCAACCTGTTCCGCCAGCACGGGGAGCCGATCCGCATCACGCACCGCGCGGTGTCGTATCCGGTGATCGCCGAGGCGCGGCGTGCGTTCGCGTACGAGGTGTACTCGATCGACTCGGTGAAGCTCGTCCGGCAGCAGGCGCACGAGGAATCGGTGATCGAGTTCCGGCCGTTCTATTCGCTGCATCACGGCGAATCGGCGCGCATCGGCCATTACTGGTTCGCGCGCCGCAACGACTGGGTCGCGCAGAAGAGCCCCGGCTATGAAACCGAGATCTCGATCGTCGACATCGACTTCGAGCCGACGTCGCCGCAGACCGACACGCTGAGCCTCGACCTCACCTGCACGAACCGCGACCTGCCTTCGATGCTGGCGTTCGGCCTCGAAGGCGGCGACCTGTTTCAGGAAGGCGGGGCGCAGACGAGCGGCATCTCGCTGCTGCGCCGCCCGACGCAGAGCGTGCGCTTCGAGCGCGGCCGCGCCGCGCACTGGCGGCTCGTGTCGCACCTCGCGCTCAACCACGTGTCGCTCGTCGCGCACGGCCTCGCGCCGCTGAAGGAAATGCTGACGCTGTACGACCTGCGGCGCACGGCCGTGTCGATGCGCCAGATCGACGGCCTGGCCGGCGTCGAGCAGCGCGGCGCCGTGCAGTGGCTGCCCGGCAAGCCGTTCGCGACCTTCGTGCGCGGCATCGAGATCCGGCTGACGATCGACGAGGAGCACTTCGTCGGCGCGAGCCTTGCGTCGTTCGTGCGCGTGCTCGACAGCTTCTTCGGGCTGTACGTCCACCTCAACAGTTTCGTTCAATTGGTCGTCGTGTCGAAGCGCACCGGCGAGGAGATCATCCGATGCAAGCCCCGAACCGGCGAATCGATCCTGGCGTAGTCGACGCGCTGCTCGACGAGCCGCATCGCTTCGAGTTCTTCCAGGCGGTGCGGGTGCTCGAAGGGCTGTTCGCGCGGCAGGCGTCGGATGCGCCCGGCGCGTGGCGGCAGGGCGACGTGGTCGCGCAGCACATCGCATTCCGCAACACGCTGTCGCTCGGCTTTCCGCCGAGCGAGATCGAAGGCGCGCGTTCGTTCGACGACGACGGCGCGCCGCTGAACTCGGACGAGCAGCGCGGCACCGCGCTCGCTGCGGGCGAGCTCGGCCGCGTCGAGCTGACGCCCGCGTTCTTCGGGCTGCTCGGCGGGCAGGGCGCGCTGCCGCTGCACTACACCGAGCAGATCGTCGCGCGCGAGCACCTGCGGCGCGACCATGCGGCGCGCGCGTTCTTCGACGTGTTCTCGAACCGCGCGACCGCGCTGTTCTATGCGGCGTGGAAGAAATACCGGCTGCCGTTCCATTACGAGCTCGACCGCGACGAGCGCTACCTGCCGCTGTTGCTCGCGATCGCGGGCGTGCCGAGCGACGAAGTGCGCGACAGCCTCGCGGCCGGCCCGGGCGGCGTGCTCGACGAAGCCGTGGCCGGCTATGCGCTCGCGGCGCGGCACCGGCCGATGTCGGCCGCCTACCTGCAGCGCACGCTGTCCGATTACTTCCGCGTGCCGGTGAAGATCGACCAGTTCGTCGGCAAGTGGTACGACGTGCCGCCCGATCAGCTGAGCGTGCTCGGCGAAGTCAACGCGGTGCTCGGCGCGACGGCGCTCGTCGGCGAGCGCGTGTGGCAACGCGACATGCGCGCGCGGATCGTCGTCGGCCCGCTGTCCAAGCGCGATTACGAAGCGTTCCTGCCCGGCGGCGCGCACGCCGTCGCGCTCGAGCGGATGCTGACGCTGCTCGCCGGCGTCACGCTCGAGTACGAGGTGAAGCTCGTGCTCAAGCGCACCGAGGTCGGCGCGAGCGTGCTCGGCGCGGGCTCGCGGCTCGGCTGGGATGCGTTCCTGTGCACGCGCGACGCGCTGGAGGACCGCTCGGACGCTCGCTACGAACTGCACGTGATTCACTGAGACCCTAACAACAACACGCAATCGAACCTGAGATCGACGCCATGAGCACGCCTCTGAAGACCCTGATCACGAAACTGAATCCGCTGTGCCGCCACGCGACCGAGCGTGCGGCGAGCGCGTGCCTGGCGCGCGGCCACTACGAGGTCGATCTGGAGCACCTGTTCCTCGCGTTGCTCGACGAAGCGACGGGCGACCTGCCGCTCGCCTTGCGCGCGAGCCGCGTCGATCCGCATGCGCTGCACGCCGATCTCGAACGCGAGCTCACGCGCCTGAAGACCGGCAACACGCGCACGCCGGTGTTCTCCGTGCATCTGATCGCGCTGTTCGAGCAGGCGTGGCTGATCGCGTCGCTCGATTCGCAGCTCGGCCGCATCCGTTCCGGGCACCTGCTGCTCGCGCTGCTGACCGCGCCGGATCTCGCGCAGTTCGCGCAACGGATGTCGTCGCGCTTCGCGGAAATGAACGTGACGGACCTGAAGCACAAGTTCGACGAAATCATGGCCGGTTCGAGCGAAGCCGAGCCGCGCCAGGCGGACGACGAAGGCAGCGACGTCGCGCCAGCCGCCGACGGCTTTGCGCCTGCGGCCGGCCCGTCGAAGACGCCCGCGCTCGACACCTACACGACCAACCTCACGCAGCGTGCGCGCGACGGCAAGATCGACCCGGTGATCGGCCGCGAGGCGGAGATCCGCCAGGCGATCGACATCCTGATGCGCCGCCGCCAGAACAACCCGATCATGACCGGCGAGGCCGGCGTCGGCAAAACGGCGGTCGTCGAAGGGCTCGCGCTGCGGATCGCGGCCGACGACGTGCCGCCGCCGTTGCGCGGCGTCGCGCTGCACGTGCTCGACATGGGGCTGCTGCAGGCCGGCGCGAGCGTGAAGGGCGAGTTCGAGAACCGGCTGAAGAGCGTGATCGACGAGGTGAAGAAGAGCGCGCACCCGATCATCCTGTTCATCGACGAGGCGCACACGATCATCGGCGCGGGCGGCCAGGCCGGCCAGAACGACGCGGCGAACCTGCTGAAGCCGGCGCTGGCGCGCGGCGAACTGCGCACGATCGCCGCGACGACGTGGAGCGAATACAAGAAGTACTTCGAGAAGGATGCGGCGCTCGCGCGGCGCTTCCAGGTCGTGAAGGTCGAGGAGCCGAGCGAGCCGCTGGCCGCCGCGATGCTGCGCGGGATGTCGGGCCTGATGGAGAAGCACTTCAACGTGCGGATTCTCGACGATGCGATCACCGAGGCCGTGCGCCTGTCGCACCGCTACATCAGCGGCCGCCAGCTGCCGGACAAGGCGATCAGCGTGCTCGATACCGCCTGCGCGAAGGTCGCGCTCGCGCACAGCGCGACGCCGGCCGCGATCGACGATACGAAGAAGCGCATCGAGCGCATCGATGCGGAAATCGCGTCGCTGGAGCGCGAGGCGGCGGGCGGTGCGGCGCACGACGAGCGGCTCGGCGAGCTGCGCGGCGCGCGCGACACGGCGCTCGAACAACTGGCGAAGGATGAGGAACGCTATGAAGCCGAGCGCGTGATCGTCGCCGAGATCACCGGGCTGCGCGACGCGCTTGACAAGGCACGCGGCCCGTCGGAAGACGGCCAGCCGGTCGACGTGCAGGCCACCCGCGAGAAGCTCGCTGAACGCGTCGCGGCGCTGCACGCGCTGCAGGGCGGCGAGCCGATGGTGCCGCTGCAGGTCGACGGTCACGTCGTCGCGGAGATCGTCGCCGCGTGGACGGGCATTCCACTCGGCCGGATGGTGAAGGACGAGATCGACACCGTGCTGAACCTGCAGCCGCTGCTGACCGCGCGCGTGATCGGCCAGGACCATGCGCTGGAGGCGATCGCGCAGCGCGTGCGCACCGCGACCGCGAACCTCGAGGACCCGAACAAGCCGCGCGGCGTGTTCATGTTCGTCGGGCCGTCGGGCGTCGGCAAGACCGAGACGGCGCTGGCGCTGGCCGACATCCTATACGGCGGCGAGCGCAAGATGGTCACGATCAACATGAGCGAGTACCAGGAAGCGCACAGCGTGTCGGGCCTGAAGGGTTCGCCGCCGGGCTACGTCGGTTACGGCGAAGGCGGCGTGCTGACCGAGGCGGTGCGCCGCAATCCGTATTCCGTCGTGCTGCTCGACGAGGTCGAGAAGGCGCACCCGGACGTGCTCGAGATGTTCTTTCAGGTGTTCGACAAGGGCACGATGGACGATGCCGAAGGGCGCGAGATCGACTTCCGCAACACGCTGATCATCCTGACGTCGAACGTCGGCTCGGCCGCGGTGATGCAGGCCTGCCTGAACAAGCCGGCAGAGGAACTGCCCGATCCGGACGCGCTTGCCGAGACGCTGCGTCCGCAGCTGTACAAGACCTTCAAGCCGGCGTTCCTCGGCCGGATGAAGGTCGTGCCGTACTACCCGATTTCCGACGACGTGCTGGCCGAGATCATCGAGCTGAAGCTCGAACGCATCCGCCGCCGGATCGAGGCGAACCACAAGGCCGCGTTCGAATGGGACGAGTCGCTCGTCGACGCGGTGCTCGCGCGCTGCACCGAGGTCGACTCGGGCGCCCGCAACGTCGACCACATCCTGAACGGCACGCTGCTGCCGGAGATCGCGGGCCACGTGCTCGGCCGGATCGCCGACGGCGCGGCGATCGCGCGCATCGCGGTGCGCGCGGACGAGGCCGGCGAATTTGCGTACACCGTCGAATGAGCCCCCGCACGCGACATCTGATGCATCAACGGATTCACTGAACCATGCCGATCAATCTCCCCGAGCTGCTGACGCCGATCAGCGATGCGTCGCCCAGCGGCGACGACCTGCTGTTTTCGAACGAATTCGACGCGATCCAGGACGCGCGGCGCTACGACGACCCGACGCTCGACCAAGGCGAATGGGTAACCGAGATCAAGGAGGCCGACTGGGGCTTCGTCGTCGACCATGCGGGCGAGCTGCTGCGCACGCGCACCAAGGACCTGCGGCTCGCCGTGTGGCTGACCGAGGCGCTCGCGCTCGAGGACGGCATCACCGGCCTCACCGAAGGCTATGCGCTGCTCGAAGGCCTGTGCCGCGACTTCTGGGACACCTTCCACCCGCTGCCCGAGGACGACGATATCGAGCACCGGCTCGGCAACGTCGCGTGGCTGTCCGGCCGCACGGCCGAGCTGCTGCGCGCGGTGCCGCTGACGGACGGCGCATCGAATGCGTTCAGCACGCTCGACTGGGAAGTCGCGCAGCACGTCGCGCAGTCGATCAAGCGCGACCCCGAACATGCCGACGACATCGCGCGCGGCAAGCCGTCGATCGACCAGATCGACGCGTCGCGGCGCGTGACGTCGATCGCGTTCTACACGGCGCTGCTGGCGAACCTGAAGGCGTTCGAATTCGCACTCGATGCGTTCGAGGAGCGGCTCGTCGAGCGCGCGGGCGATTCGGCGCCGAGCTTCCGGCAGGCGCGCGACGCGTTCGAGACCGTGTACCGGCTCGCCGAGCGCTTTGCGCGCGAACAGGGCTATACGGGCAGCGCGCCGCACGCGCAGGCGGCGCCGCAGGCCCAGCCCGAACGCATCGAGCCGGTGTTCGGCCAGCCGATCCAGACCGAGGAGACTCACGTGCAGCAGCAGACCGCTTCGCGTCCGCCGGTGACGCAGATGATCGCCGGCATCCAGAACCGCGCGCAGGCCGTCGACCAGTTGCGCGCGGTGGCGCGCTATTTCCGTCAGACCGAGCCGCACAGCCCGGTCGCGTATCTCGCCGACAAGGCGGCCGAGTGGGCCGACATGCCGCTGCACAAGTGGCTCGAGAGCGTCGTGAAGGACGACGGCTCGCTGTCGCACATTCGCGAGCTGCTGGGGGTGAGGCCCGACGAGCAGGCGTGAACGATCGTTTTTTGACCTGAGAGCGCGGGCCCGGTCCGCCGGCTTCTATCTCGTCGAGGTCGACGCGCAGCGCTCGAGCGTGCCGTATCGCAGCCCGTTCGCGGCACACGGGATCGTCGAGGAAACGGAATTGCAGTGCTACGTGGTGATGGGCGTGCTGGTTCCGCCGCGGTTCGACGAGCATCCGGCGGCGCAGTCATGCCTCGAGGCCGTCGCAGATGGGAAGGCGGCGCTCAATGACGCGCTGGCGTCGATCAACGATACGACGTGGGACGCCATTCGCGAGACGCACGAACGGGAATTGCTGGAGGCGCGTAGTGACCTGGCGTAGGTTCGGGTTCGCGGTGGGGCTGCTCGTGGTGGCTTTGAGCTTGAGCGCGTGCGGCAAGTCGGAGCCCGTGTATAGCGGAGTCTCGGTTATTGCACACAACTACCTGCCGTACAACCTCGACGGATTTTCGATCACGGATGCGCATGGAAACGAGGCCTTCGGGGGAAACAGCTTGCCGGGCGGCGGGGGCGGGGTGACCTGCTGCTACAAACTCGAAGGCACGGAATTCGTCGTCAAATGGCGTTATGTCGACGTCGACCAGTGGCACAAAGGTAACGAGGAAACCCTGCACGCCGAGGCCAGGGTCGCGATGTTGTCGACTCAGGTTCCGGAAAAGATCGGCGATCGAATTATCGAGGTGCACTTTTACCCGGATCGTCACGTCGAGCTGCAATTTCCCGGTGCGCTGGCGGATACGTCGCGCATTCCGATGATCGATGTGTCGCGCTGGATGTCCAGCCGCTACCAGAATGAATTGAACCGGAAGTACGACGAACGCGAAGATCAGCAGTTTCGACGCATTGTTCGTGTCGTAGCGATGGCATGGTTGAAATACCGACTCACGGATCTCGATGATCTCGAGCAGTACGCGTATTACGACTTGCTTGTGAACAGCCGGTTCGATGCGCATCCGGCGATCCAACACATATTGCAGACTGCTGCCGGCAAGCCAGGGATGTTCGCGAAGTCGATGCAGTCGCTGCCGAAGAGCGTGTGGTCGGCGCTGGCAAGCGATAGCTTTGCGCCAGTGGTTGTCCCGGTCGTTCCGGACGGATTGTTGCCGCCGCCGCGTGTGCCGGAGGTGCGGCATGGCTGAGTCGGATCGGCTCGCTCACGATTGAGGGCAGACGCCCATCGCGTGCATTCGCGCCGTGCGCGAAGGCGATCGATCGCGGATGCAAAACAGGCACCTGCTCGTCAAGGAACGGCGGGCGAAGTGTCACTCAGAAGGGCAACATCGATGCATGGAGCAACGAAACTGGCGCGCACGACGGGCCGCGTTTTGGCGTCTAGCCTGTTGTTCGCAGCGGTGACGGCCTGTGGTAAATCCGAGCCGACCTACAGCGGGATTTCGGTCATGGGCCGGAACTATCTGCCGTACAACATGAACGGTTTCACCATCACCGATGCCTATGGCAACAAGGCAAGCGGCGGTGGAGACGACCCGCCCGGCGCAGGAGGGGGCAGCGTCGCGTGCTGCTACACGCTCAAGGGCACCGAATTCACGGTCAAATGGAAGTACTACGACGCAGATCGATGGACGATGGACGACTCGCACGCGCAGCAAGTCGAGACCAAGATCGTGATGCCGAAGTCGGCCGTTCCCGATAAAGTCGGCAGCCGTATTCTCGAAGTTCATTTCTATCCGGATCGTCACGTCGAGTTTCAGTTCCCCGGCGAGCTTCTGGATGAGTCACGCATTCCGGTTGTAGATGTTTCGCGATGGATGGCAGTGCACTATCAGGAACAACTGGACAAGAAATTCGATGATACGGATGGGCAGTCGCATCGACGCATCGCTCGCGTTGTTGCCGGGGCGTGGCTGAAATACCGTCTGACCGATCGGGATGATCTCGAGCAGTATGCGTATTTCGCGTTGCTCGTGAATAGCCGGTTCGATGCACATCCCGAGGTTCAGCGCATCCTGCAAACGGCCGCTGGCAAGCCGGGGGTGTTTGCGAAGTCGATGCAGTCATTGCCGAAGGGTGTGTTGTTCTCGCTGTCGAACGACGCGTTCGAAGCAGTGGCGGTGCCGGCGATATCCGATGGTTTGCTGCCACCGCCGCGTGCAGAGGATGCGCTGCATGGGTGATCGTATCGGGTACGTATCGGATGCGATTTGCGGTGCACACGAGCGGGATTGAGAAAACGTGGACAGTTTCGGCAGCGGGATGCGCGATGAGGGAAATAGGCGCGGCGCACTCGGAGGACCATGTCGCTGAGGGTATTCGGATGATTGCGGTTGGCCGATGCCTGCACTGGCGTGCCGGTCGCGATTCAGAAGGGAAACGTCAATGGTGGAGCAATGAAATTGTCGGGTCTGGTAAGTCTTGTTCTGGCAGGGTGCTTGCTCGTGGTGACCGTGACCGCATGCGGGAAGTCGGAGCCGACCTACAGCGGGATTTCGGTCATGGCCCAGAACTACCTGCCCTATAACCTGGACAAATTCACGATCGTCGACGCATACGGCAATAAGGCGAGTGGCGGTGGCGACAGTATGCCGGGCGGTGGCGGTGGGGTGACCTGCTGCTATCAGCTCAAGGGGACCGATTTCACGGTCAAGTGGGACTATTACGACGTTGATCAGTGGCATAACGGCGACGAGCAGACGTTTCATGCCGAAGCAAAGGTTACGTTGTCACCGTCAAAGGTTCCGGAGAAAGTCGGGACTCGAATTGTCGCGGTTCATTTTTATCCGGATCGTCACGTCGAACTTCAGTTTCCCGCTGCACCAGCGGACGACTCACGCATTCCGATGATTGACGTGTCTCACTGGGTATCGAGTCATTACCAGACGCAACTGAGCAAACGCTACGATGAGCGCGAGGATCAGCAATATCGTCGCATCGTTCGTGTCGTCGCGATGGCATGGTTGAAATACCGACTCACGGATCTCGATGATCTCAAGCAGTACGCGTACTACGACTTGCTTGTGAACAGCCGATTCGATGCGCATCCGGCGATCCAGCACATACTACAGACGGCTGCCGGCAAGCCAGGGACGTTCGCGAAGTCGATGCAGTCATTGCCGAAGGGGGTGTTGTCTGCGTTGACGAATGACCGATTCGACCCGGTGACGGTTCCTGCCATTTCAGATGGCTTGCTGCCACCATCGCTCGCAGACGGGGTGCCGCACGGCTGATCGCGTTTGACAATGGGTGGAGCAATGAGATTGTCGAGTCTGGTTGGTCGTATTTTGGCAGGGTGTCTGCTTGTGACGGCCATGATTGCTTGTGGCAAGTCGGAACCTGCCTACAGTGGGATTTCGGTCATGGGCCGGAACTATCTGCCGTACAACATGAACGGCTTCACCATCACCGACGCTTACGGCAACAAGGCGAGTGGGGGCGGCGACGATCCGCCCGGTGCAGGAGGTGGTAGCGTGAAATGTTGCTACAAGCTCAAGGGCACGGAATTCGTCGTCAAGTGGAACTACTACGATGTCGACCAATGGCATAAAGGGAACAAGCAGATGTTCCATGCCGAGACGAAAGTGTCGATGCCGCAGTCCCAATCGTCGGACGATGTGGGGTCGCGAATTCTCGAAGTGCATTTCTTTCCAGACCGGCACGTCGAATTTGAGTTTCCAGGCAAGATGCTTGACGACGCGCGACTGCCTATTGTCGATGTCGTCAGGTGGGCGAAACGGTATCAGACGCAACTGGACAAGCGATATGACGAGCGCGAGGATCAGCAGTTTCGTCGTATTGCTCGTGTCGTCGCGTCGGCGTGGTTGAAATACCGTCTGACCGATCGGGATGATCTCGAGCAGTATGCGTATTACGCGTTGCTCGTGAACAGCCGGTTCGATGCACATCCTGAGGTTCAGCGCATCCTGCAAACGGCCGCCGGCAAGCCGGGGACGTTCGCGAAATCGATGCAATCGCTGCCGAAGCGCGTGTTGTTCTCGCTGTCGAACGACGCGTTCGAAGCAGTGGCGGTGCCGGCGATATCCGATGGTTTGCTGCCACCGCCGCGTGTAGAAGATGCGCCGCATGGGTGACCGTACCGGATACGTATTGGATGCGACTTGCGACGCAGACGACCGGGTCCTTCTGGAGGAGCTCAGCGGTGCGGCGTCAGTCTGCGATCGCCGTTTACGACGGCAAGGTCGACACACTCGCGGAGCGAATGCCGCAGAAACCGCTGTTCGACCCGACGAACGAAAATATCAAGCCTGTCGCCGTGCCGGCCGTTCCCGACGGCTTGCTGCCGCGGCCTTGTGAACACAGTGCTTATGCCTGATTTCATGCAACACGCTGCACCGAAATTCCCCGCGATCGTTCCAGACCGTCGCGGCGTACGCGCAGCTCGCGGACGGTTCCCCGCCGCGTTGCGGGTCGCCGCCGCAGGCTTGCTGTTCGTGTCGATGGCGGCGTGCAGCAAGTCCGATCCGACCTACACCAGCATTTCAACGGAGGCGCTGAACTACCTGCCATACAACCTCGTTCGGTTCACGATCACCGACCGGTTCGGCAACAAGGCACGCGGTGGCGGCGACCTGGAACCCGGAGCCGGGGAAGGTAGCATCGCCTGCTGTTACTTGCTGAAGGGCAACGATTTCAAGGTCCAATGGACGTATTACGATGCGGACGACTGGCGGCCGGGGGAGCAGGTGAAGAAACAGCAGGCGGAGACGAACGTTTCGTTGCCGCCAACCAAGGAGCCGGATTCGATCGGCTCGCGCATTCTCGAGGTCCACTTCTACCCCGATCGTCATGTCGAACTGGCATTTCCTGGCGAGATGCTGGGCAGTACCCGATTGCCGATCGTGGACGTGTCGCGTGACCTGACGAAACGGTACGGCAAGCGGCTCGACCAGAAGTACGAGGACAACGACGCCCAGTCGCACCGCAGGATTTCGAGAATCGTTGCGCAAGCCTGGATCAAGTACCGCTTCATGGATCGCAGCGACCTCGAGCAATACGCCTATTACGCGCTTCTGGTGAATCCCCGATTCGACGCGCACCCGGCGGTGCAGAAGCTCATCCAGTCGAGCAAGGGGAAACCGGGCGCATTCGCGAAGGCGGCCGCCGCCCTGTCACCGACCGTTGTGAAGGAGCTTGGGCAGAACCGATTCCAGGCGGTTGCGGTACCGTCGATTCCGGCGGGCCTGGTGCCACCGCCACGTGAGGAGAATAGCCATGGCCGGGGCTAACGATCGAAACGCCATTCGACTCGATCCGGACGACGCTACGCCGCAGAGCGTGCGAATGGCAGTCGACAAGATGGGAAAGACGGACTATGCGAAGGAAGACAGGCAGCGCAAGAGCAACGATCTCACTGCCGAACGAGTCGACTAGGCGAGCAAGCAGAGCCAGCAATAGGCGAAAGGTTACCAGGGCACGCCACCGACACATTGACATTCTTCAGCGGCGCGCAATCGCGTACCGCTGACACCCGGTCGCACCGGGGCGGATCATCCCGAGCCGCCCCCCGCAAACTCACTGCCCCACCCGGAACTCGATCCGCCGATTCCTCGCCCTGCCATCCGCCGTATCGTTCGGCGCAATAGGCTGATCCGGGCCCACTCCCGTCGTCGTCATCTGCTGCGGCGGAATGCTCTTCGTGATCAGATAACCCTTCACCGCATCCGCGCGCGCCTGGCTCAGCGCGATGTTCGACGTCCGGTTCCCCGAGTTGTCGGTGTGGCCGATGATGTCGACCGTGCGGTTCTGCATCTTCGCCAGCGCGGCCGCCATCTGGTCGAGGATCAGCTTGCCCTGCGGCGTCAGCGTCGCGCTGCCCGTCTCGAACTCGATCGTCCGGTTCGCGAGCGTCTGGTCGAGCACGCCCTGTTCGGACGCCGACACGCGCAGCCCGTTCTTGATCGTGTACGTCGGGTTCAGTGTGTTCGCCATGTCGCTCGCGAGCTGCTGGCGCTGCGCCTCGTTGTGCACCTCGCCCTTCATCTCGATCTGCGTGCCGTTGATCTTCAACTGGCCCTTGCTGATCTGCTTGAGCTGCGCGCCGAGCAGCTTCTGCACGTTCGCGCTCCAGTTCGGCGGCGTCGCGACGTCGCCCACCTCGACCTGGTCGACGACGTTCGTCGCGCCGTAGGTATCGCGCAGCTTCTGCAGCACGGCCGCCTTGGTCGCCTCGTCGGGCACCTTGCCGCCGACCACCACCTGGCCGGGCGTCGCGTTCGCGGGCGGCGGCGCGATCGTGCCGGCAGTGCCGTGCACTACCGTGCCGGACGCGCCGCCGGCGTTCGGGTTCGCCTGCGGCAGCGCGGTCGTCGCGACCGTGCCGTTGCCGACCGGCGTGACGGTCGCGCCCGTGTTCTGCGCGAAGGCCGCGCCGCTCGCGACGAGGCCGACCGCGAACAGCGCGGCGAGGGCGGGCGAGACGGCGGCCGACAGGCGCGCGCGCCGGACCTGAATCGTGCGATGCATGCCGTCAGCCTCCGATGAACGCTTCGCGGAACGCGTCGATGGCGACGCGCAGCGAGAGTTGCGGTTGTTCGAGGTAGCTGACGAGCTTGCTGATCTGCTGATCGTTTTGCGCATGGGCGTCGATCCACTCGGGATCGTCGATGTCGATGTTGTGGGCGGCGTAGGTCTGCGGGTCGACGACGCTCAGCAGCGTCTTCGCCGACGCGCCGTTGAAGCCGATGACGAGCCGTTCGCGTTCGGCGATCGTGCCGATGAAGATCGCGAGCTCGAAGTCGGCCTGCGCGACGAACGGCGCGATCAGTTCGAGCCAGAACGCGGCGACGAGGCTGCGGTAGAACGGGTCGACCGGCAGCGGCAGCGTGAGGCCGCGCTCGATGTGCGACGAGCCGCTCTGCATCACCGGGCGCAGCAGCGAGCCGAGCGCGAGCATCGCGCCGCGCAGCCGCACCGGATGACCGCTTTCGAGCAGCATCTCCTGCAGGCCGTACAGCGTCTGGTGTTCGACGAAATCGTTGAAGGTGCCGTCATGCGACGTGCCGGGGCCGCCGATGTCGATCGGCACCTGCGTGTCGCCGAGCGCCTGCAGCGCGCCGGGCGGCTCGTCCTTGCCGAGCAGCGGCGGGATCTGCGCGGCGACGCGCGACCACAGCCGCGCGAACGCGAGCGGGCTGCGCGCGAGGAACGCGAGCGGCCGGTCGACCTCGAGCGCGGTCGCGCCGAGGAACGGGAAGCGGCGCATCGACACGTCGTGGCTCGCGACCATGTGGCCCGCGATCGCGAGCTTGCTGCGCGAGCCGAGGAACGCGAAATGCATCGGCTTCGCATCCTCGTAGACGATCTTCCAGCGCGGATCTTCCGCGAGCAGCTCCAGCGCCTGCGCGATCCAGCGATCGAGCGTCTGCAGCAGTTGCGGATTGTGCGCGCTCTTCACGAAGTCGCCGCGCGACGGAATCTTGCCGAAGTAGGCGATTTGCGCCTGTACGGTTTGCGTCATTGCGCCCTCTGTGCATTCGTTGCGTTGGCGGCCGCGACGGCCGGCGCGACGCCCGGCGTGCCGGTGCCGGCTTGCGTCGCGTTCTGCGCGGCGCCCGCGCTCGCGTCGGCGACCGACGACGGCAGCTGCAGGCCGCGCAGGCTCTGCTGCTGCGGCTGGTCGCCGCTACCGGCCGACGGTTGCGACGTGCTGATGATGCGCATCGTCACCGACACGTTCACGCTGCCCTGTGCCCACGTCAGGTCGAAGGTGCCGTCCGGACGGCGCTTGCGCTGCGCCGAGTTGATCAGCTTCTCGAGACCGTAGCGGCCCGGCTCGTTGACGAGCTGCACCGTGCGGCCGTCGAAGGTCGTCGCGGACAGCGTCGCGCCCGGCGCGCCCTGCGGGTTCGGCCACACGAAGTTGGTCCACTGCGGCGGCGTGTTGCGGTAGCGCAGCTGCTGGCCGTCGATCGCGATCGTGTATTCCGTCGTGCCCGTGCTCGGTTGCGGCAGGATCTGGAACACGGTCTGCGGTTCGGCCGACGCGGCCGCGCTGCCGGCGGCGCCGCCCGCGAGCGGCGCGACCCAGCGTGCGAAGCCGTTCGTGAAGTCCGGCGTGAGCCCGATGCCCATGTCGCCCCACGTGCGGGCGGCGAGCGTGTCGCCGCGGCGCACCGCGAGCGGCCCGAGTGTCGTGCCGACGAACTTCGCGATCGAGCCGTCCGGGCCGAACACCTGCGCGATTTCGCCGGCGCCGGCCTCGACCTTCGCGTTCGCCGCGAACGGGTACTTGGTCGCGAGCGAGCTCTGGAACGGCTGGTAGACCTGCGCGTTCCACACCTTGTTGACTTCGGCGCTGGCCGGCTGGATCACGACCGCGAACGCCTGCATCAGCGGCCGCACCAGCAGCGGGCGCAGCGACTTGCGTTGCGAATCGGTCAGGCCCGTCAGCATCTGCTCGTCGACGAGCTTGAGCGAATCGGCGAGTTCCGACCCGTTGCCGTCGAGCGTCTGCTGCATCAGCTGGCGCGCGCCCGGCCCCGGGTCGCCCTGGTTCTTGATCACGTTGAAGCGGGTGCGGACCTTCGACAGCGACTCCATGTAGCCCTTGAGCATCGACGTGCCGTCATGCGTCGCGACGATCCGCGCGAGCCCGACGAATTCCTGGCCGATCGGACCCATCGGCACCTCGGCCGGATTGCCGTTGATGTCGATGTTGGCTGCCGCCATCTGGCCGGCCTGCGAGCGCGTGAACAGTTGCTTGACCCAGTTCACGACGCCCGTCTGCGCCTTCTTGATCGTCACGTTCGCGAGCGACGGGTTGTCCCACGACGTCTGGTCGTACGCGGTCTCGAGGATCTTGCGGATCGGCGAATCCTGCGGGTCGCCCAAACGGTTCATCCCGTCGACGGCCTGGCCGAAGCTGGTGAAGCCCTGTACCGCGATGCCCTGCATGAACTTCTGCCAGTGCTGCGCGTACTCGGTCTTGTACATGCCGACGAGCGTCTTCTGGATCTGCTCGGGGCTGCCCTCGAGCGTCAAGTCGTCCTGCGTCGACGTGTTGAGCACCCAGTCCTTCGCCTGCAGCTCCTTGGTCGCCGCATCGCGGATCGCCGGCTGCACGTAGTCGAACCACGCTTCGCGCGTGAACGTGCCCGGAATCGCGTAGCTGCCTGCCACGAGCCCCTGGTTGCCGTCGCCGACGATGCGCGCGATGGTCATCGGCGCGAAGCGGGTCGACGCGCGAGCCTTGATTTCCTCGTAGACGCGCTGGCGGGCCGGCATGCCGCGCACGACGCGGCGCAGGTTCTCGCGGGTCTGGTCGACGAGCGCGAGGTTCGCGTCGATCATCGGCCAGTCGTCGTCGTTCACGCGCGACAGGTAGAACGAGATCATGCGCTCGGCGCTTCGGATCATCTCGTCGCGCGGCATGTTGCCGCGATTCGTCTCGAGCCAGCCGCGCCAGAAGCGGGCGAGCTGGTCGGTCAGGTGCGCCTGTTCGACGTGACGCTTGTCGGACAGCATCAGATAGGTCTTCAGCGCGTTGTATGCGTCCTGCACGTTGGTCGGCGACGCGTCGCTGTAGAGGCCGCCCTGCGGCGCGGCCGCCTGTTGCGGGGCGGCGGCCGGCGCGGTGCCGGACGCGGCCAGCACGGCGCCGGCTTGCGGCGCGGCGCCTGCCGCGTTCGTCGAGACCGGCAGCGTGCCGCCCTGCACGGCGCCCGATTCGGGCGGGCGCGTCATCGGCACGAGTTGCTCGGGGTGCGCGTTCACGTCCTTCATGAACGACGCGAGGTTCTGCGACACCGGGGCCAGCAGGATCTGGCGCACGCCGTTGTAGTACTCGGTCAGCAGGTGCTGCTCGAGACGGTCGCCCTGGTACAGGCCGAGCGACACCGACAGCGGCTTGTCGCGGCGGAACTGTTCGAGCTGCTCGATCCGGTCCTCGATGATGTCCATCGCCTGCAGGCGCGACTGCAGGTCGTTGCGGCCCTGTTGCAGGCGCGTGACGTTGTCGAGGTCGGCCTGCACGTTCGCGACGAGCTGCTGGTTGCCGATGGTCGACCAGGTCCAGCCGCCCAGCGCGAGCGCGAGCGCCGCGACGAAGCCGAAGAAGGTCGCGTAGCGCAGCCGCGTCTTGGTCGGGCTCGCGAACTGGCGCACCGTCTGGCGGTCCGCGAAGATCACCTTCGAGAACAGGTCGCGCAGGAAGAAGCCGTTCTTCGAGAACGCGCTGTGCGGTTTCGGCAGCGCGCTGCCGTCGAGGCCGAAGCGGTGCGCGATGCGCTGCGCGGCCGCGCTGTTGGTTTCGCCTTCCTGCAGCGCGCTGGTGAAGTAGAAGCCGCGGAAGATCGGCTTGTACTGGAACGGGTTGTTCTCGAACAGCGTCGCGAGGAACGCGCGCAGCGACGGCTTGATCGTCGAGAATTCGAGCGGGAAGCTCAACTGGCCCGGCGACAGCTGGTTGCCGCGCGACAGCGACAGCTGCGCGACGCTGATTTCCTTCAGCCCTTCGTAGAGTTCCTCGAAGTGCGTGTCGAACTGCGCGACGACGTCACGCTTGTCGTCGGGCTCGTAGGGCAGGGTGGCGCCCCACACGCGGTCGTACTCGTGCTTGTCGCTGCTGCTGAAGAATTCGGTGAAGCCGGTGATCAGGTCGGCCTTCGTGAACATCACGTAGACCGGCGCGAACACTTCCAGCTTTTCGGTCAGCTCCTGAACGCGCTGACGGAGGTTCTTCGCGAGGTTGATCGCGAATTCGGGGCGATTGCCGGTGAGTTCGGCGATGCTGGCCGTGACGATGATGCCGTTGATCGGCGCCTTCGGACGGTAGCGCTTGAGCAGCCCGAGGAAGCCGAGCCACTCGCTGCGGTCTTCCTCGTGCACCGAATAGCGGCCGGCCGTATCGAGCAGGATCCCTTCGGTCGTGAAGAACCAGTCGCAGTTACGCGTGCCGCCGATGCCGTGGATCACGGCGCTGTTCTTGTCCGCGAACGGGAACTGCAGGCCGGAATTGAGCACGGCGCTGCTCTTGCCCGCGGCCGGGTTGCCGATCACGATGTACCACGGCAGCTCGTACAGCGCGGAGCCGCCCGACACCTGGCCGATCTTCGACGTCTTGATCGTCTTCACCGCATCCGACAGGCGCGTGCGCAGCACGTCGAGGTCGGCCGTCTTCGCGTCCGGCGCGAGCGCCGCGGCGGCCGGTGCGGCGATCTTGCCGGTTTCCGCCTGCTCTTCCAGCACCTGGCCGAGCTGCTGGTTCGCGCGCTTCACGCGCCAGCGGCGCCACAGCGCGACGACGAGCCACAGCGCGAGGACCGCCGCGAACGCGAGCGCCGCCCACAGGAGCGGCAGCTGCAGCATGTCGGCGACGATGAACAGAATGGCCGCTAGCGCGACGATCCCGACGATCGAGAGCGTACGCGGATGAGTCAGCACGTTGAGGATGCGTTGCATAGGACGTTCAGGTTCCGGTGCGATTCGGTGAGGCGACGCAGGCGCGCCGAGCGGCAAGGGTGGCGCCGCGATGTGTCGCCATGCTGTCAGACGGGATGAAGGAGGCTGGCATCAATGCGCCCGCGGCATCGGAGAAGGCGCGCGCATTAACGAAAGGACGCTGTGAGATTTAAAACGGAAGCGGCGGCCGGAAAAAATCGCGCACCGGAATGCCCGATTGTTTGCGCCGCCCAAATCGTTTCCTGCCGGGTGATTAAAAAGCCCCATGCCGCCCTCATTATTTCTTGTCCGGCAGCCCTGACTAGCTGCCGCGTCCCAGTTTAAAACCGGGTTTATGGTATTCCACGTGCCCGAGATCCATCATTTTCCATCGGCCGCCCCAGGTGAGGCCGACTTGCTCGGCGACCTGGCCGTACAACTGGTAGCCGCGCATCGCCCACGGATCTTTCTCGGAAATGACCAGCTTGCCGTCGCGCAGGAATGCGTTGTCGGCCGCCAACCCGAACTGGTGATAACTCTGGAAGGCCGCCGCATTGGTCACGTTCGTGCCCATCTGCGCGAGCCGGTTCTGTCGTTCCGGGCTCCGGTAGCCTTCCAGCAGCGCCATTTCATAGCCATGTTGTTCGTGCATGATCTTGTAGACCAGCAGCAAACGCGTACGGAAATCCGGGTCCAGCAGGTTCCAGTCGCGGCTTGCATCCTTGAGCGCCGGGCGGACCTGTTCGACTTCCTTCGTGGCAAAGACTTCCGGCGGCAACGGCGGCGGCGGCACGAGTTGTTCGCCCTGCAACAGCGCGGCGATCTTCTCGTCGGGCACGCGCGCCGTGTCGTCGTACTGAAATAATTGCCGACCGCGTAACGCAATGGCCACCAATGGCGGCGTCGCAAGAATACCTGCCGACACCATAATCATCAAGCGCCGCCGAACCAGTAAATTTTGCACGTCGCTTAATGCGCCGCGCGTCACGGTTGCCGATTTAACAATTTGACTGCGCGTGCGTGCGGCGCGCTCGTTCGCACGGCGCGTCAGACGGCCGTGAAACTGGGCGACGGATTCGAAAACGGTCGCGCGGATACCCGGTAAAAGCAACAGTGCCGCAACGGCGACGGCGAGGGTGAAATAGGCGACGAGTGCGACGGCAATCAAAGAAATCCCCGGAAATTGGAATTGATTGTGTTTTGCAATGCTTGCTCTTAGAATCAGGCTGCTTCGAGAGGCCGGGCTATATTATCGCGGTGAATTAAACCAGGATTCAATGAGACGCTGAATGAGTGCGCCGGAAAATTCAAATTCGAAAACTCCGCCCAGCCTGCTGTCCGATACTAAACCGGCAGGCGAGGGAGGACCTCGGCAGTCGCGCATTCTCGCGGATCTGGAAGGGCGTGTCACGCCGCCCGCCGAGCCGCCGCGCCGTTCGCTGAAGGCGCCGATCGCCGCCGTGGTGGCGTTGGTCGTGGCCGTCGGCGGCTGGGGCGCGTGGCGCATGCAGCAGTCGTCGGGCGAACCGCACGTCGCGGTGGCATCCGCGACGGCACCCGCGGCGGCTGCGCCGGACAAAGCCGCGCCGGCCAGCGGCGGCGCCGTGCAGGTCGCGCAGAACGGCGCGTCCGCCGCATCGGCCGCGCAACCGGCCACGATCGTCAACGACGACTCGGCGTCCCAGACCGTTGCATCCGCATCGGCTTCCGCTGCCTCCGCGGCGGACAACAGCCGGCTGTCGCGCGCGCTCGCCAACGGCGCCGACGATGGCTCGGGTACGGCGGCGGCCGGCGTCGCCGCAACCGCGGCCGCCGCAGCGGCGACGACCAGGACGGCGAAGGCCGACGCGTCGAAGAGCACGAAGGTCGCCGCTCACGGCAAGACCGACACGAAAACCGAGGCGAAGGCCGATACGAAGGCCGAAGCCCGCAAGCATCGCAAGGAACAGCAGGCCGAGCTCGCGCAGGCGAAGAAGCGCCGCGAAACGACGCCCACCCGAACCGCGAAGGCGGCCGGGAAGGACGATCCGGATGCCGATCTGCTTGCGGCGCTCGTCGCGCGCACGAAGCCGGCCGACAAGAAACTCGCCGCCGAGAAGGCGCAGGCCGTGCCGACCAAGGCGTCGGCAACGACTGGCGGCTCGCTGGCGTCGCGCGTGAAGGCGTGTTCGGAGCGCGGTTTCTTCGAGGATCAGCTGTGCCGCTGGCGCGTGTGCGACGGCCACTGGGGCAAGGACCCCGCGTGCCCGAGCGCCGCGCAGTCGGAGACGCGGCAGTAACGCGTGCCGCGCGCATCACGGGGTCTTTCCGGTCAGCGCCGCCCATTGGGCGGCGCGTTGTTTTTGGGGCAGGAGAAGCTGCCGGTATGATGCCGTGTGACACTGTCACGAGCGCGTCACGCCCGTCGGGCATACGTCTCCTTTCTTTTCCCGGCGCGGGCCCGCGACCCGCGATGTGCGGCGCGCCGCGCGCCGCACCACCTTCGACACGATGGACCTGATCGTACAGACTTACGGCGCCGACACGTCCGGCATGGTGTGCGGATTCCGCTTCGATCCGGGCGGCGCCGGCGCGATGCTCGATGCCGACGCGGCCGCCGCATGGCTGCGCACCTGCCGCGAGCACGGCGCGGCCGCATCGGGCGATTTCGTCTGGCTGCATTTCAATCTGGCGCACGGCGCGAGCGAGCGCTGGATGCGCACGCATCTCGGGTTGCCCGACAGCTTCTTCGAATTCCTGCACGAAGGCTCGCGCTCGACGCGCATCGAGCAGGAAGACGGCGCGTTGCGCGCGATCGTCAACGACGTGATGTTCAACCTCGAGCTCACGCCGTCGGAGATCGCGACGCTGTTCGTCCACGTCGAGCGGCGCATCATGGTGACCGCGCGGCTCAAGCCGCTGCGCTCGGTCGACACGCTGCGCGCGTGCGTGCGCGACGGCGAGCAGTTCCGCTCGCCCGCGGAGCTGCTCGTGCACCTGCTGCGCGACCAGGCCGACCTGCTGATCCAGATCATGCGGCGCACGAGCGTCGACGTCGACCGCATCGAGGATCGCTTCCTGTCGCAGCGGCTCACGTCGAGCCGCATCGAGCTCGGCGCGATGCGCCGCACGCTGACGCGCCTGCAGCGCATGCTCGCGCCGGAGCCCGGGTCGATCTTCCGGCTGCTCGCGAAGCCGCCCGCGTGGCTGCATACGGAAGACGTGCAGGAGCTGCGCGAGTCGACCGAAGAGTTCTCGCTGGTGCTCGCCGATCTGGCGGGGCTCAACGAGCGCATCAAGCTGCTGCAGGAAGAGATCGGTTCGCGCCTCGACGAGCAGAACAACCGGACGCTGTTCACGCTGACGCTCGTCACCGTGATCGCGCTGCCGATCAACATCGTCGCCGGCTTCTTCGGGATGAACGTCGGCGGCGTGCCGTTCTCGGAGAACAAGCACGGCTTCTGGCTGATGGTGCTGCTGGTTGCCGGCTTCACCGCGCTGGCCGCGTGGTGGGCGTTCCGGCGCCGCGACGATCGCTAGCGCGCCATCGGGCGAGGCATCAACGCATCAACGCAGCAGCGCGATCGCGCGTTCCCCGATCACCATCCCGAGCAGGCCGACGAGCGCAACGAGCGGCGGGGCCGGCGAGCGCACGTGCAGTAGCGCGTACAACACACCGACACCGACGCCCACCGCGAGCGAGGTCAAGTAATCCATCATGGCGGTCTCCCGTAAGGTCCGGTGTCAGGGCTTGAGGATGACGCGCTCGCGCGCACCGGCCAGCACCGCGCGATACGCGTCGTGCGCATGCTCGAGCGGGTACACGTAGTCGTCACCGATCGGGAACGGGCGCAGCGTCCCGTTGCCGAAGCCGGGCGCGAGCGTATCGAGGATCTGCGCGACCGCGGCCGGGCCGAGCTGCAGCGAATCGATGCCCACGAACGTGTGCTGGCCGCGATAGAACGCGAAGATGTCGAACGGCACGCTGCGCTCGATCGTCGAGATGAAGATCTGCCGCGCGCCGATCGCCATCGACGCGTTCGCCGCTTCGAAATACGGGCTGCCGACCGTGTTGTAGACGATGTCCGCGCCGTGGCCGCCGGTCAACTCGCGTACCGCGTCGGCCACTGTCCGGCTCGATGCGTCGATCATGGGGACGTCGCCCGACGCGTGGCCGCGATAGTCGCCGGGCCCGCGCTCGACGCCGATCACGGTCGCGCCGCGCGCGCTGGCGAGCTGGATCGCGGCCTGGCCGACCTTGCCGTTCGCGCCGAACACGAGCACGACGTCGTCGGCCGTCGGCAGGCCGGCCCGGCGCAGGCCCTCGTATGCGGTGACGAACGGCACGCCCACGCCGGCCGCCTCTTCGAGCGTCAGCACGCCCGGCTTGCGGCGCACGTGCGCGGCGTCCAGCACGAGCCATTCCGCATGCGAACCGTCGCGCCCGACGCCGAGATCGCCGCCCGAGCCCCACACCGGCGCGCCGATCCAGTTGTCGGGGCCGCTGCGCACGATGCCGGCCCAGTCGCGCCCCGGCGTGCGCGGCCACACCGCATGCGGCATGCGGCCGAGCGCGGCCTTCACGTCGCTCGGGTTCACGCCGGCCGCGCGCACCTCGATCAGCATCTGGCCGTCGGCCGGTACGGGCGGGGCGATGTCCCGCACGCGTGCGTCGAGCGACTCGATGTCGGCCGCGGGGGTGTCGAAGCGGATGCTGCGCATGATGATCTCCATGAACGATGGCGGCCGCCCGGCCCGGCGGGCCGGCGTGTGCGGCGGATGAAACCGGTGAATGCAGTCTAGTGGGCCCGGTTTGACGCGGAAACGTGCAAAGGCGGATGATTGCTTTGCGTTTTCCGCATAGCTAAATTCGCAGGCTCACGAATGGACGACTTCCTTTCCCCGCACCTCGCGCTGTTCGTCGACGTGGTCGACCAGCAGAGCTTCTCGGCGGCCGCGCGCCGGCTCGGCGTTGCCGCGTCGTCGGTCACGCGGCGCATCGACCGGCTCGAGACGCAGCTCGGCATCCGTCTCCTGCATCGCACCACGCACGCGCTGCGGCCGACCGAGGCCGGGCAACTGCTGTACGGGCGTGCGACCCGGATGCTGGCCGAACTGCGCGGCTTGCAGGAAGACCTGCACAGCCAGCACGACGAACCGGGCGGGCTGCTGCGCATCGACTGTCCGGCGCCCTTCGGCCGGCGGCACCTGATGGCCGCGCTGGCCGCGTTCATGCAGCGCTATCCGGCGCTGCAGGTCGACCTCGTGCTGACCGACAGCATGGTCGACCTGCAGGGCACGCGGCTTGGTTCCGACGTCGATCTCGCGGTGCGCATCGGCCCGCTCGAGGACACGCGTTTCGTCGCGACGGTGCTGGCGCCGCAGCGGCGCGTGCTGTGCGCGAGCGCGGCCTATCTCGCACGGTGCGGCGAGCCCGCATCGCCCGACGCGCTCGCCGGCCACGACTGTCTCGCGTGGCATGGCGCGCCGCCGCCCGGCGCGTGGCGCTTCGGCGAGCGCCGTCACGTGCCGGCGCAACCGCGGTTTCGCAGCAATCATTCGGAAGCGTTGCTCGAGGCGGCCATCGACGGGCTCGGTCTCGCGCACCTGCCGACCTGGCTCGCGGCGGACGCGCTGCGCGATGGACGGTTGCGCGCGCTGCTGCCGCAGTATGCGGCGGCGCCCGAGCAGGCGACGATTCACGTGCTGCGCCAGCAGGCGCGCGGCAGTGCGCGCACGTCGCGGCTCGTCGCGTTCCTCGCCACGTGGTTCGCGCAACCGGCGTGGGACGCCGCGTGGGCGTGACGGCGAACGAACGCCGCGCCCCATGAAAAAAGGGCCTCGCATGCGAGGCCCGTCAACAGGTCGGAGAAACCGGTACGCCGGCCGGCGCCGCGGGTCGCGCGGTACCGGCCGGACGCGCACCGTTACTGCGTCACTACCTTGCGCGGCTTGAAGAGGCCCTGGTATTGCCGTGCCGGACGTTCCTTCGTCACCGCTTCGATGCCGCCGAAGGTCGGCGTCTGGCGCAGCTTCATCGCGGCCGGCGAAGCGACCGAACCGATCGACGTCGAGCGCGAAGCCGGCGCGAGGTTGTTCGCGACGAGCAGCGCCGCTTCACTCTTCAGGTTCGCCAGCAGCACCGGATCGGTCGAGCTGTTCACCTGCGTGAGCAGCCCGCTCCAGGCCGTGTCGCTGTAGTTCACGACGTAGTAGTCGAGACCGCTCGGATCGGCGACCACGCCCGTGCAGCCTTCGATCCGCGTCTGCGCCTGCGTATCCTTCAGCGCGAGCGTCGTGCGTTTCGCGAGACCCTGGCCGTACGCGAGCGTGATCGGCACCGTCCACTGCAGGCCCGGATACGCGTTCTTGTTCGGGAACGGCTGCTGTTTCAGCGTGACGACCGTCTGGTTCTTCGTCAGGTCGCACTGCGTGTCGAGCGAGATCAGCGGCACGCCGGTCTGACGCACGTAGCTGTCGCCGATCGGGCCGACCGCCTGGCCGCTTTCCTTCGACAGCGCATCCCACAGACGCTTCGGCGTCCCGTTGCCGAACGAGTAGTCGACCAGGTACTGCTGCAGGCCCTTACGCAGCGTCTGCTCGCCGAGATAGTTCTCGAGCGTCTTCAGCACGTGGCCGCCCTTGTCGTACGTGAACGCGCTGGCGCTCAGCACGAAGTCGTTCGACGCCCAGTCGTTGAAGTTCGGCGCGACCGGGAACGCGTTCGGGCCGATGTCGCGATTGATCACGCGATACTTGTTCTTCACCTGGTCGAGCCAGCTGAACTCGTTGGGGAAGAACTGGATCGTCGTCTTCGTCTCGAAGAACGTCGCGAACGATTCGTTGAGCCACACGTTGTCCCACCAGTCGGTGGTCACGAGATCGCCGAACCACTGGTGCGCCACTTCGTGCGTCAGCACTTCGTTGCCGTAGTGCGACATCGGCTGCCCCGGCTGCGGCAGGATGTCGTCGGCGAACTCGAGGATCGAGCCCCAGTTCTCCATCCCGCCGAAGTTCAGGTCCTTCTGCTCCTTGAACGCATCGTTCGCGGCCACCGTGTCGAACTTCGTGAGCGGCAGCGGGATGCCCGTGTAGCGGTAGTAGTAGTCGAGCGCCTGCTTGGTGCGGTCCATCGCCGGCTTCGCCCACTCGCTCATGCCCGGCGGCGTGAACACACGCAGGTGCAGGCCGCCCTTGCCGCCCGGCAGCGGGCTCGTGAAGTCGTCCTCGTAGGTGTCGAACAGGCCGCCGCCGAAGAACAGCAGGTACGACGGCATCGGCGGGGTCTTCTCGAACTGCACGAGCTTGTAGCCGCCGCCGACGTTGGTCGACGGCTTCTCGGCCGCGTTCGACACGACGCGCCAGCTTTGCGGTACTTCGGCCGTCACTTCATAGGTCGGGCGGAACGCCGGCTCGTCCCAGCCGGGGAACCACTGGCGCGACAGGTTGGTTTCGCCCTGCGTCAGGATCGCGCCGCTCGTCTTGCCGTCGGTGCCCTTCAGGTCGACGCGGAACACGCCTTCCGCGGCCGAGCAGCCCGGATACGGATCGTCGCCGCAGCTGCCGCCCGTCTGCGTGGCCGGATCGTCGTACGACTTGAAGTTGATGATGCCCGACCACTCCATGTGCAGCGAATAGTTGCCCGGCGCGATCGTGCCGGCGACGGGGCGCAGCTGATAGAAGTCGCCCTTGTCCTGCGGCGTCGCGATCAGCTGGATGTTGCCCGGCTGCAGCGTGATGCGGCCGTTGGTGAACTTGATCCGGTGGCCGGCGATCACGATGTTGTTGACCGGCTTCAGCACCTTGATTTCGACGTCGGCGCGGCCGTCGAACGCGTTCAGCGCGTCGTTCGGGCGGAACCACAGCCGGTAGTTCACGGGCACCACGGTGTCCGGCAATTCGACAGGCGAGACGCTCTTGTCGACGTTGGATGCGCTCGGCGGCGCGGTGACGGCGGGCGACGAGCTGGTATGCGGCGCGCCGGCGGAGCTGAGCGCGGAAGCGGAGCCCGCACCGCCGTCGTCGCCGCCGCACCCGGCGAGCGCGAGTGCGGCGACGAGCGGCAGATAACGCATCTTGCGAATATGAATCGACATGACTGAAACCTCGATTGTTGAAAGAATCGTTCAGTGCTGCGAAAACGCCGGCAAAAGCAATCCCCTCGCCGTTTAATCAACAGCGAAAAAATGCCAATGACGGATTATTCGAAAAGACGGCGGCCGACTACGTAAAGGTAATCATGGTTTACTGCCCCCTCTGGATTTTCCGGATGTCGGTTAACTGGCCGGTTCAAAATGGCCGGGCGCGTGTTGTACTGAATTGATTTCGCGCGCACGACACGGGGCCGCACGCCCGACGCGGGCGCGCAATCCCTTTGAACCGACGACCTACGGGGCTGGCCGGGCCAGTCCGCAGGACGGAAGGACAGCGTGTCGCCGTCCCGTAAATTCGCCGTCATGCGGCTTCAAGGTTTGTCGGCTTGCTCCAAGGATGCGTAAATATACTTGATGGTTTTGGGTAAAGGAAACGAAAAATTTAGAAAGAGCATCTATTGAATTCCGGGCGCTTCATTGAATGCTGAAAGTCATTAATGCGCTTTCCGTTTGGCCGGTAATTTCGTAGTTTTAATCTATTAACGATCTTGCGGTGCTGCAAAGACTACGAAATCCGGTGACGGTTGGCATGGTCGGTACAATGCATCGACGACCCGTTCACCGATTGCCGCGAGGAGACTGTCCCATGCCACGAGCCCTGTTCCATATCGCGCCGCTGCGCACCGTGTTGCTGCTGTTCGCGGCCGTGTTCCTGCTCGGCGGTTGTGCAGGGTTCACGCGCGAGCCGGTGCGCGTGTCGGTCGCCGGGCTCGACCCGCTCGTCGGGCAGGGCCTCGAGATGCGCTTCAGCCTGAAGTTGCGCGTGCAGAATCCGAACGATGCGCCGATCGACTACGACGGCATCTCGGTCGCGCTCGACCTGAACGGCACGCCGTTCGCGAGCGGCGTCAGCGATCGGGCGGGCACCGTGCCGCGGTTTGGCGAGGCCGTGCTCGACGTGCCGGTTTCGGTGTCGGCCTTCGCGGCCGCGCGGCAGGCGTGGAACCTGCCCGGCGCGGCCGCGAACGGCGAACTGCCGTACGCGCTGCGCGGCCGGCTCGCCGGCAGCGTGGTGGGCACCGTGCACTTCAACGACGCGGGCACGCTGCGTCTGCCGACCATGCCGGGGTGGGGCGGATAGGCCGTTTGGTTCGAATTCAACGTCGGTCAAATGTGTCTGAAAATTCACCATTTGACAGTCTTTAATGCTTATCTCCGTGGAATCTCGATTTTGGTCGACGCGCCCCCTTACACTTGTCGATGTCCGAGGGTCGGACATTCTTTTAGGGGAAATCCATGGCGGCAAAATTCGAGCTCAAGAAGGCCGTGAACGGCCAGTACTACTTCCACCTGAAGTCGGCGAACGGCGAGATCATCCTCGCGAGCGAGCGCTACGAGGAGAAAAGCGGCGCGAGGAACGGGATCGCGTCGGTGCGGGAAAACGCGCCGCTGGACGAGCGCTACGAGCGCAAGCTCGCGCACAACGGTGAGCCGATGTTCAATCTGAAGGCAGCCAACCACCAGATCATCGGCACAAGCGAGACGTACAAAACCGTGCAAGGCCGCGAGAACGGCATCGCGGCCGTCAAGCGCGATGCGCCCATTGCGGAAACCGTCGATCTCGGCTGATCGACGATTGTGCCGCGGCGAACGCTCTCGGGCGGCCGTCGCGGCGCCCGTTTTGCCGGGTCGGGCAAAGCGCGGTATGGTGTGGTCCGCGCGGCGAATTCTCGCCGCCGCTGAAGTCAACCGTAACCGAGTTCGCGTGACCGATTCCCCCGTTTTCCACTGGACCGACGCCGACGGCGTCGATCATGCCGTGCGCTGGCGCTCCGAAGCCGGCGTGCAACCGCCGAAGCGCGCGGTGCCCGCCGACGACCGCCTCACCGCCGACGCGGCCTACCGCCTCGCGTGCGAGGGCACCGCGCTCGTCTGGCAGGGCGACTTCCAGAATGCGCGCCAGCTCGTGCAGGCGATGGCGCGCCGTGTCGAACGCAAGCCGAAGAAGGCGAAAGCCGCGGCCGGCGTCGAAGCATTCAACCTGCATCGTCTCGCGCAATCGCAGCGCGCCCGCACGCTCGGCATGCTGCTGATCCCGCTCGACGCCGATTACTCGATCCCGCTGCGCCGCGCGCCCGACGTGCGCGCGGCTTGCGAGGAGGCGTACGGCCCCGGCGGCGCGCCGTCGGTCGTGTCGCTGCGCGAACTGCTCGGTCTCGTCGGCGCGCACGAGTGGCGCAAGAAGGGCGTGCCGATCCCGGCGCTCGGCGGCGCGCCGATCCATCCGCATTACGGCGTGTTCTCGCCGGTGCGCGGCGAATACGTGGAGCTCGTCGCGCGTGCGCCGCTGCCGGCGACGTCGCTCGCGTTCGATATCGGCACGGGCACCGGCGTGCTGGCGGCGGTGCTCGCGTCGCGCGGCGTCGAGCGCATCGTCGCGACCGACCAAGATTCGCGCGCGCTCGCCTGTGCGCGCGAGAACGTCGCGCGGCTCGGTCATGCGGGCCAGGTCGAGATCGTCGAGGCCGATCTGTTTCCGGCCGGCCGGGCGCCGCTCGTGGTCTGCAATCCGCCGTGGGTGCCGGCCCGGCCGAGCGCGCCGATCGAATACGCGGTCTACGATCCCGACAGCCGCATGCTGCGCGGTTTCCTCGCCGGGCTGGCCGCGCATCTGGAGCCGGGCGGTGAAGGCTGGCTGATCCTGTCCGATTTCGCCGAGCATCTCGGCCTGCGGCCGCGCGAAACCCTGCTGCAATGGATCGACGAAGCCGGCCTCGTCGTGCTCGGCCGCGACGACATCCGACCCGCGCACCCGAAGTCGACGGACGCCGACGATCCGCTGCATGCGGCGCGTCGCGCCGAGGTCACGTCGCTGTGGCGGCTCGGCGCCCGGGCCTGACCGCGTATTTTCGGTAAACTGTCGCCATTCCTCACGAATTTCCGCCGCCGGGCCGTGGTCGACCGACCGTGGCCCGGCGGCGCTTCACGATGTCGAACAAGACCCACGAAATCCGCCCGGAGCAGTCCGTCGAGCTGCTGAAGGAACTGCACATCCTCACCCGCGACGGCAAGCTGAACCAGGACAGCCGCCGCAAGCTGAAGCAGGTCTATCACCTGTTCCAGTTCATCGAGCCGCTGCTCGCCAGCGTGCAGGCCGACAAAGGCCGCGTGACGCTCGTCGATCACGGCGCCGGCAAGTCGTATCTCGGCTTCATCCTGTACGACCTGTTCTTCAAGCAGCAGCCGGGGCACGGCACGCCGGCGTTCGCGTCGCACGTGTACGGCATCGAGACGCGCGAGGAACTCGTCACGCGCTCGACCGAGCTCGCCGCGCGGCTCGGGTTCGGCGGCATGTCGTTCCTGAACCTGTCGGTCGCCGATTCGATCACGTCGCCGCAACTGCCCGACACGGTCGACGTCGTTACCGCGCTGCACGCGTGCGACACGGCGACCGACGACGCGATCCGCTTCGCGCTCGCGAAGCGCGCGCAGCACATCGTGCTGGTGCCGTGCTGCCAGGCGGAGGTCGCGGGCGTGCTGCGCAAGAACAAGGGCAAGTCGCTCGCGAATGCGCTGACCGAGGTGTGGCGGCACCCGCTGCATACGCGCGAATTCGGCAGCCAGATCACCAACGTGCTGCGCTGCCTGCAACTCGAGGCGCACGGCTACCAGGTCAGCGTGACCGAGCTGGTCGGCTGGGAGCATTCGATGAAGAACGAGCTGATCATCGCGCAGTACAAGAACCTGCCGCGCCGCAAGCCGGGCGAGCGGCTCAACGAGATCCTCGCGATGTTCGGGCTCGCCGAGCTGAACGAGCGCTTCTTCGTCGCGCAAGCCGCTGCGGCGGGCGACGCCGCCGTCGAGCCGGCCGAAGGCTGACGGCGCGGCGGCGCGGGTGCGCGGGCATGGCGCCCGCGCGGCACACGTCACACGTCGTCGCCCGGCCGGCGCATCCATTCGCGCCAGCCTTCGTGGCCGAGGCGGCGCAGCGTTTCCTGATTCTTTTCGTAGATCGCGGACGCGTCCGGGAACGCGTCGACCGCGCGCGCGATGCTGTCCTCGCGCAGCAGGTGCAGGATCGGATACGGCGCGCGGTTCGTGTAGTTCTCGATGTCGTCGGGTTCGGTGCCGTCGAACTGGTATTGCGGATGGAAGCTCGCGATCTGCAGCACGCCGTCGAGCCGCAATTGCTGAACGAGCCGCTCGGCGAAGAACAGCGCATCGTTGTAGTCGACGAAATCGGCGAACGCATGCGGGTAGATCACGAGTGTCGTATCGATCTGCTGCGGGTCCGCCGCGTCGAGCAAGCGCAGCTCGGTTTCGAGTTCGGCGAGCGCGTCCTCCAGGGTCGTCGCTTCGCTGATCGCGTAGCGCACCTGTTCCTTCACGTAGACGCTTTTCGCGAACGGGCACAGATTGAGCCCGATCACCGCGCGCGCGAGCCAGTGCCGCGTGGCGGCGAGGATGTCGTCGTGCGAGTCGGGGCGGGTGTCGGTCATCGTGATACCAGTCGGGCGGAAGGGCTATGAGGGCCGCATTGTAGCGGGGCGCGCCGCAGACGAACCCGCGCGGCCCGTCACGCGCAGGCGGCTTCGATCAACTGCGTGACGAGCGCGGGCGCGCTGCCGATCGGCGTTTCGCCGTGCCGGTAGGTCTGGCTCGCCGCGTAGATGCCTTCGACCACCAGCGCGAGCGCATCGGCGAGCGCCTTCGGCTGCCGTGCGCCGGCGCCTTCGCACAGCGCGACGAGGCGCTTCATCAACTGCTCCTTGTTCTGCGCGACGCGTTCGCGCGCCGGGTGCGACGCATCCGGGAATTCGGCGGCGACGTTGACGAACGGGCAGCCGCGATAGTCCTTTTGCGTCGCGCGCTCGGCGAGATCGACGAAGTACTGGATCAACTGCGCCTTCGGCTGCCCCGGATGCTTCGCGGCGCTCGTGTCGAGCCGCTCGAAGAAGCACGCGTCCATCCGTTCCAGATACGCGAGGATCAGCTCGTCCTTCGACGAGAACTGGCGGTACAGGCTCATCTTGTTGACGCCCGCGCGTTCCACCACCGCCTCGACGCCGACCGTGCGCACGCCTTCCTTGTAAAACAGCTCCTCGGCGGCACGCAGCAGGTGCTCCTGCGCGGTGGCGCCGTCGATCGGCCGGCGTGTGCGCCGCGCCGGCGGTTTGGCGACCTCGATGCCCGACATGATGACCCTCGACGACGTAATGGATTGCTTGACATGTTACCGACTGGTAACTACGATCGCAACACACTTGTGACCGGTCGGTAACAATCGCGGCCGGATCAACAGACGAATGCCAAGCGTCGGCCCGGGTCAGCCGATGTTGAAATGCGCGGCGGAGGTGGCCTGGTCGGGGCGGGGCAGGTGCAATGGCACCGCAACCGCCAACTGGAGAACGCGAAGATGAACTGGGCAGTGACACGAATCAGAGGGCGCTTCCATTACGGATGGCTCGCGGCGGCGGTGGTATTCCTGATCCTGCTGGCGGCAGCCGGCACACGCGCGACGCCGAGCGTGCTGATGGTGCCGCTCGAACGCGAGCTCGGCTGGAGCCGCGCGGCGATTTCGCTGGCGATTTCGGTGAACATCGCGCTGTATGGCCTGACGGGCCCGTTCGCGGCCGCCGCGATGCAGCGCTTCGGGCTGCGCCCGACGATCCTCACCGCGCTGGTGACGATGAGCGCGGGCGTCGCGCTGTCGTCGATGATGACGCAGAGCTGGCAGATGGTCGTGATCTGGGGGCTGATGGTCGGCTGCTCGACGGGCGTCGTCGCGCTGACGCTGTCCGCGACCTTCGTCACGCGCTGGTTCCATGCGCGGCGCGGCCTCGTGATGGGCATCCTGACCGCGAGCACGGCCACCGGCCAGCTCGTGTTCCTGCCGATGCTCGCGGCGATCGCGCAGCGCCACGGCTGGCGGCCGGTCGTGCTGGTCGTCGCGGTGGCGGCCGCGATCGTGATTCCGCTCGTCGCGTTCCTGCTGCCCGAGCGGCCGGCCGACGTGCGGTTGCGCCCGTACGGCGAGCCGGCCGATGCGCCGCCCGCGCCCGACGCGACGAAGGAGAACCCGCTCGCGGTCGCGTTCCGCACGCTGCTGATGGCAAGCCGCTCGCGCGACTTCTGGCTGCTGTTCTTCAGCTTCTTCATCTGCGGCGCGAGCACCAACGGCTATGTCGGCACGCACCTGATCGCGATGTGCAGCGACTACGGGATGACCGAAGTGCAGGGCGCGTCGCTACTTGCGGCGATGGGCATCTTCGACCTGTTCGGCACGACGCTGTCGGGATGGTTGTCCGACCGTTACGACAACCGCGTGCTGCTGTTCTGGTATTACGGGCTGCGCGGGCTGTCGCTGATCTATCTGCCGCATGCGTTCGGGATCGATTTCTTCGGGCTGCCGCTGTTCGCGATGTTCTACGGGCTCGACTGGATCGCGACCGTGCCGCCCACCGTGCGGCTCGCGACCGACGTGTTCGGCAAGGCCGCGGCGCCGGTCGTGTTCGGCTGGATCGTGGCCGGCCACCAGCTCGGCGCGGCATTCGCGGCGCTCGGTGCGGGGCTGCTGCGCGCGAGCCTCGGCACCTATACGATCGCGTCGATGATCTCGGGCGGCCTGTGCATCATCGGGGCGCTGATCGTGCTGCGGATCAACCGCGGCCCGTCGCGCGCGGCGGCGCAGGCAGCCTGATCAGGGCGCGTCCGACCGGCCGCACACGCTGCGGCCGGCCATTGCACGCACGGAGATTTGCATAGCGCGGCAGGATCGGGCGCGCCGTCGCTCAAGCGGGTATGCTTGCGGTTTGCCGGGCGTTCGCGCCCCTTCATCGATGTCAGCGAGGAACCGCATGTCTGTCAAACCTGCTCCCACCACTGTTTCGATTCACGATCTGATCGCGGGCCGCTGGAGCCCGCGCGCGTATTCGGATGAAGCCGTCAGCGCCGGCGATCTTCACGCGGTGCTCGAAGCAGCACGCTGGGCCCCGTCCGCGTACAACGCGCAACCGTGGCGTTTCATCGTATTCGATCGCACCCAGGATGAAGACGCGTTCAAACGCGCGTTCGCGACGCTGGTGCCGTTCAACCAGGGCTGGAATGCACCGGCGCCGGTGCTGATCGCGGTCACCGCGCACACGCTCACGCCGAAGGGCGAGCCGGCGCCGACCGCGCTGTACGACGCCGGCGCCGCCGCGATGTCACTGGTGTTGCAGGCGCACGCGCTCGGCCTCGCCGCGCACCAGATGAGCGGGTTCGACGCGAAGGCGTTCCGCGACGCGTTCGAGATTCCGGCGGACGTCGCGATCGCGTCGATCATCTCGCTCGGCCACTACGGCAACGTCGACAAGCTCGATCCCGTGCTGCGCGATCGGGAGAAGGCGCCGCGCACGCGCCACGCGATCGGCGAAGTCGTCTACGCGGGTGCGTGGAAAAAGAGCTTCGACGCGGCGGCCTGACTCCGCAGGCGGGCAGGCTGCATCGCGCATCCTGTCCGCGCATGTTCCCGGTGCGCCATGCCGCGCGCCGTCGCCGCCGGCGCCCGTTGCGCGGCACCGGTGGCCGGCCCCGGTTGTGATCGCGCGGGCTTCATGTTAAAAAGCCCGTCCTTTCCGTTTTCGCGCCGGCCCTGCTGCGGCAATTTCCCATGACTTACTGCGCGATCGATTTCGGCACGTCCAATTCCGCCGTGGCGCTGCCCGACGGCGATGGCATGCGCCTCGCGCCCGTCGAGGGCGACCACCTGACGCTGCCCACCGCGATCTTCTTCAACAACGACGAAGAGACGGTCGAATACGGCCGGGCGGCGCTGGCTTCCTATATCGACGGTTTCGACGGCCGGCTGATGCGCTCGATGAAGAGCATCCTCGGCTCGCCGCTCGCGGAAACGACCACCGATCTCGGCGACGGCAGCGCGATCGCGTACACCGAAATCATCGCGCGCTTCCTGACGCACCTGAAACGCAAGGCCGAAGCGCGCGCAGGCGCGCCGATCGGCCGCGCGGTGCTCGGCCGGCCGGTGTTCTTCGTCGACGACGATCCGCGCGCCGACCGTCTCGCGCAGGATCAGCTCGAGGCGGCCGCGCGATCGGTCGGCTTCGCGGACGTTCACTTCCAGTACGAACCGATCGCCGCCGCGTTCGACTACGAGTCGCGCCAGCCGGCCGAGCGTCTGGTACTCGTCGCCGACATCGGCGGCGGCACGTCCGACTTCTCGCTGGTGCGCGTCGGGCCGGAACGGATGGCGCGCCTCGAGCGCAAGGACGACGTGCTGGCGCACCACGGCGTGCACGTCGCGGGCACCGACTACGACCGGCGGGTCGAGCTGGCGGCGATCCTGCCCGCATTCGGCTACCGTTCGCTCGACCCGGAAGGGCGCGAGCTGCCGAACAAGATCTATTTCGATCTCGCGACCTGGCACCTGATCAACACCGTCTACACGCCGAAGCGCGTCGGCGAGCTCAAGCTGATGAAGCACCTGTACCAGGACGTGCGGCAGTATGACCGGCTCACGAGCGTGGTCGAGCAGCGGCTCGGGCATGCGCTGATGGCGCGCGCGGAAGAAGCGAAGATCGGCGTCGCGGCGGGCGGGGAGACGATGATCGACCTGAACGACGTGGAAGAGGATCTGCTGATCGCGTTCGACGCTGATCGTCTCGTCGACGCGAGTCGGGACGATACCGCGCGCATCGTCGATGCCGCGCGCGAAACGGTGCGGCTCGCGGGCGTGGCGCCGCGCGATGTCGGGGCGCTGTATTTCACCGGCGGTTCGACGGGGCTCGCGTTCCTGTCGGGCGCGCTCGCCGGCGCGTTCCCGGATGCGCAGCCGGTGTTCGGCGATCGCCTCGCGAGTGTCGCGACGGGTCTCGGCATTCACGCGCAGCGATTGTTCGGCTGAATGGCGGGCGGCTGAAAGGCCGCCATGCCGGGCGGACGACCAATGCCCAAAAACAAAAAGCCCCGCCGAAGCGGGGCTTTTTTACACGAATGATCGCGCCAGCTTAGACCGGACGGATGTTCGCAGCTTGCAGACCCTTCGGGCCCGTCTTCACTTCGAATTCAACCTTCTGGTTTTCTTGCAGCGTCTTGAAGCCTTCGACGCGGATTTCCGAGAAGTGCGCGAACAGATCGTCGCCGCCGCCTTCCGGGGTGATGAAGCCGAAGCCCTTTGCGTCATTGAACCACTTGACGGTACCGGTTGCCATGTTACTTGTTCCTAAAAAGATAAAACGGGGCCGAAGCCCATGGGGTGCGGAAAATCAAGGAAGGGGTAATAGGACCAACCGGAGTACCGTTGATGGGCGAACTACGAAAGAACCAATTCACTCGCCACTTGAAATCCTGCGAAGTCCTTTATACGGCTAATCCGTCTGACGGTCAACCGTATTCCCATGCTCTCAGGGTTATTGCGGATATCCGGTTTACAAAGCTTGCAAGCGATGCGAATTTTTTGTAGGGGGCGATCGATTTTGGCGCCACGTTCGAGGTGCAACCGTTAAACTACGCGCCGCGTGGACGGGTTGCCCCGATCGGGTGACCCTCCCCCCAAGAATGCGTGCGCGGTGCTGTCCGAGCCGATCCCGGACCGCAGGCCGACCATGCTTTTTGAGACACAGGAGAGGATGTGAAGAGTTCTATTCAACGGAACATCGGCCCGTTTGCATTGATGCTGACGGGGCTGGGTTCGATTATCGGCTCGGGCTGGCTGTTCGGTGCCTGGAAAGCCGCGAAGATCGCCGGTCCGGCGGCGATCTGCGCCTGGATCATCGGCGCCGTCGTGATTCTGGCGATTGCGCTGACGTATGCGGAACTGGGCGCGATGTTCCCCGAGTCGGGCGGCATGGTGCGTTACGCGCGCTACTCGCACGGTTCGCTGGTGGGCTTCATCAGTGCATGGGCCAACTGGATCGCGATCGTATCCGTGATTCCGATCGAGGCCGAAGCGTCGATCCAGTACATGAGCACGTGGCCGTATCCGTGGGCGCACGCGTTGTTCGTGAACGGCGAATTGCAGACCCTCGGCCTGCTGCTGTCGGCCGTGCTGGTCGTCGTCTACTTCATGCTGAACTACTGGGGTGTGAAGGCCTTCGCGCGGGCGAACACCGCGATCACGATCTTCAAGTTCCTGATCCCCGGCCTCACGATCCTCGGCCTGATGCTGACGAGCTTCCACTCGGAGAACCTCGGCGTCGCATCGAATGCGAGCTTCGCGCCGTACGGCTGGTCGGCCGTGCTGACCGCAGTCGCGACGAGCGGCATCGTGTTCGCGTTCAACGGCTTCCAGAGCCCGGTGAACCTGGCCGGTGAAGCGCGTAATCCGTCGCGCAGCGTGCCGTTCGCGGTGATCACGTCGATCCTGCTGGCGCTCGTGATCTACGTGCTGCTGCAAATGGCCTATATCGGTTCGGTGAATCCGGCCGACGTCGCGAAGGGCTGGGCGCACTTCAACTTCTCGTCGCCGTTCGCGGAACTCGCGATCGCGCTGAACCTGAACTGGCTCGCGATCCTGCTGTACGTCGACGCGTTCATCAGCCCGAGCGGCACCGGTACGACCTACATGGCGACGACCACCCGCATGATCTACGCGATGGAGCGCAACAACACGATGCCGAAGATGTTCGGCAACGTGCATCCGATCTACGGCGTGCCGCGCCAGGCGATGTGGTTCAACCTGCTCGTGTCGTTCGTGTTCCTGTTCTTCTTCCGCGGCTGGAGCTCGCTCGCGGCGGTGATCTCGGTCGCGACGGTGATCTCGTACCTGACCGGCCCGATCAGCCTGATGGCGCTGCGCCGTTCGGCGACCGATATCGAGCGTCCGCTGTCGATTCCGCTGATGAAGCTGATCGCGCCGTTCGCGTTCGTGTGCGCTTCGCTGATCCTGTACTGGGCGAAGTGGCCGCTGACCGGCGAAATCATCCTGCTGATGATCGTCGCGCTGCCGGTGTATTTCTACTTCCAGGCGAAGTCGGGCTGGACCGGCTGGGGCGCCGACCTGAAGGCCGCGTGGTGGCTGGTCGCTTACCTGCCGACGATGGCCGTGCTGTCGCTGATCGGCAGCAAGGAGTTCGGCGGTCATGGCTACCTGCCGTACGGCTGGGACATGCTGATCGTCGCGGCGATCTCGCTGGTGTTCTACTTCTGGGGCGTGAATACCGGTTACCGGACCCAGTATCTCGACGAGCGCGAGTCGCACGACGAGATCCTCGAAGGGATCGGTGCCTGACGCCTGACCTGCCGTCGGATTCGGCGGCGGCAGGATGCAGTGAAAAAAAGCCCGCCCGGGCGTTGCTCGGGCGGGCTTTTTGTTGGGCCGGCGGTGGCGCCGCCGGCCAGGCTCAGGCGCCGGCGCTCGCGAACACGTAGTTCGTCATCGCGAGCACGCGCTGATAGGTGCCGAGCGACTGGATGCCGAGTTGGTAGTCGTCGTCCGCCGCGCCGAGCGCCGTGAAGACCGGCAGCAGATGTTCGTCGGTCGGATGCATCAGCGCCGCGTGCGGCGCCTGCCGGCGGTAGTCGAGCAGCGCGTCGACGTCGCGGGCGGCCAGTTTCGCCTCGAACCAGTCGGTGAATTCCGCGACGCGCGGGTCCGCATCCTCGGGCGCCGCGCCGAAATCGGCGGCGCGCAGGTTGTGCGTGATCTGGCCCGAGCCGATCACCATCACGCCTTCGTCGCGCAGCGGTCGCAGCGCGCGGCCGAGCGCGAAGTGATGCGCGGCGTCCGAGCGCGGCTGGATCGACAGTTGCGCGACCGGCACGTCGGCTTCCGGAAACATCAGCAACATCGGCACCCACGCGCCATGATCGAGGCCGTGTTCGGTCGTCGCGGTCGCGATGCCGGCCGCGTTCAGCAGCGTGGCCGCGCGCTCGGCGACGTCGGGCGCACCCGGCGCCGGATAGCGGATGTCGTACAGCGCCTGCGGGAAGCCGTAGAAGTCGTGAATCGTGTCCGGATGCGCGGCGACGCTCGCGACCGGTCGTTGCGTGCCCCAGTGCGCGGACAGCATCAGCACCGCGCGTGGGCGCGGCAACTCGGCGCCGAGGTGGGTGAACGCGCCGGACGGCAGCGCCGGGTCGATCGGCAGCGTCGGGGCGCCGTGGGACAGGTACAGCGAAGGCAAGCGGTTCATGGTGGTGACCTGCAAAAGGATTTGCCTGTGACTATAGGCGTGTACCGTGCATTGATAAATCGACGCTACGGAATTTGATTGACGCTTGTTTGTTGATAATCGTGGCGAAGGCAGGCTTTCGGAGGCCGGGTCGCATCAGAAGGCGTGAAATGGAAGGAGTTGCTGCGCGAATCGGTGGAGATCCGCGCAGAAGAGGCGTAGCTTACTGCGCGTGCCGGATGCCGGGCCACGGCGTTGTGAGCGGCGCGCTGAGCGCGAACAGGTCGAGCACGCGCGTGACGGTCTGGTCGACGAGTTCCTCGATCGTCTTCGGCATCGCGTAGAACGCGGGCAGCGGCGGAAAGACGATGCCGCCCATTTCGGTGACGGCGGTCATGTTGCGCAGATGCGCGAGGTTGAACGGCGTCTCGCGCACCATCAGCACGAGACGGCGGCGTTCCTTCAGCGTGACGTCGGCCGCGCGGGTGATCAGGTTGTCGGACAGCCCGTGTGCGACGCTCGCGAGCGTCTTCATCGAGCAGGGCGCGATCACCATGCCGTCGGTCGCGAACGAGCCCGACGCGATCGTCGCGCCGACGTCGCGCACCGAATGCACGACGTCCGCACGGCTTTCGACATCGGCCTTCGGCAGCTTCAGTTCATGCTGGATGTTGAGCCAGCCGGCGTTCGAAATCAGCAGATGCGTTTCGACGCCGCCGGCGGCGCGCAGCAGATCGAGCAGCCGCACACCGTAGATCACGCCGGTGGCGCCGGTGATCGCGACGATCAGCCGGCGCGGCGGCGCGCTGGGAGATGCCATCGAAAGGGGGCGGGTGCCGCGTGTTACGCGGCGGCGAACAGTTGCTGCAGTTCGCCCGACTGGTACATCTCCATCATGATGTCCGAGCCGCCGATGAATTCGCCCTTCACGTACAGCTGCGGGATGGTCGGCCAGTTCGAGAAGGCCTTGATGCCCTGGCGGATTTCGTCGTCCTCGAGCACGTTGACCGTCTTGAACTGGTCGACGCCGCAGGCCTTCAGCACCTGCACGGCGCGGCCCGAGAAGCCGCACATCGGGAATTGCGCGTTGCCCTTCATGAAGAGCACGACCTGGTTTTCGTCGACGATTTGCTTGATACGTTGTTGGGTGTCCATGACTGACCTTGCGTTTGCGGGGCGTTAGATCGAAATGATAGCGGATTTCAACCGGGCGGGCCGGGCATCAGCCCGGCAGGCGGCCGCCGGTCGTGCGTTCGATGGCGGCGAGATCGGCGAGCGATTCGACCGCGACGAAGCCGTGCGACGCCAGTATCGCGCGGACGGCTTCGGCCTGGTCGTAGCCGTGCTCGATCCACAGCGTGCCGCCCGGTTTCAGATACGCGCCGGCGCCCGCGACGATCGCGCGGATCGCGCTGAGGCCGTCGGCGTCGTCGGTGAGCGCGCCGCGCGGCTCGAAACGCAGATCACCTTGCGCGAGGTGCGGATCGTGCTGCGCGATGTACGGCGGGTTGCTGACGATCGCGTCGAACCCGAGCGCGGGATCGAGCGCCGCGTACCAGTCGCTCTGCAGCCAGTGCAGCGGGCCGCCGGGGCGGTGCGCGTCGAGCAGCTTGTCGGCGTTGCGTTGCGCGACCGCGAGCGCGGCCGGCGAACGGTCGAGCGCCCAGACGCGCGCATCGGGGCGCTCGGCCGCGATCGACACGGCGATCGCGCCGCTGCCGGTGCCGAGATCGAGCACGGCTGCGTGCGGCAGCCCGTCGATCGCATCGAGCGCGGCTTCGACGAGCAGCTCGGTTTCGGGGCGCGGGATCAGCACGTCGGGCGTCACGTCGAACGGGCGGCCGAAGAACTCGCGCATCCCCACCAGCTGTGCGACGGGCTCGCCGGCGACGCGGCGCGCTTCGAGCGCGCGGTAGCGTTCGACCGCGGCGACGTCGAGCGGCGCGTCGCCGCGCGTGATCAGCTGCGTGCGGGTCCAGCCGAGCGCATGTGCGAGCAGCACGCGTGCATCGACCGGGTCGAGCGGCGATGCGCGCAGCAGGGCGTCGGCGGTGGTGTCGGACATCGCGGCCTCAGTCGGCTTCGCCGAGCGACGCGAGCAACTCGGCCTGGTGCTCGGTGACGAGCGCGCCGATCAGTTCGTCGAGATCGCCGTCCATGATCGCCTCGAGCCGGTACAGCGTCAGGTTGATCCGGTGATCGGTCATCCGGCCCTGCGGGAAGTTGTACGTGCGGATGCGCTCCGAGCGGTCGCCGGAGCCGATCAGGCTCTTGCGCGTCGCGGCTTCCTTCGCGTGCTGCTCGTGATACTGCTTGTCCTTGATGCGCGCGGCGAGCACCTTCAGCGCGCGATCCTTGTTCTTGTGCTGCGAGCGGTCGTCCTGGCATTCGACGACGATCCCGGTCGGGATGTGCGTGACGCGCACCGCCGAATCGGTCTTGTTGATGTGCTGCCCGCCCGCGCCGGACGCGCGGAACGTGTCGATCCGCAGGTCGGCCGGATTGATCTCGACCTCGCCGATCTCGTCGGCTTCCGGCATCACGGCGACCGTGCACGCGGACGTATGGATGCGCCCCTGCGTCTCGGTGGCCGGCACGCGCTGCACGCGATGGCCGCCCGATTCGAACTTCAGGCGCGAATACGCACCCTGGCCCGCGATCCGCACGATCACTTCCTTGTAGCCGCCGAGATCCGACGCGCTCTCCGACATCATTTCGACCTGCCAGCGCTGACGTTCCGCGAAGCGCAGGTACATGCGCAGCAGGTCGCCCGCGAACAGCGCCGATTCGTCGCCACCCGTGCCCGCGCGGATTTCGAGGAAGATGTTGCGGTCGTCGTTCGGGTCCTTCGGCAGCAGCATCTTCTGCAGCTCGGTCTCGAGGCGCGCCATGCCCTCGCGCGCGCTGCGGATTTCGTCTTCCGCGAAATCGCGCATCGACGGATCGGCCAGCAGCTCCTGCGCAGCCGTTTCGTCGCTGCGCGACTGGCGCCATAACGCGTATTGCTCGACGACCGGGCCGAGTTCCGCATGTTCGCGCGTCAGCTTGCGGTACTGGTCGAGGTCGGCCGTGACGTTTTCGCGGCTCAGCAGGTCGTTCAGTTCGGCCAGCCGTGTGGACAGCTGGTCGAGCTTGCGTTGCATGCTCGTCTTCATGGTGTGGAGCGGCGCTCCCGGGCAAGGGGTATTCGGAAAGGATAGGCCGGCGGCAGGACAATGCGCGGCCGGCGGCAGGGCGACCGGGCGGCGCTAGTGGCCGGACTGGTCGTTCGAGCGCGGCGCGTGCTGGTAGAAGCCGCGCATCAGGTCGATCAGCGAATCGCGATCGGCGCCGTTGACGCGGTTGAGCGCGCTCGTCGGGCCGTGGATCAGCTTGTTGGTCAGCGCCTGCGACAGCGCTTCGAGCACGGCGGCCGGATCGTCACCGCGCGCGAGCAGCTTCTGCGCCTTTTCGACTTCGGCCCGGCGCAATGCGTCGGCCTGCGTATGCATGTGACGGATCACCGGCACGACGCTGCGCGTGTCGAGCCATTGCATGAAATTCTGCACGCGGGTTTCGATGATCGCCTCGGCCTGGGCGACCGCGGCCTGGCGCGATGCGTTGCCTTCGCGCACGATCGCGCCGAGATCGTCGACGGTGTACAGGAACACGTCCTTCAGCTTGCCGACTTCGGGCTCGATGTCGCGCGGCACCGCGAGGTCGACCATGAAGATCGGCCGGTGGCGGCGCGCCTTCACCGCGCGCTCGACCGCGCCGAGACCGATGATCGGCAGCGTCGACGCGGTGCACGACACGATGATGTCGAATTCGTGCATGCGGGTGGGCAGGTCGGCCAGCGGCATCGCGCGGCCGTTGAAGCGTTCGGCGAGCCGCTGGCCGCGTTCGGCCGTGCGGTTCGCGACGACGAGCTCACGCGGGCCTTGCGCGGCGAAGTGCGTCGCGCACAGCTCGATCATTTCGCCCGCGCCGATGAACAGCACGCGCTGATCCGACACCTTTTCGAAGATCCGCTGCGCGAGGCGCACCGCGGCGGCGGCCATCGACACCGACTGCGTGCCGATTTCGGTCGTGCCGCGCACTTCCTTCGCCACCGCGAACGTGCGCTGGAACAGCTGGTTCAGATAGGTGCCGAGTGCGCCCGCTTCGGTCGCGGTGCGAACGGCATCCTTCATCTGGCCCAGAATCTGGGTTTCGCCGAGCACCATCGAATCGAGGCCGGACGCGACGCGAAACGCGTGCCGGACCGCTTCCGACTGCGGCAGCGCATAGACGTGCGGCGCGAGTTCGTCGACCGGAATCCGGTGATATTCCGACAGCCAGCGGACCGCGCCTTCGCGGGCAGCGCGATCGTCGGTCGCGCAATACAGCTCGGTGCGGTTGCAGGTGGAGAGGATCGCCGCTTCGGGCGTATTCGGCGCCTGCGGGCCGAGAAACACGTTCTTGAACGTGACGAGAGCCGGCTTGATTTGCTCGAGCGGAAACGCCACGCGTTCGCGCAGGGCGACAGGCGCAGTGTGGTGGTTGATTCCGATCGTGAGGAGTTGCATATCGAGGGCTATCGTTTAGCCCCATATTATAGCGTTTCAGCGATTTCCTCACTCGCGGCATACCGGGCATCGGCGTGGCGGGGCCGCGAATTTGGGGGCTCGATCGGTACGCGGTCGAGCTGATAGCCGAAGCCGTAGAGCGGCAACAGCCGGTAGCCACGCTCCGGAAGCAACTGCAATTTGCTGCGCAGCCGGGACGCGTGCGTGTCGAGCGTGCGCGACTTCATGTCGCGGCGGCGCGCCCATACCGTTTCGAGGATATGGGCGCGCGACACGGGCCGCGACAGGTTCGTGAACAGCAACTGTGCGAAACGGAACTCCTTCGGCGTGAGTGAAACGATTGCGTCGCCGAAACGGACGAGGCAATGCGTGGCGTCGAACGTGTATTCGCCATACATTTCGCGCGAGCGGGTGGGCGGCCGCCGGACGCCGGCGCGGCGGCTCAGCGCATTGACGCGCGCGAGCAGCTCGGGCCCGCTCACGGGCCGCACGAGACAATCGTCGGCGCCCGCGTGCAGGCACGAGACGATTTCGCTTTCGCGCGCCGACTGCATCACGGCGATGGCGGGCAACCCGGGCAGGACCGCCTGCGCGCGCGGAATGACTTCCTGCGCCGGCTGGTCGCCGGCCCAGTGGCCGGTGACCAGCATGTCGCAGGTGTTGTCGGCGGCGAGCCACTCGAAGAATGCGGCGCCGGACGGAAATGCGTGGCACACGTGACCGCCCGCGAAGAGCAGGCGGTTCAGGAGTGCGGTATGACGCGACTCCGGATCGATCAGAGCGATTCGCATGAGAATTTCTTCAATATGGCAGCCGGTGTGCGCTTGCCATAACGTCGAGTCGGCCCCTACACTCGAATGTTCGCGGCGCCCGGCTGGTCTCGGGTTCGATGGATGAATCGATGCTAGCCGCTGGTAACGTTCACGCCTATGGGACGAATCTGAATTTATAGAAGGCGTCGAATGAACTGGTTTGGAATCCTTGTCCTGGGAGCGGCCGTCGGGCTGTTCGGCCGCTGGCTGCATCCGATGCGGCGCACGGGCCGGCCCGCGTGGTGGATCGCGGTGCTCGTCGGCATCGTGGGCGCGGCCGCCGCCCGCATGGTCGGCAATCTCTCGGGACTGTTTTACGATGGCGAGACGCTCGAATGGCCGGTCTGCACCGGCGTCGCGTTCCTCGCCGTAGCCGTGACGGTCGCGCTGTCGGCCCGTCGCTGAATGCTCTCAGGTGAAATCATGAATGCCCGTCTCCCCGAAGTCTCGCCGGTGCCGGCCCGTCTCGCGCTGTTGCGCGACGCCATGGTCCGCGAGAACCTGGCCGCTTATCTCGTGCCGTCCGCCGATCCCCATCTGTCCGAATACCTGCCCGAACGCTGGCAGGCGCGCCGCTGGCTGTCCGGCTTCACGGGCTCGGTCGGCACGCTGGTCGTGACCGCGGATTTCGCGGGGTTGTGGGTCGACAGCCGCTACTGGGTGCAGGCCGACGCCGAGCTGGCGGGCACGGGCGTGCAGCTGATGAAGATGACGGGCGGGCAGCAGAGCGCACCGCACGTCGACTGGCTCGCGCAGAACGTGGCGGCCGGCGCGACGGTCGGGGTCGACGGCGCGGTGCTCGGCGTCGCGGCCGCGCGCGGGCTGACGGCCGCGCTGAGCGCGCGCGGCATCGCGCTGCGTACCGACGTCGACCTGCTCGACGCGATCTGGCCCGAGCGGCCGGGGCTGCCCGGCGACGCGGTGTTCGAGCACGTGGCGCCGCAGGCCGACACGACGCGCGCGAGCAAGCTCGCCGAGGTGCGCCGCGCGATGCAAGCGCACGGCGCGCAGTGGCATTTCGTGTCGACGCTCGACGATCTCGCATGGCTGTTCAACCTGCGCGGCGCCGACGTCAACTTCAATCCGGTGTTCGTTGCGCACGCAATGATCGGCGCCGAGCGCGCGACGCTGTTCGTCGCCGACGGCAAGGTGCCGCCGGCGCTGGCCGCGTCGCTTGCGCAGGATGGCGTCGACGTCCGCGCCTACGACGCCGCGCGCGCGTCGCTCGCGGCGCTGCCCGACGGCGCGACGCTGCTGATCGACCCGCGCCGCGTGACGTTCGGCACGCTCGAGGCCGTGCCGGCCGGCGTGAAGCTCGTCGAGGCCGTGAATCCGTCGACGTTCGCGAAATCGCGCAAGACGTTCGCCGAGATCGAGCACGTGCGCGTGACGATGGAGCACGACGGCGCCGCACTCGCGGAATTCTTCGCGTGGTTCGAACAGGCGGTGAACCGCGAGACGATCACCGAGCTGACGATCGAGGAAAAGCTCACGGCCGCGCGTGCCCGACGCCCCGGCTACGTGTCGGCGAGCTTCGCGACGATCGCCGGCTTCAACGCGAACGGCGCGATGCCTCACTACCACGCGACGCGCGAGTCGCACGCGACGATCGCCGGCGACGGCCTGCTGCTGATCGACTCGGGCGGCCAGTACATGACGGGCACGACCGACATCACGCGCGTCGTGCCGGTCGGCACCGTCAGCGACCTGCAGCGGCGCGATTTCACGATCGTGCTGAAGTCGATGATGGCGCTGTCGCGCGCTCGTTTCCCGCGCGGCATCCGCTCGCCGATGCTCGACGCGATCGCGCGTGCGCCGATGTGGGCGGCCGGGCTCGACTACGGCCACGGCACCGGGCATGGCGTCGGTTACTTCCTGAACGTGCATGAGGGCCCGCAGGTCATTTCGCACTACGCGCCGGCCGAGCCGTACACGGCGATGGAAGAGGGGATGATCACGTCGATCGAGCCGGGCGTGTACCGCCCGGGCCAGTGGGGCATCCGGATCGAGAACCTGGTCGTGAACCGTGCGGCCGGGAAGACGGAATTCGGCGACTTCCTCGCGTTCGAGACGCTGACGCTGTGCCCGATCGACACGCGCTGCGTGCTGATCGAGATGCTGCACGACGAAGAGCGCGCGTGGCTGAACACGTATCACGCGACGGTGCGCGAGCGCGTCGGCCGGCATGTGAGCGGCGACGCGAAGGCGTGGCTCGACGCGCGTACGCAGCCGATCTGACGCAACGCACGGTAACGGCCGGATAGCGATCCGGTAACGATCCGGTAACGATCGAACGACGGCCGGCCGATAACAGCGAGGGCAAGCAATGGCAGACACCGCGGTGATCGTGGTCGACATGCAGCGCGGGCTGGTGGAGCGGGCGCAGCCCGCGTACCGGCTCGACGACGTGGTGTCGGGCATCAACCGGTTGACGGCGGCGGCGCGCGCGGCGAACGCGCCGGTGTGCTTCGTGCAGCACGACGGCGACGCGGACGACGACGTCGTGCCCGGCACGCCGGGCTGGGAACTGCATGCGGGGCTGATCGTCGGTCGCGACGACTGGCGCGTGCGCAAGCAGGCGAGCGATGCGTTTCACGACACGCCGCTCGCGGCGCAGCTCGATCGCCACGGTATCCGCTCGGTGCTGATCTGCGGCTATGCGACCGAGTTCTGCGTCGATTCGGCGGCGCGCCGTGCCGCGCTGCTCGGCTACCGGACGACCGTCGTGTCCGACCTGCACACGACGAACGAGCGCGCCCACCTGTCGGCGGCGCAGATCGTCGCGCACCATCACTTCATCTGGAACAACAATTCGCTGTCGGGCAACGCGGTGACGCCGCGTCCGCTCGCGGACGTGCTCGCTACGGAGTTCGCATGACGATCAAGGCAGTGGTGTTCGATTTCGGCGGGGTGCTGATCGACTGGAGCCCCGAGTACCTTTACCGCGAACTGATTCCCGACGCCGCCGAGCGTCGCTGGTTCCTCACGCACGTGTGCGCGATGGACTGGGTCGTCCGCCAGGACGGCGGACAGACGATCGAGGAAGGCACGGCCGAACTCGTCGCGAAGTTTCCGGAGCACGAAGCGCTGATCCGCGCGTTCTATGCGCGCTGGCACGAGATGATCGGCGGCGTGCTCGAAGAGGGCGCGGCGCTCGTCGACCGGCTGGAAGCGCAGGGGATGCCGCTGTTCGGGCTGACGAACTGGTCCGCGCAGACGTTTCCGTATGCATGGGACAACTTCCCGGTGCTGCGCCGGTTCAAGGACATCGTCGTGTCGGGCCGCGTGAAGCTCGTGAAACCCGATCCGGCGATCTACCGCGAGATGCATGCGCGGATCGAGCCGCACCTGCCCGGCATCGCGCCGCACGAACTCGTGTTCATCGACGACAACGCGCACAACGCGGCGGCCGCGACGGCGCTCGGCTGGCACGGCATTCATCATACGAGCGCGGCGGCGACCGAAGCGCGGCTGCGTGAGCTGGGCGCGCTCGTGTAAGCGACGGGGAAGCCACGCGGGATAAAAAAAGCGAGCCAAGGGCTCGCTTTTTCGTTGTGCTGTCGGATGCGGCCCGCTTCGGCATCCGGCCCCGCGTGATCGCGGCGCCGGGCGCCCGGGCCGCACCGGTCAGCGGCTGATCGGCTTGTAGCGCAGACGCTTCGGCTTCGCGGCTTCCTCGCCGAGGCGCGCACGCTTGTCGGCTTCGTACTCCTGGTAGTTGCCGTCGAAGAACGTGACCTGCGAATCGCCTTCGAACGCGAGGATGTGCGTCGCGATCCGGTCGAGGAACCAGCGATCGTGCGAGATCACCATCACCGAGCCCGCGAATTCGAGCAGCGCGTCTTCCAGCGCGCGAAGCGTTTCGACGTCGAGGTCGTTCGACGGTTCGTCCAGCAGCAGCACGTTGCCGCCGGAGATCAGCGTCTTCGCGAGGTGCAGGCGGCCGCGTTCGCCGCCGGACAGGTTGCCGACGATCTTCTGCTGGTCGCCGCCCTTGAAGTTGAAGCGGCCGATGTACGCGCGCGACGGCGTTTCGTACTTGCCGACCGTCAGCACGTCGGCGCCGCCCGAGATTTCCTCGAACACCGTCTTCGAACCGTCGAGCGCGTCGCGGCTCTGGTCGACGTACGCAAGCTTCACCGTCGGGCCCATCACGACTTCGCCCGAATCCGGCTGTTCCTTGCCGGTCAGCATCTTGAACAGCGTCGACTTGCCGGCGCCGTTCGGACCGATGATGCCGACGATCGCGCCGGCCGGGATCTTGAAGCTCAGGTTGTCGATCAGCAGGCGGTCGCCGAACGACTTGCTGACGTTCTTGAACTCGATCACTTCATTGCCGAGGCGTTCGCCGGCCGGAATGAAGATTTCCTGCGTTTCGTTGCGCTTCTGGTATTCCTGGCTGCTCAGCTCCTCGAAGCGGGCGATACGCGCCTTCGACTTCGCCTGGCGGCCCTTCGGGTTCTGGCGCACCCACTCCAGTTCCTTCTTGATCGCCTTCTGGCGTGCCGATTCCGACGCTTCTTCCTGCTTCAGGCGCTCTTCCTTCTGGTCGAGCCAGCTGCTGTAGTTGCCCTTCCACGGAATGCCGTGGCCGCGGTCGAGTTCGAGAATCCACTCGGCCGCGTTGTCGAGGAAGTAGCGATCGTGCGTGACGGCGACCACGGTGCCCGGGAAGCGCACCAGGAACTGCTCGAGCCAGTCGACCGATTCGGCGTCGAGGTGGTTGGTCGGTTCGTCGAGCAGCAGCATGTCGGGCTTCTCGAGCAGCAGCTTGCACAGCGCGACGCGGCGCTTTTCACCGCCCGACAGGTGCTCGATCTTCGCGTCCCACGGCGGCAGGCGCAGCGCGTCGGCGGCCACTTCGAGCTGCTGCTCGGGGCTGCCGCCGTCGCTCGACGCGAGAATCGCCTCGTACTTCGCCTGCTCGGCCGCGAGCGCGTCGAAGTCGGCGTCCGGTTCGGCGTAGGCCGCGTAGATTTCTTCCAGCTTCTTGTTCGCCTGGAACAGGTCGCCGAGGCCTTCCTCGACGGCTTCGCGCACGGTCTTCGTCGGATCGAGCTGCGGTTCCTGCGGCAGGTAGCCGATGTTCAGGTTCGGCATCGGCGTGGCTTCGCCTTCGATGTCCTTGTCGACGCCCGCCATGATGCGGATCAGCGTCGACTTGCCCGAGCCGTTCAGGCCGAGCACGCCGATCTTCGCGCCGGGAAAGAACGACAGCGAGATGTCCTTCAGGATCTGGCGCTTGGGCGGCACGATCTTGCCGACCCGGTTCATCGTGAAAACGTATTGGGCCATTTCGGTGTGAAAGTCAGAAGTGGTTGGGACGGCCGCGCAGCGCGCGGGCGTGGCGGCGTCGGGTGATTCGGTACGGAGCGTGCCGCGCGGGGCGCGGCGGTGCGAGCGCGTATTGTACTTCGCCGCCGGCTGCCGCTGGCGCGGTGCAGGCCATTCGGCCGACCCGCGCTCACAGCCACGCGGCGACGCCGCCGTGCCCCGAGCACGTGCCGCGCCGGTGACGGCTGAAGCTGTACGTGCCGTCGCGGCAACGTGCGCTCGCGCCGTCCGGCACGCGGCCCGATTTCGAATGGGCGGGCGCATGCACGGTTTCGCCGTCGCGGTTGCGATACGTGTCGTGACGGTCGAGATCGGCTTCGTTGCCGTAGCCGGGTGATGCGCGATAGGCGTGCGCGGCAGGGGGCAACGCGGCGCCCGCGACGAACAGCGCGGCGGACAGGGTCGCGACATGGGTCGCACGGCGGAGCAGGGCACGCATGGTCTCTCTCGTTCGGTTCGTTGTTATCGATGGCGGGCCGATGGCCCGCGCCGCATGTTAGCGGATCGAGGCCGCGCCGGTCATCGACGCCGCGCCGTCGGCTTGCGCGGCATCGAGAATCCAGCGGCGGAACGCGGCAACCTTCGGCCGTTCCGCGTGATGCGGCGGATAGACGAGGTAGTACGCGAAATCGTCGAGCCACGCGACGTCGGCAAGCTGCACGAGCCGGCCGCTCGCCAGCTCGCCGCGCACCATCGCGGCCGGCAGCAACCCGGCGCCCTGGCCGGCAACGATCGCCTGCAGCAGCAGGCCCGAATCGTCGAACGCCGGGCCGCGCGGCGGGCCGAAATCGTCGATCCGCTGCGCGCCGAACCAGATGTGCCAGCCCTTGCGTTCGGCGTCGTGCAAGTGCGGCCAGCCGACGAGCTCGGCCGGCGTCGCCGGCATGCCGAGCCGCGCGACGAGGTCCGGCGACGCGAGCGCGACGATTTCCACCGTCAGCAGGCGTTCGCTGCACAGCCCGATGTAGCGCCCGAGGCCGTGGCGGATTGCGACGTCGACGCCGTCGCGCGCGAAATCCGCGAGCGCGTGGCTCGTGAGGACCTGCAGGTCGACGTCCGGGCACGCCTGCCGGAACTGCGCGAGGCGTGGGACCAGCCACGCGGACGCGAAGAACGGCGTGACACTCACCGTCAGCACGCCGCTGTCGGCGGCGCCCGACACGCGCTGCGACGCATCGGCGATCTGCCGGAACGCGTTGCGCACGGGCGGCAGGTAGTCGCGGCCGGCGGCCGTCAGCAGGATGCCGCGGTTCACGCGCTCGAACAGCTGCACGCCGAGATGCGTCTCGAGCGTGCGGATCATCTGGCTCACCGCGCCGGGCGTGACCGACAGCTCCTCGGCCGCCGACTTCACCGACAGGTGGCGGGCGGCGGCTTCGAATGCGCGCAACGCGTTGAGCGGCGGCAGGCGGGAACGATTCATTCAGTTTTTCTAAAGCGAAAGGTCGACGAAATATCGTTTGAGACGACGCGTATGCGCGCGTACCGTTGACGCATCGGATCGCCTGTTTCGCGGCTGCCTGTCGGGTGCCGATCGGCGGCCGATGCGATCAACATAGTTCAACTATATCCACGGGGCAATCCGGACCGCCGCCCGGCAGCCGGTGGAACCCGAAAGGAGCATCGTCATGAACCGCCCGGGCGCGTCACGCGTTTTCCATGGCTGGTACGTGGTGGCGGCCGCGTTCGCCGTCACGTTCGTCGGGTTCGGCAGCGCGTATACGTTCAGCGCGTTCGTCGAATCGCTGCAGCGGGATTTCGCCGCGTCGCGCGGCCAGATCTCGCTCGTGTTCTCGCTCGCCGGCTTCCTGTACTTCGGCTTCGGCATCGTCAGCGGGCCGCTGGCCGATCGTTTCGGCTCGCGGCGGCTCGCCGTCGCCGGGATGCTGCTGACCGGCGCGGGGCTCGCGGCGGCCGGCGCGGCGCATACGCTGCTGCAGGTCTATGTCGCGTACGGGCTCGGTGTCGGGTTCGGCGTCGGCTGCGCGTACGTGCCGGCCGTCGGCGCGGTCCAGCGCTGGTTCGTGCGCCGGCGCGGGTTCGCGTCGGGGCTCGCGGTCGCGGGGATCGGCGTGGGCACGCTGGTGATGCAGCCGCTCGCGTCCGCACTGATCGCGCAGGTCGGCTGGCGCGGCGCGTATTTCACGCTCGCCGCGCTCGTGATCGTGCTGGGAGCCGGCATGTCGCTGCTGATCGAGAACGACCCGCGCGGGCGGGGGCTGTTGCCGGACGGCGATGTCGCCCCGGACGGCGACGGCCGGAATGGCGGGGCTTCCCCGGCCGCGGCCGCGAGCGTACCAGCCGGCGCGACGGTGCGCGAAGCCGTCACGTCGCGGCCGTTCGCGAGCCTCTACGCGGCCTGCCTCGTCTGTTCGTTCGGCGTATTCGTCCCGTTCGTTCACCTCGTGCCGTACGCGCTCGATCACGGCGTCGCGCCGTCGACGGCCGTGCTGCTGCTCGGCGCGATCGGCGTGGGCAGCACGGCCGGCCGCTTCTTCCTCGGCGGCCTGGCCGATCGCTTCGGCCGCCGCGCGTCGCTGCTCGCGATGTTCGCCGGCATGGCCGTTGCGCTAGTCGCATGGGCGGGCGCCGGCACCGTCGCGACGCTGGCCGGGTTCGCGCTCGTGTTCGGCGTGTTCTACGGCGGCTGGGTCGCCGTGCTGCCGGCGGTCGTCATGGACTATTTCGGCGGGCGCAACGTGAGCGCGATCATCGGCATCCTGTACACGAGCGTCGCGTTCGGCACGCTGATCGGGCCGGCCGCCGCCGGCTTCATCTACGACGCGGGCGGCGGCTATCTCGTACCGATCCTCGCGAGCGCCGCCGCGAATGCGGTCGCGTTCGCGATCGTCGCGACTACCGGGCGTGCGCCGGCCGCCGCGCGTGCGGCTGGTGGATAGGGCCACCCGGCTGGGCGTGCCGCGCGATTTCCGGTAGGGTGGCCGGACCGTCAACCATCGACGCACGGTCGGAGAGGCATCGTGACATTCGACGAAGTCCGGCAGATCGCACTGGCGTGGCGCGGCGTCGAGGACGGCACGTCGTACGGCACGCCCGCGCTCAAGGTGAAGGGCAAGGTGCTCGCGCGGCTGCGCGAGGACGGCGACACGCTCGTCGTGAAGTGCGTCGGCCCCGACGAGCGTGCATGGCTGATCGAGTCGGCGCCCGACGTGTATTACGTGACCGATCACTATGTCGGCTGGCCGATCGTGCTGGTGCGCCTGTCGGCCGCGCATCCCGACGCCGTGAAAAACCTGCTTCTGCGGGAATGGCACGCGATCGTGCCGGCGAAGTGGCGGGACGAAGCCGCCCGCGACACGCACTGAATCGCGCCCACCCCGCGCGCGATGCAGCCTGCCGAACCGGATCAAGCGTTGCATCGGTTCGTATCGATGCAACGAGTGGTTCCATCGAAATTCTTCAATTGGTTCTTAGTGAAGAACCGTTTGATGCTTACACTCCTTCGCTTCGAAGGCGGCTGACGACAGCCGACGGAACGGGCGTACGCGATGCGCCGGCGCCCGGTGCGCCGCATCGCACCCGCAGCTTCGCAGACTGCGCGGACGACCCGACCGGAACGGCCCCATCCGGCCCATGCCCGCGTGCGACGCACGCGCGGCCGCGGCCGGATTCAAGAACGACAACTCCCCGCGCCGCCTTCACGCGACACCCGGTCGTACCGGAACCGTTTTTTGGAGAGAGACAGATGAGTGGAAGCAACACAGGCCTCGGCACTGGCCTGAAGCAGCGTCACGTAACGATGATGTCGATTGCCGGCGTGATCGGCGCGGGCTTGTTCGTCGGCTCCGGCCACGCGATCGCGGAAGCCGGGCCGGCATCGATACTCGCGTATGCGATCGCGGGCGTGCTGGTCGTGCTGGTGATGCGTATGCTCGGCGAAATGGCCGTCGCGCATCCGGACAGCGGGTCGTTCTCGACCTATGCCGATCGCGCGATCGGCCACTGGGCCGGCTTCACGATCGGCTGGCTGTACTGGTGGTTCTGGGTGCTGGTGATCCCGATCGAGGCGACCGCCGCCGCGACCATCCTCAATGCGTGGTTCCCGGGCATCGCGACGTGGATCTTCGCGCTCGGCATCACGCTGCTGCTCACCGTCACCAATCTCTTCTCCGTCAAGAACTACGGCGAATTCGAATTCTGGTTCGCGCTGATCAAGGTCGTCGCGATCGTCGTGTTCCTGTGCATCGGCGGTGCGGCGATCGTCGGCATCATTCCGGCGCCGGCCGTGTCGGGCGTGTCGAACCTGTTCGTGCACGACGGCTTCATGCCGCGCGGCGCGAGCGCGGTGCTCGCGGCGATGCTGACGACGATGTTCTCGTTCCTCGGCACCGAGATCGTGACGATCGCGGCCGCCGAATCGGACAACCCGCAGCGCCAGATCGTGCGCGCGACGAACTCGGTCATCTGGCGTATCACGCTGTTCTATCTCGGCTCGATCCTCGTCGTCGCGGCCATCGTGCCGTGGAACGACCCGCTGCTGCCGAAGCACGGCTCGTATCAGCGCGCGATGGAGCTGATCGGCGTCCCGAACGCGAAGGCGATCATCGACGTGATCGTGCTCGTGTCGGTCGCGAGCTGCCTGAATTCTGCGCTGTACACCGCGTCGCGGATGCTGTTCTCGCTGTCCCGGCGCAAGGACGCGCCCGCCTTCCTGCATCGCACCGATTCGACCGGCACGCCGCGTGCGGCGGTGCTCGCGTCGACCGCGTTCGGCTTCCTGACCGTGATCGCGAACTACCTGATGCCGGAGCAGGTGTTCGGCTTCCTGCTCGCGACGTCGGGCGCGATCGCGCTGCTCGTGTATCTCGTGATCGCGATCTCGCAACTGCGGATGCGCAAGACGCTCGAATCGGGCGGCGCGGACCTGACGCTGCGGATGTGGCTGTTCCCGTGGCTCACGTGGGCCGTGATCCTGTTCATCTGCGGCACGCTGACCGTGATGTTCGTCAGCGAGGAGCACCGGATGGAAGTCGGCGCGACGGCCGTGCTGGCGTTGATCGTGCTGTTCGCATCGTGGCTGAACAAGCGCGGCCGCGATGCGCGGGCGAACGCGGGGCGCCGGGTGTCGGCGACGTGATCTGATCGCGTGATGTAACGGCGGAGCGGGAGCCCCGTTCATGAACATGGCCTGACCGGCATTTGCCGGCCGGGCCATTTTTCTTTCGACGACGGACGGATGCCGTTGCGAGTACCGGCCGCGCGGCATCGATCCTGGGCGACGCGCGCTGCTGCGTGCCGGCGGGAACGTCATCTGCCGAAACGATCGTCGCCTATACTCGACGAGAAGAAAAATCGCGGGGGTGGGCGATGGGGACGGTGCACGGATCGGGCAGTCGCGCGGTCGACGCGCGGCGCGTCGGCACGTATGCAGCCGCGGTACTCGCGCTGCAGATCGTCGTTCTGGCTGTCTGGGCGATGAGGTACTACGGCTGGCACGATCGCTCGTCCCCGATGGTCGGCTCGGACTTCGCGATTTTCTGGGCGGCGGCCCGTGTCGCGATCGAGCACGGCGCCGCGGCGATCTTCTCGCCCGGGTGGATGCAGCCGATCGAAGCCGCCCTGCGGCCGTTCGACGACTTCGCTCCGTGGCCGTATCCGCCGACGTTCCTGCTCGTCATCCTCCCGTTCGGCCTCGTGCCGTTCGCCTTCGCGCTCGCGGTGTTCGCGACACTGCAGATCGCTTGTTATGCGGCGGTCGTCGCGCGTGTCGTGCGCCCGCTCGACGCGCAGCTGCGCGTCGCGATTGCCGCATTTCCGGGGCTGCTCGGCGCGGCGCTCACGATGCAAAATTCCTTCATGACGGTCGCGGCGGCGGCGGCGGCGCTGCTCCTGCTCGAATCGAGCCCGGTTCTGGCGGGCGCATGCATTGCGGTGCTGATCGTGAAGCCGCAATTCGGCGTGTTGTTCCCGTTGGCGCTCGTCTGCGGGCGCCACTGGAAGGCATTGATATCGGCCGGCGCGTTCAGCGCCGGCATCGTCGCGGTGTCGCTGGCGGCGTTTGGCGTGCGGGCGTGGGCCGCGTTTTTCGCGTTCATGCCGGCGTTCCACCACAACGTGGTCGAGTACGGCGACACGCTTCGGCGGGCCATGCCGTCGACGATCTCGCTCGCCCGGGCAGCCGGGCTGTCCGTCGGGCCAGCCTATGCCGTGCATGCGGTCGTCGGGGTACTGGCGGTCGCGGCGGTCGTCGACGTCTGGATTCGCCGCTCGCGCTTCGCGCTCCGCGCCGCCGCGCTGGCCGCCGGTACGCTGCTCGTGCAGCCTTACTATGTGTACTACGACTTGCTCTGGCTGGTATTGCCGGTTGCATTCCTGCTGCTGGACGCGCGGAACGTCCCGTTGCGCCGAGCCGAGATCGTGATCGTCGTGCTGGCCTGGTTCGCGCCGGCGCAGGCCTTCGTCGCGGTGATCAGCGGCACGGGTTGGCCGGTTGCGTCGGCGGTGCTGGTCGCGCTGCTCGCGATGATCGTGCGCCGGAGCCGCGAGCCGGCGCCGGTGGCTGCGTAGCGGTTGCCTGACGAGCGGGTGAGCGCATGTTGCTGCAGTCGGTCGACCCGAGCGGAACGATGCCGGGCGCATGAAACAGAAAACCCCTTGCGGCGCCGAGGCCGCAAGGGGTTTTCCGTGTATTGCCGTACTACGCCCGGGGTGATTCGCTCAGACGTTGAACAGGAAGTTCATCACGTCGCCGTCGTGCACGACGTATTCCTTCCCTTCCGCGCGCATCTTGCCGGCTTCCTTCGCGCCTTGCTCGCCCTTGTACGTGACGAAGTCGTCGAACGCGATCGTCTGCGCACGGATGAAGCCGCGCTCGAAGTCGGTGTGGATCACGCCGGCCGCTTGCGGAGCGGTATCGCCGATGTGGATCGTCCACGCGCGCACTTCCTTCACGCCGGCGGTGAAATAGGTCTGCAGGCCGAGCAGCTTGAAGCCCGCGCGGATCACGCGGTCGAGGCCCGGCTCTTCCATGCCCATGTCGGCGAGGAATGCTTCCTTGTCCGCATCGTCGAGATCGGCGATTTCCGCCTCGATCGCCGCGCATACGGCGACCACCGGCGCGTTTTCGCTTTCCGCGTACTTGCGCACCGCCTCGAGGTGCGGGTTGTTCTCGAAGCCGTCGTCCTTCACGTTGGCGACGTACATCGCCGGCTTCGCGGTGATCAGGCAGAACGGCTTGATCAGCGCCTGTTCGTCGTCCGACAGCGCGAGGCCGCGCACGGCCTTGCCCTGGTCGAGCTGCGCGCGCACCTTTTCGAGCACCGCGACGAGTTTCGCCGCTTCCTTGTCGTTGCCCGACTTCGCCGCCTTCGAATAGCGCGTGAGCGCCTTCTCGATGGTGCCGAGGTCGGCGAGTGCGAGTTCGGTGTTGATCACTTCGATGTCGTCGATCGGGCTGACCTTGCCGGCGACGTGAATGACGTTGTCATCCTCGAAGCAGCGCACGACGTGCGTGATCGCATCGGTTTCGCGGATGTTCGCGAGGAACTGGTTGCCGAGGCCTTCACCCTTGCTTGCGCCCGCGACGAGGCCCGCGATGTCGACGAATTCGACGACGGCCGGCACGACACGCTCCGGCTTGACGATCTCGGAGAGCGCCTTCAGGCGCGTATCGGGCACTTCGACGATGCCGACGTTCGGCTCGATCGTGCAGAACGGGTAGTTCTCGGCGGCGATGCCGGCCTTGGTCAGCGCATTGAACAGGGTGGACTTGCCGACGTTGGGCAAGCCGACGATGCCGCATTTGAGACTCATGGAATCCTTCGGACGGGTGAGGCGGCGCGGCCGGACAGGGCACGGCGGCGCGGGAAAAAAGGGGCGGCCGGCGCGTGGAGCGCGGCGGGCCGGCGGTCAAAGACGCTATTGTACCGTGACGGCGCCCCGGATTCCGGGCTGCGCGCCGAACGGCCGATGCGGCGAGCCGCCGCGCGGGCGCACCGGCCCGCGATTCTGCTGATTTCCCGCAAAGTCCGGCCGCGTAAGGGTTTGGCCCCGCGGCTATAATGCCCGCCATGACTGCCCACCACTCCTTCGACGTCGCCGTGGTCGGCGGCGGGCTCGTCGGCAAGACGGCCGCGCTCGCGCTGACCCAGTCCGGCTACAAGACAGCCTTGCTCGCCCAGCCGGCCACGCCGCGCCCCGCCGATCTCGCGTTCGACACGCGCGTCTACGCGCTGTCGTCCAGTTCGCAAGCGTTGCTCGAGCGGCTGCGGGTCTGGCAGGCGCTCGACCACGGCCGGCTCGCCCCGGTCTACGACATGCGCGTGTATGGCGATGCGCATGCCGAACTGCATTTCTCCGCCTACCAGGCGTCCGTGCCGCAGCTTGCCTGGATCGCCGAATCCTCGCTGGTCGAGACGTCGCTCGACGCCGCGCTGCGGTTCCAGCCGAACCTGACGTGGTTCGATGCGCGTGCGCAGGGCTTCGACGTGCGCGACGACGCGGCCGTGCTGACGCTGTCGTCGGGCCAGGTGCTCGAAGCCGATCTCATCGTCGGCGCCGACGGCGCGCATTCGTGGGTGCGCTCACAAATGGGGGCCAGGGTAGAGCGGCGCGACTACCGGCAAACGGGCGTCGTCGCGAACTTCAAGGCATCGTTGCCGCACCGCGAGACCGCGTACCAGTGGTTCCACGAAGGCGAGATCGTCGCGCTGCTGCCGCTGCCGGACGGCCACGTGTCGCTCGTGTGGTCCGCGCACACCGCGCATGCCGACGCACTGCTCGCCCTCGATCCGGCGCAGCTCGCGGCCGAGGTCGAGCGCGTGTCGCACGGTCAGGTCGGCGCGCTCGAATGCGTGACGCCGGCCGCCGGCTTCCCGCTGGCCCTGCAGACGGTCGACAAGCTGATCGCGCCGCGCGTCGCGCTGGTGGGCGATGCCGCGCACCTGATCCACCCGCTCGCGGGGCAGGGGATGAACCTCGGGCTGCGCGACGTCGCCGCGCTCGCCGACGCGATCGCGGGCAAGGAAAGCTTCCGTAATCTCGGCGATACGGTGCTGCTGCGCCGCTACGAACGTTCGCGCCGCGAGGACATCCGCGCGCTGATGGTCGCCACCGACGGCCTGCAGCGGCTGTTCGCGGTGCCGGGCTCGCTCGCGAAGGCGGTGCGCAATGCGGGCATGGCGTTCGTCGGCGCGCAGCCGCTCGTGAAGCGCTGGCTCGTGTCGGCCGCGCTCGGCTGAGCGAACCTTCCGCCGCCGCGCCGGTCGGAGTCGGTTCCGTTACGGCGTACACTGTGCCGTGCACTCCGATTGAGCTGAAGGAAGATTTCAATGAAAAAAACGATCCGCATCGCGTCGCTGGCGCTGGCCGTCACGATGGCGACGCTCGGCTGCACCGCGCAGGCCGACCAGACCACCGACAAGCTGAAGGCCACGCTGCAAGCCCGTCTCGGCAACGACGCGCCGATCAAGAGCGTGTCGAAATCGCCGGTCGCAGGCCTTTACGAAGTGAACCTCGGCTCGCAGATCATCTATAGCGACGCGGCGGGCGACTACGTGCTGCTCGGCGATCTCGTCGACGCGAAGACGCACAAGAACCTGACCGACGCCCGCCTGTCCGAAATCAACAAGATCGACTTCGCGAGCCTGCCGTTCGCGAATGCGATCAAGATCGTCAAGGGCAACGGCGCCCGCAAGATCGCGGTGTTCTCCGATCCGAACTGCCCGTACTGCAAGAAGCTCGAGACGACGCTGCAGTCGGTCGACAACGTGACCGTCTACACGTTCCTGTACCCGGTGCTGTCGCCGGATTCGACCGCGAAGTCGAAGGCGATCTGGTGCGCGACCGATCGGGCGAAGACGTGGGAAAGCTGGATGCTCGACCATCGCGCGCCGTCCGGCGCCGGTACTTGCGACACCACCGCGCTCGACAAGAACCTTGCGCTCGGCCGCGGGATGAACGTCACGGGCACGCCGACGATCTTTTTGCCGGACGGTCGCCGCCTGCCGGGCGCGGTATCGGCCGACCAGCTCAACCAGGCGCTCGCCTCGAGCAAGTAACCGACTGCACGCCGGGCGCAGCGCCCGGCCAGCGAGGGGCGCCCGCATGATCTGCCGGCGCCTCTCTTCGTTTTCGCCGCCGTATTCGACCGACCGATTGCCACGATGACCCAGCCGATCCGCTATTCGATTGTCCCGAAAGATCTTGCCGCGCACCTGTTCGAAGTGACGGTGACGGTTGCCGATCCCGATCCCGAAGGCCAGCGTTTCTCGCTGCCGGTATGGATTCCGGGCAGCTATCTCGTGCGCGAGTTCGCGCGCAACATCGTGACGCTGCGCGCGTTCAACGACGCGGGCCGCAAGGTGCGCATCGCGAAGACCGACAAGCACACGTGGCAGGCCGCGCCCGTGACCGGCGCGCTGACGCTGCGCTACGACGTGTATGCGTGGGATTTGTCGGTGCGCTCCGCGTATCTCGACGAATCGGGCGGCTTCTTCAACGCGACAGCCGTGTTCCTGAGCGTCGCCGGTCGCGAGGACGCGCCGTGCGAAGTCGACATCGCGAAACCGGCCGGTGCCGCGTTCCGCACGTGGCGTGTCGGCACCGCGCTGCCCGAAGCGGGCGGCACCAGGCGTTACGGTTTCGGCGCGTATCGCGCGGCGAACTATGACGAGCTGTCCGACCATCCGGTGACGATCGGCGAATTCGTGCTCGCGACGTTCGACGCGCACGGCGTGCCGCACGACATCGTGATCGCCGGGCGCGTGACGCAACTCGACCTGGAGCGGCTGCGTACCGATCTGAAGCGTGTGTGCGAAGCGCAGATCGCGCTGTTCGAGCCGAAGTCGAAAAAGGCGCCGATGGACCGCTACGTGTTCATGACGCTCGCGGTCAGCGACGGCTACGGCGGCCTCGAGCATCGCGCATCGACCGCGCTGATCTGCAACCGGACCGACCTGCCGGTGAAGGGGCGACCGGAAACGACGGAAGGCTATCGCACGTATCTCGGCCTCTGCAGCCACGAGTATTTCCACACGTGGAACGTGAAGCGCATCAAGCCGGCGGCGTTCGTGCCGTACGACCTCACGCGCGAGAACTACACGTCGCTGCTGTGGCTATTCGAGGGCTTCACGTCGTATTACGACGACCTGATGCTGGTGCGCAGCGGGCTGATGTCGCAGGACGACTATTTCGCGGCGCTCGGCCGCACGATCGGCGGCGTGCTGCGCGGCACGGGCCGGCTCAAGCAGAGCGTCGCGGAAAGCTCGTTCGACGCGTGGATCAAGTACTACCGCCAGGACGAGAACGCGACCAACGCGATCGTCAGCTATTACACGAAGGGCTCGCTCGTCGCGCTGGCGTTCGATCTCGCGATCCGCGCGCAGACGCGCAACCGGAAGTCGCTCGACGACGTGATGCGTCTGCTGTGGCAACGCTACGGCCGCGACTTCTATCGCGGCAAGCAGGCGGGCGTGGACGAAAACGAAGTCGAGGCGCTGATCGAGGAAGCGACGGGCGTCGCGCTCGGCCGCCTGTTCGCCGACGCCGTGCACGGCACGCGCGACCTGCCGCTCGCCGAACTGCTCGCGCCGCTCGGCGTGACGCTGGTCCCCGACGTCGCGACCGGTGCGGCCGCGAAACCGACGATCGGCGCGCGCCTGCGCGGCGGCGCGGACTGCACGTTGGCGGCGGTCTACGAAGGCGGCGCCGCGCATCGCGCGGGGCTGTCGGCCGGCGACACGCTGATCGCGGTCGACGGGCTGCGCGTGACGGGCACGAACCTCGATGCGCTGCTCGCACGCTACCGGCCGGGCGACAAGGTCGAGATTCACGCGTTCCGCCGCGACGAGCTGCGCACCGCGAAACTGAAGCTCGACGGCCCGGAAGTCACCCGCTACCGGCTGACGGCGGCCGCGAAGCCGGCTGCGGCCACGAAGGCCCGCGAAGCCTGGCTGAAGGGGTAATCGTACGAAAGCGGGTAGCGGGGCACGATCGGCGATTGTTCTGTTGCTGCAACAATCCGTCGCCCTGAACCCGCTTTTTCGCGGTCATGCGGCCACGCACAATGGCGTCACTCGCGCTACCGAAGCGCAACCCCACCCCCACCCGGAGCCTGACATGACGACCATTCTGCAAATCAATTCCGCCGCGCGTTCGCAAGGTGCGCAATCCACGCTGCTGTCCAACGAACTGACGGCAAAGCTGCAACAATCGAACCCCGGCGCGAACGTCGTGGTTCGCGACCTGCTGGCCGATGCGCTGCCGCACCTCGACGAATCGGTGCTCGGCGCGTTCTTCACGCCGGCCGACAAGCGCACCGCGGAACAGAATGCGATCGTCGCGAAGAGCGATGCACTGATCGCCGAGCTGCAAGCGGCCGACATCATCGTGATCGGCGCGCCGATGTACAACTTCGGCATCTCGTCGCAACTGAAGACGTACTTCGACTGGATCGCCCGCGCAGGCGTCACGTTCCGCTACACCGAGAACGGTCCGGAAGGCCTGATCAAGGGCAAGAAGGTTCACGTGGTGACGGCGCGCGGCGGCAAGTACCTGGGTACGCCGAACGACAGCCAGACCCCGTACCTGCGCACGTTCCTCGGCTTCATCGGTCTGACCGACGTGAGCTTCATCCACGCGGAAGGCCTGAACCTCGGCCCGGACGCACAGAGCGCCGCGCTGGCCGGCGCACGCGAAGCGATCGCCGCCGCGTAACGCGCGTAACGCGTCAGGTCGATGCGGGTGCGATGCACCCGCTGCGTCGCCCGATGAAAAAAACGCCGCGTCCTTTCGGGGACGCGGCGTTTTTGCATTCGGCCGGCGAACTCGCCGCAACCGAGGCTGTTACGCGAGCGTTTCGGCTACGTCCGGCAGGCGCCAGTCGATCGGTTCGCGGCCGGCGGCGGCCAGATAGTCGTTCGCGAGCGCGAAATGGCGGCAGCCGAGGAAGCCGCGGTGCGCGGACAGCGGCGACGGATGCGGCGCCTCGAGCACGCAATGCGCGTTCGCGTCGAACAGCGCGCGCTTGGCCTGCGCGTGCGCGCCCCACAGCATGAACACGAGCCCGCGATGACGGCCGGCGAGCTCGCGGATCAGCGTGTCCGTGCATTGCTCCCAGCCGCGCTTCGCATGGCTCGCGGCCGCGCCGCGCTCGACCGTCAGCACGGTGTTGAGCAGCAGCACGCCCTGGCGTGCCCACGTGTCGAGGCAGCCGTGACGCGGCGTGTCGTGACCGAAGTTCGCGGCGATTTCCTTGAAGATGTTGCGCAGCGACGGCGGCGTGCGGACGGCCGGCGGCACCGAGAACGCGAGGCCGTGCGCCTGCGGCGTGCCGCGGTCGTCGCCGTGGTACGGGTCCTGGCCAAGGATCACGACCTTCACGTCGTCGGGATGCGTCAGGCGCAGCGCGCGGAACACGTCGGTCGGGTAGACCGTCTTGCCGGCCGCACGCTCTTCATCGACGAAGCGGCACAGCGGCGCGTACGCGTCGCTGTCGGTGAACGGTTTCAGCACGTCGCGCCAGACGGCCGGCAGCGCGTCAAATTGTTCGGCCAGATGCGGCACGTCGGCGGCAACGGGCCGCAGGGCCGCGGCGGCCGGGGCCGGGGCTGGCGCGGGCGCCGGTGCGGCGGTTTTCCTCGCAGCTTTGCGCCGAGCGGCAGGCGGCTCGGAAGCCGGGGACGGAATATCGGCCGGTGCCGTTTCCGGCACGGGATCGTCGAACAGCGACGCCTGTTGCGGCGCGCGGGAAGTCTTGCGGGTTGCCATGCGTGATGCGAGTTTATTGCGCGCGCAGCCGGTAGCCGCGCTGCGCCTTGCTGATGTTTTCGGGAACGAGGCCCGGCAGTGCCTGCTGCAGTTCGGCGGCGAGCGTCGCGAGCGCCGTTTCCGGGCCGTCGATCAGTTCGAGTTCGATTTCGCTGATCGGTTCGCGGCGCGTTTCGTGTTCCGCCTGGACGACGATCTCGCCGAGGTCCACCGCGGCCTCGACGGTTGCGCCGCCGATTGCGATGCGCCACAGCGTACGCGAAAAATCCGTGCGGAACAGCGCGTGCAGCGCGCCGGCCGCGTCATTGAGCGCGGCGGCGGCTTCCGGCACGTCGCAGGCCGCGACGAGCGCGTCGATTTCGAGCGCGTCGCCGGCGACCGGCAGCTCCCATTCGTGGCGGCTGTGCAGGCCGCCTTCCGCGCTGCCGACCGTCTTGAACGTCTGCAGCCAGCCGTCCGGCGTGCGGCGCACGCGCACCGCGCTCTTCGAGCGCGCCAGCGCGAGATCGGGCGTGTCGTAATAGACGTTCGCGAGCGTGATGGCACGGCCGGGTTCGCCGGTCAGCGTCTCGAAGAAGCGGCGCGCGGCGTCGGCCTGGCCGGCCGGCAGCGCGAGCTTGATTTCCTGTTCGATCGCCATCAGAAGAACATCCGTGCGAGTTCCTCGCCCGGCTGCTCGGCGCGCATGAACGCCTCGCCGACGAGGAACGTGTTCACGTTCGCCGCGCGCATCGTGTCGACGTCGGTGCGCGACAGGATGCCCGATTCGGTCACGACGATGCGATCCGCTGGAATCATGTCGAGCATGTCGAGCGTGGTCTGGATCGACGTTTCGAACGTGCGCAGGTTGCGGTTGTTGATGCCGAGCAGCGGCGTCTTCAGCGTCAGCGCCTGTTCCATCTCGTGGCGGTCGTGCACTTCGACCAGCACCGCCAGGCCGAGCGAGTGCGCATACGCTTCGAGATCCTGCATCAGCGGCGTGTCGAGCGCGGCGGCGATCAGCAGGATCGCGTCGGCGCCCATCGCGCGGGCTTCGACGATCTGGTACGCGTCGACGATGAAGTCCTTGCGCAGCACCGGCAGCGTGCAGGCCGCGCGCGCTTCCTCGAGATAGCGGACGCCGCCCTGGAAGAACTGCTCGTCGGTCAGCACCGACAGGCACGCGGCGCCGTGCGCCGCATACGAGCGCGCGATGTCGGCCGGCACGAAGTGCTCGCGCAGCACGCCTTTCGACGGGCTGGCCTTCTTGATTTCGGCGATCACGGCGGCGTTGCCGGCCGCGTGCTTCGCGCGCAGCGCGCCGACGAAGTCGCGCAGGTCGCGCGCCGAGGCTTCCAGTTTCAGTGCCTCGAGCGGCGTGCTGCGCAGGGCCGCCGCGATTTCTTCGCGCTTGACGGCGATGATTCGGTCGAGAATGTCGCTCATGTGGGTTCCTGCTGGATTCGTAAGAGGGTCAGCGCTTGAACTGCTGCGTGAAGCGCACGAGTTCGTCGACCTTCGCGCGGGCCTTGCCGCTCGCGATCGCTTCGCGGGCGAGCTGGATGCCGTCCGCGATCGATTCGGCGATATTGGCCGCGTAGAGCGCGGTGCCCGCGTTCAGCGTGACGATCTCGCGCGCGACGCCCGGCTGGTTGTCCAGCGCGCCGAGCAGCATCGTGCGCGATTCGTCGGCATTTTCCACCTTCAGCGTGCGGTTCGACACCATCTGCAGGCCGAAGTCCTCCGGATGGATCTCGTATTCGTGCACCTTGCCGTCGCGCAATTCGCCGACGAGCGTCGCGGCGCCGAGCGACACCTCGTCCATCCCGTCCTTGCCGTACACGACGAGCACGTGCTGCGCGCCGAGACGCTGCATCACGCGCACCTGGATGCCGACGAGGTCGGGGTGGAACACGCCCATCAGCTGGTTCGGCGCGCCGGCCGGATTGGTCAGCGGGCCGAGGATGTTGAAGATGGTGCGCACGCCGAGCTCGCGGCGCACGGCCGCGATGTTCTTCATCGCCGGGTGATGGTTCGGCGCGAACATGAAGCCCATGCCGGTTTCGGCGATCGATGCGGCGACTTGCTCCGACTGCAGGTCGATGTTCACGCCGAGCGCCTCGAGTACGTCGGCGCTGCCGGACTTGCTCGATACGCCGCGGTTGCCGTGCTTCGCGACCTTCGCGCCCGCGGCCGCCGTGACGAACATCGACGCGGTCGAGATGTTGAACGTGTGCGAGCCGTCGCCGCCGGTGCCGACGATGTCGACGAAGTTCGAGTTGTCCTGCACCTCGACGTGGTTCGCGAATTCGCGCATCACGGTCGCGGCGGCGGCGATCTCGCCGATCGTCTCCTTCTTCACGCGCAGCCCGGTGATGATCGCGGCCGCCATCACGGGCGACAGGTCGCCGCGCATGATCAGCCGCATCAGGTGCAGCATTTCGTCGTGGAAGATTTCGCGGTGCTCGATCGTGCGCTGCAGCGCTTCCTGCGGGGTAATCGTCATCGTGCGTCTCCCGTCAGGCAGCCGGTGCGGCGGCATGGGCCGCTGCGCGATGCTGCTTCAGGAAGTTCTCGAGCAGCGCATGGCCATGCTCCGAGAGAATCGATTCCGGGTGGAACTGCACGCCTTCGACCGGCAGCGTCTTGTGGCGCACGCCCATGATCTCGCCGTCGTCGGTCCACGCGGACACCTCGAGGCAGTCGGGCAGCGATTCGCGCTCGATCGCGAGCGAGTGGTAGCGCGTCACGTCGAAATGCTTCGGCAGGTCGGCGAACACGCCGCGGCAGTCGGTTTCGATCCGGCTCACCTTGCCGTGCATGATGGTCTTCGCGCGCACGACGCGACCGCCAAACGCTTCGCCGATCGCCTGGTGGCCGAGGCAGACGCCGAGGATCGGCTTTTTGCCGGCGAATTCACGCAGCACGTCGAGCGTGATGCCCGCGTGTTGCGGATTGCTCGGGCCGGGCGACAGGCAGATGGTATCGGGGTTCAGGCGCGCGATGTCGTCGAGCGTGATTTCGTCGTTGCGGTAGGTACGCACGTCCTCGCCGAGTTCGCCGAAGTACTGGACCAGGTTGTAGGTAAACGAGTCGTAGTTGTCGATCATGAGCAGCATGGTCAGTCTCCGGTCAGAAGTCGCTATCGAGGCCGTCCTGGACCTGTTCGGCCGCACGCAGCACCGCGCGCGCCTTGTTCTCGGTCTCTTGCCATTCGGATTCGGGTACCGAATCCGCGACGACGCCGGCCGCCGCTTGCACGTACAGGTTGCCGTTGTGGATCAGGCCCGTGCGGATCGCGATCGCGAGATCCATCTCGCCCGAGAACGACAGGTAGCCGACCGCACCGCCGTACAGCCCGCGCTTGACCGGCTCGAGCTCGTCGATCAGTTCCATCGCGCGCACCTTCGGCGCGCCGGACAGCGTGCCGGCCGGGAACGTCGCGCGCAGCACGTCGTAGTTCGTCATGCCGGGCTTCAGCTTGCCTTCGACCGAGCTGACGATGTGCTGCACGTGCGAGTACTTCTCGATCACCATCTTGTCGGTCACCTGCACCGAGCCGATTTCCGCGATGCGGCCGACGTCGTTGCGCGCGAGGTCGATCAGCATCACGTGCTCGGCGATCTCCTTCGGATCGTTCAGCAGCTCGGTCGCGAGTTCCGCGTCGCGCTCGGGCGTGTTGCCGCGCGGGCGCGTGCCGGCGAGCGGCCGGATCGTGACGATCTGGTCTTCGCCGCGCTTTTCCTGGCGCACCAGGATTTCCGGCGACGCGCCGACCACGTGGAAATCGCCGAAGTTGTAGTAATACATGTACGGCGACGGATTCAGCGAACGCAGCGCGCGGTACAGCGACAGCGGATTGTCGCGGTACGGCTTCGTGAGCCGCTGGCCGACCTGGATCTGCATCAGCTCGCCGGCGGCGATGTATTCCTTCGCCTGGCGCACGGCGGCCAGGTAGTCGTCCTTCTTGAATTCGCGGAACGTTTCGGTGCGCACGCTCGCCGACGTGACGGGCGGCTGCACGGTCGTGCGCAGGCGCTGCTTCAGTTCGCGCAGGCGGTGTTTCGCCTTCGCATACGCTTCGGGCTGGCCCGGGTCCGCGTAGATGATCAGGTAGAGCTTGCCGGCGAGGTTGTCGATCACCGCGACTTCCTCGGTCAGCAGCAACTGGATGTCGGGCAGGCCGAGATCGTCGCGCGGCGCGGTGTTCGCGAGCTTCTTCTCGATGTAGCGCACCGCGTCGTAGCCGAAGTAGCCGGCGAGGCCACCGCAGAAACGCGGCAGGCCCGGGCGCTGCGCGACCTTGAAGCGGGCCTGGAACGATTCGATGAACTGGAACGGATCGCCGTCGTGCGTCTCGACGACCTGGCCGTCGCGCACGACTTCCGACACGCCGTTGCGGGTGCGCACGAGCGTGCGTGCGGGCAGGCCGATGAACGAGTAGCGGCCGAAACGTTCGCCGCCGACCACCGATTCGAGCAGGAACGAGTTGGCGCCCGCCCGTTCGGGCTGGGCCAGCTTCAGGTAGAGGGACAGCGGCGTTTCGAGATCGGCGAGGGCCTCCGCGATCAGCGGGATGCGGTTGTAGCCTTCGTTCGCCAGCGATTGGAATTCGAGTTCGGTCATGTTCCGGTCCTGTTCGGGACGAGCGGCGCGTGCGCCAGGGATCACTTGACGCTGCGCGGGTGGCCGTCGGCGAAAGGGCGGTCGATCGAGAAGTGCCTGTTGCCGGCCGGCACTCCGGGCGTGAACGTCGCGAGCCTGCGGCCGAGCCTGAACGCAAGCGTTCGGACACGGTGGAACTCGAGGTGGTGCGACGATCGGCGCGCGGATGCGCAGCGAGATAAAAAACGGCGCTGAAGACGTGCTTCAGCGTACCTCATCGAAGAGGTTAGCGCGACCAGCGACGCCAGGGCCAGGCTCCCCGGTCGATGCTGCTCAGACTCCGTTTTTTATTCAGAAACATGCGGATGGAAGAAATAATCAGAGGGTTGGCCGGCCGGCGTTGTGCGCGGAAATTGCGCGAGCCGCGACCAGCAACGAATCGACTATACCATCCGAATTTATCGTTTGTATAGCTTTGCCGTGGTTGTAGCCGTACGGCACCGTTAGCGTCGCCATCCCGGCCGCGCGGCCGGCCAGCGCGTCGTTTTCCGAGTCCCCGATCGCGACCGCGGCGTCCGGCGCGACGCCCAGCGCGTCGCAGGCCGTCAGCATCGGCAACGGATCGGGCTTCTTGCGCGCGACGCTGTCGCCGCCCAGCACGATGCCGAAGCTGCCGGCCAGCCCGTATTGCTCGAGCAGCTCGACTGCGAAGCGGTGCGGTTTGTTCGTCACGCACGCGAGCCGGATGCCGGCCGCGCGCAGCGCGTCGAGCCCGGCTGCCACGTCCGGATAGAGACGCGTGTGGCGGCCGTTGATCTTCGCGTATTCGGTCTGGTAGATCGCGAGTGCGTCGTCGAAGCGCGCGTGCGCTTCGTCGGCCGGGAAGCGCGGCTTCAGCACGCTCTGGATCAGGTGTTCGGAGCCCTTGCCGACATAGCCGATCACTTCGTCGCGCGACGTGGCCGGCGCGCCGAGCTGCGCGAGCATCCCGTTCAGGCCGGCCGTGAAATCGTCGGCCGTGTCGACCATCGTGCCGTCGAGGTCGATCAGCGCCGCATCGATGCGCGGCGCGGCGAAGCGGATCGGGGCCGCGTCCGTGGCGGCCCCGGCCGGCGCGCGGCCGGCGAACGACGAGTCGGCCATGGCGTCAGCTCCGTTCGACGGTCGCGAGCGCCGCGCGCATCTCGTCGATCACCTTGCGGTAGTCGGGCTTGCCGAAGATCGCCGAACCCGCGACGAACGTGTCCGCGCCGGCCGCCGCGATTTCCGCGATGTTGTCGGCCTTCACACCGCCGTCGACTTCGAGCAGGATCTCGCGGCCGGTGCGCTCGGTGTACGCGTCGATGCGGGCGCGCGCCTCGCGCAGCTTGTTCAGCGTCTCCGGAATGAACGACTGGCCGCCGAAACCGGGGTTCACCGACATCAGCAGCACGAAGTCGAGGCGATCCATCACGTGGTCGAGGTAGTTCAGCGGCGTGGCCGGATTGAACACCAGACCGGCCTTGCAGCCGTGGTCGCGGATCAGCGACAGCGTGCGGTCGATGTGATCGGAGCCTTCCGGGTGGAAGCTGATCAGGTTCGCGCCGGCCTTCGCGAAATCGGGCACGATCCGGTCGACCGGACGCACCATCAGGTGCACGTCGATCGGCACCTGCACGTGCGGGCGGATCGCCTCGCAGACGAGCGGGCCGATCGTCAGGTTCGGCACATAATGGTTGTCCATCACGTCGAAGTGAATCCAGTCGGCGCCGGCGGCGACCACGTTGCGGACTTCTTCGCCGAGCCGTGCAAAGTCGGCCGACAGGATGCTGGGGGCGATGCGGAATTGAGTCATGACAGGGGAGCGGGGACGTTGCGGCGCAAAACCGTCATTCTACCGTCCGGCGACTCGGTGCGCGGCGGCAGGCCGTGCGGTTGCGGCCCGATTGCGCATAGAATGCCGAACCAATGCGGCGCGCCCGCGGCCCGGCCGCTCGAGTCGGCGCGCGCGGTTACCTAGAGCGGACACACCATGAGTCAGTATCAGTTCACCGTTTCGGTGAAAACCAGCTACTTGCCGGAACAATCCGACCCCGATCACCGTCAATACGCATTCGCGTACACGCTGACGATCCGCAATACCGGACAGGTCGCGGCGCAGCTGATCGCCCGTCACTGGATCATCACGGACAGCGAGAGCCATGTGCAGGAAGTGAAGGGGCTCGGCGTCGTCGGGCACCAGCCGCTGTTGCAGCCGGGCGAGCATTTCGAATACACGAGCTGGGCCGTGATCGCGACGCCGGTCGGCACGATGCGCGGCGCGTACTTCTGCGTGGCGGAGGACGGCGAGCGTTTCGAGGCGCCGGTCGACGAGTTCGCCCTGCACATGCCGCGCACGCTGCATTGAGCGTGCAGTGAGGGCCGTGCGTCAGCGCGGCTGGCGGTCGTTGTGGCGGGCCTGCTTCTTTCTGCCCGACGACGTCCACACGACGATGAAGATCAGCAGGGCAAGCGCTACGAAGGCTTCGAGCGCGAAGATGAGCATCGGATATTGGTCGAGAAAATCTGACATGGCGGTTTCCATCAAGAACGGACATTGTATGTGGTTTGGGCCCCGGCTGGCCGGGTGGATGGCCGCTGCTGCTGCGGCGGCGCTGCTCGCGGCGTGCGGCGGCGCGCCGACGCGAACTTCCGCGCTGAAGCCGCCGACCGGCGCGGCGATCGTGCCGGGGCAGGTCGCCGCAAAGCGGCTCACGCCGGTCGCGTGGCAGCAGGTGCCGGGCTGGCAGGACGATTCGCTGATCGGCGCGACGGCCGCGCTGCGGCAAAATTGCGCGCGGCTTGCGCGTCAGCCGGCCTGGACGCGCGCTTGCGCGGCCGCCGACCGGCTCGACGAACTCGACGTCAGCAGCGCTCGCACCTTCTTCGAAACGTATTTCACGCCGTTCCAGCTCGCGAATACCGACGGTACGCTCGACGGGCTCGTGACCGGCTATTACGAGCCGCTGCTGCACGGTTCGCGCGTGCGTCGCGGCCCGTATCAGTACGCGCTCTATCGCTGGCCGGCCGGCTATCGCGCGGGCGCCGCGCTGCCGGCACGCGCGCAGCTCGAGCGCGCCGGCATCCTGAACGGCAACGAACTCGTGTGGGTCGACGATCCGATCGAGGCGTTCTTCCTGCAGGTGCAGGGCTCGGGGCGCGTGCTGCTCGACGACGGTTCGGTGATGCGGGTCGGCTTCGGTGGCACCAACAATCAACCGTACCGTTCGATCGGCAAATGGCTGCTCGATCGCGGCGAGCTGACGCCCGCGCAGGCGACGATGCAGGGCATCAAGGCCTGGGCGAAGGCGAATCCGACGCGCGTCGACGCACTGCTCGATACGAATCCGCGCTTCGTGTTCTTCCGCGACATGCCGACCAAGGAGGATGCGCCGCACGGCGGCGCGGACGGTCCGATCGGTGCGCTCGGCGTGCCGCTGACGCCTGAGCGCTCGATCGCGGTCGATCCGTCGTCGATCCCACTCGGCACGCCGGTGTTCCTGCAGACCACGCGTCCGCTGACAAATACGCCGATGAACCGGCTCGTGTTCGCGCAGGATACGGGCTCGGCGATCAAGGGCGGCGTGCGGGCAGACTATTTCTGGGGGCTCGGCGACGACGCGGGCGACCAGGCCGGCCGGATGAAGCAGGTCGGCCGGATGTGGCTGCTGTTCCCGAATTCGTGATTTGGGGGCGGCGCGGGTTGCCCGGATGGTGGCTCGTGGACGAGACGCGGCAGGATGGCGCGTCTCATTGTGCGCGGGGCGTGCCGGTCTGATCGCCGGTGTGTCCGTCTGATTTCAGTTCGCGTGATGCTCTGCGTGTCACGTCGAACGACGCCTTGGAGTAGAACAGCCCGATCGGCGTTGGCCGACCGGGCTGTTTCATTTGCAGGCTCGGATTCGCCGCTGCGCGGCGTGCGTGCGGCGAGTGCGCGAAGTTCGCGCCGCTCGCCTGCGCGGCGAGGTGGCCTCAGCTCTTGCGCTTGTCGATGACGCGGCGCGCCTTGCCGACCGATCGCTCGATGCCGTTCACCGGCAGCACGTTGATCACGGCCGTCACGCCGATCAGCGACTTGATGTCGTACGCGAGCGCCTGTTTCGCCGCCTGGATCGCCGCGGTGTCGGGCGCGGTTTCCGGGCAGGGCTCGACGTTGAGCGTCAGCACGTCCAGCGGGCCTTCCTTCGTCAGCACGATCTGATAGTGTGGCGCGAGTGCGCGCTGCTTGAGCAACTGTTCCTCGATTTGCGTCGGGAACACGTTGACGCCGCGCACGATCATCATGTCGTCCGACCGGCCGGTGATCTTCTCCATCCGGCGCATCGTTCGGGCGGTGCCCGGCAGCAGGCGCGTGAGGTCACGGGTGCGGTAACGGATGATCGGCAGCGCTTCCTTCGTCAACGACGTGAACACGAGCTCGCCGAGTTCGCCGTCCGGCAGTACTTCGCCGGTTTCCGGGTCGATGATTTCCGGATAGAAGTGGTCTTCCCAGATGGTCGGGCCATCCTTGGTCTCGACGCATTCGGATGCCACGCCCGGGCCCATCACTTCGGACAGCCCGTAGATGTCGACCGCATCGATGCCCATCCGCTGTTCGATCGCGACGCGCATGTCGTTGGTCCACGGCTCCGCGCCGAAGATGCCGATGCGCAGTGAACTCCGCACCGGATCGAGGCCCTGGCGCTCGATCTCGTCGGCGATCGACAGCATGTAGCTCGGCGTGACCATGATGATGTCTGGCCGGAAATCCTGGATCAGCTGTACCTGCTTCTCGGTCTGGCCACCGCCGAACGGGATCACGGTGAGGCCCGCGCGTTCGGCGCCGTAGTGCGCGCCGAGCCCGCCCGTGAACAACCCGTAACCGTAGCTGACGTGCACCTTGTCGCCGCGGCGCGCACCCGCGGCGCGGATCGAACGTGCGACGAGATTCGCCCACGTGTCGATGTCGGTGGCCGTATAGCCGACGACCGTCGGCTTGCCGGTCGTGCCGGACGACGCGTGGATGCGCGAGATCTGGTCCTGCGGCACCGCGAACATCCCGAACGGATAACTGTCGCGCAGATCGCCCTTCGTCGTGAACGGGAAGCGCGACAGGTCGGCGAGCGTCGTCACGTCATCCGGATGCACGCCCGCTTCGTCGAACTTGCGGCGATAGACGGGCGAGTGGTCATACGCATGCCGGAGCGACCACTTGAGGCGTTCGAGCTGCAGCGCGGTCAGCTCGTCGCGTGAGGCGGTCTCGATCAGCTCGAGCGGTAGCGGGGTAGTCATGCATGTCTCCAGTGTTTGTTATGGACGGGCCGCCGACGTCAGTGGTCTTCCGGGATGACCGTGCCCTTGATCTGGGCGGATTTGCCGCGAAACATCGCGACCGTCTCGCCTGTCTGGTTCGTGACGCGGATGTCGTAGATGCCGTGGCGGCCGGCACGTGCCTGCTCGATCGCCTCGGCCGTCAGCAGGTCGCCGCCGTGCACGGGGCGGAGGAATTCGATCGAGCAGCCGGCCGCGACCGCATTCAGGTTGTACGAGTTGCACGCGAACGCGAACGTCGAATCGGCGAGCGTGAAGATGATCCCGCCGTGGCAGGTCTGGTGCCCGTTCAGGAATTCGGGCCGCACGCGCATCTGCAGGCGGGCGTACCCGGCGCGTACTTCGGCGATTTCCATACCGAACGCGCGGCTGCAGGCGTCGGCGTCGTACATGGCCTGCGCGGTGGCGCGGGCGAGCGAGTCAGGGTCGAGCGTGGCGGTGGCATTCGTCATGTCAACGCCCCTCGAAGCGTGGTGCGCGCTTCTCGATGAAAGCCTGCACGCCTTCCGCATAGTCGTGCGACTGGCCGAGCTTGCGCTGCAGGTCGCGTTCCACGTCGAGCTGCTGATCGAGCGTGTTGGTGACGCTGTCTCGCATCGACTGCTTGATCGATGCGATGGCGAGCGTCGGCTGCTGCGCGAGCTGGGTGGCGAGCTGGCGGGTTGTCGCGACGAGCGCGTCGTCGTCGACCGCACGCCAGATCAGGCCCCACTGTTCGGCCTGCTCGGCGCCGAGCTTGTCACCGGTCAGCGCGAGCCCCAGCGCGCGTGCCATACCGACGCGTTGCGGCAGGAACCACGTGCCGCCCGAATCGGGCACGAGTCCGATCTTGACGAAGGCCTGGATGAAACTGCTCGAGCGGGCGGCAAACACCAGGTCGCACGCCAGTGCCAGATTCGCGCCGGCGCCGGCTGCCGTGCCGTTGACGGCGGCGATCACCGGAATCGGCAGACGCTGCAGGCGGCGGATCAGTGGATTGAAATGCTCGTCGATCAGCGTGCCGAGATCGGTGGGCGCGCCCGGCGTGAAGTCGAGGTCGGCCAGATCCTGACCCGCGCAAAAGCCGCGCCCCGCACCCGTCAGGATCAGCGCGCGCGCGCCGGCCGCCTCGACCTCATCGAGCGCCGACTGCAGTTCGCGATGCATCGCCCGCGTGAAGCTGTTCAGCTTGTCGGGCCGGTTGAGCGTGACCGTGGCCACGCCCGCGGCCTGATCGATATCCAGCTGGATCGCCTGATAGGACATGCAGTGTCTCCTTCATGACTTCGTTATAGGCGGGCGGCGCGTGGGTTACACGCGTTCGATCGCGATCGCGATGCCCTGGCCGACGCCGATGCACATCGTACAGAGCGCGAAGCGGCCGCCGGTACGCTCGAGTTGATGGAGTGCCGTGGTGACGAGCCGCGCGCCCGATGCGCCGAGCGGGTGGCCCAGAGCGATCGCACCGCCATTCGGGTTCACGCGCGGATCGTCGTCGGCGACGCCGAGCATGCGCAGCACGGCGAGACCTTGCGACGCGAATGCCTCGTTCAGTTCGATCACGTCGAACTGGTCGATGCGCATGTCGAGCTGGCGCAGCAGTTTCTGCGTGGCCGGCGCGGGGCCGATGCCCATCACGCGCGGCTCGACGCCGGCGGTCGCCATGCCGACGACGCGCGCGCGGCGGCGCAGGCCATACTGGTCGGCCGCCTGCGCATTGGCGAGCAGCAGCGCGCAGGCGCCGTCGTTCACGCCCGACGCGTTGCCGGCCGTTACCGAGCCGTCGGGACGCACGACGCCCTTCAGTTTCGCGAGCGCTTCGAGCGACGTTTCGCGCGGATGTTCGTCGCGCGACACGACGATGGCATCGCCTTTCTTCTGCGGAATCGTGACCGCGACGATTTCTTCAGCGAGCGTGCCGTCCTGCTGTGCCCGCGCGGCCTTCTGCTGGCTGCGCAGCGCGAACAAGTCCTGATCCGCGCGGCTGATGTCGTAGTCGACCGCGACGTTCTCGGCCGTCTCCGGCATCGAATCGACGCCGTACAACTGTTTCATCAGCGGATTGACGAAGCGCCAGCCGATCGTCGTGTCGAAGATGTCGGCCTGGCGCGCGAACGCGCTTGCGGCCTTGCCCATCACGAACGGCGCGCGCGTCATGCTCTCGACGCCGCCTGCAATCATCAGGCGCGCTTCACCTGCCTTGATCGCGCGCGCGGCCGTGCCGACCGCGTCCATGCCGGAACCGCACAGCCGGTTCAGCGTCGTGCCCGGCACGGCAGTAGGCAGGCCCGCCAGCAGCGCCGACATGCGCGCGACGTTGCGGTTGTCCTCGCCGGCCTGATTCGCGCAGCCGTAGATCACGTCGTCGATCGCCGCCCAGTCGACGTCGCGATTGCGCTCGATCAGCGCCTTGAGCGGCACTGCGCCGAGGTCGTCGGCACGGACATCTTTCAGGGCGCCGCCGTAGCGGCCGATGGGGGTGCGAATCGCATCGCAGATGTAGGCGTCTGTCATGAGCGTATCGGTGAGTGACGAACCCGCCGGGTGGCGGATTCGTTCATGGTAGAGAACGTAGTGGCGTTTGCACGTCGGCCAATCGGGTTATGCCGTCTGGCCAGCTTCCGCGGGTGCCGCCTTCGGGGCAACATGGACGCGGCTTTGCACCACGCGGAACCGGTTGGCGACGAATGCCGGGTCGGCCAGCGCTGCGTTGGCGGCCGGGTTCGCGCCTGTGCCGTGGAAGTCGGAGAACGCGGCCGACTGGTTGACGAATACGCCGCCCGTGAGATTGATAGACAGCGCGACGCCGCCACGCACTGCCGCGTCGTGTGCGGCGTCGACGATTGCATCGTCCGTGCTGTAGACGGAGAGGGTCAGCGCGCCATGCTCGGCTGCGATTTCACCGGCGAGATCGAGCGACTGCGCGGTCGAGTCGGTCGCGATCACGAACGAGATCGGGCCGAACCACTCCTGTGTGAATTTCTCGCGGTCGGCCACGTCGAGTTGCAGCACGAGCGGCGTACGCACGCGCGCATCGGGGAAGGCGGGATGCTGGAGCGTCACGCTGTCCGCGAGTACGTGGCCGAGCTTGCGCGCGTCGTCGATGCGCGCAGTCACGCCTTCGTTCTGGATCGCACCGATCAGTTCGACCGAACGAGCCGGGTCGCCGGTGAGTTTTTGCACGGCAACCGCGATCGCCTGCGCGACTTCGTCGAAGCTCGCATGGCCGTCGGTCGTCCGGATGCCGTCGCGTGGCACGTAGATGTTCTGCGGTGCCGTGCACATCTGGCCGGAGTACAGCGCCAGCGAGAACGCGATGTTCTTGGCGGCGGCCTTCAGGTCGTCGGTCGAGTCGATCACGATCTGGTTGACGCCGGCTTTCTCGGTGTAGACCTGTGCCTGGTGGGCATGGCGTTCGAGCCACGTGCCGTTCTGCGTGCTGCCGGTGAAGTCGATCAGCTTGATCTCGGGGCGCAGCGCGAGGTCCTGGACGAGGGCGCCGTCGTTGGGTTCGGTCGCGAGGAGCGTGACGACGTTCGGATCGAACCCGGCTTCGCGCAGCACGTCGCGGGCGATCCGCACCGTGATGGCGAGCGGCAGGATCGCGCCGGGGTGCGGTTTGACGATCACGGTATTACCGGTTGCCAGGTCGGCGAACAGGCCCGGGTAGCCGTTCCAGGTCGGGAACGTGCAGCAGCCGAGCACGAGGCCCGTGCCGCGCGGCACGATCGTGTAGCGCTTGTGCATCGCGAGCGGCGGGTTCTTGCCTTGCGGTTTTTCCCAGTGCGCATCGGCCGGGATGCGGCGCAGTTCGTCCCACGCATAGGCGACCGCCTCGAGGGCGCGGTCCTGCGCGTGCGGGCCGCCGGCCTGAAACGCCATCATGAAGGCTTGCCCGGTGGTGTGCATCACGCTGTAGGCAATTTCGAAGCTTGCGCGGTTCAGGCGCGCGAGGATTTCGAGGCTGACGCCGACCCACGCGCTCGGGCCGGCTTCGCGCCACGTGTGTTGCGCGGCGGCGGCGGCAGCGATCAGTGCGTCGGGCGCCGATTTCGGGTACCGGACGCCCAGCGCGATGCCGTACGGCGAGCGCTCGGCGCCGACCGTTTCACCAGTCGCCGGCTGGTCGAGCACGAAGGTCTTGTCGAGGTGTGACTTGAACGCGGCCTCACCGTCCGCGCTGGCGCTTTCCCCGTACACTTTGGGGCTCGGCATTTCGGCGAACGGGCTCCAGTACCCGCGGCTCTCGATGGCGGCGAGTGCGTGTTTCAGCGTGTCTTCGTGCTTCGTGAACAGTGCGTGGGTCATGGCGGCGGCCTGATGAACGTTGAGAGGAATTGGATCGATTAATTAACCGACCGGTTGGTCGGAGAATGGTAGCATCAAACTATTCGCATGTGCGAGGCGTTTCTCATTTCATTGATCGAGGAGAAATAGATGGCTTATGAGAACATCCTGGTGGAGACCCGGGGGCGTGTCGGTCTGGTGACGCTGAACCGTCCGAAGGCGCTGAATGCGCTGAACGATGCGCTGATGGATGAGTTGGGCGCGGCACTGAAGGCGTTCGATGCGGACGACGATATCGGTGCGATCGTCGTGACCGGGAGCGAGAAGGCATTCGCGGCCGGCGCGGACATCGGCATGATGGCGACCTACTCCTATATGGATGTTTATCGGGGCGACTACATCACGCGCAACTGGGAGACGGTCCGCGAGATCCGCAAACCGATCATTGCCGCGGTTTCGGGCTTTGCGCTGGGCGGCGGCTGCGAACTCGCGATGATGTGCGACATCATCTTCGCGGCGGACACGGCCAAGTTCGGTCAGCCGGAAATCAAGCTGGGCGTCATGCCGGGCGCGGGCGGTACGCAGCGTCTGCCGCGCGCGGTATCGAAGGCGAAGGCGATGGACATGTGCCTGACCGCGCGCTTCATGGACGCCGCCGAGGCCGAGCGTGCCGGGCTCGTTTCGCGCGTGCTGCCGGCCGACAAGGTGCTCGAGGAGGCGATTGCTGCCGCGACGGCGATCGCCGAGTTTTCGCTGCCGGCGGTCATGATGGTCAAGGAGTCGGTGAACCGCGCGTACGAGACGACGCTGGCTGAAGGCGTTCACTTCGAGCGCCGGCTGTTCCATTCGCTGTTCGCAACCGAAGACCAGAAGGAAGGGATGGCGGCATTCGTCGAGAAGCGGAAGCCGGTGTTCAAGCACCGCTGATCGACTGGCGTCGGCCGGGGTCCGGTGGCTGGCCTGCATCGGTTATCGGCGTAATCGCCTTGACCCGTTCATCAAAAGCCCCCGTGCGCGGCAGCGCACGGAGGTTTTTTCAAACTTTCTTCACAAAGCGCTTGCGTGGATGGGGGCGGGTGCTTAGAATCACGCCTCTTTCGCGCCAACGGAAACACGACGCGAAAGGAAGGGAAGCAGTGCTGTTGAGGTTCGGCGGTAGCGAGCCTCGGCGGTACGGAAGTTGAGCCCCGCAGTCGCAACGAAGTCGTTCAGAAAGTTGTTGACGAGCTGCGAAACACGGTTCATAATCTCGCTTCTCTGCTGCTGAAAACGCAGCGCTGCTGAGGGGTTCAGATCCCTCGCAGAAATGCTCTTTAAAAATTAACAGCCGATAAGTGTGGGCGCTTGATGAAAGCGAGCTGATCCTCGGATCAGATAGCGAAAGTATCAAGAGTCTCACACTAAAGTAAGTCAGGTTTATGAAGTGATTCATATTCCTGTCAGCTTTGAGTGAGCGACCGGTTCGAAAGAACCGAAAACAGTAACAGGTTTGAACTGAAGAGTTTGATCCTGGCTCAGATTGAACGCTGGCGGCATGCCTTACACATGCAAGTCGAACGGCAGCACGGGTGCTTGCACCTGGTGGCGAGTGGCGAACGGGTGAGTAATACATCGGAACATGTCCTGTAGTGGGGGATAGCCCGGCGAAAGCCGGATTAATACTGCATACGATCTACGGATGAAAGCGGGGGACCTTCGGGCCTCGCGCTATAGGGTTGGCCGATGGCTGATTAGCTAGTTGGTGGGGTAAAGGCCTACCAAGGCGACGATCAGTAGCTGGTCTGAGAGGACGACCAGCCACACTGGGACTGAGACACGGCCCAGACTCCTACGGGAGGCAGCAGTGGGGAATTTTGGACAATGGGCGAAAGCCTGATCCAGCAATGCCGCGTGTGTGAAGAAGGCCTTCGGGTTGTAAAGCACTTTTGTCCGGAAAGAAATCCTTGGCTCTAATACAGCCGGGGGATGACGGTACCGGAAGAATAAGCACCGGCTAACTACGTGCCAGCAGCCGCGGTAATACGTAGGGTGCGAGCGTTAATCGGAATTACTGGGCGTAAAGCGTGCGCAGGCGGTTTGCTAAGACCGATGTGAAATCCCCGGGCTCAACCTGGGAACTGCATTGGTGACTGGCAGGCTAGAGTATGGCAGAGGGGGGTAGAATTCCACGTGTAGCAGTGAAATGCGTAGAGATGTGGAGGAATACCGATGGCGAAGGCAGCCCCCTGGGCCAATACTGACGCTCATGCACGAAAGCGTGGGGAGCAAACAGGATTAGATACCCTGGTAGTCCACGCCCTAAACGATGTCAACTAGTTGTTGGGGATTCATTTCCTTAGTAACGTAGCTAACGCGTGAAGTTGACCGCCTGGGGAGTACGGTCGCAAGATTAAAACTCAAAGGAATTGACGGGGACCCGCACAAGCGGTGGATGATGTGGATTAATTCGATGCAACGCGAAAAACCTTACCTACCCTTGACATGGTCGGAATCCTGCTGAGAGGCGGGAGTGCTCGAAAGAGAACCGGCGCACAGGTGCTGCATGGCTGTCGTCAGCTCGTGTCGTGAGATGTTGGGTTAAGTCCCGCAACGAGCGCAACCCTTGTCCTTAGTTGCTACGCAAGAGCACTCTAAGGAGACTGCCGGTGACAAACCGGAGGAAGGTGGGGATGACGTCAAGTCCTCATGGCCCTTATGGGTAGGGCTTCACACGTCATACAATGGTCGGAACAGAGGGTTGCCAACCCGCGAGGGGGAGCTAATCCCAGAAAACCGATCGTAGTCCGGATTGCACTCTGCAACTCGAGTGCATGAAGCTGGAATCGCTAGTAATCGCGGATCAGCATGCCGCGGTGAATACGTTCCCGGGTCTTGTACACACCGCCCGTCACACCATGGGAGTGGGTTTTACCAGAAGTGGCTAGTCTAACCGCAAGGAGGACGGTCACCACGGTAGGATTCATGACTGGGGTGAAGTCGTAACAAGGTAGCCGTATCGGAAGGTGCGGCTGGATCACCTCCTTTCCAGAGCTTCTCGCAAAGTTGAGCGCTCACGCTTATCGGCTGTAAATTAAAGACAGACTCAGGGGTCTGTAGCTCAGTCGGTTAGAGCACCGTCTTGATAAGGCGGGGGTCGTTGGTTCGAATCCAACCAGACCCACCACCGTCTTGTGTGGCGGTACACACCTGAGGAATTCTGTACATGGGGGCATAGCTCAGCTGGGAGAGCACCTGCTTTGCAAGCAGGGGGTCGTCGGTTCGATCCCGTCTGCCTCCACCAATCCTCAATGACAAACATTCGAATGATGATTGTTCGAGTTTTTCTCATTGGCGATTGAGCCAGTCAGAGCGGTACGAAAGTATCGGCTGTCGTTCTTTAACAATCTGGAAGAAGTAAGTAATTTGGATAGCGGAAGCGTCTTGAGATGGACGTGGAAGTTATCCGGGTTGTGATTGTATCGATGTATCTCAAGATGATTCGGGTCTACTCCCTTCGGGAGTGGGGCCTGCGTAAGCGCTAAAGCGCTAACGCCGGACCGACATCAATTGGAATACGGCACAACGCGAGAACTCAACCTGTAGCGACTGTCGATGAGACAGACTCGTTATAGGGTCAAGCGAACAAGTGCATGTGGTGGATGCCTTGGCGATCACAGGCGATGAAGGACGCGGTAGCCTGCGAAAAGCTACGGGGAGCTGGCAAACGAGCTTTGATCCGTAGATGTCCGAATGGGGAAACCCACTCCTTTTGGAGTATCCATGGCTGAATACATAGGCCATGTGAAGCGAACGCGGTGAACTGAAACATCTAAGTAACCGCAGGAAAAGAAATCAACCGAGATTCCCAAAGTAGTGGCGAGCGAAATGGGATGAGCCTTGCACTCTTTATTTGTATTGTTAGCCGAACGCTCTGGAAAGTGCGGCCATAGCAGGTGATAGCCCTGTAGGCGAAAACAGTATGAAAGAACTAGGTGTGCGACAAGTAGGGCGGGACACGTGAAATCCTGTCTGAAGATGGGGGGACCATCCTCCAAGGCTAAATACTCGTGATCGACCGATAGTGAACCAGTACCGTGAGGGAAAGGCGAAAAGAACCCCGGGAGGGGAGTGAAATAGATCCTGAAACCGCATGCATACAAACAGTCGGAGCCTCGTAAGGGGTGACGGCGTACCTTTTGTATAATGGGTCAGCGACTTACGTTCAGTAGCAAGCTTAACCGTATAGGGCAGGCGTAGCGAAAGCGAGTCCGAATAGGGCGTTCAGTTGCTGGGCGTAGACCCGAAACCAGGTGATCTATCCATGGCCAGGATGAAGGTGCGGTAACACGTACTGGAGGTCCGAACCCACTAACGTTGAAAAGTTAGGGGATGAGCTGTGGATAGGGGTGAAAGGCTAAACAAACCTGGAAATAGCTGGTTCTCTCCGAAAACTATTTAGGTAGTGCCTCGTGTCTCACCTTCGGGGGTAGAGCACTGTCATGGTTGGGGGGTCTATTGCAGATTACCCCGCCATAGCAAACTCCGAATACCGAAGAGTGCAATCACGGGAGACAGACATCGGGTGCTAACGTCCGGTGTCAAGAGGGAAACAACCCAGACCGCCAGCTAAGGTCCCCAAATATAGCTAAGTGGGAAACGAAGTGGGAAGGCTAAAACAGTCAGGAGGTTGGCTTAGAAGCAGCCACCCTTTAAAGAAAGCGTAATAGCTCACTGATCGAGTCGTCCTGCGCGGAAGATGTAACGGGGCTAAGCTATATACCGAAGCTGCGGATGCGAGCTTTGCTCGCATGGTAGGAGAGCGTTCCGTAAGCCTGCGAAGGTGCCTTGTAAAGGGTGCTGGAGGTATCGGAAGTGCGAATGCTGACATGAGTAGCGATAAAGGGGGTGAAAGGCCCCCTCGCCGTAAGCCCAAGGTTTCCTACGCAACGTTCATCGGCGTAGGGTGAGTCGGCCCCTAAGGCGAGGCAGAAATGCGTAGCTGATGGGAAGCAGGTCAATATTCCTGCACCATTGTTAGATGCGATGGGGGGACGGATCGCGGAAGGTTGTCCGGGTGTTGGAAGTCCCGGTCGCTGCATTGGAGAAGGCGCTTAGGCAAATCCGGGCGCGTAATTCAAGGGTGTGGCGCGAGCTCCCTAGGGAGCGAAGCAATTGGAAGTGGTTCCAAGAAAAGCCTCTAAGCTTCAGTCTAATGATGACCGTACCGCAAACCGACACAGGTGGGCGAGATGAGTATTCTAAGGCGCTTGAGAGAACTCGGGAGAAGGAACTCGGCAAATTGGTACCGTAACTTCGGGATAAGGTACGCCCTTGTAGCTTGACTGGCCTGCGCCAGGAGGGTGAAGGGGTTGCAATAAACTGGTGGCTGCGACTGTTTAATAAAAACACAGCACTCTGCAAACACGAAAGTGGACGTATAGGGTGTGACGCCTGCCCGGTGCCGGAAGATTAAATGATGGGGTGCAAGCTCTTGATTGAAGTCCCGGTAAACGGCGGCCGTAACTATAACGGTCCTAAGGTAGCGAAATTCCTTGTCGGGTAAGTTCCGACCTGCACGAATGGCGTAACGATGGCCACACTGTCTCCTCCCGAGACTCAGCGAAGTTGAAGTGTTTGTGATGATGCAATCTACCCGCGGCTAGACGGAAAGACCCCATGAACCTTTACTGTAGCTTTGCATTGGACTTTGAACCGATCTGTGTAGGATAGGTGGGAGGCTATGAAACCGGAACGCTAGTTTCGGTGGAGCCGTCCTTGAAATACCACCCTGGTTTGTTTGAGGTTCTAACCTTGGCCCGTGATCCGGGTCGGGGACAGTGCATGGTAGGCAGTTTGACTGGGGCGGTCTCCTCCCAAAGCGTAACGGAGGAGTACGAAGGTACGCTAGGTACGGTCGGAAATCGTGCTGATAGTGCAATGGCATAAGCGTGCTTAACTGCGAGACCGACAAGTCGAGCAGGTGCGAAAGCAGGTCATAGTGATCCGGTGGTTCTGTATGGAAGGGCCATCGCTCAACGGATAAAAGGTACTCTGGGGATAACAGGCTGATACCGCCCAAGAGTTCATATCGACGGCGGTGTTTGGCACCTCGATGTCGGCTCATCTCATCCTGGGGCTGTAGCCGGTCCCAAGGGTATGGCTGTTCGCCATTTAAAGAGGTACGTGAGCTGGGTTTAAAACGTCGTGAGACAGTTTGGTCCCTATCTGCCGTGGGCGTTGGATATTTGAAGGGGGCTGCTCCTAGTACGAGAGGACCGGAGTGGACGAACCTCTGGTGTACCGGTTGTCACGCCAGTGGCATCGCCGGGTAGCTATGTTCGGAAGAGATAACCGCTGAAAGCATCTAAGCGGGAAACTCGCCTTAAGATGAGATATCCCTGGGGACTAGATCCCCTTGAAGGGTCGTTCGAGACCAGGACGTTGATAGGTCAGGTGTGTAAGCGCAGTAATGCGTTCAGCTAACTGATACTAATTGCCCGTAAGGCTTGATCCTATAACAAGTCTGTCTCGATAGCCGTTAGCGCTTCAGCGCTTACGGATATCGAGCGTCGAGTGCAAAGCACTCGACGTACTGCGGTTGAAGTACCGCGTACGTGTGAGATACAGCTCACAACCTCAATTACTGCTTCTTCCAAGATTGGTTGCGCTGCGAAGCAACGCAACAACCCCCTTTGCCTGATGACCATAGCGAGTCGGTCCCACCCCTTCCCATCCCGAACAGGACCGTGAAACGACTCTACGCCGATGATAGTGCGGATTCCCGTGTGAAAGTAGGTAATCGTCAGGCTCCCTTCAAGCCAAGAACCCCCGCCCGAAAGGCGGGGGTTTTTGCATTGGCGCGGCGGAAATGTGCATGGCGGGGTGAAGCCTTACCAACGCTACTGCATTAGCATCTCACCCACGCAATCAATCCCTGCATCCCATTCCCTCAATCGCTTCTATCTCCGGCGATTCAATTGCTTATTGATCGTATCTTCGATCAAGACGCAATTTCTTCTCCGCAGCGTATCGACAAGCGCGATCATATGATCAGCTTTCCGTCCGTGGCAGCCCGCCACCCTTCCACTCGACCGCCGGGCAGATCATCCAAAATCGCTGCGAAATGAACGCTTTATTCGGCGCGTCCACGTAAAATTTGCGAACCCCCCCATCTCTACATTCAAAACGATGAACGCCGCCACCCAGGTAGCGCGGGCCGTTTGCCCGCATGATTGTCCGGACACGTGCGCAATGCGTGTGACCGTCGAGAACGGCAAGGCAATCAAGGTCACCGGCGATCCCGACCATCCGCCGACGCAGGGCGTGTTGTGCACGAAAGTCAGTCGATACGCGGATCGCGTTCATCATCCCGATCGCCTCACTGTCCCGCTCAAGCGCGTCGGCGCAAAAGGGGAAGGGCGCTTCGTGCCGATCAGCTGGAGCGAGGCGTTCGACGAGATCGGACGTCGCCTCGGTGAAATCACCGCACGCGCGCCGGAAGCGATCGTGCCGTACAGCTATGCGGGAACGATGGGGCTCGTGCAAGGCGAGGGTATTGCCCAGCGTTTCTTCCACAAGCTCGGCGCTTCGCGGCTGGAGCGTGCGATCTGCGCGGCGGCCGGCGCAGCGGGGCTGCGATACACATACGGCGGCAGTGTCGGCATGCACCTCGAGTACTTCGAGGAAAGTGAACTGATTCTGATATGGGGCGCGAATCCGATTGCATCGAGCCTGCACTTCTGGACCCGCGCCCAGGAAGCGAAGCGCCGTGGCGCGCGTTTGGTCGCGATCGACCCGTATCGTTCGCTGACTGCGGAGAAATGCCATCAGCACATTGCATTGAAGCCCGGTACCGATGGCGCGTTTGCGCTCGGCATGATGCATGTGTTGATCACCGAAAACCTGCTCGATCACGATTACATCGCCGACCATACGCTCGGCTTCGACGCGCTCAAGGCGCGCGCAATGTCCTATCCGCCGGAACGCGTTGCGCAGATCTGCGGCATCGATGCGTCGGAGCTGGTCGATCTTGCGCGTCGCTACGGCGCTACGCGCAAGGCGTCGATTCGCCTCAACTACGGTATGCAGCGTGTTCGCGGCGGCGGCAATGCGGTGCGTGCGATTGCCAGCCTGCCGGCACTGACGGGGGCGTGGCGCGACCGGGCGGGCGGCCTGCTGCTCTCGTCGTCGGAATCCGCGCCGGTCAACCAGGCGGCGCTGCTGCGTCCGGATCTGATGCCGGGTTGGCCGCATAAGCTGCCGCGCATCATCAACATGAACGCGATCGGCGACGCACTGCTGCACCCCGGCAACGCGACATTCGGGCCGAAAGTCGAAGCGGTGATCGTATACAACTCGAATCCGGTGGCGGTCGCGCCGGACTCGTCGAAGGTTGCCGCGGGCTTTGCTCGCGACGACTTATTCACGGTCGTTCTCGAGCACTTCAAAACAGATACGGCCGATTTCGCCGACATTGTATTGCCGGCGACGACGCAGCTCGAACATCTGGACGTGCATAAGTCGTACGGCCATACCTACGTGATGGCGAACCTGCCGGCGATTCCGCCGGTGGGTGACGCGCGGCCGAACACGGAGATCTTCCGGGGAATCGCGCGCAGCATGGGACTCGACGAACCGGCGCTTTATCACAGCGACGAAGAGGTCGCTCGCGCGGCGCTTCGCTGGGACGATCCGGCGCTCGACAGCGACTGGGACACGCTGAAGCGGGCCGGCTGGCTGAAGCTCAAGCTGCCGGAGGCGCCGTTCGCGAATGGTGGTTTCCGCACGCCCTCCGGCAAGTGCGAGTTCTACAGCCCACGGCTCGAACAGATGGGCATGGACCCGGTCCCTGACTACCTGCCTCCGTTCGAGTCGGCTGAAGCCGCGCCCGAGCTTGCCGCGCGCTATCCGCTGGCGATGATTTCGCCACCGGCCCGCCACTTCCTGAACAGCACATTCGTGAACGTCGACAGCCTGCGCTCGACGGAAGGCGAGCCGCACCTCGACATGCACCCGTCCGACGCCGATGCGCGCGGCATCGCGGAGGGCGACACCGTCCGCATCTTCAATGACCGTGGCTCGATGCAGGCACTCGCGCGCATTACCGACCGGGCGCGTGCCGGGCTCGTCGTCGGATTGTCGATCTGGTGGAAGAAGCTGTCGCCGGACGGTAGGAACGCGAACGAGGTGACGAGTCAGGCGCTGACCGATTTGGGGAATTCGGCGACGTTTTACGATTGTCTTGTGGAAGTTGAGCGGATTTGATCGAATATCGCCGTATCATCAGACGAAATTGATATGGAAGTTCGAAGTGGACATCTAACCCTGTTGTCTCGGGGCGGGGGAGCCGTTACGATGCGTTTTAGCACGACCATTCGAAAATCTGTGAGGAGACGCGCGGTATGGACAAAATTTGGCTGAAATCGTACCCACCCGGCGTTCCAGCCGAAATTGACTCCTCTCCTTATCCGTCCGTCCCGGACCTGCTCGACGAGAGCTTCCGTCAGTATCGCGACCGTACCGCGTTCGTCTGCATGGGCAAGGGCATCACGTACGGCGAACTCGACAAGCTGTCGCGCCAGTTCGGCGCATGGCTGCAATCCCGCGGCCTGGCGCGCGGGTCGCGGGTCGCGATCATGATGCCGAACGTGCTGCAGTACCCGGTGACGATCGCCGCGGTCCTGCGCGCTGGCTATACCGTCGTCAACGTCAATCCGCTCTATACGCCGCGCGAGCTCGAGCATCAGCTGAAGGACAGCGGTGCGGAGGCAATCGTCATCCTGGAGAATTTCGCGTCGACGCTGCAGGCCGTCATCGCCAATACGGCCGTCAAGCACGTGGTCGTCGCATCGATGGGCGATCTGCTGGGCATCAAGGGATGGCTCGTCAATTACGTGGTGCGCAACGTGAAGAAGATGGTGCCTGCGTGGCAGCTGCCGTCGTTCACGCGCTTCAAGGCCGCGCTGTCGGAGGGCGCGCGACTGGCGTTCAAGCCGCAGAAGATCGGCCCCGACGACGTCGCGTTCCTGCAGTACACGGGTGGTACGACCGGTGTCGCGAAGGGGGCGACGCTGCTGCACCGGAACATCGTGTCGAACGTGCTGCAGGCCGGCGCCTGGCATCATCCGGCTCACGAGAAGTATCCGGAGGTGGAACAGTTCGTGACAGTTGTCGCGCTGCCGCTGTATCACGTGTTCGCGCTGACCGTGTGCGGTTTCCTGACGATGCGTACGGGCGGCATGGGTATCCTGATCCCGAACCCGCGCGACATCGCCGGCATGATCAAGGAACTGAAGGGCTACCAGATCTCGACGATTCCGGCCGTCAACACGCTGTACAACGCGCTGCTGAACCACCCGGAATTCGGTCAGCTCGACCTGTCGAAGCTCGTGATCGCCAACGGTGGCGGTATGGCGATCCAGGAGGGCGTCGCGAAGCGCTGGTATGAAAAGACGCGTACCGCGATCATCGAAGGATACGGGCTGTCCGAAACCTCGCCGGTGGCGACCTGCAACCCCGTGACGGCGACCGAATACAGCGGCACGATCGGCCTGCCGCTGCCGTCGACCGAAGTCGCGATCCGCGACGATGCCGGCAACGACGTCGCGCTCGGCGAGCCGGGCGAGATCTGCATTCGCGGACCGCAGGTGATGGCCGGCTACTGGAACCGGCCGGACGAGACCGCGAAGGTCATGTTCGCGGACGGCTTCTTCAAGACGGGCGACGTCGGCGTGATGGATGCGCGTGGCTACGTGAAGATCGTCGATCGCAAGAAGGACATGATTCTCGTGTCCGGCTTCAACGTGTACCCGAATGAAGTCGAGGACGTGGTGGCGTCGCATCCGGGCGTGTTCGAGGTGGCGGCGGTCGGCGTGCCGGACGAGCATTCCGGCGAAGCCGTGAAGCTGTTCATCGTGAAAAAGGATCCGGCGCTGACCGACAAGGACATCCTTGCCTACTGCAAGGAGCGGCTCACCGGGTACAAGCGGCCGAAGCTGGTCGAGTTCCGTACGGAGCTGCCGAAGACGAACGTCGGCAAGATCCTGCGACGCGAACTGCGCGATGGGCGTGCGTAACGCATGCAACGCACGCAACGATGCGGTTGAACGAAAAGCCCGGCCTGTGCCGGGTTTTTTGTTTGCGGCTGCGGGTGGATGACCGGAAGCGCCCGTTTCGTGCGGGGCGCGGCGGCAAGCCTTTTTCGAGCTGACGGCTGGAGGGCGTGTCGACAGCTACCATCCAATCACCAATCACCAATCACCGATCCACCGATCCACCGATCCACCGATCCACCGATCCACCGATCCACCGATCCACCGATCCACCGATCCACCGATCCACCGATCCACCGATCCACCGATCCACCGATCCACCGACCCACCGACCCACCGACCCACCGACCCACCGACCCACCGACCCACCGACCCACCGACCCACCGACCCACCGACCCACCGATCCACCGACCCACCGACCCACCGACCCACGGACCCACCGACCCACCGACCCGCTGATCCACCACCGTCACCGCCTCACCACAAAAGAAAAAGGCGCCCGAAGGCGCCTTCAATATGCTGCGGCGTGTCAGGCAAGCTGATTAGAACTTGTGACGGATACCGACGCGTGCCGCGACCTGGTTGCTCGTGCTCGACCCGGCCAGACCGTTGATCGCTGCCGTTGCCTTCAGGACGTTGCCGTTCGAATCGAGCACGTTGCCCGATGCGTGCTGGTACACGCCGATCGCGTAGACGTCGGTACGCTTCGACAGGAAGTAGTCGACGCCCAGCGAGCCTTGGTGGTACTTGGCTGCCGAGTTGCCGTCGATCTTGCTGCCTTGCGTGTAGTCGTACGCCGCGCCGAGGATCAACGCCGGCGTCAACTGGTACTTGAAGTTGATTTCGCCGTTGTTGAACGTCGCGGTCTGGTTCACGAACGGGCCTGCCGAGAAGCCCTTGAACTTCGTGTTCGAGTACGTCGCGCCGATCGTCGCTGCGCCGAACGTGTAAGCGCCGCCTGCACCGATGACCTGGTACGTGTTCGCGTTGTTCGCGTACGCGCCGTAGACCGGCGACGAAACCGACGACGACGTCGACCCGTTGTTGAACATGCCGCCGAACTGGTTCGGCGTACGTGCGTTCAAGTAACCGACGCCGAGGACGAGCGGGCCGTTGGTGTAGCCTGCGCCGAGCGACCAGACCTGGTTCTTCGAGAACTGGCCTGCCTGGCCGCCGAAGCTGTACAAGCCGCCGAACGTGAGGCCGCCGTAGTTCGCGCTCGTGAACTTGACCGCGTTGTTCACGCGATACGCGTTGTTGAAGTTGTCGAGGTCGCCCGGGTGAGCGGCGATGTAGCCGCCCCACTGGTCGCCTGCCTCGAGCGGGCCGACGAAGTCGACGACGGAGTCGTACTGACGGCCCAGCGTGACCGTACCGTACTGGCTCGACAGGCCGACGTAAGCCTGACGACCGAACATCAGGCCGCCCTGACCGAGCCTGCCGCTGTTCACGTCGAAACCGTTTTCGAGGGTGAAGATCGCCTTCAGGCCGCCACCGAGGTCTTCGGTGCCGCGCAGGCCGAAGCGGCTGCCCTGCATCACGCCGCTCGCCAGGCCGTACAAGTGCTTGCCGCCTGCGTTGTTATTGAAGAGGAAGCCTTCATCGATGATGCCGTAAAGCGTCACGCTGCTTTGCGCATGGGCAGCGCCAGCGAACGCGCCCAGCGCGACGAGCGCGAGAAGCGACTTTTTCATTAGCGGATCTCCAAGAATCACTGAATTTTTTTGGCGGGGCGGATAGTTATGTTCTGGCGACGGGCCCCATCAACTTCGCAAGAAGTCGCACGTAATGTAGCAAAGCCGGTTTTTGCCACAAAGCGAAATGCTGCAGCTCAACACCGCCATGTTTCCTTTATGCAACAATGGTTAAAATCACGGGTTAACCGCAATTTCCGCTGAATAATCAAGTCGGTTACGCAGCGGACTCGTGCCCTTGCCGCGCGCAGCGGCACCTGCAGCCAGGAGAACAGGATGGTGTTGGATGAACTGATCAGCGAATTCGATCGCGGCCTGCGATCGCTGACCGGCATTAGCCGGATGAGCCGGCCGGTGCCCGCGCCGGCCGATACGCCGGACGTCGAACTGACGCCCGCCGAACGCACGCACGCGGCCGGCCTGATGCGCGTGAATCACGTCGGCGAGGTCTGCGCGCAGGCGCTCTATCAGGCGCAGAAGCTCACCGCGCGCACGGCGTCGGCGAAGGCGATGTTCGAGGAGGCCGCGCGCGAGGAGGAGGATCACCTCGCGTGGACCGCGCACCGCCTGAAGGAACTCGATTCGCGCCCGAGCCTGCTGAATCCGCTGTGGTATGCCGGCGCCCTCGCGATCGGCGTCGCGGCCGGCACGCTCGGCGACAAGGTCAGCCTCGGCTTCATGGCCGAGACGGAGCGGCAGGTCGAAAGCCATCTCGAAGGTCACATGTCCGAGCTGCCGCCGACCGATACCGCGTCGCGCGCGATCGTCGACCAGATGCGGATCGACGAGGTGAAGCACGGCAAGGCCGCGACCGACGCCGGCGGGATCGAGCTGCCGCTGCCCGCGCGGATGCTGATGCGCGCCGCGTCGAAAGTCATGACGAGCACTGCGTACTATCTCTGAGATTTGCGCCGGGGTGGCGTGGGACGCCGCCCCGGTTCACCGCCCCCGATATCGCCCGCTCCCTCCTCGTTTTCCCGCCCCCGAAAGCCCCGTCCGCACGCCCGTCTGGCCCGTCTTTCTCACGTATCACCTTCACAAGTTGCACTAGCTCATTCATTTATAACGGTTTTTGGAATGAGGGGCCGCATGAGCATGTGCGCGTAAGTCCTTGTTCTAACTAACAAAATTCGTCAAAAAAGCGGGCCGCTCCCTTGACCGTGCCACACCCTTCCTCTAAAGTGGGAGACAGTGTGAGAAAGTGTATTTTTGTGTGATTTAGCAGGCTGTTCCGGCTAAATTCTCAGCATTGAGCGGGTGCTTCGGTACCCTGAACGGGAGGGCGGAAAGTGTTCCAAGGGGCGTCGGCGCTGACGCTCGATGCGAAAGGGCGGATGTCGGTGCCGTCTCGCTATCGCGAAGCGCTGCAAGGACAGGCAGAAGGACGGGTGACTGTGACCAAGCACCCGGACGGCTGCCTGTTGCTGTTTCCGCGCCCCGAATGGGAGGTGTTCCGCGCCAAGATCGCCGCGCTGCCGATGGACGCGCACTGGTGGCGGCGAATTTTTCTCGGCAATGCGATGGACGTCGATCTCGACAGCGCGGGCCGGATTCTTGTATCGCCCGAGCTGCGCATGGCAGCCGGACTGGAAAAGGAAGTCATGTTGTTGGGAATGGGTAGTCACTTCGAGCTGTGGGATTCGCAGACCTACAACGCGAAGGAGCAGGCAGCGATGGCGCAGGGCATGCCCGACGCGCTGAAGAATTTCACGTTCTGATTGCGGTGACGGAGACGCCCGCGATGGGAAATGAATTGCGGCATCGGACGGTGCTGTTGGATGAAGCGGTCGAGTCGCTCGTGACGCGGCCGGACGGCGTGTACGTCGACGGCACGTTCGGGCGCGGCGGCCACAGTCGCGCGGTGCTCGCGCGGCTGGCGTCGGCCGGGCGGCTGATCGCGTTCGACAAGGATCCGAGGGCGATCGAGACGGCGCAGGGCATCGAGGATGCGCGCTTCTCGATCGTGCATGACAGCTTTGCATCGATGCGCGACGCGCTTGCGGCGCGCGGCGTCGAGAAGGTGTCGGGGGTGTTGCTGGACCTGGGCGTGTCCTCGCCGCAGGTGGACGATCCGGCGCGCGGCTTCAGTTTCCGCGCCGATGGTCCGCTGGACATGCGAATGGATCCGACGCGTGGCGAGTCGGCGGCCGAATGGCTCGCGCGGGCTTCGGTGCAGGAATTGACGGAGGTGATACGGGATTATGGGGAAGAACGGTTTGCTTTTCAGATTGCAAAGGCGCTTGTTGCTCGCCGGGCAGAGTCCGACCGTCTTGGGCCTCTCGACACCACGGGCGAGCTTGCCCAAATCGTGGGTCACGTCGTCAAAACCCGTGAGAAGGGCAAGGATCCGGCAACCCGCACCTTTCAGGCTATACGGATTCACGTCAATCAAGAGCTTGCGGACCTGCAAGTCGTACTAGACGCGGCACTGTCGTTGCTGGAGCAAGGGGGGCGGCTGGTGGTCATCAGCTTTCATTCACTCGAGGACCGGATCGTCAAGCGATTCATGCAGGCGCACGCGAGTGCGCCTGCGGTCGATCGTCGCTTGCCGATCCGCGCCGTCGATCTCCCGAGCCCGCCGCTCAAGATCATCAGCCGCCAGTTTCCGAGCGAAGCGGAAGTCGCCGCGAATCCGCGCGCCCGCTCGGCCGTGATGCGCATCGCGGAGCGCGTCACGCCATGAGCCGCCTCAATATCTTCCTGCTGATCATCGTGATGGGTTGCGCGCTGTCGGTCGTCAACTCGACGAACCAGCAACGCCAGATCTTCATCCAGCTGCAGCGTGCGCAGTCGCAGGAGCGTCAGCTCCAGCAGGACTACGCACAGCTTCAATATCAGCAGAGCGCGCTGTCGAAGACGTCGCGCATCGAGCAGCTCGCGAACGATTCGCTGAAAATGCAGCCGATCTCGACCGGCCGCACGCAATACCTGACGCTGCCGGCGGGCGCCGCGAAGGCGATCGACGCGCCGATCCCGGCGTCGGCCGACACGGCCGGCAAGGGCAAGGGGGGCGCGCGATGAAGCCGTCCCCGAAGCGCCAGAACGTGAAGTTCTCGTCGAGCCCCGTGCTGGGCGTTCATTTGCCGATGTGGCGCTCGAAGCTCGTCGTGTTCCTGCTGTTCATGGCGTTCGTCGCGCTGGCCGCACGGGCGTTCTGGATCCAGGGCCCCGGCAACGCGTTCTATCAGAAGCAGGGCGAAAGCCGCTACCAGCGCACGATCGAACTGCCCGCGACGCGCGGCAAGATCCTCGACCGTAACGGGCTCGTGCTCGCGACGAGCCTGCCGGTGCGCGCGATCTGGGCGATTCCCGACGCGGTGCCGGACGATCTCGACGCGGACAAGGTCAACCAGCTCGGCAAGCTCCTCGGCATGACGTCGAAGGAGCTGCGCGTGAAGCTGTCGGAAGACAAGGGTTTCGTCTACGTGAAGCGCCAGGTGCCGATCGACGTCGCGGACAAGGTCGCCGCGCTCGACATTCCCGGCATCTATCAGCGCAACGAATACAAGCGCTTCTACCCGGAAGGCGAGATCACCGCCCACCTGATCGGCTTCACGAACGTCGAGGACGAAGGCCAGGAAGGTGTCGAACTGGGCGACCAGAAGATGCTGTCCGGCACGTCGGGCATGCGCCGCGTGATCAAGGACCGGATGGGGCACATCATCGAGGATGTCGCCGAGCAGATTCCGCCGCACAACGGCACCGACGTCGACCTGTCGATCGACAGCAAGATCCAGTACATCGCGTACGCGAACCTGAAGGCCGCCGTCGAGAAGTTCAAGGCGAAGGCCGGCGCGGCGATGGTCGTCGACGTGCGGACCGGCGAAGTGCTCGCGCTCGTCAACTATCCGACGTACAACCCGAACGACCGCTCGCGCATGACGGGCGAGCAGTTGCGCAACCGGATCATGACCGACGTGTTCGAGCCGGGCTCGATCATGAAGCCGTTCACGGTGTCGCTCGCGCTCGACCTGCACCGCGTGACGCCGAACACGCTCGTCGAGACGGGCAACGGGCATTTCGTGCTCGACGGCGCGCCGATCACCGACGACGCGGGTTTCGGCACGCTGACGGTCGGCGGCGTAATCCAGAAGTCGAGCAACATCGGCGCGACGAAGATCGCGATGACGATGCGGCCCGAGGAAATGTGGAATATGTATACGAGCATCGGCCTCGGCCAGGCGCCGAAGGTCGGCTTCCCGGGCGCGGTGGCTGGCCGTCTGCGTCCGTGGAAGAGCTGGCGCCGCATCGAGCAGGCGACGATGTCGTACGGCTACGGCCTGTCCGTGTCGCTGTTCCAGCTCGCGCGGGCGTACACGGCAATCGCGCACGACGGCGAGCTGATGCCCGTGACCATTTTCAAGACGGACCCCAATCAGCCGGTCGCGGGCACGCAAGTGTTCAATCCGACCACCGCGCGCGAAGTGCGCTCGATGCTGGAGACGGTGGTCGCCCCTGGCGGCACGTCGCCGGATGCGGCCGTGCCGGGCTATCGCGTCGGTGGCAAGAGCGGTACCGCGTACAAACATGAAGGGCACGGCTACACGCGCAAGTACCGCGCGTCGTTCGTCGGGATGGCGCCGATGCCGAATCCGCGTGTCGTGATCGCGGTGTCGGTCGACGAACCGACTGCCGGCAGCCACTTCGGCGGTCAGGTGTCCGGCCCCGTATTCTCGGCGATCGCCGGCGACACGATGCGTGCGTTGAACGTCCCGCCGAACATGCCGATCAAGCAGCTCGTCGTGTCCGACGATTCGCCGGAATCTGCTGCCGCGAAGGGCCCGCAAAAGCTGGCTACGAATGGCGGCGCGAAGCATATGATCGTGTCCAGCACGACGCGTAATTCACCAGGAGTTGTTCGATGAGCGCCGCCCGCAGTTCCCATCCGGCGCATCAGCAGATCGCAGCCGCGCTTGCGTGGCTGCGTCAGCATGTGGCCCCCACGGCGCAACTGCATGCCGACACGCGCAGCCTCGAGGCTGGCGACGTGTTCGTCGCGTACGCGGTCGACGGGGCAGATAACCGCGCTTTCATGGCGGATGCCGTCGCACGCGGTGCGGCCGCCGTGCTGTATCAGCCGGAAGGGCTGGCCCACGCACCGGCCGCGCCGGCCGTACCCGTCGCGCTGGCGGTGCCGGCGCTCGACCAACTCGCCGGCGAGATCGCCAGCGGCTGGTACGGCGACCCGAGCGACAGCCTGCTGGCGGTCGGTGTCACGGGCACGAACGGCAAGACGTCGTGCACGCAATGGATCGCCACCGCGCTGACGGCGCTGCACCAGCCGTGCGCGGTGATCGGCACGCTCGGCACCGGGATGCCCGGTCAGCTCGTGCCGACCGGCTTCACGACGCCCGACGCGCCGCAACTCCAGCGCAGCCTCGCGCAATTGCGCGACGCGGGCGCGCAGGCGGTGGCGATGGAAGTGTCGTCGCATGCGCTGCATCAGGGGCGTGCGAACGGGACGGCGTTCGACGTCGCGGTGTTTACGAACCTCACGCAGGATCACCTCGACTATCACGGCACGTTCGATGCGTACGAGGCCGCGAAGGCGAAGCTGTTCGCGTGGCGCGGCTTGCGCGCGGCGGTGATCAACCGCGACGATGCGGCTGGCCGCCGCCTGCTGGAGAAGCTGGCCGGTCGCGTGCGCACGATCGCGTACGGGATCGGCGATGCACCGGCGCCCGACGCCGATCGCGAACTGGTCGCGCTCGACGTGCGTGCCACCGCGACGGGTACCACATTCCGCCTGCGTTCGTCGTGGGGCGACGCGGACGTCGAGGTCGGCACGCTCGGCACGTTCAACGTCAGCAACCTGCTCGCGGTGCTCGGCGCGCTGCTCGCGGCCGACGTGCCGTTCGACGCGGCACTCGCCGAGATCGAGCGGCTCGAGTCGGTCAACGGCCGGATGCAGCGGCTCGGCGGCCGGTTGCAGAACGACGAGCCGCTCGTCGTGATCGACTACGCGCACACGCCCGACGCGCTCGAAAAGACGCTCGACGCGCTGCGCCCGATCGCTGCGGCGCGCGGTGGCCGGCTCGTCTGCATGTTCGGCTGCGGCGGCGATCGCGATGCGACGAAGCGTCCGCTGATGGGCGCGATCGCGGAGCGGCTCGCCGACGAAGTCGTCGTCACGAGCGACAACCCGCGCAGCGAAGATCCGCAGCACATCATCGACCAGGTCGTCGCGGGCATGACCGCGCCTGATCGCGCACGTCGTATCGAGGATCGCGCCAGCGCGATCCTGCAGGCGGTGCGGGGCGCCGCACGCGAGGATGTCGTCGTGCTGGCCGGCAAGGGCCACGAGGCCACGCAGGAAATCATGGGCAAGAAGCGTACGTTCTCCGACCAGGATCACGCGCGGCTCGCGCTCGCAGCGCGCGCGACGCACGGCAAGGGAGGCGCCGAATGACGATGTTCAGCCTCGGCGAAGCCGCCCGCCTGATTCCCGGCGCCACCGTCCACGGCGACGCGGGCGTCACGTTCAACCGCGTGTCGACCGATAGCCGCACGGTCGGCGCGGGCGACCTGTTCGTCGCGCTGAAGGGCGAGCGTTTCGATGCGCACGACTTTCTCGGCGACGTCGCCGCGCGCGGCGCTGCCGCGGCGCTCGTCGCGCACGCGCCGGCGGGCATTGCGATGCCGATGATCGAAGGCGGCGAAACGCGTGCCGCGCTCGGCGCGCTCGCGCACGGCTGGCGGATGCGATTCCCGCTGCCGCTCGTCGCGGTGACGGGCAGCAACGGCAAGACGACCGTCAAGGAAATGATCGCGTCGATCTTCGCGGCGGCGGTCGGCGCCGACGCGCGACTCGCGACGGCCGGCAACCTGAACAACGATGTCGGCCTGCCGCTGACGCTGCTGCGCCTGTCGGCCGCACATCGTCTCGCGGTGATCGAGATCGGCATGAACCATCCGGGCGAAACCGAAGTCCTCGCGCGCCTCACCGCGCCGACGGTCGCGCTCGTCAACAACGCGCAGCGCGAGCACCAGGAATTCATGGCGACGGTGGAAGCCGTCGCGCTCGAACATGCGGCCGTGATTCACGCGCTGCCGCCGGACGGCGTCGCGGTGTTCCCGGCCGACGACGCGTACGCGGGCATCTGGCGCGTCGCGGCAACCGGCAACCGGATCCTCGATTTCGCGCTGCACGACGCCGAACGGCAGAACGACGCGCAGGTCGTCGGCCGCATGCACGGCGGCGAACTCGCGATCGACACGCCGGCGGGCGCCGTCACGGTGCGGCTGCGCGCGCTCGGCGAGCACAACGCGCGGAACGCGCTGGCCGCGACGGCCGCGGCGCTCGGCGCCGGCGTCGCGCTGTCGGCGATCCGGCAGGGTCTCGAAGCGTTCGAACCGGTCAAGGGCCGGCTGCAGGTGAAGCAGGCGAGCGTCGGCAGCCTCGCGGGCGCGACGGTCGTCGACGATACGTACAACGCGAACCCCGATTCGATGCGTGCCGCGATCGACGTGCTCGCCGCGCATCCGGCGCCGCGCGTGCTGGTGATCGGCGACATGGGCGAAGTCGGCGACGAAGGGCCGGCCTTCCATCGCGAGATCGGCGCGTACGCGCGCGAACGCGGGATCGACGCGCTGTTCGCGCTCGGTGACGCATCGCGCGACGCGTGCACGGCCTACGGCGACACGGCACGCCATTTCGACGACGTCGGCGCGCTCGTGTCGGCGCTGCTCGCGGCCGGTTACGGCGCGCAGGCGACGGTGCTCGTGAAGGGCTCGCGGTACATGAAGATGGAGCGCGTGGTCGACGCGCTGACGAACCAACCCGCGGCGGGCACCGTGCCCGCCGCACACTGAGTAGAAGGAAGGAAGCATGCTGCTGGCGCTGGCGCAATGGCTGCAAGGAGACGCAAGCTTTTTGCGCTTGTTCACGTACCTCACGTTCCGGGCGGTGATGGCCACCATCACCGCGCTCGGGATCGGGCTCGTGTGCGGTCCGTGGGTGATCCGCAAGCTGACGCAAATGAAGGTCGGGCAGGCCGTGCGCAAGGACGGCCCGCAGACCCACCTCGTCAAGTCCGGCACGCCGACGATGGGCGGCGTGCTGATCCTGATCGGCATCGCGGTCGCGACGCTGCTGTGGGGCGACCTGACGAACCGTTTCATCTGGATCGTGATGCTCGTCACGTTCGGCTTCGGCGTGATCGGCTGGGTCGACGATTACCGCAAGGTCGTCCACAAGGACCCGCGCGGGATGTCGTCGCGCGAGAAGTATTTCTGGCAATCGGTGATCGGGCTGTTCGCGGCTGTTTATCTCGCGTTCAGCGTGTCCGAGGCGAACAACGTGCGCGTGTTCGACCTGTTCATGGCGTGGGTGCGGAGCGGCCTGTCGATGGGGCTGCCGGCGCGCGCCGACCTGATGCTGCCGTTCCTGAAGTCGATCAGCTACCCGCTCGGCGTGTGGGGCTTCATCGTGCTGACCTACTTCGTGATCGTCGGCGCGAGCAACGCGGTGAACCTGACCGACGGCCTCGACGGCCTCGTGATCATGCCGGTCGTGCTGGTCGGCGCGTCGCTCGGTGTGTTCGCGTACGTGATGGGTAGCGCGGTCTATTCAAAATACCTGCTGTTCCCGCACATCCCGGGCGCGGGCGAGCTGCTGATCTTCTGTTCCGCGATGGGCGGGGCCGGGCTCGCGTTCCTCTGGTACAACACGCACCCCGCGCAGGTGTTCATGGGCGACGTCGGCGCGCTGGCGCTGGGCGGCGCGCTCGGCACGGTCGCGGTGATCGTGCGCCAGGAAATCGTGCTGTTCATCATGGGCGGCATCTTCGTCGCGGAAACGCTGTCGGTGATGCTGCAGGTGTCGTGGTTCAAGTACACGAAGAAGCGTTACGGCGAAGGGCGCCGCCTGCTGAAGATGGCGCCGCTGCATCACCATTTCGAACTGTCCGGCTGGAAGGAAACGCAGGTGGTCGTGCGTTTCTGGATCATCACGCTGATGCTGTGCCTGTTCGGTCTGACCACCCTCAAGCTGCGGTAAAGGAAAGGTAACAAGGATGTCTGGCGAGATGTTTGGAGATCGGCAACGGCCGATGGTGCTCGTACTGGGGCTCGGGGAATCGGGTCTCGCGATCGCGCGATGGTGCGCGAGGCACGGGTGCCGGCTGCGTATTGCCGATACCCGCGAGGCGCCGCCGAACCTTGCCGCGCTGCAGGCCGAAGGCATCGATGCGGAATTCGTTGGTGGGGCGTTCGCGCCCGCGCTGCTCGACGGCGGCGTCGAGATCGTCGGACTGAGCCCCGGGCTGTCGCCGCTGGAGCCGGCACTCGCGGCGCTGGTCACGGCCGCGAGCGAGCGCGGTGTCGCGGTATGGGGCGAGCTGGAATTCTTCGCGCAGGCGCTGCGCGCGCTCGGCACGAGCGGCTACCAGCCGAAGGTGCTCGCGATTACCGGCACCAACGGCAAGACCACGACGACGAGCCTCACGGGCCTGCTGTGCCAGCGTTCGGGCAAGAAGGTCGCCGTCGCGGGCAACATCAGCCCGGCGATGCTCGACCGGCTCGCGAGCGCGATCGACGAAACCGCGCTGCCCGACGTGTGGGTGCTCGAACTGTCGAGCTTCCAGCTCGAGACCGCGCGCACGTTTGCGCCCGACGCGGCCGCGATCCTCAACATCACGCAGGACCATCTCGACTGGCACGGCAGCTTCGACGCATACGCGCAGGCAAAGGGCCGGATCTTCGGCGCGACGACGACGCGCGTGCTGAACCGCGACGACGCGGCCGTGATGAAGTTCGCACCCGCAGCCGGCGCGGCCGACGCGCCGCGCACGGTCACGTTCGGCCTGAACGAGCCGACGCAGGACGGCGACTACGGGCTGTCGCGCGACAACGGCATCGCCTGGCTGGTGGAAGCCGTCGATCGCGACGCGCCGGATGAAGCGACGACGACCCGCCGGCGCAAGCGCGACGCCGCGCATACGCCCGACATCGCGCAAAAGCGCCTGATGCCGGCCGACGCGCTGCGCATCCGCGGGCTGCACAACGCGGCGAACGCGCTGGCCGCGTTCGCGCTCGCGCGCGCGATCGACCTTCCGGCCGCACCGTTGCTGCACGCGCTGCGCGAATACCGCGGCGAAGCACATCGCGTCGAAGTGATCGCGACGATCGACGACGTCGACTATGTGGATGACAGCAAGGGCACGAACGTCGGCGCGACGGTAGCCGCGCTCGACGGGCTCGCGCAGAAGATCGTGCTGATCGCGGGCGGCGACGGCAAGGGGCAGGATTTCGCGCCGCTGGTCGCGCCGGTCGCGCGCTGGTGCCGCGCGGTGATGCTGATCGGGCGCGACGCGCCGGTGATCCGCGACACGCTCGCCGAAACGGGCGTGCCGCTCGCCGACCACGCGACGCTCGAAGCAGCGGTGCACGCAGCAGCCGAGCTCGCCGAGCCGGGCGATGCGGTGTTGCTGTCGCCTGCTTGCGCGAGCCTCGACATGTTCAGGAACTACGCCCATCGCGCGGAAGTGTTCCGCGCGGCGGTCGACGCAATCGCCATCGACAAAGGAGCGACGCCATGAGCTGGTCCGATCGCCTCGTCTCCCGCTTCAATGACCGGCGCGACACCGGCGGCAATGCCGCGGGCGGCCGCGTCGCATCGGCCACGCGCGCCGCGACGGGCGGCCTCGCGAGCGTCGTCAACGGCGTGCGCCCGAGCCGTTCGCGGATGCTCGATTTCGACTATTCGCTGCTGTGGGTCGCGATCGCGCTGCTCGGACTCGGCGTCGTGATGGTGTATTCGGCGTCGATCGCGATGCCCGATTCGCCGAAATACGCGTCGTATCACGATTACGCGTTCCTGATGCGCCACTGCGTGTCGCTCACCGTCGCGTTCATCGCGGCGGTGCTCGCGTTCCGCGTGCCGGTGTCGACCTGGGACAAGTACGCGCCGCATCTTTTCCTGATCGCGCTGGTCGGCCTCGTGATCGTGCTGATCCCGCACGTCGGCAAGGGCGTGAACGGGGCGCGCCGCTGGATTCCGCTCGGCATCACGAACATGCAGCCGTCGGAAATCATGAAGCTCGCGGTGACGATCTACGCGGCGAACTACACGGTGCGCAAGCAGGAATACATGCAGAGCTTCGCGAAGGGCTTCCTGCCGATGGCGTTCGCGGTCGGCCTGGTCGGCGCGCTGCTGCTGCTCGAGCCTGACATGGGCGCGTTCATGGTGGTCGCCGCGATCGCGATGGGCGTGCTGTTCCTCGGCGGCGTGAACGGCAAGCTGTTCGGCGGCCTCGTCGCGACGGCGGTCGGCACGTTCACGATGCTCGTGTGGCTGTCGCCGTGGCGTCGCGAGCGGATCTTCGCGTATCTCGATCCGTGGGACGAGCGCTACGCGCAGGGCAAGGCGTACCAGCTCACGCACTCGCTGATCGCGTTCGGCCGCGGCGAGTGGTTCGGCGTCGGCCTCGGCGGCAGTGTGGAGAAGCTGAATTACCTGCCGGAAGCGCATACGGACTTCATCCTCGCGGTGATCGGCGAGGAACTCGGCTTCATCGGCGTGCTGGTCGTGATCCTGCTGTTCTACTGGATCGTGCGTCGCGCGTTCGAGATCGGCCGCCAGGCGCTCGCGCTCGATCGCACGTTCGCGGGCCTGATGGCGAAGGGCATCGGCATCTGGTTCGGCGCGCAGACGTTCATCAACATGGGCGTGAACCTCGGGCTGCTGCCGACCAAGGGGCTGACGCTGCCGCTCGTGAGCTATGGCGGCTCCGGCATCCTGCTGAACTGTGTCGCGCTCGCGGTGCTGCTGCGGGTCGATTACGAGAACCGGGTGCTGATGCGCGGAGGGAAGGTATGACCGCGTCGCAACGCACGCTGATGGTGATGGCAGGCGGCACCGGGGGCCACGTGTTCCCGGGGCTCGCGGTCGCGCACCGGATGGAAGCGGCGGGCTGGCGCGTCGTATGGCTCGGCAATCCGGCCGGGATGGAAGCGACGCTGGTGCCGAAGCACGGCATTCCGATGGAGTACGTGCGGTTCGGCGGGCTGCGCGGCAAGGGCCTGAAGACCAAGCTGACGCTGCCGGTCAACCTGCTGCGCGCATGCTGGCAGAGCCTCGGCGCGCTGCGCCGCGTGCGGCCGGACGTCGTGCTCGGGATGGGCGGCTACATCACGTTCCCGGCGGGCGTGATGACCGCGCTGTCGGGACGGCCGCTCGTGCTGCATGAACAGAATTCGATCGCGGGCCTGACCAACAAGGTGCTCGCGAAACTCGCGAAGCGCGTGCTCGTCGCGTTCCCCGGCGCGCTGCCGCACGCGGAATGGACGGGTAACCCGATTCGCGCGGAACTGGCGCACACGGAACCGCCCCACGCACGCTATGCGTCGCGCAGCGGCCCGTTGAACGTGCTGGTCGTCGGCGGCAGCCTCGGGGCGGCCGCGCTCAACGAAGTCGTGCCGCGCGCGCTGGCGCTGCTGGCGCCGGGCGAGCGCCCGCGCGTCGTGCACCAGGCCGGCGTGAAGCACATCGAGGCACTGAAGGCGAATTACGAAGCGGCCGGTTTCGCGGCCGGCGAGGACGTGCGGCTCGTACCGTTCATCGACGACATGGCGGCCGCGTATGCGGCGGCGGATCTGGTGATCTGCCGGTCGGGCGCGATGACGGTGTCGGAGATCGCGGCGGTGGGTGTGGCGGCGCTGTTCGTGCCGTTCCCGTACGCGGTCGACGATCACCAGACGACCAACGCCGCGTTTCTCGCCGATGCGGGCGCGGCCGTGCTGGTGCAACAACGCGACCTGTCGGCGGAGCTGCTCGCCGACTGGCTGCGCGGCCAGTCGCGGGCATCGCTCGCGGACATGGCGGAACGTTCGCGCGCGCTCGCGAAGCCCGAGGCCACCGACGAAGTCGCGCGCGTCTGCGCGAAGGCGGCCGGCGCGAACCTGGAACAACTGCAATGAAACACATCGTCAAACACATTCATTTCGTCGGGATCGGCGGCGCGGGCATGAGCGGCATCGCCGAAGTGCTCGTCAACCTCGGCTACGCGGTCAGCGGCTCGGACCTGTCGCGCAATGCGGTGACCGACCGCCTCGAGGCGCTGGGCGCGCGGATCGCGATCGGCCACGATGCGGCGAACATCGAGGGCGCGAACGCGGTCGTCGTGTCGACGGCCGTGCGCTCGGACAACCCCGAAGTGCTGGCCGCGCGCCACCAGGGCGTGCCGATCGTGCAGCGCGCGGTGATGCTGGCGGAGCTGATGCGCCTGAAGCAGGGTATCGCGATCGCCGGCACGCACGGCAAGACCACGACGACGAGCCTCGTCGCGAGCGTGCTCGCCGCGGGCGGGCTGGACCCGACCTTCGTGATCGGCGGCCGGCTGATCAGCGCCGGCGCGAACGCGCGGCTCGGCACGGGCGACTTCATCGTCGCCGAGGCCGACGAGTCGGACGCGTCGTTCCTGAACCTGTACCCGGTGATCGAAGTCATCACGAACATCGATGCCGACCACATGGACACCTACGGCCACGATTTCGCGCGGCTCAAGCAGGCGTTCATCGAATTCACGCAGCGCCTGCCGTTCTACGGCAGCGCGGTGGTGTGCGTCGACGATCCGAACGTGCGGCAGATCATTCCGTTCATCTCGAAGCCGGTCGTGCGCTACGGCCTGTCGCCGGACGCGCAGGTGCGCGCGGAGGACATCGACGCGCGCGACGGCCGGATGCACTTCACGGTGATCCGCGAAGGGCGTGCGCCGCTCGCGGTCGTGCTGAACATGCCGGGCCTGCACAACGTGCAGAACGCGCTCGCGGCGATCGCGATCGCGACCGATCTCGGCGTGTCGGACGACGCGATCCAGCTGGCGCTGGCGGAATTCAACGGCGTCGGCCGGCGCTTCCAGCGCTACGGCGAGGTGCCGAGCGCGGACGGCGGCCAGTACACGCTGATCGACGACTACGGTCATCACCCGGTCGAGATGGCGGCGACGATCGCGGCCGCGCGCGGCGCGTTCCCGGGCCGTCGCCTCGTGCTGGCGTTCCAGCCGCACCGCTACACGCGCACGCGCGACTGCTTCGACGATTTCGTCAACGTGCTGTCGACGGTCGATGCGCTGGTGCTGACGGAAGTCTATGCGGCCGGCGAGGCCGCGATCCCGACGGCCAGCGGCGACGCGCTGTCGCGTGCGCTGCGCGCGGTGGGCAAGGTCGACCCGGTGTTCGTCGCGACGGTCGACGACGTGCCGGACGCATTGGCGAAGGTCGCGCAGAACGGCGACGTGGTGATCACGATGGGGGCGGGTTCGATCGGCGGCGTGCCGGCGAAGCTCGTGCAACACATTCAACAGAAGGCATGACATGAGCGGGATCGATCCGAAACGTTTCGGCAAGGTGGCGGTGTTGTTCGGCGGCGAATCCGCCGAGCGCGAGGTGTCGCTCACCTCGGGCCGCCTCGTGCTGCAGGGCCTGCGGGATGCGGGCGTCGACGCGCATCCGTTCGACCCGGCCGAGCGGCCGCTGTCGGCGCTGAAGGACGAAGGTTTCGTGCGCGCGTTCAATGCGCTGCACGGCGGCTACGGCGAGAACGGCCAGATCCAGGGCGCGCTCGATTTCTACGGGATTCGCTACACGGGCAGCGGCGTGCTGGGCTCGGCGCTCGGCCTCGACAAGTTCCGCACGAAGCTCGTGTGGCAGCAGACGGGCGTGCCGACGCCGCCGTTCGAGACGGTGATGCGCGGCGACGACCTGGCCGCGCGCGCGACCGACATCGTCGCGAAGCTCGGCCTGCCGCTGTTCGTGAAGCCGGCGAGCGAAGGCTCGAGCGTCGCGGTGCTGAAGGTGAAGACGGCCGACGCGCTGCCGGCCGCGCTCGCGGAAGCCGCGACGCACGACAAGATCGTGATCGTCGAGAAGAGCATCGAAGGTGGCGGCGAATATACCGCGTGCATCGCCGGCGATCTCGACCTGCCGCTGATCAAGATCGTGCCGGCGGGCGAGTTCTACGACTACCACGCGAAGTACGTTGCCGACGATACGCAGTACCTGATCCCGTGCGGCCTGCCGGCGGAACAGGAAACGGAACTGAAGCGCATCGCGCGCCGCGCGTTCGACGTGCTCGGCTGTACCGACTGGGGCCGCGCGGATTTCATGCTCGACGCGGCCGGCAATGCGTATTTCCTCGAAGTGAACACGGCCCCCGGGATGACCGACCACTCGCTGCCGCCGAAGGCCGCGCGCGCGGTCGGCATCGGCTATTCCGAGCTGGTCGTGAAGGTGCTGTCGCTCACGCTCAACGACTGACGCAGGAACGGAACGACGTATGTGGAACAACGTTCGCCAACTCAACCTTGCCGCCAGCGCGCTGTACGCGCTGCTGCTGCTCGTGTTGGCGGCGGCCGGCTGCTACTGGCTGATCCAGCGCCCGACGTTCGCGCTGCGGGAAATCCGCATCGACGGCGACACCGAGCACATCAACTCGCCGACGGTGCGCGCGGGCGTGGTCGGCCGGCTGAAGGGCAATTTCTTCACGGTCGATCTCGATACGGCGCGCGCGGCGTTCGAGCAGATGCCGTGGGTGCGTCACGCGAGCGTGCGCCGGGTGTGGCCGAATGCGCTGGCTGTCACGCTCGAGGAGTACAAACCGCTCGGGACCTGGGGCAGCGATCAGCTGGTGAGCGTCGACGGCGAGCTGTTCACCGCGAACCAGGGCGAACTGGAGCAGGAGCTGCCGGCGTTCGACGGCCCGGAAGGCAGTGCGAAGGAAGTCGTCACGCGATATCGCGACTTCGGGAAATGGTTTGCGCCGCTGAAGGCGGCGCCGGAAGAAGTGACGCTGTCGGCGCGGTACGCGTGGACGGTGAAGCTGTCGAACGGCATGCAGGTCGAGCTGGGCAAGGAACGCAACAGCGACACGCTGCATGACCGGAGCCAGCGCCTGGTCGCCGCGTGGCCGGCCGTCACGGAGCGTTGGGGCAACGACATCGAGTACGCGGACCTGCGGTATCCGAACGGATTCGCGATTCGCGCGGCAGGCATGCGGTTCCTGACCGATACCGACAAGCGCAAGAAGTAACGAGAGATCACACGCAAGAGCACTTTATGAGCAAAGACTACAAGGATCTGCTGGTTTCCCTCGACATCGGCACGTCGAAGGTGGTGGCCATCGTCGCCGAGCTGAAAGGCGAGGGTCACTACGAGGTGATCGGTCTCGGCCAGAGCGAGTCGAAGGGTCTGAAGAAAGGTGTGGTGGTCAACATCGAGGCCACCGTGCAATCGATCCAGCGCGCGCTCGAGGAAGCCGAGCTGATGGCCGACTGCAAGATCACCAACGTGTTCACGGGGATCGCGGGCAGCCACATCCGCAGCTTCAACTCGAGCGGGATGGTCGCGATCAAGGACAAGGAAGTCACGCAGACGGACGTCGCGCGCGTGATCGAGACCGCGAAGGCGATCAACATCCCGACCGACCAGCAGGTGCTGCACATCCTCACGCAGGAATTCATCATCGACGGCCAGGAAGACGTGCGCGAGCCGATCGGGATGAGCGGCATCCGGCTGGAAGTGAAGGTGCACATCGTGACGGGCGCGGTGAGCGCCGCGCAGAACATCGTCAAGTGCGTGCGCCGCTGCGGTCTGGAGGTGAACGACCTGATCCTGCAGCCGCTCGCGTCGTCGCTGGCGGTGCTGACGGAAGACGAGAAGGATCTCGGCGTGGTGCTGGTCGACATCGGCGGCGGCACGACCGACATCGCGATCTTCGCCGAAGGCGCGATCCGCCACACGGCGGTGATCCCGATCGCCGGCGACCAGATCACGAGCGACATCGCGATGGCGCTGCGCACGCCGACGCCGGATGCGGAAGACATCAAGGTCGGCTACGGGATCGCGAAGCAGGCGCTCGCCGATCCGGACGAAATGGTCGAAGTGCCGGGCCTCGGCGAACGCGGTCCGCGCACGCTGTCGCGCCAGGCGCTCGCGGCCGTGATCGAGCCGCGCGTCGAGGAACTGTTCTCGCTCGTGCAGCAGGTCGTGCGCGAGTCGGGTTACGAAGAACTCCTGAGCTCCGGCGTGGTCATTACCGGCGGCGCGTCGATGATGCCGGGCATGGTCGAGCTCGGTGAAGACATTTTCCTGAAACCGGTGCGTATCGGCGCGCCGGAATATGCAGGCGGCCTCTCCGACGTCGTGCGCAATCCGCGCTACTCGACGGCGATGGGGCTGCTCGTCGAAGGCAGTGCGCAGCGCATGCGCGGCCGCAAGGTCGCCGTGCAGTCCGGCAACGCGGGGCAGGTGTTCTCGCGGATGAAGGAATGGTTCCTGAGCAACTTCTGACAAACCGAATCGAAATTCGCGCTGGTGCCGGCGGCTGGCGCGCGACAGGGGGTTGCCCGATCTCCTGCCGAATAACGGCCGAGTAGCAGTCATTCTCTTGACGGAGGCAACAATGGAATTCGAAATGCTGGAAACCGAAACCAACGGCACCATCATCAAGGTGGTCGGCGTTGGCGGCGCTGGCGGCAATGCCGTCCAGCACATGATCAACCGCGGCGTGCAGGGCGTCGACTTCATCGTGATGAACACGGACGCCCAGGCGCTGTCGCGTTCGCGCGCATCGTCGGTGATCCAGCTCGGCAACACGGGTCTGGGCGCCGGTGCGAAGCCGGAAATGGGTCGTGCGGCAGCGGAAGAAGCGCGTGAGCGCATCGCCGACGCACTGCGCGGCGCGCACATGGTGTTCATCACGGCCGGCATGGGCGGTGGCACGGGCACGGGCGCCGCACCGGTGGTCGCGCAGATCGCGAAGGAGATGGGCATTCTGACGGTCGGTGTCGTCAGCAAGCCGTTCGAGTTCGAAGGCGGCAAGCGCATGCGCGTCGCCGAAGCAGGCTCGCAGCAACTGGAGGATCACGTCGACTCGCTGATCGTCGTGCTGAACGACAAGCTGTTCGACGTGATGGGCGACGACGCCGAGATGGACAAGTGCTTCCAGTGCGCGGACGACGTGTTGAACAACGCGGTGGCAGGTATCGCGGAAATCATCAACGTCGACGGCCTCGTGAACGTCGACTTCGAAGACGTGAAGACGGTGATGGGCGAGCAGGGCAAGGCGATGATGGGTACGGCGACGGTTGCCGGCGTCGATCGCGCACGCCTCGCGGCGGAACAGGCCGTGGCGAGCCCGCTGCTCGAAGGCGTCGATCTGTCGGGCGCGCGCGGCGTGCTGGTCAACATCACGTCGAGCCGTTCGCTGCGCCTGTCGGAAACGCGCGAAGTGATGAACACGATCAAGAGCTACGCGGCGGAAGATGCGACGGTGATCTTCGGTGCGGTGTACGACGACGCGATGGGCGATGCACTGCGCGTGACGGTCGTGGCGACGGGTCTGGGCCGTGCGGCGAAGAAGCAGCAGTCGGCCCCGATGACGCTGCTGCGCACGGGTACGGACAACCAGCCGGTCAGCGCGGTGTCGCACGGCTATGCGCAGCCGCATCACGTCAGCACGGCCGACTACGGCGCGCTCGATACGCCGGCGGTGTGGCGCAATTCGCGCGAAACCGCGGCATCGCACGTGCAGGCGCTGCAGGAGAAGGGTGTCGACACGTACGACATCCCGGCTTTCCTGCGCAAGCAGGCTGACTGACGCAAACACAGGCGAAGCCGCGGCGAAGTTGCCGCGGTAACGCCGGCGTGACGGATGCTACGGACCCAAACAGGCCGCGTCGGATGCGACGCCGGGCCGGGAAACGTGCCCTCTTCGCTTGAGCGGAGCGGGATGGGCCGTGCTGTCCGCAACACGTTGAAAAACCGTATCGCTATGAGGGACCAGCCATGATTCAAGTGGGCGACGCGCTGCCCGACGCGCAATTGTTCGAGTTCATCGACGACGCGCGCGAAGGGTGCACGCTGGGGCCGAACGCCTACAGCGTGCGCGACCAGGTTGCGGGAAAGCGGGTGGTGATCTTCGGATTACCGGGCGCGTTCACGCCGACCTGCTCGGCGCAGCATGTGCCGGGCTACGTCGAGCACGCCGAGCAATTGCGCGCGGCGGGTATCGACGAGATCTGGTGCGTGTCCGTCAACGACGCATTCGTGATGGGCGCATGGGGACGTGATCTGCACACCGCGGGCAAGGTGCGCATGATGGCGGACGGCAGCGCGGCTTTCACTCATGCGCTGGGGCTGACGCAGGATTTGTCCGCGCGTGGCATGGGAATTCGTTCCCTGCGCTACGCGATGGTGATTGACGGCGGTGTGGTCAAGACGCTGGCCGTCGAGGCGCCGGGCAAATTCGAAGTGAGCGATGCGGCGAGTGTTCTCGCGACGTTGACGTCCTGATCGTGCGGTGCGCCGTTGCCTTCCGGCAACGCTGCTCACCGGCCTCAGGGCAGTTGTAACACGGGCTGATGACCGGAAACGCCTCCGTTCCGGGCATCGGCCCGTCCCGTATCGGCGCGGGTAAACTGTCGAAACAGATTGATACGCAGTTTCAGACAGCGCTGAATAGGGAATTACGCTATAATCCCGCCTATCGAATATAACTCCTGATTGATATCTTCAATCAAGACGAAGAAGACCATGTTGAAGCAGCGCACCATCAAATCCATCGTGAAGACCGTGGGTATCGGTGTCCACTCGGGCCGCAAGATCGAGTTGACGCTCCGTCCCGCCGCGCCCGGCACGGGCATCGTCTTTTCACGCGTCGACCTGCCCACGCCGGTCGACATTCCCGCATCGGCGATGTCGATCGGCGACACGCGGCTCGCGTCGGTGTTGCAGAAGGATGGCGTGCGCGTGTCGACGGTCGAGCACCTGATGTCCGCGTGTGCGGGGCTGGGCATCGACAACCTGTACGTCGATGTGACGGCCGAGGAAATCCCGATCATGGACGGCAGCGCGGCCACGTTCGTGTTCCTGATCCAGTCCGCCGGCATCGAGGAGCAGAACGCGCCGAAGCGCTTCATCAAGGTGACGAAGCCGGTCGAGATCCGCGATGGCGACAAGTTCGCGCGTCTCGATCCGTATTTCGGCTTCAAGCTGAAGTTCTCGATCGACTTCCGCCACCCGGCCGTCGACAAGACGGGCCAGGAGCTCGAGGTCGATTTCGCGACCACGTCGTACGTGCGCGAGATCGCGCGTGCGCGCACGTTCGGCTTCGCGCACGAGGCCGAGATGCTGCGCGAGATCGGCCTGGCGCGCGGCGGCAGCATGGACAACGCGATCGTGCTCGACGAGTACCGGATCCTGAACAACGACGGGCTGCGCTATGACGACGAGTTCGTAAAGCACAAGATGCTCGACGCGATCGGCGACCTGTACGTGATCGGCCACCCGCTGCTGGCGTCGTACACCGCGTACAAGTCGGGCCACGGCCTGAACAACGCGTTGCTGCGCGAACTGCTCGCGCACGAAGACGCGTACGAGATCGTGACGTTTGACGATCCGCAGGCTGCACCGAAGGGGTTCGCGTTCGACGCGCAGACGGCCTTCGCGTGACCGGCGTTCAGCGCAAGCGATAAAAAAGCGACCCTCGGGTCGCTTTTTTGTTGGCTGGCGGCCGCCGACGATGGCCGGTGCGGTCAACGCGGCTTCGCGCCGTGCCGTGCCGCCATCCGCGCGAGCGCGGCCTGCAGCGGCGACGGCTCGAGGTGGTCGGCGAGGTCGCGCAGTGCGGCGGCGCCGGCCGAGGTCATCCGCGCCTGCTTCACGTGCGGCGGCTCCGGCGCGTCCTTCGGCCGCACGCGTACGCGCAGCGTCGTCACGGGCCAGCCGCGTTTCTGGAGGTCGCCGAGCAGCCGTACTTCGACCTGCCGCAGCCGCGCGGCCAGCGCATTGTGCGCGGCAAAGAGGGTCAGGGTGCCGTCCTTGATGAAGCCCGGCTCGACGTGATTCGCCAGATAGTCGGGCAGGCATGCGCCCAGGTCGCGCTGCAGCGACGCGATCTGCTCGACGCCCGCGCGCAGCGCCGCGAAAGCGTCGGTACGGCCGAGCACTTCGGACACGGGTTGCGGGCGATAGGCGGCGAGCGGGCCGAAACGCTTGGAAAATCGGTTCATCGAGGCTTTCTTCGAGCGCGCACGCGCGCGGACGTTGCAGCCGATTGTACCCGCGCCGGCCCGTACACGGGCGGCTTTCGGCTCCGCCCGCCCGGCCCCGGCGCGCGATGCCCGTCCGGCCGGGACGCAGGCGCACGCGTCCCCGCGTGCTAAAATTCAACGTTTGAGTCCACTAATTCGCTAAGCCGCCGAGGCTCGGGCGCCGGGGCGCGCAACACGCGCCGGGCGTCGGTGCTGCGACGCAGGATCCGATCCGATGACAACCGGTTTTCTCCAGAAAATTTTTGGCAGCCGCAACCAGCGGCTCGTCAAGCAATACCAAAAGACCGTCGCGACGATCAATGCGCTCGAAACGCAGATCGAGAAGCTGACGGACGACCAGTTGCGCGGCAAGACGGACGAATTCCGCCAGCGGGTCGCGGCCGGCGAGTCGCTCGACAAGCTGCTGCCCGAGGCCTTCGCGGTCTGTCGCGAAGCGAGCCGCCGCGTGCTGAAGATGCGGCACTTCGACGTGCAGATGATCGGCGGCATGGTGCTCCACTACGGCAAGATCGCGGAAATGCGCACCGGCGAAGGCAAGACGCTCGTCGCGACGCTGCCCGTGTACCTGAATGCGCTGGCCGGCCGCGGCGTGCACGTCGTGACCGTCAACGATTACCTCGCGCAGCGCGACGCCGAATGGATGGCGCGCCTCTACAACTTCCTCGGTCTGTCGGTCGGCATCAACCTGTCCGGCATGGAACACGACCAGAAGCAACAGGCCTACGCGGCGGACATCACGTACGGCACGAACAACGAATTCGGCTTCGACTACCTGCGCGACAACATGGTCTACGAGACCGACGCGCGCGTGCAGCGGGCCCTGAACTTCGCGGTCGTCGACGAAGTGGACTCGATCCTGATCGACGAAGCGCGTACGCCGCTGATCATTTCGGGCCAGGCCGAGGATCACACCGAGCTGTACGTGCGGATGAACGCACTGCCGCCGCTGCTCGAGCGCCAGATCGGCGAGGAGAAGGCCGACGGCACGGGCGTCGAGAAGCCGGGCGACTACACGCTCGACGAGAAGGCGCGCCAGGTGTTCCTGACGGAATCGGGCCACGAGAAGGCCGAGCGTCTGCTCGCCGAATGGGGCCTGATCGGCGAGGGCGAGAGCCTGTACGCGCCGCAGAACATCACGCTGATGCACCACGTGTACGCGGCGCTGCGCGCCCACACGCTGTTCCACAAGGATCAGCACTACGTCGTGCAGAACGGCGAAGTGGTCATCGTCGACGAATTCACGGGCCGCCTGATGGCCGGCCGCCGCTGGTCGGACGGCCTGCACCAGGCGGTCGAGGCGAAGGAGCACGTGAAGATCCAGAGCGAGAACCAGACGCTCGCGTCGATCACGTTCCAGAACTACTTCCGGATGTACGCGAAGCTGGCCGGCATGACCGGTACCGCGGACACCGAAGCGTACGAATTCAACGAGATCTACGGCCTCGAGACGGTCGTGATCCCGACCAACCGCCCGCCGAAGCGGATCGACAAGCAGGACCAGATCTACAAGACGGCCAAGGAGCGCTACGACGCGGTGATCCGCGACATCCGCGACTGCTACGAGCGTGGCCAGCCGGTGCTGGTCGGCACGACGTCGATCGAGAACTCCGAACTGCTGTCGCACCTGCTGAAGCAGGCCGGGCTGCCGCACGAAGTGCTGAACGCGAAGCAGCACGAGCGTGAAGCGGCGATCGTCGCGGAAGCCGGCCGTCCGAAGCGCATCACGATCGCGACCAACATGGCCGGCCGCGGTACCGACATCGTGCTCGGCGGCAACGCGGAGAAGCAGGCGGCGTTCATCGAGGCCGACGATGCGATTCCGGCCGACGAAAAGGCCCGTCGCATCCAGAAGCTGCACGACGAGTGGGAAACGCTGCACGAGGAAGTGAAAGCCGCGGGCGGCCTGCACATCATCGGCACCGAGCGCCACGAATCGCGCCGGATCGACAACCAGCTGCGCGGCCGTGCAGGCCGCCAGGGCGATCCGGGCTCGTCGCGCTTCTACCTGTCGCTCGACGACCCGCTGCTGCGTATCTTCGCGGGCGACCGCGTGCGCTCGATCATGGATCGCCTGAAGATGCCGGAAGGCGAGGCGATCGAGGCGGGCATCGTCACGCGGTCGATCGAATCGGCGCAGCGCAAGGTCGAAGCGCGCAACTTCGACATCCGCAAGCAACTGCTCGAATACGACGACGTGTCGAACGACCAGCGCAAGGTGATCTACCAGCAGCGCAACGAGCTGCTCGAGGCGCACGACATCACCGAGACGATCACCGCGATGCGTCACGGCGTGATCACCGAAGTCGTCCGCCAGTTCGTGCCGGAAGGCAGCATCGAAGAGCAGTGGGACGTGCCCGAGCTCGAGGAAGCGCTGCGCAACGACTGGCAGCTCGATCTCGCGATCCAGGAAATGGTGAACGAGTCGTCGTCGATCACCGCCGAGGAGATCCTCGACGCCGTGATGACGGCCGCCGACGAGCAGTACGAGGCGAAGGTCGCGATGGTCGGCCGCGAATCGTTCAGCGCGTTCGAGCGCTCGGTGATGCTGCAGACGGTCGACCGCCTGTGGCGCGAGCACCTGGCGGCGCTCGACCACCTGCGCCAGGGCATCCACCTGCGCGGCTATGCGCAGAAGAACCCGAAGCAGGAGTACAAGCGCGAGGCGTTCGAGCTGTTCGCCGCGATGCTCGACGCGATCAAGCAGGAAGTCACGCGCATTGTGATGAACGTGCAGATCCAGTCGCCGGAACAGCTGGAAGAGGCGGCCGAGCAGATCGAGGAGCGCGGCGGTCATCTCGAGAACGTCGAATACCAGCACGCCGACTACGCGGACGCCGGTGCGCCGGTCGCGAACGTCACCGCAGCCGCGGCGGCCACGGCGACGGCCGACATGGTCGGCAGCGCGATGACGCACAGCGGCCCCGGCGGCGAAATGCCGAAGGTCGGCCGCAACGACCCGTGCCCGTGCGGCAGCGGCAAGAAGTACAAGCAATGTCACGGGAAGCTGTCATGATCGGCGGCGGCGCGCGTCACGCGTGCCGCGTCGTTCGCAGCTTCGAGTCAGTGATGTGAGTTGTGGCGGCCCGCGCGTGCGGCCGCCGGTTCTTCCAATCGATGCCGGCGCGTGCCGGCATTTTCCATCCGGCAGGTGTGCCCCATGGCTGTCAATTTTCCGTCGATCGATCCCGCCCAACTGCATCCCGTCGCCGGCGTCACGCTCGGCTGGGCGGAAGCGAACATCCGCAAGCCGAATCGCAAGGACGTGCTGGTCATCTCCGTCGACGAAGGCGCGACGGTCGCGGGCGTGTTCACCGAAAACCGTTTCTGCGCGGCGCCGGTCACCGTCTGCCGCGAGCACCTGGCGAAGGTGCGTGCGGGCGGCGCGGGCATCCGTGCGCTGGTCGTGAATACGGGCAATGCGAACGCGGGCACCGGCGAGCCGGGCCTCGTGAACGCCCGTGAAACGTGTACGGAACTCGCGCGTCTCGCGGGCATCGAGCCGGCGCAGGTGCTGCCGTTCTCGACCGGCGTGATCCTCGAGCCGCTGCCGATCGATCGTCTGAAGGCCGGCTTGCCGGCTGCGCTCGCGAACCGCAAGGCCGCGAACTGGTTCGACGCCGCGCAGGCGATCATGACGACCGACACGCTGCCGAAGGCGACGTCGCGCCAGGTGACGATCGACGGCCACACGGTCACGCTGACGGGCATCAGCAAGGGCGCGGGCATGATCAAGCCGAACATGGCGACGATGCTCGGCTTCCTCGCGTTCGATGCGAACGTCGCGCAGCCGGTGCTCGACACGCTCGTCAAGGAAGTCGCCGACCGCTCGTTCAACTGCATCACGATCGACGGCGACACGTCGACGAACGACTCGTTCATCCTGATCGCATCGGGCAAGAGCACGCTGCCGGCGATCACGTCGACCGATTCGCCGGCCTATGCGGCGCTGCGCGACGCGGTGACGGAAGTCGCGCAGGTGCTGTCGCAACTGATCGTGCGCGACGGCGAAGGCGCGACGAAGTTCATGACGGTGCAGGTCGAAGGCGGCAAGAGCGTCGCCGAATGCCGCCAGATCGCGTACGCGATCGGCCATTCGCCGCTCGTGAAGACGGCCTTCTACGCATCCGACCCCAACCTGGGCCGGATTCTCGCGGCGATCGGCTATGCGGGCGTCGCGGATCTCGACGTCGGCAAGATCGACCTCTATCTGGACGACGTGCTCGTCGCGAAGGCGGGCGGCCGCAACCCGGCCTATCAGGAAGAGGACGGCCAGCGCGTGATGAAGCAGAGCGAGATCACGATCCGCGTGCTGCTCGGCCGTGGCGACGCGCAGGCCACCGTCTGGACGTGCGACCTGTCGCACGATTACGTGAGCATCAACGCGGATTACCGCTCCTGATCGGGAGCGCTCGAACGACATGGACAAGCTTGAACAGTTTCTGACGCGCGCGGAAGCGCTGCTCGGCCGTCTCGAAGGGATGCTGCCGCCCGCACCGGCGGCCATCGACTGGAACGCGGCGCACGCGTTCCGCTGGCGCAAGCGCCAGGGGCGCGGTTACCTGCAGCCGGTACCGGCCGTGTCGTCGATCACGCTCGGCGACTTGCACAACATCGATCGCCAGAAAGCACTGATCGACCAGAACACGCGGCAGTTCGTACAGCGCAAGCCGGCCAACAACGTGCTGCTGACGGGCGCGCGCGGTACCGGCAAGTCGTCGCTGATCAAGGCGTGCCTGAATGCGTACGCGAACGACGGGCTGCGCCTGATCGAAGTCGACAAGGACGACCTGCACGATCTCGGCGACATCGTCGACCTGATATCGCAGCGTCCGGAGCGGTTCATCGTGTTTTGCGACGACCTGTCGTTCGAGGACGGCGAATCGGGCTACAAGGCGCTGAAGGTCGCGCTCGACGGGTCGATCGCCGCGCAGTCGGACAACGTGCTGATTTACGCGACGTCGAACCGCCGCCATCTGCTGCCCGAGTACATGAGCGACAACGAGTCGTACAAGCATCTGCCGGACGGCGAGATTCACCCTGGCGAAGTCGTCGAGGAGAAGATCTCGCTGTCGGAGCGCTTCGGGCTGTGGGTCAGCTTCTATCCGTTCAAGCAGGACGACTACCTCGACATCGTCGCGCACTGGCTGCGTCACTTCGGCTGCCCGGATACGGAGATCGAGACGGCGCGCGGCGACGCGCTCGTATGGGCGCTCGAGCGCGGTTCGCGCTCGGGCCGCGTCGCGTGGCAGTTCGCGCGTGACTGGTCGGGTCGCAAGGAGCAGGCATGAGCGCGGATCTGGCAGAGGGCGCCGTGCGGGCGCCGGACGGCCGCAAGGTGACGGAAGTCGCGGTCGGCGTGATGGTGCAGCCGGACGGGCGCTATCTGCTCGCGCAACGCCTGCAGGGCAAGCCGTACGAAGGTTACTGGGAGTTTCCGGGCGGCAAGCTGGAGGCCGGTGAAAGCGTCGAGGACGCGCTGGCGCGCGAGCTGCACGAGGAACTCGGCATCGAAGTCACGGCCAGCCACCGCTGGCACACGCTCGAGCACGATTATCCGCACGCGTACGTGCGGCTCTATTTCTGCAAGGTGACGGGCTGGACGGGCGAGCCGCACAGCAAGGAAGGGCAGGCGTTCGTATGGCAGCAACTGCCGGTCGAGGTCGCGCCGCTGTTGCCGGCGGCGCTGCCGGTGCTCGAACTGCTCGAGAAGGAAGCGGCGTCGCAATGACGCCGTGGCGGCCCGCCTGAAACGCGGGCCATATCAGTGGGCGGCGGCACCGCGCGCCGCTCAGCTGTCGCGGCGGTTGTCCGTGCCGTCCTCTTCCGACGACGGACCCTCGTCGGAGGCGCCGCCGATCCGATACTTTTCCGCGGCCCAGGCGCCAAGGTCGAGCTGCTTGCAGCGGGCCGAACAGAAGGGACGGAACTTGTTTTCAGGCGTCCAGCGCACTTCTGCGCCGCACGACGGACATTTCACAACGGTAGTCATACGAAAGCGTTGAACCGGCACGCGGCCGTTACAGATTACACAGGGTCAGATGGAACGGTACGTCGATGTCCACCGCACGCGGCCGCACGTCGCCGTCCTGCATGGTGAACCGTACCCACAACATGTATTTGTTGGCGCTCGCTTCGGGAATCACGCGCAGCTCCGGCGGCACCCGCACCTGCATCAACTGGTAGCTGCGCCCGGACAGCATCTGCTGGTAGCTGCCCTGCATCGCCATGACCTTCGACGCCTGACCCGATTCGCGCGCGAGCCGCAGCACGATCGCCGCGGCGTCGCGCAACGGCAGCATCGGCAGGATCCACTTCGCGATGTCCTGGCGCCGCTGCTCGGCGGGCCATTGCTGCCACGCGTAGTACGACGGCAGGTCGAACTTGCACGTGCCGCCCGGAATCACCGCGCGGCTGCGGATGCTGGCGAGCCACTCGTTGTCGACGAGATGCTGGCCGGTCTTGCCCTGCATCTGCGCGAGATTCGCGAGCGTCTGCTCGATTTCGCCGAGCACGGCCTCGAGCGCATTCTGCTCGATGCCCGGATTGCCGCGAAAGGGGGCGAGCGTCTGGCGTTGACGTTCGAGCTCCTTCATCAGATCCGATTTCAGGTCCGCGCGGCCCGTTACCTCGGCGATCTCGAACAGCGTCGTCAGCGCGACGTGGTGCTCACGCGGGTCCTCCTGAGCCAAAAAGAACGCGAAGCGCTCGAACAGATCTTCGAGACGCAACAGCGTGCGAATTCGCTCGTTGAACGGATACTCGTAAAGAATCAAGCGCGCTCGCCTCTTGGGTAGGGATTGAAACAATGAAGGACATTCTAATGCCCCCTCTCTACCCTAGCAACGCGCCAATTTCGTACACCATCACGATTGCGTGCGAGGCTCAGTGCGCGGCGGCCGCGAATCCGACATAGCGTTGGTGCAGTGCATCGACCTGGGCGGCAAGAGCGTCGGGCGTGACCGCGTCGTTGACGATCACATCGTCGGCCGCAGCGAGGCGCGCTTCGCGCGTCGCCTGGCGCGCGATGATCGCTTCGACCTGTTCGCGCGTGAAACCGTTGCGTCGCATCACGCGCGCGATCTGCGTTTCGACCGGGCAGTCGACGACGAGCACACGATTGCTGCGCGCCTTCCAGGTGCCCGACTCGACGAGCAACGGCACGACGAACATCACGTACGGGCCCCGTGCTTCGCGCGCCTCGCGATCGGTCTCCGCGCGGATCAGCGGATGCGTGATCGCTTCGAGGCGCCGGCGCGCGTCGTCGTCGCTGAAGATCAGCGTGCGCATCTTCGCGCGATCGAGCGAGCCGTCGGCGGCCACGAAGCCGTGGCCGAAGGCCTGCTCGATCGCCGGCATCGCGAGGCCGCCCGGTGCGGTGATGCGGTGGGCAATCAGGTCGGTATCGACGAGCGATGCGCCACGGGCGCCGAACAGGTCGGCAACGGTCGTCTTGCCGCTGCCGATGCCGCCCGTGAGTCCTACTGAAAACATGTCAGCCTCCGAGCGCCGCATAGAAAGGGGTGCCGAAAAACAGCGTGGCGACGCCGCCGGCCGCGAGGAACGGGCCGAACGGAATCGGCTCCTCGAAGCGCATGCGGCCGCGCCAGGTCGCGACGAGCCCGACGACCGCGCCGGTCACCGCCGCGAACAGCACGACCTGCGGCAGTGCGGCCCAGCCCATCCAGGCGCCGAGCGCGGCAAGCAGCTTCAGGTCGCCGAAACCGATGCCCTCGATGCCGCGCAGCCATTTGAACAGCCAGTAGATCGACCACAGGAACAGGTAGCCGGCCATCGCGCCAATCACGGCCGAGCGCAGCGACGTGAAAGTGCCGCCGAGGTTCAGCACGAGCCCGGCCCACAGCAACGGCAGCGTCATCGAGTCGGGCAGGTAGCCGGTCCGGATATCGATCGCACTCATCGCGAGCAGCGCCGCGCACAGCGCGAACGCGGCGAACGCGGCGACGGTCGGGCCGAACGCCGCGAGCGAGCCGGCCGCGAGCAGTGCGCACGCGAGTTCGACGAGCGGATAGCGGATGCCGATTGCATGGCCGCAGCGCCGGCAGCGGCCGCGCAGCATCAGGTAGCTAAGGAGCGGAATGTTTTCCCAGGCGCGCAACACATGGCCGCAGTGCGGGCAGGCGCTGCGCGGGCGCCACAGATCGTAGCGCGGCGGATAACCGTCGTCGGGCGGGGCGCTCGCGGCGCCCGTCGCTTCGGCGATCTCGGCCTGCCACGCGCGCTGCATCATCACGGGCAACCGGTGCACGACCACGTTCAGGAAACTGCCGATGCAAAGGCCGATGACGACCGCGAACGCATACTGCAGCGCGGGCGGCAGCATCGCCAGCGCGAGCAGCGTGCTCTCGGGCGAATCGGAAATGGCGGACAGGGGCGCTGGCGTCATGAGGCTCGAGGTTGGACTAAAAGGCGACAGAATCGGTTGCGATGCTACACCACGTTGCCGAGCTGAAGGATCGGCAGGTACATCGCGATCACGAGGCCGCCGACGAGCGCGCCCAGGACGATCACGATCAACGGTTCGCCCAGCGCCGCGAGCGTATCGAGACGCGCGTCGAGCTGGCGTTCGCACAATGCGGCGATGTCGGCGAGCATCGTGTCGAGCGCACCGGTTTCCTCGGCGACGGCGATCGGTTGCACGACGTCGTCCGGAAAGCAGCCGGCCGAATGCATCGCATCGGCCAGACGCACGCCGCGCAGCACGCGTGCGGCGATGTGCGCGGTGGCGTGCGCGAACACCGGATGGCCGGCGGTGCGCTCGAGCGTGGCGAACGCATCGGCGAGCGGCACGCCGGCGCCGAGCAGGGTCGCCAGCGACCGGCACCAGCGTGCGGCCGCGAACCGTTCCAGCGCGCTGCCCGCGAGCGGCGCGCGCAGCAGGCGCCGTGCGAGCGCATGGCGTAGCGCGGCCGAGCGCCGAAGCGCGTGCTGTGCGGCCAGCCCCGTGGCGGCCGCACCGGCCAGGAGCACGCCGCCCCATGCCGACAGCGCGGAGGACAGCGCGAGCAGTGCGCGGGTCGGCGCGGGCAGGGCGGCGCCGAAGCCGTCGAAGATCTGCCGGAAGGTCGGCACGACCCACACCATCAATGCTGCGGAGATCGCGAGTGCGAACAGGATGACGGCGGCCGGATACGCGAGTGCGGCACGCAGCTTGCGCCATTGCGCATCGGCGCGCTCGCGGTGTTCCGCAATCCGCGTCAGCACGATGCCGAGCGAACCGGACGCCTCGCCGACCTCGATCAACTGGCGATACAGCGTGCCGAATTGCGATGGATAGCGTGCGAGTGCATCGGCGAAGCGCCGGCCGCCGACGATCTCGCGGGCGAGCCCCGCGGCGATGCGCGGCACGCCGTCGCGCGTACGGGTGCGCGCGAGCATCTCGAGCGACGGCGCGAGCGGCAGGCCGGCCTGCAGCAGGCTCGCGAGCTGGCGCGTGAAGCGTGTGATGTCACGCGCGGCCGCCGCAGGCGGACGGGCCGGCCCGCGAAGGTCGAGCGACAGTACCGCGATGCCGTTGCGCGCGAGCGTGGCGCGTGCGGCCGCGGCGTCGAAGGCGATGATGGTCCCGCGGCGGGGTGAGCCGTTGCGATGGCGGCCGCGCCATGCAAAGCGGGTTTCGCGCGGTGGCGTGCGCATGCTCACACCGCGGGGGTGGCGGCGACGGCTTCCGCGATGCTCGTCGTGCCGTCCAGGACGCGCGCGAATGCCGCGTCGCGCAGCGTGCGCACGCCCTCGGCCGCCACGCATTGCGCGAGCTCGCCGACGCTCGCCCGCGCGACGATGCGCTCGGCCAGCCCGGGCGATACCGGCATCGTCTGATGCAGGCCGATGCGGCCGCGATAGCCGATGCCGTGACAGGCGGAACAGCCGCGCGCGACGAACGGCCGCCATCCGGCTGCCAGCGCCGCCGGGTCGCAGCCGGCTTCCCGCAGCGCGTGCGCCGATGCGTCCGAATGCACGCGGCACGCGACGCACAGGCGCCGGACGAGACGCTGCGCGGTGACCAGGTGCAGCGCGGCCGCCAGGTTGTACGGCGCGACGCCGATGTCGAGCAGCCGCGCGACGGCGGCCGGCGCGTCGTTCGTGTGCAGCGTCGACAGCACGAGATGGCCGGTCTGCGCGGCCTTGATCGCGACATCGGCCGTCTCCGCATCGCGAATCTCGCCGACCATGATGACGTCCGGGTCCTGCCGCAACAGCGCGCGCAGCGCCGTCGCGAACGTGAGCCCCGCCTTGTCGGCGACTCCCACCTGGTTGATCCCGTCGAGCTGGATTTCGGCGGGATCTTCCACCGTGCAGACGTTGTGCGCGTCGCGATCGAGCATCTGCAGCGCGCAGTAGAGCGACAGCGTCTTGCCGCTGCCGGTCGGGCCCGTGACGAGCACGAGGCCATGCGGCGCGCGGATCGCGGCCTCCATCGCGGCGGCCTGCCGCGCGTCGAAGCCGAGGTTGGCAAGCGTGAGATCGGGCGGCAGCGTTTCGAGCCGCCGCAGCACGAGCTTTTCGCCGAACAGCGTGGGCAGCGAACTGACGCGGTAGTCGCCGCGCGTGCCGCCGTCGATCGCGATGCGCAGCCGGCCGTCCTGCGGAAGCCGCCGCTCGGCGATGTCCATGCGCGAGAGCACCTTGATCCGCGTGACGAGCGCATCGCGCAGGTGCAGCGGCGGGCGCGCATGTTCATGCAGCACGCCGTCGATGCGCAGACGGATGCGCCAGCCGGCCTCGAACGGCTCGACGTGGATGTCCGACGCGTCGCGCACACGCGCCGCATGCAGCGTGTCCGTCAGCAGGCGTACGGCGGGGGCATCGTCGAGCTGCGCCGCATCGAGGGCATGGGGTGCGGCGGCTGGCACGTCGGAATGCGCGGGCGGCGACTGCGTGTGCAGTGGCGCCCCGGGGGAAGGGAAATGCATGTGAGCCGGCACGCGGGCCGCCTGTTGACCGTGATGCGCAGATGATCGCGCGTCGCGGCCGGCACCGGCAGTCGGCCGTTCGGTTAGCGCGTGGCGGTGCGTCCGGTACGCGTGCCCCGCGGCTTGAAGAGCTTGACGGTGCGCACCGCCTGATCGTCGCTGCGCATCACTTCGAGCATCACGTCGCCGATTTTCAGGCACACGTCGTCTTCCGGAATTTCCTCGAGGATCTCGAGCACCAGTCCGTTCAGCGTCTTCGGCCCGTCGGTCGGCAGCTTCAGGTGCAGCCAGCGGTTCAGTTCGCGCAGCGGCATGCTGGCCGAGACGATGCATTCGCCGTTCTCGTCCCAGCCGCCCGCGCGTTCGCTGCGCGGCATCGACGTCGTGAATTCGCCGATCAGCTCCTCGATGATGTCTTCGGGCGTGACGAGCCCTTCGAGTTCGCCGTACTCGTTGACGACGAGCGCGGTGCGCTGCCGGGTTTCCTGGAAGAACTGGAGCTGCTGAACCACCGGCGTGCCGGACGGCACGTAGTACGGTTCGGCGAGCAGCGCGCGCAGCGTCTCGCGGTCGAAATCCTGGTTGTGCAGCCCGGTGAGCGTCTTGCGCACGTGCAGCACGCCGAGCACCTTGTCGATGTCGCCTTCGTAGACGACCAGGCGGTTGTGGTAGCAGGTTTCGAGCTGATGCAGGATGTCGTCGAGCGGCGCGTAGAAGTTGAGCGACTCGATCTGGCGGCGCGGCACCATCACGTCGTCGACCGTGATGTTCTCGAGGTCGAACAGATTCAGCAGGATGCTGCGGTGCTTGGTCGGCATGAAACTGCTCGATTCGAGCACGATGGCCCGCAACTCGTCGGCCGACATCCGCTGGTCGCGGCCCTTCTTCGTGTTGATGCGCAGCACCCACAGCACGCCGTTCGCGAGCGCATTGACGAACCAGACGACCGGCTTGAACACGCGCATCAGCGGGGCGATCACGAGACTCGCCGGCAGCGCGATGCGTTCGGGGAACGTCGCGCCGACGATCTTCGGGGCGATTTCCGCGAACACGATGATCAGGAACGCGACGACGCCGGTCGCGATCGACAGCGCGAGGTTGTTGCGGCCGAACGTGTGGAGCGCGAGCGACGTCGTGAGGACCGGGATGATCGTGTTGAACAGGTTGTTGCCGATCAGGATCACGCTCAGCAGCAAGTCAGTGCGCGTGAGCAGCCCCTGCGTGGTTTTCGCGCCGAGTGCGCCCTGACCGGCGAGGTGCTTCAGCCGATGGCGATTGAGCGCCATCATCGCGGTCTCGGAAATGGAAAAGAAGCTGGAACAGAGGAGAAGCAGGAAGACGGCGCCGATTTGCGCCCATAAGGGAATTTGGTCCACGCGTTGGAAAGGGCAGTGAAGGACAGGGATGGGGGAAATATAGCAGAGGCCGGCGACCGCGATGTGTCGCGCGCGATACAAGGGGTTCGCGGCGGCCGGACGAAAAAAAACCGTGCACACGGTGCACGGTTTTTTTAAATCTGGTCGGGGTGAGAGGATTCGAACCTCCGGCCTCTACGTCCCGAACGTAGCGCTCTACCAGGCTAAGCTACACCCCGATTTTTGCTCTTCGGACTTCGCCGTCTTCGTGAAGATTTCTGCGTCGTCTCAAGCAAGAACGTAACTATAACGATGTTTTTTCTAAAAGGGAATACTTTGACGAAGAAAATTTTCGAGACAGAGCATTGCTTCCCGTTCGCGGCGTGTTCATGACTGCCGCGACGTCGAGTACGAGCACAACCCGAGCAGGCTTTCCTTGTAGATCGAATCGGGGAACGCGGCAATCGCTGCTGCTGCCGCCTGCGCTTCCTGACGTGCACATTCGAGCGTGTGATCGAGCGCACCCGAGCGCGTGATCGCTTCGAAAATCGTGTCGAAGCGATCGGTGCCGCCCTGTTCGATCGCCTCGCGTGCGAGCGCCGACTGTTCGGGCGTGCCGCGTTCGATCAGATAGATGAGCGGCAGCGTCGGCTTGCCTTCGCGCAGGTCGTCGCCGGCATTCTTGCCCATCGCCTCGGCGGTGCCGGCGTAGTCGAGCCAGTCGTCCATGATCTGGAATGCGGTGCCGATCCGGCGGCCGTATTCGGCGGCGGCGGCCTCGGTGGGCGCATCGGCGCCCGCGAGCACCGCGCCCAGGCGCGCCGACGCCTCGAACAGCTTCGCCGTCTTGTAGCGGATCACCTGCATGTAGCGCGTTTCGTCGACGTCCGCATCGTGCATGTTGAGGAGCTGCAGCACCTCGCCTTCGGAAATGATCGTCGTCGCTTCGGACAGGATCTCCATCACGCGCATCTTGCCGACGCCGACCATCATCTCGAACGAGCGCGAGTAGAGGTAATCGCCTACCAGCACGCTCGCCGCGTTGCCGAACAGCGCATTGGCGGTCTGGCGGCCGCGGCGCAGTTCGGATTCGTCGACGACGTCGTCATGCAGCAGCGTGGCCGTGTGGATGAACTCGACGACGGCGGCCAGCACGTGCCGCTGGTGCGACGTTTCGCCGAGCGCGCCGGCGACGAGCAGCAGCAACGCCGGACGCAGCCGCTTGCCGCCCGCGCCGATGATGTACTCGGCGATCTGGTTGATCAGCAGCACGTCGGACGCGAGGCTTTGCCGGATAACGCGATTCACCTGCTCCATGTCGCTGGTGATCGGGGCGAGCAGGTGGGCGGCGCTGAGGGTGGGGGAGGCGGTGGACGACGACATGATGATGGAATTGGGTGATGCGGCGGATTATAAGTCGAATCCGCGATATGCCGGTCTGTCAGACGTGCCGGCGGCGCGATTTTGGCCGTCCGGCAGAGGCCCGCGCGCGGTAATCGTCAATCGGTTTTGACTTCGGTGCTAACCCCATGTATAATCACGTGTTTTCCGCGCGTGGTGTGCGGAAAAATTGGATCCAGAGTGAGGTTCTCAATGTACGCGGTCATAAAAACCGGCGGCAAGCAGTACAAGGTTGCCGTTGGCGAAAAACTCAAAGTAGAACAGATACCGGCTGACATTGACGCTGAAATCACGCTCGACCAGGTTCTCGCAGTGGGCGAAGGCGAATCGATTAAGTTCGGTACGCCGCTGGTCAGTGGGGCTTCCGTCAAGGCCACCGTTGTGTCGCACGGTCGTCATGCCAAGGTCACCATCTTCAAGATGCGTCGCCGGAAGCACTACCAAAAGCACGGCGGCCACCGCCAGAACTACACTGAGCTGCGCATCGACGCGATCAACGCGTAAGCGCCTCGGTAAAGGAGCAATCAGATGGCACACAAAAAGGCAGGCGGCTCTTCCCGGAACGGCCGCGACTCCGAGTCGAAACGTCTCGGCGTGAAAGTGTACGGCGGCCAGGCAATCAATGCCGGCGGCATCATCGTGCGTCAGCGCGGTACGCGCATGCACGCTGGCGAGAACGTCGGCATGGGCAAGGATCACACCCTGTTCGCGCTGGTCGACGGTCACGTCAAGTTCGCGACGAAGGGCGCGGACAAGAAGCATCTGGTCATCGTCGTCCCGGCGGCTGCCTAAGTCAGGCACCCACGGGCTTCGTAGCCGAAAGGCCCCGCAGTCTTCGCGGGGCCTTTTTTATTGGGTCGCCGCCCGCAAGTGCGGGCCGGCGACCCTCGCGCAACCGGCGTACGATCGGCCGAACGGCAGATTGTTCAAGCGTGCCGGCGCGCGGCACAATAGCGGAAATACTGGGCGGAGTGACGAATGAAGTTCATTGACGAAGCACGAATCGAAGTCATCGCCGGCGACGGAGGCGATGGCAGCGCGTCGATGCGCCGCGAGAAATTCGTCCCGTTCGGCGGGCCGGACGGTGGCGACGGCGGCCGGGGCGGTAGCGTTTACGCGATCGCCGACCGCAACATCAACACGCTGATCGACTACCGTTACGCGAAGAAGCACCTCGCGCGCAACGGCGAAAACGGCCGCGGCTCGGATTGCTACGGCAAGGGCGGCGACGATGTCACGCTGCGCATGCCGGTCGGCACGATCATCAGCGACATGGATACGGGCGAGCTGATCGCCGACCTGACCGAGCACGACCAGCAGGTAATGCTCGCGCAGGGCGGCGCCGGCGGTCTCGGCAACCTGCATTTCAAGTCGAGCACGAACCGCGCGCCGCGCCAGAAGACGGACGGCAAGCCGGGCGAGCGGCGCATGCTCAAGCTCGAGCTGAAGGTGCTCGCCGACGTCGGTCTGCTCGGCATGCCGAACGCGGGCAAGTCGACCTTCATCTCGTCGGTGTCGAACGCGAAGCCGAAGATCGCCGACTACCCGTTCACGACGCTCGCGCCGAATCTCGGCGTGGTGCGGGTCGGCCCGAGCAAGAGCTTCGTGATCGCCGATATCCCGGGGCTGATCGAAGGGGCGGCCGAAGGCGCGGGCCTCGGGCATCAATTCCTGCGTCACCTGCAGCGCACCGGCGTGCTGCTGCATCTGGTCGATCTCGCGCCGTTCGACGAAAGCGTCGATCCGGTCGCGGAAGCGACGGCGATCGTCGGCGAACTGCGCAAGTACGACGAGGCGCTCTACGAGAAGCCGCGCTGGCTCGTGCTCAACAAGCTGGACATGGTGCCGGAAGACGAGCGCGAGGCGCGCGTCGCGGATTTCCTTGACCGCTTCGGCTGGGACGGCCCCGTGTTCGAGATCTCGGCACTGACGGGCCAGGGCTGCGAAGCGCTGTGCTACGCGATCTACGACTACCTCTCCGAACATTCGGACGCGCATCGCGCGGCGGAGGCGGAGGATCTCGCGGCCGACGTGCGTTTCCGCGATGCGCCGCCGGCGAAGGGCGGTGCGACGCCGGGCGACGACGCCTGAACGTTTGCTAACGCGCCGGGCGTGCCGCCCGGCGTTGGCGTTCAATCGCGCCTAGCCCGGGCAGGCATCAGATACAGGAGACAGTGCAGGATGCGTTCGATCATCGCGGATTCGAAGCGATTGGTGGTGAAAGTGGGCTCGAGCCTCGTGACCAACGACGGCAAGGGGCTCGATCATGCTGCAATCGGCCGCTGGGCAGCCCAGATCGCGGCGCTGCGTGCGCAGGGCAAGGAAGTCGTGCTCGTCAGCTCGGGCGCGATTGCCGAAGGCATGCAGCGGCTCGGCTGGAGCAAGCGGCCGCGGGAAATCGACGAGCTGCAGGCCGCCGCCGCGGTCGGGCAGATGGGGCTCGCGCAAGTCTACGAGAGCCGCTTCACCGAGCACGGCATCCGCACCGCGCAGATTCTGCTCACGCACGCCGATCTGGCGGATCGTGAGCGCTACCTGAACGCGCGTTCGACGCTGCTCACGCTGCTGCGGCTCGGCGTCGTGCCGATCATCAACGAGAACGACACGGTCGTCACCGACGAAATCAAGTTCGGCGACAACGACACGCTCGGCGCACTCGTCGCGAATCTGATCGAAGGCGATGCGCTGATCATCCTCACCGACCAGTCGGGGCTGTTCACGGCCGATCCGCGCAAGGACCCGAACGCGACGCTCGTCGGCGAGGCCAATGCGGGCGCACCGGAGCTCGAGGCGATGGCGGGCGGGGCCGGTTCGAGTCTCGGCCGCGGCGGGATGCTGACGAAGATCCTCGCGGCGAAGCGGGCGGCCCACAGCGGCGCGAATACCGTGATCGCGAGTGGCCGCGAGGCCGACGTGCTCGTCCGTCTGGCGGCCGGCGAGGCGATCGGCACGCAACTGATCGCACGTACCGCGCGGATGGCGGCACGCAAGCAATGGATGGCCGACCATCTGCAGGTGCGCGGCCACGTCGTGATCGATGCGGGCGCGGTCGAGAAGCTCACGGCCGGCGGCAAGAGCCTGCTGCCGATCGGCGTGATCGACGTGCAGGGCGCGTTCGCGCGCGGCGAAGTGATCGCGTGCGTCGGCCCGGACGGGCGCGAGGTGGCGCGCGGGCTCACGAACTACAGCAGCGCGGAAACGAAGCTGATTCACCGCAAGCCGAGCGGCGAGATCGAGACCGTGCTCGGCTACATGCTGGAGCCCGAACTGATTCATCGCGACAACCTCGTGCTGGTGTAATCGCCGGCCGGGTTTCGTCGTTCAAATGAAAAAGCCCGCGCGATGCGGGCTTTTTTGTGCGGCGGACGATGCGGGCGGCCCGCATCGCGTGCCGTCAGCGCAACTGCGTCATCGCGGTGCGGTGGAACCGGATGTTTTCGAGAATCTGCCGGGTCGAGCCCTGCGGCATCTTGTTCGAGCAGAAGTAGTCCTGGTAGAGCGCGGAGTGGTAGGCGTTGAGCTCACCGTTCTCGATGCGCCGCCAGTCGTTTTCCACCGTGCGATCCCAGCCGTTGTGGTCGGAGTTCAGGCCGGCGTACTGGCGCCATTCGTAGGTGTCGCAGCGGATGCCTTCGTAGTTCACGTTGCGTGCACCGGCCGGGCTCGTGACGACGACCGCGTAGCGCACGACGCCGTCGGTGCCGACCTCGAGCGATTTCGCATCGACGAAGAACTTGAGCGGCGTGTTCTGCGACACGTTGAACGGCAGCAGATCGCCCGTTTGCGGCAGCGGCGGCAGCGTGTCGACGGCGTTTTCCTTCCAGGTTCCCTGACGATCGAGCAGGTACACGAACTCGCTGTCGTCCTTGTTGGACGGCGCTTTCGAGTTCGCGCAGCCGGCCAGGGCGGCCATCGCGGCGATCGATGCGAGCGCGAGAGCAATCGCTTTCAATATGCATTCCTCGTAAAAAAAGGGCGCGACACCAAGGTCGCGCCCGGTCATGCAGTCCGACTCGTCATTTGCCGACGATCACGTGGGGCGGCATCTCGTCGAGCGTGCTCGCTTCCACTTCGATCTCCGAACAGACTACCGATGTGTCGACAATCGTCAGCGTCTGGGCCTGTGCGCCAATGACGCGCGGATAGCGCGACACACGCGGCCCGCGCGGCTTCTCGGCTCGCTGCGCCGGGCGGCGCAGGAAGCGCGACAGTTCCGTCAGCGCCAACTGATAGACATCCCGCTTGAACTCGATCACCGCATCGAGCGGCACCCAGTACTCGTTCCAGCGCCACGCATCGAACTCCGGGTGGTCGGTCGCGCGCAAGCAAATGTCGCAATCGCGTCCGACCATCCGCAGCAGGAACCAGATCTGCTTCTGGCCGCGGTAATGACCGCGTACTTCGCGTTTGATGAACTTGTCAGGCACCTCGTAACGCAACCAGTCGCGAGTGCGGCCGATTATCTTGACGTGTTCCGGATGCAGGCCCGTTTCCTCGTGCAGTTCCCGGTACATCGCCTGCATGGGGGTCTCGCCGTACTTGATCCCACCTTGAGGAAACTGCCAGGAATGCTCGCGGAGCCGCTTGCCCCAAAACACCTCGTTGCGCGCGTTCAAGAGGATGATGCCGACGTTCGGGCGAAAGCCTTCACGATCCAGCATACAACCACCTTCGAATCCTTTAAAATTGCTTTGATTATAAACAGATAACGGGCGCTGCGCACCGTGACGGAGCGAATCCGCGCGGGGTACACCGGCTGAATTGTCCCTGATTAGTCTGCTACGTCGTCTGCGCCATCGTCGTCCCTCGTTGTTCGCCGCGCGCAGCTTTTTCACCTTGAAACTTTTTCGGGCGCCCCGCCTGGGGGCGCCGTTTTTGGAACCGTCCGCATGAAAGCTTCCCGTTTCTTTATCGGCACCCTGAAAGAGGCACCCGCCGACGCAGAGATCGTCAGCCACAAGCTGATGGTCCGCGCCGGCATGATCCGTCGCGTCGCCGGCGGCATCTACAACTACCTGCCGGTCGGCCTGCGTTCGATTCGCAAGGTCGAGGCGATCGTGCGCGAGGAAATGAACCGGGCGGGCGCCATCGAGCTGCTGATGCCGGCCGTGCAGCCGGCCGAGCTGTGGCAGGAGTCGGGCCGCTGGGAGCAGTACGGCCCCGAGCTGCTGCGCTTCAAGGACCGCAAGGACAACGATTTCGTGATCGGGCCGACGCACGAGGAAGTCGTCACCGACATCGCGCGCAACCAGATCAAGAGCTACCGGCAGATGCCGGTGAATTTCTACCAGATCCAGACGAAGTTCCGCGACGAGATCCGTCCGCGCTTCGGCGTGATGCGCGGCCGCGAATTCATCATGAAGGACGCGTATTCGTTCGACAAGGATGCGGCCGGCCTGAACGAGTCGTATCGCAAGATGTACGACGCGTACGTGCGCATCTTCACGCGCCTCGGCCTCGAGTTTCGCGCGGTGGCGGCCGACAGCGGCTCGATCGGCGGCAACTTCTCGCACGAGTTCCACGTGATCGCCGACACCGGCGAGGACGCGATCGCCTACTGCCCGACGTCCGAATTCGCGGCGAACGTCGAGGCGGCCGAAGCGCTGCCGCTGATTGCCGAGCGCGCGGCGCCCGCCGAAGCGATGGAAAAGGTCGCGACGCCCGGCAAGGCGAAGTGCGAGGCCGTCGCCGAACTGCTGTCGATCCCGCTCGAGCGCACGATCAAGTCGATCGTGCTCGCGACCGACAACGAAGGCGCCGAGCCGACCATCTGGCTCGTGATGCTGCGCGGCGATCACGACCTGAACGAGATCAAGGTGTCGAAGCTGCCGGGCCTGAAGAACCACCGCTTCGCGACCGAGCAGGAAATCGTCGAGTGGTTCGGCACACCGCCGGGCTACCTCGGCCCGGTCGGCACGAAGAAGCCCGTGAAGGTGATCGCGGACCGCACGGTCGCGAACATGAGCGACTTCGTCGTCGGCGCGAACGAGGTCGACTATCACATCGCCGGCGTGAACTGGGGCCGTGACCTGCCGGAGCCGGAAGTCGCCGACGTGCGCAACGTGAAGAAGGGCGACCCGTCGCCGGACGGCAAGGGCGCGATCGACATCTGCCGCGGCATCGAAGTCGGCCATGTGTTCCAGCTCGGCACCAAGTACTCGGAAGCGATGGGCGCGACGTTCCTCGACGAGTCGGGCAAGCCGCAGCCGATGCTGATGGGCTGCTACGGCGTCGGCATCACGCGCATTCTCGGCGCGGCGATCGAACAGAACTTCGACGACAAGGGGATCATCTGGCCCGAGTCGATCGCACCGTTCGAGGTCGTGCTGTGCCCGATGGGCTATGACCGCAGCGACATGGTGCGCGAGACGGCCGACAAGCTGTACGCGGAACTCGTCGCGGCCGGTATCGACGTGATCCTCGACGATCGCGGCGAGCGCCCGGGCGTGATGTTCGCCGACTGGGAGCTGATCGGCGTGCCGCATCGTCTGGTGATCGGCGAGCGCGGCCTGAAGGAAGGCAAGATCGAGTACCAGGGCCGCCGCGATGCCGAAGCGACGCTGCTGCCGGCCGACACGGCCGCGGCGGCGGTCGCGGAGAAGATCCGCGCCGCGCTCGCGCACTAAGCGCGGCGACCGGGCGACACGATGGAATACACGTTCCTGTCGGCCACCGTGCTCCTCGTGCTGATCACGGATCCGCTCGGCAACATCCCGCTGTTCATTTCGGCGATGCGGGATGTGCCGCGCGAGCGGCGCGTGAAGCTGATCCTGCGCGAAGTGGGGATCGCGTTCGTGATCCTGCTGTTCTTCATGCTGGTCGGCGACCGCTTCCTGAGGATGATGAGCCTCACCGACCTGTCGCTGCGGCTCGGCGGCGGGATCGTGCTGTTCCTGATCGCGCTGCGGATGATCTTCCCGCATCCGGACGGCGCGCTCGGCAGCGATCCGCGCGCGGGCGGCGAGCCGTTCATCGTCCCGCTCGCGATTCCGGCGCTGGCTGGGCCGTCCGCGCTCGCGACGGTGATGCTGATGACGTCGCAGGCGCCCGGCAAGATGCTCGAGTGGGTCGGCGCGCTGACGGTCACGATGATCGTCTGCGCGATCACGCTGGTGCTGGCCGAGCGGATTCAGCAGTGGCTCGGCGAGCGGACGGTCGCCGCGTTCGAGCGGCTAATGGGTCTCGTGCTGGTCGCGATCTCGGTCGAGATGCTGCTGGCCGGCATCCGCGCGTTCGTGCACCAGTTATAACGCAGGCGGCACGCACGAAAAAAAGCGGCGCTCCGGGCAACCGGAGCGCCGCTTTCCATTTATATAGCAGGCCGGGCGGCGATCAGACGTTCGCGGTCAGCGCGCGGATCGTCGGCAGGTTGCGCCAGTAGCCCTTCGCGTCCATCCCGCAGCCGAACACGTAGCGGTCCGGCACCGAGAAGCCGCAGAAGTCGGGGTGCAGCGGTTTCGCCTTCGCGAGCGTCTTCTCGCACAGCACGGCCGACATGAAGCGCTGCGCGCCCATGTCGAGGATGCGGTCGCGGATCGCGGCCATCGTCTCGCCTTCGTCGAGGATGTCGTCGAGTACGAGCACGATGCGGTCCTTCACCGATTCGCGCGGCGCGACGCGCCAGTGCATCTCCGGGCTGCCCTGCGTCGTGTTGCGGTAGCGGGTCAGGTGGATGTAGTCGAATTCGAGCGGGAAATCGAGATGCGGCAGCAGCATCCCGGTAAACACCGCGGCGCCGCCCATCACCGAGAGAACGAGCGGGAACGCGTCGCCGATTTCGGCGCGGATCGCGTCGGCCATCTTCGAGATCGACGCGTTGACGGCGTCGGCCGAGACGATCTCTTCGGAGTGGTCGAAAATGTGGAGGGCTTCTTCGCGGTTCATGTGTTCTGGCGGGCAGTCGGTATACAAATAAGGATGAAGCAGAACGGCAGGCGCGCGCTACGGCAAAAACCCGCGCGCCGGCCGACGGACGAAATCAGCGCATGCCGGGCATCATGCCCTTCAGGCCGCGCATCATCTTCTGCATGTTGCCGCCCTTCAGCTTCTTCATCATCGTACGCATCTGGTCGTACTGGTTCAGCATCCGGTTGACTTCCTGCACCGGCACGCCCGCGCCGGCTGCGATGCGGCGCTTGCGCGTCGCCTTGATGATTTCGGGTTTCGCGCGCTCGGCGGGCGTCATCGAGCTGATGATGCCTTCCATCCGGCGGATCGACTTTTCGGCCTGACCCATGTCGGCGCCGGCCGCCGCCTGCTGGAACTGCGCGGGGAGTTTGTCCATCAGCGACGACAGGCCGCCCATGTTCTTCATCTGCGAGATCTGCGCGCGGAAATCGTTCAGGTCGAAGTCGCCGCCTTTCTTGACCTTGTCGGCGAGCTTCTGCGCGGCCTGGACATCGACGCCGCGCTGCGCTTCCTCGACGAGCGCGAGGATGTCGCCCATGCCGAGGATCCGGTTCGCCATCCGGTCGGGGTGGAACACCTCGAGGCCGTCGAGCTTCTCGGCGACGCCGACGAACTTGATCGGCTTGCCCGTGACGTGGCGCACCGACAGCGCGGCGCCGCCGCGCGAATCGCCGTCGAGCTTGGTCAGCACGACGCCGGTGAGCGGCAGCGTGTCGTTGAACGCCTTCGCGGTGTTGACCGCGTCCTGGCCGAGCATCGCGTCGACGACGAACAGCGTTTCGGCCGGCTTCAGCGTGCCGTGCAGCGCGGCGATTTCCTGCATCATCGCCTCGTCGATGCCGAGGCGGCCGGCCGTGTCGACGAGCAGCACGTCATGGTAGTGGCGCTTCGCCCAGTCGACGGCGGCGAGCGCGATGTCGACGGGCTTCTGGTCCGGCGTGGACGGGAAGAAGTCGGCGCCGACCTGCTCGGTCACCGTTTTCAGCTGCATGATCGCGGCCGGGCGATACACGTCGCACGACACGGTCAGCACCTTCTTCTTGTACTTCTCGCGCAGCAGCTTCGCGAGCTTGCCGACGGTCGTGGTCTTGCCGGCGCCCTGCAGGCCGGCCATCAGGATCACGGCGGGCGGCGTGACCGCGAGGTTCAGCTCGGCGGCCTTGCCTTCGTAGTCGCCGCCGATCACGGCGGTCAGTTCCTTCTGGACCACGCCGACGAGCGCCTGGCCCGGCGACAGGCTGCTGATCACTTCTTCGCCGAGCGCCTTTTCCTTGACCTTGGCGATGAATTCGCGGACGACCGGCAGCGACACGTCGGCTTCCAGCAGCGCGAGACGCACCTCGCGGAGCATCTCCTGCGTGTTCGCCTCGGTGAGCCGGGCTTCGCCGCGCAGCGTCTTGACGACGCGCGCCATCCGTTGAGTGAGATTGTCGAGCATGGGGAGCGTTGGACAGTGGGGCCCGAAGGCGCGGCGGAACCGAACAAAAGGGAGCCGTCGCGGGAAGGGGGCCTAGTGTAAACTTCGAACATGGATATTGTACTGTATGCCCTCACCGCATTCCTGTACGGCGGCCTCGCCGTCGCAGGCTGGCGTACGCACCGTCAGGGCGCGACGCCGCTCGTCGCGAGCGTGCCGGCCGTGCCGGTTCCCGCGTCCGCCGCGTCCGGGATGAGCGGGGCCGGCCGCGCGCTGCTGTTCGCCGCACTGCTCGCGCACGGCGTGCTGCTGCACATGACCATCTTTCCGAACGACGCGATGGTGTTCGGCTTCGCGTTCGCGCTGTCCGCGATGTTCTGGCTCGGCGCCGGCATCTACTGGATCGAGAGCTTTTTCTTCCCGCTCGACAGCCTGCGCCTGCTGGTGCTGCCGCTCGCGTGCGGCGCGTCGCTGCTGCCGCTCGTGTTCGGCGGCGTGCGGGTGCTGCCTTATGCCGCGGCACCGCTGTTCAAGCTGCACTTCCTGATCGCGAACATCGCGTACGGCCTCTTCGCGATCGCCGCGCTGCACGCGGTCCTGATGCTGATGGTCGAGCGGCGCCTGCAGTCGCTGCGTAGCGGCGGGCGCGACGGCTCGACCGGCTGGATCGCGAGCTGGCTCGAAACGCTGCCGCCGCTGCTCACGCTCGAGAAGCTGCTGTTCCGCCTGATCGGCGCCGGCTTCGTGCTGCTGACGCTGACGCTCGCGTCGGGCATCCTGTTCAGCGAGCAGGTCGATGCGCGCGCGCTGCGGCTCGACCACAAGACGGTGTTCGCGATCCTGTCGTGGCTGATGTTCGGCGGCCTGCTGGTGGCCCGCAAGACGTCGGGCTGGCGCGGGCGCGGCGCCGCGCGCTGGGTGCTCGTGTCGTTCGCCGCGCTGTTGCTCGCGTACGTCGGCAGCCGGTTTGTTTTCGAGGTGCTGCTGCACCGCTCCGTGGTTTGACCGCAGGTTTCCGATGCGACAGATTCTTCTCCTGATTCTTCTCTTCTTCGCGGGTTCGTGGCTCGCGCGCAAGCTGCGTCACGCGCAGGAACAGGCGCAGGCGCGCGCCGGCCGCGGCGCCGGTTACGACGGGGCGCCCGGCGCTGGCGCCAGTGCGGGTGCCGCGCGCCCGAACGGCGACGCGCGGTCGCTGCCCGAGCCGATGGTGCGCTGCGCCGAATGCGGCGTGCATGCGCCGAAGGGCGACGCGATTGCCGCGAGCGGCGAATACTTCTGCAGCGCCGAGCATGCGCAGCGCCACGCCGCGCGCGTGAACGGTCGCGACGCACGATGAGCGACGCGGCGGTGTTGTCGGTCGACGCGAACGGCTGGGTGCGCGAAGCGCGTCATGCGCCGTCGCCGAACTTCGAGGCGCGGCCCGCGGGAGCGGTGCCGACGCTCGTGATCGTTCACAACATCAGCCTGCCGCCCGGCGAATTCGGTGGCGACGCGATCGAGGCGCTGTTCCTGAATCGCCTCGACTGCGATGCGCACCCCTATTACCAGAGCCACCTGCGCGGCGTGCGCGTGTCCGCCCATTTCCTGATCCGCCGCGGCGGCGAGCTCGTGCAGTTCGTGTCGTGCGACGAGCGCGCATGGCATGCAGGCTCGTCCGAGTTCTTCGGCCGCGCGCGCTGCAACGACTTCTCGATCGGCATCGAGCTCGAGGGCGCGGACGACGTGCCGTTCGACGATGCCCAATACGCGGTGCTCGCCGCGCTCTCCCGCGCGCTCGCCGCGCGCTACCCGGTCGACGCGTTCGCGGGGCACTCGGACGTCGCGCCGGGCCGCAAGACCGACCCGGGCCCGCATTTCGATTGGCAACGCTTCGCGAGCGATGCCGGTTTTTCCGCCGAATACTTTCCTTTCCGTCAGCACTGATCGCGGGGTTTTTTGATCGGAGAAAGTTTTTTCTCCGATCAATGCCTTGCCGTGTCTGCGCGTGAGCGATGTCAAGACCTCTATCGCAAATTATCCGTTTGGACGTCCTCCGAATGTCCACTATACTTGGTGCCAGTTGAGTAGTTCTGTACTAGATATAGTGTGTGTCGCAGGGGAAAACCCGAGCGGCACCGGCCGGCGGGCAACGCCGGCGGACAGGGTTCTCAGGGCGGCGCGTCAGGCCGGGCGGTCCGGGCGTCGCGATCAGCGCAGCGAACATCGACGGGGCAGGGTATACATGACGAAGCACACGACCGGCTGGGTTGTCGCGCATCGACCGAACCGGCTTCCCCGGCGCATCGCTCGCCTCTTACCGCTCGCGCACCGCATTGCGCAGCGTTCGTTTTAATCCGCGGTTCTCTCCGCACCATCCAACACCAGGAGCTTTGCACATGCAAACCACCGACAACGCGACGTCCCAGTACGAGAGCGCCTCGAGCCGTCCGCTCGGCGGGACCGAACAGGGCGCGAAGGCGCTCGCGCCGCAGGCCACGTTCGCCGACTACAAGGTGATCCGCCGCAACGGCAGCGTGGTGTCGTTCGAACCTTCGAAGATCGCGATCGCGGTGACCAAGGCTTTCCTGGCCGTCAATGGCGGGCAGGGCGCGGCATCGGCGCGCGTACGCGAGCAGGTCGAACAACTGACGCACAACGTCGTTCGCGCGCTCGTGCGCAGCCGCCCGAACGGCGGTACGTTCCATATCGAAGACATTCAGGACCAGGTCGAACTCGCGCTGATGCGCGGCGGCGAGCACAACGTCGCGCGTGCGTACGTGCTGTATCGCGAGAAGCGTCACCTCGAGCGCCAGCATGCGGGCGAGGAAGCGGCGGCAGCGGGCGGCGAGTCGGCCACCGGCATCAACGTGGTCGACAACGGCGTCACGCGCCCGCTCGACCAGAACGCGCTGCGCGCGCTGATCGTGTCGGCATGCGACGGCCTCGGTGCTGCGGTTAACCCTGACCCGATCGTCGCGGAGACGGTGAAGAACCTGTACGACGGCGTGCCGATGAGCCAGGTCTACGACTCGGCGATCCTCGCTGCGCGCACGATGATCGAAAAGGACCCGGCGTACAGCCAGGTCACGGCCCGCATCCTGCTGCACACGATCCGTCGCGAGATCCTCGGCGAGGAAGTCGTGCAGGCCGAGATGTCGACCCGCTACGCCGAATACTTCCCGCAGTTCCTGAAGCGCGGCGTCGACGCCGGCCTGCTCGACGACAAGCTGCTGCAGTTCGACCTGAAGCGCCTCGGCGAAGCGCTCGACGCGAACCGCGACCTGCAGTTCGGCTACCTCGGCCTGCAGACGCTGTACGACCGCTACTTCCTGCACGTCGAAGGCACCCGCATCGAAATGCCGCAGGCATTCTTCATGCGCGTCGCGATGGGCCTGTCGCTGAACGAGATCGACCGCGAAACGCGCGCGATCGAGTTCTACAACGTGCTGTCGAGCTTCGACTTCATGAGCTCGACGCCGACGCTGTTCAACTCGGGCACGCACCGCTCGCAGCTGTCGTCGTGCTACCTGACGACGGTCGCGGACGATCTCGACGGCATCTATGAAGCGCTGAAGGAAAACGCGCTGCTGTCGAAGTTCGCCGGCGGCCTCGGCAACGACTGGACGCGCGTGCGCGCCCTCGGCTCGCATATCAAGGGCACGAACGGCAAGTCGCAAGGCGTGGTCCCGTTCCTGAAGGTCGTGAACGACACGGCCGTCGCGGTGAACCAGGGCGGCAAGCGCAAGGGCGCGGTCTGCGCGTACCTCGAATCGTGGCACCTCGACATCGAGGAGTTCCTGGAACTGCGCAAGAACACCGGTGACGACCGTCGCCGTACGCACGACATGAACACGGCGAACTGGATTCCCGACCTGTTCATGAAGCGCGTGATGGAAGGCGGCGACTGGACGCTGTTCTCGCCGTCGACCTGCCCGGACCTGCACGACAAGTTCGGCGCCGATTTCGAGAAGGCTTACACGGCTTACGAAGACAAGGTCGCGCGCGGCGAGATCAAGCTGTTCAAGAAGATCCCGGCGGCGCAACTGTGGCGCAAGATGCTCGGCATGCTGTTCGAGACGGGCCACCCGTGGATCACGTTCAAGGATCCGTGCAACGTGCGCTCGCCGCAGCAGCACGTCGGCGTCGTCCACTCGTCGAACCTGTGCACGGAAATCACGCTGAACACGAGCGACACCGAAATCGCGGTGTGCAACCTCGGCTCGGTGAACCTCGTCGCCCACCTGGTGAAGCAGGCCGACGGCAGCTACGCGCTCGACCACGACAAGCTGAAGCGCACGATCAGCGTCGCGATGCGCATGCTCGACAACGTGATCGACATCAACTACTACGCGGTGCCGAAGGCGCGTAACTCGAACCTGAAGCACCGCCCGGTCGGGATGGGCATCATGGGCTTCCAGGACTGCCTGCACCTGCTGCGTACGCCGTACGCGTCGCAAGAGGCAGTCGAGTTCGCCGATCGTTCGATGGAAGCCGTCTGCTACTACGCGTACCACGCGTCGACCGAACTGGCCGAAGAACGCGGCCGCTACTCGAGCTACCGCGGCTCGCTGTGGGATCGCGGCATCCTCCCGCAGGACACGCTGAAGCTGCTGGCCGAAGCGCGCGGCGGCTACGTCGAGGTCGACACGTCGGAATCGCTCGACTGGACGGCGCTGCGTGCGCGGATCGCCACGCACGGCATGCGCAACTCGAACTGCGTCGCGATCGCGCCGACGGCGACGATCTCGAACATCATCGGCGTGTCGGCCTGTATCGAGCCGACCTTCCAGAACCTGTACGTGAAGTCGAACCTGTCGGGCGAATTCACGGTGGTGAACGAGTATCTCGTCCGCGACCTGAAGGAACGCGGCCTGTGGGACGAAGTGATGGTCGCCGACCTGAAGTACTTCGACGGCATGCTGTCGCGCATCGACCGCATCCCGGCCGACCTGCGCGCGATCTACGCGACCGCGTTCGAGGTCGACCCGACGTGGCTGGTCGAAGCGGCATCGCGTCGCCAGAAGTGGATCGACCAGGCGCAGTCGCTGAACATCTACATGGGCGGCGCATCGGGCAAGAAGCTCGACGAGGTCTACAAGCTCGCATGGCTGCGCGGCCTGAAGACGACCTACTACCTCCGCACGATGGCGGCGACGCACGTCGAGAAGTCGACGGTCGCACACGGCGCGCTGAACGCAGTGCCGACGGGCGGTGCAGGCAGCGGCGGCTCGAGCAGCGGCGGCTCGAGCAGCGGCGGCTCGAGCAGCGGCGGCGCGCAAGGCGCGGCGGGCGGCTTCGGTGCGGCAGGCGGCGCTGCGTCGTCGGGCGCGGGCAACGCTGCAGCGGCGCTCGCGCCGGTCGAAGCAGACGGCCCGGTGTGCACGATGCGTCCGGGCGACCCCGGCTTCGACGAGTGCGAAGCGTGCCAGTAACGCAGTGCGCCTGACCTGAGAAGCAGGCTCGGGCGGCGCACACGACGACCGATCGAGGTTGAAGTGTGCGCCGCTCTCAACTAAAAAAATGATAAGGAATCTGTAACGCGACACCTGCGTTGCAGGCAATGACAAGCGATCGAAACATCCCCGACGACGTCGCGTTTCGATCAGCGTTCGATGCGTCGAGCGCACCTCGCGATACAAGCGCGACTCACATCGCGCGCTGCATGAACGACGATGCGTTGCTCAAAGTGTTGTATCGAGGTCGCAACGCGAATCGAAAAAAGGATTTTTCGTGAGCGAACCCTTTTATCGCTCAGGAAAAGATGGTACAAACCGTTCTAAATTGATGGTGAGAATTTATGCTCAACTGGGATGACGAGAAGACTGCCGTAACCCCCGCGAGCGGAGCGCAGCAAAACGCGATGCGCACCTCCGCCGGGATGGCTGTCGGAATGCAGGCTGCAACGCCTGCCGCCCATCAGGTCCGTGACATTTTCGAAGGCGATCTCGCGGTGCCGCCGCAAGCATCGGCTGTTCCCGCCGGCGGTACGGAAGCGCGGGTCAATGTCGCCGACAAGCGCATCATCAACGGCCAGACTGACGTCAATCAGCTGGTGCCGTTCAAGTACAAGTGGGCGTGGGAAAAGTATCTGGCCGGTTGCGCGAACCACTGGATGCCGCAGGAAATCAACATGTCCCGCGACATCGCACTGTGGAAGGACCCGAACGGTCTGACCGAGGACGAGCGCCGCATCGTGAAGCGCAACCTCGGTTTCTTCGTGACGGCCGATTCGCTCGCGGCGAACAACATCGTGCTCGGCACGTACCGCCACATCACGGCGCCCGAGTGCCGGCAGTTCCTGCTGCGCCAGGCGTTCGAGGAAGCGATCCACACGCACGCGTACCAATACATCGTCGAATCGCTCGGTCTCGACGAAGGCGAGATCTTCAACGCGTACCACGAGGTCACGTCGATCCGCGCGAAGGACGAATTCCTGATCCCGTTCATTCATACCCTGACGGACCCGGCCTTCAAGACCGGCACGCTCGAAGCGGATCAGAAGCTGCTGAAGTCGCTGATCGTGTTCGCCTGCATCATGGAAGGCCTGTTCTTCTATGTCGGGTTTACGCAGATCCTCGCACTCGGCCGCCAGAACAAGATGACGGGTGCTGCAGAGCAATATCAGTACATCCTGCGCGACGAGTCGATGCACTGCAACTTCGGCATCGACCTGATCAACCAGATCAAGCTCGAGAACCCGCATCTCTGGACCGCCGAATTCCGCGCCGAGATCCGCGAGCTGTTCAAGCAGGCTGTCGAACTCGAATACCGCTACGCCGAGGACACGATGCCGCGCGGCGTGCTGGGTTTGAACGCGTCGATGTTCAAGAGCTATCTGCGCTTCATTAGCAACCGCCGTTGCCAGCAGATCGGCCTCGACCCGCTGTATCCGAACGAGGAAAACCCGTTCCCGTGGATGAGCGAGATGATCGACCTGAAGAAGGAGCGCAACTTCTTCGAGACGCGTGTGATCGAGTATCAGACGGGGGGCGCGCTGTCCTGGGAATAACCCGCAGCAGCGAACCCGTTACATGATGGAGCAGCCGGTGGCCTCTCGGCCCCGGCCCAAGGTTTAGGAGCAAGAACGCCTGATGCAAAGCATGCCCGGTGCCTTAACGGCCCAACGATACGACAGGCACTTTGCGAACCCTTCAGTGGGATGGGCAAACTTCCCTCCGGAAAAAGCGGACGGTCGTGTGGCGGTCCGCTTGATCAAGCGATTAGGGGTAGCGGCGCGAGGTGCGCCGGCTACCGACTTGATTTGGCGCGCGAGGCCGAGTGGTCACGCGCGCCATACCGTATTCATTAGCGTAAGCGCGCGGTATCTGCGTACGCCGATGAATAGCCCGCTTCGAAGCGCACGTCCTGAACAGCGTCCGCGGGAAGCGGGTTTTGACGAAGGGTGTAGTTTGAACTGACTCTCATCTGAACCTGAAGGAGAACAACATGGCTACTGCCAAGAAGAAACCGGCTGCTAAGAAGGTTGCTGCCAAGAAGACCGTTGCGAAGAAGGCTGCCGCTCCGGCGAAGAAGGCCGCAGTGAAGAAGGTTGCTGCGAAGAAGGTCGCGGTGAAGAAGGTTGCCGCGAAGAAGGCAGCACCGGCGAAGAAGGCCGCTGCAAAGAAGGTCGCAGCCAAGAAGGTCGCAACGAAGAAGGTTGCAGCCAAGAAGGTCGCAGCGAAGAAAGTCGCGGTGAAGAAGGTTGCTGCAAAGAAGGCAGCACCGGCTAAGAAGGCCGCTGCGAAGAAGGTTGCAGCCAAGAAAGTCGCAGTGAAGAAGGTTGCTGCGAAGAAGGCCGCACCGGCGAAGAAGGCTGCTGCCAAGAAGGCTGCGCCGGCGAAGAAGGCTGCTGCCAAGAAGGCCGCGCCTGCGAAGAAGGCTGCTGCGAAGAAGGCCGCGCCCGCCAAGAAGGCTGCCCCTGCGAAGAAGGCTGCCGCACCGGCGAAGAAGGCTGCTGCTCCGAAGAAGGCCGTCGTGAAGAAGGCTGCGCCGGCAACGACCGCGTCGACCGCATCGGTTGCGCCGGCATCGGGCGTGAAGACCGCGCTCAACCCGGCAGCAGCATGGCCGTTCCCGACCGGCAGCCGTCCGTAATCGCGGCTGAGCAGCATCACCCGGACACTCACGTGGTGTCCGTGGGTTGAGTAGCGCTACTCAATCAGTCCCGCCATCTGGCTCAGGTGGCGGGATTTTTTTCGTCCGCACGCGTCGTCGATGGGGCGCCGATCAGCTCGCCGACGCGAGCGTGGACGAAAAAAAACGCATGTGCGGCTTCGCACATGCGTTCGACCGCGGCTTGCGCCGCGTGCTGAGGATATCGGTTAGTGCGTGACGCGCGTGACGCCGCCGCTCGACAGCAGGCGTACCCGCTCGCCGGCGCGGAACGCTTCGCCGCTGGCTGCCTGCGTGATCGAGCGCAGATCGCCGTTGTCGAGGCGCACGGTGATTTCGACACCGTTCGCCGTGCTGAGGTTTTCGCCGACCGCGTTACCCGCGACCGCACCGACGAGGCCGCCGGCAATCGCCGTCAGGATCGAGCCTTTGCCGCCGCCGATCGCGCTGCCCGCGACCGCGCCGAGTGCGCCGCCGCCGAGCGTGCCGATCGCGCTGCCGCCGCCGTCGGACTGGATGCGCACCGCGCGGACGCTTTCGACCGTGCCCATGCGGACCGTCTGTTCGCGCTGCGCCTGGCCGACGCTATAGACATCCGCCGAACCGGGTGCCGTGAAGCAGCCGGCGAGGGTCAGCGTGGCCGTCAGCATGGCCGCGAGCGTGAGGGTTTTTTTCGTCAACATCTTTGCTCTCCCACAATATTCATTTGAGACTGTAACCGAATGCAGTCTCGAAGCGTGCGTCGATTTCGGCGCGCGTCAGTACGTAAGTCTGGGGCCCTTGATGGGCGATCTTGAGCGAGCCCATCAGGCTCGCGAGGCGGCCGGTGGTTGCCCAGTCGAGCCCATGCTCGATGCCGTACAGCAGACCGCCCCGGAAGGCGTCGCCGCAGCCGGTCGGATCGGCGATACGCTCGGCCGGCACGACCGGAATCTGCTCCGCGCCCTGCTTGTGGCGGATGATCGCGCCGTGCTCGCCACGCGTGATGACGAGGGCGTCGACCCGGCTGGCGATTTCATCTTCGGACCATCCCGTCTTGTCGCTCACCAGCTTGGCCTCGTAGTCGTTGACCGCTACGTAGGTCGCAAGTTCAATGCTGCGGCGCAGCGTCGCACCGTCGAACAGCGGCAGACCCTGGCCCGGATCGAACACGAACGGCACACCGGCCTTGGCGAGCTCTTCCACGTGCTGCACCATCCCGTCGAAGCCGTCCGGGCCGACGATCGCGAGCTTGATGTCCGGCGCGTCGCCCGCGTGGTTCAGGTGCGATTGCATCATCGCGCCCGGGTGGAACGCCGCGATCTGGTTGTTGTCGAGATCGGTCGTGATCATCGCCTGCGCGGTGTACGTATCGGGCAGCACGCGAACGTGGTCGCGGCGCAGGCCGAGCTGGTCGAGCCGGTCGAGATACGGCTGCGCATCCAGCGCGCCCATCGTGCCCATGATGCGCGCGTCGCCGCCGAGCAGATGCAGCGCGTACCCGATGTTGCCCGCGCAGCCGCCGAACTCGCGGCGCATCGTCGGCACGAGGAAGCTCAGGTTGATGAGGTGCACCTGGTCGGGCAGGATGTGCTCGCGGAACCGCCCTTCGAAGGTCATGATGGAGTCGTAGGCGATCGAGCCGCAAATCAGCGTAGCCAAGGTGTGCGTTCCTGTAGAAATGAGGGGCCCTGCGCGACAACGCCGCGCGAAGGGCGCGGCGCGGCAGGGGAAAGCGGAAGAAAGCTTACTTCAGCGCGGCGAGCGCTGCATCGTAGTTCGGCTCGTCCTTGATTTCGCCGACGAGTTCCGCGTGGATCACCTTGTCCTGCGCGTCGAGCACGACCACCGCGCGTGCGGTCAGGCCGTTCAGCGGGCCGCTCGTCACGTCGACGCCGTACGCGTTCGCGAACGCGCGGCCGGTGCGGAACGTCGATGCCGTCACGACGTTCGCGAGGCCTTCGGTCGTGCAGAAGCGCGTGGCGGCGAACGGCAGGTCGGCGGACACGACGATCACCACGGTGTTGTCGAGCGACGACGCGGCTTCGTTGAACTTGCGGGTCGACGTCGCGCAGGTCGGCGTGTCGAGGCTCGGCACGATGTTCAGCACCTTGCGCTTGCCGGCGAAGCTGGCGAGCGACAGGTCGGCGAGGTCCTTGCCGACCAGCCTGAAATCGGCGGCTTGCGCGCCGACGGTCGGGAACGTGCCGGCGAGATCGATCGGGTTGCCACCCAGCGTAACTTTGCTCATGTTCGTGCTCCGAAATAGCGCGCCGCTCGGGCGCGCGGGTTGAGACGGGCGCGCATGCGCGCCGCGGCGCGTCACGGATAGAAGATCTGGACGCGGAAATTCGAGGCGGGCGTGCCGTTCGTTTCGAGGCGGACGACCATCGTCTGCGTCGTGCCGGGCGGCAGCCCGGCGTCGATCGGCGTGCCCGGGCGTACGTAATCGCGCGGCGCGAGCACGCGGCGCACGGTGACGTGATTGGTGTCGTCGAGCAGCGTGAGTTCGAGCGACGGATACGCGAGCGCGACGCGGTAGCGGTTCGTCAGCGGCACCTTCAGTTCGAGCTCGCGCGGGCCGTCGAGCTGGCGCAGGTCGGTCGCGTCGAGCCGCAGCCCGTCGATCGCGCGCGGCGGCGTGACCGTGCAGCCGAGCGGCGCGCAGGCCTGCCGGAACCACCCTTGCGTGATGGGCCAGTAGATCATCAGCGTTTCGCGCTGCCACCACGCCAGTTGCGCGGCGAGCAATCCGACCAGCGCGGCCGCGACGAGGCCGCCGAAAAAGCCGCCGAGCATCCCGCGTCGCTGCGGCGCGCGCGTCTCGCGGGTGACGGCGAAGTGCGGACGATCGTCGTCGGACAGTGCGGCGGGGAACGGGACGGCCGGTTGGACGACCGGCTGGGCGACCGGTTCATCGGCTGCCGCTGCGGGCGGGGCCGTGTCGTGTCGGGCGAAGGTGCCGGGTTCCGATGCGGTTTCGGCTTCGGTGACGGCCGGCGCGGGCGTGAACGCAAAACGCGGTTCGCGCGGCGCGCGTTCGTCGTCCGGCGCGGCGAAGTGCGCTGGGACGACGGGTTCGGCCGGTTCGGCGGCGGTTTCGGTTTCCGACGGAAGGTGGGCGACGAAGCGAGGCTCGCGCGGGTCGCGCTCGAGCGGCGCGGGCGCGGCTTCTTCGGCTTCGTGCGGTGCATGTTGCGCCTGCGGCACATGCGGTTCCGCCGGTTGCTCGACGGCAGTCGACGAATCGAGTTCGGCCGGAGAGGTCGCGAACGGCGCGGGCGTACCCGACAGATGAACGACGCCGGCTTCCGTGGACGGGAGCGCGAGCGGTATCAGCGGCTCGGTGCGCACGGTCTCGACGCTGTGCTGCAGCGACGGATCGACGCCGGCGTCGAGCCACGGCGCCCACATGTCCCAGCCTTCCGGCTTGTAATCGGTGCCGGTCGGCAATTCGGGCGGCGTGTCGGTGGCGAACAACCGGGCCGGTGCGGCCTGCTGGTGCGTGTCGCCGACGTGCGGCGCGGCAGCCGGTTCGGTCAATGCCGGTTCGGGCTGCTGCGCGTACTCGGGAACGAGCGATTCGGCGGCGTTGAAGACTTCGTGGCAGTGCCCGCAGCGCACGAGCCCCTGATGCAGCGAGAGCTGTTCCTGCTGCAGCCGGAAGACGGTTTCGCAATGAGGGCAGCGCGTCGCAAGAAGCATGTCGAGCCGGGCGGCCTGCTGGCCAGAGTGAAGGACAGCGCTATTCTAATGGCTTTCGCGGCGGGTTCCGGCAAGGCATACCCAACCTTCGTGTTCGCGCCAGACCGAGATGTCGACGTAGCGTGCATAAACGGCCGCCACTTCGTCCGCCTGGCGAGCGAGCACGCCCGACAACGCGATACGCCCGCCCGGCTTGACCTTCGACGCGAGCATCGATGCCATCAGCTTCAGCGGATTCGACAGGATGTTCGCGACGACGATGTCGAATTCGCCGTCCGGGCATGCATCGGGCAGCCCGTACGTGACTTCCGCCCGGTTGCGTTCGCTGTTCTGGCGCGCCGATTCGACCGCCTGAGGATCGATGTCGATGCCGATCACGGGGTTCGCCCCGCATTTCTGCGCGAGGATTGCGAGAATGCCCGAGCCGCAGCCGTAGTCGAGCACCGACTGGCCGGGCTTCACCGACTGCTCGAGCCACTCCATGCACAGACGGGTGGTGGGGTGGCTGCCGGTGCCGAACGCGAGGCCGGGGTCGAGCTCGAGGACGAGCGCGTCGGGATCGGGCGCATCGTGCCACGACGGCACGACCCAGATCCGCTCGCCGATCGGGATCGGCTCGAACTGCGACTGCGTGAGCCGCACCCAGTCCTGCTCCTCGACTTCACGCACGACGAATTTCGGCGTCTCCGCGAGGCCGATCTCGTTCGCGGCCGCCGCGAGCAGCACGGCCGGCTCATGGTCGGCCGACAGCAGCGCGACCACGCGCGAGTGCTGCCACGCGGTGCGATCGGGCACGAGGCCCGGCTCGCCGAAGAGCGGCTGTTCGTCGGGCGTGTCGGCGTCGGCATCCTCGACGGACACCGACAGCGCGCCGAGATCGAGCAGTGCGTCGGACAGGGCCTCCGCATGCTCGCGGGCCAGTTCGACGACGAGTTCGCGATAACTCATGCTTACGCTTCTTCCGGTGCGACCTGCTGCTTCTGCGCGAGCCGGTTTTCGAGGTAGTGGATGCTGGTGCCGCCTTCGACGAATTTCGCGTCGATCATCAGCTCGCGGTGCAGCGGGATGTTGGTCTGGATGCCTTCGACGACCATTTCCGACAGCGCGATGCGCATCCGGCTGATCGCCTGCTCGCGCGTCGCGCCGTAGGTGATCAGCTTGCCGATCATCGAATCATAGTTCGGCGGCACGAAATAACCATTGTAGGCGTGCGAATCGACGCGCACGCCGGGGCCGCCCGGCGTATGCCACGACGTGATCCGGCCCGGCGACGGCGTGAACTTGAACGGATCTTCGGCGTTGATCCGGCATTCGATCGCATGTCCGCGGAACTGGATGTCGCGCTGGCGCAGCGTGAGCTTTTCGCCGGCCGCGATGCGGATCTGTTCCTGCACGATGTCGACGCCCGTGATCAGTTCCGATACCGGGTGCTCGACCTGCACGCGCGTGTTCATCTCGATGAAGTAGAACTCGCCGTTTTCGTACAGGAATTCGAACGTGCCCGCGCCGAGGTAGCCCATCTTCTTGCAGGCGTCCGCGCAGCGGTCGCCGATGCGGTCGATCAGGCGACGCGGAATGCCGGGCGCCGGCGCTTCCTCGATCACCTTCTGGTGACGGCGCTGCATCGAGCAGTCGCGCTCGCCGAGCCAGATCGCGTTCTTGTACGCGTCCGACAGCACCTGGATTTCGATGTGGCGCGGGTTCTCGAGGAACTTCTCCATGTACACCTGCGGGTTGCCGAACGCACGGCCGGCTTCCTCGCGGGTCATGTTGACCGCGTTGACGAGCGCGGCCTCGGTGTGCACGACGCGCATCCCGCGCCCGCCGCCGCCGCCTGCCGCCTTGATGATGACCGGATAGCCGATCGTGCGCGCAATCTTGACGATCTCCTTCGGATCGTCCGGCAACGCGCCTTCCGAGCCCGGCACGCACGGCACGCCGGTCTTGATCATCGTCTGCTTCGCGGTGACCTTGTCACCCATCATGCGGATCGTTTCCGGGCGCGGGCCGATGAACGTGAAGCCCGATTGCTCGACGCGCTCCGCGAAATCGGCGTTCTCCGACAGGAAGCCGTAGCCGGGGTGGATCGCCTCGGCATCGGTGACTTCCGCGGCACTGATCAGCGCCGGCATGTTCAGGTAGCTCAGGTTCGACGGGGCCGGGCCGATACAGACGGCTTCGTCCGCGAGGCGCACGTACTTGGCTTCCTTGTCGGCTTCCGAGTAGACGACCACCGTCTTGACGCCGAGTTCGCGGCACGCGCGCTGGATGCGCAGCGCGATTTCACCGCGGTTGGCAATGAGGATTTTTTCAAACATAGCGAGTATTCGTCTCTTCGAGGGGCGCGCGAACGGCGCCTGGCGAGCATCTCGGCGGCGCGCGGCCGGCAGGGCCGCGCGGCGGGCTTAGCCGATCACGAAAAGCGGCTGGCCGTATTCGACGGCCTGGCCGTTCTCGACGAGGATTTCCTTGATCACGCCGGCCTTGTCCGACTCGATCTCGTTGAGCAGCTTCATCGCTTCGATGATGCAGATCGTCTGACCTTCCTTGACCGTGTCGCCGGCCTGCACGAACGGATCGGCGCCCGGCGACGGCGCGCGATAGAACGTGCCGACCATCGGCGACGTCACGACGTGGCCCTGCGGAGCGGCCGGCGCGGCTGCGGCGCCGGCGGCCGGTGCCGCGGCACCGTCGGTCGGCAGCGCGGCCGACGGCGCCGGCGCGCTGACTTGCGGGGCATACCCAGCCGTCGGCTGCACGTAGACCGGCGGCGCGTTCTTGACGATGCGCACCTTGCCTTCGCCTTCCGTCACTTCCAGCTCGGAGATGCCGGATTCGGAAACGAGGTCGATCAGAGTTTTCAGCTTACGAAGATCCATCGGGAATTCCCCTTTCAATACGTGAAAGCGCCGGTTAGGGGCCGGCGCTGAATCTAGATCGCGAAATCAGCCGCGCGACGCGCCTTGCAGCTTGTCCAGCGCGTACTCGAGCGCGTACAGATAACCTTTCCAGCCGAGCCCGCAGATCACGCCTTCGGCCTGGTCGGAAAAGTAGGAGTGGTGCCTGAACGCTTCGCGGCGATGCACGTTCGACAGGTGAACCTCGACGAACGGGATGCCAACGCCGGCGATCGCGTCCCGGATCGCAACGCTCGTATGCGTATACGCGGCCGGATTGATCAGGATGAAATCGGTCTGTTCCTCCCGCGCGGCCTGGATGCGGTCGACCAGCGCGCCTTCATGGTTGCTCTGGAACGACGACAGGTCGGCGCCGGCTTCCCGGGCGCGCGCGGCAAGCGCCTGATCGATCTGCGCGAGCGTGACGCGGCCGTACACCTCCGGTTCCCGGGTGCCGAGAAGGTTCAGGTTGGGGCCGTGCAGCACCAGCAATCGTGTCATGGTCGCTTCTATTTCTGCGGAATTGCGCGAACTTTAGCGCTATTTAGAGAAATTTGTCTAGTTTTGCCGAACGGCCAGGTGCGCCGGACCCGCAAGAATTACCGGTGCGGACGCAAAGTATCGGCGAATTCACGCGAAATTGCGGCGATCGACCCGCAAATCGCCGCCAACGCGCGGACTGCCGTTCGGACAGATTACAGCGCGTCGAGCGTCTTTTTCAGCTCGGCCGGTTGGACTTGTCCTAATTTTGTCTCGCGGATCTTGCCGGTTTCGTCGATGACGACGGTAAACGGCAGCGCGCCGGCGGTATTTCCGAAATTGCGGGCCAGATCGGCGCCTGCATAGCCGCTGATGAAGACCGGATAGTCGACCTTCACCTTCTGCAGGAAGTTCTTCACGTTCTGCTCGGAATCGACGCCGATCCCGACGAAACGGATGCCTTTCTGCTTGTACTGGTGCGACAGCGCGACGAGCTCGGGCATCTCCTCGACGCACGGGCCGCACCACGACGCCCAGAAGTTGACGACGACTTTCTGGCCCTTGAAGGCGGCCAGCGTGGCCGGCTTGCCGTCGATGCCGGTGAGCGACGACGCCCACAGCTGGTCGACCGGGTTGCCGTGGGCGGCCGGCGCGGCGACGGCGACGCCGTCGTCGGCCGTGCCGCGGAACCAGTGGCCGGCGGCAATCCCGCCGGCGACGGCCGCCGCCGCGACCACCGCGAGCGTCAACATGCGTTTCATCATCAGAATTTGCTCCGAGAAACCCCGCCATTGATGGCGGGAAGGAAAGGAGTGGGGTTGACAGGCAGCTTCTTCCACGGGTTAGGATCACCTTCGCCACACTTTCGACCCGCGAGAAGCTGCCCAATGACCCGTTCGGTCGACGAGCGGCGGAAAAGCTGGCGAAGGCGCAGCGTGCGCACAAGCACAAGCACAAGCACAAGCACAAGCACAAGCACAAGCACAAGCACAAGCACAAGCGGCATAGCGCGAAGTTGCACGCCAAGATGGCAAATGCCCGTGTCGATTTCCAGCATAAGCTCGCGCTCGATCTGGTGCGGTGTTTCGATTACATCGCGGTTGGCAACGTATCTGCCGTCAAACTCGCCAGAACCAGGATGGCGAAGAGCGTCTACGACGCATCCTGGTCGTCCTTCCGAAACAAGCTTCGCTACAAAGCGATCGCGCACGGGGCCCTGTTCGAGGAAGTCGACGAAAGCGGTTCGACCCAGTTCTGCTCGGCGTGCGGGTCGAAAGACAGCACGACGCGGCCGAAAGGTATCGCGGGACTGAGAATAAGGGAGTGGGTCTGCAGTGACTGTGGTGTCGAGCATGATCGAGATACCAACGCTGCGCTGAACATTCTCCGATGCGGACGTGCATCGCCAGGTGTGGGAATCCTCTGCCTTTTGGGTGGAGGAGGACGTCAACGTTGAATCATTCCGGTTCGGAAGGGGCCTGGCTCGCCTCGACGAGCGCGCGCAGCGCGGCGGCGTCCGCGCGGGCGACGCGGCCGCGCGCGTCGGCCTTCACCGCGCCGCGCAGGTCGTCGCTCGCATACAGCGCGAGATGGATGCCGATCGCGTCCACGTCGCGCCGCGGGCGCCACAGGAAACTGAGCGTCTCGACGTCGCCGCGGCCCGCGAAATGCCGCGTCTCGGATACGTCGTACTGGACGTTCTGGTTCAGCAGGTAGATCGCGACGTCCTTCGGGTTGTCGGTGAATGCCTGCAAGTGGATATCCGAATGCGCGTTCGCGGTGCCGTTCAGCACGGCGCCCGTCACATAGGGATGGAACTCGGCGAGCCGGCGCATCCAGTCGAGCGCGATCTCGCGCAGGCGGCGCAGTTCGTCCGGCTGCGTGTCGCTCTGGAACAGCGACAGATACTCGCGCAGTTCTTCCTCGATCTGGTCGTTATCCGGCAGCCATTCGCCGGCAACGCGCGAATCGCCCAGCAACTGGCGCGCGGCCTTGCGTTTCGCGCCGGCGTAGTCCAGGCCGTCCTCCGCGATCAGGCGGGCGGCGGACTGGGCGATTTCCTCGCGGACGCGCCGCGGGTCGACAAGAGGTTTGCGAGACATGATCCGGCAATCATACTCGATCGTCGCGGCGCCCGAGCACGGGTGCGGCGGCCCGCCGCCCGAGGGTGCCGACGCCGTTCGCGCGCATCGTTCGGGCCGCCGGGCATCGCAGGCCGTCAGTTACAATAGTGTTCTTTGTGTCGCGGCAAAGTCGTGGGCCGGGCGCCGGCCGCACGGCCCGTCCGGCGCGACACACACGCATCCTTTCCGAATCGACGGCGCCCGGCGGCGCGAAAGCATTCCTCTATGCACATCCACATTCTTGGCATCTGCGGCACCTTCATGGGCGGTCTCGCCGTACTCGCACGCGAGGCGGGCCACACGGTGACGGGTTGCGACGCGGGCGTCTATCCGCCGATGAGCACGCAGCTCGAGGCGCAGGGCATCACGCTGATCGAGGGCTACGGCGCCGAGCAGGTCGACCTGAAGCCGGACCTGTTCGTGATCGGCAACGTCGTGACGCGCGGCAATCCGCTGATGGAGGCGATTCTCGATCGCGGCCTGCCTTACGTGTCGGGCCCGCAGTGGCTCGGCGAGCACGTCCTGGCCGGCAAATGGGTGCTCGCGGTCGCGGGCACGCACGGCAAGACGACCACGTCGTCGATGCTCGCGTGGCTGCTCGAAGACGCGGGCCTGAACCCGGGCTTCCTGATCGGCGGCGTGCCGCTGAACTTCGGCGTGTCCGCGCGGCTCACCGATTCGAGCTTCTTCGTGATCGAGGCCGACGAGTACGACACGGCATTCTTCGACAAGCGCTCGAAGTTCGTGCACTACCGGCCGCGCACCGCGGTGCTGAACAACCTCGAATTCGATCACGCCGACATCTTCCCCGATCTTGCCGCGATCGAAACGCAATTCCATCATCTGGTGCGCACCGTGCCCGGCGTCGGGCGGATCGTCACGAACGGCCGCTCGGACGCGCTCGAGCGCGTGCTGGCGCGCGGCTGCTGGAGCGAGGTCGAACGCTTCGGCGTCGACGGCGGCTGGCAGGCGCTGCCGGCCGAGGACGGCGTGCCGGTCGACGAACGCTTCGCGGTGTATTCGCATGCCGGGCGCGTCGGCGAAGTCGCATGGCAGGTGCAGGGCGACCACAACCGGATGAACGCGCTCGCGGCGATCGCCGCCGCGCGCCACGTCGGCGTGCCGCCGGCGCAGGCGGCCGAATCGCTCGCCTCGTTCCGCAACGTGAAGCGCCGCATGGAAGTACGCGGCAGCGTGGACGGCGTGACCATCTATGACGACTTCGCGCACCATCCGACCGCGATCGACACCACGATCGCCGGCCTTCGTGCGCGCATCGGCCGCCAGAACGCCCGCATCCTCGCCGTGCTCGAGCCGCGCTCGAACACGATGAAGCTCGGCGTGATGAAGTCGCAGTTGCCGGCGAGCCTCGCCGATGCCGATCTCGTGTTCGGCTACGGCGCGCCGACCGGGCGCGATGCGCTCGGCTGGAATCTCGCCGAAGCGCTCGCGCCGCTCGGCGAGCGCGCACGCGCCTTCGACGATCTGCATCTGCTGGTGAAGGCGGTGGTCGAGGCCGCGCGTCCGGGCGACCACGTGCTCGTGATGAGCAACGGCGGCTTCGGCGGCGTGCACCAGAAGCTGCTCGATGCGCTCGGGAGCCGCTCGTGATCCTGTATCTGCACGGCTTCCGGTCGTCGCCGGAATCGCAGAAGTCGCGGCTGCTCGCCGCGCGCATGGCCGAACTCGGCCGCACCGGCGAGTGGCGGTGCCCGTCGCTGTCGGTGTCGCCGCTCGAGGCGATCGCCGTCGCGGAAGCCGAGGTCGCGGGCGCACGCGACGTCACCGTGATCGGCAGCTCGCTCGGCGGTTATTACGCGACATGGCTCGCCGAAAAGCATGGCTGGAAGGCCGTGCTGCTGAATCCGGCCATCGTGCCGCAGCGCGATCTCGAACAGTATCTGGGCGAACAGTCGCTGTGGCACGGCGGCGGCACGATTGTCGTCGAGCGCCGTCACCTGCACGAACTCGACGCGCTGCGCGTGCCGGCGATCACGCGCGCCGACCGCTACTATCTGTTCGCGGCGACCGACGACGAAGTGCTCGATTACCGCGAGATGCTCGCCCACTACCCGGGCGCGAAAACCCGCGTAATCGATGGCAGCGATCACGGGATCAGCGAATTTGCCGACTATGTCGACGACGTTCTCGCGTTTTGCGACGGAAAGACGTCTTAAACCGGCCGCGTGCCGATCGAATTCCCATCATCATGCGGCGCCGCTGACGCGGCGCCCGGCAGTCTGAACGAGAGTACTGAGTGAACGTTTTCTTCGAGGAATCGGGCAGTTTCAAGGCGGGCAGCGTGCTGTCGCGCCAGGGCGACGCATTTCAGGTCGAGTTGCCCGGCGGGCGGCGGGCGAAGGTGCGCGCGAAAGACGTGCTGATCGAATTCGACAAGCCGGCCGCGGGCGAACTGATGCAGGAGGCCGACACGGCCGCGCAGCAGATCGATCTGGACTTCCTGTGGGAATGCGCGCCGGCCGACGAGTTCGCCTATACGGCGCTGGCCGCCGAGTACTTCGGCGCGACGTACGGTCCGGTCGAGCGCGCGGCGCTGGTGCTGCGGCTGCACGGCTCGCCCGTCTACTTCCGTCGCAAGGGGCGCGGCCAGTACCAGCGCGCACCGGAAGAGCAGCTCAAGATGGCGCTCGCGTCGCTCGAGCGCAAGCGCCAGCAGGCGCTGGTGCAGGCGCAGTATGAAGAGGAACTGAAGGCCGGCAAGCTGCCGGAAGCGTTCGCTGGCAAGGTGCTCGGGCTGCTGACGCGGCCGGACAAGAATTCGATCGAATACAAGGCGATGGAAGCGGCGGCCGGCGCGCGCGGCGTGTCGCCGGCGCGGCTGATGCTCGACTGCGGCGGCATCGAGTCGCCACGTGCGCTGCACGAAGCGCGCTTCCTCGCGGAATTCTTTCCGCACGGCACGGGCTTTCCGCCCGTCACGGTCGGCCCGCTGCCGGACGACCTGCCCCGCGCGAACGTCGAGGCGTTCTCGATCGACGACGTCACGACCACCGAAATCGACGACGCGTTCTCGGTCGAGCACCTGTCCGACGGCCGGGTGCGGATCGGCGTGCACATCGCGGCGCCGGCGCTCGGCATCGTGCGCGGCGATCCGGTCGACGCGATCGCGCGCGCGCGCCTGTCGACGGTCTACATGCCGGGCGACAAGATCACGATGCTGCCGGACGACGTCGTCGACGTGTTCACGCTGAAAGAGGGCGATTACCGCCCGGCGCTGTCGCTGTACATCATCGTCAACCGCGAGACGCAGGACATCGTCGCGAACGAGACGCGTGCCGAACTCGTGTTCGTGAAGAACAACCTGCGCCACAACACGCTCGACGAGCTGGTCACCGAAGAGACGCTCGCGGCCGGCACCGGCGACTACCCGCACAAGGACGACATCGCCGTGCTGTGGCCGCTCGCGCAGGCGCTGTTCGAGAAGCGCCAGGTCGCGCGCGCGGGCTACGGGCTGAAGCGCGAGGTGCAGCGCAACACCGATTACAACTTCTACGTCGAAGGCGAGCACGTGACGATCACGCCGCGCCGCCGCGGCTCGCCGCTCGACCTGATCGTGTCGGAGCTCGCGATTCTCGCGAACTCGACCTGGGGCGCGTTCCTGCACGACCACACGGTGCCGGGTATCTACCGCTCGCAGCGCGGCTTCGGCGCGCCGGGCCCGAAGCGCACGCGGATGCAGACGACGGCCGCGCCGCACGAAGGCCTCGGCGTCGCGCAGTACGCGTGGAGCACGTCGCCGCTGCGCCGCTACGTGGACCTCGTGAACCAGTGGCAACTGCTCGCGTGCGTGCAGCACGGCGTCACCGCGAAGCTCGCCGCGCCGTTCAAGCCGAAGGACGCCGATCTCTACGCGGTCGTGCAGGGCTTCGACGATACGTACACGGCCTACGCCGACTACCAGCGCCGGATGGAATATTTCTGGTGCCTGCGCTGGCTCAAGCAGGAGCAGAAGAAACAGGTCGTCGCGAGCGTCGTGAAGGGTGATCTCGTGCGCCTGGAGGAAATCCCGCTGCTGCTGCACGTGCCGGGCCTCGGCGTGCATGCGCGCGGCACGCGCGTGCTGCTCGACGTGATGTCGCTCGACGAGCTGACGATCGAGGCGTCGGTGCGCCTGTTGAACGTGCTCGATGCGCCGACCGTGACGAGCGGCGATACGGCCGAGGCCGACGAAGAGGATGACGCCGAAGGCGGCGACGACACGCTGGTCGACGCGGAAGACGCGTCGGCGCAAGCCGAGGCCGAAGCGCTGGCCGAATCGGGCGACGCGACGGCGGAGGGCGGCGAAGCCGCGAGCGGCAACGACGGCGAAACGGGGCGCGCATCATGAACGCAGTTGCGTCGACGAGCGGCGCCGACCGCTATGTCGTGTTCGGTAACCCGGTGGCGCACAGCAAGTCGCCGTTCATCCACGCGCAGTTCGCCGCGCAGACCGGCGAGCCGATCGAATACACGCACCGGCTCGCGCCGGTCGATGGTTTCGAGGCGGCCGTGCGCGCGTTCGTCGCCGAAGGCGGTCGCGGCGCGAACGTGACGGTGCCGTTCAAGCTCGACGCGCATGCGCTCGCCGATACGCTGTCGCCGCGCGCGGCGGCCGCAGGCGCGGTGAACACGCTGCGCATCGATGCCGACGGCCGCATCCACGGCGACAACACCGACGGCGTCGGCCTCGTGCGCGACATCGAAGCGAATCTCGGCGTGTCGCTCGCCGGCGCGCGCATCCTGCTGCTCGGCGCGGGCGGCGCCGCACGCGGCGTCGTGCTGCCGCTGCTCGACCGCGCACCGCTGTCGATCGCAATCGTCAACCGCACCGCGAGCAAGGCCGAAGCGCTCGTCGGCCAGTTCATGCAGGCCGCGCACGATGCGGGCTGCACGCTCGCGGGCGGCGGCCCCGGCGTCGTGCGGGCGGAGCCCTACGACGTGGTGATCAATGCGACGGCCGGCAGCCTCGATGCCGCGCTGCCGGAATGCGATGCGGCCGCGTTCGGCGCCGGCACGCTCGCGTACGACATGATGTACGGCGCGCAGCCGACCGTGTTCATGCAGCACGCGGCGTCGCTCGGCGCGCGTACGGCCGACGGTCTCGGGATGCTCGTCGAGCAGGCGGCCGAGTCGTTCTTCATCTGGCGCGGCGTGCGGCCGGACGGCGCACCGGTGCTGGCCGCGCTGCGCCAGGCGCTCGCGGCGAGCTGAGCGGAGCGCGGCACGTGGTGGCGGTGAGCGGCACGCAGCGCACGCGGACGGTGAGCCTCGCTCGCTGGGCCGTCTATGCGGGGTCGGTGTTCGCGGGCGCATGGCTCGCGACGCAACTGTTCTATCTCGCGCAGATCGCGCTGTGGTCGTTCGTGAACCCGGGCTCGACCGCCTTCATGCGCACCGACGCGTGGTGGCTGTCGCGCGACACGCCGCCCGCGCAGATCCGGCACCAGTGGGTGCCGTACGACCAGATCTCGCGCAACCTGAAGCGCGCGCTGATCGCGTCCGAGGATTCGACCTTCGCGACCAACAACGGCTACGACGTCGACGCAATCCTGCAGGCGTGGGAGAAGAACAAGGCGCGCGGCAGGATCGTCGCGGGCGGCTCGACGATCACGCAGCAGCTCGCCCGCAACCTGTTCCTGTCGCGCGAGAAGAGCTACATCCGCAAGGGGCAGGAGCTGATCATCACGTGGATGCTCGAAACGGTGCTCGACAAGGAGCGCATCTTCGAGATCTACCTGAATTCGGTCGAATGGGGGCGCGGCGTGTACGGCGCCGAAGCGGCCGCGCGCTATTACTACAAGATTCCCGCGAGCCGGCTCGGCGCGTGGCAGTCGGCGCGTCTCGCGGTGATGCTGCCGAAGCCGCGCTGGTTCGATGCGCATCGCGGCTCGGCCTACCAGGCCCAGCGCGCGGCGGTCATCGCGCGCCGGATGGGCGCGGCCGAGTTGCCGCAATCGGAGTAAGCGGCAGCGCTGCTGCATTGTCCATTCCGCCGTCGAGGCGCGATTGGTGCGCTGCAGCGCATGCGTGTCGCGACCATTTCGGGTCACATCCGTTAGACGAATTCGTCTATTTCGCTTTGCTGAGCAATACCGGCGACCGCGCGATTTTGTTGACCGGCATCGCACGAAATCCGTGCATTTTTAGCCGCCGCGGATAAACGCGAAAGTCGCTGAAAGCGACGTGAAATGCAAACGTTTCACGAATCGAAGCATTCCTGAAAGGTGTGCGCTGCACCGCATGCGTGCGAAATATTTCCAAATTTTTCAAAGCTGACCGGCTCGCGTATATTGGCCAGCGCCTCGGCTCATCGGCCGCAATCGAGGCGGGGGGTGGCTTATCCGGCTGCTCGACACAAAAAACATCCGAGAAGAAGGAACGCAACGATGCCAGCGAGCAAAGCGAAGCTGTTGTTGGGAGTGGTGTGTTCTTCGCTGATTCTGACGGCCTGCAACGACGACGTGACGTCGTCGTCTGCAGCGAGCGCCGCGAATTCAGCCGATCCTGCCGGTCAGGTCGACCGCGCGTACAACGATCCGAACAGTTATTCGTCGAGTGCGAACGCGTCGCTCGACGCATCCGCCGCGGTCGAGAAGGCCGCCGTCACGCACCATCAGATCACGCTGAACGGCAAGACGATCCGGTACACGGCCACCGCCGGCCACCTCGTCGCCCGCAATCCGCAGACGGGCGCGCCCGAAGCCTCGTTCTTCTACGTCGCCTACACGGCCGACAACCAGCCCGCGGCGAAGCGGCCCGTCACGTTCCTGTACAACGGCGGCCCCGGCTCGGCCTCGGTGTGGCTGCACCTCGGCTCGTTCGGCCCGCGCCGGATTCAGACCAGCGACCCGAACGCGAACACGTCGACGTTCCCGTTCGTCGACAACCAGGAAACCCTGCTCGACACGACCGACCTCGTGTTCGTCGATGCGATCGGCACCGGCTTCTCCGAAGCGGTCGCGCCGAACACGAACCAGACGTTCTGGGGCGTCGACCAGGACGCCGGCGCGTTCCGCGATTTCGTGACGCGCTACCTGAGCGTGAACCAGCGCAGCGCTTCGCCGAAATACCTGTTCGGCGAGTCGTACGGCACGCCGCGCACCGACGTGCTCGCGAACCTGCTCGAGACGGCCGGCGTGAAGCTCGACGGCATCGTGCTGCAGTCGTCGATCCTGAACTACAACACGAACTGCGACATGGCGAGCGACTATGTCGGCAACTCGAACAGGGGCGCGAGCCCGGTGAGCTGCGCGGGCTTCGTGCCGTCGTACGGCACGGTCGGCGCGTATTACCAGCTCGACAACCCGAATCCGTCGGACCTGCCGCAGTATGCGGACCAGATGCGCCTGCTGACGGCCGGCAGCTACGCGCCGGCCGTGAACGCGTACCTCGCGAGCCACACGCCGCCGCCGCCGAATCTCGTCACGACGATGGCGAATTCGACCGGTGTGAAGCAGGCGTTGTGGAATGCCGACTTCAACGTGGTCCCGACCTTCTTCGACAACAGCTTCCAGCTGTCGCTGGTGCCAGGCACGCTGATCGGCCGCTACGACGCACGCGTGAACGTGCCGGTGTCGAGCCCGCTCGCGGCCGACGGCGATCCGTCCAGCTCGTTCATCACGAAGCCGTTCACCGACACGATCGGCAGCTACCTGCCGAACGAGCTGAAGTACACCGCGCAGTCGGCCTACTCGGTGAGCAGCAATGCGATCAACACGTGGGACTGGACGCACGACGGCCTCGCGATGCCCGACACGATCCCCGACCTGGCCGCGGCGCTGACGCTGAATCCGCAGCTGAAGGTGCTGTCGCTGAACGGGTATCACGACATCGCGACGCCGTTCTACCAGACCGAGCTCGACCTGGCGCGGCTCGGCACGCAACCGAACCTGACGATCAAGGACTATCAGGGCGGGCACATGGTCTATCTCGACGATACGTCGCGTCCGCAGGAGAAAGCCGACCTCGTGACCTTCTACAGCGCGGCCGCGCACTGATGCGCCCGGCCGTCGACGGGCGCCCTCGGCGGCGCCGCTCGCCGGCCGTCGACGACCTCATTCCAGACTGGAGCCTGACATGAAGAATCGTTTCATCGTCGTTGCCGCGGCGCTCGCATGCGCCGGCGCCGCAGCATCCCTCTCCGCGTTCGCGCAGGCGAGCGACGCCGCCGCGCCGGCGCGTGCGCGCCAGGCGCAGCTCGGCGATCCGTACGTGCCGCCGGCCGCGCGCCACGCGACCGCCGGCACGCAGACGACCGGCGCCGCGCTGCACGCGCAGGTGGTGCGCAAGCTCGCGCGGCAGTTCAGCGCGGCCGACACGCAGAACACGGGGTCGATCACCGAGTCGCAGGCGCGCGCGGCCGGCCTCGGCTATGTCGCGAACCACTTCCGGCAGATCGACGCGAGCGGCAACGGCCGTGTGTCGTTCGCCGACGTACAGCGCTACATGCAGGCGCGCAGCAGCACGAGCCAGCAGTAAGCGTCGCACGCGGTGAGCAAACGGGGGCGGAACCTGCGGCAGGCGGGTTCCGCCCCCGTGCGCATGGCGCGGCCGACGTGTCGAACCCGCGGCCAATCGCGTCGGCATTCTCATTATCTGGACAACGCATTCAAATATTGGAGACGAGTGCGTGCGCTCCTACAATCCGAAGCACATCGACAGCTTCGGACCCACGCATCGCGCGGCGCCCGTCGCACACGGAGACACCTTCCATGAAGTTCGCCGGGCGCTTTACTCGGTGCATCGACCGCCGCCACGCCGCCGCATCGGACGCAGTTCCGGCGCCGCGCGAGCGGCTTCACCGATTCCGTTGAAGAAGCCCCGTCCCATGACCAAGATGCCAGACTCCCTTGCCCTCGACGCCCGGCGCGCGATGCCGGCCGATACGTCGCTGACCGACAGCATCGGCGCGACCAGCACGCCGCTCGACCTCGCCGCGCAGCAGGCCGGCACGCAGACGCTGCTGCGCGGCCTCGCGATCCTCGAGGCGATCGCCAATGGCGCGCGCGACATGCGCGCGATCGGCGCCGCGCTCGGCACGACGCGCAGCACGACGCACCGGCTCGTCAGCAGCCTCGTGCAGGCGCGCTATCTGCGCCAGGTGCAGGGCGGCTACCTGCTCGGCCCGAAGCTGATCGAGCTCGGCACGATCGCGCTCGAGCAGATGCCGCTCACCGCGGTGGCGCGTCCGCATCTCGAGGCGCTCGCGGAAGCGACGCTCGACACGATCCATCTCGGCGTGCGCGACGGCGACGACGTGCTGTACATCGACAAGATTCCCGGTACGCGCGGCCTCGAGATGCGCTCGCGCGTCGGCCACCGGATGCCGCTCGCATCGACCGGCATCGGCAAGGCGATGATGCTCGACCTCGATCCGGACCTGTGGCGCTCGCTGTTCGAAGCCGCGCGGCGCGCGCTGGCCGGCGTCAACTTCAAGCCCGACAACCGCCCCGAGACGAGCGCGTTCCTGCAGCGCATGGCCCATTACGCGGCCGGCGGCTATACGTTCGATCTCGAGGAAAACGAGGCGTCGATCCGCTGCGTGGCCGCGCCGATCCGCGATGCGTCGGGCGCGATCGTCGCGGCGGTGTCGGTCGCGAGCACGATTCCGTACATGCCGCACGACCGCATGGACGAACTGATTCCGCTCGTGCAGCGCGAAGCGCGAGCCATTTCCGCGGAACTGGGCTGGAGCCCGCCGCAGGGTACCCGCAGGATCAAACGATGACGACTTCGACCCGGCCCGCTCCGGATGCCAGTTCCGCTTCCCCGTCGCTGATCGCGCTCGACTGGGGCACCACGTCGCTGCGCGCGTATCTGTACGACGCGCACGGCGTGCCGATCGACACCCGCAGCCGGCCGGCCGGCGTGATGCACGTGCCGGGCGGCGGCGCGCGCGCGTTCGACGCGGTGTTCGAGGAAGCGTGCGGCGACTGGCTCGACCGTACGCCCGGCCTGCCGGTGCTTGCCGCCGGGATGGTCGGCAGCGCGCAGGGCTGGCGCGAGGCGCCGTACGTCGCGGTGCCGGCCGGCGCCGACGCGCTCGTCGCGGGCCTCATCACCGTGACGACGGCGCGCGGCACGACGGTCTCGATCGTGCCGGGCGTGATCGCGACGGGCGAATTGCCCGACGTGATGCGCGGCGAAGAAACGCAGATCGTCGGTGCACTCGCGAGCGATCCCACGCTTGGCGCCGATCGTTCAGGGGTACTGATCGGCCTGCCGGGCACGCATGCGAAATGGGCGTGGGTGAAAGACGGACTGATCGAGCGCTTCCAGACCTTCATGACGGGCGAGCTGTTCGCGGTGCTGCGCGATCACACGATCCTCGGCCGCACGATGCGCACGGGTGCGTCGCCCGATCGTGACGCGTTCGTGCGCGGCGTATCGGTCGCACGCGGCGCGCGGCACACGGGGCTGCTCGCGACGATTTTCAGCACGCGCACGCTGGGGCTGACCGACCGGCTCGCGCCCGATGCGCAGGGCGACTACTTGTCCGGCCTGCTGATCGGTCACGAGCTCAATGCGCTCGACGCGATGCTCGCTGAGCGCGGCATCGCGCTCGCGGACCAGCCGCTGCTGCTGATCGGCGACGACGGCTTGTGTTCGCGCTACGTCGATGCGCTCCGGGTATTCGGCCATGCGCATGCGCGGGTCGCCGCGCATGCGACCGAGCTCGGCCTGTGGCGGATCGCGTTGCGCGCCGGGCTCGTGCGCGCGGACGGCGAGCCCGTCTGCGCCGATCAATGAACTGCTTGCAGAGGAATTCTCGATGCCGTCCGACCTGACATTGCCCGCGCCGTACACGCCCCACGCCGCCCTGATGCGTGCGTTCGACGCGTGTCCGCTGATCGCGATCATGCGCGGCATCACGCCCGCCGAAGCGGCCGACCATGGCCGCGCGCTGTACGAAGCCGGCTTCCGGATCGTCGAGGTGCCGCTCAACTCGCCCGATCCGTTCGACAGCATCGCGGCGCTACGCCGTGCGTTGCCCGACGATGCGATCGTCGGCGCGGGCACGGTGCTGCGCGCCGAGTACGTCGATCGCGTGCGGGACGCGGGCGGCGCGCTGATCGTGATGCCGCACAGCGACGCGGCCGTGATCCGCCGAGCCCGCGAGCGCGGGCTGGCGAGCGCGCCGGGCGTCGCGACGCCGACCGAAGCGTTCGCGGCGCTGACCAACGGCGCCGACGTGCTGAAGATGTTCCCGACCGAGCAGCTCGGCGTGACGGTCGTGAAGGCGTGGCGCGCGGTGATCGACCGTGCGGTGCCGCTGATTCCGGTCGGCGGCATTTCGCCGGACAACATGCAGCCGTTCCTCGACGCCGGCGCGAACGGTTTCGGGCTCGGCTCGGCGCTGTACCGCCCGGGCCAGTCGGCCGACACGACCGCGGCGCATGCGCGCGCGTTCCAGGCCGGCTTGCGCGTCGCGCGCGGCGGAGCCGCATGATGGGCCGCCTCGCGGGCAAGGTCGCGATGGTGACGGGCGCGGGCCGCGGCATCGGTGCCGCGATCGCGCGTGCGTTCGTGCGCGAAGGCGCGGCCGTCGCGCTCGTCGATCTCGACTTCCCGCAGGCGCAGCAGACGGCTGCCGCGATCGCACACGAATGCGACGGCGCGCGCGTGTTGCCGCTGCAGGGCGATGTCGCGCGGCAGCAGGCGGTGCGCGAGGCGCTCGCGCGGACGGAAGCGGCGTTCGGCCCGCTCGACGTGCTCGTGAACAACGCGGGCATCAACGTGTTCGCCGATCCGCTGACGATGACCGACGACGACTGGCGGCGCTGCTTCGCGGTCGATCTCGACGGCGTGTGGCATGGCTGTCGCGCGGCGCTGGAAGGGATGGTCGAGCGCGGTCGCGGCAGCATCGTGAACATCGCGTCGACGCATGCATTCAGGATCATCCCGGGCTGCTTTCCGTACCCGGTCGCGAAGCACGGCGTGCTCGGCCTCACACGCGCGCTCGGCATCGAATACGCGGCGCGCAACGTGCGCGTGAACGCGATCGCGCCGGGCTACATCGAGACGCAACTGACGCGCGACTGGTGGGACGCGCAGCCCGATCCGGCCGCCGCGCGCGCCGAGACGCTCGCGCTGCAGCCGATGAAGCGGATCGGGAAACCGGAGGAGGTCGCGATGACGGCCGTGTTCCTGGCGTCCGACGAGGCGCCGTTCATCAATGCCGCGTGCATCACCGTCGATGGCGGGCGCGCGGCGCTGTATCACGACTGACACGATTGACGTAACGATTCGAAAGACCGCACGTGCGACGGCCGCGCGCACGCTGCGTCGAAACCAACAAGCGGCTGCATCCTGTTCGATGAAAACAAGGAGACACTGGAGATGAAACGCAGAACGTTCGTAACGCTGGCCGCCGCGGCGGCGGTGGTGATGGGCAGCCCGGTCGCGCACGCGGCCGACCCGGTCAAGATCGGCTTCCTGGTGAAGCAGCCTGAAGAACCGTGGTTCCAGGACGAATGGAAATTCGCCGAGATCGCCGCGAAGCAGAAGGGCTTCACGCTCGTGAAGATCGGCGCGCCGTCCGGCGAGAAGGTGATGAGCGCGATCGACAACCTGTCCGCGCAGAAGGCGCAGGGCTTCGTCATCTGCACGCCCGACGTGAAACTCGGGCCGGGCATCGTCGCGAAGGCGAAGTCGCACAACCTGAAGATGATGACGGTCGACGACCGCCTCGTCGACGGCGCGGGCAAGCCGATCGAGTCGGTGCCGCACATGGGGATTTCCGCGTACAACATCGGCAAGCAGGTCGGCGACGGCATCGCGGCCGAGATCAAGAAGCGCGGCTGGGACATGAAGGACGTCGGCGCGATCGACATCACCTACGAGCAGTTGCCGACCGCGCACGACCGCACGAGCGGCGCGACCGACGCGCTGGTCGCCGCCGGCTTCCCGAAGGCGAACGTGATCGCCGCGCCGCAGGCGAAGACCGATACGGAGAACGCGTTCAACGCGGCGAACATCGCGCTCACGAAGAACCCGCAGTTCAAGCACTGGGTCGCGTACGGCCTGAACGACGAGGCCGTGCTCGGCGCGGTGCGCGCGGCCGAAGGGCGCGGCTTCAAGGCCGACAACATGATCGGCATCGGCATCGGCGGTTCCGATTCGGCGTTGAACGAGTTCAAGAAGCCGCAGCCGACGGGCTTCTACGGCACCGTGATCATCAGCCCGAAGCGCCACGGCGAGGAAACCTCGGACCTGATGTACACGTGGATCACGCAGGGCAAGGCGCCGCCGCCGCTGACGCTGACGACGGGCATGCTCGCGACGCGCGACAACGTGGCGAAGGTGCGCGAGGAGATGGGGCTCGCGTCGAAGTAAGCGGCCCGCCGGCTGCCGCGGCGATGCGGCGGCCGGCGGTCGATCGATCTGGAAGTGGGGAGACGACGTGTCAGCGGCACTGCGTTTTGACAATATCGGCAAGGTATTTCCCGGCGTGCGCGCACTCGACGGCATTTCGTTCGACGTGCATGCGGGCGAGGTGCATGGCCTGATGGGCGAGAACGGCGCGGGCAAGTCGACGCTGCTGAAGATTCTCGGCGGCGAATACCAGCCCGATGCGGGCAGCGTGCTGGTCGACGGCCGGCCCGTGCAGTTCGCGAATGCGGCCGCGTCGATCGCGGCCGGCATCGCGGTGATTCACCAGGAATTGCAGTACGTGCCCGACCTGACGGTCGCGGAGAACCTGCTGCTCGGCCGCCTGCCGAACGCGTTCGGCTGGGTGAAAAAGCGCGAGGCGAAGCGTTATGTGCGCGAGCGGCTCGCCGAGATGGGCGTCGATCTCGATCCCGACGCGCGGCTCGGGCGGCTGTCGATCGCGCAGCGGCAGATGGTCGAGATCTGCAAGGCGCTGATGCGCAACGCCCGCGTGATCGCGCTCGACGAACCGACGAGCTCGCTGTCGCATCGCGAGACGGAAGTGCTGTTCAAGCTGGTCGACGATCTGCGCGCGCAGGGCCGCGCGCTGATCTACATCTCGCACCGGATGGACGAGATCTACCGGCTGTGCGACGCGTGCACGATCTTCCGCGACGGGCGCAAGATCGCGTCGCACGACGCGCTGGCCGACGTGCCGCGCGAACGGCTCGTCGCCGAGATGGTCGGGCGCGAGATCGCGGACATCTACCATTACGCGCCGCGCACGCTCGGCGACGTGCGGTTTTCCGCCGAAGGCGTCGACGGCCCGGCATTGCGCGAACCCGCGAGCTTCTCGGTGCGCGCGGGCGAGATCGTCGGCTTCTTCGGGCTCGTCGGCGCGGGCCGCAGCGAGCTGATGCGGCTCGTGTACGGCGCGGACCGCCGGCGCGCGGGCGCGCTGACGCTCGACGGCAAGCGCATCGACGTGAAGCGCACCGGCGATGCGATCCGCCACGGCATCGTGCTGTGTCCCGAGGACCGCAAGGAAGAAGGGATCATCGCGATCGCGTCGGTCGCCGAGAACATCAACATCAGCTGCCGCCGCCATTCGCTGCGCGCGGGGTTGTTCATCAACGGCAAGACCGAAAGCGAAACGGCCGACCGCTTCATTCAGCGGCTGAAGATCAAGACGCCGAACCGGCGCCAGAAGATCCGCTTCCTGTCGGGCGGCAACCAGCAGAAGGCGATCCTGTCGCGCTGGCTCGCGGAGCCCGACCTGAAGGTCGTGATCCTCGACGAGCCGACGCGCGGGATCGACGTCGGCGCGAAGCACGAGATCTACGACGTGATCTACCGGCTCGCGGAGCGCGGCTGCGCGATCGTGATGGTGTCGTCGGAACTGCCGGAAGTGCTCGGCGTGTCCGACCGCATCGTCGTGATGCGCGAAGGCCGGATCGCCGGCGAGCTGCCGCGCGCCGACGCGAACGAACATGCGGTGCTGAACCTCGCGCTGCCGCAGACGAGCGCGGTCGAGGCGGCCTGACGCGCCCGGATACACCGGAACATTCGAATCGAACACGCGTGGCGCGGGCCGCGCGATGCAGGAGCAGGAGACACACCATGCAAGTCAACGAAAACCTTGCCAGCGCCGCCGGGAAGCCGTCGGCCGACGCGCTGGTTCCGCAGCAGAGCGACCGCCAGAAGTGGTGGCAGCATCTGACCGAATACAGCCTGATCGCGATCTTCGCGGTGATGTTCATCACGATGTCGCTGACCGTCGATCACTTCTTCTCGATCGACAACATGCTCGGCCTCGCGCTGTCGATCTCGCAGATCGGCATGGTCGCGTGCACGATGATGTTCTGCCTGGCGTCGCGCGACTTCGACCTGTCGATCGGCTCGACCGTCGCGTTCTCGGGCGTGCTGTGCGCGATGGTGCTGAACGCGACCGACAACACGTTCGTCGCGATCGTCGCGGCGGTCGCGGCCGGCGCGGCGATCGGCTTCGTGAACGGCGCGGTGATCGCGTACCTGCGCATCAACGCGCTGATCACGACGCTCGCGACGATGGAGATCGTGCGCGGGCTCGGCTTCATCGTGTCGAAGGGGCAGGCGGTCGGCGTGTCGTCGGATACCTTCATCGCGCTCGGCGGGCTGTCGATGTTCGGCGTGTCGCTGCCGATCTGGGTCACGCTGCTGTGCTTCATCGGCTTCGGCGTGCTGCTGAACCAGACCGTGTACGGCCGCAACACGCTCGCGATCGGCGGCAACCCGGAAGCGTCGCGGCTCGCGGGGATCAACGTCGAACGCACGCGCGTGTACATCTTCCTGATCCAGGGTGCGGTCACAGCCCTCGCCGGCGTGATCCTCGCGTCGCGCATCACGTCGGGCCAGCCGAACGCCGCGCAGGGCTTCGAGCTGAACGTGATCTCCGCATGCGTGCTCGGCGGCGTGTCGCTGATGGGCGGCCGCGCGACGATTTCGGGCGTCGTGATCGGCGTGCTGATCATGGGCACCGTCGAGAACGTGATGAACCTGCTGAACATCGATGCGTTCTACCAGTACCTCGTGCGTGGCGCGATCCTGCTCGCGGCCGTGCTGCTCGACCAGCTGAAGAACCGCGGCGTACGCGACTGACCGACTGTTTCCACGGAGACGACCCGCATGACCATCGATACTTCCGCGCCTGACTCGCAGGCTACGCACGCCGCGAGCGATGCGCGTTTCGCGCGCTACCCGAGCCTCGAGGATCGCGCGGTGCTGATCACGGGCGGCGCGACCGGCATCGGCGCGTCGTTCGTCGAGCACTTCGCCGAACAGGGCGCGCGCGTCGCGTTCGTCGACCTCGATGCGGCGGCCGGCGCCGCGCTCGCGGAACGCCTCGCGCACGTACGCCATGCGCCGCTGTTTCTCTCGTGCGACCTGACCGACATCGATGCGCTGCGCCATGCGATCGATGCGATCCGCGCGCGCATCGGCGCGATCGCGGTGCTCGTGAACAACGCGGCGAACGACGCGCGCCACGCGATCGGCGACGTGACGCCCGCGTCGTTCGACGCGGGCATCGCGGTGAACCTGCGTCACCAGTTCTTCGCCGCGCAGGCGGTGATCGACGACATGAAGCGGCAGGGCGGCGGCGCGATCATCAATCTCGGCTCGATCAGCTGGATGCTGAAGAACGGCGGCTATCCGGTCTACGTGATGGCGAAGGCGGCCGTGCAGGGCCTGACGCGCGGCCTCGCGCGCGATCTCGGCCCGTTCGGCATCCGCGTGAATTCGCTGGTGCCCGGCTGGGTGATGACCGACAAGCAGCGCCGGCTGTGGCTCGACGACGCGGGCCGCGCGGCGATCAAGGCCGGCCAGTGCCTCGACGCCGAACTCCTGCCGGCCGACCTCGCCCGGATGGCGCTGTTTCTCGCGGCCGACGACAGCCGGATGATCACCGCGCAGGACGTGATCGTCGACGGCGGCTGGGCCTGACCGTTCGCACCGACCTGCATCGTTTCTTCGACGAAGGAAAGGAGCTCACCATGACCGCCACGTCCTCGCGCGCATCGTCGTCCACCAGCCAGTCGCGCCGCGCGCGCCTGGCCGCCGCCGCCCAGCCGGTCAGCCCCGGCCCGCAGACGGCCGTGTTCGCGCAGGGCGTCGGCGCCGCGCATGCGGCGGCCGTCACGTTGTCGAACGCGTCGCTGCGGCTCGACGTGCTGCCGCACCTCGGCGGCGGCATCGCGCGCTTCGACTGGCGCGGCGAGAACGGCGCGCTGGTGCCGGTGTTCCGCCGTTGCGAGCACCCGGAGACGGCGACGGACCCGAACGAGCTCGCGTGCTATCCGCTGCTGCCGTACTCGAACCGGATCGGCGACGGGCGCTTCGAATGCGACGGGCGCAAGGTCGCGGTGCCGCGCAACCGCCGCGACGAGCCGCTGCCGATCCACGGCGACGGCTGGCTCGCGCGGTGGCAGGTGGACGATGCGACCGACACGTCGCTGCAACTGTCGCTCGACCGTGCCGCCGGCGCGCCGTATGCGTTCCGCGCGATCCAGTCGTTCGAACTCGACGACGCGACGCTGTCGATCGCGCTGACGATCGAGAACGCGGGGCGCACGCGGCTGCCGTTCGGGCTCGGCGTGCATCCGTTCCTCGTGCGCGATGCGGTGACCGAACTGGCCGCGGCGGCGGGCGGCCTGTGGCTGTCGGGCGCCGATTTCCTGCCGGTGCGGCACGTGAGCGTGCCGCCGGCCTGGCAGTTCGGCGTCGCGTATCCGCTGCCGGCCACGCTCGTCAATCACGCGTTCACCGGCTGGGGCGGCCACGCGACGGTGAGCTGGCCGCGCCGCCGGCTATCGCTGACCGTCGCGGCCGACGCTGACGCGTACGTGCTCTATACACCGCCGGGCGAGGATTTCTTCTGCTTCGAGCCGGTCGATCATCCGATCAATGCGGTGAACCTGCCGGGCGGCGCGGCCGCGCACGGGATGACGCTGCTCGCGCCCGGCGAGCGGCTCACGCGGCGTTTCGCGTTCACCGTCGAGCGCGCCGATGCGCGCAGCAATGCCACGACCCGCGAGGGAGCCCGGCGACGCGGGTAAAATACGCGGTCTACCAACGGTTTGCCGCGAGTACCCGCCATGTCTTCCCCGCTTACTTTCATTGAATCGCTGCGCGCCGCGTGGCAGCGCACGAATTCGCTGCTGTGCGTCGGCCTCGATCCCGAGCCGTCGCGCTTTCCCGTGCAGTTCGACGGTCAGCCCGACGCGATCTTCGAATTCTGCCGGCAGATCGTCGACGCGACCGCGCCGTACGCGAGCGCGTTCAAGCCGCAGATCGCGTACTTCGCCGCGCATCGCGCGGAAGACCAGCTCGAGCGGCTGATCGCGCACATCCATTTGCAGCATCCGGGCCTGCCGGTGATCCTCGACGCGAAGCGCGGCGACATCGGCAGCACGGCCGAGCAGTACGCGCGCGAAGCGTTCGAGCGCTATCGCGCGGACGCCGTCACGGTGAACCCGTACATGGGCTACGACTCGGTCGAGCCGTACTTCGAGCACGAAGGCAAGGGCGTGATCGTGCTGTGCCGCACGTCGAACCCGGGCGGCTCGGACCTGCAGTTCCTCGACACCAATGGCCGGCCGCTGTACCAGGTCGTCGCCGACCTCGCGGCGAACAAGTGGAACGCGCGGAACGGCCAGCTCGGCCTCGTGGTCGGCGCGACGTTCCCGAAGGAAATCGAGATCGTGCGCGGGATCGTCGGCGACATGCCGCTCTTGATCCCCGGCATCGGCGCGCAGGGTGGCGATGTGCAGGCGACCGTCAACGCAGGCCGCACGGCCGACGGCACCGGGATGATGATCAACTCGTCGCGCGCGATCCTGTACGCGAGCAAGGGCGAGGATTTCGCCGAAGCCGCGGGGCTCGCCGCGCAGAAGACGCGCGACACGATCAACGCGCATCGCTGATCGAATCGCACGACACCGCCCGGCGGGTCCGCCGGGCGGTTGGCGCCGGCCCCGCGCCCGTGGGCCGGCGTCGCATCTTCTCATTCATCCCCTTCGCTTTCCTCGATTCTCCCTGACGCACGCGAACAACTTTCCGTCGCTTCCGTATCGAATGGGCGCAATTTATTCGCGCGATGCTGCCGCTTGTCACCGATCCGTCACAAAAATGTCAAGAAAAGGAGCGACGCCATGCCCAAGCTGTCCCGCCGTCTTTTGAGCGCGTTCGCCGCGTCGCTGTGCATGACGTTCGCCCATGCGGCGGATCTGTCGCACTGGCCCGCCGACAGCGCGAAGGCGCTGAACGCGATGATCGCCGCGCACGCGAACCGCGGCGACTACGCGGTGTTCGATGCCGACAACACGACCTACCGCTACGATCTCGAGGAATCGCTGCTGCCGTACCTCGAGAACCACGGCGTGCTGACGCGCGACTCGCTCGACCCGTCGCTGAAGCTGATCCCGTTCAAGGATTCCGCCGACTACAAGGAATCGCTGACGAGCTATTACTACCGGCTGTGCGAGATCGACGATCTGGTCTGCTATCCGTGGATCGCGCAGGCGTTCGCCGGCCAGTCGCTCGCCGACCTGAAGCGCCACATCGATGCGATGCTCGCCGACGGCAAGCCGATCCCGATCCGCTACTGGCAGGGCGACAAGGTCGTCGACGGCACGGTGAACCCGCCGCGCTTCTTTCGCGGGATGCAGGAGCTGTACAACGCGCTGCGCGAGAACGGCATCGAGGTCTACGTGATGACGGCCGCGCACGAGGAGCTCGCGCGGCTCGTGCTGGCCGACCCGAAGTACGGCTACAACGTGAAGCCGCAGAACGTGATCGGCGTGACGACGCTGCTGCGCAACCCGGCGACCGGCGCGCTGACCACGTCGCGGCTGCAGATCAAGGCCGGCAAGTACGACGAGGCCGCGAACCGCAACCTGGTGATCACGCCGTTCCTGATGAACCCGATGACGTGGTACGAAGGCAAGCTCGGTTCGATCGTCGGCTGGATCGACCAGTGGAAGAAGCCGGTGCTCGTCGCGGGCGACACGCCGACGTCCGACGGCTACATGCTGCTGAACGCGACCGACGTCGCGCGCGGCGGCGTGCGCGTGTGGGTCAACAAGAAGGACAAGCAGATGGCGCAGATCCGCGCGTGGTCGGACGAATCGGCCGCGAAGCAGAAATCGCTCGGCCTGCCGGTGACGGCGGACAAGAACTGGATCGTCGTGAAGCCCGACGCGATTCAATAAGGGAGCGGGGCGCGCGACACGTGCGCCCGGCCCGCTCAGCCTTCGCGCTCGTCGAGCAGCTTCAGCAGCCCGCGCAGCGCATGCGCGGCTGCCTGCGTGCGGATCTGTTCGCGGTCGCCCTTGAACACCCGCGTCTCGACATCGGTATGCAGCCGGTTGCTCCAGGCGAACGACACGGTGCCCACCGGCTTCTTCTCGCTGCCGCCGCCCGGGCCCGCGATGCCGGTGACGGACAGCGCGACCTGCGCGCGGCTGTTGCGCAGCGCGCCCTCGGCCATCGCGCGCGCGACGGGCTCGCTGACGGCGCCGTGCTTGTCGATCAGGTCGGCCGGCACGCCGATCATCTCGATCTTGGCCTGGTTCGAGTACGTGACGAAGCCGCGTTCGAACCACTGGCTGCTGCCGGAAATGTCGGTGATCGCGGTGGCGATCATCCCGCCGGTGCAGGATTCGGCGGTGGCGAGCGTCAGGTGCTCGTCACGCAGCTTGTTGCCTGCGCGGATCGCAAGCTGGTGGACGACGGAATCGGTTGGCATGCGCGTCGGGAAACGGGAGTCGGGAAATCGGTCAGCCGACCACGGAGCGCCACAGCGCGATCACGAGCAGCGTCATGAACGCGGCGACCAGATCGTCGACCATGATGCCGAGCCCGCCTTTCAGGCGGCGGTCGAAGTAGCGGATCGGCGGCGGCTTGAGCATGTCGAAGAAGCGGAACGCGACGAACGCCCACAACTGGCCGACGAAGGTCGCGGGCGTGACGAACAGCATCACGAGCCAGATCGCGACGATCTCGTCCCAGACGACGGCGCCCGGGTCGGCCACGCCGGCCTTCTTCGCGGTGAAACCGGTGACCCACGTGCCGGCCGCGAAGCCGACGGCGATCAGCGCCCACCATTCGGGCACCGTCAGGTAGCGGTTGAGCACGACGAACGTGAGCCAGCCGAACAGCGAGCCGAACGTGCCGGGCATGATCGGCGCGAGCCCGCTGCCGAAGCCGAGCGACACGAGATGCGCGGGGTGCGACAGCATGAAGCGGGCCGTCACGCGGGTCGGCGCGGGCGGCGCGGCGCCGGGCTCGGCCGCGGCGTGCGCGGGCGTCGGATCAGTCTGCATGGAAGTGGTCGAAGCCGTGCAACGTGAGAGCGAGGGGCGCGCCGGCGGCGTCGCGCCACGCGATGGCGGGGTGCGCCGACGGCGCGGACAACGCGCGTATTGTACCGATTCGCGTGACCCGCACGCCGGCCGTGGCGCCGGCCGCTTCGACCGCCGCGCGGGCCGCTGCCGGCGCGGTGAAGCACAGTTCGTAGTCGTCGCCGCCCGCCAGTGTGCAGCGGCGCTGCACGTCGGCCGGCAGCGTCGCGAGCGCCGCCGAGCGCGGCACCGCGTCGGCGTCGATCTCGGCGCGCACGTTCGAGCGCGTCAGGATGTGCTGGAGGTCGCCGGCCAAGCCGTCCGACAGGTCGAGCGCCGCGTGCGCGACGCCCGCGAGCGCCAGGCCGAGCGCGACGCGCGGTTCGGGCCGCTCGAGCGCGCGCCGGAACGCGGCAGCTTCATCCGCACCGGCCGTCCATTCGCCGCGGGCGACGCCGAGGCCCGCGCGCGCATCGCCGAGCGTGCCGGATACCCATACGTCGTCGCCGTCGCGCGCGGCATCGCGCCGCAGCGCCGCGTCGGGCGCGACTTCGCCGAACACGGTCACGCACAGGTTCAGCGGCCCGCTTGTCGTGTCGCCGCCGATCAGTTCGCAGCCGTATCGCTCGGCCAGCGCGAACAGCCCGTTGCTGAACGCTTCGAGCCATGCGGCCTCGGCGCGCGGCAGCGCGCACGCGAGCGTGAACGCGCGCGGCTCGGCGCCCATCGCCGCGAGGTCCGACAGGTTGACCGCGAGCGTCTTGTGGCCGAGCGCGTCGGGCGCGACATCGGGGAAGAAGTGGCGGCCTTCCACCAGCATGTCCGTCGAAATGGCCAGCAATTTCCCGGATCGGGGCGTAATCAGTGCGCAATCGTCGCCGATGCCGAGCGTCGACGCGCGGGCGCCCTGCGCGGCGCGGCGCGTGAAGAAGCGTTCGATCAGCGAAAACTCGGAGAGGGCGGCTGGCACGGCGGGCGATCCGAAACGGTTGAAGGAACGGCATTGTACGAGGCGGGCGACGGCGCTCCTGTACCGTCCAGTTCATTTTTGTCGCGACTGTTGTACCCGAATCGCCGGTCTGGCGGCCGATGATTGGCGCTACAATGCCGTCGAACAGTTATTCTAATCCGCCCGTCTCGAGACACATGTCCACCCAAGCCTCCTCCAAAGCCAAGCTCCGCGAAGCCGCGCTCGACTATCACGAATTTCCGACCCCCGGCAAAATCGCGATCGCCCCGACCAAGCAGATGATCAACCAGCGCGATCTCGCGCTCGCGTATTCGCCGGGTGTGGCGTACGCGTGCGAGGAGATCGTCGAGAACCCGCTGAACGCCGCGCGCTTCACCGCGCGCAGCAACCTGGTCGGCGTTGTGACGAACGGCACGGCGGTGCTCGGTCTCGGCAACATCGGCCCGCTCGCGTCGAAGCCGGTGATGGAAGGCAAGGCCGTGCTGTTCAAGAAGTTCGCGGGCATCGACGTGTTCGACATCGAACTGAACGAATCGGACCCGCACAAGCTCGTCGACGTGATCGCCGCGCTGGAGCCGACCTTCGGCGGGATCAACCTCGAAGACATCAAGGCGCCGGACTGCTTCATCGTCGAGCGCGAAGCCCGCAAGCGGATGAAGATCCCGGTGTTCCACGACGACCAGCACGGCACCGCGATCGTCGTGGCCGCGGCCGTCACGAACGGCCTGAAGGTCGTCAACAAGGACATCAAGAAGGTCAAGCTCGTCGCGTCGGGCGCCGGCGCGGCCGCGCTCGCGTGTCTCGACCTGCTGGTCGACATCGGCCTGCCGCTCGAGAACATCACGGTGACCGACCTGGCCGGCGTGGTCTACAAGGGCCGCACCGAGCTGATGGACCCGGACAAGGAGCGTTTCGCGCGCGAAACCGACGCCCGCACGCTGGCCGAAGTGATCGACGGCGCGGACATCTTCCTCGGCCTGTCGGCCGCCGGCGTGCTGAAGCAGGAGATGGTGAAGGGCATGGCCGAGCGCCCGCTGATCCTCGCGCTCGCGAATCCGACGCCGGAAATCCTGCCGGAGCTCGCGCTCGAAGTGCGCCCGGACGCCGTGCTGGCCACCGGCCGCACCGATTACCCGAACCAGGTCAACAACGTCCTGTGCTTCCCGTTCATCTTCCGCGGTGCGCTCGACGTCGGCGCGACGACGATCACGCGTGAAATGGAGATCGCGGCCGTGAATGCGATCGCCGAGCTCGCGCAGCACGAGCAGAGCGACATCGTCGCGACCGCGTACGGCATCCAGGATCTGTCGTTCGGGCCCGAATACCTGATTCCGAAGCCGTTCGATCCGCGCCTGATCGTGAAGATCGCACCGGCCGTCGCGCAGGCCGCGATGGACGGCGGCGTCGCGACGCGCCCGATCGAGGACATGGAGGCGTACCGCGTCCACCTGCAGCAATTCGTGTATCACAGCGGCACGACGATGAAGCCGATCTTCCAGATCGCGCGCGCCGCGCCGGAAGAGAAGAAGCGCGTCGTGTTCGCGGAAGGCGAAGAAGAGCGCGTGTTGCGTGCCGTTCAGATCATCGTCGACGAAAAGCTCGCGAAGCCGATCCTGATCGGCCGCCCGTCGGTGATCGAGCACCGTATCCAGCGGTACGGCCTGCGCCTCACGCCGGGCATCGATTTCACGGTCGTCAACACCGAGCACGACGAGCGTTACCGCGACTTCTGGCAGACGTACCACAAGATGATGGCGCGCAAGGGCATCAGCGAGCAGCTCGCGCGCGTCGAAATGCGCCGCCGCACGACGCTGATCGGCTCGATGCTGGTGAAGAAGGGCGAAGCGGACGGGATGATCTGCGGCACGATCAGCACCACGCACCGCCACCTGCACTTCATCGACCAGGTGATCGGCAAGCGTCCGGGCTGCAGCGTGTACGCGGCGATGAACGGCCTCGTGCTGCCGGGCCGCCAGATTTTCCTCGTGGATACGCACGTGAACGTCGATCCGACCCCGGAAGAGCTGGCCGAGATCACGATCATGGCCGCGGAAGAAGTGCGCCGGTTCGGCATCGAGCCGAAGGTCGCGCTGCTGTCGCACTCGAATTTCGGTACGAGCAATGCCCCTTCGGCGAAGAAGATGCGCGATACGCTCGCGATCCTGCAGCAAACCGCGCCGGAACTGAAGGTCGACGGCGAAATGCACGGCGACGTCGCGCTCGACGCGGCGCTGCGCAAGGAAATCCTGCCGGAATCGACGCTGGAAGGCGACGCGAACCTGCTGATCCTGCCGAACATCGACGCCGCCAACATCGCGTACAACCTGCTGAAGACGGCCGCCGGCAACAATATCGCGATCGGGCCGATCCTGTTGGGCGCCGCGGAGCCGGTGCACGTGCTGACCGAATCGGCGACCGTTCGTCGCATCGTCAACATGGCGGCGCTGCTGGTGGCCGACGTGAACGCCGCGCGCTGAGTCAAAACGAACGCGCCAGCCGGTCGAACGGCTCGGCGCGCGGGAAAATTGTAAACAAAAGCAAAAAGAGGCGTGCCCGCAATGGGCACGCCGCCGGGCAGGGCGCACACGCGCTTCCCGCAAAGCAACAGCAGCATCTCTCCACTCCAGGCAGCGAGCGAGGCAAGGAGGCAGTTCTTGCCAACCGAGAGGTGCCGCACGCATTTTATCTTATGTAAGATAAATGTAGTGTAATTTCGGTAAGAAATACGGTGTCCGGCGCATCACGAGGCTTTCGATTCCCAAACGGACATTGATTCGCGCGGCCAATAACGCTACGCTAACGCCTTTGTTGGTCGTCAACTACTTGATTTAACAGCGGGAACCCTGGTTCATGGCACGCAAGTGGCTCCGCAACGGCGCGCTCGCGTCCGTCTTCGCGATGTTCGCGATGGGTATCGTCGGCACGCCGACGGGCAGTCTGGTTTCCGCCGCTTACGCACGGGAGGCCGTTCCGGCCGACGTGGCTGCCAGCGGGCTCGATACGATCCCGACTGCCAGTCTTCCTCGCGAGGCCGTGACCACGCTGGGCCTGATCGGCGCCGGCGGCCCCTATCCGTACGAGAAAGACGGCGTCGTATTCGGCAATCGCGAGCGAATCCTGCCGAAGGCGAAGCGCGGCTATTACCATGAGTACACGGTGCCGACGCCGCGTGCGCGCAATCGCGGCGCGCGCCGGATCGTCTGTGGCGGGCCGTTGCGCCGGATCGACAACTGTTATTACACGGGCGACCACTACAACAGTTTTAAACGTATTGTTGAATGACTTCGGGACGAATGGCATGAGCGACTCCATCTACGCGCACGATACGGCGGCGGCGGAACTGTTCGCGGCCGGCGACGGCAATCTGTTTCAGCGTGTGATTCAGCTGCACGCGGCGGCGCAGGCCGGCGGCACGCCGGAGCAACAGGAAGCCGAGCCCGGGCTTTCATCGAACGAGGAGCCTATGAGCCTTTTCACGACCGTGCGACCCAATCTCGTGCAGTCGATCCGCGCGTTCCGCGTGCAGGATCTCGCCGACGAAGCCGGTCGGCTCGGCCAGCATTTCCTGTATGCGTATTGCGGCGCCGCGCAGTCGAAGCAGGAAGTAATGGAAACGATCGCGACCTCGTTCCTGTTTCCGAAGCATTTCGGGAAGAACTATGACGCGCTGTACGACTGCCTGACCGACCTCGTCGCGAAGGCGGGCGCGCAGCCCGGTTTCGTGATCGTCCTCGAAGGGTTGCCGATCGCGCAGAAATTCGACAAGGAAGGGCGCGAAACGCTGCTCGACGTGTTCCGCGAGGCGGCCGAATTCTGGGCCGAGCGCAAGGTCGCGTTCCGGGTGTTCTACTCGTTCGCGTAAGCGCATCGGCCCGCGCGGCCGATTCGTCGAACGACCAGTCAAAAGCCCGCTTCGAGCGGGCTTTTTTGTGTCTGCGCGTGTCGCGCGCGGCACGCAACCCGACACAAGCCTTTCATCGCGCACTTTTTTCCTCGACAATCGGTCGGCCCGGCCGCGGATGACGCGCCGGGCGCACAACACCAATCATTCGAGAGAGGGCCGTCTTCCTATGACCGCTACCCGATTCGCGGCGCGCGCTCGTGCGCGCCATCCGCTCGTCTGCGCGCTGACCCTGTGCGCGCTGTCGTTCGGCATCCCGCCGGCCGCGCAGGCCGCGGTGCTGACCCCCGAACAAACCACCGACCTGTATCTCGGCGCATTCGTCAATGGCGACGTATCGAAGGCCGAGCTGTTCAACGAGGCAACGCGCACGCACTTCGACGGCAAGGGCGTGCTCGACGTGGCGGCTGTTGCGAAGTTCGCCGACAAGGTGAGCGAGGTTATCGTCGCCTCCATCCTGAACAAGGTGCCGGCGACGGTGCGCGCAACGGTGAGGGAGCCGGCCACCGCGGCGATCGAGTCATTTCAGCATGCACTCGCGCGTTCCGAGTGCAAGGCCACCGGTTCGACCCGGAAGCCGAACGAATCCGTGGAAGGCGAATCGATCGCGACGGTCGAATTCGCGTGCCGCGTCGTCGAGGCGGAGCCTGGCTTGAGGGCGTTGCAGGAGAAGATCGAGGAGCCGCGTTCGGAGGACGACAACGCGCGCGCGGCATACCTCGCGACGTTCTTGAAGGGCCTGGTCCCCGTGTTCGACCACGCGCCGACGAGCCGACCGATGACGGGCCGGATCGACCTGCATGGCGCGGACGGCAAGGGCTGGATCGCGGATTCCCCCGCTCAGGTGCTGCGGCCCGTCGTCAACGCGCTGATGAGCCAGATGCGGGAGGCGAACGGCGACGCCGGCGAGTAATGAAAAGCGGCGCTGGATCGAGCTGAACACGCGGATCGACGCCGGCGGTTTCATCCAGGGCTGGAACGACACGGTCGATGCGGCCACGGCGCAGCACGACGGCCGGCCGGTCGGTATCGCGCAGGTCGTGCCGAGGCCGATGAACCTGCGCTATCGCGGCCCGTTGATCGAGGCGATCCAGGCGACGCCGCCGTTACGGGCCACCGCGACGACCTTCTCGTTCGAGACGGCCGGCATCGGTGCGTTCGCGTTGGTGCTCAAGGGTTCCGGCGTCATCGACATCGAACCGTTGAACGCGGCGCGCCGATACGCTTTACCACCCGCCCCAGCGCGCCGCCAACGCCGCGAGCACGGCCGCGCCGGCCGTCTCGGTGCGCAGCACGCGCGGCCCGAGCGACAGCGCGGTGAACCCGCGTGCGCGTGCGGCATGTTCCTCGTCGGGCGACAACCCGCCTTCGGGTCCGATCAGCAGCGTGACGGCCGCCGCGGGCGGCGCGTCGGGCAGCGACGCGAACGGGCTGCTTGCGCGCGGCGACAGCAGCAGCCGCAGCTCGCCGTCGGCCGGCGCGGCCGGCAGCGCGTCGAGCCACGCGTTGAAGCCGGCGACCGGCGCGACGTCGGGCACGCGGTTGCGTCCGCACTGCTCGCACGACGCGCGCACGACGCCGCGCCAGTGCGCGACCCGCTTGTCCGCCCGCTCGCCGGACAGCTTCACGACGCCGCGCGCGGTCGACAGCGGCACGACCGCCGCGACGCCGAGCTCGACGGCCTTCTCGATCACCCAGTCCATCTTGTCGCCGCCGGCGATCCCCTGCGCGAGCGTCACGCGATAGGGCGGCTCGGCCTCGGCGGGCTCGAACGTATCGACCTGCACGAGCGCGCTGCGCTTGTCGACTTCGACGAGTCGTGCGCGGTACTGGCCGCCCGTGCCGTCGAACAGCGCGAGCACGTCGCCGGGCTGCAGGCGCAGCACCTGCACGTGACGCGCGACGTCGGTCGGCAACGCGAGCGTGGCGTCGGCGCGCAGCGCGGCGTCGACGAAAAAGCGCGGCACGGCCGCGGTGGTGGTGGCTTCGTTCATGCGTGTGGCGGTTTCGGTCATGCGTCGAGACGGCACCCGAGCGCCCAGCGGTAACCGTCGAGATCCTCGATCTGCGCGAACCGGTCGCCCCAGAACTGATCCTGCGGCGCGCTCAGCGATTTCGCGCCCGCGTCGAGCGCGCGCTGCCAGGTGGCGTCGACGTCGTCGACATACAGATAGAACGATTGCGGCGCGGTGGCGTTCGCGCGCTTCGGTGTGAGCGCGGGCGAGCCGAACGCGCCTTCGGGCGCGAACATCACGATCAACTGGCCGCGATAGGCCATCTCGACGTGCATGATCACGCCGTCCTCGTCGTGCACGTCGCGCAGCGTGAAGCCGAATGCGGCCTGGAAGAAGTCGATGGCCGCGCGCGCGTTGCGTACGGCCAGGTAGGGCGTCAACCAAGGCACGTTGGCCGGACGTGGATCGGTCATGAAAATCTCCTGTTGCACGGTGTCGGCGCTTCTCGCGCCTGCGCCGGTCTCATGCTGGAACAACGGAACGTTGCGACCGTCCGGCTGTTCAGCGGCGAACGCCCAGTGTATCGCGCAGCGCGCGCGGCAGGGCAAAGAGGGACGCATGCAGCCGCGCATCGTAGTAGCGCAGGCCGTCGACGCGGCGGGCCGCGAGCCGTGCGTCGACGTCGTGCGCGAACAACGCGGCCGCATCGAGCGTGTCGCTCGCGATCGCCATCAGCCACTGCGAGCCGTACAGCGGCACGTGCGCGGACAGCGGATCGACGACCGCGAAGCTCGCGCGCAGGTCGTCGAGCAGCGCGGCGATGCGCGCGGCATGGAACACCGGCGAGCCGAGATGCATCGAGATCGCGCCGCAGCGCGTGAGGATTCGCTTGAGCCGCGCGTAGAACGCGCGCGTATAGAGGCCGGCCGCCGGCGAATCGGGCGGCGTGAGGTCGAACACGACGAGATCGAAATGTTCGATCGTCGAATCGACGAAATGCGCGGCGTCGCCGATCACGACCTCGACGCGCGGGTCGTCGAGCGCGCCCTGGTGCACGTCGTCGAGATAGCGGCGCGCCATCCCGACCACCTCGTCGTCGAGTTCGGCGATCACGATCCGTTCGATGCACGCGTGCTTGAGCAGCTGGCGCGCCGCGCCGCCGTCGCCGCCGCCGAGCACGAGCGCCTTCCTCGGCGCCGGATGCGCGAGCGCGGCCGGGTGCGTCATGCACTCGTGATAGACGAATTCGTCGCCGACCGACGTCATCGGCCGGCCGTCCAGCGTGAACAGCCGGCCGAGCTGCGGGGTTTCCCAGACTTCGATCTGCTGGTGCGGGGACGCGACGTGCGCGAGCCGCCGCGCGTTCGGGAAGCCGTAGGTGGCGTCGGGCGTCGGGTGAAAGAGAAGGGTGGTGCTCACGGGCGGGCCGCTGGGGCAGGCAGTTCCGACGCCTGAATTATAGGAGGCAGGCGGTTTGGCGGAAAACCGTGCCGGAACACTACGCGCCGACAAGGGAAATGTCAGCCCATCTGTTAAAATGACGAGCTTTGCAGCCCCGTCCGTTGGCTCCGTCCGCTTCGCGTCCGTCAGGCGCCGCACCGCGCGCCGGGAACGATTGACGCTCGAGCTTCCGGATGCCGCCGTGCCCCCGTTTCCTCGACTCGTTCTCCGGACTCGACATGACGACTTCGTCTCCCGCCTCCACCACCCTGATGGCCAACGCGATCCGTGCGCTCGCGATGGACGCCGTCCAGCAAGCGAACTCCGGCCACCCCGGCATGCCGATGGGCATGGCCGAAATCGGCGTCGCACTCTGGTCGCGCCATCTGAAGCACAACCCGACGAACCCGCACTGGGCCGATCGCGACCGTTTCGTGCTGTCGAACGGCCATGGCTCGATGCTGCTGTACTCGCTGCTGCACCTGACCGGCTACGACCTGCCGATCGAAGAGCTGAAGAATTTCCGCCAGCTGCACTCGAAGACCCCGGGCCACCCGGAATACGGGATCACGCCGGGCGTCGAGACGACCACCGGCCCGCTCGGCCAGGGCCTCGCGAACGCGGTCGGCATGGCGCTCGGCGAAGCGCTGATGGCCGACGAGTTCAACCGTGACGGCGCGAAGATCGTCGATCACCACACGTACGTGTTCCTCGGCGACGGCTGCCTGATGGAAGGCATTTCGCACGAAGCCTGCTCGCTCGCGGGCACGCTGAAGCTGAACAAGCTGATCGCGCTGTACGACGACAACGGCATCTCGATCGACGGCGACGTCGTGAACTGGTTCCACGACGACACGCCGAAGCGCTTCGAAGCGTACGGCTGGAACGTGATCCCGAACGTGAACGGCCACGACGTCGACGCGGTCGACGCGGCCATCGCGAAGGCGAAGCTGTCGGACAAGCCGACGCTGATCTGCTGCAAGACGGTGATCGGCAAGGGCGCGGCCACCAAGGCCGGCGGCCACGACGTGCACGGAGCGGCGCTCGGCGCGGAAGAAATCGCGAAGACGCGCGAAGCGCTCGGCTGGAAGTGGGAGCCGTTCGTGATTCCGCAGGAAGTCTATGCGGCCTGGGATGCGAAGGAAGCCGGCAAGCGCGCCGAGTCCGAATGGGACGCGACGTTCGCCGCGTATCGCGCGAAGTTCCCGGCGGAAGCCGCCGAATTCGAGCGCCGGATGGCCAACAAGCTGCCGGCCGACTGGGCCGAGAAGGCTGCGGCGATCATCGCCGGCGCGAACGAGCGCGCCGAGACGGTCGCGACCCGCAAGGCGTCGCAGCAGGCGATCGAAGGCCTCGCCGCCGCGCTGCCGGAGCTGCTCGGCGGCTCGGCCGACCTGACCGGCTCGAACCTGACCAACTGGAAGGCGTCGAAGGCGGTGCGCGCGAATCCGGAAGGCGCGGGCGTGCTGCTCGGCAACCACATCAACTACGGCGTGCGCGAATTCGGCATGAGCGCCGCGATCAACGGCCTCGCGCTGCACGGCGGCCACAAGCCGTTCGGCGGCACGTTCCTGACGTTCTCCGACTACAGCCGCAACGCGCTGCGCGTGGCCGCGCTGATGAAGGTGCCGTCGATCTTCGTGTTCACGCACGATTCGATCGGCCTCGGCGAAGACGGCCCGACGCACCAGTCGATCGAGCACGTGTCGAGCTTGCGCCTGATCCCGAACCACGACGTCTGGCGTCCGGCCGACACGGTCGAGACGGCCGTCGCCTGGACCCACGCGGTCGCCGCCGACCGTCCGTCGAGCCTGATCTTCAGCCGCCAGAACCTCGCGTTCAACCCGCGTACCGATGCGCAGATCGCCAACATCGAGAAGGGCGGTTACGTGCTGAAGGACTGGGATGAAGAGATCGTCGCACGCAAGATCATCCTGATCGCGACGGGCTCGGAAGTCGAACTCGCGATGAAGGCCGTCGAGCCGCTCGCGCAGCAGGGCATCGCGGCGCGCGTCGTGTCGATGCCGTCGACCAACGTGTTCGACCGCCAGGACGCCGAATATCGCGAACGCGTGCTGCCGCACGGCGTGCGCCGCGTCGCGATCGAAGCGGGCGTGACGAGCTTCTGGCACAAGTACGTTGGCCTCGAAGGCGGCGTCGTCGGGATCGACACGTTCGGCGAATCGGCGCCGGCCGGCGTGCTGTTCAAGTACTTCGGCTTCACCGTCGAGCACGTCGTCGAGACGGCCAAGGCCGTGCTGGCCTAAATAAAAGCATACGCGACGCGCGCCACCCGTTGCGCGCGTCGCACCGTGAAGCTGCACGAAACGAATTTTTTCAGCCATCAGGAGATAGACCATGACGATTCGCGTCGCAATCAACGGCTACGGCCGTATCGGCCGCAACACGCTGCGCGCGTTCTATGAAAACGGCAAGAAGCACGATCTCGAGATCGTCGCGATCAACGACCTGGGCGATGCGAAGACCAACGCGCACCTGACCCAGTACGACACCGCGCACGGCAAGTTCCCGGGCGAAGTGTCGGTCGACGGCGACTACCTCGTCGTGAACGGCGACAAGATCCGCGTGCTGGCGAACCGCAACCCGGCCGAACTGCCGTGGGGCGAGCTGGGCGTCGACGTCGTGATGGAGTGCACGGGCTTCTTCACGACGAAGGAAAAGGCGAGCGCGCACCTGAAGGGCGGCGCGAAGAAGGTGATCATCTCGGCGCCGGGCGGCAAGGACGTCGACGCGACGATCGTCTACGGCGTGAACCACGACGTGCTGAAGGCCGAGCACACGGTCATCTCGAACGCATCGTGCACGACGAACTGCCTCGCGCCGCTCGTCAAGCCGCTGAACGACAAGATCGGCCTCGAAACCGGCCTGATGACGACGATTCACGCGTACACGAACGACCAGGTGTTGACGGACGTCTATCACGAAGACCTGCGCCGCGCGCGTTCGGCCACCCACAGCCAGATCCCGACGAAGACGGGTGCCGCATCGGCCGTCGGCCTCGTGCTGCCGGAACTGAACGGCAAGCTCGACGGCTACGCGATCCGCGTCCCGACGATCAACGTGTCGATCGTCGACCTGTCGTTCATCGCGAAGCGCGACACGACCGTCGAGGAAGTCAACGCGATCATGAAGGAAGCATCGGAAGGCGCGCTGAAGGGCATCCTCGGCTACAACGACGCACCGCTGGTGTCGATCGACTTCAACCACAACCCGGCTTCGTCGACGTTCGACGCGACGCTGACCAAGGTGTCGGGCCGCCTCGTGAAGGTGTCGAGCTGGTACGACAACGAGTGGGGTTTCTCGAACCGCATGCTGGATACGGCAATCGCATTCGCGAACGCGAAGTAATCCCGCACGTCGCGCGGCCGCGGCACCGCGGCTGGCGTGGCGAACGAACCCGGCCCGGGGTTTCCCGGCCGGGTTTTTTATTGCCCGGCGTGCACCGTCACGTGCTCGACCGCATCGACGAACGCGCGCTTCAGCGGGCTGTCGAGATCGGTCCACGCGAGCCCGATGCCGCTGCGGTGACCGGCCAGGTCGAGCGGTCGCGCGAGCACGTTCGGCGGCAGCGCGTTGGCCGCCTGCGCCGGAATCAGCCCGATCCCCATCCCCGCCGCGACGAGCGCGAGCATCGTCGTGAATTCGCCGAATTCCTGCGCGATCTCGAGCGTCGTGCCCGCGCGGCTCAGCGCGAGCAGCATGTCGTCGTGAAAGCCGGGCGCGTAGCGGCGCGCGAGCACGAACGCGGGGTGGTCGCGCAACGCGGCCGGCGCGATCGTGTCGTGCGCGGCGAGCGGATGATCCAGCGGCAGTGCGACCACGAAGCCTTCCTCGAGCACCACCCGCGTGTCGATGCCCGCATACGCGGCCGGCAGCCGGATCATCCCGAAATCGATCCGCCGGTCGCGCAGCGCGGCGATCTGGTCGGGCGTCGGCATGTCCTTCAGTTCGAGCGCGATCAGCGGATAGCGCTCGCGCATCGTGCGCAGCACGGCCGGCAGCAGCGTGGGCAACACCGACGATACGAACGCGATCCGCAGCGTGCCGATTTCGCCGCGGCTCGACAGCCGCGCCAGCTGCTCCGCGCGCGCGGCCTGCTGCAGCGTCGCGCGCGCTTCCGGCAGGAACACGCGCCCGGTGTCGCTCAGTTCGACCTTGTGCCGGTCGCGCTCGAACAGGCGCGCGCCGAGTTCCGCCTCGAGCGCCTTGATCTGCATGCTCAGCGCGGGCTGCACGATGCACAGGCGTTGCGCGGCGCGCCCGAAATGCAGTTCTTCCGCGAGTGTGACGAAGGCGCGCAATTGCTTGAGTTCCATGTGGCGGCGGGCGAGAGAGAGCGGTAATCAATTTTCATGATAACCGGATCAAAAAAGACCATTGGCGCTGGCCGGGCCGGCGGCCGAAGATAGCGTGAACGCGAGACCGGCCGCGACAAGGCAGCCGGCTCGACTGGCACGAGGAGACCTCCATGACCCATGCGCTTGACCGATTCCGCCTCGACGGCCGCCGCGCGCTGATTACCGGTTCCGGCCGCGGGATCGGGCTGACGCTCGCCCGCGGGCTCGCGGAAGCGGGCGCGGCGATCGTCATCAACGATCGCAATGAAGAGAAGGCCGCGACGCTCGCGCGCCAGTTCCGCGACGAAGGCTTCGCGGCCGACCATGCGGTGTTCGACGTGGCCGAGCACGCGCAGGTACGTGCGGCGGTCGACGATTTCGAGGCGCGCGTCGGCGCGATCGACATCCTCGTGAATAACGCGGGCATCCAGCGCCGCGCGCCGCTCGACGCTTTCGACCCGGACGACTGGCATGCGCTGATGCGGGTGAATCTCGACGGCGTGTTCAACGTCGCGCAGGCCGTCGCGCGGCACATGATCGCGCGCGGCCACGGCAAGATCATCAACATCTGCTCGGTGCAGAGCGAACTCGCGCGGCCGACGATCGCGCCGTATGCGGCGACCAAGGGCGCGGTGCGGATGCTGACCAAAGGGATGTGCGCCGACTGGGCGCGCCACGGCATCCAGGCGAACGGCCTCGCGCCCGGCTATTTCGAAACCGAACTGAATCGCGCGCTGGTCGACGACGCGGCGTTTTCGGACTGGCTGTGCAAGCGCACGCCGGCCGGTCGTTGGGGGCAGGTCGACGAGCTGTGCGGCGCGGCGATCTTCCTCGCGTCGGCCGCGTCCGATTTCGTGAACGGCCAGACGCTGTTCGTCGACGGCGGGCTGACCAGTGCCGTCTAACCAGGAGCGCGTCATGCGGTTGCGTTGCATGTGTGTGGTGATCCACGGGCCGAACGACCTGCGGGTCGAGGAGCAGGACGCGGGCGAGATCGGCCCGGGCCAGGTGCGCGTCGACGTCGCGATGGGCGGCATCTGCGGCTCCGACCTGCATTATTTCCGGCATGGCGGCTTCGGCGCGATCCGCCTGCAGCAGCCGATGGTGCTCGGCCACGAGGTCGCCGGCACGGTCGCGGAAGTGGCGCCGGACGTGACGTCGGTGAAGGTCGGCGATCGCGTTGCGGTCAATCCGAGCCGGCCGTGCGGCGCGTGCCGCTACTGTCTCGAAGGGCTGCCGAACCAGTGTCTCGACATGCGCTTCTACGGCAGCGCGATGCGGATGCCGCACGTGCAGGGCGCGTTCCGCAACGCGCTCGTGTGCGACGCGGTGCAGTGCGTGAAGGTCGCCGATCACGTGCCGCTGTCGCTCGCGGCGCTCGCCGAGCCGTTCGCGGTCGGGCTGCATGCGGTGTCGCGCGCGGGCCCGCTGATCGGCAAGCGGGTGCTCGTGTCGGGGTGCGGGCCGATCGGCGTGCTGGCGGTCGCGGCGGCGCGCGTGCACGGTGCCGCGGAGATCGTCGCGACCGACGTCGTCGACGCGCCGCTGGCCGTGGCGAGCGCGCTAGGCGCGGACCGCACGATCAATGCGGCGGCCGATGCCGGCTGGGTCGAGCGCTACGGCGCCGACAAGGGCACGTTCGACGTGATGATCGAGTGTTCGGGCAATGCGCGCGCGCTGCGCGACGGGCTGGACGTGATGCGTCCGCGCGGCGTCGTCGTGCAGCTCGGGCTGGGCGGCGACGTGAGCCTGCCGCAGAACGTGGTGGTCGCGAAGGAGCTGTCGATCTGCGGTTCGTTCCGGTTCCACGCGGAATTCGCGCTCGCGGTGCAGTTGATCAACGCGGGGCGCGTCGACCTGCGGCCGGCCGTCACGCGCGTGTTCCCGATGCGCGACGCGAACCTCGCATTCGAACTGGCGGGCGACCGCCAGCGTGCGATGAAGGTGCTGATCGATTTCGCGAACGAGGCCGCGTGACGGCGCGGCGCTAGCGCGTCGAGACGGCAGCGACGCCCCTGGCAAAAAGGCACGCCCGCGATGCGCGGCGCGTGCCTTTTTCGTCGTGCGGCGCAAACGGATCGCCGGATTGCCGGACCGCCGGTCTACCGCCTCACTGCGTGACCTGCCGCGAGCCGACGCGTTGCGACGCGAGCCACAGCGCGATCAGCACGCCCGACAGCGCCGCACCCGCGATACACACGCCGCGCCAGCCGTCGAGGCCGTACGCGACGCTCGCCGCGAACGAGCCGAGCGCGCCGCCGATGAAGTAGCTCGTCAGGTAGATCGTCGTCACGCGGCTGCGCGCATGACCGGCGAGCGCATAGATCACGCTCTGGTTCGAGATGTGCATGCCCTGCACGCCGACGTCGAGCAGCAGGATGCCGGCGATCAGCGCCGCGAGCGAATGCGCGCCGGTCGCGATCAGCGCGAACGAGCCGAGCACGGCCGCCGCGAACAGGCCGGTGGCCGCATTGCCGTGACCGCGATCGACGAGCCGGCCGGCCGACGTCGCCGCGAGCGCACCGACCGCGCCGACGATGCCGAACAGGCCGATCTGTCCTTCGGAATAGCTGTACGGCGGCTGGCTCAGCAGGAACGTCAGGCCGGTCCACAACAGGCTGAAGCACGCGAACACGAGCGCGCCGTAGGTCGAGCGCAGCGCGATCAGCGGCTGCGCGCGCACCAGCGCGACGAGCGACTTCATCAGCGCCGGATAGTCGACGCGCGCGTGGCGGCGATCCTTCGGCAGCTTCACGGCGAGCACGACGGTCAACGCGAGCACCATCGCCGCGGCGATGCCGTACACCGTGCGCCAGCCGAACCCGTCGGCGATCGCGCCGGCCGCGACGCGCGCGAGCAGGATGCCGAGCAGGAGGCCGCTCATCACGGTGCCGACCGCGCGGCCGCGCGAGCGCGCATCGGCGAGCGACGCCGCGAACGGCACGAGCAGCTGCGTCGAACAGGTGACGAAGCCGACCGCGACGTTCGCGACGACGAACATCGTGAAGTTCGTGCTGAACGTGACCGCGACCAGCGCGACGACGTTGAGCATCAGCAGCCGCACGATCAGCGTATGGCGGTTGACCGCGTCGCCGAGCGGGACGATCAGCAGCAGGCTGGCCGCATAGCCGAGCTGCGTCAGCGTGACGAGATAACCGAGTTCGGTCGGCGCCCGCCCGAAGCTGTGCGCGATCGCGGCGAGCAGCGGCTGCGCGTAGTAGATGTTGCCGATGACGATGCCGCACGCGCACGCGAACAGCAGTGTCATGCCGCGGGTAAGGGGAGGGTGGTTGTCGTGATGCGGTTCCATGGTCGCGAAAAACGGCGGCGCCGGCCGGCGGCACGGGGCCGTCGGCTGCGCGGGGTGACGGAAATCGGGGCCGGCGTCGACGGATCGGCGGTGAGCCGATGCGCGCCGGGCGGATCGCGGCCGGACCCGGATCGGGCGGGCGGCGGATCGTCGTGCGGCGGGCGAAGGCAGGGCCGGCCCAGGCGTGCCGCTCCGGTACGCCGGCAGCGGCGTTGCACGGAAGCGGATGTGCGTATGATGCGGGCATCGACTCATAGCGTCCAAGACTGGATCGTTATGGTCTCCATTGGCAAAACCAATACGTTGGCCGCGATGCTTCTCCGCCACATCCGCTATTTCCTTGCCGTCGCCGAGCAGCGCAGCTTCACGCGCGCGGCCGACGCGCTGCACGTGTCGCAGCCGACGCTGTCGCAGCAGATCCGTCAGCTCGAGGACACGCTCGGTGTGCAGTTGTTCGACCGCTCGGGCCGCACGGTGCGGCTCACCGAATTCGGCGAGGTCTATGCACGCCATGCGCGCGCCGCCCTGCAGGCGCTCGATACCGGACAGCGCGCGCTGCACGACGTCGCCGAGCTTGGCAGCGGCTCGTTGCGGCTCGCGATGATGCCGACTTTCGCGGCCTACCTGAGCGGCTCGCTGATCGACGCATTCCATGCCGACCATCCGAACGTCGCGCTGACGATCGACGCGATGCCGCAGGAGCGCATCGAGGCGTTGCTCGCCGACGACCGGCTCGACGCCGGCTTCGCGTTCATGCCGCCGCGTGCGCCGGACATCGATGCGCTGCCGCTGTGGGACGAGCCGCTCGCGCTGGTGACGGGCCGCACGCATCGTCTCGCGCGCCGGCGCCGTGCGCTCACGCCGGCCGAGCTCGGCGGCGAGCCGCTGGTGCTGCTGAGCCGCGCGTTCGCGACGCGCGAGCGCATCGACCGGTATTTCGTCGAGCACGGCGCGCGGCCGTTGGTCGCGATCGAGACGAATACGGTTACTTCGGTGCTGGAACTCGTGCGGCGCGGCCGGCTCGCGACGGTGCTGCCGGACGCGGTCGCGCGCGAGAGCGGCGACCTGTGCGCGCTGGAGATCGATCCGCCGCTGCCGACGCGCACGGCCGCGCTGCTCACGCGCAAGGGTGCGTACCGCAGCGTCGCGGCGCGCGCATTCATCGAGCGCGTGCTCGCGTATCGCGATCCGTCGGAACGGTGACCGGACTGGCCGGGCGGAAGGTCGGGCGGCGGCGCGGGAGGATTACGCGCCGGGCGTCGGGAAGAAGACGCCCGCGCGCTGCGCCGCGTTCGCGATGTGCGTTTCGATCGCGGTGCCGGCGGCTGCCGCATCGCGTGCGATCAGCGCGTCGACGATCGCGCGGTGCTCGTGCCACGTCGACAGCAGCAGCTCGCGCCGGTAGAACGGCATGCGCTGGCTTTCCTTCATGATGTCCGCGCTGCTGCGCAGGATCGATTCGATCGCCGCGTTGCCGGCCAGATGGATGATCCGCATGTGGAAGTCGAAGTCGAGCCGCGATGCCTCGTCGAGCGCGCTTTCGGTCAGCGCGACGTGCAGGTCGGCGAGATTGTCCTCGAACCACGCGATGTCTTCGTCGCTGACGACGTGCGCGGCCATCCGCGCGGCGAAGCCTTCGAGCGCATAGCGCATCTGGTACGTATCGGGCGGGGACGACTGCTCGGCGAATTGCCACGGATGCGCGGCGGACGCCTGCGCGCTTTCGACGTACACGCCCTTGCCCGCGCGGATGCGCAGCATCCCGAGCGCCTCGAGCGTCGACAGCGCCTCGCGCAGCGACGCGCGGCTGATCTCCAGCTCCTCGGAGAGCTGGCGCTGGGCCGGCAGCAGGCTGCCGACCGGATAGACGCCTGCCTCGATCCGGTCGCGGATCGTCGCGATGGCGGCGTCGGTCACGGTATGCGGAACGTTCTTCATGATGTGAGCGATGGCCGGTCTGACCGGCATTGTAATCCGCACGCGGGCGATGCATGACCACCCTACGGGAAAGCCACGATCCGCCCCTTTGCGCGGCGCGCAAACGGGGCGCAGGGGCGGGAAATCCCTATTTTGTCCGTCCTTGACGCCACTATATCGGCTTCCTACTATCCACCATAACATCACTGGTCTTACCAGTATGAACAGACGAAACTGCAACCGTTGGATCGGGAGAGCGCCGTGTCGAAATTCCTCAATTCGCTGTTTGGCCGGGTAGTCGTCGCATTGATACTGGGGGTCGCGCTCGGCGCGTTCTTCCCGCACTTCGCCGAGTCGCTACGACCGCTCGGCGACGGTTTCCTGAAGCTGATCAAGATGGTGATCGGCCCGATCGTGTTCTGCGTCGTGGTCAGCGGGATGGCCAATGCGGGCGATCTGAAGAAGGTCGGCCGGGTCGGCCTGAAGGCCGTCGTCTACTTCGAGGTGATGACGACGCTCGCGCTCGGCATCGGGCTCGTGCTCGCGTGGGTCACGCGCCCGGGCGTCGGGATGAACATCGACCTGCGCTCGCTCGACGCGGCGTCGCTGTCGACGTACGCGAAGAACGCCGAGAGCCTGAAGGACACGGCCGGCTACCTGATGAAGATCATTCCCGAGACTGCGATCGACGCGTTCGCGAAGGGCGACATCCTGCAGATCCTCGTGTTCGCGGTGCTGTTCGGCTCCGCGCTGTCGCTGCTCGGCGACAAGGCGCAGCGCGTGAACAGCCTGATCGAGGAGCTGTCGCACGTGTTCTTCAAGATCATCGGCTTCATCATCAAGCTCGCGCCGCTCGGCGTGCTCGGCGCGATCGCGTTCACGACCGGCAAGTACGGCGTCGCGTCGCTCAAGCAGCTCGGCTACCTGGTCGCGGTGTTCTACCTGAGCTGCTTCGTGTTCGTCACGGTCGTGCTCGGCGCGGTGATGCGGCTCGCGGGCTTCTCGGTGTTCAAGCTGATCCGCTACCTGCGCGAGGAACTGTCGATCGTGCTCGGCACGGCGTCGTCGGACGCGGTGCTGCCGCAGGTGATGAGCAAGCTCGAATACATGGGGATCAAGGATTCGACGGTCGGCCTCGTGATCCCGACCGGCTATTCGTTCAACCTCGACGGCTTCTCGATCTACCTGACGCTCGCCGTGCTGTTCATCGCGCAGGCCACCAACACGCCGCTGTCCACGCACGACCTGATCGTCGTGCTGCTCGTGTCGCTCGTCACGTCGAAGGGCGCGCACGGGATTCCCGGCTCGGCGATCGTGATTCTCGCGGCGACGCTGTCGGCGATCCCCGCGATTCCGGTGCTCGGCCTCGTGCTGATCCTGCCGGTCGACTGGTTCGTCGGCATCGCCCGCGCGCTGACCAACCTGATCGGCAACTGCGTCGCGACGGTGGTGGTCGCGGTGTGGGAGAACGACATCGACCGTGCCCGCGCGAAGCGCGTGCTGAACCGCGAGCTGCGCTACGTGGCCGATGTGCCGGGCGGCGGCGCACCGGTCGCGGGCGATCAGGCCCACGCGCTCTGAACCCGACACGCGCGCGGCGCGGCTTCCCCGGCCGCCTCGCGCGACCGAATTTCCCGCGACCGGCGTGATGACGCGCCGGCGCTTCTCAAAATAATGGAGACGACATGGCAGCCCCCATCCTCGATCCGAACGCGCCGGCTTTCACGCGGCGCTACATGAACCTCGCCGATCCGCGCCTGGGCGCGCAGGCGCTCTTCGCCAGCGACGAATTCTTCGCGCCGAAGGAGCGCATGCTCAATCCCGAGCCGGCCGTGTTCATTCCCGGCAAGTACGACGACCACGGCAAGTGGATGGACGGCTGGGAAACGCGCCGCAAGCGTACGACCGGCCACGACTTCTGCGTGATCCGGCTCGCGCGGCCGGGCGTGATCCACGGCGTCGATCTCGATACGAGCCACTTCACCGGCAACTTCCCGCCGGCCGCGTCGATCGAGGCCTGCGCGGTGGACGGCGACACGCCGCCGGACGATGCCGCATGGCGCACGATCGTTCCCGCGACGACGCTGCAGGGCAATTCGCATCACTACGTGAGCGTCGACGACGCGCGGCCGGTCACGCACCTGCGCGTGAACCTGTACCCGGACGGCGGGCTCGCGCGGCTGCGCGTGTACGGCCAGCCGCAGCGCGACTGGCGCCACGTGCCGGCCGGCGAGCTCGTCGATCTCGCGGCGATCGAGAACGGCGGTTATCTGGTGGCCGCGAACAACCAGCATTTCGGCCCGGCGTCGCAGATGCTGATGCCGGGGCGCGGCGTGAACATGGGCGACGGCTGGGAAACGCGGCGGCGCCGCGAGCCCGGCAACGACTGGGCGATCGTCGCGCTCGCGCGGCCGGGCATCATCCGGCGCGTCGAGGTCGACACGGCGTTCTTCAAGGGCAATTTCCCCGACCGCTGCTCGCTGCAGGCCGCGCACGTCACGGGCGGCACCGACGATTCGCTCGTCACGCAGGCGATGTTCTGGGCCGAACTGCTCGGCGAGCAGAAGCTGCAGATGGACCACGTCCACACGTTCGACGCGCTCGCGGCGCTCGGCCCCGTCACGCACGTGCGCTTCAACATCTTCCCGGACGGCGGCGTGTCGCGCCTGCGTCTGTGGGGCGAGCCGGCTTGAAGGAGGGCAGCGGCATGAGCGGAACTCCGATCCTGCGCGTCGAGCGCCTGACCCGCGAAGCATTCGCGCCGTTCGGCGACGTGATCGCGCTCGAAGGCGCGCGGCATTTCCCGATCAACGGCGGCACGACCGAGCGCTTTCACGATCTCGCGACGATCGACGTCTGCGCGGACGGCGGCCGGCCGCTCGTCAGCGTGTTTCGCGCGCAGCCGCGCGCGTTGCCGGTCGCGGTCACGCTGATGGAGCGTCATCCGCACGGCAGCCAGGCGTTCATCCCGCTCGCGGCGGTGTCGCGCTACGCGATCGTCGTCGCGCCGGCCGGCGAATTCCGGCCCGACGCGATGCGCGCGTTCCTGGCCGAGGGCTGGCAGGGCGTCAATTATGCGAAGGGCGTCTGGCACCATCCGCTGCTCGCGCTCGACGCGGTCAGCGATTTCGTGATCGTCGATCGCGGCGGCCCGCAGCCGAACTGCGACGAGATCCCGCTGGAACGCGCGTGGGCGCTCGATTTCGAGCCGGCCTGCGCGGGCGCCGAAGGGCTTTCGTAAGCATGTCGGGCGCGCGGCAGGCGCGCCGAAAAAGCACACGGCCCGGGCGGCGAGATGCCGGCCGGGCCGTGCTGCGTGCGCGGGTGGCGCGATTCAGTGCTTGCGGTGCGGGCAGTTCTCGGTCGTGCACGAGCCGTACATCGCGAGCGAATGCTCCTGGAGCCGGAAGCCGCGCTCCTTCGCGATCGCCTGCTGGCGGCTCTCGATCTCGGCGTCGAAGAATTCCTCGACGCGGCCGCAATCGAGGCACACGAGGTGGTCGTGGTGCGAACCTTCGTTCAGCTCGAACACCGCCTTGCCGGATTCGAAGTTGCTGCGCGACAGCAGGCCGGCCTGCTCGAACTGCGTGAGCACGCGGTAGACGGTGGCGAGCCCGATGTCGAGTTGCTCGTTGAGCAGGTTGCGGTAGACGTCTTCGGCCGTCAGGTGGCGCACGGGGCTCTGCTGGAAGATCTCGAGAATCTTGAGGCGCGGTAGGGTGGCCTTTAGCCCGATATTCTTGAGATCCGTCGGATTGGTCATGGCTAGGCATCCCTAGAGTACAATGCAGGGCTTCAATGTTACCGGCTTTTCGCCGTTCCAGATATACGCGCGGCCTGCACGCGGGCCAGCACGGTGAAGGAAATGATCCCAGAATCGCTTTCGCACTTTCAGAGGAGTCGCATGCGGAGTGCCATCATCGCTGCCGCCGCCGTTGTCGCGCTGGCGGGTTGTTCGTCGTACGACAGCGTGACGCAGCGCATTGCGCAGAGCATCACGCCGTATCGGATCACCGTCGTGCAGGGCAACTTCGTGTCGCAGGAGAAAGCCGCACAGTTGCAGGCCGGCATGACGCGCGAGCAGGTCCGCGCGCTGCTCGGCACGCCGCTGCTGGCGGACATGTTCCACGCGGATCGCTGGGATTACCTCTTCTACTTCAAGCGCGGCTCGACGTCGATCGTCCAGCAGCGTGACCTCGTGGTCAACTTCTCCGGCGATCGCGTCGCGAGCTGGACCGGCGCCGACAACCTGCCGTCCGAACTCGACCTGCTGGCCGACATCGACGGCGACCGCGGCGGCAAGAAGGCGAAGGCCGCTGCCGCGGCGAAGAAGGCTTCCGAAGCCGCTGCGGCCGCGAGCGCCGCAAGCGCCGCGCAGGCTGCCGCTGCCGCGAGCCCGGCCACGGTGCCGGCGTCCGGCGCGGTGGTCGACCAGGATGCGAACGCCCAGGCGGCGCGCGCGGCGAACCGCGCGACCAACCAGGTGTCGGGGCAGGGTTCGGGTTCGCGCCGGTTCACGCCGGCCGCGCAGGCCTCGGGCGGCGCGCCGGTGCCGGGCGGGCAGCCGCCGGGCGCCGCGCCGGCGATCCAGCCGCAGTTCCAGTTCCATCGTCCGCCGCAGCCGAACGTGTCGAACGAAGCGTCGCCGCCGGTCGGCCCGCAAGGCTCGGACAACCTGCAGAACCAGCCGCTCACCGCACCGGCGCAGTAAGCGGCCGGCGTGCGGAAACGGGGCGGCATGCGCCGCCCGCCTTTAGACTTGTCGTGTAGAAAGCCATGAAGATTGCGATTGCCGGCGCATCGGGCCGAATGGGCCGGATGCTGATCGAAGCCGTTCTCAACGATGCCGACGCGCAGCTCGTCGGCGCGCTCGACCGCGCCGGTTCGCCGTTCCTCGGGCAGGACGCCGGCGCGTTCCTCGGCAAGGACACCGGCGTCAAGCTGACCGACGACCTCGACGCCGTGTTCGCGCAAGCCGAGTACCTGATCGATTTCACGCGTCCGGAAGGCACGATGGCCCATATCGAGGCCGCGCTGCGCCACGACGTGAAGCTCGTGATCGGCACGACCGGCTTCACCGCCGAGCAGAAGGCCGACCTGCAGGCCGCGGCGGCCAGGATCGGCATCGTGTTCGCGGCGAACATGAGCGTCGGCGTGAACGTCACGCTGAAGCTGCTCGAATTCGCGGCGCAGCATTTCTCGCACGGCTACGACATCGAGATCATCGAAGCGCATCACCGCCACAAGGTCGATGCGCCGTCGGGCACCGCGCTGATGATGGGCGAAGCCGTCGCCGGCGCGCTCGGCCGCTCGCTCGACGACTGCGCGGTGTACGGCCGCCACGGCGTGACGGGCGAGCGCGATCCGTCGTCGATCGGCTTTGCCGCGGTGCGCGGCGGCGACATCGTCGGCGACCACACCGTGCTGTTCGCCGGGATCGGCGAGCGCATCGAGATCACGCACAAGTCGTCGAGCCGCGTGTCGTACGCGCAGGGCGCGTTGCGTGCGGTGCGCTTCCTGTCGGCGCGCGGCGCCGGCCTGTTCGACATGCAGGACGTGCTCGGCCTGCGCTGACACCGCGAGGAAACTCCGATGGCGATTCCCACCGGCGTTGTCCACTACCTCGAAAGCGGCGATGCGATCACGCACGCCGTCTCCTATGTGCTGCTGGCGATGTCCGTCGCCAGCTGGTGCTTCCTCTTCATGAAAGCCTGGCTGCTGGTCCGCGCGAAGCGGCAGGGGCCGCGCGCGCTCGCCGCGTTCTGGCGCGCGCCGTCGCTCGACGCGGGCATTGCCGCGCTGGCCGGCGCCGATCGCGAGCGCGTGTTCGTGCCGCTCGCCGAAGCCGCGCGCGATGCGGCCGACGATCACGACCCCACCGCGCTGGCCGCGCGCGTCGAGCGTAGCGAACGCGTGCTGCGCGCGTTGCGTCACGCGATGCTGCGCTCGCAGCGGCGCCTCGAATTCGGCCAGGTGCTGCTTGCGTCGATCGGCAGCACCGCGCCGTTCGTCGGGCTGCTCGGCACCGTATGGGGCATCTATCACGCACTCGGCAGCATCGCCGCGAGCGGGCAGGCGCAGATCGAGAACGTCGCGGGGCCGGTCGGCGAGGCGCTGATCATGACCGCGTTCGGGCTGGTCGTCGCGATTCCCGCGGTGCTCGCGTACAACATCCTCGGCCGGCTCGTCCGGCAGCTCGCCGAGGAACTCGACGGCTTCGCACGCGATCTGCACGTCTTCGTGTGCGCGCAGGGCGCCTGACGCGCCGGCTCCGGAGGAACGATCATGGCATTCGGCGGGCTCGAGCACCACAAGACGTCCGCGCCGATGGCGGAGATCAACATGACGCCGCTGATCGACGTGATGCTCGTGCTGCTCGTCATCTTCATCATCACCGCGCCGCTGATGACGCACGCGATCCGGCTCGATCTGCCGAAGGTCGCGGCGAGTGTCGCGCGCGACACGCCGCAATCCGTCACACTGTCGATCGACGACGCGGGCAAGCTCTACTGGGACGATGCACCGGTGGCGCTCGACGCGCTGCCCGCGCGGTTCAAGGCCGCCGCCGCGGGCGCCGTGCCGCCCGAGCTGCGGCTGCGTGCGTCGCGCGCGACGCGCTACGACGTGATCGCGCAGGTGATGGGCGCCGCGCAGGCCGCGGGCCTTACGCGGATCGGCTTCGTGACCGACGTGCCGCCGGCGGGTGCTGCGGCGCCCGCCGCCGGCGCGAAACCCTGACGCGCCGCTGGGCCGCCACGCCAATCGTCAGGCAAGTTCCCGCCCGTCGCGGGGGCGGGCCGCACGCCGCAAGACCGGCCGGATGCGCGGGCGCTGACGGTATAATCATTGTTTTTCCCGGCTGGCAGGTTTTTTCCAGGTAACCCGGTATTTTCCAGGCAACCCGGAAAATATCCGGACACCCCGAACAGGTCCCGCCACAGCGAACCTGCAGCGCCGCCGGGCCAGCACGATTTCCGATCCAATCCGCGCGCGAGCCGTCGCGCCGCTTAAAGCCTAGCCCGAACCACACCATGCACGAGAGATACGTACCCGCCGACGTCGAAGCCGCCGCCCAGGGCGACTGGCGCGCAGCCGATGCCTACAAGACGAAGGAAGATTCGCAGAAGCCGAAGTTCTACTGCGTATCGATGCTGCCGTACCCGTCCGGCAAGCTGCACATGGGTCACGTGCGCAACTACACGATCAACGACGTGATGTACCGCTATCTGCGGATGAACGGCTACAACACGCTGATGCCGATGGGCTGGGATGCGTTCGGGATGCCGGCCGAGAACGCCGCGATGGCGAACGGCGTGCCGCCCGCGAAGTGGACCTACGACAACATCGACTACATGAAGGGCCAGATGCAGTCGATGGGCCTCGCGATCGACTGGTCGCGCGAAATCGCGACGTGCAAGCCCGACTACTACAAGTGGAACCAGTGGCTGTTTCTGAAGATGCTCGAGAAGGGCATCGCGTACAAGAAGACGGGCACCGTGAACTGGGACCCGGTCGACCAGACCGTGCTCGCGAACGAGCAGGTGATCGACGGCCGCGGCTGGCGCTCGGGCGCGCTCGTCGAGAAGCGCGAGATCCCGATGTACTACCTGCGCATCACGCAGTACGCGGATGAGCTGCTGAACGATCTCGACGGCCTCGGCTGGCCCGAGCGCGTGAAGATCATGCAGCAGAACTGGATCGGCAAGAGCTTCGGCGTGAACTTCGGTTTCCCGTACGAACTCGACGGCGAGCAGAAGCTGCTGCGCGTGTTCACGACGCGCGCCGACACGATCATGGGCGTCACGTTCTGCGCGATCGCGGCCGAGCACCCGCTCGCCACGCGCCTCGCGCAGGACAAGCCGGAACTGCTCGCGTTCATCGAGGAATGCAAGCGCGGCGGCGTCGCCGAGGCCGACGTCGCGACGATGGAGAAGAAGGGCGTCGCGACCGGCTTCTCGGTCAAGCACCCGCTGACCGGCGAGCCGGTCGAGGTGTGGATCGGCAACTACGTGCTGATGAGCTATGGCGAAGGCGCGGTGATGGGCGTGCCGGGTCACGACGAGCGCGATTTCGCGTTCGCGAAGAAATACGATCTGCCGATCAAGCAGGTGATCGCGAGCGAAGGGCAGACGTACTCGCTCGACGCATGGCAGGAGTGGTACGGCGACAAGGAAACCGCGGTCTGCGTGAACAGCGGCAAGTACGACGGCCTGCGCTACGCGGAAGCGGTCGACGCGGTCGCGGCCGACCTGAAGGCTGGCGGCTTCGGCGACAAGCAGGTCACGTGGCGCCTGCGCGACTGGGGCGTGTCGCGCCAGCGCTACTGGGGCACGCCGATCCCGATCATCCACTGCCCGTCGTGCGGCGACGTGCCGGTGCCGGAGCAGGACCTGCCGGTCGTGCTGCCGGAAGACCTCGTGCCGGACGGCTCGGGCAACCCGCTCGCGAAGTCGGAAGCGTTCCTGAACTGCACGTGCCCGAAGTGTGGCGCGGCCGCGAAGCGCGAAACCGACACGATGGACACCTTCGTCGATTCGTCGTGGTACTTCTCGCGCTACACGGCGCCGGACGCCGAGACGATGGTCGACGCGCGCACCGACTACTGGATGCCGATGGATCAGTACATCGGCGGCATCGAGCACGCGATCCTGCACCTGCTGTATTCGCGCTTCTGGACCAAGGTGATGCGCGACCTCGGCCTCGTGAAGTTCGGCGAGCCGGCGAAGAACCTGCTCACGCAGGGGATGGTGCTGAACGAGACGTACTACCGCGAGGACGCGGCGGGCAAGAAGACCTGGTACAACCCGCTCGACGTGACGGTCACGCACGACGACAAGGGCCGCCCGGTCGGCGCGACGCTGAACGCGGACGGCCAGCCGGTCGTGCTCGGCGGCATCGAGAAGATGTCGAAGTCGAAGAACAACGGCGTCGATCCGCAACTGCTGATCGACCAGTACGGCGCCGATACCGCGCGTCTGTTCACGATGTTCGCCGCACCGCCCGAGCAGCAGCTCGAGTGGTCGGGCGCGGGCGTCGAGGGTGCGAGCCGCTTCCTGCGCCGCGTGTGGAGCTTCGGCTACGGTAACCGCGAAGCGCTCGCCGCGCGCGCCGGTTTCGACGCCGCGACGCTCGGCGATGCCGACAAGGCGCTGCGCCGCGAGATCTACAGCGTGCTGAAGCAGGCCGATTTCGACTACCAGCGCCTGCAGTACAACACGGTCGTGTCGGCCGCGATGAAGATGCTGAACGCGATCGACGGCGCGAAGGGCGCGACGCCCGCCGTGCTGCGCGAGACGTACGGCGTGCTGCTGCGCGTGCTGTACCCGGTCGTGCCGCACGTCACGTTCGAGCTGTGGAAGACGCTCGGCTACGCGGACGAATTCGGCCCGCTGCTCGATGCGCCGTGGCCGAAGGTCGACGAGGCCGCGCTGGAGCAGGCCGAGATCGAACTCGTGCTGCAGGTGAACGGCAAGGTGCGCGGCGCGCTGAAGGTCGCGAAGGACGCGAGCCGCGACGCGATCGAAGCGGCGGCGGTGGCCGACGAGGCATTCGCGAAATTCAGCGACGGCAAGCCGGCGAAGAAGATCGTCGTCGTGCCGGGCCGCCTCGTGAACATCGTCGTCTGACGGCCGCCGGCCGTCGGACGTACCCAGAAGGAGCGAAGGTGATCCGCAGATCGTTTTTGATGCTCGTCGGCAGCACGGTCGTGCTGTCGGCATGCGGCTTCCAGTTGCGCGGCCAGCAGGACTACGCGTTCAAGCACCTGTTCGTGGCCGGTGCGCCGGCGCCCGTCGAGGCGCGGCTCACGCGCCTCGTCCAGGCCGGCAGCGACACGAAGATCGTCAAGTCGGCGGACGACGCCGACGCTGTGCTGCGCATGTGGGAGTCGCGTGGCCAGAACACGCTGACGCTCAACAAGTACGGCTCCGCGCAGGAGTACGCGCTGTTCTACACGCTGAACTACACGCTGACGAGCAAGGACGGCACCGTGCTGATCCCGCCGAGCGCGATCGCGCTGAACCGCGCGATGACGTACAGCGACCAGTACACGAACGCGAAGGCGCAGGAAGCCGACATCCTGTACGGCGACATGCAGAACGACGCGGTCGACCAGCTGATGCGGCGTCTCGCGATCGTCCACTCGCTGACGCCGGCGCCGGAGGACGTGGTGCCGGGCGTGGCGCCGCGTGCGCCGCTGCCGCCGCCGCCGCTCTGATCGCGGGCGCACGCAGCGATGCAATTGCGACTTGATGCGCTGGAGCCGCACCTCGCGAAGGGGTTGGCCGGGCTCTATACCGTGTACGGCGACGAGCCGCTGCTCGCGCAGGAAGCGTGCGACCGCATTCGTGCGGCCGCGCGCGCGGCCGGCTTTACCGAGCGTTCGGTGCATACGGTCGAGCGCGGCTTCGACTGGAGCGTGCTGCTCGGCGCGACCCAGGCGATGTCGCTGTTCGGCGAACGTCAGCTGATCGAACTGCGCATTCCGTCGGGCAAGCCCGGCAAGGAAGGCGCCGACGCGTTGAAGACGCTTGCGGCCACACCCAATCCCGACGCGCTGATGCTCGTCACGTTGCCGCGCCTCGACGCGGCCACGCAGAAATCCGCGTGGTTCACCGCGCTGCAGAACGGCGGCGTCGCGCTGAAGATCGATCCGGTCGATCGCGCGCAACTGCCGAACTGGATCGGCCAGCGCCTGTCGATGCAGGGGCAGCGCGTCGCATCCGGCGACGACGGGCGCCGCGCGCTGCAGTTCATCGCGGAGCGCGTCGAGGGCAACCTGCTCGCCGCGCACCAGGAAATCCAGAAGCTCGGGCTGCTGTATCCGCAGGGCGCGCTGTCGTTCGAGCAGGTGCACGACGCGGTGCTGAACGTCGCGCGCTACGACGTGTTCAAGCTGAACGAAGCGATGCTCGCCGGCGACGCCGCGCGGCTCGCGCGGATGATCGACGGGCTGAAGGGCGAAGGCGAGGCGATCGTGCTCGTGATGTGGGCCGTCGTCGAGGAATTGCGCACGCTGCTGCGGATCAAGCGCGGCACGACGGCCGGCAAGCCGCTCGCGACGCTGTTGCGCGAGAACCGCGTGTGGGGGCCGCGCGAGCGGCTGATCGCGCCCGCGCTGAACCGCGTGTCGGAAGCGGTGCTCGAAAAGGCGCTCGCATTCGCCGCGAAGCTCGACCGGCAGGTCAAGGGCTTGTCCGCCGTCACGCCGGGCCGCCGCACGCAGGACGAACCGCCGCCCGACCCGTGGGACGGGCTGTTCCAGCTCGCGATGACGGTCGCGGGCGCCCGCGGCGAACGACCGCCGACCGCGGGTCGCGTGCGACGCTAAGTCCCGTTCGGGCCTTCAGCGCGCGCTGCGCAACCCGCTTACAATGCTTCGATAGCTGGCGCGGCATATCGGCCGCTGCCCTGCACGGACGGCTGTCCCGCGGATCGTCACTCCCGGGTGGCCGTCCCCCGCTTCCCCACGAATTCATGCCGCCCCGCGCGGCTCGCTTCTCGAGTCACACGATGGATATCGATCAGTACATGACCGACCTGGGCCGTCGCGCCCGGCACGCTTCCCGCGCGATGGCGCGCGCCAGCACGGCCGCGAAGAACGCGGCGCTCGACGCCGTGGCCCGCGCGATCGAACGCGATGCGCAGGCGCTGAAGGACGCGAATGCGCGCGACGTCGCCCGTGCCCGTGAAAAGGGGCTCGATGCGGCGTTCATCGACCGCCTGACGCTGTCGGACAAGGCGCTGAACACGATGGTCGAGGGGCTGCGCCAGGTCGCGTCGCTGGCCGATCCGATCGGCGAGATCGGCAACCTCAAGTTCCGCCCGAGCGGAATCCAGGTCGGCCAGATGCGCGTGCCGCTCGGCGTGATCGGCATCATCTACGAGTCGCGCCCGAACGTGACGATCGACGCGGCCGCGCTGTGCCTGAAGTCGGGCAACGCGACGATCCTGCGCGGCGGCTCCGAGGCGCTCGAATCGAACGCGGCGCTCGCGAAGCTGATCGGCGAAGGGCTGGAGGCGGCAGGCCTCCCGCAGGACGCGGTGCAGGTCGTCGCGACGGCCGATCGCGCGGCGGTCGGCAAGCTGATCACGATGACCGAATACGTCGACGTGATCGTGCCGCGCGGCGGCAAGAGCCTGATCGAACGGCTGATCAACGAGGCCCGCGTGCCGATGATCAAGCACCTCGACGGCATCTGCCACGTGTACGTCGACGATCGCGCCGATCTCGCGAAGGCGCTGACCGTCTGCGACAACGCGAAGACGCACCGATACGGCACCTGCAACACGATGGAGACGCTGCTCGTCGCGAGCGGCATCGCCGCGAAGCTGCTGCCGCCGCTGGGCAAGCTGTATCGCGACAAGCAGGTCGAGCTGCGCGTCGACGCGGCCGCGCGCGCGGTGCTCGCCGATGCGGGCGTCGGCCCGCTCGTCGACGCGACGGAAGAAGACTGGCACACCGAATATCTGGCGCCGGTGCTCGCGATCAAGGTCGTCGACGGCCTCGACGCCGCGATCGAGCACATCAATCATTACGGCTCGCATCACACGGATGCGATCGTCACCGAGGATCACGACCGCGCGATGCGTTTCCTGCGCGAAGTCGATTCGGCGAGCGTGATGGTCAATGCGTCGACGCGCTTTGCGGATGGCTTCGAATTCGGCCTCGGCGCGGAAATCGGCATCTCGAACGACAAGCTGCACGCACGCGGCCCGGTCGGCCTGGAAGGGCTCACGTCGCTGAAGTACGTGGTGCTCGGGCACGGCGAAGGCCGTCAGTAAGTCAACAGCGAGGCGCACAACCAATGGCAATGCTCTGGGTCAAGACGTTCCATGTCGTTCTGATCGCCGCGTGGTTCGCGGGGCTCTTCTACCTGCCGCGCATCTACGTGAACCTGGCCATGGAGACCGATCCGGCCGCGGTGCGGCGCCTGCTGCTGATGGCGCGCAAGCTGTTCCGCTTCATGACGATGATCGCGGTGCCCGCGCTCGCGTGCGGGTTGTGGCTGTGGCTCGTGATCGGCATTGGGCAAGGGCAGGGGTGGATCCACGCGAAGGTGACGGTGGTGCTGCTGCTGATCGTCTATCACGCGTATTGCGGGCACCTGCTGCGGGTGTTCGAGCGCGGCGAGAACCGCCGCACCGACAAGTGGTATCGCGTGTTCAACGAACTGCCGGTGCTCGGCATGCTCGCGGCGGTCGCGCTGGTGGTGATCAAGCCGTTCTGAGCGGCGCGGCCGGCGAAACCGTCGCCGTCGAATCATGCGCAACGGCGCCCCTCGGGGCGCCGTTGTTCGTTTACGCGCGGCGTTCCGCGAACCGCTACTCCTTCGTCGGATCGTCGATCCGCCTGCGCGTGATCGCTTCCTTCGCGCGGCCGACGCGCTCCATCAGCGCCGGCCCGCGCGACAGCGCGACGCCGACCGCGAGGATGTCGCCGATCGCGAGATGCGACATCCGCGACGTCATCGGCGAGAACACGTCCGTTTCCTCGGCGACGTTCGACGCGAGACTGACCGTCGCGAGCTTCGCGAGCGGCGAATGGCTCTGCGTGATCGCGACGACTTTCGCGCCGCACGCGAGCGCGGAGCGCGCGGCGTCGACGATGTCGCGCGTGCGGCCGGTGTTCGAGATCGCGACGACGACGTCGTGCGGCCCGAGCAGCGCCGACGACATCGAGAACGTGTGCGGGTCCGAATACGCGACGCTCGGCACGCCGAGCCGGAAGAACTTGTGCTGGATGTCCTGCGCGGCGATGCCCGAACCGCCGGCGCCGTAGAACTCGATGCGCGACGCGTTCGACAGCAGCGCGATCGCGTCGGCGACGCTGCCGGCGGACAGGCTGTTGCGTACTTCGATCAGCGCGCCGATCGTGCGGTCGAACACCTTGCCGATGATGCCGGGCGCCGGTTCGTTCGGCTCGACGTCGCGGTACACCGACGACACGCCCGGCGCGACGCTCTGCGCGAGCCGGATCTTGAACTCGCGAAAGCCGCTGCAGCCGAGCGCCTGGCAGAAGCGCGCGATGGTCGGCTGGCTGACGCCGGCGCGCATCGACAGCTCGGTCATCGCGAGGTCGAGCACCTCGCGCGGCGCGGCGAGGATGTAGTCGGCGAGCTTGCGCTCGGACGGGCGCAACTCGGCGCGGATCGCTTCAATGCGGGGCAGCATGGGACGGCAGGTGGAAATCGGGTTCGGATGAGCGAGTGTATCGCAATCGAATTGTAGAAAATCTACATGAAAATACTAGCGCAATCGCAATGGTTTCGATGCGAGGTTAGCGACGCGAATTAGGGTTTTCACTGATTAAAGCCTTGCTGGTAGCGGGAATGGCGGTTGCGGGCGTGCTAATCAGCATTGCGTGCTTGTAGTTTTTCTACTAGACTGCCTTCGTTCGATCGACGAAGCTCGACCGTCCCCACGATTCCAACCGCCGGTGTCGGCCGGCATACAGGAGCGCCCAGCATGACATCGCTGCACCCCACTCTGGCGAAGGTCACCGAACGCGTGATCGCCCGCAGCCAATCGACCCGTTCCGCCTATCTGCAGCGCATCGACGGCGCGCAAGGCAAGTTCCCGGCACGCGGCGCGCTGTCGTGCGCGAACCTCGCGCACGGCTTCGCGGGCCTCGAGGGCAACGACAAGTTCACGATCAAGGCGATCCGCGAGCCGAACATCGGCATCGTGTCCTCGTACAACGAGATGCTGTCCGCGCACGCGCCGTACAAGGATTTCCCCGAGATCATCAAGGCGGCCGCGCGCGAGAACGGCGGGGTCGCGCAGTTCGCGGGCGGCGTGCCGGCGATGTGCGACGGCGTCACGCAGGGCAACCCGGGGATGGAGCTGTCGCTGTTCTCGCGCGAGGCGATCGCGATGGGCACGGCGATCGCGCTCACGCACAACATGTTCGACGCGGCGCTCTGCCTCGGCATCTGCGACAAGATCGTGCCGGGTCTGCTGATCGGCGCGCTGCAGTTCGGCCACCTGCCGACGATCTTCGTGCCGGCCGGCCCGATGACGAGCGGCCTGTCGAACGACGACAAGGCGAAGATCCGCCAGCAGTTCGCGACCGGCCAGGTCGGCCGCGACGCGCTGCTCGAAGCCGAATCGGCTGCATATCACGGCCACGGCACCTGCACGTTCTACGGCACCGCGAACAGCAACCAGATGCTGATGGAGCTGATGGGGCTGCACCTGCCGGGCTCCGCTTTCGTTCACCCGCACACGCCGCTGCGCACCGCGCTGACGGCCGAGGCCGCGCGCCGCGTGCTCGACCTGACCGTCGAGCGCGGCCACTACACGCCGATCGGCCATGTGATCGACGAAAAGGCGATCGTCAACGGCATCGTCGCGCTGCTCGCGACGGGCGGCTCGACCAACCACACGCTGCACTTGGTCGCGATCGCGCGCGCGGCCGGCATCCTGATCGACTGGAACGACTTCGACGAGCTGTCTGCCGTCGTGCCGCTGCTCGCGAAGATCTACCCGAACGGCAAGGCCGACGTGAACCATTTCCACGCGGCGGGCGGTGTCGCGTTCCTGGTACGCAACCTGCTCGAAGGCGGGCTGCTGCACGAGGACGTGACGACGGTCGCAGGCAAGGGGCTTGCGCACTATACGAAGGAGCCGAAGCTGATCGACGGCAAACTGACGTGGGTCGACGGCGCGGCCGAGAGCCACGACACGAAGGTGCTGCGCGGCATTCGCGAGCCGTTCCAGCCGGACGGCGGCCTGCGCCTGATGCAGGGCCGCCTCGGCCGCGGCGTGATCAAGATCTCGGCGGTCGCGCCGGAGCACCGCAAGGTGACGGCGCCCGCGATCGTGTTCGACTCGCAGGAAGCCGTGCAGGAAGCGTTCGATCGCGGCGAGCTGAAGCGCGATTTCGTCGCGGTGGTGCGCTTCCAGGGCGCGCGCGCCAACGGCATGCCCGAGCTGCACCGTTTGACGCCGCTGCTCGGCGTGCTGCAGGATCAGGGCTTCCACGTCGCGCTGGTGACCGACGGCCGCATGTCGGGCGCATCGGGCAAGGTGCCGGCCGTGATCCACGTGTCGCCGGAGGCGCTGCTGGCCGGCCCGATCGGCAAGGTGAAGACGGGCGACATGCTCGTGATCGACGCCGAAGCCGGCGTGCTCGACATCGAGGTCGACGACGCCGAGTGGCGCGCGCGCCCGGTCGCGCAGCCGCGGCACCAGGCCGAGAACGAAGTCGGTTTCGGGCGCGAACTGTTCGGCGTGTTCCGCGCGGCCGCGGCGCCGGCCGAGCAGGGCGCATCGGTTTTCGGGACGCTGGTCGGCGAAACGGCCGCCCACGTCACCGCATGAATTTCAAGGAGCCAATTCAATGAAGACGATTGCTGAAATCGTGAAGCTGGGCCCGGTCATTCCGGTGCTCGCATTCGACTCGGTCGAGCAGGGCGAAAACGTGTCGCGCGCATTGCACGCGGGCGGGGTGAAGGTGCTCGAGATCACGCTGCGCACGCCGGCCGGGCTGGAAGCGATCCAGCGCGCGAGCCAGCTCGCGGACGACATCGTCGTCGGCGTCGGCACGATCACGAAGCCCGAGCACTGCGCGCAGGCCAAGCGTGCGGGCGCGAAGTTCGGCGTGTCGCCGGGCCTGACGAAGGAGCTGCACCTCGCGTCGCTCGACGCCGGCCTGCCGCTGCTGCCGGGCGTGATGACGCCGAGCGACATCATCCAGGCGCTCGAATTCGGCTACGACATCGTGAAGTTCTTCCCCGCGCAGCAGGCGGGCGGCGTGCCGATGCTGCAGGCGTTCCATGGCCCGTTCCCGGCGCTGAAGTTCTGCCCGACCGGCGGCATCACGGTCGACACCGCGCCGAACTTCCTGAAACTGCCGAACGTCGTGTGCGTCGGCGGCTCGTGGCTCACGCCGAAGGCCGCACTCGCCGCGCAGGATTGGGCCGAAGTCACGCGCCTCGCGCAAGCAGCGAGCCAACTGCCCCGTTAAGGCTTGTACCAGATGACGGTTCAGCCCTCGGAAAGCAAGCGTTAGTGCTTGTTTTACCGAGGGTTTTTGCTGATGGAACCGGTTCTATCCGCGGATCGCAAAGATAAGTAAAATTCAGCGTCCTGACGGGGGGGTACCCCCGTGTTTCGGAGACCCGCATAGCCGGGCATACTCGCAACGACTCGCCCGGTTCGAACAATTCTAGGAGGAGTGCCACATGGGGGCCGTCCAAGGCAGCATGCTGCTCGTATTCACGCTGATCGCGATTGCCGCGCTGATCCTGATGATCGCGCGCTACAAGATCTACCCGTTCCTGGTGCTGATCATCGTCTCGCTCGGCCTCGGTCTCGTCGTCGGCATGCCGATGGACAAGATCGTCAAGTCGTTCGAGACGGGCACCGGCGGCACGCTCGGCCACATCGCGATCGTCGTCGGCCTCGGCACGATGCTCGGCAAGATGATGGCCGAATCGGGCGGTGCCGAACGGATCGCGACCACGCTGATCGACTGGTTCGGTGAAAAGAACATCCACTGGGCGATGATGTTCGTCGCGATCATCGTCGGCCTGCCGGTGTTCTTCGAAGTCGGCTTCGTGCTGCTGATCCCGATCGCGTTCAACGTCGCGAAGCGCACCGGCAAGTCGCTGCTCGTCGTCGGCCTGCCGATGGTGGCCGGCCTGTCGGTCGTGCACGGGCTGATCCCGCCGCACCCGGCTGCGCTGCTGGCCGTCCAGCAATACGGCGCCGATATCGGCAAGACGATCGCCTTCGGCCTGGTCGTCGGCGTGCCGACCGCGATCATCGCGGGCCCGCTGTTCGCGCTGATGATCTCGAAGTTCGTGAAGCTGCCGGAAAACAACCCGCTCGCGTCGCAATTCGTCGATTCGCGCACGGACGGCGGCAAGCGCGAACTGCCGAGCTTCGGCATCACGCTGTTCACGATCCTGCTGCCCGTCGTGCTGATGCTCGTCGGCAGCTGGGCCGACCTGGTGTTCACGCCGAAGTCGCTGCCGAACAACCTGCTGCGCTTTGCTGGCAACTCGGACGTCGCGCTGCTGATCGCCGTGCTCGTGAGCTTCTGGACCTTCGGCGCGAAGCAGGGCTTCAACCGCGACCAGATCCAGAAGTTCTGCGGCGAGTGCCTGGCGCCGATCGCCGGCATCACGCTGATCGTGGGCGCGGGCGGCGGCTTCGGCGGCGTCCTGCGCGACAGCGGGATCTCGCAGCAGATCGTCGAGACCGCGAAGCACGCACACCTGTCGCCGCTGCTGCTCGGCTGGTTCGTCGCGGCGCTGATGCGTCTCGCGACGGGTTCGGCGACGGTCGCGATGACGACGGCTTGCGGGATCGTCGCGCCGATCGCGGCGGCGTCGGGCGCGTCGGTCCGGCCGGAGCTGCTGGTGCTCGCGACGGGCTCGGGCTCGCTGATCTTCTCGCACGTGAACGACGGCGGCTTCTGGCTGATCAAGGAATATTTCGGGATGACGGTGGGCCAGACGTTCAAGACCTGGTCGCTGCTTGAAACCATCATCTCGGTGCTCGGTCTGAGTTTTACGCTGTTGCTGAGCGTGGTTCTGTAACAAGGGGTAGTCAATGATTCTGATCGCAATGGGCGTGTCGGGCGCGGGCAAGTCGCTGATCGGCGAAATGCTGGCGGAACGCCTGTCGTGCAGCTATACCGATGGCGACGCGTTTCACAGCGCGGCGAACAAGGAAAAGATGCACCACGGCATTCCGCTGACCGATGAAGACCGCTGGCCGTGGCTGCGCACGATTCGCGCGGCCATCGAGGAAAAGCAGCGCGCCGGCGAAACCGCCGTGTTCACGTGCTCGTCGCTGAAGCGGTCGTACCGCGACGTGCTGCGCGGCACCGACACCGACGTGCGGTTCGTGTATCTGAAGGGTTCGTTCGAGGTGTTGCAGGAGCGTCTGAAAAGCCGCACCGGCCATTTCTTCGATCCGTCGCTGCTGAAGAGCCAGCTGGACACGCTCGAGGAGCCGGGCCCGGACGAGGCGGTCGAGGTCAGCATCGAGCTGACGCCCGAGCAGATCGTCGATCAGGTCATGCTGAAGATCGGCCTCGCGCAGCAGCACTGAGCGCGGTTCGCGGTCATCGTCATGAAAAAGGCGCCTTCGGGCGCCTTTTTCGTTGGCGGCGCGGCCGCACGGTCAGGCCGTGCGTGCGCGTTGCGCGATGCCGTCGAGCAGCACGTCGAGCATCGTGTCGTGCACGACGGCCGGATCGAGCTGCGCGTAGAGCGGAGCGGCCGACTTGACGAGCGGATGCGCGGCGTCGGACAGCGCGTGCATTTCCGCGAGCTCGACGTCGTTCGCGGCGCGCGTGAGGCCGCCCGCTTCGGCGGCGGCGAGCCCGATCACGCTCGCGTACCAGCCGACGCATACCGACGGCAGCGCCGCGCGCGGGATGCCGGCGTCGGTCAGCGCACGATGCACGGCCTCGATGTGCGCGAGATCGGCCGGGCCGGTGCTCATGTGCCGCTGCAGCAGCGCGAATGCGGCGGGGTAGCGCAGCGCGAGCGTGCGGTACTGGCGCGCGAGGTCGCGCAGCCGTTCGCGCCACGGCAGTGAAGGCTCGACCGGCACGAGCGAGCGCGACAGCGCATTCGCGATCGCGCGGCTCAGGCCTTCCTTCGACTTGAAGTGATACAGCACGCTCATCGGGTCGCAGCCGACCGATTGCGCGAGCTTGCGCACGCTGAACGCGGCTTCGCCGACGTCTTCGAGCAGCGCGAGCGCGGCCGCGACGATCGCGTCCTTGTCGAGGCCGCGCGGCCCTTGGGCGGGTTTGTCTTTCATCGAGGCAGGCTGGCAGGCCGGTACCGTACCGGCTGTAAACTTGACGAAAGCTTATTCTACACTGTAGAATTATTTCTGCGGTGTAGAAATTGGGTGTCCCGGCACCTTTCAAGACGTGCTTTCGCACAGTCCGGGATCCAGGCGGCACGAGCGTGCCCGCCGTCAACACGGGCCATCGCGCCCCTTTTCTCGTTGACTCCCATGTGGAACCGGCTGCCCCACCCGCGAAGCCTCGAAGCAACGAGGCTCTTCGACAGGCGGCCCAAGACCATGCAAGTGCAATCATGACTTCCAACAACACCCCGCTGATCCGGGGCGAAGCGCGTTTCGAGCAAACGCAACTGAACATCGAAAAAGACAACTGGAACTGGTGCGATCCGGCTCGCTACGACGGCGAGCATCCGGCCAACTGGTACGAGGCGTCGCTGTCGCGCCATGAAAACAGCGCGCCGCTCGCGCACGACGCCGTCTGCGACGTGCTCGTGATCGGCGCGGGCTTGCTCGGCGCATCGGCCGCGCTGCATCTCGCGGAAGCGGGCGTCGACACGATCCTCGTCGACAAGCATCACGTTGGCTCGGCCGCGTCGGGCCGCAACGGCGGGCAACTGACGCCCGGCCTCGCGCGCTGGGAAGCGGCCGACATGATCGAGAACCTGTCGCACGACGATGCGAAGCGGCTGTGGCGCTTCGCGTCGGCCGAGTCGATGGACCTGATCGACGAGATCGGCGCGCGTTACGCGCTCGATCTCGACCGCAAGCGCGGCCACGTCACGGCGGCGGTCCACCCCGGCCACATGAGCGCGCTGCTCGACGGCGCGGATGCGCGCCGCCATCTCGGCGACGCGGGCGTGACCCTCGTCGGCCGCCATCAGCTGCACGACGAATACGTGCGCTCGGGGCTGTATCACGGCGCGGCGATCGACGCGATCGGCGGCCAGATTCACCCGCTCGCGCTGGTGCGTGGCCTCGTGCACGGCTTCCGGCTGAACGGCGGCGTGCTGTTCGAAGGCACCGAGGTGCTCGAGCTCGACGAGACGCCCGCCGGCGTCGTCGCGACGACGCCGGGCGGCACCATCACCGCGCGCAAGGGGGTGGTGCTCGCGCTGCACAACACGACGTTCCGGCTGCTCGACGACGGCGCGGCGACCACGGTGCCGTTCTTCACGTACGTGAGCGTGACGGCGCCGCTCGACGTCGACGTCGCGACGCTGCTGCCGGCCGGCATGCCGGTGTACGACACGCAGTTCCAGATCGACTACTACCGGCCGGTGCGCGGCAACCGCCTGCTGTTCGGCGGGCAGGGCACCGGCAGCTGCTGGGCGCAGCCCGACGTCAACGCGTATCTGCTGACGCGACTGAACACGGTGTTTCCGCAGCACGACGGCCGCTTCGCGCTCGACTACTGCTGGAGTGGCGTGAGCGACTTCACGCTGAACGGCGCGACCGACAGCCGCAAGACCGACGGCCGCGTGCCGATGTACATGGTGCAAGGCTGGAGCGGGCACGGCGTCGCGCAGACGGTGCGGATCGGCAAGGCGATCTGCGACGATTTCGTCGGCCGCAACGACGATTTCTCGATGCTCACGGGCATCGACCATCGCGCGATTCCGCTCGGCCGGCAGTTGTCGCCGATCGCGATTCCGGCCGCGAAGGCAGCGATGAGCGTGATGAGCGCGCTGAACCCGGGGCGGATGATCTCGTTCTGATCGGCCGCGGCAGGCAACAAAAAGCCCGATGCGAATTGCTTCGCATCGGGCTTTTTTTGTCGGGGCGACGGCGGCGCTTACGCGATCCGCTTCGCGAGTTCGACGGCCTTGCCGATGTACGACGCCGGCGTCATCGCGAGCAGGCGGTCCTTCGCATCCTGCGGGATCGCCAGCGTGCCGACGAATTCCTGCAGCGCTTCGCGTGTGATGCCCTTGCCGCGCGTCAGTTCCTTCAGCTGCTCGTACGGGTTCTCGATGCCGTAGCGGCGCATCACCGTCTGCACCGGCTCGGCCAGCACTTCCCAGCAGTTGTCGAGATCTTCGTTCAGGCGCTGCGGGTTCACTTCGAGCTTGTCGAGGCCGCGGATCAGCGAGTCGTACGCGAGCAGCGAGTAGCCGAGCGCGACGCCCATGTTGCGCAGCACCGTCGAGTCGGTCAGGTCGCGCTGCCAGCGCGACACCGGCAGCTTGTCGGCGAGGTGGCGCAGCGTCGCGTTCGCGAGGCCGAGGTTGCCTTCCGAGTTCTCGAAGTCGATCGGGTTGACCTTGTGCGGCATCGTCGACGAGCCGATTTCGCCGGCCTTCGTCTTCTGCTTGAAGTAGCCGACCGAGATGTAGCCCCACACGTCGCGGTCGAGGTCGAGCAGGATCGTGTTCGCGCGCGCCACGGCGTCGAACAGTTCGGCCATGTAGTCGTGCGGCTCGATCTGGATCGTGTACGGGTTGAACGTGAGCTTCAGGCGGTTCTCGATCACGTCGCGCGAGAACGCTTCCCAGTCGAATTCCGGATACGCCGAGAGATGCGCGTTGAAGTTGCCGACCGCGCCGTTCATCTTGCCGAGGATCTCGACCTTCTCGATGCGCGTGATCGCGCGGGCGAGGCGTGCGGCGACGTTCGCGAGTTCCTTGCCGAGCGTCGTCGGGCTGGCCGGCTGGCCGTGCGTGCGCGACAGCATCGGCTGCTCGGCGTGCGCGTGCGCGAGCGCGACGAGGCGCTGGTAGACCGTGCGCAGTGCCGGCAGGATCACGTGTTCGCGCGCGCCGGCGAGCATCATGCCGTGCGACGTGTTGTTGATGTCCTCGGACGTGCACGCGAAGTGGATGAATTCGCTCGCCTTCTCGAGTTCGGCCTGGCCCTTCACCGATTCCTTCAGCCAGTATTCGACGGCCTTCACGTCGTGGTTCGTCACGCGCTCGATTTCCTTGATGCGTGCGGCGTCGTGCGCGGTGAAGCGCTCGGCGAGCTGCAGCAGGAACTGCTCGGAGGCTTCCGAGAAGCGCGGGACTTCCGCGAAGCCGGCGCGCGACAGCGCGATCAGCCAGTGCACCTCCACGGTGACGCGGTGGCGCATGAAGGCGGCTTCGGAGAGCCAGTCGCGCAGCGCTTCGGTCTTGCTGGCGTAGCGGCCGTCGATGGGCGAGAGCGCGGTGAGGGCGAAAAGCGTATCGGGACGAGTGTCGGACATGATCGGGCAGGGCCTTTTGGGGCCGGGGCGAACGAGGGGAGGAGAATCCGGCATTTTACCATCGGCGCGCGTCGATTCCGGCCGAACCGGTCCGGCTGCGACTGCCGCGGGCGCGCGCGGTCCGGGCGGCACCGGGGCGGCGCGCGAATGGCGTGCCGGCGGGTGCCCGCGCCGGCTTGCCGGGCCGCGTTCGACGCCGCCGGCCGGGGCCGCCCGCCGGTAGAATGCAGGCTTCTTCCCGACCGCCGCCCGCCGCGCCCGCCTGCATGGAACTGAAATGGCTCGAAGACTTCGTCTCGCTCGCGGAGACGCGCAGCTTTAGCCGGTCCGCCGAGCTGCGGCACGTATCGCAGCCGGCGTTTTCGCGGCGCATCCAGGCGCTCGAGGCGTGGCTCGCGACCGAGCTGATCGATCGTTCGGTCTATCCGACGCGGCTCACGCAGGCCGGGCAGATCTTCTACGAGCAGGCGCTGACGATGCTGTCGCAGGCGCACGAGGCGCGCACGCTGCTGCGCGGCCACGTCGGCGCGCCGGTGCCGACGATCGAATTCGCGGTGCCGCACACGCTGTCGCTCACGTATTTTCCGCGCTGGCTCGAGCGGATCGAGGCGAAGATGGGCCAGGTTCACACGCGGCTGCGCGCGCTGAACGTGCACGACGCGGTGCTGTCGCTGGTCGAGGGCGGCTGCGACCTCGTGATGGGCTATCACCACCCGAGCCACCCGGTCGCGCTCGACCCGGCCCGCTACGACATGCTGATCCTCGGCAGCGAGCCGATCAGCCCGTTCTCGGCGCCCGGCCGTGCGGGCCGGCCGCGCCATACGCTGCCGGGCGCGGCCGACGCGCGCGTGCCGTACCTGTCGTATACGCCGAACGCGTATCTCGGCCGGATGACCGAAGTCATCATCGCGAACGCGCCGACGCGGCTGTTTCTCGATCGCGTGTACGAAACCGACATGGCCGAAGGGCTGAAGGCGATGGCGCTCGCGGGCCACGGCGTCGCGTTCCTGCCGCACAGCGCGGTCGAGGACGCGGTCGCGGGCGGCCGGCTGATCCGGCTCGACCGGTCGGCGCGCGGCGGTGCGCATCCGTTCACGCTGACGATGGAGATCCGGCTGTACTGCGACAAGCTCGCGCTGCAGGGCGACGATCCGCGGCAGAAGCTCGTGCGGGCGCTGTGGGACGTCGTGCGCGACGAACTGCGCGACACGACCGGCGACGCCGCCGCTTGATCGCCGGATAACCGACGGTTAACCGCCGACGGTCAATCCGGCCGGCTGACGGCGCCCCCTGCAGCGCCTGCCGAACGGCTGTCCCGCGGCCGGCCCGCGCCTGTCCAATCCTGTTTTTCGCGAACGCGATGCACGGCCGATCGCGGGCGTTCTTGCGCAAATCGACCGCGGATTTGCGAAAAATCGCGATCATGCAAGAAACGCATAATCGAATAAACAAACGGCATTGGATAAAAAAAACGGCTTTTTCGACAATGTGCGCAATCCGTTGAACGTTGGAGTGTCCATGTCTTCGCAACAGCAGTCCATCCCGTCCTACCTGCACGCCGACGATCTCGGCCCGTGGGGCAACTACCTTCAGCAGGTCGATCGCGTCGCGCCGTACCTCGGTTCGCTGTCGCGCTGGCTCGAAACGCTGAAGCGTCCGAAGCGCATCCTGATCGTCGACTGCCCGATCGAGCTCGACAACGGCACCGTCGCGCACTTCGAAGGCTATCGCGTGCAGCACAACGTGTCGCGCGGTCCGGGCAAGGGCGGCGTGCGCTACCACCAGGACGTGACGCTGTCGGAAGTGATGGCGCTGTCGGCATGGATGTCGGTGAAGAACGCGGCCGTGAACGTGCCGTACGGCGGTGCGAAGGGCGGTATCCGCGTCGACCCGCGCAAGCTGTCGCGTGGTGAGCTCGAGCGCGTGACGCGCCGCTACACCAGCGAAATCGGCATCATCATCGGGCCGAACACCGACATTCCGGCGCCGGACGTCAACACCAACGAACAGGTGATGGCGTGGATGATGGACACGTACTCGATGAACCAGGGCCAGACGTCGACCGGCGTCGTGACCGGCAAGCCGATCGCGCTCGGCGGTTCGCTCGGCCGCAAGGAAGCAACGGGCCGCGGCGTGTTCGTCGTCGGCTCCGAAGCGGCGAAGAAGAAGGGCCTGGAAATCGAAGGCGCACGCATCGCGGTGCAAGGTTTCGGCAACGTCGGCGGCATCGCGGCGAAGCTGTTCCAGGAAGCGGGCGCGAAGGTGATCGCGGTGCAGGATCACACGGGCACGATCTACCAGCCGGCCGGCCTCGATTCGAACAAGCTGCTCGACCACGTCGCCCGCACCGGCGGCGTCGCGGGCTTCGAAGGCGCGGAACCGATGCCGAACGACGAGTTCTGGACGGTCGAGACCGACATCCTGATCCCGGCGGCGCTGGAAAACCAGATCACCGAGAAGAACGCGGCGAAGATCCGCACGAAGATCGTCGTCGAAGGCGCGAACGGCCCGACGACGACGGCGGCTGACGACATTCTGAGCGCGAACGGCGTGCTCGTGATCCCCGACGTGATCGCGAACGCGGGCGGCGTGACCGTGTCGTACTTCGAGTGGGTGCAGGATTTCTCGAGCTTCTTCTGGACGGAAGACGAGATCAACCATCGTCTCGAGCGCGTGATGCGCGAAGCGTTCGCCGGCGTGTGGGCGGTCGCGGAAGAGCACAAGGTGACGGTGCGTACGGCGGCGTTCATCGTCGCGTGCAAGCGCATCCTGATGGCGCGCGAAATGCGCGGCCTCTACCCCTGATCGGACGTCCCCGACCGGGCGCCCCTGACCGGGCGTCCCTGACCGGGCGTCCCCGATCGACGACCATGATCGATTCATGACGCAATCGACCCGATTGTGGATATGAACCCGCGCGGGCGGTGCCGAATCCGGCACCGCCCGCGCGTGCATCTGGAGCGCCCGGAGCCGGGAGGAAGGCTTCGCACAGGGCGATTCGTAGTGCGGTAAACAACCAGTACTTTCAAAAATATTACTTTGATACACTGGCGCGGGTTTTAGCCAAGGAGATGACCAAAATGAAATACCACAAGGCAGTCCTGATGGCCGCGGCGCTGTGCGCGTTCGCAAGCGGCGCGTACGCTCAGGAGACTGGCACGCTGAAGAAGATCAAGGACACGGGCGTGATCGCGCTGGGCCACCGCGAATCGTCGATTCCGTTCTCCTACTACGACCAGAACCAGCAGGTGGTCGGCTATTCGCGCGAGTTCCAGCTGAAGATCGTGGACGCGGTGAAGAAGAAGCTGAACCTGCCGAACCTGCAGGTGAAGAACATCCCCGTCACGTCGCAGAACCGCATTCCGCTGGTGCAGAACGGCACGGTCGACATCGAGTGCGGCTCGACCACCAACAACCTCGAGCGTCAGCAGCAAGCCGCGTTCTCCGACACGATCTTCGTGATCGGCACGCGCCTGATGACGAAGAAGGATTCGGGCGTCAAGGATTTTGCCGACCTGAAGGGCAAGACGGTCGTGACGACCGCCGGCACGACGTCGGAGCGCCTGCTGCGCAAGATGAACAACGACAAGCAGCTCGGCATGAACATCATCAGCGCGAAGGATCACGGCGATTCGTTCAACACGCTGGAATCGGGCCGCGCGGTCGCGTTCATGATGGACGACGCGCTGCTCGCGGGCGAGCGCGCGAAGGCGAAGCAGCCGGGCGACTGGGTGATCGTCGGCACGCCGCAATCGGAAGAGGCTTACGGCTGCATGATGCGCAAGGGCGACGCCGACTTCAAGAAGGTCGTCGACGACGCGATCTCGCAAGTCGAGAAGTCGGGCGAGGCCGCGAAGATCTACGCGAAGTGGTTCGAGAACCCGATTCCGCCGAAGGGGCTGAACCTGAACTTCCCGCTGTCCGATTCGATGAAGAAGCTGTACGCGAACCCGAACGACAAGGCGCTCGACTGACCACACGGCCGTTGATGCAGAAATGACGCTAATGAGACGGAAGAGGCGCTGCTTCTTCCGTTTCTTTTTGCTGGAGTCTTGCCCATGTCTTACCACTGGAACTGGGGCATCTTTCTGAGCCCCGTGTCGACCGGCGAGCCGACGACTTATTTCGGATGGCTGATGTCCGGCTTCTGGGTGACGATCGAAGTGTCGCTCGTCGCCTGGGTCATCGCGCTGATCGTCGGGTCGCTGTTCGGCGTGCTGCGCACCGTGCCGAACAAGTGGCTCGCCGCGATCGGCACCGTGTACGTGTCGATCTTCCGGAACATCCCGCTGATCGTGCAGTTCTTCGTCTGGTATCTCGTGATACCCGAGTTGCTGCCCGCGTCGATCGGCACCTGGATCAAGCAGTTGCCGCCCGGCACGCAGTTCTTTACCGCGTCGATCGTCTGTCTCGGCCTGTTCACGGGCGCGCGCGTGTGCGAACAGGTGCGCTCGGGGATCAACGCGCTGCCGAAGGGCCAGCGCGCGGCCGGCCTCGCGATGGGCTTCACGCAATGGCAGACGTATCGCTACGTGCTGCTGCCCGTCGCGTACCGGATCATCGTGCCGCCGCTCACGTCGGAATTCCTGAACATCTTCAAGAACTCCGCCGTCGCGTCGACGATCGGCCTGCTCGACCTGTCCGCGCAGGCGCGCCAGCTCGTCGACTACACCGCGCAGACCTACGAGTCGTTCATCGCGGTCACGCTCGCCTACGTGCTGATCAACCTCGTCGTGATGGCATTCATGCGCTGGATCGAAGGCCGCACGCGGCTGCCCGGCTATATCGGAGGCAAGTGATGCATCAGTTCGACTGGAGTAGTATTCCCGGCGCGCTGCCGACGCTGTGGTCGGGGGCGGTCGTCACGTTCAAGATCACGCTGATCGCGATCGTGATCGGGATCGTCTGGGGCACGCTGCTCGCGCTGCTGCGGCTGTCCGGCGTGAAGCCGCTCGCATGGTTCGCGAAAGCGTACGTGACGGTGTTCCGCTCGATCCCGCTCGTGATGGTGCTGCTGTGGTTCTTCCTGATCGTGCCGCAGTTGCTGCAGGGCGTGCTCGGGCTGTCGCCGACGATCGACATCCGCCTCGCGTCGGCCATGGTCGCGTTCTCGTTGTTCGAAGCCGCGTATTATTCCGAGATCATCCGCGCCGGCATCCAGGCGGTGCCGCGCGGGCAGGTGAACGCCGCGTTCGCGCTCGGCATGAACTACGCGCAGGCGATGCGCCTCGTGATCCTGCCGCAGGCGTTCCGCGCGATGGTGCCGCTGCTGCTCACGCAGGCGATCGTCCTGTTCCAGGATACGTCGCTCGTGTACGTGATCAGTCTCGCGGACTTCTTCCGCACGGCCGCCAACGTCGGCGATCGCGACGGCACGACCGTCGAGATGGTCCTGTTCGCCGGCGCATGCTATTTCGTGATTTGCTCGTTGGCGTCTGCTCTCGTCAAGGGTCTCCAGAAAAAGGTCACAAGATGATTTCCATCAAGAACGTTTCGAAGTGGTACGGCCAGTTTCAGGTCCTCACCGAATGCACGACCGAGGTCAAGAAAGGCGAAGTGGTCGTCGTGTGCGGCCCGTCGGGCTCCGGCAAGTCGACGCTGATCAAGACCGTGAACGGCCTGGAGCCGTTCCAGCAGGGCGAGATCCTCGTGAACGGCCAGTCGGTCGGCGACAAGAAGACGAACCTGTCGAAGCTGCGCTCGAAGGTCGGGATGGTGTTCCAGCATTTCGAGCTGTTCCCGCACCTGTCGATCACCGAAAACCTGACGCTCGCGCAGGTCAAGGTGCTCGGCCGCGGCAAGGACGAGGCGAACGAGAAGGGCATGAAGCTGCTCGATCGCGTCGGCCTGAAGGCGCATGCGCATAAGTTCCCTGGCCAGCTGTCGGGCGGTCAGCAGCAGCGGGTCGCGATCGCGCGCGCGTTGTCGATGGACCCGATCGCGATGCTGTTCGACGAGCCGACGTCCGCGCTCGATCCCGAGATGATCAACGAAGTGCTCGACGTGATGGTCGAACTCGCGCAGGAAGGGATGACGATGATGGTCGTCACGCACGAGATGGGCTTCGCGAAGAAGGTCGCGCATCGCGTGATCTTCATGGACAAGGGTGCGATCGTCGAGGACGACCGCAAGGACGATTTCTTCTCGAATCCGAAATCGGACCGCGCGAAGGACTTCCTCGCGAAGATCTTGCACTGAGCGTTCGCGCGTTTTCGCGCGCACCCATGCGAAAACCGCCCGGCATGCCGCCGGGCGGTTTTTTTTCGTCCGCCGGGCGTTACCAGCTGTACCGGTAGCCGACCTGCCCGACGATCCCGCGCCGGTAATCGCCGCCGATGTTGCGCGCGATCTTCGCATTCGCGTACAGCTCGCCCGACTTGCCGAAGCCGGCGGTCACGCCGACGCCGAGCTCGTACCAGGTGCGCCCGAGATGCGTCGCGAACGGCGTGCCGCCGACCACGGTCTGCCCCGGCGACAGAAAGTCGTGCAGCACGTCGGCCGTGAAGTACGGCGTCGCGGCGCCGCCGCCCGCGTCCGACTGGAGGTTCGGCCGGAAGATGCGCACGCCGACGCGGCCGCGCAGCGCATTCGTCGTCGTGCTCGACACGGCCGACACGTTGTCGTTGAACCCGTTCAGCTTCAGGTACTGATACATCAGCTGCGCTTGCGGCTCGACCGCGACCGGCAACGTGCCGATCGCGAACGGCTTGCCGACTTCCTGCGACAGCGCGACGCCGAAGCCGTTCTGCGACGCCTCGTTGCCGTAGCTGTCGCGATAGCGGTTGCCGTAGTGCGTGACCTGCCCGACGCTGTCGAAGTAGGTGCCGTCGGGCAGATAGCGCGTCCAGTAGCCACCGACGCTTTGCGCGTGCATCTCGACCGAGCCGGTCGACGTCGACAGGTCGGGCGAGCCTGCGCGCGCCATGTCGCTGAAGCTCGCGTTCGACACGCCGATGCTGGCCGTCACGCCCGCGTGCGTGCTGCCGGCGCCGTCCGGCGCCTGGTCGAGGGTCCAGTCCTTGCCGAACTGCGCGAAGAACGTGCGTTCGTCGGCCGAGAAACGGCCCGCATTCGCATCGAGGCTCTGGCCGCCGATGCGCCCCCACACGCCATCGCGATTGCCGGGCTGCTGTTTCTCGACGTTGTAGATGTCGCCGACGCGCTCGTGCAGCCTGCCGAGCGTCGAGAAGCCGTAGTCGGCGTTCAGCAGCGGCGTCATCGCGTAACCGGACACGCCCGGACGATACGCGAGCGTGCCGCCGTTGCCGTTTGCGTTGCCATTCCCGTTGTTGCCGCCGTCGCCGCCGCCGGACGGGTGGATCGGGTCGCCGGGGTCGGTCTGGTCGAGTTGCGAGCGCAGGTACCAGCCGTTCGCATCGCCTTGCCCGCCGCGATAGAGCCGGTATTCGTACGCGCCGGCCTGTACCGGGCCGGCGAGATGGAATGCCGACGCGGCGGTCGTGCCGCCGTTGGCCGTGACGACCACGGGAATCCCGTCGCCGGTCGTCTGCGCGCCGGTGCCGGCCGTGTTGGCGATCTTCAGGCCGGTCGTGCCGCTCGCCGTGCCGCCGTTCACGATCAGCCGGTCGGTCGGTGACGTATCGGCGCCGAGATACGTGTTCAGCGCGAGCGTGCCGCCGTTGCCGACGTAGCCGCCGGTCGTCAGCGTCTTGTAGCTGCCGGTCAGCGTCGGCGAGCCGGTCGGCGCGGCGAATGCGACGAGGCCCGCGTTGTTCAGGCTGCTCAGGACCGAACTGCCCGTCATGCGCCACGTGCTCGTGCCGTCGACGCTCAGCGCGACCGGGTCGATCTTCCCGGTCAGCGTCGTGCCGTTCGCGAGGAACACGTTGCCGGTGCTCGACGCGTCCGACACGATGTCGCCCGCGAGGTTGACCGCCGATGCGCTGAACGTCACGTTGCTGCCGTTCGCGAGGTTCAGCAGCGTGCCGTTGCCGGCCGTCACGACCGTGCCGTTGCGTACCGCGATGTCGGCCGTGCCGCCGCGCGCGGCGAACGCCGGCCCGGTGGATGACGTCACGCTGCCGCCGTCGACGAGCACCGAGCTGGTCGCGCCGTTCGCGAGCGTGTCCGACGTCAGCACGCCGGCCGTCGCGCCCGTGAGCGCCGTGCCGGTCAACGCGAGCACGCCGCCGCTGTTCGCGGTGGCGCCGTTGCCGGCCACGCTGGCGAGCGACGAACCCGTATCGGCGATGCGGCCGCCGTTTTGCGCGACGATGCCATCGGCCGCGGCACCCGATGCGGAAATCTTCGCGCCCGACAGCAGGGCTGTCGCGCCGCCGTCCATGACGATCGCATGCGCGTTCGCGCCGGTCGTCGCGACGGTCGTTCCGTTGGCCGTGAGCGTGGAATCGGCACCCGACACGGACAGGCCGAGCGCGTCGGCCCCCGCCGTGCGGACGACCGTGGCCGCAGCGGTCGCGATACGCGCACCCGCGCCGGTCGACACGAGGCCGGCGGCGCCGTTGCCGGTCGTGGCAACCTGCGTGCCGGACAGTGCGATCGTTGCATTCGCACCGAGGTTGCGGATGCCGCTGCCCGAGCCGCCGACCGCGATCGACGTCGGCCCGGCCGTGATGCCACCGCCCGTCACGGTCGAGTCGATCAGCACGCCGTCGGCGCTGCCGTTCGCGACGACGGTGCCCGCGCCCGACAGCGCGACCGATGCGCCGGCCCCCGTGAGACGCACGCCCGCGATACCGTCGTCGGCTTCGATCGAACCCGTATTGGCGAGCGTGGCCGACGCACCCTGCACGAGCGCGCCGGTGCCGTTGGAGACGCGGATCGTCGACGCGTTGTTCACCGTGCCGAGCGTGCCGGCCACGACGCCCGTCGAGCCGGGGCCGGTCAGCAACACCGTGCTGCGGTTCTCGAGCGTGCCGAGGTTCTGCGCGATGAAGCCGGTCACGCCGGCGGTCGACGACGTGACGGCGGCGTGATTGGTCAGCGTCGTCGCGACCGGTGCGCCGGCAGCCGCGCCGGCGAGGTCGTGCGCCTGGCCGTCGACGATGCCCGCCGTTGCGCCGGCCGCGTTCAGGTTGATCGTCGTGCCCGGGTCGATCGTGCCTGTCGCGCCGCCTTCGACCGCGATCGCGATGCCGTTCGCGCCTTTGACGTCGTAGATCGCGTTGCCGGTCGACAGCGTGGTGCCGACGTCGGTCGCGAGCACGCCGCGCGAGCGCTGGCCGTTGACGTCGGTGATCAGTGCGCCGGCCGCCGACGCGCCCGTGTAGGCCGCGCCGCCCGCGACGCGGAACAGCGTCGAATCGTCGGTGTCGACACTCAGGTGCTGCGCGGCGACGTTGATTTTCGAGCCTGCGCCGTATGCATAGAAGCCGATCTGGTGCGTGCCGGACATGAAGGCCGGCACGGCGTTCGCGCCGACGTCGATCGTCGCGCCGGAACGCGCGTGTACGCCGATCGCGCCGGTGCCCGTCAGGTTCAGCGCACCGTCGAGCGTGGCCTTCGCGAGCGGCCCTTCGGCCCAGACGCCGTAGTTGCGCGTGCCCGACGCGGGATCGAGCCCGCCGGCCACGTCGATCGTGCCGGTCGACGTCGCGGCCGTCGCGTTCGTGCCGGTGCCGACGACCATGATGCCGATGCCGTTCACGCCGTTCAGCGTGATCGTGCCCGTGTTGGTCACGGTCGCGGCGGTGTCGGCCGCGAGCATGCCGACGTTGGCGAGCGGCGTGCCCGGCGCGGCGCCGTTGACGACGATCGCGCCCGCGTTGGTCAGCGTGCCGGAAGTCGACCCGATGCTCGCCAGCGCGGCGCCGTTCTGCGTCTGCGTGCCGATCACGATCGTGCCGAGGTTGCTGGCGGTGCCGGACGCGCCGAGCAGGATGCCGTACCCGTGCGCGGACAGCGCGACGTCGTTCGCGGCTTCGGGGGAGCTGGGGTCGTACTGCGCGGCGCGGCCGAGATAGATCGTGCCGCCGGCTTCGTTCGTGAAGCTGCCGCCGGCGACGAGGCCGCCGATCACCTGGCTGTCGAGCGTCGTCGCGTTGACACCGACGTTGATCGTGCCGGCGTTCGACGCGCGCGCGCCGTCCGTCGCGGCTACCGCGTAGTTCTGCAGGTCGGGGCGCGTGCTGTTGAAGGTCCAGGCGCCGACGTTCATCACGCCGTTGTTGACGAAGGTCGTGCCCGCGCCGTTCGCATAGATGCCGCTGCCCTCGGTGTACGCGTTGAGACTGAAGTTGTAGGGCAACGCGGCGCCGCCCGTATTGAAGTTGTCGCCGGCTGCGTAGCCCGACGAGATTACGCCGTTATTCACGCCGCTCGCGCCGGTCAGCAGGCGCACGAGCGTGAAGTCGCCCGACAGCCGCCCGTCGTTGACGAAGTGCGCGCCGTTTTCCGCGAAGACCGCCGAGCTCGAGTCGATCGTGTTGGTGCCGCGGAAGTCGATCTGGCCGTCCTTGCCGATATGCAGCGTTGCGTTTGCGCCAGTGCCGTGCATGACCGTCAGGTAGTCCATTTGCAGCGTGTTCTTGTCGCCTGGCGACACGTTGTTCGCATACTCGAACGATTGCGTGGAGAACGTGACGGCCTGGCTGAACGCGTGGTCGTAGGCGGCCTGCGAGCCGAGCGCGCCGCTCTGAACCGAGCGCACGAGAAAGGTGTTGTACGCGGCGAGCGACGCGGCGTCGGTGACCGTCCACGTGCTGCCGTCGAAGGCCGTGAAGGTGCCGGTATACGCCGGCACGTCGAGCAGCACGTGGCTGACGGGGCCGCCGCTCGCGAGATAGTCGCCGGTGCCGAGCCAGATCTGGTTGCGCGAGTTCCAGTTGATGACGCTTTGCGCCGTGCCCGTGCCGTCCGCGACGAACAGGTCGGTCTGCTTCGGGGCCATCGTGATCGCGTTGCCGGCCGCCGTCGGCGCGCCCGCCGGATCGCCGATCGACACGTCGAGCGTGCCGCCGGAGCGCTCGACGGTGCCGATCCGCGTGTTCACGTACTGGTTGCCGTTCACGTCGTGATAGACCGGCACGTTGGTCGAGCCGGCGCTAGATGCGGCGAACGCGCCCGAATCGTAGGTCGCGACCGACGCATGGCTGCCAGTGATCGAGTCGGGCGTGCTGACGCTTTGCGTCTTGCCGCCGATCGACAGCAGCGGCTGGTTGGGGTTGCCCGATACCCCGGAGGCGCTGCCGAGCGGCGTCAACGTGTAGCCCATGTCGCCGGTCGCGCCCGTCCAGGCGCCGGTCAGGCCGACCCGGTCGCCGCCCGACACGGTCGTGGCGCCGACGAGATCGTTGTTGACGGTCGGGCTGAAACTGCCGAGCGCGCAGGTGGCGCCGTTCGCGACGGCCGTGCCGTTGCCGCAGGTCGATGCGTGCACGGTGCCGGCCGACAGTGCCGCCAGTGCGGCGCCGAGCGCCGCGACGCGAAGCGGCGACGGGCGCGTTGCGTGATGCGTTGCCTTGCGGGCGGTGCGCTGACTTGGCCCCGATGCAGCGCCCGAGCGCTTGCCGCGCGCCCGGGTCGTTTCCGCGACCGCGACCCAGCAGCCGGCGGCCTCGCTCCATATCGATCGAAATGAGTGATTCACGACATACCCCTCTTTCTTCTTTTTGACGTGGCATTCGCCGTCATTCGGCGAATTCGCATTCCGCGGTGGGGAAATGATCCGAAGGGGCGTGCGGCGGCTATGGCAGCGTGTCGCGCCAATCGTGTTTCGTTACACCGAGGATGGGCGGAGTCTACTGATTCAGATGGCCGTCGATTATCGAGAAACTGGAAACTGTAATGATGCGAACCGTAATGCGTGGTATTTTTGATTTGTGTGGTTAATCGAACCGAAGGCTATGGCGGGGGCGGGCTGGGAAGGGTTTTGCGGAGATCTGGAACGGCTGCCGGAGTAGGTGGGATAGCGAACGGTTCCGCCAGATGCGGTGCGTTAAAATCCGGATCAGGGGTTCTTGTTTTAATTGATGGTTATCTTTCTGATTCCATCTTTTATTTTCTTTCGCTTGTAAATTAATAAAATCAAGCGGATGTCGGGTGATGTCAATCGATTGCGCCGGGTGGCGGTTAAAACGAAACCGTATTGACCGGAGCGAGGCGATTTGCGCCGATGACGCATGAAGTGCGCGCAGCAGTTCGGAAAGCGGGCGCAGCCGGTGCCGCGCCGGGCTTCAGAAATCGATCGCGTCGTCGGCATCGCCGTCGGCCGCGGTGGCGAGCGCTTCGCGAACCACCGCGCGCGGCGCGGATGCCGACGCATCGAGCGACGGATTGCGCAGCTTCTCGAGCACACGCTCGGGCACCGGAATCTGCATCCGCGCGGCGACGTCGCCGCACTGGAACATGATCAGTTCGCCCGGCTCGAACGCGGTCCAGACTTCGTTGTCGGTGAGCGGCTGCGTTGCGATCACCGCGACGCGATCCTCGGGGGTCGTGTATTTCGCGAAGTCGATCGACAGGTCTTCGTCGACGAGATGCGCGGTCGAGAACGGCCAGCGCCGCACGAGGTAGTGCAGCCGCGTCGAGCAGTGCGCGAAGAGCGCCTGGCCATTCGACATCAGGAAGTTGAACACGCCGTGATCGGTAATGCCGCGCGTCAGTTCGCCGACCCGCTCGAACAGCTCGGGCAGCGGCGGCTGCGCGCCGGGAAAGGCCTCGCGCAGCCCCTGCATCAGCACGCAGAACGCCTGTTCGCTGTCGGTCGTGCCGACCGGGTGGTAGACGCTGCCGTCCATGTCCGGCGCGTAGTCCTGCAGGTCGCCGTTATGCGCGAAGATCCAGTGCCGGCCCCACAGCTCGCGCATGAACGGATGGCTGTTCTCGAGCAGGATGTGCCCTTGCGTCGCCTTGCGGATGTGGGCGATCGTGTTCTTGGACTTGATCGGGTAGCGCTTCACCATTTCGGCGATCGGCGACGTGGCCGATGCCTGGTGATCGATGAAGAGGCGGCAGGCCTTGTCTTCGAAGAACGCGATGCCCCAGCCGTCGGCATGGTGATCGGTGAGCCCGCCCCGGGCCGCGAAACCTGTGAAGGAGAATGTGACGTCCGTCGGCGCGGCGCAGTTCATTCCAAGGAGTTGGCACATTTTACGTGGGGCGGCAGGCTGAAGCGGGGGGTAACGAACCGGGCGAACCCCGGTACAATGCGGCTTCTAGCATATCACCGAGCCCTGAGCGGTAAAAAGCGGATTCCGCTGGCCAAAGGCCCCGTGTTGCGGTTTGCCGTCAGTCGGCCCGCGCACGCGCGTTCCGGCCCCGCCGATGGCAAGCCCGTTCCTCACGACGCCTCCTATGACTGCCTCGAACGCTTCTTCCCCGGCGACGCTTTCGCTCGCCCGTCCCGACGACTGGCACCTGCACCTGCGCGACGGCGACATGCTCGCCGCCGTGCTGCCGCACACCGCCCGCCAGTTCGGCCGCGCCATCGTCATGCCGAACCTGAAGCCGCCGGTCACGACCACCGCGCAGGCGCAGGCCTATCGCGAGCGCATCCTCGCCGCGCTGCCGGCCGGGATGACGTTCGAGCCGCTGATGACGCTGTACCTGACCGACAACACGCCGCCCGACGAAATCCGCCGCGCGCGCGAAAGCGGCTTCGTGCACGGCGTGAAGCTGTATCCGGCAGGCGCGACGACGAATTCCGACCACGGCGTCACCGATCTCGCGAAATGCGCGAAGACGCTCGAGGCGATGCAGGACACCGGCATGCCGCTGCTCGTGCACGGCGAGGTGACCGATGCGTCGATCGACCTGTTCGACCGCGAGAAGGTGTTCATCGACCGCGTGATGACGCCGCTGCGCCGCGATTTCCCGGGCCTGAAGGTCGTGTTCGAGCACATCACGACGAAGGACGCGGCCGACTACGTGCGCGATGCCGACGCGGCGCCCGGCCTGCTCGGCGCGACGATCACCGCGCATCACCTGCTGTACAACCGCAACGCGCTGTTCGTCGGCGGGATTCGCCCGCATTACTACTGCCTGCCGGTGCTCAAGCGCGAGACGCATCGCGTGGCGCTGGTCGAGGCCGCGACGTCGGGCAACCCGCGCTTCTTCCTCGGCACCGACAGCGCGCCGCATGCGCGCGACGCGAAGGAAACCGCGTGCGGCTGCGCGGGCTGCTACACGGCGCTGCACGCGCTCGAACTGTACGCGGAAGCGTTCGACACGGCCGGCGCGCTCGACAAGCTGGAAGGGTTCGCGAGCTTCTTCGGCGCCGATTTCTACGGGCTGCCGCGCAGCGCCGAGACGGTCACGCTGCGCCGCGAGCCGTGGGAACTGCCGCGCGAGATCTTCGCGGGCGATACGCCGGTCGTGCCGCTGCGCGGCGGCGAGACGATCGGCTGGAAGCTGGCGTGACCGGCACGCCGCCGCGCGAACCCGGCCTTGCGGCCGGTCGCGCGGCGGCGGATTTCGCGCGGATCGACTGGTCCGCGCCGTGGCTCGCGCCTTACGCGGAGCCGGGCCGCGCGTGGCAGGCGGCCGCCCGCGCGGGCGAGGCCGCGCTGCTCGATGCGTTGAACGGCGCGTTGGGCGGCGTGTCACGAGGCGGCGATCGCATCACCGGCCGCGGCAGGCCGCTGCGCTTCGTGCCGCAGGCCGAGCTGCCGCCCGGCGTCGCGTACGAGACCCATATCGCGGACACCGGCCACGTGCCGACCCGCCACCATCTTCACGACTTCTTCAATGCGCTCGTCTGGTTCGCGTACCCGCGCATCAAGGCCGCGCTGAACGCGCGCCAGGCCGCTGCGATCGACGCGGCGGGCGGCGTCGGCCCCGTGCGCGGGACGTTGCGCGACGCGCTCACGTTGTTCGACGAGAACGCCGCGCTGTTCGTCACCGCCGACCGCGCGCTCGCCGACGCGCTGCGCGGCTTCGACTGGCGGCGGCTGCTGGTGACCGCGCGCGATGCGTGGGGCACGCGTTGCGAAGCGCGACTCGTCGGCCATGCGCTGCTCGAACAGCTCGTCGCACCCTACAAGTCCTGCACCGCGCACGCATGGATCGTCGAAGTGAGCGCCGACTATTTTTCATGGCCCGACGCGGAACGGAGCGCGCATGTCGACGCCCGAATCGCTGCTGAACTCGCGACGCGCGCGCTGACGAGCCGCGATTTCGCGCCGCTGCCGGTGCTCGGCGTGCCGGGCTGGTGCGCGGCGAACGTCGACGCCGCGTTCTACGACGATCCGGCCGTGTTTCGCCGCGGCGGCCGCTCGCGCGCTGCCGACGGCGGCGCGCAGTGCTAGAATGCGCGTCGCAAAGCAGGCCAGGCAGTCGCGGCCTCGCCGCCTTCGGGCGCGCGGGGGCGAGGAAAGTCCGGACTCCACAGGGCAGGGTGATGGCTAACGGCCATCCGTGGCGACACGCGGAACAGGGCAACAGAAAGCAAACCGCCGATGGCCCGGCGCAAGCCGGGATCAGGTAAGGGTGAAACGGTGCGGTAAGAGCGCACCGCGGCGACGGCGACGTTCGCCGGCACGGTAACCTCCACCCGGAGCAATTCCAAGTAGGCAGGCGCGCATTTTCGGATGCAGGACGGGGCCCCCGTCTCGTCTGCGGGTAGGAAGCTTGAGCGCGTCAGCAATGGCGCGCCTAGAGGAATGACTGCCACGCGTTGCGCGCTTCGGCGTGCAGCGTGCACAGAATCCGGCTTATCGGCCTGCTTTGCCGCTCAAATGCGAAAGGGCCGGCGCTCCCTGCGGAGCGCCGGCCCTTTTTTCATGCGCGCGCCGTGGGCTCAGGCGGCGACGATGTCGAACGAATGCGTGAGTTCGGCCGTCTTCGCGATCATGATCGACGCGGAGCAGTACTTGTCGTGCGACAGGTTGATCGCGCGCTCGACCGTGGCCGGGTTCAGGTTGCGGCCGGTGACCGTGAAGTGGAAGTGCACCTTCGTGAACACCTTCGGATCTTCGCTCGCACGCTCGGCCTTCAGCGTGACCGAGCAGCCGCTCACTTCCTGGCGGCTCTTCTTCAGGATCAGCACGACGTCATAGGCGGTGCAGCCGCCGGTGCCGAGCAGCACCATTTCCATCGGACGCGGCGCGAGGTTGTGGCCGCCGCCTTCGGGCGCGCCGTCCATCGTGACGAGATGGCCGCTCCCGGTCTCGGCGGAAAACGCCATGCCGTCCTGGCCCATCCAGCTTACTTTGCATTCCATGCTTGCACTCCAGCGTTGCCTGATTCGGATTCGATCCGGCATTGTAGCCCGCGACGCAACGGTCGGCTGATGCGCTGCACGACGCGCAACGCCGGGGCCGGGCGGGCAGGGCGGCGAGCGGCGATTTCCCTGCTGGATTTAGGGGTTTTGCTCTAGGCGAGGGCAGCTTTAGGTCATGTCCGAGGGGTTTACATGTTTGATTTCAAAAGGAAATGTGTCCGAACGAGCTTTCCGGGTGGAATCTCATATTGTGGTGTTTGATTTCGCAATGCAAATTTTCTTGTGAAGTCGGCGGGGCATTCGTATAATGATCCTCATTGGTTGCCGCGCTGCGGCAACCTCCGCATGTCTCCTCCACCCTCCTCCTAAGGTGGATTAAGCCCGAACCAGCCGTTCGGGCTTTTTTTCGTCCCATGCAAACATCCGCGCGCGGCTTGCGCGCGTCGGCACCGTCACGCGGGCTGTCGCGCAGCCGGCTGCGAAGTCGCGTCGGGCGGCGTGCCGCGCGAGTCGGCATCGGGCGCCGGCGCACGGGCGGCCGACGCGTGGCCGTGGCCGCGTGCGCAGAAGTGACGGACGCGTTCGCGCACCGCGCGCAGGCGCCCGATGCGGTCTTCGGCATGGGCGGTCCGGGCTTCGGCGATGCGTGCATCGAGTGCGTCGAGCTTGGCTTCACAGCCGGAGCGGGCGGCGACGGCGGGCGCCGCGACGGCCAGCAGCGCGGCCGCCAGAAAGGGCGTAAGTCGTTGTTTCATCATGCTGGTTTGTTGTTTTTCGGGTTCGACCGGTCTGGCGCGGCAAGGTCATGTGCCGCGCGTCGATGGGTGCCTCCCCAGGCGCTCGGTTCGCCTGGCTTGGTGGGGCACGACCGGATTTTGGCTCATTTCGGCCGCCGCGAACACGGGACGTGGATTCTCTTTGACCACGTAGCCGTATTTCCTTTATAATTCAGGGCTTTTCCGCATTCATGCCCACGGAAAAAGAACAGGGAGAGCCTGCACCGCGCCTCGAAGCGCACACAGACAAGCAGGAAGAACACATCGGGCAAAGCAATTTTTTTGGATCGATCATGAAGACGTTTTCCGCAAAAGCCCATGAGGTGACGCGCGAATGGTACGTGATTGACGCGACGGATAAGGTTCTCGGCCGTGTTGCCAGCGAAGTGGCACGCCGTCTGCGCGGCAAGCACAAGCCTGAGTTCACCCCGCACGTCGACACTGGTGATTTCATCATCATCATCAACGCGAGCAAGTTGAAGGTCACGGGCAACAAGACGCTGGACAAGAAGTACTACCGTCACTCGGGCTACCCGGGCGGTATCTATGAAACGACGTTCGGCAAGATGCAAGAGCGCTTCCCGGGCCGCGCGCTCGAGAAGGCGGTCAAGGGCATGCTGCCGAAGGGCCCGCTCGGCTACGCGATGATCAAGAAGCTGAAGGTCTACGCAGAAGCGACGCATCCGCACTCGGCTCAACAGCCGAAGGCGCTCGAGATCTAAGGGGACCCACATGATCGGTAACTGGAACTACGGTACGGGCCGCCGCAAGAGCGCAGTCGCACGTGTCTTCATCAAGGCTGGCAAGGGCGACATCATCGTCAACGGCAAGCCCATCGCTGACTACTTCTCGCGCGAAACGTCGCTGATGATCGTGCGTCAACCGCTGGAACTCACGAACCACGGCCAGACGTTCGACATCAAGGTGAACGTCAACGGCGGCGGCGAAACGGGTCAGGCAGGCGCAGTGCGCCACGGCATCACCCGTGCACTGATCGACTACGATGCGACGCTGAAGCCGTCGCTGTCGAGCGCAGGCTTCGTCACGCGCGATGCGCGTGAAGTCGAGCGTAAGAAGGTCGGTCTGCGCAAGGCACGCCGCGCAAAGCAGTTCTCGAAGCGTTAATTCCGCTTCATGGCCTCGCCGCTTTCGAGCGGCGTCCGCCGGAAAAACCGCCAGCTTTCACGCTGGCGGTTTTTTTATGCCCGCTGACTACCCGCACCCGGGCCGCTGCGGCCGCCACCCGCGCGGGCGCGTTTGATGAAATCGACAAGAACCTATTGATTTCATGGACATCAGCACGATCTTCTGATCGGCCCTACAATAGCGGCTAAAGCTTTTTGGAGAGTTCGAATGAACGCTGTTACCGAAACCGCAGCAACGACGACCGATATGCCGCTGCCGTTCGTCTTCACCGACGCCGCGGCCGACAAGGTCAAGCAACTGATCGACGAAGAGGGCAATCCCGACCTGAAGCTGCGCGTGTTCGTGCAGGGCGGCGGCTGCTCGGGCTTCCAGTATGGCTTCACGTTCGACGAGGAAGTCAACGAGGACGACACCGTGATGAACAAGAACGGCGTCCAGCTCCTGATCGACTCGATGAGCTACCAGTACCTGGTCGGTGCCGAGATCGACTACAAGGACGACCTCAACGGCGCCCAGTTCGTGATCAAGAACCCGAACGCGACCACCACCTGCGGGTGCGGTTCGTCGTTCTCGGTCTGAGCGCACGGCAGATCCGCGCCGGTTCGCCGGAATGAAAAACGGGGCTCCATGCCCCGTTTTTTTATACCCGCTCGCCCTGCGGCGCTCGCCGCGCGGCGGATATCGCGTCAGCGCGGATAGAGTGCGCCAAGCACGCGGTTGCCGGCTGCGCCGGTGACCGTCGCGAGATTGCCGGGCTGGCGCGCGGTGAAGCGGTACGCGAGCCACGCGAACGCGAGCGCTTCGACCTGCTGCGGCGGTACGCCGAGTGCAGCCGTAGTGTCGACCGAGGCCGGCACGCCGGCCTCGCGCAGTGCGTGCCGGAGCGCATCGAGCAGCACCGGATTGCGTGCGCCGCCGCCGCAGACGAACACGGCCTTGCAGCCCGGTGCGTGCTGTGCGATTTCGCGCGCCACCGATACGGCGGTGAGGGCGGTGAGCGTGGCCTGCACGTCCTCCGGTGCAACTTGCGGGAACGCGGCGAGCCTGGCGTCGAGCCATGCGGGATTGAACAGATCGCGTCCGGTGCTCTTTGGCGGCGGCGCGGTGAAATACGGTTCGTCGAGCAGGGCGTCGAGCAGCGATGCCTGTACGGTGCCGCGTGCGGCGAACTTCCCGCCGTCGTCGTACGGCTTGCCGAGATGGCGGGTCGCCCAGGCATCGATCAGCGCGTTCGCGGGGCCGCAGTCGAAGCCGCGCACGTCGCCGTCCGCGCCGGGCAGGATCGTGATATTGCTGATTCCGCCGAGATTGCAGACGACCCGCGTTTCGCCCGGCGCGCCGAACACCGTCGCATGGAACGCGGGCGCGAGCGGCGCGCCGTGACCGCCGGCGGCCACGTCGCGGCTGCGGAAATCGGCGATCACGTCGACCTGCGTCAGCTCCGCGAGCAGCGCCGGATTGTTGAGCTGGCGCGTATAGCCACGCTCGGGGCGATGGCGCACCGTCTGGCCGTGCACGCCGATCGCGCGGATCTCGTCGCGCGACAGCCCGGCCGTGCGCTGCAATTCATGGCAGCACACCGCATAGCGCGCGACGAGCGCATTCGCGGCGAGCGATTCGCGGTCGATCTCGTTGTCGCCGGGCTGCTGCAGCGCGAACAACGCGTCGCGCAGCGATTGCGCGAAGCCGACGAACGCTTCCGCGAGCACGACCGGCGCGCGGCCGGCCTCGAAACGCACGGCGACGCCGTCGACGCCGTCCATGCTGGTTCCCGACATCAGCCCGAAATAGATGCCGTCTGCCGGATGGGCAGGCTGCGGCTGTCGTTGCGGCACGTTGGGTTCTCCTGGATCGTGCGGCGCGGGCCGGTGCCGCGCGCCTTGCGCCCGATTATCCGCGCAACGTGACGCGTCGTTAAGCGATGCGCGCGCAAGTTATGGGAAAATCCCTGTTTTTGCGACATTCTTCCTGGCACCGATGAGCACCGAACCCAGTTCCAAGCCCGTTTTCCCGATCACCGACGAAGTCCGGCATGCGCTCGCCGTCACGAAGCGCGGCGTCGACGAGCTGCTGATCGAGGAAGAGTTCGCGCAGAAGCTCGCGCGCAGCGCAGCCACCGGCACGCCGCTGCGCATCAAGCTCGGCCTCGATCCGACCGCACCGGACATCCACATCGGCCATACGGTCGTGCTGAACAAGATGCGCCAGTTGCAGGATCTCGGCCATACGGTGATCTTCCTGATCGGCGATTTCACGTCGCTGATCGGCGATCCGTCGGGCCGCAACGCGACGCGCCCCCCGCTCACGCGCGAGCAGATCGAATCGAACGCGAAGACCTACTTCGAGCAGGCCGCGCTCGTGCTCGATCGCGACAAGACCGAGATCCGCTACAACAGCGAATGGTCGATGCCGCTCGGCGCGGACGGGATGATCAAGCTCGCGTCGCGCTACACGGTCGCGCGGATTCTCGAGCGCGAGGATTTCACGAAGCGCTTCCAGGGCGGCGTGCCGATCTCGATCCACGAATTCCTGTACCCGCTGATGCAGGGCTACGATTCGGTCGCGCTGAACGCGGATCTCGAACTCGGTGGCACCGACCAGAAGTTCAATCTGCTGGTCGGTCGCGAACTGCAGAAGCAGTACGGCCAGGAACAGCAGTGCATCCTGACGATGCCGCTGCTCGAAGGCCTCGACGGCGTCGAGAAGATGTCGAAGTCGAAGGGCAACTACGTCGGCATCAGCGAGAAGCCGACCGACATGTTCGGCAAGCTGATGAGCATCTCGGACACGCTGATGTGGCGTTACTTCGAGCTGCTGTCGTTCCGCAGCCTCGACGAGATCGCCGGCTTCAAACGCGAGGCCGAAGGCGGCCGCAACCCGCGCGATTTCAAGGTGCTGCTCGCGCAGGAAATCGTCGCACGATTCCACTCGCAGGCCGACGCCGAGCGTGCGCTTGAGGACTTCAACCACCGTGCGAAGGGCGGCGTGCCGGACGACATTCCGTCGGTCACGCTGGCCGGTGCGCCGCTCGCGATCGGTCAGTTGCTGAAGCAGGCCGGCCTCGTGCCGTCGACCAGCGAAGCGCTGCGCAACATCGATCAGGGCGGCGTGAAGATCGACGGCGCGACCGTGTCGGACAAGGGCCTGAAGGTCGAGGCCGGCGAGTTCGTGGTCCAGGTCGGCAAGCGCCGCTTCGCGCGCGTCACGCTGACCGCATGATCGCGCTGATCCAGCGCGTGACGCGTGCCGACGTGCGCGTCGGCGGCCGCACGACGGGCGAGATCGGCGCGGGCCTGCTCGCGCTGGTCTGCGCGGAGCGCGGCGATACGGAGGCCGCGGCCGACAAGCTGCTCGCGAAGCTGCTCGGCTACCGCGTGTTCAGCGACGCAGCCGGCAAGATGAACCTGCCGGTGTCGAACATCGACGGCGAAGGCCGCGCGGGCGGCCTGCTGCTCGTGTCGCAGTTCACGCTGGCGGCCGATACCAACAGCGGGCTGCGTCCGAGCTTCACGCCGGCCGCACCGCCCGACGAAGGCGCGCGGTTGTTCGACTATTTTGTCGCGGCCGCGCGGGCGCGGCACCCGATCGTCGAGACGGGCGAGTTTGGCGCCGACATGCAGGTGTCGCTCGTCAACGACGGCCCCGTGACGTTCTGGCTGCAAGTGCGGCCCTGATTCTTTCCCGGAGGCGCGCCGCGATGGCCACCACGCAGATTCTTTTCATCCGCCATGGCGAGACGGCCTGGAACCGCATCAAGCGCATCCAGGGGCATATCGACATCCCGCTGGCCGATACAGGGCTCGCGCAGGCGCAGCGGCTGGCGGCGCGGCTCGGGCGCGAGGCGCGTGACGGCACGCGGATCGACGCGGTGTATTCGAGCGACCTGATGCGCGCGCAACAGACCGCCCAACCGTTCGCCGATGCGCTCGGGTTGCCGCTGCTGCTGCGCGAAGGGTTGCGCGAACGTTCGTACGGCGCGTTCCAGGGGCACGACAGCACCGAGATCGAGGCGCTGTTTCCGGACGCGTATGCGGCGTGGCAGACACGCGACCCGGGCTTCGCGCCGGAGGGTGGCGAGTCGCAGCGTGAGTTCTATCACCGCGTGCTGCATGCGCTCGAACCGATCGTCGCCGCGCATCCGGGCGGCCGGATCGCGTGCGTCGCGCACGGCGGCGTGCTCGATTGCGTGTATCGCTTCGCGAACGGGATCGAGCTGTCGGCGCCGCGTACCTATCAGCTGCTCAACACCAGCATCAATGTCGTCGATTACGTCGATGGCCGCGCGCAAGTCGTGCGGTGGGCCGACGTGTCGCATCTCGAAGCCGCGAGCGACGATGACGACGGGTACCGCAAGGTGCTCTGAACACGCCAGCCCCGTGCGGCATGGCCGGCCCCGGGGTTCGCCTTCTTACTGCGTGACGCTTACGCTTACTGCGGCAGCGCGTGGCGCGTCTTGTAGTCGAGCGCGTACGCGATCTTGCCGGGCTTGTCGGCCGTGATCGGCTGGCGCAGCTTGTCGAATTCCCCCTTGTTGTATTTCTTCCCGCCATTGATCGCATCGGCGCGCCCGAGATCGGCGCCCGTCTTGCCGTCGATCACGGGGTCGGTGGCCGCGACCATCCGCGTGGACGCATTCCAGACCGCATTCAGGTAGCCCGTGTCGGCCTTCGCCGGATCGGGATCGGTCGTGCCGCCGCGCGTGAGGTCGTAGTTCGCCAGCGCGAACGTGCCGGGCTGCGCGCGCAGCCAGTCGGCCCAGTAGAACTCGAGGTAGTCGGTCGCTTGTGCGGGCTTGCTGTAGCCGATGTCGCGCGTGAAATAGACGAGCGAGCGGTAGCGGTCGTTCGTCATCCCGAGTTTCAGGCCGAGGCCGCTCGGCAGTTGCGCGGTCGTGATCGGCTGGCCTTCGCCGTTCTTCAGGCGGAGATAGCCGCGGCTTTGCATCTGCTGCCAGAACGCGTCGCCCGAGTAGTCGCTGAGGTTGTCCTTGACGACGACGTGCACATGCAGCGCCGGGCCGCCGTCGGGCGTCTCGTAATAGGTCGACAGGCCGTGGTGGCCGTCGGTCAGGTACAGCGCATCGCCGTTCGGGCCGATCACGACGGGGTTCAGCACCGAGCGGTCGCGGGCGTTCGCGTCGGTCGTCGCGCACGTGTAGCTGGCCGGTTCGCGCAGCGACGATCGGGCCGTGTAGCCGCTCGATGCGACGCCGCCGAGGCCTTCGTCCGCGCAGAAGTCGTCGAACTTCTTGTCGGGCTGCAGTTCGTAGCGGCCGAGCTTGTAGTAGATCTGGTCGTAGCCGATCGCACCCTGCGTCGGATGGAGATCGCCGAGCGTCACGTCGATCAGGTCGCCGGGGCGGGCCGCCTTCCACTTGCCTGGTTGCGGCGTGGTCGTGGCGGGCGGCGTCGGGGCCGGCGTCGTCGTCGTGCCGCCGGACGGCGGTTGCGCGTCCGTGCGCGCAACGGCGGTGACATCGTCGCCTCCGCACGCGGCGAGAGCGAAGAGGGTGGACAGGCTGGCGGCAAGGGCGAAACGGATCGGCAGGCGTGGCATCGCGGGCTTCGGGTGTCGGTAGCGGGTAGGCGGGACTCCGCGCGGGCCACGGGCGAGCGTGACGGGCAGGACGTGCGACCGTGCGCGGGGGTAAGCCCGTCAGCTTGTCACAGGTATTTGACAGGAAATTGAAATGATCCGAAGAAGCGGATCGTCAGGCAGGCGGAGTGCCGTCGGACGGGGCAGCCGTCGCGCGGCGGCGCGCACGCTTCGACGCGCCGTTGACGAGTGCCCAGCGCAGCACGGGGGCGACGGCGCGGATGCCCGGCCGGACCACCGCGCGCCGCAACGGCGCGAACGTCGACACGCCGAGCATGCGCTGCGCCCACGGCGGCAGCAAGTCGATGCCGGCATGCATCACCAGCGACGCGGCAGGCCGCAGCGCGGGCCTCGCGACCGGCACGTTCAGCAGGATGGACATCACGTCGAAGGTACGCGGCCCGGCTTCGAGCTCGGGCAGCATGCGCGCGAGATAGGCCGCTACCTCGGCGCGCGAACGCGGCACCTCGTGGGCGCCAAGCAGTTCGGCGATCAGCGCCGTTTCCGTGTAATAGCGGTCCTGCAACTCGCCGGACAGCGCCGGATTCACGTAACGCAGATGCGCGGCGAGGAAGCTCGACACTTCCGCGACATGCACCCAAGTGAGCAACGCGGGATCGTCGGCGCGGTACGGCCGCCCGTCCGGCGCGCTGCCCGAGATGTGCGCATGGATCGCTTTCACGCGCTCGATCAGCGCGAGCGCGTCCGCGCGGCTGCCGAACGTCGTCCCCGTGATGAACGTGGCGGTGCGCCGCAAGCGGCCGAAGATGTCGGTGCGGAACGACGAATGATCCCACACGCCCGCGAGCGCGAGCGGGTGGAGCGCCTGCAGCAGCAGCGCGGCGATGCCGCCCGTCATCATCGACGTGAAATCGGCATGCACGCGCCAGCAGACGGCGTCGGGGCCGAACAGCCCTGGGTCGCCAGGCGGTGAAGAGAGATCGATCGACGGGCCGCCGCCGCCGGCCGTCAGGTGCGTGATGCCGGCCACGAGCCGCTTGCGGATCGGCTCGGCCCAGCGCGGGCCCGGCGCGGGTGCGGTGGGGTGGCGGCTGGGCGGCGTCGTCATGGCGGGTGCGGCTCGGGTGGCGGATTACTTGCCGTCGGGGGTATCCCACTCGTCGCGTTCGGTGCGGCGCGCATCGGGCACCGACAGCCCGAAGTGGCGATACGTGAGCAGCGTCGCGACGCGCCCGCGCGGCGTGCGCTGCAGGAAGCCCTGCTGGATCAGGTACGGTTCGAGCACGTCCTCGATCGTGTCGCGCTCCTCGCCGATCGCCGCCGCGAGGTTGTCGATGCCGACCGGGCCGCCGTCGAACTTGTACAGGATCGCTTCGAGCAGCTTGCGGTCCATCAGGTCGAAGCCGACCGGATCGACGTCGAGCATCGCGAGCGCGGCGTCGGCAACGGCCGCGGTGATCTGGCCGTCGGCCTTCACTTCCGCGAAGTCGCGCACGCGGCGCAGCAGCCGGTTCGCGATCCGCGGCGTGCCGCGCGCGCGCTTCGCGATTTCCAGCGCGCCGTTCGGATCGATCTGCGCATTCAGCAGCGACGCCGAGCGGCGCACGATGCGCGACAGTTGTTCGGCGTCGTAGAACTCGAGGCGCGCGACGATCCCGAAACGATCGCGCAGCGGGTTGGTCAGCATCCCCGCGCGGGTGGTCGCGCCGACCAGCGTGAACGGCTGCAGGTCGAGCTTCACGCTGCGCGCGGCCGGGCCTTCGCCGATCATGATGTCGATCTGGTAATCCTCGAGCGCCGGATACAGGATTTCCTCGACGACCGGCGACAGCCGGTGGATCTCGTCGATGAACAGCACGTCGTTCGCTTCGAGGTTCGTCAGCAGCGCGGCGAGATCGCCCGCGCGCTCGAGCACGGGGCCCGATGTCTGACGCAGGTTCACGCCCATCTCGCGCGCGATGATGTGTGCGAGCGTCGTCTTGCCGAGCCCCGGCGGCCCGAACAGCAGCACGTGATCGAGCGGCTCGGAGCGGCGTTTCGCGGCTTCGATGAAGATCTCGAGCTGGCCGCGCACCTTTTCCTGGCCGACGTAGTCGTCGAGCTGGCGCGGCCGCAACGCACGTTCGAACACCTCCTCGTGCGACGAGGCGGGCGTGGCGGCGATGATCCGCTGTTCGGTGGCGAGTTTGTCAGTTTCAATCATGCGGCCATTGTACCGCGCGGCGCAGGCGGGACCACCTGGCCGAACGGCCGACTGGCGAGCGCCGCGCGGCGGCGCGACACTGGCTTCGACGGCCGGATCGAACGCGCGTTACGCCTTCGACAATGCCTTCAGCGCGAGCTTGATGCCTTCGGACACGCCGGTGCCGGACGGCACGTTCTTGATCGCGGCAAGGCCTTCCTTCTCGGAGTAGCCGAGCGCCAGCAGTGCGTTGAGGATGTCGGTCGCGTGGTCGGACGGCGACGCGGCGCCGGCGAGCGCGCCGAGGTCGGCGCCGAGCTTGCCCTTCAGTTCGAGCAGCAGGCGCTCGGCGGTCTTCTTGCCGATGCCGGGCAGGCGCGTGAGGCGGGCGGCATCCTGCATCGTCACGGCCTGCGCGAGCTCCTGCACGCTCATGCCGGACAGCACGGCGAGCGCCATGCGCGCGCCGATGCCGGTGATCTTCAGCAGCTCGCGGAAGGTCGTGCGCTCCTGCGGCGTCAGGAAGCCGTACAGCAGGTGCGCGTCCTCGCGGACGATCTGCTGCGTGAGCAGCACGACACGCTCGCCCGTTTGCGGCAGGTTGTAGAAGGTGCTCATCGGCACGTCGATTTCGTAGCCGACGCCGTTGCAGTCGACGAGCAGATGAGGCGGGTTCTTTTCGAGCAGGATGCCGGCGATGCGACCGATCATGGAGGACGGGATGCGAGGAAGAAAGCGCGAGTGTAGCGCACGCGCGGCGCAATGCCGATGGGCGCGGCCGTCAGGACGAAGCGGTGCGTGTCGCGGGTATGTCGGGTGGGGGTAAAGCGGGCAAGCGGCCAACCGGGTCCAGGCGGCCCACGCAGTGGCCCGACGCGTCGGGCCACGGGCCGCGATGCGCGGCAGCGTCAGCCGACCAACCTGCCGCGCCGCACGCGCAGCCCTTTCTGCGCGAGCGCCGGCGCCAGGCCGCCCAGCGTGCTGAGCGTGTTGCCGCCGTGCGCGTGGCAGATCGCCATGCCGAGCGCGTCGGCTGCGTCGGAGCCCGGCTGGCCGGACAGGTTGAGCAGCCGCGTGACCATTTCCTGCATCTGCGTCTTGGTCGCACGGCCGTAGCCGACCACGGCCTGCTTGAGCTGCAGCGCCGTGTATTCGGCGACCGGCAGCCCGCCCGCGACGAGGCCGCAGATCGCCGCGCCGCGCGCCTGGCCGAGCAGCAGCGTCGACTGCGGGTTCACGTTGACGAACACCTTTTCGATCGCGGCCTGGTCGGGCGCGTGTTCGCGCACGATCGTCGAGACGCCCTGGAAGATCGTGCCGAGCCGGGTGGCCAGGTCGGCCGTCGGCGTGCGGATCACGCCGCTCGTGACATAGGCGAGCCGGTGGCCGCTGACGTCGATGACGCCGAAGCCGGTGACGCGCAGGCCGGGGTCGATGCCGAGAATTCGCATGAGTGAGGAGAGTGGCGTGATGCAGCGATACTACAACGAATGGTGCGGCAAGCCGGTCGCCCGGTCGTGCGCGAAGGCGCCGCGCAATAAAAAACCCGGCGGGGGTGATGCCGCCGGGTTGCCGTGCAGCGGCCGCGCGGGCCGCATGCCGCGATCAGTGACGGAAGTGACGCACGCCCGTCAGGACCATCGCGATACCGTGCTCGTCGGCCGCCGCGATTACTTCGTCGTCGCGCATCGAGCCGCCCGGCTGGATCACGCAGGTCGCGCCGGCCGCCACGACGACGTCGAGGCCGTCGCGGAACGGGAAGAACGCATCCGACGCGACGGCCGAGCCGGCCAGCGTCAGGCCCGCGTTCTGTGCCTTGATGCTCGCGATGCGCGCGGAATCGACGCGGCTCATCTGGCCGGCGCCGACGCCGAGCGTCATGCCGTTGCCGCAGAACACGATCGCGTTCGACTTCACGTATTTCGCGACGCGCCACGCGAACAGCAGGTCGTCCATTTCCTTCGCGGTCGGCTGGCGCTTCGTGACGACGCGCAGTTCGCTCGGCTGCACGTTGCGCGAATCGAGCGATTGTACGAGCAGGCCGCCGCCGACGCGCTTCAGGTCGAATGCGTTGTGGCCGTCACCCAGTGCAATCTCGAGCAGGCGCACGTTCTGCTTCGCGGCGAACACCTGCTTCGCGGCGTCGGAGAACGACGGGGCGATCAGCACTTCGACGAACTGCTTCGCCACCGCCTGCGCGGCCGCTTCGTCGACTTCGCGGTTGAACGCGATGATGCCGCCGAATGCCGAGGTCGGATCGGTCTGGAACGCCTTCGCGTATGCGTCGGCCGAGTCGTTGCCGACCGCGACGCCGCACGGGTTCGCATGCTTGATGATCACGCAGGCCGGCGCGTCGAACGTCTTCACGCACTCCCACGCCGCGTCCGAATCCGCGATGTTGTTGTACGACAGTTCCTTGCCCTGCAGCTGGCGGTAGTTCGCGAGCGCGCCGGCCGGCGTCGCGAGGTCGCGGTAGAACGCCGCGCTCTGGTGCGGGTTCTCGCCGTAGCGCAGGTCCTGCACCTTGTCGAATGCCAGGTTCAGCGTGGCCGGGTACGTGCTGCGCGATGCGTGCTTCAGCTCGTCGGTCAGGCTCGTCAGGTAGTTCGTGATCGCGCCGTCGTATTGCGCGGTGTGCGCGAACACCTTCGTCGCGAGGCGGAAGTTGGTCGGGTAGCCGACCGTGTTGCCGTTCGCTTTCATTTCGTCGAGCACGACCGCGTAGTCGGCCGGATCGACGACGACCGTCACGTCGCGGTGGTTCTTCGCGGCCGAGCGCAGCATCGTCGGGCCGCCGATGTCGATGTTCTCGATCGCATCGGCGAGCGTGCAGTCGTCCTTCGCGATCGTCGCGACGAACGGATACAGGTTCACGACGAGCAGGTCGATCGTCGGGATGCCGTGCTGCTCCAGCGCCTGCATGTGCTCGGGCAGGTCGCGGCGGGCGAGGATGCCGCCGTGCACCTTCGGGTGGAGCGTCTTCACGCGCCCATCGAGCATTTCCGGGAAGCCCGTGTAATCGGCCACTTCGGTCACGGGCAGGCCGGCGTCGGCGAGGAGTTTCGCGGTGCCGCCCGTCGACAGCAGCTTGACGCCGAGGTCGGACAGCGACTTCGCGAAGTCGACGATGCCGGTCTTGTCGGAAACGGAAATGAGCGCTTGCTTGATCATGATGGAACCACCAATAGCCAGGGAAACGGGGACGGGACGGCCGCCTACAGCAGGCCGTGCTGCTGCAGCTTCTTGCGCAGCGTATTGCGATTGATGCCGAGGTACTCGGCGGCGAGCGACTGGTTGCCGCCGGCCTGTACGAGCACGACCTCGAGCATCGGCTTTTCGACGCAGGACATCACCATTTCATAGACGTCGTGCGGATTGGAGCCGTCTAGATCCCGGAAATACACGTCCAGGCTCTCGCGGACACATTGTTCGATGTTGTGCTTGCTCATGCTGCTAACTGGTTATGGTCGTCCGACTCGCCCTGGCTGTTCTCCGCTTCGTCATCGACGTAGACGAGGTGGTCCGACAGCGCCTTTTGCGCCTCGAAGAAAGCATTGACGGCGGCGAGCTGCTCGCGGGTGGAATCGAGCGTGTTCATTCGGTGCCGGAACCCGTTGGCACCGGAAAGGCCGCGAGTGTACCAGCCGATGTGCTTGCGCGCAGTACGCACACCGGTGAATTCGCCATAGAAAGCGTAGTGGTCTTCCAGGTGTTCGTTCATCACGTGCTGGATCTCGTCGATCCGCGGCGGGGGCAGCAGCTCGCCGGTTTGCAGGAAATGATCGATTTCGCGGAACAGCCACGGCCGGCCTTGCGCGGCACGACCGATCATCAGCGCGTCGGCGCCGGTTGCATCGAGCACGGCCTTCGCCTTGGCGGGCGACGTGATGTCGCCGTTCGCGACCACCGGAATCCGCACGGCCGCCTTCACGGCCGCGATGGTGTCGTACTCGGCGTCGCCGCGGTAGAGGTCGGCGCGCGTGCGGCCATGCACGGTGAGCATCGAGATGCCGGTCGCTTCGGCCAGGCGCGCGACCGTGATCGCGTTCTTGTGCTCGCGGTCCCAGCCGGTGCGGATCTTCAGCGTGACGGGCACCGCATCGGGCCCCGTGCCGACCGCGGCGACGACCGCCTCGACGATCCGCTGCACGAGCGGCTCGTTCTGCAGCAGCGCGGAGCCGGCCGCGACGTTGCAGACCTTCTTCGCCGGGCAGCCCATGTTGATGTCGATGATCTGCGCGCCGTTGTCGACGTTGTAGCGGGCCGCTTCGGCCATCATCGCCGGATCGGCGCCGGCGATCTGCACCGCGATCGGCTCGACTTCGCCTTCGTGGTTCGCGCGCCGCATCGTCTTCGCGCTCTTCCACAGCTGCGCGTTGGACGCGACCATCTCGGACACGGCGTAACCGGCCCCCAGCCGCTTGCACAGCTGGCGGAACGGACGATCCGTCACCCCGGCCATCGGGGCAACGAACAGGTTGTTACGCAATACGTGAGGGCCGATAACGGGCATCGCAATGGCGCCGCCCACGACAAGCGCGGGCAGGGGAAGGGAAGACGGAAAACGGGCATTTTACCGTATTCCCACGCCCCGCCGATTTGACCCGGTTTGCCTGGTTTGCCCGAAGAGGCCGTGCGGTGCGCCGCGTGTCAGTTGCGCTGGCCGAACATCATCTGGCGCGCGATCACCTTTTTAAGCGGCGGCACGAATTCGAGCGCGGTGAGCGCCGCGCCGCGCAGCAGCGGAAGCGGGCCCGCGTCGATCGTAAACAGGCGCGCGAGCGTGTCGGTCGCGCCGATCGTGAGGCGCCGGTCGAGCGCGCGGCGCGCGTTGAAGGTCGCGAGCGCGGTCGCTTCGAAGCCTTGCGCGGACAGCGTGTCGACGAGCGTGTGCGCGTCGCGCAGCCCGAGGTTGAGCCCCTGGCCCGCAACCGGGTGCAGCGTCTGCGCGGCATTGCCGACGATCGCGATGCGGCCGCTGACGAGCGTCTGCGCCGCGTTCAGGCCGAGCGGGAACGACGCGCGCCCGGCGATCGCGACGAATTCGCCCATGCGCTCGCCGAACACGCTGCCGAGCTCGTGCAGGAATGCATCGTCGGGCAGCGCGGCCCGTCGCGCCGCTTCGTCGGGCGTACAGCACCAGACGAGCGAGTAGTCGGCCTGGCGCGGCCCGCCGAGCGGCAGCAGCGCGAGCGGGCCTTCGTGCGTGAAGCGTTCCCACGCGACGTTCGGGCGTGGCGCCGATACCGTGACCGTGCCGACGAGCGCGGTCTGCCCGTAGTCGCGGCGATGCTTGCCCGCGTCGGCCTGCTGTTCATGGAACAGCCCGCCTTCGGCATTGATGACGATGCGCGCGCGCAACGTGCGCCCGCCTTGCGGGCCGTCGAGCGTCAGCGTGACGCCGTCGGCATCCTGCTGCGGCGTGTGCGCGGTGGTCGACGTGAGCCAGTCGACCCGCGTGCCGCGCACGGCGCCCGCGAGCGCCTGCACGATCGAGCCGTAGCGCACGACGTAGCCGAGCGCGGCGAGCGCGTGTTCGTCGCGGTCGATCAGCGTGCGGCCGAAATGGCCGCGCTGCGACACGTGGATATGTTCGATCGGCGTGGCGTCGGCAGGCCATGCGAGCGTGTCGAGCAGCACGCGGCTGCCGTGCGATACGGCGATCGCGCGCGGGTCGTTCGCGCTCGCGGCCGGTTCGCGCGCATCGATCAGCGCGATCGATGCGTGCCGCGTCGCGCTGCGGCGCGCGAGCCAGCCGGCGAGCGCGAGCCCCACGGGGCCGGCGCCGACGATGGCGAGATCGTAATCCGGCGTGGCCGGGGAGGAAGCGGTCGTCATCTTGATTCGTGAAACGGAGGTAACGGTCGGCGCCCGGTCATGCGTCCGCGCGCATCAGCGCCTCGATCTCGTCGGCCGCGACCGGCACGCCGCGCGTGATCAGCTCGCAGCCGTGCTCGCGCACGATCGCATCGTCCTCAATGCGGATGCCGATGTTCCAGTACTCGGGCGGCACGTCGTCGGCCGCGCGCACGTACAGGCCGGGCTCGACGGTGAGCGTCATGCCGGGCTTCAGCGTGCGCCACGGCAGCGCGCCGTTGGCGTCGCGCGCGGCGAGCCGTTCGCGGTAGTCGCCGCAGTCGTGCACGTCCATTCCGAGCCAGTGGCCCGTGCGGTGCATGTAGAAGCGCGTGTACGCGCGCTCGGCAATCACGTCGTCGACGTTCGAGAAGCGCGTTTTCGGGATGATGCCGGTGTCGAGCAGCCCTTGCGCGAGCACGCGTACGGCCGCGTCGTGCGGCGCCTCGAACGGCACGCCCGCGCGTGTCGCGTCGATCGCGGCCTGCTGCGCGGCGAGCACGATGTCGTACAGCGTGCGCTGCGCGGGCGAGAAGCGGCCGTTGGCCGGGAACGTGCGCGTGATGTCCGACGCATAGCCGTCGAGTTCGCACGCGGCGTCGATCAGGATCAGGTCGCCGTCCCGCGCGGCCGCGTTGCCGGCCGGATAGTGCAGCACGCACGCATTCGCGCCGGCCGCGACGATCGAACCGTACGCGGGCGCCTGCGCGCCGTGCTTGCGGAACAGGTACAGCAGCTCGGCCTCGAGCTCGTATTCGCGGATGCCCGGGCGGCACGCCTGCATCGCGCGGCGGTGCGCGAGCGCGGAGATGTGCGCGGCGCGCATCATGATCGCGAGTTCGTGTTCGTCCTTCACGAGCCGCATGTCGTCGAGCAGCGGTGTGAGGTCGAGCAGCGCGTCCGGTGCGGCGACGCCCGCGCGTGCCTGCGCGCGCACCGCGTCGATCCAGCCGGCGAGCTGGCGCTCGAAGTCGGCCGATGCGCCGAACCGGTAGTGCACGGTGCCCGCATCGGCGAGCAGGCGCGGCATCTCGGTGTCGATCACGTCGGTCGCGAAGGCCGCGTCGAAGCCGAACGCGTCGCGCGCGGCGTCGGGGCCGTAGTGAAAGCCTTCCCAGATCTCGCGGTCGACGTTCCTGGCGCGGCAGAACAGGATCGATTCCGGCGCGCCGTGCGGCGCGGCCGCGTTCAGCACGAGCACGGCATCCGGCTCGGTGAAGCCCGTCAGGTAATGGAAGTAGCTGTCGAACCGGTACGGGTAGGCCGTATCGCGGTTGCGCAGCATTTCCGGCGCGGTGGGGACGATGGCGACGCCGCCGCCTGCGGCACGCAGTGCGGCAAGCACGCGTTCACGGCGCTGGCGGTAGACGTCGACGGCGATGGCGGTATCGAGGGGCGCATTCATCGTGCGATTGTAGCGCCGCGCGACGCGGTGCGTGAGAGCAGGGCCCGAAGCCGCACCGGCCAAGGCCTGCGCGGCGGCTGTTGCAAACCATCCACAGGCCGGACGGGCGATTTTCTACCCGGCTGCACCGGCCGGTTATGATCGACGACAACGTATACTCTCGGCAGTTCCCTTGAAAAGGCAGATGATGAAATTAATCGGTTCGCTCAGCAGCCCGTACGTCCGAAAGGCGCGGATCGTGCTTGCTGAAAAGAAGATCGACTACAAGCTGGAGCTCGAGGACGTGTGGGCGCCGGAGACGGATATTCATGCATCGAATCCGCTCGGCAAGGTCCCGTGCCTCGTGATGGAGGATGGTGCCGCGGTGTTCGATTCCCGCGTGATCTGCGAATACGTCGATACGCTGTCGCCGGTCGGCAAGCTGATTCCGCCGTCGGGTCGCGAGCGCGTCGAAGTGCGCTGCTGGGAGGCACTGGGCGACGGCGTGCTCGACGCAGCCGTCGCGATCCGTCTCGAACACACGATGCGCGACGAGGCGCAGCGCAGCGCGAGCTGGATCGCGCGTCAGCAACGCAAGATCGACGACGCGCTCGTCGCGATGTCGCAGGGCCTCGGCGGCAAGGCGTGGTGCGTCGGCAATCATTACACGCTCGCCGACATCGCACTCGGCTGCGCGCTCGGCTACCTCGACTTCCGGATGCCCGAGCTCAACTGGCGCGATCGCCACCCGAACCTCGACAAGCACTTCGTGAAGCTGCTGCAGCGGCAATCGTTCGCCGATACGCTGCCGCCGCAGAGCTGAGCCGCGGCCCGGCCCTCACGCATTCGGCAGACGAAAGAAAAGCGCCCCGCAGGGCGCTTTTCTTTTTGCGGCGCAGGCCGCCCGCCGCCGGAGCGGGGCGGCCGCCTGCATCAGTCGATCGACGCGTACACCGCTTCGCCGAGCGTGAACGAGTCGCTGCGCGCGATCGGCCACCACTTGTCGTACAGCGAGAAGCCGCAGGTCTGGCCGTCGAGCAGCGCACCGGGTTTCAGGTACTTCAGCAGTTGCGACATCAGCCGCACCTCGTGCGGCGCGACCCGCTGCACGATGTGATGCGCGCGCAACTCGGACGGATGGGCGAGGCCGGCCGCCTGCACGAGTTCCTGCAGCGCATGCAGCGTATTGCGATGGAAGTTGTACACGCGCTCGGCCTTGTCGGGCACGACGAGCGCACGCTGGCGCACCGGGTTCTGCGTCGCGACGCCGGTCGGGCAGCGGTCGGTGTGGCAGTGCTGCGCCTGGATGCAGCCGACCGCGAACATGAAGCCGCGCGCCGAGTTCACCCAGTCCGCGCCGATCGCGAGCGTGCGCGCGATGTCGAACGCGGTGATGATCTTGCCGCTCGCGCCGAGCTTCACGCGATCGCGCACGCCGATGCCGACGAGCGTGTTGTGCACGAGCAGCAGCCCTTCCTGCAGCGGCACGCCGACGTGGTCGGTGAATTCGAGCGGCGCCGCGCCGGTGCCGCCTTCCGCGCCGTCGACGACGATGAAGTCGGGCACGATGCCCGTCTCGAGCATCGCTTTCGCGATCCCGAAGAATTCCCACGGATGGCCGATGCACAGCTTGAAGCCGGTCGGCTTGCCGCCGGACAGCGTGCGCAGCCGCTCGACGAATTCGAGCAGCCCGCGCGGCGTCGAGAATTCCGAGTGCGTGGCGGGCGAGATGCAGTCCTTGCCCATCGGCACGCCGCGCGTCTCGGCGATTTCCGGCGTGATCTTCGCGGCCGGCAGCACGCCGCCGTGGCCGGGCTTCGCGCCTTGCGACAGCTTCACCTCGATCATCTTGACCTGCGGATCGGCGGCCTGCTTCGCGAACTTGTCGGGGTTGAACGTGCCGTCGTCGTTGCGGCAGCCGAAGTAGCCGGACGCGATTTCCCAGATGATGTCGCCGCCGTTCTCGCGGTGGTACTTCGACAGCGAGCCTTCGCCGGTGTCGTGCGCGAAGCCGCCTTTCTTCGCGCCGAGGTTCAGCGAGCGGATCGCGTTCGCGGACAGCGAGCCGAAGCTCATCGCCGAGATGTTGAAGATCGAAATGTCGTACGGTTGCGCGCGATTCGCGCCGACGCGGATGCGGAAATCGTGGTTCGGCAGCTTCGTCGGCGCGAGCGAATGGCTGATCCATTCGTGCGCGACGGCCTTTACGTTCAGCTCGGTGCCGTACGGGCGGTTGTCGGCGACGTTCTTCGCACGCTGGTAGACGAGGCTGCGCTGCGCACGCGAGAACGGCTTCTCGTCGGTGTCGTCCTCGACGAAGTACTGGCGGATTTCAGGTCGGATGAATTCGAACAGGAAGCGGAAGTGGCCCCAGAGCGGGTAGTTCCGCAGGATCGCGTGGCGGTCCTGGTTCAGGTCGTACAGGCCGAGTGCGACGAGGGCGATGGGGAGGATGATCCACAGCCACGAAAGCACGTGGATCGACGCGAGTGCGGCCGCGGCGATGAGCAGCAGGACAGCGCACCACATCGCGAGGTAGCGTCTTGAAAGCATGGGGACTCCGTAAGAATCTTGAAATACCGCCATGCGTACGCTGCGCGGCGGCGCGCCGGCCGCGGCGGAATCGTGTTCCGCCGGGCGCGACGTGCCGCAAGTCTAAACCGAATGGATGTCAGCGTGCTTCGGCGAGCGCCGGCGCGTGGCCCGCCGACGTGGCCTGACCGGGCTGGCCGGTGGCCGCGGATTCGATGATGCCGCCGCCGAGGCAGATCTCGCCGTCGTACAGCACGGCCGACTGGCCGGGCGTGACGGCCCACTGCGCGTCGTCGAACGCGAGCGAGAAGCGCGCTTCGCCTGCCGGGCCGGCAGCCGCCGCGCCGAACACGCACGCCGCATCGGCCTGCCGGTAGCGCGTCTTCGCGCCGCACGCGAAGCCGTCCGCCGGCGGCTCGCCGGCGACCCAGCTCACGTTGCCGGCGACGAGCTCGCGCGACAGCAGCCACGGATGATCGTGGCCCTGCACGACGTACAGCGTGTTCGACGCGATGTCCTTCGCGGCGACGAACCACGGCTCGCCGCTGCCGCTCTTGCTGCCGCCGAGGCCGATGCCCTTGCGCTGGCCGAACGTGTAGAACGCGAGGCCGATGTGCTCGCCGACCACCTTGCCGTCGGGCGTCTTCATCGGGCCGGGTTTGGTCGGAAGATAGCGGTTCAGGAAATCGCGGAACGGCCGTTCGCCGATGAAGCAGATGCCGGTCGAATCCTTCTTCTTCGCGTTCGGCAGCCCGATCTGCGCGGCGATCTCGCGCACCTTCGTCTTCGGGATCTCGCCGAGCGGGAACATCGTCTTCGACAGTTGCGCCTGATTCAGCCGGTGCAGGAAGTACGACTGGTCTTTCGTATGATCGAAGGCCTTCAGCAGTTCGAAACGCCCGTTGCGCTCGCGCACGCGCGCATAGTGGCCGGTCGCGATCATTTCCGCGTCGAGCGACATCGCGTGGTCGAGGAACGCCTTGAACTTGATCTCGGCGTTGCACAGCACGTCCGGGTTCGGCGTGCGGCCGGCCGAGTATTCGCGCAGGAACTCGGCGAACACGCGGTCCTTGTATTCCGCGGCGAAGTTGACGGCTTCCACGTCGATGCCGATCAGGTCGGCTACCGACACGACGTCGATCCAGTCCTGGCGCGTCGAGCAGTACTCGCCGTCGTCGTCGTCTTCCCAGTTCTTCATGAACAGGCCGACCACGTCGTAGCCCTGTTCCTTCAGCAGCCACGCGGTCACCGACGAATCGACGCCGCCCGACATGCCCACCACTACACGGCGCTTGCTCATTTGCTGACCGCCTGACGTTCGAATGCCTCGGGGCGCGGGGCGACCGAATGCGTGTGCACGAAATCGAGCGGAACGCGCCGCCCGGCGAGATAGTCGTCGACGCAGCGCATCACCGCGGGCGAACGATGGCGCTCGCTGCAGGCGCGCAGCTCGTCGGCCGTCATCCACAGCGTGCGCACGATGCCATCGTCGAGCACGTGGCCCGCGATCGGTTCGCCGGCCGTGCCGCAGAACGTGAAGCGCAGGTAGGTCGCGCCGGCGCTGCCGGGGCGCTCGTAGTGCGCGAGATAGACGCCGACGAGCGCGTCGGGCGTGAACGGGTGCGCGGTTTCCTCGAGCGTTTCGCGGATCACGGCGTCGGCCAGCGTTTCGCCGGCTTCCAGATGACCGGCCGGCTGGTTGATGCGCAGGCCCGTCGAGGTTTCTTCCTCGATCACGAGAAAGCGGCCGGCGCGCTCGACGAGCGCGGCGACCGTCACATGCGGGGTCCAGAGTTTGGGTTTCATGGTCGGCATTTTACCGGTTGCGCCCGAACGCTGCCGGCCGTCTGGTTAGATGAATCCGACCCCCGGAGTTCATCCGTGCCGGCGCGGCGCGACGGCACGGACCAAACGGATGTCGCATTCGAGCACGGTCGTGCGGAAAGTGCTGGCGGGGGCATCGCTTTCGGTTAAAGTGCAGCGTGAAAGCCGTTGCTCGTGAGCCGGTAAGTCAGCCTGTCCGGCTCGTTGCGCAGTAAAGAACGCAAGAAAAGAAATACTGACAATGACTGGAGGAACTGACGATGCATATTGGAGTGCCTGCTGAAACGCGGGCCAACGAGGCGCGCGTGGCTGCGACGCCGGAAACCGTGAAGAAATACGCGGCGGCCGGCCATCAGGTCAGTATCGCGAAAGGGGCCGGCAGCGCAGCCAGCTATCCCGATGAAGCCTATGTGGCCGCTGGCGCCGAATTGACCGACCAGTCGGCCGCTTTTGCCGCCGACCTCGTGCTGAAGGTCCAGGCGCCCACCGACGCCGAACTGCCGTTGCTCAAGCGCGGCGCCGTGCTGGTCGGCATGCTCGAGCCGTTCAACGGCGAGCAGGCGGCGCAGCTCGCCGCGGCCGGCGTGACCGGTTTCGCGCTCGAGGCCGCGCCGCGCACCACGCGTGCGCAGAGTCTCGACGTGCTGTCGTCGCAGGCGAACATCGCCGGCTACAAGGCCGTGCTGGTGGCCGCGTCGCTGTATCCGCGCTTCATGCCGATGCTGATGACGGCCGCGGGCACCGTGAAGGCGGCGCGCGTGCTGATTCTCGGCGCGGGCGTCGCGGGCCTGCAGGCGATCGCGACCGCGAAGCGGCTGGGCGCGGTGATCGAGGCGTCCGACGTGCGGCCGGCCGTGAAGGAACAGATCGAGTCGCTCGGTGCGAAATTCCTCGACGTGCCGTTCGAAACCGACGAAGAGCGCGAAGCCGCGCAGGGTGTCGGCGGCTATGCGCGCCCGATGCCGCCGTCGTGGCTCGGCCGCCAGGCCGCGCTCGTGCACGAACGCGCGAAGCAGGCCGACATTGTGATCACCACCGCGCTGATTCCCGGCCGCCCGGCGCCGACGCTGATCTCGGTCGACACCGCGCAGTCGATGAAGCCCGGTTCGGTGCTCGTCGATCTCGCGGCCGGCCGCGGCCCGGAAGTCGACGGCCGCAAGGGCGGCAATTGCCCGCTGACCGTCGCCGACCAGGTGATCGTGCACAACGGCGTGACGATCGCCGGCTACACGAACCTGGCGTCGATGGTCGCGTCGGACGCATCGGCGCTGTACGCACGCAACCTGCTCGACTTCCTGAAGCTGATCGTCACGAAGGAAGGCACGCTGAACATCGACCTGACCGACGACATCGTCGCCGCGACGCTGCTGTGCCGCGACGGTGAAGTGACGCGCAAATAACGGAGGAGACCATGGAAGTCATCAATCACACGGTGATCAACGTGATCATCTTCGTGCTGGCGGTGTACGTCGGCTACCACGTCGTCTGGAACGTCACGCCGGCGCTGCATACGCCGCTGATGGCCGTGACCAACGCGATCTCGGCGATCGTGATCGTCGGCGCGATGCTCGCGGCGGCGCTCACCGTCGGCGCGACCGGCAAGTTCTTCGGCACGCTCGCGGTCGCGCTCGCGGCCGTCAACGTGTTCGGCGGCTTTCTCGTGACGAGGCGCATGCTCGAGATGTTCCGCAAGAAGGAGCCCAAGCGTGTCGAGGGCGGCAAGGAGGGTGCGCGATGAGCATGAACGTCGTTACGCTGCTGTACCTCGTCGCGTCGGTGTGCTTCATCCAGGCGCTGAAGGGGCTGTCGAACCCGAAGAGCGCGCGCCGCGGCAACCTGTTCGGGATGGTCGGGATGGCCATCGCGATCCTCACGACGATCGCGCTGATCGTCAAGCAGGCCGCGTGGCTCGGCGCGAACCTGCCGCTCGGCCTCGCGCTCGTGCTCGGCGCGCTGATCGTCGGCGGAGGTGTCGGGGCATTCGTCGCCGCGCGCGTCGAGATGACGAAGATGCCGGAACTCGTCGCGGCGATGCACTCGTTGATCGGTCTCGCGGCCGTGTGCATCGCGTATGCGGTCGTGTCGGAGCCGGAAGCGTTCGGGCTCGTGCCGCAGGACGCGGTGTCGTCGAGCTTCATCCCGTACGGCAACCGTGTCGAGCTGTTCATCGGCACGTTCGTCGGCGCGATCACGTTCTCCGGGTCGGTGATCGCGTTCGGCAAGCTGTCGGGCAAGTACAAGTTCCGGCTGTTCCAGGGCGCGCCGGTCGTGTACGCGGGCCAGCACTTGATCAACCTGATGCTCGCGATCGCGATGCTCGGCTTCGGCATCCTGTTCTTCATCACGCAGGCGTGGCTGCCGTTCATCATCATGACGGCGATCGCGTTCGTGCTCGGCGTGCTGATCATCATCCCGATCGGCGGTGCGGACATGCCGGTGGTCGTGTCGATGCTGAACTCGTACTCGGGGTGGGCTGCGGCCGGCATCGGCTTCTCGCTGAACAACGCGATGCTGATCATCGCCGGCTCGCTGGTCGGCTCGTCGGGTGCGATCCTGTCGTACATCATGTGCCACGCGATGAACCGCTCGTTCTTCAACGTGATCCTCGGCGGGTTCGGCGGCGAAGCGGCGGCCGGCGGCGCGGCGGGCGCGCAGGAGCAGCGGCCGGTGAAGTCGGGCTCGGCCGATGACGCGGCGTTCATGCTCGGCAACGCGGAATCGGTCGTGATCGTGCCGGGTTACGGGCTTGCCGTCGCCCGCGCGCAGCACGCGCTGAAGGAGCTGACCGACAAGCTGGTCGAGAAGGGCATCGACGTGAAGTACGCGATCCACCCGGTCGCGGGGCGGATGCCGGGCCACATGAACGTGCTGCTCGCGGAAGCGGAAGTGCCGTACGAGATCGTGCACGAGATGGAGGACATCAACGGCGAATTCGGCCAGGTGGACGTGGTGCTCGTGCTCGGCGCGAACGACGTCGTGAACCCGGCCGCGAAGAACGATCCGAAATCGCCGATCGCGGGGATGCCGATCATCGAGGCGTACAAGGCGCGCACGGTGATCGTCAACAAGCGCTCGATGGCGGCCGGCTACGCGGGGCTCGACAACGACCTGTTCTACATGGACAAGACGATGATGGTATTCGGCGATGCGAAGAAGGTCATCGAGGACATGGTGAAGGCCGTCGAGTAACGCATGCCCTCGGCTACGCGGCGCCTGCTTCGATGCGCGGCGCCGCGCCCCCGGACAGGCCCGACCGGTACAAGAAGCCGGCCGGGCCTTTTTCATGGTGTGACGAGGCGTGCGACGCAGGCGGCGATCGCGTCGCGTACGCGCACGATCGCCGGGTCGCGCTGCGTGCTCGTGCGCCAGCCGATTTCGACCGGATAGCGCGGCAGGTCGACCGGGCACGCGAGCGCACGCAGCGAGGTCGCCTGCGCGATCGCATGCGCCGCGTGCGCGGGAATCGTCGCGACCGCGTCGGAGCCGGCGAGCAGGTACGGCAGCGCGGCGAAATGCGTGGTCGATGCCGCGACGCGCCGCTTGTGGCCGAGCGCGGCCAGCGCCTCGTCGACGATCCCGATCACGCCGCCCGACGACACGAGCAGATGGTCACGCCGCAGGAACTCGGCGAGCGTCAGCGTGCGCGGTGCCCGCGTGCGGCCGGCCGGATCGATCAGGCACGCATAGCCGCCGGTCGCGACCGCGCGCCGGCTGAGCCCGTTCGCCGAGAATCCGCCCGACGCGATCGCGAGGTCGACGCCGTGCCGCAGCAGTGCGTCGCCGGCGATGCCGCTGTGCGTCTGCCGGAAGATCAGCCGGATGCCGGCGGCTTCGTGCGCGACCGCGTCGATCAACGCACGGCCGAGCGCGATCTCGAAATCGTCGGACAGCCCGATCGAGATCGTGCGGCCGACGCGGTCGCCGCCGTCGGCCGCGATCGCGAGGCTTTCGCGGCAGCGGTCGAGCGCATCGGACAGGATCGGCTTCAGTTCGTCCGCGCGCGGCGTCGGCGCGAGCCCGCGGCCGGTGCGCACGAACAGCGGATCGGCATAGATCATGCGCAGCCGCCCGAGCGCCGCGCTGACCGCCGACTGCGTGAGGTCGAGCCGCAGCGCCGCGCGGCTCGCGCCGCCTTCCTCGTACAGCGCCTCGAACACCTTCAGCAGGTTCAGGTCCAGGCCGGCGATATCATCCACATTCATGTCAGTTATCGTTGTATCGATTTGATCGATGAAATGATATCGACAAAGATGGCGTCATCCCACTCACCGCATTCACCGGAGACGCCTTCATGTCCACCTCAGTCATCGCCGCGCTGCAGATCGGCGCATCGCCCGCCGGCACGCGCGCCACGCTCGACACGATCCTCGGCTACGAAACCGCGATCCGCGACAGCGGCGCGTCGCTGGTCGTGCTGCCCGAGGCCGTGCTCGGCGGCTATCCGAAAGGCGAGATCTTCGGCACGCGGCTTGGCTACCGGCTGCCCGAGGGGCGCGACGCGTATGCGCGCTACGCCGCGCAGGCGATCGACGTGCCGGGGCCGGAAACCGACGAGCTGGCCGCGCTGTCGCAGCGCACCGGCGCGAGCCTCGTGGTCGGCGTGATCGAGCGCGGCGGCAGCACGCTGTACTGCACGGCGCTGTTCTTCGATCCGCGCGACGGACTCGTCGCGAAGCACCGCAAGCTGATGCCGACCGGCACCGAGCGGCTGATCTGGGGGCAGGGCGACGGCTCGACGCTGCCGGTCGTCGACACGGCCGCAGGCCGCGCGGGCGCCGCGATCTGCTGGGAGAACCACATGCCGCTGCTGCGTTGCGCGATGTACGCGAAAGGCGTGCAGATCTGGTGTGCGCCGACCGTCGACGAGCGCGACGTGTGGCAGAGCTCGATGCGGCACATCGCGCACGAAGGGCGCTGCTTCGTCGTGAGCGCGTGCCAGGTGCAGCCGTCGCCGCGCGCGCTCGGCATCGACGTGCCGGGCTGGGACCCCGAGCGGCCGCTGATCCGCGGCGGCAGCGTGATCGTCGGGCCGCTCGGCGAACTGCTGGCCGGGCCGCTGATCGGCGAGGCCGGGCTCGTCACCGCGCGGATCGACACCGACGAGCTCGTGAAGGCGCGCTACGACTTCGACGTCGTCGGCCACTATGCGCGTGCGGACGTGTTTTCGCTGCACGTCGACGAGCGGCCGAAGCGGCCGGTGGTGTTCGGCGGGTGACGAAGTGGGGCCGGGCGCCGCATGGCGCCCGGAAAACGAAGGGCGGCGGCGCGTGTCCGCCGCCTTGCCACGTCAGCGCGTCAGCGCATCGGCGCTTCCGCGATCCGCATGTAGTCGGCGATCCGCCGGCCTTCCATGTCCGGAAACTGCTCGTGCACGGTGATGTCGCCCATCCGCGCGATGTCGAAGGTGCGGAAATCGTCGCGCAGCTCGCACCACGCGCCGATCGTCCAGCGCCCGCCCCAGTAGACGAGCCCGAGCGGCCACACGCGGCGCTGCGAATGCGCGCCGAGCCGGTCGCGATAGTCGAAGCTGACGATGTGGCGCGTGTCGATCGCCTGGTGGATCGCGTCGACCTTCGCGCAAAACGTCTCGTCGATGTGGAACGACGGCGCGAACACGGGCAGGCGGTCGAGCGCCGTGCGCTTGTCGGCCGGCATCGCCGACGCGATCTTCGCGAGCGCCGAGCGCGCACCGCTCGCGAAGCGCGCGCCGCCCCAGGTCTCGAGCATGCGCGCGCCGGTGGCGAGCGCCGCCAGCTCCTCGGCCGTGAACGTGAGCGGTGGCAGGCTCGCGTTGCGGTTCAGCCGGTAGCCGATGCCGGCTTCGCCTTCGATCGGCACCCCTGACAGTTGCAGGTCGCGCACGTCGCGATAGACCGTGCGCGGCGACACCGACAGCCAGTCGGCCAGCTGCTGCGCGGTCGTGAGACGACGCCCGCGCAACAGCTCGGCGATCTGGAACAGGCGGTCGGCACGGCGGGTCATGACAGCACCTCGATTCCTCTGGCGACGGGGACTTCGCGATGATAGCGCCGCGCCGGCCCGCTGACCGCTGCGCTCAGTGGCATTTCGGCGCGTGCAGGCCGACGCGGTTGCCTTCCGTGTCGATCAGGTAGCCGACGTAGCCGTAGTTGTTCGGCAACTCGACGACCGAGCCCTGCACGACGCCGCCCGCGCGCTTCGCGCGTTCGAGCGCCGCGACGACCGATTCGCCGGCGTTCAGGTAGACGAGCACGCCGTTCGCGCTCGGCTTGATCTGCTGCGGATCGAACACGATGCTGCCGCCCGTGCTCGACGCGTCGCGATCGAACGTCGCCATCGGCACACCGCCGATGACCGCGCGCTGCAACGTGGTTTGCAGCACGGTTTCGTAGAAGCGGATCGCGCGGTCGAAATCGAGGGACGGAATGTCGAACCAGGCGATCGCGCGTTCCGGGATGGCAGTGGCGGTTGCTGACGTCATGACGAGCTCCTTGTTGCGTTGTTTGCGTTGTTATGCGGATTCGGTGTGGAAACCAGCCTGCATTGCGCCGGGATTGCAGTGTGAGCGCGGGCTGCTGACACCGTATTGTCAGTAGAGTTGTCATCTATCAGGCCGAGCCGCACGCCGGCGTCGTGAAGCTGACCGCCACGCACGACGGGCTCGCCCCCGGTTCGGAGAGGGATCGCGGGATTTGCGGCGGCTGGCCGGTCGTGCTGTCGAGCCTGAAGTCGCTGCTCGAGACGGGGCATGCGCTGCCGTTCACGATGGCGCGCTGGTCGAAGTCGAAGCCCTGACCGGCTGCGCAAAAGCACAGGGGCCGCGATGGCGGCCCCTGGAAGTCGTTGCGCGTGGAAGCGAACGGCTGGCTTACGCGTCGTCGCCTTCCGCTGCCGCCGGGCGCGCCTTCACGCTGCCGGCGATCAGGTCGAAGCGGAACAGCCGGCATTCGAGCGCACCGTTGAACAGCGGCGTCTTGGCCGATTCGCGCAGGCGCAACTGGCCCGGCAGCGAACGGTCGGACGTCAGCAGGAACGCCTGCCAGCCGGTGAAGCGTTGCTTCAGTGCATCGCCGAGCGCGTTGAAGAACTCGCTGTCCGGCGCGTCGGTGTGCGTGCGGCGGAATGCGTCGTCGTTGCCGCGGTTGCGGCCGGTTTCGCGCACCTCGCCGCGCGCGCTGCGGCCGCGCACTTCGATCCGCTCGCCGTACGGCGGGTTCGCGAGGAGGATGCCCGGCCCGTCGCACGGCGGCGTCATCCCGCGCGCGTCGACCTGCTTGAGCCACACCGACGGCACGCCCGCGCGTTCGAGGTTCGCGCGCGCCTTCTCGAGCATGTCGCCGGAGATGTCGCTGCCGTACACGCCGAGCGCTTCGCCGCGCTTGGCGCGCGCTGCCCGCTTCGCGTCGAGCGCCGGCACCTTCAGCCCCTGCCACGCGGTGATGTCGTACTGCTTGAGCTTTTCGAAGCCGAACCGGCGCTCGACGCCGGGCGCCACGCCGAGCGCGATCTGCGCGGCTTCCGCGAGGAACGTGCCGCTGCCGCACATCGGGTCGTACAGCGCGGTGCCGGGCGTCCAGCCCGTCAGGCGCAGGATGCCGGCCGCGAGGTTCTCGCGCAGCGGCGCCGCCCCCTTGTCGAGACGCCAGCCGCGCTTGAACAGCGGCTCGCCCGACGTGTCGAGGTACAGCGTGCACTCGTTGACCGTCAGGAACGCGAACACGCGCACGTCCGGCGCACCGGTGTCGATGCTCGGGCGCGAGCCGGTTTTCTCCCGCATCCGGTCGCAGATCGCATCCTTCACGCGCAGCGTTGTGAATTCGAGGCTCTTCAGCGGCGACTTGATCGCGGTGATGTCGATGCGCAGCGTCTGCGTCGACGCAAACCAGCGTTCCCACGGCTGCTCGAGCGCGAGCGCGTAGACGTCCTGTTCGTTGCGGTACGGGCCGTGCGCGATCTTCAGCAGAATCCGGCTCGCGATGCGCGAATGGAGGTTCGCGGCCATGCCGGCGGCCCAGCCGCCGCTGAAATGGACGCCGCCCGGCACCTGCGCGCCCGCGGTGAACGGCGCGCCGTTCAGGTGGCGGCCGGCGATTTCGGCCAGCTCGGCGGCAAGCGCCGCTTCGAGGCCGCGCGGGCAGGGGGCGAAGAATTCGAACAGGGTGGGCGAGGACATAAGGCGGGTGAGGACGTGCAAAAGTCCACTATTGTACGCGGCGCGGGCGACCGGGGCCGGCGTTTCGGCGCGGCGGCGTCGGGGCGACGGCCGCTCGCGCGTGCCGGGACGGCGGCGAGGGGGCGCCTGGCCAGGCGCCGCCACCGCGCCGCAAGTCAGTGCGTGCCCGGCTGGCCGGCGCGCGCGGCGGGGTTGCCCGCCGGCCAGAACAGCGCGAGCGGGTTCGACAGCACCGTGCGGACGATCGCCGCGACGAGCGCGCGTACCTTGGTCGGGCGCAGGCTGCGCGAGCGCACGGCCATCGTGAACGCGAGCGCGAAGCTCACGAGCACGTTGAGGATCGCCATGCTGAGCACGCCGGCGGCGGCCCACCACAGCTCGGGCGTGCCGAGCGCACCCTTGCCCAGCACGCCGAGCGCGATCCCGATCGAGCCGGCCGACAGCGTCACGTGCCGCACCTCGAACGGGAACATGAACACGGTGACGATCGCCGGCACGAGGCCGAGCATCAGGCCGAGGCCGACGTTCGCGACCACGCCGGCGACGTTCGAGCGGCAGAAATGCGCGAGCTTCGCGGCGCCGGTCGCGCCGAGCGTCAGGCGCAGCCGGCGGTTGTACGTGAGCGCGTCGCCGACCCGGTGCAGCACGAACCAGTTGTCGGCCCAGCCCGCGAGCAGGCTCGACGCCCACAGCAGCACGCCGGTGAGCGCGGCATAGAACGGCGTCGGGCCGAGCAGCGAGAACGAATGCAGCGTCGCGTGCGCCTTCTCCGGCGAGATCAGGTTCGCGTGCAGCACGTTGCTCGCGAACAGCTGCACGAGCAGGCACACGGGCAGCACGACGAGCACGTTGCCGGAAATCGCGGCCGCCTGCGTGCGGATCAGCGCGATCACCGACGCGACGAACGTCTTCACGCCTTCCTCGTGGCCGGTGTCGTCGAGCTCGCGCGCGAGCGTCGGCGCGGTCATCGCGGGCTGCTTGGTCGCGAGCGTGAAGTGCAGGAAGTGCATCAGCATGAAGCTGGCCGCGTAGTTGATGCCCGCGAGCAGCCCTTCGAGCATCGACTGCAGGTGCGCGCCCGTGATTGCGAACTTCACGCACACGGTCACGACGGTGACGAGGCCGCCGCCCGCGGCCATCCGCAGCATCTTCAGGTACTCGGTGCGGCCGCGCGAGATGTAGTGCTCGCCGGTGTCCGCGTTGGTCTCGACGAGCTTGCGCGCGAACAGCGAGAAGTTGCTGCGCACGAGGTGCGCGACGCTCTGGCTGTTCTGGTTCGCGTCGACCAGCTCGGCGGTCAGGTGCGCCATTCCGTGCAGGTCGTCGCGCGCCATCCACGCGTTCAGCAGCGTTTCCGCGCGCAGGATGCGCATGCGCATCCGCTCGACCTGAAACACGATGTCGACCGACACGCCGTTGCGGTACAGGTGCGCGAACACGTCGTCGACGGCGATCCGGCATTCGTCGAGCAGCACGCGCAGGTAGTTCACCTCGTGCAGCAGCTTGCTCGGGTCGCCGCCGTCCTCGACGGCCGCATGCGCGGTCTCGACCGCGAGCATCGCGCGGGTGAGGCGGTAGAACGGCTGCGATTCGAGCGGCTTGCGCGCATCGTCGTCGGACAGCCGGCTGCGCACCGTCTGCGACAGGCCGGTCGAGCTGATCTGGCAGGTCAGGTTGTGCAGCGCGGCCAGCAGGTCGCGCGAGAACGAGCCGGGCTCGTGGCGCTCTTCCTCGGTGACGTCGAACGAGATCAGGCCGGCGAGGCGCGCGAGCAGGTCGTCGGGCAGCGCGTCGATCCATTTCGCGTCCTCGGGCGCGGGGAACATCAGCGTGAACAGCGCCGACAGCTCGCGGCGGTTCGGCGCGGGCGGGATCAGCGACGAATCGATCCGCTCGAACAATGCGCCGAAGAAGCCCGAATGCACCGGCATGCCGGCGTCGCACAGCAGCGAGATGCCGTCGCACTCGCGCAGGATGCCGCGCAGGATGCGCGCCGCGTGCGCTTTCCACGCGGGGTTGCGGTCGAGCACGTGGAACAGGTAGCGCAGCCGCGCATGGGCCGGATACGTGCGCGTGTCGGCGTCGCGCTCGGCCGGCGTGTCCTGCACCGTACCGTTGCGGCGCAGCCAGTGCGCGAGCTCGATCAGCCATTCGCTGCGCTCGGCGTACGACGCGTCGGCGTCGGCATGCGCGAGCAGCGCATCGAGCTGGTGACCGGCATTGCGCGACGCGCGCCACTTCTTGATCAGGGTCGTCAGGGAACGAAACATAAACGGAATAGCGAAAGCCCGGGACGGGCGGGTTCGGGATGCCGGCCGGGGAAACGGCGCGACGCCGGTGAGAACGGGTGAGACGGGGCCGGTGCCGGACGGGGCACGGCGACCCGCGATGCGGCTGCCCCGCCGCGGTGCACGCGATTCGCGTGCGGGCGCCGGGAGGCACGGCGGTCGGGCCGAGCGCGGCCCGGCGCCGCCGGCTCGCGCGCACGACGAACGGCGCGAGCCTGAAAGTGCGTAGGATCGTCAATCGGGCCGGAAAACGCAAGCCGACCGCATTGCATGGCGCGGGTTCCGGCGGCTTTGACAAAGAATGTCATGGCCGTTCGGCCGGTGAAGGCGGTGTGCTGCCGACTACGGCTGGCGAGCGCGGCCGGATGGGCCACATCGTCCGACACCGCGCAGGCGAACGTCGTGTCGAACGTTCGCCCGCGCGCCGTGCGCGTTCGCTTAGGCGCCGGACTTGCCCGTCGCGCCGGCGTCGCCGCCGGACGCCGGGTTGGCCGGGCACGGCACGACCGGCGCGGCGGCCGTCTTGCCGCCGGCCGCGGGCGCGACCAGCGCGCCGCGACGGGCGGCCATCGCGCGCACGCCGGCCGCGGCCTGCGTGGCAATCACGTCGAGCGCGCGCCGGTGGCCGGCAACGAGCGCGTCGTAGCCGTCGGCGACCGGTTCCGCGACGCTCGTGCGGCAGGTCATCACGGCCTGGGTGGCGAGCGAGCGCACGCTCCAGACGGCGTCGACCGCCGCGCGCTTGCCCGGCCACGATTCGAAGCGCTGCACGTTCACGCTGATGCGGTACACGGGCACGCCGGCTGGATACGCGGAATTCGCGACGTCGATCGTGCCGAGCTGCGTGGCCAGATCGTCCGACAGCGCGCGGCGGATCTCGTCGGCGGGCGGCGACGCCCAGCGTTCCTGCTCGAGCACGTCGACCTGCGCGGCGTTCTTCTGCACGACCAGCTGGCTCTTCGCGACCTGCTCGGGCACGCCGACCGACGGCACCTCGATCAGGAACGCCGGGTTGGCCGGCGCGGTGCGCAGCGGCGCCGCGGCGTCGGCGGGGCTGAGCGTGTAGAACCGTGCGGGCGGCGAGCTGCACGCGGCGAGCGCGAGTGCGGTGAGCGCCGCCGCCGCGCCGCTCGCGAAACCGTTCACGCGTGTCGTCATTGTTTATCTCCTGGCTTGCCCTTGAGCAGCGATTCGGGGTGGCGCTCCAGATAGTCGGCGAGCGCGTTCAGCGATTGCAGCGTGCGCGTGAGCTCCTTCAGCGCGCCGCGCACGTCGGACTGCAGCGGCGAATCCTGCTGCAGCGTCGCCTCGGCCGTCGAGAAGGTCTGCTTCGCGGCCGACAGCGTGTCGCGCGCTTCCGGCGCGACCTGCGTGTCGAGCTGCTTGAACAGCTTGTCGGCGTTCGCGAGCGCGCTGTTCAGGTTCGCGCCGATCTGGTCGAACGGCACCTTGTCGAGCTTCTTCGCGATGTCGGCGACCTGCAACTGCAGCTCGTCGAGGGTGTTCGGCACGGTCGGCAGCTCGAACGGCAGGTGCGCGGTATCGATCTTCACGGGCGGCGCCTTCGGGAAGAAGTCGAGCGCGACGTACAGCTGGCTCGTCAGCAGGTTGCCGGTGCGCAGCTGGCCGCGCAGCCCGTGCTGGACGAGCCGCTCGACGATCTCGCGGCGCGCCGGTTCGCCCTTGCTTTCGATCGTCTCGCGGAAGCGGCGGCCGAGGCGTTCCGGATACACGTTGATCGTCACCGGCATCAGGAAGTTCTTCGTCTTCGGATCGAAGTCGATGCCGATGTTCGTCACTTCGCCGAGCACGATGCCGCGGAAGTCGACCGGCGCGCCGACGGCGAGCCCGCGCAGCGACTGGTTGAAGTTCATCACGACCTGCAGCGGCTGGCCGTCCGGGTCGCGCATCGCGTCGCCCTCGTCGGAGCCGAGGCGGAACGTCGTGTTGTTCGGGGCGGTCGTGCCGCTGCCCTGGTTCGGCGGCGTCTGGAACGCGATGCCGCCGAGGATCACGGTCGCGAGCGACTGCGTGTTCAGCTTCAGGCCGCTCGAATCGAGCCGCAGATCGACGCCGCTCGCCTGCCACCAGCGCGTATTCATGCCGACGTACTGGTCGTACGGCGCATTGACGAACACGTTGAACGTGACGCCCGTGCCGTCCTTGTCGAGCGAGAAGCCGACCACCTGGCCGACCTGGACGCGGCGGTAGTAGACCGGCGAGCCGATGTCGACCGAGCCGAGCGAATCGCCGCGCAGCACGTATTGCGTGCCTTTCTGGTCGCCCGTGACGGCGGGCGGCGTTTCGAGGCCCGTGAAGTCGGTCAGCGTGTCCTGGCCGTGGCCGGCGTCGACGCCGATGTACGCGCCGGACAGCAGCGTGCCGAGCCCCGATACGCCCGTCGCGCCGACGCGCGGCCGCACGATCCAGAAGCGCGAACCCTGGACCGCGAAGTCTTCCGCTTCCTTCTTGAGCTGCACCTGGACCAGCACGCGCGACAGGTCCTTCGACAGCTTGATTGTCTTGACCGTACCGATCTCGACGTCCTTGTACTTGACCTGGGTCTTGCCCGGCTCGAGCCCTTCGGCGCTGTGGAAGCTGATCGTGATTTCCGGGCCGCGCTCGCGCACGGACTTGATCACGAGGCCGATGCCGATCAGCGCGGCGATCAGCGGCACGAGCCAGACGAGCGACGGCAGCCAGCCGCTTTTCGTCGAAATCGCCGGATCGGGTGGCCGGGGCGCGTCGTGCTGCGGGCCTTGTGGACTATTCATGGTGATTCCCTGAGGTTTCGACTGGATCCCAGATCAGGCGGGGATCGAACTGCATCGACGCGAGCATCGTCAGGATCACGACCGAGCCGAACGCGAGTGCGCCGGGGCCGGCCGTGATGACGGCGAGCGAACGGAAATGGACGAGCGCGACGGTCAGCGTCACGACGAAGATGTCGAGCATCGACCAGCGGCCGATACGCTCGACGATCCGGTAGAGGCGCGTGCGCTGCAGCGGCCGCCAGGCGGCGCGGCGCTGCGCGCTGGTGACGAGGATCGTCAGCACGCCGAGCTTGAGCATCGGCACGAGAATGCTGGCGACGAACACGACCACGGCGAGCGGCCAGTCGCCGGACGTCCAGAAATAGATGACGCCGCTCATGATCGTGTCCTGCTGCGAGCCGACGATCGACGAGGTGCGCATGATCGGCAGCAGGTTCGCCGGAATGTAGAGGATCGCGGCCGCGAGCAGCAGCGCCCACGTGCGCATGATGCTGTTCGGGGTGCGCACGTGCAGCGCGCTGCCGCAGCGCGCGCAATGCGCGTGCGGCTGGTCGATCGTCTGCACGAGCCCGCACGCGTGGCAGCTGGCGTAACCCTCGCGGGCGGCGGTCGGCGTGGGGCTCGTCATCGGCGGGGCGCGTCCGGCAGCGGCGCGGCGGGGTCGGGCCGCGCCGGCGCGCGGCCGGCGCGCAGGTCGTCGGCGATGTCCCACACGGTGCGTGGGTCGAACATCAGCACGACGGCGGTCATCAGCGTGAGCGCGCCGAACGCGAACAGCGCCGCGTCGGGCACGACGCGCGCGAGGCTGACCATCTTCACGATCGTGACCAGGATGCCGAGCATGAACACCTCGATCATCCCCCACGGCCGCACGAGCTGGATCGTGCGCAGCACGAGGTTGAGGCCGGGCGGCACGACGCCGCGGCGGATCGGCAGCAGGACGTAAAGCAGCGCGGCCATCTCGACGAGCGGGAACAGCACGGTCGAGCAGAACACCATCACGCCGACGATCTCCATGTCCTGATGCCACAGCGTGTCGATCGCGCCGATCAGCGTCGTCTGCACGCGCGTGCCGTTCAGGTCCATTTCGAGAATCGGGAACGTCTGCGCGATGATGAACGTGACGAGCGCGGCGACCGCGAGCGCGGTGATGCGCTCGATCTGCGTGGTGCTGTTGCGATAGAGCAGCGCGTCGCAGCGCGGACAGCGCGCGATCTGGCGGCCGCTCAGGCGCGGTTTATGCAACAGTGCGTCGCATTCGTGGCAGGCAATCAGGTCGTATCGTTGCATGGAAAAGGCGGTGTTGCGACGGCTGGGGGAACACGTCGACGGGGCCGGAACCCGCGCCAATCTTACCAAAAGGGCTTTTTCGATGCGTCAAGGATCGTGAGTTTCGTGACCGGTCGGTAACATGACGGGAAGCCGTCAGCCGGCTGGCGTGCCTGTCCTCAGAGTCCGCGCACGTCAAAAGGTTGCGGTAGCATGGCGCCCTTGACATGCGTCGGACGAATTTACCGGCGCGGCCGTTCGCTGAACTGAGGAATCCAAGATGGCATCGAAATCGCCGCCGGCCGCGCCGGCACGCTACGCGCACACCGCGATCGCCTTGCACTGGCTGATCGCGCTGCTGATCATCTGCGGCTTCGCGCTCGGCTGGGTGATGACGGACATTCCCGGCTTCACGCCGACCAAGCTGAAGTACTTCTCGTGGCACAAGTGGATCGGCGTGACGGTGTTCGCGCTGGCCGTCGTGCGCGTGCTCTGGCGTGCGACCCACGTGCCGCCGCCGCTGCCGGGCGACACGCCGGCGTGGCAGCGCGCGGCATCGCACGGCGTGCACATGCTGCTGTACGTGCTGATGATCGTGATCCCGGTGACGGGCTACCTGTACAGCTCGGCGTCGAACATTCCGGTCGTCTATCTCGGCATCGTGCCGCTGCCGCGCCTGATCGACCCCGATCCGGCGCTCAAGGAAACCTTCAAGACGCTGCATGTGTCTTTGAATTACATTCTGCTTGCGCTCGTTGCGATGCACGTGCTCGCGGCGCTCAAGCATCAGCTGTTGGACCGCGACGGCCTGCTGTCGCGCATGCTTCCCTTTGCCAAATGAAGGATCCCATGAAAGTGTCTTTCTCCCGCTCCATGCTGACCGCGTTCGCCGCGGCGGCGCTTGTCGCGTCGGGCGCGGCGCATGCCGACGTCGATCTCGCGAAGAGCAAGGTGTCCGCCGTGTCGAAGCAGATGAACGTGCCGACCGAAGGCGCGTTCAAGAAGTTTTCCGCGCAGGTGAAGTTCGATCCGGCGAAAGCCGCGCAGGGCAGCGCGCAAATGACGATCGACGTCGCGAGCTTCGACCTCGGCGACAAGATGTACAACGACCAGGTCGCAGGCAAGGACTGGTTCGACGCGAAGACCTATCCGCAGGCGACCTTCGTGTCGTCGGCGATCGCGCCGGCCGGCGGCAACAAGTACAACGTGACCGGCAAGCTGACGATCAAGGGCAAGGCCGAGACCGTCACGGTGCCCGTCACGGTCGCGCAAAACGGCGCGACGCAGACGTTCGACGGCGTGCTGCCGATCAAGCGTTCGACCTTCAACGTCGGCACCGGCGAGTGGAAGGACACGTCGATCGTCGCGGACGAAGTGCAGATCAAGTTCCATCTCGTCGCCACGAAGTAAGCGGCAGGTTGCCGCCTCAACTGAATGCCGCGCGAGGGCGCGGCGCCGTTTCCAGGAGAAAAAGTTTGAAAAAGCATCTGATCATCGCTGCCGGCGCGCTGGCCGCTTCCCTGTCGTTCTCGGCCTTCGCCGAAAGCGCAACCTACCAGTTCGATCCGAGCCACACGTACCCGAGCTTCGAGGCCGACCACTTCGGCGGCCTGTCGGTCTGGCGCGGCAAGTTCGACAAGTCGAGCGGCACCGTGACGCTCGACCGCGCGGCGAAGACCGGCACGGTCGACGTGACGACCGACATCGCGTCGATCCACACGGGCAGCGCGAAGCTCGACGAGCACCTGCAGACGGCCGAGTTCTTCGATGCGGCGAAGTTCCCGCAGGCGAACTACAAGGGCACGATCAAGTTCGACGGCGACAAGCCGGTGTCGGTGGTCGGCAACCTGACGCTGCACGGCGTCACGAAGCCGCTCACGCTGAAGATCGATTCGTTCAAGTGCATGCCGCACCCGATGCTCAAGCGTGAAGTGTGCGGCGTCGACGCGGTCGGCGAATTCAGCCGCGACGATTTCGGCCTCGACTACGGCAAGCAGTACGGCTTCAAGATGAAGACGAAGCTGCTGATCACGGCCGAAGCGGTCAAGCAGCAGTAAGACTCCCCGGCAGGGCCGGCCGTCGCGCCGGCCCCGCGGGCAAACCGCCGCGCTCCCGTTACCGGGGCGCGGCGGTTTTTTTGCGCGCCTATAATCGCCCGAGCGCCGCATGTGGCCATGCGGCGCCGGGCAGGCCGACGGCGCGACGGCGGCCGCCTCGAACAGAACGTACAACGACAAGGAGATCGCCGATGCATGCCGTCACGCAGTCCAGCTCCATTGCCTCGTCGCCGCGCGTGTGGCGCGCGGTGGTCGCCGCGTCGATCGGCAACGCGCTCGAGTGGTTCGATCTCGTCGTCTACGGCTTTTTCGCGGTGACGATCTCGAAGCTGTTCTTCCCGGCCGGCAACGACACCGTGTCGCTGCTGCTCACGCTCGGCACGTTCGGCGTGTCGTTCTTCATGCGCCCGCTCGGCGCGATCGTGCTCGGCGCGTATGCCGACCGCGCGGGCCGCAAGGCCGCGCTCACGCTGTCGATCATGCTGATGATGGCCGGCACGCTGATCATCGCGGTGCTGCCGACCTACGGGACGATCGGCGTCGCCGCGCCGGTGATCCTCGTCGCCGCGCGGCTGATGCAGGGCTTCTCCGCCGGCGGCGAATTCGGCAGCGCGACCGCGTTCCTCGCCGAGCACGTGCCGGGCCGGCGCGGCTTCTTCGCGAGCTGGCAGGTCGCGAGCCAAGGGCTCACGACGCTGCTCGCCGCGGGTTTCGGCACCGTGCTGAACGCGCAGCTCACGGCCGACCAGATGGCGTCGTGGGGCTGGCGCGTGCCGTTCTTCTTCGGGTTGCTGCTCGGGCCCGTCGCGTACTACATCCGCACCAAGGTCGACGAGACGCCCGAATTCCTCGCGGCCGAAGGCACCGCGAACCCGCTGCGCGATACGTTCGCGTCGCACAAGGCGCGCCTCGTCGCGGCGATGGGCGTGGTCGTGCTCGGCACCGTCGCGACCTATCTCGTGCTGTTCATGCCGACCTACGGCGTGAAGCAGCTGGGCCTCGCGCCGTCAGCCGCGTTTGCCGCGATTCTCGTGGTCGGCGTGATCCAGATGGCGTTCGCGCCGCTCGTCGGCCACTGGTCGGATCGCTACGGCCGCGTGCGCGTGATGATCGCGCCGGCCGTCGGCATCCTCGTGCTGATCTATCCGGCGTTCGCGTATCTCGTCGCGCATCCGGGCTTCGGCACGCTGATCGCGCTGCAGGTGCTGCTCGCGTTCCTGATGACCGGCTACTTCGCGGCGCTGCCGGGCCTGTTGTCCGAGGTGTTTCCGGTGCAGACGCGCACGACCGGGATGTCGCTCGCCTATAACGTCGCGGTGACGATCTTCGGCGGCTTCGGGCCGTTCATCATCGCGTGGCTGATCCGCGAGACCGGGATGAAGACCGCGCCGAGCTTCTATCTGATGTTCGCGGCCGTGCTGAGCCTCGCGGCGCTGGTCGTGCTGCGGCGGCGGTTCGGGTTTCGGTGACTCGTGCAGCTAGTGATGGCTGCGATTCAGCCGTCGCTAGCGAGAAGCGTCTTCGCAGTCGCGCGTAGCGCTTCGAGATTGGCCGCCGTGACGCGCTTTCCGGTTCGGTTCTCCGCGGATGTGGCGTCGATGAAGCGGCGGGCCGTGGCGTATTGCGGCTCCGACAGGAGCAGGCGCTTGGCCGCGAGCGAGTTACGCGCTTCATCTTGGGCGCGATTCGCTTCAGCTCCGAGCACACGATAGTTGTTCCGGAAAATTGCTGACACCGGGTTTTGCGGCATTTTCGCCGCCAAATCGTCGAGCGACGAGAAGTCGTCATATCGCGCCTGCTTCAAGGCGAATAGCTCGGCTTGCCCCCATACTTCGACAAACGCCGTGCGTTGCTCTGCGAGACGGGCCGTCTCGCGTGCTGCGCTGACCATGTTGCGGTCGACCATCCAGGTGCCGAAGCTGCCGATAAGCGCGCCCATGATGGTCGTCACGAGTGAATACTTGAACCCCCGGAGGGCTCCGCCTGGCTGAGTACGCATTATCGGGCTGGGTCCGGATGAAGTGATTGGAGCATTCAATTTATCATCGTGGCGCCCGGTCCGGCGCGGCGGCGCGTCAGTTGCCGCCGCGCTCGCAGACTGGTTGCGCCGGCATCAGTTGCGCGGGTGCGTCGATGGTCTGCACCGGGCGGCCGGCGAGGGCATTGAGCGCCTGACGGAGCTGCCAGTCAGCCGCCGTGCCGAATGCGCGCTGCGGCAGCGCCGCGCTCCTCGCCGTATCGACCTTCGCGCGCACGCGCGCTTCGCGCAGCTTCTGGCGGGCCTTGCGCACCTGCGCGAACGGGTCGGGCGCCTGCCGGTCCGCATAGGGCGCGCGGGCGAGATCGACTTCCCGGTACCACAGCAGCACGCCGTCGACGTCCGCGTCGCGGCGCGGCGGCACGAGCCGGTCCGGCACGACGCCGTAACCGTCCATCGGGCACCCGTTCGGCCGCAGGTTGCGCGCGAACGTGAAATTCAGGCGCGTGCCGTCGATCAGGTCGACGCCCGTTTGCGCGAGCCCTTTCCCGTAGGTCGGCATGCCGAGCAGTGTCGCGCGGCCGAGATCCTTCAGCGCCGCCGCGGTCGCTTCGGCGGCCGACGCGCTCTGGCCGTCGACCAGCACCACGAGCGGTACGGTGCGCCACCAGTCGTCGGCCTGTAGCGGCGCGAGCGGGTCCTGGCCGTGCATGACGGGCAGTTCGTAGTCGGGCCAGTTGGTCGTGTAGCGGCGGCGGTGCGTGCCGTCGCGCTCGACCGTCACCATCGCGGTGCGGTCGCGTCCCGCGAACAGCGCGGTGATGCCGATCGCCGCATTGAGCGCACCGCCGCCGTTGATGCGCAGGTCGAGGATCATCTGCTTCACCGGCGGGCCCGCGCGGCGCGCGGCCTGCACCGCGTCGATATAGTCGCCGACCGCCGACTCCGGAAAGCTCGACAGCCGCGTGTACAGGATGTCGCCGTCGAGCCGCTTCGCGGTCGCCGGATGCGGCTTGACGATCGCGCGCACGGGCGCGAAGGTCAGCACCGCATGCTGCGGGCCGCGCTGCACCGTGAGCTTCAGCGGCACGCCCGCGTCGCCCTTCGCGAGCTTCATCAACTCGCCGCCGTCGATGCCGACGACGCTCCTGTCGTTCATCGCGACGACGAGATCGTCGGGCCGCACACCGGCCTTTTCGGCCGGTGCATCGGGAATCACGTCGATGATGTGCAGCCCGTCGGGCCGCGTCTCGAACACGATGCCGATGCCCGGCGTGCCGTCGCGTGCGCGCCGCTCGTCGTCGCGCCGTTCCTGCTCTTCCTTCGCGTTGAAGAAGCGCGCGTACGGCAGCGTCTTGATGCCTTCGTGGGTCGCGGCGTCGAGCAGCGCGCCGATGTCGACGTCGGTCAGGTGTTGCCGCTTCAGCACTTCGACGGCCGCTTTGAGTTCGCAGAGTTGCGGTTCCCAGTCGGGCGGGCAGGGCGACGGCGGTTGGGTGGCGGGCACCGAAGCGGCGGCGGGTACAACGGCAGGCAGCGAAGCGGCGGGCGGCGCGGATGCCGGTTGCGCCCCGACGAGTGGCGCATACGGGAACGCGGCCGCGGCGGCTGCGCAGGCGGCGAGGCGACGAACGACACGCATGGGAAGCATCATCGGGACCGCACGTTCGGACGGATGGCGAGGAGTTTGCCCGGCCGGCGCGTGGTCGGCATGCGACGGGGCAGGGCGGTGACGATTGTAGCCGACACCCGCGGCGGCTCGGCCGAGTCATCCGCGTGCCGTACCACGGTGAGCCGCGCATAAAAAAAGCCGACCCAGACGGGCCGGCTTTGCTTCGATACCGAAGCGGCGTGGCGCTTAAACCTGCGCGCCGGCGTTCGGATCGTCCGGATCGTGCGCGGTCTTCTTTTCCTTGACCAGGTCTTCGCGCTTGATGCCGAGCCACATCGCGAGCGAGCCCGCGACGAACACCGACGAGTAGATGCCGAACATGATGCCGACCGTCAGCGCGAGCGCGAAGTAGTGCAGCGTCGGGCCGCCGAAGAAGAACATCGACAGCACCATCATTTCCGTCGACGTGTGCGTGATGATCGTGCGCGACATCGTGGTCGTGATCGCGTGGTTGATCACTTCCTGCACGCTCATCTTGCGTTCGCGGCGGAACGTCTCGCGGATCCGGTCGAAGATGACGACCGACTCGTTGACCGAGTAGCCGAGCACCGCGAGGATCGCCGCGAGCACCGCCAGCGAGAACTCCCACTGGAAGAACGCGAAGAAGCCGAGAATGATCACGACGTCGTGCAGGTTGGCGATGATGCCCGCCACCGCGTACTTCCATTCGAAGCGGAACGACAGGTAGATCACGATGCCGATCACGACGCACGCGAGCGCGAGCAGACCGTCGGTCGCAAGTTCACGGCCGACCTGCGGGCCGACGAACTCGACGCGCTGCAGCGTGACGTCCGGGCTCTGCGCCTTCAGCGCGCCCATCACCTGGTCGCTCTGCTGCGCGGACGTGAGGCCTTCCTTCAATTGCAGGCGGATCAGCACGTTGCGCGACGTGCCGAAGTTCTGCACCTGCGCGTCGGCATAGCCGAGCTTGCCGAGCGTCGCGCGCACGGGTTCGAGTTCCGCGGCCTGCTGGTACTGCACCTCGATCACCGTCCCGCCGGTGAATTCGACGGACAGGTGCAGCCCGCGGTGGAACAGGAAGAACACGGCGGCGAGGAACGTGACCAGCGAGATCACGTTGAACACCAGCGCGTGCCGCATGAACGGAATGTCTTTACGGATGCGGAAAAATTCCATGGCTTCGTCTCCGGGGCCTTATTGGGTCGAGCCCGGTTTCTTCGGCGACACGCCTTGCTGCGCGCGGTTGCGCAGCTGCGGCTTGCCGGCGCGGGGCGCGTTGCCCTTCGCCGGGGCGGCGAGCTTCGCGGCGCGCGCGGTGTCGGTCGATTCGTCCTCGTCGGTGAACGACGCGGCGGCAGCGGCGCCTTCCGGCTTCCACACCTGGCCGATCGCGAGCGACTTCAGCTTCTTGCGGCCGCCGTACCAGAGGTTGACGAGCCCGCGCGAGAAGAACACCGCGGAGAACATCGACGTCAGGATGCCGAGGCAGTGCACGATCGCGAACGCGCGAACCGGGCCCGAACCGAACGCAAGCAGCGCGAGACCGGCGATCAGCGTCGTGACGTTCGAGTCGAGAATCGTCGCCCACGCATGCGCGTAGCCGGCCTGGATCGCGAGCTGCGGCGGCTGGCCGGCGCGCAGTTCTTCACGCACGCGCTCGTTGATCAGCACGTTCGAGTCGATCGCCATACCGAGCGCGAGCGCGATGGCCGCGATACCGGGCAGCGTCAGCGTCGCCTGCATCAGCGACAGCACGGCGACGAGCAGCAGCAGGTTCACCGACAGGCCGATCACCGACACCACGCCGAACAGCATGTAGTACGCGATCATGAACACGGCGATCGCGCAGAAGCCCCAGATCACCGAGTGCACGCCCATCTTGATGTTGTCGGCGCCGAGGCTCGGGCCGATCGTGCGTTCCTCGATGATGTCCATCGGCGCCGCGAGCGAGCCGGCGCGCAGCAGCAGCGCGAGGTCGGCCGCAGCCTGCGGCGTCGGCTGGCCCGTGATCTGGAAGCGGTCGCCGAGCTCGGACTGGATCGTCGCGACCGTCAGCACCTCGCCCTTGCCCTTCTCGAACAGCACCATCGCCATCGGCTTGCCGATGTTGTCGCGCGACACCGTGCGCACCGCGCGGCCGCCCGCCGAATCGAGGCGGATGTTGACCGACGGACGCTGGTGTTCGTCGAAGCCGGCCGACGCGTCGATGATACGGTCGCCGGTGAAGATCACGTCCTTCTTCAGCAGCACGGGTGCCTGGTTGCCCTGCGTGAACAGCTCCTCGCCCGGGGGCACGGGGTCGTTCGGGTTCGGGTGCGTGTTGATCGGGTCGGCCAGGCGCGCCTCGAGCGTCGCGGTGCGGCCGATGATGTCCTTCGCCTTCGCGGTGTCCTGCACGCCCGGCAGTTCGACGACGATGCGGTCGCTGCCTTGCTGTTGCAGGATCGGCTCGGACACGCCGAGTTCGTTCACGCGGTTGTGGAGCGTTGTCAGGTTCTGCTTGAGCGCGGCGTCCTCGACCGACTTCTGCACGGCCGGCGTGAAGGTGCCGACGACTTGCGTGCCGCCGCCGCCGGGCTGGGTCGCCCATTGCAGCTCGGTGATCGACGCGGCGAGCACCTTGCGGGCGTCTTCCGCCGTCTGCGCATCGCTGAAGTTGACGACCACGGACTGCTCGACGCGGCTCACGCCGCCGTCGCGGATGTTCTTGTCGCGCAGCAGCGAGCGCGCGTCGGAGGCATCGGAGTCGAGCTTCTTCGTGAGCGCGCCCGTCATGTCGACCTGGAGCAGGAAGTGCACGCCGCCGCGCAGGTCGAGGCCGAGATACATCGGCAGCGCGTGCAGGGCGGTCAGCCAGCGCGGCGACGCGCTCTGCAGGTTCAGTGCGACGACGTACTGCGGATCGTTCGGGTCGGCATTCAGCGACTTCTGCAGCAGGTCCTTGACGCGCAGCTGCGTATCGGTGTCCTTCAGGCGCACGCGGATGTTCGCGCTGGTCGCCGTGTTCTCGAAGGTGACGTCGTCCGGCTTGATCTGCGCGGACGCGAGTGCCGATTCGACCTGGGTCAGCGTGGTCGAGTCGAGCTTGACCGTGGCCTTGCCGCTCGACACCTGCACCGCCGGCGCTTCGCCGAAGAAGTTGGGCAATGTGTACAGAAGGCCGATGGCGAGCGCCACGACCATCACGACATATTTCCAGAGTGGATAACGATTCATGAGGGGGCCGAACGGGTGGTTGGCGTGAAAGCGTCGCGTCCGGCGCCGCGGCGGCCCGCTCTCTCAGGCGGGCACGGCGCGGGGAGCCGGACGCTCGGTGAAAGCCTTACAGCGACTTGATCGTGCCCTTCGGCAGAATGGTCGTGACGGCAGCCTTCTGCACGGTGATTTCGGTGCCTTCGGCGATTTCGACGCCGATGTAGCCTTCGGTGACCTTCGTCACCTTGCCGACGAGGCCGCCGCTCGTGACGACTTCGTCGCCCTTCGCCATGGCCGCGAGCATGTTGCGGTGTTCCTTCTGACGCTTCATCTGCGGACGGATCATGATGAAGTACAGCACCGCGAACATCAGGATGAGCGGCAGGAAGCTCATCAGGCTCGATTCGGCGCCACCGGCGCCTTGCGCGAAGGCATTGGAAATGAACGGCACGTTGGTCTCTCCGTAGGGGAAGATCGAAAAATAAGCCGGTTATTCTACCACCGGCCCCATGCGCGAACGGATCGGCAAATGCGCTTTCGGATCAAGCTGTTAAAGCACGAACCGATACCGTTGCGACTTGTTTGGAAAGGTAATTGTAATGTTTAGCGGTCGCGACTGGCGATTTGAGTGCGCCAATTAGTACGCGTCCTATGTGACTGGCCGCGGTGCGGGCCGCCGGCCGGCCTGTCAGTCGACCCCTCTCGCGCGATCCTCCGCGAAGCGCTGCCGGAATGCGTCGAACGTATGCGTTTCGATCGCGTCGCGGATCTCGCTCATCAGCTGCAGGTAGTAGTGCAGGTTGTGGATCGTGTTCAGCTGCGCGCCGAGGATTTCGCCGACCCGGTGCAGGTGATGCAGGTAGCCGCGCGAGAAGTTCTGGCACGTGTAGCAGGTGCAGGTCGAATCGAGCGGCTTCAACGAGTTCTTGTGCGTCGCGTTGCGGATCTTCACGTCGCCGAAACGCGTGAAGAGCCAGCCGTTGCGTGCGTTGCGGGTCGGCATCACGCAGTCGAACATGTCGATGCCGTTCGCGACGCCCTCGACCAGATCCTCCGGCGTGCCCACGCCCATCAGGTAGTGCGGCTTGTTGGCCGGCAGCTTCGGGCCCACGTGCTGCAGCACGCGCATCATGTCTTCCTTCGGCTCGCCCACCGACAGCCCGCCGATCGCGAGGCCGTGGAAGCCGAGTTCCGCGAGGCCCGCGAGCGATTCGTCGCGCAGGTCCTCGAACATCCCGCCCTGGACGATCCCGAACAGCGCATTCGGGTTGCCGAGCCGGTTGAATTCGTCGAGCGAGCGCTTCGCCCAGCGCAGCGACATGCGCATCGAGTCGGCCGCTTCCTGGTGCGTCGTCGGCACGCCGTTGGTCGCGTACGGCGTGCATTCGTCGAACTGCATCACGACGTCGGAGTTCAGCACCTTCTGGATCTGCATCGACACTTCCGGCGACAGGAACAGCTTGTCGCCGTTGATCGGCGACGCGAACGTGACGCCGTCCTCGGTGATCTTGCGCAGGTCGCCGAGCGAGAACACCTGGAAGCCGCCCGAATCGGTCAGGATCGGCTTGTTCCAGCCCATGAAGCCGTGCAGGCCGCCGTGCGCGTCGATCGTGTCGAGGCCCGGGCGCAGCCACAGGTGGAACGTGTTGCCGAGGATGATCTGGGCCTTGATCTCGTGCAGCTCGCGCGGCTGGATCGCCTTCACGGTGCCGTACGTGCCGACCGGCATGAAGATCGGCGTCTCGACCGTGCCGTGATTGAGCTTCACGCGGCCGCGGCGCGCGTGGCCGTCGGTCGTCAGCAATTCGAATTCGAGCCCGTTGGCCGGGCGGTCCTGCACGGGGGCGTGCGTATCGTGGGATGAACCTTCGGTCATCGTGTCGTGCTCCTTGCTACCGGAAAACAGTCCGGCGCATGTTGGAAACGCCGCCCGGGAAATCGGCGGCGGGGAAAAGCGGGTGCGCGCCAGCGTAGCGCGCACAACGTAAAAAAACGGCATGGCGGCAGTGCGACGCGCCGGCCATCGTGTGCATCGAGCCGATGCTGTCGGCTGCGCTTACGCGCCCGACGCCTCCGGCGTGTCGCGCCGCATGAGCAGCATCGCGTCGCCGTAGCTGAAGAAGCGGTAGCGTTCTTCGATCGCGTGCCGGTACGCGGCGCGGATCGTCTCGACGCCCGCGAACGCGGACACCAGCATCAGCAGCGTCGACTTCGGCAGGTGGAAGTTCGTCACGAGCCGGTCGACCACGCGGAAACGGTAGCCGGGCGTGATGAAGATGTCGGTCTCGGCCTGCGTCGCCGCGAGCGGACGACCGGCCTCGTCGGCGCTGCGCGCCGCGGCTTCGAGCGCGCGCATCGACGTCGTGCCGACCGCGATCACGTTGCCGCCGCGCGCGCGGGTCGCGGCGATCTTGTCGACGAGCGACTGCGGCAGGTCGTACCACTCGCTGTGCATCTTGTGCTCGGCGATGTTCTCGACGCGCACCGGCTGGAACGTGCCGGCGCCGACGTGCAGCGTCAGCGTCGCGCGCTCGACGCCCATCGCGTCGAGCTTCTCCAGCAGCGGCTGGTCGAAATGAAGCCCGGCCGTGGGCGCGGCGACCGCGCCCGGGTTGCTCGCATAGACGGTCTGGTAGCGCGTCTCGTCGGTGGCATCGGCGTCGTGCTCGATGTACGGCGGCAGCGGCAGCCGGCCGTGCTGCTCGATCAGGTCGAGGCACGGCGCGGGGAAGTGCAGCGTGAAGAACGGCTCGACGCGCTCGCCGACCGTCACGTCGAACGCGTCGGCCAGGCGCAGCGTCGTGCCGGCGCCCGGCGACTTGCTCGCGCGGATCTGCGCGAGCGCCGTGTGCGTGCCGGTCACGCGCTCGATCAGCACCTCGATCTTGCCGCCGCTGGCCTTCTGGCCGAAGAAACGCGCCTTCAGCACCTTGGTATCGTTGAACACCAGCAGGTCGCCCGGCGCGATGCACGACGGCAGCTCGGCGAAATGGCGGTCGACGAGGCGCGCGGGCGCGACGCTGCCGTCGACCTCGAGCAGGCGGCTCGCGGTGCGATCGGGCAGCGCGGTTTGGGCAATCAGCTCGGGCGGCAGATTGAAATCGAAATCGGAAAGCGTGAACATGCGGGCTGGTTCGAAGCGGCCGGCGGGCGTCGCCGGCAGGGCGGAAACGCGTAATCGGGGCGCGCGAGCCGCTATGATGACGGGATGCGCGGCCTGGCCGGCGTCGTTCGTTCGGACGACGTGAAAGCCGCTATTGTACTTGCCTTGCGAAGCACCCAGACGATCCGATGCCTGTGTCACCACGCCGTTCCCCCGCTGCCGTTGCCGATTCCGCCGATCCGTTCGACGCGGACGATGCCGCGTCGCCCGCGCCGTCCGCATCAGGCCCCGGCGCCCGCCGCGCCGGCCCGAAGCGCGGCGCCGACGGCCGGCTCGCGCAGCCCGCGGCCGCCGCGGCCGCCGCGCCCGACGCCGAACCGGGCGCGGACGGCGACGAAGCGGGCGCATCCGGCACGAAGCGCAAGAAGAAGCCGGCCGCCGACAAGCCCGTGAAAACCGCCGACAAGCTCGCGAAGCTCGGCCTCACGCGTTCGATCGATCTCGTGCTGCATCTGCCGATGCGCTACGAGGACGAGACCACGCTCACGCCGATCGGCGAGTTGCTGCCGGGCGGCATCGCGCAGACCGAAGGCGTCGTGTTCGACAACGAGGTCGCGTACCGGCCGCGCCGCCAACTCGTCGTGAAGATCCAGGACGACGACGGCGAGCAGCTCGTGCTGCGCTTCCTGAACTTCTACGGGTCGCAGGTCAAGCAGATGGCCGTCGGCCAGCGGCTGCGCGTGCGCGGCGACGTGCGCGGCGGCTTTTTCGGGATGGAGATGGTGCATCCGGCCGTGCGCGTCGTCGAAGCCGATGCGCCGCTGCCGCAGGTGCTCACGCCGGTCTACCCGAGCACGGCCGGCGTGTCGCAGGCGTATCTGCGCAAGGCGATCGAGAACGCGGTCGAGCGCACGCCGCTGCCCGAACTGCTGCCACCCGAGATCCAGCGCGATTACCTGAAGCCGCTCGACGTGCCGACGCTCGAGCAGGCGGTGCGCATCCTGCATCACCCGCGCGTCGATTCCGACGAAGCCGCGCTGATGGACGGTTCGCACCCGGCATGGACGCGCATCAAGTTCGAGGAACTGCTCGCGCAGCAGTTGTCGCTGAAGCGCGCGCACGAGGAGCGCCGCACGCGCGCCGCGCCCGCGATGCCGCGTCGCACCGCGACCGATACCGATGCGCTGACCACGCGCCTGTACGCGGCGCTGCCGTTCACGCTGACGGGCGCGCAGGCGCGCGTCGTCGACGAGATCGCGCACGACCTCACGCTCGCGCACCCGATGCAGCGGCTGCTGCAGGGCGACGTCGGCAGCGGCAAGACGGTCGTCGCGGCGCTGGCCGCCACGCAGGCGATCGACGCCGGCTACCAGGCCGCGCTGATGGCGCCCACCGAAATCCTCGCGGAGCAGCATGCGCGCAAGCTGCGCGCGTGGCTCGAGCCGCTCGGCGTCACGGTCGCGTGGCTCGCGGGCAGCCTGAAGGCGAAGGAAAAGCGCGCGGCGATCGAGGCGGCCGCGCTCGGCACCGCGCAGCTCGTGATCGGCACGCACGCGATCATCCAGGACACGGTCGAATTCGCGCGGCTCGGCCTCGTGATCGTCGACGAGCAGCACCGCTTCGGCGTCGAGCAGCGTCTCGCGCTGCGCGCGAAGGCCGCGAACGCGGCCAACGGCGCACGCGACTTTCAGCCGCACCAGCTGATGATGTCGGCCACGCCGATCCCGCGCACGCTCGCGATGACGTATTACGCCGATCTCGAGGTGTCGACGATCGACGAGTTGCCGCCCGGTCGCACGCCGGTGCTGACGCGGCTGGTGGGCGACGCGCGGCGCGAAGAAGTGATCGCCCGCGTGCGCGAGGCCGCGCTGACCGGGCGCCAGGTGTACTGGGTATGCCCGCTGATCGAGGAGAGCGAGACGCTGCAGCTGCAGACGGCCGTCGAAACCTACGAGACGCTCGCCGCGGCGCTGCCCGAACTGAAGGTCGGGCTCGTGCACGGCCGGCTGTCGCCGGCCGACAAGGCGGCCGTGATGGAGGCGTTCACGCGCAACGAAGTGCAGCTGCTGGTCGCGACGACGGTGATCGAGGTCGGCGTCGACGTGCCGAACGCGTCGCTGATGGTGATCGAGCACGCGGAGCGCTTCGGCCTCGCGCAGTTGCACCAGCTGCGCGGCCGGGTCGGGCGCGGCACCGCGGCGTCGGTGTGCGTGCTGCTGTACACCGGGCCGCTGTCGCTCACCGGCCGCGAGCGGCTGAAGACGATGCGCGAGACGACCGACGGCTTCGAGATCGCGCGGCGCGACCTCGAAATCCGCGGGCCCGGCGAATTCCTCGGCGCGCGCCAGTCGGGCGCGGCGATGCTGCGCTTTGCGAATCTCGAGACCGACGGCTGGCTGATCGACCCGGCCCGCGAGGCCGCGGCGCGGCTGATTGCCGCGTACCCCGAGGTTGTCACGCAGCATCTCGCGCGCTGGCTCGGTGCGCGCGAACAGTATCTGAAGGCCTGATCGACCGGCTCGGGGCCGGATCGAAAGCCGCCCGTCGACGCCAATTCGACGCCAATCGACGCATCGCGATGCAGAGAAACTTGGCGAACCGGTGCCAACAGGTGTATAAATTAAACCTATCGCCTGTATATCTCTGATTGACCCACAATGACGCTGACTGAATTGAAATACATCGTCGCGGTTGCGCGCGAGCGGCATTTCGGCCGCGCGGCCGAAGCATGCTTCGTGAGCCAGCCGACGCTGTCGGTGGCGATCAAGAAGCTCGAAGACGAGCTCAACGTGCAGATTTTCGAGCGCGGCGCGAGCGAAGTGAGCGTGACGCCGATCGGCGACCAGATCGTGACCCAGGCGCAGCGCGTGCTCGAGCAGACCTTCGCGATCAAGGAGATCGCGAAGCAGGGCAAGGACCCGCTGGTCGGCCCGTTCCGCCTCGGCGTGATCTACACGATCGGGCCGTATCTGTTGCCGACGCTCGTCAAGCAGATGATCCAGCGTGTTCCGCAGATGCCGCTGATGCTGCAGGAGAACTACACGCTGAAGCTGCTCGAACTGCTGAAGCAGGGCGAGATCGACGCCGCGATCATGGCGCTGCCGTTCCCCGAAACCGGCCTGATGGTGCGGCCGCTGTACGACGAGCCGTTCGTCGTCGCGCTGCCGGCCGGCCATCCGTGGGAGAAGCGCGACGAAATCGACGCCGAGGACCTGAAGCAGGAAACCATGCTGCTGCTCGGCAACGGCCACTGCTTCCGCGATCACGTGCTGGGCGTGTGTCCGGAACTGATGCGCTTCTCGCAGACGGCCGACGGCATCCAGAAGACCTTCGAGGGCTCGTCGCTCGAAACCATTCGCCACATGGTCGCGAGCGGCGTCGGCATCACCGTGCTGCCGCGGATGTCGGTCGCCGAGGTCGGTCCGCGCGCGAACGGCCCGGATGCCGAGTTGCTGTCGTACGTGCCGTTCAACGAGCCGGTGCCCGATCGCCGCGTGGTGCTCGTATGGCGCAAGAGCTTCACGCGGATGCCCGCGATCGACGCGATCAGCGACGCGATTGCCGCATGCGAGCTGCCGGGCGTCGCGAAGCTCGACATGCCGGCCACGATGAACTGACACTGAGGCGGCTGCGCATGTCCACATGGCAGCGTGATGAACGGGGTCTTGCGACCCCGTTTATTTTTTCCTATCGCATAGATGAAATTTATCAAATTCAAATAATCGATAGATATAGATAGAATCCTCTACATGGATCGGCGTCAAGTCGACGTGCGGTCGGTGCGGGATGCACGATGAATGCAAGCGTCAAAGGAGGATGTCATGATGCGGTCGGTATTGCAGCACGCGCAGCGGAACGTCCCGTCGCGTGACATGGTCGTACATCGCGCCAGGGCGGCGGTTCGCAGCCTGCGTCCGATTGCGTTCGCGTACCTGGCGGACCGTGTGTATGGCGGATGAGTGCCGCCGCACCGGTCGTGTGTTCCCCCGATTAACTGCCGTCGAGCCATGAGGGAGCATTGCATGTCCGATACACGCAGAACCACCCGCCTCGCCGGCACGACGACCGCCGGCAGCCGCTTCCCCGAGCGCCCCTGCGGCGCGTCGCAGCGGGAACGCGGGTCGCAGGCCGCGCACGACGTCCCGTAGTACGACCGGAGGAACCGCCTGTTCCGTTTCATCCCCCGCAATGCTCCACGAACCGCGCCCGGCACGTGGGGGCCTACGAGCAAGACAAGGAGAAAAAGCATGTCGAACGAAACGAAGTGCCCGTTCAACCACACCGCAGGCAGCGGCACGACGAACAAGGACTGGTGGCCGAATCAGCTGAACCTCAACGTCCTGCATCGGCATTCGGCGCTGTCCGATCCGATGGACCCGGATTTCGACTACGCCGAGGCGTTCAAGAAGCTGGATCTCGCGGCAGTGAAGCAGGACCTGCACGCGCTGATGACGACGTCGCAGGACTGGTGGCCGGCCGACTTCGGCCACTACGGCGGCCTGTTCGTGCGCATGGCATGGCATAGCGCCGGCACGTACCGCACGGCCGACGGCCGCGGCGGCGCGGGCGGCGGGCAGCAGCGCTTCGCGCCGCTCAACAGCTGGCCGGACAACGTCAGCCTCGACAAGGCGCGCCGCCTGCTGTGGCCGATCAAGCAGAAATACGGCCGCAACATCTCGTGGGCCGACCTGCTGATCCTGACCGGCAACGTCGCGCTCGAATCGATGGGCTTCAAGACGTTCGGCTATGCCGGCGGCCGCGCCGACACGTGGGAACCGGACGACGTCTACTGGGGCTCGGAAAAGATCTGGCTGGAACTGAGCGGCGGTCCGAACAGCCGCTACACGGGCAAGCGCGAGCTCGAAAGCCCGCTCGCCGCGGTGCAGATGGGCCTCATCTACGTGAACCCGGAAGGCCCGGACGGCAACCCCGACCCGGTCGCTGCCGCGCACGACATCCGCGAGACGTTCGCGCGGATGGCGATGAACGACGAGGAAACGGTCGCGCTGATCGCGGGCGGCCATACGTTCGGCAAGACGCACGGCGCCGGCCCGGCCTCGAACGTCGGCCCCGAGCCGGAAGCCGCGGGCATCGAGCAGCAGGGCCTCGGCTGGAAGAGCACGTTCGGCACGGGCAAGGGCAAGGACACGATCACGAGCGGCCTCGAAGTCACGTGGACCTCGACGCCGACGAAGTGGAGCAACGACTTCTTCAAGCACCTGTTCAGCTACGAGTGGGAGCTCACGAAGAGCCCGGCCGGCGCGCACCAGTGGGTCGCGAAGGACGCCGGCGAAGTGATTCCCGATGCGTACGACGCGTCGAAGAAGCATCGTCCGACGATGCTGACGACCGACCTGTCGCTGCGCTTCGACCCGGCCTACGAAAAGATCTCGCGCCGCTTCTACGAGAACCCGGCCGAATTCGCCGACGCGTTCGCTCGCGCGTGGTTCAAGCTCACGCACCGCGACATGGGCCCGCGAGCCCGCTATCTCGGCCCGGACGTGCCGGCGGAACACCTGCTGTGGCAGGACCCGATTCCGGCCGTCGATCACCCGCTGATCGACGCCGCCGACGTCGCCGCGCTGAAGGCGAAGGTGCTGGCCACAGGCCTGTCGGTGTCGCAGCTCGTGTCGACCGCATGGGCGTCGGCGGCCACGTTCCGCGGTTCGGACAAGCGCGGCGGCGCGAACGGTGCGCGTATCCGCCTCGCGCCGCAGAAGGACTGGGAAGTGAACCAGCCGGCGGCGCTGGCGGCGGTGCTCGAAACGCTCGAAGGCGTGCAGAAGGCGTTCAACGATGCTCAGACGGACGGCAAGAAGGTGTCGCTGGCCGACCTGATCGTGCTGGCCGGTGTGGCCGCCGTCGAGCAGGCGGCGAAGAGCGCGGGTGTCGCGATCACGGTGCCGTTCGCGCCGGGCCGGATGGATGCGTCGCAGGACGAAACCGACGTCGACGCGATGGCCGTGCTCGAGCCGCTCGCCGACGGGTTCCGCAACTACCTGAAGAGCGCGTACAAGACGCCGGCCGAGGCGCTGCTGGTCGACAAGGCCCAGCTGCTGACGTTGACGGCGCCGGAGATGACCGTGCTGGTCGGCGGCTTGCGCGTGCTCGGCGCGAACGTCGGCGACTCGAAGCACGGGGTGTTCACCGATCGTCCGGGCACGCTGTCGAACGACTTCTTCGCGAACCTGCTCGACATGGGCACGGAGTGGAAGCCGGTGTCGGCCGCGAACGACGTGTTCGAAGGGCGTGATCGCGCGACGGGCGCAGTCAAGTGGACCGGCACGCGCGTCGACCTGATCTTCGGCTCGCACTCGCAACTGCGCGCGCTGGCCGAGGTGTACGGCAGCGCGGATGCGCAGGAGAAGTTCGTGCGCGACTTCGTCGCCGCCTGGAACAAGGTGATGAACCTCGACCGCTTCGACCTCGCATGAACCTGGCCGCATCCTGATGCGGTGATGCAGTAACGTGAAACGGCCGGTCCAGCGACCGGCCGTTTCTTCTCTGAACGATGTCTTGTCAAAGGAGTGACGACCATGACGCAAATGATGCTCGACATGCGTGCCGCAGCGTCGCCCATTCTGCGATCGCCGGGCGAGCTGGCGCGCTACGTCGTCGGCTTCGCGATCGTCGTCGGCGGGGCGGTGGAGCTGGTCTCGCAGGCGCTGCACGCGCTCGCGTAGTGCGACGATGGATTCGCGACGCTAGACTGGCGAGTCGCGAACGGATGCCGCGCGACGCGGCATGCGGATTGCTCGACGCATTTTCGCCGGTTCAACATTTCGAATGAGGAGTCCCGAAGATGGCCAAGAAAGGCAACGCCACGCAGATCAACATCGGTATCAGCGACAAGGACCGCAAGAACATCGCGGACGGCCTGTCGCGCCTGCTCGCCGATACCTTTTCGCTGTACCTGAAGACCCACAATTTCCACTGGAACGTGACCGGACCGATGTTCAACACGCTGCACCTGATGTTCGAGGAGCAGTACAACGAACTGTGGCTCGCGGTCGATTCCGTCGCCGAGCGCATTCGCACGCTGGGCGTCGTCGCGCCCGGCACGTTCGGCGAATTCGCGAAACTGTCGTCGGTGCAGGAAGCGAAGGGCGTGCCGGCCGCCGAGGAGATGATCCGCCAGCTCGTCGAAGGGCACGAGACGGTGGTGCGCACCGCGCGCGAAATTTTCCCGATCGCCGACGCGGCGAGCGACGAGCCGACCGCCGACCTGCTGACGCAGCGCCTGCAGACGCATGAAAAGACCGCATGGATGCTGCGGTCGCTGCTCGCGTAAGCCCGGTGCGGCCGGAGACGGCAGGCCGGCCCGATTGGTGGTGGCACTGAATCTGTCCCCTGATTAACGTATGCCGCTGCCGGCCGCGCATAGCGGGCTACGGCGGCCCGCCGGCCCGCCGCGGCTACCGGCTGAGGGTCGCGCCGACATGACGCGAAGCACCGCTCGGCTCTAAAATGCCGGGATTCTCTTCCCGGTGCTTCGCCATGCTTGCCCGCTTTCCCCTGTATCTGCGGCTCGTCCGGATGGACAAGCCGATCGGCAGCCTGCTGCTGCTGTGGCCGACGCTCAACGCGCTGTGGATCGCGTCGGACGGTCACCCGCGCTGGCCGCTGCTCGTGATCTTCACGCTCGGCACGCTGCTGATGCGCTCGGCCGGCTGCGCGATGAACGACTACGCCGACCGCGATTTCGACCGCCACGTGAAGCGCACGGCCGACCGGCCGCTGACGTCGGGCAAGATCCGCGCATGGGAAGCCGTCGCGATCGCGGTCGGGCTGTCGTTCATCGCGTTCCTGCTGATCCTGCCGCTCAATACGCTGACCAAGGAATTGTCGGTGGTCGCGCTGTTCGTCGCCGGCTCCTACCCGTTCATGAAGCGCTTCTTCGCGATTCCGCAGGCGTATCTGGGCATCGCGTTCGGCTTCGGCATCCCGATGGCGTTCGCGGCCGTGCAGGACACGGTGCCGATGCTGGCGTGGGTGATGCTGGTCGCGAACATCTTCTGGTCGGTCGCGTACGACACCGAATACGCGATGGTCGATCGCGACGACGACATCAAGATCGGCATCCGCACGTCCGCGCTGACGTTCGGCCGTTTCGACGTCGCTGCCGTGATGGCGTGCTACGCGGCGACGCTCGGCATCTACGTGTGGATCGGCGTGACGCTCGGCTTCGGCCTCGCGTACTGGGCGGGCTGGGCGGCGGCGGTCGGCTGCGCGCTCTATCACTACACGCTGATCAAGGATCGCGAACGAATGCCGTGCTTCGCGGCGTTTCGCCACAACAACTGGCTGGGCGGCGTGCTGTTCGCGGGCATCGCCGTGCATTACCTGCTGGCGGGCAACTGAACGGCACACCGCGCGTACTTGCGCGCGGCGCCAACGAAAAAGCGACCTGACGGTCGCTTTTTTTACGTCTCGCGCCGGCACGACCGGCGCCGCCGTCACGCTTACGCGCGGCCGAGTTCGTCGCCCATTTCCTTCGCGCGCGCTTCGGCCGCGAGGGCGCCGCGCACGATCGCTTCCTTCACGCCCTGCGCGTCGAATGCCGCGAGCGCGGCGGCCGTCGTGCCGCCCTTCGACGTCACGCGTTCGCGCAGCACGCTCGCCGGTTCGCCCGATTGCGCGGCCAGTTGCGCGGCGCCGGTGAACGTCGCGACCGCGAGCGCACGGCCCTGCTCGTCGTTCATGCCGAGGCGGCGCGCGGCTTCCTGCAGCGCTTCGATGAAATAGAACACGTACGCCGGGCCGCTGCCCGAAATCGCGGTGACCGCGTCGAGCTGCGCTTCGTCGTCGAACCACACGATCTCGCCGACCGCACCGAGCACGCTCGACGCGAGTTCGCGGCCGGCGGCGTCGACGCCCGGCAGCGCGGCCAGGCCCGTCACGCCCATGCCGACCAGCGCGGGCGTGTTCGGCATCGTGCGCACGACGCGCGCGTAGCCGCCGAGCCAGCGGGTGAGATCCGTGCCGCGGATGCCGGCCGCGATGCTGATCACGAGTTGCGACTTCAGGTGCGGCGCGAGCGCTTGCGCGACGTCGTTCAGCACCTGCGGCTTCACCGCGAGCACGATCGCGTCGTAATCGGCGAGCGTCGCGTCGATGGCCGCGCCGGTGCGGATGCCGAATTGCTGCGCGGCGCGCGCGCGGACGTCTTCGTTGACGTCGATGGCATACAGGCCGTCCGCGGCGACGCCGCGCTTGATCAGGCCGCCGATCAGGGCCGCGGCCATGTTGCCGCCGCCGATGAATGCGATTTTCATGATGTCGGGAATGAGCGAGTGAGTGAACGGAAAGGCGGAAAAGGGCGCGGCGTTCAGTGCGCGTAATCGCGCGCGCCGAAGATCGCGGTGCCGACGCGCACGATCGTCGCGCCTTCGAGCACGGCCGCGTCGAGATCGGCGGACATGCCCATCGACAGCGTGTCGAGCGGCAGGCCGTCGGCGCGCAACGTGTCGAACAACGCGCGCAGTGCGCGATGCGGCGCGCGTTGCGCGTCGGTGTCGTCGGCCGGTTCGGGAATCGCCATCAGGCCGCGCAGCCGCAGCGACGGCAGCGCGGCGACCGCCCGCGCGACCTCGGCCACGTCGGCCGGCGCGACGCCGCTCTTCGACGCCTCGCCGCTGATGTTGACCTGCACGCACACGTTGAGCGGTGGCAGGTGCGCGGGGCGCTGTTCCGACAGGCGCTGCGCGATCTTCAGCCGGTCGACCGAATGGACCCAGTCGAAGCGCTCGGCGACGGGGCGCGTCTTGTTCGATTGCAGCGGGCCGATGAAATGCCATTCGAGGCTCGCGCGCAGGTCGGCGAGCGCGTCGATCTTGTCGATCGACTCCTGCACGTAGTTCTCGCCGAACGCATGCTGCCCGGCCGCATGCGCGGCGCGTACGTCGTCGGCCGGGAACGTCTTCGACACGGCGAGCAGCGAGACGGTGGCGGGATCGCGGCCGGCCGCGCGGGCGGCGTCGGCGATGCGGCGGTGAACGGAGGCGAGGCGGGCGGCGAGATCGGACATGACGGGCACGAGAGCAGGCACAGGAGCAGCACGGGAAGCGGGCATGAAGCCGATGCGCCGCGACACGCGGCGCATCGATCCGCTCATTATACGGACGCCGCGCGTGCGCCCGTCCACCCGTTGCGCGCCGGGACGAGGCCTAGCCGTACAGCAAATGCTCGACGAGCTGGACCCAGTGGGCGACCGGCACCTGCGTGCCGCTCTGCAGGTGCGCGATGCAGCCGATGTTGCCGGACACGATCATCTGCGGCTCGAGCGCCTGCAGCTTCAGCAGCTTCTGCTTGCGCAACCGGTACGACAGCGACGGCTGCGTCAGCGAGTAGGTGCCGGCCGAGCCGCAGCACAGGTGGCTGTCGGCCGGCAGCCGCACGTCGATGCCGAGCGTCTCCAGCAGGCGCTCGACCTTGCCGCGCGACTGCTGGCCGTGCTGCAGCGTGCACGGCGGGTGATAGGCGACCGTATGGATCGCGCGGCGCCGCGCGATCGTCGCGAGTTCGGCCTCGAACGCGAGCAGCACGTCGGAGACGTCGCGCGTCAGCGACACGATGCGCTGCGCCTTCTCCGCGTAGGCCGGATCGTCGCGCAGCAGGTGCGCGTATTCGAGCACCGTCGCGCCGCAGCCCGACGCGTTCATCACGATCGCCTCGACGCCCTGTTCGACGTGGGGCCACCATGCGTCTATGTTGCGGCGCGCGTCGTCGAGCGCTTCGTCGTGATAGTTCAGGTGCAGGCGGATCGCGCCGCAGCAGCCCGCGTCGGGCGCGACGACCGTCTCGATGCCGAGCGCGTCGAGCACGCGCGCGGTCGCGATGTTGATGTTCGGCAGCATCGACGGCTGCACGCAGCCGCCGAGCATCAGCATCTTGCGCGGATGCGTGCGATGCGGCCATTCGAGCAGCCGCGTGCGCGGCGGCACCTTGTCGCGCAGCCGCTTCGGCAGCAGCGGCCGCACGTGCTGGCCGAGCCGCATCATCGGCGAGAACAGCGCCGCGTTCGGCACGACGCTCGCGAGCACGCGGCGCATCAGCCGCTGCTGCGCGGGGCGCTCCACCTGCGCCTCGACGTGCTTGCGCCCGATCTCGACGAGCCGGCCGTACTGGACGCCGGACGGGCAGGTCGTCTCGCAACTGCGGCACGTGAGGCAGCGGTCGAGATGCTGTTGCGTGCTGCGCGTGACGGGTGCGCCTTCGACCATCTGCTTGATCAGGTAGATGCGGCCGCGCGGGCCGTCGAGTTCATCGCCGAGCAGTTGATAGGTCGGGCAGGTCGCGGTGCAGAACCCGCAGTGCACGCACTTGCGCAGGATCGCGTCGGCCTCGTCGCCGTCGGGCGTATTGCGGATGAAATCGGCGAGATTCGTTTGCATCCAGCCCTCAGAGCTCAGGGTAAAGCCGGCCGCGATTGAAGATGCGCGCGGGATCGAACGCGCTCTTCAGCCCGCGGTGGATTTTCATCATCGGCGCGGGCAGCGGCGTGAACACGCCCGCGCTGCGGTCGTAGGTGTCGCCCGCGCGGAACAGCGTCGCATGGCCGCCGGCCTGTTTCGCGCTCATGCGCACGGTTTGCGCGTCGGCGTCGGTGATCCACCAGCGCTGCGCGCCGCCCCATTCCATCAACTGGGTGCCGGGCAGGTGCATCGGTTCGGTGATCGACGGCAGCGACAGGCGCCACAGCGCATAGCCGGGCGGGATGCCGTTGAAGAACGGGTCGGTATGCTCGCGCAGGCCGGACCAGAAGCGTTCGGCCTCGACCGCGTCGACGACTTCGCCGCCGAGCAGCGTCTTCGCGGATTTCACGGCGGCTTCCGCGCCCGACAGGCGCAGCACGAGCGTGCCGTTGCGCCACGCGCTCGCGCTGACCGGCAGCGGATGGCCGCCCCATTCGTTGAGCTTGCGCACCGCGTCGGTCGCGGTCATCTCGAACTTCAGCGTGACCTCGGCGACGGGCATCGGCAGCACCTTGATCGACAGGTCGAGCATCAGCCCGAGCGTACCGAGCGCGCCGGCCATCAGCCGCGACACGTCGTAGCCGGCGACGTTCTTCACGACCTGCCCGCCGAAGCGCAGCATTTCGCCGCGGCCGTTCATCAGCGTGGTGCCGAGCACGAAATCGCGCGGGGCGCCGCAGGTGGCGCGGCGCGGGCCCGCGAGGCCGGCCGCGACGCAGCCGCCGACGGTGGCCGTGCGGCCGAAGTGCGGCGGCTCGAACGGCAGCATCTGGCCGCACTCGGCGAGGGCGGTTTCCAGTTGCGCGAGCGGCGTGCCCGCGCGGACCGTGACGACGAGTTCGGCCGGGTCGTACGACACGATGCCCTGAAACGCACGCGTGTCGAGTATTTCGCCCTCGAGCGCCTGGCCGTACCAGTCCTTGGTGCCGCCGCCGCGAATCCGCAGCGGCCGGCCGTCGGCACTGGCGGCGCGGATGCGCTCGGCCCATCCGGCGACGATGTCGTCCTCTTCCATGTCCTGTTGCTTTCTCGTCTCGTTGTTCGGTCGATTGTACCGGGGTGGCGCGATTCCACATCGCGACTATCCCTAAGCCCCGTATCGGATGCGGCCGGCCGGCGGCGGCGCCCGAACGCGTCGAGCGGGCGCGGCAGACCCCCGCACCACGGCCGCCGGTGCGGGCCGCGACCCGCGCGCGCCGCTCAGAAGCGCGGCAGGTCGGGGTGCGGCAACAGCCCGCCGCGCACGTGCTGGCGACCGTATTCGGCGCAGCGCGCGCGGGTCGGGATGCCCTTGTCCGGATTCAGCAGCCCGGCCGGATCGAATGCGCGCTTGACCGCGAAGAACGCGTCGCGCTCCTGCGGCGAGAACTGCACGCACATCGAATTGAGTTTTTCGATGCCGACACCGTGCTCGCCGGTCACACTGCCGCCGAATTCCACGCAGCATTCGAGGATTTCCGCGCCGAACTGCTCGGCGCGGTGCAACTCGTCCGGATCGTTCGCGTTGTACAGGATCAGCGGATGCATGTTGCCGTCGCCCGCATGGAACACGTTGATGCAGCGCAGCCCGTAGCGGGTTTCGAGCTGCTCGATGCGCGCGAGCAGCGGGCCGATCGCGCGGCGCGGCACGGTGCCGTCCATGCAGTAGTAATCGGCGGAAATGCGCCCGGCGGCCGGAAACGCGTTCTTGCGGCCGGACCAGAACCGCAGCCGCTCGTGTTCGTTGCGCGACACCTGGATGCGCGTCGCGCCGTGTTCGCGCAGCACGGCCGTCATCCGCACGATTTCCTCGGCGACTTCTTCCGGCGTGCCGTCCGATTCGCACAGCAGGATCGCCTTCGCGTCGAGGTCGTAGCCCGCGTGCGTGAACGCCTCGACCGCTTGCGTGGCGGGCTTGTCCATCATCTCGAGCCCGGCCGGGATGATGCCCGACGCGATGATCGCCGCCACCGCCTCGCCGCCCTTGACGACGTCGTCGAAGCTCGCCATCACGAGCTGCGCGGTCTGCGGCTTCGGAATCAGCCGTACCGTGACCTCGGTGACGATCGCGAACATCCCTTCGCTGCCGATCATCACGGCGAGCAGGTCGAGGCCCGGCATGTCGAGCGCGAGCGAGCCGAATTCGACCACCTCGCCGTCGATCGTCACCGCGCGCACGCGCATCACGTTGTGCACGGTCAGACCGTATTTCAGGCAGTGGACACCGCCGGAATTTTCCGCGACGTTGCCGCCGATCGTGCAGGCGATCTGCGACGACGGATCGGGCGCGTAATACAGGCCGTACGGCGCGGCCGCCTCCGAGATCGCGAGGTTGCGCACGCCGGGCTGCACGGTCGCGGTGCGCGCGTACGGATCGACTTCGACGATGCGCGTGAAGCGTGCGAGCGACAGCACGACGCCGAGCGCGATCGGCAGCGCGCCGCCCGACAGGCTCGTGCCGGCGCCGCGCGGCACGATCGGCACTTCCATGCGGCGGCAGATCTGCACGATCCGCTGCACCTGCGACTCCGTTTCGGGCAGCGCGACCGCGAGCGGCAGCCGGCGGTACGCGGACAGGCCATCGCATTCGTACGGCGCGGTGTCCTCGTCGCGGTACAGCAGGCAGTGCGTCGGCAGTACGGCCATCAGCGCCTGCACGACTTCGCGCTGACGCTGCGCGCGTGCGGCGCTCGACAGTTCGACGGGAGCGTTCATGAGGTCTCCTGCGTGCGGCGCGAGCTCGCGCCGCCGGGTCAGCACGTGAAAATCTTGCCTGGATTCATCAGGTTGCGCGGATCGAGCGCGAGCTTGATCGCGCGCATCGTGTCGATCGCGTTGTCGCCGTGCTCCTTCGGCAGGAAGCGCATCTTGTGCAGCCCGATGCCGTGCTCGCCCGTGCAGGTGCCGCCCAGCCGCAGCGCGCGCTCGACGATCCGGTCGTTGATGTGCTCGGCTTCGGCGAGTTCCTCGGGCTTGTCGGGATCGATCAGGATCGCGACGTGGAAATTGCCGTCGCCGACGTGGCCGACGATCGGGCAGGGCAGCGACGACGCGCGCAGGTCGACCTCGGTTTCCTCGACGCACGCGGCGAGCTGCGAGATCGGCACGCACACGTCGGTCGTCACCGCGCGGCAGCCGGGCTTCAGCTGCAGCATCGCGAAGTACGCGTTGTGGCGCGCGGACCAGAGCCGCGTGCGATCCTCGGGGCGGGTCGCCCATTCGAAGCCCTGGCCGGCGTTCTGGCCGGCGAGCGCCTGTACGAGCTCGGCCTGTTCCTTCACGCCGGCCTCGGTGCCGTGGAATTCGAAGAACAGCGTCGGTGCTTCGGTCAGCGTCAGGTTCGAGTGGCGGTTGATCGAGCGCACCGCGAGCGCATCGACGAATTCGACGCGCGCGATCGGCACGCTGATCTGGATCGTCTCGATCACCGTGCGCACCGCGTCGCCCATCGTCGGGAACGTGCAGATCGCGGCCGACACGGCTTCGGGCAGCGGGTGCAGGCGCAGCGTGATTTCGGTGATCACGCCGAGCGTGCCTTCGGACCCGACGAACAGGCGCGTGAGGTCGTAGCCGGCCGACGACTTGCGCGCGCGGGAACCGGTTTTGACCACGCGGCCGTCCGCGAGCACCGCGGTCAGGCCGAGGACGTTCTCGCGCATCGTGCCGTAGCGGACGGCGTTGGTGCCCGATGCACGGGTCGCGGTCATCCCGCCGATGCTGGCGTCGGCGCCCGGATCGATCGGAAAGAACAGGCCGGTGTCGCGCAGCGCTTCGTTGAGCGCCTTGCGCGTGATGCCGGGCTCGACCGTCACGGTCAGGTCCTCGGCGTTGATCGATAGCACCCGGTTCATTTCCGACAAATCGAGCGACACGCCGCCGCGCACCGCCAGCAGGTGGCCTTCGAGCGACGAACCGGCGCCGTACGGGATCAGCGGCACGCTGTAGAGCGAACACAGCGACACGACTTCGCGCACGTCGTCGGTGCTGCGCGCGAACACGACGGCGTCGGGCAGTTGCGGATCGAACGGGGATTCGTCGCGGCCGTGATGGGCGCGGACCGCGTCGGCGGTCGACACGCGCTCGCCGAAGGCGGCGCGCAGCGCATCGAGCATGGCGGGAGGCAGCGGGCGGCGCGTGGCGGCCGGCGGGGCAGGGTGATTCACGAATGTCTCCTGACTGCTTGTCGAACTGTCGGCCCATTCTACGCTGTAACGTCCGCTGCGCCTCCCGCCGCGGGCTGCGATAATCGCGTTCCAGCCAACCGGGCCGCATGGCGGCCGCGCACGAGAGGACATTCGCATGGGCAACCGCTTGAGCAAGATCGCGACGCGCACGGGCGACGACGGCACCACCGGCCTCGGCGACGGACGGCGCATCGGCAAGGACGACGCGCGGATCGCCGCGATCGGCGACGTCGACGAACTGAACTCGAATCTCGGCGTGCTGCTGGCCGAGATGCTGCCGGACGACGTGCGCACGGCGCTCGTCACGATTCAGCACGACCTGTTCGATCTCGGCGGCGAGCTGTGCATTCCCGGCCACGCGGTGCTCGACGACACGCATCTCGCCCGCCTCGACCGGTGGCTTGCCGACTACAACGCGACGCTGCCGCCGCTGAAGGAGTTCATCCTGCCGGCCGGCTCGCGCGCGGCGTCGCTCGCGCACGTCTGCCGAACCGTGTGCCGCCGCGCGGAGCGCTCGATCGTCGCGCTCGGGCGCGGCGACACGCTCAATGATGCACCGCGGCGGTACGTGAACCGGCTGTCCGACCTGCTGTTCGTGCTGGCGCGCGTGCTGAACCGCGCCGACGGCGGAACCGACGTGCTATGGGAGCGCGGGCGCGTCCGCTAGCCTGCCGTCACGTTTTTGCGCACTGCGACAATTTGACCGGCGAGCGTTTATTTTTAAACATGTATTGTTTATGCATGTTTAACGGAGAACGAACATGACCCACATCACCGCTGACCAGATGGCCCGTGTGAAGACCACCGCCCCCGTCCTTGCCGAGCACGGCGCGACGATCACGAAGCATTTCTATCAGCGCATGTTCGCGCGTCATCCGGAACTGAAAAACCTGTTCAACCAGACGCACCAGAAGACCGGCAGCCAGCCCGAGACGCTCGCGAAGGCCGTTTATGCGTATGCGGCGAACATCGACAACCTCGGTGCGCTGGGCGGCGCGGTGTCGCGCATCTCGCACAAGCACGCGAGCCTGAACATCCGCCCCGAGCATTACCCGATCGTCGGCGAGAACCTGCTCGCATCGATCGTCGAAGTGCTCGGCGACGCGGTCGATGCCGACACGCTCGAGGCATGGCGTGTCGCGTACGGCCAGCTCGCGCAGATCCTGATCGGCGCCGAGGCCGATCTGTACGCGAACGCCGCGTGGAGCGGCTTCCGCCCGTTCAGGGTCGCGCGCAAGGTGCGTGAAAGCGACGAGATCACGTCGTTCTACCTGACGCCGGCCGACGGCGGCGCGGCGCCGACGTTCGAGCCGGGCCAGTACATCACGGTGAAGCGCTTCGTCGGCGATCTCGGCGTCGACCAGCCGCGCCAGTACAGTCTCTCGGATGCGCCCCACGGCAAATGGCTGCGCATCTCGGTGAAGCGTGAGGCCGGCAAGCCGGAAGCGATTCCGGCCGGCAAGGTGTCGACGCTGATGCATGACGGCGTCGAAGAGGGCGCGATCGTCGAAGTGACCGCGCCGATGGGCGACTTCTCGCTGAAGCGCGACGTGGATACGCCGGTCGTGCTGATCTCGGGCGGCGTCGGCATCACGCCGATGATGTCGATGGCGTCGACGCTGATCGCGGCGGGCAGCCCGCGCGACGTGCGGTTCATTCACGCCTGCCGTTCGGGTGCCGTGCACGCGTTCCGCGACTGGCTGAACGACACCGTCGGCGAGCACGCGAACGTCAAGCGCACGGTGCTGTACGAGCTGGTCGGCCCGAACGATTGCGCCGGCATCGACCACGACCTCGAAGGGCGCCTCACGCCGGAGCGCGTGAAGCACTACGCGCTGGTACCGGATGCCGATTACTACATCTGCGGGCCGGTCGCGTTCATGAGGGCGCAGCGCGACGCGCTCGTCGCGCTCGGCGTCGCGCCGGAACGCGTGAACACCGAGATCTTCGGGTCGGGCGCGCTCGAGTGAGGTACCGGCGGCCGGTCTCGGCCAACGCAACAATGCAATGAAAAAGCCCGGCGCGAGCCGGGCTTTTTACATGCGGCACCGTGCGAGCGACTTCAGGCGCGCAACATCAGCGTTGCGTGGTAGCGCCACACCTTCGGATCGGCACTGACGAGCGGCATGCCTTCATGCAGCGCTTGCGCGACCATCACGCGGTCGAATGGATCGGCATGGTCCGGGAAATCCGGCAACGCGGCGACTGCCTCGGCGTGATCGCTGCTGATCGGCAACTCCGCAAAACCTGCAAGCCGAAATGCCGAACGCGCATCTCGCGGATGGACGGGCAGATTGCCTTTGCGGTACTTGATCGCGATTTCCCAAATCGACGCAGCGCTGACGTACAGCGTGTTCCGGGGATCCTCGATCAACGCGACAGCAGTCGGCGAAAGTTGCGGCGCACCTTCAGCCGCCCAGAGTGCGATGTGCGTATCGAGCAGCAGCTTCACGGTGCAAGCCCTTGGTCCGAGCTGGCATCGAAGTCGGCGGCGATCGATTCATCGCCGGCATTGAATGCCTCGACGCTTGCCGGGATGTTCAATCCGGCAAGCAACTGACGGGCCGCGCCGATCCGCTTCGGCGCGGCGTAAGGAACGATCCGCGCGACCGGATGACCATTGCGGGCGATCACGATTTCGGCTTCGCGCCCCGATTCAAGCGCTTCGACGAGGCTGGAAAGTCGCGACTTGGCATCGTGCATGTTGACGGTCGGCATGGTCGATCCTCTAGTTAGCTAGATGATGTTAGCTAGTCTAGCAGAGCGACACGCCGGGCGCAGGCTGGCCGCATGGCCAATTCGCCGCCAAGCGAGGCCATGCTGTCAGCCTGTCGGCGTTTCTTCAGTTCCCGCTACCGCGCGCGACGCGCCGTGCCTTCACCGATTCCGCGAGGCCTTCGAGCACCTTCACGCTGTCGTCCCACGCGATGCACGCGTCGGTGATGCTCTGGCCGTAGGTCAGCGCGCAGCCTTCCTTCAGGTCCTGGCGGCCCTCGACGAGGTGCGACTCGATCATCACGCCGACGATGCGTTCGTCGCCGGCCGCGATCTGGCGGCCGATGTCGGCGCACACCGGGATCTGGTTCTCGTGCTTCTTCGAGCTGTTCGCATGGCTCGCGTCGATCATCAGGCGTGCGGCGAGGCCGGCCTTGCCGATGTCCGCGCACGCGGCGTTCACGCTGTCCGCGTCGTAGTTCGGCGCCTTGCCGCCGCGCAGGATCACGTGGCAGTCCTCGTTGCCGGCCGTCGACACGATCGCCGAATGGCCGCCCTTCGTCACCGACAGGAAATGGTGCGGCTGCGACGCGGCCTTGATCGCGTCGACCGCGATCTTCACGTTGCCGTCGGTGCCGTTCTTGAAGCCGACCGGGCACGACAGCCCCGATGCGAGCTCGCGGTGCACCTGCGACTCGGTCGTGCGTGCACCGATCGCGCCCCACGAGATCAGGTCGGCGATGTACTGCGGGCTGATCATGTCGAGGTATTCGGTCGCGGCCGGCAGCCCCATTTCGTTGATCTGCAGCAGCAGCTCGCGCGCGGTGCGCAGCCCTTCGTTGATCTTGAAGCTGTTGTCGAGGTGCGGATCGTTGATGAGCCCCTTCCAGCCGACCGTCGTGCGCGGCTTCTCGAAATAGACGCGCATCACGATTTCCAGTTCGCCCTTGAAGCGCTCGCGTTCCTTCACGAGCCGGCCCGCGTACTCGATCGCCGCCTTCGTATCGTGGATCGAGCACGGCCCGATCACCACGATCAGCCGGTCGTCCATCCCGTGCAGGATGCGGTGCATCGACTGGCGCGAGTGGTAGATCAGCTCGGACGCGGCTTCGGAGCACGCGAATTCGCGGATCAGGTGGGCGGGCGGCGTCAGTTCCTTGAGTTCGCGGATGCGGACGTCGTCGGTGTTGTGCGGGGGCATGCTGTTTCTCCTAATTTTCCGGGGCGCCGTTCGGTCAGTGCGCGTGCGGCAGATTCATCAATTCGGGCGATTCAGTGGTGTCGGTCGGGGCTGCTGAACGGCTGCGGCGGCGACCGGCTGGCGAAGGGCGAAAAAAAACCGCCGGGTTCGCCGGCGGTTTTTTCGGGAATTTCGGTTGCGCTTTACGCGCCATCAACCCTCTCGATCCGCCAGCGGTCTGAGATACCAAAAAAAGTAAAAGTAAAACTTGGCGGACATGACGGAAATTCGGCTCGTCAAAAAAGTTGATTCGGAATTTATACCCGGTCCCCGCGCGGCTGGCAACCGGGGACGTTCAAAAATGCGGACAATCCGCGCGTTTTCGTCAAAATGCGCGGATTGTCTGCGCCGCGATGCGGTTATGCCGTACCGCCGACCGTCATCTTGTCGATCCGCAGGGTCGGCTGGCCGACGCCGACCGGCACGCTCTGGCCTTCCTTGCCGCATACGCCGACGCCCGTGTCGAGCGACATGTCGTTGCCGATCATGCTCACGTACTTCAGCGATTCCGGGCCGCTGCCGATCAGCGTCGCGCCCTTCACCGGGTAGGTGATCTTGCCGTTCTCGATCATGTACGCCTCGGACGCCGAGAACACGAACTTGCCGTTCGTGATGTCGACCTGGCCGCCGCCGAAGTTCACCGCGTACAGGCCGTTCTTCACCGACGCGATGATTTCCTGCGGGTCCTTGTCGCCATTCAGCATGTAGGTGTTCGTCATGCGCGGCATCGGCAGCGCCGCGTACGACTCGCGTCGCGCGTTGCCGGTGACCGGCATCTTCATCAGGCGCGCGTTCAGCGTGTCCTGGATGTAGCCCTTCAGGATGCCGTCCTCGATCAGCGTCGTGCACTGCGTCGGGTTGCCTTCGTCGTCGATGTTCAGCGAGCCGCGGCGGTTCGGCAGCGTACCGTCGTCGACCACCGTCACACCCTTCGCGGCGACCTGCTCGCCGATCCGGCCGGCGAACGCGGACGAGCCCTTGCGGTTGAAGTCGCCTTCGAGGCCGTGGCCGATCGCCTCGTGCAGCAGCACGCCCGGCCAGCCCGGCCCGAGCACGACCGTCATCGCGCCGGCCGGCGCGGGGCGGGCGTCGAGGTTGACGAGCGCCGCGTGCACGGCGTCGTCGACGTAGCGCGACAGGACTTCGTCGGTGAAGTAGCCGTAGTCGAAGCGGCCGCCGCCGCCGCCCGAGCCGATCTCGCGGCGGCCGTTCTGCTCGGCGATCACCGTCACCGACACGCGCACCAGTGGCCGGATGTCGGCCGCGAGCGCGCCGTCGCTGCGCGCGACCAGCACGACGTCGTATTCGCCGGCGAGGCCGGCCATCACCTGCGTGATGCGCGGGTCGCGCCCGCGCGCCATCTGCTCGATGCGTTCGAGCAGCTTGACCTTGGCCGTCGCGTCGAGCGACGCGAGCGGGTCGGACGGCAGGTACAGGTCGCGGCCCGAGATGCCCGTCAGCGACGAGGCGGCCTTGATCTTCTGGCGGCCGCCGCCGGCCGCCGCGATCGCCTTGGTGGCGGCGGCAGCTTGCGCGATGGCCTCGGGCGACAGGTCGTCCGAGTACGCGAACGCGGTGCGGTCGCCCGCGACCGCGCGCACGCCGACGCCCTGGTCGATGCTGAAGCTGCCCGATTTGACGATGCCTTCCTCGAGGCTCCACGCTTCGCTGCGGGTCGCCTGGAAATACAGGTCCGCGTAGTCGACGCGATGCGTGAAGATGTCGGCGATCGTGCGCGTGAGCAGGCTTTCGTCGAGGCCGTACGGCGTGAGCAGGATGTCCTTCGCCAGCGCGAGGTTGCGGATGCCGGGTTCGATGATGTTCATGCGGATATCGGGATTCTCAAAAAGTTGTCGGGTGCTGCCGGGCAGATGGGTGGGCCGCGCGGCGTTTCAAGCGGTGCGGCGGATTCAGGTCAGCACGCGGTGCCGCCACGCGGGCAGGCTCTGGCGTACGTCGGCGATGCGTTGCGGATCGAGTGTGCCGAGCACGACGCTGGCGCCCTCGTCGCGCACCGCGACGATCTCGCCCCACGGGTCGATCAGCATGCTGTGGCCCCACGTGCGCCGGCCATTCTCGTGCTTGCCGCCCTGCGCGGCCGCGAGCACGTAGCACTGATTCTCGACGGCCCGCGCGAGCAGCAACATTTCCCAGTGCGCGCGGCCCGTCGTATACGTAAACGCCGACGGCACGACCATCAGCGCGCAGTCGCCCATGCGGCGATACAGCTCCGGAAAGCGGAGATCGTAACAGACCGACAGGCCGACCTGCCCGAACGGCGCATCGAACGCGACGACCGTGTCGCCCGCGCGGATCGTGCGCGCCTCGTCGAACGATTCGTCGCCTTTCTCGAAGTTGAACAGGTGAATCTTGTCGTAGCGTGCGGCCTCGTTGCCGGACGGATCGAACACGAGCGTCGTGTTCAGCACGCGATCGGGTTCCGCCGCCTTCAGCGGCAGCGTGCCGCCGATCACCCAGATGCCGTGGCGGCGCGCGGCGTCGGCGAGGAACTGCTGGATCGGGCCGTCCCGGTACGGTTCGGCGAGCGCGAGCTTGTCGGTGTCGCGGTGGCCCATGAAGCAGAAATACTCGGGCAGCAGCACGAGCTGCGCGCCTTCACCGGCGGCTTCCGCGATCAGGCGGCGCGCTTCGGCGAGATTGCGGGTGACGTCCGGCGTGCTCACCATCTGCAGCGCGGCGACCTGGAAGGGCGTGGCGGAACGGGCGGGGTCGGTCATCGCGGAATCGGTTGCGTCATAAATGGGGTGCGGCCCGGCGCGCTGCGCGGGTCGATGCGTGCTCAATGGCTCGAGGCATCGGCCGAACCGTGATTCATCTTACCCTGATCGCTTCCCACCCGCTCGATGTGCGGGTGCGCCCACGAGCCGGTGATCGCGTAGTCGAGCGCGAACGCGCGCGACAGCGTCTGGGACAGCGCGTAGTTCGCGGCCAGCACGCCGACGCCGAGCAGCGGATTGATGATGGCCGCCCCGATCGCGGCGGCGCCCGCGCTGATTTTCGGCGCGACGTGCGCATGCAGGTCCTGCGTTTCGGTGCCGAGATCGACCGCGCCGCGCACGGTGACGTTCGCGGGGCCCGTCATCATCGAGAAGTCGTCGGTGCGCGCGATCCCGTTCGAAATCCGGCCGGTACCGGTGATCTTGTCGAACGGCAGCCCCTTGCCGACCACGTCGCGGAAATTCAGCGTCAGGAAGCGCGCGAGGCTCTGCAGGCTCAGCACGCCGAGCAGTTTCGCCGCGCCCGGGTCGACCTTCAGGATCTTCCCGTGTTCGAGATCGAGCGCGACCTGGCCGCCGAGCGACGGGAAGTCGACCGCGGTCGGGCCGCCGCGCCAGCCGACCTTGCCCGTGACCGAGCCGTGGCCGTCCGCGAGCGTGCGCGGCAGGCCGACCCGGTCGAGCAGCGCGCCCGCGTTGTCGATGTCGAGCTTGAAGTCGAACACGGTGCGGCGCGGCGCGTCGTTTTCGTCGGCGCCGCGGGCCAGCGCGCGGCGCGAGGTGCGCCAGTTGCCGGTCGCCGTGAGTTTTGCGGCCGGGTTCGCCAGTTCCAGCTTGTCGAGTTGCCACACGGGCGTGCCGTCTTCGTCGATGTTGCGCGCGTTGACGACGAGCCGGCCGATGTCGTGATCGCGCGCGACGACCTGGTCGACGATCAGGTCGATCGACGGCATCGGGCGGTCGGTCGGCGTCGGCAGGTTCATCGCGCGGCCGACGAGGTCGTGCTGCGAACTTTGCGGTACGACCAGCTTCGCGAGCCGCGCGTTCAGCACGCCCGCGCCGTTGTGACCGCCGCCCGGCGCCCACGACAGGTAGCCCGAGACCTGGTTCGACGCGATGTTCGCCTGCCAGAGATCGTCGACGTGCGACGCGCCGACGATCACGTTCTCCCAGTTGCGCTTGAGCAGCTTCAGCGTGCCGAAATGGAACGCGAAGCGCTTCGGCGCGAAGCTCGCGAAATCGACGCGCGGTGCGGCCTGCGGTTCCGGCGCGCGCGGCGTGTCGGGCTTCAGCGTGTGGGCGAGGGCGAGCCACGCGTCGGCGTCCAGTTCGGCGACGTCGACGGCCGCGCTCACGCCGTCCTGCGGCATGTCGGGCATCCGGTGGATGCCCATCGCGCCGCGCACCGCACGCAGCGGCTGGCCGGGCGTCGCGTCGAGCAGGTAGGTCGCGGCCACCGGGCCGAGCGTCAGGTCGGCGTGTTCGAGGCGTTTGCCGTCCGCCTGAGGCGCCGGCTGCAGCGTGAAGCGGAACGGCATCGGCGTGCCGGCCGGTTTCGCGAACGGCGCCGGGAAGTTCAGCGCGACGCCCGTCAGGTCGGATTGCGCGCTGACGTCGGGCAGGCGGCCCGGCGCGCCGCGCACCGCGACCTTGTACGGTGCGTCGCCGACCACGTGCTCGAGCAGCGCGGCGGCCGCGCCGTGCAGGTTCAGGCCGCGCGCGGCATCGAGCGCGAGCCGGCCGTCGACGTCCACCGCGTACGGGCCGTGCGACCGGAAGCTGCCGTTCGCGCGCACCGGGCCGCCGAGGAAGCGCCCCGACAGCGCGTGCAGCGACGCGCCGGCCTCGGTGAAGCGCACGCTGCCGCGCAGGGCCGACAGCGGCGGCACGCCGCTCGTCGACAGCGTGTTGCCGCCGAACGCGAGCGCGCCTTCGACGTGCGTGTGCGGGTGGGGGACGTGCTGCGGAATCGTGATCTTCAGCGCGAGCGACGCGGGCCCCTGCGCGTCGATCCGCTGGCCGATGTGGTTGCTCATCGTGCCGAGCGAGCTGTTGTCCGCGTAGTCGATCAGGTCGGTGAGCGGGCCCTGCGCATGGCCGTCGATGATCAGCGGCGAGTGCGACGGATTGCCGAGGTCGTCGATGCGGCCCGCGACCTTCGTCAGCACGACGCGCTTGTAGTGCGCGCGCTGGATGTCGAAACGCAGCTTGTTCTGCGCGAGCTCGAACACGCCGTCGATCCCGTCGAGCGCCGGCCAGACGCTCGGCGTGCCGTTCGCGAGCTTGCGCGGCGGGTACGGCGTCGGCTCGAAGCGGCCGCCGGTGAACGGCGCGACGATATGGAACACGCCGGCGTCCGGCTCGTGTTCGAACGGGAATTTCTCGAGCGGGCCGCGCGCGACGATCGACGCGCCCTTGCTCACGGTGCCGTCCTGCAGCGCGTGGCCGAGATAGTCGCGCAGGTGCTCGGACATCCCGGTCGGCAGGTAGCGCGGAATGCGCGCGACCGATGCGCGGGCGAAATCGGCGCGCAAGTCGAGCGTGCCGCGGCCGTGGCCGGGGTTCGTGTACGAGCCCGACACCGCGATTTCGGCATCGGGATTCGACACGAGCAGGTCGGGCAGCGACACGTCGACGCGCGCATGCTTGTCGCCGGGCGCGGGCGTGATCGTCCATTTGGCGTTGCCGCGCAACCGGTCGAACGTCAGGCGCGGCTCGTCGAATTCGCCGGGCACGGTGACGGCCGCTTTGACGGTATCGATATGCGCGGAGCCGCCCGTCTCGTTGGCATCGACGCGGCCCCACAGGTTCTCGACCCCCGGCCAGCCGGCGCGCGGGTGGCCGCGCGGCGAGAGCCCGGGCGGCGGCTCCTGCGCGGCGAAGCTGATGCCTTGCAGATCGCCGAGGAAGCGGTAGCGGACGATCGGCGCGGCGCCCATGCGCCGCTCCTCGTCGGCGAGATCGGCATGCGCGGGTTTCGCGCGCTCGACCTCGATGTGATAGTTCGACACCATCCCGCGCGGGTCGATCTTGATCAGCTCGTTGCGCAGGCGCGCCGGCAGCGGCAGCCCGCGGATGAATTCGCTGAGGATGCCGAGATCGACGCGGTCGCCGACCACGCTGAGCAGTTGCCCCTGGTTCGCGGTCGGCACGCGGTAGCGCGCCGTCAGCGTCGACAGCGCGAGCGAGCGGGCGAGCGGCGTGCCGTCCGGCAGCGGCGGCTGGCCGAGCTCCGCATTGAAGCGGGTCAGGTGCAGCGTGTAGTCGTGGCCCGCATCGAGCACCATGTCCCAGCCGAAGCCGACCGTCGGTACGTCGAGCCGCGGCTGCGTCGGGCGCACGCGCAGCGCGACGTCGGCGCCTTGCAGGTCGCCGCCCGCCGAGCGCAGGTGGCCGTCGCCGAAGGTCGCCCAGATCGCGTTGTCGATCCGGCCCGCATGGATCGTGAGCGGCACGTCGAGATAACGCGTGAGCGTCTGCAGGTCGACGGGGCCGGTCGACAGGTACGCGTCGCCGGTCCAGTTCGCCGGCTTGCCGATCGGCGCGAGCGGTTTGTGCCTGAAGCGCGCGCGGAAATCGAGCGGGCCGAGCAGCAGCGTGCCGTTCGCGGGCGCCTGCAGCGCGGCCTTGTGCACGCGGCCGTCGTTGAGCACCGCGATCCGGATGCCCGACAGCACGAGCTCCGGCGCGGCGTGCTGCGCATCGCGCCAGCGCAGCGTGCCGCCGCGCAGCACGATCGCCTCCTGTTTCAGCAGCCAGGTGCCGAACGTGTCGTTGCCGCCGTGGGTGGTGGCGACGCCGACGCCCGCGACGCTCAGCGAGCCGTCGGCCGCGCGCGCGACGACGAGGTCGGGCTGGTCGACGATCAGGCTCGACAGCGCGGGCGACAGCCGCAGCAGCGACATCCACGACAGCGCGGCCGTCGCGTGCGGCACCGACAGCGCGACCTTGCCGTCACGGCCGCGGATCGTCAGGTTCGTGAGTTCGACGCCCGGCTGCATGCCGGACCAGTTCGGGGAAAGCTTGCCGATCGAAAGCTGGGCGTGGAGCTTGTCGGACACGGCGCGCTCGATGCGCGGGCGGAATTCGTCGATGCGGGGCAGCACCACGTAGCGCAGCCCGAGGAAGGCGCCGGACGCGATGAAGTAGGTGCCGATCCCGACTGCCAGCGTCACCCTGAACACGCGACGCAGGACCGGATGATCGTGCTTCGGAGGTCCCGCTTCGGGCGCAGCTACGGCGGATTCCTGACGGTCGGACATGCGGCGGACGGGCGGCGATATGGTAGTTTTGCAGACTGACGTTGAAATGTATCACAGGGGTTCGTGCCGGCGGCCGTTGGGGGCTGCACGGCACGGGCTTTCCGGCGCGCGGTGTCGCGACGGGCGCGTGCGCGTCCGGCGAGGCCGCGCCGAGTCCATGGGGCTGGCCGGCCGCGGGGCGCGCACGCGCCGGCCCGCAGCCGGCCGGCCTTTTCCGCCAGGCCCGCTTCTCGATGACCGACGCATCCGCCCTGATCAGCACGTCCTATTCCCGATACCTTGCCCGCGCGGCTGCCGCGCGGCCCGCGCTGGCCGAACAGATTGCCGCGTGGGCGGCCGCGCCGCTCGGCCGCGCGCAGCTCGACGCGCGCCTCACCGAGTTGCTCGCGATGCCCGCCGGCACGGCCGCGCCGGGCGAGGAGCAACTGAAGCGCGCGCTGCGGCAGTTGCGCGCCGAGGCGTTCGGCGCGGTCGCGGAACGCGACCTGCGCGGGCTGGCGGACGTCGCCGAGGTCACCGGCGCGATGACCGATCTCGCCGAAGTGGCCGTGCAGCGCTCGCTCGCGCTGCTGTCGGCCGAACTCGAGGCGCAGTACGGCGAGCCGCGCGGCGCCGACGGCCAGCGCGTCGTGCTCGGCGTGGTCGGGATGGGCAAGCTCGGCGGCCGCGAGTTGAACGTGTCGTCGGACATCGACCTGATCTTCGTCTACGAGGACGACGGCGAAACCACCGGCGGCACGCGTTCGCCGCTGTCCACGCAGGAATACTTCACGCGGCTCGGCCGGCGCCTGATCGGCGTGCTGTCCGAGGTCACGGCCGACGGCTACGTGTTTCGCGTCGACATGCGGTTGCGCCCGAACGGCGATTCGGGGCCGCTCGTCTGCAGCATCGGCATGCTCGAGGAATATTTCTACGTGCAGGGGCGCGAGTGGGAGCGCTATGCGTGGATCAAGGGGCGGCTCGTGTCGGAAGGCGACAGCGACGCCGCGCAGCGGCTGGCGGCGCAGCTGGAATCGATCGTCAAGCCGTTCGTCTACCGTCGCTATCTCGATTTCGGCGTGATCGGCGCGATCCGTTCGCTGCACCAGCAGATCCGGCACGAAGCCGCGCGGCGCGCGTCGATGCGGCCCGACAAGGCCGACGACATCAAGCTCGGGCGCGGCGGGATCCGCGAGATCGAGTTCAGCGCGCAGGTGTTCCAGCTGATCCGCGGCGGGCAGGATGCGGAATTCCGCGTGCGGCCGACGCTCGCGGTGTTGCGGCATGCGCAGGCGCGCGGGCTGATCGGCGACGACGTGTGCGCGCGCCTGACCGATGCCTACAATTTCCTGCGCACGCTCGAGCACCGGCTGCAGTACCGCAACGACGCGCAGACGCACGCGATGCCGGTCGAGCCCGACGAGCGCGCGGCGCTGGCCGCGTCGCTCGGTTTTGCCGACTATGCGGCGCTGATGACGGTGCTGGACGAACACCGGAACTTCGTCGAGGCGCAGTTCGACCAGATCTTCGCGGACAAGGTGAAGGGCGGCGGCCCTTGCACGGCGGGTGACGACACGGCCGCCGCGTGGATCTGGAGCGGCGCGCTGGCCGACGACGGCGAGGACGACGCGCTGGTCGCGCGCCTCGACGGCCTCGGGTTCGCCGATCCGGCCGCCGTGCTCGCGCGGCTGCGCGCGATCTGGCAGTCGTCGCGCTATACCGGGCTGCCGGAAAAGAGCCGGCAGCGCTTCGACAGCGTCGCGCAGCGCGCGCTCGACGCCGCGCCGACGATCGACGCCGCGCGCCGCGACGACACGATCGTGCGCCTGTTCGACCTGCTCGAGACGGTGAGCCGGCGCGGCGTCTATCTCGCGCTGCTGACCGAATATCCGGCCGCGCTCGATCGCGTGCTGTCGGTGCTCGGCGCGACGCGCTGGGGCGGCGGCTACCTGATCCGCCACCCGCAGCTGCTCGACGAATTGCTCGACGACGAGGCGATCGCGAGCCCGTTCGACTGGCCCGCGTTCAAGGATGCGCTGCGCGCGCGGCTCGCGGCGGCGGACGGCCCCGAGCAGCAGATGGACCTGCTGCGCCACGCGCAGCACGCGGAGGTGTTCCGGATCCTGCTGATCGACCTGGCCGGGCAACTGTCGGTCGAGCATGTGAGCGACCGGCTGTCCGAGCTGGCCGACGCGGTGCTCGACGTGACGATCGAAGTCGTCTGGTCGCAGCTCGCGAAGCGCCACCGCGACGTGCCGAAGTTCGCGGTGATCGCGTACGGCAAGCTGGGCGGCAAGGAGCTCGGCTACGCGTCGGATCTCGACCTGATCTTCCTGTACGACGACCCGGACGAGCGCTCGGCGGACGTCTACACGACCTTTACGCGGCGCCTGATCACGTGGCTCACGACCGCGACCGGCGCGGGCGCGCTGTTCGACATCGACCTGCGGCTGCGGCCGAACGGCGAGGCCGGGCTGCTCGTCACCGATCTCGATGCGTTCCGCCGCTACCAGTTGCGCGAGGGCGATGCGGCGAACACCGCGTGGGTGTGGGAGCACCAGGCGCTGACGCGCGCCCGCTACAGCGCGGGCGACGCGCAGATCGGCGCGGCTTTCGAGGCGATCCGCCAGCAGGTGCTGACGACGCCGCGCGACGGGGCGGTGCTCGCGAAGGAGATCGTCGACATGCGCGGCAAGGTGTTCGCCGGCCATCCGAACCACACCGAGCTGTTCGACCTGAAGCACGATCGCGGCGGGATGGTCGACATCGAGTTCATCGTCCAGTACTGGGTGCTGCTGCATGCGTCGAGCGACGCGGAGCTGATCCGCAATACCGGCAATATCGCGCTGCTGCGCGAGGTCGCGCGCTTCGGGCTGATGGGCGAGGACGAGGCCGAGCGCGTCGGCGCGGCGTACCGCAAGTACCGGAAACTCCAGCACAAGCTGCGGCTCGACGGGATGGAGAAGGCGCGCGTCGACCCGGTGGTAGTGGCCGACGAGCGGGCGGCCGTGACGGCGCTGTGGGAGCGCGTGTTCGGGGCCGTTGATGTTCAGGGCGGCTGAAACGGGCGTTTGAGGCGCGCGTTCGAATTCCACGCCGATTCGGCGGCGCAAGACGGATGCGATCGAGCGGAAGTCCGTCCGCCCGTGAAAAAAGACCGGCGCATGCGCCGGTCTTCCTGCATTCGGCCAACGCGGTGCCAACGTCAGGCCGCCAGCATTTCCTTCGCGTGCTTGCGTGTGGTGGCCGTGATTTCGAGCCCGCCGAGCATCCGCGCGACTTCCTCGACGCGGCTCGCCTTGTCGAGCGCGACGACCGACGACACCGTGCCGCCGCGCTCGTCGGCGCCTTTCGCCACCTGGAAATGATGGTCGCCGCGCGCGGCCACCTGCGGCAGGTGCGTCACGCACAGCACCTGGCGGTCGCGCCCGAGCTGGTGCAGCAGGCGGCCGACCACTTCGGCGACGCCGCCGCCGATCCCCGTGTCGACTTCGTCGAAGATCAGCGTCGGCGTCGGGCTCGCCGCGCTGGCGATCACCGCGAGCGCGAGGCTGATCCGTGCGAGCTCGCCGCCCGACGCGACCTTCGCGAGCGGCCGCAGCGGCACGCCCGGGTGCCCGGCCACGCGGAATTCGACCTGTTCGAGCCCGTGCGGGCCGCCGTCGGCGAGCGGCACGAGCGCGACTTCGAAGCTCCCGCCCGCCATCGACAATTCCTGCATGCCGGCCGTGACGGCCGTGCCGAGTGCCTTGGCCGCCTGCGCGCGCGCCTTCGACAGGCGTTTGGCGTCGGCGAGATAGGCTTCCCGCGCCTTGGCCTGCGCCGCTTCGAGCGCGCCGAGATCGGCGGCCGCGTCGAGCGCGGCGAGTTGCGCGCGGCGCGCCGCATGCTCTTCATGCAGCGTGTCGGGCGGCAGCCGGAACTTGCGGGCGGTCGAGTGCAGCGCGTCGAGACGCGCTTCGACCTGCGCGAGCCGCTCCGGGTCGAGATCGACGCGCTGCGCGTAGTGCGACAGCGAATAGACGGCTTCCTGCAACTGGATTTCGGCCGGCTCCAGCGACGCGAGCGCATCGCCGAGCGCGGTGTCGTAGTCGGCCAGGCTGCGCAGCTTCGACACGATCGCGCCGAGCTGCGCGAGCATCGCGTCGTCGGACTCGGACAGCGCGTTGAGCGCGCCGCGCACGCCTTCGATCAGGTTCGCCGAATGCGACAGGCGCTTGTGTTCGTTGCTGACTTCGTCCCATTCGCCGGCTTGCGGCGCGAGCTTGTCGAGTTCGGCGAGCTGCCACGCGAGCTTTTCGCGCTCGAGCTGCAGCTCGCGCTCGTGCGCCTTCGCGGCGTCGATCGCCTGCGTCGCGTCGCGCCATACGCGCCACGCGCGCGCGACGTTCGCGGCATCGGCGACGAGCCCCGCATGCGTGTCGAACAGCTCGCGCTGCGCGTCGGGCCGCATCAGCAGCTGGTGCGCGTGCTGGCCGTGGATGTCGACGAGCATCTCGCCGAGTTCGCGCAGTTGCGCGAGCGTCGCGCTCGTGCCGTTGATGAATGCGCGCGAGCGGCCGTTCGCGTCGATCACGCGGCGCAGCATCACGCTGTCCTCGGCGTCGAACGCGTGTTCGTCGAGCCAGCGCGCGACGCGGTCGTGCGGCGTGAATTCGGCCGTGATGTCGGCGCGACCGCAGCCGGTGCGCACGACGCTCGCGTCGGCGCGTTCGCCGAGCGCGAGGGCGAGGGCGTCGATCAGGATCGATTTGCCGGCGCCGGTTTCGCCGGAAAAGACGGAAAAGCCGCTGTCGAATTCGAGATCGAGCGCGGCGACGATGACGAAGTCGCGGATCGAGAGGTGGCGGAGCATGGTGTCGGGGGCAGCGGCGTCAGGACGCCTTGTCGTCTTCGTTCGATGCGTGTTCGTTCCAGTGCAGCTTCTTGCGCAGCGTCGTGTAGTAGCTGTAGCCGATCGGGTGCAGGAACGGCACCGTGTGCTTCGAGCGGCGCACCTCGATCGTATCGTTCAGTTCGAGCGACGTGAACGACTGCATGTCGAAGTTCACGTTGACGTCGCGGCCGCCGACGATCTGGATCGCGATCTTCGAATCGTCGGGCAGCACGATCGGCCGGTTCGACAGCGCGTGCGGCGCGATCGGCACGAGCACGACGCCCGCCAGCTGCGGATGGAGGATCGGGCCCGCCGACGACAGCGCGTACGCGGTCGAGCCGGTGGGTGTCGCGACGATCAGGCCGTCCGAGCGCTGGTTGTACATGTAGCGGCCGTCGACCGACGCGCGCAGCTCGACCATCCCGGAGAAGCCGCTGCGGTTCACGACGACGTCGTTGAACGCGAGCGCGTGGTAGATCGGTTCGCCGTCGCGCACGATCCGCGCCTCGAGCAGCGAACGCTCCTCGCGCTCGAACTTGCCGGCCAGCATCACGGGCACGAGCGCCTGCATGTCGGATGCCGCGATGTCGGTGATGAAGCCGAGCCGCCCGTGGTTGATGCCGATCAGCGGGGTCCGGTACGGCGCGAGCTGGCGGCCGATGCCGAGCATCGTGCCGTCGCCGCCGAGCACGATCGCCACGTCCGCTCGTGCCCCGATTTCGGCCGGGGTGAGCGCCGGATAGCCGGCGATGCCGATTTCGCGCGCGGTATCGCCTTCGAAGACGACCTCGAAGCCGAGCGTGGCGATGCTGTCCGCCAGCGTGGCGAGCGGTTCGGCGATGCCGGGCGTGTTGCTCCGGCCGACGAGCGCGACAGTCTTGAACTGATTACCGGTTTTCATGCCGGCATTACACCATAGCTCGTTGACGAAAAGAACCGGCTGTGCGCCGACGGGGCTGGATCGGGCCGCCCCGCGCAACGGTGGCCGACGGTACTCGCCGCAGTCGCGCGGTTGCGCTAAAATTTTCCACCATGCTAGATCCTCGCGCACGAACCCTCCTGAAAACCCTGATCGAACGGTATATCGCCGACGGTCAGCCGGTCGGCTCGCGCACGTTGTCCCGTTACTCCGGGCTCGAGCTGAGCCCGGCGACGATCCGCAACGTGATGTCCGACCTGGAGGAGCTCGGCCTCGTGTCGAGCCCGCACACGTCGGCCGGCCGCGTGCCGACGCCGCGCGGGTACCGGCTGTTCGTCGATACGATGCTGACGGTCGAGGCGCCGATCGACGCCGAGGCCGTCGCGCGCCAGGTGCAGAACACGCTGCAGGCCGGCGAGCCGCAGCAGCGGGTGGTCGCGGCCGCCGCGAGCGTGCTGTCGAACCTGTCGCAGTTCGCGGGCGTCGTGCTGACGCCGCGCCGCAGCCACGTGTTCAAACAGATCGAGTTCATGCGCTTGTCCGACAAGCGCATCCTGCTGATCATCGTCACGCCCGAGGGCGACGTGCAGAACCGCATGCTCGCGACGCCGCGCGACTATTCGCCGTCGCAGCTGACCGAGGCGTCCAACTACATCAATGCGCATTTCGCCGGCCTGTCGTTCGACGAGGTGCGCCGCCGCCTGCGCGACGAGATCGACCAGTTGCGCGGCGACATGACGACGCTGATGCACGCGGCCGTGACGGCCAGCACCGAGGTGCCCGACACCGAGGACACCGTGCTGATTTCCGGCGAGCGCAACCTGCTCGAAGTGGCGGATCTTTCTTCCGACATGGCGCGGCTGCGCAAGCTGTTCGACGTATTCGACCAAAAGACGGGCCTCCTGCAACTGCTCGACGTATCGAGCCACGCCCAGGGCGTGCAGATCTTCATCGGCGGCGAATCGACGCTCGTGCCGATCGAGGAAATGAGCGTCGTCACCGCGCCGTACGAGGTGAACGGGCAGATCGTCGGCACGCTCGGCGTGATCGGCCCGACCCGGATGGCGTACAACCGCGTGATCCCGATCGTTGACATCACCGCGCGCCTGCTGTCGCTCACGCTGAGCCAGCAATAACCGGTGACCCGCCGACGGTGGCGGACAATCGCCCGCCCGATCCCGCCCCGCTATCGTGCCGCGCCGCCGCTCGCGGCGACAGTCGGCCGAACGGCACGGGGCGGCCCGCTATAATCGAGGACCGTCCGGTCCCGTGCCTCGAGCACGTTCTTGCCAATGCGTTTCGATCTTGAGCCGCCTTCGAGCGTCGCGGCCGCCCATCGCATCGGTGTGCTGCTGATCAATCTCGGCACACCCGACGCGCCCACGCCGCGCGCGGTACGGCGCTACCTGGCCGAATTCCTGTCGGACCCGCGGGTCGTCGAAATCCCGCAGGCCGTCTGGCAGGTGCTGCTGCGCACGCTGATCCTGCCGCTGCGCGGCCGCGCGTCCGCGAAGAAATACGCGGCTGTCTGGATGCCCGAGGGTTCGCCGCTGCGCGTGTACACCGAGCGCCAGACCGACAGCGTGCGCCATCTGCTCACGTCGAACGGCTATCACGTGATGGTGGACTACGCGATGCGCTACGGCAGCCCGAACATTTCGCATGCGCTCACGCAGTTCAAGCGCGCCGGCGTCGAGCGCGTGCTGCTGATGCCGATGTATCCGCAATACTCGGCGTCGACCACGGCCACCGCCTTCGATGCCGCGTTCGACGCGCTGGCGCGCATGCGCAATCAGCCGGAAGTGCGCACGGTGCGGCACTACGCCGACCATCCGGCCTATATCCATGCGCTGGCCGAGCAGGTGCGCCAGTACTGGGCGCAGCACGGCCGGCCCGATTTCGCGGCCGGCGACAAACTCGTGCTGAGTTTCCATGGCGTGCCGAAGCGCACACTCGATCTCGGCGACCCGTATCACGACCAGTGTCAGCAGACGGGCGCGTTGCTGATGGCCGCGCTGGGGTTGTCGACCACCGAATGCCGCGTCACGTTCCAGTCACGCTTCGGCAAGGCCGAATGGCTGCAGCCGTACACCGCGCCGACGCTGCGCGAATTCGGCGAGGCCGGCGTGCGGCGCGCCGACGTGTTCTGTCCCGGCTTCACGGCCGATTGCCTGGAGACGATCGAGGAAATCGGCATGGAGGTGCGCGACGAGTTCCTCGCCGGCGGCGGCAAGACTTTCCACCGGATTCCGTGCCTGAACGGCGCGTCCGCGTGGATCGGCGCGCTCGGCGAGATCGTCGCGGAGAATCTGCAGGGCTGGCCCGTCAAGGCTGCGCAGCCCGAACCGGTCAACTGAGATGAAACGACTGCCGCGTCCACTGCACCCGCTGCCCCCCGAGGGCGCGGCCGGCCTTTGCAGGGCGGCCCGGCGGAGACTGACATGAACTACAAGATTTCCACGGAGCCGGGCGCGAAGCTGCGCATCGACAAATGGCTGTGGGCGGCCCGGTTCTTCAAGACGCGCTCGCTCGCGACCGATGCGGTCGACAAGGGGCACGTGAAGATCGGCGGCGCGGCGGTCAAGCCGTCGAAGGACGTGCGGGTCGGCGACGAGGTGGAGATTGCGATCGACGGCATGGTCTGGCACATTGCCGTGCTGGGCGTGTGCGACGTGCGCGGGCCCGCGAGCGTCGCGCAGACGCTCTACGCGGAAACGGAAGCGGGGCGGGCCGCGCGGCTCGCCGAACTGGAGCGGCGCCGCACGTATCGCGAGCCGGCGGCCGAACTGCACGGCCGGCCGACGAAGCGCGACCGGCGCATCATCGACAGATTTTCTGGTGGGAGCTGAACATCTGGTCGAACGTCGCCCGCGCGCTTCCGTATTCGGTCGTGCGATCGGTGACGGCTCCCGACAGGCAGATGGTGGTGGTGCCGGCAATGAGTACCAGCGCGACCACCGATATCGCAAAGGTCAGTTTCACGGTACTCCCCTCGAGAACAAGGGTGAAAACGGCGCCAGGTGGATGTCAGGCGACGGTCAGCTCAGGGTAAACACGCTTTCCGACGCTTGAATGGAGTGTAGTGCAGCCGGCCTGTGCGGAGCTAGTACTTGCCCGGTAAGCGTTGTTACAGGCCGTTTCGCCCGATCCGGCGGACTATGCGACGCCTGCACCGGAAAGTGCGCGGTTGTTTCGCGGCATTGGCGAATGCCGGCGAAAGACCCTCTTGAAATTGCAGTTTTCGCCCTTATTTGCACCAGTAATGTGCGGTGCCGCCGGGTATACGTCCGACGGTTGCCGATTTGGCTTCAACCTCTAATCGACTTTCAGCGACATGGAAAACACGCAAGAGAACCCGACTACCCCATCGGCCGAAGACATCGGCAGCGAGAAGCAGGCGGCGCAAGGCGCCGCACCCGCTGCCGAAGCTGCCGACGCGGCGCTCGCGGAGGCTCAAGCCAAGGTCGCCGAGCTCCAGGAAAGCTTCCTGCGGGCGAAGGCCGAGACCGAGAACGTGCGCCGCCGCGCGCAGGACGACGTGTCGAAGGCGCACAAGTTCGCGATCGAGAGCTTCGCGGAACACCTGCTGCCCGTGCTGGACAGCCTGGAAGCGGCCGTCAACGATACCTCCGGCGACATCGCGAAGGTGCGCGAAGGCGTCGAGCTGACGCTGCGCCAGCTGACGAGCGCGCTCGAGAAGGGCCGCGTCGTCGCGATCAACCCGATCGGCGAGAAGTTCGATCCGCACCAGCACCAGGCCATTTCGATGGTGCCGGCCGAGCAGGAGCCGAACACCGTCGTCTCGGTGCTGCAAAAGGGCTATACGATCGCCGACCGCGTGCTGCGCCCGGCGCTCGTCACCGTCGCCCAGCCGAAGTAAGGCAGCCGACATGGTGCCCGCCGGCGTCGATCCGGCCGCGTTCGACGCGTTCGACATGCAGGCGCTCGACGCCGGCACGTTCGACGCGGCCATCGACGGCGCGGGCGATGCGCTGGCCGTGGTGTTCTTCTGGGGCGTCGACTGCTTCAACTGCGAGATCGCGAAGAAGGCGATGCTCGCCCAGCCCGACGCGATCCGCGCGCTGGGCCTGAAGTGGTTCCATTGCAACGTGTACGAACACCATGGGCTGGGGCGCCGCTTCGGGCTGCACGGCGTGCCGACGTGGTTCTTCTTCCACCGCGGCAAGCGGCTGGGGCGCGCGACCGGCTGGCACGGCCTCGCGCAGTTCCAGGCGGCCGTCGCGGCGGCGCGCGCGAAGATCGCCGCGGCGGCCGATGCCGCGGCAGCCGGCGAACGCACCGGCGGCCCGCACGATCCGCTAGCCGGCGGCGATTGAAAAAATTTAATATCCGCATCGCTCGTCGGGTCTTGAAAACGGATCGGGCGGACGCATTTCGGGAACAGAGTTGAATTCTGGCGTGCGAAACCGCCCAAAAACGCGGCGTTTCGTGCAGCAAACAAGCATTTCTGGAGATTAGGAAAAAATGGGAAAGATCATCGGTATTGACCTCGGCACCACGAACTCGTGCGTCGCGATCATGGAAGGCAACCAGGTCAAGGTCATCGAGAACTCGGAAGGCACGCGCACCACGCCGTCGATCATCGCGTACATGGACGACAACGAAGTGCTCGTCGGCGCGCCGGCCAAGCGCCAGTCGGTGACCAACCCGAAGAACACGCTGTTCGCCGTGAAGCGCCTGATCGGCCGCCGTTTCGAAGAGAAGGAAGTCCAGAAGGACATCGGCCTGATGCCGTACTCGATCATCAAGGCCGACAACGGCGATGCATGGGTCGAAGCGCACGGCGAAAAGCTCGCGCCGCCGCAGGTGTCGGCTGAAGTGCTGCGCAAGATGAAGAAGACGGCCGAAGACTACCTCGGCGAGCCGGTCACGGAAGCCGTGATCACGGTGCCGGCGTACTTCAACGACAGCCAGCGCCAGGCGACCAAGGACGCCGGCCGCATCGCGGGCCTCGAAGTCAAGCGGATCATCAACGAGCCGACCGCAGCCGCGCTCGCGTTCGGCCTCGACAAGGTCGAGAAGGGCGACCGCAAGATCGCCGTGTATGACCTCGGCGGCGGCACGTTCGACGTGTCGATCATCGAGATCGCGGACGTCGACGGCGAAATGCAGTTCGAAGTGCTGTCGACCAACGGCGACACGTTCCTCGGCGGCGAAGACTTCGACCAGCGCATCATCGATTACATCATCGGCGAGTTCAAGAAGGAGCAGGGCGTCGACCTGTCGAAGGACGTGCTCGCGCTGCAACGCCTGAAGGAAGCCGCTGAAAAGGCGAAGATCGAGCTGTCGTCGGGCCAGCAGACCGAAATCAACCTGCCGTACATCACGGCGGACGCGTCGGGTCCGAAGCACTTGAACCTGAAGATCACCCGCGCGAAGCTGGAAGCACTGGTGGAAGACCTCGTCGAGCGCACGATCGAACCGTGCCGCATCGCGATCAAGGACGCAGGCGTCAAGGTGTCGGACATCGACGACGTGATCCTGGTCGGCGGCCAGACCCGCATGCCGAAGGTCATGGAGAAGGTGAAGGAGTTCTTCGGCAAGGATCCGCGCCGTGACGTGAACCCGGACGAAGCCGTCGCGGTCGGCGCGGCGATCCAGGGCCAGGTGCTGTCGGGCGACCGCAAGGACGTGCTGCTGCTCGACGTGACCCCGCTGTCGCTCGGTATCGAGACGCTCGGCGGCGTGATGACGAAGATGATCAACAAGAACACGACGATCCCGACGAAGCACGCCCAGGTGTACTCGACGGCGGACGACAACCAGGGCGCCGTGACGATCAAGGTGTTCCAGGGCGAACGCGAAATGGCAGCGGGCAACAAGCTGCTCGGCGAGTTCAACCTCGAAGGCATCCCGCCGGCACCGCGCGGCGTGCCGCAGATCGAAGTGACCTTCGACATCGACGCGAACGGCATCCTGCACGTCGGCGCGAAGGACAAGGCGACCGGCAAGGAAAACAAGATCACGATCAAGGCGAACTCGGGCCTGTCCGAGGCTGAAATCGACCAGATGATCAAGGACGCGGAAGCGAACGCAGCGGAAGACCACAAGCTGCGCGAGCTGGCCGATTCGCGCAACCAGGGCGACGCGCTGGTGCACAGCACGAAGAAGGCGCTGACCGAGTACGGCGACAAGCTGGACGCGGGCGAGAAGGAAGCCATCGAAGCGTCGCTGAAGTCGCTTGAAGAAGTGCTGAAGGACACGTCGGCCGACAAGGCGGCGATCGACGCGAAGGTCGAGGAACTCGGCAAGGTTTCGCAGAAGCTCGGCGAGAAGATGTACGCCGACATGCAGGCCCAGCAGGCGGGTGCGGCCGGTGCGGCGGAAGGCGCGGCCCACGCGGGCGGTGCGCAACAGGCTGCCGACGACGTCGTCGACGCCGAGTTCAAGGAAGTGAAGAAGGACTAAGCCGGGTTGCAATGACACCGTACGCCGCGCGCGAAAACGCGCGCGGCGCGGCTGACAAGCGGTCTGTCTTTCCTTCCGGATGGCCGGATCGACTCCACGCCTGGCGGGCCTTGCGGCCCTCCGGGCACATTTGTTTTTTGGCGGGTGCTGCGCGAGCCGTCCGCGGACGGTGCAGCGCCAGACGAGTCGAGAGACTTTACTGCGGGCGAAAGGAGCCGCCGCGTGCGCGATGCGTGGCGGCACAGTGAATCGATATGGCGAAACGGGATTACTACGAGGTTCTGGGCGTCGCGAAGAATGCGAGCGACGACGAAATCAAGAAGGCATATCGCAAGCTTGCGATGAAGTATCACCCTGACCGCAATCCGGACAGCAAGGATGCGGAGGAGCATTTCAAGGAGGCGAAGGAAGCCTATGAAATGCTCTCGGATGGCCAGAAGCGGGCCGCGTACGACCAGTACGGCCACGCGGGCGTCGATCCGAACATGGGCGGTGCGGGCGCACAGGGTTTCGGCGGCTTCGCGGATGCATTCGGCGACATCTTCGGCGACATCTTCGGCCAGGCCGCGGGCGGCGCCGCGCGCGGCGGCCGCGGCGGCCCGCAGGTGTACCGCGGCGCCGACCTGCGCTACAGCATGGAAATCACGCTCGAGCAGGCCGCGCATGGCTACGACACGCAGATCCGCGTGCCGAGCTGGGTGTCGTGCGAAGTCTGCCACGGGTCGGGCGCGAAGCCCGGCACGAAGCCGGAAACCTGCCCGACCTGTCACGGCCAGGGCACGGTGCGCATGTCGCAGGGCTTCTTCAGCATCCAGCAGACCTGCCCGAAGTGTCACGGTACGGGCACCTATATCCCCGAGCCGTGCGCGCATTGCCACGGGTCGGGCAAGGTGAAGGAAACCAAGACGCTCGAAGTGAAGATCCCGGCCGGGATCGACGACGGGATGCGCATTCGCTCGGCCGGCAACGGCGAGCCGGGCATCAACGGCGGGCCGCCGGGCGACCTGTATGTCGAGATCCACATCAAGCCGCACTCGGTGTTCGAGCGCGACGGCGACGATCTCCACTGCCAGATGCCGATTCCGTTCACGACCGCCGCACTCGGCGGCGAGATCGAGGTGCCGACGCTGGCCGGCCGTGCGTCGTTCCCGGTGCCGGAAGGCACGCAGTCGGGCAAGACGTTCCGCCTGCGCGGCAAGGGCATCAAGGGGCTGCGCTCGAGCATCGCGGGCGATCTGTACGTGCACGTGCAGGTCGAGACGCCCGTGAAGCTGACCGACCAGCAGCGCGACCTGCTCAAGCAGTTCGAGAAGTCGCTGGCCGAAGGCGGTGCGCGTCACAGCCCGCAGAGCAAGAGCTGGTTCGACCGTGTGAAGAGCTTCTTCGAGTAACGGCATGACTGAAGGCAACGAGAGCGCGTCGTTCGCGCTCTTGGACGATTGCGACTCGACCGCGTCCGCGCGGTCGAGTCGTTTGTATTCGGGCTTCGTGCGCGAACGCGTGTGCACGGACCCGGCGCAGCTCGACGCCATCGATGCGGCGCTCGCGCAGGATCTGCGCGACGGGCTGCATGCGGTTGTCGTCGGCGATTACGCATTCGGACGCAACCTGCAAAAAGCGCAGCCGGGCCATGCCCCGCTGCGCTTTTTGCTGTATGCGCGCTGCGAGCGGCTGTCGCGCGACGAAGTCGACGCGTGGCTCGCGCAGCAGGACGGCGGCGGCACGCCGTCGATCGCGGGTGTCGCGCATGTCGCGAAGAGCGTGTCGCGCGATGCGTTCGACGCGGCGATCGGCGCGGTGCACGACGCGCTGCGCGCGGGCGATTCGTATCAGGTCAACTACACGTACCGGCTGAATTTCGACGTGTTCGGCACGCCGCTCGCGCTGTACCGGCGGCTGCGCGTGCGCCAGCCCGTCCGGTACGGCGCGCTGATCGCGCTGCCCGGTGGCGCGTGGGTCGTATCGTGCTCGCCCGAGCTGTTCGTCGAGAAGCAGGGCGACGTGCTGCGCGCGCGGCCGATGAAGGGCACCGCGCCGCGTTCGGCCGACCCGGGTGAAGACGCGGCGGCCGCTGCGTTCCTCGCGAGCGATCCGAAGAATCGCGCGGAGAACGTGATGATCGTCGACCTGCTGCGCAACGACGTGTCGCGGATCGCGCGCACGGGCACCGTCAAGGTGCCGGCGCTCTTCTCCGTCGAGCCGTATGCGTCGGTGTGGCAGATGACGTCGACGGTCGAAGCCGGCTGGCGCGACGGCACGACGTTCGCGCAGATGCTGCGCGCACTGTTTCCGTGCGGATCGATCACCGGTGCGCCCAAGTACAAGACGATGGAATTGATCGACGCGATCGAGTCGACGCCGCGCGGACTCTATACGGGTGCGATCGGCTGGCTCGATGCGCCGAAGGACGAGGCCGGGCAGGCAGGCGCTGCAGCGTCCGGCGGCGTGGCCGGTTGCGGCGATTTCTGCCTGTCGGTCGCGATCCGGACGCTGACACTCGATGCGGTCGACGTCGACAGCAACGGCACGGACGGCACGGGCACCGCCACCGTCGGCCGGCGGCGCGGCACGATGGGCGTCGGCGCGGGCATCGTGCTCGACAGCGTCGCGGCCGACGAATATGCGGAGTGCGAATTGAAAGCGCGATTCCTGACGGACGCCGACCCCGGCTTCCAGTTGTTCGAAACGACGGCCGCCACGCGGGCGGACGGCATCCACCATCTCGATCGCCATCTCGCGCGGCTGCAGCGCAGCGCCGATGCATTCGGCTTCCGCTTCGATGCTGACTCGCTACACAGCGAGATCGATGCGCGCTGTGCGGCGCTCGACGGCGACGGCCCGTACCGGATGAAGCTCGCGCTGGCGAAGGACGGCACGTTCGACATCACGGCGGCGCCGCTCAAGCCGCTGCCGGCAGGGCCGGTCGGCGTGCTGCTGGCAGCCGCGCACGGCTTCGCGCCGACCCGCGCGAGCGATGCACTACTGCTGCACAAGACCACGCGCCGGGCCGAATACGACCGCGCGTGGCAGGCGGCGGAGGCGCTCGGCGGGTTCGACATGCTGTTCGTCAACGAGCGCGGCGAGGTAACGGAAGGCGGGCGCTCGAACTTGTTCGTGAAGCTCGACGGCCAGTGGGTGACGCCGCCGCTGGCGTCCGGCGTGCTGCCGGGCGTGATGCGCGGGGTGCTGCTCGACGATCCCGCATTCGGGGCCGTGGAGCGCGTCGTGACCCGCGATGATCTGGCGCGCGCGCAGGGGCTGCTGCTGACCAATGCGCTGCGCGGTGCGCTCGACGCGGTGCTGAAGTGACGAGGTGACGGAGCGGGCGCCGTATGCTTGCTCCGGTGCCACGAACTCGTTCATCCACGCGGCGCACAAACGAAAAAGCGCGGCGCCCCGCAAAGGGCGCCGCGCTTTTTTACATCCGGTCTTCCACGTCAGAACGAGTGTTCGGGGCCGGGGAACGACCGATCCTTCACCGCGCTCACGTAGGCTTCGACGGCCGCCTGGATGTTCGGCTGCCCCTGCATGAAATCCTTCACGAAACGCGGCCGCTTGCCGGGGAACACGCCGAGCATGTCGTGCAGCACGAGCACCTGCCCCGAGCAGTCGACGCCGGCGCCGATGCCGATCGTCGGGATCTTCAGCATGTGCGTGACTTCGGCCGCGACGAGCGTCGGCACGGCTTCGAGCACGACGAGCTGCGCGCCGGCATCCTCGATCGCGCGCGCATCGCGCAGCAGTTGCGCGGCGCCGGCTTCGGTCTTGCCCTGAACCTTGAAGCCGCCGAACGCATGCACCGACTGCGGCGTGAGGCCGAGGTGCGCACAGACGGGCACCGAGCGTTCGACGAGGAAGCGGATCGTGTCGGCGAGCCATTCGCCGCCTTCGAGCTTGACCATCTGCGCGCCCGCGCGCATCAGCTTGACCGCGTTCGCGAACGCGTCGACCGGCGTGCCGTACGTGCCGAACGGCAGATCGGCGACGACGAGCGCGCGCGGCTGCGCCCGTGCGACACAGGCGGTGTGGTACGCGATGTCGTCGATCGACACGGGCAGCGTGGTCGTGTGGCCCTGCAGCACGTTGCCGAGCGAATCGCCGATCAGCAGCACGTCGGTGCCGGCGCGATCGAGCAGCGCGGAAAAGCTCGCGTCGTAGCAGGTGAGCATCGCGATCTTCTCGCCGGCGTCGCGCATTGCCTGCAGCTTGGGTACCGTCACGGCAGGCCGGCTCGATTCCTGGAGATAGGTCATGGGAAATCCGGGTCGATGGGGGTAGAACGACAGGCGGGACGCGTCAGCGCGTCGTCTCGCCCTTGACGAAGAATTCCTTGCGGCCGCGCATCGTCTCGATGCGCTCGACCAGCAGGGCGAGATCGTCGGGGGAATCCAGCGGGTTCAGGTGTTCGGCTGCGACCGTCAGCACCGGCGTGCGGTCGTAGTGGTAGAAGAATTCGTTGTACGCGTCGACGAGCGAGCGCAGGTATGCGTCGCTGATCTGCAGTTCCATCGGCAGCCCGCGCTTCTGGATGCGGGAGAACAGCACTTCGGGGCTGGCCTGCAGATAGACGACGAGATCGGGCGACGGCGCCTGCGGCACGTCGACGTGCGTGGCGATCGAGCGATACAGCTGCCACTCGTCTTCCGGCAGATTCAGCCGCGCGAAGATGTCGTTCTTCTGCGGCATGAAATCCGCGATGACGGGGCGGCCGGTTTCGAGCGCGCCGATCAGCTCGCGCGCCTGCTGCGCGCGCTGCAGCGCGAACGACAGCTGGACCGGCAGCGCGTAGCGCGCGGTGTCGCGGTAAAAGCGTTCGAGGAACGGATTGTCCTGCGGGCGCTCGAGCAGCGTCTGCATCGACCAGCGCTCGCCGAGCAGGCGCGCGAGCGACGTCTTGCCGACGCCGATCGGCCCTTCGATCACGAGATAGCGGTGCGGGGCGCGCAGGTCGGGCGCGGTGACGGTCAGCGGAGTCGAGTTCATCGGCAGCGGGTCTTGTCGGCGTCTTCGCCGGCAGCGAGCGCCTTTTGCATCAGGCACTGGCAGGTTTGCACCTTTTCGACGCGCTGATCCGCGACGGCGGCGAGAAAGGCGTCGGCACGGCCGCGCGCGGGGATGTCGAGCGCCGGCTCGATCTCGACGAGCGGCACGAGCGCGAATGCGCGGTCGGTGAGGCGCGGGTGCGGGACGATCAGGTCGGGTTCGTCGATCGAATCGGCGCCGAACAGCAGGATGTCGAGGTCGAGCGTGCGCGGCGCATTGCGATACGGGCGCTCGCGGCCGAAGTGATGTTCGATCTTCTGGCAGAGCGCGAGCAGCTCGCGGGCCGACAGCGTCGTGTCGAGCTTGACGACGCAGTTGTAGTAGTCGTCGCCGCCCGCTTCGAAAGGCGCCGTGCGATACAGGCTCGACTTGCCGAGGATCGAGATGGTGCGCTGCTGCGCGAGGCACACCACCGCGTCCTTCAGGGTCTGGCGCGCATCGCCGAGATTCGCCCCCAGTCCGATATATGCAACCGTCATGGCATCACTTCCTACGTCGTTCGCCGGCGCGCGCGTCAGTCGTCGGAACCGCTCGCGGTACCGCCTGCGGTGTCCGGCGCCTGCTCGGCGGCACTCTCACCCTGCTGGCGGTTTCGCGCACCGCCGCGGCGGCGCCGCTTGCGGGGCGATTTTTCCTTCGAGCCGCCCTGCGTGAGCAATGCCTCGCGAGCGGCCGCGTCGCCTTCGATGAAATCCGTCCACCACTGTCCGACTTCCGCATCGAGCTCGCCGGATTCGCAGCGTAACAGGAGGAAATCATACCCCGCTCTAAACCTTTGGTGTTCCAGCAGCCGCATCGCGCTGCGGCCCGAGCGTTTCTCGAGGCGCAGCTGCAGGCCCCAGATCTCGCGCATGTCGGCCGAGTAACGCTTGTGGATCGCGAGTTTCTCGGTCTGCATGTCGAGCACGTCGTCCATCGCGCGGTGGAGCGCCGGCACGGGGATTTCGCCCGCGGCCGTGTATTGCTCGAAGCGCTGGCGCATGTCGTGCCACAGCAGCGTCGCGAACAGGAAGCCCGGCGACACCGGCTTGCCGGCGCGCACGCGCGCGTCGGTGTTGTTCAGCGCGAGCGTGATGAATTTCTCGCCCTGGGGCTGTTCGAGCACGACGTCGAGCAGCGGCAGCAGCCCGTGATGCAGGCCTTCCTTGCGCAGCCGCTGCAGGCACGCGAGCGCGTGGCCCGACAGCAGCAGCTTCAGCATTTCGTCGAACAGGCGTGCGGCCGGCACGTTGTTGATCAGGTCGGCGAGCGCGTGGATCGGCTCGCGCGTATGCGGCTCGATCTCGAAGCCGAGCTTCGCCGCGAAGCGCACGACGCGCAGCATCCGCACCGGATCCTCGCGAAAGCGCGTGGCCGGATCGCCGATCATCCGCAACAGGCGGGCGCGTACGTCGGCCATCCCGTCGTGGTAGTCGAGCACCGTCTGCGTCGACGGGTCGTAGTACATCGCGTTGATCGTGAAGTCGCGGCGTGCGGCGTCCTCGTGCTGCTCGCCCCACACGTTGTCGCGCAGCACGCGGCCGCTGGCGTCGACCGCATGCGTGCGGCGATCGAGTTCGTCGCGCTTCAGGCGCCGCGGCGGCTCGGCCGTGGCCGCGGCCGCCTCGGGCGGCGCGTCGACCAGCGCGCGGAACGTCGACACTTCGATGAGGTCCTGGCCGAACTGCACGTGGACGATCTGGAAGCGGCGGCCGATCAGGCGCGCACGGCGGAACAGGCGCTGCACCTCGGTCGGCGTTGCGTCGGTCGCGACGTCGAAATCCTTCGGCGCGATGCCGAGCAGCAGGTCGCGCACGGCGCCGCCGACGATGAACGCGCGAAAGCCCGCCTGCTGCAGCGTGTCGGTCACGCGCACCGCGTTCTTCGAGATCAGCGCCGGGTTGATGCCGTGCACGCTGGCCGGCACGACGGTCGGCTCATGGTTGCTGCGCGGTTTCTTCGCGCCGCCGCCGCGGGCGCCCTTCGGGGCGCGCGGGGCAGCAGGGGCCGCTTCGTCGGCCGGGGCCGCTGCGGGATGCGTTTGCTCGGTTTCGTCCTGGCCGAGGAGCTTGCGAATGAATTTTTTGATCACGACGTTCAGAAGAGATCGAGGATACGCCAGCCGCGGTTGCTTGCATGCGCGCGCAGCGTGTCGTCAGGGTTGGTCGCGATCGGGTCGGTGACTTTCTCGAGCAGCGGGATGTCGTTGTGCGAGTCGCTGTAGAAATAGCTGTGTTCGAAGTCGTCCCAATGCTTGCCGAGCGACGCGAGCCACGCTTCGGTGCGCACGATCTTGCCTTCGCGATAGCTCGGCGTGCCGGTCGGCCGGCCCGTGTACGGCGAATCGGGATGCCCGTCGGTCGTTTCGACCTCGCACGCGATCAGCGTGTCGACGCCGAACGCGGTCGCGATCGGGCGCGTGATGAATTCGTTGGTCGCCGTCACGACGCAGCACAGGTCGCCCGCATCGAGATGCCGGCGCACGAGTTCGAGCGCGGCGGGCGTCATCGCCGGCCGGATCACCTCGTGCATGTACTGCTCGTGCCATTCGGCCAGTTGCGCGCGCGAATACTTCGCGAGCGGCGTGAGCATCGCGCACAGGTACGCGTGGATGTCGAGCTGGCCGGCCTTGTAGTCGGCGAAGAACTGGTCGTTCTGACGCGAGAAGCTTTCCGCGTCGACGATGCCGAGCTTCACCATGAAGCGACCCCATTCGTGGTCGCTATCGGTCGGGATCAGCGTGTGATCGAGGTCAAAGAGTGCCAGATTAGTCATGGAAGCGCATTTTACTCGAAGCGGTTCGGGCCCGTGCCCGGTGGTGTGATGTCGTCGCCGGGACGCGCGAGCATCCGGCGCAGCAGCGGCAGCGTGACCGCTCGCTTTTGCTCGAGCGAGAAGCGGTCGAGCGCGTCGAGCAGGGCCATCAGGCTCGGCATGTCGCGGCGGAAATGGGTCAGCAGGTACGCGGCGATGTCGTCGGTGAGCGCGATCCCGCGCTCCTTCGCCGCGAGCTTGAGCACGGCGATCTTGCCGGCGTCGGACGGCGGCGACAGGTGGAACACGAGCCCCCAGCCGAGGCGCGTGCGCAGATCCTCGCGCACGTCGAGCGCGAGCGGCGCCGCCGGGCCCGCCGCGACGAACGCGCTCGACGGGTGCGCACGCACTTCGTTGAACAGATTGAACAGCGCGACCTGCTGCGTGTCGCTCATCCGGTCGCAGTCGTCGATCGCATAGATGCCGATGCGCGGGTCGAACGTGAACGCGCCGAGCGGGCTCTGCGGCGTCAGGTAGCGCGCATAGCCGTACGACGCGTCGCTCACGAGCGCCTGCAGCAGGTGGGTGCGGCCGCTGCCCGGCTCGCCCCAGATGTAGAACGACCGGTCCGGCACGGGGCCGGCCGCGAGCGCGAGATCGAGCTTCTGCAGGCGCGTGACGAGCTCGTCGTTCTCGTCGCTCATGATGAAGTTGTCGAACGTGGCGGGCGGCGGCGTGCCGAGATCGAGCGTCAGTTGACGGGACACAGCAGTCACAATGCGGATCGGTTGAAAAAACGCGCGCCGTACGTCGGGCACGCGCGGGGGAAGGCGCCTCGGCTGGCTTCACGCGCGACCGTACGCACGGCGGCGCGGCGCGGGTTTCGGCGCGCTTCGCCCGGCGATGAAAACGGGGACGTGTTGACCAAGATGCAATCCCTGACGATTCGGTGCTGGGAATTCCGGCCAACGGGCCGGCTTCGGGTAAAATCGCATTTTACCGACCTTCTCGCATTCCCCCATGAATCCTCCGAAATCCGCTCCCGACGCTCAGGGTCTGTCCTATCGCGACGCAGGTGTCGACATCGACGCAGGCGACGCGCTCATCGACAAGATCAAGCCTTTTGCGAAGAAAACCCTGCGCGACGGCGTGCTCGGCGGCATCGGCGGGTTCGGCGCGCTGTTCGAAGTGCCGAAGAAGTACAAGGAGCCCGTGCTCGTGTCGGGCACCGACGGCGTCGGCACCAAGCTCAAGCTCGCGTTTCATCTGAACAAACACGACACCGTCGGCCAGGATCTGGTCGCGATGAGCGTCAACGACATCCTCGTGCAGGGCGCCGAGCCGCTGTTCTTCCTCGACTACTTCGCGTGCGGCAAGCTCGACGTCGACACGGCCGCCACGGTCGTCAAGGGCATCGCGCAGGGCTGCGAACTGTCGGGCTGCGCGCTGATCGGCGGTGAAACGGCCGAAATGCCGGGCATGTACCCGGACGGCGAATACGATCTGGCCGGCTTCGCGGTCGGCGCGGTCGAGAAGAGCAAGATCATCGACGGCAGCACGATCGCCGAAGGCGACGTGGTGCTGGGCCTTGCGTCGAGCGGCATCCACTCGAACGGCTTCTCGCTCGTGCGCAAGATCATCGAGCGCGCGAACCCGGATCTGTCCGCCGATTTCCATGGCCGCTCGCTGGCCGACGCGCTGATGGCGCCCACGCGCATCTACGTGAAGCCGCTGCTCGCGCTGATGCAGAAGCTGTCGGTGAAGGGCATGGCGCACATCACGGGCGGCGGCCTCGTCGAAAACATCCCGCGCGTGCTGCGCGAAGGCCTCACCGCCGAGCTCGACCAGAAAGCATGGCCGCTGCCGCCGCTGTTCAAGTGGCTGCAGGAGCACGGCGGCGTCGCCGACGCGGAAATGCACCGCGTGTTCAACTGCGGGATCGGCATGGCCGTGATCGTGTCGGCGGCCGATGCCGACGCGGCGATCGCCGACCTGACCGCCGCCGGCGAACAGGTGTGGAAGATCGGCACCGTGCGTGCGACCCGCGAAGGCGAGGCGCAGACGGTCGTGGTCTGACGCAGGGCAAGCAGATGCAGCAGGAAAAGCCGCCCGGAGCGATCCGGGCGGTTTTTTTTCGGACGGTCGCGGGCTCAGCGCGACGGCGCACGTCGACGCTTATGCGGACGCCCGCGGCGCGTTCGCCGGGCGCGCGCCGGCCAGCAACGGCGGCACGAGCAGGTACAGCAGCGCGGCCGCGGCCCACACGAGCCCCGGCCATGTCGCACGCGTCGCCGCGTAGGTCGCGGTGACGACGAGCGGCCCCGCGACGCCGATCAGGCTCGCCACGCTCGCCAGCGTGCCTTGCAGTTCGCCCTGGCGCGCATCGTCGACCTGCCGCGCGAGCATCGCCTGCAATGCCGGCAGCGTCATGCCGCCGGCCGCGAACAGCGGCAGCAGCGCGAACGGCACCCATGCGGCGGTCGCGAACGCGATGATCGCCAGCCCGAGCGCATCGCCCGCGAGGCCCAGCGCGAGCGCGCGCCGCTCGCCGAGCCGCGCGATCAGCGGCCCGATCGCGAACGCCTGTGCGAGCGCGTGGCACGCGCCGTAGCCTGCGAGCGACAGCCCCGCGACCGGCGTCGACCAGCCGAAATGTTCCTGGCCGTAGAGAATCCACAGCGTCGCGGGCGCCTGCGACACGAGCGCCACGATCACGTAGATGCCGACCAGCGGCGCCAGCGCGGGCGCGCCGCTCAGCCGGCGCAGGCTCGCGAACGGGTTGAGCGCGCCGACCGCCCGGCCTTCGCGGGCCGAACGCGGCCGCGATTCCGGCAGCACGCGCCACACGAGCAGGAGATTCAGCGCGTTGAGCAACGCGGCCGCGACGAACGGCGCACGCAGATGCAGCACGCCGAGCAGCCCGCCGATCAACGGGCCGGCGATGAAGCCGATGCCCATCATCGCGCCGAGCTGGCCGAAGCGCCGTGCGCGGTCGGGCTCGGCCGTCACGTCGGTCACGTACGCAGTCGCGACCGCGACGTTCGCGCCGGTGATGCCCGCGATCAGCCGGCCGACGTAAAGCCACGCGAGTGTCGGTGCGAGCGCCATCAGCAGATAGTCGAGCGCGGCGCCGGCCAGCGACGCGAGCAGCACCGGGCGCCGGCCGAAACGGTCGCTCAACGCGCCGAGCAGCGGCGCACACAGGAACTGCGCGAACGCGTACAGCGCGAGCAGGATGCCGTAGTGGGTGTCGGTGCTGCCCGCGGCGGCGAGCGAGCGCAGCAGCCCGGGCAGGATCGGCATCACGATCCCGACGCCGATCGCGTCGAGCAGGACCGTGGCCAGGATGGCAATCAGGGACGGATTCAAGAGCATCACTCTATCGATGATAGAGTGCATAGTATTCCACAGTTTCCCTATCGGTGATAGAGATGAAGGACACAGGCGCGCGACTGACGCGCGACACGGTATTGCGCGCGGCGCTCGAATTGCTGGATGAGGTGGGGATCGACGGGCTGTCCACGCGGCGGCTCGCCGAGCGGCTCGGCGTGCAGTCGCCGACGCTGTACTGGCATTTCAGGAACAAGGCCGAGCTGCTCGACGCGATGGCCGAGGCGATCATGCTGGAGCGCCACGGTGAGTCGCTGCCCCGACCGGGCGACGTGTGGGATGTGTGGCTCGCCGAGAACGCGCGCAGTTTTCGCCGCGCGCTGCTCGCCTATCGCGACGGCGCGCGCCTGCACGCCGGCACGCGACCGCGCGCGCTGCATTTCAGTTCGATCGAACGCAAGGTCGCGCTGCTCGGTGAAGCGGGTTTCAAGCCGGACGAGGCGGTCGACGTGATGGTCGCGATCGGGCGCTTCGTGGTCGGATGGGTGCTGGAAGAGCAGGCGCGGCCGAATGGCGACGCCGATGCGCTGCTGCCGGACGCGGCCGAGTACCCGTTGTTCGCGAAAGGCTGGGCCGCGCTGCGCGAGCGCAGCGGTGACGAAGCGTTCGAGCGCGGCATCGCGTGGATCGTCGACGGCGCGCGCGCGCGCCTGGCGGCGCGTCGGGCGGGCTGAGCGGCTAGTCCGGCGTGCGGCCGTCGAGCACGCGTTCGAGCGCGTCGAGCGCGCGGGCCGTCGAATCCGGCGCGATGCAGTCGACCACGATCCGCTCCGGCATCGCGCGCAGCCACGTGATCTGGCGCTTGCACAGCTGGCGGGTTGCGAAGATGCCCTTGTCGCGCATCGTCCGGTAGTCGGTATCGCCGTCGAGGAATTCCCACGCCTGCCGGTAGCCGACGCAACGCATCGACGGCAGGTCGGGATGGAGATCGTCGCGGCGCCGCAGCCGTTCGACTTCGTCGATGAAGCCCGCGTCGAGCATCGCGTCGAAGCGCTGCGCGATCCGCGCGTGCAGCACCGCGCGGTCCGACGGCTCGAGCGCGACCGGCACGAAGCGGTACGCGGCGGCCGCATCGTCGGTGCGGCGCGGCGCGGCGAGCAGCGCCGACATCGGCTGCCCGCTCAGCATGAAGATTTCCAGTGCACGCTGGATTCGCTGCGAATCGTTCGGCGCGAGCCGCGCGGCCGTGTCGGGGTCGACCTGCGCGAGCCGCGCGTGCAGCGCGGGCCAGCCGTCGCGCGCGGCGTCGGCGTCGAGTGCCGCGCGGACCTCCGGGTCGGCGCCCGGCAGATCGTTGAGCCCTTGCGTCAGCGCCTTGTAGTACAGCATCGTGCCGCCGGCGAGCAGCGGCGTGCGGCCCCGCGCGACGATCTCGCCGATCAGCCGCAGCGTGTCCGCGCGGAATTCCGCGGCCGAATACGCATCGGCCGGGTCGATGATGTCGATCAGGTGGTGCGGCACGCTCGCACGCTCGTCGCGCGACGGTTTCGCGGTGCCGATATCCATGTCGCGGTAGACGAGCGCCGAATCGACGCTGACGATCTCGATCGGGCGGCGCGCGGCGAGCGCCAGCGCCGCCGCGGTCTTGCCGGAAGCGGTGGGGCCGAGCAGGCAGGCGATCGTCGTCGGGCGGGACTGCGAAGAAGCGCTCATTGCCCGCGCATGAAGAGACGGTCCAGATCGTTCAGCGTGAGCTGATACCAGGTCGGCCGGCCGTGATTGCACTGGTCCGCGCGCTCGGTCGCCTCCATCTGGCGCAGCAGCGCGTTCATCTCGTCGAGCGTCAGGCGCCGGTTCGCGCGCACCGCGTGATGGCACGCGAGCGTGCCGAGCAGTTCGTGCTGGCGCTCGGTGAGCACGCGCGAGCCGCCGAACGCGTGCAGGTCGGCGAGCACCGCGCGCGCGAGCGACTGCAGGTCGGCGTCCTTCAGCAGCGCCGGCACCGCGCGGATCGCGAGCGTCGTCGGCGACAGCACCGCGAGGTCGAAGCCGAGCGATTCGAGCGTGTCGCGCTCTTCCTCGACCGTGCCGATCTCGACTGGCGTGGCCGTCATCGAGATCGGCAGCAGCAGCGACTGCACGGCGACCGTGCGGTCGGCGAGCGCATTCTTGAACTGCTCGTACAGGATTCGTTCGTGGGCCGCGTGCATGTCGACGATCACGAGGCCGTACGCGTTCTGCGCGAGCACGTAGATGCCGTGGATCTGGCCGAGCGCGAAGCCGAGCGGCTGCTCGTCGTGCGCGCCGGCGGCGAGCGGCGCCGCGGTGAAGCCCGGCAGCGGCGCGACCGGGGCGTCGGTGGAATCGGCCGCATCGCGCGCGATGAGCGTCGTGCCGTCCGGCGTGCCCGCGCCGCTGTCCTTGCGGCCGAACAGCGCGTCGTAGAGCGCGAGCGGCTGTGCGACGGGCAGCGTGCCCTGCGTCATCCGCGCCTGGCGCATCCACGTGTTGCCCGCCGACGATGAAGACGATGGCGACGAGAAGCCGCTGCCGCCCGTGCCGCCGGTCGTGTGGCTCGTGCCCTGACCGAGCGGTGTGTCGAGGAACGACGCCGGCCCGCGCGGGGCCGGTTCGAGATGCGCGGCATGGCCGCCCGCCGTGGTTTCCGGCGATGCGCCCGCATGGCGCGCGAGCGCGCGCTGGACCGCATGGAACACGTACTGGTGGATCGAGCGCGAATCGCGGAACCGTACTTCGATCTTCGACGGATGCACGTTCACGTCGACGGCTTCGGGCGGCAGATCGAGGAACAGCACGTATGACGGGTAGCGGTCGCCGTGCAGCACGTCCTCGTAGGCGGCGCGCACCGCGTGCGTCAGCAGCTTGTCGCGCACGAAGCGGCCGTTCACGAAGAAATACTGCTGGTCGGCGCGCCCGCGGCTCGCGGTCGGCAGGCCGGCGCAGCCGTAGACGGCGAGCGGGCCGGCTTGCTCGTCGAGCGGCAGGTGCGCGGTCGCGAAGCTGTCGCCGAGGATTTTCGCGACGCGCTGCGCGGGCTCCGTCGCATTCCAGTGCTCGACGGCCTTGCCGTTGTGCAGCACCGAGATCGCGACGTCCGGCCGCGCGAGCGCCGCGCGACGGATCATTTCCAGGCAGTGGCCGAATTCGGTCTGCTCGCTCTTCAGGAACTTGCGCCGCGCGGGCGTGTTGAAGTACAGCTCGCGCACCTCGATCGTCGTGCCGATCGAGCCGGCAGCGGGCGACAGCACGCCCGTCTGCGCATCGATCTTCATCGCATGCGCGGCATCGGCCGTCCGGCTCGTGATCGACATCTCGGCGACCGACGCGATCGACGCGAGCGCTTCACCGCGAAACCCCAGCGTCGCGACCGCCTCCAGCTCCTCGAGCGAGCGGATCTTGCTGGTCGCGTGGCGCATCAGCGCGAGCGCCAGTTCGTCGGGCGGAATCCCGCAGCCGTCGTCGGTGATCGAGATGCGCTTGACGCCGCCTTCTTCCAGCACGATGCGCAGCGTCGTCGCGCCGGCGTCCATCGCGTTCTCGAGCAGCTCCTTGACGACCGACGCCGGGCGTTCGACGACCTCGCCGGCGGCGATCTGGCTGATCAGCTGGTCGGGCAGGGGCTGGATCGCGCGCAGCGGGCGCGCGGCGGGGGCGGGCGCGGCGCCCGCGGCCGTTTCGGTGATATCGGACATGGCCGAATTATAGCGAGGCGGCGAACGCGTGCCGGGGCGGCCGGCCGTTACGTTTTTTCACGGAGCCTTAAGGTAGTTTCGGTATCATCACCCCGTTGCACGCGCCGCCTTGGCTGGCGGGCGCCTCGGCCATGTCTGGCCTGTTCGGCCGTTCCGGCCCCATCGCCTTCGAGGAATCGCATTTGGATACGCTGCTTCATTTCGTCAACCTTGTCCTGCATATCGACGCTTTCCTCGGCGATTTCATCCGGCAGTACGGCGCGTGGGTCTATCTCGTCCTGTTCCTGATCGTGTTCTGCGAGACGGGGCTCGTCGTCTTCCCGTTCCTGCCCGGCGATTCGCTGCTGTTCATCGGCGGCGCGTTCGCGGCCACGGGCGAAATGAACGTCGGCCTGCTGATCGTGCTGCTGCTCGTCGCGGCGATTTCTGGCAACACCGTGAACTACCTGATCGGCCGCTGGGTCGGCCCGAAGGTGTTCAATACGCATATCCCGGTGCTCGAGCGGTTCCTCGATCGCGCCGCATTGCAGAAGACCCACTCGTTCTACGACAAGCACGGCGGCAAGACGATTGTGCTCGCGCGCTTCATCCCGGTCGTGCGCACGTTCGCGCCGTTCGTCGCGGGGGCTTCGTCGATGAGCGTTGCGCGCTTCCAGTTGTTCAACGTGATCGGCGCGCTGGTGTGGGTGCTGCTGCTCGTGCTGCTCGGCTATTTCTTCGGCAACATTCCGTTCATCCGCCAGTACCTGAACGTGATCGTGCTGGTCGGGATCGGCGCGGCGATCGTGCCGGTCGCGCTGGGCGCGGTGTGGAAGCTCGTGCGCGGGCGGCGCTCGGACGGGGCGCCGAAGGCGGGCGGGCGCTGAGCGGGGGGCTTCGTTTTCGATGCAATAAAAAAGCGTGGCGGCTGCCACGCTTTTTTTTGGTCCGCGCGGCTCGGTCGCCGCGTCCGTCACGCGTTGCGTTGCGAGACCGGGGTTTCCGGCGTCGGATAGCCGGCCTCGCGGAACGTATCGAGGATCACGCGATTGGTGTCGCAGTACACCTGCCAGTAGTTCTCCGGCTGAGTCGACGGGCGCACGAACAGCAGCGGGCCTTCCGGCGTGAACTGCAGCACGCCGACGTCCGGTGCCGGCACTTTCAGCACGTTCGGCACCAGCTGGATCTGCGTCTTCAGGCGGTTGATCGCATCGGCCGCGTCGACGCTGTGCGCGATCTTCGCGGTCAGGTCGACGCGGCGATGCGGCGTCGCGCTGTAGTTCGCGATGTTGTCCGAGAAGATCTTGTTGTTGCCGACGATCGTCACGATGTTGTCGGCGGTGATGATCGTCGTGCCGAACAGGCCGAGCTCCTTCACGGTGCCCGTGACGCCGCCTGCGCTGATCACGTCGCCGATCTTGAACGGGCGCAGCACCTGCATGAACACGCCGGCGGCGAAATGCGCGAGCAGGCCGCCCCAGGCGGTGCCGATCGCGAGGCCGAGGCCGGCGAGCAACGCGGCGAACGACGTGGTCTGCACGCCGAAGATCTGCAGGATCGCGAGGATCAGCAGGATCGTCAGCAGCACGCCGACGACGGAGGTCAGGTAGTCGGTGAGCGTCGGGTCGACCTTGCCGCTGCGGCGAACGACCTTGCCGAGCAGGCGGGTACCGATGCGGATCGCCCAGCGGCCGACGAACCACAAGACGATCGCGGCGAGGAGGTTGAGGCCGAAGTCGAGGCCGCGGGTCATCAGGAATTGCTGGGCGGTGGCGAGATCGATCATGCGTTCTCCGAAGTCAAGGGTAAAGGGGCGGCGCATGCACCGGAATGGGAGGCGCTTTTATAACCTGACCTGGGAGGGGCGGGCAACCGGGCTGACATTGGTTGACGTAGTGAAAAACGGGCAGGACGTGATGCGTGCTGCCCATGGTGCGCGCCGATCTCGTGAAAATGGCGTCTGAGGCGGCTCGAACAGGTTGTTCCGGACGATTCGGCGAACGAGTATCGATCGTCGTCAACGCGTCGCTCGATCGCGAAAATATTGCCGTCCTTGCCAACCGGCATAACGCATCGCATTGCGAGTCCAGCGTATCGCCTTGACGAGCGGGCGCGCACGGTTGCCGCGGATTTTCTCGAGCGGTCGAGCTGCATTCGGCGCGAGTTGCCGGGCGATAGCCTCGGGCGTCGTGAACAGCGAGAGTTGCCAGTCCCAATAGATTGCGTAACGGAGCAGTACCCCCGCCGTCAGCATGTCGAGCGATAGCCGGCGTTCGCGCCACGGCTGTTCCAGCGCATCGTGCGTCAGTCCCCATCCGGCGTAAAAGGGCAGACCGTAGGTATGAACTTCCTTCCCGCGCAATAACGCATCGAAGCCGGCGAGCGATGAGAGCGTATGCAACTCGTCCGCCACGTCGATCAGAGAAATGAGATCCGCATGCGTATCGACGACATCGGCGAGGTGCTCCGCGTCGACGAGCCCGGCACGATTGCCGGACAGTACGTCCGGATGCGGCTTGTAAATGATGAATGCGTCGGGCCGTCGCGCACGCACTTCCTGCAACAACGCTTCCGACGTGGCTATCGTGCCTGTTCCCAGTCGGATCGACGCATCGTCTGCAACCTGGCCGGCGACGAGCACGATGCGCTTGTCCTGCGGAACGTGCCACGTCGGTGCCTGACGGCCGAGATTGTATTTCGTCAGACCAAGCTGGACGAGCTTCTGCCGCAATGCTGCCGCGCGTTGCAATTCCGGTTCGTCGAAGGTCGCCTGATTGAGAATGACGGTCAGGTCGCTGGGCCGACTCGCGTCGAAATACAGCCCGCGGCGATCGATTACCTGGCTGCACGGCGGCGACATGTCGGAACCGAGCCCCGTCGAATGGATGAAGCCGTCCTCGATCCGCACGCGTGCCGCTCCGTCCGGCAGGCCTTCTGCCGAACGTCCACCCCATATCGCCGCGTGTTCGTCGGGGTGCGTGTCGCGCGGATCCGCTATCCAGCGTAACGTGCCGCCTCCTGCTGACAGGTACGGCGTGGCGTATGGACGTTTCCACCACTGAAAGCGAATGCCGGCTACCCGGCCGAGGTCGCTGTAGCGGTCCGCGACGACATGCTGCAGCTCGATGCAGTCGAGCGCGCTTTCGAGCGTGCCCGGGGTGCCGCGTGCCGGGTCGAGGTAATGCGCGAGTTGCAGGAACACGGCGTCGAATAACGCAAACACGGACGGGCGGGCGTGGCGCTCCGGCATCGCAGTGCGATCCTGCGTCAATCCCCAGCCGGCGTAATAGGGTGTACCGAACACATGAACCGGGACGCCGGCCAGAAGTGCGGCCATTCCTTCGGATGCGCCCACGACATAGACGGCGTCGGCCTGTCGAAGGACGTCCCGCAGCGAATGTGCGACGTCGAGGACGCGAGCATGGTCGGGCAACTGCGTTTTGTTCGACAACCAATCGCCGGCGCCTGCATCGGCGGAGCGCAAGATCCACAGGTCGGCGTTCGTGAGACGCGCCGTATCCGCCATTGCCGCAAAATCCCGGCGGCGGTTCGGTGCCGACGTGCTGCTATCTGCATGCGATGTTTCGCGTTCGTCGATCAGTACGATGCGCTTGCCGCCGCAGGGTACGCGCCATGCATCGGGCAGTTCGGCCACGCGTTGCCGAACGTGCAGCGCGTCGCTGTCGAGAACGCGGCGCATCAGATGGCGGCATCGCGCGTCCGTGTCGCTGCACTGCGTGGCGTCGAGCGTGCGTTGGAGTGCTGCGACGAGCCCGCCACGTGCGACCAGATCCGGCGGGATGCGGAACCACGACAAAGGCGGCGCGTGCGTCGTCCGCCGGACGAGGACGGGGCCGGGGGAAACCGGGTAGACGGTACGTCCGAGCGATGCGAACGTCCGGGCAAGTGCGACCCCGCGCCACGAATCAATCCACACGAACGGCGACTTGCCGATCGGCCAGTGGCCCCTGCGCTTGCCTGGCACCATTGCGATTGTGTCGAATGGCTGGATTTCGGGCGTCATCAAGGATTCATTCGGGACTTGAACCATTTACCTGAGCGATTCGAGAAAGCCGTCGATTCGTTCGAAGTGCTCCCCCCACGTCGGCGCTCGAAAGCGTTCGATCCGCGCGATCTGGTTTGCTCGTTCGACGCTGTCAGACCGGGCGTACGCGCGAATCCGGGCGAGCCATCCAGGCCCGTCGAGCGGGTCGAGATAGTCGGGAATGTCTGACGCGATCTCGTGAAAGACCGGCAAATCGCTGGCGAGCACCGGCACGCCCAGCATCAACGCCTCGACGAGTGGCATACCGTAGCCTTCGGCGAACGACGGGAACACGAGTGCTCGCGCATGCTGCAACCACGCATGCAGCCGATCGTCGCTGCAATCCGACTCTTCGATGACCGCGCCCTGAATCGTTGCGCAGCGCTCGAGCATGTCGACGACGTTCTCGCATTCCCAGCCGCGTCGGCCGATGACGACGAGCTTGGGGGCGGCGTCGCCCATCTGTTCGACCAGATGCCGCCAGACGTGCAGGATGAACCAGTGGTTCTTGCGCGGCTCGATCGTGCTGAGCATCACGAAATAAGGCGCCTCGATCGGCGGCGGGCTCGGAGGATGAGGTTCCACCGCGGGCGCGAGCGGAGCGACGACGACTGGCGGAAGCGGCAGCGACGCTTGCCTCGCTTCGTTCGCCAGTTCGTCGTAGGTCGCCTGTGAGTTGCTGATCAAGCCGCTCGCATGCCGTAGTGCGGTATGGATGCGGGTGCGATGCGACGCATCCACGCCTGGGCGACAGTATTCCGGGTGCGTCAACGGAATGAGGTCGTGGACCATGAAGACCGAGCGCGCGTTGCGTTGCGCCATCGCCCGATAGTAACGAGTGAACTCCATCCCGTTGTGACTGGTATGCAACAAAATTGCGCGATCGAATCGCTGCGAACGAAGCTGGTTCAGCAACGCGGAAGCAACAATTTTGCGTAGCGCCCATCGATCGCGACTCGACGACAGCAGCAGCGAGAACGCCTTCTGCGAGTCATTTTCCGTTAAAACTGTGGAAAAGCCGCGTTCGCTCAGCACCGCACGCGCACGGTCGCCATACCGACGGATGTAGGCCAGTCCGACTCGATCCACCCCGGTGGGGAGCAGGCCATCATAAAAGCGAGTGGCAAGACGAGTGACGTCTAGAAGTATTTTTGTCACGCGGGTGCAATGTGGTTGTGCGCGCGGAAATGAAAAAAATGTTTCTGTTTGCCGAAGCCTGACGGCTCATGCAACAATTCCGCCGGGTAATTCTATGGCATCTCGGATGGCGGGACAATTCACGCGCACATCTATTGACCGGTGCAAATGCCGAGCATGCCAAAACCAATTGAAGCTTGATGTCAGATTTACCGATCCGCTCGTTCTCGCGAGCGGCGGCAATGGACTGTTGAGGCCGTACCTGTTTGCACCAAATCGGCTCGCGCCTTAGCGGGCAAGATTTGGCTGCTTGTAAGCCAGGGCCGCTGGACGGCGAAAAACCGCAGGCACCTCGAGGGTGCCTATCGGCGATTCGGATGCTCCACGCCGGTGAATTCTCCGGTACATCTTACATTGTGCGGTAAAATCCGGCGGCCTTTGAATGACTGGATTGTTAAATGCAGAGTTTAAATCGCAGTGTTTGGTTGGCTGCTGCCATCGGCGGTGCCATTGGGTTGGCTGCCTGCGGGGCCATTCCCACGTCCGGGCCGAGTCGTTCCGAGATTAATGCCAGTGGCGCAGGCACAAATCAGGTCAGTTCGCAAGGCATCCAGGTCGTCGACGTGACCGACCAGATCGCGCGGCAACTCTACGCCGGCCGTAAAAGCACGGATTTCGCTGCAACGTTGGGCGATAACTCGGCGTTTCAGCAACAGCTAGGTGTAGGTGACGTCGTGGAGGTGTCGATCTGGGAAGCGCCGCCTGCGACCCTGTTCGGCGGCGGCACGAGTGACGCCCCGACGTCCAGCAGTCTGCCGACTGGCGCGCGGTTGACCAAGCTGCCGACGCAAGTGATCGACGGGAACGGCAACGTCCATGTGCCGTTCGTCGGCGCCATCAGGGCGTCGGGCCGTACACCGAGCCAGTTGCAGGCGTTTATCGCAGCGCGCCTCAAGAATATCGCGCACGACCCGCAGGTACTGGTACAACTGGCGCGTAACGAGACGTCGTACGTTACGGTGGTGGGAGACGTATCGAGCAGCACGCGCATGCAATTGAGCGCACGCGGCGAGCGCGTGCTCGACGCGCTTGCCGCGGCCGGTGGTGTGAAACAGCCGATCAACAAGATCATGATTCAGGTAACGCGCGGCGAAACGGTCGCGCTGGAGCCCCTGGAGACGGTGATACGTGATCCCCGCCAGAACGTCCCGCTCAAGGCGGGCGATGTCGTTACGGCATTGTTTCAGCCCTATAGCTTCACTGCGTTCGGTGCGACAGGCAAGAACGAGGAAATCAATTTCGAGGCGCAGGGCATAACGCTGGCGCAGGCGTTGGCGCGGGCAGGCGGCCTGCAGGATTCACGTTCGGACGCACAGGGCGTATTCATTTTCCGACTGGAAGATCAGCAGGCGCTCAAGTGGCCCAACCAACCGGTGCGAACGACGGCAAACGGCAAGGTCCCGGTCATCTATCACATCAACCTCAAAGATCCGGATTCGTTCTTCGTCGCGCAGAGCTTCATGATGGACAACAGGGACGTTCTTTACGTTTCCAATGCGCCGGTGGCAGAACTGCAGAAAGTGCTGAACCTCGTGTTCTCCGTAGCCTATCCGATCGTATCTGGTGTCCAGACGTTCAAGTGATTATGAAATTTTTGAAGCGAATTAATCGTTTGTTTTTGATAACGGTCGTTATTCCTACTGCTGCTTCGATTGTTTATTTTGGTCTTATTGCCAGTGATCAATATACATCGGTTAGTAGCTTTCTGATTCGCAGCCCGCAACAGTCTAATGCATCGGGGTTGGGAGGGTTGTTGAAAGGTGTCGGTGGATTTTCTCAATCGGACGGCGATGCCTACACGGTTCAGAAATACATTCTTTCTCGTGATGCGATGATGGTGCTGGATAAAGAGCAGCATATCAAGTCGGCGTTTCAGAGTGGATCGATTGACTTCGTTAATCGTTTCTCTATCTTCGGCCTGAACAACAGCCTGGAAGAGTTTTATCTTTACTACGGCAAGAATATCGTCGATGCCAAGGTCGAGGTCGATTCCTCGATCGTGACGTTGAATACCAACGCATACGATCCCCATCTCGCGTGGAGCATGAACAAGCGCCTGCTGGAACTGGGTGAGCGGATCGTCAATCAGATGAACACGCGCGCCCGGGCAGACCTGATCAATACGGCCCAGCACGATGTCGACGTGGCAAAGGAACGTGACCGGGTCGCCACGCTCGCATTGGCACATTATCGGAACAGCGCCGGCGTGATCGACCCCGAGCGCCAATCGACGATCCCGCTGCAGCAGGTTGGAAAACTTCAGGACGATTTGATCGCCACACGTGTTCAGATTGCCCAGATGGAACGGCTGTCGCCGAACAATCCGGGACTGCCGACCCTGCGCGATCGCGCGAAGCTGCTGCAGCAGGCGATCGATCAGGTGAGTCAGCGCGTGGCCGGCTCGCAAGGCGCTTCGCTGGCCAGCAAGGCCGCAGAATTCCAGCGCCTGACACTGGAGAAGGAAGTGGCCGACAAGATTCTTGCGGGTGCCATCACCTTGTTGGATCAGGCGCGCGTCGAGGCCGAACGCAAGCAGCTTTACCTCGAGCGCATTGCCGAACCCAGCCTGCCGGACTATGCGATGAGCCCGCGTCGCGGGCGCGCCATTCTTGCTACCTTCTTGCTCGGCCTTGTCTTGTGGGGCGTGTTGACCATCGTCATCGGTGGAGTGAAAGAGCACTATGACCGCTGATTATCGTCCGCCGACATTTTGGGAGCAGTCGCGCATCCAGATTCGCGTCATCTGGGCGCTGGTCATGCGCGAGATGATCACTCGTTTCGGTCGCGAAGGGCTTGGCGTATTGTGGATGATGGCCGAGCCGGCGATGTTCGTTGTCGGCGTGATGATTATTTTCAGTCATACGGAATCGAAGGCCAGGTATTCGGTTGCCGAATACCTGGCGGTCAGCTATCCGACCCTCTTGTTCTGGCGAAATACCGCCAGCCGGGTAATCAAGGCCATCGAATATAATCGTTCGCTGTTGCATCACAAGCCGATTCGGCCGATCGACATACTGTACTCGCGCATCATTCTCGAGTTTGCGGGCGCTACCGCCTCGTTCTTCCTGCTGTACACGGTACTGGTGGTGATCGGCATTTGCCAGCTTCCCGCTGATCCGCTCAGCATGATTCTGGGGTACTTCCTCGTCGTCTGGTTTTCGTTCAATTTCGTCATGACCATGGCGGCGCTGTCCGAGATGAGCGAGGCGGTGGAGCGCGTCTCACACGTCATCCTGTACCTGATGATCCCTTTTTCGGGTGTTTTCATTCCGACATACGTCCTGCCGCCGCGACTCGCGGAATTATTGACGTACTTCCCGCTGGTCGATGCGGTGGAGTATTTCCATTACGGATATTACGGAGATCGCATGCCGACGCTGTACTACCTCGGCTATACGGTCACCGTGTTGTTGTTCTTTACTCTCTTTGCTCTGTCGATTGCGCACATCGCCATCCGGCGCGTGCAATTGAACTGAGTCGAGGTCGGGCATGATTGAACTGCGCAATGTCACCAAACGGTATTCGATCCATCACGGGCGATCGCATCGCGAAGTGCTCAAAGGTGTGAACCTGCGTGTTCGGGCGGGCGAACGGTGGGGCATCCTCGGTCGCAACGGAGCGGGGAAATCTACGCTGATTCGCATTATCAGCGGGTCGGACAAGCCGCATTCCGGCGAGGTCATCAAGACGATGTCGGTATCGTGGCCGTTGGCATTCGGAGGAACGTTCCAGGGCAGCCTGACGGGCAAGGACAATGTGCGGCTGATCGCCCGCATATACAACGTCGATTACCGCAAGACCCTTGATCTGGTCGAGGATTTTGCCGAACTCGGTGCGTATCTTGACGAGCCGGTCAAGTCGTACTCTTCCGGGATGGCCTCGAGGTTGGCTTTTGCGATTTCGATGTCGATCGAATTCGATTGCTTTTTGATTGATGAGGGCATGTCGGTCGGCGATCACCGTTTTCACCAGAAATGCAATGTCGAGCTGTTCGAAAAACGGGGCGATCGCGCGATGATCATCGTTGCCCACCAGACGGATCTGATTCGCAACGTTTGCAGTCATGCCGCTGTTCTGGACAACGGTGTGCTCACGGCCTGCGAGACCGTTGAGAACGCAATTCAGATTTATGAGTCGCTTTGAAATAAAGCGAGAGTGAACTCTATGTATAAGGAAGCGGCGTATGCATGACACTGCATATAAGATTGGTGGTCTGGTCATGGATACCTATTTGCCATCGATTCCTTCGAAGATACTCGAGATCGGTGCGCAGAACATCAACGGCACATTGAGAGATCATTCTCCGCGCAATGCCGAGTATGTCGGGCTGGACTTTGTTGCGGGCGACGGGGTCGATATCGTCATTACCGGTCTCAATGATTGGGGCGTGCCGGACGATCACTTTGACCTGGTCATCGCATCGTCGGTCTTCGAACACGACAATGCCTTCTGGCGGACCTTTGTCCAGATGTGTCGGAAAGTGAAGCCGGGCGGCCATGTCTATGTCAGCGCGCCTTCCAATGGCTCGGTGCACCGCTATCCGAAAGATTATTGGCGCTTCTATCCGGATGCCGGGCTTGCACTCGAAGAGTTGGCGCGCGGCGAAGGCTTTGAATTGACGCTGGTGGAAAGCTTCGTTGCCGAGCGGGAAGCCGACTCATGGAACGATTTCTGTGCCGTTTTCCGGCGCGGGCCGTGCGACGCCGAGCTCAATCTGGATTTCGTTCACAACAAGGTGCGTTGTACCAATGCGCTCAACTGGCGGTCGTCGCTGATTGTCGATTCGATGGAAGCGACCGAGGACATGCGTCTTCTGCGTCAGGCACGTGACGATGCGGAGCAGGCTGCCGCGCAGCAGCGCTCTTTCGAGGCGCGTCTCGCGGAACTCGCCGATCAGAAAGCGGCGAGCGAAAAGCATTTGCACATCCAGATTGGCGGTTTGACGCAGTTTGTTCAGGAGCGCGACCAGCAACTCGAGACGCTGGGCGATCAATTGCGGGTACTGACCGAGGCGCTTGAGAAGGAGCGGGCCGATTCCGCGGTGTCGCAGCGCTCTTTCGAGGCTCGGCTGACGGAACTCGCGGCCGAGAAGGCGTCAAGCGAGGCGGATCTGCAGAAGCGAATCGATGAACTGACGACGCTTGTCCGGATGCGCGACCAGCATCTTTCGGATCAGGGCAATCAATTGCAGGCGCTGGCCGGGAAACTCGAACAGGAGCAGGCCGACTCTGCCGCCTTGCAGCGTGCTTTCGAGGCCCAGCATGCTGAGTTGGTGGCTCAGAAGACGGCGAGCGAAGCGCGTTTGCAGGAACGGATCGGCGATCTGGTACAGCTGATTCGCGAACACGACGAACATCTTGACGAACAGAGCAGGCAGTTGCGGGCGCTGACTGCCGAGCTTGTGACGGAGCGGACAGGGGCGACCGCGCGACAAAGATCGTTCGAGGCGGCGCTTGCTGAGCTTGCCGTGCAGAAAGCAGCGAGCGACGACCGTTTGCAGGAGCGGTTCCGTGAAATTGGCGGGCTGACGCGGCTTATCCAGGAGCGCGATCAACATATCGCGGAATTGCGCACGCAGTTGCAGACGGTGACGTCGGACCGCGCGAGGGAGCACGCGGACGCCATGGAGACGCAGCTTGCTCTGGAAGCGCGGCTTGCGGAACTTGCCGCGCAGAAGGCGACAAGCGAAGGACGCCTGCACGAGCGTTTTCGCGAGATCGGCGGCTTGACGCGACTCATTGTGGAGCGCGATCAGTACATTCAACAGCGCGATCAGCAAATTTCCGGCTTGAAAATGCAGATCGAATGGCTGTGCCGGGTTATTTCAGTATTGACGAAAGGTTTTTCGACCTCCAGCAAGGCACGTGCGCTCGCCTGGCTGCCAGCGTATTTCAGCCATAAGAGACAGAAGGTCTCGCTGAAAGAGCAGGGCTTGTTCGATCCGGATGATTATGTCGCCACCTATCCCGACGTTCTGCAAGGCAGGGCGGACCCGCTGCGGCACTACATCAATCACGGCATCAACGAGGGGCGCATTATTAAAAAAGGGGTGCGACTGTGATCGACACTATCAATGAGAGAGAAGTAGCCGCTATTCGCGGATGGAAGCATTTTGATGCCGAGTGGTATTTGCGGGAGTATCCGGATGTTGCCTGGATCGGTCTAGAGCCGGCTTATCACTATCTGTGGATCGGTGCCCGGATCGGGCGCCGCCCGTCGGCCAACTTTACCTATTTCACGGAAAATTATTCCGGAACAAGCGACCTCCTGAAAAGAATCGACGAAGGCGATTTTTCGGACCGGCCTGCGATCGGGCATGTGCGCGCGCAGCCGGCGGAATTCGTCGGCTCGGGAGGCATCGATGTGGCCGCGGTTCAAGGCATGTCCGTGGCCGTGCACGCGCATATGTACTATGCGGATCTGGCCGGAGAGTTCGCCGAATACCTGGGCCGGATACCGTGTTCGTTCGATCTCTATGCTTCCACGGCAAACGAGGCTGCCCGCGAGTCCGTCGAGAAGGTTTTTGCAACCATTCCGAATGTCGCGCGCGTCGATGTGCGTGTCGTGCCCAATATCGGTCGTGACATCGCTCCGTTCGTGGTCGAGTTCGGCAAGGATCTGGCGAAATATGACGTCATTTCGCACATCCAGACGAAAAAATCGTTGTACAACAACGGGAAGACAGACGGCTGGCGGGAGTATCTGCTGGGTTCGCTATTCGAGCAGCCGGAAAGAATCGCGCTGTTCTTGCGCGCGCTCAAGAGCGGTCGCTACGGCATGATTTATCCGCAGTGCTTCTACAATTTGCCCTACATGGCCAATACCTGGTTGGCCAATTCGGGTGTGGCGCGAGCGTGGGCACCGCGCTTCGGAGTGGAGAAGCTCCCGGACGGGTATTTCGATTTTCCGGCGGGGTCGATGTTCTGGGCGTGTACGGAAGCGGTGCGGCCGTTGCTGGAAGCGGGGCTGGAATGGAGCAATTTCCCGCCGGAACAAGGGCAAACGGACGGAACGCTGGCTCACGGGATCGAGCGGATGCTGGGCGTCATTCCGACGTCCCGGAATTTCCAGCTCGGCATCATCCGCGATACGCGGACACCGAGCTGGTCGCGTTGGCGGCTCAATCAGTACATTGACCGGCCGCTCGCGCATCTGCACGCCATGATCGAGAACGATGATGTGAAGGTCGTCGCGTTCGACATTTTCGATACCCTGCTGACCCGGCCATTTCTCGATGCCGACTACGTCAAGTGTCTGCTGGATGCCGAATACGCGCAGCAAGGGGTCGCCGGTTTCCGCGACCTTCGTGTGCAGGCCGAAGGCCGAGCGCGAGAAGCCAAGGGGCGCGATGTTGACATCCACGATATCTACCAGCACCTCGCCGTGGTTCAGCGCGGGGAGCGGAAATCGCTGACGCCGGACCGGGAAATCGATCTCGAGATCAAGTCGGTCCGGCCAAGGCATGAAATGGTGGCGCTTCTGAAATTCGCCGCGCAAAAGGGCAAGAAGGTCGTCCTGGCCAGCGACATGTTCCTGACGCGGACGGTCATCGAAGAAATGCTGCGGCGCTGTGGCGTCGACGGCTGGAACCACCTTTATCTGTCATCCGAAGTCGGCGTGCGCAAGGATAGCGGCAAACTGTACGAGCATATTCTGGCCGAAGAAAAAATTGCGCCGCAGCAGATGGTGATGATCGGTGACAACGAGCGATCGGATTTCCAGATTCCCGCGGACATGGGTATCCGGGCAACGCACGTCGTCAAGCCGAGCAACATGATGCGTGCGATGCCGCTACTCGCCGATCTGATCCCGAATGCGGAAACGGCGCCGGCGGCCGACCAGTTCCTGTTCGGCACGCTTGCATCGGAAAATTTTGGACCGGTCAACTATCCCGATTTCTCGGCCGACGACATGTTCGGCTCCAGCGCCCGGTCGGTCGGCTACAGCCTGCTCGGTCCAATCGTGGTCGCGTTTTCGGAATGGCTGCGTGAGCAGGTACGGGACAACGACCTCGATCGCCTGTATTTCCTGGCGCGCGAGGGCAAGTTCCTCAAAGAGGTCTTCGATTGCTGGCAGGCCGGTCAAGAACAAGCGATTCGCAGCGAATATCTGCTGATCTCTCGTCGGGCCGTCACGGTGCCCTGCATTCGCACGGTCGAGGACATCTTCGACATCGCCGCGGCAAACAACTTCTATGGCGCGTCCATGGCGATGTTCCTGGACGAGCGGTTCGGCACGGTGCTGGACGATCGACAGTGGGCCGAATGCGAACGGGCGAAGGTGTGGTCGAGGCACGAGCCGCTGACGATCATGGATCATGATATCGATCATATTCGTCCCTTCCTGCACTTCATCACGCCGCATATCCTCAAGCAGGCCGGGCTGGAGCGGGAAAACGCGCTGGCTTATCTGCGCGGCAAGGGGCTTGATGCAGATGGTCGCGGCGCCGTGGTCGATGTCGGTTATGGTGCGACCATCCAGCGGCATCTGGTCAAGCTGTTCGATCAGAAGGTGCACGGGCTGTATCTGATGACCGATACCAAGGGGCAGTCGCTGGAGGCCAGTGCCGGCGTTCGGGCGGCGGGATGTTTCGCGGAAGGCGTCGAACGTGCACCGACCGCGCCGCTCATGTTCCTGAACAGCTTCCTGCTGGAAAAGATGCTCAGTGCGGATGACGAGCAGGTGATCCGCTATGCGTCTTCCGATTCCGTCGAGTTCCGTGAATCGGGCGACTACATCGATCAGGGGCGTGCATGCCGGCACGAGTTGCAGCAGGGGGCCATGGATTTCGTCAAGGAAGCCGTCCGTTTCCGCGACGAGATGTCGGGGTCGCTGCAAATCAGCAAGGCGCGTTGCGAGGAACTGTTTTCGAGGTTCGTTGCGAGATTGTCCAGCAACGAAAAGCGAATCTTTTCGTCGCTTGCGCTCGATGACTTCTACTGCGGAAGAGGCATCGTGGCCGAGTGAGTGCGATACGTGGTTGCGATGAAGGCATGGTTCGATGTCGACGAATGCCTCGCAATTACGCGCGGAACATCAATTTCTTGAAGCGAGTAAAGGTAGCGAGTATGTTGCTTATCACGGGGGGCGCTGGGTTCATCGGCGGAAACTTTGTTCTCGATTGGCTTGCCGGTTCGGATGAACCCGTCGTCAATCTCGACAAGTTGACTTATGCGGGGAACCTGGACACCCTGAAATCGCTGGAAGGCGATTCGCGGCATCATTTTGCCCGGGGTGACATCGGTGATCGTCAGCTTGTTTCACGGCTGCTTGCCGAGCATCGGCCGCGTGCGGTGATCAATTTTGCTGCCGAGTCGCATGTCGACCGATCGATCCACGGCCCCGGCGATTTCATTCAGACGAACGTCGTCGGAACCTTCAATCTTCTCGAAGCCGTGCGCGCCTACTGGTCCGACCTCGCGGCGGACGAGCGCCAGGCGTTTCGGTTCCTGCATGTCTCGACCGACGAAGTGTTCGGCACGCTCGGTGCGGATGATCCGCCGTTCACCGAAACCAACACCTATGAGCCCAACAGCCCGTATTCGGCGAGCAAGGCGGCATCGGATCATCTGGTACGCGCCTGGCACCATACGTACGGGTTGCCGGTGGTGACCACGAATTGCTCGAACAATTACGGCCCCTATCATTTTCCCGAGAAGCTGATTCCGCTGATCATTCTGAATGCGCTGGCCGGCAAGCCGCTTCCGATCTACGGCGATGGCCAGCAGATTCGCGATTGGCTCTACGTCAAGGATCACTGCTCGGCGATCCGCGCGGTCCTGGCGAATGGTGCGCTCGGCGAAACCTACAACGTTGGCGGCTGGAACGAGAAGCCGAACATCGAAGTCGTGCGCACGATCTGCGCGATCCTCGATGAATTGCAGCCGCGCAATGATGGCAAGTCGTATGCGGAGCAGATTAGTTTTGTCCGCGACCGGCCCGGTCATGACCGCCGTTACGCCATCGATGCCCGCAAGCTCGAGCGTGAACTCGGCTGGAAGCCCGCCGAAACCTTCGACACGGGTATCCGGAAGACGATCGAGTGGTACCTGACGAATCAGGCCTGGGTGAAAAACGTCACGAGTGGCCAGTATCGTACGTGGATCGACCGCCACTACGGGGAATAGTCACTCGATAAGCCGCAGCATTCGGCGAGACGAGCGGGTGCGAGCATGCGCGTCGCATCGTGGCGCTTGCGGAAGTGCGTGGCGTCGATCCGACGTTGCACACTTCCGATATCGCACCGATTGCGGTACACGAGTTTCGGCCTTTTGCAAAGCGCCCCATGGACGCCTGTCCCGATGTCGGGATATCGGTCACTGATCGGCGCATAGGCTGGTGACGTATTCGAGCAACTGCACGACTGAAACGGAACAAGAACGAGCATGAAGCGTAAAGGCATTATTCTTGCCGGCGGGTCGGGTACCCGTCTTTATCCGGCGACACAGGCAGTCAGCAAGCAATTGCTGCCGATCTACGACAAACCGATGATCTATTACCCGTTGAGCACGCTGATGCAGGCGGGGATCCAGGATATCCTGATCATTTCGACGCCCCAGGACACGCCACGATTCGAGCAGTTGCTGGGAGATGGATCACAGTGGGGAATCCGTCTGCAGTACAAGGTGCAGCCCAGCCCGGACGGGCTTGCACAGGCGTTCTTGTTGGGCGAGTCGTTTATCGGCGGCGATCCTTCGGCGCTGATTCTGGGTGACAACATCTTTTATGGCCACGATCTCGGTGGACTGTTGAAGAGCGCGGTCGGCAAGACCGCCGGCGCTCAGGTCTTCGCCTACCACGTCCAGGATCCGGAACGATACGGTGTTGTCGAGTTCGATTCGGCGGGCAAGGCGATCAGTATCGAGGAAAAGCCCGAGGTGCCGAAGTCGCACTACGCGGTGACCGGACTCTATTTTTACGATGGGCAGGTGGTGGAGTTTGCGAAATCGCTGAAGCCATCTCGGCGCGGGGAGTTGGAGATCACCGATCTCAACGCGTTGTATCTGAAGGATGGTTTGCTCAACGTGCAGACGATGGGGCGCGGCTTTGCGTGGCTGGATACCGGCACGCACGACTCGATGCTCGAGGCCTCGCAGTTCATCGCAACAATGGAGCACCGACAGGGGCTGAAGATCGCGTGCGTCGAAGAGATTGCCTATCGGTTCGGCTATATCGACGATGAGCAGCTGGAGCGTCTCGCGCAACCGCTCAGCAAAAACGGTTATGGCCGTTACCTGCAAAGCATTCTGAAGGAAGGAACGGGCCGGTGAACGCAATTGCGACCGCCATTCCGGACGTGAAGATTTTCGAGCCGAAGGTATCGGGCGACGCATTGTTATCCGGCACGGATGCCGTGGCGCCTGCTTTCGAGGATACCGAATACTTTTGAGCCGCTTCCCGCGCAAGCCCATGTTTGACTTCAACGCCCTGCGCCTGACGTGGGGGATGCCGTTCCTGGTCGATTTATCCTGCGCCGAAATGCATGTGTCGGAGGATCGGCCCGCAACCCGAGTGTATCTGGTTGACGTCCGGTTGCTGCCGGGTTGGTACATGATCGAGCTGCGCACGAGCGGTCATGCGGCGCAGGTACGGGCGCGGATAAGGCTGCCCGGCGGGCTCTCGGCGGCAACGCTTGCGATGACGCTCGGTGCGCGGCAAGTGAGCAAGCGGCTCGTGCATCTCCCGACACGGGGAAAGATCGAAATCGAGATTGATTTCGACGATCCGGTTGCCGACCGCATCGAGGCGTTTCGCCTCGCTCGCGTCACGTCGCGATTTGCGCATTTGCGCATCATGACCAAGCTCGAAGCGCTGCATCCGAGATACAAGCCGTGCGGCGATGACTACGACCTGGTGGATAGCCGGCGCGAGCGCGGCGATCTGGCGCGAGCGTGGCGCGACTACTGCTGCCTGTTCGAAGAATCGGAACAACTGGTGGGGTACCAGGACTGGATTCGTCACTTCGACACGCCGAGCCTCGACACGTACAAGGTCATGCTGGACAGTCTGCACCGCTTCACCGTCAGCCCGGTGTTTGCAATCGGCATGGAGGTGTCCGATGCGCCGTCGCCACACTGGGAAACGGCGATTCGTTCAGTGGCAGCGCAGATCTATCCGAACTGGCAACTTCTGATCGTCGATCGACGCCCCGGCTCCGAACGCACCGATCTGATTCCACGGGACCTGCGTGCCGATGCGCGCATCCGTGTGATTTCGGATCGCGCCTTGGCAGACGAACATTCGACGCTCGACCGTGCGCTTGCCGAAAGCGCCGACTGGGTCGTGTTCTTCGGACAGGACGACGTACTTCCGCGACATGGCCTCTACGTCGTGGCCGATGCAATCGATCGCCGCCCCGATGTCGATCTGCTCTATTCGGACGAAGACTACATCGACGTCAATGGCGTTCGGCACAGTCCGCGGTTCAAGAGCGACTGGGATGAGAATCTGATGCTCTCGTCGGATCTGTTTTCCGGCCTTGGCATTTACCGAGCCGACGTGTTCGCGTCGTCCGGCGGGCGGGATCATCGCCACGGAGCAGCGTCACGTTACGACATGACGCTGCGGTGTCTCGCGCATACCAGCCGGGATCGGATCCTTCACATTCCGCGTGTTCTTTACCACAACCGTGCCGAACCCGAATCTATTCAGGACCCGGTTGCCCGCTCCGACGCGCGTGATGCAAGGAGACTCGCGGTCGTCCGTCACCTGTCGCGTGCGGGTATTCAAGCAACGGTCTCGTCGACGGCGTACGGTCATCATGTACGGTATCCCGTACCCGAACAGGCACCGCTCGTCACGATCGTGATTCCTACCCGGAACGGGTTTTCGCTGCTTAGCCGTTGCGTCGATTCGATTATCACTAAGACGCGCTATCGTGCATTCGAAATCGTCATCGTCGACAACGGATCGGACGACCCGGACACGCTCGATTACATGGCGCGGCTTGCAGTCGATCATCGGGTACGCATCCTGCGGGATGATCGTCCGTTCAATTATTCGGCCCTCAACAACCGCGCGGTCGAAATCGCGAGAGGCGAGTTCGTCGCGCTCGTCAATAACGATGTCGAGATCATCGATGGCGGCTGGCTCGACGAAGTGATGGGGCACGCGTTGCGGCCGGAGGTCGGTATCGTCGGTGTCAAGCTGCTCTATACAAACGGAAGTGTTCAGCATGCGGGCGTCATCGTCGGGCTCAGCGGCTGCGCGGATCACCTGCATCGTGGGTTGGGACGCGACGAGCCGGGATATCAGGCACGTGCGGTGACGGTGCAGTCCTTGTCCGCGGTCACCGGTGCATGCCTTGTCGTTCGGTGGTCGTTGTATCGACAACTGGGTGGCTTGAATGAGACGGACCTCGCAGTTGCATTCAACGATGTCGATTTCTGCCTGCGCGTTCGTCAAGCGGGCTATACGGTGCTCTGGACGCCGCACGCCGTGCTGTATCACCACGAATCCGCAACGCGGGGACAGGACGATACCGCCGAGAAGATGGCCCGTGCGGCTCGGGAGATCGACTACATGCGGCGGCAATGGCGTGACATGATCGCGAATGATCCGGCTTATAGCCCGAATCTCTCGCTCGATCGATTCGATTGTCAGTTGGCGTGGCCGCCCCGTGTTGTATCGCTCCGGCGTCTCGCGCTCCGTGCGCCCGTGTCAACGGCGGAGTGAGTGCCGATCCTTCGGTATAGCTTTGTCAAGGCTTGCTCCGTGCAGACTTGACGCGTCACCGTACTCGCTCGGGCGGGGCGCAACGCGATCGCGAGACCGTCTGTACGCTCTCCCGCTTGCGCTCCGCGTTCGACGTTTCGGACGGAGGGGCCGACTTTTTGCCGGTAGCGTCATCCATTTTCGGTCAATATGAAAGATTTTCTCCTGTCGGTAGTTCGTCGCACCGTTCGATTCAAGGTCAATCCGGCCCGGGATCTGACCGGGTCCGATGCGACCTCTTGCGACTGGATGTCGACAGGCGAGCGTCCGGCCTTCGACCTGGAGCCTGAGAGCGGGGGCGATGTCGTTCCGAAGGGCTGGGTGTATATCGAATCCCGGATGATCCGGCGGGGCGCCCATCTGGTGGCCCGGCTCCACGTGGATACTGGAGCGGGCTTTTCCGATGTGGAGTCCTTTGTCATTCCCGCGACCCGACTCGGACATGTCAAACATATTGTTAGGATTCCGCCCGAGGCGCGCCGTTTGCGTTTGTCACCCATGCATGGTGAAGGCAGCGTCCGGGTAGAGTTTCTCCGAATCACACAAATAACACGTGTGGAGAAAGTCGTCAGAATGGCCGAGTGGGTAATCGGCGATTTGATAAAGTTCAGAAAAACAAATCAGGCGAGAAAATACAACCTTACCTGGACTCGGCTACTGACGGATTTGAGCGGTGCATACGCGGATTGCGCAAAATTGCGATTCCATTCCGTCTCGATGGATTACGAAACGTATGTAAGAAAATTTGACACCCTGCATCAATCCGACATAGCCGAGATCAAGCAACACATCGCTTCTTTCGCGAAGATGCCACTGATTTCGGTTCTGATGCCCGTGTGTCGAATATCGATCGATGGCTTGAAACCTACGATCGAATCTGTTCTCGGGCAGGTTTATGAAAATTGGGAATTATGCGTGGTTGTCGATGAGATGCATGACCCGGAAGTGATTTCGTATTTGAAACTCGTCTCGGAAAAAGATGGTCGTATAAAGCTTGCTTTCCGGGATGCGGGCGGACAGATATCGATTGCGGCGAATGACGCCCTCGAAATGGCGGCGGGGGAGTTCGCCATGATTATTGCCCCAAATGATGTTGTCTCGCCTCATGCACTTTATTTCGTTGCTTTGAAGGAGAACGAAACTGGTGGCCTGAATATAATATATTCAGACAAGGATGAAATCGATTGGAGAGGGATTCGAAGCAATGAATGCTTCAAGAGTTCGTGGAATCCTGATTTGTTTTTGTCCCATGACTTGATTTCGTATCTGGCTGCGTATAGAACATCCATCCTGCGCAAGATCGGTGGATTTCGCGTCGAGTTCGAGGGTGCGCAGGACTACGATCTCGCACTCCGCTGCGTGAAAGTGAGCGGGGCGTCGCAGATTTGTCATATCCCGCGCGTGCTCTATCATACCCGGCGAGGAAAGGGGCCCGGCTGCGCCGCTCCAGATCCGGATGATAGCGTCGGCCAAGCCGGACACAGGGCGCTTTCGGATTACTTCAAGGATCAGCCTGGGGTGAGCGTTTCCCGTGGGCATCTGGCCGGAACCTATCGAGTGCAGTATCCGCTGCCCATCCCCGCGCCACGCGTCACCGTCATCATACCGACTCGGGATGGCGGTCCCTTATTGAAGAAATGCATCCACAGCCTGCTTCATGGAACCTCCTATGAAAACCTGGAGGTCATCGTCGTCGATAACCAAAGCGAAAGCCAGGAGACGGTCGATTATCTGCAATCCTTGTCGGCACAAGGCGGCGTGACGGTGTTGAAGTATGATTTTCCTTTCAACTACTCGTCAATAAACAATTTTGCTGTTAAATATGCGTCAGGTGACATTCTTTGTTTTTTGAATGACGATGTGGAAGCAAGTGAGCCGAATTGGTTGAAAGAGATGGTTTCGCACGCGTGGCGTCCGGAGATCGGTGCCGTAGGCGCGAAGCTGCTCTATGCGGACGGATTCATCCAGCATGCAGGTGTGGTGATCGGGATTGGCGGTTTCGCCGGTCATGCGCACAAGTTGTACCCGTCGACGCACCCTGGCTATGCCGGACGAGCAATGCTGACGCAAAATTTCTCGGCAGTCACGGGAGCATGCCTGGTCATGCGTCGTGATGTGTTTCAAGCCGTCGGCGGATTCGATGAGGAAAATCTTCCGGTGGCATTTAATGATGTCGATCTGTGCCTTCGGGTGAGGGAAGCCGGCTATCGAATATTGTGGACGCCTTACGCAGTCCTGTACCACTACGAATCCTATAGCAGGGGTGACGATCAGATGTCGTCCGAGAAGCGTGCCAGATTTAATGGGGAGAAGAGTTTCATGCTTTCCAGGTGGCACACCGATCAATTAGATGACCCGTACTATAATGAAAATTTGACCCTCGATCGAGAGGATTTTACTATTGCGAATTTCCCGAGGATATATGATCCTTGGCGAGTTAAGGTGGAGTGAATCGGTTGTCGTGTTTTTGAAATTTTCCTGGAGGCGGGCAGGATTTCATGAAGGATGAAATATTCGCCGTTATCTGATCTCTCTGACGTGTCCCGGAGAGAATAATGTAGTGCAGAAGGAATATTCATGGATATAAAAAAGCGGCTGCTTCCCGGCATTCCATTGATCGAGTCTCCACTGTTCGACGCTGAGGTCGCGCAGGCGGAGTTGACGCCCGGCGAGCACGAGATTGCGGTTGCGTTGAATCGCAATGGCTATGCGGTGATCGATTTTCCCGATACTGAACTCGATGCGCGGATTACACGTATTCGCGAACGCCTTACCGCACAGTTTGTGGAAACGGGATTGAGCAGCGATGGCGTGGTCCACGGTGCCGGCCGTATCCAGGACGCGTGGATAAAGGACCCGGACGTCAAGGCGATTGCCACCAATCGTCAAATGCTGGATTTGCTCGAACGCTTGTATGGTCGGGCGGCATTTCCATTCCAGACGCTCAATTTCCGGGTTGGCACGCAGCAGCCGCTGCACACCGATGCGGTGCATTTCTCGTCGATCCCGCAGCGCTTCATGTGTGGGGTGTGGGTCGCTCTCGAAGACATCTCGTCCGAATCAGGGCCGCTTCAGCTGGTCCCTGGATCGCACAACTGGCCGATGATCGACAATGCAACGGCCGGTCGACGCGGCTTTGGGGTATCCAGCGAATCAGCGCAATTGCCGTATCAGGAAATCTGGGATGCCATGGTGGCGGCAAAGGGTGCCAGTATCAAGACATTCGAAGCCCGTAAGGGGCAGGCGCTGATCTGGTGTGCCAATCTGCTGCACGGCGGGAGTCCGCAAATCGATCCGGCAATGTCTCGCTGGTCGCAGGTGACGCATTATTTTTTCGATGATTGTGTCTACTATACGCCCGCGTTTTCCGATGAATACCTGGGCCGTCTGCAACTTCGCAATCTGGTCAACATCGTCGACGGCACACCCAAACCCAATTCCTATCTGGGTGAGGCGGTCACTCAGTCGCCGACGGGCATGCGGCGCAAGTCGCGAACCCTGACGGGACTACTGCGCCAGTGGATGCAGGGTTGATGTGTGCCGGACGCGGAAGGCCGGGCGACGCATTTGCAATGCGGCGGGGCAGCGACGGAGCGGGTGGCATGCCGATGTGGAAGGCCAGTCGGTACGAATGCCGGCCTGTTGTCGAACAGGTCCGTCCGCAAATATGTGACGCTCGTGCGAAATCCGATTTGGCGAGAGGCATATGTCGTTTTTTTGACGATCCCGCATATTTCTCATTTGGATTGCAATGAGGTATCCTCCCTACCTTCGGCGTTCATTGTCGCCTCATTCTGCCATTGAGGCTGACACGAGAGATTACGGGGATTGCGTACATTACATGTGCCTTTCCAGATCATTGCGCTCGTGCTTAGCGTCTCTTCGGTCCTCCATTCAATATACTTAGATGCCGCGCTCGTTTCTCGTGCTGCAAGGCACCGCCTCGCTTTTTTTCTATCAACTCTCGCGCGCGCTCCGGGACAAAGGGTATGCCGTCCATCGAGTAAATTTTTGCGGTGGCGATTTATTGTATGGCGGGGCGGGGGCCGTTCTGAATTATAGCGGCGGGGTTGAGAATTTGCCGCAATGGTACGACGATATCGTACGGCGGGAAGGAATCACCGATGTCGTGATGTTCGGCGACTGTCGCGACATACATCGCGAGATGCTGACCGTCTCGGCGACGCATGGCCTGCGTGTCCACGTATTCGAAGAAGGCTACGTCCGCCCGCACTGGATCACGCTGGAGCGCCACGGCGTCAATGGGCGCTCGTTGCTGCCGCGTGACCGTGCATGGTACCTACAGCAACGCAGCGTGACGCCGCCCGCCAAGCAGTGGCAACCCACGGGCTACAACCTGTACGAGCGCGCCTTTCACGACATCACGTATCGCTTTGCGAACACGATATGTTGGCCTAGGTTTCCGAAGTATCGCAGTCACCGACCGAAGAACGGATTTTTCGAATATTCGGGGCTCGCCGTCCGGATGCTCCTGCAGAGCAAGCATCGACGCGAAGCAGAGGCGGTCACGCGCGAATTGCTCGATAGCGGCCGGACGTACTACCTGTTTCCGCTGCAATTGAATTCCGATGCACAAATCGTCGTGCATTCGTCTTTCGATGGAATTCGCGCTGCGATCCGCCACGTCGTGGAATCATTCGCGCGGCATGCACCGCAAGATGCGTTGCTGGTCATCAAGAATCACCCCCTGGATACGGGGCTGATCGAGTATCGCAATTTTTCGCTTAAAATTGCGCGTGCCGCAGGGATGGAGAATCGGATTCGTTTCATCGATGCCGGTCATCTTCCGACGTTGCTCGAGCACGCACGCGGGGTCGTGGTGATCAACAGCACGGTTGGCCTGTCTGCGCTGCATCACCAGCGGCCGCTGGTTGCGCTCGGCTCCGCTATCTACAATTTCGGCGGCCTGACCTGGCAGGGAGCGCTCGATGACTTTTGGCTTGGAGGCGTGCCGCCGGATATGGATCTCTATCACGCCTTCCTCGACTACGTGATGCATCACACACAGATCAACGGCGATTTCTACACCCGGACAGGCATCACGATGGCCATTGCCGGCGCGGTTGCCCGGCTAGAGCGTGCGGATGACTAAGGCGCCAGTTCGGCACGTCGTTGTTACCGGCGCGAGCGCGGGCATCGGTCGAGCTTTGGCGCTCGCCTATGCGCAACCCGACACGGTGCTCGGCATCATCGGCCGGAATGAAACGCAGCTCGAATCGACGGCGGCGGCGTGCCGGGCGCGCGGTGCAAAAGTGATCGTCGGCATCGTCGACGTACGAGAGCCGGAGCCGATTCGCGCATGGCTGCATCGTTTCGACGATCAGCATCCGATCGACCTGCTCATTGCCAACGCTGGCGTCGCGAGCACGCTGTCCTCCGCATCCGACTGGGAGGACCTCGACCGCATCACTACCGTTGTCGATACGAATTTCTACGGCGCGATGCACACGGTTCTCCCGGTTGTGGAGCGCATGCGTACCCGCAAGCATGGCCGCATTGCAGCGGTCAGTTCCCTCGCCGCGCTTCGAGGTATGGCCATCTCGCCCGCGTACTGCGCGAGCAAATCGGCGATCAAGGCCTACGCCGATTCTGTCCGCCCACTGCTGAAACGCGACGGGATCGGTGTCTCGGTCATTCTTCCCGGCTTCGTCAAGACGTCGATGAGCGACGTTTTTCCTGGCGACAAGCCATTCATGTGGACTGCCGATCAGGCCGCCGCATACATTCGCAGGAAGCTCGATGCCGGGCGCGCGGAAATCGCATTCCCGGGCCTGCTCGCGTTCGGCATGCGTATCCTCACCGTCCTGCCCATCACATTGGCCGATGCGATTCTCGACAAGCTTTCGTATCTGCCCGGCAAGGAAGACGTAAATTGACGGGCGCGATCTGGCTCGCGTTTGCCGTTGCGGCTGGCGTGTCTTTTCTGCCGGACCTGATCGCGGTTCCGCGTGCTTCGTTGCGGCGCGGCGCGGGCGCGTTGCTCGTGCACGTGCTTGCCGTCGTGTTCCTTGCGTCACTGATGTTGCTTGTTACCGCACGTCCGATCTTCTCGTCGTCCGTCGCGGTGGCTTTGGTCGGGCTTGTCGCAGTCGTCAGCAACGCCAAATATGAGTCCTTGCGCGAACCGTTCGTTTTTACCGATCTCAGCCTCTTCAGTCAGTTGTTCTCGCACCCGCGGCTCTATCTGCCGTTCCTGAGCGCCGGTAAGGTCGCGGCGATCGGCGCCGGAATCGTATTGGTCGTCGCCGGCTATCTTGCCGAGGCGCCCGTCACGCCGCGTCCGGTGTTGGCGCTGGCGGCCGTTGTTGCCTTCACATTCTTACTGGCGCGATACATTGCAGGTCGCCTGCCGTTGGCGCTCGACGCCGAGGAAGATCAGCGGCGTCACGGGTTTTTCGCGGTTTTCATTGCATACTTGCTGAACGGCATGCGTCCCGCGACGTTCAAGGCGTTCCGGCGCGTGGTCGAGACGGGGCCGTTCGTTGCCGGTACGTCGGTGCAACGCCCCGACGTCGTCGTGATCCAGAGCGAATCGCTGTTCGACGTACGACGCATTTCATCGGCAATTGCGCCAACCTTGCTTTCCCATTTCGATCGCGCGAGACGCGAAGCAGTCTGCTACGGCGAGCTTTCGGTACCGGCATGGGGCGCAAACACGATGCGCACGGAATTCTCGGTGCTGACCGGCCTGTCGTTTGAGCGCCTCGGCTACGCGCGTTTTTATCCGTATGCGTTTGTGCGCCGCGCGTGCGCGTCGATCGCGAGTTGGTTCGGCCGCGATGGTTACGAAACGCTGGCGCTGCATCCGTATTACGCCGATTTCTTTGGTCGCAATCGTGTCTTTCCGTTGCTCGGATTCAACACATTTCTCGATATCGAATACTTTGCCGACGCGCCGCGTGCCGGCCCGTATATTTCCGATGCCGCAGTGCTGGACGCAGTGATCGCCGCACTGGAAAACGAACGCAAGAACCCGCGCTTCATCTTCGCGATGACAATGGAAAACCACGGCCCGCTGCACCTCGAACAGGTTTTGCCTGGAGAATCGTCTTCGCGGCATACTCTTGGCGAAGACCCGTCCTGGCGCGACCTGACAGCCTACCTGCGGCACATTGAAAATGCAGACGCAATGATTGGCCGCCTGCTCGACCATTTGCGCACCAGCGATCGTGAAACAGTCGTTTGTTTTTACGGCGATCACGTTCCCGCTCTGCCTCACGTATTCGATAAGCTGGGTGTTTCCCCGCAAACCAGCGACTACTTCATTTGGCGAAATTACGGCACGGACACGCCCGAATGCCGGAATTTGGCTGCCGAAGAGCTTGGGTCGGTACTTTTGCATGTGGTACAAGATGACGGACATCGCGCGGAACAACCGCACGCATCCGAGAAAGCGACATAAAAGATGAACAGTAAGATTGCAATAATTGGGGTGGCTTGTCGGTTTCCCGGGAGCGCGAACAATCTTGGCGACTTCTGGCAACTGCTGCGCGACGAACGCGACGCGGTGACCGAAATCCCCGCCGACCGCTTCGGTACCGATTTCTACCAGCACCCGTCCAAACGCGAAACGGGCAAGAGCTACACGTTCGCGGCCGGCGTGCTCGACAACGTCGCCGGCTTCGACGCCGCGTTCTTCGGCATTTCGCCGCGCGAAGCGGCCCAGATGGACCCTCAGCAACGCCTGCTGCTCGAACTCGCGTGGGAAGCGTTCGAGGATGCCGGCGTGCGCCCGGCCGACATGCGCGGCAGCAACTGCGGCGTCTTCGTCGGCGCGGCCAGCATGGATTACGGCAACCGCAACATGGACGATCTGAACGTGATCGATCCGTATTCGGCGACCGGCAATACGCTGAGCATCGCGTCGAACCGCGTGTCCTACCTGTTCGATCTGCACGGCCCGAGCATGACGGTCGACACCGCGTGTTCGTCGTCGCTCGTCGCACTCCATCAGGCCGTCAAGGCACTGCAGTCCGGCGAGGCCGACGTGGCGCTCGCGGGCGGCGTCAATCTGCTGCTGCACCCGTTCGGCTTCGTCAGCTTCTCGAAGGCGTCGATGCTGTCGCCGCGCGGCCGTTGCCGTGCATTCGACGCGACCGGCGACGGCTACGTGCGCTCGGAAGGCGGCGCGTTCGTGCTGCTCAAGCCGCTCGATCGCGCGCTGGCCGACGGCGACACGATCCACGCCGTGATCGCCGGCTCCGGCGTGAACTCGGTCGGCCACTCGCCGGGCGGGATCAGCGTGCCGGGCGCGGCCGCGCAGGCTTCGCTGCTGCGCAGCGTGTATGCGCGCGCCGGTATCGATCCGCGCTCGCTCGCCTATCTCGAGGCGCACGGCACCGGTACGGCGGTCGGCGATCCGATTGAGGCGCGTGCGCTGATCGACGTCGTGTCGGGCGAGCGCCCGGCCGATCGTCCGCTGCTGATCGGTTCGGTGAAGACCAACATCGGCCACCTCGAAACGGCCTCCGGCATGGCCGGCCTGCTGAAGGCCGTGCTGTGCCTGAAGCATCGCGCGGTGCCGCGCTCGCTGCACTTCGTCACGCCCAATCCCGGGATCGATTTCGACGGCGGGCGTTTGCGCGTCGTCGATCGCTACATGCCGCTCGACGCGGGCGACGCGCCGCTGACGGTCGGCGTCAACTCGTTCGGCTTCGGCGGAACGAACGCCCACGTCGTGCTGACCGAGGCGCCGGTCGCACACGACGTGTCGACGGCAGCGCCCGAGCCGACTCGAGCGCAACCGTCCCCGCTCGCGCTGACCGCGCGTAGTGCGAATGCGCTCGCGGCACTCGCGGGCCGCTATCTGGCCATGCTCGACGACGGCGGCGACTGGCAGGCGCTTGCCGCGGCCGCCGCTCGTCGGCGCCAGTGGCTCGAACATCGCGCGATCGTCGCGCCGGCCGACGTGGCCGAAGGCCGTGCGGCGCTTGCGGCACTGGCCCAGCCGGTACAGGAAGGGCTGCCGGCCTGCGTGGCGACCGGTCAGGCGCCCGCCGACGCATTGCGTACCGCGCTCGTGTTCTCGGGCAACGGTTGCCAGTGGGTCGGGATGGGCAACGAACTCTATGCGGAGAACGCGGTTTTCCGTGCGGCGCTCGACGAAGTCGACGCGCTGTGGTGTGCGGACGGCAGCCCGTCGCTCGTCGACGTGATGCGCGGCGGCCCGGGCGCGGAATGGCTGGCCGGCGCGGGCGCCGAATGGCTCGCCGCGACGGAGAACGCGCAGCCGCTGCTGTTCGCGATCCAGGTCGGCATGATCCGGGTGATCGACGCGCGCGGCATGCGCTACGACGCGGCGATCGGCCACAGCGTCGGCGAAATCGCCGCGGCGTGGGTGACGGGCGCGCTGTCGCTCGCCGACGCGGTGCGCGTGATCAAGATCCGCAGCCGCGCCCAGGCGATGACGCGCGGCAGCGGCCGGATGGCGGCCGTCGGCATCGGCGAGTCGGCGGCGCGCGAGTTGATCGCGCGCCATGGGCTTGCGCGCCGGGTCGAGGTGGCCGGCATCAACAGCCCCGATGCAGTGACGCTCGCCGGCGAGTTGCAGGGCTTGCAGGCGCTGGAGGCGGCGCTGCGCGGCAGCGGCAAGTTCTTCCAGATGCTCGATCTCGACTATGCGTTCCACAGCAGCCACATGGACCGCATCGAGCCGGTCGTGCTGGCCGAACTGGCCAACCTGCGGCCCCAGCCGGGCAACGGCAGGTTCGTGTCGACGGTGACCGGCGGCGCGCTCGCGGGCAACGCACTCGATGCGCGCTACTGGTGGCGCAATATCCGCGAACCGGTGCGCTTCGGCGATGGCATCGCGTATCTGATCGAGCAGGGCGTCCGGCTGTTCATCGAAGTCTCGCCGCATTCGATCCTGCGCACGTACGTGAAGCAGGCGTTGACGGGCGCCGGCGTGACCGGCGCGGTGCTGCCGACGCTCAAGCGCGATCACGGCAGCGCGGCGACGCTGCGGCAAGCGATTCTCGCGGCGATCGCGCACGGCGCGAGCGTCGATCCCGACCGCTTTGCGCCGGGCGCTTCGCGTGCGGCATTGCCGTCGTACCCGTGGCAGCGCGACCGTTTCTGGCTCACGCCGACCGTCGAAGGCTACGGTCTCGTCAATCGGCGCCGCGAGCATCCGCTGCTCGGCTATCGGCTGCACGAACATGCATTCGGCTGGGAAAACCAGCTCGATCCGGCGAAGCTGCCGATGCTGGCCGATCACGTCGTCGACGGCGGCGTGGCGTTCCCGGGGGCCGGCTACGTGGAAATGGCGCTCGCCGCAGCGCGCACCTTCTTCGATACGCCGGATGCGGCGCTCGAAAACGTCGAGATCCGCACGCCGGTCGTGTTCCAGCCGCAGCAGGCGAAGCTGTTCCGGCTCGTGATCGAGCCGCGCACCGCGACGTTTACGATCGAGACGCGCGACCGGATGTCCGACGGCGCATGGACGCTCAACGTGACGGGGCGGATGCTGGAAAGCGGCAACGCGCTCGGCGCCGCGAGCATCGTGCCGGCCGCGACGCTCGAACGCCTGCTCGCGCTGCCGGCCGCCGACGGCGACACGCTGTATGCGAACACGGCAGCCATCGGCCTCCACTACGGGCCGGCGTTCCGCTGGGTCCGCACTGTGCGGGTCGCCGCGGCCGAGGACGCCGCGCTGGCCGACGTCGCCGCGCCGGCCGCGTGCGGCGATGCGCGGGCGCTATCCGCGTATCTGCTGCATCCGGCGCTGATGGACAGCGGGTTTCATCCGCTGTTCGCGCTGCTGGCGGCACAGGCGCGTGATGGCGAGCATCCGGCCTACGTGCCGGTGCAGATCGGCCGGGTCGACTATTTGCGCGGCGACGCGGTCGCCCGCGTGCTCGCACGGGTCGACCGGCGCAGCCCGCATTCGATCGTCGCGCATTTCGAATTCCTCGACGCGCAGGGCGCGATCGTCGCGCGGCTCGGCGGCTGCCGGTTCCGGCGCGTGGATCTCGTCGGCCGCCGGCAGAATCTGCCTTCGCGTTTCGTCTACCGCCTCGAAGAGATGCCGTTGCCGAATGACGTGGAGGCGACCGCTTTGCCGGCACCCGACGCGTTGCTCGCGCAAGCGGTTGCGCGCGTCGACGCCGCGGAGCTCGACGGCCGTCGGACGCAGCATTTGACCGAGATCCTGCCGCTGCTCGACGTGCTGGCCAGCCTGTACGTGCTGCGCGCGTTCGATGCGCTCGGCGTATTCGCCGGTACGTGGCAGCCCGCACCGGAGCGGGCGGCGCTGGCTACACGCCTGGCCGACATGCTCGTCGAGGACGGGCTTGCCGCACGTGACGGCGCGCGTCTCGTCCGCGACGACGCGGCGTGCGCGGCGCTGCCGCCGCTCGACGATCTGTGGCGCGGGCTGCTGGCCGAATCGCCGGGGCACGTGGCCGAGCTGACGCTGCTCGCGCATTGCGGCGCGGCGCTGCCCGACGTGCTGAGCGGCGCAAAGGACGGCGCACGCTGGCTGTCGCCGACCGGGCACAGTCTGGTCGAGCAGTTGCTTGCCGCATCGCCGACCTGGCAGCACGTGCATGCGCTGCTGGCGGCCGGCGTCGAGCAGGCGGTCGGCGCGTGGCAGCCGGCGCGCCGGCTGCGCGTGCTCGAACTGGGCGCGACGGACGGTGACGTGCTGCAAACGCTCGGCATGCATCTCGCCGCCGCGCGCTGCGATCACACGATCGCCGCGACGGCCGGCCAGCTGGCCGGGTTCGATACGGATGCGGAAGCCGCGGTGCGCACGGTCGCGTTACAGCCGGGCGAACGGTTGTCGCTGTCCGCCGACGAAGCCGGGCCGTACGACCTGATCGTCGCGAACCGCGCGCTGAGCGGCCGTCCCGATGCGGCCGATGCGCTGAATGCGATGCGATCGTGGCTGGCGCCGGGCGGCTTGCTGCTGCTGGCAGAGCCGCGTCGCGGCCGCTTCTCCGACATCGTGTTCGGCGCGCAACCTGCGCCGACGGGCGTCGACCTGCCCGCGCCGCTGGCGCCGGCGGATCTCGAGGCGGCGCTGGCGCGCGCGGGCTACGTCGACGTCGTGCGGCATGTCGAGCAGTCGCTCGATCTGGACGGCACGCCGACGTTCGTCATCGCACGCAACCCGGCAAGCGCCGCGGCCGCGCAACGCGGCAGCGACGCGAGCGATCTCGATACGCTCGCCCGCAGCGAACAATGGCTCGTGATGCACGCACCGGACGCGGCCGGCGGTTTCGGCGGGCAACTGGCCGACGCGCTCGCGCACGCGGGCTACCCGGCCGATATCGTCGACCTCGCGCATGCGGGCGATGCCATTGCGTCGTTGCCGGCCGGGCAACCGGCGCATGTCGTGTTCTGCGCGCCGGAAACGCCGCTCGCCGACACGACGACGGGAGACGACCTGATGGCCGCGCTGCGTCACGGCGTGATCGCGCTGGCGGCGCTCGTGCGCGCGCTCGGCGCGCAACCGAACGCACGCACGCGGCTGACCGTCGTCACGCGCGGCGGCGCGCCGTTCGCCGGAGCCGCGCATGCGCATCCGGAACAGGCGACGCTGTGGGGCCTCGGTCGCGTGCTGGCGAACGAGCATCCCGAACTCGCATGCCGTTTGATCGACGTCGATCGCGCGGCGGACGGGATTCCCGATGCGCTGATTCGCGAGCTGACCGGCGCGGCGGTCGAGGAAGAAGTCGTGCTGAGCGCGCACGGGCGGCGGGTACCGCGCATGCTGACGGCCGCACAGGCCGCGGCGCGTAGCGACGGCGCGCTTGCACGCGCGTCGGTGCTGGCGTTCGACGCACCGGGCTCGTTGCGCAATCTCGAATGGTTCGCGCTGCCGGAAAGCGCGCTGGGCGACGACGAGGTGGAAATCGAACCGGTTGCCACCGGCCTGAATTTCCGCGACGTGATGTATGCGATGGGGCTGCTGTCCGATGAAGCGGTGGAGACCGGCTTCGCGGGCGCGACGATCGGCATGGAGCTGTCCGGCCGCGTCGTCCGGGTAGGCAGCGCGGTGACGGCATGCGCAGCGGGCGATGCGGTGCTCGGTTTCGCGCCGGCGTCGTTCGCGACGCGCGTCAGGACACGCGCGCAGGCCATCGCGCAGAAACCCGAGCGCCTGTCGTTCGAGGAAGCGGCGACCGTGCCCACCACGTTCTTCACCGCGTACTACGCGCTCGTCGAACTCGCGCGGCTGCGCCGCGGCGAGCGCGTGCTCGTGCATGGCGGTGCGGGCGGCGTCGGGATCGCCGCGATCCAGCTGGCGCGCCACTTCGGCGCGGAAGTGTTCGCGACCGCCGGCAGCGACGAGAAGCGCGAGTTCGTGCGCCTGCTCGGCGCCGATCACGTGCTCGATTCGCGCAGCCTGGCGTTCGCGGACGAGATTCGCGCGATGACGGGCGGCGAGGGCATCGACATCGTGCTGAATTCGCTCGCCGGCGAGGCGATGGTGCGCAGCATCGATACGCTGCGTCCGTTCGGCCGTTTCCTCGAACTCGGCAAGCGCGATTTCTACGAAAACAGTCATATCGGGCTGCGGCCGTTCCGCAACAACATCAGCTATTTCGGCATCGATGCCGACCAGTTGATGGGCGCGTTGCCGGAGCTGACCGCGCGGCTGTTCGGCGAAGTGATGGCGCTGTTCGCGGCAGGCGTGCTGCATCCGCTGCCGTACCGCGCGTTCCCGGCCGAGCGGGCCGAGGATGCGTTCCGCTACATGCAGCAGGCGCGCCAGATCGGCAAGGTGCTCGTGACCTATCCGTCGGGCACGCCCGCGCCGACGCGCGGCGTCGCGCGGGCAGAAGCGCTCGCGCTCGATCCGCATGGCGCATACCTGGTGGTCGGCGGCACGGGCGGCCTGGGCTTCGCGAGCGCGCGCTGGATGGTCGAGCACGGCGCACGCCGGCTGACGCTGGCGAGCCGTTCCGGCGAACTCGGCGCCGCGGCGCGCGAGGAGGTCGCGCGCTGGCGCGACACGCTCGGCGTCACCGTCGACGTCGTGTCGTGCGATGTGACCGACGCCGCGGCGGTCGACGCGATGATCGCCGCGATCGCCCAGCGCGCCCATCCGCTGAAGGGCGTGCTGCATTCCGCGATGTCGATCGACGACGGCCTCGTGCGCAATCTCGACGATGCGCGGTTGGCCGCGGTGCTCGCGCCGAAGGTCGCCGGCGCGTGGAACCTGCATCGCGCGACGCGCGGGCTGCCGCTCGACCTGTTCGTCGTCTATTCGTCGGCTACCACCTATCTCGGCAATCCGGGGCAATCGAACTACGTCGCGGCCAATACCTTCCTCGAGGCGCTGGTCGAACATCGTCGCGCGGCAGGCTTGCCCGGCACGTTCATGGCCTGGGGGCCGCTCGAGGATGTCGGCTTCCTCGCACGCAACGCCGATACGCGCGAAGCGTTGCAGTCGCGGATCGGCGGTGCGTCGATCACGTCCGACGAGGCGATGGCCGCGCTCGAGCGCGTGCTGGTGGCGGGTGCGGCCGGCGAAGCGGTGGTGCGGCTCGACTGGCATGCGGTGGCACGCGGGATGCCGGCGGCGAAGGCGCGCCGGTATGCGCTGCTGCAATCGCAGACGAAGGGCGGCGATGCGCGCGACGGCGGCACGCAACTGCGTGAAGAAGTGCTCGCCCTGCCGCGCGACGAAGCCGTCGCGCTGGTGGCGCGGACGCTGCAGGCGCAGATCGCGCGGATTCTGCACATGACGCCCGATCGCATCGCGCTCGACAAGTCGGTGCTCGACATGGGCATGGATTCGCTGATGGGGATGGAGCTCGGCCTTGCGGTCGAGGAAGCGTTCGAGGTCAAGCTGTCGGTGATGGCGATCGCCGAAGGCGCGTCGGTGACGACACTGGCCGGCCGCATCGTCGATTCGATCGGCGCGTCGGCCGATGCCGGCTGCGATGTTGCGTCGGCGGCCGATGCCGCGCAGGAGGCCGTCGCGGCACTCGCCGCGAAGCATGCGATCGACGGCGAAGCGCGCGCGATGCTCGATGCGCAGCCGGCGCCGGTTGCCGAGCAGGTATCGCCGTCGCTGGAGGTGGCGCGGTGAGCGCGCCGACCGGCTGGGCGACGCGGCAGGGCACGCTGGCGCGCCCGCTGACGATCGACGGGCACGGCTTGCATACGGGACGCCGGGTCGGCGTGCGGATTCTGCCCGCGCGTCCGGACGACGGCGTGACGGGCATCGTGTTCCGTCGGGTCGAGCACGGGCGCACGCTCGCGACGCTGCCCGTCGACCCCGCGCTGCGCCGCGCGCAGCCGCTCTGCACGATGCTGCGCAATGCCGACGGCATCGGCGTGCGCACGATCGAGCACCTGCTCGCGTCGCTGCTCGCGTGCGAGATCGATCACGCGATCGTCGAGCTCGACGCGGAAGAGGTGCCGATCCTCGACGGCAGCGCCACGCCATGGGTGCACGCGATCCGCGCGTGCGGCCGCGTCGCGCTCGATGCGCCGAAACGCTTCATCCGCGTGCTGCGGCCCATCGTCGTCACGGACGGCGACGGCGACCAGCGGCGCGAGATGCGGATCGAGCCGGCGCCGCGTTACGAACTGAGCGTGCGCAACGATCTGCGCGGCTTCGGCGACATGCACTGGGACGGCGCGCTGACCCCGGCCGCATTCGCGACCGACATCGCGCCGTCGCGCTCGTACGGGCGCGTGAAGTGGGCCGTGCCCGCGATCGTCGCCGGCTATCTTCGTGGTGTGCCGATCCTGCGCGGCGCGCGGCCATCGTGCACCGCGTCGATCGTCGGCAATCGCGTGCTGGGCGGAATGCGGCTGCCCGAGGAATTCGTCCGGCACCGCGTGCTCGACCTGGTCGGCGATCTCGCGCTGGCCGGCGCGCCGCTGCTCGCGCGCGTGAGCGCGCTGCGGCCGAGTCACGAGATGAATTTCCGGCTGGTCGATGCGTTGCTGGCCGCGCCCGATGCGTGGCAGTGGGCCGAGTTTTTCGAGACCTGAAACCACACTTTTTCAAGATACGCGGCGTAACATAGCGTCTTTTCGAGATAGAGCGAAGGACGCAATGGCACTGGGAGAGCATCTTCGCCAGCAACTGGCGGCGAAAGCGCTGAAACGGCAACTGGAGCGCGCGACCGACGCCGCGGCGGCGCCGGGTGTGCCCGGCACGCCGGCTGCGCAGACCGCGTCGGCACGCAGCCGCTTCGAGTCGATGCCGCAGTATCAGCAGGTCCGCATCATGCGCGAGATGGGCGAGAAACTGCGGGTCGAGTCGCCGTTTTTCCGCGTGCACGACGGCGTCGCCGGGGCGACCACGCAGATCGGCGGCCGCGAATACCTGAACTTCGCAAACTACAACTATCTGGGTCTGGCAGGCGATCCGGCGGTGTCCGCGCGCGCGAAAGCCGCGATCGACCGCTATGGCACCTCGGCCTCGGCGAGCCGGATGGTCGCGGGCGAGCGTCCGGTGCAGCGCGCGCTCGAGCGTGCGCTGGCCGCGTTCTACGAGACCGACGACTGCGTCGCGTTCGTGAGCGGCCATGCGACCAACGTGACCGTGATCGGCGCGCTGTTCGGCCCCGGCGATCTGGTGGTCCACGACGCGCTCGCGCACAACAGCATCGTCCAGGGCGCGCAGTTGAGCGGCGCGAAGCGGCTGAGCTTCCCGCACAACGACTGGCAGGCGCTCGACGAGCTGCTGTCGCGCGTGCGCCGCGAGTACCGGCACGTGCTGATCGCGATCGAAGGGCTGTACAGCATGGACGGCGATTTCCCCGACCTGCAGCGCTTCGTCGACGTGAAGACGCGTCACGGGGCATTCCTGCTGGTCGACGAGGCCCATTCGCTCGGCGTGCTCGGCGCGACCGGCAAGGGCATCCGCGAGCATGCCGGCGTCGCGCCCGACCAGGTCGACATGTGGATGGGCACGATGAGCAAGACGCTGGCCGGCTGCGGTGGTTTCATCGCCGGCTGCCAGCCGCTCGTCGACATGCTGCGCCATCTGGCGCCGGGTTTCCTGTACAGCGTCGGGCTCGCACCGACGCTCGCCGAAGCGTCGCTGGCCGCGCTCGAACGTCTGCAGGCCGAGCCGGAGCGCGTCGCGCAGTTGCAGGCGCGCGGGCGGCAGTTCCTGACCGAGGCGCGTGCGGCCAGGCTGAATACCGGCACGAGCGCCGGCTATGCGGTCGTGCCGGTGATCACGGGCAGTTCGCTGAAGGCCGCGCAGTGGGCGAATGCGATGTTCGACGAAGGGATCAACGTGCAGCCGATCTTCTATCCGGCCGTCGAGGAAAAGGCGGCGCGTCTGCGCTTTTTTATCTGTTCGACGCATGAGCCGGAGCAGATCAGCCGGACGGTGGACGTGTTGTCGCGCCTCGCGGGGCGCAGCGCGTGACGCAGGTCGCCGCGGTCGCGCAAGCGGTGGCGCGCGCCGGCGAACCGGTGCGGTGTCGCCCGGCCGGTGTGGATGACGCGGCTGCGTGCGCGCCGCTCGTGTTTGCGTCCGGTGTGGCCGAATTCGGCTTCTTTCTCGGCGAAAGCGACGCGCGCTGCATCGCTTTCCTGCAGCAGGCGTTCCGGTCGCGCCACGGACGCTTCTCGTGGCGCCGGCATCGGGTCGCAGTTGGGGACGATGGTGCGGTGCTCGCGGTGATGGCGATTCACGACGGACAGCGGACGACGTTCGACGACGTGCACGTCGTATGGGCGCTCGCGCGCTTCTTCGGTGTGCGCTGCACGGTTGGCCAGTTGCTGCGCGGGTTGGTCCTGGAAACGGAACTCCCGGCGCCGAAGCGTTCACAGATCCTCGTCGCGCATTGCGCGACGGATGAACGTCAGCGCGGCACCGGCGTTTTCAGCGCGCTGTTTCGCGATGCGCTGGATACCGGCGCGTTGCCGGCCGATGGCGATCGCGATGTCGTGCTCGACGTGCTGACGCGCAACGTGCGCGCGCGGGCGCTGTACGAACGCCTGGGGTTCGTCGCGCTGCCGCGACGGCGCGCGCGTTCGCGCAGGTTGCCGGGTGAGCTTGATTCGATCCGGATGCGGTTCGGGGGCCGCGGCCAACCATGAGAGTGGGCCGGTGTGGCGTAAGGCAGACGGTTCAACCGTCGCTTGCCACAATAGCGCGAGGGTAGTCGAGGCGCGGACGAGCCGGGAGAGGGGCCGATATCAGTCGTTCAACGGCAATTTCTGCATGATCGCGCGCACGCATTCCAGCGGACTGGCTTCGCCCGTGCGCACGTGCACGTCGGGAAATACCGGCTTCTCGTACGTGGATTCGATGCCGGTGAACTGCCGAATGGCCCCTTGCCTTGCCAGCGCATACAGCCCCTTGGGGTCGCGCGCTTCCGCCACATCCAGCGCAACGTCGACAAAGACTTCGAAAAACATGCCCTGTGGAAAACGCGCGCGCGCTTTGGCGCGAGCCTCCTGAAACGGCGAGATCAGCGCAACGATGACGACGAGCCCGGCCTCCACCATCAGGCGCGCGACCTCGGCAGTCCGACGAATATTCTCGTGGCGGTCTGCGTCGCTGAATCCCAGGTCCTGATTCAATCCTTCGCGAAGCAGGTCGCCGTCCAGCAGAAAAGTCCGAAGACCGCGTGCCTCGAGTTGTTCCTTCAGCAGATTCGACAGCGTCGATTTACCGGCACCGGAGACACCGGTGAGCCATACCACGAAGGCATGGTCCTGCTTCATGCTGGAAAGCACGGATTGATTACCCGTCAGCATGACAGGGAGGGAATTTTGGAGATCTTGAGTCATCTCGGAGTCGATGTGCCGGAACTGCGTCGTACTTTTTTATGATGCGGATTCATCCGTCGGCGAATTGTAACGTGCCTTTTCTAAATTTGTAACTTGAATATTTTAATCAGGAATAAGCGATGGCCTTCGTGCGGCACGACGTTGTTCGGGCGCCCTCTGCTCGGTAACGATTGCCGATTCGTCGTAATAATTGGAAATGAACACGTGTCGCCGGTACGGTAAAAGGCAGGTAGAATCACCGCCCCATTTCATTGCCCCACTGAGTTTGCGGTACGTCCCGACCGGCCCGGCGCCATGAGGGAGGCGGGAGCGAGCAGCTTGCGGCGGAATCGTCGGAGGCAGGGCGACGGTGCCCGTCGACGTGTTGCAGAATTCCTCGACACATATGTCTTCGACCGTGTTTCGATTATCGCCCCCGTTCCTGGCGGGTATGAAATCGCAAGAGTATTAATTTTTTATTCGGCGAAATCCGCAGAGGAGTGTGCGTGGCGTCCGCCTTCGTGATGCGACTCTGTCGCTCATTATCGAATTGGGGATTATTCGACGCGTGTGGGTCGATTATCTTTGCCGGGTGACGATTGGCATCCCTTCCGATTACTTCGGCAGCACCACGCGCCGGCCCTTAAAAGCCGGATCGTCACAATCGTCTTATCACGCTCGCTTTCGTCAGGACTGCCGGATGTCACTTGTGCCGCGGCCCGAACGGCCGCTGCTGCACATCGGCGCCGTGCGCGACGATCGCCATGCCCTCCGGTACTTCCTCCCACGCGCCGCGCAAGTCGACGAGCGGCTCCGACACGACCATGAACGCATCATCGCCGGCTTCGGCGATACGCGGGTTATGCGGATACAGCTCGTGCAGATGCTTGAACGACGTGCTGTGAAACAGCGAGCGCGATTGCCGTTCGCTCGAGTAACGCACCGCGACGATCCGTTCGCCGTCGGTCGCGCAGATCGTCATGTTGAGCGGGTCGGCGACGCGATGCCGCGCGGCGGTTTCCTCGACCACGCCGACCATCCGTTCGAGCGCCGGCAGCGGCGCCTGCTCGAGACCGTACGTCAGCGCGAGGCGGAACATCAGCTCGGAATCGGTCGAGCCTTCGAGCGTTGGGAACAGCGCCGGGTCGACCTTCATCGTCAGGTCGCGGCGCAGCTTGTGGAAGTCGCGGATCAGCCCGTTGTGCGCGAACAGCCAGCGGCCGTGGCGGAACGGATGGCAGTTGGTTTCCTGCACGGGCGTGTCGGTCGCTGCGCGGATGTGTGCGATGAACATCCGCGAGCGGATCGCACGCGCGGCTTCGCGCAGGTTGCGGTCGTTCCATGCGGGATGCACGGAGCGATAGCGGAACGGGAGTTCGTCGGGATGCCCGTACCAGCCGATGCCGAAGCCGTCGCCGTTGGTGGTCGTGGCGCCCAGCTCCGAATGCAGGCTCTGGTCGATCAGCGAATGCTTCGCGCGGAACAGCACGGTTTCCAGATGGATCGGATTACCCGTATAGGCGAGCCAGCGGCACATGGAGCGCTCCTTCACGATGTATCGTTCGCGCATGGTAGCCGACTCCGCGACGTCGCCGCGTCCGGGCGGCTCAGCCACAATCGTCATACGTGGCGGCCGCCTCCGCGCGATACGCGACCGCGCGACCATGTGGCTCGGCACCACGCAATGCAGCAGTTCGGTGCGGCACGTGGGCCGTGCCGCACCGCGCGGGTTCAGTCGCCGAGCGCGTCCATCACACGCGCCGAATAGACGAGCGCCGCACCCGCATTCAACGCGATCGCGACGCCGAGCGCTTCCGCCACTTCCTCCTTGGTCGCGCCATGCTTGGCCGCTTCGGCCGTATGCACGGCGATACAGCCGTCGCAGCGCGTCGTGACGGCCACCGCGAGCGCGATCAGCTCGCGCGTCTTCGCGTCGAGATGGCCGGTCTTGGCGCCCGCGCCGGACAGCGCCTTGTAGCCGGCCAGCGTATCGGGCGACAGCTTGGCGATGTCGCCGATACGGGTCGAGAGTTCCTTCCGGTATTCGTTCCAGTTCAGCATGATGCGTCCTTGTCGAGAAGAGTGAGGAGGGCGGCGGGTGCCGCGATCTCGGGCGATGCAAGGCTATTCTGATCGCTCAGGCTGAGGGTTTCGATACGTTAGCGTGTCAATTTTTGCGCAATCGTCTCATGGATGCGCTGAGCCAACTCCTCAGCGAGAAGGCCGGCATGAGCGTCGGCGCGTTCGTCGCGCAGATCCGGATGATGCATGCGTGCGCGCTGCTGCAGGACACGCAGCGCGGGCAGGCGGAAATCGGGCAGGCGGTCGGTTACCAGTCCGAGGCCGCGTTCGGCAAGGCGTTTCGCGCGGTGCTTGGCACGACGCCGGGGCGTTGGCGGCGCGCGCGGCGCGAAACGTGAGCGTGCAAGCACGCCCGTCGTGACGCGCGCCAAAGCTGCTACCATGCGCAAAACGCAGTTCAACGAAAACGATTTCGAACAACAAGAAAGAGAGGGCAAAGCAATGAACCAGACCACCATCCAGCAACCGTCATTCGCGTTCGTGGCCGCATCTTGGGCCGCGCTGCTCGCCGGTTTCGCGGCATTTCTGATCGGGTTGTGGAACGCCGGCATGCAGCTCAACGAGAAGGGTTACTACTTCACCGTGCTGGTGTTCGGCCTCTATGCGGCGATCTCGCTGCAGAAGAGCGTGCGCGATCGCGCGGAAGGCATTTCCGTCACCGGCATCTACTACGGCCTCAGCTGGGTCGCGCTGCTGCTGTCGATCGCGCTGCTGATCGTCGGCCTCTTCAACGCGACGCTGCAGTTGAGCGAGAAGGGCTTTTACGCGATGTCGTTCGTGCTCGCGCTGTTCGGCTCGGTGGCCGTGCAGAAGAACACGCGCGATTTGCAGAACGCGAAGCCGCGCTATACCGACGCTGATTCCGCGTCGTCGATCCAGGAGTGACGACACGCGCAGCGGGCGCCCGCCGAGGTCGCCCGTTGCGCGGAGATGTCCATTGCACCCGCATTCGCCGGCGTGCCGCGGGCCGGCTCGTTTCGTCCATGCCGCCGCAGCATGAACCGCATGTTGCCCTTTACACCGAGTCGGTCGTGTTGTCCGAGTTCATCGGATTATATTGGTTTCTATCGAAACGCTGAATTCCGTGGAGAATTTTATCGGAAAGCAGTAAGATTCCGGTAGGTCGGTGTCGAGGCTCCAGTGCGCGAATTGCAATAAGTGATCGTTGATTAATTGATATTTGATTCCGTCTGGCAGTAAGTTTAAAAATGCAGATCTAAGTCGGTCTGGGGTGGTTGCAAAAAATATGAAATCTACTTTGTTCGTGCATGCAGGCGGCCCTAAAACTGGCTCTTCCGCATTGCAAAGCTTTCTTGAGTTCAACTCCGAAAAGCTTGGGGCTTGCGGTGTAGGGTATCTGAATAAGGCCGGAATATCATTCGAGCACCAGATTTCGAGCGGAAATGGCGAAATGCTGCGGGGAGCCATCTGCGCGTGCGAAGAAGGCACTGCGTCGGTCGCGCAAGTAATAAAATCATACTTCGAGAATAATTCGACTGCGATTTGCTCGTCGGAACTTTTCAGTGATTTTTCGCCTGAAAATTGGCGCTTGCTTGCAAATGTCTGTCGGGCGGAAGGCATCGAGTTGCACGTAGTTTTCTACGTGAGAAATGTGATTCCATTCATGAAATCCGTATATGATCAGCTTGTTAAGCGTCATGGGATGTATGAGGATTTTGATGTGTGGGTCAGAACTGCCGAGTGGCTTCATATTCACACACTCAGGTCGCTCGCCGAGACGCTGTCGCGTGATGAAATTACCGTAATCAGCTATGAAGCGATCAACAAGCGTGTGGTTGATTCTTTTGTCGGCCTAATCAGTATTGACGCTCTCGAGCACCAGGATCTGATCGTCAACCGTTCATTGACTGCTGTCGAGCGTGATTTTCTTCGTAGGATCAATCGGGAATTTGGTGGTGCTTTCTCCGAGGAAATTTCTGATCGCATGATTTATGCAGACCCATATGCCAGATCCGAGGCTGTTCAGGTAAGTGCGGAGATCGAGTGTGAGCTTGAACGGCGCTACGGAGCTGATCTCAACTGGATCAATAAAGAGTTTTTTGGCGGGATCGAGGTTGTTTCCATTTCCGGGGAAGGGAAAAAGGCCGATCGTCAGCCGAACGTCGTCCAGGCCCCGGAGGAAGCAGGTGGGCGCATGGTCGATCACAAGGCACGTGTCCAGGAGCTTGTGCTGGACTGGGCGTTAGAAAAAATTGCGCTGACTCAGCAATCCGGTGCCGTCAGTGTTGCAAATGCCCTGCTGAATATCGACTGGCATTTGGCGAGTGATCCGACGATTCCGAACGATTTTGATCCGATTGCTTATCTGTTGAACAATGTCGATCTGATTACTGCGGGTATTTCGCCCTATGCGCACTTCATTGCCCATGGGCAATACGAGGTAGGGCGAATTTGGACAGCAGGACCAAATGCCGGATGGGCCAGAGCGAAAGAAGAGTTCCGTGAGAAGACGCGGGAGTTACGTCAGCTCAAGGAGGCATTGACCATCGAGCGCATCAAGTTGGACGCAGATTGCGCGACGGCTAAACTGAGTACCCGCAGCGAGGTGGAATCATTGTTGCGACGGCAAGCGGAAAGGGAGCGAGAGTATGTAGAGGAACTAGCCGAAACATACAAGAGAATCGATCGGGAACGGGTTGCGTCGATTGATGTCGCCGAGAAAAAGTTTGCGAGCTTAATCGAAGAGCATACGCGGAAATCTGGCGCGCTGGAGAAGCGTCTGACAGACATGCAGGGGCAGCTGGAGAGCTCACGGCGGGAAATTGAATTGCTGTTGCGTCACCAACTGGAGCGCTCGCATGCCCACGCGGAGCAACTCACGCAGTTGCGCTTCAGTATGGACGGGGAACGCGCCGCATCAGACGATGCTGCCACGAACAGGCAGCCGACAGCGACGAACGCGTTAGCAATGAGGGCCAGCTTGCTTGAAGACGAACTTTCGACTCTGCGAAATCAACTCGAAGTGTCGCGTGGTGAGATCGAGTCGCTGCGACGCCGAACCGCGGAACTTGAGCGGCAAACGTCTGCGAATTGACGGGGGGCGGTATTGGATGCCGGGCCGTTACCTCATGTGGACGGTTGATGACAGCCTCGAAGAACGTATGCTTTCGGCGCGGCAATGCGGCCGGGAGCGGGATACTGGCCCCGCCGTAAAGTCATGTTGGGAAGATTGCCCGCTCTGCAGAAGGAGGGGCCTTCCTTCGCTCGATTGGGGGCGATAGTCGTGCCTCGGTGCAATGCTTAAGTCGCAAACCGCGCAAGGGCCGGGTGACGCATCGTGGATCGCTTGTACGCGGTCGCGGCTTTCCGATCAGGGCCACAGACGCAAAAAAGCCTCCGCGAGGGAGGCTTTTTTGCACTATCGAAGATAGTTGGTAGGGTGGGAGGGACTCGAACCCTCGACTCTCTGATTAAAAGTCAGATACTCTAACCAACTGAGTTACCACCCCACGTTCTTGAAACTTGTTTTGATTCGTTGCTTCAACAACTTGGGCAACGACCCAAAGAGCAAAAGATTATAGCGACGGGTTACAGGGCTGTCAACAACCCGTCACGATAATTATTTGATCGTTTCGAGCTTGCCCTGCGCCGTCTGCGCCGCGTTCGATCCGGCGTACTGCGACACGACCTGCTCGAACGTTTTCTTCGCGGCCGCCTTCTGGCCTTGCTCGAGCTGGTTCGTGCCGATCGCCACGAGGGCGTCGGCCGCGCGCGGGTGTTGCGGGAACTTGCTGACGATCCCTTGCCACGTCGCGGTCGAGCCGCGGTAGTCGCGCAGCGCGTATTGCGCGTTGCCATACCAGTACTGCGCGGTCGGCTGATAGGGACTCTGCGGATACTTCGCGATGAACGCACGGAACGAAGCCGCCGCCGCCTTGAAGTTGCCGTTGCGGAACTGCTGCTGCGCCGCGCTGAGCGCATCCGTTTCACCCGGCTGCACGGTGCCTTCGACACCATCGATCGTCGCCTGCTGCGGCTCAAACTTCTTGAGCCGCGTGTCGAGATCCTGGTAGTACTCCTTCTGCTGCCGCTCGAGCGTCGTCAGCCGGTTCGTCAGATCCTCGTTCTCGCCGCGCAGCGTCGCGACCTGCTGGTTCAGCTGGTCGATACGGCCGGATTGATCGAGGATCGTACGCTGGGCGGCCGACAACTGGCTCGACAGGTTGTCGCTCTTGCTGCGCAGATCGAGCACGGCACGGCGCGCTTCGTTGTCGTCGAACATGCCGGCGTGCGCGGGCGCGGCCGACCACGCCGCGCCCGCGACGCAGAATGCTGCGGCAACGCGCAGCCAGGTTAAACGGTGCGTCATACGGCGATTCTTCCGTTACTTACTGTTGGTAGACGAGGTCGGCGCGACGGTTCTGCGCCCACGATGCTTCGTCGTGACCCGTTGCCTGCGGCTTTTCCTTGCCGAGGCTCACGGCTTCCATTTGCGAATCGTTCACGCCGAGCAGCGCCATCGCACGGCGGACGGCTTCCGCACGCTTCTGGCCCAGCGCGAGGTTGTACTCGCTCGTGCCGCGTTCGTCGGTGTTGCCCTGGATCAGCACGTGGCGCTGCGGGTGGCTCTTCAGGTACTGCGCGTGCTGCTGCATCAGCGGCTGGTACTCGTCCTTCACCGAATAGCTGTCGAAGTCGAAGTAGATGCTGCGCTTCGCGAGCGGGCTGTTCGGGTCGTTCAGCGGATCGACGTTCACTTGCGCGACGTTGTCCGCGCTCGGCTGCGTGCTGACTGCGCCCGCGTTGTTTGCCTTGTCGTCGAGCTTCACGCCCGACTTGCACGCTGCGAGCGCGCTGATCATCATCACGGCCAGGGCCAGACGAGCTTTATTCGACATCATGGTTACTCTCCTTGTGGTCATTGCATGAAGGGCCCCCACGACGGCTCGCGAACGGAGCCGCCCTGGACGGACAAGATCTGCGGCGGCGCGCTGCCGTCGGAGGGCACTGCAGCCAGAACGTTGCGACCACCCGACTGGGTAGCGTACAGAACGTACTGGCCGTTTGCCGCGAAGCTCGGCGATTCGTCGCGATTGGTATTCGTGATGGCGTTCGCCGCGCCAGTCTGCAGATCCTGAACGTACAGCTTGAAGCCCCCACCCGTGCGGGAGATGTAAGCGAGCAGCTTGCCGTCCGGGCTCACGCGCGGGCTCGTGTTGTAGCTGCCGGTGAAGGTCACGCGCTGCGCGGCGCCGGCGCTTTCACCCTGCGCGGGCATCCGGTAGATTTGCGGTGCACCGCCACGATCGCTCGTGAAGTAGATCCAGCGACCGTCCGGCGAGTAGAACGGTTCGGTGTCGATCGAGCTGCTCTGCGTGAGACGGCGCAGGCCGCCGCCGTTCGCGTTGACCGTATAGATTTGCGTATTGCCCGTCAGCGACAGCGCGACGGCCAGCGTGTTGCTGTCCGGCGACCACGCCGGTGCGCTGTTGTTGCCCTTCTGGTCGGAGACCATGTAGCGGCGGCCGGTCGGCAGGTCATGGATGTAGACGATCGGCTTCTTGCGCTCGAACGATACGTACGCGACCTTCGTGCCGCTCGGCGACCAGGCCGGCGAGATGATCGGTTCGGTGCTCGACAGCGCGATGCGCGCGTTCTGGCCATCCGAATCGGAAATCTGCAGCTGGTAGCGGTTGCCGGTCTTGATCACGTACGACAGGCGCGTGGCGAACACGCCGCGCACGCCGAGCAGCTTCTGATAGATGTAGTCGGCGATCTTGTGGCCGGCCGTGCGCAGCGTGGTGTCGGTGGCCGTCAGCGACAGGCCGCCGAGGCTTTGCTGCTTCACGGTGTCGTACAGGATGAAATTGACCTTGTACTGGCCGTTCGCGTCGCGGTTCACGCTGCCGGCGACGAACGCATTCGCGCCCTTGGCCTTCCATGCGCCGAGATCGACCGAGGCGGTCTCGGGCACGGGCGTGCTGCCCGCGTCGATGTTGGTGAATTTGCCGCTGCGGGCGAGGTCGGCGCGCACGATCGACGTGACCTGCTGCGGCAGATTCGCCTCGTTCGTGAAGTTTGCGGTGGCAATGGGGAACTGGGTCGACCCGACACCGGTGATCAGCACGTTGACCTGGGCGTTAGCGGCGCTGCCCGCCGTGATCAGACACGAGGCCACGAGTGCCCTGAAACCTAGCTTTGTCATCAAACTCATGCTTCTTGCTTCCCGTATGGCTTGGATCGCTGCGCAACGGCAGAGACAGTAAAAATACCCGATTCGTTCCCATCTGACAGCGACGCCCGGAGTGTAAGCGCATTTCGTTTCACTCCGCCGCCTTGAAGGTAATCGTAATGTCAGACGGGGTACGACCGTTAGAATCGGGCGGCAACGGGACCGATGCGTGGATCGCACTGACCACGGCTTGATCCCACCCCGAATTCCCGCTCGAGCGGGAGACCGATGCGCTCAATACGTCACCGGACGGCGTGCACCGAATCTTGACGACGGTGGTCAGGCCCGCCCGCTCGCCGCCCCAAACGATGTTCGGCTTGACGCGGCGGCGCACCTTGTCGGCATAGCCGGGCGTGGCGGCATTGCCGCCGGAGCCCGTACCCGTGCCGCTTTTCGCGAGACCTTCGCCGCCGCCTTCACCGGCGCCGGACAGGCCCTGCATCTGCGCGAGGCGCGCGCTGCGCTCGCGGTCGAGCTTCGCGTTCGCCGCCGCACTGGCCTTCGCGCGCGCCGCGGCCTCGGCCTTCGCCTTGGCCTGGGCTTCCGCCTTCGCCTTGGCGGCCGCGTCGGCCTTCGCCTTCGCCGCCTGCTGCGCTTCGAGCTGCGCCTGCTTTTGCTGCTGAAGTTTCTGCTGTTCGAGCTTCTGCTGTTCGGCGAGCTGCTGTTGCTTGAGCTTGTCGGCCTGCTTCTGTCTGTCGCGTTCCGCGGCCTTCTGTGCGGCCAGCGCGGCGGCTTGTTGCGCGGCGAGCTGCGCGCGCCGGGCTTCCTCTTCCTGCTGGGCCTTCAGTTGCTGCGCACGGCGCTGCTGCTCGAGCTGCGCTTCGCGCGCGGCCGCTTCCTGCTGCCGTTTCTTCTGCTGCAGCGCGATGTCGGCCTGCTCGTCACGCACCGGGGCAGGGGGCGGCGCGACCTTCACGGGCGGCGCGGGCGTGACGACGGGCCGCGGCGCGGGGACGTCGGGCACTTCGGTCCACAGCTCGGCTTCGGCGCCGGCCGGCGTGCTGTTCTGCCACTGCACGCCGTGATAGAGGAACAGCGCGAGCAGCACGTGCATCAGCGCGGCGAGCGCGAACGCGCGCCACGTCCCGCGCTCGCGGGGAGGCTGGAGCGGGTAGGCGGATCTGCGCGTGGATTGCTGCCGGTTCATTGCGATTTGACGAGGAGGCCGACGCGCTTGACGCCACGCGCCTTCAGATCGGACATCACGGTCATGACGGCATCGTACTGCACGGTCTTGTCGGCTGCGATCACGACCGGCTGGTCAGGGTGATCGGCCTGACGGGCCGAGATGAAGCTGTCGAGCTCGGCCTTCGTCATCGTGTCTTCCTGGGTCGCGCCCGAGTCGCCCTTGTACTTGACGCTCATCGTGCGGTCGGCCTTGATGTTGACGACGACGGGCGGCGTCTGCTCCTGCGGCGCGGCATTGCCGACGGTCGGCAGGTTGATGATCGACGGTGCGACGAGCGGTGCGGTGACCATGAAGATCACGAGCAGCACCAGCATCACGTCGATGTACGGCACGACGTTGATGTCGGCCATTGCGCGGCGCGAGCGGCCGCCGCGCATGCTGGATCGAATGGGGCTTCCTGCCATGGCGCGCTCCTTACTGGGCCTGACGCTGCAGGATGTTCGAGAACTCTTCGATGAAGGTCTCGAAGCGGATCGCGAGGCGGTCGATGTCGTGCGCGTAGCGGTTGTACGCGACCACCGCCGGAATCGCGGCGAACAGGCCGATCGCGGTGGCGACGAGCGCCTCGGCGATGCCCGGCGCGACGTTCGCGAGCGTGGCTTGCTGCACGTTCGCGAGGCCGCGGAACGAGTTCATGATCCCCCAGACCGTGCCGAACAGACCGATGTACGGGCTGACCGAGCCGACCGACGCGAGGAATGCGAGGTTGGCTTCGAGCACGTCCATTTCACGCTGGAACGACGCGCGCATCGCGCGGCGGGCGCCATCGAGCACGAGGCCCGGATCGCTGAGGCGCTTTTCCTTCGCCTTCAGGAATTCGCGCATCCCCGATTCGAAGATCCGCTCGAGTGCGCCGATCGTATGGCGGTTGTTGGCGGCGCTCTGGTACAGCGCCTGCAGGTCGCCGCCCGACCAGAAATCCTTCTCGAAGCGTTCGGTCTGGGCACGCGCGCGGCGGATCGCGAACCACTTGCGGAAGATGAAGGTCCACGACATCAGCGACAGCAGCAGCAGCAGTCCCATCACCGCCTGGGCCAGCACGCTCGCGTTGAGGACGAGGGAAATGATCGACAGGTCTTGAACAGTATTCATAGAGGTTTGAGTAACGTCCCTTCGGCGGTGCCCGGCAAGGGCGTCCGGCGTGCATGCGGCGCGGCGCGCCGGCCATGCCTGACGCCGAACCTTGCTTAGTATCGAATCAGAACGGCAAGTTCATAGGCTTTGTCTAAACGGCGCTCATGCGCGCTTCGTTGACAAACCCGTCTGCCCGGCGTCGATGACGGGACCGCGTTGCAACGCGTCGAGCACGACGGGCGGGATGGCCGCGGGCCGGATGCCGTGACGGTCGACGCAGCCGAGGCGGATATGCCCGGCCACGAGCAGCGTGTCGCCACACCAGGCTTCCTGCGTGAATTCCACCGAGGCGCGGCCGATGCGTCCGGGCCTGCTCGTGATCGTCAGCGTGTCGTCGAGTCGCGCCGGCGCGCGGTAGTCGAGCGACGTGCTGCGCACGATGAAGATCGCACCGGTGTCATCGGCGAGCCGACGCTGGTCGACGCCGCATGTACGGAGCCACTCGGTGCGGGCGCGCTCGAAGAACTTCAGGTAGTTGGCATAGAAGACGATGCCGCCTGCATCGGTATCCTCGTAGTACACGCGCACCGGCCAGGTAAAGCCGGACGGCGCTTCCGGGGAGCGGGTAGGCTGAGTCATGGCGCGCATTCTACCGGAAGGCAAAGGCCCGATTCGTAACCGATTCGTAACGGAATGTAGTGCGTCGTAGCACACCGCGGGCCGCCCGGAGGCGGGCCCGCGGCTGCGGGCGACGGTCAGCCGCGATGGATCGTGAGGCCGGCCGGCGCTTGCGCGACCGGCATCATTTCGATCGTATTGATGTTGACGTGCGCGGGGCGCGTGGCGATCCAGTAGATCGTATCGGCGATGTCCTCCGCCGTGAGCGGCTGGACGTTCTGGTAGACGTTCGCCGCCTTTGCATCGTCGCCGCGGAAGCGGACGTTCGAGAATTCCGTGCCGCCGCACAGGCCTGGTTCGATGTCGGTGACGCGCAACGGCGTGCCGATCAGGTCGGTGCGCAGGTTCAGGCTGAATTGTCTGACGAAAGCCTTGGTCGCGCCGTAGACGTTCCCGCCCGGATACGGATAGGTGCCGGCCACCGAGCCCAGATTGAAGATATGGCCGCGACCGCGCGCGATCATGCCCGGCAGCAACGCGTGCGTGACGGTCACGAGGCCCGAGCAGTTCGTGTCGATCATGGTCTGCCACTCGTCGAGGCTCGCCTTCTGGGCCGGCTCGACGCCGAGCGCGAGGCCGGCGTTGTTGACGAGCACGTCGAGCGCCGCGAATTCGGCGGGAAGGGCGGCCGGCACGGCTTCGACGGCCGCGCGGTCGCGCACGTCGAGCTCGAACGGCAGCAGCGCGTCGCCGAGTTCGGCCGCGAGCGCATCGAGGCGATCCTTGCGGCGTGCGGTGGCGACGACGCGATGGCCGCCCTTGACGAAGGCACGGGAGATGGCGGCGCCGAAGCCGGCGGACGCACCTGTGACGAACACGATCATTGCTGCTCCTGGTCGGTAACGGAATAGCGGGTGGAATCCCGCAAGCCTACTGAGAATGCCGCACCGCGGCAAGACGGCGAAGCGTGTCGGCACGGGCGCGTAGAGTCTGGCCCTTATTGTTTGAGGCGCCCTGCCATGCGGTTGCCTATTCATGACGCATCCAATACACTAATGCGTTCATCACCCCTGCGTGACTGGCGATAGAACCCTCAGGGTTCAAGGTGGAGCATCCCACCGTGAAGCGCGGGGCGCCGTTTTTGCCGTTCGCCTGGGCAGCCGTTGTGCGCCGTCGCGTGCATCGCCGGTGGCTGTCCTGCCTCGCGTCATACGGATTCTTCCGCCACGTCGGGCTGGTCTCGCCAGCAGCGCACCGTACTCGGCCACTCCGGTCAACCTGTACACACTTAACGGAAACCGTATGTTTGACAGAGCCCAAAGCACCATCGCGAACGTCGATCCCGAAATCTTTGCAGCGATCGAGCAGGAAAACCGCCGCCAGGAAGATCACATCGAGCTGATCGCGTCGGAAAACTACACGAGCCCGGCCGTGATGGCCGCGCAGGGCTCGCAGCTCACGAACAAGTACGCGGAAGGGTATCCGGGCAAGCGCTACTACGGCGGTTGCGAGTACGTCGACGTGGTCGAGCAACTGGCGATCGACCGTGTGAAGCAGCTGTTCGGTGCGGAAGCGGCGAACGTGCAGCCGAACTCGGGTTCGCAGGCGAACCAGGGCGTGTTCTTCGCGATGCTCAAGCCGGGCGACACGATCATGGGCATGAGCCTCGCGCACGGTGGTCACCTGACCCACGGCTCGCCGGTGAACATGTCGGGCAAGTGGTTCAACGTGGTGAGCTACGGCCTGAACGAAAACGAAGACATCGACTACGAAGCGGCCGAGAAGCTCGCGCAGGAACACAAGCCGAAGCTGATCGTTGCGGGCGCGTCGGCGTTTGCGCTGAAGATCGATTTCGAGCGTCTGGCGAAGATCGCGAAGTCGGTGGGCGCGTACCTGATGGTCGACATGGCGCACTACGCTGGCCTGATCGCGGCGGGCGTGTACCCGAACCCGGTGCCGCACGCGGATTTCGTGACGACGACGACGCACAAGAGCCTGCGCGGCCCGCGCGGCGGCGTGATCCTGATGAAGGCCGAGTACGAGAAGCCGATCAACTCGGCGATCTTCCCGGGCATCCAGGGCGGCCCGCTGATGCACGTGATCGCGGCGAAGGCCGTGGCGTTCAAGGAAGCGCTGTCGCCGGAGTTCAAGGAATATCAGCAGAAGGTGGTCGAGAACGCACGCGTGCTGGCCGAAACGCTGGTCAAGCGCGGGCTGCGGATCGTGTCGGGCCGCACCGAAAGCCACGTGATGCTGGTCGACCTGCGCGCGAAGAACATCACGGGCAAGGCAGCGGAAGCGGCACTCGGCGCGGCGCACATCACGGTGAACAAGAACGCGATCCCGAACGATCCGGAAAAGCCGTTCGTGACGAGCGGCGTGCGCCTGGGTTCGCCGGCGATGACGACGCGCGGCTTCGGGCCGGCGGAAGCCGAGCAGGTGGGTAACCTGATCGCCGACGTGCTGGAGAACCCGGAGGACGCAGCCACGATCGAGCGCGTGCGTGCGCAGGTCGCCGAGCTGACCAAGCGTTTCCCGGTCTATCGCTGATCGCCGATGCGCTGCCCGTTCTGCCGGCATGACGACACGCAGGTCGTCGACTCGCGCGTGTCCGAAGATGGCGCCGCGATTCGCCGGCGCCGTCGCTGCTCGGCTTGCGACAAGCGCTTCACGACGTACGAGCGGGTCGAACTGAACCTGCCGGCCGTCGTGAAGAAGGACGGCAGCCGCACGGAATTCGACCGTCGCAAGATCGTCGCCAGCATGCAACTCGCGCTGCGCAAGCGGCCCGTTGCGGCCGACGCGATCGACGCGGCGGTCGCCCGCATCGAGTATCAACTGCTCGCGACTGGCGAGCGTGAAGTGCGTAGCGAGAAGCTGGGCGAACTCGTGATGAACGAGTTGCGCGGCCTCGATACGATCGCTTATGTCCGCTTCGCATCGGTGTATCGCCGGTTCGAGGACGTTTCCGAATTTGCCGACGTGATCGAAGAGTTCCGTCGCGCCTCTCCCGCCAAGACCCCGCGTAAGCGCTGACGCGCTGCGTTCGTTCATCGTCTGCTCCGTTGGTTCGATTCGCGCCGATTGTGTCGGCTGCGATCGCATGTCGCCAGTCGGCCGTTCGGCAAATGGCGCCCGTCCGCACGTGCCGCTACAGTCGTCGCATCACCGTGGCGGAGGACGATTGCGATGGAACGGGGCGCTCAACCCTTGAAGCATGTGCTGCAACGACCGGGCGGATTCACGCTCGTCGAACTGATGGTCGCCATGTCGCTGGCGGCGGGGCTCGCGCTCTATGCGGTGCCCACCTTCGACCAGTGGCGTATGCGCGAACGCGTGGATGCCCGCTCGCGGGCGCTGCTCGGGGCGCTGTCGTTTGCGCGTACCGAGGCAACGCGGCTCGGCGCGCGCGTCACGCTGTGTCGCGCCGGGCGCGACGGTGCATGCCTGCGTGCCGGTGAGCGATGCGATCCGGCCGAATGGTCGTGCGACTGGATCGTCAGCGGGCAGGTCGACGGGCAGTCGCGTGTGCTGCGACGCTATCCGCGCGATGCCGAAGTGGCCGTCGCGGGCGCCGCGCACGAACTGACGTTTGCACCGCCGGTCGGTCAGTCGATCGGCGGAATCCGGCGTTTCGAATTGCATCCGCGGCGCAGCGTGTCCGGCGCCGACGATGCGCGCGCGTCGCGTTGCGTCCGGATTGCGGCAGGCGGCCGCGCGCGGATGGTCGCCGGCCGCTGCGACGCGGCGTGATCGCCGTGCGCAATGCCATGCGCGGCACGTCGCTGATCGAGGCGACGCTGGCCATCGCGCTGCTCGCCACCGTGATGCTGGCCGTGGTCGGCAGCCAGCTCACGATGGCGCGTGCGCAGCGCACGACGATCTGGCGCGAGCGCGCGCTGTGGCTGGCCGATGCACGTATCGAGCGTCTGCATGCTGCTGCTGCGGCCGATGACGGCCTCGTGGCGCTGGCGGCTGCGTCGTTGCCGGGCGGCGCGATGACGCTCGATGGCGGGCCGGGCGGCATCCGTTACGTGGTCGTCGGCTGGCGGGGCGGCACTCAGGGCGCGTCGTCGCGCTGCGATGCGACGGGGAAGTCGACGCAGCCGCCATCGTGTGTCCGGATGCCGTTTCGGGAGAGCGCCGTCGATGAACGCTGATCGCCGTACGTGTGGCCATACGCTGCTCGAAGTGCTGATTGCGATGACCGTCGGGCTCCTCGTGCTCGCGGCGGCCGGTGCGCTGTACCACGCGCAGCATATTGCGCAGCGTCGCGCGGAAGACGGGTTCAGGATGCGCGACGCTGCCGCTACCGCGCTGATGCTGATCGGTCAGCAGATCCAGATGGCAGGATTTAGGCCGCTCGATGGCGAAGCGGCATCGTCGTTGCCGCCGGTGTTCGGCTGTTCGGCGGCACGCGTGCGCGGTAGTGGCGCACAGGTGCGCTGCGAGCCCGCGCGTCTGTCGTCGGATGCGGTGCTGGTCCGGTATGTCGGCGATTCCGTCTCGACGTGGGCGACGGTGAGCGGGCAGGCGTCGGATTGCCTCGGGCAGGGTGTCGGCGTGCCGGGCGAACCGGCGCCGGTGGAGAATCGCTTCGATGCGCATGTCAGCCCGTCGACGGGCGAGCCCGAACTGTACTGCGAGGGAAGCGGCCGTCCGGGTACGCCGCAGCCCATCGTGGCGGGAATCGATCAGTTGCGCATGCGCTATTTGCGTCGCGGCACCACGCACTTCGTCGACGCCGATACGATGCGTGCTGACGACTGGCGCGATGTCGTGGCCGTGCATGTCTGCGTGCGGGCGCGCGGCGAGCCGATGCGCGAACCGACGCGGCAAGTCGACTGCGACGGCCGCGTCGCCGTTGCACCGGATGGCCGCGCACGGTTGACGTTCGATCGCATCATCGCGTTGCGGAACGTCGCGCTCGTATCCGATGTTGCGTTGCTCGATGCAACTCAAGCACGCGAGGGGGCGCGATGAGTGGAGCCGCGCAGTACACGCGAGACGACATCTCCCGACGCGTGAAGGCACGGCACGGCCATGAGCGCACCGTCGCAAATGATGACGGCCCGCAGCAGGTCGCATGTGCCGGCGTTCGGGCGACGAGTCTCCGCGAGCCATACAGGCATGTCCGCCCCGACCGCCGCGGCTGGCGTCGCGACGCAGGTCTTGCATTGCCCGCGGTGATCGCGGTCGGCGCAGCAGTCGCGGCACTGACCGGCACATGGTTTGACGCCGCGTTGACGGAGTCGCGCCGTACCCGCGCGTTGTCGGATCGGTTGATCGCCTTCCACGCGGCCGATGCCGCGCTTGCCGCGTGCACTGCTCGATTGCTGCGCGGCTCGGCGCCGTATGTGAACGAAAGCGAATCGCACGCGGAGCCCGACGGATGGCGACGCATGCCGCCGCTGGCGGCTGCCGAAGCGTTCGCGCCATTCGCCGAATGGCCGATGGCCGCGCAGCCGCCGCGATGCCTGATCGAGGCGTGGCGGCGTCCGGCACGGCAGGCCGGCGACCGCGCTTACCTGGTCACCGCGCGTGGCGTCGGCGCGCACGCGTCGAGCGCCGTCTGGCTGCAACATCAGGTCGTGATACGCGACGGTCATATCGTCGAGCTGCGCTGGCGTCGTATCGCGGCGGTACTCCGATGAATGGCCGCCTGTCCCGGTGCCGCTCGGCCGGATTCACGCTGATCGAGCTGATGATCGTGCTCGCGATCGTCGCCGTGCTGGCCGGGTGGGGTATCCCGTCGTATCGCGAACATGTCGTGCGGGTTCACCGTGCGTCGGCGGTGTCCGCGCTGTACCGTGCGGCCCAATATCTTGAAACGCTGGACGGTGCGCCGCCTGCGGCGTTGCCGGATGCGCTCGCCCAGGCGCCGCCGGACGGGCATGCCGTGTATCGATTGACGCTCGGGCGGCCGGATGGCGACGGTTCACCGGTGAGCTATGAACTGGCGGCGACGCCGCTCGACACCGGGCCGATGCGCGACGATGCATGCGGCACGTTCACGCTGCGTTCGGACGGGACGAAAGGCAATACAGGAAGCGATGGCGTCGACGAACCGGGCGCTGTCTGCTGGGGCGTGCGCTGAGTGCGCAAGGAAGGCGCGCAGCGGCGCAGGGCCGTGCGCGCGGGATGCCGACGATCAGTCGTTCTGTGCGTCGAGCCCGCGTTCGTCGCGGGACTGTTTCCAGATCCGGTAGACCTCCCATGCGGCGAAGCCGAGCGTGCCCCACTTCAACGCGGGGCCCGCGCTCGCACGCAGCAGCGAGCGAACGGGTTTCGCCAGCACGAGCGATGCGAGCGAACTCAGCATCGGATACTGGTTGACGAGCTGGCCGAGGCTTGCGTTCAGGTTCTTGGCCGACTGGCCGAACCTGCCGGTCGACAGCCCGGGGATGAACACCTTGAGCCAGCTGAAGCGCGTGACGGCGTGGCGCATTTCGGCGGCGGCCTCCGCAAATTCGAGCCGCTCGACTTCGGATCGCAGGATCAGCAATTCCTTGCGGAGCGCGCGGTGCTGCGACGCGCTCCAGTTCGATCGCGACGAATGGGAGCGGGAGGGATTGCCCGTGATGTTCTGGCTCATGGCGCGTCGGCGAAGTAGGTGGGAGGGATGAGCGCGAAGGCGTTCACGGCTTGCCGCGGAACAGGTCGCGGTCCTTCTCGAGCTCGGCGAGCGTCGCCTCGAACACGGTCGGCGCGTCGCGCAGGCCCGAGCGCGCCTTCAGCGCGCATACGATGCCGCTGACGGCATACAGCGCGGTGATCGCGGCAAGCGCCTGCCAGCGGTAGGTATCCCAGAACGCGATCGCGATCAGCACGGTCAGGCTGATGAGCGCCATCGTCGCGAGCATCATCGCGGCGAGTCCGAGGAACAGCACGCCCATCAGGCGCTCCTTCTCCTCGGCAAGCTCGATGCCCACCAGTTCGAGGCGCGTCTGCAGAAGGCCGATGGCGGAGCCGACGAGGCGGCGCAACGGTCCTTGACCGGACGGCTGCGAGGGGGTGTCTGTCGTCATGGGTGAGGTGCTTGCGCGTGCAGTAAGCAGCTAGGACAAAGCCGGCCGGCGCGGGCCGGCAGGCTTCGACGCCCGCAGGCCGCAACGCGGCCTGCAGGACGAAACGGCGCAGAGCGCGTTACTTGCGGTTGATCAGCAGGCCGATCAGCACGCCGACGCCGGCGGCCACGCCGATCGACGTCCACGGATGCTCGTGCACGTAGTCGTCGGTCGCACGCGCGGCCTTCTTGCCTTTCTCGACCACCACGACCTGGACGTCGGCGGCCTTTTCCTTGGCCTGCTTCAGGCGCGACATGGCTTTCTCGCGCAGCTCGGCCGCACGGTCGCCCGTGCTGCTCGCCGCTTGCTTGAGCAGGTCTTCGGCGTCCGAGAGAACGGTTTTGATATCCGACATCAGTTTCTCCTTGTTGATTTCCGACATTGCAACTCCCTTCGTGCTGTCATGCTGCAGGTTCACATCGTAGCGAAACCCCTGCCTGCTGGCGAGCCGGGAAGACACACGGCGGCAGCGCAAGACTGCATGGTAAACGACTTGTAATCATGAACAGAGCGGCAAACGCGTTGAAAAGTTTCCCCCGCGAGCTTCCGTCCTGCCATGACGCTGGGTAAAAATGACAAAAAAGTATGAATATCAAACGGAATAATCGTTCGCACGGCCCATTGCTTCCCGTAAGCTGATGGACTGCCCCGCGCTGTCCAGCGCGCGGTTTCAACCAGCATCGTTCGAGGAGGGAACATCATGAGTCTGCGTCTTGGCGACATCGCACCGGATTTCGAGCAGGAATCGAGCCTGGGCACCATCAAGTTTCACGAGTGGCTCGGCAACAGCTGGGGCGTCCTGTTCTCCCATCCGGCCGACTACACGCCGGTGTGCACGACCGAACTCGGGCTGACCTCGAAACTGAAGGGCGAATTCGAGAAACGCAACGTGAAGGTGATCGCGCTGTCGGTCGACGGCGTCGAATCGCACAAGGGCTGGATCAACGACATCAACGAAACGCAGTCGACGGTCGTGGGCTTCCCGATCATCGCCGACGCGGACCGCAAGGTGTCGCAGCTGTACGACATGATTCACCCGAACGCGAACGAAACGCTGACGGTGCGTTCGCTGTTCGTGATCGACCCGAACAAGAAGGTGCGGCTCACGATCACCTATCCGGCCAGCACGGGGCGCAACTTCGACGAAGTGCTGCGCGTGATCGATTCGCTGCAACTGACCGATAATTACAAGGTCGCGACGCCCGGCAACTGGAAGGACGGCGACGACGTCGTGATCGTGCCGTCGCTGCAGGACCCGGAAGAGCTGAAGAAGCGCTTCCCGAAGGGCTTCAACGCGGTGCGTCCGTATCTGCGCCTGACGCCGCAGCCGAACAAGTGAGCATCGGCGGCCCGCGGCCGCGGCTGCGATGAAAAAAAGCCCGCCCGGCAGTGATGCCGGGCGGGCTTTTACTTGGCGGCGTGCGAGTGCGCGTGCGCGGCATTGCTGCCGCGTGCGTCATGGCCGGATCATCAGAAGAATGCCTGGATACCCGTCTGCGCGCGGCCGAGGATCAGTGCGTGGATGTCGTGCGTGCCTTCGTACGTGTTGACCACTTCGAGGTTCACGAGGTGGCGCGCGACGCCGAATTCGTCGGAGATGCCGTTGCCGCCGAGCATGTCGCGCGCGAGGCGGGCGATGTCGAGCGCCTTGCCGCATGAATTGCGCTTCATGATCGACGTGATCTCGACGGCGGCCGTGCCTTCGTCCTTCATCCGGCCGAGGCGCAGCACGCCTTGCAGGCCGAGGGTGATTTCGGTCTGCATGTCGGCGAGCTTCTTCTGGATCAACTGGTTCGCGGCGAGCGGCCGGCCGAACTGCTGGCGGTCGAGCACGTACTGGCGCGCGGTGTGCCAGCAGGACTCGGCGGCGCCGAGTGCGCCCCATGCGATCCCGTAGCGCGCCGAGTTCAGGCAGGTGAACGGGCCGCGCAGGCCGCTCACGTTCGGCATCAGGTTCTCTTCGGGCACGAACACCTCGTCGAGGACGATCTCGCCGGTGATCGATGCGCGCAGCCCGACCTTGCCGTGGATCGCGGGCGCCGACAGGCCTTTCCAGCCCTTCTCGAGGATGAAGCCGCGAATCGCGTCCTTGCCGTTCTCTTCCAGCTTCGCCCATACGACGAACACGTCGGCGATTGGCGAGTTGGTGATCCACATCTTCGCGCCGGACAGCGCGTAGCCGCCCGGCACCTTCTTCGCGCGCGTGACCATGCTGCCCGGATCGGAGCCGTGGTTCGGCTCGGTCAGGCCGAAGCAGCCGATCCATTCGCCGGTCGAGAGCTTCGGCAGGTATTTCTGCTTCTGCGCGTCGGAGCCGAATTCGAAGATCGGCACCATCACGAGCGACGACTGCACGGACATCATCGAACGGTAGCCGGAGTCGACGCGCTCGACTTCGCGCGCGATCAGCCCGTAGCTCACGTAGTTGAGGCCGGGGCCGCCGTACTCCTCGGGAATCGTCGGGCCGAGCAGGCCGACTTCGCCCATCTCGCGAAAGATGACCGCGTCGGTGCGTTCGTGGCGGAACGCTTCGGTGACGCGCGGCGCGAGCTTGTCCTGTGCATACGCCTGCGCGGCATCGCGGACCATTCGCTCTTCTTCGGTCAGTTGCTGGTCGAGCAGCAGCGGATCGTCCCAATGAAAAGTTGCAGCACTCATCGTCTCATCTCCTGTCGGCCGGAGTTGGCGCTTCAGCGCTTACTCCGGCCCCATGCTTTGCGGTCGGCCCGAGTTGGCGCTTCGGCGCTTACTTCGGCCCCATGCTTTACGGTCGGTTGGAGCGGGCGCTTCGGCGCCGGCCCCGAGCCCGTGCTTTTCAGTCGGACAGAGGCCGCGCTGCAGCGCTTGCTCCGGGCTGATGCCTGAAGTTCGCTTGACTTGCGTTCCGCTGTGCGGAACAATGTTTTGCAAATCGAACCCAGTGTAGCACCGGATGACACTTTCAACCATCGACGACACCACGATCGACGAGCGCAAGTTCGTCGTCGCGCTCGCGCGCGGGCTCGACCTGCTGCGCGCCTTCCGGCCCGGCGAGACGATGCTGGGCAATCGCGATTTCGCGGAACGCACGGGGCTGCCGAAGGCGACGGTGAACCGGCTCGCCTATACGCTGACCGTGCTCGGCTATCTGCGCTACGACGAGACGCTCGGAAAGTATGCGCTGGACGCCGGCGTGCTGTCGCTCGGCTACGCGCTGCTGTCGGGCTCGGGCACGATCGATCTCGCGCGGCCGCACATGCAGGCGCTCGCGCGCGAGATCGGCGCGGCCGTGTCGCTTGGCTGCCGCGACGGGCTCGACATGATCTATCTGGAGACGATCCGCAGCGAGACCGCGTTGACGCTCGGGCTCGCGCCTGGTTCGCGGCTGTCGATGCTGACGAGCTCGATGGGGCGCGCGTACCTGGCCGTGCAGCCGGAGGACGTGCGCCGCGCGCTCTATGCCGAACTGCACCGCGCGGCCGGCGGCGCGGCCGACGCCGATGCGCTCGTTGCCGCCGCGCAGCAGGCGGTGGCCGAATTCTCGGCGGGCGGTTGCTGCTATTCGTTCCGCGCGTGGCACACGGACGTGAACGCGGCGGCCGTGCCGTTTCGCGAGCCGCGCGAGGGGCGCTGGCTGATCCTGAGCTGCAGCGGCCCGGCGTCGTCGATGGACGAAGACGTGTTTCGCACGCAGGTCGGGCCGCAACTGAAGGCGCTCGCGCAGCGGCTCGGGCAGACGGTCTGAGAGCGACGAGCGCGCGGGTGCTGTGGTCGTGCGGCAACCAGCTCGTGTGCAACAGGTGGGGAAGCAGAGGCGGCGCGGCACCGTTGCGTATTGCGTGACGGGCGAACCGCGCTCATCATCGTTCGCCTGCTTCCCCGACGACGAGGTCTGCGATGGCGCACCCCGAACCGATGGAAGGCGGATGCGCGTGCGGCGCGATCCGCTACCGTATCGCCGGCGTTCCGACCGACGCCGGCTTCTGCCACTGCCGGCTCTGCCAGCGCACGACCGGCGCGGCGGTCGTCGCATCGGCATCGGTGCCGATCGACGCTTTCGAATATCTGCGGGGCGAACCGACCGTCTACGCGTCGAGCGCCTGGGGCGAACGGCGCTTCTGCGGCCGTTGCGGCGCGCAACTCGAATACCGGCGCTCCGACGCGCCGCGGACGGTCGAGATCAATTACGCGACGCTCGACGAACCGTCGCGGCTGCGTCCGGCTTGGCACGTCTGGTACGGCGATCGTTTCCCGGGCATCGAGATCGACGACGATCTACCGAAGTACGACGACGGTGGCAGGGAGTAGGCGGCCCATCGCGGGCAATGCGCCGGTGCCGGGCTTTCTGCATGAACGAACGAGGAACCGGCCGGCGTCGAGCGACGCTGCGTGCTGAAACCCGATTCCCGAGGCAACACGACACCGGCATCCGCCATCCGGCGCGCCGCGCTCTGCGCGCGCTTCTCCCGCCGATCGCTCAGGCCGTCACGACCTTCGCGAACACCGGCCCCTGCATGAACCGCACGTCGTGCTGGCGCAGCAGCTCGCACTGCGTCTCGTCGACCACGCCGTCGAAGATCAGCGGAATCCGCACGCGCTGCGCGTAGGCGACGAGCGCCTTGACCATCCCGTCGCGCAACGCGATACCTGCATCCATCTTGATGTAGTCGGGGCGCGCCATGTCCGATTCGACCGCGAGGATGCGGCCCGGATCGGGCAGCTTGTCCGCGACCTTGAAGCCGTGATGCTGATAGCTGCGCGTCAGGTAGCCGAGGAACGTCTTGTGGGCGACCGCGACCGCCGGCAGCTCGATCACGATCCGCTCGGGCGGCAGCCCGAAGCGCTGCAGCACCGACGAGAAATGCTTGCCGTGGTCGTACTTCACGCTCTTGAGCAGCCGCTCGTGCACGCGCAGGAACAGCAGCCCGTGACGCTGCGCCCCGAAGAAATTGATCGCGTGCAGCGCGCGCGACAGGCGGTCGATCGCGACCAGCGTCTGGTCGTCGACGGCCGCGTCGACCGGGTCGTGCTGCGCGCCGGTGACGAGCGTGACGGCCTGGAAGCCGAGCTCGTCGCCGTAGCGCTCGATCGCGTCGGCGAACGACGTCGATTGCGGCGCGCCGGGCATCGTCACGTCGTAGATCGGCTCGTACGCGCTGGCGAGCGTGCGCTCGGGCAGATTCGCGCACGCGGTGCCGCCTTCGGCAAGCGCGAGGTGTTCCCGCAGATACGGCAGTTGCCCGGCACGGCTGACCAGCTCGGGGATGGTAGGCGGAATCATCGGCGTGAGAAGGAAAAATGGCGGCCGAAAGGGCCGCCTCGTGACTTGATATTAGCAGCGCGCGCCGCGCTCGGCTCGGCGTTTCATTCATATGGTTATCCCGTCCCCGAGCGAACGACTAGGGTTTACGTTGATTTCACTATTCGTAATTGGTTTTACTATTCGTAAATCCAAGGAGGGGTCGCCGATCAAGAAAAGCGGCATGCGGGCGCCGCGAGACGGCGCCGTTCACGAATCAACAGGAAGCAAGGAGCGAGACGTGGCGGTTGTTGACAGGACAAGCGGGCAGGCGCGCCGCGAGGAGACGGACGGAGCGACGGGCGCGGCGGTGCGCGCACGGCGGGGTTGACGCGCGGATGGCGACCATGAGCATCGATTACCAGACGCTGAAGTTCGAGTACCGCGCCCGCGCGTACGACGCGGCCGTCCACCCGGTGATCGTCGTCGGCGCGGGCCCGGTGGGCCTCGCCGCCGCGATCGACCTCGCGCAGCAGGGCGTGCCGGTCGTGCTGCTCGACGACGACGACACGCTGTCGACCGGCTCGCGCGCGATCTGCTTCGCCAAGCGCACGCTCGAGATCTTCGACCGGCTTGGCTGCGGGGAGCGCTTCGTCGACAAGGGCGTGAGCTGGCACGTCGGCAAGGTGTTCCTGCAGGACGAGCAGCTTTACGCGTTCGACCTGCTGCCCGAGGAAGGGCATGCGCGTCCCGCGTTCATCAACCTGCAGCAGTACTACGTCGAAGGCTATCTGGCCGACCGCGCGTTCGAGCTGCCGAACATCGACATCCGCTGGAAGCACAAGGTGACGGCCGTCGACCAGTCGGCCGAACACGCGGTGCTGACGATCGAGACGCCGGACGGCGTCGCGACGCTGCGCGCGCAATACGTGATCGCGGCCGACGGCTCGCGCAGCCCGATGCGCGCGGCGATGGGCCTGGAAAGCCGCGGCCGCACGTTCAAGGACCGCTTCCTGATCGCCGACGTGAAGATGAAGGCGGAGTTTCCGACCGAGCGCTGGTTCTGGTTCGACCCGCCGTTTCACCGCAACCAGTCGGTGCTGCTGCACCGTCAGCCGGACAACGTGTGGCGCATCGACTTCCAGCTCGGCTGGGATGCCGACCCGGTCGCCGAGAAGCAGCCGGAGCGCGTGATTCCGCGGGTGCGCGCGCTGCTCGGCGCGGACGTCGAGTTCGAGCTCGAGTGGGTGAGCGTCTATACGTTCCGCTGCCAGCGGATGGACACGTTCCGCCACGGCCGCGTGCTGTTCGCGGGCGATTCCGCGCACGGCGTGTCGCCGTTCGGCGCGCGCGGCGCGAACAGCGGCGTGCAGGACGCGGACAACCTCGCGTGGAAGCTGAAGCTGGTGCTCGACGGCCGTGCGCACGACCGCCTGCTCGACACCTATGCGAGCGAGCGCGAGTTCGCGGCGGACGAGAACATTCGCAACTCGACACGTTCGACCGACTTCATCACGCCGAAAAGCGCGGTGTCGCGCGTGTTCCGCGACGCGACGCTGAAGCTCGCGCGCGACTGCGAGTTCGCACGCAAGCTGGTGAACAGCGGGCGCCTGTCGGTGCCCGCCGTGCTGGCCGATTCGCCGCTCAACACGCCGGACCGCAACGGCGATACGTTTGCGTGCGCGATGCGGCCGGGCGCGGCAGCGGCCGATGCGCCGGTGCGCGCGCAGGGCGCGTCGGGCTGGCTGCTGCAGCATCTGCGCGGCGGCTTCACCGGTGTGCTGTTCGGATTGCCGGGCGACGCGGCCGCGCTCGCGCAGGCCGTCGACGGTCTCGCGCCGGCGGTGCGGCCGGTGCTCGTCGTGCCGGCCGGGCACGCGCAGCCGGCGGCGGGTGTCGACGTGGTGGAGGACGTCGACGGGCTCGCCGCGCAGCGCTACGACGCGCAGCCCGGCACGTTCTACCTGCTGCGTCCCGACCAGCACGTCTGCGCCCGCACGCGCACGCTCGACCGTCAGGCGATCGCCGACGCACTGGCGCGCGCGAGTTGCGCACGCTGAATACGATAAAGACACCGGAGACACCGTCATGCCCCCACTCGATACCCGCCCGCGCCTGGCCGACCCCGATGCGTTCTACGAAGCGCTGATCGACATGCATCGCGACCTGTCGGACGCCGACAGCCAGCTCGTCAACGCGAAGCTGATCCTGTTGCTCGCGAACCAGGTCGGCGACGCCGACGTGCTGCGCGAAGCGATGGCGCTCGCGCGCCAAGGCGTGACGCCGCCCGTGCATCCGGCCGCCGAGGTGGTGCGATGAGCGCGGCGGCCGATACGCGCGTGCTCGAAGTCGAGCGCGTGATCGACGAGACTCATCGCCCGGGTTTTCACTGGATGCTGCTCGCGCTGTGCGGGCTGTGCCTCGTGATCGACGGTTTCGATGCGCAGGCGATGGGCTACGTCGCGCCGAGCGTGATCGCCGAATGGGGCGTGCCGAAGCAGGCGCTCGGGCCCGTGTTCAGCGCGAGCCTGTTCGGCATGCTGCTCGGCGCGCTCGGGCTGTCGGTGCTGGCCGACCGGATCGGGCGGCGCCCGGTGCTGATCGGCTCGACGCTGTTCTTCGCGGTGACGATGCTCGCGACGCCGTTCGCCGGTTCGATCCCCGCGCTGATGGCGCTGCGCTTCGTCACCGGTCTCGGCCTCGGCTGCATCATGCCGAACGCGATGGCGCTGGTCGGCGAGTTCAGCCCGGCCGCGCATCGCGTGAAGCGGATGATGATCGTGTCGTGCGGCTTCACGCTCGGTGCGGCGCTCGGCGGCTTCATCAGCGCCGCGCTGATTCCGGCGCTCGGCTGGCGTTCGGTGTTCTTCGTCGGCGGCGCGGTGCCGCTCGTGCTGACGGTGGCGATGCTCGCGCGGCTGCCCGAATCGCTGCAGTTCCTGGTGTTGAAAGGGCGCGTCGCGCAGGCGCGCGACTGGCTCGCGCGGTTCGCACCGGAAGCCGGCATCGATGCGAATACGCGGCTCGTCGTGCGCGAACGCGCGGCGAGCGGCGCGCCGGTGGCCGAACTGTTCCGCCATGGCCGCCTGCCGGTCACGCTGCTGCTGTGGGCGATCAGCTTCATGAACCTGATCGATCTGTACTTCCTGTCGAACTGGCTGCCGACCGTGATGCGCGAAGCCGGCTATTCGCCGGGCACGGCGGTGATCGTCGGCACGGTGCTGCAGACGGGCGGCGTGATCGGCACGCTGTCGCTTGGCTGGTTCATCGAACGTTACGGCTTCGTGCGCGTGCTGTTCGCCTGCTTCGCGTGCGCGGCCGTGTCGGTGGGGCTGATCGGCTCGGTCGCGCATGCGCTGCCGTGGCTGCTGGTCGTCGTGTTCGCGGGCGGGTTCTGCGTGGTCGGCGGGCAGCCGGCCGTGAACGCGCTCGCGGGCCAGTATTACCCGACGTCGCTGCGCTCGACGGGCATCGGCTGGAGCCTCGGCATCGGCCGGATCGGCTCGGTGCTCGGGCCGCTCGTCGGCGGGCAACTGATTGCGCTCAACTGGTCCAACGGCGCGCTGTTCCACGCGGCCGCGGTGCCCGTGCTGTGCTCGGCGCTGTTCGTGCTCGGCCTTGCGGGCGTCACGCGCCGCAGCGCTGCGCAGGCGCCGAACGCCGCCCTGAATTGATGGAGAAAGGAAAACGATGACGCTTGACCTGTCGAAACCGGCGACCGCCGGCTACCTGAGCGGTTTCGCGAACGAATTCGCGACCGAGGCGCTGCCCGGTGCGCTGCCGCACGGCCGCAACTCGCCGCAGCGCGCGCCGTACGGGCTGTACGCGGAGCAGCTGTCGGGCACCGCGTTCACCGCGCCGCGCGGCCACAATCGCCGCTCATGGCTGTACCGGATTCGCCCGGCCGCCGTACACCGGCCGTTCGAGCCGTATGCGGGCGCGCAGCGGCTCGTGTCGGAATTCGGTGATTCGGCCGACGTGCCGCCGACGCCGCCGAACCAGCTGCGCTGGGACCCGCTGCCGATGCCGGTCGAGCCGACCGATTTCGTCGACGGTCTCGTGACGATGGCCGGCAACGGGTCGGCCGCCGCGATGAACGGCTGTGCGATTCATCTGTATGCGGCGAACCGCTCGATGCAGGACCGTTTCTTCTACAGCGCGGACGGCGAGCTGCTGATCGTGCCGCAGCAGGGGCGGCTGTTCATCGCGACGGAATTCGGCCGGCTCGATGTCGAGCCGTTCGAGATCGCGGTGATCCCGCGCGGCGTGCGTTTTGCCGTCGCGCTGCCGGACGGCGATGCGCGCGGCTATATCTGCGAGAACTTCGGTGCGCTGCTGCGCCTGCCGGATCTCGGCCCGATCGGCTCGAACGGGCTCGCGAACCCGCGCGATTTCCTGACGCCGCAGGCCGCGTACGAAGACCGCGAAGGCGCGTTCGAGCTGATCGCGAAGCTGAACGGCCGGCTCTGGCGCGCGGACATCGGCCATTCGCCGCTCGACGTCGTCGCGTGGCACGGCAACTACGCACCGTATAAGTACGATCTGCGGCTGTTCAACACGATCGGCTCGATCAGCTTCGACCATCCCGATCCGTCGATCTTCCTCGTGCTGCAGGCGCAGAGCGACACGCCGGGCGTCGACACGATCGACTTCGTGATCTTCCCGCCGCGCTGGCTCGCGGCCGAGGATACGTTCCGCCCGCCGTGGTTCCACCGCAACGTCGCGAGCGAGTTCATGGGGCTCGTGCACGGCGCGTACGACGCGAAGGCCGAAGGCTTCGTGCCGGGCGGCGCGAGCCTGCACAACTGCATGTCGGGCCACGGGCCCGATGCGGACACGTTCGAGAAGGCGTCCGCGAGCGACACGACGAAGCCGCACAAGGTCGACGCGACGATGGCGTTCATGTTCGAAACCCGCACGCTGATCCGGCCGACGCGCTACGCGCTCGACACCGCGCAGCTGCAGGCCGACTACTTCGAATGCTGGCAAGGCATCAAGAAACACTTCAATCCGGAGCAACGATGAGCGACACCCAAGACTGGCGCGCGACGCTCGACCCGGCTCGCAAGAGCTGGATCGACACGGCGAACGATCCCGCGTGCGATTTCCCGATCCAGAACCTGCCGTTCGGAATCTTCAGCGATGCGAAGCAGGGCGTGCGCCGTGCCGGCGTCGCACTGGGCGACCAGATCGTCGATCTCGCGGCGCTCGCGCGTGCGGGCCTCGTGACGCTGCCGGCCGGGGTCGACGTGTTCGCCGCACCGACGCTCAACGCGTTCATCGCGCTCGGCCGCGATGCATGGCGCAGCGTACGCTCGCAGCTGTCGGCGCTGTTCTCGCGCGACAACGCGACGCTGCGTGACGATGCGGCGCTGCGCGCGCAGGTACTCGTCGCGCAGCGCGACGCGACGCTGCATCTGCCGGTCGAGATTCCCGGCTACACCGATTTCTATTCGTCGAAGGAGCACGCGACCAACGTCGGCTCGATGTTCCGTGATCCGAAGAATGCGCTGCTGCCGAACTGGTCGGAGATGCCGATCGGCTACAACGGCCGCGCGTCGTCGGTGGTCGTGAGCGGCACGCCGGTGCGGCGCCCGAACGGGCAACTGAAGCTGCCCGACCAGGAGCGTCCGGTGTTCGGCGCGTGCCGCAAGCTCGACATCGAACTGGAGACGGGCTTCATCGTCGGCAAGGGCAACGCGCTCGGCGAGCCGATCGCGTGCGAGGACGCGGAAGCGCATATCTTCGGGATGGTGCTGCTGAACGACTGGAGCGCGCGCGACATCCAGCAGTGGGAATACGTGCCGCTCGGGCCGTTCAATTCGAAAGGCTTCGCGACGACGATCTCGCCGTGGATCGTCACGCTCGACGCGCTCGAACCGTTCCGCGTCGCGCAGCCGGAGCAGTCGCCGCAGCCGCTCGCGTATCTGCGGCATGCGGGCAAGCATGCGTTCGATATCGCGCTGGAAGTGACGCTGCGCGCCGAGGGCGCAGCCGAGGCCACGTCGATCTGCCGCACGAACTTCAAGCACATGTACTGGACGATGGCGCAGCAGCTCGCGCATCACACGGTGGCCGGCTGCAACACGCGCGTGGGCGACCTGATGGGTTCGGGCACGATCAGCGGGCCGACCAAGGATTCGTTCGGCAGCCTGCTCGAACTGACGTGGAACGGCAAGGAGCCGGTCGCGCTGAACGGCGGCGGCAGGCGCACGTTCATCGAGGACGGCGACGAGCTGACGCTCGCGGGCTGGTGCCAGGGCGAGGGGTATCGCGTCGGCTTCGGTACGTGTGCGGGCAAGATTTTGCCGGCGCGCAGCGTGTGACGGCGCGCAGCGTGTGACGGATCGCAGCGTGTGACGGATCGCAGCGCGAAATGTGACGTGTAGTCACGCGTAGAGGACGGCCCGCATTGCGCGGGCCGTTGTCGTTTACCGGAGGAAGAGCGCGAGCGGGCCGGTGCGTACGGGTGCATGATGCTGCGCGCCAACGCCAACCCGCATCAGACCGCGCGTTGCACCGCGCCGCGGCGTTCCCACAGCGCGGCCGCGACGAACGCGGCGACACAGGCGACCAGCACACCGATGAGCGCGTTGCTGCCCAGTTGCTCCATCAACGCGCCCGCCACCAGCGGGCCGCCGAAGCTCGCGGCGCTCCACGACGCCGACACGAGCGAACTCGCGGTGACGAGCGCCGCGCCGCGGAACCGTTCGCCGCACGCGACGAGCGACAGCGTATAGATGCTGCCGGCCGCCGCGCCGAGCACGAACAGCAGCGGCCAGCACAGCCACGGATTCGCGATCACGAACGGCAGCAGCGGCAGGCCGGCCAGCACGATCCAGCCGGCGCCGAGGTGCACGCGTTCGCGGCCGAGCTTGTCCGCGAGCCAGCCGATCGGGAACTGCATCGCGGTATCGCCGAACAGCATGATCGACGCGAGCAGCACGGCGGTCGCGCTCGCGACGCCGTGATCCATCGCGTAGAGCGGCAGCAGCGACAGCGCGAGCGTGTCGAACAGCGCGAAGAAACCGGTGCCGATGATCAGCGCGGGCATGCGCGGCAACACCGCGAGCCAGCTGTCGTGCGCTGCGTGATGCGCGTCGTCGCCGGCGAGCGGCGCACGGCGGATCGTCGCGAGCGTCGGCAGCGCGAGCAGGAACAGCGCGCCGCACAGCGCGAAGCGGATGCTCGTCGCGCCGGCGATCTGGCTGACCAGCACGGGGCCGGCCATCTGGAACAGCGTGAAATTGGTCGCGTAGATCGCGACGACGCGGCCGCGTGTCGAATCGTCGGCGAGCTGGTTCACCCATGCTTCGCCGATCGTGAACAGCAGCATCAGCGCGGCGCCGCACAGCACGCGCAGCACGCCCCACAGGATCAGGTTCGACGTGAACTGCATCAGCGCGGTGGCCGCCGCGAGCAGCACGACCGACACGACGATCGCGCGGCGCGCGCCGATGTGCCGTGCGAGCGCGGTGACGAACGGGACGATCGCGAGGCCGCCAAGGGCCTGCGCGGCGGTCAGCATGCCGACGACGTTGGTGCCGTGTCCGGCTTCGGTCAGTGCGAGCGCGGTGAGCGGCAGCGTGGCGCCGGTGCCGAGGCCGACGACCGCGACGCTCAGGATCAGCGCGAGGAAATCGCGATTGAGAATGGCTTTCATCGGCCGCGATGCTACACCGCGACCGTTGAAAGGTCCATGAAGGTCGTCACGTTTGAATGGAGTTGCGTACGCAACGATTGCGGCAGGGTTGCAGCAGGGTTCGCGTCAGACGTACTCGGTCGGCACGACCACCGGGCGGCGTTCGAGCGACGCCGACCACAGCGTGAGCGCGAGCGCGGCGATCGCCATCGCGACACCGACCCACGGCAGGCTCACGAGCGACACGCCCGAGCCGATCGCCATCCCGCCGAGCCACGCGCCGGTCGCGTTGCCGAGATTGAACGCGCCCTGGTTGAGCGTCGACGCGAGGTTCGGCGCGTCGCTCGCGCGATCGACGATCATGATCTGCAGCGGCGGCACGATCGCGAACGCGAGGATGCCCCACACGAAGATCGTCGCGAGCGCGGCGAACGGCAGATGCATCGTGCCCGCGAACAGCGCGAGGACGATACCGATGAGCGCGAGCGTCGCGATCAGCGACGGCATCCGGCGCCAGTCGGCGAGCTTGCCGCCGAGTGTGCCGCCGACGGTCAGGCCGAGGCCGAACAGCAGCAGCACGTAGGTGACCTGACGCGGCGAGAAACCCGTCACGTCCTCGAGGATCGGCGTGATGTACGTGAACACGCTGAACAGGCTCGCGGACGCGAGCACGCTGATGCCGAGCACCATCAGCACCTGCGGGTGCTTCAGCACGCTGAATTCGCGCGTGATGCTGGTGTCGGGCATCGCGAGGTCCTTCGGCAGGCACACCGCGAGCGCGGCGGCCGCGGCGATGCCGATGCCGGTGACGGCCCAGAACGTCGCGCGCCAGCCGAACGCCTGGCCGAGCGCGGTGCCGAGCGGCACGCCGAGCACGTTCGCGAGCGTGAGGCCGGTGAACATCAGCGCGATCGCCTGCGCGCGGCGGTTCGGTGCGACGAGGTTGCTCGCGACCACCGAGCCGATCCCGAAGAACGCACCGTGGCAGAACGCGGTGACGACGCGCGCGGCCATCAGGACCGCGTAGCCGGGCGCGATCGCGCAGAACAGGTTGCCGGCGATGAACAGCCCGATCAGGCTCATCAGCGCACGCTTGCGCGGCATCTTCGCGGTGACGATCGCGAGGATCGGCGCGCCGATCGTCACGCCGAGCGCGTAGCCCGACACGAGCATCCCGGCGGCCGGGATCGACACGCCGAGGTCGCGCGCGACATTGGGCAGCAGCCCCATGATCACGAATTCGGTGGTACCGATTCCAAATGCGGCGACGGCAAGGGCGAAAAGAGGCAGGGGCATCGCGGTAGGCTCGGGAAAGGATGCCGCTCGAGCCAGGCGCGGGAGGCGCGGGACGGGCGGTCGGTGAGGCGAACGTCAGCCGCGATTCTACTTCAGTGAAAACCCCTATGCTCGGGGCCAAAACGGGTGTTGCCGGCGTGCGACGGGGTGGTGAGCGGCAAGCTCACAGTGTGGGATTCGCGGGGGTCCCAGGGCCGGGATGATGGCGGCTGCCGGCGGGTGAGATCACGCGATGCGTTCGGACGGCCCGTCGCGCATCGCGTCCGGCGTGTGCTTCGTTTCGCTGGCCACCTCCGCTGGCGCCGCAGCCGATCCGGCCCCATCGATCGCCGCCGGATCGTCCCAGCCGTTCTCGAACAGGCAGGCTTCGATCGGCATCCGCGCGGCCCAGCGCTCTGCTTCGAGCATCGGCTTCGCATAGAACGCGTCGACGTGGCCGACGCACAGCACGGCGATCGGTTTCGCGCCGTCGGGCATCCGCAGCAGCGTACGCAGCGCATCGACGTCGAACAGCGACACCCAGCCCATCCCGAGCCCTTCCGCGCGCGCGGCCAGCCACATGTTCTGGATCGCGCACGCGGCGGAGGCCAGATCCATCTCCGGCAGCGTGCGGCGGCCGAATACGTGGCGTTCGCGGCCGTCGGCGAGCGCGACGACCAGCAACTCGCCGCATTCGCGCACGCCTTCGACCTTCAGCCGCATGAATTCGTCCTGGCGCTCGCCGAGCGCGTCGGCGGTCGCGCGGCGTTCGGCCTCGACCAGCGCGTGGATCGAGGTGCGCAGGGCGGGATCGGTGATGCGGATGAAGCGCCACGGCTGCATGAAACCGACGCTCGGCGCATGGTGCGCCGCGCGCAGTAGCCGCGCGAGCACGGCCGGATCGACGGGCGCCGGCGTGAAGTGGCGCATGTCGCGCCGTTCGAAGATGGCACGGTAGACGGCGGCGATGTCTGAATCGTCGAAACGCATGAGCGGCAAAGGCAGGGAAGGACGTCGGCGCAACGATAGCAGACGGCGCGCGCGAAACGTTACTTCAGCCGAAACAATGCGCTGAATTGTTGACGAGGGCGGGTGCAGTGTGCGGCAGCATGCACGAGCAAACGATTGCGGATGCGCTGTACGCCATTAAACGTGCGGTTTCTCAGCGGTTTGCGGTCACGACGTTCTGCGGCGCGCCCGCATGCCACGCCTCGATGTTCAGCAGCGTCGTGTGCGCGATCTCGGCCAGCGCCTCGCGCGTGAAGAACGCCTGGTGCGACGTGACGATCACGTTCGGGAACGTCAGCAGGCGCGCGAGCACGTCGTCCTGCAGCGGCAGGTCGGAGTGATCCTCGAAGAAGAGCCCGCTTTCCTCCTCGTACACGTCGAGCCCGAGATGGCCGAGCTGGCCGCTCTTGAGCGCGTCGACCAGCGCCTGCGCATCGACGAGGCCGCCACGCCCGGTGTTGATCAGCATCGCGCCGTGCTTCATCCGCGCGAGCGTCCGCTCGTTGATCAGGTGGTGTGTCGACGGCAGCAGCGGGCAATGCAGGCTGACGATGTCGGCATGATGCAGCAGCTCGTCGAGCTCGACGTAGCGCGCGCCGAACGCGATCAGCTCGTCGTTGTACGGCGGCACCGAATGCGCGAGCACGTGCATCCCGAAGCCCATCATGATCTTCGCGAACACGCTGCCGATGATGCCGGTGCCGATCACGCCGACGGTCTTGCCGTGCAGGTCGAAGCCCAGCAGGCCGTTCAGCGAGAAGTCGCCTTCGCGGGTGCGGGCGACCGCGCGCGGCAGGCGGCGATTGAGCGCGAGGATCAGCGCGACCGCGTGCTCGGCGACCGCATGCGGCGAATACGCGGGCACGCGCACGACCGTGATGCCGAGCCGTTCGGCGGCGGCGAGGTCGACATGGTTGAAGCCCGCCGAGCGCAGTGCGATCAGCCGCGTGCCGCCGTCGGCGAGCCGTTCGAGCACGGCCGCGTCGACGGTGTCGTTGACGAACGGGCAGACCACGTCATAGCCGTGCGCGAGAATCGCCGTTTCCGCGTCGAGGTGCGACGGCTGGAAGTGCAGCCGATAGCCGAACTGCCGGTTGGCGGCGGTGAACGAATCGTCGTCGTACTGCCGGCTGCTGAACAGGATCACGCGCACGCTGCACCTCCGATGGCTGACGCGCGCAGTTTACTGCAGCCCCGTGACGATGTCGGAGCGTTCGGGGCCGCGTACCGGCCGCAGGAAGCCGTAATCCGCCTGCTCGCGGGCGGCCGGCGCGCTGAAGTGCTCGAGCGCGTGCTCGACGAAGCTGCGGGTGCGGGCCGGCACGTACTGGCGGTTCGGATAGACGAGCGACAACTGCGTGTCGGGATCGTCGATCCGGTAGCCGGCCATCAGCCGCACGAGCGTGCCGTGGTTGAGCGCGTCGGCGACGCACGGCTCGGGCAGCACCGCGATGCCGGCGCCGGCCACGGCTGCCGCCTGGACGAGCGCGAGCTGGTTGACCGTGCAGGCCGGGCGCACCGTGACCGAATGGGCGACGCCGTCGTGGCCGACCAGTTGCCACGTCGGCGCGTGCTGGTGCGGCGCGAGCGTGACCCAGTCGTGGCCCGGCAGGTCGTCGGGCACGCGCGGCTCGCCGCGGCGGTCGAGATAGGCCGGCGCCGCGCACGCGACGAACGGGTTCGGCGCGAGCGCATGGCCGATCAGCGTCGGGTTGCCGTCGAGCCGGGTGCCGGTGACGATGCCGACGTCGTAGCCGGAATCGAGCACGTCGAGCGGCCCTTCGGCGACGGTCAGCTGCACGCGCAGCTCGGGGTAGCGGTGCCGGAAGCTGCTGACGAGCGGCGTCAGCGCCAGCGGCGACAGCAGCCCCGACGCGACGACGCGCAGCGTGCCGGCCGGTTCGCGCACGGCATGCGCGACGGACGATTCGAGGTGGTCGAATTCCTCGAGCAGCGCGCGGCAACCATCGAGGTAGCGCACGCCGGCCTCGGTGAGCGACAGATTGCGCGTGGTGCGATGGATCAGCCGTGTGTTCAGGTGGCCCTCGAGCATCGCGATCGAACGCGTGACGAGCGCATTGGACACGCCGAGATGGTGCGCCGCGCGCCGGAAGCTTTGCTGCTCGGCGACGCAGACGAATACACGCATGGTCTGAATCTGGTTCATGGCTTGCGTATTTCTGGCCCGGTTGATTGATTATGGTTGTGATTTTTCGCCGCGCAACGTCGAAAGCGCATCGCGCGGCTCCAGCTTGCCCTCGTATCGAAAAATCGATTTTTCGATTCCGTAGACAATTGTTCAATACAGAACCGATATCCGTCAACCTGAGAAAATGGGCGGCTTGCGTAAAATCGAAATCGCGGGTACCGGTTTAACGCTGCAACGCAGCAAGAACGCACGGGGCAAAACCGAATCGGTATTGGAGTATGTGTCGATTTGGAGAATATTTATCAAATTAATCAATGTGTTGTAGGTAGTTCGAGCGAGCCGGTACGCGGCAGTTCAGGAGTCGTTCCCCAATACGATCAGGAATGGTGGATGTTTTTTCCACGTTCGGATTTTGTGTATCGAATTCGCTCCGTGATTTGTATCAGGTGGCCGGTGTATTGCGTTCGATCCGCCAATTGGGCTGAACCGCCGGTTTCGAAGAATCGTCTTGATATTGGCGAAGAAAATCGCGCGTACGGAACCCGAATGGAACCGTTTCGCAACCGGGGGCAATCCTTTTTCCAATCCGGAAGATCATGGCGCGTGCGGCGAACGGCCGGTCTGGCCCGGTTCGATGACCGGGCCACCGTCGCGCTGTCCGGACGTGCGTGCCTCTTGCGCGAGGCGGCGGAACACGGAATGATCGATCAGTTCGCCGCGTGCAACGGGCGCCGCGCCACGGGCCCCGTGCTGCGGGCGTTCGAGCACTTCCTTTCCTCATCCTTTTCCAGCCATGTCCATCGATTACTCGCCGATTCCCTGTCCCGTCGTCGTGCCGCTCGACGCGATCCTGCCCGAAGAACCGCTGCTGATGATGGGGGCCGGCCCGGTTCCGATCCCGGCCGCGGTGGCCAAGGCGAACACGATCGTGATCAACCACCTCGGCGCGACGATGGCGAAGATCATCGAGCAGGTGAAGGAGATGGCGCGTTACGTGTTCCAGACCCGCACGAAGTGGGTGCTCGGCGTCGCGGGCCCGGGCTCGGCCGCGATGGAAATGGCGATCTCGAACCTCGCATGGCGCGGCACGCGCGTGCTGTCGATCCGCAACGGCTTCTTCAGCGCGCGGATGGCCGAGATGGCCACGCGCGTCGGCGCCGACGTCGCGACGCTCGAAGTGGCCGATCGCGCGGTGGCGAGCCTCGACGAGATCGCCGACGCGATCGCGCGCGAGCGGCCCGAGATCGTCACGATCGTGCAGGGCGAGACGTCGAACACCGTGTGGAACCGCGACCTGCGCGACATCGCGGCGCTCGCGAAGGCGGCCGGCGCGCTGGTCGTCGTCGACGCGGTGTGCACGCTGTCGACGATGCCGCTCGAGATGGACGCGTGGGGCATCGACGCGGTGATCACCGGCGGCCAGAAGGGGCTGTCGTCGATCCCGGGCGTGTCGCTGATCGCGTTCTCCGATGCCGCGTGGGAGCGTATGAAGACGCGCCCCGAGCCGAACGCGCACTGGTGTCTCGACATGGCGCTCGCGGAGAATTTCTGGCACAACGCCGGCTATCACTACACGGCGCCCGTGTCGGGGGTGCTCGCGCTGCACGAGGCGCTGCGGCTCGTCTGCGCGGAGACGCTCGAAAGCCGCTTCGCGCGCCACCTGCGCTGCTCGCTGGCGCTGCAGGCGGGCGTCGAATCGATGGGGCTCAAGCTCTATGCGCCGAAGGACTGCCGGCTCAATTCGGTGGTCGGGATCGAGACGCCGGAGGGGCTCACGCCGGGGATGGTCTGCGGCCATATCTCGAAGCAGTACCAGGTCGAGATCTCGGGTTCGTTCGGGTTGCCGATCGTGCGGATCGGGCAGATGGGCGAGCAGTGCCGCGAACACAACCTGTTCCGCACGCTGCATGCGTTCGGCCGCACGATGGTCGACCTGAAGGTGCCGGTCGACCTGCCGGCCGGCGTCGCGGCGCTCGAACAGGAACTGTCGCGGCGCGGCGCGTAAGCGCGGAACAGCGGAAAGGGGCCGCGCTCAGCGGCCTTGCATCGCGCGCCGATACGTATTCGGCGTCGTGCCGTGCGCGTCGCGAAAGCGATGGCTGAAGTGGCCGGCGTTCGCGTAGCCGCAGTCGGCCGCGATCTGCGCGAGCGGCAGCGCCGTCGTGCGCAGCAGCTCGCGGGCCCGGGCGAGCCGTTGCTCGGCCACCCACGCGTGCGGCGCGCGGCCGAACGACAGCCGGAACATCCGCGAGAAATGGTATTCGGACAGCGCGGCGACCTCGGCAAGTTCGCCGAGCGTCAGCGGCTGCGTGAGATACGTGTCGATGTAGTCGCGCACGCGGCGGCGCACGGCCGGCGCCAGCCCGCCGCGGAACGACGTGTCGGTGCGCGTCGTGCTCTGGCCGCGCAGCAGCAGGCTCAGCACTTCGTGCGCGGTCTCGTTCACGCGCAGCCGCTCGTCGGCATCGTCCCAGCCATCCAGCGCGAGCGAGCGCAGCAGCGCCGCGACGCGTGCATCCTCGAAATAGGTGCGATCGGCGAGCTTCAGCTCGCGCGGCTCGCGATCGAGCTCGCGGATCGCACGCTGCGTGAAGTGCTCGGGCAGGAAATAGAGGTGGACGAAATGCATTTCGCCGCGCACCCACCAGCGTGATTCATGGTCGCCCGGCAACGCGCACAGCAGGCTCGGCGCGCCATAGCGCGGCACGCGCTGGCGCTCGGTCCGGTAGCCGCCGTCGAGGTAGCACGACAGCGTGTGATGGCCGGGCTGCTCGTAGACCGTCTCGCTTTCATCGGTGATCCGCGTCCATTCGGCGATCGCGAGGTGATCGCCGAGCCATGCGAAGCGCTCGAGCGTCGCGTTCGCGTCGGCGAGCGTGCGGCAGACCGACTGCAGGCCGAACGGCAGATCGCCGCCGGCCAGGGCGGCGGCGCGGTCGACGGGCGGGGCGCAGAGGGAGAGACTCATGATGCGCCGAGTATAAGCGGGCGCGCGGCGCCGCGTGCGGCGCGCCGAAAAAGACCGCAATTCCGGACAATCGACCCACGCTGGGCGGCGGCATAGTCGGGATCCCGATTCACCCGATTTTCCGGAATGCCGCCATGAACCTGTCGCTTTATTTCGTCACCGTGCTGATCTGGGGCACCACCTGGATCGCGATCAAGTGGCAGCTCGGCTCGGTGCCGCCGCCCGTGTCGATCGCGTGGCGCTTCTGGCTCGCGGCCGCCGTGCTGTTCGCGCTGCTGCGCGTGATGCGCCGCCCGGTGCGCCCGCCGCGCGCGGCGTGGCGCTTTCTCGTCGCGCAGGGTTTCGCGCTGTTCTGCCTGAACTTCCTGTGCTTCTACTACGCGGAGCAGGTCGTGCCGAGCGGGCTCGTCGCGGTGATCTTCTCGACCGCGCCGCTGCTGAACTCGATCAACGGCCGGCTGTTCATGGGCCGCCCGCTGCGGCCGTCGGCGATCGCCGGCGCGCTGCTCGGCCTGACGGGCATCGCATGCCTGTTCTGGCAGCAGATGGCCGGCCATCTCGACGACCATGCGACGTGGACGGGGCTCGCGATCGCGTTCGCCGGCACGATGTGCTTCTCGGCGGGCAACCTGCTGTCGAGCCGGATGCAGTCGATGGGGCTGCATCCGCTGGTGACCAACGGCTGGGCGATGCTGATCGGCGCGGCGATTCTGACCGTCGGCAGCGCGGCGGCCGGGATGCCGTTCACGCTCGACACGAGCCCGCGCTATCTCGGCGCGCTGGTGTATCTCGCCGTGCCGGGCTCGGTGATCGGCTTCACCGCTTACCTGACGCTCGTCGGCCGGATCGGGCCGGAGCGCGCGGCGTACTGCACGGTGCTGTTCCCGATCGTCGCGCTGGCCGTGTCGACGGTGTTCGAGGGCTACCAGTGGTCGCCGCTGGCGGTGCTGGGGCTGCTGCTCGTGGTGGCCGGCAATCTCGTCGCGTTCGACCTCACGCGGAAGCTGTTTCTGCGGACGGCGTGATCGATCCTCGCTGTCGTCATATCGATCGACGGATGAAAAAACGCCCGCATCGCGCGGGCGTTTTATTTTGGCGGCGGCGGGGCGAAGGTCGCGGCCGGCCGCCGTGCACGGCGCAGGCGGCATCACGCCGCCGCGCCGCTCCCCGCCACGCGCGCTTGCCGCTGATACAGCACCATCGATAGCGCGACGCCTGCGGCGGCTGCCACCGCCGCGAACAGGAACACCTGCGGATAGCCGAACGCACCCGCGACATAGCCGGCCAGCGGGCCGGTGATGCCGAGCGACAGGTCGAGGAACACCGAGTACGCGGACAGCGCCGCGCCGCGGCTCGCGGGCGGCACGAGCGCGACGGCCTCGACGCCGAGCGCCGGGAAGATCAGCGCGAAGCCGAAGCCCGTGAGCGCCGCGCCGACGAGCGCGACGTGCGGCACCGGCGCGAGCCACAGCAGCAGCAGGCCCGCGGATTCGAACGCGAACGACACGATCGCGACGCGGAAGCCGCCGTAGGTCTTGATCGTGTTCGCGAACAGCAGGCGCGCGCCGATGAACAGCGTGCCGAATACCGTCAGCGACAGCGCGGCGTTCGGCCAGTGGCGCGCCGCATAGTACAGCGTGACGAAGGTGGCGATCGAGCCGAAGCCGGCCGAACCGAGCGCGAGACCGAGGCCGTGCGGCAGCACGCGCGTGAACACGCTCGCATACGACATCCGTTCGCCGTGCACCAGCGGCACCGGCGCGATCAGGCGGGCGAGGTAGAAGCCGAGCGCGGCCAGCGCGATCACGATCACGCCGATCAGCGCCGGATTCAGCGTATGCGCGATCGCGACGCCGACCGGCGCGCCGAGCGCGAGCGCGCCGTAGGTCGCGATGCCGTTCCACGAGATCACCTTCGCGTTGTGCGCGACGCCGACCCGGCCGATGCCCCACAGGATCGCGCCGGTGCCGCACAGGCTTTCGCCGACGCCGAGCACGAGCCGGCTCGCGACCAGCAGCACGAGGCTCGCGACCGGCCAGTGCGCGAGCAGCAGCGCGACGAGCAGCAGCACGCCCGACACGCCGCAGCCGACCAGCCCGCGCAGCACGGTCTGCTTCGGCCCGAGCGTATCGGCGAGGCGCCCGGCGAGCGGCCGCGAGGCGAGCGTCGCGAAGTACTGGACGCTGATCGCGCCGCCCGCGACGATCGCCGAAAAGCCGAGGTCGTCGTGGACGAAGCCCGGCAGCACCGCGAGCGGCAGGCCGATGGTCAGGTAGCAGATGAACGTGAAGCAGACGACGGACACGATTTGCAGCGTGACCGCGAACCCGCTGCGCGGCGGTGTGGCGGAATCGGAGGACATGGGGTCGGAACGAATGACGGAACGAACGGAAAACGGCGGAAAAGGGAATCGGGATTTTCCCATGGAACCGGTTTTCCCGCAGGTACCATTTAGTTAATCGCGCCCCGTTCTGGCGGACCACGGACAGTCGCGGGCGACCGGGACGGGCCCGAGCGCACCGTGCGGCAAGGGTGTCGGCCGGCCGGGCGCGCATATCGCGGCAGTTATATGAGCCGCATGCGTGATGGGCTATGGGTTGCGGAATTTGACGGTGATAGCGTGCAAACTGTCAGAAAAACGTCGGTCGAGCGCTCCGCGCAGGCCGCCTTGCCCCCCATTTGAAGAAACACCGAGACATGAGTGAGCCGATCCGCTTCTACCATCGTCACGCGATCCGCGAAGTCAGCGGCGCGGACGTGACCCGCACCGTGCTGCAATACCTGCGCGAGGACGCGCATTGCACCGGCACCAAGGAAGGCTGCGCGGAAGGCGACTGCGGCGCGTGCACGATCGTCGTCGGCGAGCTGACCGATGCCGGCGCGGTCGAGTTCAAGGCCGTCAACGCATGCATCCAGTTCCTGCCGACGCTCGACGGCAAGGCGCTCCTGACGGTCGAGGACCTGCGCCAGCCGGACGGCACGCTGCATCCGGTGCAGCAGGCGATGGTCGATTGCCACGGTTCGCAATGCGGGTTCTGCACGCCCGGCTTCGTGATGTCGATGTGGGCGCTGTACGAGAAGCACGGCCACGAAGGCTGCGGCAGTGCGTGTGCGAAGGCGAAGGACGTGCCGACGCGCACCGAGATCGCCGATGCGCTGACCGGCAACCTGTGCCGCTGCACCGGCTATCGCCCGATCGTCGATGCGGCGGTACGGATGTTTGATGCAACCGGCGAAGGTGCGCAGGCGCCGGCCGCGCCGGTCGACACGGCCGCGCTCGCCCGCACGCTTGCATCGCTCAAGCGCGACGACACGTTCGACTACACGACGATCGACGGCGCGCGCTTCGCGGCGCCGCGCACGCTCGACGCGCTGGCTGCGCTGAAGGTCGAGCGCCCCGACGCGCGCATCCTCGCCGGCAGTACCGACATCGGCCTGTGGGTCACGAAACAGATGCGCCGCCTCGACGACCTGATCTACGTCGGCCAGATCGCCGAACTGCAGCAGATCGTGCACGGCGACGATTGGATCGAGATCGGCGCGGGCGTGACGGTCGAGAAGGCCTATGCGGCGCTGGCCGGTACGTATCCGGAACTGACCGAGATGTGGAAGCGCTTCGCGTCGCTGCCGATCCGCAACGCGGGCACGCTCGGCGGCAACGTCGCGAACGGCTCGCCGATCGGCGATTCGATGCCGGGCCTGATCGCGCTCGGCGCGCGCGTCGTGCTGCGCGGCGGCGATACGGTGCGCGAGCTGCCGCTCGAGGCGCTCTATACGGGCTATCAGCAGAAGGACATGGCGCCGCACGAATTCGTCGTCGGCCTGAAGGTGCCGACCCGCACCGGCGCGCGCGACAAGCTGCAGTTCCGCACGTACAAGCTGTCGAAGCGCTTCGACTCGGACATCTCGGCCGTGTGCGCGGCGTTCGCGTTCATCGCGGACGGCGACACGATCCGCGAGCCGCGTATCGCGTTCGGCGGGATGGCCGCGACGCCGAAGCGCGCGGCCAATACGGAAGCCGTGCTCGATGGCGCGCAGTGGCACGAAGCCGCCGCGCAGGCCGCGATGCAGGCGCTCGAGCGCGACTACCAGCCGTTGTCCGACATGCGCGCGACGAGCACGTATCGGCTCGATACCGCGAAGAACCTGATGTATCGATTCTGGCTGGAGACGCGTCCGCACGACCCGCTGCCGCCGCAAGCCTTGAACGTGCGCGAAGTGGCCGCCGAAGTCGCCGCTGAAGCGGCCAACGACGCGGCGCGCGTCTGACGAGGGAGAACACCGAACATGAACCAGCAAGCAGAACCGTTCCTGAGCACCCTCGATCCGCAGGCCGACGCCGCGCAGGTGCACGTGTCGCGCGCCCACGAATCCGCCCACCTGCACGTGAGCGGGCGCGCCACCTACACCGACGACATTCCGCTCGTCGCCGGCACGCTGCACGCGGCGCTCGGGTTGTCGGCGAAGCCGCACGCGAAGATCGTCTCGATGAACTTCGACGCGGTGCGCGCGACGCCGGGCGTGGTCGCCGTGTTCACGGCCGACGACATCCCGGGCGTCAACGATTGCGGCCCGATCATCCACGACGATCCGGTGCTCGCGAAGGGCGTCGTGCAGTTCGTCGGCCAGCCGATGTTCATCGTCGTCGCGACGTCGCACGAAATCGCGCGGCTCGCCGCGCGCCGCGCGCAGGTCGACTACGAGGAGCTGCCGGCGATTTTGACCGCGCAGGAAGCGCGCAAGGCCGAAACCTACGTGATCCCGCCGCTGAAGCTCGCACGCGGCGATGCCGCCGCGCGGCTCGCCGTCGCGCCGCACCGCGAGTCGGGCGAGATGCTGCTCGGCGGGCAGGAGCAGTTCTACCTCGAAGGGCAGATCGCGTACGCGGTGCCGAAGGACGACGACGGGATGCACGTGTACTGCTCGACGCAGCACCCGAGCGAGATGCAGCACCTCGTCGCGCACGTGCTCGGCGTCGCGTCGCACAACGTGCTGGTCGAATGCCGCCGGATGGGCGGCGGCTTCGGCGGCAAGGAATCGCAGTCGGGGCTGTTCGCATGCTGCGCGGCGCTCGCCGCGTGGAAGCTGCTGTGCCCGGTGAAGCTGCGCCCGGACCGCGACGACGACATGATGATCACCGGCAAGCGGCACGACTTCCATTACCGCTTCGACGTCGGCTACGACGACGATGGCCGCATCGACGGCGTCGCGCTCGACATGACGTCGCGCTGCGGCTTCTCGGCCGACCTGTCGGGCCCGGTGATGACGCGCGCGGTGTGCCACTTCGACAACGCGTACTGGCTCGGCGACGTCGACATCGCCGGCTACTGCGGCAAGACCAACACGCAGTCGAACACCGCGTTCCGCGGCTTCGGCGGCCCGCAGGGCGCGTTCGCGATCGAATACATCCTCGACGACATCGCGCGCTCGCTCGGCCGCGATCCGCTCGACGTCCGCTACGCGAACCTGTACGGCAAGACCGAGCGCAACGTGACGCCGTACGGGCAGACCGTCGAGGACAACGTGCTGCAGGAGCTGCTCGGCGAACTCGAGACGACGAGCGACTACCGTGCGCGGCGCGCGGGCGTGCGCGCCTTCAACGCACGCAACACTGTGTTGAAGAAGGGCATCGCGCTCACGCCGGTGAAGTTCGGTATCGCGTTCAACGTCACGCACTTCAACCAGGCCGGCGCGCTGGTGCACATCTACACCGACGGCTCGGTGCTCGTGAACCACGGCGGCACGGAGATGGGGCAGGGGCTCAACACGAAGGTCGCGCAGGTGGTCGCGCATGAACTCGGCATCCGCTTCGGCCGGATCCGCGTGACGGCGACCGACACGAGCAAGGTCGCGAACACGTCCGCGACGGCGGCGTCGACGGGCTCGGACCTGAACGGCAAGGCCGCGCAGGATGCGGCGCGCCAGTTGCGCGAGCGACTCGCGGTGTTCGCGGCGAAGCAGTTCGGCGACGGCAAGGTCGATGCGGCCGACGTGAAGTTCGGCAACGACGTCGTGTGGGTCGGCGGCCATGGCGTGCCGTTCGGCGAAGTGATCGCGAAGGCGTACCTCGCGCGTGTGCAGCTGTGGTCCGACGGCTTCTATGCGACGCCGAAGCTGCACTGGGATCAGTCGAAGCTGCAGGGCCGGCCGTTCTACTACTACTCGTACGGCGCGGCCGTGTCGGAAGTCGTGATCGACACGCTGACCGGCGAAATGCGCACGCTGCGCGTCGATGCGCTGCACGACGTGGGCGCGTCGCTGAACCCGGCGCTCGACATCGGCCAGGTCGAAGGCGCGTTCATCCAGGGGATGGGCTGGCTGACGACCGAGGAGCTGTGGTGGAACCCGGGCGGCAAGCTGATGACGCACGCGCCGTCCACGTACAAGATCCCGACGGTGAACGACACGCCGCCCGAGTTCAACGTGCGGCTGTTCCAGAACCGCAACGTCGAGGACAGCATCCACCGCTCGAAGGCGGTCGGCGAGCCGCCGCTGCTGCTGCCGTTCTCGGTGTTCTTCGCGGTGCGCGACGCCGTGGCCGCGGTCGGCGACTACCAGGTGAACCCGCCGCTCGATGCGCCGGCCACCGGCGAGTCGATCCTGCGCGCGATCGGCGCGGTGCGTGCGGCGAGCGCCGCGCGGGCAGGCTGAGATGAACCGCCTCTCCACGCTCGCTTCGTGCGCCGGCCCCGACGGGGCGGTCAGCCTCGTCGTCAGGCCGGCCCGGCGGAGGCCGGCATGAACGGCCCCGCTCGTTCGCCTCGTGCCGCGTCGCAGGCGCCCGCCGCCCGATGCGACGGCGCGTGCGGCAGCGCGCCGTCGTCGATGCAGCCGTTCGCGCCGGGCACCGGCCAGCGCAACCGCGCGACCGGCGCGCCGGCGCCGATGCACATCGTGCTGTTCGGTGCGGGGCACGTCGGCCACGCGCTCGTCACGCTGCTCGGCGCGCTGCCGTGCGTCGTGCAGTGGGTCGACACGCGCGACGAGCTGTTTCCGGACGAATGTCCGCCGAACGTGCAGCCGGAGCCGACCGACACGCCGGAGGCCGTCGTCGACGCGGCGCCGCCCGGCGCGTACTTCCTCGTGATGACGTACAACCACGCGCTCGACTTCTCGCTCGCCGCGCAGATCATGCGGCGGCGCGACTACGCGTACTTCGGGATGATCGGCTCGCGCACCAAGCGCGTGAAGTTCGAGCGCAGGCTCGCCGCGCGCGGCGTCGATCCGGCGCGGCTCGTGGAGATGGTGTGTCCGATCGGCGTCGCGGGCATCGTCGACAAGGCGCCGGGCGCGATCGCGGTGGCCGTCTGCGCGGAACTGCTGCAGGCCCGCTCGGGCATGCCGGTGGCCGATGCGAAGGCGGCCGCGGCCGGCCGCGCACGCGACGACGTGTCCTGCGCGCGATAAAGCCGCGATAAAGCCACGGTAAAACGGCGACGCCGCGCGGCCGGCGCACGGCCGCGCGTTTTTGCATACACTGCACGACCATGCGCGGCAGCGGGTCGCGCTTCACCTCACCGTGCACGCACCCATGTCCGATCACTCCGTCTATCTCGACGCGCTCGATGCGAGCCTCGTCGCCATCGAGCGCTGGCTATCCGGCATCGATACCGCGCCGGCGGCGCTCGATGCGCTGCTCTCCGCGTTTTCCGCCGACTTCACGATGATCCTGACCGACGGCCGCATGGTCGACCGTGACGGCATGCACGCGCTGTTCGCGAAGCTGGCCGGCGCGAAGCCGGGGCTGCGCATCACGCTGTCGGAGATCCGCGTGCTCGCGGCCGGCGCATCGCATGCGGTGCTCACCTATCTCGAAGCGCAGCACGCGGCAGCGGGCGAGCTGCCCGCGCGCCGTGCGACCGCCGTGTTCACGCGTGATGCGGCGGGCGTCGTGCACTGGACCCATCTGCAGGAAACCTTCTGCACGGCCTGAGCGGCTGCGCTGCCTGACCCGTCGCGCTGCCTGCCCCGTCATGCTGCGCTTGGGCCGCGCGTCAGCGCTTGCGCGTGCGGGCGACCGTCAGTTCGTCGGACACGCTCTGCATCAGCGCGCACAGCCACGCGATGTCGGTAGGCCGATCGGGTTGCGGGTGCGTAAGCAGGTAGCTCTTGATACGCGGGAACGGTACGGGCGGCGTGACGACGACGAGCGGCAGCAGTTGCGCATAGTGCGTCGCGAAGCGGCGCGTCGTCGTGAAAATCAGGTCCGACTGCAGCAGCACCTGCGGCACGATGCCGAAGTACGGCAGCGTCGTCACGATACGCCGCGTGAGGCGCGCGCGTGCCAGGCCGATTTCGATCGCGTTGCGCTTGTCGCCGGTGTACGGCGTCGGTGCGACGTGCGCGGCCGATGCATACGCTTCGCGCGTGAGCGGCGCGCGGGCAAGCGGATGCGCGTCGCGCATCAGGCACACGATCGTGTCGGAGAACAGGTCCTGGCGCGCGAACTGCGGGTCGGGCTTCGGCCAGTTGCCGATCACGAGATCGAGCGCGCCCGATTCGAGCGCGCCCGCGTGGTCGAGCGCGGGATTGAGCGAATCGATTTCCAGATGGGCATGCGGCGCCGCGTCGCGAAAGCGCTCGATCAGCGTCGGCATGAAGAAATCGTTCAGGTAGTCGGGCGCGGCGACGCGGAACGTGCGCCGCGCGGACGACGGATCGAAGTCGCCGTGCGGCGTCGCGATGAAATCGACCTCGCGCAGCGCACGCGACGCGGCTTCGAGCAGCGACGCGCCGTATTCGGTCGGCACCATGCCCGATTTGCCGCGCACGAGGATCGGGTCGTTCAGCGTCTCGCGCAGCTTGCGCAGCGCGGTGCTGATCGCGGGCTGGGTCTGGTTCAGCCGCAACGCGGCCTGCGTGACGCTGCGCTCGAGCAGCAGCGTGCGCAGCACGCGCACGAGCCAGATGTCGAGCGAGGCGGTACGGTCGTCGTCTTCCATCGATTAGGGTGATTCTAGGGTCTGTTTACATATGGAACGCGCATGCGTTGCCACGAGAACGGCCGCTCGCGAGGCGTGCGACGCCGCGAATACTGACGTATTCGCAAGGAGCACAACGCGGCGAGCGGCCGTTCTCGTGGCAACCCCAAATTAATAAATCCATGTCACGGGAATGCCCGAAATCGCCCGTATGGCGGCGTCGCTCGTCGCTTGTTTGGCGCGGCCAAACGGCGCTCCTCACTCCTTGCCCTACGCGCGATTTCGGGCATTCGCATGCGCGTTCCATATGTAAACAGACCCTAGTGACGCGTAACCTTACCGCAGCCGCACGTTGCCGTGCGTGATACCGGCCATCACGCACGCCATCACGCGCGGCCCTTCGGCAGCGTGCTGATCCGCTTGACCTCGCGCGATTCGAGCCAGTTCGGCGTGCGTGCGCAGTACAGCACCATCGGCAGCGCGTCCTCGCCCCAGAACAGTTGCTGGTTCATCCAGAACGTCGGCACGCCGAACACACCGAGCGCGATCGCGTCGGTCGTGTTACGGGTCAGTTGCGCAGCGGTTTCCTCGAATTCGATCAGCTCGTCGCCGTGACCCACGCCGACGCGTTCGCACAGCGCGGCGAAGCCTTCCGGCGTCGACGGATCGTTGCCTTCGCGCCAGATGAACCGGAACATTTCCAGCACCGTCACGATATCGGCGCGCAGCGCGATCGCGAGGCGCAGCACCTTGTCGGAATCGAACGGATGCGCGGGCGGCATCTTGAAACGGATGCCGAGCTGCTCCGCGCGAAACAGCGCGTGACGGTACGTGAACACGCGCTTGGCCGGCACGTCGGCGGTCGGGCGCTGGCCCCAGTGACGCTGCAGGTCGCTTAGCGACACGGGCACGGGGACGAACGGTACGTCCGGCCATTTGTCGTGCTGCTCCAGCAGCAGATACGAGAACGGCGACACGAAGTCGAAGAACCAGGCGGGTTGGGCGGTATCGAGGCCGGTTGTCATGTCGTTCTCCAGAAGGTGGGGCGTGCGGCGCCTGGCGGCGGCCTCCATGTTACGCGGCGGCGCGCGCATGCAGCAATGATCGCGGATCGTTCGCTCACGCGGAACCGGGAGTCGCCCGGGGGGCGTCGCCAGCCGGCGGCGGCGCGGCTTGCGTGCGTGCCGGCGGGCTGCCGGCGCCGGGCGGGCCCGCCGGCGCATCCTGGTCGTGCGCGGTGAGCCGTTCGCGCACGAAGCCGATGTGCTCGCGCAGTACGTAGAACTGACCGGCGTACGCGAGCGGCATCTTCATCCGGTTCACGGCTTCCTCGATGTCGTCGAGCTGGTCGAGCAACTGCACGCGCTCCTCGGCCGTATGGTCGCCGAGCGCGCTGCGTTCGAGCGCGATCAGCGCGCCGTACCAGCGGTAGATGCGCGAGCGCACGCGCCAGCCGTACAGCGACGGCACGAGCCGCAGCCCGGGAATCAGCACGACGACCAGCGGTACCAGCACGACCAGCAGCCGGTCGACCAGGCTCGCGACCCAGAACGGCAGCCGCCGGTACAGGAAGGTCTTGCCTGACTTGTAATAGCGCGACGCGTCGTCGGACAGCGGGAAGCCGCGCGTGACCGGCGACGGGAATTCGCCCGCGTGCTGCAGGATCGTCGCGTGGCCGTGCACTTCGCGCGCGGCCTCGATCAGTAGGTCGGACAGCGCGGGGTGCAGCGAGTCGCGCGCGACGAGTTCGATCGTCGGCGCGACCGTGTGGATATCGGCGGGCGGCAGGTTGAGGCCGAGATCGTAGACGCCCATCGGCAGCGTGATCGCGGTCAGGTACGGAAAGCGCCGCGCGTACGCTTCGGCCTGCGTGAACGAATACACGTGCACGCCCGGCGCGCGGAACAGCTTCGCCATCACCGGGATCTGCGTCGAGTCGCCGGACAGGAAGGCCGCGTCGATCTTGCCGTCGAGCAGCGCGGTCGCTGCGTCCTCGCCGGCGGTCGGCAGGAGCGCGGTCGGGCCGCCCGGCACGATGCCGTTCATCTTCAGCAGCGCGAGGCTCAGTTCGCGCGCGCCGCTGCCTTCCGCACCGAGCGCGAGCCGCTTGCCCTTGAAATCGGACAGGCGCGCGACGACCGGGCCGCGGTACATGATCGCGAGCGGCACGTAGCCGATGCTGCCGAGCGACACGAGATGCTCGTCGCGCTCCTTCGGGCCGATGCCGCTCTGCACGAATCCGACGTCGACCGGCGCGTTCGGATTCGACAGCCGCGCGAGGTTCTGCGCGGAACCTTCGGACGATTGAACGTCGAGCGTGACGCCGTTTTTAGCGAGAATCGTCTTGTACTTCTGCGCGGCGTTCCAGTACGTGCTGCCGGGCGGCCCGGACGAGATCACGAGCGTGGACGGCGGCGCCGGCTGGATCAGCTTGACCGCGAGCCAGACGGCCGCGCCGGCGAGCAGCACGGTCGGGCCGATCGACAGCGCGAGGTCGCGCCACGAGACGGCGACGAAGCGGGCGAGGATGCGGCGCGGCGGGCGAGGGCGGGCAGGCTTCATGGGGTTGGCGGATGACGCTGGCGTGACGCATCGGTGACGGTCGTCGCGGGACGACGTGGAGTCTCGCGGCGATGGTACCCGGTTTCCCCGCGCCTGCGCGAGTCGGGGAGAGTATTGCACCGCGGCATCGGGACGGCGGCCACCACCCCCGCGTCAAAAGCTTTGCGCTTCGGCGGGCGCTGGATTACATTGTGCGACGCAGCCGCGCCCGATTCGCGCGCGACCCGGCACGTCATCAGACCGGGCGCGTCCGGCCGGCGGTTGCCCGGCCCGGCCGGCCCGCTTTCGCGTGCGCCGGCCGCCGGCCCGTGACGCCTCTCTCGTATCGCCGTGGAAAACACCGGCTGTCCCGCCCGTTCGCGCGCGGGCCGGCTGTTTTTGGGGGTATTCGGCCGTACTGTGCACGGCCGTTCCGGAGTGATAAGGAGATAGCATGAAGTCGATCGTGTTGAGAGCGTTGGGTGTCGCCGCCGTGGCGGCCTGTCTGTCGGGCAGCGTGTATGCGCAGTCGAGCGACGCAGCGGCTACGGAAGCGCCGGCGGCGGCGAGCAGCGCGCCGAAGGCCGCCGCGAAAACCGCGAAGAAGGCGAACCGCAAGCTCGGCTACGCGGTGCGCAAGGCCATTACGAAGGCAGGCGGCATCGACGTGGCGAACATCGTCGTGCGTTCGAAGGGCGGCGCGATCTCGCTGGAGGGCACGGTGCCCGACCAGGCACAGATCGACAAGGCGGAAGAGGCGGCGAAGAGCGTGAAGGGCGTGACGTCGGTCACGAACAAGCTGACGGTTCAGCAGCAGTAACGCCGGGCGGCGGCGCGCGAGCGCCGCGTGCGCCCGTTTTCAGGCGGGCCCCGGCATGCCGGGGCCCGTTTGCGCTTCAGAGGCCGAACGCCGCGTGCGACGTGGCGGCGGACCGATAACGATATCGAGGGGGCGGCGATGACGAAATTCGGGTGGGGCAGGCGGGTGGTGTGGGGGGCGGCGCTGGCCGCGGTCGCGATGCTCGGCGCCTGCAACGGCGACGAGTCGGCCGAGCGCAACCGGTTGCCCGGCTTCGTGTCCGGCAGCGTGCGCACGACGGCCTACGACGGCGCGAGCGACGACCTGCTGACGGCCGGCCTCGGCAAGACCGGTCTCGCGGCGGCGACTGCGCCCGGGTTCGCGAACCCGTCGCGGCCGACCAGCGCCGAATTGCGCCGTCTCGCCATCTGGTCGAACTATCGCGCGCTCGTCGACATGAGCGCGAATGGCGGCTACGGCCGCTTCTGGGGGCCGAACGTCGACCTCGACGGCAACGACACGCTCGGCGAAGGCAAGATCCCCGGCACCGAATATCTCGCGTACGCCGACGACGGCAGCGGCAGCAAGAACGTCACACTGCTCGTGCAGGTGCCCGCGAGCTTCAACCCCGCGCAACCGTGCATCGTCACGGCGACGTCGTCGGGCTCGCGCGGCGTGTACGGCGCGATTTCCGCGGCCGGCGAGTGGGCGCTCAAGCGCGGCTGCGCGGTGGCCTACAACGACAAGGGCGGCGGCAACGGCGCGCACGAGCTCGGTTCCGACACCGTCACGCTGATCGACGGCACGCTCGCCAACGCGGTGCTGGCCGGTACCGCGAGCCTGTTCACCGCAAACGTGACGAGCGGCGATCTCGCCGCATTCAACAGCCGCTTCCCGAACCGTTATGCGTTCAAGCATGCGCACTCTCAACAGAATCCCGAGCAGGACTGGGGGCGCGTGACGCTGCAGTCGGTCGAATTCGCGTACTGGGCGCTCAACGAGCAGTTCGGACCGGTGATCGACGGTGCCCGTCACGGCGTGCGCTATCGCGCGGGCGACATCACGACGATCGCCGCGTCGGTCAGCAACGGCGGCGGCGCGTCGCTCGCTGCCGCCGAACAGGACAATCGGGGCTGGATCACCGCGGTGGTGGTCGGCGAGCCGCAGATCAACGTGCGGATGGCGCCGAATGCGGTGGTCCGCGCGGGCGGCCAGCCGGTGCCGTCGTTCGGCCGGCCGCTGGCCGATTACGCGACGCTCGCGAACCTGCTGGAACCGTGCGCGGCCGCGTCGGCGTCGCTCGCCGGCGCGCCGTACCTGAGCGCGCTGCCGGCCACGACCACGCAGTCGATCCGCACGCAGCGCTGCGCGACGCTCGCCGCGGCCGGGCTGGTGGCGGGCGCCGACACGCAGAGCCAGGCGGCCGACGCGCTCGCGCAACTTCACGCGGCCGGCTATCTGGCCGATTCCGACCTGCTGCAGGCGCCGATGTGGGATTCGCAGGCAATTCCAGCGATCGCGGTCACCTATGCGAACGCATACACGCGCTCTCGCGTCACCGACAACCTGTGCAACTTCAGCTTCGCGACGACGAACCCGGCGACGGGCGTGGTCGCGGCGCCCGCTGCATCGCCGATGCCGAGCGTGTTCGGCGTCGGCAACGGCGTGCCGCCGACTGCCGGCATCAATCTGGTGTTCAACGACGGCGCGGGCACCGACCACCGGCTTGCGACGCCCGATGCAAGCTTCGCGGGCGCGCTGTGCCTGCGCCAGCTGTGGACCAACGGGATGCTCGGGATGCCCGCGAACGTCGACGCGGTGCGCGTGAACGCGAACCTGCACGGCAAGCCGGCGATCATCGTGCAGGGCCGCAGCGATGCGCTCGTACCGGTGAACCATGCGTCGCGCGCGTACGTCGCGCAGAACGGCATCAGCGAAGCCGGGCGCAGCCAGCTGGTGTTCTACGAAGTGACGAACGGCCAGCACTTCGACGCGTTCCTGTCGGTGCCGGGCTTCGACACGCGCTTCGTGCCGGTTCACTACTACAACGTGCAGGCGCTGAACCTGATGTGGCGGCATCTGAAGAACGGCGCGCCGCTGCCGCCGTCGCAGGTGATCCGCACGGTGCCGCGCGGCGGCACGCCGGGCGCCGCGCCCGCGCTGACGAGCGCGAACCTGCCGCCGATCTCGACCGCGCCGGGCGCGAACGCGATTTCCGTCGGCGTCGGCACGATCGACGTGCCGCTCTGACGGCGCCCGCCACGCGTTCTCCAGCAAGCCGGACCGTCGTCCGGCTTTTTTATTGACGTCGCCTGGAATCGGTCCCGTACGGCCTTTTATCCGAATGGCGAGCGCTGTAACAAATTATTACTTTACGGCGATAAATCCGGAACCTAATATGCGCCGGTATTTTCACTTAATTTAATAAATTCCGGACACGAGAATATTCCTTTCCGTTTAGTTAATCGATCCTTTCGATTTTATTCAATCGGCTCGAATCCCGGCTGATCGCCGTTTCGCGATTAATCGGTATCTCGCCGAGGGGGATCGTTCGCCTATTCGAAGTGAAGACGCTTTGCCGGGCGGGCTTTGCGCGGCGTTCTTTTGTTCGTCTTTTTTGTTGCGCCTGCAAATCCGCGGAATGAATCCGTATTGCAGCGAATCATTGAATTGTCGTTGGCAATGGAATTGATTCCATTGTGCGGTTGCAAAAAACATGGGTGGGGTAAATCGTGCCGATCGGTATTCGCCGATCCGGTAAAAAACTCGGAGTGCGTCGCATAACGAATGCATTCCCGGTGCGGAGCGCCGGCGCAAATGATCCTTTGCGGCCGGCGGTATTTATCGTTCTGTTCGAGAGGCAATAATGACGACACGGAAGTCCTTGAAAGACGGTTTCGCGCTATTCGGAACGACCTTGAGCGTACCGCTCGCCGCCGCAGCGGCCGCGGCGCTGCTCGTCACGGGGTGCGGCGGCGACGACGGGCCGAGCCCGAGCGCGTCGGCCGCCACCGCGGCCGCGACGACCAGCGGCAGCACGTCGGCCGCCACCGACGCAACGGCCGCCGCCGCGGCCGACCAGCCGTACGTCGACACCGACGTGTACGGCACCGGGCCGAACGACGCGGTCACGGATTCGACGGAAGGCGCCGCGGTCGTGCACCGCCAGGTCACGATCGGCGGCAAGACGATCAAGTACACGGCCACCACCGGCCACCTGACGACGATCGATCCGGTCACGTCGGCGCCGAACGCGAAGATGTTCTACGTCGCGTACACGCAGGACAATCCGGACCCGTCGAAGCCGCGTCCGGTCACGTTCTTCTACAACGGCGGCCCCGGTTCGTCGTCGGTCTACCTGCTGCTTGGCTCGTACGGGCCGAAGCGCCTGCAGTCGTCGTTCCCGAACTTCACGCCGCCCGCGCCGTACAAGCTGCTCGACAACCCGGACAGCCTGCTCGACCGTACCGACCTCGTGTTCATCAACCCGGTCGGCACCGGTTATTCGACCGCGATCGCACCGGCGAAGAACAAGGACTTCTGGGGCACCGACCAGGACGCGCGCTCGATCGACCGCTTCATTCAGCGCTACCTGACCAAGTACTCGCGCTGGAATTCGCCGAAGTTCCTGTACGGCGAGTCGTACGGCACCGCGCGCAGCGCGGTCGTGTCGTGGGTGCTGCACGAGGACGGCATCGACCTGAACGGGATCACGCTGCAGTCGTCGATCCTCGACTATGCGAATGCGCTGTCCGCGCCGGGCACGTTCCCGACGCTCGCGGCCGACGCGTTCTACTGGAAGAAGACGACGCTCAACCCGACGCCGACCGATCTCGACGCGTACATGGTCCAGGCCCGCAACTACGCGGACAACACGCTCGCGCCGCTCGCGCAGAAGCCGAACCCGCAGGACGGCGGCTTCGTGAACGTGCGGCTGAACCTGAAGCTCGCGACCGCGCAGCAGATGGGCGCGTACATCGGCACGGACCCGACGTCGCTGATCCAGACCTTCGGCAACCCGGCCGCGCTCGGCAACGTGCCGTCGTCGGATGACAACCCGCCGTACACGTTCTTCCTGACGCTGGTGCCGGGCACGCAGATCGGCCAGTACGACGGTCGCGCGAACTTCACGGGCAAGGGCATCGCGCCGTACATCCTGCCGAACTCGGGCAGCAACGATCCGTCGATCACGAACGTCGGCGGCGCGTACACGGTGCTGTGGAACAGCTACATCAACACCGACCTCAAGTACACGTCGACGTCGTCGTTCGTGGACCTGAACGACCAGGTCTTCAACAACTGGGACTTCAGTCACATCGACCCGACCGGCGCGAACAAGGGCGGCGGCAATACGCTGTACACGGCCGGCGACCTGGCGTCGACGATGAGCGTGAACCCGGACCTGAAGGTGCTGTCGGCGAACGGCTATTTCGACGCCGTCACGCCGTTCCACCAGACGGAGCTGACGCTTGCGCAGATGCCGCTCGATCCGACGCTCAAGGCGCAGAACCTGACGATCAAGAACTACCCGTCGGGCCACATGATCTACCTGAACGACGCGTCGCGGACCGCGCTGAAGGGCGATCTCGCCAGCTTCTACGACGGTATCCTCGCGAACCGCACCGCGCTGCAGCGCGTGCTGAAACTGCAGGCGCGCACGCAGCAGTTGAAGCAGCAGAAACTGCAGCAGCAGGGGCAGTAAGCGTGGCGGGCGGCGGGCGATGCCCGCCGCGACGCGACGAACAAGTGCACTCGCGCAATGCGGGCCGGTGCTTCAGGTCGCGTGCGTTGGTGACGTCGCTGTTGTTCCGGATGCCCCGAGAGTCGTGGACTCCCGGGGCATTGGCTTTTGTGTCGGAGCAGCGTGCGTCGCCTCGGAAGTCGCGGATGACGGCGCACTTAATCCTCAAAATGGGGATTTATATCCTTCTATTGAGGATTAAGTGAAAAATCCTCATAATGAGGACAGTCATCCCCGACTCAAGGATTTTTGTGGGCGTCGCCGACTTTCTCCTCACACCCGGCATGCAACGTGTGCTGGGTGCCACGCTGCTAGAACCCGACCGCTGCTTTACGCTGCAGGAATTGCTGCGTCTGGCAAGCAGTGGACACGGCAGCGCTCAAAAGCAGATAGACCGGCTGATCGAGGCCGGCGTACTCAAGGAAGACGCGCGCCGAGGCCGGCAGCGGAGCATCCGCGCCAATACGGACTTCGTCCTCTATCCGGAACTCGTCGAGATTGCGCGAAAGACGTTCGCTGTCGCAGAGCCGTTGAAGGAAGCCTTGTCGCCTTTTGCCGGGCATATTTCCACGGCCTTCGTGTTTGGCTCGGTGGCCAAGGGTACCGACAGCAGCCGAAGCGACATCGACCTGATCGTCATCGGCGACGCCCAGCTTCTCGAGTTGGCCGAAGCCTTGCACGCCGCCGAGCATGATCTGCAGCGTCCCATCAACTTCTCGTTGTACGAACCTGCCGAATGGGCCGCGCTGGTCGATAGCGATCCCGTCATCGCGCAGATCGCCCAGGGACCGACTTTGAGGATTTTGTGATGTCACGTCCGACCGAATACGAAAACCTTATCAAGACGAGAGCCTTCGATGCGGTTGCGCCGACACCCGGGGCAATCGCGGGCTTCCTGCGCAATGCGGAGGATTACAAGGCCACTGCCGACGAACTGGATCCCGCCCGGCATTTGCAGGTATTTACCTTGGCCTACGAAGGCTACTTCCAGGTCGTACAGGCTGTTCTGGAGTTCTACGAGGTGAGGACCAAAGATGCCGGCCGCAACCTGGCTATCCAGCGCGTCTCCACCTCGTTGGGTGTGAGCGCCCCGGAATTCGCTTTCATCACGAAGGCACACGAGCGACGCAACGGCACGTCGTACGTTTCGCCGTTTCCGCCGGTGTCGAAAGCCGAGGCCGCCACCATGCTGGGCATCCTGGCGAAATACTTGCCTGTTGCACGTGCCCTGACCGGTATGTCGTGAAACCCGCTTGGTCGTCCGTCAAGACAGGCGACAGGTGGTTTGGGGGCACGCACTGAGGCGGCGTATTTCGGCAGGCGTGAGAGGCCGCTTACGCCAGCACGAGCCGCACGCCGACCGCGACCAGGGTCGACGCGAGCAGATTGCGCAGCAGCCGCTCGGGCGCGCGCGCCGACAGCAGGCTGCCGATCACGATGCCCGGCAGCGAACCGAGCAGCAGCGACAGCAGCATCGACCAGTCGACGGAGCCGAGCAGCCAGTGGCCCATGCCCGCGACCAGCGTGAGCGGCACCGCATGCGCGATGTCGGAACCGACGATGCGGGTCGTGGCGAGCAGCGGATACAGCAGCAGAAGCACGGTGACGCCGATCGCGCCGGCGCCGACCGACGTCATCGACACGAGCACGCCGAGCACGGCGCCCGTCAGCACGGTCGACCACAGCGTGCGCGCGGGGCTCGGCGCGAGCGGGTTGCGGGCGGCGAACGCGGTCAGTTGAGGGCGGAAGATCAGCGCGAGCGACGTGAGCAGCAGCGCAACGCCCAGTACGAGCTGGATCATCCGCGCGGTGCCCGGCGTGTTCATCCCGTGCGTATGCAGCCACCACAGCGTGAGCGCCGCGGCCGGCACGCTGCCCGCGGCGAGCCGGCTCGTGATGCGCCAGTCGATCGAGCCTTTCAGGCCGTGGACGAGCGTACCGGTGGCCTTGGTCGCGGCTGCGTACAGCAGGTCGGTACCGACCGCCGTCGCGGGGTGGACGCCGAACAGCAGCACGAGAATCGGCGTCATCAACGAACCGCCGCCGACACCCGTCAGGCCGACGAGAACGCCGACGAACAGGCCGGACAGCGAGTACAGCAGATCGATATGGGGAAGCGACATCGGAGCAGGCGGTTATGCGGCGTTCGGCGGCGGCGCGCGGCCGCGGCGCGCGCATCAAAGTCCGCCATTGTCGCAAAAGTGACGCGTCAACGTACGACTGCGTTAAAAATCGGCCGGGGAGGCGCGCACGGCGGCGGCCGGCGGGACGTGAAACGGGCGTTTGAGCAGGGACGCAGCCGACGGTTGTGATCGGCCCGAAAGCGATGACGAATCGGGCTTAAACGGCGCGCGTCCGACGCGCATAAAAAAGAGGCGCGACAACGCGTGCCCTGATCCGATGCCGGTTCTCGGTTCTCGGTTCTCGGTTCTCGGCTCCCGGCTCCCGGCTCCCGGCTCTCGGCTCCCCGTCGACGGTCAGTGCATCGCGGGGCCGGCGCCTTCGACCGCGCGGGGCGCCCGGATGCGCAGCGCCAAACCGGTCAGCGCGGCCACGGCGGCAAACGCCGCGCCGAACGCGAAGGCCGCGTGGTAGCCGCCGTTCAGCGCGTCGAGCGGCGTGGCTTGCGTCGCCGCGAGCGCGTCGGTGCGGGCGCCGGCGAGACTCGCGAGGATCGCGAGCCCGAGCGCGCCGCCCATCATGAACGACGTGTTGACGATGCCTGACGCGAGCCCGGAATCGGCCGGGTCGACGTCGTTCATCGCGGCGAGCAGCACCGGGTTGAACGCGACGCCCGCGCCGATGCCGAGCAGCGTCATGCCGGGCAGCACGTGCCACACGAAACCGCCGTCGACCGGCGCGCGCGAGAACAGCGCGAGGCCGCACGCCGCGAGCAGCAGGCCGGCGGCAATCGGGCCGCGGATGCCGAAACGCATCACGATGCGCGCCGACAGCCCGAGCGAGAATACGGCCATGATCAGGTTCGCCGGCAGGAACGCGAGGCCGACCTGCAGCGGCCCGTAGCCGAGCACGCGCTGCATGTACAGCGCGGACAGGAAGAACCACGCGAACATCGCGGCCGCCCACAGCACGGCGATCGCGTTCGCGAGCGCCACGTTGCGCGCGGCGAACAGCGTGAGCGGCATCAGCGGATGCGCGGCGCGCGACTCGATCGCGATGAACAGCGCGAGCAGCACGACGGCCGCGCCGATCAACGCGACGGTCTGCGTCGACAGCCAGCCGGCCTCGTTGCCGCCGACGATCCCGTAGACGGCCAGCATCAGCGATGCGGTCACCGTGATCGCGCCGGCGACGTCGAGCCGCGCGGCGCCGGCCGGTGCACGCACGCACGGCAGCAGCGCGACGCACATCGCATAGACGGCGACGCCGATCGGCAGGTTGACGAGGAAGATCCAGTGCCACGACAGCGAGCTCGTCAGCAGTCCGCCGAGCAGCACGCCGATGCTGCCGCCGCCCGCGCACACGAAGCCGTAGACGCCCATCGCACGCGCGCGTTCGCCGGGTTCCGTGAAGAGATTCATGATCAGCGACAGCGAGACGGCCGACACGACCGCGCCGCCGAGTCCCTGCACCGCGCGCGCGGCGATCAGCATCGCCTGCGATTGCGCGAGGCCGCAGGCGAGCGACGCGAGCGTGAACACGACGAGGCCCGCGAGGAACATGCGCCGCTGGCCGTACAGGTCGCCGAGCCGGCCGCCGAGCAGCAGGCAGCCGCCGAACGTTAGCAGGTACGCGTTGACGACCCAGACGAGGGCCGTTTCGGTGAAGTGGAGGTCGGTACTGATCGACGGCAGCGCAACGTTCACGATCGTGCTGTCGAGCACGATCATCAGCACGCCGAGACAGAGCACGATCAGCGCGTACCAGCGCTTCTCGCCGTGAATCCCGTGGGTCATGGGCCTGCAGCCTTCTGATCGTTATTTGAAGGATGCATTGTAGAGGTCGCCGGCGCGGGCTTCCTGCCGGTTTGTGGCAGGAGCGTCGCGTAGTGGCGCGCGTGGCCCCGATGCGCGTTACGAGCGCGCCGGCAATTCGCAGCCGTCCGGGCCGCAGGCGGCCGCGTCGCTGCCGTCGAGCGCGACGATGCCGTCGCGCCACGCCTGGTCGAGCGCCTGCGCGAACGCGTCGGCCGGCTGCGCGCCCGACACCGCGTAGCGGCCGCCGAACACGAACAGCGGCACGCCGCGCCCGCCGATCTGCGCGGCGCGCGCGATGTCGGCTTCGACTTCGTCGCGGTACGCATCGCTGCGCAGCACCGCTTCGACGGCCGCGCGCTCGAGCCCGGCTTCGACCGCGAATTCGGTCAGCGCGGCATGATCGAACAGCGAGCCGTGTTCGCAGAAGTACGCGCGATAGAGTCGCTCGGTCAGCGCGTGCGCGCGGCCCGTGGCTTCCGCGAGCTTCACGAGCCGGTGGCCGTCGAGCGTGTCGCCGACCAGCGTGCCGGGCAGGTCGTAGCGCAGCCCGACGCTCGCCGCTGCATCGGTCACCTGGCGCAGCATCTGGTCGACCTGCGCGGGCGACATCCGGTATTTGCCCGCCAGCATCGCCTCGACCGGCTCGACGGGCTGGCCGGGCATCAGCCGGTACGCGCGCAGCGCGACGTCGACGCGGTCGGCGTGCGCGAACGCGGCCAGCGCCTCGTCGAAGCGGCGCTTGCCGATCCAGCACCACGGGCAGATCAGGTCGGACCAGATTTCGACGGTCAGGGTCGGGCGGGCAGTCGGAGTGGGAGCGGTCGTCATGGGCGATACGGGGCGGCAAAAAAAATGTAACTGCGACTATATCACTTTATGCTTCCAAGCTCCGTCGTCCGCAGGCCCGGGCGGAATCCGGGGCACGTCCGCGCATCGCGAAGGCTCGACGCGGAATCGGCAGTCCGGTACCGGTGTCCGGAGCGTGCCGCCATCACGCCGGCCGCGTCGCGCTCAGGCGTCGCCCTGCGTTTCCTTCAGGTGCTTGAGGTGCTTGTAGACCGTCGCGCGTCCCATCCCGAGCACGTTCGCGACGTAGTTCGCCGCGCTCTTGCCGCGGAACGCGCCTTCCGCGTACAGCGCCTCGACGAGTTCGCGCCGGTGCTCGCGCGTGAGCCCGTTCAGCCCGACCTGCCGCTCGCGCAGCCAGCCGTGCAGGAACGTGTTGATGCGCTCCTGCCAGTCGTCGCGGAACAGTTCGTCGGGTTGCGCGACGACACCCGCGCCCTTGATGAACAGGTCGAGCGTCGCGCGCACCTCGTCGAACACCGCGATGTTGAAGTTGATGCACATCATCCCGGCCGGCCGGCCTTCGTCGTCGAACAGCACGTTGCTGACGCAGCGCATCCGCCGGCCGTCCCAGTTCAGCTTCTCGTACGGGCCGATCACGCGCTCGCGCGCCGAATGATCGATTTCCTCGAGCGCGGAATCGTCGCCGACCTCGCGCTTCGACAGATTGTTCGCGAGATACAGCACGGTCTGGTCGTGCAGGTCGTGGATCACGACTTCCGCGTACGGAAAGAACAGTGCGGCGATACCGTCGGCGATCGGCGCATAGCGGGTGAGCAGCAGGTCTTTGACGGGAGATTTCTTCTTGCGCATCGGTGTCGCGATCTCGGGTGGGCGGGAGCCGGGCAGCGTGTCGGGCCGGCGGGCCGGCGCACCGTGGGGCGGCATGCCCGTGCGCCCGCGCGCGGCCGCCGCGGCGGTTGCGCCATTGTATCGGCCCCGCGTGCGCGTGCCGCTCACGCGTGCGTCAGATGCATGTACAGCGCGTGCGCGATCGCGATGTCCTCGAGCCCGAGGCCGATCGAGCGGAACAGCGCGTGACGCGTGCGCGACGGCGCCGCGCAGGTGCCGGCGACGAGCGCGGGCAGGTCGCCGACGATCCGGCCGGCATCCCAGCCGTGCTCGGCCGTCGCGATCTGCATTTCGCCGGCGCTCGCGGGCGTCGTGTGCCGGTAGTCGCAGTAGACGTCCATGCCCGGCAGCCACGCGGGCGGGATTTCGTGGGCGCGCGCGACGTTCGTGCTGATCGACGTGACGAGCGCGGGGCGCGTGAGCATCCCGTCGCCGAGCACGGGCGTGCCCGACGACGTGCACAGCATCACCACGTCCGCGTCGCGTACGCAGGCCTCGACGCTCGCCGCCGCGCGGGCGCGCGGGTCGAGCGCGGCGAGGCTCGCCTGCAGCGCCGCGTTGCCGGCCAGCGCGGGCGAGTACACGCGGATCGAGTCCCAGTCCCGCAATGCCGCCGTGTGCCGCAGGTGCGCGAGGCCGACCGCGCCGGCGCCGACGATCGCCAGATGGCGCGCGTCGCGCGGCGCGAGGCAGTCGACCGCGAGCGCCGTCGTGCCAGCTGTGCGCTCGACGGTCAGCAACCCGGCGTCGCACCACATCAGCGGCTGGCCGGTCTGCATCGACATCAATGCGGTCCATGCGGTGACGACAGGTTTGCCGCCTGTCACGACGTACGGCGACAGCTTCGCGCCGAACACCTGCTCGTCGGCGAGTGCGCCGAGATACGTGATGAAGTCGCCGGCCTGGTCGGGAAACAGCGTGAGCGTCTGCGGCGGCTGCACCGCGCGCGCCGCGGCGAGCGACGCGAACATGCGGCGCAGCGTGCCGAGCACGTCGAGCGACGGCAGCGCCGCGCGCACCGCGGCTTCGTCCACGGTCAGCGGCAGGGTGGGGACGGTTTGCGTCATGGGGACATCTCCGGTTCGGGCTGGACGGAAAGTCTCGAAAGACGGCGTCCGGTGAGGTAGGTTGTGGACTAAAAGTCTAATATAGACAAACAAAACCGGTGGGATTTTTCTTTTCGAGACTTTGATTCTTTGCGGGGCGTATGAAAAACACCGTGAAATCAATGATGTTCTGAGTGGGTGGCAAAATGTTGGCGAGGAGCGGCGGCGTGACGTTCTCGTATCCCCTATAGTCTATAGTAGACTTTGAGTCTATATTTAGCGTGCAGAACTCGGCGCGTCGGCAAGCGGCGGCCGCCTGCCTCGAATGCCGACCGGCGCCCGACCGTGGGCGTCGTGCGACCGATCTTCATCGTTTCACTCCAGAACAGAAGGACCACCATGAACTGGAAGCTTTCCCTCTGCGCCGCTGCGGCGCTCGCGTGCGTGGCCGTCACGGCCCATGCGGAACCGACCACGTTGCGCTTCGGGATCGAAGCCGCCTATCCGCCGTTCGAGAGCAAGACGCCGTCCGGTCAGCTGCAGGGTTTCGACGTCGACGTCGGCAACGCGGTGTGCGCGAAGCTGAACATGAAGTGCGTGTGGGTCGAGAATGCGTTCGACGGGCTGATCCCGGCGCTGCAGGCGCGCAAGTTCGACGCGATCAACTCGGCGATGAACATCACCGCGAAGCGCAAGCAGAGCATCGACTTCACGCCGCCGATCTACGTGGTGCCGATCGTGATGGTCGCGAAGCGCGGCTCGCCGCTGAAACCCGACGTCGCGAGCCTGCGCGGCAAGCACGTCGGCGTGCTGCAGGGTTCGTCGCAGGAGGATTTCCTGAAGGCGCACTGGGCCAATGCGGGCGTGGCCGTGGTGTCGTACCAGGATCAGGACCAGATCTACGCCGATCTCGTCGCGGGGCGTCTCGACGCGGCCGTGCAGGAAGCGCAGACCGCGCAGGACGGATTCCTCGACAAGCCGGCCGGCCGCGACTACCAGATCGTCGGCGAGCCGCTGAAGGATCCGGCGACGCTCGGCGAAGGCACCGGCTTCGGGCTACGCAAGAACGACAAGGCGCTGCAGGCGAAGATCGTCGGCGCGCTCGACGCGCTGAAGAAGGACGGCACGCTGAGCGCGCTGTCGCAGAAGTACTTCAAGCGCGACATCATCGCGAAGTAAGCGCCGCCGCGTGCCGGCCGCGGGGCCGGCGCACCGCGCATCCATCTCGACACAGGGCGGGGAAGCATGGATTTCGACGTCATTGTTCTGGGGGCCGGCATCGTCGGCGTGTCGTCGGCGCTGCATCTGCAGGATCGCGGGCTGCGCGTCGCGCTCGTCGACCGGCGCGCGCCCGGCGAGGAAACCAGCCACGGCAATGCCGGGTTGATCGAGCGCTCGTCGGTCGTGCCGTATGCGTTTCCGCGCCGGCTCGGCACGCTGCTGCGCTATGCGCGCAACCGCTCGGTCGATCTTTATTGGGACTACCGCGCGCTGCCCGCGTATGCAGGCTGGCTCGCGCGCTTCTGGCGCGAATCGTCGCCGCGGCGGCTCGCGGCCGCCGCGCGCGACCTGCTGCCGCTCGTCGCGGCGAGCGTCGTCGAGCACGATGTGCTGCTCGCGCGCACCGACGCGCAGCCGCTCGTGCACGACGGCGGCTGGATCGAGGCGTTCCGTTCGCCCGCGCTGTTCGATGCGGAAGCGCGCGCGCAGCAGCGCGTGGCCGCCGCGCACGGGCTGCGGATGACGGTGCTCGACGCGCATGCGCTGCGTGCGCGCGAGCCCGGTATCGGCGACGCGTTCTGCGGCGCGTTTCACTGGCAGGACCCGAAGACCGTGTCGAGCCCGGGCGGCCTGACCAAGGCCTATGCGCGGCTGTTCGAGCGCGACGGCGGCACGTTCGTGCGCGGCGACGCGACGACGCTCGTGCAGGTCGACGACGGCTGGCAGGTCCGGACCGAACACGGGCCGATCGCGGCGCGCTCGGCCGTGGTCGCGCTGGGCCCGTGGTCCGATCAGGTGTTCGCGCCGCTCGGCTACCGGATTCCGCTGCGCGCGAAGCGCGGGTATCACATGCATTACCGGCCGACGCGCACGCCGCTGAACGTGCCCGTGTGCGATACCGAGGCAGGCTTCGTCGTCGCGCCGATGGAGGGCGGCCGCCTGCGGCTCACGACGGGCGTCGAGATCGCGCTGCCCGACGCGCCGCCGACCGGCGTGCAGCTCGCGCGCGCCGAATCGCTGGCGCGTGACGCGTTCGGCATCGGCGAGCGGCTCGATCCTCAGCCATGGCTCGGGATGCGGCCATGTACGCCCGACATGCGTCCAGTGATCGGGCCGGCGCCGCGGCACCGTCATCTGTGGTTCGCGTTCGGCCATTGCCATCACGGGCTCACGCTCGGGCCCGCGACCGGCCGCCTGCTCGCCGAAATGATGACGGGCGCGCCGACCTATATCGATCCTCATCCGTACCGGCCTGCCCGCTTCGGCTGACCCTGCGGCGCGCAGATGCGGTTTCAGCCGCCGGCACGCGCCGGCGGCAATGCGCTTGCTTCACAGTTTTTCATTCTGCTATCAGGACTATCGAAATCCACGCAATCGTAAATGATCTGCGTAATCGATAAGAAAGAAAATCGCGCGATAAAAGAAAATCAGAAAATTCGCGATTTATCAATGCATTTTCATATTTCTGAAATGCGTAATTGGCAGTCCGCTATGGCGGTATGGGGTCTCATCGTGCTCGCGTGTTTCGACGTTACGCGGAATGTACCGGAACACGTTACTACGGGGCTCGCAAACGTTACGTTACATCCGCGTTCCGGCGGCCTTTTTCATCAGACGATTCGGGCTCCGCAATTCAGGAATTTCGCCAGAAATCGATTAAAAAGCGTTATTACCGATCATTAGGCAGACGAATCAATCCCGTTTTTGGAATTGGCACGCTTCGTGCAATCCGTCCCCATGCTTTATCAACGTAGTGCCAACCGAGATGGGGAAAATAACGATGGGACAGAATTTTAAATTGACGGGTGTGGCGCTGTCGGTCGCGACGGTGTTCGGGGTGCTGGCTTCGGGTTCCGCGATGGCGGGGGCGCTCGACTCGCTCCCGATCCCGCAGGTGATCGTCAATCCGCCGACGAACAGCGTGTCGGTCGGACTGGTCGCGACGGGCACGTCGCCGCTGGGCTCGGTCACCGTGACGGCGGGAGGGTCGGGCGCGATCCAGACATCGCTCGGCGAGCCGGGGCAAGTGCTGTCGGGCGCCGTGGGGGCGGTGACCGGCGCACTCGGTGGTAGCGGCGGCACGGTGCAGCCGCTCGGGGCGGTGCAGGGCGTGGTGAACCAGGTGACGGGTGCGCTTGGTGGGGGCAACCCGGCCGGCGCACTGACCGGCGCGCTGAACACGGCAACCGGTACGCTGAGCAATGCGCTCGGCACGGCAACCGGCGCACTGGGCGGCATCGGTGGCGGCGCGAACCCGTTGGCGCCGGTTCAGGGTGTGGTGAATCAGGTAACGGGTGCGCTGAGTGGCGGCAACCCGGCCGGCGCATTGACCGGTGCGCTGAATACGGCGACGGGGACGCTGAGCAACGCGCTCGGCACGGCAACGGGCGCACTGAGCGGTATCGGCGGTGGTGCGAATCCGCTGGCGCCGGTTCAAGGCGTCGTGAATCAGGTAACGGGTGCGCTCGGTGGCGGTAATCCGGCCGGTGCGCTGAGCGGTGCCGTGGGTACGGTTACCGGCGCACTGGGCGGCATCGGCGGTGGCTCGAACCCGCTGGCGCCCGTACAAGGTGTCGTGAGTCAGGTAACAGGTGCGCTCGGTGGCGGCAATCCGGCAGGTGCGCTGAGCGGTGCCGTAGGTACGGTTACCGGCGCGCTCGGCAATCTGGGCGGTGGCTCGAACCCGCTGGCAGCGGTTCAGGGTGTCGTGAACGGGCTCACGGGGACGATCGGCGGTGGCGATCCGGCCGGTGCACTCACCGGCGTCGTTGGTACGGTCACGGGGGCGCTGGGCAACCTCGGCAGCGGCTCGAACCCGCTGGCGCCGGTGCAAGGCGTAGTGAATGGCGTTACGGGCGCGCTTGGCGGCGGTAATCCGGCCGGCGCCTTGACCGGCGCGCTCGGCACGGTGACGGGCGCACTGGGTGGCGTTGGCGGCGGCAATCCGGCTGGCGCCTTGACCGGCGCACTCGGCACGGTGACGGGCGCATTGGGCGGTGTTGGCGGCGGCAATCCGGCTGGCGCATTGACCGGCGCACTCGGCACGGTGACGGGCGCATTGGGCGGTGTTGGCGGCGGTAACCCGGCCGGCGCATTGACCGGCGCCCTCGGCACGGTGACGGGCGCATTGGGCGGCATCGGCGGTGGCAACCCCGCTGGCGCACTGACCGGCGCGCTCGGCACCGTAACCGGCGCCCTGGGCAACCTCGGCGGCGGCGCGAACCCGATCACCCCGATCCAGAACATCGTGAACCAGGTCACGGGCACGCTCGGCAGCGGCAACCCGACCGGCGCACTGAGCAACGCGGTCAACACGATCACCGGCACGCTCAGCAACGTCGGCGGTGCAGGCAGCCCGCTCGCGCCGGTGCAAGGCGTCGTCACGCAACTCGCCGGTACGCTCGGCAATGGCGATCCTGCGGGTGCGCTGACGAACGCACTGAACTCGGTGACGGGCGCGCTCAGCGGCGCGAACCCGCTGGCGCCGGTGCAAGGCGTCGTGAACCAGGTCGTCGGCACGCTGTCGGGTGCAGGCGGTGGCAGCCCAATCACGCCGATCACGAACCTCGTCAACGGTTTGCAGAACGCACTGCCGGGCGGCAATCCGGCCGGCGCGCTGACCGGCGCACTCGGTTCGGTGACGGGCGCGCTCGGCAACCTCGGCGGCACGAACCCGCTGGCGCCGGTGCAAGGCGTCGTCAACCAGGTCGTCGGCACGCTCGGCGGCAGCAACCCGGCCGGCACGCTGAGCAACGTGGTCGGGACGGCCACGGGCGCCCTCGGCAACGCGGTCGGCTCGGTGGCCGGTGCGCTCGGCGCGCTGGGCGGCACGAGCCCGCTGGCGCCGGTGCAGGGCGTCGTGAACCAGGTCGTCGGTACGCTCGGCAGCGGCAATCCGGCCGGTGCACTGACGGGCGCGCTGAACTCGGTGACGGGTGCCCTCGGCAACCTCGGCGGCTCCAATCCGCTGGCGCCGGTGCAAGGCGTCGTCAACCAGGTGGTTGGCACACTGTCCGGTGCGGCCGGCAATAGCCCGATCGCCCCGATCACGAACCTCGTGAGCGGCCTGACGGGCGGCGGCAACCCGACCGGCGCACTGACCGGTGCGCTCGGTTCGGTGACGGGCGCACTCGGGTCCGGTCCGGCGGCACTCGGCCAGGCGGCCGGCGCGCTGTCGGGGGCGGCCGGTTCGACGGCAGCGGCGGGCGGCAGCCTGCTCGGCGCGGGCGCGAATGCGGCTGGCGGTACGGCCGGCGCGGTCGGTTCGCTGCTGACGACGGGCGCCAACTCGACGGCGACGGTCGTCAATGCGGCCGGCACGTCGGTGGGCACGGTGCTCGGTTCCGCACCGGGCCTGTCGGTGACGCCGCATTCGGGCAACGGCTCGGCGAACAACCCGCTCGCACCGGTGACGACACTGCTCCAGTCGCTGACCGGCGCATTGCCGAGGTAACCGGCCGAACCCGCACGACGGCGCCTTATCGGCCGTCGTGCGAGACGCTCGCGCGATACGGCCCCTGCAACAGGGGTCGCGCAACGCGGCATGACAGCGATGTCATGCCGCGTTGTCATTTCAGGCTTCCGTTCGCTTTCGTCGCATGAATGATCGCCGCCGCGCGTCGCGGCGTGGCATGGAATAACCGGCCATCCCTGTCCGTTTACATACCGAGTTCCGGCACCGCCGGCCGGCGGGATAATGATCGCGACGCAGCCGATCGTCCCGTCCGGCGGCATCGTGTCGCGACACGACGCCAAGGAGAACGGGAATGAAACGGATGATCTTCGCTGCCGCGCTAACGGCGGCGATCGTGCGGCCGGCGGCCGCGGAACCGCCACAGGTCGGCGACGGGAAACTGGTCGACGAAGCGCACATGACGTTGTACGTGTTCGATCGCGATGCGCCGGGCAAGAGCATGTGCGACGGCACGTGCGCAGCCAACTGGCCGCCCGCGCTCGCCGACGCGTACGACAAGGCGTCGGGTGCGCTGAGCCTCGTCGCCCGCGACGACGGCAAAAAGCAGTGGGCATATCGCGGCCGCCCGCTGTATCGCTGGAAGATGGACCACAAGGCCGGCGACGCGGGCGGCGACGGAGTCGGCGGCATGTGGCACGTCGCACGGCCGTGACCGCGCGGCGACGCGCGAGGCATCCCGATGAGCTATGAGTCGGACCTGCTGGTGTGGCTTCCGCATCTCACGCGCTATGCGCGTGCGCTGACGGGCGAGCGCGCGTGGGCCGACGATCTCGTGCAGGACACGCTCGAGCGTGCGCTGAACCGGCCGCCGCGCGACGGCGGCAACCTGCGCGCGTGGTTGCTGACGCTGTTGCGGCACCGCTTCATCGATCAGTTGCGCGCGCGGCACGAGATCGCGGTCGACGATGCGACGGCGCCGTGGCAGACGATGGCTGCCCCCGCCGGCGAGGTCGGCGGCCTGGAGTTGCGCGACGTGCAGCGCGCGCTGTACCGGCTGCCGGTCGAGCAGCGCGAGGTGCTGCTGCTGGTCGCGCTCGAGGAGTTGAGCTATCGCGATGCCGCGCAAGTGCTCGGCGTGCCGGTCGGCACGGTGATGTCGCGGCTCGCGCGGGCGCGTGCGCAGATGCGCGCGTTGCTGTCGGACGCGCCGTCGTCGCACGGCACGGCCACGTTACGGGTGATCGGGAAGCCATGATGGACGATCCGCGCAAGCCTTCGAACCAGCAGGACGACGACGCGTCGGCGCAACTGCTGTCCGCGCTGCTGGACGGCGAACTGTCCGGGCACGAGCGGCGCGAGATGCTCGAGCGCCTGCAGTCCGATCCGCAGGAGGCCGAACGATTCGCGCATTACCGTGCGCAGCGCGATGCGCTGAAAGCACTGTTCCCGTTGCCGGCCGCCGCGCCCGCGTTGTTCGTGCAGCGCCGCGCGCCGCGCTGGCGCGCCGTCGCCCACGCGTTCGCCGGGCTGGCGGCCGGGCTGCTGATCGGCGTCGCGCTGCATGCGGGCTGGGCGGCGTTCGGTCGCGAACCGGCGTTCGCCGCGCGCGCGGATGTCGCCTACGCCGTGTACGCCGCCGACCGCGAGCATCCGGTGGAAGTCGGTGCGGTCGATCCCAAGCGTCTCGCCGCGTGGCTGTCGGCGCGGATTGGCCGGCCGGTGCGCGCGCCGTCGCTCGACGAATACGGTTACGCGCTGCTGGGCGGTCGATTACTGCCCGGCGACGCGGGGCCGGCCGCGCAGCTTATGTACCAGCGCGCGGACGGCGCGCGCGTGACGCTGTACATGACCGCATACGATGCGCGGCGCCTCGCGCCGCGGGCGATGTCGGCCGACGGTCGATACACGTATTTCTGGTCGGATCGCGGCATGGGTTATGCGCTGTCCGGCCGTGGCGACGAACAGCGTCTGCGCGAACTCGCGATCGACGCATGCGGCGCGCTGGGCGGGCCGACCGACGCGTGGAAGGGATGACGTGCGGCGCCCGCAGGGAGCAGGCGATGAAGACGGCGATGATGAAGGGGTTGGTGCTGACGGCGGTCGTCGCGGGCACGATGCTTGCGCGAGCGCAGGGCGATGCGCCCGTGCGCGTGCCGGTCGATGCCGATGGCGTGCAGCGCGTGACGATCGTCGGCGGCAGCTATTTCTTCCGGCCGAACCACGTGATCGTCCGCGCGCACCTGCCGGTCGAGCTGACCGTATCGGCCGAGCCCGGCGTGGTGCCGCACAGCTTCGAGATCGACGCTCCGCCGCAGGCGGGCATCGCGGTGCATACCGAGCTCGGCACCACGCCGAGAACGTTTCGTTTCACGCCGCAGCAGCCGGGCCGGTTCGCCTACTATTGCACGCACCGGCTGCTGTTTTTCCGCAGCCATCGCGAGCGCGGGATGGAAGGCGTGCTCGATGTCGAGGCGGCGCCGTGATCGCCGCGTTGCTGGCCGCGAGCCTGATAGGAGCGAGCATGACAGCCGATCCCGTGACCGTCGCGCAGTCGCATTTCGACCACGTCCGCTCGTACCGCGCGACGATCCGCTCGTCGGCGCGCGACGGCGAGCGCACCGAAATCCGCTACGCGTACCTGAAGCCGGGCTTCGTCCGGATGGATTTCGTGTCGCCGCATCGCGGCGCGGTGCTCGCGTACGATCCCGGCGACGGCAAGGTGCGGCTGCGCCCGTTCGGCACGCATGCGCCGCCCGCGCTGACGCTGTCGCCGTCCAATCCGCTCGTGCGCGATCGCGCCGGCCACCGGGTCGACCGCTCGGACGTCGGCGAACTGCTGCGCAACGTGCATGCGCTGCAGCAAGGCGGCGCGACGGTGATCGAAGGCGAGGAAGCCGTCGGCGGCCGGACCGCGCAGCGCGTGCTGGTCACGGGCGCGCCCGCGCACGCGATCGACGGCGTGCATCGCTACCGGTTGTGGCTCGACGCCGCGGACGGTTTTCCGCTGAAGGTCGTCAGCTACGCCGACGATGACGACGTGCCGCTCGAAACCGTGACGCTCGACGACGTGGAGATCGACGTCGCGTTTCCCGAGCGTTTCTTCGCGCCCTGACGGCGCGCCGATCCGCGTTCCCGAACGCGCGTGCCGGAGGCTGCATGGCGGAATACCGGTTTTCGACGACCTGGCGGGTGGATGCGCCGCTCGCGGCGGTCTGGGATGCGATCTATCAGGTCGACCGCTGGCCCGACTGGTGGAAGGGCGCCGTGCGTACCGTCGAGCTCGAGCCGGGCGACGCGCGCGGCGTCGGCGCGTTGCACCGGTATACATGGAAGGGCGCGCTGCCGTACCGGCTGACCTTCGACATGCGCGTGCGGCGCGTCGAGCGGCCGCATGCGCTCGAAGGTCGTGCGAGCGGCGTGATCGAGGGCGATGGCCGCTGGTCGTTCGCCGCCGCCGGTGCGTGCACCGTCGTGCGCTACGACTGGCACATCCGCACGCATGGCTGGATGAACTGGCTGGAGCCGCTGGCACGGCCGCTGTTCCGATGGAATCACGACGTCGTGATGCGCGAAGGCGCGAAGGGGCTCGCGCGGCGGCTGGCCACGACCGTCGAGACGGAGGGCCGGACCTTCCGGCCGCTGCCGGACGCGGACTGCGCCGACGCGTGAAATCGGCCCGGCGACGCCGGCGAACGAGCACGTCGCGGCAGACGAAATCGGCGTCCGCACGATTTTTTCGATGCGATGTCATCGGTCTCAGGAACTCCGGGCTTACCCGGTGTCCAAACGGGGCTGGATGACAGGCGCGGGCCGCTCGAGCCCTTACGCCGGGGCGGTTGCGTACGTCATGGCTTTGTTTTGAAAGGGTTTTTGGTTGTTTTCGTGGGTTTTCCAGCCGCGTCGCCGCCTCGAAAATTCCTCTGGTTCTCCTTCTTGAATTTGTCAAAACCCGTCCATATAATTAGCACTCGCTGCACGAGAGTGCTAACAATTCTCTGCCGGGCGATAAGCCGGGCAGATTCCCTAAGCGTTCTTCAATCTCAGTCAAGAGAGGAGTGAATATGAACCTTCGTCCTTTGCACGATCGCGTGATCGTCAAGCGCCTGGATCAGGAAACCAAGACCGCCTCGGGCATCGTGATCCCCGAAGCTGCTGCTGAAAAGCCGGATCAAGGCGAGATCCTCGCGGTCGGCCCGGGCAAGCGCGACGACAAGGGCGCACCGATCGCACTCGACGTGAAGGTCGGCGATCGTGTCCTGTTCGGCAAGTACGCAGGTCAGACCGTGAAGGTCGACGGCCAGGAACTGCTGGTCATGCGCGAAGAAGACATCATGGCCGTGGTCAACGCCAAGTAAGCGTCCTCCGACGGTACATATTCCCAAGAATTCAAGGAGTTAGAAGATGGCAGCTAAAGACGTCGTATTCGGCGATTCCGCCCGTTCGAAGATGGTCGAAGGCGTGAACATTCTCGCCAACGCAGTCAAGGTCACGCTGGGTCCGAAGGGCCGCAACGTCGTGCTCGAGCGCAGCTTCGGCGGCCCGACGGTCACCAAGGACGGTGTGTCGGTCGCGAAGGAAATCGAGCTGAAGGACAAGCTCCAGAACATGGGCGCGCAAATGGTCAAGGAAGTCGCTTCCAAGACCAGCGACAACGCAGGCGACGGCACGACGACGGCAACCGTCCTCGCGCAATCGATCGTTCGCGAAGGCATGAAGTACGTCGCATCGGGCATGAACCCGATGGACCTGAAGCGCGGCATCGACAAGGCAGTCGCAGCGGCTGTCGAAGAGCTGAAGAAGATCAGCAAGCCGTGCACGACCAACAAGGAAATCGCACAGGTCGGCTCGATCTCGGCGAACAGCGATTCGTCGATCGGCGATCGCATCGCTGAAGCGATGGACAAGGTCGGCAAGGAAGGCGTGATCACCGTCGAAGACGGCAAGTCGCTGGCCGACGAGCTCGACGTCGTCGAAGGCATGCAGTTCGACCGCGGCTACCTGTCGCCGTACTTCATCAACAACCCGGACAAGCAAGTCGCCGTCCTCGACAACCCGTTCGTGCTGCTGCACGACAAGAAGGTGTCGAACATCCGTGATCTGCTGCCGGTGCTCGAGCAAGTCGCGAAGGCTGGCCGTCCGCTGCTGATCATCGCAGAAGACGTCGAAGGCGAAGCACTCGCGACGCTGGTCGTCAACAACATCCGCGGCATCCTGAAGACCGTTGCGGTCAAGGCGCCGGGCTTCGGCGATCGTCGCAAGGCGATGCTGGAAGACATCGCGATCCTGACCGGCGGTCAAGTCGTCGCGGAAGAAACCGGCCTGACGCTCGAGAAGGCAACGCTGGCAGAACTGGGCCAGGCGAAGCGCATCGAAGTGGGCAAGGAAAACACGACGATCATCGACGGCGCAGGTGAAGCCGTGAACATCGAAGCACGCGTGAAGCAAGTGCGCGCGCAAATCGAAGAAGCGACGTCGGACTACGACCGTGAAAAGCTGCAAGAGCGCGTGGCCAAGCTGGCAGGCGGTGTTGCAGTGATCAAGGTCGGTGCTGCGACCGAAGTCGAAATGAAGGAAAAGAAGGCACGTGTCGAAGACGCACTGCACGCCACCCGCGCAGCTGTGGAAGAAGGCATCGTGGCAGGCGGCGGCGTCGCGCTGATCCGCGCTCGTACCGCGATCGCAGGCCTGACCGGCGCGAACGCCGACCAGAACGCCGGCATCAAGATCGTGCTGCGCGCAATGGAAGAGCCGCTGCGCCAGATCGTCACGAACGGCGGCGAAGAAGCCAGCGTCGTGGTGGCGGCAGTTGCTGCAGGCAAGGGCAACTACGGCTACAACGCAGCAACGGGCGAGTACGTCGACATGGTTGAAGCCGGCGTCGTCGACCCGACCAAGGTCACGCGCACCGCACTGCAGAACGCAGCTTCGGTTGCTGGCCTGCTGCTGACGACGGACGCAGCTGTCGCAGAACTGCCGAAGGAAGACGCACCGATGCCGGGCGGCATGCCGGGCGGCATGGGCGGCATGGGCATGGACATGTAATCGACTTCGGTCGATGGTGTCCGGAGCGCGCAGCGATGCGCGTTCCAGCCAAAAGAAAAGACCCGCAGCGATGCGGGTCTTTTTTTATGTGCGCGCGGTTTTCGATGCGGGCGTGAGGCGGCCGGATACGTCGCGCCTCAAAGCGGCGCGGCGTGCGGCGGCGGGACCTGCCCGCCGCGCGCAACTCAATGCCTGTGCGACGTCCTCGGCACCAGATCGGCCTTCACGGCCGGCGGCGTGTCGGACTCGTCGTTGCTGCGCGCCCAGAAGAACCGGTCGGGCAGGTACGCGCCCATGCCGGGCCGGAACGCGTCGCGCACGGCCTGGTACAGGTATTCCTGCGCCTCGCGCACGGCTTCGGGCGGCTCCTGGCCGTTCGCGAGCAGCGCCGCGATGGCCGCGCCCAGTGTATCGGTGATGCCCATCAGCCGGTGCGGCGAGCGATCCCACATGTCTTCGCGAAGCTGGCCTTCCTCGCCGTACAGCGTATTGACGAGCCGGTGTGAACCGGTTTCCGACGACAGAATGTATTCGCAGCCCTGCGACAGCAGATGCGACACGGCCGCGTCGAGATTCGGCGCCTCGGCATCGCCGTCCGGCTGCGCGAGCGCAATCAGCGTCGCATGGTCGGCGACCAGCAACGTGGTTTGCGGCGCCAGCAGATCGGCGATCGATTCGCGCAGGTCGTCGGCGGCGAGCACGTGTTCGTCGTCGAGCGTGAAGTCCGGCGCGAGCACGAGCGGCACGCCGTCGTAGTCGGCGACGACTTCGGCGATCGCGCTGACGACTTCCGCGCGCGTCGCCGCGCCGATCTTGAACGCGGCAACCGGCATGTCTTCGAGCAGCATGCGCGCCTGCGCGGCGACGACGTCGGGATCGAGGCCGGTGACTTCATCGCAGGCAGCCGAGTCGCGCACGGTATAGCCGGTCAGGACGGACACGCCGTGACAGCCCATGCTCGCCAGGGTCATCAGATCGGCTTGGAGGCCGGAGCCGCCGGTGGGATCGGACAGGCCGAAGGTGAGGACGATCGGAGGGGCGTTGCTGGACATGTAAAAATGGGGCAAGAGAAAAACGGACGAGCGACGGACATGCGGACGGCGAGGCGAATGGGCGGGTTCGGCCCTGTGTTGCCCGGCAGGCCGCACTTTTCAACCATTATGCGGTGGAATCCGGCCGGTACGACGGATTTTTTAGCGCAGCGCAACGTAGGCGCCGTCCTCCAGCGCGATTGCTAGGCAGTCCGGCCCCGACACGGTACCATCATGGCTCCCGAATTTACCGACTTTTCCCCGACGCGGCTTAAGATGGAATACAAGAGCTGGATGTGCCTGATTTGTGGCTGGATTTACGACGAAGAAGCCGGGCTGCCGGAAGAGGGCATTGCCCCGGGCACGCGCTGGGAAGACGTCCCGATCAACTGGACGTGTCCCGAATGCGGCGCCCGCAAGGAAGACTTCGAGATGGTCCAGATCTGACCGGGCCCCGCGCCCACGGACACTCCGCTCAGGCCTCGCACCGGCCCGGCGCTCGCGCGCCGCGGTTCGCGCGAGCGACTTGACGATGACAGGCGCGCGTGTCCATGACGTCCGATCCGGCGAACATTCCCCACCCTGACGCATTGCCCAACCCGCGTGGCGGGGCCGTGCGTGCGGCTGACGCATGGCTGGCGGCGGCCGCCGACGCATTCGAGCGGCGCGACGATGCCGCGGCGCCGCTTGCCGCGGCCGCGGCGGTGCTCGCGGAAGCCGGCTGGCTGCCGGCCGCGCGTTTCGCCGGACAACTGTCGGCCGCCGTGCCCCTCGTCGCCACCGAGCCGACTTCGGCCGGCTGGCGTGCCGCGCTGCGCGATTTTCGTGCGGCGGTCGGGCGCCACAACCTGCGCGAGCTTGCGTGCTCGCCCGTCCTCTTCGAGCATTTCCGTGCGTTGCGCGCGCAAAGCGCCGCCGACCTGCGCACGAGCGCGCCGCTCGATGCGCTCGCGCTGGTCGGCCGCGCGGTGCCGCCCGCCACGCTGCGCGCGCTGCCCGATGCATTCGCGATCCGGATTCGTGCCCGCTACGAGCAGGCGCTGCTCGGCGTGCTGCGTGCCGAACACGGCGCGCCGGGCGCGGCGCTCGACGAACTCGACGCGATGCTGGCCGCGCTCACCGACGACGGGCCGTACGATTTCTGGCGGCTCGCGGCCGCGTGCGTGCGCGCACTGCGCGCAAGCGGCGCGCCCGAGCTGAAGCGCTTTCTCGCGCGGACCAACCTGCTGCTCGGCGAACACGCGCAGGGCCGGCGCAGCGCGCCGCCCGAACTGGTGCGCGAGACGGTGGCGCTGCTGTGGCGCGATTTCGCGCTGTTCGGCGCCGCGGCCGAGGACGTCGCGCTCGTCGACGTGCTGCACGACTACGGGTTGACGGTCGACTGGCACGTGGCCGGCACGCCCGCCTCCGAAGCCTTGTGGGAGGCCGATGCCGCGCGGGCCGAGCACGAGGCGGTCACCGCCGCGCCGACCCGCGCGCTCGGCGTCGTGACCGTCAACGCGCATGCCTATGAGGATTTCCTGCAGACCGCCGATGCATCGATGGCCGACCTTGCGGCCAACCCGGCCGCGGCCGACCCGGGCGCCGCGTGGCATGCGTCCGCCGCCGCCTACCGGGTCGGCACGGCCGCGTGCGCGCTCGGGCTCGGTCACGCGGCGCTGCTGGCCGACACGCTCGGTCTGGCGTGGCGCCGCGCGGCGCACGGCGTGCCGCTCGCCGACGGCGGCCTCGATGCGCACCGCCACGCGTCCGACATGCTGCGCGCGGCGCTTCTGAAGATCGCGGCCGGCGTCGCGCCGCCGGATCTTACTGCGGCGTCCGAAGCGCTCGGCACGGCGCTCGGCCGGACCTGACGAACAAGGGGACGGACACGCGACGGCGGCCCTTGCCGCGCGGGCCCGCAACACGCTGCCGACAGCGCCCGCGCGCGTGTTAGAGTGCCGTGTGATCCGCGCGCGCCGTTGCCAGCGTGGCGCGGCGTTGCTTGTTGATCGCGGCCCGGTCAGGTCGCGGCGTCTTTGCTAAAATTCAAACCATGTCAAAGCCTTCCGATCGCATCAATCTCACCAACCAGTTCCTGATCGCCATGCCGAACATGGCCGATCCGACGTTCTCGGGAACGGTGGTCTATCTTTGCGATCACAGCGAGCGCGGTGCGCTCGGCCTCGTCATCAATCGTCCGACCGACATCGATCTCGAATCGCTGTTCAACCGCATCGACCTGAAGCTCGACATCGAGCCGCTGCTGCACATTCCGGTGTACTTCGGCGGTCCGGTCCAGACCGAGCGCGGCTTCGTGCTGCACGAGCCGGTCGAGGGCGCGAGCTACAACTCGTCGATGTCCGTCGACGGCGGGCTCGAGATGACGACGTCGAAGGACGTGCTCGAGGCGGTCGCAACGGGCACCGGCCCGAAGCGCTTCCTGCTCACGCTCGGCCATGCAGGCTGGGGCGCCGGGCAGCTCGAGGAAGAAATTGCCCGCAACGGCTGGCTGACCGTCGCCGCCGATCCGCGCATCGTGTTCGACACGCCGGCCGAAGAGCGCTTCGAAGCCGCGCTCGGCCTGCTCGGCGTCAGTTCGTCGATGCTGTCCGGCGAGGCAGGGCACGCATGAGTGGCGCGAGCGCGCGCGATGCGACGCTCCTGGCGTTCGACTACGGCGAAAAACGGATCGGCGTCGCGATTGGCAACGCGCTGACGCGCTCGGCCCGTGCGCTCGTCGTGATCCAGAACCTGAACCGCGAGCACCGCTTCAAGGCGGTCGGCGATCTGCTGGCCGAATGGCGGCCGGATGCGCTCGTCGTGGGCCTGCCGATGCATCCGGACGGCACGCCGCACGACATGACGCAGCAGGCGAAGCGTTTCGGCAACCAGCTGAACGGCCGCTTCGGGCTGCCCGTCACGTGGGTCGACGAGCGCTATTCGTCGGTCGAGGCGGAAGCCGGGCTGCGCGAGCGCAACGTGCGCGGCCGCGCTCGCACCGACATGCTCGATGCCGAAGCCGCGCGCGTCATTCTTCAACAGTATCTCGATCAATTGTCCGACCATGAGCACCATTGACGCCGAGGCGCTTTACCGCGTCCTGCTCGACCAGATCCGCGCCGCGTACGGCACGGCGTTCACCGAACCGGGCGGCCCGCGGCTCGCCGGCATTTACAGCGGCGGTGCGTGGCTCGCCGAGCGCCTCGCGCGCGATCTCGGCGCACCGGCGTTCGGCGTCGTCAACGTCGCGCTGCACCGCGACGATTACGCGAAGAAAGGGCTGCACAGCCAGGCCAGCCCGACGTCGCTGCCGTTCGAGATCGACGGCGCGCGCATCGTGCTCGTCGACGACGTGCTGTACACCGGGCGCACCGTGCGCGCGGCGCTCAACGAGCTGTTCGACTACGGCCGTCCGGCCGCGGTCGAGCTCGCGGTGCTCGCCGATCGCAGCGGCCGCGAGCTGCCGGTCGCCGCGCGCTTCGCGGGCGGCACGCTCGACGTGCCGGCCGACGCGACGCTCGTGCTCGCGCGCGACGATGGGCGATTCACGCTGCGTATCGAGGCCCAGAGCGAGTCGCACGGCGCCTGAACGACACGCGAACCGTATCCCGGGCCGCTGGTTTGCACCGCGGCCCGTTTGCATAGTTGGAATCACGCACACCATGACCACCGACACCACTGGCCGCACCGGCAATCCCGCGGCGGCCGCGAGCCCCGACCGGTTTCGCTACGGTTTCCTGAAGGGCAACCCGCAGCTCACGAAAAATGGCGAGTTGAAGCACCTGCTGTCGATCGAGGGCCTGCCGCGCTCGATCGTCAATCACATCCTCGATACCGCCGAGCAGTTCGTCAGCGTGACGGACCGTGAAGTGAAGAAGGTGCCGCTGCTGCGCGGCAAGTCCGTGTTCAACCTGTTCTTCGAGAACTCGACGCGCACCCGCACGACCTTCGAGATTGCCGCGACGCGCCTGTCGGCCGACGTGCTGAACCTGAACATCAACGCGTCGTCGACGAGCAAGGGCGAATCGCTGCTCGACACGATCAACAACCTGTCGGCGATGCATGCCGACCTGTTCGTCGTGCGCCACGCGTCGAGTGGCGCGCCGTACCTGATCGCCGAGCACTGCGCGCCGCACGTGCACGTGATCAACGCCGGCGACGGCCGTCATGCGCACCCGACGCAGGGCCTGCTCGACATGTACACGATCCGTCACTACAAGCGCGACTTCACGAAGCTGCGCGTGGCGATCGTCGGCGACATCCTGCATTCGCGCGTCGCGCGCTCCGACATCCACGCGCTCACCACGCTCGGCGTGCCGGAAGTGCGTGCGATCGGCCCGCGCACGCTGCTGCCGGGCGGTCTCGAGCAGATGGGCGTGAAGGTGTTCCACAACCTCGACGAGGGGCTGAAGGGCGTCGACGTGATCATCATGCTGCGTCTGCAGAACGAACGGATGAGCGGCGCGCTGCTGCCGTCCGCGCAGGAGTACTTCAAGACGTGGGGCCTGACGCCCGAGCGCCTCGCGCTCGCCGCGCCCGACGCGATCGTGATGCATCCGGGGCCGATGAACCGCGGCGTCGAGATCGATTCGCAGGTCGCCGACGGTCCGCAATCGGTGATCCTCAACCAGGTCACGTTCGGCATCGCCGTGCGGATGGCGGTGATGGGCATCGTCGCCGGCAACAGCGACTGAGCCCGCTTTCGCGCCTCCTCGTTCAGGCATTCAACGCAATCAACGCATTCACAGACAGCGCATGAAGATTCATATCAAAGGCGGCACGCTGATCGACCCGGTCGCCGGCACCGAAGGGCAGGCCGACGTATTCGTCGCGGACGGCAAGATCGCCGCGCTGAGCAGCGCGCCCGCCGGTTTCAACGCGGACCAGACGATCGACGCGTCGGGCCTGATCGTCGCGCCCGGCCTCGTCGACCTGTGCGCGCGGCTGCGCGAGCCGGGCTACGAACACAAGGCGACGCTCGCGTCCGAGATGGCCGCGGCCGTCGCGGGCGGCGTCACGACCCTCGTGTGCCCGCCGGACACCGATCCCGTGCTCGACGAGCCGGGCCTCGTCGAAATGCTCAAGTTCCGCGCACGCAATCTGCACCAGGCCAACGTGCATCCCCTTGGCGCGCTGACGGTCGGCCTCAAGGGCGAGGTGATCACCGAGATGGTCGCGCTGACCGAATCCGGCTGCGTCGGCTTCACGCACGCCAACGTGCCGGTGCGCGACACGCAGGTGCTGCTGCGCGCGCTGCAGTACGCGAGCACCTATGGCTACACGACGTGGCTGCGTCCGCTCGACGCGTTCATCGGCCGCGGCGGCGTGGCCGCGAGCGGCGCGCTCGCGTCGCGGCTTGGGCTGTCGGGCGTGCCGGTCGCGGCCGAGACGATCGCACTCCACACGATTTTCGAGCTGATGCGCGTGACGGGCGCACGCGTGCACCTCGCGCGGCTGTCGTCGGCGGCCGGGCTCGCGCTCGTGCGTGAAGCGAAGGCCGAGGGGCTGCCCGTGACCTGCGACGTCGGCGTGAACCACGTCCACCTGATCGACGTCGACATCGGCTACTTCGACTCGCAGTTCCGGCTCGATCCGCCGCTGCGCAGCGAGCGCGATCGCGAAGCGATTCGCGTGGCGCTCGCCGACGGCACGATCGACGCGATCTGCTCGGATCACACGCCGGTCGACGACGACGAGAAGCTGCTGCCGTTCGGTGAAGCGACGCCGGGCGCGACGGGGCTCGAACTGCTGCTGTCGCTGACGCTGAAGTGGGCGGACGAGACGCGCACGCCGCTCGCGCAGGCGCTGCGCCGCATCACGTCCGCGCCGGCGGACGTGCTGCAACTGCCGGCGGGGCGCCTCGCCGAAGGCGGCGCGGCCGACCTGTGCGTGTTCGATCCGCGTGCGCACTGGCGCGTCGAGCCGCGTGCGCTGAAGAGCCAGGGCCACAACTCGCCGTTCCTCGGCTACGAACTGCCGGCCGCCGTGCGTACCACGCTCGTGGCCGGACGGGTCGCATTCGAGCGCCACTGAACCACGCGGAACCTTCGCCATGATCGCCTTTCGCAAGCTGCGTCTCGCCTTTCACCTGTTGCGCGGCATGGTGATCGTCGCGCTGCGTTTTTCGCACGTCACGCCCGCGCGCCGCGCCGAGCTGATACGCCGCTGGTCGCTCAAGCTGCTGCGAATCTGCGGGATGCGCCTCGTCGTCCACAACGACGGCGCGCGGCTCGACGCGAGCGCGCTCGTCGTGGGCAACCACGTGTCGTGGCTCGATATCTATGCGGTCAACGCGTGGCGGCCGACGCCGTTCGTGTCGAAGGCCGAGGTGCGGCAGTGGCCGGTCGTCGGCTGGCTCGCCGAGAAGCTCGACACCGTGTTCCTGCAGCGCGAGAAGCGTACCGAGGCGATGCGGATCATGCACGAGATGGCCGAGCGCCTGCGCACCGGCGGGCTGATGTGCGTGTTTCCGGAAGGGACGACGTCCGACGGTCAGGAACTGCTGCCGTTCCATGCGAACCTGTTCCAGGCCGCAGTATCGGCCGGCTGCGCGGTGCAGCCGATCTGCCTGATGTACGAGGACGCGCACGGGCGGCAGTCGGTCGCACCGGCCTACACGGGCGATCTGTCGCTCGGCATGTCGCTCGACATGGTGTTGCGCGGCGGCCCGCTCGTCGCGCATCTGTACGTATGCGAACCGATCGCGCCGGGCGGTGACCGGCGGGCGACGTCCGCGGCGGCGCGCGACGCGATCGCGGCCGCACTGGCGACGCTGCAGGAGAAAGTCGGCAAGCCGACGGCCGAGTCGCTCGCCGAGCTGCAGAAGCATGCGTATCCGGCGACCGAGCTCGGCGCCGATGCGGCGGGCGACGCGGCAGCCGATGCGCCGGTGCCGGGGCGCGAGGGCTGACGCGCGGCCGGCCGGGGGCGGGCGAATCAGCGTGCCGTCATTCGCCGCCCGGCGAACGGCACGCTTCGCACTGCACCTGCGTGACCGTGCGCTGCGCCGGATCGGCCGCGAGCCGCACGGCCGACAACTGATTTCCCCATACGCAACCTGAATCGAGCGCGACGAGGTTGTCGCGCAACATCAGGCCGAGCGCGGCCCAGTGCCCGAACACGACCGTCACGTCCTCGGTGCGGCGCCCCGGCACGTCGAACCACGGCAGGTAGCCGGGCGGCGCGCTGTCGGGGCCGCCATTTGCCTTGAACTCCATTGCGCCGTCGGGCGTGCAGAAGCGCAGGCGCGTGAACGCGTTGAATGCGACGCGCATCCGGTCGCGTTTTTTCAGGTTCGGCGCCCATTGATTCGGCTCGTTGCCGTACAGGCCTTGCAGCGTGTCGCGCCAGTCGGGGGCACGCAGCGCGCGCTGCAGTTCGTCCGCGAGTTCGAGCGCGAGTGTGGCGTCCCATTGCGGCAGCACGCCGGCGTGCACGAGCAGCTTTCCGTTTTCGACATGCACGAACGGGCGGTGGCGGACCCAGTCGAGCAGCGCGTCGGCGTCGGGCGCGTCGAGAATCTCGCCAATCGTGTCGCCCGGACGCTCGGTGCGCAGCCCGGCGGAGACCGCGAGCAGATGGAGATCGTGATTGCCGAGCACGACGGTCGCGCGCGGGCCGAGATCGACGACCGCGCGCAGCGCGGCGAGGGAGCCGGGGCCGCGGTTGACGACGTCGCCGGCGATCCAGAGGGGCGTGTCGGTGGGCGGTGCGAGCCTGTCGAGTAGCGAGTGGAAAGCGGAATGACAGCCTTGGATGTCGCCGATGGCGATGGGAGGGGAAGTCATGGGGCAGGGGATTTCGCGAGTATCGAGAACACGGGAAAAATTATCCAGTCACTGCAGTGTTGCGCAATTTATGTTCCGCAACCGTGCGTTGATTTGGCAAGAAATTTCAAGCCCGGAAAGGGTTCGAAGCGCTGTATCAAGTTGTTAACGGCATGGCTTTTGCAGGGGGCGGCTCCCTATAATTGTCGCTTTCCCCAACAAAATTAGCATTTCATGACTTTGGAGGCCATGTCGACCGGTTAAAATTCCCGGTCTGACGTGGCAATCACAAGCTACTAGCATTTGCGAATCTGATGTGGCAGGCGCCTGATGGCGTCTGCCGCACGTTATTTGAGGGAGCCTCATGATCCTGGTTACGGGCGGCGCGGGTTTTATCGGTGCCAATTTTGTACTCGACTGGCTGCGCGCATCCGACGAAGCCGTGCTCAACGTCGACAAGCTGACGTATGCAGGGAACCTGCGTACGCTGCAGTCGTTGGACGGAAACCCGAAGCACGTGTTTGCGCGCGTCGACATCTGCGACCGTGACGCGCTGGACGCCCTCCTGGCCGAGCACAAGCCCCGCGCGGTGCTGCACTTCGCCGCGGAAAGCCACGTCGATCGCTCGATCCACGGTCCTGCGGACTTCGTGCAGACCAACGTCGTCGGCACGTTCACGCTGCTCGAGGCTACCCGCCAGTATTGGAGCGGTCTGAACGACGCCGACAAGGCCGCGTTCCGTTTCCTGCACGTGTCGACCGACGAGGTGTTCGGTTCGCTGTCGGCCACCGACCCGCAATTCTCGGAGACGACGCCGTACGCGCCGAACAGCCCGTATTCCGCGACGAAGGCGGGTTCCGACCACCTGGTGCGCGCGTATCACCATACGTATGGCCTGCCGGTGCTGACGACGAACTGTTCGAACAACTACGGCCCGTACCAGTTCCCGGAAAAGCTGATCCCGCTGATGATCGCGAACGCGCTCGCGGGCAAGCCGCTGCCGGTGTATGGCGACGGCCAGAACGTGCGCGACTGGCTGTACGTCGGCGACCACTGCAGCGCGATCCGCGAAGTGCTCGCGCGCGGCGTACCGGGCGAGACGTACAACGTCGGCGGCTGGAACGAGAAGAAGAACCTCGAAGTCGTGCATACGCTGTGCGACCTGCTCGACAAGGCGCGCCCGAAGGCAGCGGGTTCGTACCGTGACCAGATCACCTATGTGACCGACCGGCCCGGCCACGATCGCCGCTACGCGATCGATGCGCGCAAGCTCGAACGCGAACTTGGCTGGAAGCCCGCGGAAACGTTCGAGACCGGCCTGGCAAAGACGGTCGACTGGTATCTCGACAACCAGGTGTGGGCCGATGAGGTCGCATCGGGCGAGTACCGCAAGTGGGTCGAGACGAACTACGCGAAACGCACTTGAGGAGAGAAGCGATGGCACGTAAGGGCATCATTCTCGCCGGCGGTTCCGGCACCCGGCTGTATCCGATCACGCACGTCGTATCGAAGCAGCTGCTGCCGGTGTACGACAAGCCGATGATCTACTACCCGCTGTCGACGTTGATGATCGCGGGCATTCGCGACGTGTTGATCATCTCGACGCCGCAGGACACGCCGCGCTTCGAGTCGATGCTCGGCGACGGCAGCCAGTGGGGGATGAACATCCAGTACGCGGTGCAGCCGTCGCCCGACGGTCTCGCACAGGCGTTCATCATCGGCAAGGAGTTCGTCGGCAACGATCCGTCGGCGCTGATCCTCGGCGACAACATCTTCTACGGTCACGATCTGGCGAAGCAGCTCGAGCGCGCGCATGCGCAGGAAACGGGCGCGACCGTGTTCGCGTATCACGTGCACGACCCGGAACGTTACGGCGTCGTCGAATTCGACAAGTCGTTCCGCGCGTTGTCGATCGAGGAGAAGCCCGCGAAGCCGCGTTCGAACTACGCGGTGACGGGCCTGTACTTCTACGACAACCAGGTGTGCGACATCGCGGCCGACATCAAGCCGTCGCCGCGCGGCGAGCTCGAAATCACCGACGTCAACTCGCGCTATCTCGACAGCGGCGCGCTGAACGTCGAGATCATGGGGCGTGGCTATGCGTGGCTCGACACCGGCACGCACGATTCGCTGATCGAGGCGGCCAGTTTCATCGCGACGCTGCAGAAGCGGCAAGGTCTCGTGGTCGCCTGTCCGGAAGAGATCGCGTATCGCCGCAACTGGATCGACGCGGAACAAGTGCTGAAGCTTGCCCAGCCGCTCGCGAAGAACGCATACGGTCAGTACCTGAAGAACATTCTTACGGATCAAGTCGCATGGCCATCCAAGTAACGGCAACGGAGCTGCCCGAAGTCAAGATCATCGAGCCGAAGGTGTTCGGCGACGCGCGCGGGTTCTTCTACGAAAGCTTCAACGGGAAGGAATTCGCCGAGCAGGTCGCACCCGGCGTCGAATTCGTGCAGGACAACCATTCGCGCTCGTCGAAGGGCGTGCTGCGCGGCCTGCACTATCAGATCCAGCACGCGCAGGGCAAGCTCGTTCGCGTGGTCGAGGGCGAAGTGTTCGACGTCGCCGTCGACATTCGCAAGGATTCGCCCAACTTCGGCAAGTGGGTGGGTGTGGTGCTGTCGAACGACAACCATCGGCAACTGTGGGTGCCGCCCGGTTTCGCGCACGGGTTCGTCGTGCTGTCGGAGGCCGCGCAGTTCCTTTACAAGACGACCGACTACTGGTTCCCCGAACACGAGCGCAGCATCGTGTGGAACGACCCGGAGATCGGGATCGAGTGGCCGATCGATTTCGAGCCGCTGCTGGCGGCGAAGGATGCGGCCGGCAAGCGTTTGAGCGAAGCCGAAGTTTATGCGTGAGGTGGGTGTGACTCCTGAGCCGACGATTCTCGTGACGGGTGTGAATGGCCAGGTCGGGTTCGAACTGCTGCGCTCGCTGCAAGGGCTCGGCCGCGTGGTCGCATGCGACCGCTCGATGCTCGACCTGTCCGACCTCGATCGGGTGCGCAGTGTCGTGCGCGAGTTGAAGCCGTCGATCATCGTGAACCCGGCCGCGTACACGGCCGTCGACAAGGCCGAGACGGACGTCGACGCCGCGCGCCGGCTGAATGCCGAAGTCCCGCGTGCTTTCGCAGAGGAGGCGGCGCGCCTCGGTGCAGCGCTGGTTCATTACTCGACCGACTATGTGTTCGACGGCACCAAAGAGGGTGCCTATGTCGAAACGGACGCGACCAACCCGCAGAACGTCTACGGGCTGACCAAGCTGGAGGGCGAGCAGGCCATCGCGGCGACAGGTTGCGCACACTTGATCCTGCGGACGAGCTGGGTGTACGGCCGCCGCGGCAAGAACTTCCTGCTGACGATGCTGAAGCTCGGGAGCGAGCGTCCTGAGTTGCGTGTCGTCGCGGATCAGGTTGGCGCGCCGACATGGTCGAAGACGATCGCCACCGCCACCGCGCACATCGTCGCGCAGGCATTGGCGGCCGATGACGCGGACTGGTGGGCGCAGCGTTCCGGCGTCTATCACTTCACGTCCGCGGGCGCCACGTCGTGGCACGGGTTTGCCGAGGCAATCTTCGCCCAGGCGATGGGCGAGCATGCGCCGAAGGTGTTGCCGATTCCGGCGAGCGACTACCCGGTTCCCGCCAAGCGCCCGTCCAATTCGCGACTGTCGCACGACAAGCTGACCGAAGCATTCGGGTTGCGGTTGCCGGACTGGGCCGATGCGCTGAAGCTGTGCCTGAGTGAGTAACTTGAATCAGAATTCCGCGGTTCAGGAGCAGACCGGTGTCGTGATCGTGTTCTACCGGCCGGATAGCGGTTGCGTAGCCCGTGCGAACCGGCTCGCCAAAGTATGGCCATGCGTGGTGGTGGATAACACGGAGAGCATCAGTGCGCCGGAAGCGCTCGGGCTCGACGCGCGTATCGACTATGTCGCGAACGGCGCCAATCTTGGCATCGCGACGGCGCTCAACCAGGGCATCGAACGGCTGGCCGCGGCGAACTGTACGTCGGTATTGCTGTTCGATCAGGATAGCGAGCCGTCAGACGAATTGCTGGTCGAACTGCCTCGGACAATGGCGGCCGAGCGCATGCGTAATCGTCGCGTGGCGCTTGTCGGCCCCGCGTACGAGGATGCGCGATTGGGCGGCGTCGCACCGTTCGTCCGCTTCGGGTACGTGAAGTTGCGCCGGGTTCAGCCGGACGGTGTGCAACCGGTCGAGGTCGACTTTCTGATTACGTCGGGATCGTGCGTGAATCTCGCTGTATGGCGCGACATCGGCCCGATGGACGATTCGCTGTTCATCGACTTCGTCGATCTGGAATGGTGTGTCCGCGCGCGCTCGAAGGGGTATTCGGTGCTCGGCGCGCCGGCGTTGCGGTTGAAGCACGAACTGGGCGGCGAGCCGGTGAGGGTGTTCGGGCGGAGCTACCCGGGGCACAGCGCGGTTCGGCACTACTATCTGTTCCGCAACGCGATCGCGCTGTTCCGGCGTTCCTACGTACCCTGGAGCTGGAAGTCGACCGAACTGGTCAAGATGCCGGTCCGGCTTGCGATCTACGCGTTGTTCATGCAGCCTCGAATGGCGCACCTGCGGCTCTCATTGCTCGGCATCTGGCACGGACTGACCGGTCGTACCGGTGCGCTCTGATGTACCGGCCCATTTTTCAATCTCATTCAACTAGAAAGCTTGCATGCTGACTCTTTCACTTGCTGATCTCAAACAGAGCATTGCCTCGTGGCGGTTATGGACGCTGCTCGGCTGGCTCGAAATCCGGCAGCGCTATGCTCGCTCGAGTGTCGGACCGTTCTGGCTCACGATCAGCATGGGCGTGATGATTACGTCGCTCGGCGTGGTCTACGGTACGTTGTTCGGACAAAAGATGAACGAATATCTGCCGTTCCTCGCATCGAGCATCGTGCTGTGGGGGCTTTTTTCGCAGACGATCCAGGAGGGAAGCATCGCGTATATCAGCAGCGGCGCCTACATACGCCAGGTGCCCACACCGAAGCTGATCTACATTCTGCAAGTCGTATGGCGGAACCTGATCGTGCTGGCACACAACTTCGTGATTGTTATCGGTCTTCTGATGATCTTCGGCGTCAAAAGCTGGGAGACGCTGCCGATGTTCATTCCGGGGCTGCTTCTGTATGTGCTGAATGCAATGTGGATCGCCATGCTGACAAGCCTGTTGTCCGCACGATTCCGCGACCTTCCGCAGATCATTGGCGCGCTGCTTCAAGTCGCATTCTATGTAACACCCATCATCTTCCGTCCAGACGCGCTGAATCGCTTTTCGTTCATCGTCGAATGGAATCCGCTTGCTTACCTGATCGATGTCGTTCGCGGCCCGCTGATCGGACAAATGCCGAGCGCGCTGACGTGGGGAGTGACCATCGGCATGGCGGTCATTGGATGGCCGATCGCACTGCTCATGACCGGTCGTTATCTGAAACGTCTTCCGTACTGGGTCTGAAGGGGGCGACATGGCACACATTGAACTGAAGAACGTGACGCTGGATTTGCCGATCTACGACGTCCAGGGCCGCTCGCTGAAGAAACAGGTGCTTCGCATGGGGCGACGCAACCGGATCGCGGAGGGCAACGACGGCGTCATCGTCGTACGGGCGCTCGACGATCTGAGTTTTCGCTTCGATCGAGGCGATCGCGTGGGGCTCATTGGTCACAACGGCGCGGGAAAGTCGACGCTGCTGCGCGCGATGGCCGGCATTTATCCTCCGACAGCCGGCTCGCTGTCACGAGTGGGCAAGGCCGTGCCGCTGCTCGACATCAGCCTCGGCATGGACGAGAACTCGACCGGTATGCAGAACATCCGGTTGCGCGGCCTGCTGCTCGGCATGACTGACGCGGAGATTCGCAAAAAGCAGAACGATATCGCTGAGTTCAGCGAATTGGGCGACTACCTCGATCTGCCGATCCGTACCTATTCGAGCGGCATGAAGATGCGGCTTGCATTCGCCGTTTCCACGGCGGTCGACGCCGAGATCCTGCTGCTCGATGAAGTGATGGGCGTGGGCGATGCGTCGTTCATGCACAAGGCCGAGGCGCGTCTCGAGGAACTGCACGACCGCGCCGAGATCGTTGTGCTCGCGATGCACTCGAACAAGGAGATCCGCAAGGTGTGCAACAAGGCGCTGTGGATGGAGCGCGGGCGTGTGCGCGCTTTCGGGGAAGTCGACGACGTCGTGTCGCAATATGCTGCTTCGGTGGGGGAGTGATGGTTGTGAAGTCGAACGCCGGTATGGCTGGGTGCTGAACCGATGAAGTTGCGCAAAGCACGCTCGTTCGTGAACCGGGTGGCGGGTGACGGTGGATTGCGACTGGTCGTGCGCAAGGCTTACGGTATCTTCCGCAGGGAAGGATTTGCCGGCATCAGAAGCCGGATCGCATGGTTGCGCGCGGGCGCGCCGGGTGTCATCGATCCGGTTCTCTATGCAGAATGGGTTCGCCGTTACGATCAGGTTGACGACGCAACGCGCGCGGCCATTCGCGAGCGTATCGCCGATTTCGCGAATCCGCCGCTGATTTCAGTGGTGATGCCCGTCTACAATCCCGATCCCGCTTGGCTGGCGGAAGCGATCGAGTCCATCCGCGGACAACTTTATCCGCATTGGGAACTCTGCATTGCCGACGACGTGTCGACGAATCCGGCCATCCGCCCGCTGCTCGAAGGTTACGCCTCCCAGGACCCGCGGATCAAGGTCGCGTTCCGGCAGAAGAACGGCCATATTTCTGCCGCATCGAATACTGCGCTCGAACTCGTGACGGGCACGTGGGTCGCGCTGTTCGATCACGACGACCTGTTGCCGGAGCAGGCGCTTTATTGCGTCGCGGATGTGATCGAGCGCGATCCGTCGATTCGAATGATCTATTCTGATGAAGACAAGATCGATGGCTCGGGCAAGCGCCGTGAACCGTACTTCAAGTGCGACTGGAACCCCGATCTGTTCCTTTCACAGAACATGTTCAGTCATCTGGGTGTGTTTCAAAAAGCGCTGCTCGACGAAGTCGGCGGTTTCCGCGAGGGGTATGAGGGGTCCCAGGACTACGATCTGGCCCTTCGCTGTGTCGAGCGTGCGGGCGCGGCTGCAATTCATCACATTCCACGGGTGCTGTATCACTGGCGGGTCCATGCTGAAAGCACCTCGTCGGGGACCGACGCCAAGCCCTACGCGGTAGTGGCCGGTGAGCGGGCGCTCAACGACCACTTCGAGCGAACGGGTGTCCGCGGTGTGGCGGAGTACGCAGGAAACGGCTACCGTGCGCGGTATGCGTTGCCGGATCCGGCGCCGCTCGTCAGCCTGATCATCCCGACCCGAAACGGGCTGAACCTGATTCGGCAGTGCATCACGAGCATTGTTGGCAAGACGACGTACGCACGCTACGAAATCGTCATCGTCGACAACGGCTCGGATGATCCGGACACACTGAATTACCTCGCGTCGCTCGAGAACGACGTGCGTTTCCGGATATTGCGCGACGATCGGCCGTTCAATTTCGCGGCGTTGTGCAATGCGGCCGTCGAGGTGGCGAGCGGCGAGGTCGTCGGACTGGTCAACAACGATATCGAGGTGATTTCTCCCGATTGGTTGACGGAAATGGTCAGTATTGCATTGCAACCGGGCGTCGGCGCGGTGGGCGCGAAACTGCTCTATCCGAACGACACCGTCCAGCATGCCGGCGTGGTGCTGGGGCTTGGCGGCGTGGCGGGACATGTACACAAACACATTCCTCGCGGATCGTTCGGGTACTTCGGTCGCGCCAGCCTGATCGGCGCCTTCTCCGCAGTGACCGCTGCATGCATGATCGTGCGCAAGGCTGCCTATCGCGAAGTGGCTGGAATGAACGAACGGGATCTGGGTGTCGCGTTCAACGATATCGACTTCTGTCTTCGCTTATTGAAGGCCGGCTATCGCAATGTCTGGACGCCGTATGCGGAGCTGTATCACCATGAGTCGGCGACGCGTGGTTACGAGGACGATCCTGTCAAACAGGCTCGATTCGACGGCGAGACCGAGTACATGCAAAAGCACTGGGGAGAGCTGCTGCGGAGTGATTCCTCATACAGTCCAAATCTGACGTTGAACGAAGAGGATATCGGTCTGGCCTGGCCGTCACGGGTGGGCGCGCTCGTCTGAGCGCGTGCCCGGCGATGCAGGCCGGATGCCGCCGGAATTAATGAGTGGTACTGATCCGGCGGTTGGAAAAATAGAAGGTATATCGTAACGGAGTTGACGTGAACATCTTCCCTGTAGTTCTGTGCGGCGGTAGCGGCACCCGTCTTTGGCCGTTGTCCCGGGGCGGTTATCCCAAGCAGTACCTCAAGCTGGCCGGAGAACACACGCTGGTTCAGCAGACCGTGCTGCGTCTGCAGGGCGTGCCCGGCGTCGAAGCGCCGATCATGATCACGAATGCGGAACAACGCTTCATCGTGGCCGATCAGTTGCGCAGCATCGACGTGACAGCGTCCGCGGTCGTTCTGGAGCCGGTAGGGCGCAATACGGCGCCCGCGGTCGCGGCGGCGGCGTTGCTTGCGATGGAGCAGTCGCCGGACGCGTTGCTGCTCGTGTTGCCGTCCGACCACGTGATCCTGAGCGATGCGATTTTTGCGAAGCTGGCGGACACGGCGCGCGATATCGCAAACGACGGGCATCTCGTCACGTTCGGTATCGAGCCGACCAAGCCGCACACCGGCTACGGCTACATCCGCAGCGGGAGCGCACTGGCATCGCGTGACGACGCGTTCCGTGTCGATGCATTCGTCGAGAAACCGGATGCGGAAACGGCGGCGCGCTTCGTATCGGAAGGCGGTTATTACTGGAACAGTGGCATGTTCATGCTGAAGGCGTCGGTGTATCTCGACGAACTCAAGCGATTCGAGCCAGCCGTGCTCGAGCAGGTCACGCTGTCGGTCAAGCAGGCAAAGCGCGACGAGGATTTCGTCCGACTTGACGCTGATGCATTCCAGGAATGCCCGAACATCTCGATCGACTATGCGGTGATGGAGAAAACCGACCATGCGGTGATGGTCGCGGCCGCAGGTCTGAACTGGAGCGATATCGGCTCATGGGCCGCGCTCGCGGATATTTCGGATACCGACGATACGGGCAATACGCTGTCGGGCGACGTCCTGACTGACGATGTTTCCGATAGTTATATCCGGGCCGATCATCGAATGGTCACGGCCATCGGCGTCAAGGATCTGATCATCGTCGAAACGGCGGACGCGGTCCTCGTCACGCATCGCGACCAGTCCGAGCGTGTGAAGAAGATCGTCGAGCGTCTCAGCGCGTCGGGGCGACACGAGTCGGTGACGCACCGGAAGGTCATCCGGCCGTGGGGTTCGTACGAGAGTATCGATCAGGGTGAACGCTTTCAGGTCAAGCGCATCATCGTCAACCCGGGCTCGTCGCTCAGCCTTCAGATGCACCATCATCGGGCTGAACACTGGATCGTTGTCCGCGGTACCGCGCGCGTCTTCAACGGCGACCAGGTCATTTTGCTGAGCGAGAATCAGTCGACCTATATTCCGCTGGGCGTGACGCATCGCTTGCAGAACCCGGGGAAGATTCCGCTCGAACTGATCGAGGTTCAATCGGGCTCGTATCTCGGTGAAGACGACATCGTGCGTCTCGACGACAACTACGGGCGCGATGTCGTCGCGGCGAAGGGCAATTAACCACGATTGGAATCCGGCCTGGATTCATGTCGCATCGGCCGCTCTCATGGCGTGACCACGATCGACGATTCTGGCCGGAGCTTCAACATGCTGAACAAACTGGAAAGAACATGACTGTTGCAATCATCACTGGCATTACCGGGCAAGACGGCGCGTATCTTGCGGAGCTGCTTCTCGAGAAGGGCTACACCGTCTACGGCACCTATCGGCGCACCAGCTCGGTGAACTTCTGGCGAATCGACGAGCTCGGCGTCAGCAATCATCCTGATCTTCACCTCGTCGAATACGACCTGACCGATCTTGGCGCAAGCATTCGCCTGCTTCAGACGACGCAAGCGACCGAGGTCTACAACCTGGCGGCCCAAAGTTTCGTCGGCGTGTCGTTCGATCAGCCGGCAACCACCGCCGAGATTACCGGTATCGGCGCGCTCAACCTGCTCGAGGCGATTCGCACGGTCAATCCTGCGATCCGCTTTTACCAGGCCAGCACGTCGGAAATGTTCGGCAAGGTACAGGCCGTACCGCAGGTTGAAAGCACGCCTTTCTATCCGCGCAGTCCGTACGGCGTCGCAAAGCTTTACGCGCACTGGATGACGATCAACTATCGCGAGAGCTACAACATCTTCGGCTGCAGCGGCATCCTGTTCAACCACGAATCGCCGCTGCGCGGTCGCGAATTCGTGACGCGGAAGATTACGGACAGCCTGGCGAAGATCCGTCTCGGCAAGCTCGACGTGCTGGAACTCGGCAACCTCGACGCCAAGCGTGACTGGGGCTATGCGAAGGAGTACGTCGAAGGCATGTGGCGCATGCTGCAGGCGGAACGCCCCGATACCTACGTGCTTGCGACGAACCGGACCGAGACGGTGCGGGATTTCGTGTCGATGGCAGCCCAGGCGGCAGGCATCGAACTCGCGTGGCAAGGTGCGGGCGAAAACGAGACGGGCGTCGATACCCGAACCGGCAAGGCCGTGGTCAAGGTCAGCCCGAAATTTTACCGGCCCGCCGAAGTCGATCTGCTCATCGGCAACCCCGAGAAGGCGAGCAAGGAACTCGGCTGGGTGCCGAAGACGACGCTCGAGCAGCTTTGCCAGATGATGGTCGAGGCGGACATTCGTCGCAACGAAGCAGGCTTCTCGTTCTAAGGCCATGGCAAAAGTTTTCGTCACGGGCCTGGACGGATTTACCGGCCGCTATATGGCGGAGGAGTTGATCCGCTCGGGGCACGAAGTTTGCGGGATCGTTCACAAGCCGGTTGCCGCTGCGCCGTGGCGAACGCACGTTTGCGATCTGCTTGATACCGACGCGCTGGTTCGCGTGCTGTCCGACGAAAAGCCGGATGCCGTCGTGCATCTGGCGGCCATTGCGTTCGTTCAGCACGGCGATGTCGGCGCGATCTATCAGACCAACGTGGTCGGGACGCGCAATCTGCTTGATGCGCTGACGCGCGCTGCGTGTCAGCCGCGAGCCGTGTTGTTGGCAAGCAGTGCGAACGTCTATGGCAATTCCGATCGGGAAATCATCGACGAATCCACTGCGCCGGCGCCCGCAAACGATTACGCAATCAGCAAGCTGGCGATGGAAATGGTCGCGCGCATGTGGCAGGACAAACTTCCGATCGTCATCGTGCGGCCGTTCAATTACACGGGCGTCGGTCAGGACGAGCGATTCCTGCTGCCCAAGATCGTTCGACATTTCAGCGCGCGCGCGGAGCGCATCGAGTTGGGCAATCTGAATGTCGTGCGAGATTTCTCGGATGTGCGCATGGTGGTCGCCGCGTATCGGAAGTTGATCGAAGCCGACTTCGCAGGACGCACGTTCAACGTCTGCTCAGGTATCGGGTATTCGCTTCAGGACGTCTTGGCGACGGTGCGGGAACTATCCGGGCATGAACTCGAGGTGGCGGTGAATCCGCAATTCGTGCGCGCGAACGAGGTCCACAAGCTCGTCGGAAATTGCCGGGCGCTTGAACACGCGATCGGTTCGACTCACGCGATACCGCTTCGCAATACGCTTGCATGGATGCTCGAACGTCCATGAGCGAACTGATCGTTGACGGCGTGTTCGGCGCGGCCGGCATGCACGGCACGGTCATGGCCAGAAATGCAGGAAATCGGGGCGGCGCCGATGTTTTCGTCGATGCCGACTCGAATTTTCATAGCTCAGGTAAGTGAAAATTTATGCCTCTTGTTTCCTACGCGCAAAATCTCGAAGACGTCATGCTGCATCGCGCGCTGCAGCATGTGATGGCCGGCTTTTACATCGATGTCGGCGCATGGTCTCCCGACGAGCATTCGGTGACTCGGGCATTCAGTGAGATGGGGTGGAGCGGCATCAATGTCGAACCCAATCCGGTCTACTTTGCCGAGCTCGAAAACCGGCGTCCTCGCGACATCAATCTCCGGGTCGCGGTGGGTGAAAGCACGGGTACGAGCCGGATCCATTTGTTTCAAGACACCGGCTTGTCCACGCTTGACGGCAAGATCGCCGACGGACATGTCGCGGCCGGGTGGAGCGAGAACGTTCAGGATGTTGTCCTGACGACCCTCGACAACATCTGGCGAGAGCACGTCAGTGCAGGGCGAGAGGTGCATTTTCTGAAAGTCGATGTCGAAGGGGCCGAGCGCGCGGTGCTGGCCGGCAACGACTGGAAACGCAACCGACCGTGGATCGTCGTGGTGGAGGCAACGCTGCCGCTGACGCAGAAGGAATCCCATGAGGAGTGGGAGAGCATCCTTCTGGACGCGAACTACGTGCATGTCTATTCGGATGGCCTCAATCGCTTCTATGTCGCCGGCGAGCGATCCGAGCTCATCGATGCGTTCAAGTATCCGCCCAACGTTTTTGACGATTTCGTGTCCGCGAGGACGGCTGAGTTGGCTGCGCAGGTCGAGAGCTTGTCCGCTCGGCTGGCGGACGCGGAGCAACGGGAGCGCGATGCCGTAGAGCTCGTGCGGCGGACGGAGGTGCAAAAAGTACTTGAAGAGCACGAGGCAAAGCACCAGGAGCTTGAGCGCCTGAACAAGGAGTTGATGCGCCAGGTAGAGGTGATGGAAAGCCGGCGGGCGGAGGTGGAGCATGACCACAAGCGTCGCCACAAGGACGCGGAGAACCAGATCGCTGAATTGCGTTCGGCGCTGTCTGGCCGGGACGTGATGGCACAGCAAGCCAGTCACCGTGCCGAATTGGTCGAGCAGCAGTATCAGGCCGTTACGCAATCGATGTTCTGGCGCGCGACATCACCGGCACGCCGGATCGGGGCGATGATGCCTCCCGCTGCGCGGGGGCGCGCACGTCAGGCAGCCAAGGCTGCATGGTGGCTGGCTACGCCGTGGCGGATGCCGGCGCGGCTCGAATTCCTGCGGCAGCGTCGCGCAACCCTGCTTCGCGAGCAGCAAGCCGCGAGCGCTCAGGTCGAGGTCCTGCAAGACGTCGGCGTTCCCGGTGCAGGGTCGTCGGGTCGGTATGCGGACTGGATTCGCACGGTCGAAACCCGGTCGAGCCCTGATGTCCGGATCAAGGTCGACGGGCCGCTCGTGAGCTTTTTGCTTGCCGATGTCGAATCGATCGAGAGCGTCTCGAGAACGGTCGGTTCGATTCGCGCGCAATCGTATCGAAACTGGGAAGCCATCGTTGTTCACTCTGGCTCCGATGCGGCGATACTGAAACTCGTCGAAGAGTGGACGAGCGCTGATTCGCGCGTGATTGCTGTTACCGCGCCTGGCGTGGCGACAGGGCGGCCGGCGAACCTTGCCATGGGCTTCGATCACGCCAAGGGCATGTTCGTCGCGGTTCTCGACAGTGGGGATATTCTGGCGCCGGGTGCGCTGAGCGACGTTGTTTCCGTACTCGCGAAGTCGCCGCGGGCAGACATCGTCTACGGCGACGAGGATGTGCAGTCGGCGTCGCAAACCCGCGAGCGACCGTATTTCAAACCATCCTGGTCACCTGATCTTCTCTACGCGTTCAACTATTTCGGACGGTTGACGTTGCTTCGCCGCGCGTTGGTGACGCAGGCGGGAGGGGTGGACATCACTGCCGCGACGGCCGTCGAATGGGATCTCAACCTGCGCGTCAGCGATCATGCGCAGAACATCATTCGTGTCCCGAAGGTACTATGCCATCGCAAGCCCGGGGCGAGCCAGGAGCGGCCTGCACCCGGCACGAATGAGGCCGGTGATCATCGCGCGGTCATTCAACGATATTGGGAGCGTCACGGCGTCAGCAGCGTTGTGACCGTTGAAACCCAACCGAACGGCACCCAGCATGCCACGTGGCAGATCGAGCGGGCGCCGCTGGTTTCGATCGTCATTCCCACCAAGAACAAGCCGGAGCTGCTCCGGATGTGCCTGGAGGGCCTGCTGCATGCAACCGACTATCCGAACAAGGAAGTCGTCATCGTCGATACGGGATCGGATGATCCCGAGACGCTCGCATACTACGAGCAGCTGAAATCCGAACCGCAGGTTCGAATCGTTCATTTCCGGAACAAGTTCAATTATTCGGCCGCGTGCAACTTCGGTGCGGTGAGAGCGCGCGGCGAGTTTCTGCTGTTCCTGAACAACGACATCGAGATCATCAAGAGCGACTGGCTGCAGGAACTCGTCCGATTTGCGATGCGTCCGGGCGTAGGTGTCGTGGGTACGAAGCTGATCTATCCGTCGCTGGAGTTGCAGCATGCAGGCGTGTCGATCGGCATCCATCTCGCCGCATTGATGTACCGGAGCGGCGGTGGTATCGAATGGGATGTATTCGGCTCCCCGGATCATCCGCGAAACTGGCTTGCGATCATGGGCGCCTGCCAGATGGTGCGCAGGGATGCCTTCGAAGAGGTTGGCGGGTTTGACGAATCGTATCTGATCGCGATGAGCGACGTAGCGCTGTGCATGCGGATCTGGCGTGCCGGCTATCGTACGGCCTATACGCCGTATGCCTGTCTCGTGCATCACGAAGGGGCGACGAGAGGGAACAGCAATCCGGTCGAGGATATCCGGCGCCTGGCCGACGACATCCGTCATTTGGGCATTGACGAGGACCCGTATCTTCACCCCGAACTGGACGGGCAATGCGCCATTCCGGCTCTGCGTTTGCAGGGAGGCGTCGGCGTTCGTGCGGAACTCGACCGACAGCTTCGAGAAACCGGTTCGCTTCCGTTGTCGGCGAGGGAGCTTCGTCTCGACGACGAAGGCATTTGCATGGAAGTCGCAGGATTGGCGCGAGACGAAGTTGTATGGCCCCCGCAGCCGGTCCACAAGGTCTCCGATATCTGGAGCGCCGCGCGCTGGTGTCTGGATCTGTTGCGGCGCCGGGCCGATCTTCGCGTGCGGTTCCCGCAGGCACTTTCGGCTGGACGTAACGGCGCGTTCGCACAATGGCTGCTCACGGGCGGCGGGCGCGACCTCGGCCTGACGGAGGCCGGCGTCGCGGCGATCGGCCAATTGTTCGAACAGGATTTTGGTGCGCCGGCACGACAGATCTTCATGTTCCGCCAGGATGTCCGTGCACTCATGCCGCACGGGTTGACGCCAGCCGGGCAAGCGGATCTGTTCGAATGGTTCATCCAGCATGGGCGTGTCGAAGCGGACCTGCAACTCGAGCAAATCTGGTGGCTCTTCTGGCAAGCATCGGAAGCGCCGGCTCGTGAGCTCGTGGAAGCCTATCGCTTTACACCGGCATGGCAACGACTCCATCCGGACGGGTTGACGATTTTCGGACGTGCCGCATTTGCCGCCTGGTTTGCCGCAACATACCGGGTCCACGAGTCGTGGGGCGTGCCGGAAACCTGGCCGATCGACTTGTCGCCTGCCGAGCAGATTCGAACGGCATACAACGCCCGTGAAGACTGGCGCGATCGTTTCCCGTCGGTGTTGCGTAACGCGGCCGAGGCGCGTGCGCTGGTCGAATGGTTGCGAACGGACGAAGCCGCGTTGCCGCACGACGTCCGTTCGTGGTGCGAATCACTGGAGATCGATGCGGTGGCCGCTTCGCTGGCGAAGCCCGGCGTCAACGTGATCGCGCACTTCTGTTACCCGTCGGGTCTGCGCGTCTCGGCGGAGGCGTTGGTGAAGGGAATGCGCGAGATCGAGATGCAGACATCCTTGCGCGACATTCGTACCGATCAGAGAGATGATCCGCATCACGTCGATTTCTCCGGTACGGAAGATTTCGACGTTACGATCATTCACACGCAGCCGGAACCGTTCTTTGACGATGTATACGGGCGATCCGATTTGCTCGAGCGTGCGCAGCGAACCTACCGGATCGCATACTGGTACTGGGAATTCGATTCAATACCGGACAGCTGGCTCGAGCAAGCCGCACGTGTCGATGAGGTCTGGACTGCGACCGAGTTCGTTGCCAAGGGGTTGCGCGAACGGTTGACCATTCCGGTGAGGACGATTTTCCCGGGGGTACAGCTTGGCCAGTATCAGCGTCGGGACCGAGCCTACTTCGGACTGGACGACGGCGAATATACGTTCCTGTTTACGTTCCACATGATGAGCATCATGGAGCGCAAAAACCCGATGGGGTTGATTCGCGCATTCAGCAAGGCATTCGGGCCGGACGATCCGGTCTGTCTGGTGCTGAAGACTTCATTCGGTGATCGTCATCCGGCCCAGATCAAGGAATTGCGGCTAGCGGCCGAGATGTCGGGGGTGAAGATCAAGATCATCGATCAGGTGTATTCGCCGGACGAGGTACTGTCGCTCATGGATGCGTGCGACGCGTACGTGTCTTTGCATCGAAGCGAGGGATTGGGGCTCACGATGGCGGAAGCCATGCTGATGGGGAAGCCCGTCATTGCGACGAACTACTCGGGCAACGTGGACTTCATGGATGACAGCAACAGCCTTCTCGTACCTTACGATCTCGTGAAACTGGGGCGGCCAATTCCTCCGTACGACGCGAATCTCCACTGGGCGGAACCGTCGGTGGATGAGGCGGCGAAAGCGATGCGCAAGGTGTTCGAGAATCAGGAATGGGCGCGTGAACTCGGTGCACGTGCGCGCGAGAGCGCGCGCGTCAATCTGTCGCTGACCACGGCCGGTCACCATGCGGCGGATCGTATCAATGAAATCCTCGGCGTAATGTCCGGGAAGCCCGGCAGTCGGTGACCGGTTGCCGCATAGTGGCGGCGTCGATCCCGGTCGGGCATCGACGCCGTAACCTGATCCGAAGTTACGCGACGGCACGTCTGGACGGCGGCGCGTCCGGCAGTACGTCCGGTGAGCCGTCGTTTGAGGGTTCGCAACGACGCCGTGATCCGCTAACTCGTCGACGACAGCATTTCCGCGTTCAACGTACGCATGCCGACAACGTCCGATTCCCGCGTAGCAATCGCCGAGCGGGCTGCAGACCGCTCGGTTTCGGCTTCATCCGGCCAGTTGTGGGCGTCGGTACGATCGACGTTTGCCGTGTGCTGCCCGTCGGACAATACATCCCGCTTGTGTTCCGATACGCGGACTGAAGCGTTGAGCGTAGCGACTGCCGAGTTCACCGGGTTCGAACGGCAGTCGAGTTGGCATTCGTTTCTCAACAGGGGCGAGACGTCGGTGAGATAGGGACGGGCGCGCCGGACCGCATGGTCGAGCGTCGCGTTATCGGACGGAAGCCTGTTCCGGATGGTCTCATCGAGCGCAGAGAACAGTTCTCGGACTCGCCGACGAGAGGCGCGAAGCGAGTCGAGATCCCGACGGGTAAACCTCGTATGGCGAAGACCGCAGCGAGGGTGGTATGGCGTGCTCCACAAGGCGGCGTGTGTCGAGTGGTGCTCCCGACGACATCAAATGGCGTTCCGGAATTATCGGACAGCTTTTTATGCCGGCGACGACCGTGCTGACGTTAGAATTGCGCCGTTGGCACCGTGAAATGCATCGCAAGTTCGCCGGCCTGTCGAGCGAGGCTGCGGCGGCACCTGCGTTGCCGCAACCTGCCGGACTGTCTAACCTGCGCTTCATCTTGCAAGCGCATAGCCGAACTACGGATGAATGTAACAAGCCTGCAACCCAGTGATACCGAAGGATTGTCGGTTTCCATCGTCGTTTATCAGCCGGATATTGCTCAACTCGGCGAGACGCTGACTAGCTTGGGCGCAGCGTGCACGCGTCTGTGCACTGCCTCGTCGCCCGCTCCGGTCGAACTGTTCCTGGTTGACAACGGCGGGCTGGGCGACGTTGCTGCATTGATTGATGATCTCGATACGAAAGGTATTACCACCCGGATTCTGTCGGGCCACGGCAACGTTGGCTACGGACGGGGGCACAATCTCGCGATCGAATCGTCGACACGCCCGTTTCACCTGATCTTGAATCCTGACATCGATCTCGACGCAGACGCGCTCGTTGCCGCCCGTGCGTTTCTCGGTTCGCGTCCCGACGTCGGCGCGCTCACACCATGGATCGGCGACGACACAGGCGGGCAGCAGTATCTCTGCCGCCGTTACCCGGCGGTGCTCGATCTGCTCGTGCGCGGCTTCCTGCCGGCGCGGTTTCGGGCAGCTTTTGCGAAGCGCCTCGCCCGCTACGAAATGCGCGACGTCATCAACGACCGCGAGGTCGTCTGGGATCCCCCCATCGTCAGCGGCTGCTTCATGCTGTTCCGCACCGAAGTCCTGAAGAAACTCGGCGGCTTCGATCCACGCTATTTCCTGTACTTCGAGGACTACGACCTGAGCCTGCGCACGCATGAGATTGCCCGCGTCGCGTATGTTCCGTCGGTGCGCGTCATCCATCACGGTGGGGGGGCGTCGCGCAAGGGCTTCGCGCACATCCGCATGTTCGCCGCGTCGGCCTTCAAGTTCTACAACCGCTTTGGCTGGAGGCTCTGGTGAGTCACCTCGTCGTCACCGGCGCGAACGGCTTCGTCGGCCGCGCGGTCTGTCGTCGTGCGCTGGATGCCGGACATACGGTGACCGCGTTGGTGCGGCGTCCGGGCGGCTGCATCGAGGGCGTGCGCGAATGGGTGCACGACACCGCCGATTTCGCGGGTCTGGATGAAGCGTGGCCAACCGACCTGACCGCCGATTGCGTGATCCATCTCGCCGCTCGCGTGCATGTCATGCGCGACGAGTCCCCCGATCCCGACGCTGCGTTCGATGCCACCAACGTCGCCGGCACGCTGCGTCTCGCCGACGCCGCGCGCCATCACGGCGTGCGCCGCATCGTGTTCGCGAGCAGCATCAAGGCGGTCGGAGAGGGCGACGGCGGAATACCGCTGTCGGAAGCGTTCGAACCCGACCCGCAGGATGCATACGGCCGTTCGAAGCTGCGGGCGGAACGGCAGCTCGCGCAGTTCGGCGCATCCGTGGGGCTCGATGTCGTCGTCGTTCGTCCGCCGCTCGTCTATGGCCCCGCCGTCCGTGCCAACTTCCTGCGGATGATGGACGCGGTCGCGCGCGGGATGCCGTTGCCGCTCGGCGCGGTTTCGGCGCGCCGCAGCATCGTCTACGTCGACAATCTCGCCGACGCGCTGCTGCGCTGCGCAATCGACCCGCGCGCGGCCGGCGAATGCTTTCATGTCGCCGACGACGACGCCCCGACGGTCGCGGGCCTGCTGCGCCTCGTCGGCGACGCGCTCGGCAAGCCGGCGAGGCTGATCGCTGTGCCGCCGGGGCTGTTGCGTGTGCTCGGAAAGCTGACCGGTCGCAGTGCGGCTATCGACCGCCTGACGGGCAGTCTGCAACTCGATACCGGTCGGATCAGGCGCGTGCTCGACTGGCAGCCGCCCTATACGACCCGCCAGGGCCTCGAAGCGACCGCCGCATGGTATCGTTCGCGCGATACACGAAAATAAAAGCCACATGCTTCTCGCGAATCCCACCTGGCTCACCACGGCCGCGGTGGCCCTGGCCGCCGCATTCGCCTCGACGACGATTCTCCGCGTACTGCTCGCCACCGGGTGGGCCTGGCGCCTGGCTACCGACATTCCGAACGACCGTTCGCTCCATACGCTGCCGACACCGCGCGTCGGCGGATGGGGCATCGTGCCCGTCTGTGTCGTTGCGCTGCTGATGCTGGCGCCGCGGCTTTGGCTGATCGCGATCGCCGCCGCGGGACTCGCCGCGATGTCGCAGATCGACGACCGGCGCGGGCTGCCGGCCCGCGTGCGATTCTCCGCGCACCTCGCGGCAGTCGTCGCGCTGATCGTCGTCTTCCCGGCCGACGCACCGTGGTGGCTGCTCGCCGGCGTGGGTTTCGCGATGGTCTGGCTGACGAACCTGTACAACTTCATGGACGGCGCCGACGGTCTCGCGGGCGGCATGGCACTGTTTGGTTTCGGCGGATACGCGGTCGCGGCGCTCGGCGGCCCGCATCCGTCGCCCGATCTCGCCGTGGCGGGCGCGGCAGTGGCCGGCGCGGCGCTCGGCTTTCTTCTGCTCAATTTCCATCCGGCGAGACTGTTTCTCGGCGACGCCGGCTCGATTCCGCTCGGCTTCCTGGCCGGTGCACTGGGCTATTGGGGCTGGCGTACCGATGTCTGGCCGATCTGGTTCCCCGCAATGGTATTCGCGCCCTTTATCGCAGACGCATCTGTAACACTTTTGAGACGTCTGTTACGCGGAGAAAAGTTCTGGCAGGCGCACCGCGAGCATTATTATCAAAGGATGGTCCGGTCGGGCGTCAGTCACGGCCGGACTGCCCTTTATTGGTACCTCATCATGCTCGCAGGCATAATTCTGGCCACGTGGGCAAAGGGCCGCCCCGAACTGCAGCAATGGCTGTCGTTTCTTGCGTGGTATGGCGTCCTGGCATGGTTCGGATGGTTGATCGACCTGCGTTGGCGCCGGTTTCAAGCGGCCGCCGAAAACAATTCTTGAGGTTTCCCGCCGATGTTGCGATCCAGAGCATCTTGGCTGTCCCTGAGTGCTTTCCTGTTCGACCTGACGGCGGTTGTCGCCGCATGGTTGTTCGCTTATCTCGTTCGTTTCAACGGCAGCGTTCCGCATGATTTCCTGAGCGGCGCGCTGATGGCGCTGACGTGGGCACTGCCCGTCTATGCGCTGATGTTCCGCGGCTTCGGCCTGTATCGCGGGCTGTGGGTGTTCGCCAGCCTGCCCGATCTGATGCGCATCGCGAAGGCGGTGGCCGGCGGCGGCGTGATCGTGATGATCGGCGCGGTGATGTTCCAGCCGCAGCCGATCATTCCGCGCTCGGTGCTGCTGGTGTCGCCGTTGATGCTGTTCCTGGCAATGGGCGGCGCCCGCGCGCTGTATCGCGCGACGAAGGAGTACTACCTGTACGGTGGGCTGGTGGGCAAGGGCAAGCCGGTGCTGGTGCTGGGTGCCGGCACGGCCGGCGCGAGCCTCGCGCGCGAACTGTCGCGCTCCGGTGAATGGCGCTTGGTCGGCCTGCTCGACGACGACGTCACGAAGCAGGGCCGAGAAATCTACGGCTACAAGGTGCTCGGCTCGTTCAACGACCTCAAGCACTGGACCGATGCGATGAAGGTCGAATACGCGATCATCGCGATTCCGTCGGCATCGGTCGAAACCCAGCGTCGCGTCGCGACCCTGTGTGTGCGTGCCGGCGTGAAGGCGATGGTGCTGCCTTCGCTGACCGCGCTGATGCCGGGGCAGGGCTTCCTGTCGCAGGTACGGAACATCGATCTCGAGGATCTGCTCGGCCGCGACGCGGTGACGATCGATACGCCGCACGTCGAAGCGCTGCTGCGCGGCCGCGTCGTGATGGTGACGGGCGCGGGCGGCTCGATCGGCTCCGAGCTGTGCCGGCAGATCCTGCGCTTCGCCCCTGCGCAGCTCGTTGCATTCGATCTCTCGGAATACGCGATGTACCGGCTGACCGAGGAATTGCGTGAGCGTTTTCCGGATCTGCCCGTGGTGCCGATCATCGGCGATGCGAAGGATTCGCTGCTGCTCGACCAGGTGATGTCGCGTCACGCGCCGCACATCGTGTTCCATGCGGCCGCCTACAAGCACGTGCCGTTGATGGAAGAGCACAACGCATGGCAGGCGCTGCGCAACAACGTGCTCGGCACCTATCGCGTGGCGCGGGCGGCGATCCGCCACGACGTGCGTCACTTCGTGTTGATCTCGACCGACAAGGCGGTCAATCCGACCAACGTGATGGGCGCGAGCAAGCGTCTCGCGGAAATGGCCTGCCAGGCGTTGCAGCAGTCGAGCGGGCGTACGCAGTTCGAGACGGTGCGCTTCGGCAACGTGCTCGGCAGCGCGGGCAGCGTGATTCCGAAGTTTCAGCAGCAGATCGCGAAGGGCGGCCCGGTGACGGTCACGCACCCGGAGATCACGCGTTTCTTCATGACGATCCCGGAGGCGTCGCAGCTCGTGCTGCAGGCGTCGAGCATGGGGCATGGCGGCGAGATCTTCATTCTCGACATGGGCGAGCCGGTGAAGATCGTCGATCTCGCGTGCGACCTGATCCGCCTGTACGGTTTCTCGGAAGAACAGATCCGCATCGAGTTCACCGGGCTGCGGCCGGGCGAGAAGCTCTACGAGGAGTTGCTCGCTGACGACGAGGCGACGACGCGTACGCCGCACCCGAAGCTGCGGATCGCACGTGCGCGCGAAGTGCCGGACAATTTCCTCGACGAATTGCTGCCGTGGCTGATGCAGCATCGCGTGCTGTCCGACGACGAGGTACGGCGCGATCTGCGGCGCTGGGTGCCGGAATACCAGACGGCCGTTGCCCCCGTGTTGCAGAGCGTGCCGTCGGTGCGCGTCGTATCGAACGGGTGATGCGGTCCCCGGCCGTGAACTGAACGACAAGAAGAGAAAAAGCGCCCGGCAGGGCGCTTTTTTTCGTCCAGAAACCGGTTACGCGGTTCAGCGGCCGGGCCGATGCTTTCTCACCACCATCCATCGCGGCGCCTTGAACCGCACGATGCTGAGATAAAGCCACACATAGGTCAGCGCGAACAGCACGACGAACGCGAACAGGTGCACCGTATGCCGCCAGAACAGCGTCGCCGGTATCACCGCGACGAGGCACAGCAGCCACAGATACGGCGACGTCAGCGAATTCCGCCGCGTCAGATCGTGCGCATGCTTCGTCCCGACGGCCCATCTCATCAGCCGCTTGTACACCAGCATGTGCAGGTGCACGCCGTCCGGAATCCCCGGCGATATCCCGCGGATGAACTTCTTCCGGTAGATCGAGAAGCAGGTCTCGAAGATCGGGTACATGAACAGCAGCACCGGGTACCACGCGGACACCTCGCGGTTGCGCATCACGAGCATGATCGCGAGCTCCGCGAGCATGAAGCCGATGAAATACGCGCCGCCGTCGCCGAGGAAGATCAGCCCGGCGGGGAAATTCCACAGGAAGAAGCCGAGCACCGCGCCCATCATGATGATCGACGCGGACATCACGACCGGGTCGTTGACGTGGAACGCGACATACGCGAGCGACGCGAACATCATGAAGCTGACCATCGACGCGAGCCCGTTGAACCCGTCGATGATGTTGATCGCATTCGCGAGCGCCGCGACCGCGAGCACCGTGATGAATGCCGAGATGGCCACGTAGCCGAGCAGGAAGTCGAGCGGCGGCACGCTGATGCGCGTGACCGCGATGTTCATCAGCCAGAATGCGAGCGCGGCCGCGCCCATCGTGCAGAGCAGCCGAGCACGCGGCGACACGCGCTTGGTCAGGTCCTCGACGAGGCCGGACAGGAACGCCGGCAGCCCGCAGGCAACGATGCCGAGAATGCTGCCGGAGATCGTCGGATAGCGCCGGAACAGCACCAGCGCGGCAACGACGACCCCGGCGAGGATCCCGATGCCGCCCACCCGCGGCACCGGCCGCACATGGAATTTCTGCACGCCGGCCAGGTCGCTGTCGATCGAGAATTTCTCGTGAAGGTGCGCGTAGCGCACGATGAACAGCGTGACGAGCAAGGAGACGATGAAGCCGGACGCGAAGCTGAGCATGGGATCGCTCGGAAAATGGACAGCGGATTATACAAAACCGCGCGGGTTCCCCTCCTGCCATCGCCAGTGGTCGGCACACATCTCTTCGATACCGAGCGTCGCACGCCAGCCGATGATGTCGGCCGCCGCCTGCGGGTTCGCATAGCACTCCGCGATGTCGCCCGGGCGGCGCGCGACGAGTTCGTACGGCACCGGGCGGCCCGACGCCTTCTCGAACGCGCGCACGACTTCCAGCACGCTGTAGCCCTGGCCGGTGCCGAGGTTCACGACGAAGCTCGCGTCGCGCTTCGCGAGCGCGTCGAGCGCGGCGATGTGCCCCTTCGCGAGATCGACGACGTGGATGTAGTCGCGCACGCCGGTGCCGTCCGGCGTGGGGTAGTCGGAGCCGAACACGCGCAGCTTTTCGAGCTTGCCGACCGCGACCTGCGCGACGTACGGCATCAGGTTGTTCGGGATACCGGCCGGGTCCTCGCCGATCAGCCCGCTCGCGTGCGCGCCGACCGGGTTGAAGTAGCGCAGCGTCGCGATCCGCCACGACGGGTCCGAGACTTCGAGATCGCGCAGGATCTGCTCGGCGATCAGCTTCGACTGGCCGTACGGGTTCGTCGCGGACAGCGGGAACGATTCGTCGATCGGCGAGCGCTCGGGCACGCCGTATACGGTCGCGGACGAGCTGAACACGAACTGCCTGACGTTGCGCTCGCGCATGACCTTCAGCACGGCGAGCAGCCCGCCGATGTTGTTCTGGTAGTACTCGAGCGGCTTCGCGACCGATTCGCCGACGGCCTTGAGCGCCGCGAAGTGAATCGTGCCGGTGATCGGATGCGCGTCGAATACCTTCGCGAGCGCGGTTTCGTCGCACACGTCGACCTGGTGAAACGCGGGCGTCTTGCCCGTGATCCGCTCGATCCGGCGCACCGATTCGGCCTTGCTGTTCACGAGGTTGTCGACGATCACGACGTCGTAGCCGTTGTCGAGCAGCTCGACGGCCGTGTGCGAGCCGATATAGCCCGCGCCGCCGGTAACGAGGATGGTGCCTTTAGCGGTCATTGCTGATGCGCTCCTTCAGAGTGTGAATCCTGTCAACGAATGGATGGTCTCCCTGTAGCGTTCGACGACCTGCTGTTCGTCGAATTCCGCCGCGACCTTGTGCCGGCCGCGTGCGCCCATCGTCGCCCGGCCTTGCGGCCCGAGCGCGATCATGCGATTCAATTGTTCGGCAAGGCTCGCGCTGTCGCGCACGCGGCACAGGTAGCCCGTTTCGCCGTCGGCGACGACGTCGCGGCAGCCCGGCACGTCGGTCGCGACGATCGGGCGGCCCATCGCCGATGCCTCCATCAGCGTGCGCGGCACGCCTTCGCGGTACGACGGCAGCACGACGCAGTCGGCCGCCGCGATGTGCGGTCGCACGTCGTGCGCTTCGCCGAGATACTCGACGATGCCTTCGCCGACCCACGCGTCGACATCGGCGCGACCGATCGCGCTCGGATTGTCGACGCCGAGCGGCCCGAGCAGTTGGAAGCGCGCATTCGCGAAGCGCTCGCGCACGAGACGCGCGGCCTCCACGTATTCGCGCACGCCCTTGTCCCACAGCAGCCGGCCGATCAGGATGAAGACGGGTGCGTCGTCGCCCGGCAGCGGCACGGGCGAGAACTGTTCGAGATCGACGCCTTCGCCGTGCAGCAGCCGCGCGCGGTCGGGATGCGCGAGCAAGCGCTCGTCGGTGAAGGTCGCGAGATCGTCGCGGTTCAGGAACCACACCTCGCGCGGGAAGCGGAACGCGAACCGGTACAGGCGCTTCGCGACGCTTGCCGCGCGGCTCTTCTGGATGAACACGTAGCCGAGGCCCGTCGTCACGGCGATCGACGGCACGCGCGCGAGCCACGCGGCCACCGAGCCGTAGATGTTCGGCTTGATCGTGTAATGGAACACGAGATCGGGCCGCAGCGCGCGGTAGTGACGCACCAGCGCGGCGAGCGTGCCGAGATCCTCGCGCGGGCTCGTGCCTTTCGACGCGATGGCGAGCGCCACGTAGCGGCAGCCCATCTGCTCGAGCAACGGCACCGTGCGGTCGTGCGGCGCGATCACGATGACCTCGGCGCCGCGCGCGACGAGCGCACGGATCAGCCCGTGGCGATACGTGTGGATCGCCCAGGCCGTGTTGCAGACGAGCGCGATGCGCAGCGGGGAGGTGGCGGCCATGAAAAAAAGAAAAAATAAAGCGTCGAAATGGGCGAGCGGGGCCGGGTACGCGTCAGGCGGACGGTCGCGCGGCGAACAGCGCCTGCTTGATGCTCTGCAGCGTACGGTACGGCGTCACGAAGTGCAGCAGGTTCTTGGCGAGGCCGGCCCAGTCGTACGGGTTCAGCACGTTGAAGTGGCGCAGCAGCAGCGTGAGCGTCGACACCAACTGGCGCCGGCGCTTGGTCGCGCTGATCCCGCCCTCGTTAAGCTCGTAATACAGGCCGAGTTCCGGCAGGTTCGCGCAATCGTAGCGTTGCATTAACCGTAAAAAAAGATCGAGATCCTCGGCCGCGCGGTACTTCGCCCGATAGTTGCCCACTTCGCGCACGGCGTCGATGCGCAACATCACAGACGGATGCACGAGCGGCGAGCGCAGGAAGCGCGTGCGGCGCAGCGTGCGCGGATCGGCGGGCGGCGTCAGCATGAAACGCGGCTCGCCGGCGCGCGACACGACCTGCGTCCACATGCCGACGCAGGCCACGCGCGGATGGGCATCGAGATAGGCGCGTTCTTTCGCCAAGCGCTGCGGCGCGGCGAGATCGCCTGCATCGATGCGGGCCGCGTAGCGGAAGCCGCGGGCCGCGAGCGCGTCGATGCCGGCCGCCAGCGCGCGTTCGATGCCGCCGTTGCGCGGCATGCGCAGCACGTCGATCACGAGGCCCGGCAGGTCGGGCGCGACGATCGGCGGCGTGCTGCCGTCGTCGACGATCAGCACGTGCACGGGCGCATCCTCGCGAAACGACGCGAGGGTCCGGACGACGTCGTCGTGCCCGTTGTAGGCCGGCATCAGCACGGCCACGTCGTCGAGCGGGGGCGGGCAATCAGGGGACGTCATGTTCGCAGCTTGAAACGGATGTAATAAAAGTTGACGGCGGCAGCGGCGAGGTAGCCGGCCGCCAGCCCGACGAGCGCGCCGTACAGGCCGAGCCGCGGGATCGCGAACAGGTTGACGAGCGCGGCGATGGCCAGCGCGAGCAGCCATTTCGTCAGCAACACGAATTTTGCTTGATATTTGAGAACGATAAGATTGCCTATCGCCTCGATGCCGGCCGGCACGGACAGCCAGACGGCCCAGCGGAAGATGTCGACGGACGCCTCGTAGCCGCGGCCGAACACCTTGCCGACGATCAGCGGGGCGGCGGCGTCGAGCACGAGCGCGCCGGCCGTCATCAGGCCGGCTGTCATCGCGATCAGCCGGACGATGTTGCGGCGCAGCCGCGCGACGTCCTGCACGCGGTAGACGAACGCGGGCGCGATGGTCTGCGCGAGCATCAGCGCGAGCGTGATCCAGTTCTCGTTGAGCTGCTGCGCGGCCGAATAGCGGCCGAGATCGGCGAACGAAACGTGACGCTCGAGCATCAGGCGGTCGAGCTTCAGGAACAGGTACATGCAGATGAGGCCGAGCCAGAACACGGTGCCGGCCGTGGCAAAGTGCCGGAACAGCGGCTTGTCGAACGTCCAGCCGAGCGCACCGCCGTTACGATGGCGGTAGTACAGCAGCAGCGCGAGGCCGATCGCGGCGGCTTCCAGCGCCCACAGCCACGCGAAACGGGCGGGGCCGGCGGCCGCGCGCACCAGGAGCCAGACGAGCAGCGCCTTGGCGAGCGCGGTGAGCATGCTGGTGACGAGCTGCGGCTTGCTGTAGGTCATGCTCTGCAGCCACGCGTTGATCACGCCGACGAACGGCTCGCGGAACACCATCGTGACGGCCAGGCCGGCAAGCATCGCGCCGACCAGCGGATCGAAGGCGCCCGCGGCGATCGCGATCCAGGTCGCGGCGAGCGCGGCGACCGATACGGCGATGCGCAGCACGAACGCGCTGCCGAGCACCGCGCCGAGCTGCGCGGGCGGGCGCTGGACGATGGTGGGGACGAGGATTTCCGCGCCGCACACCCAGGTGAGCGGCGCCAGTACCAGGAGAAGCGTATTCGCATACTGCCATTTGCCGAACACATCTGGCCCGAAATAACGGGCCAGCAGGCCGCTGATCGCGATCGCGACGCCGATCTGCGTAAGCCGTTCGAGCCCCAGCCAGACGAGGTTCGCGACGGCCTTCGCGACGTCCGGGTTGCCGAAGCGCTTCAGCATGCGCGGCAGCGGCGGCGCGCGCGGAGGGCGGCCGGAAGCGGCGGGTGGGCGGCGGCGGAGCGGCTAGGCATTAAAATGGGCGACATGCGCGTCATCAAAACCCGCGATTATAAGTGGGATCGCGGCTGCTCCAGCCGTTGTGCGCGGTGTTCCGCCGGCAGGCATGTATCATGCGCGGCACCCGTGAGCGGCGGCCCGCGCAAGCCAGACAATTTTCCATGCACGCAACTGAGAGAAGAGAATCGATGATCTCCCAATCCATCTTCAAGGCATATGACATTCGTGGCGTGGTCGGCAAGACACTCGACGTCGACACGGCGCGCGGAATCGGCCGGGCATTCGGCAGCGAAGTCCGTGCCCAGGGCGGCGATGCGGTCGTCGTCGCGCGCGACGGCCGCCTGTCCGGGCCGGAACTGGTCGGCGCGCTGGCCGACGGCCTGCGTGCGGCCGGGGTCGATGTCGTGGACGTCGGCATGGTGCCGACGCCGGTCGGTTATTTCGCGGCGAACGTGCCGCTGGCGCTGAAGGGCGGCGAGCGCCGCGTCGATTCGTGCATCGTCGTCACGGGCAGCCACAACCCGCCCGACTACAACGGCTTCAAGATGGTGCTGCGCGGCGCGGCGATCTACGGCGAGCAGATCCAGGCGCTGTACCGCCGCATCGTCGACGAGCGGTTCGAGACGGGCAGCGGCACGTATGAGGAAATCGACGTCGCGGATCAATACATCGCGCGCATCGTCGGCGACGTGAAGCTCGCGCGGCCGCTGAAGATCGTGGTCGACGCCGGCAACGGCGTCGCGGGCCCGCTCGCGACGCGCCTGTTCAAGGCGCTCGGCTGCGAGCTCGTCGAGCGCTTCACCGACATCGACGGCACGTTCCCGAACCACCACCCCGATCCCGCTCATCCGGAAAACCTGCAGGACGTGATCCAGGCGCTGAAGGACACCGATGCGGAGCTCGGCTTTGCGTTCGACGGCGACGGCGACCGTCTGGGCGTCGTCACGAAGGACGGCCAGATCATCTACCCGGACCGCCAGTTGATGCTGTTCGCGGAAGAAGTGCTGTCGCGCAACCCGGGCGCGCAGATCATCTACGACGTGAAGTGCACGCGCCACCTCGCGCAGTGGGTGAAGTCGAAGGGCGGCGAGCCGCTGATGTGGAAGACGGGTCACTCGCTCGTGAAGGCGAAGCTGCGCGAGACGGGGGCGCCGCTCGCCGGCGAAATGAGCGGCCACGTGTTCTTCAAGGATCGCTGGTACGGCTTCGACGACGGCCTGTACACCGGTGCGCGCCTGCTCGAGATCCTCGCGAAGACGGCCGATCCGAGCGCGCTGCTCAATAGCCTGCCGGACGCGATGAGCACGCCCGAACTGCAGCTCTGGCTCGACGAAGGCGAGAATTTCCGCCTGATCGAGCAGTTGCAGAAAGAGGCGAAGTTCGACGGCGCCGACGAAGTCGTGACGATCGACGGCCTGCGTGTCGAGTACCCGGACGGCTTCGGCCTCGCGCGTTCGTCGAACACGACGCCGGTCGTCGTGATGCGCTTCGAGGCCGAGACGCAGGAAGGGCTCAAGCGCATCCAGGAAGACTTCCGCCGCGTGCTGACGGCCGCGAAGCCGGACGTCAAGCTGCCGTTCTGAGCGCCGGCGGCCGGCGGGCCGCCCGTACGACGGCCGGTTCATCGGCCGTGTTTATCTCGAAAAGCGGCGCGCGCCCCGGGCGCGCGGCCGCTTTTTGTCTGTCCGGTCGTCCGGCCGGGATAAAATCCCCCCTTTATGTCTGTCGCCGGCTGCCAGCCGGCGTTTTTTCAGCGTGCAAAAGATCCTGATCGTGCGCGTGTCGTCGCTGGGCGACGTCGTGCACAACATGCCGGTGATCGCCGATATCCGGCGCCGCCACCCCGATGCGCAGATCGACTGGCTCGTCGAGGAAAGCTTCGTCGACCTCGTGCGGCTCGTCGACGGCGTGCGCAACGTGCTGCCGTTCTCGCTGCGCCGCTGGCGCAAGAAGCCGTTTTCGGGTGCGACGTGGCGCGAGATCCGCGCATTTCGCCGGCGCCTCGCGGCGGAGCAGTACGACCTCGTGATCGACTGCCAGGGCCTCATCAAGACGGCGTGGGTCGCGAGCTGGGCGCGCGGGCCGCTCGTCGGGCTCGGCAACCGGACCGACGGCGCCGGCTACGAATGGCCGGTGCGCTTCTTCTATCGCAAGCGCGTGCCGATCGCGCCGCGCACGCACGTGGTCGAGCGCTCGCGCCAACTCGTCGCGGCCGCGCTGGACGACCCGGCGCCGACCCCGGCCGATCCGGTCGAATTCGGCCTCGACACGCGGGCGGCGGCGCTCGCGGTGGCCGCGCTCGGCCTGAACCTGCCGGTGCCGTACGTCGTGTTCGTCCACGCGACGTCGCGCGCCGACAAGCAGTGGCCGGACGCCGCCTGGGTCGAGCTCGGCCAGGCGCTCGTGCGGCGCGGCGCGTCGCTCGTGCTGCCGTGGGGCAACGACGTGGAACGCGCGACCAGCGAGCGGCTCGCGAAGGAATTCGGCGCGGCGGCGATCGTGCCGCCGAAGCTGTCGCTGCCGGCCGTGGTCGGGCTGATCGACGGCGCGGCCGCGACGGTCGGGGTTGATACAGGTCTGGTTCACATCGCGGCCGCGCTGAAGCGTCCGACGGTCGAACTGTACAATTTCGCGACGGCCTGGCGGACCGGCGGCTACTGGTCGCCGAACGTCGTCAATCTCGGCACGGCGGGGCAGCCCCCGTCGATCGCGCAGGTGAAGTCGGCGCTCGCGGGCTTCGGTCTCCTGTAACGCTGTCCACACGCGAACCGATCATGAGCGAATCCCAGATCATCGAAGTCCCGTCCGCCGACTGGAGCGGACACAACCTGTCGGCGCCGCGCGAGCAGTTGCTCGCCGCGGTCGAGGAAGGCAAGGTGCTGTATTTCCCGCACCTGCGCTTCGCGATCGACGGCGGCGAGGAAGCGCTGCTCGATCCGGCGCTCGCCGATCCGAAACGCAAGAACATCAGTCTCGCGCCGAACGGCGGCGCGCTCGCCGGCGTGCTCGGCGACAGCGTCACGCAGTCGGCCGTGCGCGCGCTCGTCGCGCGCTTCCAGCAGCAGGCCGGCACGCTCGTCGACGGCCTTTTCCCCGAATACCGCGGCAAGCTGCGCGTCGCGCCGACGAGCCTGCGGCTGATGCAGGTCGAAACGCGCCAGACGTCGTGGCGCAAGGACGACAGCCGCCTGCACGTCGACGCGTTCCCGTCGCGGCCGAACTACGGCGAGCGGATCCTGCGCGTGTTCACGAACGTGAACCCGGCCGGCGTGCCGCGCGTGTGGCGCGTCGGCGAGCCGTTCGAGGATGTCGCGAAGCGCTTCCTGCCGAAGATCCGGCCGCAGTTCCCGGGCTCGGCGTGGCTGCTGAACCTGCTGCACGTGACGAAATCGCCGCGCAGCGCGTACGACCACCTGATGCTGAACCTGCACGACGGGATGAAGGCCGATCTCGACTATCAGAAGACGTGTCCCCAGCAGACGATGCCGTTTCCGCCGGGCAGCGTGTGGATATGTTTCTCCGATCAGACTTCGCACGCTGTGATGTCCGGCCAGTTCATGCTGGAGCAGACCTTCTTCCTGCCGGTCGATGCGATGGTGCGCCGCGAATGCGCGCCGCTCGGCATTCTCGAACGCCTGACGGGCAGGGCGCTGGTTTGAGCGCGCACCTGCTTCGACGCACCCCCCGGGCGGCCGCATGCTGAGGGCGATCTATCGTGCGCTGTGGTGGCTCGTCGCGCCGGCCGCCGTGATCCGGCTTTATGTGCGCTCGCGCAAGGAGCGCGGCTATCGCGAGCATATCGGCGAGCGCTTCGGTCACGTCGCGGGCCGCTCGCCGGACGATCGCGCGCCGCTGATCTGGGTGCATGCGGTGTCGGTCGGCGAGACGCGCGCCGCGCAGCCGCTGATCGATGCGCTGATGCGCGCGCGCCCCGATGCGCGCATCCTGCTCACGCACATGACGCCGAGCGGCCGTGCGACGGGCGAACAGATCTTCGGCGATCGCGTGTTGCGCTGCTACCTGCCGTACGACATGCCGGGCGCGGTGCGGCGCTTCCTGCGCGCGTGGCGGCCGACGCTCGGCCTCGTGATGGAAACCGAGGTGTGGCCGACGCTGATCGACGAGTGCCGGCGTGCGGACGTGCCGCTCGTGCTGACCAATGCGCGGATGTCCGCGCGTTCGTTCCTGCGCGCGGCGAAGTTCGGCGCGGCGACGCGCGACGTGTTCGGCGGCTTCTCGCGCGTGCTCGCGCAGAGCCCGGCCGACGCGGAGCGGCTGACGTCGCTCGGCGCGCGCAACGTGACCGTGCTCGGCAACCTGAAGTTCGACATGACGACGCCGCCGGAACTCGCGGCACGCGGCCATGCATGGCGCGACGCGATCGGCGCGCGGCCGGTGTGGGTCGCGGCCAGCACGCGCGAGAACGAAGAGGCGCTGGTGCTGCAGGCGTTCGCGGAAATGCGCACGCCTGGCGCGCTGCTGATGCTCGTGCCGCGTCATCCGCAGCGCTTCGCCGAAGTCGAGGCGCTCGTTGCGCGCAGCGGGCTCAAGTGCGTGCGGCGCTCGGTATGGGCGGCCGATGCGGCTGCGCTCGCGGCGGGCCGGCCGGCCGCCGAACCGCTGGCGGATGACGTGACGGTGCTGCTCGGCGATTCGATGGGCGAGCTCGGCGCGTACTACGCGGCGGCCGACATCGCGTTCATCGGCGGCAGCCTGCTGCCGCTCGGCGGGCAGAACCTGATCGAAGCGTGCGCGGTCGGCGTGCCGGTGCTGATCGGGCCGCACGTGTTCAATTTCACGCAGGCGACCGCGGACGCGGTCGCGGCAGGGGCGGCGATGCAGGTCGAAGATCCGCTCGATCTCGCGCACGTGCTCGACGCGCTGTTCGCCGACAAGGCGCGGCGCATCGCGATGGGTGCGGCCGGCGCGGCCTTCGCGGCGCGTCATCGCGGCGCGACCGCGCGCACGGTCGACGTGCTCGCCGCGCTGCTGCCGCCTGCCGCCGCCGGCGCGCGTGCGTTGCCGGACCAGTCGAGCGCGGCTTCCGAAGACGAATAGACGAAGGGCGGCGCAAGGCCGCCCCCGAACGCATGGCGGCGACGTGCGCCGTCGCCATGCCGCTCACACCGTCAGCAAGCCCTTCTTCTCGATGAACGCGATCACGTCCGCGACGCCGTCGAGCGCCTTCAGGTTCGTCATCACGTAAGGCCGCTCGCCGCGCATTTTCCGCGTGTCGGACGCCATCACGTAGAGGTTCGCGCCGACCAGCGGCGCGAGGTCGGTCTTGTTGATCACGAGCAGGTCGGATTTCGTGATGCCCGGGCCGCCCTTGCGCGGAATCTTCTCGCCGCCCGCGACGTCGATCACGTAGATCGTCAGGTCCGACAATTCGGGGCTGAAGGTCGCCGCGAGATTGTCGCCGCCGGACTCGATGAACACGATGTCGGCATCGGGAAAGCGCGCGAGCATCCGGTCGACGGCCTCGAGGTTGATCGACGCATCTTCCCGGATCGCCGTGTGCGGGCAGCCGCCCGTCTCGACGCCCATGATGCGTTCCTCGGGCAACGCGCCCGCGACTGTCAGCAGCCGCTGGTCTTCCTTCGTATAGATGTCGTTGGTGATCGCGACGAGGTCGTACCGGTCGCGCATCGCCTTGCACAGCATTTCGAGCAGCGTGGTCTTGCCGGAGCCGACGGGGCCGCCGATGCCGACGCGCAGCGGCGGCAGTTTCTTCGTGCGGCGGACGGAGGACGGAGCGGGTGCGTTCATGGCGTGGATCAAGTTCAGGAGCGGAACAACCGCGAGTACTGGGTTTCGTGCCGCGCGGACAGGATGCCCAACTGCGGCGCGAACGTGTTGATGGCGTCGGGGGGCGTCGCGAGCGCACGGCGTACGGCCGCGTCGATCGCGCCGCGCAGCGCGACGATGATGCGTTGCCCGGCGAGCTGGCCGAGCGGCACGGCCTTCAGCGCGGCGGACGTCTGGTTCTCGACCCAGCCGAACGCGTACGCGGCGAGCGTCGCGTCGGCGCCGGCGTCGTGAGCGGCAGCCGCGTACGCGAACGCGGTCGGCAGCGCGATCGGCGACAGCGACGCGAGCGTCGCGCGGCGTGCGGCGTCGCCCCATTCGAGCGATGCGCACAGCTGCGCGAGCGACCAGCCCATCTGTTCGGTTTCGCGGCGCAGCTCGGCCGATTCCCGGCTCGCGACGAACCAGGCATTTTCGGCGGCGAGCGCGTGCGTGTCGTGTGTTTGCCAGCGGGCGAGCTGGTGCGCGAGGAACGGCAGTTCGCCGTGCGCGAGCACGTCGGTCAGGCCGCTCGCGATCCAGTCGCGCGCGGAATCGGCGTCGCGGATCAGGTTCGCGTCGAGCGCGGCTTCGAGGCCTTGCGAATAGCTGTACGCGCCGATCGGCAAAGCCGGCGACGCGAGGTGCAGCAGCGCGACGAGTTCAGTGGTGGTCATGACCGTGGTGGCCGTGCGTGCAGCCGGGACCATGCTGATGATCGTGATCGTGATCGTGATCGTGATCGTGATCGTGCGAATGCGCATGCCCGTGGTGTTCGCCGAACACCTGCTGCGCGAGCGCGTAATCCTCGGCGAACGTTGCGTCGTGCCCGTGTTTGTGGCCACCGCCGTACGCACCGGCTTCCGGCTGGAACGGTGCATGCGCTTCCTCGACCTGCGTGCCGAGCCGGCGCAGCATGTCCGCGAGCACCGGATCGGCCTCGAGCTTCAGGTAGCCGTCGCCGATCTCGACCGGCGTGTGACGGTTGCCGAGGTGATACGCGGCGCGCATCAGCGTGAGCGGGTCGGCCGCGCGCACGAGCAGAACGGTTTCAGATGCCGCGGCGATACGCACGAGCGCACCGTCGTCGGCGACGAGCACGTCGCCGTCGCGCAGCACGGTGCCGCGCGGCAGCAGCACCGCGACGTCCTCGCCGGTGTCGAGCGTCGCCGCGAGGCGGCTCTTGCAGCGGGCATCATAGGCGAGCGTGAGCGTCGGCGCGCGAGCCACGAGCGACGCGGCGAGTTTCACGTTCGGGGCAATACGTTTGTCGAGGGTACGCATGAAACTGGGGATTCCGAATCAGAACAGGAAATAGCGCTGCGCCATGGGCAGCACCGTCGCCGGTTCGCAGGTGAGCAACTGGCCGTCGGCGATCACGTCGTAGGTTTCCGGATCGACGCTGATCGAAGGACGCCATGCGTTGTGAATCATGTCGGCCTTCGTCACGTTGCGGCAATTGCGCACCGGCACGATCCGCTTCGCGAGGCCGTAGCGCTCCGCGATGCCCGCATCGGCCGCCATCTGCGACACGAAGGTCAGCGACGTGCGCGCGAGCGCCCCGCCGCGGGTCGCGAACATCTCGCGATAGTGGACCGGCTGCGGCGTCGGGATCGACGCGTTCGGGTCGCCCATCTGCGCGACCGCGATCATCCCGCCCTTGAGAATCATCGACGGCTTGATCCCGAAGAACGCGGGTTCCCACAGCACGAGGTCGGCCCACTTGCCGGGCTCGATCGAGCCGACTTCGTGCGCGATGCCGTGCGTGAGTGCCGGGTTGATCGTGTACTTCGCGACGTAGCGCTTCGCGCGGAAGTTGTCGTTGCGCGCGGTGTCCTCCGGCAGCGCGCCGCGCTGCACCTTCATCTTGTGCGCGGTCTGCCAGGTGCGGATGATCACTTCGCCGACGCGGCCCATCGCCTGCGAATCGGACGACAGCATCGACAGCGCGCCGAGATCGTGCAGGATGTCCTCGGCCGCGATCGTCTCGCGACGAATGCGCGATTCGGCGAACGCGAGATCCTCGGCGATCGACGGATCGAGGTGATGGCACACCATCAGCATGTCGAGATGCTCGTCGAGCGTGTTGATCGTGTACGGGCGCGTCGGATTGGTCGACGACGGCAGCACGTTCATCTCGCCGCACACCTTCAGGATGTCCGGCGCATGGCCACCGCCCGCACCTTCGGTGTGGTACGTGTGGATCGTGCGGCCCTTGAACGCGGCGACGGTCGATTCGACGAAGCCGGCTTCGTTCAGCGTGTCGGTGTGGATCGCGACCTGCGTGTCGGTGTCGTCGGCCACCGACAGGCAGTTGTCGATCGCGGCGGGCGTCGTGCCCCAGTCCTCGTGCAGCTTCAGGCCGATCGCGCCGGCCGCGATCTGCTCGACGAGCGGCTGCGGCAGGCTCGCGTTGCCCTTGCCGAGAAAGCCGAGATTGATCGGCCAGCCGTCGGCGGCCTGCAGCATCCGCTCCATGTGCCACGGGCCCGGCGTGCAGGTCGTCGCGTTGGTGCCGGTCGCCGGCCCCGTGCCGCCGCCGAGCATCGTCGTGACGCCCGATGCGAGCGCCTCGTCGATCTGCTGCGGGCTGATGAAGTGGATGTGCGTGTCGATGCCGCCCGCCGTCACGATCAGCCCTTCGCCGGCGATCACTTCGGTCGCGGCGCCGATCGCGATCGTCACGCCCGGCTGGATGTCGGGGTTGCCGGCCTTGCCGATCGCCGCGATGCGGCCGTGCTTGATCGCGATGTCGGCCTTCACGATGCCCCAGTGATCGAGGATCACCGCGTTGGTGATGACGGTATCGGGCACGTCGGCGGCCACGCGCTGCGACTGGCCCATCCCGTCGCGGATCACCTTCCCGCCACCGAACTTCACTTCCTCGCCGTACGTGGTGAAGTCGCGTTCGATCTCGATCAGCAGTTCGGTATCGGCGAGCCGGACGCGGTCGCCCGTCGTCGGCCCGAACATTTCCGCGTACGCGCGGCGGCTCAAGCGTAGTGTCATGTGCTGTTCCTGAAGAGCGGGGCGCGGCTTACAGCGGCCCCATCACCTTGCCCTGAAAACCGTAGACGGCGCGCTCGCCGGCCAGCGCGACGAGCTCGACGGTGCGCGTCTGGCCCGGCTCGAAGCGTACGGCCGTGCCGGCCGCGATGTTGAGCCGGAAGCCGCGCGCGGCCGCGCGGTCGAACGACAGCGCGTCGTTGACTTCGAAGAAGTGGTAGTGCGAGCCGACCTGCACCGGGCGGTCGCCGGTGTTCGCGACGACGAGCGAGAGCGTCGCGCGGCCCGCGTTCAGTTCGTGTTCGCCGTCGTCGGTGAGGATTTCGCCGGGGATCATGCGGGGCCTCACGGAATCGGGTGATGGACGGTCACGAGTTTCGTGCCGTCGGGGAAGGTCGCCTCGACCTGGATGTCGGGAATCATTTCCGGCACGCCGTCCATCACGTCGTCACGCGTGAGCAGCGTCGTACCGTAGTGCATCACCTCGGCCACCGTCTTGCCGTCGCGTGCGGCTTCCATCAGCGCCGCGGTGATGAAGGCGACCGCCTCCGGATAATTGAGCTTCAGGCCGCGCGCGCGGCGGCGTTCGGCGAGCAGCGCCGCCGTGAAGATCAGCAGCTTGTCCTTTTCGCGGGGAGTCAGTTTCATGAAGGCAGGCGTTCAGGAAAACGTAATTTTTATCGGTGCGCATGCGACCGGGCAGGGGTGCGGATCATCGTAGCACCGCGCTGTTTTGCGTGCGTCGTGTATCGCTTATGTAAGCAGCAAGGTACGTGCCATGTGCATCCGACGTGCCGCCATGCGCGTTCGTGGTGCGTGATGCATGGCGAGCGTGCGGCGTGCGGGGTGGCGTTGCGCCGAAACGGTGCGTGACGCGTGCGCGTTCAGGTCTGCCAGAGACGCAGCGGCCGCGCGTCGACGCCATGCACGATCGGCCGCAACTGCAGCCAGCAGTCGGTGAAGTGGCGCTGCAACGCTTCCATCGACGTCGACATCGCGCGCACCAGCACGACGCCGGGCGTCACGCAGGTGGCGCCCGCACGCAGCGTGTCGTCGAACGGCATGCGCGCGGCGAGCGCTTCGGCGAGCGCGGCGTCGCACGCGGCGCCGACGGCCCACAGCGTGCCGTAGGCGGGAAAGCCGGCGAGGCCCTGCAGCGCGCCGCGCAGCGGGTCGCGCGCGTCGAGCAGCGCGCGCTCGGTCCACCGCGGCCGGCCGTCGGCATCGACGAGCGCCGACGTCGATGCGATGCGTCCCGCCGACCATGTTTCGCCGGCCGCCTGGCGCCCGAGCTGCGTCGCGTCCCAGCCGATCGCGCTTGCCCCTTCGCCGAGCGTTACCGTGAAGTCGAGCGCCGCGTGCGCCGCGTCGAAGAACAGGTTGTTCTGCGGCAGCCAGTCGAGCTTCGCGTGCGCGCCGACCGCGATGCCGATGCGCTGCGTCGCATCGAGGCCGTTCGACTTGTACCACTTGGTCGCGCCGGGCGTCGTCAGTACCGCGTGCGTGCCGTCGCCGAGCGCGATGTCGATGTCGAGCCGGTCGCCGCCCGCGACGCCGCCCGGCGGATGGACGATCACCGCATGGCAGATCGCGTCGCCTTCCGGGTACAGCGGCCGCTGCACGCGCAGCGGGCCGTCGTGCAGCCGGTGCGCGAGCGTCGTGCGCGCACCGTGCCGCTCGAAGCCGAGTTCGAGGCGGCCGCGCCACGACTTGGCGACGGCGGGGCGGGACAGCGGGGCATGCGAATCGGGGGCGGACATCGGCGGCGAACGGGAAACGAGGAAGCGGGTGCGAAGAACGTGGATGCTACCGGAACAATAATGCAGATGCCGCGTGCGTTGAAAGCGCTGCGTACGGGCGTTCCGCGCGCCGGCCGTAAGTGTCAGCCGCCGCGCGCCGTGGTGCCTACCGCGGTGCCTACCGCCGTGCCGCCCGTCACACCGCGATCAACTCCCGTACGCCATGCGTCTCCATGTCCCGCGCGTCGCCGCCCGCGACGATCTCGCCGCGGCTCATCACCCAGTAGCGATCGGCGATCGATCGCGCGAAATCGTAATACTGTTCGACGAGCAGCACGGTCATGTTCGATTCGTCGACGAGCTGGCGCAGCGTGCGGCCGATGTCCTGGATGATCGACGGCTGGATGCCCTCGGTCGGCTCGTCGAGGATCAGCAACTGCGGCTCGCTCATCAGCGCGCGGCCGATCGCGAGCTGCTGCTGCTGGCCGCCCGACAGGTCGCCGCCGCGCCGCGCGCGCATGTCCTTCAGCACCGGGAACAGGTCGTAGATGCGGTCGGGTACCTTCGATGGCGCCTTGCGGCTCGCAGCGCCGACGAGCAGGTTTTCCTCGACGGTGAGCCGCGGAAAGATGTCGCGGCCCTGCGGCACGTACGCGAGTCCGGCCGCTACACGCGCATACGGCGGCAGTGCGCCGAGCGAGGCGCCGCGCCACGACACGTGGCCGCTTTTCGCGGCGACGACGCCCATCAGGCAGCGCAGCAGCGTGCTCTTGCCGACGCCGTTGCGACCGAGCAGCACGGTGAGCTTGCCGTCGTCGGCGACGAGGTTCACGTTACGGAGGATATGGCTGCCGCCGTAGTACTGGTTCAGCGCTTCGATTTTCAGCATCGCATCATCGTCCGAGGTAAGACTCGATCACCGCGTCGTCGCGCTTGACCTGGTCGAGCGTGCCGTGCGCGAGCACCGCGCCTTCGGCCATCACCGTCACGCGGCCCGTGTCGCCCGCGAGCGCCGCGACGAACTCCATGTCGTGCTCGACGACCATCATCGAGCAGGTGCCGCGCAGCGTGTTCAGCAGTTCGGCGAGTTCCATCGTCTCGTGGTCGGTCATCCCGGCCGCCGGCTCGTCGAGCAGCAGCAGCGCGGGGCGCTGCATCAGCAGCATGCCGATTTCGAGCCGCTGCTTCTGCCCGTGCGACAGCTCGCCGGCCGCGCGATACGCGTGGCTTTCGAGGCCGATCAGCGCGAGCGTTTCCTCGATTTTTCCCTGCGCGGTGCGGTCGAGCCGCGCGCGCAGCGACGCGAGCCAGCCCTTGTCGGTCTGCATCGCGAGTTCGAGGTTTTCCCACACCGGATGCTGTTCGAACACGGTCGGCTTCTGGAACTTGCGGCCGATGCCCGCCCGCGCGATCTCGGGTTCGTTCATCCGCGCGAGATCGATCGTCTGGCCCAGAAACACCTTGCCCGCATCGGGCCGCGTCTTGCCGGTGATGACATCCATCATCGTCGTCTTGCCCGCGCCGTTCGGGCCGATCACGCAGCGCAGCTCGCCCGCGTCGATCGCGAGCGACAGCTTCTTCAGCGCGCGAAAGCCGTCGAAGCTCACCTCGATATCCTCGAGATAGAGGATCGTGCCGTGCGACGTATCGATGCCGTCCGGCACGACGCGCCCCATCGATGCGCTGCCGCTGACGGCCAGCAGTTCGTCTTCGGGCGGCGGCGTGAACTGGTAGAGAGCCGTTCCGTTCATGCGCGTTTCCCCTTCGCGAGCACGGTTTCGACGAGGCCCATGATCCCGCGCGGCAGCAGGAGCGGCACGAGCACGAAGATCAGGCCGAGGAAGAACAGCCAGTATTCGGCGAAGTACGCGGTGAAGAAACTCTTCGCGCCGTTCACCGCGAACGCGCCGACGATCGGCCCGATCAGCGTGCCGCGCCCGCCCACCGCGACCCAGATCGCCATTTCGATCGAGTTGCCGGGCGACATCTCGCCGGGGTTGATGATGCCGACCTGCGGCACGTACAGCGCGCCGGCGATGCCGCACAGCACGGCCGACACGGTCCACACGAACAACTTGTACGCGAGCGGGCTGTAGCCGAGGAACATCAGCCGCGTCTCGCCGTCGCGCACCGCGGTCACCACACGCCCGAGCTTGCTCGTGACGATCGCGCGCGCGGCGATGAACGCGAGCACGAGGGTCGCGAACGTCAGCAGCAACAGCACCGTGCGCGTGCCCGGCGACGTGATCGCGAAGCCGGCGATGCGCTTGAAATCGGTGAAGCCGTTGTTGCCGCCGAAGCCCGTCTCGTTGCGATAGAACAGCAGCATCGCGGCGAACGTCATGGCCTGCGTGATGATCGACAGGTACACGCCCTTCACGCGCGAGCGGAACGTGAAGAAGCCGAACACCCACGCGAGCACGGCCGGCACGAGCACGACCAGCGCGAGGGCCCACGCGAGATGCTGCGTGCCGCTCCAGTACCACGGCAACTGGTGCCAGTCGAGAAACACCATGAAGTCGGGCAGGTCGCTGCCGTACTTGCCGTCGCGGCCGATCTCGCGCATCAGGTACATGCCGATCGCATAGCCGCCGAGCGCGAAGAACAGGCCGTGGCCGAGGCTCAGGATGCCGCAGTAGCCCCACACGAGATCGAGCGCGAGCGCGGCGATCGCGTAGCACATCAGCTTGCCGGCGAGCGTCATCGTGTACGCGGACAGATGGAACGCGCTGGCTTCGGGCGCAACCAGCGCGGCGAGCGGCACGCCGATGCCGATCGCCACGCACAGCGCGACGAGCGCGAGCCACGCGCGGCGCGACAGCAGCGCGGGGCGGGGCGGCAGGCCGAGCGCGAAGCCGTCCGCCGCGCGTGCGGCGGCAGCGGGCTTCGACGCGTCGGCGACCGGGTTCGACATCGAATCGGTGTATGAAGTCACGTCAAGCCTCCGCGCTGCGGCCCTTCGGGGCGAACATCCCCTGCGGGCGTTTCTGGATGAACAGCACGATCATCACGAGCACCGCGATTTTCGCGAGCACGGCGCCCCAGAACGGTTCGATCGCCTTGCTCGCGAGGCCGAGCCCGAAGCCGCCGAGCACGGTACCGGCGATCTGGCCGACGCCGCCGAGCACGACGGCCATGAACGAATCGATGATGTAGTTCTGGCCGAGATCGGGGCCCACGTTGCCGATCTGCGACAGCGCGCAGCCGCCGAGGCCCGCGATGCCCGCGCCGAATGCGAACGCATACGCGTCGACGCGGGCGGTCTTCACGCCGACGCAGGCGGCCATCCGGCGGTTCTGCGTGACCGCACGCACGAACAGGCCGAGCCGCGTCTTCGTCAGCACGGCCCACGCGACGAACACCACCGCGAGCGCGAACGCGAGGATCGCGAGCCGGTTGTACGGCAGGATCAGGTTCTGCATCACCGTCACGCCGCCGCTCATCCACGACGGGTTCACGACCTGCACGTTCTGCGCGCCGAACAGCATGCGCGTGGCCTGGATCAGGATCAGGCTCACGCCGAAGGTCGCGAGCAGCGTTTCGAGCGGGCGGCCGTACAGGTGCCGCAGCACGAGCCTTTCGAGCACGATGCCGACGAGCGCGGCCACCGCGAACGACACCGGCACGGCGACGAGCGGATACCAGTCGAATGCGCCGGGCGCGTAGCGCTGGATCAGCGTCTGCACGACATAGGTTGCGTACGCACCGATCATCAGGAATTCGCCGTGCGCCATGTTGATCACGCCGATCAGCCCGTACGTGATCGCGAGGCCGAGCGCGGCGAGCAGCAGCACGCTGCCGAGCGACAGGCCCGCGAACAACGTGCCGACGATTTCGCCGCGGCGCTGCAGCGCGTGCAACGTATCGAGCCCGTGTTGCGCGGCGTCGCGCACGCGTGCGTCGGGTTCCGCGTAGCTGCCGTCGGCGTTCTTCGCGACGAGCGGGCGGAGTTGTTCGATCATGTCGAGGTCGCTGCGCGCGGCCACCACTTGCACGGCTTCGAGACGCTTGGCCGGATCGGGATCGTGCAGCGCGGCGATCGCCCACAGCGCATCGAGGCGGCGTTTCAGCGCCGGATCGGTTTCCTTTGCGCGGGCGCGGTCGATCATCGGCTTGAGCGCCGGGGCGGGCGACTTCAGCAGCGCGTCGATCGCGTCGCGGCGCGCGGCCACGTCGGGCGACGCGAGCGCGAGGCCCGACAGCGCGCCGGCGATCTTCGTGCGCAGCAGGTTGTTCAGCATCACCGGCTGCGCGTCGCCGGCCGGCGTCGCGGCCTGCGTGAGCGCGTCGTGCGCGGTGTCGCCGGACTGGATCAGCAGGTGGCCGTCGCCGGTTGCGAGCGCATCGCCGCTCGACAGCGCATTGAGCACCGCAACGGCGCGCGGATCGGTGTCGGCGGCAAGCCGTTCGATCGCGGCCGTCTTCGCGTCGAAGTCGTCGCCGGCGAGTGCGGCGGTGTCGGCCGCCGTCAGCGCGAACGCGGCGTGCGGCAGCAGGCCCGCGAGGGCGGCGCATGCCACGATCGCGCGGGCGGCTCGGCGAAAGCGTGTAGGCATCGGGGAATCCTGTCGGGCGTGGGAAAGGGGAGCGGTGCGGCGTGGCGCCGGCGCCGGCGATGGGTCACGGCAAGCGCGGCCGGCGCATCGGCAGCGGGCGAGCGTGCGGGCGGCACGTCGCACACGAAGCGCGACGTGCCGCACGGCGTCAGGCCAGCGCCGCGCGCTGCCGGCGCAGGAACGCCGGAATCGAGCTGACGACGTCCGGCTTGCCCTGGTTGCCCGCGATGAACGGGCTCCACGGCTGCGCACGCACGGCCGTCTTGGTCTTCCACACGACGTTGAACTGCCCGTCGCCGCGGATCTCGCCGATCATCACCGGTTTGTGCAGGTGATGGTTGCCGTCCATCGCGAGCGTGAAGCCCGACGGGGCGGCGACCGTCTGGCCGATCATCGCGACGCGCACCTTGTCGACGTCGGTGCTCTTCGCCTTCTCGACGGCCTGCTTCCACATGTGGATGCCGACGTAGGTCGCTTCCATCGGATCGTTGGTCACGCGCTTCGCGCCGCCCGGCAGGTTGTTCGCCTTCACCCACGCGGCGAACTGGTCCTTGAACTTCGTGTTGGTGGGGTTCTTCACCGACATGAAGTAATTCCAAGCGGCGAGGTGGCCGACGAGCGGCTTCGTATCGATCCCGCGCAGCTCTTCCTCGCCGACCGAGAACGCGACGACCGGCACGTCGGTCGCCTTGATGCCCTGGTTGCCGAGCTCTTTGTAGAACGGCACGTTCGAGTCGCCGTTGATCGTCGAGACCACGGTCGTCTTGCCGCCCTGCGAGAAGGTCTTGATGTTCGCGACGATGGTCTGGTAATCGCTGTGGCCGAACGGCGTGTAGACCTCCTGAATGTCGGCGTCCTTCACGCCCTTCGATTTCAGGAACGCGCGCAGGATCTTGTTGGTCGTGCGCGGATACACGTAGTCGGTGCCGAGCAGGAAGAAGCGCTTCGCGCCGCCGCCTTCCGCGCTCATCAGGTACTCGACGGCGGGAATCGCCTGCTGGTTCGGCGCGGCGCCCGTGTAGAACACGTTGCGCGACATTTCCTCGCCTTCATACTGCACCGGGTAGTAGAGCAGCCCGTTCAGCTCCTCGAACACCGGCAGCACGGACTTGCGCGACACCGACGTCCAGCAGCCGAACACGCACGCGACCTTGTCCTGCGTGAGCAGCTGGCGCGCCTTCTCGGCGAACAGCGGCCAGTTCGACGCGGGATCGACCACCACCGGTTCGATCTTGCGGCCCAGCACGCCGCCGCTCTTGTTGATGTCGGCGATCGTCATCAGCGCGGTGTCCTTCAGCGACGTCTCCGAGATCGCCATCGTGCCCGACAGCGAATGCAGGACGCCGACCTTGATCGGGCCGGTGCCCGCGTCGGCCGCGTGCGCGAACGGGCTCTTGCCCGCCAGCGCGAGCGCGCCGGCCATCGAACCGAACTTCAACAGACTGCGACGTTTCATCGAGATCCCCTTGTCGTGTTGGATGCGCGTGCGCCGTGGCGGCGCCGGCCATCGTGTAACGCAAGGCATGTGCCAGTCGCGCGAATGCACGCCCGGCGTGCCTGCGCGGGCCATCGTCGGGCATCGGGGCGGTGCGGATGACGCGCCGTGTAGCATGCGCGGTCCGTTGCGGTGCAGACGCACGGGCGCAAATGGTGCACGGCGGCGCTGCGGCGTCGAAACGCAGGGAAAGCGGGGAGGAAAAGAAAAACGGGCACGCAGTGCGCGCCCGTTCGGCGGATAGGTGCGGCCGGCGGCAGTGCCGGGCGGCGCGGCGACGCATGATGCGCCGCCGGAAGGAGCGATCAGTAGCGCGGCACGGACGGATCGACGTCGCGCGACCACGCGTCGATCCCGCCTTGCAGGTTGTACAGCTTCGTGAAGCCGCGCGATTCGAGGAACATCGCGACCTGCGCGCTGCGCATCCCGTGATGGCACACGCAGACGATTTCCGCTTCGTCGTCGAGCTCTTCGCTGCGCGCGGGAATCTGCTGCATCGGAATCGCCACGCTGCCGGCGATCTGCGCGGTCGCGATTTCCCACGGCTCGCGCACGTCGAGCACGACCGGCGCGGGGCGCGCCGTGTCGCCAAGCCATTCCGCGAGCATCGCGGGCGTCAGGATTTGCATGGAGGCTCCGCCGCTCAGAACTTGAAGCGCGACGGCTCGATCGCGTTGACCAAGTGGTCGATGTACGTTTCGAACACGTCGGCGACGCGGTACTGCTTGTCGTCGATGCGCGTGATGATCTGCGCCTTCATCACCGGACGGCCGCCGACGAACGCCGACAGGCGGCCGCCGATCTTCAGCTGCTCGAGCATTTCCTGCGGCACGACCGGCAGGCCGCCCGCGACGCAGATCACGTCGTACGGCGCCTTCGCGGCCCAGCCGCGCGAACCGTCGCCGAGCACGACTTCGGCGTTGGTCACGCCGTCGTTGCGCAGGTTGTCTTCCGCGAACTTCGCGATCGTCGGATCGATCTCGACGGCCGTCACGTGCTGCGCGCGATGCGCGAACAGCGCAGCCAGGTAGCCCGAGCCCGCGCCGATCACGAGCACGTTTTCGTGCTTCTTGACCGTCAGTTCCTGCAGCACGCGTGCTTCGACGCGCGGGAACAGCATCTTGCTGGCGCCGCCGGGCAGCGGCAGTTCGAGATCGGCGAACGCGAGATCGCGGTATTCGGCCGGCACGTAGTTTTCACGCTTGACGATCGACAGCAGGCCCAGGACATCCAGATCCAGCACGTCCCACGGACGGATCTGCTGTTCGATCATGTTGAAACGCGCGTTTTCGATATTCATGGTGTGGTCACGCAGCCTGGTGGGCCATCAGCGGGGATAGAGAAACTTCGTGATTGTACCAAACGGCACGGCCGCGAAGCCTTCAGGCGGCCTGCAACAGACCTTTACCCCTTGCTCTTCTTGATCTGCGCCTCGAACGCAAGGTCGAGCTTGCTCGCCTTGCGCGGTTTTTTGGGGCCGAATTCGTCGACGAACTTGACGAATTCGTCGGGCGGCAGCGGCTCGCAGCGCTTCTCGGCGGTGCCGCCCGAGCGGTCGACGAGATAGAACAGGCCGCCCGCCATCGCGACGGCCGCGAAGTGCGGGTTGCCGGAGCGGGTCTTCAGGCGTTCGACCGCGTGGGTCGCTTTGGTGGTGCGCATCTTGGGGGGCTGGCGAAGCGGATGTAAGCCTCACACTCTATCAAACCGGCCGACCGCGTGCGGCCCGCGACCGCCCCTTGCCGTGCGAACCGGCCTCAAACCGTGCGCGAGTAGCGCTGCCGCGGCGTCTGGCCGAGGTACGCGTCGAACGCCATCGCGATGTTGCGCACGACCATCCGGCCGGCCGGATGGATCGTCAGCCGGTCGCCTGCGATCGTCAGCAGCCCGTCGCGCTCGAACGGGCGCAGCGCGTCGAGCTCGCGTGCGAAATGATCGGCGAAGCGGATGCCGTGCGCGGCCTCGACATGCGAGAACGGCAGTGCGAGGTTGCACATCAGTTGCGTGATCACGTCGCGGCGCAGCCGGTCGTCCGGCGTGAGCCGTACGCCGCGCGCGATCGGCAGCCGGCCCGCGTCGAGCGCGGCGCCGTACGCGGGCAGGTCCTTCGCGTTTTGCGCGTAGACGTCGCCGACCTTGCCGATCGACGACACGCCGAAGCCGAGCAGGTCGGTATCCGCGCGCGTGCTGTAGCCCTGGAAATTGCGCTGCAGCGTGCCGTTGCGCTGCGCGCGCACGAGCTCGTCGGACGGCCGCGCGAAGTGGTCCATCCCGATGTACACGTAGCCGGCCGACGTCAGCATGTCGATCGCGAGGCCGAGCAGCGCGATGCGCGTTTCCGGCGGCGGCAGCGCCGCATCGTCGATCTGTCGCTGCATCTTGAACAGGTGCGGCATGTGCGCGTAGCCGAACACCGACAGGCGATCGGGCGCGAGTTCGATGATCGTCTCGAGCGTGCTCGCGAACACCGCGACCGTCTGGTGCGGCAGCCCGTAGATCAGGTCGACGCTCACCGAATGGAAGCCCGTCGCGCGCGCGGCGCCGAGCAGGTCGGCGGTCATCGAGAGCGGCTGGATGCGGTTGATCGCCTGCTGCACGGCCGGGTCGAAATCCTGCACGCCGAGACTCAGCCGGTTGAAGCCGATCGTGCGCAGGTGGACGAGCGTCGCCGGCGTGACCGTGCGCGGGTCGATCTCGATCGAGAACTCGGCGTCGGCGTCCTGCGCGAGCGCGAAATGCTCGCGCGTGGCCGCCATCAGCTCGGCCGTTTCGTCGTCGGACAGGAAGGTCGGCGTGCCGCCGCCCCAGTGCAGTTGCGTGACGGGGCGGGACGGATCGAACAGCGCGGCCTGCAGCGCCATCTCGCGCTTGAGCTGGTCGAGATACGGGCGCGCGCGGCGGCGGTTGTTGGTCGCGATCTTGTTGCAGCCGCAGTAGAAGCACGCGGTGTTGCAGAACGGGATATGGAAGTACAGCGACAGGTCGCTCGACGACGCGCCGGGGTCGCCCGCCGCGCGGACGTAGTCGGCCGGATCGAAATCGTCGCGGAATTGCAGTGCGGTAGGGTACGACGTATAGCGCGGCCCGTTCGCGCCGTATTTCGTGAGCAAATCGGGACGGAACATCGTGTCGGCAGAACCAGAATGCATGACGGTCTCGCGCTTTTTTAGATGCTTTCGAGTATATGAACGCGCGATCGGGCCGCATTGTGTAATAACGTCGCAGCCGGCGATGGCACAATGCGGGGTGGGGCTGCCGGACGCCGCGTCCGGTTGCCGCACCGTTTTTCGTTGTTCGTCGAGAGAGCCGAGTGTCCGTCGAAATGCCTGTCCGCCCGGTGCCCGCCGAAACCCCGCCGCCGCATGCGTGCCGCGAGGGCTGCGGCGCGTGCTGTATCGCCCCGTCGATTTCCAGCCCGATTCCGGGCATGCCCGACGGCAAGCCGGCCGGCGTGCGCTGCGTGCAGCTCGGCGACGACCTGCGCTGCATGATCTTTGGCCGGCCCGAGCGCCCCGCGTGCTGCTCCGGGCTGCAGCCGTCCGCCGACATGTGCGGCGCGTCGCGCGACGACGCGCTCGCGTGGCTCACGCGCCTCGAGGCCGCGACGCGGCCGGCGCATCCAGGAGAGAAATCAGCATGACCGTCCCTCGCGCGCCCGGCCGGCGCCGTTTTCTCGCTGCCGCTGTCGGCGCCGTCGGCGTGTGCGTATCGCTTGCCGCGTGCGCGTCGACGTTCCCGTTCATCCCCGATCACTACACGTTCTCGCGCGGCGACGTGCAGAAGGCCGTCGCGCGCAAGTTCCCTTACCAGAAGACGGTCGCGCAGGTCGTCGACGTGTCGCTCGCGAACCCGGCCGTCAACCTGCTGCCCGACCAGAACCGCATCGCCGTGCAGCTCGACGCGAATTTCGCGAGCCCGTTCCTGCGCGGGCCCGTCAGCGGCAAGTTCACCGTGTCGGGCCAGCTCGCGTATGACGCGCCGAGCCGCTCGGTCGTGCTGAAGGCGCCGGCCGTCGACAGCCTCGTGCTGGACGGCGACGCGCAGATGTACGCGCAGCAGGTCGGCGCCGCCGCCGGGTTGCTCGCGACGCAGTTGCTGACCAACTACCCGATCTACACGTTCAAGCCGGAACAACTGCAATTTGCCGGGGTGAACTACGAACCCGGTACAATTACGATCCTTACAAACGGCATACGCGTGGCGATCGTCGAAAAGTGACGACGGGGCGCGCACGGCCGGGCGGGCCGCGCGCGCAAGAGTGGCCTTTTCTTTCGACCATTTCGGAGTTGGGCCACGGATGGACTGGATCCTGATCTGCAAGGCATTGATCCTCGGCGTCGTCGAGGGGCTGACGGAATTCCTGCCGGTGTCGAGCACCGGTCACCTGATCGTCGCGGGCAGCTTCCTGAATTTCAACGATTCGCACGCGAAGACGTTCGACGTCGTGATCCAGTTCGGCGCGATCCTCGCGGTCTGCTGGGAATACCGGCAGCGGATCGTGTCCGTCGTGTCGGGGCTGCCGAGCCGGCCCGATGCGCAACGCTTCACGCTGAACGTCGTGATCGCGACGATTCCCGCGATCGCGCTCGGTCTCCTGTTCGAGAAGAAGATCAAGGCCGTGCTGTTCTCGCCGGTCCCGGTCGCATTCGCGCTCGTCGTGGGCGGCGCGATCATCCTGTGGGCCGAGGCGCGGCAGCGCGAACGCAGCGAGCCGCCGCGCGTGATGTCGGTCGATGCGCTGACGCCGCTCGACGCGCTCAAGGTCGGGATCGCGCAGTGCTTCGCGCTGGTGCCCGGCATGTCGCGCTCGGGCTCGACGATCATCGGCGGGATGCTGTTCGGTCTCGACCGCCGCGTGGCCACCGAATTCTCGTTCTTTCTCGCGATTCCGATCATCTTCGGCGCGACGCTCTATGAAACCGTGAAGGACTGGCAGGCGTTCACCGTCGATTCGCTCGGGCTGTTCGCGCTCGGGCTCGTCGCGGCGTTCGTCAGTGCGTTCGTGTGCGTGCGCTGGCTGCTGCGCTATGTCGCGACGCACGATTTCACGGTGTTCGCGTGGTATCGGATCGCGTTCGGGTTGTTCGTGCTGCTGGTCGGTTACAGCGGGTGGCTGAACTGGGCGTGAGGTTGGCGAGCGGTCGATGCGCCGCTCCATGAAAAAAGCCCGACCGGCGTGAGATGCCGGTCGGGCTTTCTTTATTCTGCGCGGGGCGGGGGCGCGCTTAGTCTGCTCGCTTGCGGAACACCAGGTCCCACACGCCGTGGCCGAGTCGCAACCCGCGCCGTTCGAATTTCGTCACCGGGCGGTAGTCCGGGCGCGGTGCGTAATCGGCAGCGGTGTTTTCGAGCGTCGGTTCCGCGCTGAGCACTTCCAGCATCTGCTCCGCGTAGTTCTGCCAGTCGGTCGCGCAGTGCAGGTACGCGCCGGGCTTCAGGCGCGACGCGAGATGCGCGACGAGCGGCGACTGGATCAGCCGGCGCTTGTGGTGACGCGCCTTGTGCCACGGATCGGGGAAGAAGATGTGCACGCCGTCGAGGCTTGCCGGCGCGATCATGTGCTCGAGCACCTCGACCGCGTCGTGCTGGATGATGCGGATGTTCGACAGTTCCTGCTCGCCGATCAGCTTCAGCAGCGCGCCGACGCCCGGCTCGTGCACCTCGACGCCGAGGAAGTCGTCACCCGGGCGGTGCGCGGCGATTTCCGCGGTCGACGCGCCCATCCCGAAACCGATCTCGAGGATGCGCGGCGCGCTGCGGCCGAAGATCGCGTCCCAGTCGGGCATCTCCGGCGCATACGGGACCACGAAGCGCGGGCCGAATTCGTCGAGCGCGCGGCGCTGGCCGGTCGACACGCGGCCGGCACGCGTCACGAAGCTGCGGATGCGGCGGTGGTGCAGCGGGTTGACTTCGTCGGCGCCTTCGCCAGCTTGGTCGGCTTCGTCGGGAATGGCGTCGTCGTGCGGCGGCAGGCCGGCTTCGTTCGGATCGTCGTGCATCATCGGTACAGAGAAAGGCTCGGTTCGGGCGAGGACCCGTTGCGCAGCAGTGCTGCCGGGCGATTCGGCGCATGGTACAAAAAAGCCGCCTTCGACGAGGCGGCTCATGCGCAGGCTGTTGTGCAGCCGGAAAGTGGAGCGGGCGATGGGAATCGAACCCACGTCATCAGCTTGGGAAGCTGAGGTAATGGCCATTATACGACGCCCGCAGAACGCACGATTGTACACGGCTATCTATAGCAGTGGCAAGTGTGGAAGTTTGGCCGCAGACGTTGCGCGATCACGGAGTGATGTCAGCACTGGTAGAGGGGGCCCGGGGGCGGTTGGGAGCTGGTCGCGAAGCGCTTCTCTCCTTAATGTCACCGACTTTTATCGCGTTCGGTCGGGTAGTGTGTCGATTGGGCGGTGTACTGCTCAGCGGTCCTACTTCTCTGAGCGATGGCCGCAACATCTGGATGTAGAGCCTCGGTGGGGCTGTGCGGATGTCGCCGCTGAGATAGATGTGTTACATGCAGACCGAAACGCGCGTGATCTGATCGGTTTATGGAGAGTGGTAGGCCCGCGTGATCACATCGTTTATCATCGGTATTTCCTAGTGATTCGAAACCTTCGTCTTAGTCGAACTGAAAGCGCTTCGGTCCAGGTGCTGTACCTTTAGTGAAGAATTCCCTTGAACCCCCTCAGAAGCGGTCACCAAATGGCAAGCATTAAGCAAGACCTTACAAATCGCAACGAGAGCGTCGAGCGTGTTTACGGATTTAATGCGGAAAGTAGATTTCTGGTAAATCGACGATATCAACGAAAGCTTGTCTGGTCCATAGATGAGAAGCGTGCATTCATCGATTCTTTACGCCAAGCGTTTCCTGTGCCGTTGATCTTGCTGGCGGATGTGGAGCATGAAGGAGAGGATCGCTTTGAAATTATCGACGGGATGCAACGACTTAATGCGATCGTTTCCTTCATAGAAGGGGAGTTCGATCTCGATGGGGCGTATTTTGATTTGCAGGCTATGGCCCAAACGAAGCTTCTCCTTGATGAGGGGCGGTTGATTCAAAAGACTCCGATTCTTGATCGAGCAATCTGCGTCAAGATTGTTGGCTATAGCTTGCCGCTCACTGTATATCCGGCTACTGCTTATACGCAGATTGATGAGATTTTTCGTAGAATCAACGCTTACGGAAAGCATCTGTCGAGACAGGAGCTTCGTGTTGCGGGTGTCACAAACTCGTTCGCTCAACTGGTGCGAAATCTTGCTGCGCGAGTTAGAGGCGACGTGTCTGCTAGCGACAAACTGTATTTGTCTGCAATGAAGCAAATAAGTATCACCAGCAAAGAATTGCCTTATGGTTTGAATGTCGATACTCTGTTCTGGGTTCAGAACAATATTCTCACTCGAGAGTACATTCGTCAGTCGCGAGATGAGGAACTAATCGCGGACATGCTCGGCTATATCCTTCTAACGCCGAAAGTATCCTCCAGCGCGGAAATTATCGACGAGTTTTTTGGTTATTCGCCAAATGGTGCAAAGCAGGCTCGGAGAGACGAGATTGAGGTCGCTGTTAATAAGGTTGGTAGCGATGTTCTGATTATGCAGTATATGACGGTTCATGATGTCTTTCGCGATATCGTGAAGGCATCAAAAAAGCGTTTTAACGAATTGATGTTTGCGGACGCGGGCTTGCGCGTGCCTCGCTATTTTCAGAGTGTGTTTTTGGCTCTTTGGGAGCTGATGATTAACGAGCAGTTGGTCATCAGGGATGTTAATAAGGCCGCCAAAGCGCTGGATGGTGCGGGTGAGAATATTTCAATCGGTGGCGGCGGTGGGCGATTCAGTGCGGACGATCGAGAAAAGAACATCACGGTGGTAAAGGGGCTTCTTCAAAAATCATTCTCCAAGAGAAGGCAAAACGATCCTGCATTGTCGTCGTGGACAACAGAATTCGAGAATATTCTGATGCAGTCGTACACCGAGCAAACGCTCTATGATTTTAAGCAGGGATTCATGCTGTTGGACGGCTCGGCGAAATTCGATGAACCTCTCTTTGAAAAAGTGTTCAAAACACTTGCGGCAATGGCCAATCAGGGACCAGGGGCAGTAGGGTACGTAATTGTTGGTGTGGCTGACGACGCCAAGACGGCAGCGAGAATCAAGGATTTATATGGAATAGGGGCAATAGAGTATCAACGATTCCTGATCACAGGCATTGATCACGAAGCTGCTGGGCTTCCGAAGAAGTTGGATTCCTATTTTCATGGAATAATGCAGCGACTCGCTGCAAGTCAGATGAGTGAGTGGGCGCGTGCTCAGATAGCTCGAGATGTAAGACTGATTTCGTACTTTGGTCGATCCCTTGTGATTTTTAAAGTAGAAGCGGGCCATGAACCTTGCGATTTTAACGGTAAATACTACGAAAGACACGGGGCGAACGTATCCGAAATTAAGCAACCAGGTTACGCTGCACTGTTTCGGCGTTTCTTGAGCGCGAAAGCTTAGCGAGATGGCGTAGTTAGGTGGAAAATTGATTGTTGCGTTTTCGTGGGGATTTTTTCCTCGATAATCGTATTTGAGCAATGGCGCGCCAGTTACCTGGCTACGGAGAGTTACTTTGAAGTCGGCTGCATGCTCTCCGTTACCCGAAAGGCCGATCCGCTAGTCGTCTATACGACAGGAATGCGATCTCGACTATACTGTCGCGTTTTCGGTCCTGATGTTAGTCCTACCACGTTTCTGTTGTTGTTCCGAAACAAAGGCCTCGCATGGAAAACTGGACGATCGGCATCCTGCTCGGCATGGCCACGATTCTCGTACACATCGCGGGGATGGCCGGCGTGGCGGTCGTCGCGCTGTTCTTCTCGATCGACACGATGTCGACGCTCGGCGCAGCGGGCGTCGTTCCCGCCGCGAACTGGCGGATGCTCGGTGGAATCGAAGCGTCGTGCGGTGTGCTGCTGTTCGGCATGTCGACTGTGTTCATCTTCGCCGTGATCCAGGCCGATTTCTCGGCGATCACACTGCGGCTGCGGCGCGATTGCCCGTCGCGGTAGCGTACGCCTGCAACCCGCGGCGACAGCGCCTATGATGCAGCGTTCCGGCTGCATCGCGTACCTCGTTCGCCGACGCCGGTCGCAACCCTCGGAACCCCGACCATGCGCATCACCGCGATCCATGAACGCGCGATTCCCGTATCCCGCTATGCCGATCCGGCGATCCCGTCCGGCGGCCTGACCACGAGCGTCGTCGCGGTCGTCACCGATGTCGTGCGCGACGGCCGCCCGGTGACGGGCTACGGCTACGCATCGATCGGCCGCTTTGCGCAGGGCGGCCTGATCCGCGAACGGTTCGCGCCGCGCCTGCTGGCTGCCGCCGACTCACTCGCCGACGAAGCCGGCACGAACCTCGACCCATTCCGCGCCTGGCGCGCGATGATGGCCGGCGAGAAGCCGGGCGGACACGGCGAACGCTGCGTCGCGGTCGGCACGCTGGACATGGCGATCTGGGACGCGGCCGCGAAGATCGCCGGCTTGCCGCTGCACCGCTTTCTCGCCGAGCGCCTCCAACGCACGGCGGCGCCGCGCGTGCGCGTGTACGCGGGCGGCGGCTACCGCTACCCGCATGACGACCTCGCGCGCCTGTCGGACGAGATGCGCCGGATCGTCGACCTCGGCTACACGCACGCGAAGATCAAGATCGGCGGTGCGGATTTCGATCAGGACCGGCGCCGCATCGAAGCCGCGGCCGCGCAGCTGGCAGGCCCTTCGCATCTCGCGGTCGACGCGATGAACACGTACGACGCGACGACCGTCGACCGGGCCGTCGACATGCTCGCGCCGTTCGATCTGTGGTGGTTCGAGGACATCTGCGATCCGCTCGACCTGCCGCTCCAGGCAGACGTCGCCGCGCGGTACGCACCGTCAATCGCGGCAGGCGAAGCGCTGTTTTCGCTCGCGGAAGCGAAGCTGCTCGACCGCTACGGCGGCTTGCGTGCCGACCGCGACGTGCTGGTGTTCGATCCCGTGCACAGCTACGGGCTGCCGGGCTATCTGCAGATCGTCGATCACTTCGTGTCGCGCGGCTGGCGGCGCGACGCGTTCTGGCCGCACGGCGGCCATCTGTTCTCGTTGCATGTCGTCGCGGCGCTCGGGCTCGGCGGCGCGGAAGTCAGCCCGTTCGCATTCGAACCCTTCAGCGGACTCGCCGATGGCGAAATCGTCGACGCGGGATACGCCCGCGTGCCGCAGGCGCCGGGTATCGGATTCGAGCTGCATGCCCACGCGCACGACGCATTCCGCGCGATATCGGTATCGGGCCGCTGACGCCTAAAGCGCGTCGATCGCGAAACGCACCGCGAAGCCGAGCATCATCACCGCGACGAAGCCATCAAGCACGCGCCACGCGAGCGTACGGGCGAACCACGCACGGCACGCGCGTGCGCCATAGACGAGCATCAGGAACCACGCCAGCGACGCAGTCATCGCGCCGATCGCAAACGGCGCGCGGGCAGACGGCGCGTGGCTCACGATCACGGTCCCGAGCAGCAGCACCGTATCGATCCATGCATACGGATTGAGCAGTGAAACCGCGGCGGTCGCGAGCAGCGTGCGCGACCGCGTGGGTTCGCTAGCGACGCGCGAGCCATCTACATGCTCAGGCTCCCGTCCGACGATCGCCGAGCGCAGCGCGAGCAGGCCGTAGCCGGCGAGATACGCGATACCGGCCCACAGCGCGGCCGTCACCACGGCGGCATGGCGCGACAGCAATGCCGACAGCCCGTGCGCGCCGAGCACGATCAGCAATGCGTCGCTGCCTGCGCAGACGAGCGCGATGGAGAGCAGGTGAGGGCTCGAAAGCGAGCGCTTGATGACGAAGGCGTCCTTGGGGCCGACCGACGTGAACAGGCCGGCGCCAAGCAGCAGGCCTTCGAGGAAGGCGGAGGTGTCGAGCACGAGCGGGCCGACAACCTCTTAAGCTGAACCGGAGATGGTTAGGATGGCGCTACGTTAAGGGGTGCCGGCGGCCATTGTCAATGCCCGGCGGCCGCCCATTCCGGCCGCTGCCCGAGCGTATCGAACAGCCGGACGATTTCGGCCTTCACCTTCTGCACCGCGTTGCTGACCAGCGCGGTGTCGTGCCAGCACAGCGACAGGTCGCGCGCGAACAGCCGGTGCGCGACCGTCGACAGCTTGAGCTTGCGCTCCGCGATCTCGACGTGCGCGGCGGTCCACGGCAGGATCGTCACGCCGAGCTGCGCCATCACGGCCGCGAACAGCAGCCCGGTCGAACTCGCCTCGAAGCTGATCTCGTACGACAGCCCGGCCTCGCGCATCGCCCAGTCGACGCGGTTGCGGATCGTATTCGGCGCGCTCGGCAGCACGAGCGGCATCCGCGCGATCGCGTCGAGCGGCACGGGTGCGTCCGGCACCGGAAAGCCGGGCCACGTGATCAGGTACAGCGTTTCAGTCAGCAGCCGGTGGATCGCGATCCCGCGCGTGTCGACCGCATCGACGACGATCGCGAGATCGAGCCGCGCGCGTTCGAGCAGCGTGTCGAGGTCGGCGCTCGGCGCTTCGATCAGCTCCAGCATGATGCCCGGATAGCGGTCGCGTACCGCGCGGGCGAGCGGAATGGCCAGCACGCGCGCGGTGCTCGACGGCATGCCGACGGTCACGCGGCCCTGCGGCGTGTCGGCGTCGCGGCGCAGCAGCTCGCGCGTGCCGTCGGCCTGGCGCAGCAACTCGAGCGCGTGCCGGTACAGCGTGCGGCCGGCGGCGGTCGGCGCGACGCCGCGCACGCTTCGTTCGAGCAGTTGCATCCCGAGATCCTGCTCGAGATTGCGCATCTGCTGGCTCACCGCCGGCTGCGCGACGTGCAGCGCCTCGCTCGCGTGCGTGACGTTGCCGCATTCGACGACCTTCACGAAATAGCGCAACTGCCTCAAGTCCATCGCCGCCGTCTCCGATTCAAGCCCGAATCACGCCCGATTCGAGCCATAAGCCAATCCGATCGAGCGAGATGAATATCATATTTTTCAGCGATCGATAGCGTTTCTATACTCGTCTCACAAAAGAGCCCGACTGCCGGCCATTCCGGACCGACGCGGCGCAAGAGCCGGCCCCCGCCGGCAAGGAGACGAAGATGTTCAAGGCGATCGACGCGCCGGCGGCCGGCGCGAAGCCGCGGCGCACGCCGCTCACGCGCGAGCAGGTGAAGGGTTTCTGGGCCGTGTACGCGGGCTGGGTGCTCGACGGCGTGGATTCGGTGATCTACGCGCTCGTGCTGATTCCCGCGCTGACGGAATTGCTGCCGGCGTCCGGCATCGCGGCGACGCCCGCGAATCTGGGGATGTACGGCTCGATCCTGTTCGCGCTGTTCCTGATCGGCTGGGGGCTGTCGTTCATCTGGGGGCCGCTCGCCGATCGCTTCGGCCGCGTGCGCACGCTCGCGGCGAGCATCCTGATCTATTCGGTGTTCACCGGCGCGGCCGCGTTCGTGCACGACGTGTGGGCGCTGGCCGCGTGCCGGCTGATCGCCGGGATCGGCGTCGGCGGCGAATGGGCGCTCGCCGGTACCTACGTCGCTGAGAGCTGGCCGGAAGACCGCCGCAAGATGGGCGCCGGCTACCTGCAGACGGGCTACTACTTCGGCTTCTTCATCGCGGCCTGCCTGAACTACACGATCGGCGCGACCTACGGCTGGCGCGCGATGTTCCTGTGCGGGCTGGCGCCCGCGCTGCTCGCGGTGTTCACGGTGATGCGCGTGAAGGAGCCGGGGCAGTGGCGGCGGCACGACGCGCGCGACGGCGACGTGGCTGACGCGCGGCGCGCGCATCCGCTGCGCGAGATCTTCGCGCCGGCGTTCCGGCGCCGCACGCTGACGAGCGCGAGCCTCGTCGGCGTTGCGATCGTCGGGCTGTGGGCCGGCTCCGTCTACGAGGCGAGCGCGGTCACCACGCTGGCGGCGCGTGCGGGCATCGATCACGTCGGCGCGCTGCGGCTTGCGTCGATCGGCGCGGCGATCCTGTCGTGCGCGACGATTTCCGGCTGCCTGGTGGCGCCGTGGCTGTCGGAACGGCTTGGCCGGCGTACCGCGCTCGGCGTGTATTTCGCGGGGATGGCCGGCTCGATCGTGTTCGCGTTCGGCTGGGCGTTCTACCAGCCGAACGGGCTCGCCGCGTTCATGGTGTCGCTCGCGTTCCTCGGCTTCTTCGGCGGCAACTTCGCGATCTTCTCGCTGTGGTTGCCCGAGCAATATCCGACGCGCGTGCGGGCCACCGCATTTGCGTTCAACGCGTCGGTCGGCCGCTTCATCGGCGCGGGCGTGAACTTTCTGCTCGGTGCCGCGATTCACGGTTATGGATCGCTCGGCGTGCCGGTCGCATGGACCGCGGCCGTGTTCGGGCTCGGCGTCCTGATTCTGCCGTTCGCGGTCGAGACGCGGCACCAGACGCTGCCCGAATGAGCGAAATGCCGCAGTCGTTCGGAAACAAGACGAGACATACCCATCAATATCAGGAGTCCGGAATGCAGGCATTAACAGGAATCAAGGTCGTCGATCTGAGTCGCGCGCTGTCGGGGCCGTTCTGCTCGATGGTACTCGCGGATCTCGGCGCCGACGTGATCAAGGTCGAATCGGGGCCGCACGGCGACATGAGCCGCGCGTGGGGGCCGTTCGATCGCGGCGTGAGCACGTACTACCTGTCCTGCAACCGCAACAAGCGCGGCATCTGCGTGGACTTCCGGCAGCCGGCCGGCCTCGACGTCGTGCGGCGCCTGATCGCGCAGGCCGACGTCGTGATCGAGAATTTCAAGGCGGGCACGATGGACGCGATGGGGCTCGGCTATGCTGAGCTCAGCGCGCGCGACCCGCGGCTCGTGATGGGCAGCGTCACCGCGTTCGGCCCGCGCGGCCCGCTGCGCGACTGGCCGGGCTTCGACCAGATCGCGCAGGGCTATGCGGGGCTGATGAGCCTCACCGGTTTCCCGGACGGCGAGCCGACCCGCACGGGCACCGCGATCGGCGATCTCAGCTCGGGGATGTGGGTCGCGACCGGCGTGATGGCCGCGCTGTTCGAGCGCGAGCGCACCGGGCGCGGCCAGCATGTCGGCACGTCGCTGCTCGAAAGCCTCGTTGCGCTGTTGAGCGTGCATGGGCAACGCTACCTGAGCCTCGGCGACGTGCCGCGCCGTACCGGCAATGCGCATGCGGTGATCGCGCCGTACGGCGTGTTCGAGACGGCCGACGGCCCGCTCAACCTCGCGCCGATCACGACCGACATGTGGCTGCGGCTGTGCCAGTTGCTGGATCTGCCCGCGCTGCCCAACGATCCGCGCTTCGCGACCAACGATGCGCGGGTCGCGCATCGCGATGAACTCAAGGCGCTGCTCGAAAGCCGGTTGCGCACGCGCGGCAAGCGCGAATGGACGCAACGTTTCGTCGAGGCCGGGCTGCCGGCCGGCCCGATTCATACGCTCGACGAAGTGTTCGACGATCCGCAGCTCGCGCATTGCGGGCTCGTCGAGCCGGTCGCGCATCCGACGCTCGGTACGCTGCGCCAGGTCGTCACGCCGCTCGGCGGGATGGGCGACGACGTGCCGGCGCCGCGCACCCGCCATGCGCCGCCGCTGCTCGGCGAGCATACGGTCGATGTGCTGCGCGAAGCCGGCTACGGCGACGACGCGATCGACGCACTGCTGGCCGGGCGCGCGATCTTCCAGGCCGATGCGGTGGCGGAGGCCGTGCAATGACCGACATGACGAAACACGACGGGGCGTCGAGCGTGACGGTCGATTGGATCGGCGAGCGGATCGCGCGCGTGCGGTTCGGGAATCCGGCGCGACGGCATGCGCTCGACGCGCCGTTGCTCGATGCCCTCGTCGCGCATCTCGATGCGTTTGCCGGGCACCGTCCGCCGCCGGTCGTGATCCTGTCCAACGACGGCAGCGGCGACGTGTGGAGCGCGGGGCACGACCTGCGCGAACTGGCCGACGACCGCGATCCGCTCGCGTACGGCAAACCGCTCGAACGCGCGCTGCGGCGCGTGCGGACCTATCCGGGCGCGGTGATCGCGGCGGTGGCCGGATCGGCGTGGGGCGGGGCGGTCGATCTCGTGATGAGCTGCGATCTCGTCGTCGCGGCGCGCGACGCGCGTTTCGCGATGACGCCGGCGAACATCGGCCTGCCGTATTCGATGAGCGGCCTGCTGCGCTTCCACGACAACCTGCCTATCCATGTGCTGAAAGAGATGTTCTTCTGCGCGCAGCCGCTCGATGCGGAACGCGCCGCGCATCACGGGCTCGTGAACCGGCTGGCTGACGCGGGCGGGGTCGACGACGCGGCGCTCGACGTCGCGCGCACGATTGCCGCGAAGGCGCCGCTCGCGGTGCACGCGGTGAAGGAGCAGTTGCGCGTGCTGCAGGACGCACGGCCGTTGCCGGCCGACGCATTCGAACGAATCACCGAGCTGCGTCGCCAGGCGTGCGAAGGCGCGGATTTCGACGAAGGGTTGCGCGCGTTCGCGGAGCGGCGTGCGCCGGTGTTTCGTGGGGCCTAGACGATCACGCGACGGCCGGTGCGATGACGGCGGCGGCGCGTTACACGCCGCCGAGCGTGTGCACACCCACGAGCAGCAGCGCGCCGATCGCGATCAGCAGCAGCGCATGAACGCGCGTGTAGATCACGCACAGCGTCGACGCCACCGCGATCGCGCGGGCGGCCCAGCCGCCGTCGAGCGCCTGCAGCAGCACCCACACCGACGCGAGGATCATGCCGGCCGCGACCGGGCGCAGGCCGGCTTCGAGCGCGATTTGCCAGCGTGCGCCGCGGTGCCGCCGCCATAGATGCGCGACACCGTAGATCAGGAACGCGGTCGGGCCGAACAGCGCGAGCGTCGCGATCACCGCGCCCCAGAAGCCGGCCACCTGCCAGCCGATCAGCGTCGCCAGCAGCGAGCCGGGGCCGGGCGCCATCCGCGCGATCGCGAAGTCGTTCACGAATTGCGTGGCGCTCATCCAGTGATGGACGTCGACGACCTGCCGCTGGATATCCGCGATGACCGCCTGCCCGCCGCCGATCGTCGCGATCGACAGCGGCGCGAACACGCCGAACAGCGCTGCGTAACGTGCGGACGCGTTCATCGTGCGTCGCTCCCGGCCGGCGCGGCGGCCGCACGGCGGTATTCGAGCACGACGCTCAGCGCGCCGCCGATCAGCACGGTCCATACGAGCGGCCAGTGCAGCACCGCGACGGACACGAACGTGAGCGTCATTACCGCGAACGGCAGCACGCGGCGCGGTAGCCGGCGTACCGCCGTGATCGCCATCGAGATCGACAGCCCGATCGCCGCGGCCGCCGCGCCAGCGAGTGCGACATGCGTGAGCGGGAAGCGCGTGAGGGTCGAGAACGCGACGCCGAACAGCACGATCAGCACGGCCGGCGGCGCGATGATGCCGGTGAAGCCGGCCACCGCGCCGCGCCATCCGGCGAGCCGGTAGCCGATCCAGATCGCGAGGTTCTTCACGTTGACGCCCGGCAACGCTTGCGACAGCGCGAGGCCGTTGAGGAAAGCCTCTTCGTCGAGCCAGCGCCGCTCGTGGACGAAGTCGCGCATCATCCGCCCGCTGAGCCCGCCGCCGAAGCTGGTCAGGCCGATCTGCGCGAACGCGATGAACAGCGCGAGGATGCCGGGCGGCGGAGCGTCGCCGGCGGGCGGTACCTGAGGCGTCGTGGTGGAGGGCGGGGGCATCGGGCGGGTAGCACGTGGCGATCGGGCGATCGCCCATGTTAGCAAGCGGTGCCTGTCAGCACGCTGACATGGATTCGACCGGGCGCGGTGCCGCCCGCAACCGATTCGGCGCATGCGAGCGCCCCGCGCGCTACGCGCGCACCACCGTCACGCCCGCGGCCTCGATCGGCTTCGTCAGCGCGGCGTCGGTTTCCTTCTCGACGACGATCGTCTGCGCCAGCGTGAGGTCGCCGATCACGAACTGCGACGCCGCACGCAGTTTCGACTGCGACGCGAGCACGACCGTCTCGGCCGCGCGTTCGGCCAGCGCGCGCTTGATCGCCGCTTCCTCGAAATCGCCGGTGCTCAGGCCGGCTACCGGATGGACGCCCGTGACGCCCATGAAGTACAGGTCTGCATGAATGCGCGCGATGCCTTCCATCGCCGCGGCGCCGACCGCGACGATCGAGTGCTTGTAGAGCCGCCCGCCGATCAGGATCACGTCGATCGACGGATGCGCGGCCAGCGCGACCGCGACGCTCGGGCTGTGCGTGACGATCGTCGCGCGCAGGTCGGCCGGCAGCTGGCTGACGAGCAGCGCGGAGGTCGTGCCGCCGTCGACGATCGCAACCTGCCCGGGCGCGATCATCTGCGCGGCCCGCCGCGCGATGCGCCGCTTCTCCGCGGATTCGAGCGCTTCGCGCTGCGCGAACGGCGCGATGGCCGGCGACGCCGGCAGCGCGCCGCCGTGCACGCGCTGCAGCAGCCCTTCGGCCGCGAGCTCGCGCAGGTCGCGGCGCACCGTGTCTTCGGACACGCCGAATTGCACGCTCAGCTCGGCGGCCAGCACCTGGCCGTCGCGCGCGAGCGCATCGAGGATCGCCTTTTTGCGTTGCGTCGTCAGCATCGTGTTTGCACGAAAATTCTTGAAATTGCACGAATCTGCACGTTACCATGGGCGCCGTCCTTTGTCGAACCGGAGGCCGCAATGGCTGGAATAGCTGCAACGCGCGAGCGGGTGCGCATCGTCGATACGACGGTGCTGTCCGACGACTGGTATGTGCTGCGGAAGGTGACGTTCGATTTCCTGCGCCGTGACGGAACGTGGCAGCGTCTGAGCCGCGAGACCTACGATCGCGGCAACGGCGCGACGATCCTGCTGCGCCATGCCGAGACGGGCGACGTGCTGCTGACGCGGCAGTTCCGGATGCCGGCGTTCGTGAGCGGGCACGACGGCATGCTGCTCGAGGCGGCGGCCGGCCTGCTCGACGACGAAACGCCCGAAGCGCGCATTCGCGCGGAGGCCGAGGAGGAGACCGGCTATCGCGTGCGCGGCGTGCGCAAGGTGTTCGAGGCGTTCATGAGCCCGGGTTCAGTGACCGAGAAGCTGCATTTCTTCGTCGGCGAATACGATGCGTCGCTGCGCACGAGTGCCGGCGGCGGCATCGCGGAAGAGGGTGAAGATCTCGAAGTCGTCGAGATGCCGCTGCAGGCGGCGCTGGACGCGGTCGAGCGCGGCGAGATCGTCGATGCGAAGACGATCATGCTGCTGCAGTACGTCGCGCTGCGGGAAACCGCCGGCGCGCGCGCCGCATGACGCCGCGGCTCGTGCTGGTCGCCGGCCCCTATCGCAGCGGCACGGACGGCGACCCTGCCCGCATCGCCGCGAACCTGCACCGGCTGGAAGCGGCGGCGCTCGCCGTGTATCGCCGCGGGCACGTGCCGATGATCGGTGAATGGGTGTCGTTGCCGCTCGCGGCCGCGGCCGGGTCGACGCAGGTGGGTGACGCCGTCAGCGAAACCTTCCTGTATCCGGCCGCGCACCGGCTGCTGCGACGTTGCGATGCGGTGTTGCGCATCGATGGTGCGTCGCGCGGGGCGGATGCGGACGTGGCGCTTGCTCGGGGACTCGGCAAGCCGGTCTATTTCGCGGTCGACGAGATGCCGGTTGCGCAGGACGATTCGGCTGACTGAGCGAGCATGGGTACCGGTTGGCGGCATCGCCGGTGCGGCGCTTGCGGACGGCCGGCACTCGCCTCGCCCAGAGCCGGCGCGTGTAGTGCACGCCGCGTTGCGTGGTCGATGCAGCGCAGCGTCCGAACCGGCGTATGATCGCGACGCCACTCGCGCAACGTTCGACGCCACCGCTTTTCCATCATGCCTTCTTCCGATCCCGCTGATTCCGCGGACTCCGCCGCCGTGCCGCTTCCCGCCGATCTCGTCGCGTCCGCCGTTGACGCACTCGCACGCGCCGACGCCTTGCTCGTCACGGCCGGCGCGGGCATCGGCGTCGATTCCGGGCTGCCCGATTTTCGCGGCACGGACGGTTTCTGGCGCGCGTATCCGGCGCTGCGCCACGAGCGTTTCGAATTCCACGAGATTGCGTCGCCGCACGCACTTCGTGCACGTGCGCCCCTCGCCTGGGGCTTCTACGGGCATCGTCTCGCGCTGTACCGTGCGACGGTGCCGCACGCGGGTTTCGCGATCCTGCGCCGCTGGATCGACGCGATGCCGAACGGCGGCTTCGTGCTGACCAGCAACGTCGACGGCCAGTTCCAGAAAGCCGGCTTCGATCCGGCGCGCATCGTCGAGATCCACGGCTCGATTCATGCGATGCAATGCCTGCGCCCGTGCACGGACGACACGTGGGACGCGGCGCCGTTCGTGCCGGTGGTCGACGAAGCGACGTGCCGCCTGGTTGGCGACCTGCCGCGCTGCCCGCACTGCGGCGGTCTCGCGCGGCCGAACATCCTGATGTTCGGCGACACCGGCTGGCTCGGTGCGCGCTATGACGCGCAAGAGCGCGCGCTCGAAGACTGGATCGCGCAGGCCGGGCGCGTCGCCGTGGTCGAGATCGGCGCGGGCACGGCGATTCCGACCGTGCGCCTGCTGAGCGAACGGCTCGGCGCCGACGTGATCCGCATCAATGCACGCGAGGCGCATGCGCGCCGGGCGGACGTGATCGGGCTGAAAGGCGGGGCGTTGACGACGCTGAACGCGCTCGACCGCGCGTGGCGCGGCGGCTGAACCACGTGCCGCGAATTTACGGCCGCGCGACGAGCGCCTGCACGAGCGCCGGCGCGATCGGCGAACCGAGGCCCGTCACGTAGTCGTAGCCGCCCGCCGCATTGCAGATGCTGCCGCAATTGCCGTTGGACCCGGTCGTCACGTCGTGGAAGTCGCTGCCGTACGCGGTTTTACCGACCGTATAGAGCGTGTCGTAGGTGCCGCTCAACGATTTCTTGCCGGCCGCCGTGCGCAGCGAATTCGCGATCGCGACGAGCGCCGACCATTGCGGCGCCCCCGCGCTCGTGCCGCCGACCTGGAACCAGCCGGCCTGCCCCTGATAGGTGACCGAGTCGTACACCGCGAAACCGCTGGACGGATTCGCGTCGTAGCTGACGTCGGGCACGCCGCGCTTGCCGGCCACCGGAATCGGCCACGCGGTCTGGCCGGCCGGCTCGGCCTCGACGTTGCTCACGCCGCCGCCGCTGCCGCTCCATGCCGCCTCGCCGATGTAGTTGCCGGCCGTGTCCGACGACAGCGTCGTGCCGCCGACGGATACCACGTAACGCGACGCGGCCGGGTATTCGGTGCCGGTGCCGCTGTCGCCGGACGATGCGACGAACGTGACGCCCGGTACGTTGAAGTGGCCGTCGAAGCCGGTCTCGCTGCTGAATTCGTTGCCGCCGAAACTCATCGACACGACCGACGCGCCGCGCTTGACCGCGACGTCGACCGCGGCCAGCAGGTCGCTGAAGCTGGCCGATGCGGCCTCGACGAGCACGATCTTCGCCTTCGGTGCGATCGCATGCACCCATTCGACATCGAGCGAGATCTCGAGCGCCCAGCCCGAATCGGGCTTGGGCCGTGCCCCGTGGGCGTAGACCTTGGTGAAACAGCCGTTCGACGACGTGCAGGCCGGCAGCGAGAACGCAGTGCTGAACACGCCGAGATCGGATTCGATCTTCGGGTCGTCGTACGCGTCGACGATCGCGACGACCACTCCGTCGCCCTGGTTCGCGATCGCGTCGAACCCGTATGCATGCCGCGCGAGTGCCGGCGTGAGGCCGGCGATCGTGGCCGTGCTCGCACGCGGCTTCGTGTGGAACGGCGGGCGCGCGAATCCTTTCGGTGCGCGGTTGCCTTCGACGTAGGGTGGCGGCCCGTTGCCGTCGGCGAGCGCGACGCTCGATGCGAGCAGCGACGCGCACAGCGCCGGGATCAACATGGATGACAGGTGCATATTGTTCATTTTTGAGTCTCCATGTCGAGCGGGTGGAGTAGCGAAACAATTTTACGAAATCGCCGACGGTAATTACATCGAATATCGGCCGGATACGGGAATGTCTGATAAGGGAAAGTACGTGGAGCCCTTTTGACGTGGGCGTTGTGCAGGGTTGTCGTGAACCGGATCGAACTGCTTTATCGGTTTTTAAAAAGCGGATAAATAATCAGTCGATTCAAAGTTTATTTGTAATGTCGGATGTAATCGTTCGGTAAATATCCGCGACGGCACGCGTGTGAAAATCGTGAAACGCGTCATGCGTTCGCGACACGATTCGCCGCCTGCTGATCCGGCCCGTCGGCATTGCCGGCGCGGCGCGATTCCGCATACAGTTCAGCGTAGGCCGCGTGCGCCGCGCGGCGCCGACCATGAGGGGTGCCCTTGTTCTATTCGATCGTCGCGATCTTCGTCGGCGCCGGCCTCGGCGCGTTGCTGCGCTGGTTCCTGAGCCTCGCGCTCAACGCCTTCTTTCCCGCGGTGCCGCTCGGCACGCTCGCGTCGAACCTGATCGGCGGCTACGTGATCGGCGTGGCCGCCGTCGTGTTCACGGTCCGCGTCGGGTTGCCACCCGAGTGGCGGCTGTTCGTGATCACGGGCTTTCTCGGCGGCCTCACGACGTTCTCGACCTATTCGGTCGAAGTGATGACCCACGCGCTCGAGGGCGAATTCGGATGGGCGTTGGCGGTGGCTGCCCTACACTTGACTGGATCGTTCGCGCTGACGGCGCTCGGCATGTGGACCGCGCGCGCGTGGCTCGCGGCGGCCTGAGCGGGGCCGCCATCGGAGGGGGCGATGGACAGGGTCTTTTTACGCTTCTATGTGCACGAGCGGCACCGGCTGCACCGCAAGCCGCTGTGGGAATGGCTGCTGGAAGAGGCGAACCGGATGGGCGTCGCGGGCGGTTCCGCGTTTCGCGCGATGGCCGGTTTCGGCCAGCATCGCGTGCTGCACGAGGATCGCTTCTTCGAACTGCAGGGTTCGCTCGCGATCGAGGTCGAATTCGTCGTCACCGAGGACGAAGCGCAGCGGCTGCTCGAGCGGCTGTCGCGCGAGAAAGTGCGGGTGTGCTACGCGATGATGCCGGCGCAGTTCGGCGTGATCGACACGCTTGGCGCACCGCCGGCGCAGGGGCCGGCGGCATAGGGCGTCGCGCCGATCAGATGCCGAACATCGTCAGCGACACGGCGGCGCGCGTGACGATCATCAGCAGCACCTGCACGATCACGAACAGCAGGATCGGCGACAGGTCGATGCCGCCGAGGTTCGGGATCACGCGGCGCAGCGGGTTCAGAAACGGCGCGGTGAGCTGGTAGAGGATCGGCATCGCCGGCGAGCGCGGGTTGAGCCACGACAGCAGCGCCATCAGGATCGTCATCCAGATCACGAGGTTGAGCGCCCACTTCACGACGGTGAGCAGCGCGACCACGACGAGCGTCGCGATCACGGCGGCCGGATCGAAGCCGGCCATCACGACCATCAGCACGACATAGACGAGCGCGGTGAGCAGCGCGGCGACGACGCTGGCCCAGTCGATGCCGCGTACGCCCGCGATCACGCGACGCAGCGGCAGCACGAGCCAGTTGGTCGCCTGCAGCACGGCTTGTGTGACGGGGTTGTACGGCGGCACGCGAACGGCCTGCATCCAGACGCGCAGAATCAGCGCGGCGCCGAATAGCGTGAAGACGGTATTGAGCAGAAAACGGGCGATCTCGCCGAACATCGTTGGCATCCTTTTTATACAGTCAGTAGCGTGCGGCCGCCAACGCCGGTTGGCGGCGCATCGGCCGACACCTTATCACGCCTCGTCTCGCGACGGGGAGGGGTGCGCGGCCACGCGTGCGAGCGAGGTTTCGACGGCTTCGGCCAGCGCCGGCAACGACGCCGGCGGTGCTGCGCGCTTCGCCGCGAGCGCGACCGCGCGGCGCGTCAGCAGCGCGTACAGCGCCGCATGATCGCCGCCGCGCGCCTCGAGCAGCGCGAGCTGGCGCTCGACGATGCCCGTGTCGCCGCGCGATACCGGCCCGGCCAGCGCGTTCGCGAGCCCCTTGTCGCGAGCGGTCTCGATCGTGCCGGCGAGCATCGGTAACAGCGCGCGCAGCGCGGCGTCCTCGTCGAAACCGAGGCCGCGCCACAGCTCGACCGCTTCCGACAGGCCGCACAGCGCGAAGCTCGCCGCGTAGTGCGCGGCCGCGTGATACAGCATCCGGCCGCCCGCCGGAATCGACAGCGGATGGCAGCCGAGTGCGGCGGCAAGTCGCAGCAGTGTCGCGTGCAGCGCACCGTCCGCTTCGATCGTGACCGAGCAGCCGTCGATGCGCGCGAGGTCGGCATCGGTGCCGCCGAACAGATAGAGCGGATGGAAGCCGCCGGTGGCCGCGCCTTGCTGCTTCGCCGGATCGAGCAGCGTAACCGCCGACGCGCCGCTGCAATGGACGAGCGCCTGGCCGGCGGCGCGCGATGCGTCGAAGCGCAGCGCCGCGGCGCTCGACGCGAGATGATCGTCGGGTGTCGTCACGAAGATCAGGTCGGCGGCGTCGACTACCTGCTGCGGGGTGTCGACCGCGCGGCAGCCGTCGATCCGTGCGGCGAGGCCGGCGGCCGACGTGGGCGTGCGGCTCGCGATCGCGACGACCGGGAAGCCGGCCTGCGCGAAGCGCTGCGCGATACAGCGCGCCAGGCGGCCGGCGCCGATGAAGCCGAGGCGGGGTGTGTCGGGAAGCGGCATGGCGGCGGATGTAAGCGGAAACGAAGCAGCCGCCAGTATCGCAGGAATGACGGCGGTGTCGGGACGGCAGATGGTCGGGCGAACGCACGTATGAATTACCGGTATGCGGTGCGATTCGTATGCGGGCCGACCTCGGGCGTCACGGCTAAATCATGATCTTCGAATCCGACCCCGAAATGCCCGGCGTCCGCGGCCCGCTTGAAATGTCGGCATCTTGTCTCGAATTTGTAATCGTTCATTACGTACGCGTGCCCGTTACACGCATCGGAGCCGGTAAGACTGACCGGTCATGGTGTCGGGGCCCGGCTCCTCGGACGGAATCACGCGACGCGCAAGGGTGGCAGCCTGCATCGGGCACCGCGCCGCGCGACGCCTCGGGCCGCGTGCAATTGCAATTTGCAACAAATGCACGATACGCGCGGGGCGGGTTTTCGCTACATTGCTTGCATGCGACGTGCATGCCCGCCGTTGCCGACAGGAGCGCCTAAAATACCGCTCCAGCAGGAGAATCGAAGTGAAAAAGCTCATTCCGTTCATCGCCGCCGCCGCGCTGGGCCTGGGCGCCGCAAGCGCCGCGCAGGCTCACGTGTCGATCGGGGTCGGCATCGGTATCCCGGTCGCACCCGCGTATCCCGTCTATGCACCGCCGCCGCCCGTGTACTACGCGCCGCCGCCTCCGCCCGTCTATTACGCGCCGGCGCCGGCCTACTATGCGCCGCCGCCCGCCGTGGTCGTCGGCGGCTACTACGGTCGGCCGTACTGGCGCCATGGTTATGGCGGCTGGGGCCATCACGGCTACTGGCGTCGCTGATTCGTCCCGCGCGGCCTGACCGCGCGCGGCAAAACGGCGCAACGTCCCGCGAGGGGCGCTGCGCCGTTTTTCATTGGGGCTGACGTTCGGCGCCGTGGCCGGCACGCTAGCGCGATGGCGATTAAACCGCGTGCACGATCAGGTCGCGGTAGCCGCCGACGATCACGCTGTACGAGAAATACGCGAACAGCAGCGCCGACGCGACATGGCACGCACGCATCAGTCCGGCGCCCGCGCGCTTGCGGCCCTGGCTCGCGAGCGTGCACATGAAGAGCGTCCACGCGAGGCCGCCGAGGAAGAAGCCCGACAGGAACACCGACGCGGTGGCCGGCGTGGTCGCACCGGCTTTCGCGATCAGCGCGCCGCCGACCGCCGCGAACCACAGGATCGCGCTCGGCGACGACATCGCGAGCAGCATCCCGCGCACGAAACTGCGCCGTGCGCTCGCCCGCGGCGGCGGGGCATCGTCCGCGTCGTCGTCGGCCGCCTTGGCGGGCGCCAGCGCTTCGCGCGCCATCTTCCACGTGAGGAACAGCAGCACCGCGCCGCCGCCGATCCACACGATCCAGCGCACGGGTTCGAACTGCAGCAGCACGGCCATTCCCGCGAGCGCGAGCGCCGCGTAGACGAGATCGCCGACGCACGAGCCGACGCCGAGCCAGAAGCCCGGGCGGAAGCCGTGCGATAGCGTGAGCGACAGCATCGCGACGTTCACGAGGCCGATGTCGAGACACAACGAGAGCGACAGAAAGAATCCGTCGGACAGCATGGAGGCGGGCGGAAAGCTCATCTTCTGGGTGTTTGCGGCGATTGCGATGCGCAGGCCGGTAGACACCGGCCTGCCTGGCGTCAGAGGCCGATCTCCTGCCACAGCCGGTCGACGCGCGCCTTGACGGCCGCGTCCATCTCGATCGGGCGGCCCCATTCGCGGCTGGTTTCGCCCGGCCACTTGTTGGTCGCGTCGAGCCCCATCTTCGAGCCGAGTCCGGCCACCGGCGACGCGAAGTCGAGATAGTCGATCGGCGTGCTATCGACCATCACGGTGTCGCGCACCGGGTCGACGCGCGTCGTGATCGCCCAGATCACTTCCTTCCAGTCGCGGATGTTCACGTCCTCGTCGACGACCACGATGAACTTCGTATACATGAACTGCCGCAGGAAGCTCCACACGCCGAACATCACGCGCTTCGCGTGGCCCGCGTAGCTCTTCTTCATCTGGACGATGGCCATCCGGTAGCTGCAGCCTTCCGGCGGCAGGTAGAAGTCGGTGATTTCCGTGAACTGCTTTTGCAGCAGCGGCACGAAAACCTCGTTGAGCGCGACGCCGAGCACCGCGGGCTCGTCGGGCGGCTTGCCCGTGTAGGTCGAGTGGTAGATCGCGTCGCGGCGCATCGTGATGCGCTCGACGGTGAACACCGGAAACCACTCCTGTTCGTTGTAGTAACCGGTGTGGTCGCCGTACGGTCCTTCGAGCGCGTGTTCGTACGCGGCCGCCGCGTTGCCCGCCGGTCGCGGCGGCGCGCCGGCCGGAGCGGGGGCAGGGGCGCCTTCCTGCGGATGAATGAAGCCTTCGAGCACGATCTCCGCGCGCGCGGGCACCTGCAGCGTGTCGACGCCGGGCGTCAGGCACTTCGCGAGTTCCGTGCGGCTGCCGCGCAGCAGGCCGGCGAACTGATACTCGGACAGCGAATCGGGCACGGGCGTCACCGCGCCGAGCGTCGTGGCCGGATCGGCGCCGAGCACGACCGCGACCGGATACGGCTTGCCCGGGTTCTGCAGCGCGAATTCGCGGAAATCCAGCGCGCCGCCGCGATGCGCGAGCCAGCGCATGATCAGCTTGTTGCGGCCGATCAGCTGCTGGCGGTAGATGCCGAGATTCTGGCGTGACTTGTTCGGTCCGCGCGTGACCGTCAGGCCCCACGTGACGAGCGGCCCCGCATCGCCGGGCCAGCAGGTCTGGATCGGCAGCTTGTTCAGGTCGACGTCGGCGCCTTCCCAGACGATCTCCTGGCACGGTGGTGACGACACCGACTTCGGCGCCATGTCCCACACTGCCTTCGCGAGCGACAGCAGCTTGCCGGCGTCCTTCAGGCTCTTCGGCGGATCGGGTTCCTTCAGCGCGGACAGCAGGCGTCCGAGGTCACGCAGCGAGCCGAGCGCGGCATCGTCGCCCGCATCGACGCCCATTCCGAGCGCGACGCGGCGCGGCGTGCCGAACAGGTTGCCGAGTACCGGAAATGCATTGCCGGGCGGCGCGTTGAACAGCAGCGCGGGGCCGCCGGCGCGCAGCACGCGGTCGCACAGCTCGGTCATTTCGAGCACGGGCGACACGGGCTGCGTGACGCGCCGCAGTTCGCCGAGCGCCTCGAGGCGCTGAATGAAATCGCGTAAGTCTTTGTATTTCATGAAGAAGGTCCGGGCAACCCGCATGAGCGGGCAGCGATGGGCGGGGCAGCGGCCGGCTGCGACCCCGAATTGACCGACGATTTTACCCCGGGCAGCCATGCAGCCGCCCGGCGGAGAAAAAGTCGATCGCGCGCAAACCCCCTACGGCACGGGGCTCGCGTTCTGAAGAGGAGTTTTAAATTACTTTTTGTTATAGATTTTAGTTTTTATAGTGTTGACGATCTATAAAACCCTGCTAGAATCCGCTCACATTGGTTGCAGGGTAAAAGGCTTCGAGCCGCCAATCACCGATCTTTGACGCAGCGCGTCACCGTCCGCCGAACCCTGCACGGCGTCTTCGACGGCTTTTGTCGTAGTCCTAGCCAGCGCTACCAGACGCTGGTTTTTTGCGTGGGTGCCACCGCGTATGCCCGCCTCGCCCAATGTGCGAAGGCGCCGGCCCTCTTACACCGTGGCCTCGAACGGTACTTATACCGTTTCCCCGATGCTTGCGCGTCCCAACCAAGGCGTGCGGCGTCGTGATTCCGCGGCGCGTTTTCTGTCTCGCCTTCGAGCTGAGCGAGCCGCACGAGTCATGTTCATGGGAGATGATCTGAATGAACGCTTGGTTATCGTGGCGTCCCACTGAGCAGCATGCGCAAATCGTGCGCAACTTGCTGCGTCGCGGGACGCGTGTCAGTCACCATCTATTCAGCGTTGTCGGCTGTTTCGCTGTCGCGGTTGCGCTCGCACTGTGGCTGCTGCCAACCGTCCGCGGCACGCTCGCCGCGAAGCTGATGCCGGTCGTATCCGCGGCCGTGCAGGCCGGTCCGGCGCGTCTGCTGTCCGGCCATCCGCTGCCGAACTTCGCGCCTGCCGGTGCGCAGCCGCAGCAGGAGGACAGTCCCGAAACGGATGCGCTGGCGGTCGGCCTCGATGTCGCGCCGGAAACCGCCGCGCAGGGCGCTCAAGGCGCGCAGGGCGATGCGTCCGATCCGGCCCGCACCGGCCCGTCGCCGGTCGCACTGGCCAAGCTGATTCCGATTCAGCGCGTGGCGGCCGATGCCCGCGACGATCGCGCGCTCGCGTCGAACCGCGAACAGGCGCTCGTCGCCACTTATCTGTCGCGCCGTTACCGCGTCGCGCAGGAGCCGCTCGGCCAGCTCGTCAAGGCCGCGTTCCAGACCGGTCGTGACGTCGGCCTGGATCCGCTGTTGCTGCTGTCCGTGATGGCGATCGAATCGGGCTTCAACCCGTACGCCGAAAGCGGCGTCGGTGCGAAGGGGCTGATGCAGGTCATGTCGAAGGTTCATTCCGACAAGTTCGAGTATTTCGGCGGCACCGACACCGCGCTGCAGCCGCTCGCGAACCTGCAGGTCGGCGCACTGGTGCTGAAGGATTGCATTGCGCGCGGCGGCTCGCTCGCGAACGGCCTGCGCCTGTACAACGGCTCGACGAACCCCGACGACAACGGCTATGGCTCGAAGGTGATGGCCGAACGCGGTCGCCTGCGCGACGTCGCGCGTGGCCGCAGCGTGCCGATCAACGCGCCGCAGGCGCCCGCGCAGCCCGCGAAGCCGATCGTCACCGCCGCTGCTGCCGTGACGGCCGCAGCCGGCGGCGCGAAGCGCGTGCATGCGACGCTCGACGGTACGACCTCGGTCAAGGCGGCGCCGAAGGAAGCCGCGTCGCAGGACGACGCGAGCGTCGATACCGCGAAGCAGTCGCACGCCGATCATTCGGAGCTCGGCGCATAACGTCGCAGGCGCCGTGAGGCTTCGGCCGGCACGACTGGGCATGAGAAAGGAAAGGCACCCGATTCGGATGCCTTTTCTTTTTTGCGGTGTGTGAAGCACCCGGTGCGCCGGGCGCGGTGTCAGTGCTGCCCGAACAGCGTCCCGAGTCGGTCGACCGCCTCTTCGAGCCGCGAGTAGGCGGTCGCATAGGACAGGCGGATATAGTCCCGCGGCGCATGGACACCGAAGTCCATGCCCGGCACCAGCACCACGCCTGCGTCGTGCAGCATCGCCTGCGTGAGCGCGGCGCTGTCGCCGGCTGCCGGGTGCGCGACGCCGCCGCAATGCGCATAGACGTAGAACGCGCCGTCCGGCATCACCGGCACCGTGAAGCCGAGCCGTTCCAGCGCCGGCGCGATGAAATCGCGGCGGCGCTTGAATTCGAGCCGGCGTGTTTCGTAGATGTCGAGCGTCGCGGGTTCGAAGCAGGCGAGCGCCGCATGTTGCGCGAGTGCGGACGGGCAGATGAACAGGTTCTGCGAGAGCTTCTCGAACGTGCCGACGAGCGCGGGCGGCACGACGAGCCAGCCGAGCCGCCAGCCCGTCATGCTGAAATACTTCGAGAAGCTGTTCACGGTGATCACGTCGTCGCCGAACGACAGTGCCGACACGGGCGCGGCGTCGTAGCTGAGCCCCTGGTAGATCTCGTCGACGATCGTGAAGCCGCCGCGTGCGCGCACCGCTTCGACGATCCGCTTCAGTTCGTCCGGTTCGAGCGACGTGCCGGTCGGATTCGATGGCGACGCGAGCAGCACGCCGCGCGTGCGCTCGTTCCAGTGCGTGCGGACGTCGTTTTCGGTGAGCTGGAAGCGCGCGTCCGGGCCGCTCGGCACGAGCACCGGACGGCCTTCCGCCGCCGCGACGAAGTGCCGGTTGCACGGGTAGGACGGATCGGGCATCAGCACTTCGTCGTCGCGGCCGACCAGCGCGAGGCACGCGAGCAGTAGCGCGGCCGATGCGCCGGCCGTCACGACGATCCGCTCGGGGGCGACCGTGAGGCCGTATGCGCGTGCATAGTGCGCGGCGATCGCCTCGCGCAGCGGCGCGATGCCGAGCGCGCTCGTGTACTGCGTGACGCCGCGGCGCAGCGCGGCTGCGGCGGCCTCGACAACCGGCTCCGGCGCGGTGAAATCCGGCTCGCCGATGCCCATGTGGATAACATCGCGCCCCAAGGACTCGAGCCGCTGTGCCTCCTTCATCAGTTCCATCACATGAAAGGGCTGGATCGCGTCGACGCGTGCGGCGAGCGTGACGAGCGAATCGGCGGTGGTATTCATCGGCGGGCAGGGCGGAGGGGGAAAAGAATGAAAAACGGGCGCTTGCGCGCCCGTGGACCAACCAGCGGTATCAGCCGTTGCGACGCGCCTGCGTTTCGGCCGGGCGCAGCTTCGCGGCGAGCTTGTCGAGCACGCCGTTCACGTACTTGTAGCCGTCGGAGCCGCCGAACGTCTTCGCGAGTTCGACGGCTTCGTTGATGATCACGCGGTACGGCGTTTCGACATGGTGCGTGAGCTCGAACGTCGCGATCAGCAGCACCGCGCGTTCGACCGGCGACAGCTGATCGATCGGACGGTCGAGCGACGGCGCCAGCGCTTCGACGAGCGTCGCATGCTCGCGGATCACGCCGTGCAGGATCGCTTCAAGCAGTTCCTTGTCAGCCTTGTCGTAACCGAGCGCGCCGCGCAGTTGCGCGTCGATCTCGCCGGAGGGCGCGTTCGACAGCAGCCACTGGTACAGGCCCTGCGTCGCCAGCTCGCGCGATTGTCGGCGGGCGCTCTTCTTCATGCGCGCTCCTCTTCGTCGTCTTCGTCTTCCTCTTCGTCCTCGTCGTCGCCGAGTTGGTCGAGCGCCATCGTCAGATTGGCCATCTCGACCGCGACGCGTGCGGCGTCACGACCCTTTTCGGTCATGCGCGCGACGGCCTGCTCGTCGTTTTCGGTCGTCAGGACTGCGTTGGCGATCGGCAGGTTGAAGTCGAGGCCGATGCGGGTGATGCCCGCGCCGCTCTCGTTCGACACGAGTTCGAAATGGTAGGTCTCGCCGCGGATCACCGCGCCGAGCGCGATCAGCGCGTCGAACTGGCCGCTTTCGGCGAGCTTTTGCAGCGCGAGCGGGATTTCCAGCGCGCCGGGCACCGACACGAGCAGCACGTCTTCACCGGTGACGCCGAGGCGTTCCAGTTCTTCGACGCACGCGTCGGCGAGGCCGTTGCACACGGGCTCGTTGAAGCGCGATTGCACGATGCCGATACGCAGGCCGTCGCCTTCGAGATTCGGTTGGTATTGTCCGATTTCCATGATCTGGTCCGTGGTGTGGATGAACGGTTATAGGGCGAAAGCGCCGTGGCGGGTTACGCGTGGGACGCCGGGCAGGACTTGGCTTCGCCGCCGGGCATCGGAATGAAGCCCGTGACTTCGAGGCCGTAGCCGGACATGCTGCCCAGCTTGCGCGGATTCGACAGCACCTGCATCTTGCCGACGCCGACATCGCGCAGGATCTGTGCGCCGATGCCGAACGTCTTGAAATCGACCGGCCGGCGCTTGAGCGCGGCAGCCCTTTCTTCCTCGTCGAACGCCTTGAAGACGTCGATCAGGTGTTCCTTCGTATCGCCGCAGTTGAGCAGCACGATCACGCCGAGGTCGCGTTCCGCAATGTCGCGCATCGCGGCGTCGAGCGTCCACGAGTGGGTCGAGATGCCGGTCTCGAGCAGATCGAGCACCGACAGCGGCTCGTGTACGCGCACCGGCGTATCGACATCGGGCGACGGAGCGCCGCGCACCAGCGCGATGTGCGGCGAGCCGCTTGGCTGGTCGCGGTACAGCACCGCGCGGAACGTGCCGTGCGCGGTCTGCATCGTGCGCTCGGCGATCCGCTCGATGATCGATTCGGTGCGGCTGCGGTACTGGATCAGATCGGCGATCGTGCCGATCTTCAGATTGTGTTCCTTCGCGAATTCGATCAGATCGGGCAGGCGCGCCATCGTCCCGTCGTCCTTGATGATCTCGCAGATCACTGCGGCCGGCGTGAGGCCCGCGAGCGCGGTGAAGTCGCAGCCGGCCTCGGTGTGGCCCGCGCGCACGAGTACGCCGCCCGGTTGCGCCATGATCGGGAACACGTGGCCCGGCTGCACGATGTGCTCGGGGCGCACGTCGTGCGCGACCGCCGTGGCGATCGTGTGCGCCCGGTCGGCGGCCGAGATGCCGGTCGTCACGCCTTCGGCCGCTTCGATGCTGACCGTGAACGCGGTGCCGTACTGCGTGCCGTTGCGGTAGGTCATCAGCGGCAGGTGAAGCTGCTTGCAGCGTTCCTGCGTCAACGTCAGACAAACCAGGCCGCGGCCGTACTTGGCCATGAAGTTGATCGCTTCCGGCGTGACGAATTCGGCGGCGATCACGAGGTCGCCCTCGTTTTCGCGGTCTTCTTCGTCGACCAGGATCACCATCCGGCCGGCTTTCAGCTCGGCGATGATGTCGAGCGTGGAGGCGAGCGTCATAAGGGGGCGAGAAAGAGGAAAGTGCGTATTTTACGCCAGCCGGACGGCGTTTCGGCTGGCGCGGGCCGCGCGGGGCCCGCGCGTGCTCCGGAAAGCGCTGCGGCCGGCCTGCGCGCGGGTGCGGACGGTTGCGGGCCGGACGTGGCCTGCCCGCGCGTCACGCGTGCTCGTTGCGCCCGCCGAGGTAGTCCAGCTTGCCGAGTTCGACGCCGCTGTGGCGCAGGATGTCGTACGCGGTCGTCACGTGGAAGAAGAAGTTGGGCAGCACGAAATTCAGCAGGTACGACTGGCCGGTGAACTCGATCGGGCCGACGCGCATCTTCAGCACGATCTGGCGCGTCTCGCTGCCGTCGATCTGCGCGGCGTCGAAGCTCTTCAGGTAGTCGATCGTCTTCTGGATGCGTGCGTGCAGTTCGTCGAAGGTCTGCTCGACATCCGGGTAGCTCGGGATCTCGGTGCCGGCGAGCCGCGCGGCGCAGCCCTTGGCCGTATCGGTCGCGATGTACACCTGGCGGACGAGCGGCAGCATGTCCGGGTACAAGCGTGCGCCGATGAACACCGACGGATCGATCTGCTTTTCGGCCGCATGCGCCTGTGCCTTGCCGAGGATGTGCTGCAGGTTGGTGAGGCCGCGGATCAGGACGGGCAGCGAAGCCTGGTACATCGAGATGGACATGGGGACGACTCCAATGGGAAGAGTGGCGGCCGCTACGCGGCGCGTCGTACGTGGCGGCGTGGAAACCGCTGTCGACGCATCTTAGCGCGACGGCATGGCCCGTGCGCGTCGTTGGCCGTTCGGCCAGGTACCGGCTGGCCGGACGGCCAACGACCGAATCCGATCGCGATGCCGGCATTTCGGATGGCAGGAGACGGAGCGGCACGGCACGAAGTAGGGCACGAGCAATGCCCGGTGGCGCCAGCTCGGTTACCGCGTATGACCGCCGCGGCGGCTGGCGAGTGGGGCCGTGGCGACGCCCAAACAATGCCGAAACGAACCGCCAGCCGTCATTCCATATACAGAGGATCTGCTTGTTCAGTCCTGATGCATGCCCTGCGATGCCGACAGCATCCGCTCCACATACCGCGCGATCATGTCGACTTCGAGATTGACCTTGTCGCCGGCCTGCACGTGACGCAGCGTCGTGACTTCGACCGTATGCGGAATCAGGTTGATCGAGAATTCGCAGCCGTCCGCGCGGTCGTCGATCGTATTGACGGTCAGGCTGACGCCGTTCACCGTGATCGATCCCTTGTACGCGAGATAGCGGCCGAGTTCGCGCGGCGCGACGATCCGCAGTTCGTGCGACTCGCCGACCGGTGCGAAGCGCGACACGGTACCGAGGCCGTCCACATGGCCCGACACTATATGCCCGCCGAGGCGGTCATGCGCGCGCAGCGCCTTCTCGAGATTCACTTCGCCGGGCTGCGCGAGGCCGACCGTCCGGTTCAGGCTTTCGCGCGACACGTCGACGTCGAACGTGGTGTCGGTCTTCTCGATCACCGTCATGCATGCGCCCTGGATCGCGATGCTGTCGCCCAGCGCGACATCGGCGAGATCGAGCCCGCCGGCCTGCACGGTCAGGCGCACGCCCGCATCGGCCGATGTGCCGAGCGGGGCGATCGATTCGATGCGGCCGACGGCCGCGACAATTCCGGTAAACATCGTGGCGATTCCGTTCAGTGAGACGTGTCGGTCGGTGCGACACGCGCGAGGATGCGCAGGTCGTCGCCGATCCGCTCGATACCGTGGAACGACAGCCGGATGCGCGCCTCGAGGCTGGCCGGCGCGGCGAGATCGAACATGCCGGCCGCGTCGGCGCCCAGCAGGCTCGGCGCCAGATACACCAGCAATTCGTCGACGCACCGCTCGCGCAGCAGCGAACCGTTCAGTTTGTGGCCGGCCTCGACGTGCAGCTCGTTGACGCCGCGCGCGCCGAGCGCCGCCAGCATCGCGGGCAGGTCGACCTTGCCGTGCGCATTCGCGAGCGGCACGATTTCCGCGCCGCGCGACTTCAGCACGTTCGCGCGCAGTTCGCCGGCGGCGTCGAGCCGGCCGCAGAAGATCAGCAACGGCGCGCCTTCGAGCAGCCGCGCGTCGAGCGGCAGGTCGAGGCGGCTGTCCACCAGGATGCGTTGCGGCTGGCGCGGCGTGTCGATGCCGCGCACGGTCAGCAGCGGATTGTCCTCGCGCACGGTGCCGATACCGGTGAGGATCGCGCACGCGCGGGCGCGCCACGCATGGCCGTCGAGGCGCGCGGCCTCGCCGGTAATCCACTGGCTTTCGCCGGACGGCAGCGCGGTGCGGCCGTCGAGCGACGCGGCGGTCTTCATCCGCACCCACGGGCGGCCGCGCGTCATCCGCGACACGAAGCCGATGTTCAGCTCGCCGGCTTCATTCGCGAGCAGCCCGCAGCGCACGTCGATGCCCGCGTCGCGCAGCATTCCGAGGCCGCGCCCCGACACCTGCGGGTTCGGGTCTTCCATCGCGGCGACGACCTTCGCGACGCGCGCGTCGATCAGCGCGTTCGCGCACGGCGGCGTGCGGCCGAAATGGCTGCACGGTTCGAGCGTCACGTAGACGGTCGAGCCCGCGACGTCGTAGCCGCGCGAACGCGCGTCCTTGAGCGCCTGCACTTCCGCGTGGTCCTGGCCGGCCGGCTGCGTGAAGCCTTCGCCGATCACGTCGCCGTCCTTGACGATCACGCAGCCGACGCGCGGATTCGGCGCGGTCGTGTACATGCCGCGCGCCGCGAGCGCGAGCGCGCGCTGCATGTGGGCGAAGTCGGTATCCGAGAACATGCGCGCGGCCCCGGGTCAGGCGGCGAGTGCCGCGAACGCGCGGCGCGCGGCCGCGAGCGTCGCGTCGATCACCGCGTCGTCGTGCGTGCTCGACACGAAGCCGGCTTCGTACGCGGACGGCGCGAAGTACACGCCCTCGTCGAGCATCAGGTGGAAGAAGCGGTTGAATCGCTCGACGTCGCTCTTGGTGACTTCCGCGAAGCTGCCCGGCACGCGCTCGGCGAAGTACAGGCCGAACATCGCGCCGATCGAGTCGGCCGCGAACGGCACGCCGGCCGCGCGTGCTTCGGCCGCGAGGCCGTCGGCGAGCCGCTTCGTCTGCGCGGTGAGCGCGTCGTAGAAGCCCGGCGCCTGGATCAGTTGCAGCGTCTTCAAGCCCGCGGCGACCGCGATCGGATTGCCCGACAGCGTGCCGGCCTGGTAGACGCCGCCGAGCGGCGCGAGGTGGGCCATGATGTCGCGGCGGCCGCCGAACGCAGCGGCCGGCATCCCGCCGCCGATCACCTTGCCGAGGCAGGTGAGGTCGGCCGCGATCCCGTAGTACGCCTGCGCGCCGCCGAGCGCGACGCGGAACCCGCACATCACCTCGTCGAAGATCAGCACGGCGCCGTGCTTCGTGCACAGCGCGCGCAGCGCGTTCAGGAATTCGGGCGTGCCGCGCACGAGGTTCATGTTGCCGGCGACCGGCTCGACGATCACCGCGGCGATCTCGTCGCCGAACGCGCCGAACGCTTCTTCCAGCGCGGCGACGTTGTTGTATTCGAGGACGGTCGTGTGCTTCGCGATGTCGGCGGGTACGCCGGCCGACGTCGGGTTGCCGAACGTCAGCAGGCCCGAGCCGGCCTTGACCAGCAGGCTGTCCGCGTGGCCGTGGTAGCAGCCCTCGAACTTGACGATGCGGCTGCGGCCCGTGAAGCCGCGCGCGAGACGCAGCGCGCTCATCGTCGCCTCGGTGCCGCTCGACACCATCCGCACCTGCTCGATCGACGGCACGAGCTTGCAGATTTCCTCGGCGATCTCGATCTCGGCTTCGGTCGGCGCGCCGAACGAGAAGCCGTCGGCGAGCACGTTCTGCACGGCCGACAGCACTTCCGGATGGACGTGGCCGACGATCATCGGGCCCCACGAGCCGATGTAGTCGATGTACTGCTTGCCGTCGGCATCCCAGAAATACGGGCCTTGCGCGCGCGCGACGAAGCGCGGCGTGCCGCCGACCGAGCGGAAGGCGCGCACTGGCGAGTTGACGCCGCCCGGAATGGTCTTCTGGGCGCGTTCGAAGAGGATCTGATTGTTGGACATGAGCGAAACCTGCGAGAGAAGGGCGCGGGGGCCTGTGCACGGGCCGCGGCGCCTGGGCGGAACGATCGTCTGATTGTACCGGAGACACGCGCGGCAAGCCCGCCGGCCGGTCCGCGGCCTTTCGGCGCGCCGGGGGAATCGGCCGGACAGAAAGGCGGCCCCGATGCGACCCGGTTTCCGCTTATCGCGGCGGCTTGCGCTTGCCGGTCAGCTCGGCCCAGCGCTTTTCGAGCGGACCTTCGACCATCGGCTTGATCGACGTGCCGGAACTCTGCGCATCCCAGGTCTGTACCGAATACGGATGGACGCGCAGCGCGTCGCGCGGAATCACGACGTCCTGGTGCGCGTCGACCAGCCAGTCGTACACGAAGTCGATGCACAGCCGGTAGCCGCGCTTGGTCGACGGATCGGGCACCTCGTATGGCGCGCGCGTCACGTAGCCGGAGCCGAACACGCCCTTGGGCTCCTTCGCGACACGGTGCAGGAACACGCGGTCGCCGGGCAGGATGCCGCGCGCGAAGCCGCAGCCCCATACGTCATGCACGGCCTCGCCGGCCTTCACGCGCGCGGCGACGTCGGGCAGCTCGGGCCATGGCCATTTCTTGGGGCTCCAGATCAGCAGGAAAGCGGTCATCGGGTCGGTCGTACGTCGAATAGGTCAGACAAGAGCGGCAAGCAGCAAGCTTAATCGAATCCGCCCGCACGCTGGTTCGGCGCGCGACGCGCGTGGGCGGGTTCCTGCCCGCCGCCGCATGCAGCCCGAGGCACGCAAAAAAGTTGCGCGTACAATCATGGGCCTGAACGCGTCGCTTGCGGCGCGGCTTCCCGTCTTCACCGCCACGCGCGCCCCGATGCGCGCGGGCTCCCATTCCGGATACCCATGTCCCACGTCGTCCGGCGCCGGCCCGATGCCCGGCTGATCCTGTTGCTCGGCGCGCTCGCGGCCTGCGGGCCGATCGCCACCGACATGTACCTGCCGAGCCTGCCGTCGATCGCCGCGGGCTTCTCCGTCAGCGCCGGCGCCGCGCAGCGCACGCTGACGAGCTTCATGGCCGGCTTCTCGATCGGCATGCTGCTGTACGGCCCGCTGTCCGACACGTGGGGCCGCCGCCCCGTGCTGCTCGGCGGGATCGCGCTGTTCACGCTCGCGAGTATCGGCTGCTTCGTGGCGGGTTCGATCGACATGCTGATCGTCGTGCGCTTTTTGCAGGCGCTCGGCGCCGGCGCCGCGTCGGTGCTCGCGCGGGCGATCGCGCGCGACGCGCACGAGCCGAGCGACGCGGCGAAGGTACTGTCGATGGTCGCGATCGTCACCGCGGTCGGGCCGCTGCTCGCGCCGCTGATCGGCGGCCAGATCCTGCGTTTCTCCGGCTGGCGCGGCGTGTTCGTCGTGCTGGCCGTGTTCGGCGCGCTCTGCGCGACGACCGCGTACCTGCGCGTGCCCGAAACCTGGCCGAAGGAGCGGCGCAAGAGCGCGGCCGTGCTCGCGTCGTTCGCGTCGTACGGGCGCATCCTGTCCGACCCCGTCGCATGGGGGCACATGCTGTGCGGCGGGATGGCGTTCGCGTCGATGTTCTCGTACATCACCGCGACGCCGTTCGTGTACATCGAGTATTTCCACGTGTCGCCGCAGCACTACGGGCTGCTGTTCGGTTTGAACGTCGTCGGGATCATGATCGGTAACTTCGCGAACACGCGGCTCGTCGGCCGCATCGGTTCGCTGCGTATCATCGCGGCCGCGTCGCTCGTGAGCTGCATCGCGTCGCTCGCGGTCGCGTTCGTCGCGCTGACCGGGTTGGGCGGGCTGTGGTCGATCGTCGTGTGCCTGTTCTTCGTCGTCGGCGTGGTCGGGATCCTGTCCGCGAACTGCACGACCGACCTGATGCATCGCTATCCGCACAACGCGGGCGCGTCGGCGGCCGTGTTCGGCGCGATGCAGCTCGCGCTCGGCGCGCTGGCGAGCGTCGCGATCGGCGCACTCGCGGACGGCACGCCGTTCGCGATGGGCGTGACGATCGGCGTCACTGGCGTGCTGTGTTTCGCCGGGCGCTATCTGGTGCTGCGCTGGCATGGCCGGCCGGTGAAAGCGGGCGCCTGAACCGCACCGCTAGCCGGATCGCACAACGAAAAACGCCACCGCGCGCGATGCGCCGGTGGCGTTTTTCGTTGGGACGCGTGACGCGGCTGACGCCGCGCCATGCGCTAGTCCCGCGCGACGTCCTTCGCCGCCGGCGACGCGCCGTGGCTCAGCCAGTCGAGCACGTCGGCCGTTTCGTCGTCGCTGGCGCGCGCTTTCGCCTGCGCGACGGCTTCGGGCAGTTCGCCGTTCGTCGACGCGCGACGGATCGCGACACCGACCGCGAGGATGTCGATCATCAGCAGATGCAGAATTCGCGAGATCATCGACAACTGCGACTCGCGCATCTCGATGTGGTCGGTCTCGAGCGCGACGGTCGCGCGCTTCGCGAGCGGCGTGTTGCTCGACGTGATCGCGATCACCTTCGCGCCGGCCTGCATCGCGACGTCGAGCACGCGCAGCAGCTCGGGCGCGCGGCCCGACTTCGACACCGCGACGATCACGTCGCCCTTGCCGAGCAGCGCGGCGGACGCGGCCTGCATGTACAGGTCGCCGTACGCGATCGTCGGGATGCCGAAGCGGAAGAACTTGTAGTGCGCGTCCTGCGCGACGATGTTCGAGTTACCGAGCCCGTAGAACTCGATGCGGCGCGCGCCGTTCAGGATCTCGATCGCGTTCTCGACGTGCTCGAAATTCAGGTGCTCGCGCAGCTGCAGGATCGCGGACACCGTGTTGTCGAGCACCTTCGCGCCGAAGTCGGTGGCCGTATCGCCGAGATGCACCTGGCTGTGGCTCATCGGGATCGTGCCGGTGAGGCCGGTGGCGAGCTTCAGCTTGAAGTCCGACAGCCCCTGGCAGCCGAGCGAGCGGCAGAAGCGGATCACGGTCGGCTGGCTCACGTCGGCCTTGCGCGCGATGTCGACGATCGGATCGTTGATGATCGAGCGCGGATGGTTCAGCGCGAGATCGGCGACGCGGCGCTCGGCCGGCGTCAGCGCGTCGCGCATCTGGCGGATTCGCTCGAACACGGCCGACGACGCACCGCCGGAGCGGTTCGACAACTGTTCCGCGAGAATCGCCGATACGCCGAGGAACGCCGGGTATTCGGCGGTGATCAGGTAGGTCGGGATGTTCTCGAGATAGTGCGTGAAGCGGCCCTTCGCCTCGAAGCGCGCGCGGAACGACGAGCGCGTGAACAGCTCGCCGAGCTTCAGCGCGACGCCGCCGCCGATGTACACGCCGCCGAGCGCGCCGAGCGTCAGCGCGACGCTGCCCGCGAACGCGCCGAGAATCCCGCAGAAGCATTCGACCGTTTCGAGCGCGAGCGCGTCGCCGGCATGCGCGCGCTCGACGATCTCGACCGTGTCGACGGTCGCGGCGACGCGCTTCTTGTCGCGCGCGGCGAGCGCACGATAGATGATTTCCATGCCGGGGCCCGCGCACACGCGTTCGAACGACACGTGCGGAAACTTCTTGCGCGCGTATTGCAGCACCAGATCCTCGCGCTCGTCCTGCGGCGCGAACGACGCGTGGCCGCCTTCGCTGCCGAGCGCGATCCAGCGGTCGTCGGCAGGGATCAACCCCGACACGCCGAGCCCGGTACCGGGCCCGAGCAGGCCGATCACGCTGTTCTGGCGCCGCGCGCCGCCGCCGACCTGCACGCGTTGCGCATCGGTCAGGCCCGGCAGCGCCATCGCGAGCGCGGTGAAGTCGTTGACGACCAGCAGCGTGTCGAAGCCGAGCGCGCGGCGCGTCGCCTCGATCGAGAAGCTCCAGTCGTGGTTGGTCATCGTGACCTGGTCGCCGTCGACCGGGTTCGCGATCGCGATCGCCGCGTGGTTCACGCGGCTGATCTTCACATCCTTCAGATACTTGCGGATCGCGTCGGTGATCGTCGGATAGTCGGCGCCGGGATACACGCGGATCTGCGTGATCTCGCCGGGGCCGGTTTCCAGCGCGAAGCGCGCGTTGGTGCCGCCGACGTCCGCGAGCAGGCGCGGGCCATCGGCATGCTGACCCGCGACGACCGCCTTACTTTGCGCACCAGTAGACATCGAGCTGGGTCCCCTTGTCGTTGGCCAGTTGGGAAATCGCGTTCTTCTGCAGCGACGCGGCCGCGGCGTCGAGCACGTCGCGTTTGCGGGCGCCCGCGATCAGCAGGAACAGCCGGTCGACGCGCTTGAGCGCATCGAGCGAATAGCTCACGCGTGCATGGGGCGCCGCGCCCGGATGCACGGCGACGAACCGCTCGGACGTCGTGATCGCGTGGTCCCATTCGGGTGCGTCGGCGAAGATCGACGCGGTGTGGCCGTCCTCGCCCATGCCGAGCACGGCGACGGTCGGCACGCGGTAGTCGGGGTTCGCGTTCAACGCGGCGACGTGCGCGTCGAGCGTGCTGCGCGTGTCGACGAGCGGCAGGAAGCGGGCAGGGGCCGCCGCGCGCTGCAGCAGCGTGTCGCGCACGAGTTGCGCGTTGCTGGCCGCGTCGTCGTCCGGCACCCAGCGGTCGTCGACCAGCGTGACGTCGACGCCGGCCCAGTCGAGCGCCGCGTGCGACAGCGTATGCAGGAACGGGCGCGGGCTGGTGCCGCCGGACACCGCGAGCGTCGGGCGCGCGGGGCCGGCGAGCGCCGCGCGCAGCGCATCGCCGACGGCGCGCGCGAGCGCTTCGCTTTGCGCTTCCTGGGTGTCGAAAGCGTGGATCTCGATCACATCTCCTCCGGACTGCTTTGTCTGTTCAAATCGTACGAATCGTGAGGCACGTTGCCGCGTACGGTGGCGTACGCCGCAACGGTTTGCATCAGTTTTCTTCTTCGAGCCAGCAGGTGTCGTGCTGCGCGAGCATCGCGCTCGACGCGGCCGGCCCCCACGTGCCCGCCGCGTACGGCTTCGGCGGCTTGAGCGTGCGCGCCCATTCGTTCAGGATCGGCTCGACCCATTGCCACGCGGCTTCCTGTTCGTCGCGACGCACGAACAGGGCGAGCCGGCCGTTGATCACGTCGAGCAGCAGGCGCTGGTACGCCTCCATCTGCCCTTCCTTGAAGAACTGGTCGAACGCGAGGTCGAGGTGCACGCTCGCGAGGTTCATCCCTTCGCCCGGCTGCTTCGCGAGGCAGTACAGGCGAATCGTCTCGTTCGGCTGCAGCCGGATCACGAGACGGTTCGAACCGGGGCGCAGCGCGGTCGGCCCGAGCGCCGAATGCGGCACCGGGCGGAAGTTGACGACGATCTCCGCGACGCGGTCGGCCAGACGCTTGCCGGTGCGCAGGAAGAACGGCACGCCGGCCCAGCGCCAGTTCTCGATCTCGACCTTCAGCGCGACGAAGGTTTCGGTCTGGCTGTCGGGCTTCACGCCCGGCTCGGTCGCGTAGGCCGGCACCTGCGCGCCCTTGATCACGCCCGCATGATACTGGCCGCGCACCGCGACCTTGCCGATGTCGCGCGGATCGATCGGCTTCAGCGCGCGCAGCACGCGCAGCTTCTCGTCGCGTACCGAGTCGGAATCCATCGAGTGCGGCGGCTCCATCGCGACGATCGACAGCAACTGCAGCAGGTGGTTCTGCACCATGTCGCGCAGCGCGCCCGTATTGTCGTAGAAATCGCCGCGCGCCTCGACGCCGAGCTCTTCCGCGATCGTGATCTGGATGCTCTCGACCCATTCGCGGCGCCACAGCGGCTCGAACAGCGCATTGCCGAAGCGCAGCGCGAGCAGGTTCTGTACCGGCTCCTTGCCGAGGTAGTGGTCGATCCGGTAGATCTGGCCTTCCGCGAAGATCTCGCCGACCGCGTCGTTGATCGCGTTGGACGACTTCAGGTCGTAGCCGAGCGGCTTCTCGAGCACGATGCGCGAGCCTTCGTTCAGGCCGACCGACGCGAGCGCCTTGCAGATCGGCACGAACAGCGACGGGCCGGTCGCGAGATAGAACACGCGGATGCCGGGCAGCGATGCGATCGCGTCGCGCAGCACGACGTAGTCCTCCGCGCGGCCGAGATCGAGCTTCACGTACTCGATGCGGTCGAGAAACGACTTCCATGCGGCGTCGTCGAACGCGTTGCCGGCCGCCTTCGCCGCATGCGGCTTCACGTGCGTGTCGACCCATTCGAGATAGCCCGCCCGATCCGATTCGTGTCGTGCGACGGCCACGATCCGACCGCCGTCCGCCAGCATGTTCGCACGGTGCGCTTCGAACAGCGCGGGCAGGATCTTGCGCATCGACAAATCGCCGGTGCCGCCGAAAAGTACGAAGGTAAAGCTGGAATCGGTATGCATGTGTCTCCGCCGTGTTGGGGGTGCTGGAAGCGATCCGTAGTGCGATAAAAATATTTTTGACACTGAATTGTAGTTTAACTACAATCCGCCGCAAGGGGTAGCACCTGGGTGAAGAAAAAAAGAAGTGCGGTCGATGAACTGCGCGAGCTTCGCCTTCGGGAACGCCTTGTGCCGAATGGTATCGGACATTGACGGAGCGCATCATCGCGCGCCGTCGCCCCCGGGCTCGCGCCGCGGCATCGCGGTGGGCCAGAAACACAAAGAGGAGACACGCCATTGAATCTCGATTCACGCTTTCTGTAAGAGCCCGGCCGGTCATCGGCCCCGTACGCTGCATGCGTCCCGCGGCTCGATTTCCCCGTCGTTTATCAAGAAGCCGGTTCCCCGTCGGGGAACCTCACGAGTTGATTCAGTCTGGAGGAGATAAGTAATGAAAGTTCGCTCGATCATGGGCGCGCTCTGCGCCGCGGGTCTGATGGCTGGCGCCGTGGCGGCGCAGGCAGCCGAGAACGTAACCGTGCTGCACTGGTGGACCTCGGGCGGCGAGTCGAAGGCCGTCGGCGTGCTGAAGGACGACCTGCAGAAGCAGGGCTACGTGTGGAAGGACTTCGCGGTCGCGGGCGGCGCCGGCGCCGCGGCGATGACCGCGCTGAAGACCAAGGTGATCAGCGGCGATTCCCCGTCGGCCGCGCAGATCAAGGGCCCGCTGATCCAGGACTGGGCCGACCAGGGCGTGCTCGTCAACATCGATTCGGCCGCCGGCGACTGGAAGCAGAACCTGCCGCCGGAAATCGACAAGATCATCAAGTACAAGGGCCATACCGTCGCCGCGCCGTTCTCGGTGCACCGCGTCAACTGGCTGTACATCAACAAGGCCGCGCTCGACAAGGTCGGCGCGAAGGTGCCGACCACCTGGCCCGAATTCTTCGCGGTGGCCGACAAGCTGAAGGCCGCGGGCATCCAGCCGGTCGCGATGGGCGGCCAGCCGTGGCAGGACCTGACGCTGTGGGAAGACGTCGTGCTGTCGCAGGGCCCGGCGTTCTACAAGAAGGCGCTGGTCGACCTCGACCAGGCGACGCTGACGTCGCCGCAGATGCTGTCGGTGTTCGACACGGTGCGCAAGATCCAGGGCTACTTCGACACCGGCCGTAACGGCCGCGACTGGAACCTCGCGACCGCGATGGTCATCAACGGCAAGGCCGGCATGCAGTTCATGGGCGACTGGGCGAAGGGCGAGTTCGAGAACGCCGGCAAGAAGGCGGGCAAGGACTACATCTGCGCGCCGGTGCCGGGCACCGCGAATTCGTACACGTTCAACGTCGATTCGTTCGTGTTCTTCCAGCAGAAGGGCGAGAAGAACGCGACGCCGGGCCAGCTCGCGCTCGCGAAGACGATCATGACGCCGGAGTTCCAGGAGCAGTTCAGCCTGCTGAAGGGCTCGGTGCCGGTGCGTCTCGGCGTGAAGATGGACAAGTTCGACGACTGCGCGAAGAAGTCGTATGCCGACGAGCAGACCGCGATCAAGTCGGGCGGCTTCGTGCCGTCGCTCGCGCACGGCATGGCGCAAGGCGACGCGACCGCCGGCGCGATCACCGACGTCGTGACGAAGTTCATGAACTCGCAGCAGGATTCGAAGAGCGCGGTCGCCGCGCTCGCGAAGGCCGCGAAGGTCAAGTAACGCGCGCCAGGCGCCCGGCCGGACACGCTTCATCGGCCGGGCGTTTTTGCATGTGCAGCAAACGGGCTCGCCCGCGGGCCCGTGTCGTACCCGGCGCCGGCCCGGCCTGCGTCGCCCTCGTTCCAGGAGTCGAATCAAGTGGCTGCCCCTCTTAGCGGAAACGGATCCGGCGCTGCCGCCGCACGGCGTACGTCGCCGATGTCGGCCTTCGCCGATCGCTGGATTCCGAAGCTCGTGCTCGCGCCGAGCGTCGCGATCGCCGTGGTGTTCATCTACGGCTTCATCCTGATTACCGGCTATCTGTCGCTGACCCGCTCGCGGCTGTTGCCCAACTACGAATTCGACGGCTTCGGCCGTTACACGGACCTGTTCCAGAACGACGTGTGGTGGACCTCCGCCGCGAACCTCGGCTGGTTCGGGATTCCGTTCATCGCGATCTGCGTCGGCCTCGGGCTGTTCCTCGCGATCCTGCTCGACCAGCGGATTCGCAACGAAGGCGCGCTGCGCGCGATCTTCCTGTACCCGATGGCGCTGTCGTTCATCGTCACCGGCACCGCGTGGCAGTGGATCCTGAATCCGGGCCTCGGCCTCGAGAAGGTGATGCACGACTGGGGCTGGACGAGTTTCTCGTTCGGCTGGCTCGACGATCCGGACAAGGCGATCTTCTGCGTGGTGATCGCGGCCGTGTGGCAGTCGACCGGCTTCGTGATGGCGCTGTTCCTCGCGGGGCTGCGCGGTGTCGACGGCGAGATCTTCAAGGCCGCGCAGGTCGACGGCGCGACGCTGCCGACCATCTACCGCAAGATCGTGATCCCGAGCATGCGCCCGGTGTTCTTCTCGGTGCTGCTGATCCTCTGCCACATCACGATCAAGACCTTCGACCTCGTCGTCGCGCTGACGGCGGGCGGCCCGGGCACGTCGTCGTCGTTGCCGGCCATGTTCATGTACACGTTTTCGTTCAACCGCGGCCAGCTCGGGCTCGGCGCGGCGTCCTCGGTGATGATGCTCGCGACCGTGGTCGCGGTGCTGGTGCCGCTGATGTATATGGAATCGAGGAGCACCCGCAATGCAGCCTAAGATGACGATCAGCCGGGCAGTGATCTATGCGGCACTGATCCTGTTCGCGCTGTATTTCCTGTTCCCGATCTACGTGATGCTGTCGACGTCGTTCAAGGACCTCGACCAGTTGCGCACCGGCAACCTGCTGACGCCGCCCACCTCGTGGACCGTCGATCCGTGGGTGAAGGCCTGGAGCGGCGCCTGTACCGGCGTGCGCTGCGACGGGATGAAGCCGTTCTTCCTGAACTCGCTGCAGATGGTGATTCCGGCCGTGCTGATCTCGTCGCTGATCGGCGCGTTCAACGGCTACGTGCTCACGCACTGGCGCTTTCGCGGCGCGGACGCGCTGTTCACGATGATGCTGGTCGGCTGCTTCATCCCGTTCCAGGTGATCCTGCTGCCGATGGCGCGCCTGCAGGGGATGCTCGGCCTCGCCAACACGATTCCGGGCCTCGTGTTCGTGCACGTCGTGTACGGGATCGCGTTCACGACGATGTTCTTCCGCAACTTCTACGTGAGCGTGCCGGCCGAACTCGTGAAGGCCGCGCGCATCGACGGCGCGGGCTTCTTCACGATCTTCACGAAGATCCTGCTGCCGGTGTCGCTGCCGATCTTCATGGTGTGCCTGATCTGGCAATTCACGCAGATCTGGAACGACTTCCTGTTCGGGATCGTGTTCTCCGGCGTCGACTCGATGCCGATCACGGTCGCGCTGAACAACCTCGTCAACACGTCGACGGGCGTGAAGGAATACAACGTCGACATGGCCGGCGCGATCATCGCCGCGCTGCCGACGCTGCTCGTCTACATCGTCGCCGGCCGCTACTTCGTGCGCGGGCTGACGGCAGGCGCGGTGAAGGGGTAAGCGCGGCTTCATCCGATACGACGAACCGGCCGCGCACCACGCGCGGCGCATCGAAACGAACCCGACGCGGCGCCCGAGTGCGCCGCGCGAGACGAGACAGAGGATTCACAGCATGGCAAGCCTTTCCATCCGTGACGTGTACAAGACCTACCCGAACGGGGTGCCGGTCCTGAAGGGTGTCGACATCGAGATCGAGGACGGACAGTTCCTGATCCTGGTCGGCGGCTCGGGCTGCGGGAAATCGACGCTGCTCAACATGATCGCCGGGCTCGAGACGGTCACGAGCGGCGAGATCTGCATCGACGGCAAGGTCGTCAACGACCTGTCGCCCAAGGATCGCGATATCGCGATGGTGTTCCAGTCGTATGCGCTGTATCCGTCGATGACGGTGCGCGAGAACATCTCGTTCGGGCTGAACATCCGCAAGGTGCCGAAGAGCGAGCAGCAGCAGATCGTCGACCGCGTGTCGGCGATGCTGCAGATCCAGCACCTGCTCGACCGCAAGCCGGGCCAACTGTCGGGCGGCCAGCGGCAGCGTGTCGCGATGGGCCGCGCGCTCGCACGCGATCCGTCGCTGTTCTTGTTCGACGAACCGCTGTCGAACCTCGACGCGAAGCTGCGCATCGAGATGCGCGCGGAAATCAAGCTGCTGCACCAGCGTCTCGGCACGACGATCGTCTACGTGACGCACGACCAGATCGAGGCGATGACGCTCGGCGACCGGATCGCGGTGATGAAGGACGGCGTGGTCCAGCAGTTCGGCGCGCCGCAGGACATCTACGATTCGCCGTCGAACCTGTTCGTCGCGGGCTTCATCGGCGCGCCGCCGATGAACTTCATCAACGGCAAGCTGGTCGAGCAGGGCGGCGGAATCGCGCTCGAGATCGACACGGGCCTCGCGCGCAGCGCGCTGATCCTGCCGTTCGACGCGGCGAAGCTCAAGTCGCACGTCGGCCGCGAGGTGATCCTGGGCCTGCGTCCGGAGCGCATCACCGACGCGCGCAACGCGCACAACGGCGAGGCGTTGAATCTGCAGCCGATCGACGTGCGCGTCGACGTGACCGAGCCGACCGGGCCGGACACGCACGTGTTCGCGCAGGTGAACGGCAAGCGGATCGTGAGCCGCGTGCATCCGGCCGCGAACCCGCAGCCGGGGCAGACGCAGTCGCTGCTGTTCGACGTGTCGAAGGCCGTGCTGTTCGATCCGGCGTCGGAAGAGCGGATCGCGTGACGCGACGCTTGCGCTGAATGAACGACGAAGGGGCCGTTTTTGAACGGCCCCTTTTTCGTTTCGGCGATGCGGATGATTCGTCCGCGGATGCGCCGGTCAATGCGGCAACCGCACGTCGAACTTGAACGTCGCGAGCCGCGCGACGAGGATGAAGCCGGTGGCGAGCAGCACGCTGTACACCGAGTCGAACTGGAGCCACACGAGCAGCAGGTAGAACCAGCAGCCGACGAACGCGCAGGTCGCGTACGGCCGCGAATCGCGCAGGATCAGCGGGATGTCGTTGCACAGCACGTCGCGGACGATCCCGCCGACCACGCCGGTGATCACGCCCATCATCACCGCGATGAAGCGCGGCATCTCGGCGTCGAGCGCGATCGACGTGCCCGAGATGCTGAAGATGCCGAGCCCGATCGCGTCGGCGATCAGCAGCAGCCGTTCGGCCGACAGCCGCGACAGCATTCGCAGCACGAACGGCGCGAACAGCGCGAGCACGAAGATCGCGATCACGTAGTCGTCGTGCACGACCCAGTAGAACGGCCGGCGCTCGAGCAGGATGTCGCGCAGCGTGCCGCCGCCGAAGGCGGTCGCGAGCGCGACGACGAACGTGCCGACCGAGTCGAGGCGGTTCTTGCGCGCCTCGATGAACCCCGAAATCGCGAAGGCCAGCGTGGCGATCGCCTCCAGTATCGCGATCGCGAGCGTCAGCCTAGGATGCGGCACGCGGCCCCCGGTCGGCCGGCGCCGCGTGCGGCTGCAGCAGCACGAGCACCGCGCCCGCGCCGCCGTCGTGGCCGCGCGCCTCGCAGAACGCGATCACTTCTTCCTTCTGCACGAGCCACGCGCGCACCTTGCCCTTCAGCACCGGTTCCTTGCCGATCGAGCCGAGCCCCTTGCCGTGAATCACGCGCAGGCAGCGCAGCCCTTTCTTGCCGGCTTCGCGGATGAATTCGGCGAGCGCATCGCGCGCTTCGTCGCGCCGCATGCCGTGCAGGTCGATCTGCGCCTGCACGATCCACGCGCCGCTACGCAGCTTGCGCACGACGTCGCGGCTGATGCCGGGGCGGTGGTAATACAGCGAGTCGTCGCTGTCGAGCAGCGTTTCGGGATCGAATTCGTCGGACAGTGTCGCGTTCAGCACGGCTTCCTCGTCGCGCTGCGTCTGTTTCGGCACCGGGTCGGGCGGCATGCGGCCCGACGACGCGCGCGGCGGCGCGTTCAGCGGCCGGATCGTGCCGATTTCGTTGCGGAACAGGTTCGCGTCGGCTTCCGCCTTGCGCTCGGCCTGAGCGGTTTCGATGCGCGCGCGTTCGCGACGGTCGGCTTCGCCTTGCAGCGACTTGCGCAACGCGCCGAGGCCCGCGAGGCCCTGGCCGCGCAACGCGGCCGCGTCGGGCACGGGCGGCGGCGCCTCGGGCGCCGGGGTCACGGGACGGGCAGCGATCTTCCGCTTCGCGGGATCGCTCGGATGGGGCTGGTTCTTCGCCATGATTCGGTAACGGGGCAGGCGCGTTCGGGCGCGCGGGCACAAAAAAAGCCGCTGCGCGGCGGCAGCGGCTTTCCGGTCGAGCCTGCTTCGCGGCAGCGGACGCCATTGTAGCGCCCGCCGCGAAAAGGCTTCCGGCTTACTTCTTGTCGTGCAGGCTTTCGAGGTAGCGCTGCGCGTCGAGTGCGGCCATGCAGCCGGTGCCCGCGCTGGTGATCGCCTGGCGGTACACGTTGTCCTGCACGTCGCCCGCGGCGAACACGCCCGGCACGCTCGTCGACGTCGCATTGCCTTGCAGGCCGCTCTTCGTCAGGATGTAGCCGTCCTTCATCTCGAGTTGGCCCTGGAACAGGTCGGTGTTCGGCTTGTGGCCGATCGCAACGAACACGCCCTGTACGAGCAGGTCTTCCGTCGCGCCGGTCTTCACGTTCTTGATGCGCAGGCCCGTGACGCCGGACTCCTCGCCCGTCACCTCGTCGAGCACGTGATCCCACTTGATGTCGACGACGCCTTCCTTTTGCTTCTCCAGCAGGCGGTCGATCAGGATCGGCTCCGCGCGGAACTTGTCGCGGCGGTGGATCACGGTGACCTTCTTCGCGATGCCGGTCAGGTAGAGCGCTTCCTCGACGGCCGTGTTGCCGCCGCCGATCACCGCGACTTCCTGATTGCGATAGAAGAAGCCGTCGCAGGTCGCGCAGGCCGACACGCCCTTGCCCATGAACGCTTCCTCGGACGGCAGGCCGAGATACTGCGCGGACGCGCCGGTCGCGATGATCAGCGAATCGCACGTGTATTCGCCCGAGTCGCCGATCAGGCGGATCGGCTGCTCGTGCAGTTTCGCGGTATGGATGTGGTCGAACACGATTTCGGTGTTGAAGCGCTCCGCGTGCTCCTGGAAGCGCGCCATCAGCTCCGGACCTTGCACGCCTTTCGCGTCAGCCGGCCAGTTTTCGACGTCGGTCGTGGTCATCAGCTGGCCGCCCTGCGCGATGCCGGTGATCAGCACCGGGGACAGGTTGGCGCGTGCCGCGTAGACGGCGGCCGTGTAGCCGGCGGGGCCGGAACCGAGAATCAGGACTTTGGCGTGTTTGGGCGTGGACATGTGCGAATCCGTAAAAGGCGGCCGGCGGGCGGGGTAGGGCTCGCCGTGCGATCCGGGTTGACCGGGATGCCGTCATAGATGGGTATCAGACGCGCATTATAAAGGCCCCGTTGCTGCGCTGCCGAACGAGAGTTTCAATCGCGCCGATAGCGTCTCGGGGCGTGCCGGCCGGACGGGGCAGCGCGCCGCACGGCAGGCGGCCGGCGGGCGACGCGTGTTGCCGCAGGCACGGACCGCCGGCCGGCTTGCGGTTGCCCGCGGCGTTGGTTGGACACCCCGGCCCTCTTATGTAACCGTCATTTACACTTGGCGGCGCGGTGCAGCGTTTACAATAAGCGCGATCGAACGACAGGCGGGCGCACGGCCCGTCCTCTTTATACGGATTCATGGCAAAAGCTCCTTATTCCGCCCCGGCACAGGCGTTGCCGCACCGGATGTCGAAGCTCCTCACGGAGATCCGCTGGATTCTCCAGGTCGCGCTCTGCGCCTTTCTGGTGATGGCCCTGCTGAGCTACAGCCGGCGCGATCCGAGCTGGACGCACGCCGCCCAGGTCGATCACATCTCGAACTGGGCCGGCCGCGTCGGCGCGTGGACGGCCGACATCATCCTGCTGCTGTTCGGCCTGTCGGCTTACTGGCTGATCGTGCCGCTCGGGCGGCGCATCGCCGTCAACTACCGCCGCATCACGCGCCACGAGGCGATTCCCGACGAACCGGAGCGGCCGATCGGCTGGCTCACCGAAATCTTTGCGTTCGTGCTGGTCGTGCTCGCGTGCGACGGCATCGAGGCGCTGCGCATGTGGTCGCTGAAGGTGCAACTGCCGCGTGCGCCGGGCGGCGTCGTCGGCGAGGCCGTCGCGGGCGCGATGTCGCATGCGTTCGGCTTCACGGGCGGCACGCTGCTGCTGCTGATCGCGCTCGCGATCGGCCTGTCGCTGTATTTCCGCTTCTCGTGGCTGTCGGTCGCCGAGCGCGTCGGCGGCGCGATCCTGTCGGCCGTCAACGTCGCGAAACTGCGCCGCGAGGCCGAGCGCGACCGCAAGCTCGGCGAGGCCGCGGCGGTGCGCCGCGAAGGCAAGGTCGAAGAGGAGCGCGTGCGCATCGAGGATCACGAGCCGGTGACGATCGTGCCGCCGGTCGTCACGCCGGCGAAGTCCGAGCGCGTCGAGCGCGAGCGCCAGGTGCCGCTGTTCACCGACCTGCCGGGCGATTCGACGCTGCCGCCGGTGTCGCTGCTCGACCCCGCGCCGAAGACGCAGGAAGCGATTTCCGCCGATACGCTCGAATTCACGTCGCGCCTGATCGAGAAGAAGCTGAAGGACTTCGGCGTCGAGGCGAGCGTCGTCGCCGCGTATCCGGGCCCGGTCGTCACGCGCTACGAGATCGAGCCGGCCACCGGCGTGAAGGGCAGCCAGATCGTCAATCTCGCGAAGGATCTCGCGCGCTCGCTGTCGCTCGTGTCGATCCGCGTGGTCGAGACGATCCCCGGCAAGAACTACATGGCGCTCGAGCTGCCGAACCAGCGCCGCCAGACGGTGCACCTGTCCGAGATCATCGGCTCCGAGGTGTATGCGGCCGCGTCGTCGGCGCTGACGCTGAGCCTCGGCAAGGACATCGGCGGCAAGCCGGTGTGCGCGGATCTCGCGAAGATGCCGCACCTGCTGGTGGCCGGTACGACCGGCTCGGGCAAGTCGGTCGGGATCAACGCGATGATCCTGTCGCTGCTGTACAAGGCCACCGCCGAGCAGGTGCGCCTGATCCTGATCGATCCGAAGATGCTCGAAATGAGCGTCTACGAAGGCATTCCGCACCTGCTGTGCCCGGTCGTCACCGACATGCGCCAGGCCGGTCATGCGCTGAACTGGACGGTCGCGGAGATGGAGCGCCGCTACAAGCTGATGAGCAAGCTCGGCGTGCGCAACCTCGCGGGCTACAACAACAAGATCGACGAGGCGGCGAAGCGCGAGGAGAAGATCCCGAACCCGTTCAGCCTGACGCCGGACGATCCTGAGCCGCTTGGCCGCCTGCCGAACATCGTCGTCGTGATCGACGAGCTGGCCGACCTGATGATGGTCGTCGGCAAGAAGGTCGAGGAGCTGATCGCGCGGATCGCGCAGAAGGCGCGTGCGGCCGGCATCCACCTGATTCTCGCGACGCAGCGCCCGTCGGTCGACGTGATCACGGGCCTGATCAAGGCGAACGTGCCGACGCGGATCGCGTTCCAGGTGTCGTCGAAGATCGACTCGCGCACGATTCTCGACCAGATGGGCGCCGAATCGCTGCTCGGGATGGGCGACATGCTCTACCTGCCGCCGGGCTCGGGGCTGCCGGTGCGCGTGCACGGCGCGTTCGTTGCCGACGACGAGGTGCATCGCGTCGTCGAGAAGCTCAAGGAGCAGGGCGAGCCGAACTACGTCGAGGGCCTGCTCGAAGGCGGCACCGCCGACGGCGACGAGGGCTCGGCCGGCGCGGGAACCGGCGAAGGCGGCGGCGAGTCTGATCCGCTGTACGACCAGGCGGTCGAGATCGTCATCAAGAACCGCCGTGCGTCGATCTCGCTCGTGCAGCGCCATCTGCGGATCGGCTACAACCGCGCGGCGCGGCTGCTCGAGCAGATGGAGCAGTCGGGGCTCGTGTCGGCGATGTCGTCGAGCGGTAACCGCGAAATTCTTGTGCCGGCGCGCGACGCGGAATGAGTCCGCGGCGCCCGCAGCGCCGGCCACCCAGGGAGAAAACCGCATCATGCAGCAACTTTCGTTCGTCCCTTCCCTTCGTTCGACGCGGCGCTGGCTCGGCGCGGCGCTCGCCGGCGCATCGCTGATGCTCGCGGCGACGCACGCGTTCGCGGGCGGCACCGAGCAACTGAAGGCCTTCGTGTCGCAGGTGCGTTCGGCGAAGGGCGATTTCACGCAGCAGATCGTCAAGGCGCCGGCTAAGGGCGCGAGCGCCGCGCAGGCCGCGCCGAAGCCCACCGACAATTCGAGCGGCACGTTCGTGTTCGCGCGGCCCGGCAAGTTCATCTGGACGTACCAGAAGCCGTACCAGCAGGTGCTGCAGGCCGACGGCGACAAGCTCTACGTGTACGACCGCGACCTGAACCAGGTCACCGAGCGCAAGCTGAACGGCGCGCTGGGCGCGAGCCCGGCCGCGATCCTGTTCGGCAGCAACGATCTCGACAAGAACTACACGTTGCGCGATGCGGGCGAGAAGGGCGGCATCGACTGGCTCGAGATGCTGCCGAAGGCGCAGGACACGCAGTTCCAGCGGATCGGCATCGGCTTCCGCAACGGCACGCTCGCCGCGATGGAGCTGCACGACGTGTTCGGCAACGTCACGCTGCTGACCTTCACGAACATCCAGACGAACCCGCCGCTGAAGGGCGATACGTTCAAGTTCGTCGTGCCGAAGGGCGCGGACGTGATCAACGGCTGATCTCCGTTGCACGTTTTCCCGATACGGGCCTGCCGGCGACGGCAGGCCCGTGTTGTTTTGAGACACGGGTGCCGGCGCGGGCACAGGACACGGGTATTGGGCGTCAGCACTGCACCCGCGGGCCCGGCGGCGCGCTCGCGCGGCTGTCATAATGTCGGGTCCGGCGGCCGGTTCGGCCGCGACCGTTTGATGTGGAGCGAGGGTTCATGTCCGATCTGTTTCAAGTCGAGCCGCGCCGCCCGCTCGCCGAGGCGCTGCGGCCGAAAACGCTCGCCGAGGTGATCGGCCAGACGCATTTGCTGGGCGAAGGCAAGCCGCTGCGGCTCGCGTTCGAATCGGGCAAGCCGCATTCGATGATCCTGTGGGGGCCGCCCGGCGTCGGCAAGACGACGCTCGCGCGGCTCACCGCGCTCGCGTTCGACTGCGAGTTCATCGCGCTGTCCGCGGTGCTCGGCGGCGTGAAGGACATCCGCGAGTCGATGGAGCAGGCGAAGGACACGCTGAACCGCACCGGTCGCCACACGATCCTGTTCGTCGACGAGATCCACCGCTTCAACAAGGGGCAGCAGGATGCGCTGCTGCCGTTCGTCGAATCGGGCCTCGTGACCTTCATCGGCGCGACGACCGAAAACCCGAGTTTCGAGGTCAATTCGGCATTGCTGTCGCGGGCGCAGGTGTACGTGCTGAAGTCGCTGAACGACGACGAGATGCGCCAGTTGCTGAGGCGCGCGCAGGAAATCGCGCTCGACGGCCTCGCGTTCGACGACAAGGCGATCGATACACTGGTCGGCTACGCGGACGGCGACGCGCGCCGCTTCCTGAACCTGCTCGAACAGGCGCAGACGGCGGCGACGTCGGCCGGCGTCGCGACCATCGATGCCGATTTCGTCAGCAATGCGATGACGCTGAACGCGCGGCGCTTCGACAAGGGCGGCGACAACTTCTACGACCAGATTTCGGCGCTGCACAAGTCGGTGCGCGGCTCGAGCCCGGACGGCGCGCTGTACTGGTTCTGCCGGATGATCGACGGCGGCGCGGACCCGAAGTATCTCGCGCGGCGCATCGTGCGGATGGCGTGGGAAGACATCGGTCTGGCCGACCCGCGCGCGTTGCAGGTCGCCAACGACGCGGCCGAAACCTACGAGCGGCTCGGCTCGCCGGAAGGCGAACTCGCGCTCGGGCAGGCCGTGATCTATCTCGCGTGCGCGGCGAAGAGCAACGCCGGCTACAACGCGTTCAACCAGGCGATGGCGTTCGTGAAGCAGGACAAGTCGCGCGAGGTGCCCGTGCATCTGCGCAACGCGCCGACCAGGCTGATGAAGGAGCTCGGCTATGGTCACGCCTATCGTTACGCGCACGACGAGCCGAACGCGTACGCGGCCGGCGAGACGTACCTGCCGGACGGGATGCGCGAGCCGCGCTGGTACCAGCCGGTGCCGCGCGGGCTCGAATCGAAGATCGCCGAGAAGCTTGCCTGGCTGCGCGAGCTCGATCGCGAGGCCGGCAAGAAGGACTGACGGCGCCGCGCGGGCCGGTTCGACTTGCGTCGCCGCTCAGACGTCAGCGCTTGCGGGCCGGTTGCTGTTTCTTCCAGTATTCGAACGGCTCTTCGTGGCATTCGATGTCGAGTTCGGCCACCCGCGCATGCAGGCGTTCCTGCGCGTCGGCGACCGCGAGGTTGTAGATCGCCGGCGCGACTTCCTGAATGAAGAAATGCAGCAGTGCGCCGGCCTGGATGTTGCCGATCGGCTCGTCCATGTTTTCCGTGAAATAGCGTTGCAGCGACGCGATCGCGCGGTCGCGTACGTCCTTGTCGAGTTCGATGGTCATCGGATTCCCAGGTGTGCTGTGACGCGGAGCCGGCGCTCCGCGTGATTCGGTCGCCGCCAGCCGGCGCGGTCGTGTCGTGATCCGTCATGGCGAGGCGTGCGGCAATTCGCCGGCCGCCGATGCGGCGGACCGCCAATGCGATACTGCCATGGTCGCCCATTTGCGGCATTGTCCATCCGGACGGTGCCGTGGCGGGCGCGCGGTGCGTTAGAATTCCCGTCTTACACAACGATTTTTCCAAGTCCTCCCATGCTCGACATCCAGTTGCTGCGCAAAGACCTCGACGGCGTCGCCAAGCGCCTCGCCGATCGCGGCTACACCCTCGACGTCGCCGCGTTCTCCGCACTCGAAGCGGAACGCCGCGCGATCCAGACCCACACCGAAGAGCTCCAGGCGCGCCGCAACAGCCTGTCGAAGCAGATCGGCGCGATGAAGGGCAAGGGCGAGGACACGTCGGCCGTGATGGCCGAGGTCGGCGGGATCGGCGACGACATGAAGGCGTCGGAAGCCAAGCTCGGCGAGATCCAGGCGCGCCTGTCCGACCTGATGCTGGGCATGCCGAACGTCGCGCACGAGAGCGTGCCGGTCGGCAAGGACGAAGCCGACAACGTCGAGGCGCGCCGCTGGGGCACGCCGCGCCAGTTCGACTTCGAGGTGAAGGATCACGTCGACGTCGGCACGCCGCTCGGCCTCGATTTCGAGACGGGCGCGAAGCTCGCCGGCGCGCGCTTCACGATGCTGCGCGGCCCGATCGCGCGCCTGCACCGCGCCCTCGCGCAGTTCATGATCGACACGCACACGCAGCAGCACGGCTATACCGAAACGTACACGCCGTACATCGTGAACCCGGAGATCCTGTACGGCACGGGCCAGTTGCCGAAGTTCGCGGACGACATGTTCCGCGTCGAGAAGGGCGGCGCGGAAAACACGGTCACGCAATACCTGATCTCGACGTCCGAGATTTCGCTGACGAACACCGTGCGCGAGTCGATCGTCGACGGCGCCGCGCTGCCGATCAAGCTCACCGCGCATTCCCCGTGCTTCCGTTCGGAAGCCGGTTCGTACGGCCGCGACACGCGCGGGATGATCCGTCAGCACCAGTTCGACAAGGTCGAGATGGTGCAGGTCGTCGCGCCGGAAACGTCGTACGCGGCGCTCGACGAGATGGTCGGCCACGCGGAAGCGATCCTGCAGAAGCTCGGCCTGCCGTACCGCGTGATCACGCTGTGCACGGGCGACATGGGCTTCTCGGCCGCGAAGACGTTCGACCTCGAGGTGTGGCTGCCCGCGCAGAACACCTATCGCGAGATCTCGAGCTGCTCGAACACCGAGGCGTTCCAGGCGCGCCGGATGCAGGCGCGGTTCCGCAACGCGCAGGGCAAGCCGGAGCTCGTGCATACGCTGAACGGTTCGGGTCTCGCGGTCGGCCGCACGCTCGTCGCGGTGCTGGAGAACTACCAGAACGCGGACGGCTCGGTCACGGTGCCGGAAGTGCTGCGTCCGTACATGGGCGGCATGGAGCGGATCGACGCGCCGGCACAGGCGTCCTAACGCGAGCCTGCCGAAGCCCTCGCAAAAAAATTTGCAGAAAGGGCTTGTCAGCCGCGAAGCGATCGTCTTATAATCTTTTTCTCGCGGAAACGACCAGCCGCGAAATGCAGTAAGGAAGGAGAGGTGGCAGAGTGGTCGAATGTACCTGACTCGAAATCAGGCGTACGGTTTCCCCGTACCGTGGGTTCGAATCCCACCCTCTCCGCCAAAATACGAAGCCCCTTGATCCGGAAGGATCAAGGGGTTTTTCGTTTTGGGTCGCCGGCGCGCACGGATCGTGTCGCATCGTCGATGCAGCCTGGCTGCATGATGAACGCCATCGCCCCGTGACGAACCGGCCGTCGGAAGTCCTGACAGTTGTCGTATGGCTGCCGGACCGCGCACGCGTGCCAAACCGGAAGCCGGTGCGCCGACCGTTTCAAGCGGCGTCCACCTTCTACACAGTCCTCACCGAACCATCACGCCGCCGCCGGATACTGCGCCAGCACCTTGTCGCGGATCGACGGCTTGATGTTCGATTGCGCCATGTCACCGCGATAGTGCGCAACGACGCGTGGATTCATCACGCGATACCAGAGCGGCGGCACGTACGCGAACAGGATCATCGTCGCGTAGCCGGCCGGCAATTGCGGCGCATCGTCGAAGTGGCGCAACGCCTGGTAAGAGCGCGTCGGATTCGCGTGATGGTCGGCGTGTCGCTGCAACTGGTACAGGAACAGGTTCGTGACGACGTGATTGCTGTTCCACGAATGCTGCGGCGTGCAGCGTTCGTAGCGGCCGCTCGGCAGCTTGCGACGGCCGAGCCCGTAGTGCTCGACGTAGTTCACCACCTCGAGCAGCGACGCGCCGTAGACGGCCTGGATCACGAGGAACGGGATCACGACCTTGCCGGCCAGCGCGATCGCGAGGCCCCATACGACGGCGGTCATCGCCCACGCGTGCAGCACTTCGTTGCGCCAGGTCCACGGCGAATGTCCGAGCCGCTCGAGGCGGCCTTTCTCGAGCCGCCACGCGGAGCGGATGCTGCCCGCCACCGTGCGTGGCAGGAACGCCCAGAACGACTCGCCGTAGCGCGCGCTTGCCGGGTCCTCGGCGGTCGCGACGCGCACGTGATGGCCGCGATTGTGCTCGACGTAGAAGTGGCCGTACGCGACCGGCGCCAGCGTGATCTTCGCGAGCCAGCGTTCGAAGCGGTCGGTCTTGTGCCCGAGCTCGTGCGCGGTATTGATCGAGATGCCCGTCGCGGCGCCGAGCGACAGCGCGAAGCCGACGTAGTCGTACCACGCGAGCGCATGCGTGCCGACGATCCACACGCACATGAAGAACGCGACGTATTCGACGAAAGTCGCGAGATAAACGATGTACCGGTAATAGCGTTCGCGTTCGAGGTGCGGCACGACGGCTTCGGGCGGATTGTCGCGATCGTCGCCGATCAGCGTGTCGAGGATCGGGATCACGCCGAACGCGAACAGCGGGCCGAACCACCAGAACACGTGAAGGCCCGTCGACAGCGCGAGCTGTGCGGCGAGGATCGGCAGCGTGATCGTCAGCGCGCCGAGCAGCCACAGATAACGCTTGCCATCCGACCAGCCCGAAGCCGGTGCATTGGTCATTGCCATTGTCTCCCTCCAGTCGGCCGGCCCGCGGGCGGCCGCATGCAAGTTTGTTCGAATCCTCGTGGTCCGCGACGCGCGCGGGGGCACCGGATCGTCGTCCGGTTCTGCCTGTTATACGACCGGTGCGCGCGCTTGCCAAACTCCGGCGCTAGGCTTGGCGCTCCAAACGACGGGCCGCGCGCAATGCGGGCCGCTGCGGGCCGACGCGCGCTGATTGAAACATGCGGCTGACGCGGATTGGCGCGCAGGCGGGTGCGTCGTTTGTCGGACGAATGGCTCGACGTGCGGCGACCCACGCCGGTGTGAAGGGGCTGCAACAAATGTTGCATCGCAATAAAGCGGCCGGTGAAGTATGGGCGCGGCGTGTTTTTTGTTGGCTTATATTACGGAGCATTACGGTCGCAGCGACGCAATGTTATGCGGCTCAAAACCGGATGACCGCGCATCGCAAGGAGAACGAGACGATCCGTCCGATGACGGCCGCATGTTCACCCGCCGGCAGCCAGCGTCCGCGCACCGATGCTGCAACTGCACACCAATCGATGCGTGTCGCCGCGGATCGCATGTGCCGCCTTTCGATCCGCGCCGGCGTTTGAAAATTACGATTTGACTCATGCCCCGCTTTCGGTTGAAGCTAATAGCTTGCTGTCCGAAGGGGGCTGTGCCTGCATGAGTTCGACCTTGACCGTTCGTCGTATCGCTGCCGATCAGGGCGGCGTGTATCGCGAACTCCGCGCTGCATCGCTGCGTGAGCCCTACGCGCCCGGCGAAGCGCCGGAGGCCGAATTGCTGACCGTCGAAGCGGACGCAGCGTCGGCGATCGCCGCGCAGCGCGCCGTCTCTGACGAGTCGACGACTTTCCTGCTGTACACCGAAGGCCATCCGGCCGGCATGATCGGCGCGTATTTCGACAACACGCCCGATCGGCGCGCGTTCGTCAGCGAACTGTGGGTCGCGCATGCGGTGCGTCACCTGCGCGGCGGCGTGCTGCTGCTGGAGACGGCTACCGCATGGCTCGCCGAGCGCGGCGCCACCGACGTTTACGCGTGGATCGCCGACGCGAACCGCAACGCGGTCCGCTTCTACGAGCGCGCGGGTTTCGGCAACACCGGCGAACATGCGCCGATCGCGCGGATGCCCGGCGCGATGAAATCGCTGTTCGTGTCGCAGGTGAAGCACTGACGCGGCCTCGACATCCCCAGCCCCGCGCGGCGCGATGAAAGCCCGATCGCCCGCCGGCCCGCCCGCCTGCCGGTTGCGCGTCCGCCCGGGCCGCAGCAACCCCGAGTCCCAAAAATAATGGCCGCACGCGTGGACGCCTGTAAAATACGCAAAAAATTTTTGCAGAGTGTCCATGTCGCTTAAAAAATCGCCATTCTTCGAGCTGCGCAGCGGATCGGTCGATACGTTGCTGTTCACCGTGAAGACGACCGATCTCGATGCGTTGCGTGCCGAACTGGTCAAGCGCTTCGAAGCGACTCCCGAGTTTTTCGCCGACGATGTCGTCGCGATCGACGTCCGCCGCCTGGCTGACGGCGAACGCGTCGCGCTCGCGGACATCCGCCAGATGCTGAACGACGTGCGGATGCGTCCGGTGGGCGTCGTCGCGCTGGCAACGCAGGGCTGGGCGGGGGAAGCCGGCCTGCCGTTGCTGGAGGCGCGCGATCGCCGCGCGCCGGCCGCGAAACCTGCCGACGAAGCGGAACCGGCGGCCGTGCCAGCCGTCGAGACCGCCGCCGCTCCGGCAGCCGCAGCGGCGCCCGAACAGCCGTCGGAGCCCGCGCCGACGCTCGTGCAGGCCGGCGGCCAGACGCTGGTGATCGACCGGCCGTTGCGTTCGGGGCAGCAGATTTACGCGAAAGGAGACCTCGTGGTGCTCGCGCCGGTCAGTCACGGCGCGGAAATCATCGCGGAAGGCAATATCCACATCTACGCGCCGCTGCGCGGCCGCGCGCTCGCGGGCGTGCACGGCAACCACGACGCGCGCATTTTCTGCACGTGTCTCGAACCGGAACTGATTTCGATCGCGGGTATCTATCGAACGACCGAGAACCCGCTGCCCGCCGACGTACTGGGCAAATCGGTGCAGATCCGGCTCGAAGAGGAAAAACTGATGATCGAACCGCTGCGCCTGACGTAATTCACGCGGTGCGCTCCGGATCGATCGGCTCTCATTGACGAACACAGGGTATTGGGTAAATGGCAAAAATCATCGTGGTGACCTCGGGCAAGGGCGGCGTGGGCAAGACGACGACGAGCGCGAGCTTCGCGTCGGGTCTCGCGCTGCGCGGCCACAAGACGGCCGTGATCGACTTCGACGTCGGCCTGCGCAACCTCGATCTCATCATGGGCTGCGAGCGTCGCGTCGTGTATGACCTCGTGAACGTGATCCAGGGCGAAGCGAACCTGAACCAGGCGCTGATCAAGGACAAGAAGTGCGAGAACCTGTTCATCCTGCCGGCGTCGCAGACGCGCGACAAGGATGCGCTGACGCGCGACGGCGTCGAGAAGGTGCTGAACGATCTCGTCGCGATGGACTTCGAATACATCGTCTGCGATTCGCCGGCCGGTATCGAAGCCGGCGCGCTGCACGCGATGTACTTCGCGGATGAAGCGCTGATCGTCACGAATCCGGAAGTATCGTCGGTGCGCGACTCGGACCGCATTCTCGGCATCCTGTCGTCGAAGACGAAGCGCGCGACCGAAGGCAAGGAGCCGATCAAGGAACACCTGCTGATCACGCGTTACAGCCCGAAGCGGGTGAGCGAAGGCGAGATGCTGTCGCTCGAGGACATCAGCGAGATCCTGCGCATCAAGCTGATCGGCGTGGTGCCCGAATCGGAAGCCGTGCTGCACGCGTCGAACCAGGGTTTGCCGGCCGTGCATATCGACGGCACGGACGTCGCGGAAGCGTACAAGGACGTCGTCGCCCGTTTCCTCGGCGAGGACAAGCCGCTGCGCTTCACCGATTACCAGAAGCCGGGCCTGCTGCAGCGCCTCTTCGGCAGCAAGTAACGGAGGCCGCCCATGTCCATCCTTTCGTTTCTCCTCGGCGAGAAGAAGAAGTCCGCATCGGTCGCGAAGGAGCGCCTGCAGCTCATCATCGCGCACGAGCGGGTCGGCGGCCGGCCGCCGGCCGATTACCTGCCGGCGCTGCAGAAAGAACTCGTCGCGGTCATCTCGAAGTACGTTCATATTTCGGACGATGACATCCGCGTGAGCCTCGAGCGCCAGGACGATCTCGAAGTCCTCGAAGTGAAGATCGAGATTCCGCAAGCCTGACGCTTGGCGCGTGTCCCTCCGCACGGCGGCATCCGCCGCCGTGCGCGTCTTACGCCCTGTTGCACTTTCGGGCACGCCGTAACACGGCGCCTGTCGGCCGCAACCGACCCTCCCGCATTGAACGAATACGCTCGCGTCACTTGTTCAACCAGGAGGTTGTGATGGCTGTCTCTACCGTTTCACGTCGCATCGTTTCGCTCGCGCTGTTGGCCGCGGGCCTGTCGGCCGTCGTCGCACCGTTTGCCGCGCATGCGGACGAGATTCTCGTCGGCACGCCCGTGATCGCGCCGCAGGGGCGCATGGTCATCGCGGAGCCGGTCGCCGTGCGCACCGAGGAAATCGTCGTCGTCGCGCCGAATGCGCCGCCGCCGGTACGCTATGAAGTCGTGCCGGCCACGCGCGTGGGCTACGTATGGGAGCGCGGGCACTGGCACTGGGACCATGGCCGCTACGTATGGATCGGCGGCCACTGGGAAACCGAGCGCGTCGGCATGCAATGGGTGCCGGGGCATTGGGACCAGCGCGGTCCGAACTGGTTCTGGACGCGCGGCCACTGGGCTTGAGGCAGACGCGCGATGAAAAGAACCGCAATCGCCATCGCGCTCGTCGCGATCACGCTGGCCGGATGCATCGTCGTGCCGGCGCGGCCGGTCTACTACCGGCCGGCGCCCGTCGTGATCTACTGAGCGTCGCGCGGGCCGTGCTGTTGCGCCGGGCCGTTTGCGTCGGTCGCGGCCGGCCCGGCATCGTGCGGCGTCGCCGTGTCCGCGGCGCTGTCGGCCGCCGCCGCAGCGGCCGGCTCGTTACCGCTTTCGTCGCGCAGCGTGTCGAGCGGATCGGCGGGGGCCGCGGTTGCATCCTGGGGTTCGGTCACGCCGGTCATGTTGTCCGCCGCGGCCGCTGCGGTTGCCGCGGCCGCGACGGGCGGCGCGAGATAGCGCTGCGCGAGCGTTTCGTAGAGCGGCGGCGCGAAAAAGCGCGATACCCGGCTCGATACCAGTGCGGTCGCCATCAGCGAAATCACCAGCGCATGACCGTTGATCATCTCCATCACGATCACGAACGACGTGATCGGCGCCTGCGTGACGGCGGCCAGATAGCCGACCATCGCGAGCGCGATCAGCATCGGCAGGCTCATGTTGCTGAACACGGCATGCAGCACGTTGCCGAAGCCGGCGCCGATCGACAGCGACGGCGCGAAGATCCCGCCCGGGATGCCCGGCAGGTACGACGCGACCATCGACACCATCTTCAGGAGCGGATAGAACACCGACAACTGCTGACTGCCGTCGAGCAGGCCGCGCGCCTCCGCATAGCCGCTGCCGAACGTCGTGCCGCCGGACACGAGCCCGACGACCGCGATCGTGAAGCCGCACAGCGCGGCGAACGCGACCGGCCGCTCGCGATACAGGCCCAGCAGTTGCGCGGGCAGCCAGCGCCCCGTATTCAGCAACAACCAGCAGAACAGGCCGCCCGCGATGCCCGTCACGATCGCGGTGACCAGCACCGCGACCGCCAGCAACTTCGGGAAATGGAGCCCGGCGTTGATCGTGCCGAAATACGTGTAGTTGCCGTTCAGCCCGAGCGCGACAACGCCGGCGAGGATGATCGCGGTGATCAGCACGCCGCTGGCACGCGCGGAGAAGCTGCGGGTCAGTTCCTCGATCGCGAACACGATGCCCGCGAGCGGCGTGTTGAATGCGGCCGACAGCCCGGCCGCCGCGCCGGCCAGCACGAGCTGGCGTTCGATCTGCGCGTTCGAGCGCGGGTAGAAGCGTCGCAGGTTGAACATCAGCGCCGCACCGACCTGCACGGTCGGCCCTTCGCGGCCGATCGTGAAGCCGCCGAGGATGCCGAGGAACGAGATCAGCACCTTGCCGAACAGGATGCGCAGCGTCAGCAGCCGGGCGCCGAATGCGCTCGGGCTGGCATGCAGCGTCGCGATCACCTGCGGGATGCCGCTGCCCTCGGCGCCGCGGAAAAAGCGACGTGTCATCCATGCCGACAACGCGGCGATCGCCGGGGTCAGCAGCAGCGGCAGCCAGACGGCGTGATCGCGCATCGCGCGGAAAGTCTCGTAACCCCAGTCGATCAACCGGGCGTACAGGACGGCTGCGAGGCCGACGACGATCGCACCGAGCCAGAAAACTCCGAATTGGCGCCAGATTCGCAGCGAGCGGCGGGTGAGGGCGGGAAACAGCGCGGGAAGGGCAGGGCGCGGCATTGGCTCGGGCCGGAGGGCAAAGAGTGAATTATAAAAAGAACGGGATGCCAGCGGGGGCGTCAAACGTTCTTGGTGAGCGACAAAAATCCACAAAGAGATGCAATTTGTTGCAAATGTAATGTTGGCGTAATTTCTGCGCACAGCAACCTCGTTAGCATGCCAAGGTGGCCAGTCAAGAATCCCGCAAATCGTGAAACGCATCCTTATCGTGAAAGTGACGTCGCTCGGCGACGTCGTCCAGACGCTGCCCGTCGTCGCCGACCTGCATCGCGCGTTCCCCGGCGTGACGGTCGACTGGGCCGTGGACGAATCGTGCGCGGAGGTCGTACGCTGGCATCCGGGTGTGAGCGCCGTCCTGGGCGCGCCGCTGCGCCGCTTCAAGAAACTGCGCAATGCCGGCGACCTGAAGGCGATCTCGGCCTCGATCGGCGCGTTGCGCGCGCACCGGTACGACGCGGTCATCGATCTGCACGGTGTCTACAAGAGCGCGATCATTGCGTCGCTCGCGCGTGCCGCGCGCCGTTTCGGCTACCAGACGCAGGATCTCGGCGAAACGGGCGCGCGTTTCGCGTATTCGCACCGCTTCGGTCCGCGGCCGGACTGCGACGCATGGCACGGGATGCGCGTGAGTGCCGGCGAAGCGCTCGGCTACGTGCCCGAAGGGGCTGCCACGTATGGCATCGTGGCCCCGCAGGATGCAAGCCTACCGGCTGCCGTGACGGATGCCGGGCCGTTCATGCTGCTGTTCCACGCGACGTCCAATCCTGACAAGAAATGGCCGGCCGAGCACTGGGCCGCGCTTGCCACGGAGATGATGGCGCGCGGCGTGCGCGTGCTGCTGCCGTGGGGATCGGCGGCCGAGCATGATGACGCGCGGGATATCGCCGCGCGTGTGCCGGGGGCGATCGTGTTACCGGCGATGACGGTGCGTGAGCTCGGTGCGGCGCTTGGCCGGGCCGCGCTCGTGGTGGGCGTCGATACCGGATTCGTGCACATGGCGCACGCACTGCAGCGGCCGACCGTGATGATTTTCGTCGCGACGTCGCGCCACCATTGCGGCATCGGCGGCGCGCCGAATGCACTGTCGATCGGCGAGCCGGGCGCGATGCCGACCGTCGACGAGGCGCTGGGCGCGATCGATGCGGTCTGCCCCGCCTATGGCACGTTGCGCGCGCGGTTGTCCGCCTGACGCGGCGCCGCGGTCGCGATCACGCGAGCAACGCCTCGACCGTGACGACGGCGGCGATGGCCGCCAGATTCGCCAGCAGCGCCTCGAACACGAGACCGCGCCAAGTTTTCGGCCGGAACCGCAGCGCGAGCAGTAGCGCGCCGCCCAGTGCGAGCGCGAGGATCAGGACGAGGTCGGCATTGGCGAGGCGGATATTCATCGCGGCGGCTCCTTGTCGGGGCGGGTCCCCCGGGCGCGCGACGGCGCGCCCAGGATCGAGTATAGGCATCGCCCGCCGCCCTGCAACCCGGGCCGCCCCGGAGGGTCAGACGAGCGACGCGTCGCGCGTTTCGCGCATCAGCAGGACGCCGATCAGGCTGATCGCCGCCGCCACCGACACATAGCCGCCGACCCACGACAGCCCGCCGCGCGCGGCCAGCAATTGCGCGATATACGGTGCGATCGACGCACCAAGAATCCCACCGAGGTTGTACGCGACGCCCGCGCCCGTATAGCGGACGTTGGTCGGGAACAATTCCGGCAGCAGCGCGCCCATCGGGGCGAACGTCACCCCCATCAGGAACAGCTCGATCGTCAGGAACAGCGCGACGAGCGGCATCGAGCCGCTGCCGAGCAGCGGCTCCATCGCGAACCCCGACAACAGCGCGGCGATCGCACCGACGACCAGCACCGGCTTGCGCCCGAAGCGGTCCGACGCCCATGCGGACAGCGGCGTCGCGAGCCCCATGAAGACGACCGCGAAACACAGCAGGCCGAGGAAGCTCTGGCGCGGAATATGCAGCGCCGACACGCCGTACGACAGCGAGAACACCGTCGAGATGTAGAACAGCGTGTAGCAGACGACCATCGCGAGCGCGCCGAGCAGCGTCGGCCGCCAGTGCTGCGTGACGAGCGTCGCGACCGGCACGCGTACGCGCTCGTTGCGGTCGAGGGCCGCCTGGAACGCGGGCGTTTCGGTGATCTTGAGCCGCACGTACAGGCCGAGCGCGACGAGCACCGCGCTGACGAGAAACGGGATGCGCCAGCCCCAGCTGCGGAACTGCTCGTCGGACAGCGACAGCGCGAGCGCGAAGAACAGGCCGTTCGACATCAGGAAGCCGACCGACGGCCCCAGTTGCGGGAACATCCCGAACCAGCCGCGCTTGCCCTGCGGCGCATGCTCGGTCGCGAGCAGCGCCGCGCCGCCCCATTCGCCGCCGAGGCCGATCCCCTGCCCGAAGCGCAGCACGCACAGCAGCACCGGCGCGAGCGCACCGATCGTGTCGTAGCCGGGCACGAAGCCGATCGCGGTGGTGGATACGCCCATCACGAGCAGCGAGGCGACGAGCGTCGACTTGCGGCCGATGCGATCGCCGAAGTGCCCGAACAGGAACGAGCCGATCGGGCGCGCGATGAAGGCGATGCCGAACGTGACGAACGCCGACAGCGCTTGCGCGGTCGCGGAGCCGTGCGGGAAGAATACGGGGCCGATGACGAGCGCGGCGGCCGTCGCGTACACGTAGAAATCGTAGAACTCGATCGCGGTGCCGATGAAGCTCGCGAACACGATGCGCCGGTGGCTGACGGCGCCGGCCGAACCGGTTGCGTGTGCAACGGCCGGGGGGGATGCGGACATGGATGTCTCCGTTTTGTCGTTGGGGTGCTCGGCCGAGCGTGCACTCGGGCAGGCGACGGCCTGCCGGGAGCAGCCGGGCAAATGAGTGATGCGGATGACGCGGTGGCGGCGTGGACGCGCGCCGTGGCGCGGACGTCACCCGCCGGTCGACGATGGAGACGGGTAGGTCGCCGCCGCCCGGTGCCGGCGTGGTCGGCTCGCTTGCCGGGTGGGGCGTGCGAACGCACGCGCGGCGTGATGGCCGCGCGAGTGCGGAAAATTATAGCCAGCGCCGCCGCTCACCGGCAATCGGGCCGCGGCGGCGCATCAATCGATCGATTGCGCCTGCGCGGAGGCGGTGCTTTGCAGCTGGAAGTGGCCGTCGTCGTTGAAGAGCCAGCCTTCCATCAGTTCGAGCCGGCCGTTGCCGTCGAGCAGCCGCGACGGCGGCGCCGGCAGCGGAGCCGAGCGGCGCAGCGACGCGAGCGCGAGCGCTTCCGCTTCGCTGTCGCCGTTGCTGCGATAGACGGATGCGTTGACGACGCGGCCACTGCCATCGACGGTGAAGGCGACGACGACGAGCGAGCGGAGCATGGCCTGCGGTGTGCCGTGCAGCATGCCGGACGGATTGCGTTCGGCGACACGATGCGCGACCTCGACGCGATACTGGTCGAGATTGCCGCTGCGTATGACCGACGGAATCGTCAGCACCGAGCGTAGCGACGAAGGCGGCGTGATCGTGCACGCGGCGAGCAGGGCGACGGCGGCCAGCGCGGCAACACGCAGCCGGGCGACGCGCGGACGGAGAAGGGGGCGCATGAGGTGATGGCCGGGAGGGACGATAAAAAAATGATAGGCGCCCGGGCGCGAGACGATATGGGGAGAAACGCATAGCGCGCTGGATCGGCCGCCGGGATCGCTGATGATGACGGCCGGGCGCCGCGTCGAGCAACGTCCAACGTGCGTCGCGATGTGACGCGACATGTGACAGCGGTCGCGGCGGACGCGCGTGTTGCAAGGTTGAAAGCCACGGCACGCTGCGATCGACCGTCCGGCTGGCGCAGCGGTCCGCCGAGGCGGCAACCTCGACCGCACCTCCCGGGCAATCGCCGGCGACGTGCGTCGGCCGGTTCAGAAGCCGTGCGTGACGAGCGACAGTACCGACAGGTCGGGGTGCGTGCCGTCGATGATGCTCTTGCCGATGTGGATGGCTTCGTGGGTTGCCTCGTCGAGGCTCGCGAAGCTTTCCTCGCCGTCCGCGTGAAACGGCACCGCATGGCCGGGCAGCGCCGGATTCACGCCCGGGTGGCATACATAGCCGGTGTAGGTATAGCGCGTGTCGCTGCCTGGCAGCGTGGCCGGCACGACATGGATCTCGAAGCCTTCGTAATCGACGTGGTCCGTCGCGGTCGACAGGTCGGTCATGGCGATCTCCGTGTGCCGCGCGCAGGGGTGGCGCGTGCGGCATCGAATACATCGAACACGCGGCGGCGTTCGTGTCGCCGTGTTGAACGAATTCTAGGCGATGGCGGGGCGGGCCGGGAGGCGTCCGGCAGCAGGTATCCGGGCGTGCGTACCGTGTCGATTCGGCGCCGATTCCACGAGCGAGCGACGGAAATGCGGATCATCGTATTTTTCGCGTCGGGCGCCGGTGCGCTGCCTGACGTGCTGGTCCGGTTTGCATGACCGAGTGCCGCCGCCCGTGCCCACCGGGCAGGTGCCGCGCAAGGCGCGGCGTGAACGCACGTTCCGTCTCGACCGACGGCGCGTGCCGCACCGCGACTTCGTTACTTGCAGCGCGCGTCCTTGCGCTGCACGACGACGATCACCGGATACTTCTGGCCATGGTCGAGTTCCACGCGCGCGACGACGGTCAGCGTCGCCGGATCGGAATCGTCGTACACGCTGACCTGTTCGTTGCGCAGGTAGGTCACGCCGGTGCAGTTCGACGTGCGTCCGTCGTCGCCCACCTTGCACTGAAGCTCGTTGTCCTTCAGGTAGTTGTATGGCGACGGGCTCGCGAGATATTCGCTGAGGCCGCGCGGCGAACCGCCGACGCCGGTCACGTACGCGATCGCGCACGACGCCTGCGCGTCGCTGCCGGAGGCGGTGTCGGCCGCTGCATGCATGCTGACGGCGGCCAGCACGGCGACGAGCGACGAGACGAGGAAGGGCTTCATGACGTGGATTTCCCGTTTCGCGAATCGGAGCGCGGGATTGTAACGGCATCCGGCGCGACGCGTCGGAACGTGCGGGGCACACGCGTGCGGACAAACAAAAACCCCGTCATTCTGCGAATGGACGGGGTTCGGCGAACTTCCTGGCGGAAGCGGTGAGATTCGAACTCACGGACAGTTTCCCGTCGCTGGTTTTCAAGACCAGTGCCTTAAACCGCTCGGCCACGCTTCCACACGAGGCGGCATTGTAACCGAAATGCCGCGTCGTTCATTCGTTCAGTCGTCGCGCAGGAACAATTCCTGCAGGTCGTTGAGGAAACGCTGGCCGAGCGGCGTCGGCGCGATTTGCGTGAAATCGCGCGTGATCAGCCCGCGCCGTTCCGCTTCCTTCAGCGCTGGCTCGATCGTGCTCATCGGCAGGCCCGTGCGTTCCGCGAAGCTGTGCACGGGGAAGCCCTCGACGAGCCGCAGCGTGTTCAGCATGAATTCGAACGGCAGGTCGCGCGCGCCGACTTCACGCTCTTCCTGCACGGCCGTGCCGGCCTTCGCCTGCTCGATGAAGGTCGCCGGATGCTTGTAGCGCGCCTGCCGCAGGATCCGGTTCGGGAACGACAGCTTCGTATGGGCGCCCGCGCCGATCCCGAGATAGTCGCCGAAGCGCCAGTAATTCAGGTTGTGCTTGCACTGATGATTCGGCTTCGCGTATGCGGACACTTCATAGCGCCCGTAGCCGGCTTCGGCCGTGCGCGCATGGATCCATTCCTGCATGTCGGCCGACGCGTCGTCGTCGGGAACGACGGGCGGGAACTTCGCGAACAGCGTATTCGGCTCGAGCGTCAGGTGATACAGCGACAGGTGCGGCGGCGCGAACGACAGCGCAGTCTCGATGTCGGTGCGGCATTCGTCCAGCGTCTGGTTCGGCAATGCGAACATCAGGTCGAGGTTGAAGTTGTCGAAGTTCTTCGCGGCGATCTCGACGGCCGCGCGCGCCTGCGCGGTGTCGTGAATCCGGCCGAGCGCCTTGAGGTGCACTTCGCTGAAGCTCTGGATGCCGACCGACAGGCGGTTCACGCCGCTTGCGCGGAACTGCGCGAACTTCGCGGCTTCGAACGTGCCCGGATTCGCCTCGAGCGTGATCTCGGCATCGGCATCGAGCGGCAGCAGCGCGCGCACGTCGGAGAGCATCCGGTCGAGGCCGGCCGCCGACAGCAGGCTCGGCGTGCCGCCGCCGATGAACACGGTATGCACCTGCCGGCCCCACACGAGCGGCAGCGCCTGCTCGAGGTCGGCGCGCAACGCGTCGAGATAGTCGGCTTCCGGGAACCGTTCGCCTTTCCATTCGTGCGAGTTGAAATCGCAGTACGGGCACTTGCGCACGCACCACGGGAAATGCACGTACAGCGCGAGCGGCGGCAGCGACGTGAGACGCACCTGGCCGGGCGACGTGAAGGTCGCGACCACGCGCGCGCCGGTGTCCGCGGCCTGGCTCATGCGACCTCCCGCAGCGAATGGGTATCGAGCAAACTCATGCTTCCTCCGCGAGCCGCGCGAGCAACGCCTTCAGCGCCAGCGCGCGATGGCTGTGCGTGTTCTTCACGGCCGGCTCGAGTTCGGCCGCCGTCGCGCCGAGCGACGGCAGGTAGAAATACGGGTCGTAGCCGAAACCGTGTTCGCCGCGTGGCGTATCGACGATTTCGCCGGCCCAGCGCCCTTCGGCGAACAGCGGCTCCGGATCGTCCGCATGGCGGACGAGCGCGAGCACGCAGCAGTAGTACGCACGCCGGTCGTCGACGCCGCGCAGTTGCTCGACGAGATACGCGTTGTTCGCCGCGTCGCCCTTGTCGCGGCCCGCGCGCTGCGCGTAGCGTGCCGAATAGACGCCCGGCGCGCCGCGCAGCACGCGAACGCACAGGCCGGAATCGTCGGCGATCGCCGGCAGCCCGGTGAGCCGCGACGCGTGGCGTGCCTTGGTCAGCGCGTTCTCGATGAACGTGCCGAACGGCTCTTCCGCCTCGGGCACCGCGAGCTCGCCCTGCGGGACGATCTCGATGCCGACCGTCGAGAACAGCGCGGTGAATTCGCGCAGCTTGCCCGGGTTGTTCGACGCGAGAACGATGCGCGACAGCGGCGCGACGGTACGGTCGTCAGGCATGGCTCGCACCCAGGACATCCTTCTGCAACTGCACCAGCTCGGCGATCCCGCCCTGCGCGAGGTCGAGCAGCGCGTTCATCTCGGCGCGCGAGAACGGCACGCCTTCGGCGGTGCCCTGGACTTCGACGAAGCCGCCCGCGCCCGTCATCACGACGTTCATGTCGGTGTCGCAGCGCGAATCTTCCGCGTAATCGAGGTCGAGCACGGGCGCGCCTTCGTACACGCCGACCGAGATCGCGGCGACGTGGTCGGTGATCGGCGAGCGCGCGAGCTTGCCGGCCGCGATCAGCGTCGACACGGCGTCGTGCGCGGCGACGAATGCGCCGGTGATGCTGGCCGTGCGCGTGCCGCCGTCGGCCTGGATTACGTCGCAGTCGATGTGGATCGTGCGCGGGCCGAGCGCCTCGAGATCGAACACCGCGCGCAGCGCACGGCCGATCAGGCGCTGAATTTCCTGCGTGCGGCCCGTCTGCTTGCCGCGTGCGGCCTCACGGTCGCTGCGCGTGTGAGTCGCGCGCGGCAGCATCCCGTATTCGGCGGTCAGCCAGCCTTGCCCGCGCTCGCGCAGGAATTCGGGCACGCGCTCGGCGACGCTCGCGGTGCAGAGCACCTTGGTGTCGCCGAATTCGACCAGCACGGAGCCTTCGGCGTGTTTCGTGTAGTGGCGCGTGAGGGCGACCTTGCGCAGTTCGTCGGCGCGGCGGCCGCTCGGGCGGGAAACGGAAGACGTCATGGGGAAATCGCGGAAGGAGAGGAAACCCCGATTTTAGCGCCGAACGGCGGGCGTGCCCGGCGGGGTGGTCCGCAAAAATGGGATAATGCGCGCTTCCCGCCCCGCGCCTTCCGATGCGCCGGGCGCCTCGATGTATTCCCCGCCCGCGAGGGCACCAGACGGCGAGACGAACCATGATCTACAGCATGACGGGCTACGCGAGCGCGACGCGCGAACTCGCGACGGCCGCCGGCAACGGCGGCACCAGCGTGTCGGTCGAACTGCGCACCGTGAACTCGCGCTTCCTCGATCTCAATTTCCGGATGCCGGACGACGTGCGTGCGTGCGAACCCGCGCTGCGCGAAATGCTGATGAACAAGCTGTCGCGCGGCAAGGTCGACGTGCGGATCAACCTGCAGCGCGGCGAGCAGAGCATCGGCGCGGGCGCGCTGAACCAGTCGGCGCTCGGCCAGCTTGCCGAGCTGGAACGCGCGGTGCTCGATTCGTTCCCGGGCGTCGGCCGCCTGCGCGCGGGTGAAGTCCTGCGCTGGCCCGGCGTGCTCGCCGAGAGCGGCGTGTCGGCCGAGGCGATCCGCGACGCGGTGCTCGCCTGCGGCAAGGAAGCGATCGGCGAGCTCGTCGTCGTGCGTTCGCGCGAAGGCGCGCAACTGGCGACGATGCTACTGTCGAACGTCACCGAGATGGAGGCGATCGTCGCGCGCATCACGCCGCTCGTGCCGGAGCTGATCGCGAAGCATCAGCAGAAGATCGTCGAGCGGCTGCAGGAAGCGCTCGGTCTCGCGGCGCCCGAAGGCGGCTCGACGGTCGTCACGCGCGAGGAAGCCGCGGAGCGCATCCGTCAGGAAGTGACGATGTACGGAATCCGGATCGACATCGCGGAAGAGCTGTCGCGGCTCACCGCGCACCTGAATGAAACGCGTCACGTGATCGAGAAGGGCGGCCGCGTCGGCAAGCGTCTCGACTTCATGATGCAGGAACTGAATCGCGAAGCGAACACGCTCGGCTCGAAGGCGGCGGCGAAGGAACTCGCCGACGCGTCGATGGCGCTGAAGCTGCTGATCGAGCAGATGCGCGAGCAAGTGCAAAACCTGGAGTAAAAGCAACATGACCGATTCCACCCGCGACGGCCACGCGTCGCATTCGCTGCATGGCGGCGTCTATCCCGGTAACCTGTTCATGGTCGTCGCGCCGTCGGGCGCCGGCAAGTCGACGCTCGTGAATGCGCTGCTGTCGAAGGACAGCGACATCTGCCTGTCGATCTCGTACACGACGCGCAAGCCGCGCCCGGGCGAGCAGGACGGCCAGCACTACCACTTCACGACCGTCGAGGATTTCCGCGCGCGTCACGCGGCGCACGAATTTCTCGAGAGCGCGGAAGTGCACGGCAACTACTACGGCACGTCGCGCGTCTGGATCGAAGAGCAGATGAGGAACGGCCACGACGTGCTGCTCGAAATCGACTGGCAGGGTGCGTTGCAGGTGAAGAAACAGTTCCGCAACGCGGTCGGCATCTTCATCCTGCCGCCGTCGCTCGATGCGCTCGAAGAGCGCCTGAAGAAGCGCGGCCAGGACGAACCGAACGTGATCACGCGGCGCCTGCTGGCCGCCGGCAGCGAGATCGCGCACGCGTCGGAAGCGGAATACGTGGTGATCAACGAGAATTTCGAGCGTGCGCTCGCGGAACTCGAATGCATCGTCGCGGCGACGCGCCTGCGTTTTGCTTCGCAGTACGCGCGACACACGGAGCTGTTCATCGACCTCGGCGTCCATCTGCCCCACGCGGAATGACGCGGGGCACGAGGGACATAAGGTAGAATAAGGACTATATTCAGAAGGAATTACCAACATGGCTCGCATTACCGTCGAAGACTGCCTGAAGCAAATCCCGAACCGCTTCGAACTGGCGCTCGCCGCCACCTATCGCGCGCGGCAGCTCGCGCAAGGCCATACGCCGAAAATCGAAAGCCGCGACAAGCCGACCGTCGTCGCGCTGCGCGAAATCGCCGCCGGCCAGGTCGGCGTCGAGATGCTGAAGAAGGTGCCGGTGTAACGCGCATCCGGCCCGTTCCAGCCATGTAGTCCACGCGCGCAACGACTCGACCTGGAGGCGAATATGAGCACCACCCCATCGTCCGCCTCCGCGGATTCGACCACCGAAGCCACGGCCCAGTCGCCTGCGCGCCAGTACATCGACGCGGTCCTCGAACAGTCCTTCCGGCATCTGTTCGGGCCGACCGCCACACCGGAGCAGCCGCGCAAGCACGGCGTCGTTTCGATCGCGAAACTGACCGCCGCGCTTGCCGAGTATCTCGCTCCGGACGAAATCAAAGAGGTCAAGGCGGCGTTCCACTTCAGCGACGAAGCCCACCTCGGTCAATATCGCCAGAGCGGCGAGCCCTACATCACCCATCCCGTCGCCGTCGCGGAAATCTGCGCCGGCTGGAAGCTCGACGCGCAGGCCGTGATGGCCGCGTTGCTGCACGACGTGATGGAAGACCAGGGCGTGACCAAGAACGAGCTGGCCGAGCGGTTCGGCCCGAAGGTCGCCGAGCTGGTCGACGGCCTGTCGAAGCTCGACAAGATGGAATTCCGCAGTCGCGAGGAAGCGCAGGCGGAAAACTTCCGCAAGATGCTGCTCGCGATGGCGCGCGACGTGCGCGTCATTCTCGTCAAGCTCGCCGATCGCCTGCACAACATGCGCACGCTCGGCGCGGTGCCGATGGAAAAACGCCGCCGCGTCGCGCGGGAAACGCTCGACATCTACGCGCCGATCGCGCACCGGCTCGGGTTGAACAACACGTATCGCGAGTTGCAGGACATGAGCTTCGCGAACTTCAACCCGCATCGCTACGCGACGCTCGAGAAGGCGGTGAAGGCCGCGCGCGGCAATCGCCGCGAAGTGATCAGCAAGATCCTCGAGGCCGCGCAGCGCGCGATGGCCGACGCGAAGATCGACGCCGAGATCACCGGCCGCGAGAAAACCATCTACAGCGTCTATCGCAAGATGCGCGACAAGCAGCTGTCGTTCTCGCAGGTGCTCGACGTGTACGGCTTCCGTGTCGTCGTCGACAGCCCGCTCGACTGCTACACGTGCATCGGCGCGCTGCACGCGCTGTACAAGCCGGTGCCCGGCAAGTTCAAGGATTACATCGCGATCCCGAAGATCAACGGTTATCAGTCGTTGCACACGACGCTCGTCGGCCCGTTCGGCGCGCCGATCGAGTTCCAGGTGCGTACGCGCAAGATGCACGAGATCGCCGAGGCGGGGGTCGCCGCGCACTGGCTGTACAAGAACGGCAGCGCGGATCTCAGCGACGTGCAGAAGCGCGCGCATCAGTGGCTGAAGTCGCTGCTCGACATCCAGAGCGAAGCGGGCGATTCGAGCGAATTCCTCGAGCACGTGAAGATCGACCTGTTCCCCGACGCGGTCTACGTGTTCACGCCGAAGTCGAAGATCATGGCGCTGCCGCGCGGCGCGACGGCGCTCGATTTCGCGTATTCGATCCACAGCGATCTCGGCAACCAGTGCGTGGCCGTGAAGATCAACAACGAACTGCTGCCGCTGCGCACCGAATTGAAGAGCGGCGACATCGTCGAGGTGATCACCGCGCCGTATTCGAAGCCGAACCCTGCATGGCTCGGCTTCGTGCGCACCGGCAAGGCGCGCTCGGCGATCCGCCACTACCTGAAGACAATGCGCCTGAACGAGTCCGTGCAGTTGGGCGAGCGGCTCGTTGACCAGAGCCTGAAGGGCTATGGTCTCGCGCTGGCCGATGTCGAGCCGGAAGTGTGGGAGAAGCTCGTGCAGTGGACGGGCAACAAGAGCCGTCAGGAAATCTTCGCGGACATCGGCCTCGGCCGTCGCGTCGCCGCGGTGATGGCCAAGCGCATCGAGGTGCTGATGAGCGGCCGCGACGCGGACGACGATCTGCCGAAGTCCGAGCGACATCCCGCGCATCATGCGCCGCCGGTCGTGATTACCGGCACCGAAGGGATGTCCGTGCAGTTGTCCGCCTGCTGCCGGCCGATCCCGGGCGACGCGATCATGGGCTACATCGGCATCGGTCTGGGTATGGCGATTCATACGACGGACTGCCGTGTCGCGCAGCGCATCCATCGCCGCGATCCGGGCCGCTGGATCGACGTCGAATGGGCGCCGCAGCCAGGCCGCCTGTTCGATGTCGCGGTGAAGGCGCTGGTGAAGAACACGAAGGGCATCTTCGCGCGCGTCGCGGCGGACATCACGTCGGCCGACGCAAACATCGTCCATATCGCGATGGACGAGGATCTGACGCACGAATCGACGGTGCTGCGCTTCGTGATCCAGGTCAGCGACCGCGTGCATCTCGCGAACGTGATGCGGCGCGTGAGAACCAATCCCGACGTGATGCGGATCATGCGCGAGCGCTCGACCGACGACGGTGCGCATGCGCGCCATGACGGCGGCATGCGTATCGAGCGCGAGCGGCAGGACTACTGACGCTCACGTGCCCTGGCGGGTGGATTCGATGCTCGACGGACGGCGGCCAATGGCCGCCGTTTTCATTGACGCCGACGAAAGGGTGCGCGACGTCGCCGGCGCGTTGCCGAAGGCATCCGGGCGATGGTGCGAGTGAGAAGGGCGGGCGCAAAAAGAAAAAGGGCTTTCCCGAAGGAAAGCCCTTTTAAGGTGGCGCGGCTGGCAGGATTCGAACCCACGACCCCTTGGTTCGTAGCCAAGTACTCTATCCAACTGAGCTACAGCCGCACGCAAAACGGTACTGCTTCAACTGTCGGAACCTTCTGCGATGGGAAGGCCCCCAAAAAAGTGGCGCGGCTGGCAGGATTCGAACCCACGACCCCTTGGTTCGTAGCCAAGTACTCTATCCAACTGAGCTACAGCCGCACGCAACAACAAACTTCTACTGCTTCGAACTGAAAGGGCCTTCGGTTCGGAAGGCCCTCGAAAAAGTGGCGCGGCTGGCAGGATTCGAACCCACGACCCCTTGGTTCGTAGCCAAGTACTCTATCCAACTGAGCTACAGCCGCACGCAGAAGCGGAAGTATAGCAGAGTCGTATAAAAAGGGAAGCCTTATTCGCGAATTAGGTGCCATGACCTTGGTCGGTCGCCCTTCGTGTACCCTTGGGGGATCAGTCATCCACGTTGAATCTGCATCATGAACAAGGCGTTTGTCAAAGAGTCGGACGGTGACGACGACGATCTCGACCAGGCTCAACCCGCGATTCCGGCGGGTGCGAAAAACTACATCACGCCGGCGGGCCACAAGCGGCTGCGGGACGAGCTGCTGAACCTGATCGACGTCGAGCGCCCCGAGGTCGTGCGGCTCGTGTCGTGGGCCGCATCGAACGGCGACCGGTCGGAGAACGGCGACTACATCTACGGCAAGCGGCGGCTTCGGGAGATCGATCGCCGCATCCGCTTCCTGACGAAGCGACTCGACCTCGCCGAAGTCGTCGACGCGAGCCGGCAGGAGAATGTCGACCAGGTGTTCTTCGGCGCGACGGTCGATTACGAGACGCCGGACGGCGAGGATCACACGGTGACGATCGTCGGGATCGACGAGGTCGACCTCGATCGCGGCTGCGTCAGCTGGATTTCGCCCGTCGCGCGTGCGCTGATCAAGGCGAAGATCGGCGATACCGTCACGCTGATGACGCCGGCCGGCCCGCAGCCGATCGACATACTCGACGTCCGGTATCCGGCGCGGGGCGACGCCTGAGCGTATCGGTCCGACGCAGCCAAGAAAAAGCGCCCCGATGGGGCGCTTTTTTATTCGCGTGTACGTTGCGTTGGCGTTGCTCAGAAGCGATGGCGCAGGCCGGCGGTCACCGCGATCTGCTTGTTGGTCGACGAAGCGCCACCGAGGCCATTGACATAGGCGCCGATGCCCAGGCCGTCCGTGCTGACTCGCTGATACACGCCTTGCACATACACGTCGGTCCGCTTGGACAGCGCATAGTCGGTCTGCAGGTTGAACTGATTCCAGCCCGGATGACGGCCGTCCAGGAAGCCGGCGGTGTACGTGTACGACCCGGCCAGCGACAAGGCCGGCGTGAGCGCGTAGCGCGCGTTCACTTCGTAGTTGTTGAAGCGGGCGAACGTGCCGTCGAGACCCAGGCCGCTCGACACGCCCGAGGCACCCGCGGAGATGCCGAGCGCCCGGTTCACACGCGATTGCGTAAATACGAAGCCGGCCGTTGCGGGGCCGAACGTGTAGTTCAGGCCGCCGCCGAACACGCGCTGACGCTTGCCGACGAACGTGTTGTCGCCTGCCACCGCGCCGGCGCTGTTGGTGACCGCAGCTGCCGTGAGCCCCGAGATGTCATTGTTCAACTGCAGGTAGCCGGCGCCGATGTTGAAGCCGGCGTAGGTGTACGACACCCCCGCGCTGTATGCACGGTTGTTCGAGAACTGGTTGCTGTTCGAGAAGCCGTACAACGCGCCGAACTTCAGGCCGCCGAAATTGACGCTCGTATATTTGACCGAGTTATTGATCCGGAACGAATTGTTCAGGTTGTCGTTGTCGAACGGGTGGGCAAATTGGGTGCCGCCGAATTGCGTGCCGGTCAGCGACAGCGGCCCGATGTAATCGACGACGCTATCGTATTGGCGACCGAGGGTGACGGAGCCAAACTGGTCTTGTGACAGGCCGACGAACGCCTGGCGACCGAATTCGCGGCCATTTTGACCCAGCGTGCCGTTGGCGATGTTGAAGCCGTTCTCCAACACGAAGATGGCTTTCAGTCCACCGCCGAGATCTTCCGTGCCGCGCAGGCCCCAGCGGCTGCCGTTGATCTGGCCGCTGCGTTCCGACCATGAGCTATGCCCGCCCTGATTGTTCGTGTAGGTGATGCCTGCATCGATCAGGCCGTACAGCGTAACGCTGCTTTGAGCATGGGCTGCGGTAACGAATACACCCGACAACGCGGTGACGATCAGGGTTTTTTTCATGGATCTGTCTCCAAACAGGATGATGTCGATCGAACCTGCGGCGGACTGGCCGTGTTTTGCTTGACGCTGTAGCCGGCCCGGCAGAGCGGCGGTGCGCTTATCAGAAAGCCATCCGCAGTGTACGGAGGGTGCGAAGCGGGCGCGGCTCACACTTTAAGAAATAGTGTATTTTGGAATCCGCAAAAATTGAAAAAAACGCAGAAACCATTGCCCGGTAAGGGTTTGCGGCAGTGCGGCGAAGGGGAAATAGCGATCAGGAGTACGTAACGGGCGTTGCGCGAGTGCGACAGACGGTCAGCAGCGGACAGGAACGGCTATAGCGCGATTATTGACGCATCGGCAATAGAGGTTTGTGTGGAGCATGGATAATGAAAGGTGGTTCTCTCGCTATACTGCGATCTCTGCTTTCCGAAGCAGACTTTTTCGTTGACGGAAAAGATCTCCAAACCTTTGTCGGCGCGACTTCCCAGTCGCGCTTTTTTTTGCCCCGCTGCCCGGTGCGCTTACCGCGTGTATGAGCGGCGCTTGCGCTTGCCCGCGGGCGCGGCATCTTCTGCTTCGACCGGCGGCGGCGTGTAGGTCCAGTCTTCCATCACGTAGTGACGGGCATCCAGGGGCGATGCGAGCAGGTTCTGCCAGTGATCGCCGTGCCACGTCATATCGAATTCGGTGTCGCACGGCGCTTCGCGCGCGGACTCGGCCAGGGCGCAGGACTTGCGACGTACGCGTCCGAGCCGGCTCGCGAAGCGCTTGATTCCGTCCAGCCACATGACCCTCTCCTTCCTTTCGGCGTTGATTCAGGATCGCAACGTCCCCGGATTTCCGCAACCCGGAAAAAACCCGAGGATTTTACCGGGTCGATTTGTCCCCGGTAGGAATTTCACGGACTGCATTATTAGCGATCCGGTCCCGGTAATATTGACAGGTTTTTGATGCGAATCAATTAATCAAAGGCGATGGTGTACCGATTCCAGTGGTATTAGCGTCTTTTCGATAAAAGAGCCGCCAAAAATTTTCTTGACGCACCCGGATTGTCCAATTTATAAAGTCAGCACTCCGTCCTCGGGCGGCGTGCTGGTGCGGGTGCCGGCGCAATGTTTCGGGATTTCGGGTAACGGCTATAAAAATAGCTTTTTTGATCTTATCGAGTGGGGAACGAAGACATGGATACGGGTATCGTGAAATGGTTTAACGATGCTAAAGGCTTTGGTTTTATTACGTCGGACAATGGCGGTGAAGATTTGTTTGCGCACTTTTCCGAAATCCGGATGGACGGCTTCAAGACGCTGAAGGAAAACCAGCGTGTCTCGTTCGACGTCAAAGTCGGGCCGAAAGGCAAGCAGGCAGCGAATATCCAGGCGGTCTGACGCGCCACGCATTGCCGATCACGTCCGGCCCCCGCATCGCGGGGGCTTTTTGCTTTCCGGGGACGGAACGACCCCGTCCGGGCTGGTCGCGAGTACGCATGCCGGTGCATACTCACGGAAGCATCGTTTCCCAGTCTTTTCATGTCCGATTCCCGTCCGTCCGATCCCGCCAGCGAACAGCCGCTCGTCTTCGTCGACCTTGAAACCACCGGCGGCTCGCTAGCCGATCACCGCATCACCGAAATCGGCGTGGTCGAAATCGGGCCGCTCGGCGTATCGACGTGGACGAGCCTCGTCAATCCGGGGCAGGCGATTCCGCCGTTCATCCAGCAACTGACTGGCATTTCGGACGCGATGGTGCGTGACGCGCCGACGTTCGCGTCGCTCGCGCCGGCACTGTTCGAGCGGCTCGACGGCAAGCTGTTCGTCGCGCACAACGCGAGCTTCGACCGCGGCTTCCTGCGCGCCGAATTCGAGCGCGCCGGGCTGGCCTTCAATCCCGATGTGCTCTGTACGGTGCGGCTGTCGCGCGCGCTGTTTCCGCGCGAATCGCGGCATGGGCTGGATGCGTTGATCGAACGGCATGGGCTCGTTCCGGCCGCGCGCCATCGCGCGCTGGCCGATGCCGACCTGCTCTGGCAGTTCTGGCGCCAGTTGCACGACATCGTGCCGCTCGAGCGGCTGCGCGAGCAGATCGCGCGGACGACGCGCCATTTCCGTCTGGGCGGCGATCTCACCGAGGCCTGGCTGGATACCGCGCCGGCAGGGTGCGGTGCGTATGCGCTGTTCGGGGAGCGTGACGAAGCGCTGTATGTCGGCCGCAGTGTGCGCGTGCGGCAGCGGCTGCGTGCGCTGCTGACCGGCGAGCGCCGCTCGTCGAAGGAAATGCGGCTCGCGCAGCAGGTGCGGCGCGTCGAATGGCGCGAGACCGGCAACGAGCTGGGGGCGATGCTCGCCGAAGCGCAATGGATCGCGCGGTTGCGCCCGTCGTACAACCGGCGCCCCGCAGCCGACGCCGTCCGCGCGGGCGGGGCGCCCTGGCCGTTCGAAGGCGCCGTCGCGTTCGAGGCGAGCGGCGAGCGCCGCCTGTTTCACGTGATCGACGGCTGGTGCTATCTCGGTTCGGCGGAGTCGCTCGATGCGGCCGCGCGGCTCGTGGCCGACGCGACGGACGGCACGTTCGAACCGTTCACCCATCGCCTGCTGCAGACGCATCTCGCGCGCGGCCTGCAGGTGATTCCGCTCGTGGCGCTCACGCCGGCGGATTGAGCGCCGCGACAGGCCTTCGTCACTGCACCCGCGTCAGCCGATCGCGCTGGCCCCGCCGGCGGAGCAGACGTGCGACAGCGCGGTATCGAGTGCCTGCGTCTGCGTGGAGTCGTAGCGCGTGAGCGTCTTCCAGTTCGCGATGCTGCGCGCGAGCCGCGCCTGGCAATCGGGCGCCTCGCGAAGCGGGGCGACCTGCGCGAGACCGGAGAGCATCTTCTGCGTCAGCCGGTCGAGTGCCGGCCGCGTGCTGGTGGCGAGATCGGGCGGCGCGCCTTCCGGCGGCCGCGTCGTGCGCCAGGTCGCGAACAGTGCGTTCTGCACGTCCTTGCTTGCCGTGATCTGATCCTCGAAGAACGTTCGGGCGAACGCGGGATCGACGCCGGCCTGGACGGCACGTTTTTCGACCTCGGTGAGCAGGGCCGCTTCGCGCGGCCGGTCCTCGATGGCCTTGTGATTCGCCCATTTCCATCGCGCCACGGGTTCGGCGAGCGCGAGGCGCTGCGACGCGAGCGCAACGACGTTGGTGAGGGCGGTGTCGTCGCCGTCTGCACGGGCGGTATGCGGCGACGAAAGGAGGGCGACGCCGAGCGCGGCGACAGCGAGGCTGGCACGAATGGCTTGCTTCATCGGAACGATCGGGAGAGCCGGGCGGGCCGGACGTGGAAAACCAGAAGAATAGACGAAGACAGTCGCGCGGCGTAGCGTCGCGACAGGAGAATCAGCAGGCGTGCTGATCCGGCACCGCTAGGCTGTTGCGGCCCGGGTGCAAGGCGAATTGCGCGCGAAGCGCACGGAGGAACCGCACGATAGCGAGGATCGACACGCGGCGGTTACAGAACCGGACTGACGTTCACTTCGGCGCGTACAGCTTGTGCTGCTCGTCGAAGAATGCCCGAACGTGCTCGGGCAATTCGGCGAGGAATTCCACGCCGACGGGTTCCGGATCCGGGCTCATCACTTGCTCGGGCGGTGGCATGCGAGTTGGTCTTTCGTCCATGATCGTTTCTCCAGCAGGTTCAATGATTATCAACCTCGCGCTCGAATTTATGCCAGCGGCGAATCGTTAGATTTTGTCTCTGTTGTATTAACGGCACATGCGCTCCGACGCGAAGTGCGATGCCCGGTATTGCCGCTTCGCGATCGGCAACAATCGGGCCGCTTGTTATACTTGCGCGCACTTTTTCCTGGACCGCGATGAGACGAACGACGCGATGGATCGGCCTCGTATGGCTGGCGCTGGTACTGAACGTACTGTCGCCCGTCGTCGGCTACGCGCGTCTCGCGTCGAGCGGCTCCGGCGCCCTCACGCTCGAGTTGTGCAGTGCAGCGGGCGCCCGTCAGGTCGTGCTCGCGCAAGCGGGCGACGACCGCGACACGTCGTCGCTCGACCATGCCGGCGTCCCGCATTGCGTGTACTGCCCCGGCTTCGCGGCCAACGTCGCGCTCGGCACGAGCCTGTCCGCGCTGCCGGGCTTCGTGCGCACGTTCGCGTATCGGGTGGCCGCGCCGGTCGTTTCCGATGTGCCCCGCAAGGGGATCCGTCTCGCGCAGCCGCGCGCCCCGCCTGAAAACGTTCCGGTCTGATTGATGTCGTCCGCGCGCCCCGGTGGCGCGCGAGCCGCCCGCGGCCCCGGTCCGCGCGTCGCGCCGTTCGTGCGCGGCTTGCGCCCCTGTGTCCGGCGGCGTCCGATCACGTTTTCAGGAACTCACTCATGTCGTTCACCTTTGCCGCGCGGTCCTCGCGCGGCCGGTTCGCGCTCGCCTGCGCGGCCGCTTTCGCATGGCCGGCCGCTTACGCGGCTGCCACCGATGATGTCCGCGCCGGGACCGCCCGCGGCGGTGGCGTCGATCGTCCCGCGACCACTGCGACCGCCGCGCCGGCTGCCGGCGGTGTCGCGGCAGCGTCCGCACCGGCCGGCGATACGCTGACCGCCGTCAGCGTGACCGTGCAGCGGCAACCGGTCGACCCGAATACGCCGGCCGTCGTCACGTCGATCACGCGCGAGCAGATCGATGCGCACACCAACGTCACCACCGAGGACGCGCTGAAGTACGCGCCGAACCTGATGGTCCGCAAGCGCTACATCGGTGACCGCAACAGCATATTCGCGGGTCGCGACTTCAACGAACTACAGAGCGCGCGCGGGCTCGTCTATGCGGACGGCGTGCTGCTGTCGAACCTGCTCGGTTCGAGCTATGCATACCCGCCGCGTTGGTCGCTGATTCCGCCCGACGACATCGCGCGCGTCGACGTGCTCTATGGCCCCTTTTCCGCGCTCTATCCGGGCAACGCGATCGGCTCCACCGTGCTGCTCACCACGCGCCGCCCGGAACAGCTCGAGGCGTCGCTGTCGACGCAGTTCTTTATGCAGCGCTACCACGACGGCTACGGCTTTGCCGACAGCTTCGGCGGCAATCACCAGACCGCGCGGATCGCGAACCGCGTCGGCCGGTTCTGGTTCGCGCTGTCGCTCGACCGGCTGGAAAACAACGGCCAGCCGATGCAGTACGCGAGCCCCAATTCGACCTACAACCCGAAACTGGGCGCCGCCGTGCCGGTGACGGGCGCCGCGACCGACATCGGCCCCAATGGCAAGCCGCGGACCATCGTCGGCGCGCAGACGATCGAGCGGACCGAACAGCTCAACGAGACGGTCCGGATGGGCTATGCGTTCACCGATCACGTCGATGCGACGCTGACGCTCGGGCATTGGGAGAACCATTACCGGCAGCACGGCGAGACCTTCATGCGAGATGCGACGGGCAATCCCGTCTACGGCGGCAACGTGTCGATCGGCGGCCAGAACATGACGGTCGCGCCGAATGCGTTCGCGCCGCAGCGCGGCGACCAGGAGAACTGGCTGTACGCGCTCGGGTTGAACGGCCGGCTCGATTCCGGCTGGCGGCTTTCAGGCGTCGTGTCGGCGTACGACGTGTCGCGCGACGTGCTCCGCGCGGCCTCGACCGTGCAGGGTGGGGCGGGCACGCTGTTCCAGGGCGACGGCACCGGCTGGCGCACGCTCGACCTGAAGGCCGAGGCGCCGGCAGTGAAAGGTCATACGTTCACGTTCGGCTATCACTACGACAACTACTTCCTGCGCAACGTCACGTACAACACGGCCGACTGGCTGGCCGGCCCGACCACGTCGCTCGCGAGCGTCTATCGCGGCGACACGCGCACGCAGGCGCTGTTCGGACAGGACGCGTGGCGCGTCGCGCCGCGCTGGCTCGCGACGCTCGGGCTGCGCTACGAGCACTGGGACGCGTATGGCGGCGCGCTCGGCAATGCGCGCGGCACGCTCGGCTATGCGGACCGCGGCGCGAACGCGCTGTCGCCGAAAGTCGCGCTGCAGTGGGACGCGACGGAGGTCTGGCGCTTCCGGTTGTCGTTCGCGACCGGCACGCGGTTCCCGACGGTCGGCGAATTGTTCCAGGGCACGATTTCGAACAACGCGATCGTCAACAACAACCCGAACCTGCGGCCGGAGAAGGCGATCGACTGGGACTTCACGGCCGAACGCGACGTGGGCGTCGGCGTCGTGCGCGCCAGCGTGTTCCAGAGCGATCTGCGCGACTCGATCTACAGCCAGACGACGGTGTCGGGCGCGACCACCGTCACCAACATCTCGAACGTCGATCGCGTGCGCGTGCGCGGCGTCGAACTCGCGTTCAGCGGCGAGAACGTCGGGGTGCGTGGGCTCGATCTCGACGCGAACGTATCGGCGAGCAACGCGCAGATCCTCGCCGATGCCGCGAACCCGGCCTACGTCGGTTCGCGTTTCCCGCGCATTCCTCGCATGCGCGCGAACCTGCTCGCGTCGTATCGCTTCGACGAGCACTGGCTCACGAGCGTCGGCGTGCGCTACTCGGGCCGCCAGTTCAACACGCTCGACAACAGCGACGTGAATCCGGACGTCTACGGCGGCACGAGTTCGTTCACGGTCGTCGATCTGAAGGCGCGCTACCGCTTCGATCGTCACTGGACCGCGTCGGCCGGCATCGACAACGTGACGGACCGCCGCTACTACACGTTCCACCCGTATCCGGGCCGCACGTTCTATGGAGAACTGAAATGGTCGCTGTGAAATCGAGGCCGCGGGCGGCGCTCGTTGCGGGATGGCGAGGGGCGATGTCGCGCCCCGTGTGGATCGGGCGCGATGGCGTGCACGAAGCGCGCAGCGGATTGCTGAAGGCCGACGTGCTCGACCGCGGGTTGCGGCACGCGAAGCGCTGACGGAGTCGGTGGCGCGCGGCGAACCGGCCGCGCGCCGCGCCCGATGCGAAAACGCGCCCGAAGGCGCGTGGAGAGAAACGTCAGGCCGCTCGCCTGAATAGCCGGATCACGAACAGCAGGATCACCGCGCCGATGACCGCGACGATCACCGAGCCGATGAAGCCGCTGCCGATGCTGATGCCGAGCAGCCCGGCAAGCCAGCCGCCGATCACCGCACCGACGATCCCGACGATGATGTCGACGATCAGCCCGAAGCCGCCGCCCTTCACGAGCAAGCCGGCAAGCCAACCGGCGATCGCGCCGATGATGAGCCACATAATCAAGCCATGAGTCATGGTGGTCCTCTCCTTGGGTTGAGTCGAAATGACCGGGCACCGGCTGTCGTACGCCGCAAGCGGGTTGAAAGCGGCATGCGGCCGTCGCGCCGCCCACGCAATGTAACGCGATAGACGGGTCAGGATCGTTAAGTAATGTTATGCACCCTTAAGCAGATTTTCCAGGGGATTTGTCTGGGTATGGCACGACTCGTGCGCGCGATGCATGGTGAGCAGGAGATCGAGTGTGGCGGCCATGTCGCCTGCGTGTGCGTCGTGCTGGGGGCGAGCACGGGCCGTCGGGCTGCACGAGATGAGGATGCCGTTGCATTCACGTCGAGCAGCCGGCCTTCGTCGTCATGGCCGCGGGAGGTCGTGCCGCCGCGTACCGCGAGGGGCGGCCGATGCGATCGACGGGCGTGAATGGGGGAAATGTCGTGCGGAGGTGTCGGCGAGGTTGCGCTAACAATGTGCCGCCGCGGTGATCGCGACGGGCAACGTGCGCATGCGGTTGCTGAACGCGTCCACGAAGATCGTGGATCTGTGTGATGGGGGCAGTGCGTCGCCGAGGGACTGCAGGATTTCGGCGCCGGAAAAGAGAAAAGGCCTGACAAGCATCGCTTGTCAGGCCTTTATATCTTGGTGCCGGAGATAGGAGTCGAACCTACGACCTTCGCATTACGAATGCGCTGCTCTACCAACTGAGCTACACCGGCAGCAGAGAAATGAAATTATATGGTGAAATCCGCGATCTTGGCAATAGGTTTTGCGAATTTTTTTCAGCTTGCTGCGGCTGCTTCGCGAAACCTTCGATCCGGCGGACTTTCCGCTTTCACTTCACTGCGACGCGACCCGTTAGGGCCACATCGCGAAGGCGCGATTGTACTGACGTCTCGCACCCTCGTCCAGTGCTGCAGTGCAATTATTTTGCTTCGTCGTGATAGCCGGTCACGCGCTCGACTTCGTTCTTCGAACCGAGGAACACGGGCACGCGCTGGTGCAGGCCGGTGGGCTGCACTTCCATGATGCGCTGCGTGCCGGTCGTCGCCGCGCCGCCCGCCTGTTCGACGATGAACGACATCGGGTTTGCTTCGTACATCAGGCGCAGCTTGCCCGGACGATCGGGCGTGCGCTTGTCGGCCGGGTACATGAAGATGCCGCCGCGATTCAGGATCCGGTGCACGTCGGCCACCATCGACGCGATCCAGCGCATGTTGAAGTTGTCGCCGCGCGGGCCGTCCTTGCCGGCGTTCAGCTCGTCGACGTAGCGCTTGACCGGGTCGTACCAGTGGCGTGCGTTCGATGCGTTGATCGCGTATTCGCGCGTGTCGGCCGGGATCTGCATGTTGCTCTGCGTGAGCACCCACGAGCCGACTTCGCGGTCGAGCGTGAAGCAGTTCACGCCGTTGCCGGTCGTCAGCACGAACACCGTCTGCGGGCCGTACACGGCGTAGCCGGCCGCGACCTGCTCGGTGCCGGGCTGCAGGAACGATTCCTCGGTCGCCTGCTTGCCGTCCGGGCAGCGCAGCACCGAGAAGATCGTGCCGATCGACACGTTCACGTCGATGTTCGACGAGCCGTCGAGCGGATCGAACACGAGCAGGTATTCGCCGCGCGGGTAGTTCGCCGGGATCGGGAAGAACGTTTCCATTTCTTCCGATGCCATCGCGGCGAGGTTGCCGCCCCATTCGTTCGCGTCGAGCAGGATCTCGTTCGACAGGATGTCGAGCTTCTTCTGCACTTCGCCCTGGACGTTCTCGCTGCCGGCGGTGCCGAGCGCGTCGCCGAGCGCGCCCTTCGACACGTTGTAGCTGATCGCCTTGCACGCGCGGGCGACGACTTCGATCAGCAGGCGCAGGTCGGCGGGGAGGTTGTTGGTCTCACGTTGCTGTTCGATCAGGAACTTCGACAGCGTGGTGCGGCGGGCAATGGACATGACAGACTCCGAAAGGCCAAAGAATCCTTGAATGGCCGCAATTTTACCCGTCGCGCCTTCGGTGCCGCCGGCTTTTTTCGTCCGGTTACATGGCCGGGCCGCCGAATCGGCGCGGTATCGGGCGGCGACGCCGGGCGGGGCGCCCTTGGTCGCGCAGGCCGCCCGAGCGGTCCGACCCCGCGACTGGGTGCGGTTACAGCCGTGCTCGTGCAATAAAAAAGCCGGCGCCGCGTGAGGCGGTGCCGGCTCGATCGCGCGGACGCGACAGGTCGAACGCGCGAGTTACGCGAGCGCCTTCTCGACGATCTCGCGCACGTCACGCGATTTCGCGCCGGCGGCGACCTGTTCGAGCGCGTCGCGCATCCGGTCGCGCAGCGCCGGCGTGAAGCGGCGCCACAGTTCGAGCGAGCGTGCGAGGCGTGCCGCGACCTGCGGGTTGATCGCGTCGAGCGCGAGCACCTGTTCGGCCCAGAACGCGTAGCCCGAGCCGTCGGCCGCGTGGAATTGGGCCGGATTCGCCGCGCAGAAACTGAAGATCAGCGAACGCGCGCGGTTCGGGTTCTTCAGATTGAACGCGGGGTGGGCGAGCAGCTTGCGCACCTTCGCGAGCGTCGGCTGGGCGGGCGTACCGCGTTGCGCCGCCTGCATCGCGAACCACTTGTCGATCACGAGCGCTTCCTTCTCGAAGCGACGGTAGAAGTCGTCGAGCGCTTTCTCGGCCGGTTCGTTCGCGCCCGCGGCGGCCGCGGACAGCAGCGCGCCGAGCGCCGCCGCGCGATCGGTCATGTTGTTCGCCGCGTCGTACTGGGCGGTGGCGAGGCGCACGGCATCGGCCGGGTCCTCGAGTTCGGCGAGATACGCGAGCGCGAGGTTCTTCAGTGCGCGGCGGCCCGAGGCTTCCGGCGTCGGCTCGTAGGCGCCGGGCGTCTGGTGCTGCTCGTACGCGGCGAGCCAGTCGGCGCGCAGCGCGGTCGCGAGCTGGCGACGCACGAACTGGCGCGCGCGATGCACGGCGGCCGGGTCGGCCTCGGCCATCTGGTCGGCGAGGTAGGTTTCCGACGGCAGCGTCAGCGCGAGTTCGCGGAATGCCGGCGACAGGCTTTCATCGGTCAGCACGCGGCGGAACGCGGCGACGAAGTTCTCGCCGAGCGTGAGCGGCGCGTTGGCGGCGGCACGCGCGGCGAGCGTCAGCAGCGCGCGCGTCGCGAGGCGCTGGCCGGCCTCCCAGCGGTTGAACGGATCGCTGTCGTGCGCGAGCAGGAACGCGAGATCGTCGTCGCTGTAGTCGTACTCGACGATCACCGGCGACGAGAAGTTGCGCAGCAGCGACGGCAGCGGCGCTTCCGGCACGTCGACGAACGTGAAGGTCTGCTCGGTGTCGGTGAATTCGAGCACGCGCGTCGTGCCCGACGCGGCGGCTTCGCCGTCCAGACGCAGCGGCAGGTCGCGGTCGTCGCGGCCGATCAGGCCGATCGCGAACGGGATCAGCAGCGGCCCTTGCTGCGTCTCGCGCGCGGCCGGCGACGCGTCGCCGTAGCCTTGCGCGAGGGTGACCGTATAGCGGCGCGCGGCCGCGTCGTATGCGGTACGCACCGACACGCGCGGCGTGCCGGCCTGGCTGTACCAGCGCTCGAACTGCGCGAGGTCGCGCCCGTTCGCGTCGGCCATCGCGTGGCGGAAGTCGTCGCAGGTCACCGCATGGCCGTCGTGGCGCTTGAAGTAGAGATCCATGCCCTTGCGGAAGCCGTCGCGGCCGAACAGCGTCTGGTACATCCGCACGACTTCCGAGCCTTTCTCGTAGACGGTCATCGTGTAGAAGTTGTTGATCTCGACGTAGCTCTCCGGGCGCACCGGGTGCGCCATCGGGCCGGCGTCCTCGGCGAACTGCAACTGGCGCAGCACGCGCACGTCCTCGATGCGCTTGACCGCGCGGGCCGCCGATTCGACGTCGTCGCCCGCGGCCATGTCGGCCGAGAACTCCTGGTCGCGGAATACCGTCAGGCCTTCCTTCAGGCTCAACTGGAACCAGTCGCGGCAGGTCACGCGGTTGCCGGTCCAATTGTGGAAGTACTCGTGGCCGACCACCGACTCGATGTTCGCGAAATCGGTGTCGGTCGCGGTCTCGGGGTTCGCCAGCACGTACTTCGTGTTGAAGATGTTGAGCCCCTTGTTCTCCATCGCGCCCATGTTGAAGTCGCCGACCGCGACGATCATGAAGCGGTCGAGATCGAGCTCGAGGCCGAAGCGCTTTTCGTCCCAGCGGATCGAGTGGATCAGCGAATCCATCGCGTGACGCGTCTTGTCGAGATCGGCCGGTTCGACCCACACCTGCAGCAGCTTTTCCTTGCCGGAGCCGGTCGTGATCGTTTCCTCGATCGCGACGAGCTTGCCCGCGACCAGCGCGAACAGGTAGCTCGGCTTGCGGAACGGGTCTTCCCATTTCGCGAAGTGGCGGCCGTCGGGCAGGTCGCCCGAATCGACGAGGTTGCCGTTCGACAGCAGCACCGGGTACGCGGCCTTGTCGGCGCGCAGCGTGACCGTGTACGACGCCATCACGTCGGGGCGGTCGAGGAAGTAGGTGATGCGGCGAAAGCCTTCGGCTTCGCACTGCGTGAAGAAGTTGCCGCTCGACACGTACAGGCCCGACAGCGTCGTATTCTGGTCGGGGGCGCACGCGCTTTCGAGCGTCAGCTCGAACGCGTCGGGCACGTTCTCGACCGTCAGCCCGTGCTCGTGCGCGCGCACCGCGCCGTGCGGCGCGCCATCGAGCCGCGCGCCGAGGAATTCGAGAGCCTCGCCCATCAGCTCCAGATGCGGCGCGGGCGCGGCATCCGGATTGCGGCGCACGCGCATCGTATTCCTGACGATCGTGCGGGCCGGCGCGAGATCGAATTCGAGTGCGACGGAATCGATGAGGAAGGCCGGCGGCGTGTAGTCGGCGCGGCGGATCACGGTGGAGGAGGCGTTGTCGGACATGGTCGTCGAGATCGGTGGAGTGGGGGACGGGCCCGTCGCGCGGGCCAGGCGAACCGGGCCATTGTACAAAGGCTTGCGGCTGCGTGCCGGGCGAACTTTTTACCGCTTCCGGGAGTCCGCGTATTATCGGCATCCCGTTGTGCTTCGCGCGGTGCGACGAACGGGTGACGGATCGACGAGGATCAACATGAAACGCGAATGGATTTTTCGCGGTGCGGGCTGGGCGGCGGCGCTGTGCGTCGCGCTGCTGACGGGCTGCACCAGCTACGTGACCACCCGGGTCACGGCCTTCTCCGACTGGAGCGGCAGCGACGCGACCCGCACCTATGCGTTCACGCGCACGGACGCGCAGAAGAACAGCATCGAACAGTCGACCTACGAGCCGATCGTCGCGAACGAGTTGTCCGCGTATGCGTTCCGACAGGTGCCGCAGTCGCAGGCACGCTATCTCGTCGGGCTGACCTATGCGGTCGGCAGCGATCTCGTGACGGTGCCGCAGCCGGTCTACTATGACCCGTGGTTCATGGGCCCCGGGCCGTACTGGCGGGGCGGGCCATGGAGTCCCTGGGGTCCGTGGGGCCCCTGGGGGCCGATGCCGGCCGGCTATGTCGCGCAGACCTACCAGGTGTTCGACTACACGCTGGGCATCCGCATCACCGAGCGCGCGACGGGCAAGGAGGTCTACAACGTGTCGGCGCGCACGACCGGCGACAACGGCACGCTGCTGTACGCGATGCCGTTCCTCGCGCGCAGCGCGCTCGCCGATTTCCCGTTGTCGAACGGCGCGGTCCGCACGGTCCGGCTGCCGGTCGACAAGCGCGGCGGGCCGGCGGCGCCGGCCGCCAACGAGCGCGCGGTGCCGGCAGCGCCCGCCTCGGGCGCGGCCGTCGCGAAGTAGCGCGGCATCCGTCTCGGCGCGGCCGTCCGGCCGCGCCAGCCACCTTCCTGTCTGTCAGACCCCGATACCCAGCAGCGCGAGCGCGCCGAGCACGACGAACAGCACGGCCGCGATCCCGTGTACGAGCTTCGTCGGCAGACGGTGCGCGAAACGGTCGCCGAGCAGGATCGCCGGCACGTTCGCGAGCATCATCCCGAACGTGGTGCCGGCCACGACGCCGATGTAATCCTGGAAGCGTGCGGCCAGCGCGACGGTCGCGATCTGCGTCTTGTCGCCCATTTCCGCGAGGAAGAACGCCACCAGCGTCGCGCCGAACACGCCGAGCCGCGAGCGGGTCGCATTGGCTTCGTCCTCGTCGAGCTTGTCCGGTACGAGAATCCACAGCCCCATTGCGATGAACGAGAACGCGAGCGCCCAGCGCATGATCGACGGCGTCACGAGCACGCCCAGCCATTCGCCGAGCGCGCCGGCGAAACCGTGGTTGACGAGCGTCGCGACGAGCACGCCAAGAATGATCGGCACCGGCTTGCGATAGCGCGCGGCCAGAACGAGGGAAAGCAGTTGGGTCTTGTCGCCGATTTCAGCGAGGGCGACGGCGCCGGTGGAGATCAGGAAGGCTTGAGACACGAATGGGGTTCCACGGGCCGTTGTTGTGCGTGCGAGCGACGATTCGCCGCGCGCCGGGCCCTGATGCGGCGCGCAGTGAACCATCGGTCTCGCCAGGCCAACGTGGCTGCGTCCGCCATGGCCGAACGGCCAAGTCTGTTGACGGACGCCTCCGTCACGATGCGCGCCGGGGGCGCGGGACATCGAGCGGAGCGGCTACTCCCCAATGAGCGGCGAATTCTAGCACGGTGCGTTGCACGCCGGAAAGCGGCCAGGCCGCCGTGCCGCGTACCGGAGGGTTTCGATTGCCGGCATGCACGGCGGCCAGGCGGCCGCGCATGCCGGACGGGCACCCGCGGGCAACCCGCGGACGTTACGCGGCGGCCGGGCGGCGCGCGGCGCCGCGCTCGTGCACGAGTTCGCCGGCTGCATAGGTGCGGTACACCGCGCGGTCGTCGCCGAGCAGCGCGAACGCGAACAGCAGTTCCTCGAGCGACTCCGCGCGCTTCGTGCGGCGCGCGAGCAGCGGCGTCGCCTGCGGATCGAGCACGACGAAGTCGGCTTCGGTGCGCGGCTTGAGCGTGCCGACCGTGTCGGCGAGATCGAGCGCCTGCGCGGCGCCGGCCGTCGCAAGCCAGAACATCCGCGTGGCGGTCAGGTGATGGCCCGACAGCCGCGCGACCTTGTGCGCCTCGTTCATCGTCTGCAGCATCGAGAACGACGTGCCGCCGCCGACGTCGGTCGCGAGCGTGACCGGCACGTCATGTTCGCCGGCCTTGTCGAAGTCGAACAGGCCGCTGCCGAGGAAGAAGTTGGATGTCGGGCAGTGCGCGACGACGGTGCGTGTCTCGGCCATCCGGCGGCGATCCTCGTCGTCGAGATGGATGCAGTGACCGTACACCGCGCGCGGACGCAGCAGCCCGTAGCGGTCGTAGATGTCGAGATAGCTGCGATGGCCGGGGAACAGCTCGGCCACCCATTTCACCTCGTCGACGTTTTCCGCGACGTGGCTTTGCACGAACACGTCCGGATGGCGGCGCGCGAGTTCGCCGCACGCTTCCAGCTGCGCCTCGGTCGACGTCGGCGCGAAGCGCGGCGTGAGCGCGTACATCTGGCGGCCCTTGCCATGCCAGCGGTCGATCAGCTCGGCGCTGTCGTCATAGCCCGACTGCGCGGTGTCGCGCAGGAATTCGGGGCAGTTGCGATCCATCAGCACCTTGCCCGCGATCATCCGCAGGTCGCGCGCGTCGCTCGCCGCGAACAGCGCATCGGCCGACTGCTTGTGCACCGTGCAGTAGACGAGTGCGCTCGTCGTGCCGCACGCGAGCAGTTCGTCGACGAAGAAGTCGGCGACTTCGCGCGCGTGCTCGGGGTCGCCGAACTGGCGCTCGGTCGGGAACGTGTACTGGTCGAGCCACGGCAACAGGCCGGGCGCCGGCGACGCGATCATGTCCGTCTGCGGATAGTGGATGTGCGTGTCGATGAAGCCGGGCACGATCAGCTTGTCGCGCAGGTCGTGGACCACCGCGTCGCGCGCAAGGGTCGCGGCGAGCGGCGCATACGGGCCGGCCGCGACGACCTTGCCGTCGTCGACGATCAGGAGCCCGTCGGTCTCGTAGTTCGCGGCCTGGCTCGATTGCGCCGGGTCGCCGTTGAAGGTCAGCAGCTGGGAACGGAAAGCGGTTTGCGTCATGACGAAGGGTCCTGCATCAAGGTAAGGCGAACAGAAGAAAGCGATCGACGCCGCACGTGATGTGCGGCACGGCCGGAGGCAATGGCGCGGGCGAGCGTGGCGGCCGAAGCCGCCAGCGAGTGGTTGCCTGCATACCTCGTAGCCGTTGCGCCTGCAACCGTTGCGCCCGCAGCCGGTATGCCCGCATCCGGTACGACGGCGAACGGCACGGCAAGCCGCGACGGCCGGTGCGTGCGGGCGACGACGGGCTGCGCCGTCGCTCTGCATGCAAGCAGGCGCCCGGCCCGGCGCAAGGCCGAACGGGGAATCGCGAAGCGGATGCCGTTGCCGCGTTTCATCTGTCAGCGTGCCTCGATGCGGGCCGTCACGCGGCCTGCCAGTACGCGTCGAGGCGCGCGTACAGTGCGTCGCGCTGCGCCGGTTCGATGAACGACGCCTCGAAGCCGTTGCGGATCACCGCATGGACTTCGGCATCCGTGAGCTGCAGCCCTTCGGCCGTCGCGAAGTAGTTTTCATTGACGTAGCCGCCGAAATAGGCCGGATCGTCGGAGTTGATCGTCACCGCCACGCCGCGATCGAGCAGCGCCTTCAGCGTGTGCTTCGCCATGTCGTCGAACACGCACAGCTTCAGGTTCGACAGCGGGCAGACGGTGAGCGCCGTGCGCGTTTTCGCGAGACGCTCGACGAGCGCCGCATCCTCGATGCTGCGCACGCCGTGGTCGATCCGGTCGACCTTCAGCACGTCGAGCGCTTCGTAGATGTAGGCGGGCGGGCCTTCCTCGCCCGCGTGCGCGACGAGCTTCAGCCCGAGCGCGCGCGCCTTTTCGAACACGCGTGCGAACTTCGTCGGCGGATGGCCGAGCTCGGACGAATCGAGCCCCACGCCGATCAGGCGATGACGATAGCGCTCGAACAGCGGCAACGCGGATTCGAACGTCGCGAGCGCGTCCTCTTCGGACAGGTGGCGCAGGAAACACAGAATCAGCTTGCTCGACAGCCCGCGCGCTTCGGCATCGGCGAGTGCGCGCTCGATGCCCGCGACGACCGTCTCGATCGGCACGCCGCGCTCGGTGTGCGTCTGCGGGTCGAAGAACAGTTCGGTGTGGACGACGTTGTCGGCGAGCGCGCGCTCGCAGTACGCGGCCGTCATGTCGTAGAAATCCTGCTCGGTGAGCAGCACGCTCGCGCCGGCGTAGTAGATGTCGAGGAACGATTGCAGGTCGGTGAACGCGTACGCGGCGCGCAACGCGTCGATCGAGTCGTACGCGAGCTTCACGCCGTTGCGCTGCGCGAGCGCGAAAATCAGCTCGGGCTCGAGCGAGCCTTCGATATGGATGTGCAGCTCCGCTTTCGGCGCACGGGCAATCTTGTCCTTGAATGTCGGGGTCATGGCGTCGTTCTTGGTCGGTCAGTAAGTAGGGGAAGCCTGCGCGGACGCATTCGCCTCGACGGCCTGCAGCAACTGCGCGGCCACCGAGATCGCGATCACTTCGGGCGCCTTGTCGATGATGCCTTCGACACCGATCGGGCAGCGCATCCGCGCGACCTGGGCCGGGTCGATGCCGATCGCGGCGAGGCGATGATCGAACTGCACGCGTTTCGTGCGCGAGCCGGTCATCCCGAAGTAGGCATAGTCGCCGCGTCGCAGGATGCGCTCGGCCAGCACGAAATCGAGTGCGTGGTCGTGCGTCATCACGACGAAGTAGGACTGCGGCGGCGCCGCGTCGACTGCGTCCGCCGGGGAAGCGGCCGCGTCGATCGCGAGGTTGCCGATGCCGGCGAGCGCGTCGGGCGGCGGGAACACCGCATCGGGCCCGTCGATCCAGCGCACGTGGCACGGCAGCGTCGCCAGCACCTTCACGAGCGCGGTGCCGATGTGCCCCGCGCCGAACAGCACGACGGGGAACGCATACGGCGCGATCGTTTCGGTCATCAGCGATACGCCGCCGGTTTCCCACAGCAGGCAGTCGGCGCGCGCGGCTTCCGATTCGGGCTCGCTCAACAGCGGCGCGCCCGGCGAGGGGCCGAATGATACGCTACGCACGGTCGCGGCGCCGGCCGCGACGCGCTTCGCGAGCGACATGATCCAGCCGAGGTCGCCGACGTCGAGCCGCTCGAACGCGAGCACCACGGCGCCGCCGCAGCACTGGCCGAGGCTCGGGCCGAGCGCGAGCCGCTCGAGCCGGCGTGCGTGCGGCACGTGCGCGCCGTCCTTCAGCAGGTGCCGCGCGATCTCGATCGCCTTCCACTCCAGATGACCGCCGCCGATCGTATGGCGGGCCGTGTCGCGCGTGACGAGCATCTTGGTGCCGGCTTCGCGCGGCGCGGAGCCGTCGGTGTGCGCGACCGTCACGAGCACGGCCGCTTCCCCGTGCGCGAGCAGTTGCTGCAGATCGCCGAGCCAGGCTTCCATCAGCACGCTCCGTTCGGGACGACGCGGCACGACGCGCGGCGCGCTCTGGCAGGCGCGGCGGCCGCGGACTGACGGCGTGCACGAACGGCGCCGCCGGACGCGCGGACGCCATGAGGGTGACGGATGCGGATGGTTTGCGTTGTCATGATGAATCCAGTCGACATTGCGGATCGGGCGCGCGTTACGCAGGCAGCGGTGAGACCGCCTGGCCTCGCGCACGTAGATCGCCATCCAGCCCCGAAGATAGCACCGCCACGCGGCGGGAACATGGCCGGGCGGTGATCCGGGCTATCAGGCGGCGATCATGTCGATCATAGGCCCGCCGCGCGGAATCGGGGGACCGATGCATGTACATCGGGCCGAAACGTACGCGTGACGGGGTGGGAGCACGGCGATCGCGCGATGCGCGCGGGCCCGGAAATCCGGGCGGCGGCAGGGTAGGTGTTTACGTGCGGCGATCGGCCAGGGCCGGCGCAGGCGTCGGCCGGAGCCGCGTGACGATTCGCTCGCCGGCGGCGCGTGGCCCGTGCGGTCGAGCCGCGCCGCCGGCCTTGCGGCCGGCAACGCGGCTGGCCGATCAGCTCGCCAGCTTGCGGCGATGACGCCAGAGGCTCGCGACGACCGCGACCAGGATCACGGCGAAGCCGATCAGCGCCCAGCCGGGCAGCAGGATGCCGAAAATCGGCGGGTAGACGGTCTCGCACAGCCCGGCGACCTTGAACATGCCAGGGAACCACTGCGCGGGCGGCAGGCTGTCGACGATCGGCTGCAGCGTATCGAAGCCGCAGCTGAAGCCCGGATTCATCTGGATCGACAGATGCCGTGCGGCCGTGCCGACACCGCCGGCCGCGGCGATCGCGATCAGCAGTTCGAGCACCCAGACGCCGCGCCAGTTGCGGATTCCGGCGGCCAGGAACGCGAAGATCCCGATCGCGCAGAAGAAGTAGCGCTGGATGATGCACAGCGGGCACGGGTCTTCGTTCTTCACGTACTGCAGATACAGCGCACCGGCCAGCAGGGCGATGCACACCCATCCGAGCAGCATCAGCAGGCGGCGTTCGCGGCGTAGTGCAAGCGTGTAGTCGTTCATGTCGGCGGGGTTCCTCGTCGGTCGGTCCGGAAAACAATCGCGCGATTTTAGCGCGAACGGTCTGGCACGAAACTGACAGCGCGCGTGCGGCACCCTGCCGCACGCGGGCGCGGCCCGCCGCCGCTCCGCTTGCGGTCGGTCGGCGCGGTCAGCGGATCGTGTTCAGCACGGCCTCGACCGACTGGCCGATCGCGAGCAGCGCGTCGTCGCGATGCGGCGCCGCCGCGAGCATCAGGCCGACCGGCGCCGCGTCGCGCGGATGGCACGGCAGCGACAGCCCGCACGCATCGAGGAAGTTGAACGCGCTCGGGTTGCGCAGGATCAGCGCGTTGGTGCGCGTGAACGCGTCGTCGTCCGTTTCGAGTTCGGCGATGCGCGGCGGCACGACCGGCACCGTCGGCGCGACGAGCGCATCGAAGCGCGACCACACCGTGTGCGCGGCTTCGTCGAGCATCGCGGCGCGTGCGGCGAGCAGGTCGAGATAGTCGGCCGCGCTCGCCGGTTCGCCCTTCAGGATGCGCGTCAGCACGCGCGGGTCGTACTGGTCGCGATGCGTGGCGAGCAGCGGACGATGCCACGCGTACGCCTCGATCGGCGAGAAGCCGAAACGGTTGATCTCCGGGAGCCGGTCGAGCGCGGGGAAGCGCACTTCGGTGACGATCGCGCCGGCGGCTTCGAGATGCTTGAGCGCGGTGTCGAGCGCGGCCGCGACGTCGGCATCGACGCCGTCCGTCACGTAGTTCGTCAGCACGCCGAGCCGCACGCCTTCGAGCGGCCGCGCGGCCGGCACGTGCGGCTCGAGCCCCGCGAGCATCCGGTCGACGAGTGCGCAGCACGCGACCGTCAGGCCGATCGGGCCGAACGAGTCGAGCGTCGTCGACAGCGGTACGCCGCCTTGCGTCGGAATTCGGCTCGCGGTCGGCTTGAAGCCCGTCAGCCCGCACAGCGCGGCCGGGATGCGGATCGAGCCGCCGGTGTCGGTGCCGAGCGCGACGGCGGCCATCCCGTCGGCGACCGACGCGGCCGCCCCCGACGACGAGCCGCCCGAAATCCGCGCGTCGCCCGGCACGTCGCGGTGATACGGCGAGCGCGGGTTGCCGAAGTGCGGATTCAGCCCGAGCCCGGAGAACGCGAACTCGCTCATGTTGGTGCGGCCGACCAGCACCGCGCCCGCGCGCTTGAGCCGCGCGACGGCGACCGCATCGGTGCGCGCGGGCGGCGCGCCGTCGAGCACGCGCGACCCCGCGCGCGTGACCTGGCCCGCGACGTCGAACAGGTCCTTGACCGACACCGGAATACCCGCGAGCGGCGACAGCACGGTGCCTGCTGCGCGCAGCCGGTCGTGTGCGTCGGCGGCCGCGCGGGCATTGTCCGCATCGACTTCGGTGAAGACGACGGCGCCCTGGCCTGACGGATCGGCGATCCGGTCGAGCGCGGTGTCGACGAGCGCGCGGCTCGTGGTCCGGCCGGCGGCGAGGTCGGCGGCGAGCTGGGCGAGCGGGGGGAACGGCGTGAAAGTGGTCATGGCGGCTCAGGGGCGAAGATGTTGAAGAAGCGTGGAGCGGAACGAATCGATATGGCTTTCGACGGCCGCGCGCGCGCCGGCGGCGTCGCGGGCGGACAGCCGGTCGAACAGCGCGCGATGCTCGTGCTGGACGTCGGCGAGATGGTGCGGTTCGGACAGCGTGACGAACCAGAAGCGCAGCGAGCGCTCGTGCAGCGCGCGCAGGATGTCGGCGAGCACCGCATTGCGCGCGGCCGCGGCGATCGTCTGATGAAACGCGCGGTCGAGCTCCATCATGCCCTCGACGTCGTGCGTGTCGACGCAGGCCTGCCCATCGTCGAGCAGCGCGGCCAGGCGCGCGAGATCGTCGGGCGTCGCATGGCGCGCGGCGAGTTCGGCGCAGTGCGCTTCGTTGATGCGCCGCACGTCGATCACCGCGACGATGTCGTCGAGCGAGAGCGGCTGCACCATCAAGCCCTTGCGCGGTATCACGGACAGCAGCCCTTCGAGCACGAGCCGATGCACGGCCTGGTGCACCGGCGTGCGGCCGATTCCGGTGCGTGCGACGAGGTCGGCTTCGTTGAGCGCGGCGCCCGGCTTCAGGCGCATCGTGATGATGTCCCGCTGGATCAGCGCGTACGCGCGGTCGGCGAGGCTGGCCGGCGACGCGGCGGGGCGGTCGCGGGTGACGTCGGTCAGGGTGCTCATGGCGATTGCGGGATCGGGGTCGGAAGGGGCGCCATCATGGCGCGGATGCCCGGGAAGCGTGGGGGCGATCCCTGGATATTATTGTGATATATCACTGGTGTCCAGCGACGTTGACGTCAAACGGGCAGCGCCGGTGCGTGAAGCCAGCCGCTCCGCGGCGCGACTTGCCATCGACTTGCAACAATATTGACAGGATGTTGCAGGTTTGCCGCGCGATCGTGCACTGAAGCATAATGAATCCTCGTCTATCCCTACGCGCGAGCGACGCACCAGACCATCGTCATGAGCGAAAACACGCCTTCTTCGGCCGGTCTGCCCGGCACCTCTTCCGCTTCTTCCGATTCCCCCCGTCCCGATCCGGCGAAAACACCCGATGCGTCGACCCCTCAGGCCGCCGCGCAGAACGTCGCCGATGACGGCGCGTCGCCCGTCACGGCCGCATCCGAGCCGGGTGCGCCCGGTGCGGCAGGCGCCGTCGGTGATGGCGCTGCGACGGCCGCGCCGCTGAAGCCGGGTGCGCCGCCGCCCGGCTTCGGCGCGCCGCCCGATTTCGACACGCCGCGGCCGCCGCCCGCGAGCGCGCAGAATGCGCCGCCGGCCTACCTGAAGCAGAGCGACACACCGTGGTCGGTGTTCGGCCGGATCGTCGCGGCGCGTGCGCGGCGGCTGTTCGATCGCGCCGGCCAACGCATCACCCAGCGCACGTTGCGCATCGGCGTGTCGGCGCGGATCTTCCATCCGGAGCCGGGCGCGAAGGGACTGCGCGGCAAGACGCTGCAGTATCTCGAGGAATCGATCGCCCACTGGGTGATGTCGCGCGACGTGCTCGTGTTCATGATTCCGACCGTCGGCCATCAAGGCATGATCCATCCGAGCAACATCCGCCTGCGCGATTACGCGAAGCATCTCGATGGCCTACTGCTGCAAGGCGGCGCCGACGTATCCCCGCAGACCTACGCGGCGTCGGACGCGCGTCCCGAATGGCCGGGCGATCGCGTGCGCGACATGTACGAGCTCGAGCTGCTGCACGAATTCGTCGAGTCCGGCAAACCCGTGCTCGGCGTGTGTCGCGGCTGCCAGCTGATCAATGTCGCGTTCGGCGGCTCGCTGTACCAGGACATCGCCACCGACGTGCCGACCGCGAATGCGCACGTGAGCGAGCATTACGACCAGCATCGTCACGCGATCCGCTTTCCCGATTCGTCGACGCTCGCGAGCATGTTCCCGGGGCGCAGCGAGGCGATCGTCAACTCGATTCACCACCAGGCGATCCGCGATCTCGGCCGCGATCTGAACATCGAGGTCGTGTCGGCCGGCGACGGGATCATCGAAGGCATTCGCCATCGGCGTTCGCCGTTCGTCGTCGGCGTGCAGTGGCATCCGGAGTTCCACCGCGCAGGCGGCTCGGAACTGCTCGACTGCACGCCGCTGCTCGATGCGTTCCTGCGCGCGGCGCGCGAAACGCGCCTGTAGCACGCCGAATTTTCCGTGTTGGACGAAGGCCGGCCGCGTCCCGATAAATTCGAGATGCGGCCGTTTCGTTTTGAACGATAATCGCGAGTTCCGATTCGTTCGCCGGAGTCTGATGTTGGCTTTCCGAAACTTTTCCCCTGCACGATGCGCAACGTGGATCGTTGCACTGGTTGCCTGCGCGCAAGCGGGCACGGCCTGGTCCGCCGAGGCGACCGTCCCCGTCGCCGGTACGCGTCCGGCGGTCACGAGCCTGAGCGGCAGCGCGTCGCCTGCGGCATCGGCCGCGGCCGAGACGGACGCCGCCGCGCAAGGCAACGTCGCCGAGCTGACGCAGATGCTGCACGACGGCCGGATCGTCGAGATGCGTACGACGTACAACGGCAGCTACGGCGCGAGCCTGATGTTCGATCCGCGCGAGATGACGTATTACGTCGCGCTGTTCCAGGACAAGAACCTGTGGCGTGTGATCCGTTCGCAGGAAAAGAATCGGGCGGAGATGGTGTACGCGAACTTCGTCCAGCAGACCGCGCAGCTCGCCGATATCGAGATCCGCCGGACCGAGCTGCAGGCGCAGAAGGCATTTCTCGAACGCGTGATCGCGCTGCAGGCGAATCGTGCGCAGCAGTTGCAGGCCGACCTGAGCGTCGCGCGCAGCCAGCAGGCCGAAGTCGCGCAGCGGCAGCGGTCGGCGCAGGAGCAGGCCCAGGCGCTGCAGGTCGAGAAGCGGGCTGCGCAGTTGCAGTTGCGCGATCTGCAGGAGCAGGTGCGGCAACTCGAGAGACAGAACGAGACGGGGCTGCCCATGCACAAGTAACGATTCGTCGAACGGACGGAGCGAGACGAACGAAAACCCGGCGAAGCGATCTTCGCCGGGTTTTTTATTGCGCGGGCGTCAGTGCGCGAACGCGTTCGGCACGTCGGTCACGCGGCGGTGCGACAGTTGCGACGTCCAGTCGAAACCGGCCGCGCTCGGGTGCGCCGGGCGGGCCGGCTGCGTGGCGCGCAGCGCGTTCGCCATGGCGATCAGCGTGGCCGGATCGTCGAGCGAGTCGCGTGTATCGCGCGTGTCTGCCGTGCGCGGCGGCGGAGCGAGCCGATCGTGTGTGCCGGCGTTGGTCGCAGCGCGCTGGAGCAGCGCACGCTGGGTCGGCGGATGTGCGGCGAGTCGCGGCACGACCGGTGTGTGGGACGGTGCCGGCATCGTGCGCTGGCCGGTTGCCCGACGGGGCGACGCAGGCGCGGCGTGCCGCATGTCGGACGCCGTTTGCGGATGAAGCGATAGGGGGCGAAGCGGGGCGCGGTGCGTGGCGGGCGGCGTTTTCATCGTGTTCGCGACAGGCGCCGCGACCTTGCGCTGCGGCGCGGCGTTCGTCGAGGTGGCCGGGTGAGTCGCGGCCATATGTATGGTGCCGGTCGACGTCGTGACGTGATCGGCCACACCGCCGGTCGCTTGAATCGCATACGCGGGACCGAAGCCCGCGGGCGGGTCGTACGTGCCGATCAGCCAGCCGATGATGCCGAGTGCGCCGATGCTCCAGTAGAGCGCATACATCGCGCGCCGGTCACGAGGGCGGCGATGGCGCAAGCGCCGACCGGTGGCCGCAGCCGGCGGGGCAGGCAGCCCGCCCGAAGCCGGCAGCGCGGTCGCCGGCAGCGGTTGCCACCGGCATGCGGAGTGCGGCCAGTCGACGTCGATGCAGGACGTCGTCAGTGTCGCAAGGCAGTTCTTGCTGGACCGTGCACCGGGGGCACCGAGAAATCGCCATTCGCGACCGAACGGCGGGACCTGATCGAGCGGGTTGATGCGAGGGCGGGCGAGCGCGCCTTCGACCGGGACGAGGGGCGATGGGATCATGAAAGGGGTACGTCGTGCGACACGGGCGACCGTGCCGGCGCGGCGCGGAAATGTCGTCGCAAATCGTGACATTGTGGTCAGCCGGCGAAGGCAGGTCGATCAGATCAATCTGATTCTTGTACCTTTTTGGGGGCGACTTGTACGAGGCGGATGCCGCGACGGCCGTGACAGGGGCGCCAAGGGGCACCACAAGGCAAATGTCGGGCTGGCGTGGCATGATTCGCGAATCATGCCGGCGGCGCGCCGTTACGCGCCGTGCCGCCGGCGGGCAGCGATGCCCGGGCGCGCGGACTCACCCTGCGCGTCGCGCATCGTCGGATTCATGCGGCGCGGTATTCGCGCCACCCGAGCTGAGCGAGAAAACATGTCCACAGCGTCCCCTGCCATCGCGCAGGAATCGAAAGTCCGCACCGTCTTCCGGGTCGTCAGCGGCAACTTCCTGGAAATGTACGACTTCATGGTCTACGGGTATTACGCGTCGGCCATCGCGAAAACGTACTTTCCGAGCGGCAACGCGTTCGCGTCGCTGATGTTGTCGCTGTCGGTATTCGGCGCGGGTTTCCTGATGCGCCCGGTCGGTGCGATCGTGCTCGGCGCGTACATCGATCATCACGGCCGCCGCAAGGGGCTGATCCTGACACTCGGGCTGATGGCGATCGGCACGCTCACCGTGGCCGCGATCCCGGGCTATGCGACGATCGGCGTGCTCGCACCGGTGCTCGTGCTGCTCGGCCGGTTGTTGCAGGGTTTCTCGGCGGGCGTCGAGCTCGGCGGCGTGTCGGTCTACCTGTCGGAGATCGCGACGAAGGGCCACAAGGGGTTCTATACGTCGTGGCAGTCGGGCAGCCAGCAGGTGGCCGTCGTGTTCGCCGCGTTCGTCGGTGTCGTGCTGAACCGCGCGCTGCCGGTCGAGGAAATGACCGCGTGGGGCTGGCGCATTCCGTTCCTGATCGGCTGCTTGATCGTGCCGTTCCTGTTCCTGATCCGCCGGTCGCTGAAGGAGACCGACGAGTTTCTTGCGAAGCGTCACCGGCCGACGATGGGCGAGATCATGCGCTCGATGCTCGACAACTGGGGTGTCGTGGTGGCCGGCATGGGGATGGTGATCATGACGACGGTGTCGTTCTACATGATTACCGCGTACACGCCGACTTTCGGCAAGGAAGTGCTGCACCTGTCGTCGCTCGACGCGCTCGTCGTGACCGTTTGCGTCGGGATCTCGAATCTCGTGTGGTTGCCGCTGTCCGGCGCGCTGTCCGACCGCATCGGTCGCCGCCCGGTGCTGATCGCCTTCACCGTGCTGACGCTGGTGTCGGCTTATCCGGCCGTACTGTGGCTCGTCGGCGATCCGTCGTTCCTGCGGCTGCTCGCGGTCGAGCTGTGGCTGTCGTTCCTGTACGCGTCGTACAACGGCGCGATGGTCGTCGCGCTGACCGAAGTGATGCCGGCCGACGTGCGGACGGCCGGCTTCTCGCTCGCGTACAGCCTGGCCACGACGATCGGTGGCTTCACGCCGGCAATCTCGACGCTGCTGATCCACCAGACGGGCAACAAGGCGGCGCCGGGGCTGTGGCTGAGCGTGGCCGCGATCTGCGGCCTGATCGCGACGCTCGTGCTGTATCGCACGGCCGATGCGCGCAACCAGTACAAGTCAGCCTGACGGCGGCCGGTATATCGCGCGGCGTCGGCCGCGCATCACATTGAAAAGGGAGCGCGATGCGCTCCCTTTTTCGCTTGCGGTCATGCGTCGCGCAGCATGTCGGCCACTGAGGCCGCCACATCGCGCCACGCGCCCGGGGCCGGCTGGCGGGCGACCCTGGCTCGCGGATACCACGGACAGTCGTCGCCGGTGAACCAGCGCCAGTCGGCCGCGAACGGCAGCATGACCCACAGCGGCTTGCCGAGCGCGCCCGCGAGGTGTGCGACCGCCGTGTCGATCGTGACGACGCCGTCCAGGCGTTCGATCAGCGCGGCCGTATCGGCAAAGTCGTTCAGCCGGCCGTCGAGACGATGCACGCGCGGATGCGCGTCGACGCGCGCCCGTTCGTCGTCGTCGAGCGCGGGCTGCAGCACGATCCAGTCGATGTCCGGCAGCGCGAGCAGCGGCGCGAGCGCGTCGAACGGCATCGAGCGGTTTTCCTGCGCCTGCCGGCGCCCCGACCATGCCAGGCCGAACTTGCGCTTCGATTGCCCGCCGAGCGAACCGCGAAAGCGCCGGCGGGCGCCGTCGGGTGCGTCGAGGTAGCGCGAGCCGACGATGTCGTCCGGCTGCAGCCCGAGCAGGAACGGCAGGCTCATCAGCGTGCACGCGACGTCCGCGGCAGGCGGCTTCGCGGCGCCTTGCGGGACGAGCGTCACGCGCCAGCGCGATGCGGCCGGCGTCAGCAGCGCGACGAGTTCCGGCTGGACTTCGAGCACCACGCGCGCGCAGCGTGCGCGGGCCAGCGGCACGAAGCGGACGAACTGCAGCGTGTCGCCGAACCCCTGTTCCGCGCGGATCAGCAGCGTGCGCGACGCGATCGGCTCGCCGTGCCAGCGCGGCAGCGCGCCGAGCGGTGTCGCGCCGGGCGTCTCGTGGCGCGCTTCGTAGGCGGGCAGGCCACGCGTGAAGTCGCGCAGCGTCAGCAGCGTGACTGCTCGGTGCAGCCGCGCGAGCGTGAGATCGGGCGCGACCCGCAGCGCCTGGTCGAATGCGCGCAGCGCCATCTCGTGCGCACCGAGCGCGTGATGCGCGTTGCCGAGATTCAGCCATGCGAGCCCGAACGACGGATCGAGCCCGACGGCGCGCTCGTAGTAGGGCAGCGCGTCGCGGTGGCGCGCCTGCGCGCAGAGCGCATTCGCGAGCCCGAACAGCGCGAGCGGAAACGGCGGGTGCAGCGCGAGCGCGGCTTCGAATGCCGCGGCTGCCTCGGCATGCCGGCCGACCGCGTCGAGCGTGTTGCCGAGATTGAAATGCGCGGCGACGAACCGCGGCTGCGCGGCAATCGCGGCCTGGAAGTGCGCGATCGCCTCGTCGGCGCGACCCATCGCGCTCAGCGCCATCGCGAGGTTGTTGTGCGCGCCCGCATGCCCGGGCCGGAGCTCGAGCGCGCGACCGAACGCGGCGAGCGCGTCGTCGTGGCGGCCGAGCGCGTTCAGCGCGTTGCCGAGATTGTTGTGGATCGACGCGTCGTCGGGCGTGAGCCGCAGCGCACGGCCGAAGGCGTCGATCGCATCGTCGTGACGCTGCAGTGCCGCATACGCGTTGCCGAGGTTGTAGTGCGCGAGCGGAAATTCGGGCGCGAGCGTCAGCGCGTTGCGAAAGCGGTCGATCGCTTCGTCGAGCCGGCCGAGCGCTTTCAGCGCGTTGCCGAGATTGAGCTGCAGCGCGGCATCGTCCGGACGCAGCGCGACGGCGCGGCCGACGAGATCGGCCGCCTCGGCGTGCTGGCCCTGCTGGTGCCGCAGCACGCCGAACAGGTGCAGCGCGTCGGCATCGGCGGGGTTGGAGGCGAGCGCGTTGCGATAGCCGTGCTCGGCCTCGGCGAGGCGGCCGGCGCGGTGCGCGGCGTACGCGTGGTCGAATGCGGAATCCATGACGCGAAAACTGGCGGAAAGCGCGTATTTTCCCACACCGCGCGGCGCGGCCGCGTATCGGCCGGTCGGCATATGGCCCCGTGACGCGGAGCGGCGTAGACTTGCAGAGTCGCGTGTCATCGAGGTTCTCATGGCTGACACACTGCCTGATATCCCGCCCGTGCTGATCGTCGGCGCGGGGCCCACCGGTCTCGCCGCGGCGATGAGCCTCGCACGGGCCCGCGTGCCGGTGCGCATCATCGATCGTCTCGTCGCGCCCGCGCCGTTTTCGCGTGCGATCGGCATCCAGGCGCGCACGCTCGAACTGCTGGAGCAGCATCGCGCGGTCGAGCCGTTTCTCGCGCTCGGTCATCGCGCGCATGCGGCCGAGCTGCACGCCGACGGCCGCGTGATCGCACGGCTCGATTTCGATCCGCTGCGAACGCGCTATCCGTATCTGATGTTTCTCGACCAGAGCGTTACCGAGCGGCTGCTCGCCGAGCACCTGGCCGGCATGGGCGTGAGCGTCGAACGCGGGACGGCGCTGACCGGCTGCGATGCGGGCGGCACGTCGCTCGACGTGACGCTGCGCCGCGCCGACGGCCGCGACGAGTCGTTCGCCCCGTCGTACCTGATTGCCGCCGACGGCGCGCACAGCACGGTGAGGCATCTGCTCGGCCTGGGCTTTGCCGGGCATGCGTTCGAACAGACTTTCCTGCTGGCCGATTTCGCGGCGATACCCGACTGGCCGGACGAAGAGATTCACCTGTTCACGACACCCGCCGGCATCGCGGGCCTGTTTCCGATGGGAGGCGGCCGTTACCGGCTCGTCGCGGACCGGCCGCCCCGCAGCGACGCGTCGCCCGACGCGCCGGCGCCGTCGCTCGACGAATGCGACGCGATCATCCGTGCACGCGTCGGCGCATCGATCTCGCCGAGCGATCTCGCGTGGTCGTCCTATTTTCACCTGCACAGCCGGATGGTCGACCGGCTGCGTCACGGCCGCGTGTTCTTCGCGGGCGACGCGGCGCACGTCCACAGCCCGGCCGGCGCGCAGGGCATGAACACCGGCATCCAGGAGGCGTTCAACCTGGGCTGGAAGCTCGCCCGTGTCCTCGGCGCAGGCGCACCCGAGCGATTGCTCGACACGTATCACGCGGAGCGCCACCCGATCGAGCGGGACGTATTGCGGCAGACCGGTTTCGTCACGCAGATCGTCGAAGCCGAGCGCGGCGCGATGAAGCTGCTGCGTGATCACGTCGTGCCGCTGCTGGCGTCGTTCGGGCCGATGCGCGACGCGGTGAGGCGCACGGTCAGCGAGCTCGGCGTGCAATACCGGAAGAGTCCGCTCACGCTCGAGCGCGTGCTCGATGGCGGCCCGCGGGCAGGCGAGCGGGCGCCCGACGCACTCGTACACGTGCTCGACGGGCCGCTCGGCCGCGCGCCCGGCACGGCGCGGCTATACGATCTTCACGATCCGGCCTGCTTCACGCTATTGCTGCTGGAAGAGCCGGTGGATACCGACGCCGGCGAGGTGCCGCCGATCCCGGCCGATGCGCAGGCGCTCGTGCAGGGGCTCGAACGGATCATGCCGGAAGCGGTGCGCGTGTGGCGCGTCGCCGATGCCGAAGGCGATGGTACGGCCGGGCTCGCGCAGGAATACGGCCGCTCGCGCCCGTCGTTCTATCTGCTGCGGCCCGACGGCTACGTTGCCGCGCGCGGGCGCACGGCGACCGACGCGAACGCGCTGCTGCGCCACTGCGAAAGCTGGTTCGCGGGCGTGTCGGTATCCGCGTAGCCGCGCGGTCAGGCGGGCGCCGCGGCGGGGACGAGCGACGCGCGATGCGCGGCGATCGCATCGCGCACGATCGGCGTCGCGCGTTGCCCGGCTTCGCTCGACGGATCGTCGAGCGCGGCCAGCAACGCACGGCGCATCCGCGGCTCCCAGAAGCGCCGGATATGCTCGGCGATCCCGGTCAGCGCTTCGTCGCGATCGGGCATCGATTCGAAGAATGCGCCGATCTGGTTGGCCATGTCGATCAGGTGTTCGTTGTTCATCGCAGTCTCACTTGCCCGTCGTCACGGCGGCCGGCTCGGCGGCGCGGCGCTCGAGCAGGTCGAGCTGCTCCGAGTTGAAGCGCGCATACGCTTGTTGCCAGTCGGACGGTTGCGCAACCGGCATCACCTGAACGGCCGTCACCTTGTATTCCGGGCAGTTCGTCGCCCAGTCGGAGCTTTCCGTCGTGATCACGTTCGCACCCGATTCGGGGAAGTGGAACGTCGTGTAGACGACGCCCGGCTGCATGCGCTCGGACACCAGCGCGCGCAACACCGTCTGACCGGCACGCGACTCGATGCCGACCCAGTCGCCCGTCCGGATTCCGCGATCTTCCGCGTCGTGCGGATGGATTTCGAGGCGATCCTCTTCGTGCCACCGGACGTTCTCGGTCCGGCGCGTCTGCGCGCCGACGTTGTATTGCGACAGGATGCGGCCCGTCGTCAGGATCAGCGGATAGCGCTGCGTGACTTTCTCCGGCGTCGGAATGAACTTGGTGATCACGAACCGGCCCTTGCCGCGCACGAACGTGTCGATGTGCATGGTCGGCGTGCCTTCCGGCGCGTGTTCGTTGCACGGCCACTGGATGCTGCCGAGCGCGTCGAGCTTCGCGTACGACACGCCCGAGAAGGTCGGCGTGAGCCGCGCGATCTCGTCCATGATTTCCGACGGATGCGTGTAGTGCATGTCGTAGCCGAGCGCCTGCGACAGCAGCAGCGTCACTTCCCAGTCCGCGTAGCCCGCGAGCGGCGGCATTACCTTGCGCACGCGCGAGATGCGGCGCTCCGCGTTCGTGAACGTGCCGTCCTTCTCGAGGAACGTCGAGCCCGGCAGCAGCACGTGCGCGTATTTCGCGGTTTCGTTCAGGAAGATGTCCTGCACGACGATGCATTCCATCGCCGACAGCGCGGCCGCGACGTGCTGCGTGTTCGGGTCCGACTGGACGATGTCCTCGCCCTGGCAGTAGAGCCCCTTGAAGCTGCCGTCGAGCGCCGCGTCGAACATGTTCGGGATGCGCAGGCCGGGCTCCGGTTGCAGCGTGGCCGACCAGGCTTCTTCGAACTGCGTGCGCACGACCGTGTCGCTGATGTGCCGGTAGCCGGGCAGTTCGTGCGGGAACGAGCCCATGTCGCACGAACCCTGCACGTTGTTCTGGCCGCGCAGCGGATTGACGCCGACGCCTTCGCGGCCGACGTTGCCGGTCGCCATCGCGAGGTTCGCGATGCCCATCACCGTCGTCGAGCCCTGTGCGTGTTCGGTCACGCCCAGGCCGTAATAGATCGCGGCGTTGCCGCCCGTCGCGTAGAGGCGCGCGGCCTCGCGCACCAGTTCGGCGGGCACGCCCGTCACGTCGGCGGTGGCCTCGGGCGAATTGTCGGTCTGCGCGACGAAGTCGCGCCATTGCTCGAACGCGCGCGTGTCGCAGCGCTCGGCGACGAATGCGTCGGCCACCAGCCCTTCGGTGACGATCACGTGCGCCAGCGCATTGACGATCGCGACGTTGGTGCCCGGGCGCAACTGCAGATGATGCGTGGCCTTCACGTGCGGGCCGTCGACGACGTCGATGCGGCGCGGGTCGATCACGATCAGCTTCGCGCCTTCGCGCACGCGCCGCTTCAGCCGCGAGCCGAACACCGGATGGCCGTCGGTCGGGTTCGCGCCCATCACGACGATCACGTCGGCCTGGCCGACCGAGGCGAACGTCTGCGTGCCGGCCGATTCGCCGAGCGTCGTCTTCAGGCCATAGCCGGTCGGCGAGTGGCACACGCGTGCGCAAGTATCGACGTTGTTGTTGCCGAACGCGGCGCGCACGAGCTTCTGCACGAGATAGGTTTCCTCGTTCGTGCAGCGCGACGACGTGATGCCGCCGATCGAATCGCGGCCGTACTTCTGCTGCAGCTTGCGGAACTGCGTCGCCGCGTAGGTGAGGGCTTCGTCCCAGCTGACTTCGCGCCACGGGTCGGTGATCTTCTCGCGGATCATCGGCTTCGTGATGCGGTCCTTGTGCGTCGCGTAGCCCCACGCGAAGCGTCCCTTCACGCACGCGTGGCCTTCGTTCGCGAGCCCGTTCTTGTGCGGCGTCATGCGCACGACCTGCGTGCCCTTCATCTCGGCCTTGAACGAGCAGCCGACGCCGCAGTATGCGCAGGTCGTGACGACCGAGTGCTCGGCCTGCCCGAGCTGCACGACGGATTTTTCCTGCAGCGTGGCCGTCGGGCAGGCGGCGACGCACGCGCCGCACGACACGCATTCCGACGCCATGAACGATTCGCTTTCGCCGGCGGCGACGCGCGATTCGAAGCCGCGCGCGGCGATCGTCAGCGCGAACGTGCCCTGCGTTTCCTCGCACGCGCGCACGCAACGGTTGCAGACGATGCACTTCGAGGGGTCGTACGTGAAGTACGGGTTCGATTCGTCCTTCGTGTCCTTCAGGTGGTTCGCGCCGTCGAAGCCGTAGCGCACTTCGCGCAGGCCGACCACGCCGGCCATGTCCTGCAGCTCGCAGTCGCCGTTGGCCGGGCAGGTGAGGCAGTCGAGCGGATGGTCGGAGATGTACAGCTCCATCACGTTGCGGCGCAGCGACTGCAGCCGGTCCGACTGCGTGCGCACCTTCATGCCGGCTTCGGCGGGCGTCGTGCACGACGCCGGATAACCGCGCCGGCCCTCGATCTCGACGAGGCACAGCCGGCACGAGCCGAACGGCTCGAGCGAATCGGTCGCGCAGAGCTTCGGGACATTGACGCCGGCTTCGATCGCCGCGCGCATCACCGACGTGCCGGCCGGCACCGTGACCGGCTGGCCGTCGATTTCGAGCGTGACGTCGGTGTCGGCGTGTCGTTGCGGCGTACCGTAGTCGGTGTCGTCGAACGGATCGAATGCGCGCGCCTGTGCGGCGCTCTTGCACGCGCATTGGCCCGAGCCGCAGCCGCCTTGGCGGACGTTGTTCGTGTCGAGGGACATGCAGGGCTCCTTCTGGGTCAGGCCGCAGCCTTGACCGGACGCGACGCGGCATCCTTGCCGGCGGCGAGTCCGAAATCTTTGGGGAAATGGTCGAGTGCGGACAGCACCGGGTACGGCGTCATGCCGCCCATCGCGCACAGCGAGCCGGCGAGCATGGTGTCGCACAGGTCGCGCAACAGCGTGACCTGTCGCTCCGACGTATCGCCGTGGCGAATCCGCGCGATCGTCTCGACGCCGCGCGTCGAACCGATTCGGCACGGCGTGCACTTGCCGCACGATTCGATCGCGCAGAACTTCATCGCGTATTCGGCCAGCTCGGCGAGATTCGACGTGTCGTCGTGCAGCACGATGCCGCCGTGGCCGACGACCGCGCCGATCGCCGTGTACGCCTCGTAGTCGAGCGGCACGTCCCACTGATGGTCGGGCAGGTAGGTGCCGAGCGGGCCGCCGACCTGCGCGGCGCGTGCCGGCCGGCCGCTGGCCGTGCCGCCGCCGAAGTCGAACAGCAGCTCGCGCAGCGTGACGCCGAACGCGAGCTCGACGAGGCCGCCGTGACGGATGTTGCCGGCAAGCTGGAACGGCAGCGTGCCGCGCGAGCGGCCCATCCCGTAGTCGCGATAGAACGCGGCGCCGCGCGCGAAGATCACGGGCGCCGTCGCGAGCGTGATCACGTTGTTGATCACGGTCGGTTGGCCGAACAGGCCCGCGAGCGCGGGCAGCGGCGGCTTCGCGCGCACGACGCCGCGCTTGCCCTCGAGCGATTCGAGCAGCGCCGTTTCCTCGCCGCATACGTACGAGCCCGCGCCTTTCGCGACGTGCAGCTCGAACGCATGCGCGGAGCCGAGCACGTGCTCGCCGAGCCAGCCGGCTTCACGCGCGCGGACGATCGCGGCTTCGAGCGTCGCGATCGCGTGCGGGTATTCGCTGCGCACATAGATGTAGCCGACCGTCGCGCCGGTGGCGACGCCCGCGATGATCATCCCTTCGATCAGGCAGTACGGATCGCATTCCATCAGCAGGCGGTCGGAGAACGTGCCCGAATCGCCTTCGTCCGCGTTGCAGACGATGTATTTCTGCGCGGCGCGTGCTTGCCGCACGGTACGCCACTTGATGCCGGCCGGGAACGCCGCGCCGCCGCGGCCGCGCAGCCCCGATTCGATCAGCGTTTCGCAGGCGGCGTCGCCATCGAGCGCCAGTGCGTTCTTCAGGCCGGCGAGGCCGCCGTGCTGCAGGTAGTCGTCGATCGACAGCGGATCGGTCAGGCCGATCCGCGCGAACGTGAGCCGCTGCTGACGGGCGAGGTAGGGCAGCGCGTCGACGAGGCCGACACTGCTCGGATGCGTGCCGCCTTCGAGCCAGCCGGCGTCGAACAGGGCCGGCACGTCGGCGGCCGACAGGTTCGCATAGCCGACGCGGCCGGCGGCCGTCCCGACCTCGACGAGCGGCTCGAGCCACAGCAGCCCGCGCGACCCGTTGCGGATCAGTTCGACCGCGATGCCGCGCCGTTCGGCTTCGGCCACGATCGCGGTGGCGAGCGCGTCGGCGCCGAGCGCCAGCGCGGACGAATCGCGCGGAACGTAGATGAGGGTCGTCATGCGGCCTCCGGCGTGTGGGCGAGCGCGTCGGCCAGCAGCGCGTCGAACTTCTCCGGCGTGACCTTGGCGTGGAGCACGCCGTTGACCGTCATCGACGGCGATTGCGCGCACAGTCCGAGGCAATAGACCGATTCGAGCGCGACGTCGTCCGGCGTACGGGGCGCGGCGGCATCGCCGTGCGCCGCGTCGAACCGGCAGCCGGTGCGGGCTTCCGCGTGGGCGGCGAGCGTTTCGCAGCCCATGCTGCGGCACGCTTCGGCGCGGCACATCTGGATCGTCACGCGGGCGGGCGGCGTGGTGCGGAAGTGGTGGTAGTAGGTCAGGACGCCATGTACTTCCGCGCGCGACAGGTTCAGCGCCTTGGCGAGCGGCGCGACGCAGCCCGGCGGCACGTAGCCCGCGTCGTCCTGGATCGCGTGCAGGATCGCGACGAGCGACCGGCCGGCGCGCGCATGGCGCTCGACGAGCACGTCGGGCGCAGGGGAATTCGGGGACATCGTTATGCTCCTCCAAAGTCTCATATGCGCTCGCAATTCATATATGGCGCAGCGGGACTTGGTTCTGATTGATTTTGACCAACGATAAGCGGAAGATTTCGCGGTCGCAATAGGAAATCGGAGTGCATAATTGATTCGAATCGAATGCGACGCGTATCTGACCGTACGCGACACGGAAGGCCGCTCGGCCAGTCTGTCCGACGTCGCTCCGCTGCTGGAGCTCGTGGCCGGGACGGGCAGCATCGCGCAGGCCGCGCAAGCCAAGGGGCTGTCGTACCGGCACGCGTGGGGCATGCTCCGCGCGCTGGAATCGTGCATCGGCGGGGAGTTGATCGAAACCGCGCGCGGCAAGGGTTCGACGTTGTCGGCGCTGGGGCAGGCCGTCGTCGATGCGCAGCGTCTGGCACGCAGCCGCCTCGACGGGAATCTGCGCACGCTCGCGGCCGAGGTGGCCAGTGAGCTGAACCGGCGGCTCGCGCAGCGCGACGGCGCTGTGCGCATTCATGCGTCGCATGGTTATGCGGTCGCGACGCTGGTCTCCGCGCTCGTCGATGCGCAGGCGGCCGTCGACATCAAATATCGCGAGAGCGTCGAGGCCGTGCAGGCGCTCGCGCGCGGCGAATGCGACCTCGCCGGCTTCCATTTGCCGCGCGGCGCGTTTCGCGCGCAGTGCGCGCAAATCTACCGGCCCTGGCTCGACGACACACGCCACGTGCTGATCCACCTGACGCGCCGCCAGCAGGGGCTGTTCGTGCCGCGCGGCAATCCGAGGCAAGTGCGCGGGCTGGCGGATCTGGCGCGCAACGACATCCGCTTCGTCAATCGCCAGCCGGGGTCGGGCACGCGCATGCTGCTGGATCTCGCGTTGCGCGCGATCGGCATCGATCCTGAGCGCATCGACGGCTATGCGTCGGCCGAACTCACGCATTCGGCGATCGCGGCGTTCGTCGCAAGCGGCATGGCCGATCTCGGTTTCGGCGTCGAGCCGGCCGCCCGTCACTTCGGGCTCGACTTCATCCCGGTCGTCGACGAGGATTATTACTTCGCGTGCGAACATGCGCGGCTCGATGTGCGGCCGCTTGCCGATGTGCTGGCGCTGCTGCGCGACGCGCGGTTCGTCGAGCGCGTCGCGCATCTCGACGGCTACGATCCGGCCGCGTGCGGCGCGCTGGAACCCATCGCGACAGGGCTTGCCGGCAGCGACGGCACGAGCGTGCCGGACCGCAATTCCCCGTAACGAGAACGCGACCGGACCGCGCTGCAGCAGTGGGGGATTTGCGCTACGCTTGCCGCTTGATCAACGTTCCAACAAGCACGCCGTTCAGGCGTCATCCCGCCATGAAATTTTCCGTTCCCCTTGCCGCGGCAGCGTTGACCGCAGGGCTGCTGATCGTCGCTTCGCCGCTTGCGTTCGCGCAGAATTCCCCGGGTGTGCCCGGCGGGATCCTGAGCGAACAGTTCCGCCTGAACGAACATCCGCAGATGCCGTTCGCGGCGTCGGCGCCTTCCGAGAAATACCAGAGCGGCAAGAAGTCGGCATTGCGCCGCAAGGGTGACCTGGGCGACCCGAACGGCTGCAACCTGAAGTGCCCGATGGATACCCGGTAACGCGCAGGCGGCGCGTCTGCGCCTGAACGGGGCGCGGTCTTCTGCGCAGCGGCTCGATCGACTGATAGACGGCTGCGCACGTTCCGCCCCGATTCCGCTTTATTCGAGCCCCGCGAAGCCCGTCGCCTCGCGGGGCTCGTGCTTTTCGGCGAGCCTTCTCGCAACGGGGGGGCGGACGAAGGGGCCGATCGCCCGCGTTGCTGTTCCGATAGAAATCTAGGGTTAACCCGTAAATCAGGAAGGATGTCTTCCTGAAACCTGCCTTATTCTTAAGCATCTACCTACATAAACTTCGGTTTGTCGGCGCTGATCAAGGTGTTCACCGCCGAATCAGACAAATCTGGAGGTAGGTCATCATGAAGTCGCTCGTTCAAGCCGTTGTCGTTGCCGCTGCTCTCGTTGCCCCGGTCGTGTCGTTCGCCGAGTCGGGTTCGACGATTACCCGTGCGCAGGTTCGTGCCGAACTGGTTCAACTCCAGCAGGCCGGTTACAACACCGCCCGCGGCGAAGATCCGCATTATCCGGAAGCGATCCAGGCCGCAACGGCCCGTATCGCGGAGCAGCAGCGCAGCGCGCTGGCGCAAGCGCAAGGCGCCGACGCCAGCGGCTACGGTGCGCAGGCGCTGGGCGCATCGGCGTCGGGTTCGCGCGCAATGGGCGTGCGTCCGGCCAGCGCGGAAGAAATGAAGTCGCTGTATCGCGGCAGCTAAGCCGCACGTTGTCTGGGGTGGGCGAACGCGGACGCGGCGATGCGTCGTGCCCGACGCCTGCCCGCGGGCCGGCCGCCATTCGGCGCAACCGATGATGGCGCCGGCGCGGCAGAACATCCGTCACCTCCTGCCGCCGCGACACCGGCGGCATTCCGTCCGTCCCGTCCGGGGCTGGGCGCTTTTTCGGAGGGTGTGGGGCGGGTGCGTTTCGCAGGCAAGAAAAAACCCCGCGGAGCAACGCTCGGCGGGGTTTTCTTTGCGAAACGTGGTGAACGTTTGGCGGGTATTTGGTGGAGGCGGCGGGAATCGAACCCGCGTCCAGAAGCGCTCCACGACTAGTTCTACATGTTTAGTCCAGTCTTTTGATTTAACCGCAGCGACGCGGACGAACACGCTGCACTACGGCGATTCGCTGGATTTTCGACCCTGGCGTCGCGACGCCGACAGGGCTTAACTGACGTAAATGACCTCTGGCGGTATTGCTACCGGTCTTGCGACACTAGCCCGTCAGTGAACTAGGCAGAGGACGGCGGCCCTTAGGCTGCCAGTGCGAACGTATCGTCGTTTGCAGTTACGATTTTCCCATTGATTAACGAGGTGACGGGTCCTCGACATGCCCTAGCCGCTTCACAACCCCTGTCGAAACCAGGTCGCCCCCGCGGATAAGATCGACCATTATAGCCCAACATCGCGCAGCAGGTGCCGCAGTTCCTGCGTCGTGCCGACGAGGTGCTGGGCCTGCCAGTCGGCCGGCGCGATACCGTCGCCGCAATAGCCGTATGCGGCCGCGACCGTAGCCATGCCGGCGGCGCTGCCCGCCTGGATGTCGCGCAGGTCGTCACCCACGTAGACGATACGCTCGGGCGCGAGTGTCAGTTGCTCGGCGGCATGCAGCAGCGGGGCCGGATGCGGCTTCGAGTACGGTGTTGTGTCGCCCCCGACGACGCAGGCGGCGCGCGGCGCGAGGCCGAGCAGATCGACGAGCGGTGCGGTGAGCCGCATCGCCTTGTTCGTGACGATGCCCCAGCGTACGCCGCGCGCATCGAGTTCGTCGAGCACGTCGCCGATGCCGGGGAACAGCGTCGTATGCACGCACAGATCGGTCGCGTAGTTGGCCAGGAACTCGTCGCGCATCGCTTCGTAGCCGCGCGTGTGAGGATCGATGCCGAACGCGCCGCCGAGCAGGCCGCGCGCGCCGGCCGAGGCCAGCGGCCGCAACACGTCGAGCGACGTTTCGGGCAGGCCGCGCTCGCGCTGCATCTTGTTGACGGCTGCCGCGAGGTCGGGCGCCGTGTCGGCGAGCGTGCCATCCAGATCGAACAGGACCGCATCGCAGTGCAACAGGCGCGGTTCGTCTGCGATCCGCGCGGTCGAAAGGGGAGTCGTCATGCCGGTTGGAGGGTCACGCGCCGCGACGGCACGCAACCAGGTAGTTGATATCGGTGTCGTTCGACAGCGCGAAGCGCTTGCCGATCGGGTGGTACGTGATGCCCTTGATCTCGACGATGTGCAGATCCGTCGCGCGCACGAAGCTGGCCAGTTCCGACGGGCGGATGAAACGCGCGTAATCGTGCGTGCCCTTCGGCAGCATTTGCGCGATGTATTCCGCGCCGATCACGGCGAACAGGTAGGACTTCAGGTTGCGATTCAGCGTCGAGAAGAACACCCAGCCGCCCGGTTTCACGAGCGTCGCGCACGCGGCCACGATGTCGCCGGGCGACGGTACGTGCTCGAGCATTTCCATGCACGTGACGACGTCGTAGGTGCCCGGTTCGCGCGCGGCGATCGCTTCGGCCGCGATCGCCTCGTACTCGACCGAAATGCCGCTTTCGAGGCTGTGCAGGTCGGCCACGCCGAGCGCTTCGGTCGACAGGTCGATGCCTTTCACCTGGGCGCCGAGCCCGGCCATCGATTCGGACAGGATGCCGCCGCCGCAGCCGATGTCGAGTGCGCGCTTGCCGGCCAGGTGCGCATGCGCGTCGATCCAGCCGAGCCGGACCGGGTTCAGGTCGTGCAGCGGTTTGAATTCGGCATTCGGATCCCACCACCGGTGGGCGAGGTCGCTGAATTTCTGGAGTTCGTGCGGATCGGCGTTGGTCATGTCGGCAAACGGGCTACGAGAGGAGGGCGGTGCTTCGGTGCGTCAGCCCCGAGTATATAAGCGGGCGGACGACGAGGCCAGCGAGCGCCTGGACGGGCGTCAATGAAAAAGCCCCGCCGGAGCGGGGCTTTGAAGCAGTCGAAAACCGCGGCTTAGTTTGCCGGAACGGTCGTCTTCTGCACTTGCTGCGTACCAACCACTTCGACTTCCACGCGGCGGTCCGGTGCGAGGCAGGCGATGAGTTGCTTGCGGTTCTTCTGGTTGCAGCCAGTCGTAACCGGGTTGCGCTTGCCCTTGCCTTCCGTGTAGATCTTGTTGGCCGGCACACCCTTGCTGACCAGATACGACTTCACGGCTTGCGCACGGCGCAGCGACAGACGGTCGTTGTACTTGTCCGAACCGATACGGTCCGTGTAGCCCGTTGCGACGACCACTTCCGTGTTCATGCCTTCGATCTTCGAAGCCAGTTCGTCCAGCTTTTGCTTGCCCAGCGGCTTGAGCGTTGCCTTGTCGAAGTCGAACAGTGCGTCAGCTTGATACGTGATCTTCTGGCTCGTGATGGCCGGAGCGACCGGAGCGACCGGCGGCTGCGGTGCCTGGGCGACCAGTGCGCCATCGCACTTCGCGTTGGCGGTGGCCGGCGTCCAGAACGCATCGCGCCAGCAGAGCTCGTTCGTGCCGTTCATCCACACCCATTCGCCCGTGCCGTTCACCCAGTTGTCATTGACGGCTTGACGCGACGCCGGCACCGACTGTGCCGAAGCGGATGCAGCCATAACTGCGGTAGCTGCAATGAACGCGAGCTTTGAAAGTTTATTCATATTTCTCCTCTCGAAATTGAGATTACCGCAGGTTTACTGCGAGCCTGTTGACGGTGACAAGTCATACATTGCTCGAAGTATAACATTGGTGCGGCACAAAAAACGCGGCACCGCTCTGTGTAGACTTCGAGCAGCGTCTAACTTTCAGTGCGTTGGCATTTTGCCATATCGTTCCCTTCCTACGAAAAAAAATCCTCCCCACCCCAAGATCGCTTCAACTTTGTGGTGCATGCGCAACACCGGCCTGCCGTAACTTTTAGAGATTGTCAAGAGCGGGGCGGCGAAATTGCGTGAATGCATGCAGTTGTTTACTCGTGCGCATGGAACGCTGGGGGCGACCGCCTGCGACGTCGAGTCGCACGCGATTTCGGCCGATTCGCGGCGCCCGCGATTTTTGCTGTTTACATATAGAGGGGGAGGCGGATTGGCGGCTGATGGGCGCATGTTAGAATCTCGCGTTGCGTTGCGCATGCAGCGCCCACGCGAAAGGCGTTCGCCGTCTTCGCTCCGAAACGATACGGATACATGGATCAATTCGCCAAAGAGACCCTGCCCACCTCCCTAGAGGAGGAAATGCGCCGTTCGTATCTCGATTACGCGATGAGCGTGATCGTCGGACGTGCCCTCCCGGATGTCCGCGATGGCCTCAAGCCCGTGCACCGGCGCGTATTGTTCGCGATGCACGAACTGAACAACGACTGGAACCGCGCGTACAAGAAGTCGGCGCGTATCGTCGGTGACGTGATCGGTAAATATCACCCTCACGGCGATACCGCGGTCTACGACACGATCGTGCGGATGGCGCAGGACTTCTCGCTGCGCTACATGCTGATCGACGGGCAGGGCAACTTCGGCTCGATCGACGGCGACAATGCTGCGGCGATGCGTTACACCGAAATTCGCATGGCGAAGATCGGTCACGAGCTGCTTGCCGACATCGACAAGGAAACGGTCGATTTCGAGCCGAACTACGACGGCAACGAAATGCAGCCGTCGGTTCTGCCGTCGCGCATTCCGAACCTGCTGATCAACGGCTCGTCGGGCATCGCGGTCGGCATGGCGACCAACATCCCGCCGCACAACCTGAACGAAGTCGTCGACGCGTGCCAGCACCTGCTCGGCAACCCGGAAGCGACGATCGACGAGCTGATCGAGATCATTCCGGCGCCGGACTTCCCGACGGCCGGCATCATCTACGGCGTCGCCGGCGTGCGCGACGGCTACCGCACCGGGCGCGGCCGCGTCGTGATGCGGGCGGCCACGCACTTCGAGGAGATCGACCGCGGCCAGCGGATGGCGATCATCGTCGACGAGCTGCCGTACCAGGTGAACAAGCGGTCGCTGCTCGAGCGGATCGCCGAGCTCGTCAATGAGAAGAAGCTCGAAGGCATCTCCGACATCCGCGACGAGTCCGACAAGAGCGGCATGCGCGTCGTGATCGAGCTCAAGCGCGGCGAAGTGCCGGAAGTGGTGCTGAACAACCTGTACAAGGCGACGCAGCTGCAGGACACGTTCGGCATGAACATGGTCGCGCTCGTCGACGGCCAGCCGAAGCTGCTGAACCTGAAGGAAATCCTGCAGTGCTTCCTGTCGCACCGACGCGAAGTGCTGACGCGCCGCACGATCTACGAACTGCGCAAGGCCCGCGAACGCGGCCACGTGCTCGAAGGTCTCGCGGTCGCGCTCGCGAACATCGACGAGTTCATCGCGATCATCAAGGCCGCGCCGACGCCGCCGATCGCGAAGCAGGAACTGATGGCGAAGCCGTGGGATTCGTCGCTCGTGCGCGAGATGCTGACGCGCGCCGAGAGCGAGAACGCGGCGGCCGGCGGTCGTTCCGCGTACCGTCCGGAAGGCCTGAACCCGGCATTCGGGATGCAGACCGACGGGCTGTACCGCCTGTCCGACACGCAGGCGCAGGAAATCCTGCAGATGCGTCTGCAGCGCCTGACCGGTCTCGAGCAGGACAAGATCATCGGCGAGTACCGCGACGTGATGGCGCAGATCGCCGACCTGCTGGACATCCTCGCGCGCCCCGAGCGGATCACGACGATGATCGGCGACGAGCTGACCTCGGTGAAGGCCGAATTCGGTGATGCGCGCCGCTCGAAGATCGAGCTGAACGCGACCGAGCTGAACACCGAGGATCTGATCACGCCGCAGGACATGGTCGTCACGATGTCGCATGCGGGCTACGTGAAGTCGCAGCCGCTGTCCGAGTACCGTGCGCAGAAGCGCGGCGGTCGCGGCAAGCAGGCGACGCAGATGAAGGAAGACGACTGGATCGAGACGCTCTTCATCGCGAACACGCACGACTACATCCTGTGCTTCTCGAACCGCGGCCGCGTGTACTGGGTCAAGGTCTATGAAGTGCCGCAGGGCTCGCGCAACTCGCGCGGCCGCCCGATCGTCAACATGTTCCCGCTGCAGGAAGGCGAGAAGATCAACGTCGTGCTGCCGGTCAAGGAATTCTCGGCCGACAAGTTCATCTTCATGGCGACGTCGCTCGGCACCGTGAAGAAGACGCCGCTCGAAGCGTTCAGCCGCCCGATGAAGAAGGGCATCATCGCGGTCGGCCTCGACGAGGGCGACTACCTGATCGGTGCGTCGATCACCGACGGCGCGCACGACGTGATGCTGTTCTCCGACGCCGGCAAGGCCGTGCGTTTCGACGAGAACGACGTGCGTCCGATGGGGCGCGAGGCGCGCGGCGTGCGCGGCATGCAGCTCGAGGACGGGCAGCAGGTCATCGCGATGCTGGTTGCCGGCAGCGAGGAGCAGACCGTGCTCACCGCAACCGAAAACGGCTACGGCAAGCGCACGCCGATCACCGAGTACACGCGCCATGGCCGCGGTACGAAGGGTATGATCGCGATCCAGACGTCCGAGCGCAACGGCAAGGTCGTGGCTGCCACGCTCGTCGACGCCGAGGATCAGATCATGCTGATCACGACGGCCGGCGTGTTGATTCGCACCCGCGTATCCGAGGTTCGCGAGATGGGGCGCGCCACGCAAGGTGTTACACTCATCAGTCTCGATGAGGGCACCAAGCTCTCTGGCCTGCAGCAGATCGCGGAGGCCGAAGAGGGAGAGGGCGAGGCCGACGAGGCGTCGGACGGCGAAGCCTGAAGAACGGATGAGACTCTGGCCGCCGCGGGCGAAAAGCGCCGCGGCCGGCGAGCAACCATTCATATTTCCAAAAGGGAGTGATGATGCAAAAGCAATTCAAGCAACTGGTTCTGCTGGCTGCACTGGTGCCGACGTTCGCGATGGCGCAAGCGCTGTCGAATTCCGCACCGGCAGCTCCGGCGGCAGCTGCGCCGATCGACGCCGACAAGAAGGCAGCGATCAAGGATCTGCTCGACGCGATCGACGCGCCGAAGCTCGTGTCGGCAATCGGCAACAGCGCCGAAATGCAGGCCAAGCAGCTCGTGCCGGCCATCCTGTCGGACGCGCTGTCGGAAAACAAGACGCTGAACGACAAGCAGAAGCAGGCTGCCGTTCCGACGCTGCAGAAGAACGCGGTGCCGAAGCTGGTCGACGGCGCAGGCAAGGTGTTCGGTACGCAACAGTTCCAGAGCGACGCGATGTCGGCTCAGTACGACGCATACGCGAAGTACTACAGCACGTCGGAGATCAAGGATCTGACGACGTTCTACAAGAGCCCGACGGGCCGCAAGTTCATCCAGGTTCAGGATCAGGTCGGTCGCGACGTGGTCAACGGCCTGATGCAGAAGTACATGCCGCAAGCGATCCAGGCAACGCGTACGCAGGCTGACAAGGAAGTCGCAGCAGTCAAGCCGGGAAAGTAAGCTGTCCGGGCGCGCCCCCGGCCGTTCGGCCGGGTTTGGCGGGAGCCTGACGACAGTGCGATAATGGCCGTTTGCGCGCGAGCGCAAGCGGCCATTTCTTTTCTGGCGCGTTTTGCCGGCGGCAAGCCGGTCGCGTCCCTCCCGAGGTTTTCACGATGCGCGTCTTTAATTTCTCCGCCGGCCCTGCGGCGATGCCCGAGGAAGTGCTGCGGCAGGCCGCCGACGAAATGCTCGACTGGCATGGCAGCGGCATGAGCGTGATGGAGATGAGCCATCGCGGCAAGGAATTCATGTCGATCCACGAGGCCGCGCTGACCGACCTGCGCGACCTGCTCGGCGTGCCGGCGAGCCACCGGATCCTGTTCCTGCAGGGCGGCGGCATCGCGGAAAACGCGATCGTGCCGATGAACCTGCTCGGCGCGCGCAAGACGGCCGACTTCGTCGTGACGGGTTCGTGGTCGCAGAAATCGTTCGGCGAGGCGAAGAAGTTCTGCACGCCGCATCTGGCCGCGAGCGGCAAGACGGAGGCCGGCTTCACGCGTGCGCCCGCGCGCGCCGAATGGCAGCTGTCGGACGATCCGGCCTACGTGCACCTGTGCACCAACGAGACGATCGACGGCGTCGAGACATTCGAGATCCCGGATCTCGGCGACGTGCCGCTGGTCGCCGATGTCTCGTCGCACATCCTGTCGCGCCCGATGGACGTCGCGAAGTACGGCGTGCTGTTCGGCGGCGCGCAGAAGAACATCGGGATGGCCGGCGTGACGGTCGTGATCGTGCGCGAGGATCTGCTCGATCGCGCGCTGTCGATCTGCCCGTCCGCATTCGAATGGAAGACCATCGCCGCGAACAACTCGCTGTACAACACGCCGCCCACCTACGCGATCTACATCGCGGGCCTCGTGTTCCAGTGGCTGAAGCGGCAGGGCGGCCTCGAGGCGATCGAGGCCCGCAACATCGAAAAATCGAAGCTGCTCTACGACACGATCGACGCGAGCAGCTTCTATCTGAACAAGGTCGAGCCGGCAGCACGTTCGCGGATGAACGTGCCGTTTTTCCTGGCCGACGAAACGCGCAACGAAGACTTCCTTGCCGGCGCAAAGGCGCGCGGGCTGCTGCAGCTGAAGGGCCACAAGTCCGTCGGCGGCATGCGGGCGTCGATCTACAACGCGGTGCCGCTCGAGGGCGTGAAGGCGCTGGTCGAGTACATGAAGGACTTCGAACAGCGCGGCGCCTGACGGCGGCGCTGTTCAAACAGCACGGCAAAACGCATGGACGACGAACTGAATTCCCGCCTGAAGCCGCTGCGCGACCGCATCGACGCGATCGACGCGCAGCTGATCGCGCTCCTGAACCAGCGCGCCGCGGTGGCGCTCGAGGTGGGCGAGGTCAAGAAGCATTTCAACGCGCCGGTGTTCCGGCCGGAGCGCGAGCTGCAGGTGATCGCGCGGCTGCAGGACATGAGCGCCGGGCCGCTCGCGAGTGAGCACATCAGCGCCATCTGGCGCGAGATCATGGCCGCGAGCCGTGCGCTCGAGCAGACGATCCACGTTGCGTTCCTCGGGCCGGTCGGCACGTATAGCGAACAGGCGATGTTCGAGTATTTCGGCCAGTCGATCGAAGGGCTGCCCTGCCCGTCGATCGACGAGGTGTTCCGCTCGGTCGAGGCCGGTGCGTCGGCATTCGGCATCGCGCCGGTCGAGAATTCGACCGAAGGCGCCGTGTCGCGCACGCTCGACCTGCTGCTGCAGACCCAACTGCTGATCAGCGGCGAGCTCGCGCTGCCCATCCATCACAACCTGCTCACGCAGAGCGGCACGCTCGACGGCGTGAAGCGTGTCTGCGCGCATGCGCAGGCGCTTGCGCAATGCCAGCAGTGGCTCGCGGCGAATGCGCCGCAGCTCGAGCGGCAGGCCGTGGCGAGCAACGCGGAGGCCGCGCGCCTCGCAGCGGCCGATCCGACCGTCGCCGCGATCGCGGGCGACCGCGCAGCCGCGCATTACGGCCTGCAGATCGCGTTCTCGCTGATCCAGGACGATCCGCACAACCGCACGCGCTTCGTGATCGTCGGCAAGCAGCCGGCCGGCCAGAGCGGTCACGACCAGACGTCGCTGATCGTGTCGGTGAAGAACGAGCCGGGCGCCGTGTTCAAGCTGCTCGAGCCGCTCGCGCGGCACGGCGTGTCGATGACCCGCTTCGAGTCGCGTCCGGCGCGCGTCGGCACGTGGGAGTACTACTTCTACATCGACATCGAAGGGCACCGCGACGATGCGGCGGTGGCGGCCGCGCTGGCGGAACTCGGCCAGAAGGCCGCGTTCCTGAAGGTACTCGGTTCGTATCCGCGCGCACGCTGATACGCGGCGGCCCGTCGCCTGCTCGCGCAGGCGTGGTGGCCGGGCGGGCAGGGCAGGCCGGTCGGCGCTGCCGAAGGCGGGTTCGGGCGGTATCCGGTGCAGGTTGCGCCGGGTGCGCGCCCGTTGCCCGGAATCTGGAATTCCGCATGCGGGGCGTCGTCCTGCACGCGTAACTTGGCTCTTGTCGTGTCAGGCTTTGCATTCAACAAACTGGTCATCTTCGGCGTCGGCCTGATCGGCGGATCGCTGGCCCGCGCGCTGCGCGAGCGCGCGCCGGGCGGCGCGGGCGAGATCGTCGGCGTGGGCCGTTCGCGCGCGTCGGTCGAGCGCGCGCTGTCGCTCGGCGTGATCGATCGCGCGGCGGCGCTCGACGACGACGTGCAGTTGCGCGACGCGCTCGCCGGCGCCGATCTCGTCCTGCTGGCCGCGCCCGTCGCGCAGACGGGCCCGTTGCTCGCGCGCATCGCGCCGTGGCTCGACGGCGCGACGATCGTCACCGATGCAGGCAGCACCAAGTCAGATGTCGTCGCGGCCGCGCGCGACGCGCTCGGCGCGCGGATCGCGCAGTTCGTGCCGGGTCATCCGATCGCGGGGCGCGAGTCGAGCGGCGTCGAGGCGGCGTTGCCCGACCTCTACGTCGGCCGCAACGTCGTGCTGTGCCCGCTGCCGGAGAACGAGCCCGACGCGGTGGCCAGGATCGACGCGATGTGGCGCGCGACCGGCGCCGACGTGCGCATGATGAGCACCGAACAGCACGATCGCGTATTTGCGTCGATCAGCCATCTGCCGCACGTGCTGTCGTTCGCGCTCGTCGAGCAGATTCTCGGCGAGGCCGACGCGGAACTGAAATTCTCGTACGCGGCCGGCGGTTTCCGCGATTTCACGCGCATCGCGGCGTCGAACCCGGAAATGTGGCGCGACGTGTGCGTCGCGAACCGCGCGGCGCTGCTCGTCGAACTCGACGGCTACACGCGCGTGCTCACGCGGCTGCGCGCGGCGATCGACGCCGGCGACGGCGCGGCGCTCGAAGCCGTATTCACGCGCTCGCGCGCCGCGCGCAAGGCATGGCAGGAACGCGGCGGCACGCCCGCTGCCGAACCGGTCAAGAAATAACAGGACGATTCCCATGGACTACCTCGATCTCGGCCCGTACTCCAGCGCATCGGGCACCGTGCGCCTGCCCGGCTCGAAGAGCATTTCGAACCGCGTGCTGCTGCTCGCGGCGCTCGCCGAAGGCGAAACGATGATCACCAACCTGCTCGACTCCGACGACACGCGCGTGATGCTCGACGCACTCGGCAAGCTCGGCGTGAAGCTCGCGCGCGACGGCGACACCTGTGTCGTCACCGGCACGCGCGGCGCGTTCACCGCGAAGACGGCCGATCTGTTCCTCGGCAACGCGGGCACGGCCGTGCGGCCGCTGACCGCCGCACTCGCGGTGAACGGCGGCGACTACCGTGTGCACGGCGTGCCGCGCATGCACGAGCGGCCGATCGGCGATCTCGTCGACGGCCTGCGCCAGATCGGCGCGCAGATCGACTACGAGCTGAACGAAGGCTACCCGCCGCTGCGGATCAAGCCTGCGACGATTTCGGTCGATGCGCCGATCCGCGTGCGCGGCGACGTGTCGAGCCAGTTCCTCACCGCGCTCCTGATGACGCTGCCGCTCGTGAAGGCGAAGGATGGTCGGACCGTCGTCGAAGTCGACGGCGAGCTGATCTCGAAACCGTACATCGACATCACGATCCGGCTGATGGAGCGCTTCGGCGTGACCGTCGAGCGCGACGGCTGGCAGCGCTTCGTGGTGCCGGCCGGCGTTCGCTACCGCTCGCCGGGGCGAATCATGGTCGAGGGCGACGCGTCGTCCGCGTCGTATTTCCTCGCGGCCGGCGCGCTCGGCGGCGGCCCGCTGCGGGTCGAAGGTGTGGGGCGGGCGAGTATCCAGGGTGACGTCGGTTTCGCGAATGCGCTGATGCAGATGGGCGCGAACGTGACGATGGGCGACGACTGGATCGACGTGCGCGGCATCGGCCACGATCACGGCAAGCTGGAGCCGATCGACATGGACTTCAACCTGATTCCCGACGCGGCGATGACCATCGCGGTCGCGGCGCTGTTCGCGAACGGCACGAGCACGCTGCGCAACATCGCGAGCTGGCGCGTGAAGGAGACGGACCGCATCGCCGCGATGGCGACCGAGTTGCGCAAGGTCGGCGCGATCGTCGAGGAAGGCCCCGACTATCTCGTCGTCACGCCGCCGGAAAAGCTCACGCCGAACGCGGCGATCGATACGTACGACGATCACCGGATGGCGATGTGCTTCTCGCTCGTGAGCCTGGGCGGCGTGCCCGTGCGGATCAACGATCCGAAGTGCGTCGGCAAGACGTTCCCCGACTATTTCGACCGCTTCGCCGCGCTCGCCAAGGCCTGACCCGACTGTTCCGATGAAATCGACCCGACCCTTTCACCCGACTCCCGTCATCACGATCGACGGCCCGACCGCTTCCGGCAAGGGCACCGTCGCGGCGCTCGTCGCCGCGCACCTCGGCTTTCACCTGCTCGACAGCGGCGCGCTGTACCGGCTCGCGGCGCTCGCGAGCGTGCGCTACGGCATCGCCGCGGAAGACATCGACGCGCTGGTGAAGCTGATCGACGATCTGCACATCACGTTCCGTGAAGGTTGCGCACAGCTCGACGGCGTCGACGTGTCGAACGACATTCGCGCCGAAGCGGTCGGCAACCGCGCGTCGGCGATTGCCGTGCACGGCCCCGTACGCACCGCGCTCGTCGCGCGCCAGCGCGCGTTTCGCAAGACGCCGGGCCTCGTGGCGGACGGCCGCGACATGGGCACGGTGATCTTCCCGGACGCCGTGCTGAAGGTGTTCCTGACGGCCAGCGCCGAGGCACGCGCGACCAGGCGGCATAAGCAATTGATGCAAAAAGGTTTTTCTGCTAATATAGATGACTTGCTCCGGGATCTTCGTGAACGTGACGCGCGCGACAGCAATCGCGCGGCCGCGCCGCTGAAGCCTGCGGCAGACGCCAAGCTGCTCGATACGTCGGCACTTTCGGTCGATGAAGCCGTCGACCAGGTGCTGCAGTGGTACCGGGCGCTCGGCCAGCCCGCCTGAGAAGGCGAGCAGCGGTAGGTGCTCCGCGTCGCAAGCGCGGAGCGTGTTTCGAACCCTTAACCCCGTGTGGTCCTCGATCTGGCCCTTTCAGCCTGCCATTCCGGCCGGCGTGGCACAGCGAGCCATGCACAATCAGATTTTTATGTCCGACCTGCAAACCTCCACCCCGAATACCGAATCCTTTGCGGCTCTGTTCGAAGAGTCGCTGACCCGCCAAGACATGCGCGCCGGCGAAGTGATTTCCGCCGAAGTCGTGCGCGTCGACCACAACTTCGTGGTCGTCAATGCAGGCCTGAAGTCCGAGGCTTACATTCCGATCGAGGAATTCCTGAACGATCAGGGCGAGGTTGAGGTGCAGTCGGGCGATTTCGTGTCCGTCGCGATCGACGCACTCGAAAACGGCTACGGCGACACGATCCTGTCGCGCGACAAGGCGAAGCGCCTTGCATCGTGGCTGTCGCTGGAAAAGGCGCTCGACAACAACGAGCTCGTCACCGGCACGATCACCGGCAAGGTGAAGGGCGGCATGACCGTGATGGTCAACGGCATCCGCGCGTTCCTGCCGGGTTCGCTGGTCGACACGCGTCCGGTCAAGGACACGACCCCGTACGAAGGCAAGACGCTCGAGTTCCGCGTGATCAAGCTCGATCGCAAGCGTAACAACGTGGTGCTGTCGCGTCGTGCAGTGATCGAAGCAACGCAAGGCGAAGAGCGCGCGAAGCTGCTCGAGACGCTGAAGGAAGGCGCGATCGTCAACGGCGTGGTCAAGAACATCACCGACTACGGCGCGTTCGTCGACCTCGGCGGCATCGACGGCCTGCTGCACATCACCGACATCGCATGGCGTCGTGTGCGTCACCCGAGCGAAGTCCTGTCGGTTGGCCAGGAAGTCACCGCGAAGATCCTCAAGTTCGACCAAGAGAAGAACCGCGTCTCGCTGGGCATCAAGCAACTGGGCGACGATCCGTGGGAAGGCATCTCGCGCCGTTACCCGTCGGGCACGCGCCTGTTCGGCAAGGTCACGAACATCACCGACTACGGCGCATTCGTCGAAGTGGAATCGGGCATCGAAGGCCTCGTCCACGTGTCGGAAATGGACTGGACCAACAAGAACGTTGCGCCGTCGAAGGTTGTCCAGCTGGGCGACGAAGTCGAAGTCATGGTCCTCGAGATCGACGAAGACCGTCGTCGTATCAGCCTCGGCATGAAGCAGTGCAAGCCGAATCCGTGGGATGACTTCAGCCGCAACTTCAAGAAGGGCGACAAGATCACGGGCGCAATCAAGTCGATCACCGACTTCGGCGTGTTCATCGGTCTGCCGGGCGGCATCGACGGCCTGGTCCACCTGTCGGACCTGTCGTGGAGCGAAGCCGGCGAAGAAGCCGTTCGCAAGTACAAGAAGGGCGACGAAGTCGAAGCAATCGTGCTCGGTATCGACGTCGAGAAGGAGCGCATTTCGCTCGGCATCAAGCAGCTCGAAGGCGACCCGTTCAGCAACTACGTTGCAATGAACGACAAGGGCTCGATCGTCGACGGCGTCGTGAAGACGGTCGATGCGAAGGGTGCGGTCGTCACGCTGACGGGCGACATCGAAGGCTACCTGCGTGCGTCGGAAATCTCGCAGGATCGCGTCGAAGATGCACGCAACGTGCTGAAGGAAGGCGACAAGGTCAACGCGATGGTGATCAACATCGATCGCAAGTCGCGCGGCATCAACCTGTCGATCAAGGCGAAGGATTCGGCTGAACAACAGGAAGCGATCCGCGGCCTGCAGTCGGACTCGAGCGCTGCTGCGACCGGTACGACCAACCTCGGCGCGCTGCTGAAGGCGAAGCTCGACGGCCAGAACCAGTAAGCCTTACGAGGTCTGCTGAAGTATGACCAAATCCGAGTTGGTCGCGCAGCTGGCATCGCGATTTCCGCAACTTGTCCTCAAGGATGCGGATTTCGCGGTGAAAACGATGCTCGATGCGATGTCCGACGCCCTGGCGAAAGGGCATCGCATTGAAATTCGGGGTTTCGGCAGCTTTGGCCTCAATCGTCGCCCGGCGCGCGTCGGACGCAACCCGAAGTCGGGGGAGAAAGTGCAGGTGCCCGAGAAGTTCGTGCCGCACTTCAAACCTGGCAAGGAATTGCGTGAACGCGTCGACGGCCGCGCCGGTGAACCGCTGAAGGCTGACGATCCGGACGACGACCGTTGAGCGTCGTTCGGTGTGCCCGGAACCTGTCCGGCGAAGGCTGAAAAGAAAAGCGCCCCTTGCGGGCGCTTTTTTCATTTCCGCCCAGCGATGCGCAACGCCGCGCACAGGATGTGCGCAGCCGCGGAAACGCTTCCTTTACAATACGGGTCGATTCGGTGCGACGAAGGGGAGTCGCGCGCCGCGGCAAACCTCAACAAAGAGAGGGCTTCATGAAGTTTATCGTCTGGCTGATCCGGGTATTGGTGTTCGTCCTGCTGCTGGTGCTTGCGCTGGCCAATACACAAACCGCGACGCTGAATTTCGTTGCCGGCTACGCATGGCAAGCGCCGCTGATCCTGATCGGCCTGGCATTCTTCGCCGTGGGGCTGCTGGCCGGCCTGCTGTCCGCGCTGCCTTCGATCTTCCGGCTGCGTCTCGAGAACGGGCGTTTGAAGCGCGATCTGTGTGCGGCGCGCGAAACGCCTGCCGTCATCGACCAGCCGCCGATGCCGCCCGTCATTTAACACGGACGCCGCGCGATCATCGCGCGGTTTTCGTCTCTGCTTCGATATTTCGCATGGATCTGGATTTCTGGTGGTTGCTCGCGATTCCGGTCGCGTTTGCGCTCGGTTGGGCGGCGTCACGCTATGACCTGAAGAATCTCCTGTCGGAGAGTGCCAACCTGCCGCGCTCGTATTTTCGCGGCCTCAATTTTCTGTTGAACGAACAACCCGACAAGGCGATCGATGCGTTCATCGAGGTGGCCAAGCTCGATCCCGAAACGGTCGAGCTGCACTTCGCGCTCGGCAACCTGTTTCGCCGTCGTGGCGAGACCGACCGCGCGATCCGCGTGCACCAGAACCTGCTGAGCCGCACCGACCTGCCGGTCAACGAGCGCGACCACGCGCTGTACGAACTGGGGCAGGATTTCCTGAAAGCAGGCCTGCTGGATCGTGCCGAAGAGGCGTTCCACAAGCTCGCGGACGGCGACTACGCGCTGGGTGCGCAGCGGGCGCTGCTGACGATCTACGAGATCGAGAAGGACTGGAACAAGTCGATCGATACGGCGAAGCGCATCGAATCGATGAGCGACAAGCCGCTCGGCGTCGAAATTGCGCAGTTTCACTGCGAACTCGCGCAGGACGCGCTGCAGCGCAAGAATGCTGCTGCCGCGGCCGAACAGTTGCGCCTCGCGTTGACCGTGAATCCGCAGAACGTCCGCGCGACGGTGCTGTCCGGCGACGCGGCGGAAGCAGCGGGCGACCACGCGGCCGCGATCGAGCACTGGAAGCGCGTCGAAGCGCAGAACCCGGCATATCTGCCGCTCGTCGCCGACAAGCTGATGAAGGCGTACGTCGCGCTCGGCAAGAACGCTGAAGGCGCCGAACTGCTGATGGGGTACGTCGATCGTTATCCGTCGAACGACCTGCTCGACATCGCCTATCAGCATATCGCCGGGTTGCGCGGCCAGGATGCGGCGCACACACTCGCGCGCACGCAGATGGAAAAGTCGCCGAACCTGTCGGGGATGCTGCACCTGCTCGATGCGCAGATCGCGGCGGCCGAGGAGCCGCGTCGTAAGGAACTTGAAATGATGCGTGCGCTGATCAAGCAGCGCACGAAAAATCTGCCACGGTATACGTGCCAGAATTGCGGTTTCCGGGCACGGCTCTTCTACTGGCAGTGCCCCGGATGCAGCGGCTGGGAAACCTATGCGCCGCGCCGCGTCGAACCTGCGATGCCGGGCTGATCCCGGCACGCGGAGCCAACGCGCTGCGGTTGCCGCCGGGCTCGTCCCGGCGGCCAAGTTAGTCAATTACCGGGAAGTACCGGAACATCTATGAAAATCACCATCATCGGCACCGGCTATGTCGGCCTCGTCACGGGCGCCTGCCTCGCGGAGATCGGTCACGACGTCTTCTGTCTCGACGTCGATCCGCGCAAGATCGACATCCTGAACAACGGCGGGATGCCGATTCACGAACCGGGGCTGCTGGACATCATCGCGCGCAACCGCACGGCGGGGCGCCTGCGTTTCTCGACCGACATCGAGGCGAGCGTCGCGCATGGCGAGATCCAGTTCATCGCCGTCGGCACGCCGCCCGACGAGGACGGCTCGGCCGACCTGCAATACGTGCTCGAGGCCGCGCGCAACATCGGCCGCCACATGACGGGCTTCAAGGTGATCGTCGACAAGTCGACGGTGCCGGTCGGCACCGCGCGGCGCGTGCACGGCGTGGTCGACGAGGCGCTTGCCGCACGCGGGCTCGCGGGCAGCGTCGCGCATCGCTTCTCGGTCGTGTCGAACCCGGAATTCCTGAAGGAAGGCGCGGCGGTCGAGGACTTCATGCGCCCGGACCGGATCATCATCGGTGTCGACGACGACGAAACCGGCACGATCGCGCGCGAGAAGATGAAGAAGCTCTACGCGCCGTTCAACCGCAACCACGAACGCACGATCTACATGGACGTGCGTTCGGCGGAATTCGCGAAGTATGCGGCGAACGCGATGCTCGCGACGCGCATCTCGTTCATGAACGAGATGTCGAATCTCGCCGACAAGGTCGGCGCCGACATCGAGGCCGTGCGCCGCGGGATCGGCTCCGATCCGCGTATCGGCTATCACTTCCTGTACGCCGGTGTCGGCTACGGCGGCTCGTGCTTCCCCAAGGACGTGCAGGCGCTGATCCGCACCGCGGGCGAGAACGGCCAGCCGTTGCGCATTCTGGAGGCCGTCGAGGCCGCCAACCATGCGCAGAAGGACGTGCTGATCGGCAAGATCGAGCAGCGCTTCGGCACCGACCTGACGGGCCGCGAGTTCGCGGTCTGGGGCCTCGCGTTCAAGCCGAACACCGACGACATGCGCGAGGCGCCGAGCCGCCGCCTGATCGCCGCGCTGCTCGAACGCGGGGCGACCGTGCGCGCCTACGATCCGGTTGCGGTCGACGAAGCGCGGCGCGTGTTCGCACTGGATTTCGGCGACGATGCGAAGGCGCTGGCGCGGCTGCATCTCGTCGACACGCAGGACGCCGCGGTCACGGGTGCGGACGCCCTCGTGATCGTCACCGAATGGAAGGAATTCCGCAGCCCCGATTTCACGCGCCTGAAGGCCGAGCTGAAGGCGCCGGTGATCTTCGACGGGCGCAACCTGTACGAGCCGGATGCGATGGCCGAGCTGGGCATCGACTATTACGCGATTGGCCGGCCGTATGTCGATCCCCAGTCGTCCTCCCGTGGCTGAACGTACGATGAATACTCTTCGCGAAGTCGTTCCGGTGCCGCGCGAGCAACTCGCGCGCTCGCGTGTGCTCGTCGTCGGCGACGTGATGCTCGACCGTTACTGGTTCGGCAACGTCGATCGCATTTCGCCTGAAGCGCCGGTGCCGGTCGTGCACGTGCAGCGTCAGGAGGAGCGGCTCGGCGGCGCGGCCAACGTCGCGCGCAATGCCGTGACGCTCGGCGGCCAGGCCGGCCTGCTGTGCGTCGTCGGTTGCGACGAACCGGGCGAGCGGATCGTCGAGCTGCTCGGCAGCAGCGGCGTGACGCCCCATCTCGAGCGCGACCCGGCACTCCCGACCACGATCAAGCTGCGCGTGCTCGCGCGCCAGCAGCAACTGCTGCGCGTGGACTTCGAGGCGACGCCGACGCACGAGGTGCTGCTCGCGGGGCTCGCGCGCTTCGATGCGCTGCTGCCGCAGCACGACGTCGTGCTGATGTCGGATTACGCGAAAGGCGGCCTGACGCACGTCACGACGATGATCGAGAAGGCGCGCGCAACCGGCAAGGCGGTGCTGGTCGACCCGAAGGGCGACGACTGGGCACGCTATCGCGGCGCATCGCTGATCACGCCGAATCGCGCGGAGTTGCGCGAGGTGGTCGGGCAGTGGAAATCGGAAGACGACCTGCGCGCGCGCGTCGCGAATCTGCGTGCGGAGCTCGGCATCGACGCGCTGCTGCTCACCCGTTCGGAAGAGGGCATGACGCTCTTTTCCGCGGGTGGCGAACTGCATGCACCGGCGCTCGCGCGCGAAGTGTTCGACGTGTCGGGCGCGGGCGACACCGTGATCGCGACGGTCGCGACGATGCTCGGCGCTGGTGTGCCGCTCGTCGACGCCGTCGTGCTCGCGAATCGCGCGGCAGGCATCGTGGTCGGCAAGCTCGGCACGGCCACGGTGGATTACGACGAACTGTTTCACTGAGCGCATTCGGCGGCGCGACGAGCGCGCCGCACGCGTGGCTCGCACTTTTCAGGCAGGACGATCATGACCCTCATCGTCACCGGCGCAGCCGGTTTTATCGGCGCGAACATCGTCAAGGCGCTCAACGAGCGCGGCGAGACGCGCATCATCGCGGTCGACAATCTGACCCGCGCGGACAAGTTCCGCAATCTCGTCGACTGCGAGATCGACGACTATCTCGACAAGACCGAATTCGTCGAACGCTTCGCGCGTGGCGATTTCGGCAAGGTACGCGCGATATTTCATGAAGGCGCCTGTTCGGACACGATGGAAACCGACGGTCGCTACATGATGGACAACAACTTCCGCTACAGCCGCGCGGTGCTCGATACCTGCCTCGCGCAGGGCACGCAGTTCCTGTATGCATCGTCGGCCGCGATCTACGGCGGCTCGACGCGTTTCGTCGAGGAGCGCGACGTCGAGGCGCCGCTGAACGTGTACGGCTATTCGAAGTTCCTGTTCGACCAGGTGATCCGTCGCGTGCTGCCGAGCGCGAAGAGCCAGATCGCGGGCTTCCGCTATTTCAACGTGTACGGCCCGCGCGAGACGCACAAGGGCCGCATGGCGTCGGTCGCGTTCCACAACTTCAACCAGTTCCGCGCGGAAGGCAAGGTGAAGCTGTTCGGCGAGTACAACGGTTATGCGCCGGGCGAGCAGACGCGCGATTTCGTGTCGGTCGAGGACGTGACCAAGGTGAACCTGTTCTTCTTCGATCATCCGGAGAAGTCGGGCATCTTCAACCTCGGCACGGGGCGGGCGCAGCCGTTCAACGATATCGCGTCGACGGTCGTGAACACGCTGCGCGCGCTCGACAACCAGGCGCCGCTGACGCTCGCGCAGCAGGTCGAGCAGGGATTGATCGAATACGTGCCGTTCCCCGATGCACTGCGCGGCAAGTACCAGTGCTTCACGCAGGCCGACCAGACGAAACTGCGCGCGGCCGGCTACGACGCACCGTTCCTGACCGTGCAGGAAGGCGTCGACCGCTACGTGCGTTGGCTATCCGGCCAGGTTTAAACCGAAGCGTTGCATCGATAGACTGGGTCTCACGGTCGGCAGCCGCCGGCCGTTTTTCTTCGGAGATCCAGCACATGATCAGGAAATGGTTTGCCGCAGCGGTCATGCTCGGCGCAGTCGCGTCGGCCTGGGCGGCCGTCGACGTCAACACCGCGAACGAGGATGCGCTCGTCGGCATCAAGGGCATCGGCCCGGCGCGGGCCAAGGCGATTCTCGACGAGCGCGGCGCACGCGGTCCGTTCAGGAATGCGGACGATCTCGCCACGCGCGTGAAGGGCATGGGCGGGCATACCGTCGAGCGGCTTCAGCAGGAAGGTTTGACGATCGGTGCGGCGGCGGGTACGAGCGCTACGCCGTCGGCCGCGGCCAAACCGGTGGCAGCGAAGCCTGCCGCCGCACCGGCCCGCACCGCGCAGAAATAACGCGTCAAGCAACCGACACAAGCGCTCCTTCAGTCGCCGTCGTTGCGACGGCTTCCCGCGGCATGCCGCGGGTTTTTTGCGTGGAGCGGCGGGCTTGCGCGGCGAAACGCGAACCGCGAACCGCGCGGCACGCGTATTCCATCGTCGCAATGGGGTTGCCGGCGCGGGTGCCGGTGCTGGTTTACAATCGATCGATTGATCGGCCTCGCACTCACGGTATATCCATGGCTTACAAAACTATCGAAGACACGATCGGCAATACGCCGCTCGTGCAACTGGTCCGCCTGCCGGACGACGAGATTCGCGCCCGCAACAACGTGCTGCTCGCGAAGCTCGAGGGCAACAATCCGGCCGGCTCCGTGAAGGATCGCCCGGCGCTGTCGATGATCAGCAAGGCCGAGGCGCGCGGGCGCATCAAGCCGGGCGATACGCTGATCGAGGCAACGAGCGGCAACACGGGCATCGCGCTCGCGATGGCCGCGGCGATCCGCGGCTACAAGATGGTGCTGATCATGCCGGAGGATCTGTCGGTCGAGCGCCGCCAGAGCATGGCCGCTTATGGTGCCGAAATCATCCTGACGCCGGTGAAGGGCGGGATGGAGCTGGCGCGCGACCTCGCGGAGCAGATGCAGCGTGAAGGCAAGGGCGTGATCCTCGACCAGTTCGGCAACCCCGACAATCCCGTCGCGCACTACGAAGCAACGGGGCCGGAGATCTGGCGCGATACCGAAGGGCGCATCACGCACTTCGTGTCCGCCATGGGCACGACGGGCACCATCATGGGCACGTCGCGCTATCTGAAGGAACAGAATCCGGCGATCGAGATCGTCGGTGCGCAGCCGGAAGACGGCTCGCGTATTCCGGGCATCCGCAAATGGCCGGAAGCCTACATGCCGACCATCTTCGATCGCAGCCGTGTCGACCGCGTCGAGAGCGTGAGCCAGGCCGCGTCGGAAACGATGACGCGCCGGCTCGCGGCGGTCGAAGGCATTTTCGCGGGCATTTCGTCGGGCGGCGCATGCGAAGTCGCGATGCGCATCGCGCGTCAGGTCGAGAATGCGACGATCGTGTTCATCGTCTGCGATCGTGGCGACCGCTACCTGTCCACGGGTGTGTTTCCCGCGTGAGCGAGACGGGTGCGCGATTCGCGCATCGATAAAAAAAGCGCCGCGTTCTGCGAACTGCGGCGCTTTTTCTTTGGGCGGCCAGCGCTTACTGCGGCTGCTCGTCGGCAGCGGCGGGTGGCAGCGCGCCACTGGCTTCCATCTGCGCCTTCACGGCTTCGCCGAGCTGGTACACGGTGAGTGCGTAGAAGAAACTGCGGTTGTAGCGCGTCAACACATAGAAGTTCTTCAGGCCGAGCATGTATTCGGTCGCACGCCCCGGCGTCGGCAGGTCGACGACCGTCACCGGCGTGCCGGCTTCGGTCGTGATGTTGACCGTCGGCTCGTTCAGCGTCATGCCGGCGCGCAGCAGTTGCGACAGCGCCCAGTGCGGTTCGGGCTGGCCGTCGGCGGCGGCCTGTGCGATGCCCAGGCTGCCCGTGTCCGGCGTGATCTGCCAGACCACCGGCCGGTCGGTTTCCCAGCCGTGCTGCTTCAGGTAGTTCGCGACGCTGCCGATCGCATCGACAGGACTGCTGCGCAGATCGACGTGGCCCGTGCCGTCGAAGTCGACCGCATATTCGCGGATGCTGCTCGGCAGGAACTGCGGAATCCCGATCGCGCCGGTGTACGAGCCGAGCACGGTGGTCGGGTCGAGCTGGTTGTCGCGGGTCCAGACCAGGAAGTCTTCGAGGTTCTTGCGGAAGGTGGCCTGGCGGCTGTCGCGATTCGGCGTGTCCGGGTAGTCGAACGTGAGCGTCGTCAGCGCGTCCAGCACGCGGAAATTGCCCATGTAGCGGCCATAGATGGTTTCGACGCCGATGATGCCGACGATCACCTCGGGCGGCACGCCGAACTGCTCGGACGCGCGCTGCAGCGCCGCCTGGTTCGCCTTCCAGAACTTCACGCCCGCGTTGATGCGGATCGGTTCGATGAAGCGCGAGCGATAGACGCGCCAGTTCTTGACCGAGGGCGTCGGGGCCGGCCTCACGAGCTTGACGGCCGTCGCCGAGTAGCTGATGCGCGAGAACAGCGCATGCAGGCTCGCCGAATCGAAGCCGTTGCGGCTCACCATCTCGTCGATGAATGCATCGACCTTCGCGTTGCTCGCGTAACGCTGTGGAACGATTTCCTCTTCGAAGGTCTGGCCTTGCGGCGTCGGCTGCTGCGGCTGGGCCTGGGCGACGAGCGTGCCTGCAGGCTTCGCCGGCTGCGTTTGTGCGACGGCAGGCGCGGTGCCGAGGGCCGCGGCGATGGCAGCGACGACGAGCGGAGCGCGAACACGGAACAGCGCGGAAAGAAGGGCGGCGGGCTTGCTGGAATTCATGTCGAAGCGGGCGGACAGGGCGATTGTGTTCGGCGCAGTATACCCGACGCATCCGGCGCCTCGGGCCGAAGCCGGCCCCCGTTGTGGTAAGTTAGCGGCGAATTCGCGGCAGACGATGGACATCATTGACGGAGACCTGCGGCGCACCGTGCGCCGCGGACGACAGCTTATGGCAACCGCTTTCTACACGCACCCCGACTGCATGCTGCACGAGATGGGGGAATGGCATCCGGAATGCCCGGCCCGCCTGTCGGCGATCCAGGATCAACTGATTGCGAGCCGCATCGACGACCTGATCGTGCACGAAACCGCGCCATTCGCGAGCGAGGTCGCGCTGGGTCGCGTGCATACGCAGGCGCACATCGACTACATCCGGAGCATGACGCCGGTCGACGGTCACGTCGAGATCGATCCCGATACGCTGATGAATCGCGACACGTGGCGCGCGGCGCTGCGCGCGGCCGGCGCCGCGATCGCGGCGACCGACGCGGTGATCGAAGGCCGCTATGCGAATGCGTTCTGCGGCGTCCGTCCACCCGGTCACCATGCGGAACCCGCGCGCGCGATGGGCTTCTGCTTCTTCAACAACGTCGCGATCGCCGCGCGGCATGCGCTCGACGTACACGGCATCGAGCGTGTCGCGATCATCGATTTCGACGTGCACCACGGCAACGGCACCGAGGCGGCGTTCGCGAACGACGAGCGCGTGCTGATGTGCAGCTTCTTTCAGCATCCGCTGTATCCGTTCTCGGGCGTCGATCATCAGGCGCCGAACATGGTCAACCTGCCGATGCCCGCGCGCAGCAACGGGATGGCGATCCGCGAAGCCGTCGACATGTTCTGGCTGCCGCGCCTCGATGCGTTCAAGCCGCAGATGCTGTTCGTGTCGGCCGGTTTCGATGCGCATCGCGAGGACGACATCGGCAACCTCGGCCTCGTCGAGGCCGACTTCGAATGGCTGACCGCCCAGATCGTCGACGTGGCGCGCCGGCATGCGCAGGGCCGTATCGTCAGCTGCCTCGAAGGCGGCTACAACCTCTCCGCGCTCGGGCGCAGCGTCGTCGCGCACCTGCGCGTGCTGGCCGGAATCTGATTCCCGGTTGGCCGGTCTGATCCGGCGCGCTCAGCGCGCCGGCACGCGCGCGTGAATCCACGCGATCAGCGCGTCGATCACGCGGTCGCGTTCGAGATCGTTCATCGTTTCGTGGAAGCCGCCTTCGTACAGCGTCAGCGTACGGTCGGGCGAGCCGACACGCGCGCCGAACGCGCGGCTGCCGTCGGGTTCGGTGAGCTTGTCCTCGGTACCGTGATAGACGAGCACCGGCACGCGCAGCGCGCCGCGGCCGTTTTCGATGCGCGCCATCGCGTCGAGAATCTCCGCGCCGGTGCGTGCGGGCACCGCGCCGTGATGCACGAGCGGATCGGCGCGATTGGCCGCGACGATGGCTGGATCGCGCGACAGCAGGGCCGCATCGATCCTGATCGCGGGGAAAGTGGGCCACACACGGCTGATGATGCGGCTGACCGCGAGCATCCAGCGCGGCACGTCGCGCCCGGGCGCCAGCGCCGGACTCGACAGCACGAGGCCCGCCAGCGCGTGGCCGCGAGCCGGCGCGCGTTCGATCGCGTAGAGCGCCGCGACCGCGCCGCCCATGCTGTGCCCCATCAGGAACAGCGGCGCCGCGGCGCGCGCGGCTTCGGCGACCAGCGCATCCGCATCGTTCAGGTAGTCGTCGAAACGCTCGACCCACACGCGCTTGCCGGGCGACTGGCCATGCCCGCGCAGATCGACGGCCAGCACGTCGATGCCGGCCGCGTTCAGCCGGCCGGCGAGCGTGGCATAGCGGCCCGCGTGCTCGGCGAGGCCGTGCACCAGGGCGATCGTCGCGCGCGGCGGCACGGTGCCGTCGCTTGCCGGCCAGCGGTACGACGCCAGTTCGAGCCCGTCCGCGGTACGCAACCGACCCATCCGCGGCGCGGGCGCCGATCCGGCGGTGGCGGGCACGGCGGCCGGTGTGGTGGTGGCGCTCATCTGGCGGGTCTCCTGTTCGTTGGTCTGCGTTTCGCGATCATAGTCGCGCCCCTCCCGCGCGGGCCCAGCAGCGCCCCTCTAATTTCGTCTGGTTATGAAAAGATCGAAATCGATTATTAAGGGGAATGAGGGGTTTGCGGTAAAATCGCCGGCTATTCCAGATGCATCGGCGGCCGACTGGCGGGCCATCTCGCCGGCCGGCCGCCGTTTTGTTTACATGATCGAATTACGCAATCTCTCGCAGCGTTTCCCCGGCCCGGGCGGCTGGGTTGAAGCGCTGCACAACGTCAACCTGACGATCCCGCAAGGCGAGGTGTTCGGCATCATCGGCCGAAGCGGCGCCGGCAAGAGCACGCTCGTGCGCACCATCAACCTGCTCACGCGGCCGACCGAAGGCAATGTCGTCGTCGGCGGGCGCGATCTGACGCTGCTGTCGGCCAGCGCGCTGCGCGAAGCGCGCCGCGAGATCGGCATGATCTTCCAGCACTTCAACCTGCTGTCGTCGCGCACGGTGTTCGACAACGTCGCGCTGCCGCTGGAGCTGGCCGGCGCCAGCCGTGCCGACATCGAGGCCGCCGTGCTGCCGCTGCTCGATCTGGTCGGGCTGTCCGCGCAGAAGGATCGCTATCCGTCGCAGATCAGCGGCGGGCAGAAGCAGCGCGTCGGCATCGCCCGCGCGCTGGCGAGCCAGCCGAAGGTGCTGCTGTCGGACGAAGCGACGTCCGCGCTCGATCCCGAAACCACGCGTTCGATTCTCGACCTGCTGAAACGCATCAATCGCGAGCTCGGCCTGACGATCGTGCTGATCACGCACCAGATGGAAGTGATCAAGCAGGTCTGCGATCGCGTCGCGGTGCTCGATGCCGGGCGCGTGGTCGAGGAAGGCCGCGTGATCGACGTGTTCCTGCAGCCGCATCACGAAGTGACGCGTGCGCTGATCGGCGACGTGATCGCGCAGGAACTGCCGCCCGCGCTGAAGGCGCGCGTGGCCGAGCGGTTGAAGACGGGCCGCGGGCATCTGCTGCGGCTCGCGTTCACGGGCTCGGGGGTCGACCAGCCGATCCTGTCGGAGACGATCCGCCGGTACGAACTCGATTTCAACATCCTGCATGGCCAGATCGACGAGATCCAGGGGCAGGCATTCGGTTCGCTCGCGGTGCTCGCGGGCGGCGAGCCGGGCAAGGTCGGGCAGGCGCTCGCGTTCCTGCGCGAGCAAGGTGTGGTGGTAGAGGAGCTTTCGTATGTTGAGTGAGATGTTCGATATGTTCGTGCAGTCGTTCTGGGAGACGCTGATCATGGTCGGCATCTCCGGGGCGGTCGGCGCGCTCGTCGGCCTGCCGCTCGGCGTGCTGCTGTACCTGACCGATCGCCAGGGCGTGCTGCAGAACCTCGCGGTGAATCGCGTGCTCGGCGGCATCGTGAACGCGGTCCGTTCGACGCCGTTCATCATCCTGCTGGTCGCGGTGATCCCGTTCACGCGGCTCGTCACCGGTTCGTCGATCGGCACGGCCGCGGCGGTCGTGCCGCTGACGCTCGCGTCCGCGCCGTTCATCGCGCGTCTCGTCGAAACGGCGCTGCGCGAGGTCGACCGCGGATTGATCGAGGCTGCGCAATCGATGGGCGCGACCACGTCGCAGATCGTCTTCAAGGTGTTGTTGCCCGAATCGCTGCCGGGCATCGTCGCGGGCCTGACGATCACGTTCGTGTCGCTGGTCGGCTATTCGGCTATGGCGGGCGCGATCGGCGGCGGCGGGCTTGGCGATCTCGGTATCCGTTACGGTTACCAGCGCTATCTGCCGGAAGTGATGTGGACGGTCGTCGCGATCCTGATCGTGTTCGTGCAGATCGTGCAATCGTTCGGCGACTGGCTGGTGCGCCGGTTGAGCCACAAATAAGACCAAACCGATCCGACAGGGGAGAAACGATGCAACGACGCTTCATGCTGAAATTCGCGGCGGCGCTGGGCGCGGCCGCGCTGTTCGCGGGCGCGCATGCCCAGGCCGAAACCATCAAGGTCGGCGTGACGGGCGGCCCGCACGCGCAGATCATGGAAGTGGTGAAGAAGGTCGCGGCGAAGGACGGCCTGGAGATCCGCATCGTCGAATTCTCCGATTACGTGCAGCCGAACGCCGCGCTCGCGTCGGGCGACCTCGACGCGAACAGCTACCAGCACGATCCGTATCTGCAGGCGCAGGTGAGGGACCGCGGCTACAAGCTGATCAAGGTCGCCGATACCGTCACGTTCCCGATGGGCATCTACTCGAAGCGCGTGAAGTCGCTGGCCGAACTGAAGCCGGGCGCGCGCGTCGCGGTCCCGAACGATCCGACCAACGGCGGCCGCGCGCTGCTGTTGCTGCAGAAGCAGGGGCTGCTGAAGCTGCGCGCGGATGCGGGGCTGAAGGCGACGCCGCTCGATATCGTCGACAATCCGCGCAAGCTGAAGATCGTCGAACTCGACGCGGCGCAGATTCCGCGCTCGCTCGGCGACGTCGACGCGGCCGCGATCAATACCAATTACGCGATGGAAGCGGGGTTGAAACCGAAGCAGGACGCGATCGCGATCGAGGGCCCGAGCGGCCCGTACGCGAACATCCTCGCGATCCGTGAGGCGGACCGGAACAAGCCGTGGGTCGCCAAGCTGATTGCGGCGTATCACTCGGCCGACGTGAAGCAGTTCATCGAAGGCAAGTTCGGCGGCGCGGTCATCGCCGCCTGGTAACGGGGCGGAGCAGGGGACGCCCGGCGGGATTAGAGTCGATGATCGAAAACCCGGGCTTTGCGTCCGGGTTTTTTCTCTTTTAAAATAGAACGACCGTTCGCTATCATTGGCGCGTCGCCAAGAAGCGGTATCCTCGACAACCATCATGGTTGGGTCCGCCTGGCCGCGCAGTCATGAGGCCTCGCTATAAAATGGCCTCTGGTCGTATTCGTAACTTTGGAGCGTGTGCATGAAAATCCTGGTGCCAGTGAAAAGAGTGGTCGATTACAACGTGAAGGTCCGCGTGAAGTCGGACAACACGGGCGTCGACATCGCGAACGTGAAGATGTCGATGAACCCGTTCGACGAAATCGCCGTTGAAGAAGCGGTGCGCCTCAAGGAAGCAGGCGTCGCGACCGAAGTGATCGCGGTGTCGGTGGGCGTCACGCAAGCGCAGGAAACGCTGCGCACGGCGCTCGCGATCGGCGCGGATCGCGCGATCCTCGTCGAGTCGAACGACAGCGTCGAGCCGCTGGCCGTCGCGAAGATCCTGAAAGCGCTGGTCGACAAGGAACAGCCGCAGCTGGTGATCCTCGGCAAGCAGGCGATCGACGACGATTCGAACCAGACGGGCCAGATGCTGGCTGCGCTGGCAGGTCTCCCGCAAGCGACGTTCGCGTCGAAGGTGACGGTGGCCGACGGCAAGGCAACGGTGGCACGCGAAGTCGACGGCGGCGCGGAAACGCTGTCGCTGACGCTGCCGGCGGTCGTGACGACCGACCTGCGCCTGAACGAGCCGCGCTACGTGACGCTGCCGAACATCATGAAGGCGAAGAAGAAGCCGCTGGAAACCGTGAAGCCGGAAGACCTCGGTGTGGACGTCGCGCCGCGTCTGAAGACGCTGAAGGTGGTCGAGCCGCCGAAGCGCGCAGCCGGCGTGAAGGTGCCGGACGTGAAGACGCTGGTCGAGAAGCTGAAGACCGAAGCCAAGGTGCTGTAAGAGGGAGCGGAAAGAAATGACGATTCTGGTGATTGCAGAACACGACAACGCGTCGATCAAGGCCGCGACGCTGAACACGGTGGCGGCGGCCGCGAAGATTGGCGGCGACATCCACGTGCTGGTCGCGGGCCACAACGCGCAAGCGGCTGCCGACGCGGCAGCGAAGATCGCAGGTGTCTCGAAGGTGCTGCTGGCCGACGCGCCGCAACTGGCCGAAGGTCTGGCGGAAAACGTCGAGGCGACCACACTGAACATCGCGAAGGACTACTCGCATATCCTCGCGCCGGCGACGGCCTACGGCAAGAACATCGCGCCGCGTATCGCCGCGAAGCTGGACGTCGCGCAGATCTCGGACATCACGGCAGTCGATTCGGCCGACACGTTCGAGCGCCCGATCTACGCGGGCAACGCGATCGCGACGGTGCAGTCGAGCGACCCGATCAAGGTCATCACGGTGCGTGCAACGGGCTTCGATCCGGTGGCAGCGGAAGGCGGCAGCGCATCGGTCGACAAGATCGAAGCAGCGGCAGACGCCGGCAAGTCGCAGTTCGTGAGCCGTGAGGTAACGAAGCTGGACCGTCCGGAACTGACGTCGGCGAGCATCATCGTGTCGGGCGGCCGCGGTCTGGGCAGCGGCGAGAACTACACGAAGGTGCTGGAGCCGCTGGCCGACAAGTTGTCGGCAGCGCTCGGCGCATCGCGCGCGGCAGTCGACGCCGGCTACGTGCCGAACGACTACCAGGTCGGCCAGACCGGCAAGATCGTCGCGCCGCAGCTGTACATCGCGGTCGGTATCTCGGGTGCGATCCAGCATCTGGCCGGCATGAAGGATTCGAAGGTGATCGTCGCGATCAACAAGGATCCGGAGGCACCGATCTTCAGCGTGGCCGATTACGGCCTCGTCGGCGATCTGTTCTCGCTCGTGCCGGAGCTCGTGACCGAGCTCGGCTGATGCGGCGTGACGCTTCGGCGGTAAGCATGTAGCACGAGGGGCGCGATGAGCGCCCCTTTTTGTTGTGTCATCGCTGAAGAGGCGCGTGCGTCGTTCTCCCGGACGATCCGCGATTGCCCGGTGCCGAGCGGAACGCATCGTCGTGCACGTATGTCCGTTCGATAGCGTCGATTCGCCCGACGCGCGACAAGCGCCATGCACAAGTCGGCTGAAGCCTCGTGCCGAGCGGGCGCTCGCACGCGCAGTCGCCGAAACGAAAAAAGCGCCCGAGGGCGCCTTTTTCGCTGATGCAACGAGCCCGCACCGCCGCGGGCCGTTCCGATTTACGCGTAGGCCGGGCGTGTCTGGCCGGGCGCGTCCTTCAGGTAACGATGCACCGACAGGTCGTCGGCCTGGATTGCCGGCTTCTTCCCGGAGATCAGGTCGGCGAGCAGTTGGCCCGAGCCGCACGACATCGTCCAGCCGAGCGTGCCGTGGCCGGTGTTCAGGAACAGGTTCGACACCGGCGTGCGGCCGACGATCGGCGTGCCGTCCGGGGTCATCGGGCGCAGGCCCGTCCAGAACGTGGCCTTCGACGTGTCGCCGCCGCCCGGGAACAGGTCGTTTACGCACATCTCGAGCGTCTCGCGGCGCGCCGCGCGCAGCGTCTTGTCGAAGCCGACGATTTCCGCCATGCCGCCGACGCGGATGCGCTGGTCGAAGCGCGTGATCGCGATCTTGTAGGTCTCGTCGAGCACGGTCGATACGGGCGCGGCCGCTGCGTCGACGATCGGCGCGGTGATCGAATAGCCCTTCAGCGGATAGACGGGGATCTTCATCAGGTTCGAGACGAAGTTCGTCGAGTACGAGCCGAGCGCGACGACGTACGCATCCGCGCGCACCGTCTCGCTGCCGCACTGCACGCCGGCGATCTTGCCGCCCGCGATCGCGAGCGCATCGATCGGCGTGTTGTAGCGGAACTTGACGCCGAGCGATTCGGCGAGCGCGGCGAGGCGCGTCGTGAACAGCTGGCAATCGCCCGTTTCGTCGCCCGGCAGGCGCAGGCCGCCCGTCAGCTTGTGCGAGACGGCGGCGAGGGCCGGTTCGGCATGCTTCAGTTCGGCCGGCGACAGCAGTTCGAACGGCACGTTCGCTTCCTGCAGCACGGCGATGTCCTTCGCCGCGCCGTCGAGCTGCTGCTGCGTGCGGAACAGTTGCAGCGTGCCGCCCGTGCGGCCTTCGTACTGGATGCCGGTATCGGCGCGCAGCGCCTGCAGGCAGTCGCGGCTGTATTCGGCGAGACGGACCATCCGGCCCTTGTTGACTGCATAGCGCTCGGCCGTGCAGTTGCGCAGCATCTGAGCCATCCACTGGAGCTGGAAGCGCGTGCCGTCGAGGCGGATCGCGAGCGGCGCATGCTTTTCGAACATCCATTTGACGGCCTTCAGCGGCACGCCGGGCGCGGCCCACGGCGCCGCATAGCCGGGCGAGATCTGGCCTGCGTTCGCGAAACTCGTCTCCAGCGCCGGGCCGGCTTCCCGGTCGATCACCGTGACTTCATGGCCGGCGCGCGCAAGGTAATACGCGCTTGCCACGCCCACTACACCGCTGCCCAGAATGACGACTCGCATAGCTGCTCCAGATCGAAGGAATCAGGTCGAGGCCGGGCGCACCTGCGGCTCCGTGTAACCTCTAGCTGATCTAGTTTTTTGCGCTATGGTATTGTCGAATGTGCAGTTTTTGTTATTGTATTTTTCTGGTTTTCAGCATAAACAAATGAGAACGCAACGTCAGCCCGTACGCTCGCTCGACAAGCTCGACCGGCGCATCCTGAAACTGCTCCAGGACGACGGCCGGATGGCGATGAAAGACCTCGCGGAACAGGTCGGCCTGACCGTCACGCCGTGCATCGAGCGCGTGAGGCGCATGGAGCGCGACGGCGTGATCACCGGCTATCACGCGCGGGTCGATCCGGGCCAGTTGGGGGCCGCGCTGCTGGTGTTCGTCGAGATCACGCTCGGCCACAAGGGCGGCAACATGTTCGAGCAATTCCGCCGGGAAGTGATGAAGATCGACGAGGTGCTCGAATGCCATCTCGTCTCCGGCGATTTCGACTACCTGATCAAGGCGCGGATCGGGGAGATGGCTGACTACCGGAAACTGCTGGGCGACATCCTGCTGCAGTTGCCGGGCGCCGTGCAGTCGAAGAGCTATGTCGTGATGGAGGAAATCAAGGAAACGCTGACGATCGCCGTCGGCGAGTAACGCGACGGCGGTTCGCCGTCGGGCCCTTTATCCCGCCCTTGGCATGCTGCACCCAATACTGTATAAATATACAGTATTGGGTGCAGGCGAATGGGTGGGCACATGGACGATCGGTCCGACAACGAATTTCCGATAGCGCCGCCCGTGCCCCGCAAGGGGCGCGGTGCGGTCGACAACCTGCAGGGGCGGTATGAGCTCGCGCAGCGCGAAGCCGTGGACGACGGCTGGACGCACGCGTCCGATGACGCCGATTTCCCCGCGCCGCTGCGCACGCAGGTATTCGAGGAGCGGGCGAAGAGCATCCTGACGCGTAACCAGTCGCCCGATATTCCGTTCAGCGTGTCGCTCAATCCGTATCGCGGCTGCGAGCACGGTTGTATCTACTGCTTCGCGCGGCCTACGCACAGCTACCTCGGGCTGTCGCCGGGGCTCGATTTCGAAAGCCGCATCTACGCGAAGGTGAACGCGGCCGAACTGCTCGAGCGCGAGATTTCGCGCAAGCGCTACGTGCCGGAGCCGATCGCGCTCGGCGTCAATACCGACGCGTACCAGCCGGTCGAGCGCGACCTGCGCATCACGCGCAGCGTGATCCAGGTGATGCACGATCGCGGGCTGCCGTTCGCGGCGATCACGAAGTCGTCGCTGATCGAGCGCGATCTCGACCTGCTCGCGCCGATGGCCGAACGCGGGCAGGTGATGGCGGCGGTCACGATCACGACGCTCGATGCCGAGCTCGCGCGCACGCTCGAGCCGCGCGCGGCCACCCCGGCGCGGCGGTTGCGCACGATCCGTGCACTGCGCGATGCAGGCGTGCCGGTCGGCGTGAGCATCGCACCGGTGATCCCGTTCGTGACCGAGCCCGACATGGAGCGCGTGCTGGAGGCCTGCGCGGAAGCCGGCGCGACGCATGCGAGCTACATCATCCTGAGGTTGCCGTGGGAGGTTGCGCCGCTGTTCAAGCAGTGGCTTGCCGCGCATTTTCCCGATCGTGCGGAGCGCGTGATGAACCGCGTGCGCGACATGCGCGGCGGCAAGGATTACGACTCGGATTTCTCGAAACGGATGAAGGGGGAGGGGATCTGGGCCGACCTGTTGCGGCAGCGCTTCCGTCAGGCGGTCAAGCGGCTCGGGTTGAACGAACGCACGAACGGCATTCTCGATCTGTCGCGGTTCAGCGGTGCGCCGGGCGCCGCGGTGCCGGCGCCGCGTGTCGCGGTTCGTGCAGCCGGCGCGAAGTCGCGCGACGACATGCAGTTGAACCTGTTCTGACCAGCAGGCAACGCAGTTGCCGGCGAGCCGTATCGACCGTATTGGTCGTGCTTACTGCGAAATCTGCTTGGCTGCTTCGACCTGCGATTCGAAGTATGTCTGGAACGACAGCGCGAGCGCGGTCATCAACAGGAACGCGCCGATCAGCAGCGAGAAAATCACGACGAAGATCACCGTCCAGCCCGACTTGCTGTGCTTGCCGGTGTCCGCGTTGAATTGCGCATCCCATTTTTCGTCGGGGCGCAGCCCGTAGACGAGTGCGGCGAGAAATGCCGCCAGCAGCGAGATGGCGCCGGGTACCGCGAGCCACCAGCCAAGGCCGGCGCTGCGCTGGGTTGCGGCGAGCAGCAGGAAGCCCGGGATGCCGACGATCGTGGCGAACAAGTGGGCCCAGCCGTACACGTCGCGGAAACCGTACAGATAGAAGCGGTGTGCGCCGATCGACCCGAGCAGGAACGCGAGGGCGGCGGTGAGCGTCTTGGAGCGGAAGCGGCGGGGCGATGCGGTGCTGCTGGACATGGATGGCGGCGTGTTGTCGTTGGCATGGGCGGGGCCGGCAGGCCGGCGCGGGCGCGCGGCCCGGCACGCATTCTACGATGCCCGGTCGGGCCCGGTCACCCCTCGGCTGCGTCAAGGTGCCGCATAAGTCACGCGGTAGATCGCGCCCGCGTAATCGTCGCTGACGAGCAGCGATCCGTCCGGCAGCGGCAATACATCGGCCGGGCGTCCCCATACCGTGCCGTCGGGCCTCAGCCATCCCGTGACGAACGGTGTCTGCTGCGCGTGGCTGCCGTCCGCCGAGACGACCACGCGCATCACGCGGTAGCCGACCTTCGTGCTGCGGTTCCACGAGCCGTGTTCGGCAATGAAGACATTGTTGCGATACGACGCCGGAAACATCGGCCCGGTGTAGAAGCGCATCCCGAGCGCCGCGACGTGCGCGCCGAGTTTCAGGACGGGCGGCACATAACGTCGGCAGACGTCGGCGCTGCCGAATTCGGGGTCGGGCGTATCGCCGCCGTGGCAGTATGGAAAGCCGAAATCGAGGCCGGCGCGCGGCGCGCGGTTCAGCTTGTCGTCCGGTACGTCGTCGCCCATCATGTCGCGCCCGTTGTCGGTGAACCACAGCTCGCCCGAATCGGGGTGCCATGCAAAGCCGACCGTATTGCGTATGCCGCGGGCGACCACTTCGCGCCCGCTGCCGTCGGCATTCATCCGCGCGATGATCGCGTAGCGATTGCGATCGGGGAGGCAGACATTGCACGGCGCGCCGGTCGGCACGTACAGCTTGCCGTCGGGGCCGAACGCGATGAATTTCCAGCCGTGATGGTGGTCGGTCGGCAGCGCATCGGTCACGACGACGGGGGCGGGCGGTTTTGCGAGCCGGTCGTCGATATGATCGAGGCGCAGGATGCGCGAGACGGCGGATATATAGAGGGCGCCGTCGCGGTAGGCGACGCCGACGGGCAGGTCGAGCCCGGACGCGACGACATAGTGCGCATTGATCCGGCCCTCGTGCATGACGAACGCGTGGACGCGGCCGTCCCGCGAGCCGACATACAGGATGCCGCTTGGCGACCACGCCATTTCGCGCGCGGCCGGGACGGCGTCGGTCAGCACGTCTATATGGAAGCCGGGCGGCACGACGAGTTCGTTCACCGGCAGCGGCGCGGCAAACGCCGGTGCGGACGCGAGGCAGGCAAGGCCGGCCAGCAGCGCCGCGACTTGGCGCTGGACGCGGTGCATCGGGGTGGCGCGAAGGGGCGGCATGACGGTCGGGAACGTCCTGGACACGACGATTGTATGCCCGGCGGACGGGCCGTCCGCGGTTTTTTACGCGTAAGTGTTTGTTGTACCTCTGGTTTCCGGCTATAATCGCGTGTTTCAGTAGTTTCGAACCCGGTTTTCCCGAAGGACATCATATGGTTATCATCCGTCTGGCTCGTGGCGGCTCGAAGAAGCGCCCGTTCTACAACATCGTTGCTACCGATTCGCGCAACCGTCGTGACGGCCGCTTCATCGAGCGCGTCGGCTTCTACAACCCGGTCGCCACGAAGGGCGAATCGCTGCGTATCGCTCAGGATCGCCTGACGTACTGGCAAGGCGTTGGCGCGCAACTGTCGCCGACCGTCCAGCGTCTCGTGAAGGAAGCGCAAAAGGCGCAACCGGCTGCCTAACATGGCACGGTGTGCCGGTCGTGCCGGCTGTGAGGTGCATTGATGGCGGGTCACGATTCCGGTAATGCAAGGCGCGGGCGTGCGTCATTCGGCGCATTCGTCCGCAAACCGGTCGAGCGCGACTCGGTCGCGAACGCCGGTCAGGCTGTCGAACAAGGCAGTCCCGAAGCGACGCAGGCCTGGCCCGACGATGCCGTCGAGGTCGGGGCGGTGGTCGACGCCTACGGCCTGAAGGGCTGGGTCAAGGTGGCGACGCATGCCGATGCCGGTCGCGGCGGCGACGCGCTGCTCAACGCGCGTCGCTGGTGGCTGGAACGCGGTGCGGAGCGGCTTTCCGTCCGCATCATGCAGTCGAAGACGCACAGCGACACTGTCGTTGCGCAACCCGCGGGCGTCAGCGACCGCGATGCTGCGCTGTCCATGCGCGGTTTTCGCGTGTTCGTGCGCCGGGAAGATTTCCCGGCACTCGCCGCGGACGAATTCTATTGGGTCGACCTGATCGGTCTCGAGGTCGTCAACGAGCAATCGGTGGCGCTCGGGAAGGTGAGCGGGATGATCGACAACGGCGTGCATTCGATCATGCGTGTCGAGTATCCGGCAACCGGCAAAGACGGTCAGCCGACCACCGACGAGCGGTTGATTCCGTTCGTCGGCGTCTACGTCAAAACGGTGGATCAGGCGGCGCGTCGCATCGTCGTCGACTGGGAAGCCGATTACTGAAATGAACCAGGTTACCGAGAGCGCGGTGCAGTTCGACGTCGTCACGCTCTTTCCCGAGATGTTCCGTGCACTGACCGACTGGGGAATCACCAGCCGGGCCGTCAAGCAGGGGCGCTTCGGGCTGCGCACCTGGAACCCGCGTGATTTCACGACGGACAACTACCGCACGGTCGACGATCGTCCGTACGGCGGTGGTCCGGGCATGGTGATGCTGGCCAGGCCTCTCGAAGCCGCAATCGACGCGGCGAAAGCGGCGCAGGCGGAGCAGGGAATCGCGAGCACGCGCGTCGTGATGATGTCGCCGCAAGGCGCGCCGCTCACGCACGATCGCGCGGTGCGAATGGCGCAGGAACCCGGCGTCGTCGTGCTGTGCGGTCGCTACGAAGCGATCGACCAGCGCCTGCTCGACCGTTGCGTCGACGAGGAAATCAGCCTCGGCGATTTCGTGCTGTCAGGCGGCGAGCTGCCGGCGATGGCGATGATGGATGCAGTCGTGCGGTTGCTGCCCGGCGTGCTGAACGATTCGTTGTCGGCCGTGCAGGACAGCTTCGCCGATGGCCTGCTCGATTGTCCGCACTACACGCGCCCCGAGGAATACGACGGCGTGCGCGTGCCGGACGTGCTGCTCGGCGGGCATCATGCCGAGATCGAGAAGTGGCGGCGCCAGGAAGCATTGAGGAATACGTTGCGGAAGCGGCCGGACCTGATCGTCCGCGCGCGCCGCGAAAAGTTGTTGAGCCGGGCCGACGAGGCCTGGCTCGCGAACCTCGCACGCGAAGCGAAGGACGCCTCCTGAGGCGGCTGCGCGAGCGGGAATTGGCGGTGCCGTACATGCGTGTGCGGCGCCTGATGTGAATCCATCCTCTATCGGGGCCAGGCCTGGAAGCAGGCGGGTGTCAACGCCGACACGATGGCATAAGGAGTCAGTAATGAATCTGATCGCAAAACTTGAGCAGGAAGAAATCGAGCGCGCGCTCGCCGGCAAGACCATCCCCGATTTCGCCCCGGGCGACACGGTGATCGTGAACGTGAACGTGGTTGAAGGTAACCGCAAGCGCGTTCAGGCTTACGAAGGCGTCGTGATCGCGATTCGCAATCGTGGTCTGAACTCGAACTTCATCGTCCGCAAGATCTCGTCGGGCGAAGGCGTCGAGCGTACGTTCCAGACGTACTCGCCGCTGCTGGCAAGCATCGTCGTGAAGCGTCGCGGTGATGTGCGTCGTGCGAAGCTGTACTACCTGCGCGAGCGTTCGGGCAAGTCGGCTCGTATCAAGGAAAAGCTGGTGTCGAAGGATCGCGCCGCAGCAGCTTCCCAAGAGTAAGAGCTGTAAGGAAAAAGCACCCAGCCGGGTGCTTTTTTCATTCTGGCGCGACAATATGCTCGATACGACACGAACCCGAGAGCCCCATTGAATCGCCGCCCCATCATCGATCCCGAAGTCTTGCCGGTCGAAGGCACCGGTGCCGGTCTGCCTGTCATCGATTCCCGGTTGCTGACGCCGTCCGGCCTGCGCGAACGTTTCGCACGCACGCTCGAATGGAGCGTCGAGCCCGGCGAGGCGAGGCTGCAGGAGGGCGTCGATCCGCGTAGCGCGGCCGTTCTCGTGCCGCTCGTCGTCCGCGAGTCGGGCCTCACCGTGCTGCTGACGCAGCGCGCCGATCACCTGAACGACCACGCCGGGCAAATCAGTTTTCCCGGCGGCCGTCGCGAGCCGTTCGACCGCGATGCGACAGCCACCGCGCTGCGCGAGGCGAAGGAAGAGATCGGGCTGGACGCCGAACGCGTCGAGATTCTCGGTGTGCTGCCCGACTACCTGACCGGCACGGGTTTCTGCGTGACGCCGGTCGTCGGCCTCGTGCATCCGCCGTTCACCGTACAGGCCGACACCTTCGAAGTCGCCGAGATTTTCGAAGTGCCGCTCGCGTTCGTGATGAATCCCGCGAACCATCAGGTCCGCGTGTTCCGGTGGGAAGGCGGCGAGCGTCGTTTTTTTGCCATGCCCTATCCGAACGGCGAGCCGGACGGGCATTACTTCATCTGGGGCGCAACTGCCGCCATGTTTCGCAATCTGTATCGCTTCTTGGCCGCCGGCTAGGCGGGCGTGCCGGCTGGCGCGTGCGAGCTGCCGTCGGGCCACCGCACCGGCAGCCATGCGCGGCTGACGCTGTGCTATCGTTATGCAAAAAATGACATAACTCCGAAGACGGCGCCACGCATGACTTTCTTTTCGGTTCTCCTCGCTCTCATCATCGAACAGGTCCGCGCGTTGTCGCCGAGCAATCCGGTGTTCGCGCTGTTCCAGTTTCATGCGGAAACCGTCGCGCATGGCCTCGACGCCGGCAAGCAGAAACACGGGCTTCTCGCATGGCTCGCGGTCGTGCTGCCGTGGGTGCTGATCGTCGCGCTGATCTATTTCCTGCTGTACAAGGTGAGCTTCGTGCTCGCGTTCCTGTGGAACGTCGCCGTCGTGTATTTCACGCTAGGCTTCCGTCAGTTCAGCCACTACTTCACCGATATCCATCTCGCGCTCAACAACGACGACGTACCGCGCGCGCGTGAAATCCTGCACGAGTGGACGGGTATCGACACGGTCGACATGCCGGTCGGCGAGATCGTCCGCCATACGCTGATCCATGCGGTCGTCGCGTCGCATCGCCACGTCTTCGGCGTGTTCTTCTGGTACGTGCTGCCGCTCGGCCCGGCCGGCGCCGTGCTGTACCGGATTTCCGAATACCTCGCGCGCAGCTGGTCGACGCCGGGCGAGGACCACACGGCCGCGTTCTCGACGTTCGCGCAGCGCGCGTTCTTCGTGATCGACTGGATTCCGTCCCGACTGACGGCGCTCGGTTTCGCGATCGTCGGCAATTTCGAGGATGCGATCTACGCGTGGCGCAACCATACACGCCAGTGGCCCGACCCGAACGACGGTGTACTGCTGGCCGCCGGCAGCGGGGCGCTCGGCGCGCGTCTCGCGGGGCCGCTCGCGGAACCGTCGAGCCTCGATGCGCTGGCGGTTGGCGATAGCGGTCCGTTGACGGTTGGTGACGATTGCACGCCGCGCACGCTGCAGTCGGCGGTCGGCCTCGTGTGGCGAGCGGTGATTCTGTGGATGATCCTGCTGTTGATGCTGACGCTGGCAGTCTGGGTATCGTGACGCGCTAGCGCAGCGCGCGACGAAATGAAAAGGCCGGCTCGATGCCGGCCTTTTCGCTGTGCGCCAGGATAGTACGTTCAGTCATCGAGCGGGTCGCGCACGGCGCCGCATTGCCAGCACGCGGTGAATTGCGCTTCGAGCGCTTCGCCGCATTGCCGGCAGCGCCAGGGCGCCGCGCCCGCCGACGGGCCGTGCGACGCGGCATCGAGCAGCCGGCGGGCGAGCGCGTCGTCACGTTCGTCGTCGAGCCACAGCTCGGGCGTGCATGCATCGGCGGGCAGGCCGCCGAGCGCGCCGGTCGCGTAGCAGTTGTGCAGCTCGCAACCGATGCCGGCCACCTGGAGCACGTTGGCCCAATGCTGCGCGGTCGCGAGGTCGGGTGCCTTGAAACGCATCGCGGCTCCTGTCGATGAAGGCCTGCCGCCGGCCGGCCGGCCGTCGCACACGTCGCGCGGTCAGCGGACGATCTGGCTCGCCTCGTGCACGAGCTGCGCGTACAGCGCGTGCCGCGACGGCGCGATGCGGCCGTCGGCGACGGCTTCGAGGATCGCGCAGCCGGGCTCGTGCAGATGATGACAATTATAGAAACGGCAGTCCGCGAGCAGCGGCCGGAATTCCGGAAACGCGCGTTCGAGGCGGCCTTCCGTCAAGTGGTAGAGGCCGAATTCCTGGAAGCCCGGCGAATCGATCAGCGCACCGCCGCCTTCCAGCGGGTACAGGCGCGTGAACGTCGTCGTGTGACGGCCGCTGTTGAGCGCGGCCGAAATCTCGCGGGTCGCGGCTTCGGCATCGGGCACGAGCAGGTTCACGAGCGTCGATTTGCCCATCCCGGACTGGCCGAGCAGGATCGTCGAATGGCCGGCCAGGTGGGGCATCAACTGCGCGCGTGCATCGTCCGGCGCACCTTTCACCGACAGCTCGAGCACGTCGTAGCCGAGCGCGCGGTACGGCGCAAGACGCTCTCGCGCGACCGGCAGCGCGGCCTCGACGTCGATCTTGTTCAGCACGACGAGCGGCTTCAGCTCGTTCGCTTCGGCGGCGATCAGCGCACGGCCGAGCAGATCCTCGCTGAAATAGGGCTCGGTCGCGAGCACGATCAGCAACTGGTCGAGGTTTGCCGCGAACAGCTTCGACTTGAACTGGTCGGAGCGGTACAGCAGGTTACGCCGTTCGCCGATCTCCACGATCACGCCCTGGTCGGCCGACGCGAGTTCGTATGCGACGCGGTCGCCGACCGCGATGTCGCTCTTCTTGCCGCGCGGGAAGCATTGCAGCATCGGGCCGCCGTCGTCGGGGGCGACGATGTAGTGGCGGCCGTGCGCCGCGATCACGCGGCCTTCGGCCCGTTGCGCGCCCGATGCGCGCGGGGCCGGCTTGCGGGAAGTCGGCCGGCTCATGCGTGCTGCAGCAGGCGGTCGATCCGCTGCGACGCGGGCGGATGCGAGTAGTAGAAAGCCGTGTAGACGGGGTCGGGCGTCAGCGTCGACGCGTTGTCCTCGTAGAGTTTCACGAGCGCGCTGACGAGATCCTGCGCGTCGGTCTGGCTGGCCGCGAACGCGTCGGCCTCGAATTCGTGCTTGCGCGACGTCAGGCTGCTGAACGGCGTCGCGAAGAACAGGAATACCGGAATCGCGAGGAAGAACAGGATGAGCGCGGCGCCCGCGTTGCTGGTGTCGAGCGACGGCGTGACGCCGAGCCCCGTGTAGAACCACGTGCGTTGCGCGAGCCAGCCGAGCAGCGCGAGCAGCACGAGGCTCAGCACGAACGACACGAGCATCCGCTTCATCACGTGGCGGCGCTTGAAGTGGCCGAGTTCGTGCGCGAGTACGGCTTCGATCTCCTGGCCGGACAGGCGCGCGAGCAGCGTGTCGAAGAACACGATCCGCTTCGATGCGCCGAAGCCCGTGAAATACGCGTTGCCGTGCGCGGAGCGGCGGCTGCCGTCCATCACGAACAGCCCCTTCGCCGCAAAGCCGCAGCGCTTCATCAGCGACTCGATGCGCGAGCGCAGCGCGTCGTCCTTCAGCGGCTCGAACTTGTTGAAAAGCGGCGCGATGAAGGTCGGGTAGATCAGCAGCACGAGCATCTGGAACGCGACCCACACGATCCAGGTCCACAGCCACCACAGGCTGCCGGCCTGGTTCATCAGCCACAGCACGACGAACAGCAGCGGCAGGCCGAGCACGGCGCCGAGCAGCGAATTCTTCAGCATGTCGGTGAAGAACAGCCGCTTCGTCATCCGGTTGAAGCCGAAACGCTGCTCGATGCCGAACTGGCGGTAATACTCGAACGGCACGTCGATCACGCCCGTGATCACGAGCACTGCGGCGACCAGCGCGACCTGCTGCCCGTAGCCGCGGCCAAGCCAGCCGGTCAGCAGCATGTCGAGCGCGCCGACGCCGCCGAGCAGCGTGAGGCCGACCAGCACGGCCGCGCTGACGACGATCTCGAGCATCGTCAGCCGGGTGCGCTCGACCGTGTAGTCGGCCGCGCGCTGGTGGGCGGTCAGCGGGATGGTGGCGCTGAATTGCGCGGGCACGCCGTTGCGGTGCGCGGCGACGAAGCGGATCTGCCGCGACGCGAGCCACAGCTTGGTGACGACCATCGCGAGTACGGCGATCGCGAACAGCAGGGTGAACGAAAAGGGTGACATCGAAGGCGCCAAAGGGTTCTATGCGAGAATTATATGTTCTTGCGGACCGGCCCCGCTGATGCGATGCCGGCCGCCCGGGCGGCGCTGCATCGGCGAGGCCCGGTCCGCCATTTGCCAGGATGAATCATGACCGATACCGCCGCTTCCGCCAGCCAGCCCGCGCTCGTGCGCAACGAGTTGAACCTCGTCTGGCTCGACATGGAGATGACGGGCCTCGACCCGGATAACGACCGCATCATCGAGATCGCGGTCGTCGTGACCAATTCCACGCTCGACATCGCCGTCGAGGGCCCGGTGTTCGCGATCCACCAGAGCGACGAGACGCTCGCGAAGATGGACGACTGGAACAAGTCGACGCACGGCCGCTCGGGCCTGATCGACCGCGTGCGCGCATCGACCGTGACCGAGGCGGAAGCCGCCGCGCAGTTGCAGGCGTTCCTCGCGCAGTACGTGTCGCCCGGCAAGTCGCCGATGTGCGGCAACTCGATTTGCCAGGACCGCCGCTTCATGGCGCGCTGGATGCCGGAATTCGAGCGATTCTTCCACTACCGTAACCTCGACGTCAGCACGCTCAAGGAGCTGTGCCGCCGCTGGCAGCCGGCCATCTACAAGGGTTTCCAGAAGCGGGCGATGCACACGGCGCTCGCGGACATCCACGAGTCGATCGACGAGCTGAAGTACTACCGCGAGCATTTCCTGATTCCGGCCGCGTCGGTGTCGGCAGGCGAGTCCGCGCCGGCCGCCTGAGCGGGCCGGCACGCGCGCCGCGCTCGGTCAACGCTCAGCGCCGCGCGCTTTTCGGCCGGAACGCCGCGACCACCGCGGCGTCGGTCTCGATATACGGGCCGCCGATCAGGTCGATGCAGTACGGCACCGCCGCGAAGATGCCGGGCACGGTCGACTTGCCGTCGGCATCGCGCAGCCCTTCGAGCGTTTCCCGGATCGACTTCGGCTGGCCGGGCAGGTTGATGATCAGCGCCGCATGGTCGGCCGTTTCGCGGATCACCGCGACCTGCCGTGACAGGATCGCGGTCGGCACGAAATTCAGGCTGATCTGCCGCATCTGTTCGCCGAATCCCGGCATTTCCTTCGTCGCCACGGCCAGCGTGGCCTCGGGCGTCACGTCGCGGCGCGCGGGGCCGGTGCCGCCCGTCGTCAGCACGAGGTCGCAGCCGGCGACGTCGACGAGTTCGGTCAGCGTGGCCGAGATCGTCGGCGCGTCGTCCTGGATCAGGCGCGTTTCGGCGCGCCACGGCGAAACCAGCGTGCCGGCGAGCCATTCCTGCAGCGCCGGAATGCCCTTGTCTTCGTAGACCCCCGTACTCGCGCGGTCGCTGATCGACACGAGGCCGACCACGAGCTCGTCCGGATGGTTACGCTTCGTCGTCATGGTCGTCTCCGGCGTCGTCGGCCGCTTCGTCGTCGCTGTCGGACGCGCCGCCCGCGGCCTTGATCCACTGGAACAGCTCGCGGAAATAGCGCGGCGGCTTGCCTTGCTGCGCTTCCTTGCGCGCGTTGCGGATCAGCGTACGGCCTTCCTGGATGTCGGCGTCGGGGTGCTGGCGCAGGAATTCGGTCAGCGCGTCGTCGCTCGCGAGCAGCTGCTCGCGCGTGCGCTCGATCCAGTGCAGGCGGGCGGTGGCGGCCTTGTTCACGCCGCGTTGCGCGTCGAGCGCGGTGCGCAGCGCGGCCGTTTCGTCGTCGGTCAGCGAGCGCATCACGCGGCCGACGTACTGGAGCTGGCGGCGCTTGCCTTCGTGATCGGTGATCCGGCGGGCTTCGCGCACGGCGTCCCCGAGACTTTCGGGCATCGGCATGCGCTTCAGTGCGTCTTTCGGCAGGTCGACGAGCGCCTGGCCGAGCACCTGCAGCTCGTGCATTTCGCGCTTCAACTGGGATTTGCTGGGGCGATCGTAGCCGTTGTCGTCGTCCTCGACGGCAGGTTCGATCGGCTGGATTCGGGTTTTGCGTGTCATGGGCGGCATTGTATCGCGGCGCGGACACCCCAAGCTTGTCTGTGTCCGGCCCCGGACCTTGCTATGATCGCGGGATACGCAACATTTTGACCATGCGGGCGCCCGCCCGCCACCGGATACCAAGACGATGGCAGCCAATCTCGACGTACAAGCGCGCTATTTCCCGCACACGCAGGACCAGCTCAAGGAAATCGCGTCGGACATCCTTCGCCATGCGAAGGCGCTCGGCGCGACCGACGCCGCGACCGAAATCTCCGAGGGCGACGGCCTGTCGGTGTCGGTGCGCCGCGGCGAAGTCGAAACGATCGAGCACAACCGCGACAAGATGGTCGGCGTCACCGTGTTCATCGGCAAGAAGCGCGGCAACGCGAGCACGTCGGACTTCTCGCCGGCCGCGATCAAGGATACCGTCGCCGCCGCGTACAACATCGCGCGCTTCACGGCCGAGGACGAAGCGGCCGGCCTCGCCGAAGCCGAGCTGCTCGAAACCGACCCGCGCGACCTCGACCTGTACCACCCGTGGGCGCTGAGCGCCGACGAGGCCGTCGAGCTCGCCCGCCGCGCGGAAGACGCCGCGTTCGCGGTCAGCCCGCAGATTCGCAATTCGGAAGGCGCGAGCGTGTCGGCGCAGCACTCGCAGTTCGTGCTCGCGACGTCGCGCGGCTTCCTCGCCGGCTATCCGTACTCACGCCACTACATCGCATGCGCGCCGATCGCGGGTAGCGGCCGTCACATGCAGCGCGACGACTGGTATTCGTCGAAGCGCAGCGCGATCGATCTCGCCGCGCCCGAAGCGGTGGGCCGTTACGCGGCCGAACGCGCGCTTGCGCGGATGGGCGCGCGCCGTCTCGACACGCGCAAGGTGCCCGTGCTGTTCGAGGCGCCGCTCGCGGCCGGCCTGCTCGGTGCATTCGTGCAGGCGGTGAGCGGCGGTGCGCTGTATCGCAAGACGTCGTTCCTTGTCGACAGCCTCGGCAAGCCGGTGTTCGCGCCGCACATCCAGGTCGTCGAGGATCCGCACGTGCCGCGCGCGATGGGCAGCGCGCCGTTCGACGAGGAAGGCGTGCGCACGCGGGCGCGCAGCGTCGTGAAGGACGGTGTCGTCGAAGGCTATTTCCTGTCGACCTATTCGGCACGCAAGCTCGGCACGCAAACCACCGGCAACGCGGGCGGCTCGCACAACCTCGCGCTGCGCAGCTCGAACACGCAGGCGGGCGACGATTTCGACGCGATGCTGAAGAAGCTCGGCACGGGCCTGCTGCTGACCGAGCTGATGGGGCAGGGCGTGAACTACGTGACGGGCGACTATTCGCGCGGCGCGGCGGGCTTCTGGGTGGAGAACGGCGTGATCCAGTATCCGGTCGAGGAAATCACCGTTGCCAGCACGCTGCAGGAGATGTTCCGCCATATCGTCGCGATCGGTGCGGATTCGCTCGTGCGCGGCACGAAGGAAACCGGCTCGGTGCTGATCGAGCAGATGACGATCGCAGGGCAGTAAGCCGCACGCGGCGCAGGCCGCCAGGAAACGACAAAGCCCGACCGGCGCGAGCCGGTCGGGCTTTTTTCATCGTGCGAAGAAGTCGTCAGTCGCGCTTGCGCGTGTAGACGACGAACGCATAGCCGAACGTATTGGGCGCGGCAGCCTGATGCGCGTCGCGCGAGATTTCCTGCCACTGCGCGGCATCGGGCGCCGGGAACGATGCGTCGCCGTCGAAGTCGGCGTCGATCTCGGTGACGATCAGCTTGTCGGCGAGCATGAGACCTTCCGCATAGAGTTGCGCACCGCCGATCAGGAATGCCTCGGGCACCCCGTCGCGCGCGGCGAGCGCCAGCGCGTCGGCGAGCGACGTGACCGTGTCGCAGCCTTCGAAACGGCGCGTGGCGTCGCGCGTGACGACGATGTTGCGGCGGCCCGGCAGCGGACGGCCGATCGACTCGTGGGTCTTGCGGCCCATCACGATCGGCGCGCCCATCGTCGTGCGCTTGAAGAACGCGAGATCCTCCGGAAGTTTCCAGGGCAACTGGTTGTCGCGGCCGATGATGCCGTTGCGGGCACGCGCGACGATCAGGGTCAACGTCGTCATGAAGGTCGGGGAAGAGGGGAAACGGAATGGGGCCGATTTTACCGGAACGGTGGCGCGCACCGGATTTCCCGCATCCACATGGGCGTCGGCGCTTCTTGTGCGATGCGCCGTGCGTCGCGACGCGTGATGTCTCGCGTCGCGACGACCGTCCGAATAAAAAGAGTGCCCGCCGGGGGACGGAGCACAAAAACGTTTTATGTCGCGAGATCGGCGATACCGGTTCCGCTCGATGGCATCCCGTTCGACCGGATCGTCAGTTCAATATGTCATCCTGATTGAATTGAGGCGGCGAATATTCAGGGATGCGTATTGCCTCGCGCGTTGCCTTCCAGAGCATGCCGGATGTCGCCCGATTGCGGCGCCGGTAGCGGCATCGGCAACAGGGGCGGCGGCGGGAGCTCGTCCCACAGCGTCACGGAGGCCTGGGCGGCCGGCAACGGTTGCGGCGCCGACACGGTCACGATACCGAACCCGTTGCCGTGCGCGACGCTCGACGTGTTTTCGGCAACCAACATGGTGCGATCCGGCTGCATGCCTTCGTCCGCGCATGCCGGTGCGGGCGGGCCGGCGGCCGACAACACAAGCGTCATCGGCACGAAAGAAAGTAAAAGATGTTTTCGCATGGCGACTGTCTCCGGTCGTTTCCGTATTCAGCGAAATACATGCCACCGTACCGGGACCATTGCCGTCATTGCGATTCGCGCTCGAGTGTTGCGAATGGTGGCCGAAAACGCCTGAAAATGTTTCAGGCCTGAAACGATGGGGCTCGGGAATACTGCTGATTCAATCGACACGCTTCAAGGATGAAAATCGGCGCGTGTGTTGATGACGGAGTCCTTCTGCATATGCGCTATGTGCAGATGATTGACCTGCGTCGACCTCTCGAGCGATTGGGCCGCATCGCCGTCGGTACTGAAACGGGTTTGTCGTATTCGGTGCCTATAACCAAGTTGTCTTGTCAAAAATTATTGGACGCGAGATAAGCGCCATCATGCGAGGCCTTGTCGTTGCCGCGCATCGGCATGGCGAATCGAGCCACCTCTGGCTGACCCGATTCGATCCTTTTGCACGTGATCTACGTGTGCGGCAATCGTTAGACGGTTGATGAACGGGGTGAGGATATGGGAGCCGATCAGCGGCACGTGATCTACTATTCGCGCGAACCGAACGACGCGTTGCGCGGCCATTTCGACGAATGCGGCTGGCGCGTCGATCTCGCCGAGACCGTGCGCGATGTGCGGCGCGTCGTGCAGCACGGCGTGGCAACCGCCGGCCTGCTCGATTTCTCGCCGGGCTTCAAGCCGTCGGACCTGCGCGAACTCGAATCCTGCCTGAGCATCCAGCACATCGGCTGGATCGCGGGGACGCGGCGCGGCCAGTTGCAGGACGCGACGCTGCGCCATCTCATTCGCGACTATTGCTTCGACTACGTGACGATGCCGTACGAAACGGCGCGGATCGTCGAGACCGTCGGCCATGCGCACGGCATGGTCGCCCTGACCGATCCCGTTGCGCCGCCCGTCGGCGCCGGGCGCAGCGAAGGCGAGATGGTCGGCACCTGCGATGCGATGCTCGGGCTGTTCCGGACGATCCGCCGTGTCGCGGCAACCGACGCGCCGGTGTTCATCTCCGGCGAGTCGGGCACGGGCAAGGAGTTGACGGCGGTCGCGATTCACGAGCGTTCGTCGCGCGCGCAGGCGCCGTTCATCGCGATCAATTGCGGGGCGATACCGTCGACGCTGCTGCAGGCCGAGCTGTTCGGCTATGAACGCGGCGCGTTCACCGGCGCGAACCAGCGCAAGATCGGCCGCGTCGAGGCCGCCAACGGCGGCACGCTGTTTCTCGACGAGATCGGCGATTTGCCGCTCGAAAGCCAGGCGAGCCTGTTGCGCTTCCTGCAGGAAGGCAAGATCGAGCGGCTCGGCGCGCACGTGTCGGTGCCGGTCGACGTACGCGTGATTTGCGCGACGCACGTGGACATGGAAGCGGCGCTGCGCGAAGGGCGCTTCCGCGAGGATCTGTTTCACCGGCTGTGCGTGCTGAAGATCGAGGAGCCGCCGTTGCGCGCGCGCGGCAAGGACATCGAGGTGCTCGCGCGTCACATGCTCGAGCGCTTCAAGGGCGATGCGCATCGCCGCCTGCGCGGTTTTTCGCCTGACGCGGTCGCGTCGCTGTACGGCTATTCGTGGCCGGGCAACGTGCGCGAGCTGATCAACCGCGTGCGCCGCGCGATCGTGATGTCGGAAGGCCGGATGATCACCGCGGCCGATCTCGAACTGAACGACTATGCGATGCTCGCGCCGGTGTCGCTGCTGGAGGCGCGCGAGGCGGCCGAGCGGCAGGCGATCGAGCAGGCGCTGCTGCGCCATCGCGGCCGTTTTGCCGATGCCGCGCGTGAGCTCGGCGTGTCGCGCGTCACGCTCTACCGGTTGATGTGCGCGCACGGCATGCGCGACCGCGGCGACACGCTGGGAGGGTTTTCGGCGCCGTTGCCGGAGCTTCCGCGTCACGCTTGCTAAAATTGGCGGGTACGGTCGCCCCTCGCGGCCGAAGGAACCCGCATGAAACAGTATCTCGATCTCGTTCGTACCATTCTCGATACCGGCACCTGGCAGGAGAACCGCACGGGAATCCGCACCATCAGCATGCCGGGCGCGATGCTGCGCTTCGACCTGCAGCAAGGCTTCCCGGCCGTGACGACCAAGAAGCTCGCGTTCAAGTCCGCGATCGGCGAACTGGTCGGTTTCCTGCGCGCGTCGCGCAGCGCGGCCGATTTCCGCGCGCTCGGCTGCAAGGTGTGGGATGCGAACGCGAACGAGAACGCGCAGTGGCTCGCGAACCCGTATCGCCAGGGCGTCGACGATCTGGGCGACGTATATGGCGTGCAATGGCGCCAGTGGCCGGGCTACAAGGTGCTCGATGCGAACGCCGACGCGCAGATCGCCGATGCGACGCGCCGCGGCTTCCGGATCGTCACGCGTTTCGACGAAGACGGCGCGCCGAAGGTGCTGCTGTACAAGGCGATCGACCAGCTGCGCCAGTGCCTGGACACGATCATGGAGAACCCGTCCGATCGCCGCATCCTGTTTCACGCGTGGAATCCGGCCGTGCTCGACCAGATCGCGCTGCCCGCGTGCCATCTGCTGTACCAGTTCCTGCCGAACGCGACGAAGCGCGAGATCTCGCTGTGCCTGTACATCCGCAGCAACGACGTCGGCCTCGGCACGCCGTTCAACCTGACGGAAGGGGCCGCGCTGCTGTCGCTCGTCGGTCGGCTGACGGGCTATACGCCGCGCTGGTTCACGTATTTCATCGGCGACGCGCACATCTACGAGAACCAGCTCGACATGCTGCAGCAGCAGCTCACGCGCGAGCCGTACGAAAGCCCGCGGCTCGAGATTGCCGAGCGCGTGCCCGAGTACGCGAAGACGGGCGTCTATGCGCCGGAATGGCTGGAGCAGGTCGAGCCGTCCGATTTCTCTCTCGTCGGCTATCGGCACCATGAGCCGTTGACCGCGCCGATGGCGGTCTGATCGCGCGGCCGGGGCCGCGCGGCTGCATCGCTTCGCATCCTGTAAAAAGGCTCGACCGGTATTCGCCGGTCGAGCCTTTTTGTTTCAGGTTTGCTGCACTTACTGGCGATGCCGCTCCTCGTGGCCGCCCGGCGGGTTGCCCGGACGCGGCGCCTCGACGTGCGGTGCCGGCTGCGGCCGTGGTTCCATCCGGGGGGGCGGCATCGACGGGCGCGGCTCCATGCGGGGGGCGGGCTGTGGCTGCGGTCGCGGCTCCATACGCGGCGCCTGCGGCTGCGGACGCGGCACATCATGGACGGCGGGCGCCGGCGGACGGTACTCATTCACGCGCGGCGGCGCGACTTCGCGATGCGGCGTGGGTTGAGCGAAGTCCGGACGCGGTTGCGGCGCGGGGGCGGCCCGTTCCGGTTGCGGCTGCGCATGGCGGGTCGGCGTCGGGAAATCGGGGCGCGGACGCGGTTGCGGAATCTGCGCGGTATGGTCGGACTGCGGTTGCGGCAGCGTGCGCGGCGCTTCGTTGCGGCCGCCGGGCTGCAGCACGCCCTGCGGCGCCGGCACGCCGTCCGGATGCGGTGCCGCTGCGCTGCGCACGGGCGGCAGCGCATTCTGTCCTGCCGCGTGCAGCGCGGTGGGGGGAGCCGCGCGCTGACGCTCCATCGGCGTGTGAGGCTGCATCCACGCGGGCGACGGCGTGTTGGCTGCGTGCGCGTTACCGGTCCCCGGCGGGGCGTTGTTCGCTTCGGGCGGGTGCGGAATACCGTTGCCGGGCGCGAATGCCTGATGCGGCATCGGGTTGCCGGGCGCCCGCGGCGGGCCGCCGTTGTCGAAACGCGGTGCGTTGGGCGTTTCGCCGTTCGCCGGCCGCGCGACATTCGGCATGCCGGGCATCGGTGCGCCCGGCCGTCCGGCCTGCACGCCGGCCGGCTGGCCCTCGCGCGGCGCGCGGGCCGGCTGGACGACGGGGCCGTGCGGATTCACGAGCTGCACGTTGTGCATCGCCCAGGCGCCGCCGCCCGGCTTGCCCGGCACGCGGACCGGGCGAGCCGTATAGTCGGCCGGCACGTTCGTCTTCACGACGGGCGCGCCGGCACCCGGCACGCGCCCGCCTTGCTGCGCGAGGTGGGCGGCGGCCTGATCGCGATACGCAGGCGGCACGGCCGGATTGCGCGTCGCGACGTACGGATGTTGCGCGAGCGCCGCCGGCGGACGGTAGCTGGCATTGCGCAGCCCGCCGGTGAAGCTCTGGCGCACCGGCGCGATGCCGGGTGTGCCCGGGGTGACGTGCGCGTTGCGCCATTGTTGCGGATCGACGTGCTGCGAGAAGTGCGCGACCGGCTGGCCGTGCACGAACGCGGCGGCCGGCACGGCCGTGATCGCGTGCGGCGCGCGGAAGTTCACGTACGTCTTGTTGATGTTGGTGATATTGGTGATGTTCGTCACGTTCACGGTCTTGTTCACGTTGACGTTGTTCACCACGATGTTGCGGTTGACGCGGTCGTAGTAGTGCGGGCTCCAGCCGCCCCAGCCCGGATGCCACGGCTCGCCCGGCCCAAGGGCGAACCATGCGCAGCCGGCCGCCGCGACGCCGCCGACCGTGAGCGCCACATTCCAGTCGGAACCGCCGCCGCCCCCGCCGCCCACGAACGCGACGAGCGCCGGCGCATAGACGGGCGGCTGGCTCACTGCCATCGGGCCGGGTACCCATGCCCAGCTGTCGTCCACGTACGCCCAGCGGCCGTAGTGATACGGCGCGAAGCCCCACGGCGCGTCGTCGACCCAGGTCCAGCCCCACGGCGCCTGCCAGATCCAGTGGCCGTCGTGGTACGGCGCCCAGTCGGCCGGCGTGTCGTTCGGCACCCATACCGCGCCGTAATTCGGGGTTTCGCGCCACGTGCCGTTCGCATCGAGATCCTGGTAGCCGGGAATGTCGCGGGACACGTAGCGGGCCGACACCGAGCGCGCTTCGGCCGCGTCGCGGCTGGCGGCCCACTGGTCGAGCACGTCGGGGCCCGGTGCGGCCGATTGCTGCGCGACCTGCAGGTCGGTGCCGGTGAACACGACCTGCTGGCCGGGCGACAGCGGATACTGCCCGTTGCTGCCGTAGACGGTCGCGCTGCCGCTGCGCACCGTTACCGTCGTGCTCGCACCGTTCGGCGCGACATCGACGCGATAGTCGCCGGGGCCCGTGATGCCGAGCGCGAGGTTCGGCGTATCGATTTCGTATGATCCGCCGGCCGGCAGATCGCGCACGTGCGCCGACACGGTGCCGAGCCCCACCTTCAATTGCGTCGTCGTGTCGTCGAGGTTCAGCACCGACAGGCTCGTCGATTCGCCGAGCCGCACCGCCGTCGAGCCGATGTGCAGTTCCGAGCGCGCGCCGGCATCGTTCCACAGCTGGTCGCCGGTCGTCAGCGGGCGGTTCACCGCCGCATACGACCACCCATCGGTGCCGGCCGGTTCGGTCGTCACGGCGCCCGACAGGTAATTGAGCCGCGCGACGCGCCCGGGCGGATCGCCGCCCGGTTGCCGTGCCGCGGCCATATTCGCCGGTGCATCGGCCGATTGCGCGAAGGCGGGCGGCAGCGCCGCCAGCGCGACGAACGCGAGCAGCGTGTAGCGGGCGGTGCGCTTGAGCGTGAACAGGGGAGCCATGGTGAGCGTCATCGTTGTGATCGCGGCGCGTCGATTCGTGCCGTCCAGTTCACGATATCCGCTTGGCCTGTTTCAAGGCACGGTGTTTTGTAAATCGAATGGCACGCGATGTAACAAAACCTGTCCATCGCGCGCCGTTGTCGTGCAGCTGCAATGCCGGCGTCAAGCGGACGTAAGCCACGCGTCGAAAACCTGCTGCCCGGGCACCGTGACGCGCAGCACGCGCGGGCGAGCAGCGCGCTCGATCCAGCCGTGGGCGCAGAAGCTGTCGAGCAGCGCCGCGCCGAGTGCGCCGCCGAGATGCGAGCGCCGTTCGCTCCAGTCGAGACAGCCGCACGCGAAGCGGCGTCGGCGCGCGCGTTGCTGCGCGACGTCGATGCCCCATTGCGCGAGCGCCTGCGTGCCGAGCTCGGTGGTGTCGATCGCGTCGCCGTTGGCGAGCAGCCAGCCGCGCGCGGTGAGGCCGTCGAAGATGCGTACCGCGAGTTCGCCGGCCATGTGGTCGTAGCAGGTACGTGCGTAGCGCAGTTCGGCCGGGACCGCGCGCGACGGCGGCGGAACCGGGCGATGCGGCGCGGCCGCGCGGGCGACGTTCGCCAGCGCTTCGAGCGAGGCCGCGATGTCGGCCGACGCAATGCGGTAGTAGCGATGCCGGCCGCGTACGTCCAAGGCCAGCAGGCCGCCCTCGGTCAGGCGCGCGAGGTGCGCGCTGGCCGCGGACGGCGACAGCCCCGCGATCATCGTCAGCTCGCCGGCCGGCCGTGCGCTGCCGTCCATCAGCACCCACAGCATCGCGGCGCGGCCCGGATCGGCGATCAGCGCGCCGATGCGGCTCAGGCCCGGAAAATGGTGGTCGTCTTGGTCAGTCATCGTCGTGTCTCGTCGAGCGGGATGAGAGGCAGTGTAGTTCGTGCGCGCATTCGATGTTTCGCTTCCGGATGAAATGTCGGATGCAGCGGTTTTGACGCCGTGGCCGGCCGGACCGCGGCCCGTCGCGGGCCACGCGTAGAATGGCCGGACGCGGCGGCAACGGGCCGCCGCATGTGACGCGATGCAACGATGAAGACGATTTTCTGCATGTTGGCGGCCGCGCTCGTCTGCGCGGCCTGTGCGCAGGGTGGCGCGGGTGCGACCGGCGAGCGCGGCGGCAGTATCGAGATGTACGGGACGATCGACCAGGGCATCACGGTGCGCCGCTGACCGGCGCCGGTTCGCGCGCGAGCCGGCATGGCCGCCGCAGCCCCGCCACGCGGGGCTTGCCGCGCCGCGTTGCCGCAGTGCAACGTATAATGGCCCGATCACAGCGCCCCTGCCGCCTGGAGCCACAACAATGCCCCAACCGTCCCCCGTGCCGGCCGCCCTCGACCGCACCGAAACCGTATTCCGCTTCCTTGCCGAGCCTTCGTCCGTGAACTTCGGCGGCAAGGTGCATGGCGGCGCGCTGATGAAGTGGATCGACGAGGTCGCGTATGCGTGCGCGGCCGTCTGGTCGAGCCGCTATTGCGTGACGGTCAGCGTCGGCAACATCCGGTTCCAGCGTCCGATCCTGGTCGGCAATCTGGTCGAACTGAAGGCGCGCGTCGTCGCGACGGGCCGGACCAGCATGCACATCCATGTGTCGGTGCACGCCGGCGATCCGAAGGGCGGCGTGCTGCGCCAGACGACCGACTGCCTCGTCGTGTTCGTCGCGGTCGACGAGAACGGCAACCCGGTGCCGGTGCCGCCGTTCGTGCCCGAAACCGACGAGCAGCGGGTGCTGGCGAAATATGCGGCCGACGTGCGGGCCGCGCTCGACAAGATCGTCGAGATGAAGCCGGAAGAAGTCGCGAAGGGCACCGTCTGAGTGCCGCGGGCGCCGCGCTCGGTGCGCCGCGCCCGCCGTCCTGCCGTTACCGCGTCCCGATCATCTGCTCGGGACGTACCCATGCATCGAATTCCGCCTCGGTCAGGTAGCCGAGCGCGAGCGCGGCCGCCTTCAGCGTCGTGCCTTCCTTGTGCGCCTTCTTCGCGATCTGCGCGGACTTGTCGTAGCCGATGTGCGGATTGAGTGCCGTCACGAGCATCAGCGATTCGTTCAGCAACAGGTCGATGCGCGGGCGGTTCGGCTCGATGCCCACCGCGCAGTGATCGTTGAAGCTCTGCGCGCCGTCGGCGAGCAGCCGCACCGACTGCAGCACGTTGTGCGCGATCATCGGCCGGAACACGTTCAGCTCGAAGTTGCCGCTCGCGCCGCCGACGTTGACCGCGACGTCATTGCCGAACACCTGGCAGCACAGCATCGTCACGGCTTCCGACTGCGTCGGATTCACCTTGCCCGGCATGATCGAGCTGCCCGGCTCGTTTTCCGGAATCGACAGCTCGCCGAGCCCGCAGCGCGGCCCGCTCGCGAGCCAGCGCACGTCGTTCGCGATCTTCATCAGGCTGGCCGCGACCGTTTTCAGCGCGCCGTGCGCGAACACCAGCGCGTCGGCGGCCGCCATCACCTCGAACTTGCTCGGCGCCGTCACGAACGGCAGCTTCGCGAGCCGGCCGATCTCGTCGGCCACGCGCACCGCGAACTCCGGATGCGCGTTCAGCCCCGTGCCGACCGCGGTGCCGCCGAGCGCGAGCTCGTACAGGTGCGGCAGCGCCGACTCGACGTGACGGATGCCCTGGTCGAGCTGCGCGACGTAGCCGGAGAACTCCTGGCCGAGCGTGAGCGGCGTGGCGTCCTGCAGGTGGGTGCGGCCGATCTTGACGATGTCGGCAAACGCCTTCGACTTCGCGTCGAGCGTCGCGCGCAGCGTGCGCAGCGCCGGCAGCAGATGATTGACGATCGCATACGCGGCGGCGACGTGCATCGCGGTCGGGAACACGTCGTTCGACGACTGGCCGCGGTTCACGTCGTCGTTCGGATGAACCTTGCGCGCTTCGCCGCGCTCGCCGCCCAGCAGCTCGCTCGCGCGGTTCGCGATCACCTCGTTGAGGTTCATGTTGGTCTGCGTGCCGGAGCCCGTCTGCCACACTGCCAGCGGGAATTCGCGCGGATGCTTGCCGGCGATGATCTCGTCGGCGGCTTCGATGATCGCGTGCGCCTTGTCGTCGGCGAGCACGCCGAGCGACTGGTTGACGGCCGCCGCGGCGCGCTTGACGATCGCGAGCGCGTGGATCAGCTCGGGCGACTGCTTCTCCGTCGAGATCCGGAAATTCTGCAGCGAGCGCTCGGTCTGCGCGCCCCAGAGCCGGTCGGCCGGCACGGCGATCTCGCCGAACGTGTCGCGTTCCATCCGAACTGCTTCATTCATGATGCACTCCTCCGGGAAAGGGGAAAGCCGCGCGTCGTCGCGCGGCGTCAGGCGTAATCAGACGTATCGTGAGGCAGGCGCGCCGCTTGCGCGGCGTCTCGAGGGGTTCAACCGACAAGCATAGCGCCGGTCGCGATTTTGCGTCGTGTCGCGCCTGGGGGCGGCGCAAGCTCGTGACGAGCGCGACCAGCCCCTAGCGGGCCGTCGCGATCAGCGAAGTGGTCTTGCGGTGAAAGCGCCAGGCCATCAGCGCGGCGACGCTCGCGAGCCCGGCCGCGAGTCCCCACCACAGGCCGCGCGCGCCCAGGCCCGCATGGAACGCGAACCAGTAGCCGGTCGGGAAGCCGATGCCCCAGTAGCCAAAGGTCGCGGCGAGCATCGGGATGCGCGTGTCCTTCAGGCCGCGCAGCGCACCCGACGCGACGGTCTGCATGCCGTCGACGATCTGGAACACCGCGGCGATGCCGAGCAGCGACGCGGCGAGCGACACCGTGGCCGCGTTGGCCGGATCGTCGAGATGCAGGTACAGGCCGACGATCGTGTGCGGCGCGACGATCATCACGAGGCCCGACAGCGACATGAAGCCGACGCCGAGCGCCAGCGCGACGAAGCCCGCGTGCCGCGCGGCGACGGGCGAGCCCGCACCGATCCAGTAGCCGACGCGCACGTTGGCTGCCTGGCCGATTGCAAGCGGCACCATGAACGACACCGACGCGACGTTCAGCGCGATCTGGTGCGCGGCGAGCGACGTCGCGCCCAGCACGCCGACCGTGAGACCGGTGGCGAGGAACAGCGTCGATTCGACCCCGTACGTGATCGCCACCGGCCAGCCGATGCCGATCAGCTCGCCCATCACGGGCAGCTTCGGGCGCGCGGCGGTCACGAAATGGCGGAAGCGCTGCCGGCCGTGCAACAGCCAGATGAGGGCGAGCGCGGTGAGCCAGATCGTGATCGTCGTCGCGACGGCCGAGCCGAGAAAGCCCAAGCGCGGCAGCCCGAATGCGCCGTGGATCAGCCCGTAGTTCAGCACGCCGTTCACGCCGACGCCGCCGATCGACACCCACAGGAGCCGGCGCGCGGCGCCGATCGCGGGCAGGAACGCGCGCATCAGCCCGACGCCGATCAGGCTGCCGAGCGCCGCGTAGCGCAGGATGCCCGTGTATTCGCCGACGTGATGCGCGAGCAGCGGCGGCTCGTGGAACATCAGCAGGATCGGTTCGGCCAGCGACAGCGCGACGATCGCCGGGATCGCGAGCAGCACGGACAGCGCGAAGCCCGTCCAGTAGATGTGCGGCACGCGATCCTCGGCCTGCGCGCCGCGCGCGTGCGCGACGCTCACGCTGACCGACGACAGCACGCCTTGCAGGATCGTCACGATCACGAAGAAGAAGTTCGCGCCGAGCCCGCCTGCCGCGAGCGAATCGGGGCCGAGCGAACCGAGCAGCACCGTGTCGGTGACGCTCATCGCCATCTGGGAGAGTTGCGCGATCGCGAGCGGTGCGGCGAGGCGCGCGGTATCGGCGGCATGACTGGACAGGGACGGCGGCGCGGCGGCCGTCCGCGTAAGACCGGAATGCGACATGGAATGGGCGCTCGCACGGGTGCGGGCCCGCGCTATATGTATTTATTTTGAGAGACGGCTAGCTTACGGCTTTATTCGTACCGTGTCGAACACGTGCGCCGATGGCCATGTCGCGGGCAGGGGGAACCCCGGCGGGCGCTACGCCTCGCGTACCGCGATGCGCGTGTCGCCGAGCAGCACGACCTGGCCCGCGCGGATCTTGCAGGTCTTGCGCAGCTCGACCGCGCCGTCCACTTTCACGGCGCCGGACGCGACGATCAGCTTCGCGGTGCCACCGCTGTCCGCGAGGCCGGTGATCTTGAGAAGGTTGTGCAGCTCGACGTATTCGCCGGTCAGCGTGAAATCCAGATTGGGCATGACGAGGAAGGTGCGCGATGCGCGGGAGGAAACGCCCCGCATCATACGGCACCAGGGGCCGGCACGCGAGCGCGGGCGGCCGGCGCACGTTGTAAAGGACTGTGAGCGATTCGTCAGCAAATGAAACGGTGGGTAACAGTCTGAGAGATTCGCGAACCGGCCGCGCGGGCCGCGGGTCTTCTGTCGTACCTGCTGCGTGTTGCGGCGGGGAACGCGACGGACCGCATCGCTGCGGACCGGACGCACAACTTCTTGAGGAGAATTGCCATGTCCAAGATTCGTACGATGCTGATCGGTGCCGCGCTGACGGCGTTCGCTACTTCGGCCGCATTCGCCCAGACGGGCACGACGGCGCAAGGCGCGGCCGGTGCCGGCGTGCAGGCGCAGACGCCGGCCGCTGGTGCCGGTGCCGGCGTGCAGGGTGGTGCCGGCGCGAACGCGTCGGGCAATGCGGCGGGCGGTGCGACCGATGCGGTCGGCGCGGCAGCCGATGGCGCGAAGGATACGACGTCGTCGGCCGTCCATTCGACCAAGAAGCATACGAAGCATGCGGCGAAGTCGGCCAAGAGCCATGCGGGTTCAGCCAAGGCGAAGGCCGACGACGCGACCGAAGGCGGCGCATCGGTCGGCGCGCAGGGCGGTGCATCGGCCCAGGGCGCCACGCAGTAAGCGGTGCCCGGCGCTTGTCGCGACGCTCGTCTTCGGAGGGCGCGTCGCGACGGGCGATCGTCTGGCGGCCCGGTTCGCTTCGCGCGAACCGGGCCATTTTCATCAGGTGATGCGTTCAGCGGGACGCGTGCTTACGGCCGGCGTTGTCCTTGCCCTTGTCCCTGCCCCTGCGGCGGCCGCACGGCAGCAGGAGTGAACACGCTGCGCAGCCATGCGGCGAGCCGCGCGAAGACGTCGTACGGTTCCTCGACGAAGATCTCCGGCTTCAGCAGCCGCAGGTATTCCATGATCTGCTGCGCTTCCTGCTTCTGGAACGAGCCGTGCGCGAGCCCGAGCCGCAGCAGTCCGCGCAGTTCGCCGAGCTTGTCGCGGGCAATGCTGCCGACGCTCATCTCGCACGCGAGCTTGGCCTCGTAGATCCGCTGTCGCAGCGATTCCGCGAGCCGCCACGCAGGCGTCTGCATCAGTTCCTCGAGCGTCTGGATGTCCTGCGCGGCGCCCTTGATCTGCGACGCGAGCGGGTCGATCAGCGACGCATCGCCCTGCGCTTCGGCGACGATCGCCTTCGCCCAGTCGCGGCATGCCTTCGCGAGTTCATCGGGCGTCCATTCGGAGCGCGACGCGAAGCCGAAGCCGAATTCGCCGGCCTGCCGCATCAGGATCGCGACGACGTCCGGAAATTCCTTGTCGAGCGTGCGCTTGGCCCACGCGTACTGGCCGCCCTGCAGCATCCGCTGCACGGCGTGCTCGGTGAGCGGCACCATGTTGTCGAGCAGCTTGGCGCGCAGGAAATCCTCGAACGACGGCGTCGCGAATTGCGGGTCGAGTTTCAGCGACACGCGGACGAACGCGTCGTAGTCCTTGCGCAGGGACTCGAGCGTGTCGTCCTTGAGGGAAAGGGTGATCTGGCCCATGAATCGTCTCGATGGGGGCCCGCGCAAGCCGGCGTCGGCACGGCGCACCGGGGCGGGCGCAGCGTCGACTGACCGGTGCGCGCCGGGGCCGGTGGCGGGTCTTCCTCTCCTATATCGGCGCACCGGGCGGAAACTTGAGCGCGCGCGATGGAGCGTGCGCTCAGGTAGCCGGCCAGTGCGGGAGGACGACCCCTTGCCACAGGAAGAACACCACGAGCCCGGCCGCGATCGTCACGAGCGGGCGGCGGGTCGCGGCTGACACGAGCACGGCCGCGAGTGCGCCGACGAGCTGCGGATTGCGCCAGGTCAGCTCGGCCGTGCCGCCGTGCGGCGAGACGGTCATCGGCACGATGATCGCGGTCAGCACGGTGACCGGCACGAAGGCGAGCGCGGTCCGCACGAGCGGCGGGAACGTCAGCCGCTCGCCGAACAGGAACAGCGTCGAGCGGATCGCATACGTGATGACGGCCATCCCGAGGATCAACAGCGCGTAGCTCACGATGCGGCCTCCGAACGAGCGTTGGCTTGCGTGCGATCGTGCCGCAGCGTGAGCACGACGCCGATCGCGACGCCGGCGGCGACCGCGCCGAGCAGCCCGAGCTTGTACGGCCAGCCCTGCCAGAAGTACGCGAGCGTGCCGGCCGTGGCCGCCGCCGCGAAATAGCGCAGCGTGCCGAGCTGCGGGACGACGATCGCGATGAAGGTCGCCGCCATCGCGAAATCGAGGCCGAGCGACTGCAGGCCCGGGAACGCCGCGCCGAAGCCGATGCCCGCGAGCGTCCAGACCTGCCAGTTCAGGTACATCGCGAGCCCGGAGCCGAAAAAGTAGTGGGGGCCGATCGTACCGGGCGGGTAGTGCCGGTAGTGGCCGTAGGCGACCGCGAACACCTCGTCGGTCATCAACGCGCCGAGCGTCGCGCGCCAGCGCAGCGGCAGGTGGGCGACATAGGGCGCGAGCGTCGCGCTGTACAGCAGGTGGCGCAGGTTCACGATCAGCGTCGTGGCGAGCACGACGACGAAACTGGCACTGCCGGCGATCAGGCCGAGCGCGATGAATTGCGCGGAGCCCGCGAACACGGCGAGCGACATCAGTGCGCCGTGCCAGGCGGCGAGCGGACCGCCGCCGACGAGCGTGCCGAATATCACGCCGAACGGTGCGGCGCCGATCATCATCGGGATCGTGTCGCGCGCGCCATCGAGCCATTCATTGAGCGGGCGGCGCGGGGGTGATGCGGGTGTCTTGTTCAAGAAGCGCTCCTCCATGAGCGGGAGGATAGCGGGCCGGCGGCGAGCCGGCTTGTATGTTCTTGCGCCCGCCGGAGCGGGGCCGGTGCTCACGTGCCGGCCGGCACGGGGCGCGGCGCGGCCGACGATGGCGGGAAGCCGCGCGTCAGCTTGCCTGCCAGCGCCCGGGCGGCACGCCGAACATCCGTTTGAAATGCCGCGTGAAGTGGCTCTGGTCGACGAAGCCGCTGGCCGCGGCGACATCGGCGACGGGCACGCCCGCACGCAGCGGCGCCAGCGCGCGCTGCAGCCGCAGCTGGTTGCGCCACGCATGCGGCGGCATGCCGGTCGTGCGTGTGAACAGGCGCGCCGCGTGAAATGGCGACAGGCCGACCGTCTGCGCGACGTCGTCGAGCGTCACCGTGGACGTCAGGTCGGCGGCGAGCCGCTCGCGCATCGCGTCGACGCGAGGCTCGTCGGCCGCGAGCGGCGCCGGTTGCGGCCGCACGTCGGCGTGGCGCACGATCAGCGTCGACAGCGCGTCGAGCATCGCGGTTTCGGCGGCGAGCGGATCGTAGATGCGCGGCGCGCCGGTGGCCGAATCGCCGGCCGCCGAATCGCCGGCCGGCTGTCCGGGCGCATCGGCCTGCGACGACCGCGCGCGCTCGCTGCCGGCTTCCAGCATCCGGTGCGCGAGCGTGAGCCGGGCCGCGAGATCGGCGTCGCGGATCACGTCGGGGGCAAACCATGGCGCATCCTGCGGGCGGCCCGCGATCGTACTCGCGAGTTCGTGGATGAATTCGACCGGCATGTAGCTGACGCGATAGCACCAGCCTTCGTCGGCGGCACGCGAGCCCGTATGCACTTCACCGGGATTGATCACGGGCACGGTGCCCGTTTCGGCGACGTAGCCGGTGCCGCGATAGGTGAAGCGTTCCGCGCCTTCGAGAATCACGGGGATCGTGTACGCGTCGTGCCAGTGGGGCGCGAACGCGTGATCGCGATAGGTGGCCGTGAGCAGGTCCGCGTCCGGCACGAGCGGCGTACGCCAGTAGCGTGCGGAATCGGGGAGGCGGGTGGGGGACATGATCGGGCGCGAGCGGTCGAACCGACAGTGTATCGCTCGCGCGCCCGGCGGGTGCGGCCTTACTTGACCGGAATCGTCGTGCCGGCCGGCATCGGCACCGCGGTGACGGCGTTCTTCGGGCTGCCGCTGACGATGCGGTCGCTGTAGGTCAGATAGACGATCGTGTTGCGTTTCTTGTCGACCACGCGCACGACGTGCAGCGTCTTGAAGATGAACGACATGCGTTCGCTGAATACGTCGGCCTGCTGCTTGACCGGTTCCTTGAAGCTGATCGGGCCGACCTGCCGGCACGCGATCGACGCTTCGCTGGGGTCCTCGGCCACGCCGAGCGTGCCCTTGATCCCGCCGGTGCGGGCGCGCGACACGTAGCAGGTTACGCCGGTCACGACCGGATCGTCATAGGCCTCGACGACCACGCGGTCGGAACCCGTGACGCGGAAATGGGTGTTGACGCTGCCGACTTCCTCCGCATGCGCGAACGGTGCCGCGGCGAAGGCGGAGAGCAGGAGGGCGAGGGGCGCGGAGCGCAGGAGACGATGCTTCATCGACGGAACCGGATGCGAATGCGGGACAGAGACTCTAGCATGTGCATGACCGGGCCACGAAAAGCAGAAAGACGGAACGGTGGCCGGAAAAACAAAAGGCCCGTCGCATGACGGGCCTTTCGCTATTTGGCTCCCCGACCTGGGCTCGAACCAGGGACCTACGGATTAACAGTCCGGCGCTCTACCGACTGAGCTATCGGGGAATAAATCGGTACATCTGCGTGCTGTGTTTTCCAACAAAAAACCCGTCCACTTTCAACGGGCTTTTGCGTTTTTGGCTCCCCGACCTGGGCTCGAACCAGGGACCTACGGATTAACAGTCCGGCGCTCTACCGACTGAGCTATCGGGGAACAAACAAGCAACAGCAGAGAAACGAGATTGTATGGAGTGTTCGCTAACCTGTCAACACTTTGGGGCTGCGGCGCATAAAAATTTTTGCGGCCGCCGCGCGATCAGCGCTCGAGCAGGTGCAGCTTGTCCTGCACGTCCTTCCACTCGTCCGCGTCGGCCGGCGCCGGCTTGGTCTTCGTGATCGACGGCCAATTCTTCGCCAGCTCGGCGTTCAGCTCGGTGAACTGCTGCTGGTCGCCCGGAACGTCTTCTTCGGCATAGATCGCATTGGTCGGGCATTCGGCGACGCACACGGCGCAGTCGATGCACTCGTCCGGATCGATGGCGAGAAAGTTGGGACCTTCACGGAAGCAATCCACCGGGCACACATCCACGCAATCCGTGTATTTGCACTTGATGCAGCCTTCGGTCACAACGTGAGTCATTAAAACGCTCCTGCTTGGCGGTATATATGGGGTGGCGTTTGCGCCAAAAGCGGCATTGTAACTGAAGCGCAAAACCCGCATGACGAGGTCGGCTATCCGGCTTATATCGTTTCGTGATTAGTTTATGGGATGTACAAGACGGGTACGCGCACGTCGGGCGCCGGCACGATGCGGCAAGGCGACGGGGCGGTTTCACGATGGTCCGGCCCGCATTCGGGTAACATGACCGACAGACCGGGCGGCGCGCGGTGCGCCGGGGCCCGGTCACGATATTGGCGCTGCCGTCATCATGATCATCACTTCGCTGCTCGACACGGATCTCTACAAGTTCACGATGATGCAGGTCGTCCTGCATCACTTCCCGGCTGCAAACGTCGAATACCGCTTCCGGTGCCGCACGCCCGGCGTCGATCTCGTGCCGTACATCGACGAGATTCGCGACGAGGTGCGCGGCCTGTGCTCGCTGCGCTTTGCCGACGTCGAACTCGACTACCTGCGGCGGATGCGCTTCATCAAGAGCGACTTCGTCGACTTCCTCGCGCTGTTCCACCTGAACGAGAAGTACATCTCGATCACGCCGTCGCCGAAGGGCAACGGCGAAATCGACATCGTGATCGAGGGGCCGTGGCTGCATACGATCCTGTTCGAGATCCCGGTGCTCGCGATCGTCAACGAAGTCTATTTCCGCAACACGCAGCGCGAGCCCGACTATCGCGAAGGGCGCGAGCGGCTGCGCGAGAAGATCAAGCTGCTCGGCGCGAAGCCCGAATTCGCCGACTGCAAGATCGCCGACTACGGCACGCGCCGGCGCTTCTCGAAGGTCTGGCATGAGGAAGTCGCGCTCACGCTGCGCGACGGGCTCGGCCCGCAGTTCGCGGGCACGAGCAACGTGCTGTACGCGATGAAGCACGACATCACGCCGCTCGGCACGATGGCGCACGAATACCTGCAGGCATGCCAGGCGCTCGGCCCGCGGCTGCGCGACTCGCAGATCTACGGCTTCGAGATGTGGGCGAAGGAATATCGCGGCGACCTCGGAATCGCGCTGTCGGACGTCTACGGGATGGACGCGTTTCTGAACGACTTCGACATGTACTTCTGCAAGCTGTTCGACGGTGCGCGCCACGACTCGGGCGATCCGTTCGAGTGGGGCGAGCGGATGCTGCGCCATTACGAGGCGAACCGGTGCGACCCGCGCACCAAGGTGCTCGTGTTCTCGGACGCGCTCGACATCCCGAAGGTCATGCAGCTGTACGAACGGTTCCGCGGCCGCTGCAAGCTCGCGTTCGGCGTCGGCACCAACCTCACCAACGATCTCGGCTACGTGCCGCTGCAGATCGTGATCAAGATGGTTCGCTGCAACGGCCAGCCGGTCGCGAAGCTGTCCGATTCGCCGGGCAAGAGCATGTGCGACGACAAGGCGTATCTCGCGTACCTGCGGCAGGTATTCGGCATCGCGCAGCCGGTCGAGGAAGACGCGTCGAAGTAGGCATCGGCCGTTCGGCCGAAGGTGTGTCGCGGCAGGGGTGGCCGGTATAATCCGACGTATTGCACGCCAACGTCACGAGGACCGTTCATGGACACTTCCGCTGCCCGTCGCCAGATCCTCGCGCGCATCCGCGCGGCGCAGGGGCGCGCGGCCGAACCCGATGCAGCGGAGCGCGACGGCGTCGCCGACTATCTCGCCCGTCATCCGGAGGGCCCGCGCCCGCCGGCGCCGGCCGACCTCGTCGCCGCTTTCGTCGACGAAGCGGGGCGCCTGTCGACCACGGTCGACGAAGTCGCGACGCTGGCCGATGTGCCCGCCGCCGCTGCCCGCTATCTTGCCGCTCATGGTCTGCCGACGCAGGCCGTCGCATGGCGCACGCTGGCCGATCTCGACTGGGCCGGCGCCGGCCTGTCGGTCGAGTGCCGCAGGCCGCGCGACGGCGATCTCGTCGGCCTCACCGGCTGCTTCTGCGGGACCGCGGAAACGGGGTCGCTAGTGTTGCTGTCCGGCCCCGACACTTACGCATCGGCCGGCCTGCTGCCGGAAACCCACATCGCGATCGTGCCGGCGTCACGCATCGTCGCCGGTCATGAAGACGCGTTCGCACTGATTCGCGCGGAGCGAGGCGAGTTGCCGCGCGCGGTCAATTTCGTGTCGGGCCCGTCGCGCACGGGCGACATCGAGCAAACGATCATTCTGGGCGCGCACGGCCCGTACCGCGTGCACGCGATCGTCGTACGGGGCGCCTGACGCGCCCACTGCATTCACCCCTACTCGAACAAGGAAGTTCCGCATGAAACGACATGCCGCCTGGGCGGGCATGGCGTCGGGAATCGCGCTTGGCGCCGTTCCCGCGCTCGCATCGGCCGCCACGCTCGACGGTGCCACGCTGTCCGCGCTCTGGGGCATCCCGTTCGCGGGAATCCTGCTGTCCATCGCGCTGTTCCCGCTCGTCGCCCCCGTGTTCTGGCATCACCACTTCGGCAAGATCGCCGCCGGCTGGGCGATCGTATTCCTGGCGCCGTTCGCGGTCGCGTTCGGCGTCGGCACCGCGTTCGGCACGCTCGTGCATGCGCTGCTCGAGGAATACATTCCGTTCATCGTGCTGCTCACCGCGCTCTACACGGTCGCGGGCGGCATCTGCGTGAACGGCAACCTGCATGGTTCGCCGAAGCTGAATACCGCGATCCTCGCGCTCGGCACGCTGCTGGCGAGCGTGATGGGCACGACCGGCGCCGCGATGCTGCTGATCCGGCCGCTGCTGCGCGCCAACGACAACCGCAAGCATGTCGTGCACGTCGTGATCTTCTTCATCTTCCTCGTCGCGAATGCGGGCGGCTCGCTGTCGCCGCTCGGCGATCCGCCGCTGTTCCTCGGCTTCCTGAACGGCGTGAGCTTCTTCTGGACGACCACGCACCTCGCGCTGCCGATGCTGTTCATCTGCGTGGTGCTGCTGACGCTGTTCTTCGTGCTCGATACGTACTTCTACCGGAAGGGCGGCGAGGAGCGGCCGGCCGCGCTCGATCCGACGCCCGACGGCGCGGCGCTATCGATCGACGGCAAGATCAACTTCGTGCTGCTGGCGGCCGTGATCGCGCTCGTGCTGATGAGCGGCGTGTGGAAGCCGGGCATCTCGTTCGACGTGTGGGGGACGCACGTCGCGCTGCAGAATCTCGTGCGCGACGTCGCGCTCGTGGGGGTGACGCTGGCGTCGCTCGCGCTGACGCCGCGTTCCGCGCGCGAGGGCAACGCATTCAACTGGGCGCCGATCGAGGAAGTCGCGAAGCTGTTCGCGGGCATCTTCGTGACGATCGCACCGGTAATCGTGATCCTGCGTGCGGGCGCGGACGGCGCGTTCGCGCAGATCGTCCATCTCGTCACCGGGCCCGACGGCAAACCCATCGATGCGATGTATTTCTGGGCGACGGGCATCCTGTCGTCGTTCCTCGACAATGCGCCGACCTATCTCGTGTTCTTCAACCTCGCGGGCGGCGACGCGCAGACGCTGATGACGACCGGCGCGTCGACACTCGCCGCGATTTCCGCCGGCGCGGTGTTCATGGGCGCGAACAGCTATATCGGCAACGCGCCGAATTTCATGGTGAAGGCGATCGCCGAATCGCGCGGCGTGAAGATGCCGAGTTTCTTCGCGTACCTCGGCTGGGCGCTCGTCGTGCTGATACCGGTATTCCTGCTGACGTCGTGGCTTTTCTTCACGGCGTAAGCTGACGTTTTTCAACCCCGAGCGGGCGGCTCCGGCGGCGCATGGCGCGCCGCGATCCGTCCGCGGCATGCGGAGATGGCGATGCAGAAGATCCTGGTCGCGCGTCCGATCTTTCCGGACGTGATCGAACGGCTCAAGCAGTATTTCGACGTCGACTGGAACGACGGCGACGCGCTCGCGCCCGACGCGCTCGCCGCGCGTCTGGCCGACAAGGACGGCGCGCTGACGGCCGGCGATCCGGTCGGCGCGGCCACGCTCGCGGCGGCGCCGCGCCTGCGGGTCGTGGCGAACATGGCGGTCGGCTACAACAACTTCGACATGGCTGCGTTCAACGCGGCGAACGTGCTCGGCACCAACACGCCCGACGTGCTGAACGAGTCGACCGCCGATTTCGGCTGGGCGCTGATGATGGCCGCCGCGCGCCGGATCGCCGAATCGGAACACTGGCTGCGCGCCGGTCACTGGCAGAAGTGGGCGTACGACGGCTTTCTCGGCACCGACATCCACGGCTCGACGCTCGGCGTGATCGGGATGGGCCGTATCGGCCAGGCGCTCGCGCGCCGCGCGCGCGGCTTCGGGATGCAGGTGATCTATCACAACCGGTCGCGGGTCGCGCCCGAGATCGAGGCCGAGCTGAATGCCGAATACGTGTCGAAGGATGCGCTGCTTGCGCGAGCCGATCATGTCGTGCTCGTGCTGCCGTATACCAAGGAGAACCATCACACGATCGGCGCGGCCGAGCTCGCGAAGATGAAACCCATGGCGACGCTGACCAATATCGCGCGCGGCGGGATCGTCGACGATGCGGCGCTGGCCGCCGCGCTGCGCGACGGGACGATCGCCGCGGCCGGCCTCGACGTGTACGAGGGCGAGCCGAGCGTGCATCCGGCGCTGCTCGAGGTGCCGAACGTCGTGCTGACGCCGCATATCGCGAGCGCGACCGAAAAGACCCGCCGCGCGATGGCGAATCTCGCTGCCGACAACCTGATCGCCGCGCTCGGCGAGGGGCCGCGTGCGGGGCAGCCGCCGAATCCGATCAACCCTGACGTGATCGGGAAGCCGCGCGCATGACGATGACGTTGTTGCTGGCGGCGGTCGTCGTGTTGGCCGTCGCGCTCGCGGTGGCGATCGTCGCGCTCGTGCGCGGCGGCCGCCACGACGATGCGGCCGTGCTCGGCGATCAGATCGAGGACGCCGCACATGCTCAGGCGCGCGCGGTCGAGCGGCTCGAACGCGAATTGCGCGGCGAGATCGTCGAAAACGCACGCGGCTCGCGTACCGAGCTGGCCGGCAGCTTCGTCCAGTTGCAGCAGACGCTCGCCGCGCAACTGACGAGCGTGGCGACCGTGCAGAACAACCAGATCGAGGGGTTCGCGCAGCAGCTCGGCAAGCTCGTCGCCGGCAACGCGCAGCAGTTCGACGCGATGCGCGAGAGCCTGCAGCGCCAGGCTCAGCAGGCGCGCGAGGAGCAGACTGGCGCGTTGCGGCTGTTCGGCGACACGTTGCACCGGCAGCTCACGCAACTGACCGAGGCGAACGATCGCCGGATCGGGGAAGTGCGTGCGACGCTCGAACAGCGGCTGAAGGAAATCGAGACGAACAACGCGGCGAAGCTCGAGGAGATGCGTCGCACCGTCGACGAGAAGCTGCATGCGACGCTCGAGCAGCGGCTCGGCGAATCGTTCAAGCTCGTGTCGGACCGGCTCGAGCAGGTGCATCGCGGGCTCGGCGAGATGCAGACCCTCGCGGCCGGTGTCGGCGACCTGAAGAAGGTGCTGACCAACGTGAAGACGCGCGGCACCTGGGGTGAAGTGCAACTCGAAGCGCTGCTCGAACAGATGCTGACGGCCGACCAGTACGCGAAGAACGTCGCGACGGTGCCGAAGAGCACCGAGCGCGTCGAATTCGCGATTCGGCTGCCGGGCCGCGAAGCCGGCACGTGCGATGCGCCGCCGGTGTGGCTGCCGATCGACGCGAAATTCCCGCGCGAAGACTACGAGCGGCTGATCGACGCGCAGGAGCGCGCCGACGCGGTGGCCGTCGAGGAGGCGGCGCGTGCGCTGGAGGCGCGGGTGCGGATGGAAGCGCGCACGATCGCCGAGAAGTACGTCGCGCCGCCGCACACGACCGATTTCGCGCTGCTGTTCCTGCCGACCGAGGGGCTCTATGCGGAGATCCTGCGCCGTCCGGGGCTGACCGACCTGCTGCAGCGCGACTATCGCGTGACGGTCGCCGGGCCGACCACGCTCACCGCGCTGCTGAACAGCCTGCAGATGGGGTTCCGCACGCTCGCGATCGAGCAGCGCTCGAGCGAGGTGTGGCAGGTGCTCGGCGCGGTCAAGACGGAGTTCGGCAAGTTCGGCGACGTGCTCGCGCGCACGAAGGCGCAGCTCGAAACGGTCACGCGTTCGATCGAGTCTGCCGAGCAGCGCACGCGGGTGATGAGCCGCAAGCTCAAGCAGGTCGAGGCGCTGCCGGGCGACACGGCGGCCGGGCTGCTCGGCGCGGACGGGGCCGAAGGCGCCGATGCGGACGACGCGTGACGCGCGTTGCCGGCTGCTGCCGGACGGAAAAAACGGGCGCCGTGGCGCCCGTTTTCTTGTGCGGCGATCGCCGGCGCGGCCGGCTCGCGCTCAATGCGCGGCGAGCGTGTCCAGCGCGTCGCCCGTCACGCGCACGATGCGCCACTCCGGCAGCACGGTCGCGCCCATCTTCTCGTAGAAATCGATCGCCGGCTGGTTCCAGTCGAGGACCGACCATTCGAAGCGCGCGCAACGGCGCTCGACGGCGAGTGCCGCGAGATGACGCAGCATCGCGGTGCCGAGGCCCGTGCCGCGCTGCGACGGCTGCACGTACAGATCCTCGAGATAGAGCCCGCGGCGGCCGAGGAACGTCGAGTAGTTGTGGAAGAACAGCGCGTACGCGACGATCGCGCCGTCGCGCTCGGCCACCAGCGCTTCGGCAGCCGGGTGCTCGCCGAACAGCGCGTCGGCGAGATCGGCTTCGGTCGCGACGAACAGATGCGTGAGCTTCTCGAACTCGGCCAGCTCGCGCATCAGCGCGAGGATCGCGCCGACGTCGCGCGGGTCGGCCGCGCGGATCAGCGGCGTGCCGCTCACGCTTCCTCCGGCGGATCGGACAGCACGATCTCGATGCCGCCGAAGCGCGATGCGACCCAGTTGTACGCATGGCACGCGATCCACAGCAGCACGAAACCGAGGATCGCGTTCAGCAGCAGTGCGCTCAGGATCGTGCTCAACTCGACCATCCCGTAACGGATATACGCGACCAGAATGCCGAGCAGCACGATCGGCACGCTGAACGTCAGGTAGACGAGGATCAGCGCCTTTGCGGTCTGCCCCGCGGCGATCGACGAGATTTGTTTTTTCATGTGCGGATTGCCCCCGTAGAGATATACCGATTGGAATTCAGATCAGGCCGTCGAGCGGCAGGATGTCGACCGGGGCGCCCGCGTCGACTGCCGCGGTATCGTGGCCCAGGACGATGAAACAGTTGGCGGCGGCCAGACCGCTCAACGACGCGGAGCTTTGCGATCCCGCTGGCGCGACGTGCCATTGGCCGTCGGCGGCGCGCGTCGCGATGCCGCGCAGGTAGTCGGTGCGGCCGGGACGCTTCTTCAACGGCTGCGTACTGAGCGCCGTATACATGGCGGGCGGCGGCGTTTGCGTGCCGGCCAGCTTGAGCAGCGCAGGGCGCACGATCGCAACGAACGTCACGGCGGACGCGACAGGATTGCCGGGCAGCCCGAAGAACAGCGCGTGGCCGGCGCCGTCGGCCGCGCGGGCGAGCGTGCCGCACGCGAGCGGCCGGCCGGGCCGCAGCGCGAGACTCGCGAACGTCACGTCGCCGAGCCGCGCCATCACGTCGCGCGTGAAGTCGGCTTCGCCGACCGACACGCCGCCCGACGTGATGACCGCATCGGCTTGCGCGGCGATGGCGTTGCGCAATGCGGCTTCGAGCGCGGTCGGGTCGTCGCGGACGATCCCGAGGTCGATCGTGTCGACGTGCAGCCGTTCGAGCATCGTGATCAGCATCCCGCGATTGCTGTCGTACAGCGCGCCGCGGCTGAGCGGTTCGCCGGGCTCGCGCAACTCGTCGCCGGTCGAGAACACGGCGACGCGCACGCGGCGGCGCACCGTGACGTCGGCGATGCCGAACGACGCGAGCAGGCCGAGATCGGACGGCCGCAGGATGCGGCCCGCGGCGAGCGCACAGGCGCCGCGCGCGAGATCCTCGCCGACCCGGCGGCAGTTCGCGCCGCGCGCGACGTCGTGCGCGGCGAAGCGGATCGTGTCGCCTTCGGCGCGCACGCGTTCCTGCGGAATCACCGTGTCGCATCCGGCCGGCATCGGCGCGCCCGTCATGATGCGCACGCATGCACCGGCCGCCACGGCGCCGTCGAACGGATGGCCGGCGAACGCAGTGCCGGCGACCGGCATCGCGACCTCGCCCTGCGCCGATGCGAATGCCGCGGCGGCGCCGTCGAACGCATAGCCGTCCATGGCCGAGTTGTCGTACGCGGGAATGTCGAACGGCGCGCTCACGTCGGCCGCGAGCACGCGGTCGAGCGCCTCGCGCAGCGTCACCGTGTCACACGCGTCGACGGGCACCGCGAAGCGGCACGCGAGCGCCTGCGCGTCGGCGAGCGACAGCGGGGCATCGGGGTCGGGTGCGGTTCGGGAGGCGGGCGAGGATTGCGTGATCATCAGTCGGACTGCGCCGCAAGGCGTATCGGGTTCGTGGCCGGTGGCGCGAGGAGGGTGCCGGGGCGCGGGTTTCGCGTGTGGCGGGCGCCGGGCGGGAACGGCATAGGGCCGTCAGCGACGGGCCAGCGCGGCGAGTTCCTGCCAGGAGTTGGCATTGTAAAACGCACGCTCGTCGCGAAACTCGACTTCGACCGTCTTGTGGCGTGCGTACCACGCACGCACCTTGCGGTCGCCGGCCGCGAGCCGGGCGGCCAGGTCGTCGGCCAGCGACGTGCGCAGCAGCGCGAACGTCGGCTGCGGCGAGCGCACCTGCTGCGCGTCGACGGTGACGGCCATCGCGATGTCCGCCTGCTGCGCGTCGAGCGCCGCCCGCAGCCGTGCGACGAGGTCGACGGGCAGATAGGGCGTATCGCACGGCGAGCACGCGACCAGCGGTGCGTGCGCCGCGCGCATGCCGGCGAGCAGGCCCGCGAGCGGGCCGGCGAAGTCGGGCGTTTCATCCGCGATGATGCGCGCGTCGAACGGGGCACCGAGCTCGGCATAGCGATCGGCATGGCGATTCGCGCTGATCAGTGTCTCGTCGACCTGCGGCGCCAGCCGGCGCAGCACGTGCAGCGCGAGCGGCGTACCGTCGAGCAATTGCAGGCCCTTGTCGACACCATCCATGCGGGTGGCGCGCCCGCCTGCGAGCAGCAGGCCGGCGATCGACGGGGAGGCGGGGGTGGGCATCGTGCGCAGGGTGGACAGAGCGGCGTGCGTCAGCCGCCGATATACGACATTTCGACGCGCTTGCCGGCGCCGTCGGGCGCGGTATCGGCCGATGCGCTGCCGCGCAGCTGCGAATAGCGGTCGGTGCGCGCCTGCCAGATGCGGGCGATCGCAGTCGCGATCTCGGCATCGCTCGCGCCGCCGCGCACGAGTGCGCGCAGGTCGTGGCCGGTCGACGCGAACAGGCACAGGTACAGCTTGCCTTCGGTCGACAGCCGCGCGCGCGTGCAGTCGCCGCAGAAGGCCTGCGTGACGCTCGAGATCACGCCGATCTCGCCGCTGCCGTCCGCATAGGCCCAGCGCTGCGCGGTTTCGGCCGCCGTGTGCGGCTCGAGCGGCACGAGCGGGAAATGTTCGGCGATACGCGCGACGACGTCCGCCGACGGCAGCACCTCGGTCATGTTCCAGCCGTTCGACGTGCCGACGTCCATGTATTCGATGAAACGCAGGATCACGCCGGTGCCGCGGAAGCGCTCGGCCATCGGCAGGATCTCGCTGTCGTTGGTGCCGCGCTTCACGACCATGTTGACCTTGACCGGCGCGAGGCCCGCGGCCTGTGCGGCGAAGATGCCGTCGAGCACGTCGGCGCTCGCGAACTCGGCATCGTTCATGCGCTTGAACAGCGCGTCGTCGAGCGCATCGAGACTGACCGTGACGCGCGTGAGCCCGGCGTCCTTCAGCGCGCGCGCCTTGCGTGCGAGCAGCGAGCCGTTGGTCGTCAGGGTCAGGTCGAGCGGGCGGCCGGCGTGCGTCGTCAGGCGCGCGAGGCGCTCGATCAGGAATTCGAGGTTCTTGCGCAGCAGCGGCTCACCGCCCGTGATGCGGATTTTCTCGACGCCGTGCGCGACGAAGAGCCGCGCCACGCGCTCGATTTCCTCGTGCGTGAGCAGCGCGCTGTGCGGCAGGAACGGGTAGTCCTTGTCGAACACCGCGCGTGGCATGCAGTACACGCAACGGAAGTTGCAGCGGTCCGTCACCGAAATGCGCAGGTCGCGCAGCGGCCTGGCGAACGTGTCGGCCAGCGTGCCGTCGGGGGCATGCGCGACGCCGGAGACGTCCGGCATCCCGCTGACGTCGGCGAGAGGAATGATGCGTCGGGACATGTTGGAAGAAGTGCGAACCAGACCGCTATTTTAGCCGCAACCGGACGGCGGGGCCGGGGGGCGGAAACCCGCAGCGCGGACGTGAAAAAGCCCGCCGGAGGCGGGCTTTTCCTGGTCGTGCGATGCGCCGTTCAGTGGTGCGTCGTTTCGACCTGCTGCATCGGGGCCGTATCGGCCGGCGGCAGCACCTTGCGTTCGCGCGGCACGCGGGCCGGGCGCGGGAGCCGCGACGCGGCTTCCTGCGCGGCCGCGAACTTGTCGGCGTCCGTGTTCACCCAGACGAGACCGGCCTGCTCCAGCACGACATCCAGGCTCGCCGAAGCGGGCGCGGCTGCCGGTTGTGCGGGGGCGGGAGCCGGCGTCGGTACCGGTGCCGGTGCAGCGACGGCCTCGGCCGGGGCGGCTTCGACCGGTGCCGGTTCGGCTGCCACCGGAGCGGCTTCGATCGCGACGGCGGCCGGAGCAGCTTGCTCGACCGGCGCAGCTTGCGGCGCCTCGACAGCGGCCGGCGCGGTTGCCGGCACTTCGAACGCGTCGGTCGGCGACACCGCGACCGGAGCCGGGCCCGCTTCCGCGATCACCGGTGCGACCGGTGCCGGTTCTGCTGCCTGGACGGCGACGGCGGGCTCGACCGGGGCGGCCGGAGCCGTCTCGACGCGTGCCGGTGCCGGCTGCGCTTCGACAGCGGCCGGTGCGGCATGCTGCTCGACGACGGCTTCGACGGCGACCGCGCTGGCCACGGCCGCGACGACTGCCGGTGCGGCCGTATGGGCCGGTTCGGCTGCGACCGGTGCGGCCGGCGTCACGGCTTGCGCCGCGACTTCACCTTCGACTTCGATGCCTTGCTCGGCCTGGTCGACTGCGCCGTCTTCCTCGCGCTCGCGACGACCGCCGCGGCGGCCGCGACGGCGACGGCGACGTTCTTCGCCGTCACGTGCGCCGGCTTCCGCATCGGCTGCCAGTTCCGCGCCGGGCAGGGCTTCTGCAACAGCCTTGTCGGTTTCCGGTTCCGGATGGTTTTCACCGCGGGTGACGGTCTCGAGCGTGGCCGCATGCTGGGTCGGCTTGCGGCGTTCGCCGCGCTCGCGACGCTCGCCGCGTTCCTGGCGCTCGCCACGGCCGGCTGCGTCGCCGCCTTCCGGCTGTTCGGCACGCTCGCGCGGCTCGCGATTTTCGCGCGGTTCGCGCGGCTCACGGCCTTCACGCGGCTCGCGACCTTCGCGCGGACCACGGCCCTCGCGACCTTCGCGACCCTCACGGTTCTCGCGACCTTCGCGGCCCTCGCGACCTTCACGCAGCTCACGGCCCTCGCGCGGCTCACGGCCTTCACGCGGTTCGCGCACTTCCTTGCCTTCGCGTTCCTGGCGTTGCGGCTGACCACGGCCTGCTGCTGCCTGGTCGCGGCCGCCTTGCGCCTGCTGGGCGCCGCCGCGACGGTTGCGGTTGCGATCGCCGCCGCGTTGCTCGGTCTTTTCGGTGCGTTCGCGAGCCGGACGGGCTGCCTGCTCCTTCGCCGGTGCCGGAGCAACCGGTGCGGGCGCCGGTGCCGGCGACACGCCGAACAGGCCCTTCAGCCAGCCGATGAAACCGCCGCTTGCCGCTGCGACGGGCGCAGGGGCGGGGGCGGCAACGGGCTCGACCGGACGCTGCGGCGCCGCGCTCGGTGCGGGACGCTCGGGCGTGATGCCCTTGACCGCGGCTTCCTGCTTCGGCTTCACTTCGGCGGCACGCTTGCTGTAGCCGGTTTCCGACTCGAGCTCGCGGGCTGCTTCCTCGGCCATCTTCCAGGACGCGCGCGGATCGTCGAGGCGCGCGTCGTCGTGACGCAGGCGCTCGAGCTTGTAGTGCGGCGTATCGAGGTGCTTGTTCGGGATCAGCACGATGCCGACCTTGAAGCGCGACTCGATCTTGTTGATTTCCTGACGCTTTTCGTTGAGCAGGAAGGCGGTCACCTCGACGGGCACCTGGCAGTGGATCGCCGCGGTGTTTTCCTTCATCGCTTCTTCCTGAATGATCCGCAGGACCTGCAGCGCGGACGATTCGGTATCGCGGATGTGGCCGGTGCCGTTGCAGCGCGGGCACGTCACGTGGCTGCCTTCCGACAGCGCCGGACGCAGACGCTGGCGCGACAGCTCCATCAGGCCGAAGCGGGAGATCTTGCCCATCTGCACGCGCGCACGGTCGTGCTTGAGCGCGTCCTTCAGGCGTTGCTCGACTTCACGCTGGCTCTTCGCCGATTCCATGTCGATGAAATCGATCACGATCAGGCCGCCGAGGTCGCGCAGGCGCAGCTGGCGGGCGACTTCGTCCGCCGCTTCGAGGTTCGTGCGGGTGGCCGTTTCCTCGATGTCCGCGCCCTTGGTCGCGCGTGCCGAGTTCACGTCGATCGCGACGAGCGCTTCGGTGTGGTCGATCACGATCGCGCCGCCGGACGGCAGCGGGACCGTACGCGAGTACGCGGTTTCGATCTGGTGCTCGATCTGGAAGCGGGAGAACAGCGGCACGTCGTCGTGGTAGCGCTTCACCTTCGCGACGTTGTCCGGCATCACGATGTCCATGAACGCGCGGGCCTGATCGTGGATTTCGTTCGTGTCGATCAGGATTTCGCCGATATCCGGCTGGAAATAGTCCCGGATCGCGCGGATCACGAGGCTCGATTCCAGATAGATCAGCATCGGCTGGCCGGAATTGCCGCTTTGCGAGGCGGCCTCGATCGCGCGCCACAGTTGCAGCAGGTAGTTCAGGTCCCACTGCAGTTCCTCGGCGCTGCGGCCGATGCCCGCGGTACGGGCGATCATGCTCATGCCGTCCGGAATCTGCAGCTGCGCCATCGTTTCGCGCAGTTCCTGGCGCTCGTCGCCTTCGATCCGGCGCGACACGCCGCCGCCGCGCGGATTGTTCGGCATCAGCACGAGGTAGCGGCCGGCGAGCGAGATGAAGGTGGTGAGGGCGGCGCCCTTGTTGCCACGCTCTTCCTTCTCGACCTGGACGATCAGCTCCTGGCCTTCGCGCAGGGCATCCTGGATGCGCGCGGAGCGCATGTCGATGCCTTCCTTGAAGTACTGGCGGGCGACTTCCTTGAACGGCAGGAAGCCGTGGCGGTCTTCGCCGTAGTTGACGAAGCACGCTTCGAGCGACGGCTCGATACGGGTGATGACACCTTTGTAGATATTGCCTTTGCGCTGTTCGCGCCCGGCGGTTTCGATGTCGATGTCGATGAGCTTTTGCCCATCGACGATGGCGACGCGCAGCTCCTCCTGCTGCGTCGCATTGAACAGCATGCGTTTCATGAACGACTCCAGGCGGCTCCGCTGCCGGCGCCTCGCGGTTGTCAGGCGCGAGGGCGGGAACGACGACAGGCCGCACCTTGTTGTGTTGTCACGAGCACGCTGGAGCGGGAATGCTGGCGGGGAGAATTGCCTGAAGAGGCGCTTGGGCCCGAAAGACGGGGCCGGCGGCCATAGGGCACCTGCGAATACGGCTTCAAAGCACGGCGTTCACACACCGCACGCTGCAAAAGCGCGCTAAGCCTGTCCGGGCATTGCCACGGGCGCGCGCAATGCGTCGCGCGCGCCGACGGGCGGCAGATGCTGCGGCTTGGGCCGCAGCGGGGAGTATCGAATCCAGCCCGACTTTCCCGCTTGGGGTGTACTTCCCTGGTTTGACGTCGCCAAGCCCCGCACGCTTCGCGGGGCCAAATCGGGCGCAACGCCGTAATTTTCGCAACCGGCAGCCTGCGGACGCACTTCGCGCCGTCGGGCTGCCGATCAAATTCTTTTCAACCAACTTTCCGTTACCGCGGCGCCTTGCCGACCGAATCCGCCTGTGGGCGCGATCCTTGCCGACGGGCGGCGCCGTGCGTGCAACTTGCTGCTTCTCTTTGATTAGGGGTGAGCAGCGGACCCCCGGCGCAAGTAAAATAGCAGTTTGCGCTTGCGCCTTGCCCGATTCAGCCGGGGCCGGCCGAACAGGCCACCCACAACGTCAGGCTGGGCAAAATTATATTCAGTATGAATGAGTTAGGCAAAATATCCCAGAATTCGGTCGCAAGCGGCCAGGTATCGATGATCGAGATCGACGAAAACTCGGCCGGTCAGCGCATCGACAATTTCCTGTTGCGCGTCTGTAAAGGCGTGCCGAAAAGCCATATTTACCGGATCCTGCGCAGCGGCGAAGTACGGGTCAACAAGGGCCGGATCGACGCGCAGTACCGCCTCGAACTGGGCGACCTCGTCCGCGTGCCGCCGGTGCGCGTGGCGGCGGCCGACCTCGCGCGCGCCGACACGCCGGTCGTGCCGCCCGCGAATTTCGACGTGCTGTACGAGGACGATGCGATGCTCGTCATCGACAAGCCGGCCGGGGTCGCGGTCCATGGCGGCAGCGGCGTCGCGTTCGGCGTGATCGAGCAGATGCGGCAGGCGCGCCCGCGCGCGAAATTCCTCGAACTGGTGCACCGGCTCGACCGCGAGACGTCCGGGATCCTGATGCTCGCGAAGAAGCGCACGGCGCTCGTGGGCCTGCACGAGCAGATCCGCGAGAACCGGATGGACAAGCGCTACTTCGCGTGCGCGCACGGCGAATGGCAGCCCGACTGGGGCCGGCGCCGCGCGGTGAAGGCGCCGCTGTTCAAGTATTCGACCCCGGAAGGGGAGCGCCGCGTGCGCGTGCAGGACGACGGGCTGGCGTCGCATACGGTGTTCAATCTCGTCGATCGGTGGCCCGACTATGTGCTCGTCGAAGCGGAACTCAAAACGGGTCGGACCCATCAGATCCGAGTGCACCTCGCCCATCTCGGCCTGCCGATCGCCGGCGACGCCAAATACGGCGATTTCGCACTGAACAAGGCGCTGGCGCGCGCGAATGCGCAGCCGTCGCTCAAACGGATGTTCCTGCATGCGCACCGCCTCAAGCTCGCGCATCCGCTGACCGGCGAGGCGCTGCAGTTCGATGCGCCGCTGCCGGCCGAATGCCGGCGCTTTCTCGATCAACTCAGCGCATTGCGCGATACCGCCTGAACCGCATGGCTCGACAGCAATTTGACCTGATCGTCTTCGACTGGGACGGCACGCTGATGGATTCGACTGCGCACATCGCGCACAGCATCCAGGCGGCATGCCGCGATCTCGGCCTGCCCACGCCGTCCGACGAGGCGTCCCGTTACGTGATCGGCCTCGGCCTGCGCGATGCACTGCAGATCACGGCGCCGACCCTCGATCCGTCCGACTACGCGCGGCTGGCCGAGCGCTACCGCTATCACTATCTGCTCGACGACCAGCGCATCGAGCTGTTCGCCGGTGTGCGCGAGCTGCTCGCCGAACTGCGCGACACGGGCTACCTGCTCGCCGTCGCTACCGGCAAGGGTCGGGTCGGGCTGAACCGCGTGCTCGACCAGTCGAAGCTGACGAGCTGGTTCGACGCGACGCGCTGCGCGGACGAGACGTTCTCGAAGCCGCATCCGGCGATGCTGCACGAGTTGTCGCGGGAATTGGGGCAGGATCTGGCGCGCACCGTGATGATCGGCGACACCACGCACGACCTGCAGATGGCCGCCAGCGCCGGCGCGGCCGGCGTCGGTGTCGCGTACGGCGCGCACACGGCCGATGCGCTGGCGGCGCTCACGCCGCGCTTCGTCGCGCCGGACGTCGGCGCGCTGGCCGCCTGGCTGCGGGAGCACGCATGAGCGCGGCGCCGGACGCCGTGCGCGTGTGCGCATCGGCCGCACTGACCGACGGCGGCGCCGGCGTGCGGGTCGACGCGACACTGCGCGGCGAGCAGGCCGTCGTGTTCTTCGTGCGCTACGACGGCCGCGCCTACGGCTACCTGAACCGCTGCGCGCATGTGCCGATGGAGCTCGACTGGGCCGAAGGGCAGTTCTTCGAGTCGTCGGGCCTTTATCTGATGTGCGCGACGCACGGCGCGATCTACGCGCCGGATACCGGCAAGTGCGTCGGCGGCCCGTGCCGCGGCGGCCGCCTGCGGCCGGTCGAGGTCGACGAGCGCGACACGCCCGACGGCCGTGCGGTATTCTGGGTACCCGATGCCGATCTGCATCCTGCCACTCCCGCCACGACCGACTGACGACATCACTGCATGGCCGACCAACCGAATTCCCCGGATTCCTCCTCCCGTCCCGACAGCCGTGAACCGAGCTGGGAGCGCGCGGCGCTCGAGCGGATCGCGCTCGCGGCCGTCAAGGAGCAGCGTGCCGCACGGCGCTGGAAGATCTTCTTCCGCTTCGCGTTTCTCGGCGTGTTCGTGCTGCTCGCGTTCGCGCTGATCGATTTCTCCAGCGATTCGAAGTTCTCGTCGAGCGGGCGGCATACGGCGCTCGTGACGATCGACGGCGAGATCGCGGCCGGCGTCAACGCGAACGCCGACGACATCAACACGGCGCTCGACGCCGCGTTCGACGACGACAGCGCGGTCGGCGTGGTGCTGCGGATCAACAGCCCGGGCGGCAGCCCGGTGCAGGCCGGCATGGTCTACGACGAGATCCGGCGGTTGCGCGGCAAGTATCCGGACAAGCCGCTGTACGTCGTCGTGACCGACATGTGTGCGTCGGGCGGCTATTACATCGCGTCCGCGGCCGACAAGATCTTCGTCGACAAGGCGAGCATCGTCGGGTCGATCGGCGTGCTGATGGACGGATTCGGCTTCACCGGGCTGATGGGCAAGCTCGGGGTCGAGCGGCGCCTGCATACGTCGGGCGAAAACAAGGGCTTCTACGATCCGTTCTCGCCGGAAACGCCGAAGATGGACGCGCACGCGCAGGCGCTGCTCGACCAGGTGCATGCGCAGTTCATCAAGGCCGTGAAGGATGGCCGCGGCAAGCGGCTGCACGAGACGCCCGACATGTTCTCGGGCCTGTTCTGGACCGGCGAGAAGAGCGTCGAGCTCGGGCTCGCCGACGGCTACGGCACGACCGACACGGTCGCGCGCGACGTGCTGAAGGCGCCGGATCTGGTCGACTATACGGTGAAGGAAAGCCTGACGAATCGCGTCGCGCGCAAATTCGGCGCGGCCGTCGGGGGCGCCGCGATGAAGGCGCTGACGGCCGGCGGCGCGTCGGTCAGTCTGCGCTGACGGCTGACGGCTGACGGCTGACGGCTGACGGCTGACGGCTGACGGCTGACGACCGGCGACCGGCGACCGGCGACCGGCGACAATCGGCGGGCCGCGATGGCCCGCCTTTCAATTAACTGATCGCCGTTCTCGGCATCAGTTCGCGAGCAGCAGGAAGATCGCGGGGCGCTTGTGCAGATTCGGTGCAGGCGCCTTTTTCCAGTCCGCCACAGTGCGGCTCGCGATCGTCTCGGTCGCGAGGGTCAGATCGGCCGCGACGCAGATTTGCGTCGACGGCGCGCAGGTCGCGACCAGCGTGTCGAGCATTGCGTGATTCCGGTACGGCGTTTCGATGAAGATCTGCGTCTGGCGCCCCTTGCGCGACAGTTGCTCGAGTTCGCGCAGGCGTTTCGCGCGCGCGGCCGCATCGACCGGCAGATAGCCGTTGAACGCGAAGCTCTGGCCGTTCAGGCCCGACGCCATCAGCGCGAGCAGGATCGAACTCGGCCCGACGAGCGGCACGACCTTCACGCCACGCTCGTGCGCGCGGCGTACCAGCAGCGCGCCGGGATCGGCGACGGCCGGGCAGCCGGCCTCCGACACGAGGCCGGCGTCCGCGCCGGCCAGTACCGGCGCGAGCAGCCGGTCGATGGCGCCGGCCGGCGTATTGACGTTCAGCTCGCTGATCTCGATTTCCTGGATCGGGCGCGTCGTGCCGATCTTCTTCAGAAACGCGCGCGTCGTTTTCGCGTTCTCGCCGATGTAGTAGCCGAGCGTGCCGGCGCGCGCCTGCACGGCGGCGGGCAGCACGGCGGCGAGCATCGATTCGTCGCCTTCGCCGAGTGTGTTCGGGACGAGATAAAGCGTGCCGGCGGTCATGCGCGGTCTCCACGGGTGGTTGCAAACAGCGGGTAGTCGGCGGCGCGCAGCATCCGCGTGAGGGCGATCAGCGGCAGGCCGACGAGCGCGGTCGGGTCGTCCGAGTCGATTGCATCGAGCAGGGCGATGCCAAGCCCTTCGGACTTCGCGCTGCCGGCCACGTCGTACGGCGTTTCCGCGCGCAGGTAGGCGTCGAGTTCGGCCTCGGGCAGCGAGCGGAAGCGCACGTGCGTGACGATGTCCTCGACCTGCGCGTCGTCCGTCCGGCTGTCGTACAGGCAGAGCGCGCTGTGGAATTCGACTTCGCGGCCCTGCATCGACACGAGTTGCGCGAGCGCGCGCTCGTGCGTGCCGGGCTTGCCGATCTGGTGGCCGTCGAAGGTCGCGACCTGGTCCGACCCGATCACAAGCACGCCGTCCGGCGCGTCGATCGTCGCGGCCACGGCGCGCGCCTTCGCGCCGGCGAGGCGCAGCGCGGTCGCGGCCGGCGTTTCGCCGGCCAGCGGGGTTTCGTCGAGGTCGGGCGACACGACGTCGAACGGTACGCCGAGGCGCTCGAGGAGCGCCCGGCGGTAACGGGAACTGGAGGCAAGAATCAGCCGCGGCGGGCGGCAAACGGTATCCGGCATGGTCGGTTGGATCGGTGAGTCGTCAGGTGGGGCGCGGCGTTGCGCGGACGCAAGCTTAAGTGATTGACCGCAAAAGGTAAAACAGGTATGCTTTCCCGCTTTTCGTCGGCAGGCATCCGTTGTGGTGGCGCCTGCCGGGTCTTCGGAAGTAAAGTACGTCATCCTCGATGAGCCGTACGCGAGCGGTGCCAAGCCGGATCCCGCAAGTCAGCCTGTAGGCAGGAGCGCACATGAACACTTCTTCTGGCAAACCTGCGGCGGCGCTCGATCCGCACGCGGTCGACCTGTTCGAGTTCGCCCGCAGCGGGCGGCAGGCAGCTGGCGCGGTACACCTCTCGCAACTGCCGCGCATGTTAAACGAAGTGCCGACGGACGCGCCAGATCGCGACACGGTCTTCACGTGGCAGGCGGAAGGGTTCACGCAGAAGGAGTTGCAGGACGACGGCGCCGACGGGCAGCAGCCGTATCTGCGCCTCGCGGTGCATGGCCATGCGTGGCTCACGTGCCAGCGCTGCATGACGCCGTACGACCAGACGTTCGACGTCGACATGACGTACCGCGTCGTCGCGACCGAAGAAGAAGCTGAAGAATTTCCGCTCGACGACGATGAAGCCGATGTGATCGTGGGCTCACGCCAGTTCGATCTCGTCGACTTGATCGAAGAGGAATTGCTGCTTTCGTTGCCGCTCGTGCCCAAGCACGAGGTTTGCCCGGCAGTTCACGAAAGCCTCGTGTCGGGTGCGAGCGGTCCCGCGGAAGAGGAGGACGAGGAGTCCGACGAAGCCGGGGACGAAGGCAAACGGCCGAATCCGTTCGCAGCGCTGCAAGCGTTGAAGAAGGACGGTGACGGCACCAAGAAACACTAAGCAGTTGTGGCGCGGGAAGGCGTAAGGGCTTTGGGCCAGGGTAGTTAAGCGCCGGATCGGGCTGTGTTAGAATCCGGAAAATTATTTAGGAGTTAGTCATGGCAGTCCAGCAAAACAAGAAGTCGCCGTCGAAGCGCGGCATGCATCGTTCGCACGATTTCCTGACGGCAGCGCCGCTGGCAGTCGAGCCGAGCACGGGTGAAGTGCACCTGCGTCACCACGTCAGCCCGAACGGCTACTATCGCGGCAAGAAAGTCGTCAAGACGAAGAACGACTAAGCGTCAAGTCACGCGTTGCGCGCTACGCTCGCCGTTCGCGTGACAACTGGTTCGCTTGACACTTTCCTGGCTCAACAAAAAGGCGGCATTCAACTGCCGCTTTTTTGTGCCTGAAATTCGTCGCATTCCATGACCGTAAAGCTCACAATCGATTGCATGGGAGGCGACCACGGCCCGTCCGTGACCGTTCCCGCGGCAGTCAAGTTCGTCCGCGCGCATCCCGATGCGCACCTGATGCTCGTCGGCATCGAAAGCGCGATTCGCGCTCAGCTGAAGAAGCTGAAAGCCCTCGACGATCCCGCGTTGACCATCGTGCCCGCCACCGAAGTCGTGGCGATGGACGACCCTGTCGAAGTCGCGCTGCGCAAGAAGAAGGATTCTTCGATGCGCGTCGCGCTCAACCACGTCAAGGAAGGCGCGGCGCAGGCCTGCATCTCCGCCGGCAATACCGGCGCGCTGATGGCGGTTTCCCGTTACGTACTCAAGACGCTGCCCGGCATCGAGCGGCCCGCGATCGCGTTCGCGCTGCCGAACCCGACCGGCTACACGATGATGCTGGACCTCGGCGCGAACGTCGACTGCGAGCCGCAGCACCTGCTGCAGTTCGCAGAGATGGGGCACGCGCTCGTGGCCGCGCTCGAAGGCAAGGAGCGCCCGACGATCGGCCTGCTGAACATCGGCGAAGAGGTCATCAAGGGCAACGAGACGATCAAGCGCGCAGGCGAGCTGCTGCGCGCCAGCACGCTCAATTTCCGCGGCAACGTGGAAGGCAACGACATCTACAAGGGCACCGTCGACGTGATCGTGTGCGACGGCTTCGTCGGCAACGTCGCGCTGAAGACGTCGGAAGGGCTCGCGCAGATGCTGTCGGACATCATCCGCGAGGAGTTCGGCCGCTCGCTGATGTCGAAGCTGATGGCACTGCTCGCGCTGCCCGTGCTGATGCGTTTCAAGAAGCGCGTCGACCACCGCCAGTACAACGGCGCGGCGCTGCTGGGGCTGAAGAGCCTCGTGATCAAGAGCCACGGTTCGGCCGACGCCTACGCGTTTGAGTGGGCGATCAAACGCGGGTATGATGCCGTCAAAAACGGGGTGCTGGAGCGCCTCGCGCGCGCGATGGCGGATAATTCAGTGTCGCTCGGCGACGGCGAACACGACGCGGGCGGCGCGGGCCAAGCAAGCCCGGCCGCAGGCCATCACGCCGAACCTTCCGCTGCGCAATCCTCTAAAGCATAAATGGCCCAATCGACCCTCTATTCCCGCGTGCTCGGCACGGGCAGCTACCTGCCGCCCGACCGCGTCACGAACCAGCAGCTGACCGATCGTCTTGCGAAGGAAGGCATCGAGACGAGCGATGAATGGATCGTGGCGCGCACGGGCATCCATGCGCGCCATTTCGCCGCACCGGACGTCACGACGAGCGATCTCGCGCTCGAGGCGTCGCGTCGTGCGATCGAAGCGGCCGGTGTCGATCCGCAGTCGATCGACCTGATCATCGTCGCGACTTCGACCCCCGATTTCGTGTTCCCGAGCACCGCGTGCCTGCTGCAGAACAAGCTCGGCATCAAGAACGGCGGCGCGGCATTCGACGTGCAGGCCGTGTGTTCGGGCTTCGCATACGCGATGGCGACGGCCGACAGCTTCATCCGCAGCGGCCAGCACCGCACCGCGCTGATCGTCGGCGCGGAGACGTTCTCGCGCATTCTCGACTTCAAGGACCGCACGACCTGCGTGCTGTTCGGCGACGGCGCGGGCGCGGTGATCCTGTCCGCGTCGGAAGAGCCGGGCGTGCTCGGCAGCGCGCTGCACGCGGACGGCAGCTACTCGAACATCCTGTGCACGCCGGGCAACGTCAATCGCGGCGTGATCGACGGCAGCGCGTTTCTGCACATGGACGGGCAGGCCGTGTTCAAGCTCGCGGTCAACGTGCTCGAAAAGGTCGCGATCGAGGCGCTCGCGAAGGCGAATCTCGCGCCCGAGCAAATCGACTGGCTGATTCCGCACCAGGCCAACATCCGCATCATGACCAGCACCTGCCGCAAGCTCGGCCTGCCGCAGGAGCGCATGGTCGTGACGGTCGACCAGCACGGCAACACGTCGGCCGCGTCGATCCCGCTGGCGCTCGACGCCGCGGTGCGCGACGGCCGCATCCAGCGTGGCCAGCACGTGCTGATCGAAGGCGTCGGCGGCGGCTTCACCTGGGGCGCGTCGGTCTTCCGCTTCTGATCCGCGGCGCGCATTGCCGCGCGCGGGTCCCATCGGCGCGCCGTTCGTGCGCGCCGTCCGAATCGATTCAATTGGGGACGATATGAAATTTGCATTCGTTTTTCCGGGGCAGGGTTCGCAGGCGATCGGGATGCTCGACGCATTCGCCGATCTGGCCGTCGTGCGCGAGACGCTCCAGGAAGCATCCGATGCACTCAATCAGGATCTCGGCAAGCTGATCGCCGAAGGCCCGGCCGAAGAGCTGAACCTGACCACCAACACGCAGCCCGTGATGCTGACCGCGGCGTACGCGTGCTATCGCGCGTGGCAGCAGGCAGGCGGCCCGGCGCCGTCGATCGTCGCCGGCCACAGCCTCGGTGAATACACGGCGCTCGTCGCGGCCGGCGCGCTCGCGTTCAAGGACGCAGTGCCGCTCGTGCGCTTCCGCGCGCAGGCCATGCAGACGGCCGTGCCGGTGGGCCAGGGCGGCATGGCCGCGATCCTGGGCCTCGACGACGACACGGTGCGCGCGGTATGCGCCGAAGCCGCGGAAGCGGGTGTCGTCGAAGCGGTGAACTTCAATGCGCCCGCGCAGGTGGTGATCGCAGGCAGCAAGGCCGCAGTCGAAAAGGCATGCGAAATCGCGAAGGCGAAGGGCGCGAAGCGCGCGCTGCCGCTGCCGGTGTCGGCGCCGTTCCATTCGTCGTTGCTCAAGCCGGCGTCGGATCAGTTGCGCGACTATCTCGCGAACGTCGACGTGAAGGCGCCGCAGATTCCGGTCGTCAACAACATCGACGTCGCCGTGGTCAGCGATCCGGCCGCGATCAAGGATGCGCTGGTGCGCCAGGCCGCGGGCCCGGTGCGCTGGGTCGAGTGCGTGCGGCACATCGCCGGCACGGGCGTCACGCACGTGATCGAATGCGGTCCGGGCAAGGTGCTCGCCGGCCTGACGAAGCGCATCGACGGCAACCTGGTCGGCGCCTCGGTATTCGATCCGGCTTCGCTCGACGAAGCGCTCAAGCTCGCGACCGCCTGACGCGGCGCCTTTTCCCAAACAACGGATATTCGATTCATGGACAAGACTCTCGATAAACAGGTTGCGATCGTGACCGGCGCGTCGCGCGGCATCGGCCGTTCGATCGCGCTCGAACTCGCGCGCCTGGGCGCGACGGTGATCGGCACGGCGACGAGCGAATCGGGCGCCGCCGCGATCACCGCGGCGTTCGCGGAAGCGGGTGTCACGGGCCGCGGCGCGGTGCTGAACGTCAACGACGCGGCCGCCGCCGAGGCGCTGATCGATGCGACCGTGAAGGAATTCGGTGCGCTGAACGTGCTCGTCAACAACGCGGGCATCACGCAGGACCAGCTCGCGATGCGGATGAAGGACGAGGACTGGGACGCGGTGATCGACACCAACCTGAAGTCGGTGTTCCGTCTGTCGCGCGCGGTGCTGCGCCCGATGATGAAGGCGCGCGGCGGCCGTATCATCAACATCACGTCGGTAGTCGGCTCGGCCGGCAATCCGGGCCAGGTCAACTACGCGGCCGCAAAGGCCGGCGTCGCGGGCATGACGCGTGCGCTCGCGCGTGAAATCGGCAGCCGCGGCATCACGGTGAACTGCGTGGCGCCGGGCTTCATCGACACCGACATGACGAAGACGCTGCCGGAAGAACAGCAGGCCGCGCTCAAGACCCAGATTCCGCTCGGCCGCCTCGGCAGCCCGGAGGACATCGCCCATGCCGTCGCGTTCCTCGCATCGCCGCAGGCCGGTTACATCACCGGCACGACGCTGCACGTGAACGGCGGCATGTACATGTCGTAACGGTTTTCGTTTACCATCCGCGCCGTATCCCGTTTTTCAGGCGGACCGGCGCTTGATCGACCATCAAGCCAACGCGCGTTTTGGCGTCAGCAAACCTGATAAAATGCGCGCACTTGTAAATCTGAACTTTCCCTCGGAGGGGTAATGGACAACATCGAACAACGTGTCAAGAAGATCGTCGCTGAGCAACTGGGCGTCGCGGAAGCCGAGATCAAGAACGAAGCTTCGTTCGTGAACGACCTGGGCGCGGACTCGCTCGACACGGTCGAACTGGTGATGGCTCTGGAAGACGAGTTCGGCATGGAAATCCCGGACGAAGAAGCAGAGAAGATCACGACCGTTCAGCAAGCGATCGACTACGCTCGCGCAAACGTCAAGGCGTAAGCGCCTTTCGCGCTTGTCCGCCACGTCGCCGCGATCTTCGCGATTGACGCGCCATCCTGCCGGCTTCGCGCCGGACGGACTAACAGCCACAGGGCTCGCAGGGCTGGTTCCTGTGGCCACTGTGGCTTTTGTTTTTGTCATCCAATAATGGAAAAGAGGTTACCGTGAGCCGCCGTCGTGTTGTCGTTACAGGCCTGGGGCTGATTTCGCCTGTTGGCAATAGTGTTGCCGACGGCTGGGCCAATCTCGTCGCCGGCAAGTCCGGTATCGCCACCGTCACGAAGTTCGATGCGTCGAACCTCGCGTGCCATTTCGCGGGCGAAGTGAAGGGTTTCAGCGCCGAGGAGTACATCCCGGCGAAGGAAGCCCGGAACATGGATACGTTCATCCATTACGGCATCGCCGCCGGCGTCCAGGCCATGCGGGACAGCGGGCTGGAAGTGACCGAAGCCAATGCGGAACGCATCGGCGTGCTGGTCGGTTCCGGCATCGGCGGCCTGCCGATGATCGAGGATACGCACCAGACCTACGTCGATCGCGGTGCGCGCCGGATCTCGCCGTTCTTCGTGCCGGGTTCGATCATCAACATGATCTCGGGTCACCTGAGCATCATGTTCGGCCTGAAGGGCCCCAACCTCGCGGCCGTCACGGCCTGCACGACCGGCCTGCACAGCATCGGCCTCGCCGCGCGGCTGATCCAGGCCGGCGACGCCGACGTGATGGTCGCGGGCGGTGCCGAATCGACGGTGTCGCCGCTCGGCATCGGCGGTTTCGCCGCCGCGCGCGCGCTGTCGACCCGCAACGACGATCCGGCTACCGCGTCGCGTCCGTGGGACAAGGACCGCGACGGCTTCGTGCTGGGCGAGGGTTCCGGCGTGATGGTGCTCGAGGAGTACGAGGCGGCGAAGGCGCGCGGCGCGAAGATCTACGCGGAAGTCGTGGGCTTCGGCATGACGGGCGACGCGTACCACATGACCGCGCCGAACATGGACGGCCCGCGCCGCTGCATGGTCGCGGCGCTGCGCGACGCCGGCCTGAATGCCGACGAGGTGCAGTACCTGAACGCGCATGGCACGTCGACGCCGCTGGGCGACAAGAACGAGTCCGACGCGGTGAAGGCGGCCTTCGGCGAGCACGCGTACAAGATGGTGGTCAACTCGACGAAGTCGATGACGGGTCACCTGCTGGGTGGCGCGGGCGGCCTCGAATCGGTGTTCACGGTGCTGGCGCTGCACAACAACGTGTCGCCGCCGACCATCAACATCTTCAACCAGGACCCCGAGTGCGATCTCGATTACTGCGCGAACACCGCGCGTGACATGAAGATCGACGTAGCCGTGAAGAACAACTTCGGCTTCGGCGGCACCAACGGCACGCTGGTGTTCAAGCGCGTCTGACGTCGAATCGCTTGACGAGTCCATTCGATGCTCCGGCCGGGCGTCCGCAGCGCTTTGCGTTGCGGGCCTCGGCCGTGTCGTATCTCGTGCTGGCCGCGTTCGTCGCGTCGGCTGCCGCCTCGGCGTACCTGTTCTGGGCGTCGCGCGCGGGCGCTGCCGCCGGCGCAGGCGTGTCGGCCGCGACGGCGGCACTGCTGGCCGTATGGGCGGCGCGCACTTGCGCCCGCCGGCTGCCGGCCGAGTTGCGGATCGATGCCTTCGGGGAGATTGCGGCGTTTGGCCGCACCGGGCGGTTGCTGGCCCGTGGCCGCGTGACGGGCCATGCGCACTGGAGCAGCCTGCTGCTGGTGCTGTCGGTCGGGCAGGGTGCCCGGCGGGCCCGGCCGCTGCTGATTCCGGCCGACGCGCTCGACGCCGCGTCGTTCAGCGCGCTGTCGGTACTGGCGAGAACGGCCGGAGCGGCGGGGCGGGCATGACGGCGGTGCGGTTACCGACCGTAACCAGCGGCCGGCGCCGGAACGCTACAATAACGCTCCGCGTTGCATCCCTAGTTAACGGATTTGTCAGGTGAGTGAAAAAGAAATCGATCAGGCTCTGGTCGAGCGCGTACAGAAGGGCGACAAGGCGGCGTTCGAACTCCTGGTCTCCAAATACCACCGCAAGATCATTCGGCTGATCTCGCGCCTCGTGCGGGATCCCGCCGAGGTCGAGGATGTGGCCCAGGACGCGTTCATCAAGGCGTATCGTGCGCTGCCGCAATTCCGCGGCGAATCGGCGTTCTATACGTGGTTGTACCGAATTGCCGTCAACACGGCGAAGAACTACCTTGCGACGCAAGGCCGCCGGGCGCCGACCTCGACCGAGGCCGATGCGGAGGAAGCGGAAACTTTCTCCGACGCAGACCAACTAAGGGATATCAACACGCCTGAGTCGATGTTGATGAGCAAGCAGATTGCCGAGACGGTCAACGCTGCAATGGCTCTGCTGCCCGAGGAACTGCGCCAGGCAATCACGCTGCGCGAGATCGAGGGCCTGAGCTACGAAGAGATCGCGGAAATGATGGGCTGTCCGATCGGGACGGTCCGGTCGCGGATCTTCCGCGCGCGCGAGGCAATCGCTGCCAAATTGCGTCCGCTGCTCGATACGCCCGAAGGCAAGCGCTGGTAAGCGCGACGGGCGGAACGACGCGGGTCGGGGTCTAGTTACGGATAGAGTCGTGAAGTCACGACGGGGTGTGCAAGATGGGGAGCATCATGGGGTCGGTCAATACGCAATCGCAAGCGTGCTCGCGCGGCGAGCGCCTTTCCGCGCTGGTCGACGGCGAAATGTTCGATGGCCCGGATCACGGGCAGTTTCTGGCTGAGCTCGACCGCGCGGATCGCGCCGTGTGGGCCCATTACCACCTGATCGGCGATGCGCTGCGCTCGGACGAGCTCGCGCTGTCGCCCGCGCTGAGCGTCGCGTTCACCGCGCGCATGTCGGCGGCGCTCGAAAGCGAGCCGCACCTGTTGGCACCGGCGGCCGCGCCGGTCGCGCGCAAGCTGCTGTCGCTGCGCCGCCGTGTCGTGCCGGCATTCGCGGTGGCCGCCGCGGCCGCCACGCTGACGTGGATCGTGGTCCCGCAGATGCAGACGGCCGGTGCGCCGGGCGCCGTCCAGGTCGCGTCGACAGGCGCGCCGCAGAACGGCAATCTGCAGCGCGTGACGGTTGCGCAGGCATCGGCCCAGCCGGGCCTGCAGGACGTCAACATCATTCGCGACGCCAGCCTCGACCAATACCTTGAAGCGCACCAGCAATTCGCCCAGCAGCCCGTCGTCACGGGCTCGATGCCGCTGATCCGCGCTGCCGTGACCACCACGCCAGGCCAATAAACCCGATGCGGACATTGCAGTTGAATCACGCCATCTCCGGATGGAAGCGGCTGCCGGCCCTCCTGCTTTGCGCAGCCGCCCTGTTGTCCGTTCAATCCCTTCCCGCCAGCGCCCAGCAACCGGACGATCCCGTCGCGACCCGCAAGGGTGCCGCCGACTGGCTCGACCGCGTCCAGCAGGCGGCGCAACAGCAGAGCTACGAAGGTACGTTCGTCTACCAGCGCGGCGGGTATGTGCAGTCGTCGCGCATCGCGCACGTCTCGTCCCGCGACGGCGAGTTCGAGCGGATCGAGACGCTCGACGGCAAGCCGCGCAAGCTGCTGCGGCACAACGACGAGCTGTACACGTTCGTGCCCGAGCGCAAGCTGTGCGTGGTCGAGCGCCGCCAGACGCGCGACTCGTTCCCCGCGCTGCTCGGCGCGAGCGGCGAGCACGTGATGTCCGTCTACGATGCGAAGTCGCTCGGCAAGGACCGTGTGGCCGGGATCGACGCGCAGGTCGTCGAGCTCGTGCCGAAGGATGCCTACCGTTTCACGTACAAGCTGTGGGCCGACGCGCGCACCGGGCTGCTGCTGCGTTCGCAGACGCTCGACGCGAACGATCACGTGCTCGAACAGATCGCGTTCTCGCAATTGCAAACCGGCGGCGCGAGCGGCGACAAGGCCGCGATTGCAGCCGGCATGCGCAACCTGAGCGGCTGGACGGTCGTGCGCCCGCCGGTCGCGGCGGTCGACATGGAAGCGCAGGGCTGGCAGCTCGCGCCGAGCGTCGCCGGCTTCCAGAAGATTCGTGAAGTGCGCCGGCCGATGGCCGCGCGCGATGCGGGTGATCCGCCGATCCCGGTCGATCAGGCCGTCTTCACCGACGGCCTCGCGACGATCTCGGTTTTCATCGAGCCGGCCGAAAAGAATACGCGCAAGGAAGGCGCGGGCAGCACCGGTGCGACGCACGTTCTCGTGAAGCGCCGCGGCGACTACTGGATCACCGTGCTCGGCGAAGTGCCGCCGGCGACGTTGCAGCAGTTCGCGTCTGCCATAGAATACAAGGCTTCCAAGTAACGCTACGGCTTCCGACATGACGAAACTCACGCTGCGCAAAGTGCTCGCGGCGGCGGCGCTGTGTGCCTGCCTGCCGCTCGTCCCGCAAACCGCGGTCGCTGTCACGCCTCCGGCTGCCAGCCTTCCCGATTTCGCCGACCTCGTCGAAAAGGTCGGCCCGGCCGTCGTGAACATCCGGACCACCGCCAACGTGCCGACGAGCGGCCCGCGCGGGATGCTCCCGCCCGGCTTCGACAACGGCGACATGTCGGAATTCTTCCGGCGCTTCTTCGGCATTCCGCTGCCGCAGGCGCCCGGCAACGGCGGCGGCAACGGCAGCAACCCGAAGAACGCGCCGGCGCCGGACAACGGGCCCGACACCGAGCAGAATCGCGGCGTCGGCTCAGGCTTCATCGTGTCGGCCGACGGTTACGTGATGACCAATGCGCACGTCGTCGACGATGCCGACACCATCTACGTGACGCTGACCGACAAGCGCGAATTCAAGGCGAAGCTGATCGGCGTCGACGACCGCACGGACGTCGCGGTCGTCAAGATTCAGGCGTCGAACCTGCCGGTCGTCGCGATCGGCGATTCGAACAAGGTGCGCGTCGGCGAGTGGGTCGTCGCGATCGGTTCGCCGTTCGGCCTCGACAACACGGTCACGGCCGGCATCGTCAGCTCGAAGAGCCGCAATACGGGCGACTACCTGCCGTTCATCCAGACCGACGTCGCCGTGAACCCCGGCAACTCGGGCGGCCCGCTGATCAACATGCAGGGCGAGGTGATCGGCATCAACTCGCAGATATACAGCCGCACCGGCGGCTTCATGGGCATTTCGTTCGCGATTCCGATCGACGAGGCGATGCGCGTGGCCGACCAGCTGAAGGCGACGGGCAAGGTCACGCGCGGTCGGATCGCGGTGGCGATCGGCGAGGTGACGAAGGACGTGGCCGACTCGATCGGACTGCCGAAGGCCGAAGGCGCGCTCGTGAGCAGCGTCGAGCCGGGCGGCCCGGCCGACAAGGCCGGCATCCAGCCGGGCGACATTATCCTGAAGTTCAACGGCCGTCCGGTCGATGCGGCGTCGGACCTGCCGCGCATGGTCGGTGACACGAAGCCCGGCACGAAGGCGACGGTCAACGTGTGGCGCAAGGGTCAGGCACGCGATCTGCCGATCACGATCGCCGAGACGCCGGCCGAGTCGACGGCCAAGGCCGAGCAGCGCAAGAACGCGCCGCAGAAGCCGCGCCAGACCAATTCGCTCGGCCTGACGGTTAGCGACCTGACGGCGGAGCAGTTGAAGACGCTGAAGCTGAAGAACGGTGTGCAGATCGACGGCGTCGACGGCCCGGCCGCCCGTGCGGGCCTGCAGCGCGGCGACATCGTGCTGCGCGTCGGCGACACCGACATCACGAGCGCGAAGCAGTTCACCGAGGTGACCGCGCAGCTTGATCCGCAGAAGGCGGTCGCGGTGCTCGTGCGGCGTGGCGACAACACGCAGTTCGTGCCCGTGCGGCCGCGCCAGAAGTAACGCGCCGATGTTCACGCTCTACGGCCGCGGCTGGTGCCACCTGTGCGACGACATGCGCGACGCACTGGCGCCGGTGGCGGCCGAATTCGGCGTCGCGGTCGACTATATCGACATCGACACCGATGCGGCGCTCGTCGCGCGTTACGACGAGGACGTACCCGTGCTGCTGCTGGACGGCGCGGAAGTGTGCCGCCACCGGTTCGACGATGCGCGGGTGCGCGACGCGCTGGCGGCCCGGCGCTGAACCTGGCCTGCCGTCGGCCGGCGCCGCTTCGCACGGGGCTCGATCCGGCGGGTGTCCCGCCGGGCTCCGCGGGGCGGGCGTCCGAAATCCCGCCCGGCGTAAGCCTTTTCGGCTAAAATAAGCCGTTTTTTCACCGACTTACACAAGGCGTGCTCCGCAGTCGTCGAGCGCGCCTTTTTCGCTTGATCGGCACTGAATGGATCATATTCGCAATTTCTCGATCATCGCGCACATCGACCATGGCAAGTCGACACTCGCGGATCGCATCATCCAGGTATGCGGCGGCCTCGCCGACCGTGAAATGGAAGCGCAGGTGCTCGACTCGATGGACATCGAGCGCGAGCGCGGCATCACGATCAAGGCGCAGACTGCCGCGTTGTCCTATCGCGCACGCGACGGCAAGGTCTACAACCTGAACCTGATCGACACGCCGGGGCACGTCGACTTCTCGTACGAGGTCAGCCGCTCGCTGTCCGCGTGCGAAGGCGCGCTGCTGGTGGTCGACGCGAGCCAGGGCGTCGAGGCGCAGACGGTCGCGAACTGCTACACGGCGATCGAGCTCGGCGTCGAGGTCGTGCCGGTGCTGAACAAGATCGACCTGCCGGCCGCGAACCCCGAGAACGCGATCGAGGAGATCGAGGACGTGATCGGCATCGATGCGACCGACGCGACGCGCTGCAGCGCGAAGACGGGCCTCGGCGTGGAAGACGTGCTCGAGTCGCTGATCGCGAAGGTGCCGCCGCCGAAGGGCGATCCGGCCGCGCCGCTGCAGGCGCTGATCATCGATTCGTGGTTCGACAACTACGTCGGCGTCGTGATGCTCGTGCGCATCGTCAACGGCACGCTGCGTCCGAAGGACAAGATCAAGATGATGGCGACCGGTGCGCAGTATCCGGTCGAGCACGTCGGCGTGTTCACGCCGAAGTCGCGCAATCTCGACTCGCTGTCGGCCGGGCAGGTGGGCTTCATCATCGCCGGCATCAAGGAACTGACGGCCGCGAAGGTCGGCGATACCGTCACGCACGCGGCCAAGGCCGCTGCCGAGCCGCTGCCGGGCTTCAAGGAAGTGAAGCCGCAGGTGTTCGCGGGGCTGTATCCGGTCGAGGCGAACCAGTACGACGCGCTGCGCGAATCGCTCGAGAAGCTGAAGCTGAACGACGCATCGCTGCAGTACGAGCCGGAAGTGTCGCAGGCGCTCGGCTTCGGTTTCCGCTGCGGCTTCCTCGGGCTGCTGCACATGGAAATCGTGCAGGAGCGGCTCGAGCGCGAATTCGACATGGATCTCATCACGACCGCGCCGACGGTCGTCTACGAGGTCGTGCAGAGCGACGGCTCGACGATCATGGTCGAGAACCCGGCGAAGATGCCGGAGCCCGGTCGCATCGCCGAAGTGCGCGAGCCGATCGTCACCGTGAATCTCTACATGCCGCAGGACTACGTCGGCTCGGTGATCACGCTGTGCGAGCAGAAGCGCGGCTCGCAGATCAACATGCAGTATCACGGCCGTCAGGTGCAGCTCACGTACGAGATCCCGATGGCGGAAATCGTGCTCGACTTCTTCGATCGCCTGAAGTCGGTGTCGCGCGGCTATGCGTCGATGGACTACGAGTTCAAGGAATATCGTTCGTCGGACGTCGTGAAGGTCGACATGCTGATCAACGGCGACAAGGTCGACGCGCTGTCGATCATCGTGCACCGGTCGCAATCGCAATACCGCGGCCGCGAAGTCGCCGCGAAGATGCGCGAGATCATTCCGCGCCAGATGTACGACGTGGCGATCCAGGCCGCGATCGGCGCGCACATCGTCGCGCGCGAGAACATCAAGGCACTGCGCAAGAACGTGCTCGCGAAGTGCTACGGCGGCGACATCACGCGGAAGAAGAAACTGCTCGAGAAGCAGAAAGAAGGTAAGAAACGGATGAAGCAGGTGGGTTCGGTCGAGATCCCGCAGGAGGCGTTCCTCGCGATCTTGCGCGTCGAAGACAAATAACAGGACTGATCCTTTTATGAATTTTGCGCTGATTCTTTTTGTGCTCGTCGTCGTGACGGGCGTAGCGTGGGTGTTGGACAAGCTGGTGTTCCTGCCGCGGCGTCGCAAGGCGGCCGACTCGGCGATCGAGGAGTTCGATCGCCAGCAGTCGCGCATCGACAAGCGTTTCGCGGACGAAAACGCGGTGCAGACGCGTTCGAAGCTGCGTGACGAAAAGCTGCGTCAGCCGTGGTGGCTCGAGTACACGGCGAGCTTCTTCCCGGTGATCCTGGCCGTATTCGTCGTGCGTTCGTTCGTCGTCGAGCCGTTCAAGATTCCGTCGGGCTCGATGGTGCCGACGCTGCTCGTCGGCGACTTCATCCTCGTCAACAAGTTCGAGTACGGGCTGCGCCTGCCGGTCACCAACACGAAGATCACGCAGGGCAGCCCGCTGTCGCGCGGTGACGTCGTCGTGTTCCGCTATCCGAAGGACGAGTCGGTCGACTACATCAAGCGCGTGATCGGCCTGCCGGGCGATACCGTCGCATACCAGGACAAGCAGCTCACGATCAACGGCCAGCCGGTGCCCGAAACGCCGCTGCCCGATTTCTTCGATGACGAGCGCCAGAATTACGCGAAGCAGTTCGAGGAAACGATCGGCAACAAGAAGAACGCGATCCTCAACAACCCGGCCGTGCCACCGTTCGTGATGGGCGCATACGACTATCCATATCGCGACAACTGCACGTACAACAGCCGCGGCGTGATCTGCAAGGTGCCGCCCGGTCACTACTTCATGATGGGCGACAACCGCGACAACAGCGCGGACAGCCGCTACTGGGGTTTCGTGCCCGACCAGAACATCGTCGGCCGCGCGTTCTTCATCTGGATGAACTTCAGCGACCTGAAGCGCATCGGCTCCTTCAACTGACCGCATTCGATTCACACGCAATACGCGACGCACGGGCCGCGTCGCGTATTGCCGAACTACTTTAAGAACCGGCGGTAACACCGCCTCGTCACGCCTTTTCGCGTCCGGCCGTGCCGTTTCGGCCCGACCGGGCGCCCGCGTTATACTCCTGCACATGCCCTCATCCCAGTTGGAAAGCCGGCTGCGCTACGAATTTCGCAATGCGGAATTGTTGCGCCAGGCTTTGACCCATCGCAGTCACAGTGCCACGCACAATGAACGGCTCGAGTTTCTCGGCGATTCCGTTCTGAATTGCGCGGTGGCCGCCCTTTTGTTCCAGCGTTTCGGCAAGCTGGACGAAGGTGACCTGTCGCGCGTACGCGCCAATCTCGTCAAGCAGCAGTCGCTGTACGAAATTGCTCAGGCCCTGAATATCTCGGACGGCCTGCGGCTGGGCGAGGGCGAACTGCGCAGCGGCGGGTTCCGTCGCCCGTCGATCCTCGCGGACGCGTTCGAAGCCATCATCGGGGCCGTGTTCCTCGATGGGGGCTTCGAAGCCGCCCAAGGGGTCATCAAGCGCCTCTATATCCCGATTCTCGACCACATCGATCCGCGTACGCTCGGCAAGGACGCGAAGACGCTGCTGCAGGAATATCTGCAGGGGCACAAGATCGCGCTGCCGACCTATACGGTCGTCGCGACGCATGGTGCGGCGCACAATCAGCAGTTCGAGGTCGAGTGCACGGTGCCGAAGCTGGACGTGAAGGTATCGGGCTCCGGCGCGAGCCGGCGCGCGGCCGAGCAGGCTGCCGCGAAGAAGGCGCTCGACGAAGTGATGGCGGCCGCGCCGATGCTGGCCGCGAAGCCGAAGCGCTCGAAAAACGCGCGCGGGTCCAAGCATGTCGAACCCGAGATCGTGCCGGGCGTGAAGGGCGTGCAGGAAGCGCTCGACCTGCGCTCGCCCGAGCGGAAGGAACGTGCGGCGGCGCGCGAGGCGAGGGCGGCGGGCGCGGTGCCGTCTGCCACCGCCGCGGCCGCGGCGACGGGCGCTGAACCGGCCGTCGCGCCGATGGCGGCGATTCGCGCGGCGCATGTCGAGCCGGCCGCGGACAAGGGCGAACGGGCGGCGAAGCCGGCGGCCGACAAGGTTGCCGACAAACCGGCCGAGCGGCCCGACAAGGCCGCGGAGAAGCCGGCCGAGGCCGCGCCGCGCGCAGCTGACAAGCCGGCCGGTCACGCAGCCGATCCGGCATCGTCGTCGGCCGACAAGCCTGGCGCGAGTGCCGACGCCGCCCCGCGCACGCCTGCGCGCGCACGCGATGCCGCGGCGCCCGACGCCGACACGCCGCCCGGCGGCGCGAGCCTTGCTGCCGCGCAGGCGCGCGTGGCCGATGCCGACCACTGAATTGCCCAGCGATCGTGCCGCGCGCCGCGCGGCCGTTTCCGAACCTGTCTCCCAAACGATATGAACACTCCCGCTCCTACCGGTTTCCGTTGCGGCATGATCGCGATCGTGGGCCGCCCGAACGTCGGCAAGTCGACGTTGATGAACGCACTCGTCGGCCAGAAGATCAGCATCACGTCGCGCAAGGCGCAGACGACCCGCCACCGCATCACCGGCATCAACACGTTCGACGACGCGCAATTCGTGTTCGTCGACACGCCCGGCTTCCAGACCCGTCACAGCACCGCGCTGAACCGTTCGCTGAACCGCGCGGTCACGTCGACGCTGACGTCGGTCGACGTGATCCTGTTCGTGATCGAGGCCGGCCGCTTCGGGCCCGACGACCAGAAGGTGCTCGACCTGATCCCGCCCGGCATGCCGACGCTGCTGATCGCCAACAAGATCGACCGCGTGAACGACAAGGCCACGCTGTTCCCGTTCATGCAGAAGGTGAGCGAGCTGCGCGAATTCACCGAGCTCGTGCCGCTGTCGGCGCAGAAGCCGGAAGACATCAAGCGCCTGCTGGACACGATCAAGCCGTACCTGCCGGAAGGCGAGCCGATCTACGGCGAGGACGAGCTGACCGACCGCAGCTCGCGTTTTCTTGCGGCCGAAATCCTGCGCGAGAAGGTGTTTCGCTGGACCGGCGACGAGCTGCCCTACACGAGCACCGTGCTGATCGACAAGTTCGAGGAAGAGGGCCGCCTGAAGCGCATCTTCGCGACGATCCTCGTCGAGCGCGATTCGCACAAGGCGATGGTGATCGGCAAGAAGGGCGAGAAGCTCAAGCAGATCAGCACCGAGGCGCGGATGGACATGGAAAAGCTGTTCGACGGCCCCGTGTACCTCGAGACCTTCGTGAAGGTGAAGAGCGGCTGGGCCGACAACGAGGCGGGGCTGCGTGCCTATGGGTACGAATGACGCGCTGACGTCGACCGAAGACGCGGTGACGGCCGGCGCGAACGACGCGCCGCTGCCGGCACCGCCCGAACCGCCGCGCAAGGCGCGGCGCGCGACGTCTCGCACGTCCGATTTCCGCGTCGCCGAGCAGCCGGCGTTCGTGCTGCACAGCTATCCGTATCGGGAAACGAGCCTGATCGTCGACGTGCTGACGCGCGACCACGGCCGGCTCGCGCTCGTCGCGAAGGGCGCGAAGCGCCCGCACTCCGCGTTGCGCGGCGTATTGCAGACGTTCCAGCCGCTGCTGCTGTCCTGGTCCGGCAAATCCGAGGTGCGCACGCTGACGGGCGCCGAGTGGGTCGGCGGGATGCTGCCGCTCGGTGGCGACGGGCTGTTGTGCGGTTTCTATGCGAACGAGCTGCTCGTGAAATTTTGCGCGCGCGAGGATCCCCAGCCGCCGCTGTTCAATCATTACGTGCTGACCCTCACGCGCCTCGCGCACGGCGAACCCGCGGTGCAGGTACTGCGTTCGTTCGAGCGCGTGCTGCTGCGCGAGACCGGCTATGCGATGGCGCTGAACCGCACGGTCGCCCGCCGCGCGGTCGAACCCGAGCGCCGCTACGTGTTCGATCCCGAGCGCGGCGTGCGCAATGCGGACGACGACGTGCCGTCGCACTGGCCGGTCATCACCGGGCAGACGTTGCTCGACATGGAACAGGACGATTACCATCGAGCCCAGACGGTTGCGCAAAGCAAGACGCTGATGCGCTTCCTGCTGAACACCTATCTCGGCGGCACGCCGCTCGCCACGCGTCAGATCCTGATCGACCTGCAAAACCTATGAGCTTCTTCCTGACAACGCCCACCGCCATCGACCTTGGCGTGAACATCGACCACGTCGCGACGCTGCGCAATGCGCGCGGCACGCGCTATCCCGATCCAATCCGCGCGGCGCTCGCCGCCGAAGAGGCGGGCGCGGATGCGATCACGCTGCACCTGCGCGAGGATCGTCGTCACATCGTCGACGCCGACGTGCGCGAACTGCGCCCGCTGTTGAAGACGCGCATGAACCTCGAATGCGCGGTCACGGCCGAGATGCTCGACATCGCGTGCGAAGTGCGTCCGCACGACGCGTGCCTCGTGCCGGAGAAGCGCGAGGAACTGACGACCGAAGGCGGTCTCGATGTCGCCGGCCACTTCGAGGCCGTGCGCGCGGCGTGCAAGCAGCTCGCCGACGTGGGCGTGCGCGTGTCGCTGTTCATCGACCCGGACGACACGCAGATCCGCGCCGCGCACGAAGCGGGCGCGCCGGTGATCGAGCTGCATACGGGCCGCTACGCCGAAGCGCACGACGAAGCCGAGCAGCAGCGCGAATACGAGCGTATCGTCGCGGGCGTGCAGGCCGGCGCGCGGCTTGGCCTGAAGGTCAACGCGGGCCACGGGCTGCACTACACGAACGTGCAGCAGATCGCCGCGATCGACGGCATCGTCGAACTGAACATCGGCCACGCGATCGTCGCGCACGCGATTTTCGCGGGCTGGGACAACGCGGTGCGCGAGATGAAGGCGATCATGGTTGCCGCACGCGTCGCCGCGCTGCACGGCGGCGCGCGCTGACGATGCGAGGCCGCCGCGCCCCGCACGCCGTTTGCGACGCGTTTGCCCCGACGCTGCCGGGCCACTTCGGCGGAGACTAACATGGCGATCTACGGCATCGGTACCGACATCGCGCAGGTGAGCCGCGTCGCGGCCGTGCTCGAACGCACGGGCGGCCGGTTTGCCGAGAAGGTGCTCGGCCCCGACGAACTGCGCGTGTTCCACGCGCGGCGCGCACGCTCCGAGGCGCGCGGCATCGCGTTTCTCGCGACGCGCTTTTCCGCGAAGGAAGCGTTCTCGAAGGCGATCGGGCTCGGCATGCACTGGCCGATGACGTGGCGCGCGCTGCAGACGCTCAACCATCCGAGCGGCGAGCCGTACGTGGTCGCTTCGGGCGAGCTGGCCGACTGGCTGGCCGCGCGCGGCATCACGGCGCGCGTGACGGTCAGCGACGAACGCGACTACGCGGTGTCGTTCGTGGTTGCCGAGACGGACGCCGCGCCGGCCCCTGCAGCTGCACCTGTTTCCCGAACCTCCTCCTGACGGAATTCCCGATCTGATGAAAACGACTCCCGGCCCGGTCATGCTCGACGTCGTCGGCACGACCCTGTTGCGCGACGATGCGCGGCGCCTCGCGCATCCGAATACCGGCGGCGTGATCCTGTTCGCGCGGCACTTCGAGAATCGTGCGCAACTGACCGCGCTGACCGACGCGATCCGCGCGGTGCGCGAAGACATCCTGATCGCCGTCGACCACGAAGGCGGGCGCGTGCAGCGGTTCCGCACCGACGGCTTCACGGTGCTGCCCGCGATGCGCCGCCTCGGCGAACTGTGGGATCGCGACGTGCTGCTCGCGACGAAGGTCGCGACCGCCGTCGGCTACATCCTGGCCGCCGAATTGCGCACGTGCGGGATCGACATGAGCTTCACGCCCGTGCTCGATCTCGACTACGGGCACTCGAAGGTGATCGGCGATCGGGCGTTCCATCGCGACCCGCGCGTCGTCACGCTGCTCGCGAAGAGCCTGAATCACGGGCTGTCGCTCGCCGGCATGGCGAACTGCGGCAAGCATTTTCCCGGGCATGGCTTCGCGGAGGCCGATTCGCACGTCGCGCTGCCGACCGACGACCGCACGCTCGATGCGATCCTCGAGCAGGACGTCGCGCCGTACGACTGGCTCGGGCTGTCGCTTGCCGCGGTGATTCCGGCACATGTGATCTACACGCAGGTCGACAAGCGGCCGGCCGGGTTCTCGCGCGTGTGGCTGCAGGACATCCTGCGCGGCAAGCTCGGCTTCACGGGCGCGATCTTCAGCGACGACCTGTCGATGGAGGCCGCCCGCGAAGGCGGCACGCTCACGCAGGCGGCCGACGCCGCGCTCGCCGCCGGTTGCGACATGGTGCTCGTCTGCAACCAGCCGGACGCGGCCGAAGTCGTGCTGAACGGGCTGAAGGCGCGGACCTCGGCCGAGTCGGTGCGGCGCCTCAAGCGGATGCGCGCGCGCGGCAAGGCGCTCAAGTGGGACAAGCTGATCGCGCAGCCCGAGTATCTGCAGGCGCAGGCACTGCTGAACAGCGCGCTGGCGTAAGCGGGTAGGGGATGGCGCGGGTCGCGCCGTTCCAGTCATTCCAAACGAAAAAGCCGCGCAATAGCGCGGCTTTTTTATTACGGATTGCGATGGCCTGATTCGGGAGTCGCTGGAATGGATTCGTACGCAACTAACGGTCAGATCCGACCAGCGCCCGTATCCAGAGGCCGCCCACTCAGTTCACCTTCATCCGCTGCAGCTTGTTGTACAGCGTCTTCGGGCTGATGCCGAGCAGCGTCGCCGCGCGGTGGCGCGTCCCGCCGACCGCGTCGAGCGTCGCGCGGATCAGCAGATCCTCGACGTCGGACAGCGGGGTGCCGACCTTGATCTGCACGCTGCTGCCGTTCAGCGCGGCGCCGGCGGAGAAGCTGGCTTCGCCCGCGCGCAGCGTCTCGATGAAGTCGCCCGATGCGTCGTACGCGAAACGCACGCGCTCCTGCAGTTCGCGCACGTTGCCCGGCCATTCGTACGACAGGCATTCGCGCACGAAGCCCGGGGCCGCGCGTTTGTCGGTCGTGCTGCGGCCGGTTGCGCGCGCTTCCCGGTTCAGTTCGTCGATCTGCGCGTCCGCGATCGCGAGTGCATCGCCGTCGCGCTCGCGCAGCGGCGGCATCGTGATCGACGCCGCGTCGAGGCGCAGCCACAGATCCTCGCGCAGCGTGCCGTTCGCCACCGCTTCGCGCGCCGGGCGGCGGGTGGCCGCGATCAGCCGGAAATCGCTGGTGATCGAGCTCGTGCCACCGATCCGCATGAAGTTCTGCGAATCGAGTGCATGCAGCAGCGCTTCCTGTAGCACGAGCGGCAGTGCGGTGATTTCGTCGAGGAACAGCGTGCCGCCGCCGGCTTGCTCGAACAGGCCCGTCTCGCGGCGCTCGGCGCCGTCGAACGCACCGCGCTCATGGCCGAACAGCACGCTGTCGAGCGACGCGCCGTGCCGGCCGGCCTGCACGAGCATGCGGCAGTCGAACGACACGAACGGGCCCTTGCGGCGCCGGCTCAGGTCGTGCAGCGTGCGTGCCGCCAGCTTCTTGCCGGTGCCGGCTTCGCCCGAGAACAGCACGGCCGTTTCGGTGCGGGCGTTGTGCTCGATCATGTCGTACACGTGCTGCATCGCGTCGCTGCGGCCGACCAGCGCGCCGAAGCGGCCGAGATGGCGCAGCGACGCACGTAGCGACTGCACTTCGTCGATCAGTTCGTACGGGCGGGGAATCCGCGCGAGCAGGCTGCGCAGGCGCGGGATGTTGATTGGCTTCAGCAGGTAGTCCCAGATGCCGTGACGCAGGCCCTCGATGGCGCTCTCGACCGTCGCGTTGCCCGTCAGCACGATCACGGGCAGCGAGCCGTTCGGCTGTTGCTGCGGCAGGTGCTGGAGCAGATCGAACCCGCTGCCGTCCGGCAGGTTCAGGTCGACGAGCACGACGTCGGGAATCGAGCGGCCGAGCGCCGTGCGCGCTTCAGCGAGCGACGTGGCCGTGTCGACCGAGAAGCCGTCTGCGGCGAGCAGCGCGGTGAGGCCTGACAGGCTGTTGGGATCGTCTTCGACAATCAGGGCGTGTGGCATGGTGGACGCGAGTCGAGTCAAGAGAGGCGGGCTGTCGGCCAGCGGGCCGCAGCCGCATGTCGGATTAAAGATTGATTTTATGCCCCGCCGAACGCGTCACGCGCATTATTTCTCCGGCGCTATAAAACAGTTACCGATGATACAAATTGAATATCTTTACCGGTGGCTTTTGTGCTGCGCATGGCTCCGGTTTGTGGCAGCTGTTGGCGCCAGACAAACAAAAAGCGCCCCGAAGGGCGCTTTGTTCGATGCGGAAATCGCTGACGATTACGCGCGGCTGCGGTATTCGTTCGTGCGCGTATCGATTTCGATCTTGTCGCCGGTGTTGCAGAACAGCGGCACTTGCAGTTCGAAGCCGGTGGCCAGCTTCGCGTTCTTCAGCACCTTGCCCGACGACGTGTCGCCCTTGACGGCCGGTTCCGTGTAGGTGATTTCGCGAACGAGGACCGTCGGCAGTTCGACCGAGATCGCCTTCTCGTTGTAGAACACGACTTCGCAAGCCATGCCGTCTTCGAGGTAGTTCAGCGCTTCGCCCATCATTTCGGCTTCGACTTCGTACTGGTTGTAGTCGGCGTCCATGAACACGTACATCGGGTCGGCGAAGTACGAGTACGTCACTTCCTTGCGGTCGAGCACGACGACCTCGAACTTGTCGTCAGCCTTGTAGACCGATTCCTGACCTGCGTTGGACAGCAGGTTCTTCATCTTCATCTTGACGACGGCCGAGTTACGGCCCGACTTGTTGTATTCCGCTTTTGCGATGACCCATGCTTCGCTGCCGATCTGCACGACGTTGCCTACGCGGAGTTCCTGTGCGGTTTTCATAAAAAACTGTCCTGATCAAATCAAATAAATAGGTGCCTGAGCGTTGCGCAACGGCTGACGGCGCAAGCGGCGGTGCGTTCCGGTGGGCGCCAGGAGCCCAAACGCGAGCGCTTGCGTGGTCAGCCGTCGGATAACCGCTTATTTTAACTGAGATTTTGCGTATTCCGCCAGCTTTCCGGCGAGATCGCCGACGGCCGCGAGCGCGTCGGCCCAGCGGAGCGCATTCGCGTCAAGCGCGGGGCGGTGTTGCCAGAAATCGGCCCAGTCGGGCGTGCCGGCGCCGTTCCACGCATGCCAGAACCGCTCGAGTGCGGCGCGCGGCGCATCGGCGAGGCCGGCCGACACGTGCGCGAGCGCCGCATCGAGCTTGGGCAGGTGCACGTCGTCGGCCTGCGGATAGATGTGCCACACGAACGGCTTGCGCGCCCACTGCGCGCGGACGAACGAATCCTCGCCGCGCACGAAATTGAGATCGGCGACCCACAGCAGCGGATCGTAGTCGGCCTGCGGAACGAACGCGAGGCCATGGGCGGTCAGGTTGCCGCTGCGCGCCCGTACGCCCGCCGCGAACGATTCGACCCCGAAAAAGCGCGCGACGGCGGGCGACAGGCGCCCGGTCGGCACGAGCGCGACGACCGGCGACGGGCCGTCGCGCCACTGCGCGAGCAGCGCGTCGACGGCCGGGTTTTCGTAGGCGAACAGGCTGACGACCGTCGTGCCGGGCGCCGGCGCCGCGCCGCCGGTCGCGCGCTGCCACCACGCGGCGCGGGCTGCCGGATCGGCGTCGAAGGCTGCGTGGCGCGCGTCGAGGTCGCGCTCCTTCGGCACGCCGCCGGTGCCGGCCGACAGGCCCGGGAAGAAGAACGTCTTCAGGAGCGGATAGCGTGGATGCGGCGACGGCCGCAAATGGAAATCGGCGACCCAGTCCTCGGCGCTCAGGTATTCGAGGTTGATCCACACGGGGCGGCGCGCGCGCCGCGCCATCGCCGCGAGATACGGACCAGGCAACTCGCATGCGAACGCCTCGATCACGACATCGGCGATGTCCAGCGCGTCGCCGACTTCCGCATGCCAGTGCTCGATCGCGATCGCGTCGACCGTCTGCCGCCCCGCGTCGGGGTCGACCTGCGGCAGCAGGCGCGCGAACGTGTGCAGGTCATCGACGAACAGGCGAACCTGCCAGCCGTGCTCGTGCGCGAGCTGGCGCGCGACGCGCCAGCACACGCCGATGTCGCCGAAATTGTCGATCACCGTGCAGAAGAGGTCGCAGGCAATCGGTTCGCCCGGCGCGAGCGGCACGGCGGAGAGGGGGGCAGCGGTGGTGCGTGGCATCGAAGCGGGCCGGTGAATGCTCTAAACTGGCGATTCTAATAGACCCGTTCCGCGTTACAAGGCGCCCGGATCACGCATGACATCCCCAGAAGCCTCCGCTACTCCGTTCGAACCGAAGAAGATCCTCGCGCAGCTGCCGCACATGCCGGGCGTCTATCGCTATTACGACACGGCGGGCGCCGTCCTCTACGTCGGCAAGGCGCGCGACCTGAAAAAGCGCGTGTCGAGTTATTTCACGAAGACGCAACTGTCGCCACGCATCGCGATGATGGTCACGCGCATCGCGCGCATCGAAACGACCGTCACGCGCTCGGAAGCCGAAGCGCTGCTGCTCGAGAACAACTTGATCAAGGCGCTCGCGCCGCGCTACAACATCCTGTTTCGCGACGACAAGTCGTATCCGTACCTGAAGCTCACCGCGCACCGCTTTCCGCGGATGGCCTACTACCGCGGCTCGGTCGACAAGCAGAACCAGTACTTCGGGCCGTTCCCGAGCGCGTGGGCCGTGCGCGAGAGCATCCAGATCCTGCAGCGCGTGTTCCAGTTGCGTACCTGCGAGGATTCGGTCTTCAACAACCGTACGCGGCCGTGCCTGCTGCATCAGATCGGGCGTTGCACGGCGCCGTGCGTGGGCGCGATCTCCGACGAGGATTACGCGGTCGACGTGTCGAACGCCGCGCGCTTCCTGCTCGGCCGGCAGTCCGAAGTGATGAAGGAACTCGAGCAGAAGATGCACGCGTTCGCGGCCGAGCTGAAATTCGAGCAGGCGGCGGCCGTGCGCAACCAGATGAGCTCGCTCGCGACGGTGCTGCACCAGCAGGCGATCGAGGTCGGCAGCGACAGCGACGTCGACATCCTGGCCGTCGTCGCGCAGGGCGGACGCGTGTGCGTGAACCTCGCGATGGTGCGCGGCGGCCGGCACCTCGGCGACAAGGCGTATTTCCCGACGCACGTCGAAAGTGCGCTGACGCTCGCCGAAGGCGGTCTCGGTGAAGAGGTCGAGCCGGCGGAGTCGGTCGATGCGCCGGCCGACGCGCCGGTCGACACGGTGCCCGATCAGCCTGCGGAAGAGGCGGGCAGCGCGCGCGGCGCGGCGGCGGCCGCGTCGGTCGAGGCCGAGGTGCTCGACGCGTTCATCGCGCAGCACTATCTCGGCAACCGCGTGCCGCCGGTGCTCGTCGTCAGCCATGCGCCCGCGAGTCGCGACCTGCTGGAGCTGCTGTCCGAGCAGGCCGGCCACAAGGTATCGCTGGTGCGGCAGCCGCAGGGACAGCGGCGCGCGTGGCTGTCGATGGCCGAGCAGAACGCACGGCTCGCGCTCGCGCGGCTGCTGTCCGAGCAGGGCTCGCAGCAGGCGCGCACGCGCGCGCTGGCGGACACGCTCAGCTACGACAGCGACGATCTCGCGACGCTGCGGATCGAGTGCTTCGACATCAGCCATACGATGGGCGAGGCGACGCAGGCGTCGTGTGTCGTTTATCACCATCACAAGATGCAGTCGAGCGAATACCGCCGCTACAACATCACGGGCATCACGCCGGGCGACGATTACGCGGCGATGCGGCAGGTGCTCACGCGCCGCTACGAGAAGATGGTCGAGCAGGCCGCGCAGGCGGCGGCCGTCGACGAGGCGGCCGGCATCGACGGCGAGTCGACCCGCCAGGCCGAGGCGTCGAGCCTGCTGCCGAACATCGTGCTGATCGACGGCGGCAAGGGTCAGGTCGAGATCGCGCGGCAGGTGTTCACCGAGCTCGGCCTCGACACGTCGATGCTGGTCGGCGTCGCGAAAGGCGAGGGGCGCAAGGTCGGCCTCGAGACGCTGGTGTTCGCGGATGGCCGCGCGCCGCTCGAACTCGGCAAGGAGAGCGCCGCGCTGATGCTCGTCGCGCAGATTCGCGACGAGGCGCACCGCTTCGCGATCACCGGCATGCGGGCGAAGCGGGCGAAGGCTCGCCAGACGTCGCGGCTCGAGGAGCTCGAAGGCGTCGGCGCGAAGCGGCGGCAGCGGCTGCTCGCGCGCTTCGGCGGGTTGCGCGGCGTGGTGGCCGCGAGTGTCGAGGAACTGGCGAGCGTCGAGGGCATTTCGCACGCGCTCGCCGAGCAGATCTACAAGCAGCTTCACTGACGCGGCCGTGCGGCCGGCTGCATTGCCAGCGTTCTTGTGGCAGGCCGGTCGACACGGCACAATTGCGAATCCTTTACTGTCCCGCATGCCATGCCGTTCAATTTCCCGATTTTCCTGACGTGGGTACGGATCGTGCTGATTCCGCTCGTCGTCGGCGTGTTCTATCTGCCGGACACGGTGATGGGCGGCGCGCACCGCAATCTCGCGGCGGCGGCGATCTTCATCCTCGCCGCGCTGACCGACTGGTTCGACGGTTTCCTTGCCCGCAAGTGGAACCAGACGTCGTCGTTCGGTGCCTTTCTCGACCCGGTGGCGGACAAGCTGATGGTGACGGCCGCGCTGCTGATCCTCGTGCAGATTTCGCGGGTCGACGCGGCGATCGCGCTGGTGATCGTCGGTCGCGAGATCGCGATTTCGGCGCTGCGCGAATGGATGGCGCAGATCGGCGCGTCGAAGAGCGTCGCGGTGAACCAGCTCGGCAAGTTCAAGACCGCGTGCCAGATGGTCGCGATTCCGATGCTGCTGTTCTACGGGCCGCTGCCGCTCGGCGTCGTGACGATCGATACGCGCGTGTGGGGCGAGTGGCTGATGTATCTGGCCGCGGTGCTGACCATCTGGTCGATGCTGTACTACATGAAGCTCGCGTGGCCGCAGATTCGCGAGCGCGGCGGTGCGTGAGCCGCGCCGGTGCGGCGGCGGTTTTTGTAAAAAGGGCTGGAAAAGCCCTTGACACACGAATGTGCCTTCGACATAATCTCGCTTCTCCGCTGCACGACGAAGTAAGTGTGTGACGGGGAAGCAGTAGCGTAGCAATACGCGGGAGTAGCTCAGTTGGTAGAGCGCAACCTTGCCAAGGTTGAGGTCGCGAGTTCGAGACTCGTCTCCCGCTCCAGATTTTTTCTGGCAGCGCGTGGTACGGCAAAGCGCTGCAGATGCAGGACACATGCGGGAGTAGCTCAGTTGGTAGAGCGCAACCTTGCCAAGGTTGAGGTCGCGAGTTCGAGACTCGTCTCCCGCTCCAGATTTTTCTGGCAGCGTGTGGTACGGCGAAGCGCTGCAGATGCAGGACAATGCGGGAGTAGCTCAGTTGGTAGAGCGCAACCTTGCCAAGGTTGAGGTCGCGAGTTCGAGACTCGTCTCCCGCTCCAAGTAATGGGGAAGCCACGCTTCCCTTTTTATTTGATGGACTTCCGGTCCTCGAATAAAAATCTGTCGCTTGCCTCACGGCATCCGGACAGTCCGCTTTTGGCGCGATAGCAAAGCGGTTATGCAGCGGCCTGCAAAGCCGTTTAGGCCGGTTCGACTCCGGCTCGCGCCTCCAAGTAGAACGAGATAAAGCCCTGATTCTTCAGGGCTTTTCTTTTTTCTGCGTCGCTTTCATTCTTGTAATAGAGTTGCCTAGAGTGGTAAAAAGTCGCCTGTAACCAACTAAAAACCGACGCCAACCACCCGTCAATCGGCTAATTGGCAATCGAGGCGAGTTCATCTAGGCATGGCGAACAAACGACTGCGGCCGTCCGGCACGTGGGAATACACGATCAAGCGGGCGAAGCTGCTACCAAAGCCACTTTCCCTGACCTTTGACACTGAGGAAGAAGGCGACGCGTACGTCGCCCGATTGGAGCAGCTGCTGGACGCCGGCATCGTGCCGGACGAAGTGGTCGAGCAGCGCGAAGCGATCGCGACAACAGGGGACGCCATTCGAGCGTACCTGCGCCGGGTATCGGTCCCTGATTCCGACGTCCAGGTGCTCAATGCGCTCCTCGGACGAGCGGCCATCAAGGCAAAGTCGCTTGCGACACTTGATTACCGGTGGGTCGAGCAGTGGGTGACCACCATGAAGCGACACGATCACCTTTCGCCGTCAACGATCCGACACTACGTCGGTGCCTTGGCTCGCTGCTTCGATTGGGTGGTGAGATCGGGCACGCCGATGTTGGCGACCAACCCTCTCCGCCTGCTCCCGAAGCGATACGCCACCTACACCGATGAAGATCGGGTCGCGGTCGAGGCGCAGGATGTTGACGCGAAAGAGGACGTACACCGGGATCGACGGCCGAGCGAGGCGGAACAGGCCGAAATTCGACGACTGATGGCCGGCGGGAAGCCAAACGGCCGCGAGCGAGCGTTCGATCTCCCGTACCGGCCGGCGCTGGTGTTCCTTTTCGAGCTTGGCATCGAGTCCGCCATGCGGATGCGGGAAATGTATACGCTGGAGGTCGACCAGTTTGATGTTGCTCGGCGGACGGTGTCTCTTGAGAAGACGAAGAACGGCAGCAAGCGCTCGGTGCCGCTCACGACGATCGCAATCGCCGCGTACGAGCGGTACATGGTCGCCGTGAATGGCGGCGATCCAGAGATGAACGGTTTCACCTTCGACTGCGGCCGCTTGTTCCCGTGGGTCGACGATATGGAGGCGTCGATGCGGGCCGAGGGCGTGCAGCTGCTCAAGCGCAAGGTGCTTGCTCGCGTCTCGTCCCGGCTATCGGCGCAGTTCGGGCGGATATTCGACGCGGCAGGTTGCTCGGATCTCGTGTTCCATGACCTGCGGCACGAGGCGACGTCGAGGCTGTACGAGCGTACGACGTTGAGTGACGTTCAGATCGCGAAGATCACGGGACACACCAATCCCAAGGTCTTGATGCGTTACGCCAACCTGCGGGGGAGCGATCTCGCCGAAAGGCTTTGGTGAGACCCCGGCCGGATGGCCGGGGTGGGTCTGGAGCGATTACGCGGCCATTGCGGCCGGTGCGTCCATTTCGGGGAGGCGTGGAAGGGGCCGTGCTTTGCGGCCGGGCCGGCGCGGGTCCGTCTGCGAAAGTTGCTTTCGGATTGCCTTGTCGACTCGGGCGTCAGTTGCTGGCGATCCGCATCGGATCTGTTCGATCCGCTTCTGCGTTTGCGCCTGCACCTGTTCCCGCAGGTAGGCCACGACGTCGTCCTCCAGAAAGACCCATGCTCGGCCGATCTTGGCACCAAGGATGTCGCCCCGGTGGACGATGTCGAGCAGCGTCGTGCGGTCGATCTTCAGGAATTCCGCGCACTCGATCAGGTCAAGCGTCCTCACGCATTACCTCCTCGATCTGCAGTGATGCGGTCGCGCCATTGCTCCAGTTGCTCGATGTATTCGGCGTGCGTCGGGTGATCCGCGACGGTAAGCCAGCATTCGTGGCTGCTGAAGGCGCCGCCGCTGATCACATGCGCGCTCAACCGGTTCGCACTGATTTGCGCGGCGAGATCGGTAAGTGCGATGACCAGGTGGTCAACGGTGTCCGCCTGCAGTTCGAGACGAAACCGGACCGCGCGCTTCGGAGGTGTTGTCATCGGCTACCTCCTGCGAGTGCAGCTGCGCGATCGAGCCGTTCGATCTCGGCGAGGATCAGTGCGCCAGCCTTCACCAGTTCGCGTCGCCGGTCATCACCGATCTTCGCGCTCCAGCCATCAGGCAAGATCGCTTGGCCGAACGTGCAGCTATAGCCAGTATCTGTCGCCGGCCAGTCGCGGACGCTGGCGGGCATCGCATAGTACGCGGCGAGCGCCGCGATCTCGCCGCATGCATGCGCGTCATCATGTTCTTCCGTCCAGCCTTTCTCCGCGATCTGCCGGCGGCGCTCGGTGCGCACATCTACTTCTGCTGTCGATTCGACAGGGGACGCGGCGCGGCGATTCCACGCGTCCACTGCGGAGCGGAACGCTTCCTTGTATTCCGGGTGAAGGTTGTCGAACGCGGCTTCAAAGCCGGTATCGTCCGGCGTCGGCGAATAGTGAAACCGATCCACGCGGACCGTGCCAGTCGGCGTCGGGAAGTGCTCGCCGGTCGCTTCAGCGTCGCAGCCGATGCACTGAACCGAAAAAGACGGGGTGTGAGTGTTCCAAATCTCGGGGTCGGTGCCGCCACAAAACGGACACGGCAGCAGTTCTGCGATGGCATCAGCTCGGCTTTTATCGGTAGTGTTCATTGTTGGTCTCCGGTGGTGGTTGCGGGGAGGGCGCGGCCAAGTTGCATCAGGCCAGTTTCCAGCGTGATGCCGGCGGTTGCCGCCCAGGTGCGTGCGTCCTGAGCCGCCTTGTGGCGAGCGAACGATCCGATCTCGTCGGCCATCAGGTCCAGTAGCTCGACGTCGGCCGCGTGCGAGATATCGACGATCAACGCGCGGATCTCGATGCGCAGAGCGTCGAGCCGCGCGAGCGTGCCTTGGCGGGTATCCGCCAAGGCTTCGTTCATCTGGACTGGTTTGCGCCGCGCGAGCGGCGCTTCGTCTTTCTGGATCGCTTTTACGGGCGTCAGCCCGTCGTTGTCCGATTGCATCGAAGTGCCGTTGACGCTCGCCAGTGCGATAGCCGGGCGCTTCTTCGCGTGTTCCCGCTTTCGCGGCAGCGGACGTGGGGTAGAAAGGGCCGGGCGCGGGGTCAATTTGCGGCTCCGGTCGGGAACGGCCACGCGGACGCAGGGCCAAGAGCGAGCTTCGCCTTGTAAGTCGGGAATGCGGCGTCGAGTAGCGCCCGATTCGACGCGACCCGTTGCTTGTGCCCGATGGCCGTCAGCACATCCGACAAATCGGGGCGTTCACCCTTCGCGGTGGCAGCGGAGAATTCGGCCGTCATGTCGGGATCGGGCATGCCGACGATCTCGTGCGCCCATTCGAGAATGCGCTTGAATGACGCTTGCTCGGCCTTGGTTCGCCCGTGGACCGGCGATTTGATCGTCTCGATGAGCCGCGCTGCGCCGGAACGAATCGCTTGAACGCGCGTCCACACCGCGCGCGTCTGGTGCGATACCTTCAGCGGGTCGCTCGCGAAGCTGGTGCCGGTGTTGTATTCGATCGCGTAGATCCATGCGCCGGGTGCGGGCTGCGCGACGCGAATGTATGCGAGCGGCCCCTTAATTCTTCCGGTTCGCTCAGGTCCGCATACCGTATCGACAGGCTCGCAGCAGCCGTTTGCATCCGGCTCTGACAACGGCCAGACCTTCGTGGACGAGGGGCGGCCGAGTAGATCGGCGAGCGGTATCAGCGCGGAATGAACTGCTTCGATCGTCGGCTTTGCCAGTCGGCCAAAGTTCTTGTCATGGAGTACAGCCTGCAGGGCCTGCAAAAGTTGCTTTGACTGCTTGTCGCTGATCTTGGCGGGGGCGCTTTGTCGCGACGCCGCCTGCAACGGCGCCTGCGGCGTAACCGTGCCTTTCGGGGCCGCCGACGATGCAGGCGGTGCTGCGTCGTCGCCCGCGTTTTCGTCGGCGTCGGCTGCTGCTGTGGCGGTTGCCTGCTCGGGCGAAGGTTCGGAGTCCGGGTGCGTATCGAGCAGGGGCGTTGCCACGAGGTACTTCTTCGTCACCTTCGTTTTGCCGGCTTCAGCCGCTTTGGCAATCCCGGCGACGATGCGTTCGAGCGCCTTTTCGCCGCCGTGCTGGCGTATCTGCTCGATGGCCAGTGTGCCGGTACATTGGCCTTTCCGTACGAGTTGGTGCAGTTCGACCGGTGCCCGTTCAAGCAGGGCGACGTCGCGGATCGTTTGATCGGTGACATCCAAGCGCTTGCAGATGGCGGCAAGGGGCATGCCATGAATGTCGCGCAACTCTGCGACGGCTACGGCCAGATCAAGGGGCGACGAAGGCTTGCCGTTGTTGCTGAGATAGCCGTCGATCACCATTTCGGCGCGGTTGACGTTCTTGGCGTCGCGGACGACAACCGGAATCTTGCCCAAATCTTTCCCGGTGGCGATCGCGTGTCCCGCCGCGAGATAGCGGTGCTGCCCCTTGTAAACGTAGAGCAGATCTTTGCCGTCAACCTTGCGGGCGTAGCAATGGAGGGGGGAGCCTTTGTCGTATCCGTTCTCCCGCATAAGCGCGGCGAGATGTGCCACCCATTCGGGATCAACCGGTCGGATGTTGTCGGAGGGATCGTAGTGAAGCTGGTCGTAGGGGACCATCCACAGGTCCGCTGACGTCGCGCCTGCCGCAGCGGCCGCGGCCTTGATGTTGCCGGTCGGGATCGGGGCGGTCAGGTCGAGCTGTTGCGTGCGGTCGTCCATTACGCAACCTCCTGCGTTGCCGCCACCCGTGTCTTGCCCGGCTTCTTCGCCTTATCGATTGCCTTCGACGCCTCGACATTCGCTGCGCGCTTGGCGTCGCGCAGGCGCTTGATTGCGTCGGCGCAGGTGCCTTCGTCCGGAATCGAAATCTGCCTGCGGGCGATCTCTGCGCCGTCGAGGATCAAGTATTCCGTATGTACGCTGTCCGGGAGCGGGCGGCGTCCGACTACATACTTGCCGATCAGAATCGGTGTCGACGGACGGCGTGCGTTTCGGTCGTATCGCGTGATGGTGCGGAGTGCGAGGGTATCTCGTCGTTCGATATCGAAAAGAGGTTCGGCTTTGACTTTAATGCGCGTCATGACGGTCTCCATGACGCCGGGGCCGAGTGCCCCGGCAGGATCGGGGCGGTTAAACGGTGACGTGGTAAGCCGTCGTCGGCGCGACGACCGGGTCGTCTTGAAAGATGTTGACGGCGACGAACAGCAGGCAGGCGACTATCGTCCATCGAAAAACTTTGGACTTTTCAAAGTTGCTTTGGCGGGCGGGTTCGGATGCCGTGATGCGGGGTGTTTGTTCGTCGCGGAGCCAGTCGTGGCGGGTTTCCGCGTGCAGATCGGTCGTTTTCATGGTGGATCTCCGGGTCTGCGCGACATTGCGCAACCCGGAGATTAGTCTTATATGGCTTATATGGTCAAGCCTAATATGACTATTTTGGGGCGGACGTCAGCCCCGGCTGATGTCTTCGGCCCGTCTTATTTGTCTCGGATCGCCATGCATTCGATCGCGTCGCATAACGGCGATGCCGGCCAGCAATTGACCGGCAACGGATAGGGCGACGTCCATCCACGGCACGACGTTGATGTACGTCGCCGCAAGAATCGCAGCTGATACGAGCGGGATAAGTTGTGCGAAACCGGCCTGATTGCGTCGGCGACGTCGGCTGGTGCGTTCATCGATCCGGTCATGGATGCGAGTTAGTCCGGACAGGATCGCGGGTGCGAACTCCGGTTCAATCCCGGCGGCCGACAAAGTGATGTCGCCGTTCTCCGACATGAGCACGGCGGCGTATGCGATGACAGGGGAGCTGCGTGAAGCGAGTTCACCCAGTAGGGCGTTGCGCGTCACGGACTCCCGATCGCTGCGGAGTTCTGGGGCCGTGCTCGATGCCGACTGGAGCTTGAGTGCACGAAAGGCAGACAGGTTAGCGACGTCCGCGCTTTCCCTCGGTGGCGTGGCTTTGGTCTTCATTGATGCTCAACGTTTTGTCTGATAATGGTCGTTGAGCTGCGCGTCTAACCGATGCGGTCTGCGCCTTCGACGCCGGCATCGTTTCCGAGATATTCACTGTCTCCTGGCCGCCGGTACGGGCTGCGCCGCTGGTGCTCAGGACAAACTCAATATACGACTCGATCTTTTCTCGGTCCTCGCCGGACAGTTGAGCAACGGCTGCCGAGTCGTACTGAAGTCCACCCCCACTCGCCGATTCATCGGAAATCAAGCTGACGAGAGACACGCCGAGCGCGTCAGCGACAGCTTCGACGTGGCCGAGCTGCGGGTCGGCTTCGTTGTTCCGCATGCGTCCGACCGTCCGCTGCGCTAGTCCTGCGCGCGCCGCGAGTCGCCCCTGTGTGTTGAGCGTCGGGTGTGCGTCCATCAGTTTCCTCAGCTTGAGCGCGAGGATTTCGCGGGCGGGTGTCTTGTTCATCCTCTGATGTTGCCAAATATGGCTAGACATTCGTTACTTTTCCCCGGCTGTCGGCGGATTGAAAAATAGCCAAATAAGACTTAAAATCGATCCCGCACCTAATTGGGGAAACGATATGAGTCAGCGTGTGAGCTCTTGGTTGGAGTTCGTCATCGAGCAACTGCATAAGAACAAGGGCAAGTGGCGGCGCATCGCGCACGACGCAGGCGTGCCGTACGACACGCTGACCAAGATCGCTCTGTCGAGAGTTACCGATCCGCGCGTATCGAACGTGCAGGCACTCCACGACTACTTCGTAAGGGCCGAGGCGTCTTGCCCAAGTGTCCGGCGCGAGGAGCCTATCCCCGTCACAACAGCAGCTTGATGAATCGTAGTCAATGCGCTCCCGCCGCGACAGCATGAAAGCGGCACATTCCCAATGTTCCGATATGACCTGCCGATACGACAGTACCGAATGGCTGGACGTCCTCTATACGTCCGTTCGCAACACGCCCGGCGGCGTCGCCGACGCGGCGAACCACCTCACGATCCGGCGCGGTAAGAACATCACGCCGGAATCGCTTCGCCTTCGCTTGCGTGGTGTTGGCGACAGTCGCTTGTCGATGGAAATGTTCGAGTTGCTGATCGAGTGGATGCAGGAAAAGGCAGAGGGCGAGGTATACGCGCTCGACGCGCTACATGCGCTGAACGCGCGCTTCGGGCTGGTTGCCGAGCACGTCGACGACCATGCCGCAGACGACGTCGGCGAACCCGGCACGCTGCGTCTTGTTTCGACGGCGCTGCACCTGCAGGCGCATGTTGGCCTCGTCGCCGACGACGTGACGCGTGCGCTGGCTGATCAGCGGATCGACGACCAACACGCGGAGAAGATCATCGCGACCGGCCGCAAGGGCCAGCGTCTGTTCCAGCGTTTGATTCACGCTGCCCGCAACCTTGCCGCGCGTCGACGCCGTCGTCATGGAGCGGTTTAAGCCCGGCATGGGGTGCTGTCGTCCCGACCGTGAGCATATCGGCCTTTGCTGCTCGCCTGAGCAGCAATTGGCATGCGCTGTCACGACGCTCGCATCCCGTTTCGAATGTGCCCCCGCTGAAGCGGGGCGCTTGCTATCCGAACTGATCGCCACGTTGCCCGATCGCCTCGCTCCGATTCTTGCGGAAGCGAACGCAGCCGGGAGCGTGCGCTTGTTCATCGAGCGAGCTGCGCGCGCATGCGCCGCGCTCGCAACCAAGGCGGAACGTCACGCGTTCCGCGACCAGCTTACCGATCGTCTCTGCGCGCTGGACCTTGCCGCGTTCGACGATCTCATGTCGGCGGAATGGCGTCGACTGCGCGGCAAATAACCGGAGACACATGTGAACGTGAACGGGATCAGTAGCGCGTTGCGACGCGGCGCATCGCAGTACAGCCGCTCGCCGAGCGGGCGGCAGTGCTATGCGGCGGGGCGAGCCGCATGGCGAAGCTTTTCTCACAAGGTCGAGCGCGACCGTCGTCTCGTCGAGCTGGAGGCGGCTCGTCGTGCGAGCTAACAGCGCGCAACTCAACGAATTGTGATCTGGCCGCGACATGCGGCCAAAGTAACTTTGATCGAGGGAATTTTTGTATGGCGACACTGGACCAGATTATTCAGCAATTGCGTGCGGCGGGACATCCCGACCTGCCCGCCGGACATCCGATCGCGGACGGCAAACATCACCGATACGGGCCGCGCAAGAAATACTGGTATCAGCTTCGCGAAGTCATCTGCAAGGGCGCGGTAATCGGCTATGGCGGAACGTTCGGCCATTTCTCGGGCGACGATCCGGGCACCGAGCGATTCGAATGGAGCGGCGCACCGATGAGCGAGGAAGTGCTCGCGGAGACGCGTCGCCGGCAGGAAGCGGCCGACCGTGAGCAGGCCGAGCGCGATGCGCGTCAGGCGAAGCTCGCCGCGAACCGCGCGCGAGATCAGTGGAACCGTGCGGCAGAGCATGGCGAGTCTGCCTATCTTGAACGCAAGCGCATCACGGCCGAAGGCGTGCGTTTCGACGCGGACGGCACGATCTTCGTGCCGATGTATCAGTACGGCGATGACGCTCGGCTCGTCGGTCTGCAGAAGATCACGCCAGACGGCGCGAAGCGCTTCAACAAGGGCATGGAAAAGAAGGGTGCGTCGTATCTGCTCGGCGAGGTCGGCGCAGACGACCAGATCGTGCTGGTCGCCGAAGGCTACGCGACCGCGCGCTCGATCCGCATGGCGATCGACGAGGCGTTCGCCGTCAATGTCTGTTTCGACGCGGGCGGCATCCTCCCGGCCGTGCGCTACCTGCGTTCGACGTATCCGGATGCGCATGTGCTGGTCTGCGCCGACGACGACTGGAAGATCGAGCAGCGCATGCGCGACTGGCTCGCCGACGAGTTCGCTTTCCGGGGCGAACTGGTGTTTGGTGCCGAACCGGTGCGGATCGAGGCGAAGAACACGTGGTACATGGTCGCCGCGTCACGCCGTCGTGACGACAATGGCGTGCCGTATGTCGAGGTGAGCTACGGAAACGACGTGATGCCGTTGCGCCGTAAGCGCTTCGAGAATACGGGCCTGAAGCGCGCGTACGAGGCGGCAGCGACGGTCGCCGACGTCAGCGTGGTCTATCCGGCATTCACCAATCGCGGCGAGCGCAAGCTGACCGACTTCAACGACCTGCACGTCGAAGAGGGTATCGATCCTGTCCAGGCGCAGGTGCAGGCGGCGATCTTGCGCGTCATCGCGCCAGCGAACGAAGAGATCCGACCCGCGACGGTTGCGGTGTCGACCGCGGACGACACGCCGACGAAATCCGCCGCGACGTCCGCTGCCGCGAAACAGCCGGAATGGGATGGCCGCGAGGCAGAGAACGGCGCGCACACATGGGAGCAGGATCTCGCGCGTTCGGACAAGGGCACGCTGCTGCCGACGCTCGGCAACGTGCACATGATCTTGGCGAATCACAAAGCGTGGCAGGGCGTCATCGAGCAGGACGACTTCGGTGGCCGCGTGATGAAACGCAAGGCACCGCCGTTCCGGCAAGGCGTGAAGGGCGAGTGGACAGACATGGACGATCAGCGCTGCGCGCTTTGGTTGTCGCAGCGCTACGGCCTCTCGGTGCGTACCGATATCGTGATGAACGCGGTTCTGTTGGTGGCGGACGAGAAGCACTTCCATGACGTGCGCGAATACCTCGAAGGGCTCAAATGGGACGGCGTGTCGCGCGTGCGATCGATGCCGTCTACGTACCTGCGTGTCGCCAACAGCGAGTATGTGCAGCTCGCGTTCATGAAATGGATGATCGCCGCCGTCGCGCGCGTGATGGAGCCGGGCTGCAAGGTCGACAACGTCCTGATCCTCGAAGGCAAGCAGGGGCATCGCAAATCGACGGCGCTGAAGGTATTGGCCGGCGCTTCGTGGTTCACGGATACGCCAATCCAGATCGGCAACAAAGACACATACGCGGTGCTGGCCGGGAAGTGGGTGATCGAGCTGGCCGAGCTGGACTCGTTGAACAAGGCCGACTCGTCGGCGGTGAAGAGCTTCTTCGCGACGGCCGTCGACCGGTTCCGCAACTTCTACGGCAAGCGGGCGACCGATGTCCCGCGTCAGTGCGTGTTCGCCGGCTCGGTCAACTTCGACACGTACCTGAAAGACGAATCGGGCAACCGGCGTTACTGGCCGCTGCGTGTCGGTGGGCTGGTCGACATCGACGGAATTGTGGCCGTTCGTGATCAGCTCTGGGCGGAAGCCGTGCATCTGTATCGCTCGGGCGTCGTGTGGCACGTAGAAGAGCATGAGCGCCCGCTGTTCGAGATCGAACAGGCGGAGCGCTATGAGGGCGACGTGTACGAGGACAAGATCGCCAAGGCCCTGGAATTCGTGTCGCGCACGACGATGGAAGAGATCCTCGCGGACATTCTGAAGCTCGACACGTCGAAGTGGACGCTGGCCGAGCAGCGCCGCATCGGCAAGGCGTTGAAGTCGCTCGGGTGGGTGCGCAAGCGGGAGTCGACCGGATCGCGCGGTTGGTACTACGTGAAGGAAGAGCAAGAGCCGGAAGCGGAGCGCGAACTGGTCGCAGCGGGTGATGACGACAGTCCGTTGTGATTGCGTGGCGCGCTGTGCCTGCACGGCAGGCGCGCCACTTGGCCCGTCTTGGCGCGCTGCGGACGTCCCATGTCCCAATGTCCCAAGGCGCGGTCTCGGGCGCGTGTGCGGGGGCGCGACATGCGCGACGTGAGCGGCGCATGTCGCGCATGTCGCAGGCGCGCACCCCCACAAGCCTTTTCCCTTGGGACATTGAGACATTAGGACGAGTAGGAGAGAGTCATGATCGATTTGAAAGAGCGGGTGGGCGTTGCGATGAGCGTTCGTGGTCAATTCACTGACCCGATTGCCGATCCTAAAGTTACTTTGGGCGCGCTCGCCTTTGCGAACGATCTCGGGAGCTTGCTGGCCCGAATCAAGGCCGGGCCGCTGCCGACTCCTGCGATGGTGCGACGAGCAACGTTGCTGTTGGCGCAGATGATCCGGACGTCGGGCCGATTCAAGCGTGCGCGGTTCACGGGCCTGTCGCGCGACGAGCGCCGTGATCAACGTACCGGGCACGCTGTCGAGCGTTCGAAGGTCGACATCATCGAGCGCTTCGCGCTGCGATTGCTGGATGAGTGGGTGAACGATCAATGTGTCGAGTGCGAAGGGCGTGGCGTCGTGCGTCGCGCGCGTGCCGTCACGACATCAACGCACGCGTGTGATGTATGCGGGGGCAGCGGGAAGGTGTGTGTATCGGAGGAGCGTATCCCGTTCTTCGAAGGGCGTAACGGGCCGCTGGTCTTTCGAGAATACGAACCGTGCGACGACTGCGGCGGGATGGGGCGGATCGCCGCGTCGCCGGTGTCGGATGCGAAGGGCCGACACATTTGCCCCGACTGTTCCGGTTCCGGCAAGCGGCAAGTCGACGACGCTGGCCGGGCGCACGCGCTTGGCGTATCGCTCGAAGAGTATCGCAAGAACTGGTCGTGGCGCTTTCACGACATGCTCGCGCTGCTGGATACGGTAGATGGATCGGTGTACGACACATTGCGTCGACAATTGCGAGGATGAAACGTATTCCATTTCAAGAGCGGATCGCGTAAACTTTGCACATCCTTTACCGCGTCACTGGATAAATGAGCGACCGCATACTCGTGTCGCAACCTTCGCCCGACAGGCGTACTGAATCGCGGGAGCGCCGCGACCAACAACGATACCTGTCTGTCGGGATCTGTTGGGAGGGCGTTCGCCCTTACGAAATGAATATCGAAGCCCTGAGTGCGAAAGCCCTCAGGGCTTTTTGCATTGGGGCGCTGAAATGCGAATCGAGTCGACGAGCGCCGGGCCGAGCGAGGTCTGGTCGACGTGGGATGAAGATCGAAGCATGGGGCGCGTTACCGCGCGGTGCTTCGTGTTTGACGATGCGATGGACCGTGTCGTGTGGGCGATGGACCGAGCGGGCGATCGCGCGATCGCGGATGTCAGGATCGGCGCAGGTACGTCCAATAGTTAGGTCCTTCGTGGATTCCCGCAGACGTCTCTTGTGGTCCCGGAGGAATAAGTCATCTACATGCAACGTGCGGCATAGAACCGAGTTGAATTGATGGTTCGGCCGTACCGATGCATCGTGCGCGTCAATAGGAATCTATGCGCGCGGCACCGTGACAAGAGACTGCACGGTCTGCTCGATGATCGGCCAAGAAACAGGTTTCTGGAGGAATGCGTGCCATAGCCCATCGTCCGTTGGAGCCTGATTTGCAGACATCAACACGATCGGAAGCCGGGAAAACGCAGGATTAGTGCGGAGCGTCCGACAAAGCGTTACCCCGTCCATACCGGGCATTGACCAATCGGTTATCACAAGATCCACTGCAATTTCCAATATTTGGGCAAGGGCTTCCTGACCGTTTCGAGCCAACATAACGTGGTAGCCGGCGTGTTCAAGAAGTAGTCCAAACGCGTGCAACGTTGCTTCGTCGTCTTCAACAACAAGGATCGTCGCCATAATTAATATCCGTGGTTGCGAGAGTGCAAATGCGGCCCCCGTGGCCCGCAGCCAGACTGTAGTTTGCCTCGTAGATTGCGCGCGTACTAGTTCTGATATTTACGCGATCGCTCAGTCGCGCGTACGAATTACCGGGAAGCAATATTTGCGCCCGATTACGTCATGCGATCGGTACGAACGCATTTTTGCAGTGCGCCGCCTATTTCGATGCGTACTTTATCGATCTGCCCCGTCCTGCGGGGAATCGACGGCGTGTATGGCCGCCGAACGTAGACATCTCTCCCGACATTCCCTCGGAAGTCCGCGATGAACCATTGATAAGCAAGCGGGGACCCTGTAGGTGGCCGGACACGCGGGGGCTCGCACCCGCGTTTTTTCTCTACTGGCGAGTTTCCATAGGGGGTCATATTCATGCCGACTCAGCAGCAGATCGCTGACCATCTCGACCTTGACCAGTCGGCCGTTTCGCGGTTCGTCGACAAGGTCCGGCTCGATTACCGCGCGGTGTCGATCGACGAGATCCGCATCGCATACATCCGGCACTTGCGCGAGGTCGCGGCCGGCCGCTCCAGCGAGACCGGGATCGATCTCGTCGCCGAGCGTGCGATGACGGAGCGCGTCGATCGCGAGATCAAGCTGCTGACGCTTGCCGAGAAGAAGGGGCAGCTCGTCAACGCGGCGCAGCTCGAACAGGCGTACGGCCTGATGGTCGGCGCATTTCAAACGGAGCTGCTGTCGCTGTCCGACAAGCTGGTGCAGGAGCTGCGCACGCTATACGGCGTCGAGGTGGACGTCGAATGGTTAAACGAGCATATATATGGATGCCTTGAGCAGCTTTCTGAATACGACCCAGACAGTCCACGCGGTGATTCGCCGGATCGCGACGATGCTGCGTCCGCCGGAGCGGATTGGGACGACGGACTGGGCACGCAAACATCGTCGATTGAGCGCGAAGGGATCGGCCAGTCCCGGCCGGTATAACCCGAACATCACGCCGTGGGTGTTCGGCATGCACGAAGCGCTGGACGATCCGACCGTGCAGAAGATCGTGTGCATGAAGTCGGCGCAGGTCGCGTGGACAGATGGCGTGCTGCTGAACTACATCGGCAAGCGGATCGACGTTGACCCGTGCCCGATGATCGTCATGTTCCCGAAAGAGAAGACGGCGAAGAAGTTCAACCTGGAGAAGTTCGAGCCGATGGTCGAGGTGACGCCTCGCCTATCGGCGAAATTGCCGGTTCATGCGGCCCGCGACAAAAACAACTTGTGGGATCACAAGACGTTCGCACGCGGCTTCCTGAAGTTCATCACGTCGAATGCGCCGGACGAAGTGAAGTCGACACCGGCCCCGGTCGTTGCGGTCGAGGAGCCGGACGATGCGAATACGAACGTTCGCGAGCAGGGCGATTCGATCACGCTGCTGGAGGAACGGAACAAGAGCTATTCGGCCCGGCGACGCAAGATGATCTTGGGCGGCACGCCGACCATCGACGGCCTGTCGCGCATCCAGCAGGCTTACGCGGCATCGGATCAGCGCGTGTATCTCGTGCCGTGCCCTGAATGTGACGAGGAGCATGAGCTGGCGTGGGAAAACGTCACGTGGAGCGAGGGCGCCGAAGTCGTACATGAGGTCTACGGTCGCGCAGAACCGGAGACGGCCCGTTACACCTGCCCGCATTGCGGCTCTTTATGGGACGACGCGACGCGCATTCGCGCGGTCCGTCGCGGGCGATGGGTCGCGACGGCACCGTTTCACGGCGTTGCCGGCTTCCGCATCAACGAGCTGGTGTCGCCGTTCCCCGGCTCGAACATGGCCGAGCTGGTCAAGAAGTGGCTGACGGCCGACAAGGCGCTGCGCGAGGGCGACGATACGAAGATGCGTTCGTTCGTGAACAACTCGCAGGGCCGGGCGTACAAGTACAAGACCGATCTGCCCGAGCTGGACGTGCTCGCGCAACGTGCGTTGCCGTACGCGGAGCTGACAGTGCCGCTCGGCGGTTTGGTGTTGACACTTGGCGTCGACGTGCAGCATGACCGGCTCGCGATCGTCGTGCGTGCATGGGGACGCGGCGAGGAAAGCTGGCTCGTCGCATGGGGCGAGATCTACGGCAACGTGACGGAGCAACAGCAAGACCCGATGACAGGCGGCGTATGGGGCGCGTTGACGATGCTGTTGTCGCACGCATACCGGCATGAGAATGGCTGGCTGCTGCGTGTACGTGCAACGTCGATCGACTCGTCGGACGGCGCAACATCGGACGCGGTATACAAGTATGTGCGCGCGGCGCAGCAGGCCGGTTACAACGTGATGGCCGTCAAGGGCAGCAGCAACGTCGACGCGGAGATTTTCAGCGTACCGAAGGCGTCGATCGACTCGACGCGCAACAACAGCAAGGCGGCGAAGTACGGGCTGCGCCCGTATATGGTCGGCGTCAGCCGCGCGAAGGATCTGATCCTCGAAAACCGACTGAAGCTCGAAGGTGACGGGCCGGGCCGCATGCACTGGTATAGCGGCGTGCGCAGCGACTACCTGTCGCAGCTCACGGCGGAGGTCAAGGTGCCGGGGCCGCGTGGCGGAAAGCGCGTGTGGAAGAAGATCAGCCCGCGCAACGAGGCGCTGGACTGCGAAGGCTACGCGCTGCACGCGGCTCGCAGCGTGAAGGTGCACCTGATGACCGAGGCGCACTGGCAGGTCGAGCAGCATCGTGCGTCGCAAGTCTCCCTGTTCGATGCGGTCCCGGTGCTGGAGGCATTGCCTGCGGCGCTGCCGGCTGAGGTGCCGCCCGATCCACCGCACGTGCCCGAGACTATCGAGACGCCGCGGCCGTCGCCGCAAGTAGCAAAACCCACCGAAACCCCGCCACCGAGCGGGGTTTCGCGCATTCAGGGGCGTCGTGTTGGTCGCTCGACGTACCTGAAGCGGCGCTAAACGAGGGAATGGCATGGCATACACAAAACAGGATCTGCAGAACATCCAGTCTGCAATCGCGAAGGGCGAGCTGGAAGTCCAGTATGCCGACCGGCGCGTGAAATATCGCTCGATCGGCGAGCTGCGGGAGGCACGCACCGAGATCATTCGCGATCTGAACGGCGCGGCCGGACGTTCGTCGATCGTCCGGATTCGCCACGCCGGCAAGGGGGTGCGATGAAGGGGGGCTTTCCATCACTCGCGCGGCGCGGATTCGTGGTGCCCACGCGGCTGAAGGCGGCGGCATATGAGTCGGCGAGCACGACGGGCGCACGTGCGAAGTCGTGGCGTGCGTCGAGCGCGGGGCCAAACGCGGCGGCGGCGCAAAACCTGCCGCTGTTGCGCTCGCGCGCTCGCGACGCGATTCGCAACGATCCGTGGGCGAAAACGGCGATCGCGCGACTCGTATCGAACACGATCGGCAACGGCATCCAAGCGCACCCAAAGCATCCGAACGCTGCGGTGCGAAAGATGCAAAAGCAACTTTGGGAGGATAGCTGCGAGGAGGTCGACGCGGACGAGCTGTTCGACATGGCGGGCGTGCAGACGCTTGCCGCACGGGCGTTTTTCAGTGACGGCGAGGTACTGGTTCGTCGTCAGTTCCGCAGTCCGAGCGAAGGGTTGGCGGTCCCGATGCAGATCCGGCTTCTCGAAGGCGATCTGCTGCCGATGGAGAAGAACGAGACCGTGCAGGGCGGTGGCGAGATCGTCAACGGTGTCGAGTTCAATGCGGACGGTCGACGCGTTGCGTATCACCTGCTGCAGCGTCATCCCGGCGAGTACGGGCGTGCATCGACGGCCAACATGCAGACGGTTCGTGTGCCGGCCGACGAGATCGCGCACGTTTTCCTGGCGTTGCGGCCCGGCCAGGTGCGAGGTGTTCCCGAACTGTCGACCGTGCTGCTGCGGCTCAAGTCGCTGGACAACTTCGACGACGCGGTGCTGTTCCGACAGGAGGTCAGCAACCTCTTTGCGGGATTCATCACGAAGCCGCCTGCCGAGCCGGGCCTGATGGGCGATCCAGTCACGGGCGCGGCGATGGAGTACGACGTCGACGGCTTTTCGCCGGTCGTATCGCTTGAACCGGGGAGCATGCAGGAGCTTGCTCCCGGCGAAGACGTCAAGTTTGCGGAACCGCCGGGGGCGGGGACCGACTACGGCCCGTTCATGCGTCAGCAACTGATGGCCGCTGCGGCGTCGGTCGGCATGCCGTACGAGGTCATGACGGGAGATCTGCGCGACGTGAGCGATCGCGTGCTGCGGGTGATCTTGAACGAATTCCGGCGGTCGATCGAGCAGATCCAGTGGAACGTGTTCATTCATCAGTTTTGCCGGAAGGTCTGGCGCTGGTGGGTCGACGCTTGCGCGCTGTCGGGCGCGATGCCAATGGCCGACTACTACCGACGTCGTCGCGACTATCTGCGGGTCCGATGGGTGCCGCAGGGCTGGCCGTATATCCATCCGGTGCAGGATGTCACGGCGAAGCGGATGGAGATCCGGTCCGGGCTGGCGAGCCGGACAGGTGCAGTGCTCTCGCGCGGTGACGATCCCGAGCAGGTCGATCAGGAGAACGCCGACGATCTCGCGCGCGAGCGCCGGCTCGGAATTCGATATGACACGCTCGATCCGGTCGATGGGGCGGGCGATCTTTCTAATGGGGATGGCGAATGAAAGAGAAGAAGCGGTGGTGGGACATCCGTGCGCAGGCGAATGCGACGGGCGGCAGCGAGGTAGAGATCCGGATCTATGGCGAAATCGGATTCTGGGGCACTGACGCCGAGATGTTCGCCGCGAAGCTCGATGAGGTTGCGTCGACAGCGACATCGATCGTCGTCGCGATCAACTCGCTGGGTGGCGACGTGTTCGACGCGTTCGCGATCTACAACGCTGTGCGGCGGTACGCCGGCAAGGTGACGGGGCGCGTCGACGGTGTGGCTGCGTCGGCAGCGTCGCTGATCCTGATGGCATGCGACACGATCGAGATGCCTTCGAATGCGCGGCTGATGATTCACAACCCGCATACGTTCGCGGCCGGCGAGGCCGGCGATCTGCGCAGGCTTGCGGATCTGCTGGACAGTACGTCCGACAGTATGTTGGCGGCATACGTCGAGCGCAGTGGCCGGACGGCGGAGGAGGTCCGCACGATCATGGATGCTGAGACCTGGCTCACGGCTGCGCAAGCGAAGGAGCAAGGGTTTTGCGACACGATTGTCGATCCGGTCCGCATTGCCGCATACGCGGGCGCAGCCCGGCACGCGGCACGCTTCACGTCGGTGCCCGCCGAAATCATGGCCGCGCTGGAGAGCGACGGCGAGGTGCCGCCGGTCAATCCGCCGGCCGATCCTGCGCCGCAGCCGCAGCCGCAGCCGCAGCCGCCGGCAGCGCCGGACGTTGCGGCGCTGGCGTCACATGTGTACGCGGCATGCCGTGACGCGCGCATCGAGCACTGCGCCGAAGGCATCGTGCTGGCGACCGGCCTGCGGGATCGCGCGACAGTCGACGCGGCCATCCGCAACGCACAGGACATCGCGGGCATCTGTCTGGCCGCGAGTCTGACCGAGCTGACGGCCGGCTTTGTCTCGGACGGCCTGTCGCCGGATCAGGTGCGCGCGCGGCTGTTCGAGCGCATGACGGCCTCGCAGAAGCCGATCAACCATCGTGCTGCCCCGGTTGCGTCGCAAGACGCGCCCGTGGTCGCGAATGCGCCGCGTGCGGCGTCCATCTACGCGGCTCGCAAGAGCGGCAAGTAACTTTGACGTAACCCGAGGAGGGGAAAACTCATGTCGAACTGGAAGGTACAGGCAAATCTCCCGGCCGAATTTCTCGTGTCGGAGGGTAACGGGCAGATCTCGCGCGAGCAGATCGTGGTGAAGGCGGGCGCTGCGCTGCCGGCCGGGCAGGTGCTCGGCGTGACCAGTACCGGCGAATACGCGCCGTACGACAACGCCGCGAACGACGGTTCCGAAGTCGCCGCAGCCGTGCTCTACGCGCCGCTGGCGGCGTCCGAAGCGTCGCGTCCGGCGACGGGGATCGTCCGGCTCGCCGAAGTCGCGGGCGGCCTACTCACGGGACTCGATGCAGCGGGTCGCGGGGATCTCGCCGAGCGACACGTGATCGTCCGCTGATCACATCGCACGCCATTCAAGGCCACGCCGACCGCGTGGCCTTTTTTGCATCCATTTTCATGTCGGAGGTTGTATGGCGGATATCGCCCTGTTTCAAGACGATGCGTTCTCGCTCGCATCCCTGAGTGCTGCAATCAACGATCAGCCGTATGTTCCCGGCCGGATCGGCACGCTCGGCCTGTTCGAAGAGGACGGCATCACGACGACGACGATCCAGATCGAGCGCGACGGCGACACGCTCGCACTCGTCGCGGCTGGCGAGCGCGGGTCGCCGGCAGCCGTCGTCGCCGGTAGCAAGCGCAAGATGATCCCGTTCAATACGGTGCATCTGCCGCAGCGTGCGGTGATCAAGGCGGACGAGATCCAGAATCTGCGTGCGTTCGGTTCCGAGACCGAGTTGGAGGCGCTGCAGACCGTCGTGAATCGCCGGCTCGCGAAGATGCGCCGCCAGCTCGACGCAACGCACGAATTCCACCGTATCGGCGCGATCAAGGGTGCAGTGCTGGATGCGGACGGCAAGACGGTGCTGATCGATCTGCTGCAGTACTTCGGCATCGAGCAGACGGTGATCCCGTTCGAGCTGGGCAAGGCCGACACCGAGATCCGCGTGAAGTGCGTCGAGGTGCAAGACGCGATCGAAGATGCGCTGGGCGCGACGACGTACACGGGCGTGCGTGTGCTCTGCGGCCGGGCGTTCTGGAACAAGCTGATTGCCGCGAAGACCGTGAAGGAGACGTACCTCGCGACCGCGATGGCGGCGTCGCTGCGCGGCGACGCACGCGATGCGTTCGACTTCGGCGGTTGCACGTTCGAGCGCTATCGCGGTCGCGTCGGCGATGTCGGCTATGTGGCGGACGACGAGGCGCACGCGATTCCCGAAGGCGTGCCGGACCTATTCATCACGCGCTTCGCGCCGGCCGACTACGTCGAGGCCGTCAACACGACGGGCATTCCGTACTACGCGAAGCAGGAGCTGATGGACTTCGGCAAGGGCGTCGAGATCGAGGCGCAGTCGAACCCGATCCACCTTTGCACGCGCCCGAAGGCGCTGGTCAAGCTGAAGGCGTGACATGGCGTTCCGGGATCTGATGGCCGACGTCGACACGGCCGTGAAGCGAGACCTGTCGGATGACGTCACGATCGACGGCAAACCGCTGCAGGGCATGTTCAAGGCGCCTTGGCTCGGCCCGGATCTCGGAACGCAACGCACGCAGCTCGTTGCGCCTATCCTCGACATCACGGACGACGATGCGGCGCGTGTGCGCGAGGGCAGCATCGTCGAAGCGGGTGGCGAGCGGTTCCGCGTTTTGGAGATGCACCCGACCGGCACGGGCTGGACGATTCTGATTCTGAGGTGACGATGGATCTGCTCAAGGTCGAGATCGACGTGAAGGGGGCGCTCGAAGCGCTCGCGGGCCTGCCGCCTGCATCAATGCAGGCGGCATGGCGGCGGACGCTGCGCAAGACGGGCGCGTGGATACGCAGCCAGACGGCGAAAGAGGTCAGTGGCGCGACCGGCATTCAACAGAAGCTGCTGCGGCAGCGGATGTACTTCTTCATGCGTTCGCTCGATACGGGCAAGGTGTGGCTCGGGCTGAACCCGATCGAGGCGCATCGGCTCGGTACGGTACGCCGAACGAAGAAGGGGATGCGCGCCGGTAAATCGCTGTTCGAGGGCGCGTGGCGCAAGACCAAGTCGCAGCCGGACGGCGCAATCTACCGACGCACCGGGAAGGCGCGAACGCCGTTCGAGGTGGTGACGGTCGAGTGGGCGCAGACGGGCGATCCGGCGTTTCGACGGGCTGCACGTGCGTGCGAGGCGCGGCTGATGACGGTCCTGCGGCAAGAGGTCAACTATGAACTGCAAAAGGCGATGAACCGTGCTCGCTAACCTGAAACAACTGCACGACGGCATCGAGGCGGGACTGCGCGACCGGCTGCCGGATCTCGAACGCATCCATGCGTACCCGAAGATAGGCAAGTCGATCGACACGCCGTTTATCGCGATCGAGCTTGCGGAGCTGGAGCCGGGGCACGACGACGGAACGGGCCGGGTGCCGCTGATCGCCCGCATGCAGGCCCGCGTGATCGTCGACCCGCTGGTGGAGGATGCCGAAGTCCAGGTGCGCGAGCTGTCCGCGCGCGTGCTGCAAACGGTGCATGGGGCAACGTGGGGATTGCCCATGACGCCCGGCAAACAGATTGGGTCGGCCGGTGAAGATCCGTTTCGACCCGAACTGGATACGTATCTCGTTTGGCTCGTCGAGTGGGTGCACGAATTCGACCTGGGCGATGCGTACGAGCCGCCAACGAAGGGGCGCGCGGTGGTGTGGGGTGTCGATCCTGAGACGGGGCCGGGGCACGAAGGCCGTTACTGGAATCCGGCGGAACAGGGAGCGGGGTGACGTGTGAGCGATTTCGAGCTTGGCGAGATGGATCGCCGTATGGCGTGCCTGACGCAATCCGCGGTCGTCGAGGAGATTACATACGACCCGCCACGCGTGAAAGTCCGTGTCGGCGATTGGGTGAGCGACTGGCTCAAATGGCAGGCCGGTGCTGCCGGCAAGGTTCGGCATTGGCGTCCGCCGTCTGTCGACGAAGAGGTCGCGCTGTGGGCACCGTCCGGCGATCTCGCGGGTGCATTCGTCGCGCCCGGCTACTACACGGAGCAGCACGGCGGGGCCGGTCGATCTAGTCCTGACGAGACCGCGACCGACTTCCCGGACGGCGCATTCGAGCAGTACAACCATGCCAGCCATGAATACGTGCTGTCGGTGCCGGCCGGTGGTCGGATCGTGTTCCGCATCGGTGACACGGAGTTCGAGCTGAAGGCGGACGGAGCAACGCTGCGCAGCGCGAAGCTGTTGGCCGATGTTCCTGACTCGACGTTCACAGGCAACACAACGACCGAGCAACTGCTGACGTTCAACGGCGGCATGCAGGGTAAGCCGGACAACGACGGCGGTGTAGCGATGAAGATCGCGGGCGGTGCTGAATACACCGACGACGTCGTCGCGGCTGGCAAGTCGGTGAGCAAGCACACCCACCGCGAACAGGGAGATGGTGAACTTGTGAGTTCGCCGATATAGCAATTGGTCGCCGCAGACTATTTCGTGAGTGCCTGGAATGCCAGTGATGCGCCCATTGAGAGGGCCATGGAAACACCTTTCTTGACTGCGTCGGCTGCGCCACTCTTTACATTGGAGGCGAGATACTCGCCCAGAGATTTGTCCTGTGTCAGTGATGTTGGCGTTGCCTTAAGCACTTCAAGCCCCTTTGACGATAAAGCGGCGTATCGCCCTGGGCGTCCACGACCGTTGTCGAGCATGTGAATGTAGCCTGCTGAGTAAAGCCATTCGACCGTGTCGTAAAAGAACTGTACCTCTGCTTCGTTCTTATGGACGATTTGGCCAAGGCCGCCCGCTCCGGGAACAACTTCACTATCTTCGATTCCGAATTCTCGCGGGACGAGGCTGGTCTTTACCGGGAACTGTTGATACAGGTACGCAAAGATACGTGCAACGAGATTGTCAAACTTCTCAATGTTTTCCATTTCTTCCAGGTGACGCGTGTCGCTGAAATTGAAGCGCAATGTTACCTGTCATTTTGAAAGTACAGCCCCGCCATCGAGCGGGGCTTTCTTTTTGGGAGATTCGCCGATGTCGAAAGGTGCACAGCAAAGCGGGGCGGCGGCTCCCGTGACATTCATCGATACCGAATTCCGCAGCCGCGTGATCGTGTTTCCGGACGGCTCGCACGTTGCCGTGCTGGCTGGCAGAACGGAAGTGACGGAGCCGGAGCACATCGCATATCTCGATTCGCGCGAGTGCTTCAAGCGCATTCCGACGAAGGCGCAGTGATGGTCGTGCTGGTCGGTATGTGTCGCCGCACGGGCCGACTGATCGGCGGAGTCGATCATCTGGTGCAAAGCGTTGCGGACATTCTGAGCACGCGCAAGGGCACTCGTCGCCAGCGGCCTGATTACGGCTCGGATCTTCCTGCGATGGTCGACCTGCCGATCACGCGCGGTTGGATATCGGCGGCACAGGCCGAAGCCGCGCGTGCAATCGGACGGTGGGAGCCGCGTATCGCGCTGGACAGCGTGAAGGCACTGTCTGTCGTGGACGGCAAAGTAACTTTTCGGATCGCCGGGCAGTACAACGGCGACGATGTTGTATTCGAGGTGACGATATGACAGTGATCGATCTATCGGCGCTTGATCCGCCGGATCTCGTCGAAACGCTCGACTTCGAAGAGCTGTACCAACGCAAGCTGGAGCACTTCAAACGCATTTACCCGGATTGGACGGCAGCACTCGAATCCGACCCGGTCGTCAAGGTACTGGAGCTGGCTGCGTACGACGAAGTCCAGTATCGGGCGCGAGTCAATGATGCAGGCCGTGCCGTCCTTCTGGCTTATGCAACTGGGGCGGATCTCGAACACCTCGCGGCGCTCTGGAACCTGAAGAAAGAGATTGTCGATCCCGGCGATCCGGAAGCGCACCCGCCGATTCCGGTCACGTACGAGCGCGACGAGCGGTTGCGACTTCGCACCCAGATGGGGATCGAGCGCGCGTCGACGGCCGGGCCGTCAGGCTCGTATCGATCGCTCGCGATGGACGCGTCAGCGGATGTCGCGGACGTACGTGTCGACCGTCCCGAGCCGGGTGTCGTGCGCGTGGTCGTGAAGTCGTATTCGAACGACGGCATCGCAAGTGCTGCGCTGCTCGACACAGTGCGCCGCGCGCTCACGCCTGAGGATCGCCGGCCGCTTAACGACACACTGCTCGTCGTGCCGGCGCGGCCGGTCAATTACGCGATCGTCGCCGATGTCTATATTGGGCGCGGTCCTGATCCCGGCGTCGTACTCGCGGCGCGACGGGCGGATCTCGACATCGCGGTTGCTGCGGGAGAGGGCTTGCGTGTTGGCATGCCGAGATCTGCGGTTACCGGGGCACTGCATCCGAAGGAGTCGGGCGTCGTGCGAGTGGACCTGAAATCTCCTGCGGCCGATGTCGTGTGCGCGATCGACGAGTTCGCGCGATGCACATCGATCGTGCTCAATCCGAAGGTGAGCGATGGCGACTGAAGCACTCCTGCCGACGAATCAGACGAGTCTGGAGGCGGCGCTCGCGCAAGTAATGCGGCCGACTGTCGATCCGAACGTGATTCGCACCCTTTGGGACGCCGACCGCTGTCCCGCTGCATTTCTGCCGTGGCTTGCTTGGTCGCTGGCGGTGGACGGGTGGGAACTGGCGGAATCGGAGGATGCAAGACGCGCACTCATCAAGTCGTCGCTCGCGATCTACCAGAAGAAGGGTACGCCGTGGGCGATTCGCGAGATCGTACGACGGCTCGGCTTCGGCGAGATCGACATTCAGGAGGGGCGGCAGGTCAAGCGCCGCGACGGCTCGGTTAAACGCGACGGCCGGTATCTGCATGGTGGTTCGACGGCATGGGCCGAATACATCGTGAAGCTGCGGCGACCTGTGACGCGAGATCAGGGCGAAAACCTGAAGCGAGCGATCGAGCGCTACGCACCGGCTCGAAGCTGGCTCGCGTGGCTCGACTTTTCTGAGGTCGCGATCCGACACAACGGTGTCGCGACGCGCAATGGTCAATTTACGCGAGGAGTGATCGGTACATGGCCAATCTGAAAGAAGAAAGTAAGTGGGAAGAAGGTGTCTATCAGTTCGAGACATCGGACCCCGTGCAAGGCGGTCCTGATGGGATCGACAACGTGCCGACAAAGCAACTTGCGAATCGCACGCGGCACCTTAAAGATCGGGCGGATGGCAACGACAAGCGGGTCGGCGATGTCAGTGCTCAGGTCGACGCGCTTGGCAAGCGAGTCGATTCGCTCGGGACCGACAAGCTGCCGATTGCTGGCGGCACGATGAAGGGCATGTTGCGGGGGAAGGCCGGCGCGATCACGCCCAACAACGTTAATAACGCCGGGTTTGGCTTCGATGGCGATCCGGATACCGGAATGTTCTCGCCGGCAGACGGTCATCTACAGCTCGGCGCGAACGGCGTGCCGTACGTGGTTATGCTCGGCAACAATCTGACGCTGAATCCCGGTGGCTTCCTGTTGTTCAACGCGGGTGGAGCCGAGCGCGGTCGATTTACACCGGCCGGTCGATTGCTGCTCGGGACGACCGATGACAACGGTCGGGACGGGATGCAGGTCGCCTATCGTGCGTCGTTCGCAAGCGGTGTTCGTTCGACCGGGATGGACCTGGACGGAACCATTGGGGGCCAGTATCGAGCCGTGGGGGCGACCTATGGCGTCATGCTGCGCAACGATGACCGGGATTCCTATCTGCTGCAAACGAAGAAGGGTGACCCCCTTGGACCGTGGAACGATTATCGACCAATCTCGTGGAATCTGGAGACCGGAGTGTTGCGGCTCGACGGTACCGGTTTGGGGACGGTTATCGGCGGGACGGTCGATATAGCTGGGGACTTGAAGGTAAAGCCAGCGGGGGGCGAAGGGAAAGCTTTCCTTGGTTCGGGCGACGGCTACTTTTACGGGAATGCAGAGGCGGCCGGGTGGTATTCGCCGACAAAGGGCGCGTTTCAGTATTTCTTCAGTAACCGAACTTTACGTATCGACGGCCAGCCAGTGTGGCACTCGGGCAATCTGACACCACTGGACTTGAACAACGGCGGGACGCTCAAAGGTGCGCTATTCCTTGCTACCGGTGCCCGGATCTATCTGTCGGAGGGCACGCCTCAGAATCCTTCGCTGACATTCGACAAGGACGGTGCGCCAGATACCGGTCTGTACCACATCGCCGACGGTGAGTTTGGCGTGACGTGCAACGGACTGGTCAACGTACGATTCACGGCCAACAAGGGCACGATCTTCGATCGCGCGGTTCAGGTTCCGACGCCAGCTGCTGGCGACCGATCGAACAACGCGGCGTCGACGGCGTACGTCGTCGATGCGATTGCGTCGGCGTCGATCGGTCAGATCATCTTCGAAGTGCGATCGAGTGTCCGAGCTGGATGCCTGAAGCTGGACGGCACCCTGCTGAATCGAGCCGATTACCCGCAGCTTTGGGCGTACGCGCAGGCGAGCGGAGCGCTCGCGACGGAGAAGGATTGGGCCGCTGGTTGGTGGGGGTGCTTCTCTACCGGTGACGGAGCAACGACGTTCCGCATTCCCGAGTTTCGCGGCGAAGGCATCCGGTGTGCCGACGGTGGGCGCGGTGTGGACGCCGGTCGCGGTGTTGGCTCTTGGCAGGATAGCCAAAACCGATCGCACGCACACGGCGCATCGGCCGCCGCCGTGGGTGACCACTCACACAGCGCGTGGACCGATGTGAGGGGCTATCACGGACACGGCGTGAACGATCCGGGGCACGACCACGGAATCCCGATTGCGTCGGGAGGTGGATACATCGGCGAAATCAACCTGAACGGCGGTAGCCGTGCCGAAAAACGGACTGTCGGCAGCGGCACCGGCATCTCGATCAACGGCGACGGCGCGCATGAGCACGGTGTCGGCATCGGCGGTGCCGGTGGACATTCGCACGCGGTCAGCATCGCGGCCGACGGTGGTGCGGAAGCGCGCATGCGCAACGTCGCGGTGCTTGCCATGATCCGCGCATATTAATTCGTGAGGTAAAGCATGCTTTGCAATCAGTACGACAGTTTGACCGGGCAGTACATCGTGAGCTTTCTGGCCGATGTCGACCCGATGAATTCCACTCGCTATCTGGTTCCCGCGTTCTGCACGCTCGAACCGCTGCCCGAGCGTGCGCCGCGCACCTGGCCGTTCTGGCGTGACGGCAAATGGGAGATGCTGCCCGACTATCGCGGTGTACGTCTCTATCGCACGGAATCCGGCCTGCCGGCGGAAATTACCGTGGCGGGGGTCAAGCCTGACGATGCGGGCCTGACCGAGGAGCCCCGCCCGTCGGACACGCATGTATGGCGGGATGGGACGTGGGTCGTCGACGAAAAGATCGTCGCAGACCGGGCGCGCGAGTCGGCGATGAATGACTTTTTTACGCGGCTGGAAAAGGCTCGTCAGCAGAATCGCGGCAAGTCGGATGCACGGATGACGGGGCGGCTGTCGGATCTCGAACAAGCAACGTTCGACGCATGGGCCGACTATCAGGTCGCACTGGTGAATGTCGTGGAATCGCCGACATTCCCGACGCAGATCGCGTGGCCGGCTGAACCCGATCCGGATGCCATTCTCGCGAAGGTGCAGGCCGAGCGGGCGGAGAAAGCGGCTCGCGAAGCCGACGAAGCTGCGAAGAGCGAAGCGGAAGCGAAGCAGGCCGAGGCAGATCGCGCGGCAGCAGAGGCTGCGACGCCGACTCATGTCGATGACGCTGAACCGCTGCCCGAGTCGGGCGAGACCGCCAAAAAGTAACTTTGCCGACGCCACTCGTCCGGGTGGCGTCGTTTCGTTTCAAGCCGCTCCGATGAGCGGCTTTTTTATTTCCGGAGATCCGCATGGCAGCGACTTCCTTTTTCCACGGCATCACGACGACCATCGTCGACAGCGGCCCGCGCACAATCGCGGTGCCGTCGTCGTCGGTCGTTGGTATGGCCGACACCTACACGCCCGGTCCCGATCTGGCGCAGCCGAACGTCCCCGTCCAACTGACCAGCTACGGCGAGGCGGTTCGTGCGTTTGGCGAAAACAGCGCGATCGCGCGGGCCGCCCGCGCGATCTACGCGCAGAGCAGCGCGGTTGTGATTGCGGTTGGCGTGCCGGCAGCGGCGGACGTGGCGCAGCTCACGTCGGCGATCATCGGTGGTGTCTCGGCCGGTGGCGCACGCACGGGCATGCAGGCGCTGCTCGACGCGAAGTCGCGTTTCAACGCACAACCGCGTCTGCTGATCGCACCTGGGCACACGTCCAAGCAGCCGGTCGCGACGGCCGCCGACTCGCTCGCTGGCAAGCTGCGCGCCGTGGCCGTGATCGACGGCCCGGCCGTCGACGACGAGGCGGCGATCACATACGCGAAGAATTTCGGCAGCAAGCGCCTGTACATGGTCGATCCCGGCGCGAAGGCATGGGACAACGCGACGAATGGCGAGATCGCGCTCCCGGCGTCGACGTACGCGGCGGGGCTCTTTTGTCAGACCGACGCGAAGATCGGCTTCTGGGCGTCGCCGTCGAACAAGGAGATCGTCGAAATCACGGGCACGAGCCGGCCGATCGAATACCTCGACGGCGACGAGACGTGTCGCGCGAACCTGCTCAACAACGCGAACATCACGACGATCATTCGCGACGGCGGTTATCGCCTCTGGGGGAACCGCACGCTGTCGGCCGATCCGAAGTGGAAGTTCGTCACGCGCGTACGCACGCTCGACATCGTCATGGATGCCGTGCAGGCCGGACACAAGTGGGCGGTCGATCGCGGCATCACGGCGACGTACGTCAGCGACGTGACCGAAGGGCTGCACGCGTTCATGCGCGATCTGAAGCGTCAGGGTGCAGTGATCAACTTCGAGGTCTATCCGGACCCGCTGCTGAACACGGCGAGCCAGCTCGAAGACGGCAAGGTGTACTGGAACATCCGATTCACGGACGTCCCGCCGGCCGAAAACCCGATTTTCCGCTTCGAGGTCACGAACCAGTGGCTGACCGAAGTGCTGGATAACCAGATCTAAGGGAGGAACGATGATTCCGGAAACTCTGTACAACTGCACCGCGCATGTCGATGGCCGCGGATACGCAGGTCGCGCAACGAGCGTGACGCCGCCGAAGCTGAAGATCAAGACGGACGACTTTCGCGCTGGCGGGATGGACGCGACGGTCAAGGTCGATCAGGGCATGGAAGCGCTCGACGCATCGTTCGCGATGTCGACGATGGAATACGAAGTGCTGCGCTTCTTCGGGCTGGTCGATCAGGGCGCATTCAACGCCGTCTTTCGTGCAGTCTTCATGGACCGTAACGGCAAGACGAAGAACGTCGCAGCGTATATGCGCGGGATGTTGCATGAAATCGATCCGGGCGACTGGAAGCCGGGCGACAAGTACGAGGCGAAATTCTCGGTGTCGTGCGACTACTACAAGCTGGAGATCGCTGGCCAGATCGTGCACGAGATCGACATCTTCGCGTGCAAGCGCGTGATCAACGGCGTCGACCAGCTCGCCGAGGTCCGTAAGGGTCTCGGCATGTAATTGCCACGTCGATGTCACTCGACGTCATTCGTACGTCATGCAGCAAAGCTACTTTATTCAATCAATGGCGAGCCGACGGCTCGCCATTTTTCATTTCAGGAATCGCAATGGAAAAGGTCACGGTCTCGCTCACTTATCCGATCAAACTCAATGGCGTCGAGTGCGACAAATTCACGATGCGCCGGCCGAAGGTGCGCGACATGCGCGGTGCGCAGAAGCTCGCGCCGAACGATGCCGAGCAACAGGAACTGATCCTGTTCGCCAATCTCGCCGACGTTTCGCCCGATGACATCGAAGAGATGGACATGGCCGATTACGAGCGCGTGCAGGACGCGTACTACTCCTTTCGATCCGTACGCGAAGCTGGACCGAAAGACGCTCAAGGCGCTGGCGAATCGGCTGGTGCGTGAATACGGCATGTCGCCGACATCGATCGACGAGATGACGGTTGACGACATGCTCTGGTGGCTGACGGATTGAGGGGGCCGGGATGGCGAAAGACTTAGCGCTTGGCATCGTGATCGGCGGGGCGGTCTCGGCGACGTTCGGGAAGGCGATCACCGACACGTCGTCGAAGATCGACGCGATGAAGAAGCGGGCGAACGACTCGCGGCTCTGGCAGCGCCAGATCGGCGAGACGATGCGCCTGCAGGACGAGTTCCGCCGGTTGCATTTGGCGGGCGACAGCGCGGCGGACGGCATCCGTCGCAAGCTCGACAGCAATCTAAAATCGCTGCGAGACGCCGGCATCGAGGTCGGCCGGCTCGATCGCGCGTATGCGCAGCTCGGGCGAACCGCTCGGGGGCTGGATCTGAAGGTGGCCGGCCGCGAGCGGCTGGCGGCCGGGCAAGAGGCCGGTCGCGGCGTGATCGGCGATGCGATGAAGCTGACGGCGGCCGTCGCGGTGCCGGCGACGATCTCGGCGAACTATCAGGCGATCATTCGCGACATCGCGATCAAGGCCGGCATCGCGCGCACGCAGCACGAAGCCGCGATGGGGACGCGGATCAGGCGTGACGCCGGGGCGAACGGTATCGGCCGCAACGAGCTGGCCGACGCCGTCAACCAGATGGTCGCGGGCGGCATGGATCTGGATCGCGCGCTCAATTTCGCGCCGCTGGTTGCGAAGTTTTCGATCGGCCAAGGGGCGACGACGGTCGAGACCGCGAAGATGATCCAGGCGCTGCAGCAGAACGCGGAGATCGTCGACCCGAAGCAGATGTCGAAGGCGCTCGAAGCGATCGCGTATCTCGGCAAGGAAGGGTCGTTCGAGTCCGTCGACATGGCGCGGTGGTTCCCGGTGCTGCTCGCCGAAATGAAGAAGATCGGCATCACGGGGCAGGACTCGGTGACGCAGCTCGGGGCGATGCTCCAGGTGCAGATGAAGACCGCCGGCAGCTCGGACGAAGCCGCGAACAACCTGAAGAACTGGTTTTCGAAGATCGGATCGGGTGAGACCGAACGCAACTATGCGAAGGCCGGCGTCGACTATCAGGCAAAGATGCGCGAGGCGATCGGCAAGGGCTGGTCGACGTTGGAAGCGTCGTTCGTGCTCGCCCGCGCGTACATCGAGCGGGTCGATCCCGCCAAGGCGAAGCAACTCGCGGCTGCGGCGAAGCAGTTTAATTCCGAGATGGACCCCGCCAAGCGTCAGACGCAGATGGCCGCGTTCGCCGAGACGATGAAGACCGGCGACCTGTTCAACGACATGCAGGTCAAGGCGGCACTGACGGCGTACATGCAGAACGCCGAGCTGTATTCGAACCTGAAGCGCAACGCGCAGCAGGCGAGCGGCGAGATCCAGAAGGATCTGGAAGCGCGTCGGGAGACGTCGAAACAGATCTGGAGCGAGGTCGGGCAGCGATGGGACGACGCGATGCGCAGCATTGGCGACGCGTTGCGGCCGATCACGGATCGCGTCGGCGAAGCGGCGAAAGGGGCCGGCAGCGGTATCCAGTCGGCAGCAGACAGCGCCCCGAAGGCGACGGCCGCTGTCGTCGGCATCGCCGGCACGGTGCTCGCGGTGCGCGGAGCAAAGGCACTTTGGAGTATCGGTCGCGGCATGTTCGACATCGCGCGCGGCACGCTGTTGGCGCGTGGTGGTCGAGGGACTGCGGGGCGTGCACGTGGTGCAGGTGCTGCGGGTGGTGCTGTCGGGCGCGCACTGGATGCGATCGGCGGGGTTGCCGGTGCCGCTAGTGGCGTGCAGCGCGTGTTTGTCGTGAACATGCCCGGTGGGGGCGGCGATGCGGTCGGGCTTGGCGATGTGATGGGCGGTGGGCGTGCCGGTCGAGCCGCGCGTCGTGCGGCAGCTCGGGCGGGACGGCTCGGGAGGATCGGGCGGGTCGTCAACGCGGGACGTGCACTCTTCGGTCGGGTTGCGCCGTGGGCAGGGAAGCTGGCCGTCGCGGGGACCGTGCTGAAGTTTGGCTTGGCGGCTCGCGAAGCGTACGCCGTCGCGTCGAGCACCGATACGAACGAGCGGGAGGCGAGCCGTTTCGCCGGCATCGCCGGCAGTCTCGCGGGTGGCGTGATCGGCGCGAAGGTCGGGGCGGCGATCGGATCGCTCGGCGGACCGATCGGAACGGCCGTCGTCGGCGTGCTTGGCGGGGCTGTCGGGACGTTCGTCGGCGACAAGGCATTGAGCGCCATCGCGAGCAAGTTTCTGAGCCGGAAACCGGACGAGACGCCCGCGAACGCCGAAGCGGTTGCCAAGGCAGCGAAGGCTGCTGAGAGTCCGGCGGCAGACGCCCGCTTCGGGCCGCGCATCGACCAGAAGAACACGTTCGCGCCGGTCTTCCACGTGAAGATCGATGCGAGCGATGCCGACATGGCGAACAAGTTCCTCGCGCAGGTCAGTCCGCTGTTGACGCGGGCGCTGGACGAGCATCAACGCAAGGCGAACAGTCGAACGGCAATGTTCGACGCGCCGCATATGTAAGGGAGGCGTTATGGATGTGATTCGACAAATCACGGGGGCCGCGACGCAGGCAGGCATCGCGACCGAGCGCGTGCGTCAGATGGTTCGCATATTCGATCGGAACCGTGCGGCAAGCATGGCGACGGTCGACGTGCTGCAGCGTCTCGCGACCGGCAATCTCAGCAGCGCGGCTGAACTGCTGACGGGTGCGACGAGCGCGCTGTCGGTGGCGTCGGATCTCTTTCCGCAGGTCGGCGCGGTCATGCGCAGCTTCAATGCGACGCAGGCGTCGATCGGCTCGATTCTGAAGGCCGTCGACGGATCGAATTTCCCCCTTGTGCGGGCTGCCGCTGACAGCGTCAAGTCGGCATTGGGCGGGGCATGGAATCAGTTCAACGCGGCGGTCGGCCTGAAAGACACGGCGGTGATGGATCTGATCAAGTCGACGGGCGTCGGCTCGATGCTGTCCGGTCTGGTCGACGGGGCGTCGTCGAGCACGCCGCACCTGATGACGATGACGACGGATGCCGGCGACGCGTTCCACTTCAACCTGTCGACGGCCGCTCACGACAAGCTGCGACGCGCGACGCGGTATCGCGTCGCGTCTCAGGAGCGCCTGAATCGTCAGGAGGCGCTTCAGCCGGTCAGTGAAGGGGGCGAGACGATCACGCTGTCGGGCGTCGTCTTCCCGTCGCTCGGAGCCGGCACGAAGCAGATCAGCCGGCTGCGTGCGATCGGCGGCCGGATGAAGCCCGTGCAGCTCACGACGGGCGACGGCGAAGTACTCGGCCGCTGGCTGTTGCAGGCGATCGAGGAGGAACAGGACGCGCTGCTCGCGGACGGCATGCCGCGCAAACAAACTTTCTCGGTGGAGTTCGGCCGCTATGGCGAAGACTTTAAGAACGTCTGACGGCGACGTGCTCGATACGCTCTGCTACCGGTACTACGGAACGCTGCAGGGCACCGTTGAGGCCGTCTACGACGCGAATCCGGGGCTGGCGAATCGACCGCAGCCGTTTCCGTCTGGTGTCGAGATAGTGATGCCGGATCTCGATGCGCCGCGCGTCGAGTCGGTCCAGCTCTGGACATAGCGAGGGGCGATGGAAGCGATTTTTCAGATTGTCGCGAACGGCTCGGACGTGACGAAGGTGATTCAGGATCGCGTGCTCGAGATCCGGGCGATCGACAAACCCGGTCTAGACGCCGACGAGTGCACGATCACGCTCGACGATCGTGATGGCCGCATCGAATTCCCGCCGAAGGGCGCGACGTTGAAGGTGTCGATCGGATGGGAAGGTATGGGGCTGTCGATGCTCGGCGAGTACGCCGTCGACGAGGTCGGGCTACGCGGCCCGCCGGCCAGTGTCGTGATCCGGGGGAAGCCCGCGAACATGCGCGCGACGTCGAAGACGCAGCGGTACGGGAGCTGGTCGAACGCGAAGCTGGCCGACATCGTCGGCGACGTCGCGCGTCGTAACAAGTGGTCGGCCGCGTGCGACGTCGACGTCGTCGTGCCGCGCATCGACCAGTTCGGCGAGAGCGATCTGCACTTCATCACGCGAGTGGCTCGGCAGTACGGTGCGACGGCGACGGTCAAGGCCGGCAAGCTGATCGTCCTGCCGCGCGGCGGCGGCAAGAGCGCGAGCGGCAAGCCGCTGCCGATCGTCACGCTCACGCCGGGCGACCTGCTCGATTACGACATCAATTTCCCGGATCGCGCGAGCTTCGCGGCCGTGCGCACGAAGGTGCATGACCGCAAGACGGGGAAGAAGATCGACCTGACGATCCCGAATCCGGACGCCCCGCCAGGTGCGTCCGCGGTGCATACCGAACGCCATGCGTTTGCCAGCCCGGAAGCGGCGAAGGCCGGCGCGACGTCGCGCATGGCGACGCTCAACCGGCACACGTCGACGAGCCGGCTGACGATGCGCGGCCGCGCTGATCTGTCGGCCGAAAAGACGATCACGCTGCAGGGATTCAAGAAGGGCGTGGACGGCGAGTTTCTGATCGAGTCGGTCGAGCACACATTCGCGTCACGCGGGTGGATCACGGTCGTTACATTGAATGGAGGGAACAAGGGGAAAGCGAAGGTCGGGCACGGGAAGAAGAAGGGCAAGAAGATCGATCTGGTGGTGCCGGCGCCGAAGTAACGCCGCGCACTGTTATTTGAAGGCCGCTCACGGGACAACCGGAGCGGCCTTTCTTTTTATCGGGCAAGGGGAACCGATGCAAGACCATGAAAAGACGATTCTGGAGCTGATCATCATGGGCGGTTTGATTGGCATCGCCAAGGTGTTGGTGGGTAACGAACATTTGACGCTCCGGCTCGTTGCTGGCCGTGCCGTATTGGGATCAGCGACGTCGATGGTGGCGGGGCTCGCGCTGCTGCAGATCCCGGATCTGCCGCCGATCGCGCTACTCGGGCTCGGTAGTGCGCTCGGCATTGTCGGGTCGCAGTACCTCGAAGTGCTGCTGCGGCGGCACGCGAAGCGTGTGTTTGGGGAGAAGTAACGATGGCGCGAATCAGTGTTGCCGCCGCAGGCGGAAAGAACCGTGTGGCGTTTCTCGACACAGTTGCGGTCAGCGAGATCGGCGCGGCGTTGCTGGCGAAGTCGGACGACGGCTACAACGTGCTGGTCGGATCGACGGCATCGCGTCCGCTGCTGTTCTCCAGCTACGCGTCGCATCCGAATGTGCTCAACCGGCAGATCCGTGTGCCGTCGACGGCGGCCGGCCGCTATCAGATCCTCACGCGCTGGTGGCGGATTTATCAGGCACAGATGAAGCTGCCCGACTTCGGGCCGGTGTCGCAGGACCGGTACGCGTTGCAGCAACTGCGCGAGCACGGTGCATTGCCGTTGATCGACGCCGGACGGTTTCGTGAAGCGATCGCCAAGGTGTCGAACGTATGGGCCAGTTTGCCGGGGGCCGGCTACGGTCAGCATGAGAACGACATCGAGCATTTGCTGGCCGCGTATCGCGCGGCCGGCGGGGAGGTGGTCGCATGACATGGATCGATCCGCGTATCTGGCTGCTCGTCGTTGCCGGCGTCATTGCCGGCTCGGCCTGCGGTTACTTCAAGGGACACCGTGATGCTGATCAATCCGCGAAGGTCGCGGATCAGGCGAGGCAGATCGATGACCTTCGGAACGAACGAAACGAGATTCGCCGCCGGCTGGCGGCACAAGAGGGGATCGCAACCGATGCTGCAAAGAAACGTGATCAGGCGGTCGCTGATGCCGCTACTGCCGATGCTGCTGCTGACGGCCTGCGCAAGCAGGTCGCAGTGCTCGTTGCCGACGTCCGGCGTGCCAGCGCTTCGGCCGGAAGCCCGGCAGCCGGCGACGCCCTCGATCTGCTTGCCGACGTGTTCGGCCGGTCTGACGAGCGCGCGGGAGAGCTGGCGAAGATCGCTGACGAGCGGGGCATCGCCGGCCAGCAGTGCGAGCGCAGTTATGACGCGTTGATCGGCGACGCGCAATCCAATCTGCCGCAGTAGCGCGGCGATCGAGGCCGGGCGGCCTCGAAAGAAACAGGGCGACCGAGGAGCGTGCAGGAACACGCTTCCCGGTCGCTTTTCCACTGTCTACGCCAGTGAATCGGCCAAGGCCCTGCTACCTACCGGTAGGCGGGCCGGATTCTACACCAAGTTTTAAAACGGCTTTCACAATGGCAAATCCCATCATTCCTTGGATCGGCGGCAAGCGCCGTCTTGCAGACCATCTCATCCCGCGCTTCCCGGCGCACGACTGCTATGTCGAAGTGTTCGCGGGCGGGGCCGCACTGTACTTTCTTCGACCGCCGGCCAAGGTCGAGGTCGTCAACGACGTGAACGGCGAACTGATCAATCTGTATCGCGTAGTGCAGCATCACCTGGAAGAGTTCGTGCGTCAGTTCAAGTGGGCGTTGACGAGCCGGCAGGTGTTCGAGTGGCTGAAGCAGACGATCCCGGAAACCCTCACCGATATCCAGCGTGCGGCCCGGTTCTATTACCTGCAGAAAAGTTGCTTTGGGGCGAAGCTGGAAGGGCAGACGTTCGGGACTGCGACAACGACGCCGCCGGGTCTGAACCTGTTGCGTATTGAGGAGGAGCTGTCTGCAGCGCACCTGCGGCTTGCGAACACGTTCATCGAGCGGCTGGATTGGGCTGCCTGTATTGATCGATACGATCGCCCGCATACGCTGTTCTACCTGGACCCACCGTATTACGAGACGGAGGGGTATGGCGTGGCGTTTCCATTCGGCGAGTACGAGAAGATGGCGCAACGCCTGCGGTCGATCAAAGGGCGCGCGATCGTGAGCCTCAATGACCATCCCGACATTCGGCGCGTGTTCGACGGCTTCCACATCGAGACCGTGCCGATTCAATACACGGTTGGCGGTGGGAGAGGCGTCGAGCGGAACGAGCTGATCATTTTCAGTTGGGACGACGCGGCGCAGCCGGTCGGTCTGTTCTAGCGGACGGCTCGGCCGCAGGTCCGTTCCTATGGCGTACCCCGCAATTCTGAGGGGTTGTTTGGCGGGAGGCGCATTGGCTAAATGTCACATTTGGTCAAGTCGCCTTCCGACTCTCGACAACCGGCTGTTGCTCGGGTAATAGTCGGATCATTAGAAACCGAGAGGGCCTGCGTGTGAAGCGGAACTATCTCCGTGTCGGAGATCATTCGACCAGCGGCGGGGTGGTCGTCGACAGCATTCCGACTATGAGTTGCCAAGGGGTTGGACTTACCTACGTTGGAGCCAAAGTAACTTGTCCGGCGTGCAAGCGTGTCGGCGTCATCGTTGCAGACGGGCCGCGTTGGCCGGGCAATTTGATGGGGCACCAAGCTGCGCTGGAGGGCGATAAGGTCGCATGCGGGTGCAGTCCGCTCCCGACCATGATCGCATCGCAGTCTGAGATGTTTCAGTCCTTCGAGTCGGATGCACTCGTCAAAATGGGCTTCTCTGCGACAGGAGGTCCGGTCGCGCTGGAACTCGCTGCCCCGAAGCCATCCGAGGGATTCTGTCTTTCGTGCATGGTTGCTGCTGCCAAGAACGCGGCGGCGATGATCGTTCGCGGGTGAGCAGTGATGGGCATTCACGATATCTATTCGGCAGTGCAGGAGCGGGCGAGCCTTCCGGTTCGTCTGTTTGCGCTTGTGGATGGTCTGTTGTATTCCGAGCTGGTCGGTTCCGAGCCGCGCAGGGCGCGCGATTCGGCAATGGCGTTGCTTGATGCAACTCCGGACGCCTCGCTCGCGGATGCCGGCCCTTGGCTATTCGACTTCGCGGCTGTCGATGGTGATTGCCGGCGCGGGCTCGGGAAGTTGGCGCAGAGCGAATATGGGGTGAACTGGATCATCAGCGCGTACGGGCCGAACCAGCTCGCGGCCGAGCTTCGGGAGAGATTGGACGGTACGCTTCCGGACGGTCGATCGGTGATGCTTCGCTACTACGATGCGCGCGTGATGCGCCATTTCGCGCCGGCACTCAGCTCGACCGAGCTGACGATATTCTTTTTCCCGACGTTCGATTGGCTGATAGAGATCGACGGACAGCTCTTCAGGGCGCACCCTTATGCCGCTTAATCTCACCCCGGCGCACCTGTCGGCACTCGCTGAAGGTGAAGCGCGCAATTTCGTCGACGGCGTGCGGCGCGATCTGATCAAGGCCGACCCCACCCTCGGGCAGGACATCGACCTTCACCATCGTCTCTGGGATGCGTATCGAGCAGCGCGGACGCTCGGCATCCAACAAAGCGATCACCTCGTCCAGTTCCTCAAAATCGAGGCGTATTCGCCGAGCTTCTACGACAAGCCTGCAACGTGGGCTTGGCTGACGAAGCCCGGTCGCGACGCTGACGAGCGCTTCCAAGTCTACGTCCAAGAGATCACTTGGCGATCCCAACATCCCGACAGCTTGAAAGGAGTCCCGCATGGCGGCACCGTTAATCCCCCTAGTGACAGCCGCAGCGGCGGAAGCGGGGCCGGCATTGTCGGCTATTGGAAGCGTATTACTGGGGGGCGCGGCAGTAGCGGGGATAGGTAGCCTTCGTGGTGACGTTAGCAAGATGGACGAGCAGGCGAAGGCAAAAACGGAATCGCGGACAATGTCCGACTCCACTGCGCCCTGCAAGAAATGCCCGCCCGAACAGACCGGCAAACTTGTGCGTAGCCGACACGGCGCCAACTGGCCTGCTTATCGATATCAGGCGCGAGTAACCGGCTTCGCGTTCGATGCGGAGAGCTGCCTGTGGAGCGACGAGTGGGAGTGGCTTGGGATCGATTTTGACGGATTCAAGCCACAAGAGTGTTTGCTGCAGGAAGCGAAGGGGAACTACGACCAGTTTCTTGATGGATCTATTCCGAAGTCCGAACAGTTCTTCAAGGGCTTTCGCCACATGCGCGATCAGGCGATCAAGCGTGCGTTGAGGGTCAAGGCGAACCCACCAACGCGGCTACGGTACTATTTCCAAGGACCGCTGACCTATAAGCGAATGGCGGTATGGTTCAAGACCATGTCGATTGAGTCGGAGTATTTTCCGTAACTTCCTACCATCATGAAAATTGATTCTTTCATCAAGGCCGGCGGGATCGAGGTGTTCGCATTCGCGCAAACACTTGCGAAGGTCGGCGCAATTGTTGATGTAATGGCGGCCGCGGCTCCGGATCTGACGCGTCCGAAGTGGCGTATGCAGGGCGATACGCTCGAAGAGGCGCAGGCTGGCGAGGTGTATGCGGCCGATGGCCAGCCTAGTAGCGCGGCGGTAACGGCGCTGGAGAATGAATACCGAGGCGAGGAAACGTCGTCGCTCGGGATATGGGACGGTAGCACGGACGATTCCATTGGCGCATCGATCGAGGTCTTCGCGTGCGGTGGGCACTTCCCTGACACGGTCTCGCTCGGCGCTCGCGGGGCGTTCATCGAGCACAAAGATACTGTGGCGAGTATTGTGGTCAAGACCGCACAGGAGTTTTTGCCGGCCGTGATCTCGGCCGCGCCGGACGGTTATTCGGAGAAGCAGGCGTTTCAGGATCGTCCCGGTGTCGGATGGATGATCTATCTGCCGGTGGATCTGACCGTGCAACAGATCCCTGAAGCGCAGGAGATCATTTCCGTGTTGTCTGCAGATGGGAAGAGGCGGCTCGGGACGATCCTTGTCAGCATCAAGGATGAGGTGTTCTCGGCCGACAATGAGGAGCACCTGGCCGTGGCACACAATATCGAGGCGCGACTGATTTCGATGGATCTCCTCCCGCTTCTTGCCGAGATTTGAACGCTGCCGATGCCGGACGTAATGCCGGCTTCAGTCGAAGCGAGCGCTGTCGATCATCCGGCGGAGCTGGTCGAGCGCGAACGAATCCGGATAGCCGTTCTTCTTCAACTCCAGCTCGGCCGCGCAGACCATTTTTTCCATGAGCCGCAGTGTTCGGCGGACATGCACAACTTCCAGCACGAAACGCTGTTCGAGAGTCGGCAGCTTGTTTTTCTTGAACGGGGTTGCGCTCCACGCGTCGCGTAGCTCGGCCCATGTCAGCCGCTGAAACTCCGGCAACTTGGTGGCCTTATCGGAACCGGGGTCTGGCTCGCCGGGCGTGTCGTACAGTCTGCGCTTCATCTCTTCGCGTGCCCGCCACTCGTCAGAGAACGGCGCGACCGGCGCACGTGGGTTGCCTATTCGGCCAGCCCGCGTAATCTCTTTGTCGATCTTGTTCGACAAGCGTCGCAGCGGGGCCGCGTATTTCAACGTGTCCGCTTGCTCCAGGTACGCGATCATGCGTTTGGCATCGTCCGTGAGCGAATCCATTTCCCTCAGCGTAATCCGCAGGTGCAGCACCTCCAGAATAAGGCGATGAACCTCGGCGTAGGTGCACGTGTTCCACCATTTCGACAGCTCGTCGAAGCGCGGCGGACTAAATGGGGGCAATATCATGATGCGGGGATAACACTGTATGGATATACAGTTTATCTTGTGCCAAGATGGTGCCGTCAAGTCCCAAAAATAGGGATCGAGGAGCGGCGCAGTAAGATCTGAAGAGGGAAGCCACCGGACGGAGGGTGATATGTTGCGACCCATGACAGCCGTGCAATCGGCATTCGTCGACATGTGTATTGCAGATGCCAAATACCATATCCTAAGCCTCATGGAAGTCACGGTCATAGGGTACGAAGCGCGGAGCTGCAACGATCTCGGAGGGAATATCGTCGTGGGGAAATATGGCTTCTGCGAGCATCAGGTGACGCTCGGCCGAGAATTGTTCCCCGACGCGCCGGGCCAGCCCGAAGGCTCCGGGTTCGATGACGTCTATTACGACATCATTTGCACCGCGCTGGACGATTGGCTCAGCGGCCCCGTTATACCGCTGGACCAGATTCAATCGCCTCCACCGCTGGGCTATGACTAGCCGGACACTGACATCTCGAATGAAGAGGGGACGTGACGCGTGTGCACTAACTACAAAGCGCCAGACGAAGATCCGGGCATCAACGAGCTGAAGATCGGCATCGGCGACTTGTTTCGCCGCGAACCGTGGGATGTCGATGTCTGGCCCGACTATCGGGCGCCGGTCATCCTTCCGGACGGTGACGGTTCACTCGTCGAGATTGGGGTGTTTGGCTTCTGGCCAAAGTTCATACAGCCAGACAGAGTCGACGACAAGGGCAAGAAGTTGAAGAAGTTCGATACCGTCAACGCGCGAGGTGAAGACGTCGCAGAGAAGCGCCTGTATAAGCGCGCGTGGCACGACGGCCAGCGCTGCCTCATCCCTGCCCGATATGTCGTGGAGCCGTCATACCCGCATGCGACGTCGACAGCCGGTGGCGGATGGGATCGCGGGTCGTGCGTTTGGCAGCGGATCGGCGTTGCCGACTGGCAGGCATACTGCGTGGCGGGAATTTGGCGACGCTATCAGGGCGACGATGGCCGCGTGCTAATCGGTATGACCATGCTTACGCTCAATGCGGATGAACACCCGCTATTCCGCCGTATGCACCGGCCTGACGATGAGAAGCGGGGTGTTGTGATCCTGCGCCCGGCCGACTATGACGAGTGGCTACATACGAAGAATGTCGAAGCCGCGCGCACGCTGCTGCAGCTCTATCCGGCTGACGAAATGGTTGCCGGACCAAAGTAGCTTTGCTGCGCTCAGGCACACATAAGCCTGCTATGAGCGGACTTATGTGTGTGCGGCAGATTCTGGATAGAGGCCCTGCTAGAGTCGCCTTGCGGTGATGTGGCGACGCCTCTGTGCGACTGGATCGAGTTCAGTCTTCTTTTCGGGCCTGTCGCGTTAAGGGGGCAGCAATAGCAGCGAGATAAAGCATATGAGTATCGTCGCCATCTAGCGGGTCGCCGTAGTAGACCTTTTCAGCGATGTCTAGGATGTCTGATACAGCGCCGTACTGTTGACCCGCTTCAGACAAATATTGGACTTGTTTTGCCTCATCGTCGGCGATTCGCTGTGCCGCTCGTGGCACCGGCGTATCCGCCAGCGATTCCCTTATGCCAAGTTGCAGGTGGGGGAGCATCTTTGCCGACTCTTGCGAATGCCCGGTATTCGGGACCGCAATTTCCATTAGAACATTGAGCGCTTGACGGAACCACTCGGTTTCGGTTCCCGTCGGCAACGCGTGGACGTGTTCCAAGTACGTCACGGCGTCTGCAATGACGTCGTCGGACTCACGCTGTCGTCGAACAAAATCTTCGTGCTCGCGTGCTAATTCCTCGAAGCGCTCGGCAAGGGTTTCGACAACGTCGTTCGACTCAGCGCCATTTCTCCAAAGAACTGTACGGGCGAGCGAAAGGCATGCGTGTTTTAGCTTGGTTGTCATGGTGTTGGCGTGGCTCCGGGCGCAGCTTTTGAATTTTGGTCTTGTCAGCTAATGTGCAGGTACTGCTACATCATTGGAGTGACGGGTGCAGGTGCTGCGGTGGGTTGCATGCTCATGTGACCGGGAAAAGTTGCTTTGGCCGCCTGAGTTTACCAGCGGGCCGGACGCGTCTGCGCGAAGTTCGCCGTTTGGCCAGGTGCAGGGGGAATCGGCAGCGACCAGGGGCCTGTCCTGCCTCGCGGGTGTAGCGCTGCGGGCACAACCCGCCACATAGTGCTAACCCCGACACGCCAGTTGCCGTCGACAGTCTAGATTGTGACTGTACGGGTTCGTTGATCGAACATCGGACGTTCTGTCCATTTCCTCGATATGTCGACCGGAGACCGCTACGTGAACGAATCGACCTACCGTCTCATTTTCGGCGTCGTCGTGAGCGCTTACGGCACGGCGATATTCGCAATCATGGCATTTCGTCCAGAGCGAATATTGGCCTTCTATTGCAGATCAAGGGCCTGGCGATGGTGGTACAAATTCTGGCTCAACATGTCTGCAGAAGACATTATGTCAGCCAAAATGGTTCGACGAACCAGACTCCAGGGGGGGATTGGGCTGGCGTTCTTTGCAGTCGTTATCTTGGGCGCCTTGTTCCAGTTGTAGAGCAGGCGCTCGCCTACTAGCGAATTCATGAGCGCTCTTTTGGGATTGGGCGAACATCTCTAAGGGGTAACCGCCGATCCGGAAAGGCGTGAGCGTAGGTCAGGGCGTAGGTTTGCGCGTGGAGCCTTGTCAAATAAGACGCAGGTACTGCTGCATCATCGGGCACTGCAAGTAGCTTTGCAACCCAGTGGCTCGATCTGAATCCAGAAGCACAAAAGCCCGCTGCAAGCGGGCTTTTTTGTGTGCTACAAATTTGCTACAGCACGAGGCTGCAGCCTTGCTGGATAAGCCTTGCGCTTATCATTCCATCCCCTGAACTACGGGGCGGCATACCAGGGCGGAGATCTCCATGCTGTCCCTTTTCGGCCAGGAGCGGCCGCTCGACCTCAGCGCCTGAATCGTCGACGTCGGCGTCAGGCTGATAAAGGCGTGACTGGGGTTGCATTGCCACTTCACTGGGGGCGCATCTCGTAAGCTTGTGGGTCGCATTATGTCTCGTGCATACGGCGGCTCGCGGTTCGCGACAATCGTTGCGTCAGAAGTGGCAAGAGGTAGGCAAGACACAACGATTTCTGCTTTCAATGCGGAGGCGGCCCCTGGTGGGAGCGCGGCTACGTTCCGCTCAAATGCTTGGCACCGGCGACTGGTGAAACTAATGGAGCAACCGACGTGATAGTGCAAGGTAAACGGGTGGCCGTCGTGGCGCCGGCGGGCATTCCTGACGGGGATAATCTGGCGCAGGCCGTGTCGCTGGTGGAAAGTTGGGGTTTTTCCGTCTGTGTGGGCGCGCACGTAACTGACCGGTTCCGGTATCTCGCGGGATCTCATCAGGATCGTATTGGCGATCTGCTTGCCGCGTTGTCAGACCCGGCAGTCGATATCGTCTGGATCGCACGCGGCGGCTATGGCTCTGCGCATGTGCTGTCCGCGCTGCCCACTACCGTGCCACGAAAGAAAACCGTGATCGGCTTCTCCGATGCGACCGCGCTTTTCTGTGCGCTGAAGCAGATTCCCGGCGTCACCGTAATTCACGGGCCGACGCTCAACGGCCTCGCGACGAAAGTTGACGAGGAGTCGCGCCTCAGCGTTCTGGGTGCGCTCACCGGGGTCTCGCCGACGCCACTGCCACTCGAACGTCTGCATGGGGCGGCTGATTCGATCGGAGGGCCGCTTGTCGGCGGCAATCTCACGGTACTCGCGAGCATGGCCGGCAGCCGTTGGCAGCCTAGATTTCGCGACTCGATTGTCGTTCTGGAGGACGTTACTGAACTTGCATACCGCATTGACCGCAGCATCATGACGATGCGTCACGCCGGTATCCTCGATGGCGCACGCGCGATTGTGCTCGGCGACTTCATCCGCTGCCCGTTGCCGGCCGGGGCCAACTACTTACTCACGGACGTTCTGCTGGACGTGTTGGCGCCGCTCGGCGCCCCAATCTATGGGGGCCTTCCCGTGGGGCATGGTCAGCGCAATCTGTCGTGGGTGATTGGACGGCCTGCCGAGATCCGCGGAGGCATGTTGCTGCGATAGCTTTGCCCTTCGCACACCCTGTTCGATCGTCGATTGTCGGGCAGCGGACGGGATTCGGCCAGATGCGGTCGATCGACATCAACGTCTAGATTGTCGACATCCATTAGCGGGCATGTTCGTCGACGGACAGTAGAATGAAAAGAGACTATGGGGTGAAAATGACCGATACGGAGCTGAAGCTACGCAAGCGCTCAGCGACGCCGATAACCCCCGTCGCTTCCCGCCCCTTCTGCACGGAACCGCACAGAAATCCAGATCGTAAGTCTCAATTGCTGTCGAATGGAGGCAACCAGATGAAACTTCGGGCCGGATATGATCAGACGTTTCGGTATGTGCGACAAAATGCACACGGCTTGATGTATGACGTTGGGTTTCACGTATATCAGCGCAACGATGGAACATTCATACTCGGCTACGAAGTAGTGCAGGAGGAAACTAATTGTCAATTCGGAAGTGGCGCTATTAGCTTGAACTTCGAGGGCACACGCGAAGAAGTGGAAACACATGTTCGGTCATTGCTGGAAAATATGATCGACAATCTGGCGGACGAGAGCGGGGAGAGAGTAACAATAACGCGAACAGGCGAACGTGCCGACTATCGGGTTGTCGAATGGAACGACGGGACTGACGGGGCTATCGATGACTTGGTTCTACGCTGTCCGGAATTAGTGCTAGGGCGATATGTTGCAATTGCAAGTTGTGACAGCGGCCCATATACGCCGACCAATGAGGAATTCACGGCTGGATGGTCAAAGATCGGTGCACTCGCGATTAGTCCGTTAGTCAAGGTGGTATCTCAGCTTCCGATGCCAGGCTTTGACGAGTGGTATGTGTACGATAGGTTTATAAAATTTGAGCCCCATGCAAATTTCGTGAATCGCTTAGGGTTTAGTCCGCTCAACGTCGATGACATGTACACAGAAGAATTCTGGAGACAAGTCGCCAAGTTGGAGCCTCTGCACGTGCTCGGTTCAGGCAGCCCGGGCGTGTTTTTAGTCACCCGCGACAAAACGCTTTTCGAGGCAGTAAATCGTGATGCAACACCGTGAGAGGTTTTTCGTATGCGCGTATGACACTTTCTCACCGAGGTGATCACCAAACCCGCGTCCGAATGGTTGCTTCATAGAGTGTCGACCGGCCGCTTCGGGTCGAAATCGGCCGTTGCAATCAGTGCGGCTTGGCCGACCGCATGACGTCGTCACTGGGCTTAAGAGTTGAGGCGCTCGGCAGAGCGGTCAATGTGGTTGGTCAATTGCCACAACATATTGATTTTATGAATAAGGTGACGGCCTGCAAAGCCGTTTAGGCCGGTTCGACTCCGGCTCGCGCCTCCAGAAAAAGCCCCGCTTCGGCGGGGCTTTTCTTTTTCTGCATCGCCTGGAAACCGTCGCGCACGGTGCATGCGACGGACGGCCGCCAGCCGATCACCCATCCACCGGCTGCGCCGGCGTCTCGAGCTTCAACTGATAGAACGCCGCATCGAGCCAGCGGCCGAACTTGAATCCCGCCTCCGCGATCGTGCCCGAGTGCACGAATCCCAGCTTCGTATGCAGTGCGATGCTCCCGGCATTGGTCGCGTCGATGCAGCCGACCAGCACGTGCACCTGCGCTTCGCGCGCACGGCGGACTACTTCGCGCAGCAGCAGTTCGCCGAGCCCGCGACCGCGTTGGTCGTTGCGCACGTAGACGCTGTGTTCGACGGTGTACTTGAACGCCGGGAACGCGCGGAACGTACCCCAGCTCGCGAAGCCGAGCAGCGTGCCCGCTGCGTCGACGGCGCCGAAAACCGGAAAACCGCCCGCGCGCTTCGTCGCGAACCACGTGACCATCGCCTCCGGTGGACGCGGCCGATAGTCGTACAGCGCGGTCGAGTTCGCGATCGCGTCGTTCAGGATCTCGAGAATGGCCGCGGCGTGCTCGGCCTCGCTGCAATCGATCAGGCGCACGTCGTCGCGCTGGGTCGGGGAATTCATGTGGGTTCCTTCCTGTTGGTTCTAAACCGGTTGCGCCCGCGACGCGCGCATCACGCGCTGCGCCCACCGGCGGCGGACGCATCGCAGATCGCGACGACATAGCGCGCGGCATGCGATGACGGATTGCTGAAGATCAGCGGCTGGTCGAGCCGCATGGCCAGGCAGTCGCCTTCGCGAAGTTCGTGAAGCGTATCGCCCAACGTAACGTCGACGCGGCCGCTGATGATCCACACCTGCTGGTGCGGCGCGCTTTCGCGCCCGCCGCTGTCGTACGCGACGCGCGCGCCGGGCGGGAAATCGACTTCGACGAGCTGGATCGGCGACGGCCAGCCGACCGGCGACAGGTTGCGCCGCACATAGCCGGACGCCGGATCGCGCCATTCGGCCTGCTGCGTGCGCCGTGCGAGCGGCTGTGCGGGCGCGTCGTCCTGGTCGCCGCCAAACAGCCCGGCCAGCGACACGCCGAGGCCGGCCGCGAGCTTGTCGAGCACGACGGCTGTGGGGCTGGCCGACGCGCGTTCGATGAGCGAGATCATCGAACGGCTGACGCCGGAACGCGCGGCCAGCGCGTCGAGCGTGTAGCCTCGAACGGTGCGCAGGTCACGCACGCGCCGGGCAATGCGCTCGTTGATGCCGGTGTCGTCGGTCGCGGTGATCGCTGATTCTTTCATGATGGATTAATTTTCCAGCAAACTGGAATTCGGTGTCAACGACATTTCCCGTGGCGATTCGACGGGACGGGGGACGCGAACGGCTTGCCCGGTCGTCGTACGCGGCGTAATATACGAAACAGCTACGTTTCGTTTAATTGGGGATATATGGGCATCATCAAGATTTCCGAGCACATGCATGAACGGCTGCGCTCGACGAGTACGGCGCTGAGCCGTTCGATCAACGCGCAGGCCGAACACTGGCTGCGCGTCGGGATGCTGGCGGAACTCAACCCGGCGCTGTCCTACGGCGACATCTGCAAGATGCTGATCGAGGCCGAGGCGCGGGGCGGCGACGTGGGGCCGGCCGAGACGGCCGCGCATAGCATCGAGCAGGTGGCGTGATGGCGAAACGCGAAATCCCGATCCGCGGTGCCGCGGAAATCGCCAAGTCACGCGAAGCCGCGAAGCTCGCGTCGCAGGTGCTGACGATGATCACCGAGCACGTCAAGCCGGGCGTCACTACCGACGAGCTGGACGCGCGCTGCCGCGAATACATCGTCGACGAGTTGGGCGCGATCCCCGCAAACATCGGCTACCACGGCTATCCGAAGACGCTGTGCACGTCGGTCAATCACGTGGTCTGTCACGGCATTCCGACGTCGCGGCCGCTGCGCGAGGGCGACATCGTGAACCTCGACATCGCGGTGATCAAGGACGGCTGGTTCGGCGATACGAGCCGCATGTATTTCGTCGGCGAACCGAGCGAACTCGCGCGGCGGCTCGTCGCGGCGACCTACGAGGCGATGCGCGCCGGCATCCGCGCGGTGCGTCCCGGCGCGACGCTCGGCGACGTCGGCTATGCGATCCAGCAGGTCGCGCATCGCGAAGGGTTCAGCGTGGTGCGCGAGTATTGCGGGCACGGCATCGGCGACGTGTATCACGACGAACCGCAGGTGCTGCATTACGGTCGCCCGGGCACCGGCCTGCCGCTGCGGCCGGGGATGATCTTCACGATCGAGCCGATGTTGAACGCGGGCAAGCGCGACACGCGCGTGCTGGCCGACGGCTGGACGGTCGTGACGGCGGACCATTCGCTGTCCGCGCAATGGGAGCACATGGTCGTGGTGACGGAAACCGGCTTCGAGGTGCTGACCGAGGACGCGAAGCCGCAGGCGTTCGCGGCGCTGTCGGGCACGCACGCGGCCTGACGCGGGCCGTGCGCCGCACACGGCGGCGCGGCGTTGCAATGAAACGGGCCCCTTCGCGGGGCCCGTGTCGTTTGCGGCGGCCGGCGCCGCGAACGACACGGCGCAGCGGTGCTTAACCGCGCGCCTTCTGCCACGCGTGTTCGACGAACACGCGGCACAGCGCCTCCATCCCTTTGCGATCTTCGTCGTCGAAGCGCGCGGCGACCGGGCTGTCGACGTCCCACACGCCGATCAGCGTGCCGTCGCCGGCCACCAGCGGCACGACGATTTCCGATTCCGACGCCGCATCGCACGCGATATGGCCGGGGAAGTCGTGCACGTCTCGCACGACCTGCGTCTCGCGGGTCTGCGCGGCCGTGCCGCACACGCCCTTGCCGAGCGCGATCCGCACGCACGCGGGCTTGCCCTGGAACGGCCCGACCACGAGCTCGGTGCCGTCGAAGAAGTAAAAGCCGGCCCAGTTCAGGCGATCGAGCGAGTGATAGACGAGCGCGGAGAAATTCGCGGCGTTCGCGGTCAGGTCGCGTTCGGATTCGACGAGCGCGCGTGCCTGCTCGACGAGCGTCGCGTATTGATCGGCCTTGGCGGCGGTAGGGTCGTTGGACAGCGTGAACATGGCGGGAAAGCGATAGGGGTTGTCAAAAAGGCGCACTGAAGGCGCACTGCGCGTACCGCAGTCTACGGCACCCGTGCGTGGTCTGCAGCGCGTGGTCGTGCGTGATGCGGCCCCGCTCAGTCGGGTTCGAGTTCGGCGAACCGCTCGGCCAGAAAGTCGAGTAGCGCCCGCACCGCCGGCAGCAGCCCGCGGCGCGACGCGAACACCGCGTGCACGATTTCGCGGCGCGGCGCCCAGTCGGGCAGCACCGTGACCAGTTCGCCGCGCGAAACCTCGTCGCGCACCATCATCGTCGGCAACTGCACGATGCCGACGCCTGCAACGGCCGCCGCGCGCAGTGCGAGCATGCCGCCCGTCACGTAGCGCGGCTGGTGATGGATTTCCGCATGCGCGCCGTCGGGCCCGCGCAGCCGCCATACGTGCGTGGACTGCGGCACGCCGTGATCGAGGCTCGGCAGGCGTGTCAGGTCCGCGGGAACGGCCGGTACACCTTGCTCGCGCAGCAGCGCGGGGCTCGCGACGAGGCACTGGCCGCGTTCGGCGAGCACCCGCAGCGCGAGATCGCTGTCCTCGAGCGGCGGCGGGCGCACGCGGATCGCGACGTCGATCCCTTCGCCCACCACGTCGACGCGCCGGTTGGTCGCTTCCAGGTGGATCTCGACGCGCGGGCACGCGGCCATGAACGCGGCGATCATCGTGCCGACCAGCGAATCGAGCAGCACGATCGGGCAACTGACGCGCACGATGCCGCGCGGCTCCTCATGCAGCAGCGCGATCGCCTCGTCGGCGGCATCGGCCTCGACGAGCATCGCGCGGCAATGCGCGTAATAGGTCTGGCCGACGTCGGTGACCGTGAAGCGGCGCGTCGAACGCTGGATCAGCCGCATCCCGAGCCGCGCCTCGAGCAGCGCGATGCGGCGGCTCAGCTTCGATTTCGGCATGTCCAGCGCGCGCCCGGCCGGCGCGAAGCCGCCGTGTTCGACGACCTGCACGAAGTAGTAGAGATCGTTCAGATCTCGCGCTTTATCGTTCATGAAATGGAACGCTGAGTGCGATTTCGGCAGTCTACCGGATCGATCGTTCCATCACTATATTGTCGGTCATGGATGCGAAACACGTGTTTCGCCGCAATTCGGAGAAGGCAAATGAAGAAGATCCAGGGTGTGTACAGTGCGCCGCGCGGCCATTGGGTCGGCGACGGTTTTCCGGTGCGTTCGATGTTCAGCTACCAGTCTCATGGCACGCACCTGAGCCCGTTCCTGCTGCTCGATTACGCCGGCCCCGCGACGTTCGAACCGGCGACCGCGCCGCGCGGAGTCGGCCAGCATCCGCACCGCGGGTTCGAAACGGTGACGATCGTCTATGACGGCGAAGTCGCGCACCGCGACTCGACCGGCGCGGGCGGCACCATCGGCCCGGGCGACGTGCAGTGGATGACGGCCGCGAGCGGAATCCTGCACGAGGAATTCCACTCGGAGGCGTTCACGAAGCAGGGCGGCCCGCTCGAGATGGTGCAGCTGTGGGTGAACCTGCCCGCCGCGGACAAGATGGGCGCACCCGGCTACCAGACGCTGCTGAACGCCGATATCCCGGTGGTCGAGCTGCCGGACGGTGCAGGGCGGGCGCGGATCATCGCCGGTGAGCTCGACGGGCGGCGCGGCCCGGCCCGCACGCACACGCCGATCGACGTGTGGGACGTGCGGCTCGCGGCGGGCGGCCATGCGCGGTTCCCGGTCGCCGAAGGGCGCACGCTCGCGGTGGTCGTGCTGAGCGGCACCGTGCTGGTGAACGGCGAGACGGTGGCGCGCGAAGCGCAGTTCGTGCAACTCGGCCGTGATGGCAGCGACGTCGAGATCGAAGCGAACGGCGACGCGAAGCTGCTGATCCTGAGCGGCGAGCCGATCGACGAGCCGGTGGTCGGCTACGGCCCGTTCGTGATGAACTCGCAAGAGGAAATCCGGACCGCGATCGAGGACTTCAACAGCGGCCGCTTCGGCCAGATGCCGGCATGACGGTGTGACGAGCAGGCCCCGCGCGATGCGGGGCTTTTTTTTCGGGCGTGGCGGGCGGTCGCGCGGGTCGGGCGCTTCGAGGCATAATCGGCGGTTGCCGCGCGCCGGCCGGCGCGCCCGAATCAGGACCGCACATGAACGCTTCCGCACCCACCGCATTCCCCAGCACCGTCGATCTCGACTGGCGCTGGAAACCCTTCGACGCGCTGACGGCGCGCGAAATCTATTCGATCCTCGAAGCGCGCAGCGCCGTGTTCGTCGTCGAGCAGAACTGCGTGTATCGCGACATCGACGATGCGGACCAGGCCGCGTGGCACCTGGCGGCCTTCGATCCGGCCGGCCGCCTGGCCGGTTATCTGCGTGTGCTGCTGCCCGACGCGCAGCATACCGACGTGCGCATCGGCCGCGTGCTGACGACCGCCGCGTTTCGCGGCGCGGGCCTCGGCAACGGGCTGCTGTCGCGCGCGCTCGAGCATATCCGCGCGCAATGGCCGGATACGCCGGTGAGCCTGCATGCGCAGGCTCACTTGCAGCGTTTTTATGGGGCATTCGGCTTCACGCCGAGTTCGGACGTGCACGACGAGGATGGCATCCCGCACGTATGGATGAGCAGCGCGCGCGCGTGATGCGTGCCGCGCCGCGTGGCAATCAGTGCGCGGTGCGCGCGACGGGCGGCTCGTCCGCGTGCTGCGCGACCCGCTCGCCGATCAGGCGCCCGCGGGCGGACAACCGCAGCCAGTGCCGCAGCGCGATCAGCGCGCCGATCACGCTCATCATCGAGCCGGGAATCCACAGCAGCAGGCCGCCGATCTGCTGGTCGCGCAGCGGGCTCAGCCACGTGAACGCGCGGCCGCAGATCGAGTAGATCGGATACAGTTCGTGCGGCGTGAAGAAGATCAGCGCGCCGAGCGCGATCTGCGGCGGGATCGCCGCGACGACGATCAGAATCCGGCGGCCCGGCGACAGCCGCGCGGGCGGTGCGGGACGCGGATCGACGACGAGCCACCAGAACAGCAGCCCGTCGATCACCATGCTCCAGTTCATCACGCGATAGAGACGCCAGTCGAGCATCGCGATGAAGTGGATCGGCGACAGCAGCCAGAAATAGATCAGCCCGACGAACAGCACGACCGCGACGACCGGATGAAATACCACGTCGAGGGTCGCGCGCACCGGCGCCCACGCGAGCGCGGGGTGCACGAAGCGCCGCCGCCAGCTGAACGGAATGCCCGCGCGGATCGCCGCGCCCGGATAGGACAGTGCGATGAAGAACGGCCCGAGGTGATGCAGCACGAGGTGCTGCGCGCGGTGCATGAAGAATTCATGCTCGAAGAAGTAGTCGAGCCGCGTATGCAGCGCGATGTAGAGCGCCGTCAGCCCGAACCAGAACGAGAACTGCCGCAGTGGCGACACCTTCGCCTTCTTCACGCCGCGTGCGAACAGCACGGCGGCCGTCAGCACCGCGACGACCACGGTCGGCGACGGTTCCCACGGATCGAGCCAGTACAGGAGATTCATCGCGCGCGCATCACTTCGCCTGGGCCGGCGATTTCACGGCGAACGGCGCATCGACCGTCTCGCCGTCGGAGAATTTCAGGCGCAGGTGCACGGTGTCGCCCGGCTTGATCGCGTGCTTCGGTTCCTCGAGCATGAAGTGATAGCCACCCGGCGCGATGTCGACCTTGCCGCGCGCGGGGATCGTCAGCTTGTCGACCATCTCCATCTTCTGCGTCGAGCCATTCGAGACCGTCTGGTGCAGCATGGCCATCCCGTAATCGGGGCTGTCGACGTCGACGAGATCGATCGGCTTGTCGCCGGTGTTCACGAGCGTCACGTAGCCGCCCGCGGGCAACTTGTTCGGCAGCCAGCGCACCCACGCGTTCTGCGCGCTGATCGCGCCGGCGGCATACGCGTGGGCGCCGGCGCACAGCGCGGCGACGAGGGCGAACGTCTTGAGGGTCGTTTTCGTGTTCATGGCGGAATTCAGGTCGTGGAGGCAGTGTCGATGATCCGGCGCACATCGGCGGCGATGGCGTCGGGCGAATCGCGATCGGTCGCGAGCAGCCGCGCGCGGCCGGTCGCGTCGAAGATGTAGACGGCCGAGCTGTGCGTCACTTCGTAGCCGCCGGACGGATCGCGTTTTTCCATCTGGTATGCGACGCGATAGCGCTTGGCCAGCGATTCGATCTGGCCGTCGGTCCCGGTCAGGCCGCGCGCATGCGCGGCGTCGAACGCGGCGACATAGGATTGCATCGCCTGCGGCGTATCGCGCGCGGGATCGACCGAGACGAACAGGATGCGCACGTCGTCCGCCCGTGGGCCGAGCTTCGCCAGCACTTCCATCAGCCGCGCCAGCGTCTCGGGGCAGACGTCGGGGCAGTGCGTGTAGCCGAAGTAGACGAGCGCGACGCGGCCGCGGAACGCATCGGCGTCGACGGGATGGCCGTCGCCGCCCGTCAGCTTGAACGACAGATCGGGCAGGTGGCCGGTGACGTTGGTCAGGTTCCAGCGCGGCTCGTCGTGCGTGCACGCGGTGAGCGCCACGGCGGCGGCGAGGGCCGCAGCCGTGCGGATGAGGCGGGAGAGGCGCCGGTGCGGCGCGGGGCGGGCAGACGACATCCTGGGGCTCGATCGGACGAAAGGGGGCCGGCCGGCGCGATGCCATGCGCCGCGCGGCAGGCGGTTGCGACTGTAGCGCAATTCGCGCGCCCGCGTCCTTTCGAAACCGATACGGCGCGGGCGAGCGGGGCAATATGTCGCAGTTGACGGGGTGGCCGATGCGATGTCCGCGCAGCCGCGGTTTCGCCCATCTGGGGGCGCAGGCGCGGTAAGATGCGCACAACTCCATTCGCGCAGTGGCGGCCTGCGTTTGCCGGCCGGCCCTCAGACTATCGAATCGATGCAATCCGTTCCGGCTTCCCTGTCCCTGACCGATACCGCGTTCTTCTTCGACTTCGACGGCACGCTCGTCGAACTGGCGCCGACCCCCGACGCCATTCACGTTCCGCCGTCGCTGCTGACGCTGCTCGACGAATTGTCGCGCCGCTCGCACGGCGCGGTCGCGATCGTGTCCGGGCGCGGGATCGACAACCTCGACACGTTCCTGAAGATGCCCGGCCTGCCGATCGCCGGCCTGCACGGCGCGGAGCGCCGCGATGCGAACGGCGACACGCAGCGTATCGGCTTCAACGACGAACGCCTGCTGCGCATCGAGCGCGAGCTTGCCGGCGTGGTCGACCGCCATCCGGGCATGCTGCTCGAAATCAAGGGCGCGGCCGTCGCGCTGCACTTCCGCAATGCGCCCGAGCGCGAGGCGGTGGCGCGCGAAGCGGCCGAGCGCCTCGTCGCCGACTATGCGGATGCGTATGTGCTGCAACCCGGCAAGATGGTGTTCGAGATCAAGCCGAAGGGCGTCGACAAGGGCCGCGCGCTCGCCGCGTTCCTCGACGAGCCGCCGTTTGCGGGCCGCGTGCCGCTGTTCGCGGGCGACGACCTGACCGACGAAAAGGGCTTCGCGGTGGTCAACGCGCGCGGCGGCCTGTCGATCAAGGTCGGCGCGGGCGAGACGTCCGCGCGCATGCGGCTCGATTCGGTCGACGCGCTGCATGAGCAGATCGCAGGCTGGCTCGGTGCGGGGCAACCGCACGCATGAGCCGGCTCATCATCGTTTCAAACCGCGTCGCGCCGATTTCGGAAGGCGAACCGGCGGCGGGCGGCCTCGCGATCGGCGTCTATGACGCGCTGAAGGAAACCGGCGGCATGTGGTTCGGCTGGAGCGGCGAAGTGGTCGCGTCCGGCGCGCCGCAGCCGCAGATCCGCATCGAGGAGCGCGGGCCGGTGACGTTCGCGACCGTCGGGCTGACGCGCCGCGATTACGACCAGTATTACCGCGGGTTCTCGAACGCGACGCTGTGGCCCGCGTTCCATTACCGCGCGGACCTGATCCAGTACGATCGCCACGAATTCGACGGCTACCGCCGCGTCAACGTCTGGCTCGCGCAGCAGCTCGTGCCGCTGCTGCAGGACGACGACGTGATCTGGGTGCACGACTATCACCTGATTCCGTTCGCGCGTGCGCTGCGTGACGCCGGCGTGAAGAACCGCATCGGCTTCTTCCTGCACATCCCGTTTCCGGCCGCGCAGGTGCTCGTCAACGTGCCGCCGCACCGCGAGCTCGTCGAGTCGCTGTGCGCGTTCGATCTGCTCGGCTTCCAGACCGAGCCCGACCTGCGCGCGTTTTGCGACTACGTCGAGTTCGAAGCGGACGGCGAGGTCGAGCACGACGGGCACACGGTGCGCGTACGGGCATTCGGCCAGACGTTGCGCGCGGCCGCCTATCCGATCGGCGTGTATCCGGACGAGATCGCGTCGCTCGCGCAGGCGGGCGAGCACGGCAAGGCGGTGCGCACGCTCGCGACGTCGCTGCGCGGGCGGCAACTGATCATGAGCGTCGACCGACTCGATTATTCGAAGGGGCTCGTCGAGCGCTTCCGGGCCTTCGAGAAGCTGCTCGAGCACCAGGCGTCGATCCGCAACCGCGTGTCGTTCCTGCAGATCGCACCGTCGACGCGCGCGGACCTGCGCGCGTACCAGGACATCCGCCTGCAGCTCGAAGCGGAGTCGGGGCGCATCAACGGGCGCTACGCGGAGCTCGACTGGGCGCCGATCCTCTACATTCACCGTCAGTACGACCGTCAGGTGCTGGCCGCGCTGTACCGGCTCGCGCGCGTGGGGTTCGTCACGCCGCTGCGCGACGGGATGAACCTCGTCGCGAAGGAGTACGTGTCCGCGCAGAATCCGGACGATCCGGGCGTGCTGGTGCTGTCGCGCTTCGCGGGCGCCGCGCGTGAGCTCACGGGCGCGCTGATCGTCAATCCGATCGATATCGACGGGATGGCCGATGCGCTGTCGCAGGCGCTGACGATGTCGCTCACCGAGCGGCGTGCGCGTTACGCGGACATGATCGCGCAGCTTCGCGAGAACAACGTGTCGGTGTGGCGGGACAATTTCCTGCGTGATCTGCAGCAGGTCTGATCCGATTTATTGCTTGCGCTGCAATTGAAAAAGCCGCCGTGCGCAAGCACGGCGGCTTTTTTGTCGGCGGATACCGGTGCGTCAGGCCACGCGTTCGCCGGTCGGCGTGTTGCCGTCGGGCGCCGCATGATGGCGGCCGTGCTGTTTCGCGAGCAGGTCGCGGTACAGGCCGGGGCGGTTGCGCAGCACGTCGGGCGGGCCGTCGTCGATCACCTTGCCGTTGTTCATCACGATGATGCGGTCGAAGTTGCGCAGCGTCGACAGGCGGTGCGCGATCGCGATCACCGTGCGGCCGACCATCAGGCGGTCGAGCGCGCTCTGGATCGCTTCCTCGGACGCGCTGTCGAGCGCCGATGTCGCTTCGTCGAGCAGCAGGATCGGCGCATCCTTCAGGATCGCGCGCGCGATCGCGATGCGCTGGCGCTGGCCGCCCGACAGCTTGACGCCGCGGTCGCCGACGATCGTGTCATAGCCTTCCGGCATCGCCTCGATGAACTCCGCGCAGCGCGCGTCGCGCGCGGCGGCGAGCACTTCGTCGCGGGTCGCGTCGGGGCGGCCGTACGCGATGTTGTCGTAGATCGTCCGGTGCAGCAGCGAGATGTCCTGCGGCACCAGCGCGATCGCGTGGCGCAGGCTGTCCTGCGTGAGGCCCTTCACGTCCTGGCCGTCGACCTTCACGACGCCGTCCTGCGTATCGTAGAAGCGCTGCAGCAGCGCGAGCACGGTCGACTTGCCGGCGCCCGACTTGCCGATCAGGCCGACGCGCTGGCCCGGCTCGATATGAAGGTCGAAGTGGTCGAGGATCGCGCGGCGGTGCGGGTACGCGAACGTCACGCGCTCGAAGTCGACGCGGCCGCCCTTGGCCGACAGCGGCTGCGCGTCCGAGCGGTCGGGCATCCCGTGCGGTTCGAGCAGCGTCTTCACCGCCTCGGACAGGCGCGCGACGTGCTGCGTGACGTCGACGAGCGCGACCGCGAGATCGCGCGTGCCGTGCAGGATCGTGAAGCCGAGCGAGCTGACGAGCACGATGTCGCCCGACGTCGCGCGGCCCTGGTCCCACAGCCACAGCGCCCAGCCGAGCAGGCCGGCGGACAGCATCGCGGTGATCACCGCATGCAGCAGCCGCAGCTTCTCGAGATAGAGCAGGCTCTGCTGGCGCGCGTCCATCTCGGCCTTCACCGTCGCGCTGAAGCGCTTCTGTTCGCGCAGCGTCATCCCGAACGCGCGCACGAGGCCCATGTTGCCGATCACGTCGACGAGCTCGCCGTCGACCGCCGCGGCCTTCGCCGCGAATGCGTGGTGGCGCGCCGAGCCGCGACCGGCGAGCTTGAACAGGATGACGGACAGCACGGCCGAACAGCCGAGCAGGCCGGCCGCCATCAGCGGATTGACGACGATGATCATCAGGATCGCGCCCATCACCGCGATGCACGGCGGCAGCACGTTCCACGCCATCGTGTTCTCCGACGTGTAGACCGCGTTCGACGTGGCCGTGATGCGGCTGGCGAGCGTGCCCGGCTGCTTCTCCGAGTAATACGTCGGCGAATGGCCGATCAGATACTGGAACAGGTCGCGCCGCAGGTCGCCGGTGACCGCGACGAAGGTGTGCGCGGCGACCCAGCCGCCGACGCGCCACAGCAGGTTGTCGGCCGCGATCAGCCCGACGAGCAGCGCGAACGCGCTCCACAGCGGGCCGGGGTGATGGCGCCCGGTCGCCAGCACGTCGATCAGGTGCTTGATCGCGTATTGCGAGCCGAGCGCGCAGCCGACGGCGGCCAGCACGCTGCAGAGCACGACCAGGTGCGCGACCGGGTGGAGGCGGATGTAGCGGAACAGGAACGCGATCGGCCGGTGCGCGTAGCTCGACAGCTTCGCGTTGTGGGCGTTGCGCTGGGCAGGGGTGAGAGATTCCAAAATATGCGTGCGGTGATTCGGTGATTGAGCGTGGCGGCTGGATCGCAGGCCGACGTTCGCTCGGACTGAATAATCCGGCATTGTAAACAAGGCCGCGCGTCGCGCTGCGCGAATCTTGCCTTGGCCAGAGGCTCGCGATCGATTTTGAGATAAAATCCGGCATCCCGTCGTGCCTCGTGTGCCGGAATCACGCTGCCGGCAGCTACGGGTTAACAAGGATCGCCAAAACGGCCTTCCACTCTAGAACGGACACCCGAGTCCGCGGGTTGCAAAGTGTTGCTCCTTTGTAACAAAGTAAAGTGTTTGAAATGTCGTGCGCCGTATCGGGATTAACCCTAGATAATCGGCTCCGGGTTCGATTCCAGGTTTTTTACGAACCCCTGTCAACGGGTCTTCGTTTCAAACGTTCTATGCCTGTCGCGTCGCCGACGCTCCTTGTGCAGCGCGGGTTCGACGCCCCCGGCAGGCTGATTCGTCCGAGGTTCGGACGACATGTATCCAGCCCGGACCACCGGCAGGTTGCCGACCCATACCTGGTTTTTTGCCGATTTTTTAGGAGTTACGCATGCGAATCGCCCAAATCGCTCCGTTGCATGAAGCGGTGCCCCCGAAACTGTACGGTGGTACCGAGCGGGTGGTGTCCTACCTCACCGAAGCACTCGTCGAGATGGGGCATGACGTCACGCTCTTCGCGAGCGGCGATTCGCAGACCTCCGCGAAGCTCGAAGCGTGCTGGCCGCAGGCGCTGCGCCTCGACCCGACGATCCGCGACGTGATGGCCCCGCACATGCTGCTGCTCGAGCAGGTGCGCCGCCGCGCGGAAGAGTTCGACGTCCTGCACTGCCACATCGACTACTACCCGTTCTCGCTGTTCTCGCGTCAGCCGGTCCCGCATCTGACGACGATGCACGGCCGTCTCGACCTGCCGGAACTGCAGCCGATCTTCAACGCGTTCAGCGACGTGCCGGTCGTGTCGATCTCCGACAACCAGCGCATCCCGCTGCCGCAGGCGAACTGGCTGTCGACCGTCTACCACGGCCTGCCGGAAAACCTGCTGACGCCGATCCCGAACGTGAAGCCGAGCTACCTCGCGTTCCTCGGCCGCATCTCGCCGGAGAAGCGCGTCGACACGGCGATCCGCATCGCCGAGCAGGCCGGCCTGCCGATCAAGATCGCCGCGAAGCTCGACAAGGCCGACCGCGCGTACTACGAAGAGAAGATCAAGCCGCTGTTCGCGCTGCCGCACGTCGAGTACATCGGCGAAATCAGCGAGTCGGAGAAGACCGAATTCCTCGGCAACGCGCATGCGCTGCTGTTCCCGATCGACTGGCCGGAGCCCTTCGGCCTGGTGATGATCGAGGCGATGGCCTGCGGCACGCCGGTGATCGCGTTCAAGCGCGGCTCGGTGCCGGAAGTGATCGACAACGGCGTGTCGGGCTTCGTCGTCGAAGACGAACTGTCGGCTGTCGCCGCGCTCAAGCGCCTCGATACGCTGCCGCGCGAGAAGGTTCGCGCCGCATTCGAAGCCCGTTTCTCGTCGAAGGTGATGGCGCAGAACTACGTGAAGGGCTACGAGGAACTGCTGCGCCAGAAGCGCCGCACGGTGCTCCGCGAAGTCAACGCAAGCTGATTGCGGGCCGCCGCCGCATGGCGGTGCGCGGCCGTCACGACGCCCCGTCCGGGTTTTCCGGCGGGGCGTTGTCACATCTGCGGCGCGGATGTGTTGTATTCTCGCCGCGCCCGGCGCCGCGAACGGCCCTCGAAGCGGCCCGGCACGCCATCCGGCCATCTGTCCAGACGGTAATGTCCCTATAATGGCCGTGCCGTGAAATCCGGCCCAGTATGAATATCCAGAGGAGAGCAGTCTTGGCGAGAACGAAAACCACGCGCGCAGCGCCGGCCCCCGGCGCCGGTGTGATCTTCGCGTTGCGCGCGATCGGTCTCGTGCTGCTCGCGCGCTGGCTGTTCTCGATGTCCCAGATGGGCTATCGCTCGTCGCTGTCGGCGATGGTGTCGTCGCCGTGGGCATTCCTCTACCTCATCCTGATCTTCCTGCTGCTCGCGCTGCCGGGCGCCGCCGCCCGGGCCGAGCGGCCGTTCCATCCGCTGCCGCAGTGGCTGCGCCAGGCGCTGCGCGCGTTCGCGCTGATCGGCTTCCTGTTCGCCGTGTGGTCGATCGGCGCGTTCACGTGGGCGGCCGGCTGGCGCCGCGCCCTGCACGCGGTGACGGCGACCAACGGCTGGCTCGTCGCCGCGCCGGCGCTCTATGCGGCGATCGTATGGATCTGCCGGCCGCGGCCGCTGTGGCGGACCAACGTGGCCGCGCGCCGCTTCGCGGTGGGCCGGTATGCGATTTCGCTCGACGTGCTGACGCGCACCGCGATCGTCTGGATGGAAAGCCGCAAGGTCGGTCAGTACGATGCACGCGAACTGTCGGTGCGCTGGCCCGGCCACGCGACACCCGCCGCGGGCGAGCAGGGCGCGCAGCCGGCGGTCGTGCCGCCGCGCCGCGGCAGCCTGTTCAATCGACCGAAGGTGGAGCTGCTGTGGGATTCACCGGCGGCGGTCGGCCACAACCGGCAGATCGTGATGCGCGCGCCGCTCGCGACCGAAGGCGACCGCGTCGCGGTGCTCGCGCTCGACGCGGCGCTCAAGCAGATCGTCTGACACGGCTCGCGCACCGGGCGCGGGCGACAAGGAGGCGCGATGATCGTCCGCTGGTTGCTGGCTGCCATTCACCTGAGTGCGTTCGGCGTCGCATTCGCCGCGATCGCGGCGCGTAACCGTGCGTTGCGCCGGCTCATCGCGTCGGCGCAGCCAGCCGATTTGCCCGGCGTGTTCAAGGCGGATGCGGTCTGGGGGCTGTCGGCGCTCGTGCTGATCGCGACGGGCCTTGCGCGGGCGTTCGGCGGTTTCGAGAAAGGGGCCGCGTACTACCTGCACGAACCGCTCTTTCACCTGAAGATGACCGCGCTCGTGCTGCTCCTGCTGCTCGAAGTCGTGCCGATGCTGGGGCTGATCCGCTGACGTATCGTCGCGCGGCGGCAGCAACTGCCCGATCTCGGCCGGGCGCGCACCTATGTGCGGATCGGCCACTGGCAGGCGGTGCTGGTGATCGTCATCGTGTTCGCCGCGTCGGGGATGGCGCGGGGGATCGGGCTGGCTGGGTAGGTGCGGTCGGTTAGGCAGGCCCGGTTAGGGAGGCTCGGTTAGGGGCGCCCGGTCAGGATCGTCGCGGGGCGACCGGCCGGCCGCGCATTCGCGAATCCCGCTTTTGCTTCGCCGGTCTTTCCCGGCCGGCGATCGCCGATACACGGGCGAATCGCCTCATTCCATCCGACCGGGCGACCTTGCCGCCCGGTCCCTCCCACGCTCAGCGTACGAGGCACGGGCGCTTGTTGTTGAACGTCCAGCCCGGGATCAGGTACTGCATCGCCGCCGCGTCGTCACGGGCGCCGAGGCCGTGCTGCTTGTACAGCTCGTGCGCGAGCGCGACCGCATCCATGTCGATGTCGATGCCGAGCCCCGGCCGCTTCGGCACTTCCACCAGCCCGTTCTCGATCTTCAGCGGCTCCCGCGTCAGCCGTTCGCCGTCCTGCCAGATCCAGTGCGTATCGATTGCGGTGACCTGGCCCGGCGCCGCGGCCGCGACGTGCGTGAACATCGCGAGCGACACGTCGAAGTGGTTGTTCGAATGCGAACCCCACGTGAGGCCCCAGTCGCGGCACATCTGCGCGACCCGCACCGACCCCTGCATGGTCCAGAAGTGCGGATCGGCGAGCGGGATGTCGACGGCGTGCAACTGCACCGCATGGCCCATCTGCCGCCAGTCGGTCGCGATCATGTTGGTCGCCGTCGGCAGCCCCGTCGCGCGGCGGAATTCGGCCATCACCTCGCGTCCCGAGTAACCGTTCTCCGCACCGCACGGATCTTCCGCATACGCGAGCACGTGATGCTGATCGCGGCACAGCCGCACGGCTTCGTCGAGCGACCATGCGCCGTTCGGATCGAGCGTCACGCGCGCGTCGGGGAAGCGCTCGGCGAGCGCCGTCACGGCTTCGATCTCGCTGGCCCCTTCGAATACGCCGCCCTTCAGCTTGAAGTCGTTGAAGCCGTAGCGCGCATGCGCGGCTTCGGCGAGCCGCACGACGGCTTCGGGCGTCAGTGCGGCTTCGTCGCGTACGCGCGTCCAGTCGTCGGTCGCGCCGCGGCCGTCGCGATAGGGGAGCGCGGTCTTCGTGCGGTCGCCGATGTAGAACAGGTAGCCGAGCATCTCGACCCGCTCGCGCTGCTGGCCTTCGCCGAGCAGCGCGGCGACCGGCACGCCGAGATGCTGGCCGAGCAGGTCGAGCAGCGCGGCTTCGAGCGCGGTGACGGCGTGAATCGTCGTGCGCAGGTCGAAGGTCTGCAGCCCGCGGCCGCTTGCGTCGCGGTCGGCGAAGGTGCGCCGCACGTCGTTGAGCACCGCATGGTAGTTGCCGACTGGCTGGCCGACGACGAGCGCGCGCGCGTCGTCGAGCGTGCGGCGGATGCTTTCGCCGCCCGGTACTTCGCCGACGCCCGTGCGGCCCGCGCTGTCCTTCAGGATCACGAGGTTGCGGGTGAAGAACGGGCCGTGCGCGCCGCTCAGGTTGAGCAGCATGCTGTCGTGGCCGGCGACCGGAATCGCTTGCAGGTCGACGATGCGCGGCGTGTCGTGGGAGGGCGAGGCAGTGACGGCGTTCATGGGCGGCGATGGCGAAAGAGTGGGCGATGCCGTGCGGCAAAAGCTTTGCCGCGCGCGGCGGGAGGTGCGATCATTCGACAACCGACGTGCGCGGCGCGCAAGCCCCGCATGTCGACGCAACCCGAATGGGGTGGAAGCGACAACCGGGCCGGCGGAGCGCAGAACGCGAACGCGGGTCGATCGTCACGCACGGGACCGGGCGGTGCTGAACAGCCGACCTGAGTCGACAGGAGATCCGTGCACCGATCATCAGTCGTCGGATGACTTGTGACGCAGTATAATGAAACATCGGCTTTCGCTCAAACCCCGCGTAAACCCTCGGCTCACATTACGATCATTCAAAAAGGAACCGGCCACATGTCCGTGCCTACGCTTCCCGCAGCGCCGCGCCGTCGCGCACGCAGCCTCGCACAAGATGTCGTCGACGCGCTGACCGCGCAGATCGAAAACGGCACGCTGCGGCCCGGCGACAAGCTGCCGACCGAAACCGAAGTCATGGCGGCGCAGGGCGTGAGCCGCACGGTCGTGCGCGAGGCGATCTCGCGGATGCAGGCGAGCGGCCTCGTCGAGACGCGCCACGGCATCGGCAGCTTCGTGCTGGAGCCGTCGCGCCGTCAGACGCTCGGCATCGATCCCGCGACGATCACGACGCTGCGCGACGTGCTCGCGGTGCTGGAGCTGCGTATCAGCCTCGAAAGCGAGTGCGCGAGCCTGGCCGCGCAGCGCGCGAACGATGCCGACCTCGCCGCGCTGCGGCGCGCGCTCGACGCGATCGCGACGGGCGCGGGCGGCGGGCGTGACACCGCGCAGCTCGACTTCCAGTTCCATCTGCAGATCGCGCAGTCCACCGGCAACCGCTATTTCGTCGACATCATGACGCAGCTGGGCACGTCGATCATTCCGCGTACGCGGGTGAATTCGGCGCGCTTTGCCGGCGACGACCTCGAGCGTTACGTCGGCCGGCTGAACCATGAGCACGAGGACATCTACGAGGCGATCGCGCGCCACGATCCGGAAGCGGCGCGCGCCGCGATGCGCACGCACCTCACCAACAGCCGCGAGCGCCTGCGCCGCGCGCACGAGGCAGCCGAGGCCGAGGCGGGCTGACCGTTGCGTCACGGGGCTCGCGAGGTCGCGGGTCCGCTGGCATTGCTTTAACATCAGTCGTCATACAAGAGCGACGCAATCGTCTCGATCTCCGCGGCCAGGCGGCGTTCCCGCCGCCGGCCGCCCGTCTCGCCGATCAGCCTCCCTTCGTCACGATCGTTTTCCACGCGCCGTTTTTCACCTGGTACAGCGTCGACATCCCGCTCTTCAGCGAGCCGTCGTTCGCGAACGAGATGCGGCCGGTCACGCCGGGGAAGTCGATTTTCTTCAGCGCCGGACGATAGGCCTTCGGGTCGGTCGAACCGGCCGCCTGCATCGCCTTGATCGCCGCCCACGCCGCGTCATAGCCGAACTGCGCATACGACAGCACGTCGACGCCAAAGCGCTTCTTGAAGCGCGCCTCGAAATCCTTCCCCTGCGGCAGCTCGTCGAGCGGCTGACCGTATTCCCACGCCATCGCGCCTTCGGCGGCCGGCCCCGCGATCTTGATGAACTCGTTGTCCTTCACGCCGCCGCCGCCGACGAATTGCGCGTTCAGCCCGAGCTGACGCATTTGCTTGATGAAGTTGGCGGCGAGCGAATCGAGGCCGCCGAAGAAGATCAGGTCGGGATTCTTGGCCTTCAGGCTCGTGATCTGCGCACGGAAATCGACCGCCTGGTTGCTGGTGAACTCGCGGCCGATGAGGTTGCCGCCGGCGGCCTTCACGGCCTTCTCGAATTCGTCGGCCTCGCCCTGGCCGAACGCGGTGCGGTCGTCGATGATCGCGATGCGCTTCGCCTTCGTCACCTCGACCGCGTACTTGCCCGCGTTGCCGGCATTCTGGCCGTCGGTCGCGATCACCATGAACATGTTCGCGAGCCCGCGCGACGTGAGCGTCGGGTTGGTCGCGGCCGGGTCGATCACCGGAATGCCGGCCTTGTCGTAGACCACCGACGCCGGAATCGTCGTCCCCGAATTGAAGTGACCGACCACGACCGACACGTTCTGGTCGACCAGCGCCTGCGCGGCCTGCACGCCGATGCGCGGGTCGGCCTGGTCGTCCTGCACGACGAGATTGAAGCGGGCGGGCTTGCCGGCGATCTGCACCTTCTGCGCGGCCGCATCGTCGAGCGCGAGCTGCACGCCGTTTTGCAGATCCTTGCCGTAGCCGGCGTTCACGCCCGTGAGCGGCGCGGCGAAGCCGACCTTCACGTCGGTTGTGTCGGCAGCCTGGGCAGCCTGTTGCGAGAGAAGGGCAAGCGCGGATGCAATCGACACCGACAGCAGGGAATGACGGAATTTCATGTTGTTCCTCTTGTTCGACACCGGCGAGTGGGTACCGCGCGCGCCTGGGCGGGCCGGGCGCGTGCGACGGGCGGGCGGTTCGACCGCTTCTCGGAATCGGGCGGGGAGGTCGGCATCGTGATCCTCGGAAACATCTCCCGTCAGGCTCCGCGAAGAGCCCCGATTGCTTCGATATATAGGTCGCCGATATGCGCGGGTCTTGGAAATTTGTCGCGCATTCGATGCGGATTTGCGCATAGCTTCCGCGCGTGCACGGGCGGCCGGTATCGGGAGTTTCCCGTCGCGAACGCAACGGGCGCAGAGAAGAGGGGCGGTGCGGGCAAAAACGCGGCGCGGCCCGTCAGAAGGGCCGCGCCGCGCGTGGGTCGACGTCAGTCGGACAGGGCGTCCGACGCGGCTTCGGCGTCGTCGTGCGACGCGGTCGTGCGGATCAGCGGGTCGCTGGTGCTCGGGCGGCCCGTTTCGACGTGGCCGGCGAAGCGGCGCAGGAAGCCGAGCAGGCGGCCGTCGCTGACGGTGAGGTCGTACCAGCCGTGGCTGCCGCGCAGGTCCCAGTAATCGTCGACGTGCGCGCCCGGCGCGAGGTCGAACGTACGCGCGTGGCCGTGGCCGTACGCGTTCGTGACCTTGAGCCGCACGGCCTTGTGGCCGCGGTTCATCAGGCGCAGCGTGATGTTGCCGTTCGCGACGTCGTAGCCGTAGATCACCTCGGGGTTCACGTCCGCGCTGCCGACCCCGGTCGCGAACGGGCCGCGGAAATGGCAGTAGAAGCCGTTCGGGCCGTATACGTCGAGGTCGTACAGGCCGAGCGATGCGGCGGCGCTCCACGTATCGGCGATACGTTTGCCGGCTTCGACCGTGTACGCCCACGGGCCGTCGACGCGGTTGCGCGACTGGACCTGGAACGCGGCGCCCGCCCGGCCCGTGTTCGCGAAGGTCAGCCGGAACTGGCCGTTGGCGGCTTCGACGCGGCCGTGCACGAACAGCTCGTACGGCAGCGCGCGCGCCGGACGCAGCCCGGCTTCCTGTTTCGGCAGCTTCTGCAGCACCGGCGGCACCGGGATGTAGTCGGGATGGCGCACGTGGTCGGGCGGCGCGTAGCCGCTGGTGTCGGGCAGCGTCGGCCATGCGGCGTCCGCGGTCGCGAACTCGAACGCCGACGTCAGGTCGCCGCACACCGCGCGGCGCCACGGCGACACGTTGGCGGCCGTGACCGGATACTGCGCGCCGAAGCGCGCCTCGATGAATTGCAGCAGCGACGTGTGATCGAAGGTCTGCGAGCAGACCCAGCCGCCCTTGGTCCACGGCGACACGACCAGCATCGGCACGCGCGGCCCGAGCCCGTAAGGGCCGGCCATGTGCGACGCGTCGCCGGCGAACACCTCGTTGGTCGTCGCGACCGTCGACAGCCCGTTCTCGCGCGACTGCGGCGCGAACGGCGGCGGCACGTGATCGAAGAAGCCGTCGTTTTCGTCGTACGTGATGAACAGCGCGGTCTTGCTCCACACGTCGGGATTCGACACCAGCACCTTCAGCACCTGCTCGATGTACCACGCGCCGTAGTTCGCCGGCCAGTTCGGGTGCTCGGAATATGCTTCGGGCGCGCAGATCCACGACACCTGCGGCAGCGTGCCGTTCTTCACGTCCTGCTGCAGCACGTCGAACAGCGTGCCGCCGGCGCTGATGTTGGTGCCGGTGCGCGCCTTGTCGTACAGCGGCGTGCCGGGCAGCGCGGTGCGGTACTGGTTGAAGTAGAGCAGCGAGTTGTCGCCGTAGTTGCCGATGTACGGGTTTTGCGTCCAGCCCCACGAGCCGTTCGCGTCGAGCCCCGTGCCGACGTCCTGGTAGATCTTCCACGACACGCCGGCCTGCTCGAGCACTTCCGGATAGGTCGTCCAGCCGTAGCCCTTTTCCTCGTTGCCGAGCACCGGGCCGCCGCCCGTGCCGTCGTTGCCGACGTAGCCCGTCCACATGTAGTAGCGGTTCGGGTCGGTCGAGCTCGGGATCGCGCAGTGGTACGCGTCGCAGATCGTGAACGCGTCGGCGAGCTGGTAGTGGAACGGGATGTCGTCGCGCTTCAGGTACGCCATCGTCGTGGTGCCCTTGTTCGGCACCCACTGGTCGTAGCGGCCCTTGTTCCAGGCGGCGTGCATGTCCTGCCAACCGTGCGGCAGGTCCTGCAGGAACTGCAGGCCGAGCTTGTCGGCGCCCGGGTGGAACGGCAGCAGTTCGGCCGGGCCGACCGGCTGGTGAAACACCGACTTGCCGTTCGCGAGGCGCAACGGGCGCGGGTCACCGAAGCCGCGGACACCGCGCATCGTGCCGAAGTAGTGGTCGAACGAGCGGTTTTCCTGCATCAGGATCACGATGTGTTCGATGTCGCGGATCGTGCCGGTGCGGCGGTTCGCGGGAATCGCGAGCGCATCCCGGATCACGGGCGGAAACAGGTTCAGCGCGGCAGCGCCGGCGGTGCCGGCGGCGACGCGCAGGAAGTCACGACGGTTCGATCGGGTCATGGTCGTTATCGTGGGGTAAAGAGGGAGCCGATTGGCGGGACCTGCGGGAAGGGCGCGCACCGGGTCGCAGGATGCGGCTGCGCCGGTGCGTGCCGCCGCGAGCATAGCGAGGAATCGGTGTCATTCATGTGAAGTCCGGAAACGTTTGCACGGGCAGCGGACCGGCATCGGGATGCGGCGTCAGCAGGTCGGCTGCAACGGGAAAGCGGGAAAGCGGGAAAGCGGGACAGCTGGACGGCGGGACAACGGGACAGCGGGACAGCGGGACAGCGGCGCGCTGGAGCAGCGCAGGGCAGTGCCGACGCGTCAGGCGTCGGTCACCCACGCGCCGAACCATTCGCTCGGGCGGGCGATCTCGTCCTGCGCGGCGACGAGTTCGAGCTCGTAGCGTCGCGCGTCGTAGGTGGCCTTCACGACCGCGTGCACGGCCGCTAGCGTGTGCTCGAACGCGGCGCGCACCGAGTCGCCGCGCAGCCGGCACGCGACGAAGATCGCGCTGGTCAGATCGCCGACGCCGACCGGGTGGCGCGGAAACGCATACAGCGGCCGCTGGCCGATCCACGCTTCGGTCTCGGTGACGGCGAGCATGTTGAAACGGTCGGCCGGACTGTTGCGGTCGTGCAGGTGCTTGACGAGGATGATCTGCGGGCCGCGGCGGATCAGCGCGCGGCATGCGTCGACGGCTTCGGCGACGGTCTCGATGCGCCGCCCGGCGAGCTTCTGCAGTTCGGTGTGGTTCGGCGACATGCCGTCCGCGAGCGCGGGCACCTCCTGGACGATGAATTCCTCGACGCCGGGCTCGGGCCGGATGCCGCCCGTCTGGCCCATCGCCGGATCGCAGAAGTACCACGCGTTCGGATTCATCGCCTTTACCGTGCGCACGATCTCGACCGCCGCGCGTGCCTGCGGCGGCGAGCCGAGGAAGCCGGACAGCACCGCGTCGCACCGCTTGAGCACGCCGATGGCGGCGATGCCGTCGACGAGCTGTTCCATCTTCGCGGCGTCGATCGCGCTGCCGGCCCAGTGGCCGTACTGCATGTGATTCGACAACTGGACGGTGTTGAGCGGCCAGACGTTGATGCCGAGACGCTGCATCGGGAACACGGCCGCGCTGTTGCCGGCATGGCCGTAGATGACGTGCGACTGAATGCTGAGGACGTTTTTCATGGGAATTCGCCTGCACGCGTTTCAGGGTCACGTCACACGATACCCGAGTTCGTCAACCGCGCGGAAGTCGCGTGGCCCCGGAGTGTTGCGCGCCGTCGTCACGCGACCGCGTAGAATCGCGGGGCGCGAGACAGCCCCGCTGGGGCCCGGCTGCCCGCGCGCGTCCCCAATCACCGTGATCGCCATGCTTTCGATTTGCAAGATGTTGTCCGTCGCACGTGCCGCCGTGCTCGGCGCGAGTGCCGCCGCCGCGTGCGCGATGCCGGTTGCGGCCGTTGCGGCCACGCCCGCCGCCAACGACGGGCCCGCTTACGGCCCGCGCCTGGAAGGATTCGCGTATCCGGCGCCCGTGCATGAGTACGCGTTCGTGTCGCAACGCGAAACCCTCGAGATGGCGTACCTCGACGTGCAGCCCGCGCATCCGAACGGTCGCACCGTCGTGCTGCTGCACGGCAAGAACTTCTGCGCGGCGACCTGGGAGGACACGATCGGTGTGCTGAGCCGCGCCGGTTATCGCGTGATCGCGCCGGACCAGATCGGTTTCTGCAAGTCGTCGAAGCCCGAGCGCTACCAGTACAGCTTCCAGCAACTCGCGCGCAACACGCACGCGCTGCTCGAATCGGTCGGCGTGAAGTCGGCGACGATCATCGGCCACTCGACGGGCGGGATGCTCGCGATCCGCTACGCGCTGATGTATCCGAAGGCGACCGACCAGCTCGTGCTCGTGAACCCGATCGGCCTCGAGGACTGGAAAGCGCTCGGCGTGCCGCCGCTGTCGGTCGACTACTGGTATGCGCGCGAACTGAAGACCAACGCCGACGGCATCCGCCGCTACGAGCAGTCGACCTACTACGCGGGCAAGTGGGCGCCGTCGTACGAGCGCTGGGTGCAGATGCTCGCCGGGATGTATCGCGGCGCCGGCCGCGACGCGGTCGCGTGGAATTCCGCGCTGATCTACGACATGATCCTCACGCAGCCGGTGGTCTACGAATTCGGCGCGATTCGCGTGCCGACGCTGCTGATGATCGGCGACAAGGATACGACCGCGATCGGCAAGGACGTCGCCCCGCCCGACGTGCACGCGAAGCTCGGCCGCTATCCTGAGCTCGCGAAGCGCACGCAGGCCGCGATTCCCGGCGCGCAGCTCGTCGAATTTCCGGCGCTCGGACACGCGCCGCAGATCCAGGACCCGGACGCGTTCCACAAGGCGCTGCTCGACGGGCTGGAGGCCGTGCACCCGCAGTGACGCGGGGCAGGCGGCAGGCCGCGCGCGGTCGTGCGGTCAGCGTGCCTCGTTCGCGAGCTCGTCGCGGATCTGCGCGGTCAGTTCGAACGAGCGTAGCCGCGCGGCGTGATCGTAGATCTGCGCGGTGATGATCAACTCGTCCGCGCCCGTCTGCGCGATGCGGTCGCGCAGCTTGTCGCGCACCGTATCGCGCGAGCCGACCGCCGCGAACGACAGCGAATGGGCGACAGTCGCGAGCTCGAGTTCGTTCGCCTCGAGCACGTCGACGGGCGGCGGCAGCTTGCCCGGCGTGCCGCGCCGCAGGTTGATGAACTGTTGCTGCAGCGACGTGAACAGGCGCCGCGCCTCGTCGTCGGTCTCGGCCGCGAACACGTTGACGCCCACCATCGCATGCGGTTTCGGCCACGCGGCCGACGGCCGGTATTGCGCGCGATAGATCTCGAGCGCCCGCATCAAATAGTCCGGCGCGAAATGCGACGCGAACGCGAACGGCAGCCCGAGCATCGCCGCGAGCTGCGCGCTGAACAGGCTCGAACCGAGCAGCCACACCGGGACGTCGAGCCCCGCGCCGGGCACCGCCCGCACGCGCTGGCCCGGTACCGGCTCCGCGAAGTAGCGCTGCAGCTCCGCGACGTCGTCCGGAAACGAATCGGCACTGCCGATCAGGTCGCGGCGTAGCGCGCGCGACGTGGTCTGGTCGGTGCCGGGCGCGCGGCCGAGGCCGAGGTCGATGCGCCCCGGATACAGCGACGCGAGCGTGCCGAACTGTTCGGCGATCACGAGCGGCGCATGGTTCGGCAGCATGATGCCGCCCGAGCCGACCCGGATCGTCCGGGTGGCGCCCGCGACGTGGCCGATCACGACGGCGGTGGCCGCACTCGCGATCCCCGGCATGTTGTGATGCTCGGCCAGCCAGTAGCGTTGGTAGCCCCAGCGTTCCGCATGCTGCGCGAGATCGACGGTGTTACGGAACGCCTGCGAGGCGTCGGCGCCGGCCGGAATGGGGGCGAGATCGAGTACGGAAAACGGTGTCATCGGAAGACCTTCGAAACGGGGTGGCGTGGTGATGCGCTGACGCAACAAATGCCAAGGATTTTGCCAAAGGGTTCCGGAACGTGCTGGCGGCGCGCGGATACCCATGCGCCTTACAGGGGTGCAGGGTTGCTTGCGACGATCGTTGCAAAAATCAAGCTAATCGCTGATTAATTACCAAACTTTACGGCGATTGGAAGTGAAACCGCATCGACATACAAATTTGCACGAAACGTTTGATTTTAAAGACTGCAATACGCCTGCAAAGTACTTACGCTAACGTGAACGTGACCGGGCCGATCAGGTCCGTCGACCGCTCAGCTTTGCCGGAATTGCACTAGTCCGTTTCTCGAAGCGCCGCACGCGGGGGGCTGCGGACTGCTAAAATCCGGCGCCTGCCCATGTTGTGCCGATGGAGCCATTCGAGTCTTCCCGCATGTCGTCCGGGCGCTGCGCGGGGATACGCCACGCGAAGCCGGGCATGGCCGCACCCGAACGACGGGTCGTGCCTCCCCCATTACAGACGCTGCTGGAACAAGGAGTCGGGTCGTGCCCGCGTTCGTCGTCGTCGGAATACCGCATCACGCTCAATCACGCTCAAGCGTTTGCCAAGGCGCCCCGTTCGCCGGGAGGCCTCGCGCATGACGCCCGCCGCAACGCTGCTCGACTGGCTGCTGATCGTCTTCACGCTGGCCGCGGCCGGCTACGCGCTCGTCGCGGCCTTCGCGCCGCGGCCGCGCACGCCGCGCACCGCGATGCGCGACGGCTTCGAGCCGGTCAGTGTGCTGAAGCCGCTGTGCGGCGCGGAGCCGCACCTGTATGAAAACCTCGCGACCTTCTGCGCGCAGCGCCATCCTCGCTACGAGGTGCTACTCGGCGTCGCATCGTCGGCCGATCCGGCCATCGCCGTCGTCGAGCGGCTGCGCGCCGATCATCCGGAGTGCGACATCACGCTCGTGATCGACGCGCGCGTGCATGGCAAGAACCTGAAGGTCAGCAACCTGATCAATCTCGCCGAGCGCGCGAAATATGGCCGCATCGTGATCGCGGACAGCGACATCGCGGTGCAGCCCGACTATCTGGAGCGTGTCACGGCGCCGCTGGCGGACCCGTCGGTGGGGGTCGTCACGTGCCTGTATCATGCGCGCAGCGTCGGCGGCTTCTGGACGCGGATCGGCGCGCAGTTCGTCGACGCGTGGTTCGCGCCGTCGGTGCGCATCACGCACCTCGGCCGCTCGAGCCGCTTCGGCTTCGGCGCGACGCTCGCGCTCACGCGCGACACGCTCGACCGGATCGGCGGGCTCGTCGCGCTGAAGGACGAACTGGCCGACGATTTCTGGCTGGCCGAACTGCCGCGTCGCCTCGGGCGGCGCACCGTGCTGTCGGAGGTCGAGGTCGCGACCGACGTGATCGAACCGTCGTTCGGGCCGCTGTGGCACCGCGAGACGCGCTGGCTGCGCACGATCCGTTCGCTGAACCCGGCCGGCTTCGCGTTCCTGTTCATTACGTTTACCGTGCCGTGGCTCGCGATCGGCGCGGCGCTCGCGTTGCGTCTCGACGGCACCTTCGCCGGCACGCTGGCGGGCGGGGCGGCCGCGCTCGGCGCATTCGGCCGGCTCGTGCTGCATGCGCGCGGCGAGGACGGCTGGCGCGCGTTCTGGCGCGACCTGCCGCTCGTCGCGGTGCGCGACACGCTGCTCGCACTCGAGTGGCTCGCGGCCGTGTTCGGCACGCACGTCGTGTGGCGCGGCGCCAGGATGACGGTCGTCGGCGGCGAACGCGCGACGGCGGCGGCCGTGGAAGCAGTGGACGGCCGCTAGGGCCGTCGATCGAACCCGGCCCGCGGGCCGAGACGCGTCGCACGGCGAAGCCGCGCGGCGCGACATGACAGAGAGGCGGGCGCCGGCATGGCGGCCCGCGGTTTTTTGACTGAATCGTTGTAACGAAACGAACTATGCAGGCTACCGGAGCATTCATGAAAACGCTGTTCTTGCAGGCCCCTTCGTATGACGGCTTCGACGGCGGAGCCGGCTCGCGCTATCAGGCGAAGCGCGAAATCCGTTCCTTCTGGTATCCGACCTGGCTCGCGCAGCCGGCCGCGCTCGTGCCGGGCAGCCGCGTCGTCGATGCGCCGGCCGACGGCCTGTCGGTCGAGGAAACGCTGAAGATCGCCAATGACTACGATCTCGTGATCATCCACACGAGCACGCCGTCGTTCCCGACCGACGCGATGTTCGCGCAGGATCTGAAGAAGATGAAGCCGTCGATGCTGGTCGGCATGGTCGGCGCGAAGGTGATGGTCGATCCGCACAACTCGCTCACGGCGAGCGAGGCGATCGACTTCGTGTGCCGCGAGGAATTCGACTACACCTGCAAGGAACTCGCCGAAGGCAAGCCGTTCCCCGAGATCAAGGGCTTGAGCTGGCGCGCGAAGGACGGCTCGATCGAGCACAACGAAGCGCGTCCGATCCTCGAGAACATGGACGAACTGCCGTTCGTCGCGCCCGTCTACAAGCGCGACCTGAAGATCGACAACTACTTCATCGGCTACCTGAACTACCCGTACGTGTCGATCTACACGGGCCGCGGCTGCAAGTCGCGCTGCACGTTCTGCCTGTGGCCGCAGACGGTCAGCGGCCATCGCTACCGCACGCGCTCGGTCGAGAACGTGCTCGCGGAAGCGAAGTGGATTCGCGACAACATGCCGGAAGTGAAGGAACTGATGTTCGACGACGACACCTTCACCGACGACCTGCCGCGCGCCGAAGCCATCGCCATCGGCCTGGGCAAGCTCGGCATCACGTGGTCGTGCAACGCGAAGGCGAACGTGCCGTACAAGTCGCTGAAGATCATGAAGGAAAACGGCCTGCGCCTGTTGCTGGTCGGCTTCGAATCGGGCGACGACCAGATCCTCGTGAACATCAAGAAGGGCGTGCGCACCGATTTCGCGCGCCGCTTCAGCGCGGACTGCAAGAAGCTCGGCATCAAGATCCATGGCACCTTCATTCTCGGCCTGCCGGGCGAGACGCAGGAAACCATCAAGAAGACGATCGAGTACGCGAAGGAAATCAATCCGCACACGATCCAGGTGTCGCTCGCCGCGCCGTATCCGGGCACGACGCTCTACAAGCAGGCCGTGGAAAACGGCTGGATGGAAGAGAACAAGACCATCAACCTGGTCAGCAAGGAAGGCGTGCAGCTCGCGGCGATCGGCTATGCGCACCTGTCGCGCGACGAGATCTACCACCATCTCGAGCAGTTCTATCGCCAGTTCTATTTCCGTCCGTCGAAGATCTGGGAAATCGTGCGCGAGATGCTGACGAGCTGGGACATGATGAAGCGTCGTCTGCGCGAAGGCGTCGAATTCTTCCGCTTCCTGCGCGCGCACGAGGCCTGATCCGTGGCGACGCAGCGGGCGGCGCGGGCGCTGATCTTCACCGCGGACGACTTCGGGCTGCACCCGCGCGTCAACGCGGCGGTCGAGCGCGCGCACCGCGACGGCGTGCTGAACGCCGCCAGCCTGATGGTCGGCGCCCCCGCCGCGCAGGATGCGATCGAACGCGCGCGGCGGTTGCCGTCGCTCGCGGTCGGCCTGCACCTGGTGCTCGCGGACGGGCCGGCCACGCTGCCCGCGCATGAGATTCCCGCGCTCGTCGGGCCCGACGGGCGCTTCGGCGACGCGATGGCGAAGGACGGCTGTCGCTTCTTCTTCCTGCCGCACGTGCGCGCGCAGCTGCGCCGCGAAATCCGTGCGCAGTTCGACGCGTTCGCGGCGAGCGGCCTGCCGCTCGACCACGTGAACGCGCACAAGCATTTCCACCTGCATCCGACCGTGCTGTCGATGATCATCGAGATCGGCCGCGACTACGGGCTGCGCGCGGTGCGGCTGCCGTACGAAACGAGCGCGCCGGCGCTGCTCAAGCCGTGGATCGCGCTGGTGCGCGCGCGGCTCGACCGCGCGGGGCTCGCACACAACGACTACGTGGTGGGCATCGAGCAGACGGGCGCGATGGACGAGGCCGTGCTGCTCGACGCGCTCGCGAAGCTGCCGCCGGGCGTCGGCGAGATCTACTGCCATCCGGCCGAGGCCGGCGACGGCCCGATCACGCCGACGATGGCCGGCTACCGTCCGCTCGACGAACTGGATGCGCTGCTGTCGCCGCGCGTCGCGGCCGCGCTGAAGGCGGCGGGCGTCGCGACCGGCGGCTTTGCCGACATATTCGGCGAGCCGGCGGCCCGACGCGGCGCGCACGCGTCGCGCGCACCGGGAGCGCAGCCGTCATGAGCAAGTGGATCAAGTGGCTCGGCTGGCCGATCGGCATCGGCATCCTGCTCGCGCTGGGGCTGCACGAAGGCGTCGGCGACGTGTCGCAGATGCTCGCGCGCGCCGGCTATGCGCTGCTGTGGCTCGTGCCGTTTCACGCGCTGCCGCTGCTGCTCGATGCGTATGCATGGCACCAGCTGCTCGACCGGCGCAGTTCGCTGCCGTTCCTGTGGTGGATCGCGACCGTGCGCGAGGCCGTGAACCGGCTGCTGCCCGTGGTGGGGATCGGCGGCGAGATCGTCGGCATCCGGCTCGCGCGCTGGCAGGTGCCCGACGCGAGCCGCGTGACCGCGTCGGTGATCGTCGAGGTGCTCGTGACGATCGTCGTCCAGTATGCGTTCGCGGCGCTCGGCCTCGTGCTGCTGCTCGCGACGACCGACAACATGGGCGGTGGCACGATCGCCCTCGCGCTGCTGCTGACGCTGCCGTTGCCGGTGCTCGGCGTGGTGCTGATGCGGCGCGGTGGCATCTTCCATGCGATCGAGCGTTTCGCGGGCCGCCTGCTCGGCGATTCGCACCGGCTGCTGCAGGGCGTCGACGGCCGCCGGCTCGACGCCGACATCGATTCGCTGATGTCGCGCACGGGCCTGCTGTTCAGCGCCTTCTTCTGGCAACTGGCCGGCTACGTGCTCGGCGCGCTCGAGATCTACTGGGCGCTCGCGTTGCTCGGCCATCCGGTGTCGATCGGCGGCGCGATCGCGATCGAGGCGATGACGCAGGCGGTGCGGCATGCGGCGTTCATGGTGCCGGGCGGGCTTGGCGTGCAGGAAGCGACCGTCGTGCTGCTCGCGCAGATGTTCGGCGTCGACCGCGAGACGGCGCTGTCGCTCGCGGTGGTCAAGCGCGGCCGCGAGGTGCTGTTCGGCTGCCTCGCGCTCGGCTCGTGGCAGCTTGCCGAGCTGGTGCGCACGCGCGGCCGTCTGGGCGCGCCGCCGGCCGGGCCGCGCCCGGCGCCGCCGGCGAACCGGGCGTCCGAAACCCGGACCGAAACCGAAACGACGCATTGAACACGGGACGGGCTGCACGGCCCGTCTCGCGCTTTTGGCGTCGCGCGGGTATCCTTGCCGCGTGTTTTCTCGACGCGCAACTCTTCCGATGATTTTTCGTTTCCGGCTGCTTTCCGTGACGATGCTGGCCGCTGCGCTGGCGCTGACCGGTTGCGACGACCAAGGCCATCTCGACGTGCAACGTATCAGGGACTTCTTCAACGCGATCAAGCCCGCGCCGCTGTTGCTGAAAGGGCTGAAGGTCGGCGCATCGACCGAGGCCGACGTGCGCGGCACGATGGGCAAGCCCGAGACCGAGCGCACGTTCACCGACGGCTCGAAGCGTCTCGAGTATCCGCGCGGCCCGATGGGCAACCAGACGTGGTTCGTCGATCTCGATGCGAACGGGCGCTACACGGGCGCGACGCAGGTGCTGACCGCCGAGAATTTCGCGAAAGTGCACCCGGGGATGGACGAGGACGAGGTGCGGCGCCTGCTCGGCAAACCCGGCGACGTCGCGCAATATCCGCTGAAGCCCGAGACGGTCTGGAGCTGGCGCTGGCTCGAGGACGGCGTCAACACCGACGCGTTCTTCAACGTCCATTTCGGCCCGGACGGGCTCGTTTATACGACGTCGCGCTCCGACATCCTGAAAGGGCGCTGACCTTCACGCGCGGCGTTTCTTCAGCCAGTCGCGCAGCGCGTCGTTCATGCGCGTCTGCCAGCCGGGGCCGTCGGCCCGAAACGCGGCGAGGATGTCCGCGTCGTAGCGGATGCTGACCTGCTCCTTCGGGTGCTCGAGCTTCGGGCGCCCGAATTTCTTCGCGACGACCTCGACGAAGGGCTCCATCGCATCGATTTCTTCGTCGCCGAGTTCACGAGCGTCCGGATCGGCGGCGATGCCGCGCGCGATCGCCGCTTCTTCCTCGGGCGTGTTGCGGATGAATTTAACCGCCTTCTTCATATCGACTTATCTCTCGGTTGTTGGCTTTTCGCAGGCTGACGACACGCAGCGCGCGGCCGCGCGGGACGACGATCGCCGTGTAAAGGCGCGCGCCGATCGGCACCAGACAGATCCAGCGTGCCTCGCCGTAGTCCCGGCGGGTGTCCGGCCACGTGCGCGCGGCTTCCCACTCGGCGAATTCGGCCATTCGCAACGAGATGCCGTGTTTCAGCCGGTTCGACAGATCCTTGGCCTCGTCGAAAACGAATGGAATTTCGACTAATTGTGGATGCAAAAACATAGGCAGGCAAGGCGTTTTTGTGGATGCAAAAAATAAGCCGCCGCGGCGGATGGCAGCGAATCGGCGCGCAGGCGGGCATCGTGTCGCGGGCATGAGCGAGCGATTGTGTGGCGTGGGTCCGGACCTGCCCATTCGGCCGGACGGCCAGCCCGGCGCTATATCGAAAAAGCGACCGGAAAATTGCAAAAAACCCGCTTCCCGGCGCGTCATCCGACTGTCAGGAAGCGGGTTTTTCCCTTTTGAAACAGCGGTGTAGGCCGTGCGCAGAAATGGTGGGACGAATTGTTGCGACGCAGCAACCGCGCGCACGGTGATTTGAGGCAATCAATTTCGCTTGCGACTATCCGCGTCACCCCGGCGCGGGACAGGCTGTCGCGTCGGCATTCATTCAACTCTGGAGACGCGCGTGTTCCTTTACGGCTTTGGTCCCGTCCTCTGGGCCGGCACCGTGCAGACCATCGAGCTGTCGGTGCTGTCGCTCGCCACTGCGGTGGCGCTGGGGCTGATCGGCGCGGTGGCGAAGCTGTCGCACAACCGGGTGCTGCGAGCGATCGCGACCGGTTATACGACGCTGATCCGCTCGGTGCCCGATCTTGTGCTGATGCTGCTGCTGTTCTACAGCATCCAGATCTGGCTGAACCAGTTCACCGACCTCGTCGGCTGGAGCCAGATCGACATCGATCCGTTCGTGGCCGGCGTGCTGACGCTCGGCTTCATCTACGGCGCGTACTTCACCGAGACGTTTCGCGGCGCGTTCCTGTCGGTGCCGCGCGGCCAGCTCGAAGCCGGTTCGGCTTACGGGATGAGCGGCGCGCGCGTGTTCGTGCGGATCATGTTTCCGCAGATGATGCGCTTCGCACTGCCGGGCATCGGCAACAACTGGCAGGTGCTCGTGAAGGCGACTGCGCTGGTGTCGATCATCGGTCTCGCGGACGTCGTGAAGGCCGCGCAGGACGCCGGCAAGAGCACGTTCAACATGTTCTTCTTCATTCTCGTCGCGGCGCTGATCTATCTCGCGATCACGACCGTCTCCAACCTCGTGCTGATCCAGCTCGAGAAGCGTTATTCCATGGGCGTGCGGCACGCAGAACTATGATCGAGATCCTCCAGGAATTCGGCAAGGCGTTCCTTTTCTGGGACGGCCAGCGCCTGTCCGGCCTCGCGGTGACGCTGTGGCTGCTCGTCGCATCGATTTCGCTCGGCTTCGTGTGCGCGGTGCCGCTCGCGGTCGCGCGCGTATCGAGGAACAAGTGGGTGTCGATGCCGGTGCGGTTCTACACGTACGTGTTCCGCGGCACGCCGCTCTACGTGCAGTTGCTGCTGATGTACACGGGCATGTACAGCCTCGAGTTCGTGCGTTCGCACTCGCTGCTCGACGCGTTCTTCCGCAGCGGTTTCAACTGCGCGATCCTCGCGTTCGCGCTGAACACCTGCGCGTACACCACCGAGATCTTCGCCGGTGCGATCCGCGCGATTCCGCACGGCGAGGTCGAGGCGGCGCGCGCGTACGGGATGTCGCCGTTCACGATGTACCGCCGCGTGATCCTGCCGTCGGCGCTGCGTCGCGCGCTGCCGCTGTACAGCAACGAGGTGATCCTGATGCTGCACGCGACGACGGTTGCATTCACCGCGACCGTGCCGGACATCCTGAAGGTCGCGCGCGACGCCAATTCCGCGACCTACATGGCGTTCCAGTCGTTCGGAATCGCCGCGCTGATCTATCTTGCGGTATCGTTCGCACTCGTCGCGGCGTTTCGCCGCGCGGAGCGCCACTGGCTCGCGTACCTCGCGGCCGCCCGTCATTGAATTACTTCGAGGAGAGCCAGTTGGCCGAGATCACCCAAACGAGCGCGTCCGCTTCCGTCAAGCTGGCCGCGGTCGACATCCACAAGCGCTATGGCGACAACGAGGTGCTCAAGGGCGTGTCGCTGAATGCGAAGGCCGGTGACGTCATCAGCATCATCGGCGCGAGCGGCTCGGGCAAGAGCACGTTCCTGCGCTGCATCAATTTTCTCGAGCGGCCGAATGCGGGGCAGATCGTCGTCGACGGCGAGGCCGTGCGCACCAAGACCGACCGTGCCGGCGCGCTCGAAGTCGCCGATCACAAGCAGTTGCAGCGCATTCGCACGAAGCTCGCGATGGTGTTCCAGCACTTCAACCTGTGGGCGCACATGAACGTGCTCGAGAACGTGATGGAAGCGCCCGTGCATGTGCTCGGCATTTCGAAGAAGGAAGCCGAGGAGCGTGCACGCGAGTATCTCGAGAAGGTCGGTTTGCCGCCGCGCGTCGAGAAGCAGTATCCGTCGCATCTGTCGGGCGGCCAGCAGCAGCGCGTGGCGATCGCGCGGGCGCTGGCGATGCATCCGGACGTGATGCTGTTCGACGAGCCGACCTCGGCGCTCGACCCGGAACTGGTCGGCGAAGTGCTGAAGGTGATGCAGAAGCTCGCCGAGGAAGGCCGTACGATGATCGTCGTCACGCACGAGATGGGTTTCGCGCGCAACGTGTCGAACCACGTGATGTTCCTGCATCAGGGGCGGACCGAGGAAGAGGGCGATCCGAAGGAAGTGCTGGTGCGCCCGCATAGCGAGCGGCTCAAGCAGTTCCTGTCGGGCAGCCTCAAGTAACGCGACAGGGCAGGTTTCAACCGTGGTACCGGTGTCTCGTCCCGCAGGCGCCACCCGCACGACGCAGGTGGCGATCGTTGCATTGCCGCCCGTGTCGATGTCGGGCGTGGGGCCGATCGTCGATGCGCTGAATCTCGCGAACGAGATCGACGGGCGGCTCCTGTACCGCTGGCAGGTGTGTTCGTGGGACGGGCGGCCGGTGCCGCTCGCGGGCGGTGCGCAGTGGCATGCCGATGCGGCGTTCAACGATGCGATCGCGTGCGACTGGTTGATCGTCGTGTCCGAGCGGTTTCAGCAGTTTGCCGATTACCGGTTGTTTCTCGCGAGTCTCGCGCGGGTCGGGCAGCGCACGCCGGTCGTGACGGGTATTCACCACGGCGTGTGGTGGTTGGCGATGGCGGGGCAGCTTTCCGGGTATCGCGTGAGCGTGAACTGGGAGACGTATCAGCAGTTCGCCGAGCAGTTCGAGCGGTCGATCGTCACGCAGCAGATCTTCGAGATCGATCGCGATCGGGCGACCTGTGCCGGTGGGCAGGCGACCGTCGATTTCATGCTGGCCATGATTGGCCGGGAGCATGGGGCGGATCTCGCGGAGCGGATTGCCGATGCGCTGGGGGCCGGCACGCTGCGCAGCGGCGAGGAGCGGCAGAGGATTCCTTTTGTTACTGCTCCGGGGGAGCGGCATCCTCGGCTCAATGACGCGTTGCTTTTGATGGAAGCCAATGTCGAAGATCCGCTTACTACCGATGAGATCGCCGGATTGGTCGGCGTTTCGCGCCGACAGTTGGAGCGGCTCTTTCGGCAGTATCTCGGGGCGATGCCCTCCAAGTATTACCTCAATCTTCGGTTGCTCAAGGCTCGGACTCAGTTGCAGCGGACCAGCAAGTCGGTTGTTCAGGTTTCTCTCGCCTGTGGGTTCTCTTCTGCTGCGCACTTTTCTAACGCTTATCGCGAAAGGTTTGGGGTTACGCCTCGGGAGGATCGGCGGGCGTGGCTCGAGAAGCAGACTGGCGGGGGCAGTGAACCTCGCGGGGGGGCGCTCGTCGAGCGCGGGAAAGATTGAGGTTTGGGTTTGGTTTGTTTGGTGGTTTGCTCGCGGTTGGCGTGAAGCACCTGCAATCGTGTCGGTCTATTAGCGTCGCCCCTGCGCGGGGCAGCGGTCACTTTTCTTTGTCTTGCCAAAGAAAAGTAACCAAAAGAAAGGCGCTCAGATATCGCATGACTTACCGGTGCCATGGCACCCCGAGTGGTCCGCACAAAAGTGTCCGCGCCAGTCAGGAATCCGGAGTGGTTCGAGCAATGGTTCTGACACCACTCGCTACACCACGGAGTGGTATACCGCTCGCTAGCTCCGTCCTCGCTTCGCTCGGCCGACAGGTCCATCCCCACCCAATCGCTATCACCGGCCCCCTCACAAGGAACCAACTCTCGATAAGCAGGAAATTCGCCACTCGCAAGAAAAATGGGGCGGCAAGCACATCGATGTCACGAAAATACCGACCGTCGAATAATCGGATCACACAAATGCTGGGAGCAGAAAAAATGCCTGGCACTCGACGGTTTGTGCAGAGAAGCACGAACGCGATCGCATGCCCCCTGAAGTACCTTGCAGCCGAGCGCAGCGAGGATGGAGCTAGCGGACGGTATACCACTCCGTGGTGTAGCGAGTGGTGTCAGAACCATTGCTCGAACCACTCCGGATTCCTGACTGGCGCGGACACTTTTGTGCGGACCACTCGGGGTGCCATGGCACCGGTAAGTCATGCGATATCTGAGCGCCTTTCTTTTGGTTACTTTTCTTTGGCAAGACAAAGAAAAGTGACCGCTGCCCCGCGCAGGGGCGACGCTAATAGACCGACACGATTGCAGGTGCTTCGCGACACCGGAAGCAGACCACGGACAGCAAGAAACAGCCCCAAAATACTGACACGGCGTAGCCGCCCCCCGGCCCTAAAGGACAAAACCAAAACCTTCCGATAGAACCCGTCGCAATTCCGCAAGACGCTTGCGTCACCCTTACCTAAACTTGATCCTGTTGAACCCTCTTACGAAACCGAAAGGAACGACCATGACGACCTCGACCGTGACCCGCCAGACATTCGACGAAGTGATGGTGCCGGTATTTTCTCCCGCCCCGTTCGTGCCGGATCGCGCAGAGGGCTCCCGCGTGTGGGACACGGCCGGCCGCGAGTACATCGATTTCGCGTGCGGCATCGCGGTCACGTCACTCGGCCACGGCCACCCGGAACTGCTGAAGGTGCTGGACGAACAAGGCCGCAAGCTCTGGCACATCGGCAACGGCTACACGAACGAACCAGTGCTGCGCCTCGCGAAGCGCCTCGAATCGCTGACCTTCGCCGACCGCGCGTTCTTCGCAAACTCGGGCGCGGAAGCGAACGAAGCCGCACTGAAGCTCGCGCGCCGCGTCGCCTTCGACCGCCATGGCGCGGACAAATACGAAATCGTGTCGTTCGTGCAGTCGTTCCACGGCCGCACGTTCTTCACGGTCAGCGTCGGCGGCCAGCCGAAATACTCGGAAGGCTTCGGCCCGGTGCCGGAAGGCATCAAGCACCTGCCGTTCAACGACATCGAAGCCGCGAAGGCCGCGATCGGTCCGAAAACCTGCGCCGTGATCGTCGAGCCGGTGCAAGGCGAAGGCGGTGTGATCCCCGCCGATCCGGCGTTCCTGAAGGCACTGCGCGAAGCGTGCGACGCCAACGACGCACTGCTGATTTTCGATGAAGTGCAAACGGGCGTGGGCCGCACCGGCCAGTTCTACGCATACATGGATACGGGCGTCACGCCGGACATCCTGACGACCGCCAAGGCGCTCGGCAACGGCTTCCCGATCGGCGCGATGCTGACGACCAACGAACTGGCCGCGCACTTCAAGGTCGGCGTGCACGGCACGACGTACGGCGGCAACCCGCTCGCATCGGCAATCGCGGACAAGGTCGTCGAGCTGATCGGCGACCCGGCGCTGCTCGAAGGCGTGCGCGAACGCAGCGTGCGCCTGAAGGGCGCGCTGGAACGCATCAACGCACGCTTCGGCATCTTCAAGGACGTGCGCGGCAAGGGCCTGCTGGTCGGCGCGGAACTCACCGCCGCATTCGACGGCCGCGCGAAGGACTTCGTCACCGCCGCCGCCGAGAACGGCCTGATCATGCTGATCGCCGGCCCGAACGTGCTGCGCTTCGTCCCGTCGCTGGTGATCCCGTTCGACCTGCTCGACGAAGGCGTGAAGCGCTTCGAGAAAGCGGTCGAACAAGTGCTCGCGGCCCAGGAAGCCACCGCGCGCTGATCGGCGCGCCCATCGCAGACAGGAACGACGATGCTATTTGTTCGCCCCGGCAAACTCACGGATCTCGATGCGCTCGCGCACATGGCGCGCACCGCGCAGCCGGTCCTGCACTCGCTGCCGCACGACCGCGCGGCGCTCGAAGCGCGTGTGGCGCTCTCCGAGGATTCGTTTCGCGCGGACGTCGACTTCGCCGGCGAGGAGTTCTACCTCTTCGTGCTCGAGGATTCGTCGACCGGCAAGCTGCTCGGCACGGCGAGCATCGTGGCCGCGGCCGGCTACTCGGAACCGTTCTACGCGTTTCGCAACGACGCGCTGATCCACGCGTCGCGCGAGCTGCACGTGAATCGCAAGATCCACGCGCTCACGATGTCGCACGAGCTGACCGGCAAGAGCCGGCTCGCGGGCTTCTACGTCGATCCGTCGCTGCGCGGCGACGCGGCCGCGCACCTGATCTCGCGCGCCCGGATGATGTACATCGCCGCGAACCGCCGCCGCTTCACGCCGGAAGTGTTCACGCTGCTGCTCGGCGTGAGCGACGGCAACGGCGCATCGCCGTTCTGGGAAGCGGTGGGCCGCAAGTTCTTCGGCCGCAACTTTACCGACGTCGACATCGCGTCGGGCGGCCGCAGCCGCACGTTCATCGCGGAAGTGATGCCGGCCTATCCGCTCTACGTGCCGCTGTTGCCCGAAGCCGCGCAGCGCGTGCTCGGCGAGCCGAACGAAACGGCGTTGCTCGCATACGACATCCATCTCGAGGAAGGCTTCGAGCCCGACCGCTTCGTCGACATCTTCGACGCGGGCCCGGTGCTGACCGCGCAGGTCGACCGTACCGCGTGCGTGAAGCAGGCGTCGGAGCGCGTCGTGCGCGAGGCCGCGCACCAGCAGGGTGACGTCGCGTACATGGTGTCGACCGGCAGCGGTGAGTCGTTCCGCTGCGTGCTGGCCGACCTGCCGGGCGACACGGCCGATGCGGGCGGCGCCGAGGCGCCGTTGGCCGGCGACGTGCGCGCGGCGCTCGACGTGAAGGATGGCGATGTCGTGCGCTGCGTGCCGCTGCACCGCCGCGACGATGAAGATTTGAAGGGAGACGCAGCATGATCGTCGTTCGGGTCGTACAAACGGGCGACGTCGACGCGCTCGTGTCGCTCGCGCAGGAAACCGGGCCGGGTCTGACCACGTTCAAGCCCGACCGCGACGCGCTCGCCGCGCGCATCGAACGCTCGCGCCGCACGCTCGAAGGCCGGGCCGCGCCAGGCGAAGCTGGCTACTTCTTCGTGATGGAAGAATCGAAGACGGGCGACATCGCGGGCGTGTGCGGAATCGAAACGCAGGTCGGCCTCGAGCAGCCGTTCTACAACTACCGCGTGAGCACGGTCGTGCACGCGAGCCAGGAGCTCGGCGTGTGGACGCGGATGTCCGCGCTGAACATCTCGCACGACCTGACGGGCTACGCGGAAGTGTGCTCGCTGTTCCTGAGCCCGCGCTATCGCACGGGCGGCGTCGGCGGCCTGCTGTCGCGCTCGCGCTTCATGTTCATCGCGCAGTTCCGCGACCGTTTTCCGGAACGCATCTGCGCGGAACTGCGCGGCCACTTCGACGAGGACGGCACGTCGCCGTTCTGGCGCGCGGTCGGTTCGCACTTCTACCAGATCGATTTCAACGCGGCCGATTACCTCAGCTCGCACGGCCGCAAGTCGTTCCTCGCGGAACTGATGCCGCGCTATCCGGTGTACGTCGACCTGCTGCCGCAGGACGCGCAGGACGCGGTCGGGCTCACGCACCGCGACACGCTGCCGGCCCGCAAGATGCTCGAAGCGGAAGGGCTGCGCTACCAGAACCACGTCGACATCTTCGACGCGGGCCCGGTGCTCGAATGCCACGTCAACGACCTGCGCACGGTGCGCGAGAGCGTCGTCGTACCGGTCGCGATCGGCGTGCCCGACGCGCGGGACGACGCCCCCCGGTCGCTGGTGTCGAACACGTCGCTGGGCGATTTCCGCGTCGGCGTCGCGCCGGGCGTGGTCGTGAACGGCTCGTTCGTGCTGTCGGCCGACGATGCCGCCGCGCTCGACGTGAAGGCCGGCGATCCGGTCCGCGTACTGCCGCTCAAAGTCAAACAGGGATAAACGAATCATGACGGAACTCTTCATCGACGGCGCCTGGGTCGCAGGCTCGGGCCCCGTCTTCGCGTCGCGCAACCCGGGCACCGACGCGGTCGCCTGGCAGGGCGAGAGCGCGTCGGCGGCCGACGTCGACCGTGCGGTCGCGAGCGCACGTCGCGCGTTCGCCGGCTGGTCGGCGCTCGACTTCGAAGCGCGCTGCGAAATCGTCAAGCGCTTCGCCGCGTTGCTCACCGAACGCAAGGAAGCGATCGCGACCGCGATCGGCCGCGAGACGGGCAAGCCGCTGTGGGAAGCGCGCACCGAAGTCGCATCGATGGCCGCGAAGGTCGGCATCTCGATCCAGGCGTATCAGGAACGTACCGGCGAGAAGCGCCAGGACATGGCCGACGGCGTCGCGGTGCTGCGTCACCGCCCGCACGGCGTCGTCGCGGTGTTCGGCCCGTACAACTTCCCCGGCCACTTGCCGAACGGTCATATCGTGCCGGCGCTGATCGCGGGCAACACGGTCGTGTTCAAGCCATCGGAGCTCGCACCGGGCGTCGCGCGCGCGACGGTCGAGGTGTGGCACGAAGCCGGGTTGCCGGCCGGCGTGCTGAACCTCGTGCAGGGCGAGAAGGACACCGGCATCGCGCTCGCGAACCATCGGCAGATCGACGGGCTGTTCTTCACCGGCAGTTCCGATACGGGCACGCTGCTGCACAAGCAGTTCGGCGGCCGTCCGGAGATCGTGCTCGCGCTCGAGATGGGCGGCAACAACCCGCTCGTGATCGGCGAGGTCGAGGACATCGACGCGGCCGTGCATCACACGATCCAGTCGGCGTTCCTGTCGGCCGGCCAGCGCTGCACGTGCGCGCGCCGCATCTTCGTGCCGCAGGGCGCGTTCGGCGACCGCTTCCTCGCGCGCTTCGCAGACGTCACGTCGAAGATCACCGCCGACGTGTTCGACGCCGATCCGCAGCCGTTCATGGGTGCGGTGATCTCGGCACGCGCGGCCGCGAAGCTGGTCGATGCACAGGCGCACCTGATCGAGCAGGGCGCGAAGCCGATCATCGCGATGGCGCAGCGCGATCCGCGCCTCGGCTTCGTGAATGCGGCGATCGTCGACGTGACGGGCGTCGCGAACCTGCCCGACGAAGAGCATTTCGGCCCGCTCGCGCAGGTCGTCCGCTATGCGACGTTCGATGACGCGATCGAACGGGCGAACGATACGGCGTTCGGCCTGTCCGCCGGCCTCTTGGCCGACGACGCGAAGGTGTGGGAGCACTTTCGCCGCACGATCCGCGCCGGGATCGTCAACTGGAACCGGCCGACCAATGGCGCATCGTCCGCCGCGCCGTTCGGCGGCACGGGCCGCTCGGGCAACCATCGCCCGAGCGCGTACTACGCGGCCGACTATTGCGCGTACCCGATGGCGTCGGTGGAAAGCACGCAACTGACTTTGCCCGCGAGCCTGTCGCCGGGCCTGCATTTCTGATCGAGGGAACGACGATGAACGCACAAGAAGCCAATTTCGACGGGCTCGTCGGCCCGACCCACAACTACGCCGGGCTGTCGTTCGGCAACGTGGCGTCGCTCAACAACGAGAAGTCGGCCGCGAACCCGAAGGCCGCCGCGAAGCAGGGGCTGCGCAAGATGAAGCAGCTCGCGGATCTCGGTTTCGCGCAAGGCGTGCTGCCGCCGCAGGAGCGGCCGTCGCTGCGTCTGCTGCGCGAGCTCGGCTTCTCCGGCAAGGACGCGGACGTGATCGCGAAGGCCGCGAAGCAGGCGCCCGAATTGCTCGCCGCCGCGAGCTCGGCGTCGGCGATGTGGACCGCGAACGCGGCCACCGTCAGCCCGTCGGCGGATACCAGCGACGGCCGCGTGCACTTCACGCCGGCGAACCTGTGCAGCAAGCTGCATCGCGCGATCGAGCACGAAGCGACGCGCCGCACGCTGTCGACGCTGTTCGCGGACCCCACGCACTTCGCGGTGCACGAAGCGCTGACCGGCACGCCGGCGCTCGGCGACGAAGGCGCGGCGAACCATACGCGCTTCTGCGCGGAATACGGCGAGCCGGGCATCGAATTCTTCGTGTACGGCCGCGCGGAATACCGTCGCGGCCCCGAGCCGAAGCGCTTTCCGGCACGTCAGACCTTCGAGGCGAGCCGCGCGGTCGCGCATCGCCACGGCCTCGCGGAGGAAGCGACCGTGTACGCGCAGCAGGACCCGGACGTGATCGACGCGGGCGTGTTCCACAACGACGTGATCTCGGTCGGCAACCGCGACACGCTGTTCACGCACGAACGCGCGTTCGTCAACAAGCAGGCGATCTACGACACGCTGACGGCCGCGCTCGACGCACGCGGTGCGCGCCTGAACGTGATCGAGGTGCCCGACGCGGCGGTGAGCGTGAACGACGCGGTGACGTCCTACCTGTTCAACAGCCAGCTGTTGTCGCGCGCGGATGGTTCGCAGGTGCTCGTCGTGCCGCAGGAATGCCGCGAGAACGCGCGGGTCGCCGCCTATCTCGACCAGCTGGCGGCCGGCAACGGCCCGATTCACGACGTGCTCGTGTTCGACCTGCGCGAAAGCATGAAGAACGGCGGCGGCCCGGCGTGCCTGCGCCTGCGCGTCGTGCTGACCGAAGCCGAGCGCGCGGCCGTCACGTCGAACGTGTGGATCAACGACACGCTGTTCGCGTCGCTCGACGCGTGGATCGACAAGCACTATCGCGATCGCCTCGCACCGGAAGACCTCGCCGATCCGGCGCTGCTCGACGAATCGCGCACGGCGCTCGACGAGCTCACGCAGATCCTGCGCGTCGGTTCGCTGTATGACTTCCAGCGCTGAGGCACGGATGCCGGCCGCCGCGTTGCTCGACGATTTTCTAGCGTTCACGCTCGCTGGTGAGGCGCCCGCCGAACGGGACGGCGTCTGCGCGAGCGGCGCGGTGCGCTGGCAATGGCTCGGCGACGGGCTGCTCGCGTTCGAACCGGCGGCGGCCGACGCCGCGGCGCGCGCGAGCGTGCTCGTGTCGGCCGGCGTGCATGGCGACGAGACCGCGCCGATCGAGCTGCTGTCGATGCTCGTGCGCGACCTCGCGGCGGGTGCGCTGCCGCTCGCGTGCCGGCTGCTCGTCGTGCTCGGCAACGTGCCGGCGATGCGCGCGGGCGAACGCTATCTCGACGACGACCTGAACCGCCTGTTCAGCGGTCGTCACGCGCAGGTGCCCGCGAGCCGCGAAGCACCGCGCGCCGCGCAGCTCGAAGCGGCGGCATCCGCGTTCTTCGCGGCGGCGCCGGCGGGCAGCGCACGCTGGCACATCGACATGCACACGGCGATTCGCGCATCGGTGTTCGAACAGTTCGCGCTGCTGCCGCACACGGGCACGCCGCCCACGCGCGCGATGGTCGAATGGCTCGGCGATGCACGCATCGCGGCCGTGCTGCTGCATACGGCGAAGGGCAACACGTATTCGCATTTCACGGCCGAGCATTGCGGCGTGCTCGCGTGCACGCTGGAGCTCGGCAAGGTGCGGCCGTTCGGCCAGAACGACCTGACGCGCTTCGCGCCGGCCGACCGCGCGGTGCGCAAGCTCGTGTCGGGCGAGCGGGCCGAAGGCGGCGCCACGTTGCCGCGCGTGTTCACCGTCATCGACCAGATCACGAAGCAGAGCGACGCGCTCGAGCTGTTCGTCGCGGCCGACGTCGCGAACTTCACCGCATTCGCGCGCGGCACCGTGCTCGCGCAGGACGGCGACTACCGCTACACGGTGAAGCACGACGAGGAACGGATCGTGTTTCCGAATCCGACCGTGAAGCCCGGCCTGCGCGCGGGCCTGCTCGTCGTCGATACGACGCGCGACACGCTGGCCGCACTCGTCTGATCAGGGTGCGATCGTGCGGGCTGCGGCGACTCGCCGCCCGCACATCGTCTCGCGGTCCATTCATTTTTTGCGATAACACCCGCCCGCCGCACGGACGGCGCACGCGCCACGCTTGCGTATTTGCGACACCGTCTTGCGAGTTCGACGGGGCGCGTGGCGGCCGCCGGACGCGCAGCGCAGCATTGCGCATCGGCGAGCGCTTTGCCATATCGGGCCGCTCGGATTGGTACAATCGCGCCCTTGCGGCTGTTGCGCCGCATCACGGCGCGGCATCGGCATTGTCGGTGTCATCCGACCCTGCAATGATGCATGCGCCCGTAGTTCCGGAACATTCGAGTATCGAGGAGAACACCTGATGAAGTTGGATTGGCGTAAAGTGACCGCGCATGCGGTGGTGGCGGCATCGGCGATGGCGGCAGGCAGCGCGTTTGCCGCGGATCTGAAGGAGATCCGGTTCGGCGTCGAGGCCTCGTACGCACCGTTCGAATACAAGACGCCCGACGGCAAGCTGACCGGCTTCGACATCGACATCGGCAACGCGGTGTGCGCGAAGCTGAAGACCAAGTGCGTGTGGGTCGAGAACGACTTCGACGGCCTGATCCCGGCGCTGCAGGCGCGCAAGTTCGACGCGATCAACTCGGACATGACGATCACCGAGCAGCGCAAGCACGCGATCGCGTTCACCGATCCGATCTACACGATTCCGAACCAACTGATCGCGAAGCAGGGCAGCGGCCTGCTGCCGACCCCGCAATCGCTGAAGGGCAAGCGCGTCGGCGTGTTGCAGGGCACGATCCAGGAAGCGTACGCGAAGAAGAAGTGGGCGCCGGCCGGCGTTGAAGTCGTGCCGTACCAGACGCAGGATCTGGCGTACGCCGACCTGAAGTCGGGCCGCCTCGACGCGACGTTCCAGGATTCGGAAGCCGGCTCGAAGGGTTTCCTGACGAAGCCGCAAGGCCAGGGCTTCGCGTTCGCCGGCGGCACGGTCAGCGACACCGAGATCCTCGGCTCGGGCGTCGGCTTCGGCCTGCGCAAGAACGACGCGGCGCTGAAGACCGCGCTCGATCAGGCGCTGAAGGAACTGAAGGCCGACGGCACGATCGACAACCTCGCGAAGAAGTACTTCAGCGTGCCCGTCACGCTCAAGTAAGCGCATCGCTCGAGCGCACGCTGTTGTAAAGAAAACCCGGCCGCTGATGCGGCCGGGTTTTTCTTTGGGGGAGCGAAAACGCCGGACGCGCGCCGGCCGTCAGCCGGGCTGCGCGGGAAAGAACCGCCCCAGCTCGCGCGCGAGTTCGTTGAGCACGGCCATCTCCTGCTGCGAGATCTTGCGCGCGGGTTGCGCGCCGGCCCAGTCGCCGTACAGCAGCGCGACACTCGTCGCGCCGACGCGCACGGGCAGCAGCACGAATGCGCGCGTGTCGTCGAACGCGTCGAGATACCACGCGGGCAGGCGCTTCATCATCTTCGGCTCCTGCGCCTGCTCGATGAAGATGCCGACCGAGTTCGAGATCGCGAGATGAAACACGTCCGGCTCGAAGCGTTCGTCGAAGCGCAGCCGGTCGAGCGCCGTGTCGACGCCGGGGCCGAAGCCCAGGCGCGCGGCGAACGTACCGTCGTCGTGACGCACGAACATCACGGTGCGCGTGAAGGCGAGACCGGCCAGCAGGCTTTCCGACGCGAGTGCGAGCACCGGCGTCAGCACGTGCTCGGACGGCAGCGCGCGCAGGTCGGCCAGACCGGCTTCGAGGCAGGCCTCGGGCGCGGCCTGCGCGCGTGCGATCGCATCGGCGTTCGCGCGCAGCTCGACGATCTCGCGCATCACGGTGTCGCTCGCTTCCTCGCGCGCGAGCCGTTCGGCGATCTCGACGAGCGCGTCGGATTCCATGTCGAGCTCCGCGCCGTAGTGCTGCGCGAGCGCCGCGATGCGCGCGTCGCGCTGCGGGCTCGCGGGCATGACGAGCGCGCCGGCGACGTCGGTCGAGCAGCGGCTCACCGCGCGCAGCCAGCGGATGCGCTCGGCCGGGCCGCGATCGGCCGGGCCGTCGTCGGCCGCCGGGCCTGCGTGGCGGGCGTCGCCGTCGTCGTCGAACGCATCGGCGTGCGCCGCGTGATCTCCGTTGGCCATCCCCGCGCGGATCACGTCGGGCAGCCGCCAGCGCGCGGCAGCCTCGAGACCGATCTCGTCGAAGCCGACGCCGAGCACGTCGACGCAGGCGGCCGATTCGTCGCCGTTCAACTCGGCCGCGCGGCGGCGGATGTGATCCCATTCGTTGTCGAGATAGCAGACCACCAGCAGCTTGCCGACCTGGCGCATCAGCGTGCAGACGACGGCTTCCTCGCCCGAGCGCAGTTCGGCGCGCTCGGTGAGCTTGCGCGCGACGCAGCCGGACAGCAGCGCGCGGTTCAGCGCCAGCTTCGCGTCGATGCGCCGCGGCGTGCTCTGATGGAAATGGTCGACGAGCTTCAACCCGACCACGAGATGGCCGACGGCGTCCATGCCGAGCACCATCAGTGCGCGGGTCACGGTGGTGATGTTGCCGCCGAACGCCATGTACATCGCGGAGTTCGCGAGCCGCAGCACTTTCTGCGTGAGCGCGAAGTCCGACAGCACGACGCGCACGAGCGCGGTGAAGTCGAGGTCGTCGTTCTTCATCGCGGCCATCGTCGCGCGCAGCGATTCCGACAGCAGCGGGAAATCGCCCCGTTCGTTCATCCGGGCCCACAGCTTGTCGAGCAGCGCGGTGCGGGGCAGGTATTCGGTGGTTGACATACGGATCTGTTCGGTTCGCCGCGCGCGTCAGGCGGCGGCGTGCAGGTGCAGCTGCTGCGCCTCGAAGCGCCGCGCGAGCTCCTCGGACGGCAGCGCCTGGCAGACGAGCCAGCCCTGGATGTGATTGCAGCCCATCTCCGACAGCAGCGCGCGCTGCGCCTCGGTCTCGACGCCTTCGGCGACGAGCTCGAGATCCAGTGTTTGCGCGAGGCCGACCACCGCCGACACGATCGCGCGGTCGTTGCGCGACGTCAGCAGGTTCTCGACGAAACTGCGGTCGATCTTCAGCTTCGCGAGCGGGAAGCGCTGCAGATAGGCAAGGCTCGAATAGCCGGTGCCGAAATCGTCGATCGCGAAGCGGATGCCGAGACCGGTCAGCTCCTCGAGCAGGATTTTCGCGTGCGCGGGATCGTGCATCAGCAGGCTTTCGGTGATTTCGAGCACGATGCGGCGCGGGTCGATGCCGGTCAGCGCGATCGCCTCGCGCACGCTCTGCGTGAAGCGCGGGTCGCGGAACTGCTGCGGCGACACGTTGACCGCCACGTATTGCAGCACGAGCCCCTGGCCGTCCCACGCGACGAGCTGCATGCACGCGGCCTTGAGCACCCAGTTGCCGAGGTAGTTGATCAGGCCGATCGATTCGGCGAGCGGGATGAAGGTGGCCGGCGGCACGAGGCCGTGCACCGGATGGCGCCAGCGGATCAGCGCCTCGACGCCGACCACCGCGCCCGACTGGCTGCGCGTGATCGGCTGGAAATGGAGCGAAAACTCGCCGTTGCGCACGCCGTCGTACAGATCCGCCTCGAGCTTGAGCCGTTCGGCGTCGGCCGGATCGTCGACGGGCGCATGGAACGCGAGCGCGTTGCCGCCCGACGCCTTCGCCTGCGCGAGCGCGTGGTCGGCGCGGCGCAGCAGCGGGCTGTGATGCTGCGCCCGGTGCGGCGCGGCACGTTCGTCGGGATAGAGCGCGATGCCGATGCTCGCGGACAGGTGCACGGTCTGCCCCTGGAATACATAGGGCTCGCGCACCGCGGCCTGCAGCCGGCGCGCGAGCGCATCGGCGGCATGGCTCGCCTGCGCGCGGTCCGCTGCGCCCAGCACGACCGCGAACTTGTCGCTCGCGACGCGTGCGAGCCGCTCGTTCGGCGTGACGAGCGCCTTCAGCCGCTGCGCGGTCTCGCGCAGCAGCATGTCGCCGGCGTCGTAGCCGAGCGCGCGGTTGATCCGCTGGTAGTCGTCGAGGTCGAGCAGCAGCAGCGCCGCGCAGGTGCCGTCCTCGTCGGCCGTCTGCTGCGCGGCCATCAGCGCCGGCACGAGCGCGGACAGGTTGTCGAGCCCCGTCATCGGGTCGTGGTGCATTTCGTACGTCAGGCGAGCCTCGAGCGCGCGCCATGACGACACGTCGAACGCCGCGATCGCGAAGCCGTCGACGCCGTGGTGGCGGCTCTTGAACGCGCGGATCTCGACGTCCAGCGGGTAGGTGAGCGACTTGACGATGCACATCGTCGCCTTCTCGACCTGGCCGGAACGGGCGGCGCGTGCAAGCAGGCCTTCGAGCGCCGGGGTATCCTGTTCGGCGATCAGGTCGCGCAGCGTCAGCGTATGCAGATAGTCGCGGTGGTAGCCGATGAAGCGCAGGCTGGCGTCGGACACGTACAGAAAGCGCAGCTCGCGGTCGACGTGGGCGAGGAAATCCACCGTGCCGACCGTCTGTTCCAGCCAGTTGCGCACGGAGTCGTCGCGGCGCGGCGCGACGGCGCGCGCGGGCATCAGCGCGCCGCCCGACCGAGCGAAGCGTCGCAGCGTATGCAAGGCGCTGCGCCAGGAGCCCTTGCGTGACGTCTGTTTCCTGTTGGCTTCCATGTTTCTCGCTGACGTGAAGGGCTGGAACCGGTTGTCCGGAAGGAATAACGGCAGACTGTCAGAAATCTTTAACGGGCCGGCCGCGGGCGGCGCTGCCGCGGTCCGGATCAACGAGGCAGGCGTTCGACAGGCGAACGCCTGAATGGCCTGCATCGAGGCCGACTTTATAAGAAATGAGGACGCAGATGAAGCGAAAACTGTTGCTGGGCGCCATGGCGGCGCTGGTGGCCGGCCATGCGCTGCTGGCGCAGGCGGAACTGAAGCCGGGCGCCGCGGCGCCCGATTTCACGACGCAGGCGTCGCTGGGCGGCAAGACTTACACGTACTCGCTCGCGGACGCGCTGAAGCAGGGGCCGGTCGTGCTGTATTTCTATCCGGCGGCGTTCACGAAGGGCTGCACGATCGAGGCGCATGCGTTCGCGGATGCGGTCGACCGTTACAAGGCTTACGGCGCGACGGTGATCGGCGTGTCGGCCGACAACATCGACACGCTGACGAAGTTCTCGGTGAGCGAGTGCCGCAGCAAGTTCCCGGTGGCGGCCGACCCGGACGCGAAGATCATCCGCGAATACGACGCGAAGCTGCCGGCGCTCGACCGGGCCAACCGCGTGTCCTATGTAATTTCGCCGGAAGGGAAGGTTCTCTACGAATACACGAGCCTGTCGCCCGACAAGCACGTCGAGAACACGCTCGCCGCCGTGAAGGCGTGGGCCGACGCGCATCCGAAGCAGTAAGCGGCTGCCCCGCACGTGAAAACGGCCCGTCGTGCGGGCCGCGGACACGGGCATGCGCTGCCCTTTCGGGCGGAGCGCGACGGGCCGTTACGGGCCGTCAAGCGCGCAATGCCTGTTCGATCGGCACGCTGCCGCCGACGAAGCCGACGATCTTGCGCGAAATGCCGAGCTTGATCGCCTCGATCGCGGCCCATGCAACATCCTGGCGCGAGACGGGCGGCGCGGGCTCGAGCCACCTGTCGGTCAGCGCGATCTTGCCGACGCCCGGATCGTCCGTGAGCGGGCCCGGGCGCAGGATCACGTAGTCGACGCCCGACGCGATCACGCGCTCGTCGCCTTCGCGCTTCATCTGCGAATAGTGGTGCAGCGCGTCCGGGCCCTGCTCGGGCCGGTACGCGGACAGCGAGCTGACCACCACGAGCTTTTGCGTGTTGTAGGCCAGCGCGTAGTCGGCCGCGCGGGCGACCGCGTCGCGGTCGACCTGCTCCTCTTCGGTCGCACCGTCCGATTCCGCCGAGCCGGCCGTGTAGATCACGTGCGTGATGCCCTGGAACGCGTGCGAGAAATCGTTCGTCAGATCGGCCTCGACGACCCGTGCGCCCGCCAGCGCATAGCCGTGCCGGCGCACGAGCGCCGTGACCTCGAACTCCGGCTGCTTGAGCAGCAGATCCGCGCAGGCCTGGCCCGTCCGGCCGGTCGCGCCAATCAGCAGTACCTTCGTCGTCATGAAACCGCTCCTTGCTCGATGCGTCATCCATCCAGATAGGGACGGACGACCGATAACTCAAGTGTAATGTCGAATCGACCCGGCGGCGGATGCGTAATAAGGGGCGTACCGGCAGCGGGCGTACCGGCGTCGGGCGTACCCGGCACGCGGCGGCCCGGCGTTCATTCATTCACACGGATGCGGGAATGACGCGCCGACCGGCTATCATGTGCGCGATGCATTTTTCGCCGCTACGTGTGAATAACGCGGCGGCCCACCGGTTGGAGTACACATGGCATTACCTCTGGACAACGTCAGCATGGCCGTGTTCTGCGACTTCGAGAACGTCGCGCTCGGCGTGCGCGATGCGAAGTACGAGAAATTCGACATCAAGCCCGTGCTGGAGCGCCTGCTGCTGAAAGGCAGCATCGTCGTGAAGAAGGCCTATTGCGACTGGGATCGCTACAAGGGCTTCAAGGCGTCGATGCACGAAGCGAGCTTCGAGCTGATCGAGATCCCGCACGTGCGCCAGTCGGGCAAGAATTCGGCCGACATCCGGCTCGTCGTGGACGCGCTCGACCTCTGCTACACGAAGTCGCACGTCGATACGTTCGTGATCATCAGCGGCGATTCGGATTTCTCGCCGCTCGTGTCGAAGCTGCGCGAGAACGCGAAGAAGGTGATCGGCGTCGGCGTGAAGAAATCGACGTCGGATCTGCTGGTCGCGAACTGCGACGAATTCATCTTCTACGACGACCTGGTGCGCGAGCAGCAGCGTGCGCTCGCGAAGCGCGAACAGCAGCAGCGCGCGGGCAACGGCGGCGCGAAGCGGCCGGACGAGCCGTCGCGCAAACACGACATGGATGCGCGCAAGGCCGAGGCGATCGCGCTGGCGGTCGAGACGTTCGACGCGCTCGCATCGGAGCGCGACGACGTCGGCAAGATCTGGGCGTCGGTGCTCAAGAGCGCGATCAAGCGCCGCAAGCCGGATTTCAACGAGTCGTACTACGGGTTCCGCGCGTTCGGCAACCTGCTCGACGAAGCGCAGGCGCGCGGGCTGCTCGAAGTGGGGCGCGACGACAAGTCGGGCGCGTTCGTGTCGCGGGCTCGCCAGTCGGCCGCAGCCGAGCACGTTGCCGCAGGGGGTGAAGGCGGCGCGGCGCACCACGGCGGCCACCACGGTACCCGCGCGGCGGAGGCGGTGCCGGCCGGCCGCGAGGCGCGCCGTCGCGGGCAGCGCGCGCAAGCCGTCGTCCACGAAAGCGTGCAGGTCGAAGCTGAGGACGCGGAAGGCGCGGAGTTTGCCGAGGTCGCCGATGCGACGCCGGCCGACGCACCCGATGCACCCGACATGCCCGACGTGGCCGAAGCGCACGGCGACGCGAAGGATGGCCGCAAGCGTGCGCGCAAGAGCGCGGCGAAGAAGACCGGCGCGAAGAAGGGCGCGGCCGCGAAGGGCACCGGTCGCCCCACGGCCGGCAAGCCGGACGCCGCCGCGCAGGGCGATGCGGCGCACGGTGGCGATGCGCACGCGCCCGGCCAGCGTGGGGACGAGTCGCATCGCGACGCAGCGCATGACGAGCGGCACGCGGCGGCGCCAGACGAACCGGCGCCTCGCGCTTCCGACGCTCGGGACGAGGCCGCGCAATCGTCGCACGACGTGGCGCCGCTCGACGCGACGCCCGAAGGCGCTGCCGAAGCGCCGGCCGCCGCCAAGCCGAAGAAACCGGCCCGCAAAGCGGCACCGCGTGCGCGCCGTCCGCGCAAGACGACGGCCGCTGCCGAGTAACCGGGTAACGGTAGCTGGCAGTTGGCGACAGTCTGACGATCGGCCGGGTCTCGTCCGCAACCGGGCGACACCCGCGCCGCGCCATCCGGGCCGGCGCAATGCCGGCCTGCCGCGCTACCCGTTCACCACGTACGGCTGCGTCATCACTTCGAGGAAGTGGCCGTCCGGATCGTCGAAGTACACGCCGCGGCCGCCGTTGTGGCGGTAGATGTCACCGGGTTGCCGCTTCGCCGGATCGGCCCAGTGCGGCAACCCGCGTTCGCGAATGCGTGCGAGCACGCGATCGAAGCCGGCTTCGTCGATCAGGAACGCGTAATGCTGCGACCGGATCTCTCCCGCCTGCTCATAAAAATCGAGCGACACACCGTTGTCGAGCGCGACGACCAGCATCGCGCCGAACGGCGTCGGCGGCGGCAATTCCAGCAGTTCGGTGAGAAAGCGGCTCGACGCATGCTTGTCGCGGCACCAGACGATCGTGTGGTTGAGCTGGACGTTCATGGCGGGCTCCCGTGTGGCGGGGCGGCGGTGGGCATGGACACACGATAGCCGATTGCGGCCGGCAATCAAGCCAGGCAAACGAACCCGACAATCAAGCGAAAAAAAAGACGGCTGCCCGAAGGGCAGCCGCTTTCGTCACTCGCCCGCGACCGCCGGCCCGCCGGTATTGCCGCGGCGATTGCGGCGCTTCTCGGCCCACACGCGGAACCGGTCCATGTACAGGTAGACGACCGGCGTCGTATAGAGCGTCAGCACCTGGGACATGACGAGGCCGCCAGCGATCGCGATCCCGAGCGGCGCGCGCAATTCGGCGCCGTCGCCGTTGCCGAACGCGAGCGGCAGCGCGCCGAGCAGCGCCGCCATCGTCGTCATCATGATCGGGCGGAAGCGCAGCAGGCACGCCTCGTGGATCGCGTCGAACGACGATTTCCCGTGATTGCGCGTCTGGTCGATCGCGAAGTCGACCATCATGATCGCGTTCTTCTTCACGATGCCGATCAGCAGGATCACGCCGATCAGCGCGATGATGCTGAACTCCGTCTTGAACAGCAGCAGCGCGAGCAGCGCGCCGACGCCGGCCGACGGCAGCGTCGACAGGATCGTGATCGGGTGGATGTAGCTCTCGTACAGGATGCCGAGCACGATGTAGACGGCCAGCAGCGCGGCGAGGATCAGGATCGGCTGATCGTTCATCGACTGCTGGAACGCCTGCGCGGTGCCCTGGAAGCTGCCGACGATCGTCGGCGGGACGCCGATCTGCGCCATCGTCTGATAGATGATCTGCGTCGCCTGCGACAGCGACACGCCCGGCGGCAGGTTGAACGAGATCGTGGTCGCGACGAACAGCCCCTGATGGTTGACCGACAGCGGCGTCGTGCTCGGCCCGAACGTCGCGATCGCCGACAGCGGGATCATCGTCGACTTCGACGTCGACACCGACGCGCCCGACGACGCGCTCGACTTGCCGCTCGCCGCGATCGAATTGAGCGCCTGGTTGCGCGCGGAATCGGACGCGATCGCCGCGGCGCTCTGCGCGGCCGTGCCGGCGCTCGACGTGCCGGCCGAGGTCGCGACGAAGGTGCCGGCGGCTGCGTTGGTGGTCTGCGAGCCGTTCGCGCTGCCCCCCGACGTGCTGATCCACACCTGGTTCAGCATCTCCGGGCTCTGCCAGTACTTCGGCGCGACTTCCATCACGACGTGGTACTGGTTCAGCGGGTTGTAGATCGTCGAGACCTGGCGCTGGCCGAACGCGTCGTACAGCGTGTTGTCGATCTGCGCGGGCTTGATGCCGAACCGCGCGGCGGTGGCGCGGTCGATCGTCACCATCGCCTCGAGGCCGCCTTGCTGCTGGTCGGAGTTCACGTCGGTCAGTTCGGGGCGCTTCTGCAGCGCCTCGGTCAGGATCGGCCCCCACTTGTACAGGTCGGCGCTCGAATCGCCGAGCAGCGTGAACTGGTACTGCGCGTTGCTCTGCCGGCCGCCGACGCGGATGTCCTGCGCCGCCTGCAGGAACGTGCGGGCGCCCGCCACGTCCGCCAGCCGCGGGCGCAGCTGCTGGATCACCTGGTCGGCCGAGAGCTTGCGCTCGGTGCGGTCCTTCAGCGTGACGAACATGAAGCCCGAGTTGGTCTGCGTGCCGCCGGTGAAGCCCGCGACGCTCTTCACGTTCGGGTTGCCCTGCACGATCCGCATCATCTCGGAGAATTTCAGCTTCATCGCCTGGAACGACGTCGACTGGTCGGCCTGGATGCCGCCGATCATCAGCCCGGTGTCCTGCTGCGGAAAGAAGCCCTTCGGCACGACGATGTACAGGTAGACGTTCAGCCCGATCGTCGCGAACAGCGTCAGCAGGATCAGGAGCGGCCGGCGCAGCGCCCACGACAGCGAGCGCTCGTAGCCGCGCTGCATGCGCGCGAAACCGCGTTCGAGGAAGCGCCCGAAGCGGCCCTCGCTTTGCGGGTCGTGCTGTTCGGGCAGCAGGCGCGCGCACATCATCGGCGTGACCGTGAGCGACACCGCGAGCGACACGGCGATCGCGAGCGACAGCGTCAGCGCGAACTCGCGGAACAGGCGCCCGACGATCCCGCCCATCAGCAGGATCGGCAGGAACACCGCGACGAGCGAGATGCTCATCGACAGCACCGTGAAGCCGACTTCGCGCGCGCCGTCGAACGCGGCCTGCATCCGCGGCTTGCCGTTCTCGATGTGCCGCGAGATGTTCTCGAGCACGACGATCGCATCGTCGACGACGAAGCCGGTCGCGACGATCAGCGCCATCAGCGACAGGTTGTCGATCGAGAAGCCCAGCAGATACATCGCGCCGAACGTGCCGACGATCGAGATCGGCACCGCGACGCTCGGGATCAGCGTCGCGCGCCAGTTGCGCAGGAACAGGAACACGACCATCACGACGAGGCTGATCGCGATCAGCAGCGTGTGTTCGGTGTCCCGCAGCGACGCGCGGATGGTGGTCGAGCGGTCGAGCACCGGCGTGACCGTGATGTCGGCGGGCAGCGATGCGGTGAGCTGCGGCAGCGCCGCGCGCACGCGGTCGATCGTCTCGATGATGTTCGCGCCGGGCGAGCGGTAGAGGATCACGAGCACCGCGCGCTTGCCGTTCGACAGGCCGAGGTTGCGCAGATCCTCGACCGAATCGACGACGTCCGACAGATCGGACAGCCGCACGGCCGAGCCGTTGCGGTAGGCGACGACGAGGTCGCGGTATTGCGACGCCTGGGACGCTTGGTCGTTCGTATAGAGCTGGAAACGCTGCGGGCCGAACTCGATCGCGCCCTTCGGCGCGTTGGCGTTCGCGGAAGCCAGCGCCGCGCGCACGTCCTCGAGGCCGATCCCGTAGTGGAACAGCGACTGCGGCTCGAGCTCGACGCGCACGGCCGGGTTCGCGGAGCCGCTCACGGTGACCTGGCCGATTCCGTCGATCTGTGACAGCGACTGCTGCAGCACCGTCGACGCGGCGTCGTACACCTTCGCGGGCGACGCCGTCTCCGAGGTCAGCGATACGACCATGATCGGCGAATCGGCCGGGTTGACCTTGCGGTAGGTCGGATTGCTCTTCAGCGCGGCGGGCAGGTCGGCACGCGCCGCGTTGATCGCGGCCTGCACGTCGCGCGCGGCACCGTCGATGTCGCGGTTCAGGCCGAACTGCAGGATGATCCGCGCATTGCCGACGGTGCTCGTCGACGTCATTTCGGAGACGTCCGCGATCGAGCCGAGGTGCCGCTCCAGCGGGCTCGTCACGCTGGTCGCGACCGTTTCCGGGCTCGCGCCCGGCAGCGACGCCTGCACCGAGATCGTCGGAAAGTCGACCTGCGGCAGCGGCGACACCGGCAGCTTGATGAACGCGAACAGGCCCGCGAGCGCGACGCCGAGCGCGAGCAGCGTCGTCGCGACGGGGCGGGTGATGAAGGGGCGCGACAGGTTCATCGGTTATGCACCCGTGTGCTTGCCTGCATCGGCGCCCGGCCCGTGCCGCTCGAACCAGCCGCGTACGCGGCGCGCGAGCGAATCGAAGCCGAGGTAGATCACGGGTGTCGTGAACAGCGTCAGCACCTGCGACACGATCAGGCCGCCGGCGATCGCGATCCCGAGCGGCTGGCGCAGCTCGGAGCCCGCGCCGGAGCCGACGATCAGCGGCACCGCGCCGAGCAGCGCGGCAAGCGTCGTCATCAGGATCGGCCGGAAGCGCAGCAGGCAGGCCTGGTAGATCGCCTCGCGCGGCGGCTTGCCTTCGACGCGTTCGGCCTCGAGCGCGAAGTCGATCATCATGATCGCGTTCTTCTTCACGATGCCGATCAGCAGCACGATGCCGATGATCCCGATGATGTCGAGGTCGTGGCCGGTGATCATCAGCGCGAGCAGCGCGCCGACGCCGGCCGACGGCAGCGTCGACAGGATCGTGATCGGGTGGATGTAACTCTCGTACAGCACGCCGAGCACGATGTACATCGTGACGACCGCCGCGAGGATCAGGAACAGCTGGTTCGACAGCGACGCCTGGAACGCGAGCGCCGCGCCCTGGAAGCGCGTCTGGAACGAGCCGGGCAGGCCGATGTCCTTCTCGGCGGCCTCGATCGCCTTGACGGCTTCACCGAGCGATGCGCCCGGTGCGAGGTTGAACGAGATCGTCGTCGACGGGAACTGCGACAGGTGCGCGACCAGCAGCGGCGACGGCCGCTCGTGGAACGACGCGATCGACGTCAGCGGCACCTGGCCGCCGCCGGCCGACGGCAGGTAGATGTCGTTCAGCGATTGCGCGTAGTGCTGCTCCTTCGGCTCCGATTCGAGAATCACGCGGTACTGGTTCGACTGCGTGAAGATCGTCGACACGATGCGCTGGCCGAACGCGTCGTACAGCGCGTTGTCGACGGTCGCCGGCGTGATGCCGAAACGCGCGGCGCTCGCGCGGTCGATCTCGATGTACACCGACTGGCCGTTGCTCTGCAGGTCGGTCGCGACGTCGGCGAGCGACGGCTCCTGCTGCAGCCGCGCGACGAGTTTCGGCACCCAGGTCGCGAACTCTTCCGAGTTCGGGCTCGTCAGCATGAACTGGTACTGCGTCGGGCTGACCGTCGAGTCGATCGTCAGATCCTGCACCGGCTGCATGAACAGCGAAATGCCCGTGATGTTCGACACACGCTGCTGCAGGTCGCGGATGATCTGCGCGGCGGTTTCGGTGCGTTCGTCGCGCGCCTTCAGGTTGATCAGCATCCGGCCGCTGTTCAGCGTGATGTTGCTGCCGTCGACGCCGATGAACGACGTGAGGCTGTCGACGTTCGGGTCCTTCAGGATCGCGGCCGCGAGCGTCTGCTGGCGTTCGGCCATCGCGCCGTACGAGATCGACTGCGGCGCCTGCGTGATCGCCTGGATCACGCCGGTGTCCTGCGCGGGGAAGAAGCCCTTCGGCACGTACACGTAGAGCAGGGCGGTCAGCCCGAGCGTCAGCAGCGCGACGACGAGCGTCGAGCGCTGGCGGTTCAGCACCCATTCGAGCGCGACTGCGTAGCGCGCGATCACCCAGTCGATCGCGCGGTGCACGCGCGCCTCGAAGCGGTGGCTCTCGGGCGGCGGCGAGTGGCGCAGCAGCTTCGCGCATAGCATCGGCACGAGCGTGAGCGACACGATCGCCGAGATCACGATCGTCACCGCGAGCGTGATCGCGAATTCATGGAAGAGGCGCCCGACCACGTCACCCATGAACAGCAGCGGGATCAGCACCGCGATCAACGACACCGTCAGCGAGATGATCGTGAAGCCGATCTGCCGCGAGCCCTTCAGCGCGGCCTCGAGCCCCGATTCGCCTTCCTCGACGTAGCGCGCGATGTTCTCGATCATCACGATCGCATCGTCGACGACGAAGCCGGTCGCGATGGTGAGCGCCATCAGCGACAGGTTGTTCAGCGAGAAGCCGGCCATGTACATCACCGCGAGCGTGCCGATCAGCGACAGCGGCACCGACAGGCTCGGGATGATCGTCGCGTAGACGTTCGCGAGGAACAGGTACATCACCAGCACGACGAGCGCGACCGCGAGCAGCAGCTCGAACTGCACGTCGCGCACGGCCGCGCGGATCATCGTCGTGCGATCGGTGACGATCTCGACGTCGAGCGCGGCCGGCAGCGTTTCCTGCAGCTTCGGCAACTGCGCCTTGATCGCGTCGACGGTCGCGATCACGTTCGCGCCCGGCTGGCGCTGCACGTTCAGGATGATCGCGGGGTCCGAATTCACCCACGCGCCGAGCTTGGTGTTCTCCGAGCCGGCGACGACCGTCGCGACGTCGGTCAGCATCACCGGGCGGCCGTTCTTGTACGCGACGACCGCGCTGTTGTACTGGTCGGCGCTCGTCAGCTGGTCATTCGCGTTGATCGTGTACGCACGCGTCGGACCGTCGAAGTTGCCCTTCGGCGTGTTGACGTTCAGGTTCGAGATCGTCGTGCGCAGGTCGTCGAGGTTCATCCCGTACTTCGCGAGCGCGGTGGGGTTCGCCTGGATTCGCACCGCCGGGCGGTTGCCGCCCGACAGGCTGACGAGGCCGACGCCCGCGATCTGCGAGATCTTCATCGCGAGGCGCGTGTCGGCGAGATCCTGCACCTGCGTGAGCGGCAGCGTCTTCGACTTGACGGCGAGCGTCAGCACCGGCGCATCGGCCGGGTTCACCTTCGCGTAGATCGGCGGAGCGGGCAGGTCGGACGGCAGCAGGTTGCCGGCCGCGTTGATCGCGGCCTGCACTTCCTGTTCGGCGATGTCGAGCGGCAGGTCGAGCGAAAACTGCAGCGTGATCACCGACGCGCCGGCCGAGCTTTGCGACGACATTTGGTTCAGCGACGGCATCTGCCCGAACTGGCGTTCGAGCGGCGCGGTGACCGATGACGTCATCACTTCCGGGCTCGCGCCCGGGTAGAAGGTCTGGACCTGGATCGTCGGGTAGTCGACCTCGGGCAGCGCGGCGAGCGGCAGGAAGCGCAGCGCGACGAGGCCTGCCAGCATGATCGCCGCCATCAGGAGAGCGGTGCCGACCGGCCGGAGAATGAAGAGGCGGGATGGATTCATCGAGCGGCCCGCGCGTTACTGGGCCGCGGGGGCCGCGGCTTGCGACGCGCCGTGCCGGTGTCCGCCGCGATGGCCGCCGGCACCGGACGCAGCCGATGCACCCGATGCGGCCCCTGCGCCGCGCGCGCCCGATGCGCCCTTCGGCTTGTCGGCCGGAATCGAGATCTTCGAGCCTTCGCGCAGACGGTCCGAGCCGTCGGTCACCACGCGCTCGCCGAGCGTCACGCCGCTGACGATGCTCGTGCGCTCGCCGTCGACCGGGCCGACCGTGACCTTGCGCACCGTCACCGTATTGTCGGGTTTCACGACATAGACGAACTGGCCGATCGACCCCGTCAGCACGGCGGAGGTCGGCACGATCGTCGCGTTGCGCATCACGTCGACGAGCAGCCGCGTGTTCACGAACTGATTCGGGAACAGCATGCCTTCCTTGTTATCGAAATTCGCGCGCAGCTTGACCGTGCCGGTGCTCGTGTCGATCTGGTTGTCGAGCGTCGCGAGCGAGCCCGTTTCGAGCGGCACGGTGTTGTTGCGGTTGTAGGCGGTGACCGACAGCTTCTGGCCGGCGTTCACCTGCTTGAGGATCTGCGGCAGGTTGTCTTCCGATGTCGTGAAGATCACGCTCATCGGCTGCAACTGCGTGATCACGACGATGCCGTTGGTGTCGCCCGGCGTCACGTAGTTGCCGGGGTCGACCTGGCGCAGGCCGACGCGGCCGGAGACCGGCGCCGTGATGCGCGCATAGGTGAGATTGAGTTTCGCGGAATCGATCGCGGCCTGGTCGGTCTTCACCGCGCCTTCGTATTGCTTGACGAGCGATGCCTGCGTATCGACGGTTTGCGACGCGATCGAGTCCTGCGACAGCAGCGTCTGGTAGCGCTTCAGGTCGAGGCGGGCCGTCGCGAGCAGCGCCGCGTCGCGCGCATGCGTGCCTTCGGCGTTCTCGAGCGCGACCTGGTACGGGCGCGGGTCGATCTGCGCGAGCACGTCGCCTTTCTTGACGATCTGGCCTTCCTGGAACGACACCGACTGCAGGTAGCCCGACAGCTGGGTCTTGACCGTCACGTTCGCGAGCGGCGTGACGGTGCCGAGCGCGGACAGCACGATCGGCATCTCGCCCTGCGTCACGGGGGCGACCTGCACCGGCTGCGGAACGTTCGCCATTGCAGCGGGGCCGCCGCGGCCGCGATGGCTGCCTGCGGCCGCGCTGGCGCCCGCGCCTTGCGCCGAGCTGCCTGTCGCGGGCGTGCGGTTCCACGGATGCCACCACAGCAGGCCGCCGATGACGACGACCGCGACGGTGCCGATCAGCAGCGTGCGGCGCGGGCGCCGTGCAGCGGCGGGCGCGGAGTCTTTCGAAGGGGGCGTGGGCTTTTGTTCGTTATCCATCGTGTTCTGTCAGGAAGACGGCGCGGCGGGCCGGAAAATCGGACTGCTGGGCTGCGCGTGGGCGTGCGGGTGACGGGACGGGGCGGCCCGGCTCGGTCCGGGGCCCCGCCGATCCGCGGGAAAAGAGCGGTGCGCACCGCGAATGCGGCGCGACGATGGGCATGATCCTACGTGCCGTCCCCGTTACAGTCCAGCGGTCTATCTTTCAACGGGTTACGGTCGTTACAGAACGCGACACGGCGATGACGAAACGATTACACGCCGACGCGCCGGGCCGGCGCGCCGCCGATTTCGCGGGTGATTTTCGCGATGCATTCCTGCAGCGCGGGCACCACCTGTTCCTGCAGCCATTCGGGCGGACACTGGTGCGCCGCGCCGCCGCAATTCACCGAATAGCGTTGACCGGACGGGCCGACAAACCCGGCCGCGACCGCATTCAGGCCCTCGCGCCATTCGCCGATCGCGATCGCGTGGCCGTCGCGCATCGCTTCGTCGAGCGCGGGCGTGAGGCGAGCGGACACGTGCGGCCAGTCGTCGCCGGCCGTGGTGCGCAGCGACTCGAGCAACTGCCGCCGCTCGTCGTCCTCGAGCGCGGCGAGGTACGCGCGCCCCACGGCCGTACGCGCGATGTCCATCCGCGAGCCGATCTCGAGGCGCGTGACGAGCACGGCCGAGCGCGGGCGGATCACGTCGATCGCGACCATGTCGAGGCGGTCGCGCACCGCGAGATGCACGGACAGCGACGTGCGTTCGGCCAGTTCGATCATGAACGGCCGCGAACGCGCGCGGATGTCGAAGTTGCGCAGGAAGCCGTGGCTCAGTTCGAGCACCGACGCGGTCAGCACGAAGCGCTCGCTGTCGGGCAACTGGAACAGGAAGCCGGCGCTGACGAGCGTCGCGGTGATGCGCGAGACGGTCGGCTTCGGGATGCCGGTCAATTCGGTCAGTTCGCGGTTGCTGACGGGGGCGTCGGCAGCGGCGATGCGGCGCAGCACGGCGAGGCCGCGGGCGAGGGCGGTGATCTCGTCGGGCGACGATTCACGGTCCCGCGACGCGGGAGAGGTTACAGTTGTCGACACGAGGGATTCTCTCTAATTCCGAAACTCGATTTCAATTTTGTTGGTATTGTAGGACTATTGTCAAAGGATGCATGTTCCGCGGGCGAACCGGTCATTCGATGCGATTTTACGGGTTCACCCTTGGTTTATTAGGAAAACGCTCAAATGAGCGTTGCTGGAAAGTGCATGAACCGGTGCAAATACCGCTTGACTTGTCGGGCGGAAACGGAAAGAATGTCTCACGTTTTCGAAACATCGTTTCAAGAGTTTAACCGGCAACGATGTTTCGCGCAGTCTCTCAGGTTCTAGCACGGCCCTCGGAATGGCTAGAACTTTTTTAGCGCCACGGTCTCCGTGGCGCTTTTTTTTGCCTGTCTTTCCGACCGTCCGTCCGGACGCGTCAGGCCCGTATTATCCCCCGATCGCCGCAAACGTCTGTCCAGGGCTGCTTCGCGCCTGCTTGCAGGCGCGATGTGCGCCGCTCTCACGATCCCCGCACGCAAAAAAAAGCGCGACGCCCGCAGTGGGCATCGCGCGTGAAACGGCGTGGAGCGCCGACGAATGAACGGTGATGAAGAAACGACGCCTGGTCGGAGGCGCCCGGTCAAGGGAGCAACGCCTCCGCCTCGCGTGGGAATCAGCCCTTCGCGAGCTTGATGCTGGTCTGCTCGGCCGTCAGGTAGCCGACGCTGGCGCCGAAGCGATCCTTGTAGTTCGCGCGCACGAGCGGGTCGAGCGTCGGCTTGACCTTGTCGTGCAGCGGCGATTCCCAGTCGCCCGCGTGCTGGAAGTTGCTCATGATGTAGGTCCAGCCGTTGATCTCGTCGACCGCGTGCAGGCCCGTCGATTCGGCGCCGGCCGGGCACGACAGCACGCGCGAGAGCGACTTCGTGTCGACGTTGTAGGCCCACAGGAAGTTGTTCACGTGCATGCCCGAGTCTTCGCCGATGAAGAGGGTGCGCAGCTTTTCGGAGAACTTCAGGTTGTCGGGGTTCGCGATTTTGTCCGGGTTCGCGAGGTTGCCGAGCGCGTCGGCCGCGGCGAGATCCTCGCCGACCAGCGCGGCCGGCGCACCCATGTCGACCGGCACCCATTCGCTGTCGATCGCGCCGCCCGTCGTGTCGCGCTGGCCGGTCTTCAGGTTCAGCGCGTAGACGGCGCCCGCGGCGATCTTCTTGTCGACCGCGACGTCGCGCGACACCGCGTTGCCCTTGACCATCGACGTTTCGATCCGCGACATCGCCGTGTAGACGATCTTGTCCTTCGCGTTCACGGTCGTGCCTTCGAGCTTCGTGAACGCCATGCTGCCGCCGAGCAGCGCCGCGTAGCGGTGCGTCTCGAGGAACGCGGCCGCTTTCTCCATTCCCGGCTTCACGCGCATCCAGTTGAACTTGCCGCCGAAGTGGATCTTCGTGTAGCTCGCATCGTTCGGATCGGTCGTCACCAGGTCCATGATGTCCGACGCCTTCAGCGTGTTCGCGAGCGTCTCGATCTCGCTGCTGGTCGCGTGGCCGATCTTGATCCACGTCAGCGTCGCGGTGCCGGCGCCGGCGGACGACGTCTGCGTCCACTTCGCGACGTACAGCGTGCCGGCCGACAGGTCGGCCGCCTTGTCGGCGACGAACATGAACAGGCCGCCGTTGGTGGCGTCGTCACCCATCATCACGGTGCGCTGGTCCGGCATCACCTGGATCAGCTCGTGCGAGATGCGGCCGAGGCAGTAGTGCTTCTTCACGGTGCCGGTGCCGTCCGGATTCACGGTGATCTCGGGCAGGTGGCCGTAGTGGTAGGGGTTCGCCTTCGTCTCGTCGCCGAACGTGTTCTTGCTGAACGCCTTGAACTGCGCGTCGGTCGCGGCCTTCGTCGCGTCCGGCTCGTATTCCTCGCTCGACAGGTGCGTGCCCCACGGCGACAGGCTCGCGCCGCAGGTGATCCACAGGCCGTGCGCCTTCGACGTGTCGACGTTGTGGTACTTCACGACCTTCAGCGCGCCGGTGGCCGGGTCCTGGTCGAGCGTGAGCACGGCGATCGGCGACGGCAGCTGGCCGTACTGCGACGCGCTCGCCTGGTCGCGCGTCGTGTATTCGAACTGCACGACCGCGAACACCGCGTTGCCCTTCACGCCGGGGACATTCGCGTTCTTCAGCGTCAGCAGCGAGCTGCCGTCCGGGCAGTCGGAATAGAACTGGCGTTCCTTGCCGGCGACCGAGCGATCGATGATCGGCTGGTTGTTGATGTCGTAGTAGCCGCCCGCGAGCGTCGTGCCGCCGTTGCCGTCCGGCACCATGTCGCCGGTCACGAAGAACGGCTTGTACGCGAGCTTGAAGTTGCGCGACGAGCCGTCCGAGAACGACACCGACAGCGTCGAGCCGACCGTCGTCGTGGCCATCGCGGCCGCGTTGTCGAGCGTCGGCGCGGCCATCGCCGAGAATGCCGCCGACGTGTAGGCAGCGGCGACCGGCGCCGGCGTGGACGCGGGATCGTCGTCGCCGCCGCAACCCGTCAGCAGGGCCGGCAGCGCGAGGCCGGAAAGGGGCAGCATCGGCGCGCCGGCGAGGATCTTCAGGGCCTGACGACGGGAAGCATTGGGCAACGCGGGCATGTGGAGTCCAGTTTCGGTTGTTGGAAGAATGGCCTTCGCGAAGCGGGCGAGCGGCAAGCTTCGCGAAGGCATATTGAAAACTGGACGGAAGTGTAAGGACGCTAGATGAAAGTTTTTTGAATCGAAAACGTAATGAGACGTCGGGCGTCCGTCAGGTGAGCTGACGGACGCCGGTCGCAAGCGTTTGCGCTCAATCGCGCTCGGGCGTGGCCGAGATGCGGTGGATCGACAGGTCGGCGCCGTCGAATTCGGCTTCCCGATCGAGACGCAGGCCGACGGTCGCCTTCAGCGCGCCGTAGACGAGCGTGCCGCCCGCGGTCGCGATCGCGATGCCGCCGAGCGTGCCGACGAGCTGCGACAGGAACGACACGCCGCCGAGGCCGCCGAGCGCCGGCAGCCCGAACACGCCGGCCGCGAGGCCGCCGAGTGCGCCGCACATCCCGTGCAGCGGCCACACGCCGAGCACGTCGTCGATGCGCCAGCGGTTCTGCACGCAGGTGAACATCGCGACGAACAGCGCACCGGCCGCGGCGCCCGTGACGAGCGCGCCGATCGGGTGCATCACGTCGGAGCCCGCGCATACCGCGACGAGGCCCGCGAGCGGCCCGTTGTACGTGAAGCCCGGGTCGTTGCGGCCGGCCATCCACGCGGCGAGCGTGCCGCCGACCATCGCCATCAGCGAGTTCACCGCGACGAGGCCGCTGATCTTGTCGAGCGTCTGCGCGCTCATCACGTTGAAGCCGAACCAGCCGACCGCGAGCACCCACGCGCCGAGCGCGAGGAACGGGATGTTCGACGGCGGGTGCGCTGCGATCCGGCCGTCCTTCGCATAGCGGCCGTGGCGCGCGCCGAGCAGCAGCACGGCGGGCAGCGCGACCCAGCCGCCGAACGCGTGCACGACCACCGAGCCGGCGAAGTCGTGGAACGGCGCGCCGAACGCGTGCGCGAGCCAGGCCTGCACGCCGAAGCGCTCGTTCCACGCGATCCCTTCGAAGAACGGATAGATGAAGCCGACGATGATCAGCGTCGCGACGAGTTGCGGGTTGAACTTCGCGCGCTCGGCGATGCCGCCCGACACGATCGCCGGGATCGCCGCCGCGAACGTCAGCAGGAAAAAGAAGCGGACGAGCGCGTAGCCGTTGTGCTGCGACAGCGTGCCGATATCGTCGAAGAATTCGACGCCGTACGCGATCGTGTAGCCGATGAAGAAGTACGCGAGCGTCGACACCGAGAAGTCGACCAGGATCTTCACGAGCGCGTTGACCTGGTTCTTCTTGCGGACCGTGCCGAGTTCGAGAAACGCGAAGCCCGCGTGCATCGCGAGCACCATGACGGCGCCGATCAACAGGAACAGTGTGTCGACGCCGGATTTCAGACCATCCATGCCGTGGCTTCCTTGCGCAAAAAACGGGCAAGGAATGCAAATATCGAGCCAACCTGGTGAACGATTGCGTGGAATTGGTGCCCGGATGCCGCGCCATGCGGCATTCCGGTGAATCATGCACGGGATCGAGGCGTGATCGGCGCCGCTCGAGGGGCGCGGCGATTGCACGGAGGTGGTGCGAGGCGTGCTGAACTGGTGCGTGCGCTGAACGAGGCGGTGCGCGGCGATGCGGTGTCACGCACCGATCTGGCGCGTCAGTGGCGTGCGAACAGCGCGGGCGGCCGGCGCAGCCGCAGCGCGCAGGCCGACCAGTAGGCGGCGACGGTCGCCAGCCCGAGCGCGGCGAAGGCAAGCGCCGCGAAGCCCGCGAGGGACTGGCCGTCGGCGTCGGCGCCGAGGATACCTTGCGCGACGATCAGTGCAGCGGTCCAGAACCCGATCACGGCCTGCGTGAGCAGGCGCGCGCAGGCGATGCGGCGCGGACGCCCGGATTCGGCGAGGCGGCGCGCCGACGGCGCACGCAGGCACAGGAACAGGGTGGCGGCGAGCAGCGCGGCCAGGGCGATGAGCCAATCGACGAGGAAAGCCATAACGAGGAAAAGGGGGACACGTATGAAGCGGATTGAAGCGTGCCCACTTTAGAGGCGTGGCGCGTGCGATTGAATCAGACGAATCCGAAATTGAAAGGCATTTTTAATGACGGGTCGTTATTTGGCCTGTTCCACAGGCGGTATCATCGACACCGGTCCAACCACGAGGTCGCGCCACGCGCGGCCGGAGATTGCTGATGAACATGAAGACATCGCGGGCGCGTCGTGTGCCCGGGTCCGTGCTGGCGGCCGTGGCCGCCGGTGCGCTGCTGTTGCTCGCGGGCTGCGAGAAGTCCGGCACGCCGGCCGCGCAACCCGATACGGCCGCGAGCGCGGCCGCCGATGCCGCCAACAATGCGGCCAAGGCGCTCGACCAGGTGGCGAGCACGGTCAATCAACAGATCAATGCGGCGAAGGCCGGCATCGCGTCCGCGGCGTCGGCCGTGCCGCCGCTGTCCGCGAGCGGCCTCGCATCGGCCGCGCAGGCGCAGATCGACGCGGCGGCGTCCGCGGTCGTCGCGCATGCGGCTTCCGAAGCGGGCGCGAAGATCGCCGAAGCCGGCAAGAAACTCCAGCAGTGGAGCCAGCAGAGCGCCGCGGGGGCCAAACCCGCGAGCGGCGAATGACGCGGGCTTGCACGATTCGTAAAATGTAATTATGATGGTTACACATGTCGCCGGTTGCGGGTCGGGCCGGCGTCGCCGAGTGAGTCAGGAATGAATACCAGCAGCCGGTTCGCGTTTGCCGTTCACGTGCTTGCCTTGCTGTCGATGCAGGAAGGCGTGCCGTTGTCGTCCGACATCATCGCGGGCAGCGTGAATACGAATCCGGCGCTGATTCGCCGGTTGCTGTCGATGCTGGCGGCCGCGGGCCTGACCACGTCGCAGCTCGGCGCGGGCGGCGGTGCGCTGCTGGCGCGCGAGCCCGGTGAAATCACGCTGCTCGACGTGTATCGCGCGGTCGACGATGCGCAACTGTTCGCGCTGCACCGCGAGGCGCCGAATCCGGCGTGTCTCGTCGGGCGGCACATCCAGGGCGTGCTGACCGGCTATATCGGCGATGCGCAGCGCGCGATGGAGGCTTCGCTCGCCACCCGCACGCTGGTCGACGTGACGGCCGACATGCTGGACCGGGAGCAGCGCACGCAACGGGCGGCGCGCGCCGGCGGGTGACCGACGGCGGGCAGGGCAGGAAGCCGGACGGCGCGTACGCGCGGCGATCGGCGCAACGGGGGCTTCGCCCCGTTTTTTTCGGTCTTATGTGTAATTAACTGTGTTACATATTTTCATTACTGGAGAATCGATATGACGCAACGTTCGTTGAATATCGCGCTGTTCGGCGCCACCGGCACGATCGGCTCGCGCATCGCGGCGGAAGCCGTGCGACGCGGCCACCGCGTCACGGCGCTGTCGCGCCATCCGGGCGCATCCGGCGACGGCATCACCGCGAAGGCGGCCGACCTGTTCGACGCGGCCAGCATCGCCGCCGCGCTGCCGGGCCATGACGTCGTCGCAAGCGCGTACGGCCCGAAGCAGGAAGATGCGGCGCAGGTCGTCGCGGCCGCGAAGGCGCTGGTCGCCGGCACGCGCCAGGCCGGCCTGAAGCGGCTCGTCGTGGTAGGCGGCGCCGGTTCGCTCGAAGTCGCGCCGGGCAAGCAGCTCGTCGACACCGAAGGTTTTCCGGACGCGTACAAGCCGCAGGCGCTCGCGCACCGCGACGCATTCGACTACCTGAAGACGGTCACCGATCTCGACTGGACCTTCTTCGCGCCGGCCGCGCTGATCGCGCCGGGCGAGCGCACGGGCACGTTCCGCACCGGCGTCGGCAAGCTGATCGTGGACGCGCAGGGCAACAGCAAGATCTCGGCGGAAGACTACGCGGTCGCGTTCGTCGACGCGCTCGAGCAGGACAGCTTCGTACGCGAAATCGCGACGGTCGCGTATTGATCGGCGTGGCGGCCGGCGGCGTGTGAGCGCCGGCCCGGGCGCGGCGTGCAAGCCGCGACGCGCGACGATGTCAGGCGACGCCACCCTTCGCGGGTGGCGTCGCCTGTTTCGTTTGGGGCGGCGAGCGCGTGGCGGATCGGTATTTACACCGGTCGACGTGCCGAGACACTTTTCCTATTGTTCCCCGTTGGGCAGGATGAATAGAATAAATTTCTATCGACGAGGGAATGGAGAAATGGACGCCATCGATCGCAAGCTGCTGGAGCTGCTGCAGGCGGATGCCACGCTGCCGATCGCGGAGCTGGCGCAGCGCGTGAACCTGTCGCAGACGCCGTGCTGGAAGCGCGTGCAGCGGCTGAAGGAAACCGGCGCGATTCGCGCGCAGGTCGCGCTGTGCGATCCGCGCAAGCTCGGGGTCGGCACGACCGTGTTCGTCGCGATCCGCACGAACCAGCACACCGAGGAATGGGCGCAGCGTTTCACGCAGGCGGTGCGCGACATGCCGGAAGTGGTCGAGGTCTACCGGATGAGCGGCGAGACCGATTACCTGCTGCGCGTGGTGGTGGCCGGCATCGACGATTACGACCGCGTCTACAAGCAACTGATTCGCACGGTGCCGCTGTTCGACGTCAGTTCGTCGTTCGCGATGGAGCAGATCAAGTATTCGACCGCGCTGCCCGTGCGCGATCTGGTCGAGCCGGCCTGACGGGCCGGCCGCCGCGTCGGCCGCGCGGCTTCAGCGGCCGCGCGCCAGCGCGCGTGCGCGCTCGTCGGCGAGCGCGTCGCGGCGCACGAAAGCCGCGACGAACGGGCTGGCCGGATGATGGTGCAGCGCATACGGCGTATCCCATTGCGCGAGCCGGCCGTCCTTCATCACGCCGATCCGGTCGGCGATCGCGAACGCTTCCGCCTGATTGTGCGTGACGAGGATCGCGGTGTGGCCCGTGTGCTTCAGGATGTCGCGCAACTCGAACGCGAGCCGCTCGCGCGTATCGACGTCGAGATTCGAGAACGGCTCGTCGAGCAGCAGCAATTCCGGCGACGGTGCAAGGGCGCGTGCGAGGGCGACGCGCTGCTGCTGGCCGCCCGACAGTTCGTGCGGATACGCGTCGCCGGAATCGGCGAGGCCGACGAGGTCGAGCATCTCCGCGACGCGCAGGCGCCGTTCGGCCTTCGGCATGCGCCGCAGGCCGAACGCGACGTTGTCGGCCGCGCTCAGGTGCGGAAACAGCGCGTAATCCTGGAACATCATGCCGATGCGCCGCCGCTCGGGCGGCACGTCGAGCGACGGCGCCGCGACCGGCGTGCCGTCCAGCACGATGCGCCCCATGCGCACGGGTTCGAAGCCGGCGATCGCGCGCAGCACGGTGGTCTTGCCGCAGCCGGACGCGCCGAGCAGGCAGCCGATGTCGCCGCGCGGCAGCGCGAGGCTCAGGCCGTCGACCACGGTGCGGCGGCCGTGCGGCGTGTCGTAGGCGACGCAGAGGTCGTCGAGTTCGAGCAGGTTCACGGTGTCAGGCTCCGATCTTGTGGCGGGTGCGGGCGAGCAGGATCACGGGCACGAGCCCGGCCAGCACGATCGCGAGCGCGGCGACCGCGCCTTCTTCATAGGTGCCGCGCGCAGCTTCCGCATACAGCCAGGTCGCGAGCGTGTCGAAATTCAACGGACGCAGCAGCAGCGTGGCCGGCAGCTCCTTCATCGCGTCGACGAACACCAGCAGCGCGCTCGTCGTGAGCGCGGGCCGCAACAGCGGCAGGTGGACGCGGCGCAACGTGCCGCCGGCCGTCTCGCCGAGCGAGCGCGCGGCCTGTTCGAGCGACGGCGGAATGCGCGCGAGGCCGGCCTCGATGCCGCCGGCCGGGATCGCGAGAAAACGCACGGTATAGGCGATCACGAGCGCGGTCGCCGAACCCATCAGCAGCAGCCCGTCGCGGCCGAGCGCCGCGCCGAACAGCCGGTCGGCCGCCGCGAACGGAATCAGCAGGCCGATCGCGAGTACGGTGCCTGGCACCGCGTAGCCGAGGCTCGCGATCCGCGCGCAGAGGCGGGCCGGGCCCGCACCGGCGCTGTCGCGCTGCGCGCGGGCGGCCCACGCGACGACGAGCCCGCACGCGAGCGTCGCGACGGTGGCGGCGGTCGCGATCGTCAGCGTGTTCGCGAGCCCCGTCATCAATTGCGCGGAGACGCCGCCGACGAGGTGCAGCCGCTTGGCCGTTTCGACCGCGAGGTACGCGGCCGGCGCGCCGAAGCCGAGCAGGACGGGCAGCCAGCCGAGCATGGCGGCGCCCAGCGCGGCCGCGCCGGTCAGGCGGCGCGGCGCGATCGGCCGCATGCGCCGGCCGTGCGCGTAGCGCTGGCGGCGGCGCCCATAGCGTTCGAGCGCGATCATGCCGACGACGATCGCGAGCATCGCCAGCGCGATCTGCGCGGCGCCGGCGAGATCGGAGCGCGTGATCCACGTCGTATAGACGGACACGGTCAGCGTCTGCACGCCGAGGAATTCCGACGCGCCGATATCGTTCAGCGTTTCGAGCAGCGCGAGGCTCACGCCGACCGCGATCGCCGGCCGGGCCAGCGGCACGACGACGCGCCAGAACGTCGCGAGGCGGCCCGCGCCGAGCGTGCGCGCGGCCTCGAGCAGGCTCGCGGACTGCGTGACGAACATCGCGCGCGTGCTCAGGTAGACATACGGATACAGCACGAAGCCGAGCACGAAGATCGCGCCGGGCAGCGAACGCAGGTCGGGCAGACGGAACTGGCGCGGGCTGTCGAAGCCGAGCAGCCAGCGGATCGCGCCTTGCACGGGGCCGATCGGGTGCAGCAGATCGAGGTACGCGAACGCGACGATGTAGGTGGGCACCGCGAGCGGCAGCAGCAGTGCCCAGGTCAGGGTCCGGCGGCCGGGAAAATCGTAGGCGGTGACGAGCCATGCGCAGCCGGTGCCGACGATCGACACGATCGTGCCGACCCCGGCGAGCAGCAGCAGCGTATTGACGAGCGCCTGCGGCAGCACGAATTCCGCGAGATGCCGCCAGTGCGCGAGATCGGCGTCGAACGCGGCGGCCACGAGCACCGCGAGCGGCGCCGCGACCGCCGCGGCGATCGTCAGCGCCGCGAGCAGCCACAGGCTGCCCGCGCGCGGTCGCAGACGCAGATACGGCCGCGGACCGCTCGGCTCGCGGCAGGCGCGGGCGGGCGATGCGTCAGTTGTCAAAGCCGACCTTGTCGACGAGCTGGCTCGCCTGCTTGCGATGCTTCGCGATGTCCGCCAGCGGCAGCGGATCGACTTTCAGCGTGCCGAAGCTGGCGATCACCGGGTCGAGCTTCACGTTCGCGCGCACCGGGTATTCGTAGTTCGCCTGCGCATACAGCGCCTGCGCTTCCGGCGACACGAGATATTCGAGCAGTTTCACCGCGTTGGCCTTGTGCGGCGCGTGCTTCGCGACCGTCGCGCCGCTGATGTTCACGTGCGTGCCGCCGCTCTTCGCGTTCGCGAAGGTCGGGCGCACCACCTTGATCGCGTCGCCCCATTTGCGCGCATCGCTGCCCGGTTCGGCGTTTTTCATGTGGCCGACGTAGTAAGCGTTCGCGAGGCCGACGTCGCAGATGCCGCCGAGGATGTCGCGCGCGACGTCGCGGTCGCCGCCGGTCGCCTTGCGCGCGAGGTTCGCCTTCACGCCGCGCAGCCATGTCTCGGTCGCGGCCTCGCCGTCGTGCGCGATCATCGCCGCGACGAGCGCGGTGTTGTACGGATGCTGGCCCGAGCGGATGCAGACCTTGCCCTTCCATTTCGGATCGGCGAGATCCTCGTAACGGAACGCATCGACCTTCAGGTCCTTTTCGACGTACAGCACGCGATCGCGCAGCGACAGCGCGTACCAGTCGCCGTTCGTGGCGCGCAGGTTCGCGGGAATCGCGTCGTCGAGCACCTTCGAGCGCACCGGCTGCGTGACGCCGCCGTCGACGAGGTCGAGCAGGTTGCCGACGTCGACCGTCATCAGCACGTCGGCCGGCGACTGCGCGCCTTCCGCCTTCACGCGCTCGAGCAGGCCGTCCTTCACGAACACCGTGTTGACCTTGACGCCGCTCTGCTTCGTGAACGCGTCGATGAGCGGCTGGATCAGCTTCGGCTCGCGGGTGGTGTACAGGCTCACTTCCTCGGCCGCGTGGGCAAGCGGCGCGAAGGCTGCGACGGCGAGGGCGCCGGCGAGCGGCAGCAGGCGGGTGCGCGGATTCGACATGAAGACTCCGGTGCGGCAGGTGGACGAGGGAGCGTTCCGGGGCGCGCCTGCCGCCCGAGCGACCCGAAACATTACAAAATGAAAGACTTGGGATTCTAGATCGAAATGGGAACGATTAACAATCGAAAGCTGACGGAAAGCGGAGGAGAAGCCGAGGCCGGAGGGCGGCGAACGGGGCGGTGCAGTGTGGGCGCAAGCGCGTAGAATGCCCGCTTCGACGAATTTGACGGAGCCGCACCGACCATGAACGATCAGCGCAAGAAGAACCCTGTCCGCAACGTGAGCATCCTGATCGTCGTGGCCGTGCTGCTCGTGATCGGGACGATCCTGTACAACGCGATTTCGCAGAAGCACGCGTACGACGAGGCCCATCCGGCCGAGGCCGCGAGCGCGGCGTCGCACTGACGTGCCGCTACGCGGCCCGATCGGGTCGCGTGCGGGGCATGCCAACAGAGTCGATCCGCGGCTTCCGGCGCGACGGGCGCCGCGCGGAACCGGGACATCGGAAGGCGCGCCGGAACCGGCGCGCCGCACCGGCCAGTCAGCCGTGCGTCAACGTGACGCAGGTGCGAATTTCGGGCGAATCCGTGCGTAGAACACGGCCGCGAGCAGCGCGAGCCATGCCGCGCCGACATACAGCGCCACGCGCGTATCCTCGAACCAGCCGAGCATCACGATCACGAAGCCCATGAAGGCGATCGTCAGCGCGGGCGCGACGGGCCACAGCGGCACCTTGAACTTCAGCGCGGCGACTTCGGCGTTCGACAGGCGGCGACGCATCGCCACCTGCGACAGCAGGATCATCAGCCACACCCACACGGTCGCGAACGTCGCGATCGCGGCGACCACCAGGAACACGTCCTTCGGCATCAGGTAGTTGAGCAGCACGCCCACCAGCAGCGCGCCGGCCATCACGAGCACCGTGACCCACGGCACGCCGTGGCGCGACGTCGTCATCAGCACGCGCGGCGCCTGACCCTGCCGCGCCATCCCGAACATCATCCGGCCCGCGCCGAAGATGTCGCTGTTGATCGCCGAGATCGCCGCGCTGATCACGACGAGGTTCAGGATCGTCGCGGCCGATTTCACGCCGAGCGCCGAGAAGATCTGCACGAACGGGCTGCCGTCGCTGCCGACGCCCGTCCACGGGCTGATCGACATCAGTACCACCATCGTCAGCACGTAGAACAGCAGGATGCGTGCGGGCACCGCATTGATCGCGCGCGGAATCACGCGTTCCGGGTCCTTCGCCTCGCCGGCGCTCATCCCGATCACTTCGATCCCGCCGTACGCGAAGATCACGACCGACAGCGACGCGATCAGCCCGCCGATGCCGTTCGGCAAGAAGCCGCCGTGGTTCCACAGGTTCGCGAACGTCGGCAAGTCGGCCGAATGACCAAAGTGCATGCCGGTCAGCAGGATCGCGACGCCGCCGCCGATCATCGCGACGATCGCGCCGACCTTGATGATCGACAGCCAGAATTCGAGCTCGCCGAACACTTTCACGTGGCACAGGTTCAGCCCGCAGATGATCGCGACGACGCCGAGCACCCATATCCATTGCGGGACGTCCGGAAACCAGAAGCCCATGTAGATGCCGAACGCGGTGATGTCCGCGATCGCGACGATCACCATTTCGAGTGTGTAGGTCCAGCCGGTGACGAAGCCCGCGAAGGGGCCGAGGTTCTCGGTCGCGTAGTGGCCGAACGAGCCGGCGACGGGTTCGCGCACGGCCATCTCGCCGAGCGCGCGCATCACCATGTAGACGGCCGCGCCGCCCAGGATGTACGCGAGGATCACGGCCGGGCCGGCAAGCTGGATCGCGGACGCGGAGCCGTAGAACAGGCCCGTGCCGATCGCCGAGCCCAGCGCGAGAAAGCGGATGTGCCGCGCGCTCAGGTGGCGCTGCAAGTTTTTCATCGAGTCTCCGATATCGTTATGCGACGAACCGTGCGAGCGGGGCCGGTTCGAGTGCGTCAAGTTGTCTATACAACTTGAATGTGAACGAATGATAACAAGCCGGACCCGGTGACCGGAATCGGGTATTCCCTGACTGGCGCGGCAAACGGAATGGGGCGTGGGGCGGTCGCGCGCCGGATGCGCGGGCCGCGTGGAGCGGGTGGGGCATGCTTCGGGGATCGTTGAATCGGCGTGCGCCGGTGGCCGACCCGCGCCATGCGCGGGCCGCCTTGCCGGCGCGGACATTCGGGGTCAGGCGGGCAGGCGGATCACGCTGGCGTCCTTGCGGATCAGCAGCGACGACGCGAGCATCTGCTTGCACTGGTGCGCGAGCACCTTCAGGTCGTGCGTGAGCTCGGCGCCGACTGCATCGGATTTTTCCGCGGACACGACCATCGCATCGAGATCGCGCGTGATCTGCTTCGACGCTTCGAGCTGGTCGGCAGGCGGCGGCTCGCCAGCCTCGGCCTTCTCGAGATTGTCGAGCACCGCGGCGAGGCCGCGCTGCAGCGCATCGTCGTGGACGAGGCTGCCGTCGGCCGCGCATGCGCTGCGGATCAGCGGCGCGGCGGCCGTGATCTGCGCGCCGAGCACGTGCGTCTGCACGAGCAGGTCGTTCAGTTCGGGCACGAAGCGCTGGTGCGCCTTCGGCTCGATCATCATCCGCTGGAACGCCTGCCCGAGGTTCGCGAACGCGATGTGCACGTCCTTGCGGGCGAGGCGGTAGCGGTAGTCGTCGTCGAGGCTGGCCGTCGGGGATTCGATCGCGGCGGCGACGCCTGCGACGACGGCGGCACCGTCGGCGGTCGGCACCGGCACCGGCGGCGACATGCCGCGCCCGACGCGCCACACGGCCTCGAAATACTTGCGGGTGGACGTCAGCATGTCGGTGACGAGCTTGCCCATCAGCCGGTATTCCCAGTACGGGAACAGCCGGCTCGCGGCGATCGCGATCATGCAGCCGACCACCGTGTCGATCGCGCGTTCGCCGATGATCCGCATGCTGCCCGGCGCGAGCAGGTGAAACATCAGCAGCACGTACGACGACGTGAACACGACGCTCGCCGCATAGTTGAACAGCAGCAGGCTGTAGCTCATCACCATCGACCCGAACATGATCGCGATCAGCAGGTGCGTGTCCTTGACCGTGTAGATCAGCGCGACGCTCGCCGCGCAGCCGATCAGCGTACCGACGATACGCGCCGCGTTGCGCTGCTTGGTCAGCGAATAGCCGGGCTTCAGGATGATGATGGTCGTCATCACGATCCAGTACGCGTTGGTGAGCGGCAGCAGCCGGCCGATCCAGAAGCCGACCGCCACCGCGATCGTCACGCGCAGTGCATGGCGAAAGCTCGGCGAGCGCATGTTCAGGTTCGAGAAGATCAGCAGCGGCGACATGCGGCGGCGCTGCAGGAAGCGCGTGAGCGCCTTGTCGATCTTCAGTTCGGTTTGCTGCGGATCGGCGTGGCCCGACAGGTTGCGGCGCATCCGGTCGATCAGGCGCGTCGCGCTCCAGATGCGCCGGAACGTCGCGACCACGGCCGCATAGGCTTCCGCGTGGGTGGCCGCGAAGTTTTTCTTGCGCATCAACTCGATCTCGTACTCGATCGCGCGCAGCTCGGCCTTCACGCTGATGTGCGAATGCGGCGCGCGGTTTTCGAGCACCGCGAGGCCGACCTCCTCGAGATCGGCCGCGGCCTTGCGGATCAGGTCGCGATAGAAAATGATCAGGTCCGAGCCGCCGAACGTGTTGCGCACGAGCGGGTAATCGGTGTGCGCGCCGACGAACAGCTCGTGCAGGTCGACGCTGTTGATGAACAGGTTGTACATCGTCGTGCGGCCGGGATCGAGCTTGCCGCGCCGCAGCTTCGGCAGGTTGCGCAGCACGATGTCGCGCGCGGTTTCCTGCGTTTCGACCGCGGTAATCTGCCGGGCGACGAGATTGCGGTAGCACTCGTCGAGATCGGCGTCGAGGTCGTAGAACTGCGCGCGTGCGAGCAGATAATCGGCGCAGGCGAACAGGCTTTCGGCCAGCGCCTGCTGCTCGATCCGGCGCGCCTGCCACTGCGACACGAGCGTGGCCCAGTACGTGTACCAGAGGCCGCCCGCGAGAATCCAGCCGGCGTTGACGAACGCCTGCAGCGGCGTGAACTTCTCCTCGAGCGTCATCACCATCATGAACAGCGTCGCGAAGCTGATCTGCGGCCAGCGGTTGCCGTAGACGACGATCAGCGACAGCACGAACGTGAGCGGCACGATCGTGAGCCACAGCGCGAAGATGTTCGGGGTCGCGAGGCCGGTCGCGAGCGCGGCCAGGAAGCCGATCACGCTGCACGCGAGCATTTCGTTGTGTTTGTACTTCAGCGGGCCCGGCATGTCGACCACGCACGCACCGAGCGCGCCCGTCGAGATCGTGAAGCCGAGCTCCCGGTTGTGAAACACGATCAGGCACAACACGGCCGGCAGCGACACGCCGACCGCGATCCGCAGGCCGCCGAAAAAGTACTGGCTGTAGAAAAACTTTCTGATTTCGACCGAATAGCGCATCGATGGGCTGAATGACAGACGAAGACGCCGGGGCGGCGTATTGACTGGCGACGAGTCTATCGTATTTCGCGGCTCGCAAAAGCTGGCTGTCCGGACGATGGCCGTGGCTGCGGCCCTTTGCTATCCTTGGTCATCCTGTTCGCCCGGCCCCGTCGGTGCGAGGTTCCGACGCCCGCCTCATGCTCCATCTCTTCTATTCGAACCGTCACGAAACGCTGGCCGACGCGCTGCTCGAGGATCTGGCCGCGTTCCCGGCCCGCAACGGCCCGTGGGCGCCGCAACAGGTCATCGTGCCGAGCGCGGCGCTGCGCCGCCGTCTCGAGCTCGACATCGCCGCGCGCAATGGCGTGTGCGCGAACGTCGAGTTCACCTATCTCGCGCAGTGGCTGTGGGCGCAGATCGGCCGCGTGCTGACGGTGCCCGCGCGCTCGCCGTTCGCACCCGACCGGCTCGTGTGGCGCTGCTACCGGCTGTTCGCGCAGGCGGCCGATGGTGCGCCGTGGCTCGCGTCGCCGCGGCTCGCCGCGTATCTGTCGGCCTCCGACGATGCGATGCGCTACGAACTGGCCCATCGCGTCGCGGCCGTGCTCGATCATTACCTGACCTATCGCCCCGAATGGCTGGCCGCGTGGCAGGCCGGCGAATCGGTGCTCGCGGGCGACGCCGCGCCGCGCGGGATCAGCGACGCCGCGCGCGACGACGAGCGCTGGCAGGCTGCGGTGTGGCGTACGCTGCTCGCCGAGCTGAGCGACAGCGGCACGCCGCCGGCACACCGCTTCCTCGTCGAAGCGCGCCATCTCGATGCCGACGCGGTCGCGCGGGCCGACTGGCCCGAATCGGTCAGCGTGTTCGCGCTGCCGACGATGCCGCCGCTGCACGTCGCGCTGTTGCGCGAACTGTCGCGCTGGATCGACGTGCGCGTCTACGCGCTGAACCCGTGCCGCGAATTCTGGTTCGACATCGTGACCGCCGCGCATGCCGAGGCGCTCGATGCGGCCGGGCGGCGCGACTACCAGGAGGTCGGTCATCCGCTGCTCGCCGAGTGGGGCAGGCAGACGCAGGCGCAACTGCACATGCTGCACGAACTGACCGAAAGCGCCGCGTCGGGCGATGCGTCGCGTTTCGTCGAGAATCCCGCGCCCACCTGGCTCGCGCGCGTGCAGAACGCGATCCTCGAATTGCAGCCGGAAGCCGACATCGGCGACACGCCGGTCGAGCGGGGGATCGAGGTGCATGTGTGCCACAGCCTCGCGCGCCAGCTCGAGGTGCTGCACGACCGGCTGCTTGCCTGGTTCGACGCCGATGCGAGCCTGCAGCCGTCCGACGTGCTCGTCGCGGTCGCCGATCTCGCCGCAGCTGGGCCGTTGATCGACGCGGTGTTCGGTACGGCCGGCGCCGGCGGCGCGCGGGTGCCGTACCGGATCACCGGCCTGCCACCGTCGCAGGCGAACCCGGTCGCGCGCGTGCTGCTCGACTGGCTCGCGTTGCCGGAACGGCAGGTCGGCGCGCCGGAGCTGGTCGAATGGCTGCGCGTGGATGCGGTGGCCGCGCGCTACGACATCGACGCGGCCGCGCTCGAAACCGTGCAGACCTGGCTTGCGGCCGCCGGCGCGCGGCGCGGGCTGTCGCCGCTCGAGAGCGACGACGCGGCCGTGCCCGCGCCGCGCCATACGTTTTCCGATGCGCTCGCGCGGCTCTTTCTCGGCTATGCGATGCCCGAAGGCGCGGCGCCGATCGGCGCGTGGCTGCCGATCGAGGCGGCCACCGGCAGCGAGGCCGAACTGCTCGGCCGGCTCGCACGTTTCACCGACGATCTCGACGGCTTCGCGCGCCGGCTCGCGGAGTCGCACACGCCGCGCGGCTGGAGCGAACTGTTTGCCGACACGCTCGCGCGCTTCTTCGATTCGGGCGCTGCGTATGCCGATGCGCTGGCCGGCGTGCGCGACGCGCTCGACGCGATGCTGGCCGCGATGACGGAAGGTGCGCCGGACGAGGCGTTGCCGGCGGCCGTCGTGCGCGCGGGGCTCACCGCGGCGCTCGACGATCCGGCCCGCGGCGGGGTGCCGTGGGGCGGCGTCACGTTCTCGTCGCTGACGAGCTTGCGCGGCCTGCCGTATCGCGTCGTCTGCCTGCTCGGGATGGACGACGGCGTGCTGCCGAGTCTCGCGCGCGCGGATGAATTCGACCTGATGGCCGTGCTGCCGAAGCTGGGCGACCGGCAGCGTCGCGACGACGAGCGCAATCTGTTTCTCGACCTGTTGCTCGCCGCACGCGACCGGTTGCTGATCGCCTATACGGGCCGCAGCATCCGCGACAATGCGCCGTTGCCGCCCGCGGCGCTCGTCGACGAGCTGCTCGATCATCTGGCGATCGTCACGGCCGGGCCCGGCGCCGCACCGGATGCGGTCGATGCCGCGCGGCGCGCGTTCATCGTCGAGCATCCGCTGCAACCGTTCGCGGCCGCGTATTTCCAGCCGGGCAGCGAACTCGTGTCGTACGACGCCGAGCGGGCGACACTCGCGTCGCTGCTGGCCGCCGAAGCGTCGCGCGGCGAGCCGCGCGAGCAGCCGTTCTTCGCGCAGCCGCTGCCGGCCGAGCCGGTCGAGCCCGTCGCGTTCAGCGAATTCGAACGCTTCTGGCGGCATCCGGCGCGTGCGTTGCTACGCGGCCGGCTCGGCATCGTGCTGGCCGACGCGCAGGCCGAACTGCTCGATACCGAGCCGTTCGCGCTGGACTTTGCCGGCAGCGACGCGCTGGCCGAGCGCGTGCTGCCGCTCCTGATCGAAGCGGGCGAGGGTGGCGTGCACGATCACGCGCTGCGCATTGCGGACGCGAGCCCCGAACTGCCCGGCGGCGCGACGGGGGCGGTGTGGCGCGACCAGGCGCTCGGTTCGATGACGCAGCTTGCGTCGAACGTGCGCCGTGCGCTGGCCGACGGCATCGAGCGGCGGCCGTTCTCGCTCATCGTCGCACCGAAGTGGCCCGACACCGAGCAGGCGCTGTTCGGCGCCGACGACGCGATGCTGACGGCCGACGCGGTGAGCGCGCCGCTCGAATTGCACGGCACGCTGAACCGGCTGACGCCGGCCGGGCAGGTCATCTACCGCTATGCGCGGCCGAGCGCGCGCGATTACCTGTCCGCGTGGCTCGCGCATCTCGTCTACTGTGCGATCGAGCCCGGCGGCCCGCGCCGCACGCTGTGGTTCGGCAGCGGCGGTGCGTTCGAACTGACGCCCGTCGCGACGCCGCTCGAACGGCTCGCGCCGCTGGCCGCGCTGTTTCGGGCGGGGCGGCGCATGCCGCTGCGTTTTTTCCCGCGTAGTGCGTGGGCGCGGGTGTCCGACGGCGAGGCGAAGGCCGCGAGCGTGTGGATCAACGAGCGGGTCGTGAGCGAAGCCGACGACCCGGCCATCGCGATCGCGTGGCGCGGCGCGCATCCGTCGCTCGACGAGCCGTTCGGCACGCTCGCGCAGCTCGTGTTCGAGCCGCTCGTCGAACATCTGAAGGAGGTCGCATGAGCGCCGTGTCGCAGCAGCAGGCGCTCGAACTCGACGTGTTCGCGTGCCCGCTCGACGGCGTCAACCAGATCGAGGCGTCGGCCGGCACCGGCAAGACCTGGAACATCTGCGCGCTGTACGTGCGTCTGCTGCTCGAAAAGGATCTCGGTGCGGACGAGATCCTCGTCGTGACCTTCACGAAAGCGGCGACGGCCGAGCTGCACGAGCGGATTCGCAGCCGGCTCGCGCAGCTTGCGCATGCGCTCGACACGGGTGACGACGGCGGAGATCCGTTCATCGCGCGCCTGCTGGAGACCACGCTCGGCGATGACGGCGCGCTCGACTCGGAGACGGCCGCGAAGCGGATCCGGCGCGCGCTGCGCGCGTTCGACCAGGCGGCGATCCATACGATCCACGCGTTCTGCCAGCGTGCACTGCAGGAAGCGCCGTTCGCGGCCGCGATGCCGTTCGCGTTCGACATGGAGGCCGACGATGCGTCGCTGCGCTTCGAACTCGCGGCGGATTTCTGGCGCACGCGTGTCGAACCGGCGGCCGCGCGCTGGCCGGGCTTCGCGACCTGGCTCGTCGAATCGGGCGCCGGCCCGGCCGCGCTCGATGCACAGCTTGCACGCCGGCTGAAGAAGCCGCTCGCCGCGCTGCGCTGGGATGGCGTGACCGAGCCGGACGAATCAGCCGAAGCGGCGGCGGCCGAATGCTTCGCCGAGGCGGCGCGGATGTGGGCGGCCGAGCGCGACGCGATCGATGCGTTGCTGCGCGCCGCGCAGCCCGTGCTGAATCAACGCTCGCACAAGCCCGACGCGGTCGCCGATGCGCTCGCCGCGTGGGCCGTGCATTTCGAGCAGGGCGACGCGACGGCCGCGCTGCCGAAAGCCGCGCTGAAGCTCACGCAAACCGCGCTGACGAAGGCGACCAAAAAAGGCGGTGCGACACCCGCACACGCGTTCTTCGACGTGGCCGACGCGCTCGAAGCGGCCGTGGCCGCAGCCGAGGCCGCGCAGCGCGCGCGCTGGCTCGCGCTGATCGCCGAATGGCTCGACATGGCGCCCGGCGAGCTGGCCGAGCGCAAGCGCACGCGACGCGTCGTGTCGTTCGATGACCTGCTCGCGAACCTGTATCACGCGCTGCACGCGCATCCATGGCTCGCCGAGACGCTGCGCGCGCGCTATCCGGCCGCGTTGATCGACGAGTTCCAGGATACCGATCCGCTGCAGTTCGCGATCTTCGACCGGATCTTCGCGCCGCGCGGCCCGCTGTTTCTCGTAGGCGATCCGAAGCAGGCGATCTACAGTTTCCGCGCGGCCGACCTGCATACCTATCTCGCCGCGCGCGCACGGGCGAGCGCGTGCTACACGCTCGCGGTCAACCAGCGCTCGACACCCGCGATCGTCGAAGCGTGCAACCGCTTCTTCCTGTCGAATCCGCGCGCGTTCGTGCTCGACGGGCTCGACTATTACGCGGTGCGCGCCGGCACGCGTGTGCGTGCGCCGTTCGTCGACGAGACCGATCCGGGCCCGGCCGGCGATTTCCGGGTGTGGGCGCTGCCGGGCGGCGAAGGTACGCTGCTCAAGCGCGATGCGCAGGCGGAGGCTGCACAGGCCTGCGCGGCCGAGATCGCTCGGCTGATGCGCGGCGCGCGTGAAGGGCGAGTGCGGTTGGGAGAGTCGCCGTTGTCGCCGGGCGACATCGCGGTGCTCGTGCAGACGCACCGGCAGGGCAGCCTCGTGAAGCGCGTGCTCGCGACGTGGGGCATCGGCAGCGTCGAGCTCGCGCAGGCGTCGGTGTTTTCGACCGGCGACGCCGAACAGCTCGAACGCGTGCTGGCGGCGATCGATGCGCCGGGCGACCTGCGGCGTCTGCGCGCGGCGCTCGCGTCCGACTGGTTCGGGCTCGATGCCGGCGCGCTGTGGCGCATGGAGCAGGGCGACGGCGATGCGCCATCCGGCGCGTCGGCGGCCGACAGTGCCGACGCGATGAGCTGGGTCGAGCGCTTCTCGCGATATCGGCTGCTGTGGCGCGAACGCGGCTTCGCGGTGATGTGGCGTACGTTCACACGCGAGCTGCGGATCGCCGAACGGCTGATGGCCGGTGCGGACGGCGAGCGCCGCGTGACCGACATTAACCATCTGGCCGAGTTGACGCAGGCGCGGGCATCCGAGCAACCGGGTATCGCGCCGACGCTGCGCTGGCTGGCCGCGCAACGGCTGGACGGCGGCGGCGAGGAAGCGCAACTGCGGCTCGAATCCGATCGAAACCTCGTGCAGATCGTCACGGTGCACAAGTCGAAGGGGCTCGAATACGCGGTCGTGTTCTGTCCGTTCCTCAACGACGGCGGGCTACGCGAGCCGCCGTCTTCCGCGCTGCCCGATGCGCGCGAGTATCACGACGACGCGGGCGATGCGGTGCTGCATTACGGATGCGATGACGAAGCGGCCGCGCACGCGGCGCGGCAGGCGCTGCGCGAGCAGGCCGCGGAGCGCGCGCGACTCGTCTACGTGGCGCTCACGCGCGCGGTGTATCGCTGCTATGTCGTCGCCGGGCCCTACCTGTCGTCGCGTTCGACGCGCGAAGCGCGGCGCAGCGTGCTCAACTGGCTCGTCGCCGGTGCCGGCCATGCGTTCGATGCGTGGCTCGACGAGCCGCCCGACGAAGCCGCGCTCGAGGCGGCATGGCGCGCGCTCGCGGGCGGCCCCGTGAGCGTCGCGTCGCTGCCCGTGCCCGCGCGCCGCGAGCGTCTCGCGGCCGGGCACGACGCGTCGCAGACGCTCGCGGCGCGCCATGCGACGCGCGTGCTGCGCGATGCGTGGCGGATGGCGAGCTTCAGCTCGCTGACCGCGTCGATGGCGCGCGAGGAGGCGGGTGTCGCGGCCGTGCCCGACGACGAACTGCGGCCCGATCACGATGCGCTCGCCGCGGTGACGCCGGACGGCGAACTGATATTCGCCGATACGGTTGCGACCGACCCGCCGGACGACGACATCCTCGTGTTCCCGCGCGGCGCGGCGGCCGGCGAATGCCTGCACCGCCTGTTCGAACTCAGCCGGTTCACGGAGCCCGAATCGTGGCACGCGGCCGCGCTCGGCGCGCTGCACGACCGGCCGGTCGAGGCCGAGCCGGCGCTTGCGGCGCGTCTGCCGGCGATGATGGTGCGGCTCGTCGACGACGTCGTGCACACCGAGCTCGTGCCGGGCATGCGGCTCGTCGATCTCGATCCGGCGAAGCGGCTCGACGAAATGGGTTTCCTGTTTCCGGCGCCGTCGCTGGACCTGCTGGCGCTGCGCCGGCTGCTGGTCGCGCACGGTTATCCGGACGTTGCACTGGAGGCGGGTACGCTCGCCGGTTTCATCAAGGGTTTCATCGACATGATCGTCGAACACGACGGCCGTTTCTGGATCGTCGACTGGAAGTCGAACCACCTCGGCACGACACCGGACGCCTACGGCCCGCGCGCGCTCGACGTCGCGATGGCCGATCACGCATATCATCTGCAGGCGCTGCTCTATACGGTCGCGCTGCATCGCTATCTGCGCGGCCGGTTGCCGGATTACGACTATGACACGCATATCGCGGGTTACCTGTACCTGTTCGTGCGCGGCGTGCGGCCAGGTTGGCGCAGCGGCGGCGAGCCGGCCGGCGTGCATGCGCGGCGGCCCGCCCGCGCGCTCGTCGACGCACTCGACCGGATGATGGAAGGGAGCCGCGCATGACCGCATCCGACGACATGCTCGAATTCACCGGCGGTCTCGTTGCGCGGCTGCCCGAGCCGGCCGATTTCGGCATTGCGCTCGCGGAAGGCTTCGCGCGCCGCATCGGCGACCTCGCGCGACGTGCCGGTGCGCCGTCCGCGTCGGCACGCTGGGCGGCGCGCGCCGCGTTCGCGACGAGCCGTGCGACCGCGAGCGGCCACGTGTGCGTCGCGCTTGGCGCGCTTGCACAGCGTTACGAAGCGCCGCTCGACGAGGTCCGCGCGGCGCTTGCCGCGAGCGGCGTGGTCGCGTTCGGCACGCTCGCGCGCGGCGACGAGCGGCCGCTGATCGTCGACCGGCTCGATCACCTGTACCTGTCGCGCTATTTCGATTACGAACGGCGGCTCGCCGATGCGCTCGTCGCGCAGGCCGGCGTCGCCGCGCCGGACGAAGGCCTGTCGCCCGACCGGTTGCGCGACAGTCTCGCCCGTTACTTCGGGCCGGCCACCGGTGAAGTCGACTGGCAGCGCGTCGCGGCGATCGTCGCGCTGACGGGCCGCGTGACGATCGTCAGCGGCGGGCCGGGCACGGGCAAGACGACGACGGTCGTCGGCGTGCTGGCCTGTCTGCTCGACGCGCACCCGGGGCTGCGCATCGCGCTGGCCGCACCGACCGGCAAGGCCGCGCAGCGGATGCAGGAGGCGCTGCACGCGCGCGCCGGCGATCTGCCGCCCGAGCTCGCGGCGCGCCTGCCCGACACGTCGTACACGCTGCATCGGCTGCTGGGCGGCGGCGGGGCGGCCGGCTTTCGGCATCATCGCGACAATCCGTTGCCGTACGATCTGATCGTCGTCGACGAGGCGTCGATGATCGACGTCGCGCTCGCCGCGCATCTGCTCGACGCGCTCGCGCCCGGTGCGCGGCTCGTGTTGCTGGGCGACAAGGACCAACTGGCGGCGGTCGAGGCCGGCGCCGTATTCGCGGAGCTGAGCGCGCGGCCGGCGTTCACCGCCGCGGCGCGCACGCGCATCGCGCAGGCGCTGGGCATCGACGAGGCGACGTTCGTCGCGGCGTTGCCGGTGTCGGACGAGGCGGCGCCGGCAGCGGTTCCGGCCGCGCATCCGGTGTCCGCTTCCGCACGGGCTCCGGCGTCGCCATCGGCATCTGCGCCTGTTTCGCGCAAATCGGCGCTTCGGTCGTCGAAAGTCGATGCGCGACAGGCGTCGCTTTTCGACGATGAACCGCAGGATGACGAAGTGTTGTCGACGGCCGGCATCGCGCCGTCACCGCCCACCGAGTCGGCACTGACCGCCGATGCCGGCGTACCAGACGGCAAGGCACCGGCCTGGATCGAGGCCGACGAACTCGCATGGCTCGACACCGTCGAGCTGCCGCCGTTCGACGCAGGCGATGCGGCGCTTGCATCGATGACGGCGCCCGCATCGCCATTGGCCGGCGAAGCGGCAGCCGCAGCCGCGTCCCCCGACACGCCCGCCGCGGCGCCGCTCGCGGACTGCGTCGTATGGCTCGAACGCAATTACCGCTTCGGTCTCGATTCGCCGATCGGGCGGCTGTCGCTCGCGATCCGCCGCGGCGACGTGCAGGCGGCGCTCGAAGCGCTGCCCGCCGACGATTCGGCCGCCGCATCGTTTCACGACGATGCGGGCGACACGCTGGCGTCGTCGACGGTCGAGCGGCTCGCACGGCGCTTCGGCGCCTACCTCGACGCATTGCGCGACGCGCTGGCCGCGCCGGTGCCCGATCCGCTGCCGCTGTTCGACGCGCTCAACCGGTTCCGGATCCTGTGCGCGACCCGCAGCGGCTCGCGCGGGGCGGAACACGTCAATGCGCTGGTGGCCGCGCACGTGCGGCAGGCGGCGCGCGTGCCGCTCGCGGTCGGCGCGCACTGGTTCACCGGGCGGCCGATCATGGTCACACGCAACGACTACGCGCTGGGGCTGTTCAACGGTGATATCGGCATTGCGTTGCCCGACGCGCACGGTGTGCTACGCGTGTGGTTCCGGCGTGCGGACGGCACCGCGCGCGCGGTGTCGCCAGCTGCGCTGCCGCCACACGAAACGGCGTTCGCGCTGACGGTGCACAAGTCGCAAGGCTCCGAATTCGACGAGGCGGCGATCGTGCTGCCCGCGTCGTTCGGCCGGGTGCTGACGCGCGAGCTGGTCTATACGGCCGTCACGCGCGCCCGCACGCGCGTGCAGGTGATCGGGCCGCGGCGCGTGCTGGCGCAGGCGGTCGCGACACGCACGCAGCGCGATTCGGGGCTCGCGGCCCGCGTCGACGAGGCGCTTGCCCGGCGCCGCACGGAGGTTTCGCGATGATGATTCGCTACACGCTCGATCCGGCCGAGGTCGAATGGACGGCCGTGCGCGCGCAGGGCGCGGGCGGGCAGAACGTGAACAAGGTGTCGAGCGCGATTCATCTGCGCTTCGACATTCGCGCGTCGTCGCTGCCGCCGGTCCTCAAGGAGCGGCTGCTTGCGCTGTCCGACCAGCGCATCACGCGCGACGGCATCGTCGTGATCAAGTCGCAGGAATATCGGACGCAGGAGAAGAACCGCGAGGCCGCGCTGGCACGGCTCGATACGTTGATCGGCAGCGTCGCGTACACGCCGCGTGCCCGGGTCGCGACGCGGCCGACGCGTGCGTCGAAGGAACGGCGGCTCGAGCACAAGTCGCGCCGCAGCACTGTGAAGTCGGGACGAGGGAAGGTGATCGACTGACGAGCGAAGGGCCGGTGCGGGTCGCCGGCGAACGTGCGCCGTGCGCGCCGGCTACCGCATCACGGTTCCGGCGCTGTCGAGCACGAAGTCGACGCAGAACACGACGAGCCGGCTCTGCGCGCGGATCGCGACGGCGGCCGTATAGCAGTCGCGGCCTTCCGTCAGCGAGAAGTGCGGGCCCATCAGCGCGACGCGCCCGGGGGCGGCGATCGCGCGCTGGAAATACGGGCGTCGCGACCAGTTGCTGTGGGTTTCCGGGAACAGCGGCGCGAGACGCGTCACGCTCGCCTGGCTGTCGTCGAGCGGCGCGCCGATCGACGGCAGGAACTGTTCGCCGGTCTCGTCCGTGACGAACACGCGACGCGCGGCCGGCACCGCGAACACGCGTTGCGCGGCGTCCTGCAGGTTGCCGCTCGCTGAAAACGCGGCCGCGCCGCCGAGCACGAGCCGTTCGATCGCGTCGAAGCCGGGCTGCTCGGGGGCCACCGGCGTGTGCCGGCGGGCGATGAAGCGCCGCCACGCGGCATCGAGCATCGCAGGCGCCGCGGCGCTCGCGTGCGCGATCGATGCATCGGGCTGGCCGAACTGGAAACCCTGCACGAAATCGATGTCGGCTTCCATCAGCGCCTGCAGCGCGTCGTCGCTTTCGACGCCTTCGGCCAGCACCATCGCGCCGGCCTGGTGCAGCATCGACACGAGGTGATGCATGATGCGGCGATCCTCGGCCGAGCCGGTCGAACGCTCGACGAGCGAACGGTCGAGCTTCACGATGTCGGGCCGTGCCCGCCACACGCGGTCGAAGTTCGAGAAGCCGGTGCCGAAATCGTCGATCGCGATCAGGAAATCGCGATGCTGGATCATGTCGATCGTGCGGGCGAGCGCGGCTTCGTCGCGCGCCGGCTGCTCGATCACCTCGAGCACGATGCGGTTCGGCGGCAGCGCGAAATGCCGGCACAGCGCCTCGACGAACTCGCGCTGCACGAGGCCCGTGTCCAGCACGCGCGGCGTCACGTTCAGGAACAGCCAGCCGTCGCCGATTCCCTGCGCGACGAAGTTGGCCGTGTGCAGGCAGCGCGCGAGCCGGTCGAGCAGCAGCGCGTCGGCGTCGCCGCGTGCCTTGTCGAACAGGGCGGTGGGCGATGCCAGCGCGCCGTTGCCGTCGACGACGCGCAGCAGCGCCTCGTAGCCGACGACACGCTTGTGCGTGATCGACAGCACGGGCTGGAACACGCTGCGCAAGGTCGTGGTGCGATAGGTGGCGAGCCAGCCCTGGGGCGTCGGCGTGAGGCGTTCGAGCAGGGCGTCGAGCGACAGGTCGCGGGTGGACTTCATGTCAACGGTGCCCGGCAGCGGGCGGCGGGGCGGCGGCGCATCGCCACGCCGATGCAGCCGCATGCGCAGGCGGACGCAAAAGAACGTGGAGCATCGAGACCGCCTTCTGCGGATGAGTTTTCCGAGTGTAACGGGATTGCCGCGGCGCGCGTATCAGGGTAACTCCAGACGCAAACGGTACACCGCGATTCCGGCCCGTGCCCGGCGGCGCGGCGACGAGCGCCGCGTGCATGCGTACGGTGCATGACCGTCGCGAAACGAAGCGCGCGGCGGCCAGCGGCAGATGACAATCTCGCGACAGAGCCTCGGCATGACCGTGCGTCGCCGCGGCGCGACGCGCAGGCCGATGCGGGAAATCCCGGCGGCGGCCGCCGCCGTCAGACGAATGAGATGAATGCCCGCGCGTCATGATGCGATCCGCGGTCCGTCGGCAGACCCGCATCGCGTCGTCACCGGTACTGTCGCGCGACGGGCGGCGGGCGACGGGCCGCAGTTCGTGCGCCCCGCGCGCCGATCGTCAGGCCGCCTCGCCGCCGCGCGGTCGGATGCCGGGAATCCGCTTGATCACGCCGGTCGCGAGCGCGGTGCCGACGAGCACGATCGCGCAGCCTTCGATCATCACGGCCGACACGTGTTCGCCGAGGAACAGCGCGCCCCACAGCAGCCCGAACACCGGGATCACGAACGTCACGGTAATCGCACGGGCCGGCCCGATATGCGCGATCAGGTAGAAGAAGATGAAATACGCGATGCCCGTGCACGCGACGCCGAGGGCGAGCACCGCGCTCCAGGCGTGCACGCCGACCGGCGCGGCCGGCCAGGTCGCGATCGCGAACGGCAGCAGCAGGATGGTCGAGCCGATCATGCTGCCGGCTGCGTTGACGAGCGGATCGACGCCGCTGAGCTTGCGTTTCGTATAGTTGGCCGCGATGCCGTACAGCAGCGTCGCGCCGAGCGCGGCCGCCGCGGCGAGCGCGGTCGCGCTGGCGCCCGTGTCGCCGTGCGCGTTCGCGACCTGGTTCCACACGAGCGTGAGCACGCCGGCAAATCCGATGACGAGCCCGAGCGCGCGCGGCAGCGACAGCTTGTCCTTCAGCCACAGGTAAGCGACCAGCGCGCCCCACAGCGGCGTGGTCGCATTGATCACCGACGTCACGCCGGCCGACAGCGTCAGCTCGGCGAACGCGAACAGGCAGAACGGGATGCCGGAATTCAGCGCGCCGACGACGAACAGCGGCCACGCATGACGGCGCAACCGGGCGCCCAGATCGGCGGGTTTGAAGCGCGTCAGCGCGAAGCCCGCGAGAAACAGCGCGCCGATGCCCACGCGCAGCGCCATCAGCGGCGCGACGCCGAAATCGACCACGCCGACCCGGATGAACAGAAAGGAGGCGCCCCACAGGGCGGCGAGCACGGTCAGCAGGAAAGCGTTCTTGGGTGACATCGATCGGGCCGGGGCGGGTCGGGATGCGAAGAATCTTACACCGCGTTACCGCACCGTCGTTTCAGGATCGGATGAAACGACAAGAAACGGGAATTCCGCCGCTTGCTGCTCCGGGGCGAGTAGCCGGCCGCGTGCGGCGCGGCCGATCAGTGATGACGCCAGCCGCCGCGTCCGCCGAAACCGAAATTGAGCGACAAAGCCGGGCCCCAGTAACCGCCCCACGCGGGCGCATACGCCGGCGCCGGATAGTAGTAGGTGGGGGCCGGATCGACATACACGGGCGCGGGCTGTACCGGCACCGGCGCCGCCGTGTAATAGCCGCCCGGATAGTAGCCGTAGGGGTAATAGCAGCCGGCAAGCGTCGTGCAGGCGAGCGCCGCGGCGACGAAGGTCCTGTTCATGATGTGTCTCCGGCGGAAGCCGGCCATCGGCAGATGCTTCAAGCTTAGGCCGCGTACCGATGACACGGTATGAAAAACGGTAACCGATCATTTCCGGGCGGCGCGGCCGCGCCTTTGCGGCACGGCATACGAAACATACGAAAACGGCGCTTCCGCATCGCGGAAACGCCGTTGAACCGACCGGCCTGCAGCTGGGCGACGCCCAACCGGCCGATGTCGCGCTCGTTACTTGCCGACCTGGTTACCGATGATGCCGCCGGCCGCCGCGCCGCCCAGCGTCGACAGCGCGTTGCCGCCGATCGCCGCGCCGGCCACGCCGCCGACACCCGCACCGATTGCCGTATCGCGCTGGCGTCGCGACATCGAATCGCAGGCCGACAGGCTGGCCACGGTCGCGACGAGGAGCGCGCATACCCCAAAACGCCGAATCGAATTCATGATCGTTGTCCTTGTGGTAGTGAACGGAAGGCGCGCGACCGGCTGGCGGCCGCGCATGACTTCAATCTACGCGCCGTCCCGCGACGCTGCTGTAAGGACTTGTTAAGGCCCGCGCGGTTTCGTAATCAATTGTTTCGCACCGGGTTGGCAGGCACACCGCATGCGCAACAGGCACACGGCATGCGCAAAAAAAGCCCGCTCGAAAGCGGGCTTCGTGCATCGCGACGCGATGCCGGTGTGGCTCGCCGCGCGCTTACTGACGGTGGTAGATCTCGGCGCCGGTCTTCACGAACTCGACCGCCTTGACCTCCATCCCTTTCTTCAGCGCTTCGGTTTCCGACACGCCCTGCTGCGCCGCGAACTCGCGCACGTCCTGCGTGATCTTCATCGAGCAGAAATGCGGGCCGCACATCGAGCAGAAGTGCGCGACTTTGGCGGAATCCTTCGGCAGCGTCTCGTCGTGGAATTCGCGCGCCTTGTCCGGGTCGAGACCGATGTTGAACTGGTCTTCCCAGCGGAACTCGAAGCGCGCCTTCGACAGCGCGTTGTCGCGCACCTGCGCGCCCGGGTGGCCCTTGGCGAGGTCGGCGGCGTGTGCGGCGAGCTTGTACGTGATGATGCCTTCCTTCACGTCGTCCTTGTTCGGCAGGCCGAGGTGTTCCTTCGGCGTCACGTAGCACAGCATCGCGGTGCCGAACCAGCCGATCATCGCGGCGCCGATGCCCGACGTGATGTGGTCGTAACCCGGCGCGATGTCGGTGGTGAGCGGCCCGAGCGTGTAGAACGGCGCTTCCTTGCACCAGTCGAGCTGGAGATCCATGTTCTCCTTGATCAACTGCATCGGCACGTGGCCGGGGCCTTCGATCATCACCTGCACGTCGTGCTTCCACGCGATCTGCGTGAGTTCGCCGAGCGTCTTCAGTTCGCCGAGCTGCGCTTCGTCGTTCGCGTCGTAGATCGAGCCGGGACGCAGGCCGTCGCCGAGCGAGAAGCTCACGTCGTACGCCTTCATGATCTCGCAGATCTCTTCGAAGTGTTCGTACAGGAAGCTTTCCTTGTGATGCGCGAGGCACCACTTCGCCATGATCGAGCCGCCGCGCGACACGATGCCGGTCATCCGGTTCGCGGTGAGCGGCACGTACTGCAGGCGCACGCCCGCGTGGATCGTGAAGTAGTCGACGCCTTGCTCGGCCTGTTCGATCAGCGTGTCGCGGAAGATTTCCCAGGTGAGGTCCTCGGCCTTGCCGTTGACCTTTTCGAGCGCCTGGTAGATCGGCACCGTGCCGATCGGCACCGGGCTGTTGCGAATGATCCACTCGCGCGTTTCATGGATGTGCTTGCCGGTCGACAGATCCATCACCGTGTCGCCGCCCCAGCGGATCGCCCACGTCATCTTGTCGACTTCCTCGCCGATCGACGACGTGACGGCCGAGTTGCCGATGTTCGCGTTGATCTTCACGAGGAAGTTGCGGCCGATGATCATCGGCTCGGATTCCGGGTGGTTGATGTTCGCCGGGATGATCGCGCGGCCGCGCGCGACTTCGTCGCGCACGAATTCCGGCGTGATCTCGGCGAGCGCGTTCGCGCCGAAGGCCGCGGCGCCGAACGCCTGGCCCGGATGCTGGCGGCCCATCATCGCGGCGAGCTTCGCGCCGTTCGGGCCGCTCGACTTCAGGCTCTCGATGTACTCGGCGCGGCGTTGATTCTCGCGGATCGCGATGTATTCCATTTCCGGCGTGATGATGCCCTGGCGCGCGTAGTGCATCTGCGTGACGTTCTTGCCGGGCTGCGCGCGGCGCGGGTTGCGGTGCAGGCCCGGGAAACGCAGGTCGGCCGTGGCAGGATCGGCCGCGCGCTCGAGGCCGTACTGGCTCGACAGGCCGGGGAGCACTTCGGTGTCGCCACGCGCCTCGATCCAGCGCTGGCGCAGTGCGGGCAGGCCCGCGCGGATGTCGATCTTCGCGTCCGGATCGGTGTAGGGGCCCGACGTGTCGTACACGTAGATCGGCGGATTCTTCTCGCCGCCGAAGCCGGTCGGCGTGTCGGCCTGCGTGATTTCGCGCATCGGCACGCGGATGTCGGGCTGCGAGCCGGTTACATAAACCTTTCGCGAATTGGGCAGCGGCGCGACGGCAGCGGCGTCGACGTGCGCGTCGGCAGACAGAAACTTCGGATTGGCGTTCATGCAATCTCCTGTGCGGGCGCCGGACAGGCGCTGCGGCGCTTGCCCGGAGCCCTTGACGAATGTGGGGCTCGAGCTAAGCAGGAGACGAGGCTTGGTGAGGCGGCGGATTTCGTCAGAAGGATGGCGGCGAAATCCGTACGCTTCCCTGCGCTGGCATTATCCAGATCAGGTTCAAAGGGTATTTCTCACCCGCAATGCCGGTTGTTTGACCGAACGCATTGCAGGACCCCCGCGTTAGCAAGGGCACACGATACACCGGCTTGGCGGTGGTTTCAACCGGGTGCGAAGCCGATGCCGCCGGGCGGCGGCCGGATCGCGGCCGGCGAACCGGGCAGGGTGCGCCGCAGCAATCCCGACTGCCGAACGGCGTCCCGGCCGGGCCGGATAGCGCCAGGCGGTGCAGCATTCGCGTCTTCATTTTCGGCGTCTACAATTTTTTTGACATCGCTGTCATTTCCGGCGGTGTGCTCCGTCTATTCGGCTCCCAAACCCATGTATCGGAGAGATGTCATGAAAAACGTATTCCTCGCCGCCTGTATCGCCGCACTTGCCACGATCGCAACGGGCGCCCATGCGCAGAACGACGCCATGTCGAAGGACGGCACGTCGATGTCGAAAGACGCGATGGGCCACGACGCGATGGCCAAGGACGATGCGATGGCCAAGGACGGCGCGATGAAGAAGGACGGCATGAAGAAGCACGCGATGAAGAAGGATGCGATGGGCCACGACGCGATGAAGAAGGGCGATGCGATGAAGAAGGACGCCATGAGCCCGTCGAACTGACGAATGCGGGCGGGGCGCGGCCGGCCGGTTACCGGCACACGTCGCGTCCCGCTGCATCATCCCGGGAGTCTTCATCATGCAAACGGTTCCTGTTACCGATCGCGCGAGCGTGCCGCCGCCCGCGCCGACGATCCATCCGCGGTGGGTGCGCGCGAGCCACTGGCTCAACGCGCTCGCGGCGATCCTGATGGCGTTGTCGGGCTGGCGTATCTACGATGCGTCGCCGATCTATCCGGCGTTCACGTTCGCGCACGGCATCACGCTCGGCGGCTGGCTCGGCGGCGCGCTGCAATGGCATTTCGCGGCGATGTGGCTGCTGGTCGGCAACGGGCTGTTCTATCTCGCGATGGCGATCGCGACGGGGCGCTTCGCGCGCAAGCTGCTGCCCGTGACGCCTGCGTCGGTGTGGCGCGACGTGCGCGCGGCGCTCGGCGGGCGGCTGTCGCACCACGACCTGAGCGTCTACAACGCGGTGCAGCGTGCCGCGTACCTGACCGCGATCGTCGATCTCGTCGTGCTGGTGCTGTCGGGGCTCACGATCTGGAAATCGGTGCAATTTCCGCTGCTGCGCGAGCTGTTCGGCGGTTACGACAACGCGCGCATCGTGCACTTCTGGGCGATGGCGCTGCTGGTCGCATTCGTCGTCGTTCATGTCGCGATGGCGTTGCTGGTGCCGCGCTCGCTGCTCGCGATGCTGCGCGGCCGTTGACCCGCGCGACGCGGGCGAAGGAACTCATCATGTCGGAATCCGAAAAAAATCGCGGCGCGCCGCGCTGGACGCTCGACCGGAAATCGCTCGAACTCGACGTGCGCCGCGAGCTCGAGATGCCGTCGCGACGGCTCTTCAACCGGCGCGTGCTGACGCTCGGCGGCCTCGCGATGCTGACCGGCTGCACGCTGCAGGACGACGCGTCGGTCAACACGTTCCTCGAGAAAGTGTCGCGCATGAACGATCGCGTGCAGGCGTGGCTGTTCAATCCCGACCGGCTCGCGCCGACCTACACCGAAGCCGACATCACACGTCCGTTTCCGTTCAACGCGTACTACGGGATCGACGAAGTGCGGCACGTCGACGAGTCGACCTACCGGCTCGTGTTGTCCGGTCGTGTAACGGGCAAGCGGGTGTGGACGCTCGACGAGCTTCGAGCGCTGCCGCACGCGGAACAGATCACGCGGCATATCTGCGTGGAAGGGTGGAGTGCGATCGGCCGCTGGGGCGGCACGCCGTTCGGCGCATTCCTCGCGCGCGCCGGCGCGGACACGCACGCGAAATACGTCGGCTTCAAGTGCGCGGACGATTACTACGAAAGCATCGACATGCCGACCGCGCTGCATCCGCAGACGCTGCTCGCATTCGATTACGACGGCCGCCAGCTGCCGCCGGAATACGGGTTTCCGATGAAGCTGCGGATGCCGACCAAGCTCGGCTACAAGAACCCGAAGCACATCATGGAAATTTTCGTGACGGATACGTTCCCGGGCGGCTACTGGGTCGATCAGGGCTACAACTGGTTCGGCGGATCGTGAGCGGTGCGCGTGGCGTGCACCGCGTGCGTATGCGTCACGCGGAATCGCGCACCTGCAGATCGACGCGCAGGCCGACTGCCGAGGCCATGTTCACGAGCGCGTCGAGCCCGAACAGGTTGATCTTGCCGCGCATCAGGTCGGAGACGCGCGGCTGCGTGACGCCCAGCTGCTTCGCGGCCTCGGCCTGACTCAGTTCGAGCCGCGCGATGCGCTGCTTGAGCGCGATCATCAGTTCGGAGCGCAGCTTCATGTTCGCGGCTTCCGCCGGCTCGCTTTCGATTGCGTCCCAGACGTTCGCGTAGCGTTCATCGGTCATCGTTTCAACTCCATCATCAGCATCCGATAGCGGCGGGCGGCGAGGTCGATATCGGTCTTGTTCGTGCGCGTCGATTGCTTGCGGAAGCAGTGCAGGACGTAGACGGCCTCGGTGAAAGTCGCGACGTAGACGACCCGGAATGCGCCGCTTGCATCGCGCAGGCGAATTTCCCGCACGCCGACGCCGATCGTGCGCATCGGTTTCCAGTCGTCGGGTGCGAGGCCGCGCTGCACCTGGTCGATCTGGTGGCCGGCTTCGCGTCGCGCGGGCAACGGAAAGCCGCGGAGATCGGCCAGCGCGCTGCCGACGAAAACGACGGGCTTCGGCGGAAGAATGTCTGAATTATACAAAATTTTGTATGAGCTGTGCAGGTGTCGGAAAGAAGCCGCGGGCGCCGCCAGGGGCGCGCGCCGTCCGTCACGATAGGCGCGTCACGGCGCACCGATGCACAAACTGGCCGTCAGGCCGATGCTGGATCAAGGGTTGCGAAGGGTGGCGCCGGCGCTCCCCCCATTGCATATCCGGCCCCGAATTTCACCGGTCCGTCGCGCGAAAAATGTCGCGCCGAAACATCAGTCGATATCTTTCAGACAGGTCCGACGATGCTTTCGAATCCTTGATGCCATAATGCCGAGCGTGTGCAGCCGACGCGGTTGCGCACGTTTTTTTTTGCCCCGTTTTTGCCCCTTTGCCGCCGCTTGCCGGTTCTTTTTCGTCGCCGTTCGCACCGCCATGTCGTTCCGCACGTTCGCTCTGCCTTCCCGGTCCCGCGTGGACCGTTTGCCGGCATCGCCGGCGTCTTTCAGCGGAGCACGCGGCGTGACGTGCGGGCGGGTGGGACGATGACCCCGCTCGACCGCCTCCTCGATTTCCTCGCCCGCTTTTCGTTCCGGATTCGCCTGCCGCAAAGCCGCGGCGGCCGCGTGGCGCTGGCGCTCGTCTTCATCTATTTCGTCTGGGGCTCGACCTACAGCGGGCTGCATTTCGCGCTGCAGTCGTTCCCGCCGCTGCTGTTGTCGGGATTGCGCAACCTGCTCGGCGGGATCGGCCTGTTCATCTTCGCGCTGCGGCGCAAGCCCGAATGGCCGACGCTGCTGGAAATCCGCAACTCGGCGATCGTCGGCACGATGCTCGTCGCGCTGTCGTCCGGCACGATCGCGCTCGGCATGCGCACCGTCAGCAGCGGTTCGGCCGCGGTGATGGTGGCCACGGTGCCGCTGTTCGCGACCGTGATCGCGGCGGTGGCCGGGCGGCCGGTGACGAAGGGCGAATGGGCGGCCGTCGCGCTCGGGATGGTCGGCATCGTCGTGCTGAATTCGGGCGGCGCGGCCGCCGCGAACTCGGCGCTCGGCACGATCTGCGTGCTGGCCGGCGCGCTGTTCTGGGCGGGCGGCGCGCATCTCGCGACACGGCTCAAGCTGCCGTCCGACCTGTTCCTGTCGACGTCGCTGCAGATCGGCCTGGGCGGGCTGATGTCGACGATCGTCGCGTGGCTGCTCGGCGAACGCGTCGAACAGCTGGCCGTCGGGCCCGTGTTCGCGTTCGTGTACCTGATGGTGTTCTGCACGATGGCCGCGTACGTTGCGTACGGCTACCTGATCCGCCACACGAGCCCGATCATCGCGAGCAGCTGCATGTACGTGAACCCGATCGTCGCGGTCGCGCTGGGCGCGCTGTTGCTGGGCGAACCGGTGACGATGGCGACCGTGGTCGCGACCGTCGCGATTCTCGGCAGCGTCGGGTTGTCGTTCGTGTTCGATCCGGCGCGCCGGCCCGCTGCGGCGACGGTTACGGTTACTGGTACGGCCACGGCTGCTGCTGCCAGTTCGCCGGCTGTGGCGGCCGAGCAGGCGGCGACGGCGGACGCTTCGCCCGTCGTCGAGCAGATCGCGACGCCGGATGCGCCGCCCATCCTTGCGCCTTCCGCCGTCCCGCTCGCGGTGCCGACGCCTGCGGCCGTGATGGACCCCGCCGCGGTGATCGAGCCCGCCCCGGCATTCGCGACGCCGCCCGCCGCCACCGAGCCGGCCGTTTCGCGCACCGACGCGTGACGCCGCGCTGGCCGGTCGCGCTCAGCCGCGTCGGCCGCCGCGATGGTGGGACCAGCCGGCGAGTGCGGTAAACAGCAGCCCGGCCGCGCACATGCCGATCCAGCCGAACGCGCGCCATGCGGCGACGCCGGCCGACGAGCCGAGCGCGCCGCCGATGAAATAGCACACCATGTACACCGTGTTCACGCGGCTGCGCGCCTCCGGCTTCAGCGCATAGATGCGCGACTGGTTCGAGATCTGCGCGGCCTGTACGCCCACGTCGAGCACGATCACGCCGATCACGAGCCCGACGAGGCTCGAGCCCGACAGCGCGAAGATCACGAACGACAGCGCGAGCAGCACGATCGCGAGCGAGATGACCGCGCGCGGCCCGCGCGTGTCCGCGGAGCGGCCCGCATACGGTGCGGCGAGCGCGCCCGCAGCCCCGACGATCCCGAACAGGCCGGCTGCCTGCGGGCCGAGATGGAACGGCGCGCCGGCGAGCAGCAGCGTGAGCACCGGCCAGAATGCGCTGAACGCCGCGAACAGCGCGGCGCCCGTGAGCGATGCCTCGCGCAGCCCGCGCAGCTCCACGGCCAGATCCCACATCGAGCCGAGCAGCTTGCCGTACGACAGCGTCGACGTCGGCGAGCTGCGCGGCAGCCGCAGCACGATCACGACGGCGAGCGCGACGAGCGCCGCGACCGACGCGGCGAACACCGCACGCCAGCCGAAATACTCGGCGATGAAGCCGGCGGCGGTACGCGCGAGCAGGATGCCGAGCAGCAGGCCGCTCATCACGGTGCCGACCGCATGGCCGCGTTCGGCCGGCGGCGCGATTTCGGCGGCGAACGGCACGGCCTGCTGCGCGATGGTCGCGAGGATGCCGATCGCGAGGCTCGCGACCGCGAGCACGACGAGCGACGGCGCGGTGGCCGCCACGATCAGCGCGATCGACAGGCCGGCGATCTGCAGCAGGATCAGCCCGCGGCGATCGAAGCGGTCGCCGAGCGGCGCGAGCAGGAACATGCCGGCCGCATAGCCGAGCTGCGTCGCGGTCGGCACCGCGCCGATCCACGAGGCGCCGTCCGGAAAGGACGCGCGGAAGCTGTCGAGCAGCGGCTGGTTGTAGTAGATGTTCGCGACCGATACGCCCGCGATCGTCGCGAGCAGCAACAGCAGGCTGCGCGAGTAGTGGGGCGAGGCGGCGTCGGTCGGACGGTCGGTGGAGGTGGTGGACATGGCGGCGGCAACGAAGTTGGGCGGCGCGGCAGGCGGCGCACGCGTCGGGTGCGCAGGCAGGCCGGGCGCCGGTCGAGGCTGCCGATCATACCGGAGCAACGTGAATCCTGCCGGCGGCGAGCCGGCATAACCGGCATAACCGGACAACCAGCCGGCCGCCGGCCGTCACGGCACGCGCTTCACGTCGTCAGTCGACCAGCTCGCCCGTCGGCTCGTAGAACGGATACGGCCCCGCGCCTTCGTCCACATAGACGTGATGCGATGTCATTCCCGTATCGGGCGCATGACGATGGACCGCGAACGCCGGCGGTTCGAGCCGGAATGCGGACGGCGCATCGGTCCGCAGGTCGAACGCGACCTGGTGCGCGGGCGACGGCACCGCAGCCGCGAGCGTGCCGCCGAAGCGTGTGAACATCGTGCGGTGCACGTGACCGCACAGCACGCGCTCGACGTTCGGATGACCGCGCAGCAGCGCATCGAGTTTCGCGGCGGCGGCGGGCGCGAGACGCAGCTTGTCCATGTGGCCGATGCCCGACACGAACGGCGGGTGATGCAGCGCGACAATCACCGGCCGGTCGCGCGCGGCGTCGAGCTGCGCGGCGAGCCACGCGAGCCGGACGTCGCACAGGTCGCCGTGGCTCGCGCCCGGCACCTGCGAATCGAGCGCGAGTACGCGCACCGCGCCGACGTCGAGCGCGTACTGCACGAATTCGCCGTCCTGCAACTCGGCGCGATCGGCGAACGCGCGGCGCAATCCGGCGCGGTCGTCGTGATTGCCGATCATCAGGTAATACGGAATCTCGAGCGCCGCGAGCAGCCCGCGCAGGTTGCCGTACTCTTCGTCGTGACCGAAGTCGGTCAGGTCGCCGGTGACGAGCACGGCGTCGGGGCGCGGCACGAGTGCGTTCAGCTTCGCGACGCAGCGCGCGAGCGCGGCCGCCGTGTCGACGCGCCGGTACGCGAGCTGGCCCGGCCGCTTGATGTGGAGATCGCTGATTTGAGCAAGCAGCATCGTCGTTCCTCGGAATCTCTGGTTGTTGTCGCGGCGGCGTGCGCCACCGTGGGGGCTGCAGGCATGATGCCCGATCGACGGCTTACGCGCCGAGCGCGATCAGGCCTTCCGGCGCGATCGTGAGGCCGACCGCCGTGCCGCGCGCAAGCGCGATGCGGCCCGGCACGTCGATCACGAGCGCGTCGGGCGCCGCATGCTCGATCGTGAGCCGCGTGCGTTCGCCGAGGAACGCGCACGCGCCGACCGCGCCGCGCAGCGGCGCATGCGCGGGATCGGCGAGCTGCGCGTCCTCGGGGCGGAAGAACCATTCGTCGGCCGCGTGCGGCGTGACGATCGCGCCGCCCGTCGTTGCGAGCGCGCCGTCGCGCCACTGGCCCGCCAGCCGGTTCAGCGTGCCGATGAACTGCGCGACCGTGCGGTTCGCGGGGTGGTAGTAGATCTCGCGCGGCGTGCCGATCTGCTCGATGCGGCCCGCGCCCATCACGACGATCCGGTCGCCGAGTTCCATCGCTTCGGCCTGGTCGTGCGTGACGTAGACGGTCGTCACGCCGAGTTCGCGCAGCAGCGTGTTCATGTCGCGGCGCAGCACGTCGCGCAGCTTCGCGTCGAGCGCGGTCAGCGGTTCGTCGAGCAGCAGCACGCGCGGCCGCACCGCGAGCGCGCGCGCCAGCGCGACGCGCTGCCGCTGGCCGCCCGACAGTTGATCGACCGGTTTGTCCGCATGCGCGTCGAGCCGCATCATCGCGAGCAGTTCGTCGACGCGTTCGCGCAGCGCACGCGGCTCGGTCTTGCGGATCTTCAGCCCGTAACCGACGTTGCCGCGCACCGTCAGGTTCGGAAACAGCGCGTAGTTCTGGAACACCATGCCGACTTGCCGGCGCTCGATCGGCAGCGCGGTGACGTCGTCGTCGCCGAACGCGATCGTGCCGCCGGCATCCGGCGTGTCGAGGCCGGCGATCAGGCGCAGCGTGGTCGTCTTGCCGCAGCCGGACGGCCCGAGCAGCACGAGCGTTTCGCCGGCGCCGATCGACAGGTCGAGCGGTTCGAGCACGCGTGTACCGCGGAACGTCTTCGCGCAGCCGGTCAGGGTGATGGGAGTGGAATCGAGTTTCATGTCTGCAGGAAAAGTCAGCGCGGGCGCTTCTTGAGCGCACGCGTACCGGACGGATCGACGCCGAGCCATTGCATCGCGACGAGCAGCGGCAGCGTCATCAGCAGGAACAGGATCGTGTACGCGCTGCCGACTTCGAGGCGCAGCGACGCATACGTATCGGCAAGCCCGACCGGCAGCGTCTTGGTGTCGGGCGTGTGCAGCATCCAGGTGAGGTTGAATTCGCCGATCGACAGCGTGAGCACCGCGAGCGCGCCGGCGACGATGCCCGGCCGCAGGTTCGGCAGCACGATCGTGACGAAGCGCGTGACGAACGATGCGCCGAGGCTCGCCGCGCCTTCCTCGAGCGTGCGCAGGTCGGCGCCGGCCGCGACGGCCGCGACCGCGCGCACCATGAACGGCAGCGTGAACACGACGTGGCCGACGACGATGAACCACAGGCTCATCCGGAACGCGGTGAAGCCGCCGTACACGACCAGCAGCGCGAGCGCCGAAGCCAGCCCCGGCAGCGCGACCGGCAGTACGAGCGCTTCCTCGATCGCCCGCGCGATGCGGCTCTTGCTGCGCGCGAGCGCATAGCCGGCCGGCACGCCGACCGCGAGCACGATCGCGAGCGTCGCGAACGCGACGTAGAGCGACAGCGCGACCGAGCCGTGATACTGCTGCCACACCTGCTCGAGCCAGCGCAGCGTGAGGCCACTCGACAGGCCGCGGAAATAGTTGACGGTCAACCCCGCGAGCACCGACATCACGACGGGCACGATCAGGAACGCGCACAGCAGCAGCGTGACGCCCCATTGCAGCGCGGCGATCGCGCGTGCACCGGCAACCCGCGGCGCGTGCCGGGCAGCAGGTTTCGCTGGCAGGGAAGCCGGCACAGGTGCCGGGGAGGGCGCGGAAGAGCCGGAAAGCGATGTCATGCGGAAATCCTCAGGCCGCGGCGGCGGCGGTGTGACCGGTGAAGCGTCGTGCGAGCGCGAGCACGGCCCAGGTGACGACGCCGAGCACGATCGACAGGCCGGCCGCCGTCGCGATGTTCGCGTTCAGCGTGAACTCGGTGTAGATCGTCATCGGCAATACGTTCAGGTCGGTGGCGAGCGTGAACGCGGTGCCGAACGCGCCCATCGCGGTCGCGAAGCAGATCGCGCCGGCCGCGATCAGGCCCGGCGTGAGCGCGGGCAGCACGATGTCGACGAAGATGCGCCACGGCGACGCGCCGAGCGAACGCGCGGCTTCCTCGAGCGACGCGTCGAGCTTCGACGCGGCCGCGATCACGGTGACGATTACGCGCGGAATCGAGAAGTACAGGTAGCCGATGAACAGGCCCGCTACCGAATACGCGAATACGAACTTGTCGCCGGTGAGCTTCGCCGACAGCATGCCGATCAGCCCCTGGCGCCCGGCCAGCATGATCACCATGAAGCCGACGACGACGCCCGGGAACGCGAGCGGAAACGTCAGCAGCGCGAGCAGCACGCGCTTGCCGGCGAATTCGCGGCGCGCGAGCAGCAGGCCCGAGATGGTCGATAGCGCGAGCGTCGCGAGCGTGACGCCCGCGGACAGCGCCACCGTCTCGCCGAGGCTCTTCATGTAGCGCGCATTGCCGAGCAACGCCGCGTAGTGCGAGAAGAAGGCGCCGTCGGCGGACACCTGCACGAGCGACGCCATCGGCAGCAGCCAGAACGCGGCGAATACCGCCAGCGCCGGCGCGACGAGCGCGACGCGCCAGCGCAGCGGAAAAGTCAGGTCGAGCATGACGTGGGGCCGGCCGCTTACTGCATCACCTGCAGGTACTGCTGGCCGAACGCCTGCTGGCCGGCCGCCATCTTGCCGAAGTCGACCGATTTCGCCCGCGCGTATTCGCTGGCCGGCAGGAACTTCGCGGCGATGTCGGCGCCGAGCGCCTGCGCGCGCACCGGGCGCAGGTAGGCGTTGGCCCACAGCTTCTGGCCTTCGTCCGACAGCACGAAATCGAGCACCTTCTTGCCGTTCGCGTCGTGCGGCGCGCCCTTCACGAGGCTCATCACGTACGGCACCGCGATCGTGCCTTCCTTCGGGATCACGAACTCGACGTTCGCGTTGTCCTTGTACTTCGCGCGATACGCATCGAAGTCGTAGTCGAGCAGGATCGGAATCTCGCCGGACAGCACGCGCGCATAGGCCGTCTGCTTCGGCACGATCGGCGCGTTCGCCTTCAGCTTGCGGAACCAGTCGAGGCCCGGCTTGAAGTTGTCGAGGCTGCCGCCGAGCGCCTGGTTGACGGCGACCGCACCCGCGTAGCCGACGAATGCGCTCGACGGATCGAGATAGCCGACCATGCCCTTGTATTCGGGCTTCAGCAGATCGGCCCACGAACGCGGCACCGGCTTGCCGTCGAGCGCGTCCTTGTTCACGAAGAAGCCGAGCGTGCCCGAGTGGATCGCGAACCAGTAGCCTTGCGGGTCCTTCAGGTTCGCGGGAATGTCGTTCCAGTGCGCGGGCTTGTACGGTGCGATCACGCCCTTGTCCTTCGCCTGGAACGCCGACGACACGCCGAGGTAGACGACGTCGGCCACCGGGCTCTTCTGCTCGGCGATCAACTGCGCGATCGACTGGCCCGAGTTCTTGTTGTCGAACGGCACGCGGATGCCGGTCTTCTGCTTGATCGCCGCGATCTGCGCGGCCCAGTCGGCCCATTCGGGCGGGCAGTTGTAGCAGATCGCCGTTTCGTCGGCGTGGGCCGCGGGGGCGCCGGCGACGAGCGCGGCGAAGGCGAGCGGCGCGGCAAGCGCGCGCAGCAGCGAGGTCAGGCGAAAGGACACGGTGAATCTCCGGGCGAGTGGGTGTGGCGCTGGGGTGGTGTGGTTATGGGTGTGTGTGGCCGCGCGGCGCATGCGGTCGGCGCTCAGGCCTTGCGCAGTTGCAGGTCGGTGGCCGGAGGCGCAATCGTCGCGCCGTCGCGTACCGCATGCGGCAGGATCGTCGACGTGCGCTCGATCGCCGCACCGCCGATGCATTCGACGAGACGCTGCCACGCGTGGCGGCCGATGTCGCGGTTCGGCGTCGTGACGCTCGCGAGCGGCGGCGCAAGCAGCTCGCCGATCGCGATCCCGTCGAAGCCGAGCACCGACAGGTCGTCGGGAATCGAGAAACCCGCGCGGCGCAGGCCGCGCATCACGACCATCGCGAGCAGGTCGTTGCTGCAGAAGAGGGCCGTCGGCCGCGTGGCGTGCGCGGTGAGATGCGCGAGCACCGCGTCGGGCAACTCGGGCGCGTTGAAGTCGACTTCGACGGGCGGCAGCGGCGCCACGCCGCTTTCCTCGAGTGCCTGCGCATAACCGAGATGACGCTGGCGCGCGCGATCCGACGCGGCGAGCGAACCGGCCAGCATCAGCACGCGGCGGTGACCGCGCGCGGTCAGCAACCGCACGCCGTCATACGAGGCGCGGCGGTTGTCGACCGACACCGACGGACGCCGCTGCGTGTCGTTGTGCATCAGCACGTAATGCGGGCCGTCGCGATCGAGCATGTCGAGCAGCGGGTGCGTATCCGCATCGGCGACGGTGAGGATCAGCCCTTCGACGCGCTGCTCGCGCAGCGTCTCGATCGCATGACGTTCGCGCGCCGCGTCGTATTCGGTCGTCATCAGGATCAGCTTGAACCCGGCCGCGGTCGCGAGCGCGTCGATGCCTTGCAGGCAGTCGGCGAACACCGGGTTCGACAGCGTCGGCACGACGACGCCGACGAGCCGCGTGCGCTCGCCGCGCAGCTGCCGGCCGAGCGGGCTCGGGCGGAACTGCAGCGTGTCGATGGCGGTGCGGATCGTCTGCAGCGTGGCGGGGCTGACGGTATGCGGCGCGTTGATCGCACGTGAAACGGTGGCGATCGAGAAGCCCGCGAGGGCAGCGACGTCCTTGATGGTCGAGGTCATGAAGTCATGCGATGTAAACGTTTTCGGCCGGGGAATTATCGAAAACGTTTGTGACTTCGCGATGACGCACGCGACGCTTGTTTCGCGAAAAGCACGATACAAACGTCAGACGGTTGAGGCGGTCAGACGACGCGCGGTCGATTGTATCGGCGGAGGTTACGGCGCGGGACGAAATCGTCGGCCCAGTGGCGTCGGTGTGGTATCGGCGTCGAATGCGAGGGAGCAAGCGGTGCGACGACGGCCGGTGTCGCGATGCGGCGCGGCGGAATAAGGGAACGCATGCGCAAGCAATGGTAGAATCGCGTCCGCCCTCTTGCCGGGGTGATGAAATTGGTAAACATAGCGGACTTAAACGATTGAGTGCCCGGCCGGAAACGGTCGGTGCAGAACCCTTCAAATTCGGCGAAACCCCTGATGCGCGCATCGAGGCAACGCCGAGCCAAGCCTCGCGGCAACCCGCGAGGAAGGTGTAGAGACTAGACGGGGGGCGCCTAAGGCGCACGGGCAGCGGTCACGCCCGCGCGCGACGGTGAAGGCATAGTCCAGCGCACGAACGGTTCGCGCACGCGACGCCGGCTTTGAAAGAAGCAGTGTGACGAAAATCCGCCGCCTTAACTGGCTTGCCGGTTCGAGTCCGGTCCCCGGCACCATCGATTGCGTTGATGCGATTCGATTCGATGAAGGTGTGAAAAACCCGCGAGAAATGCAGCGCTCGCGGGTTTTTTTGTTTGTGCGGCGTCGCCATCGAGGCGAGGCTGCGACGCCGGCCGGGACGTGAAAAATATCGCGGCTTGTCGCGTGTCAGAAAATTCCCAGCCCGCCGTCCGCGCCCCAGACCTGCCCGTTCGCATAGCTCGTTTCCGACGAGGCGAGCGCGACATACAGCGGGGCGATTTCGGCTGGTTGTCCCGGCCTGCCGTACGGCGAGCCCGCCGCATAGTTGACCACCGTCTCCGGTGGCTGGCCGCCGCTCGATTGCAGTGGGGTCCAGTAGGGGCCGGGCGCGACTGCATTGACGCGAATGCCATGCGGCCCGAGCTGCTTCGCGAGGGATCGGGTGAACGCGATGATGCCGGCTTTCGTCGTCGCATAGTCGAGCAGGTTGGCGCTCGCCCTGACTGCCTGGACCGACGTGGTGTTGATGATCGACGCGCCGGGCGGAAGATGCGGGATGGCTGCCTTCGTGATCCAGAACATCCCGTAAAGATTGGTCTTGATCGTTGCATCGAAATGCTCGGTCGTCATCTCGTCGATCGAATCGAGCGCCTGTTGTCGGGCGGCGTTGTTGACGAGAATGTCGATCCCGCTGAGTTCCGCCGCCGCGCGTGCGACCAGCCGCTGGCAGAACGCTTCGTCACGGATGTCCCCCGGTAGCGCGACGGCTTTGCGTCCTGCTGCCCGGATCAACGCAACGACTTCCTGTGCATCGGATTCCTCGATAGGAAGATAGCCGATCGCGACGTCCGCCCCTTCGCGCGCGAACGCAATGGCTGCTGCCCTGCCGATGCCGGAGTCGCCGCCGGTGACGAGCGCCTTGCGGCCGACGAGCCGGCCACGGCCGCGATAGCTTTGCTCGCCGTGGTCGGGGCGCGGCTGCATCCGGCTCGCGAGTCCCGGCGGCGCCTGGACCTGATGCGGGAACGGCGGCTTCGGGTACAGATCGACCGGATTCGTCAGACTCGCCGCGGCGGGTGGCGCGTCGACGGCATGCGCGGCGGACGGACCGAGTGCGGACATCGCAGCCAGCGCGCCAAGATTGCCGATGACCTGTCGGCGCGACACGCGCATGCCTGCTTCGTTATCATCGTCTTTCAACGGATGCTCCGTGAGCGAAATCGCGCGTCGTGCTCCGTACCGTCCGCGCGAAAGTGGGTGATCGCCGTACGGCAGGCGAGCTCGCTGGCGCGCGACGACGGTGCCGTCACGCGCCGGTACATCGCGTTCATTCGACGCGCAGGATCAGCTTGCCGGTCGTCTGGCCGGTTTCGAGCGCGTGATGCGCGTCGGCAATCGCATCGAACCCGTAGCTGCCGCCGATCAGCGGCTTCAGCTTGCCGGTCGCGAGCAGTCCGAACAGTTCGCCGAGTGTCCGGCGCACGACGTGCTCGTTGAGGAACGCGTGCAGCGCGAAGCCGGACACCGATCGACAGCCGAAGATCAACGCATTCATCAGCGCCTCGTCGACCGTCAGGAGTTGGCCGCTCGCGGCGCCGTAGCTGACGAACCGGCCGTATACCGCAAGACCCGAAACCAACGTGCGTGCGACCGTCCCGCCGATCGAATCGAATACGACATCAGGGCCCTCGCGGCCGGTTGCGTCGCTCAATTGATCGGCCCAGTGCGCGTCGCGATAGCTGATGGCCCGATCGGCGCCGAGCGTTCGCACCGCATGCAGTTTGGCCGGCGCGCCTGCGAGGCCCGTGATCGAGCGTGCCCCGTCGAGTCGCGCCAACTGGATCAGCATCGAGCCGACGCCGCCGGCCGCGGCAGTGATCGCGACCGTGCGCGCGGCCACGGGCGTCTCGCGCAGCAGCACACGGGCCACGAGCCCCTGCAACATCACGGCGACCGCGTCGTCGTCGGAGACTTCGTCGGGAATCGCGGTAATCAGCGCGGCGCCGAGCGTCACGTATTCGGCGTAGCCGCCAGTCGCGCGCATCGCGCCGAACAGCGGCGCCGCGACGCGTGCGCCGACCCGGATGTCCCGCACGTTCGCGCCGACGGCAGCGACGGTGCCGACGACTTCCGAGCCGGGCACTGCGGGCAGTGTCAGCGCCGGGCCCGGATAGGTGCCGGCGCGTTGCAGCGTTTCCGCGAAATTCAGTCCGATACGCGTGACCCGTACGAGAACCTCGTCGGCGGCAGGGGTGGGGCGCTCGATCACGACGGGACGAAGGACGGAAGGATCGCCGACCCGCTCGATCTGGATGGCATGCATGCTGGTCATGGAAACATCTCGCTTGGAATGGGGGCGTTCGCCCCCCGGGGATGGATGAAGCGCGGACCTGGATCGGCCGCGCAGCTGTGTGTTGCCGAAGGCCGACGGGTCAGTCCGGCTGTGCGCGGTCGAACGCGATACGGCCGGCGCCATGCAGGAACAGCGCGAGCAGGCCGCCTGCCATCGACAGGTTCATCATGAAGAACGTCTGCTGGGTCTGGTCGCCGCCGCCGTGGAAGATCACCGCGGCGATGATCGAGAAGATCGCGAGCCCGAGGGCCGCGAGCCGCGTCATGAAGCCGGTGATCAATGCCAGGCCGCCGGCGACCTCGACGACGATCACGAGCGGAAGCAGCGCGCCCGACACGCCCATGTGCTCCATGTACTGCTGGGTGCCCGCATAGTTGAAGACCTTGCTGATTCCGGCGCCGAGATACACGCCGGCGATGAGAAGCCGCACGAGCACGGACAGCACGAGGTTGACGACGGGCGTTTGAACGGTTGTTTTGTACAGTGCGCGGTTGATCGAATTGATCATATGGAATCCGTAATGAATGAGTGGGTGGATCGTCGATTCGGTCGAGCGACCGACCTGTTGTCGGGCGATTGATGCTTACGCGTCGAGCGTCGGATAGTCGGTGTAGCCGGCTTCACCGCCGCCGTAAGCGGTGGACATATCCGCGTGCGCGAGCGGGCGATCGTGTCGAAGGCGCGTGACGAAGTCCGGGTTCGCGATGAACGGATAGGCAAACGACACGAGGTCGGCATGGCCGTCGTCGAGCGCCTGTTGCGCACGCGCCTTCGTGTAGCCGCCGTTCGCGATGTAGAACCCGCCGAATGCACGGCGCAATGCGCGGTAGTCGAACGGCGGTGCCTGATCGGCCGCGGACTGCGGAATGCCTTCGACGACGTGAAGGTAGGCGGCGAGCCCGGTCAGCCGGTTGGCGAACCGGTCGAACAGCGCCTGCGGTTGACTGTCGGCGATGCCGCCGAAATGCGGCGTGACCGGCGAAATGCGGACGCCCACGCGCGCGGGACTCACGACACGTCCGACCGCCCGCACGACGTCGAGCGGCAGCCGGATACGGTTGTCGATCGTGCCGCCGTAAGGGTCCGTGCGCCGGTTCGTACCGTCGCGCAGGAACTGATCGAGCAGGTAACCGTTCCCCGCGTGGATTTCGACGCCGTCGAAACCTGCCCGCAACGCGGCCTGCGCCGCATGCGCGTATTGCTCGACGATGCCTGGTATTTCATTCGTCTCGAGCGCGCGCGGTACGGGGTGCGGTTTCGGTCCGGCCGGCGTGAATGCCTGTCCGTCCGGCTGAATGGCCGACGGCGCGACGGGCAGGGCGCCGTCGGGCTGCAGATCGGGATGGCCGATGCGGCCGACGTGCGCGAGCTGGACGAAAATCCGGCCGCCTGCGCGGTGCACGGCGTCGGTCACGCGTTGCCAGCCGTCGATTTGCGCATCGCTGTAAATCCCCGGCGTGAACGGATAGCCCTTGCCGAGCGGCGAAATCTGCGTGCCCTCCGTGACGATCAGGCCAGCCGACGCGCGTTGGGCGTAGTAGGTGGCGCTGAGCGCGCCGGGTACGTCCCCGGCGCCGGCACGGCTGCGCGTCATCGGTGCCATCACGATGCGGTTGCCGAGCGTGATCCCGCCGAATTCGAGCGGGTCGAACAACGTGGCGCGGGTTGATGCCGCCCGGCCGGAAGGAGAGTTGTCGATCGTCATGATTCCATTTTCCTGTCGTGTTCATGGGTCGTCGACGCGCGATCCGGGATGCCCGGCGCGCACGCGTCGAGCGCTGCTGAACAGGAATTTAGGAGAATGCCGTGATCGAAACAATCGTCTAGAATGGATCATTAAAATCGATTTTCTTGATGGGTCATGGAGCGAAGCCCCAATCTGGATCAACTGCGCGCGTTCATCGCGGTGGTCGAAGCCGGTAGCTTTTCCGGCGCGGCGCGGCGGCTCGAGCGCGCGCAATCCGTCGTCAGCTACGCGATCGCCAATCTGGAGTCGTTGCTGGGCGTGCCGCTCTTCGAACGGGGCAAACGGCGACCGACGTTGACGGCGGCCGGTGAAATCGTCCTGGCCGACGCACGGCGGCTCGACATGCTGGCGGGCCAGTTGCTGGCGAAGACCGCCGGTTTGCGCGGCGGGGTGGAAGCCGAGCTGTCGCTGGCGGTGGACGTGATGTTTCCACTGGCCAGGCTCGTCGAGGGGCTGCGCGCGTTCGCCGACGAATTTCCCACGGTCGCGCTCAACCTGACCATCGAAGCGCTCGGCGGCGTGATGAAGCTGGTGGTCGACGGCGGCTGCGCGCTCGGCGTCAGCGGGCCCGTGCAAAACTGGCCGGATGTGATCGACGCGACGTCCATGGGCGCGATCGAACTGGTCACCGTCGCCGCGCCCACGCATCCGCTCGTGCAGCGCCGCGGGCGTGTGCCGCTGTCCGAGGCTCGCGAATATACGCAACTCGTGCTGACGGATCGAAGCAAGCTGACCGAAGGGCAGTCGTTCGGCGTATATGCGACCCGCACATGGAAGACTGCGGACCTCGGCGCCAAGCATCGGCTGTTGCTCGAAGGGCTCGGCTGGGGTTCGATGCCGATGCATTTGATCGAGGACGACCTGCGGCAAGGCCGACTGGCCGTCGTGCGGTTGTCGGATCGCGATGTGATTCGATACGGTATGTCGTTGATCAGGCGGGCCGATCGTGCGAGCGGGCCCGCGACGCAGTGGCTGATCGACCATCTGACGCGTCCTGGTGAACCGGACGCCTGAAGCGCGACGCCGTCTATCCGCTTCACTGCGCCGAAAACGGCGCCATGTGATACTGCCAGGCACGTCGCACGGGCGCCTGCGTCGCCATCGGCAAACGCGTCCCGCTGACAGCCTTCACATCGTTCGCCTCTCGCAACACCACCCGTCATGACCGACTCGACCCATCACTATTACGAACCGTCGCAAGGCCACGGCCTGCCGCACGACCCGTTGAACGCGATCATCGGCCCGCGCCCGATCGGCTGGATCTCATCCCGCGGCAGCGACGGCACGCTCAACCTCGCGCCGTACAGCTTCTTCAACGCGTTCAACTATCGCCCGCCGATCATCGGCATTTCGAGCACCGCCGCGAAGGACAGCCTGCGCAACGTGCAGGAAACCGGCGAGTTCGTGTGGAACCTCGCGACGCGCGATCTCGCCGAGCGGATGAACCAGACCTGCGCCGCCGTGCCGTACGACGTGAACGAATTCGAACTCGGCGGCTTGACCGCCGTGCCGTCGCGCCTCGTCGACGTGCCGCGCGTCGCGGAAAGCGGCGTGAACTTCGAATGCAAGGTGACCGACGTGATCCGGCTGCGCGATCATCACGGTGTCGAGACGCCGGCCACGCTGGTGCTGGGCGAGGTCATCGCGGTCCATATCCGCCATGACCTGCTGAAGGACGGCATTTTCGACACGTTCGGCGCGGGCATCATTCTTCGTGCGGGCGGCCCGTCGGCCTACGCGCACGTGACGCCCGACAGCCGCTTCGACATCTTCCGTCCCGACGCGTGATCGATCGCGCGCCGCAGTAAGCCGGCAAGCGGGCGCACGAGCGCCCGCACCCGACGAAAGACCCCGCTGAAATCCAGGATTTCGCGGGGTCTTTTGCTTCGTACCCTCACATGATCGGGACGGCGCCGATCCGTCCGTTCCTTGATGCCCGCTCGCTGCCGCCGGCCCAACGACGATGCGCTGCAGCAAACCCGTCCGTCGTTAAAGCTGACCACCGCACGCACATGCCGCCACCGCGATCCACCATGGCAAATCTGCTCATCACGAACGAGCGGCTTGGGCATCGACGCCCGCCGCTGCGAGGCATAAATTTCCAAGGTTGACGTGCTTATCCGCGCGTCAGCTCGCGCGCAGGCCGGCAACCGGCCCGCGCGTTCCCAAACAGCGTGAGACACAATCGAGCGTGGAGACGACACGATGAGCCTGTCAGAGCCATTGCGTCTGCATGTGCCGGAGCCCACCGGGCGCCCGGGCTGCAAGACGGACTTTTCCTATCTGCATCTATCGCCGGCCGGCGCCGTGCGCCGCCCACCGATCGACGTTGCCGCGGCGGACACCGCCGATCTCGCCCGCAGCCTCGTGCGCGTGCTCGACGACAACGGCAAGGCCGTCGGCCCGTGGGCCCCCGATCTCGACGATGCGCGGCTGATCGCCGGGCTGCGCGCGATGCTCAAGACCCGCATTTTCGACGCGCGCATGATGATCGCGCAGCGTCAGAAGAAAATCTCCTTCTACATGTTGAGCCTCGGCGAAGAGGCGATCGGCACCGCGCACGCGATGGCGCTGCGCGACGGCGACATGTGCTTTCCGACCTACCGGCAGCAGAGCATCCTGATCGCGCGCGACGTGCCGCTCGAGCGGATGATCTGCCAGCTGATGTCGAACGAAGGCGATCCGCTGAAGGGCCGCCAGCTCCCGGTGATGTACTCGGATCGCGCAGCCGGCTTCTTCTCGATTTCCGGCAACCTCGCGACGCAGTTCATCCAGGCGGTCGGCTGGGCGATGGCGTCGGCGATCAAGGGCGACACGAAGATCGCATCCGCATGGATCGGCGACGGCGCGACGGCCGAAGCCGATTTCCACACCGCGCTCACGTTCGCGCATGTGTACCGCGCGCCGGTCGTGCTGAACGTGGTCAACAACCAGTGGGCGATCTCGACGTTCCAGGCGATCGCGGGCGGCGAGGGCACGACCTTCGCGGGGCGCGGCGTCGGTTGCGGGATCGCGTCGCTGCGCGTCGACGGCAACGACTTCCTCGCGATCTACGCGGCGTCGAGCTGGGCGGCCGAGCGTGCGCGCCGCAATCTCGGCCCGACGCTGATCGAGTGGGTGACCTACCGCGCGGGTGCGCATTCGACGTCGGACGATCCGACCAAGTACCGGCCGAGCGACGACTGGTCCCATTTCCCGCTGGGCGATCCGATCGAGCGCTTCAAGCGCCACCTGATCGTGAAGGGCATCTGGTCGGACAGCGCGCACGACGCATTGACGGCCGAACTCGAGGCCGAGGTGATCGCCGCGCAGAAGGAAGCGGAGAAGTACGGGACGCTGGCCGACGACCGGATTCCGTCGCCGGCCTCGATGTTCGACGACGTGTACAAGGAGCTGCCCGCGCACCTGCGCCGTCAGCGCCAGGAACTGGGAGCGTGATCATGGCGCAACACGAGACAGAGACGGCGACGCAGCCGATGACGATGATCCAGGCGCTGCGCTCCGCGATGGACGTGATGCTCGGGCGCGACAGCGACGTGGTCGTGTTCGGGCAGGACGTCGGCTATTTCGGCGGCGTGTTCCGTTGTACCGAAGGACTGCAGAACAAGTACGGTAAGTCGCGCGTGTTCGATGCGCCGATCTCGGAAGGCGGGATCGTCGGCGCGGCGGTCGGGATGGGCGCATACGGATTGCGGCCCGTGTGCGAGATCCAGTTCGCCGACTATTTCTATCCGGCATCCGACCAGATCGTGTCGGAAGGCGCGCGGCTGCGCTACCGCTCGGCCGGCCAGTTCACCGCGCCGATGACGATCCGGATGCCGTGCGGCGGCGGCATCTACGGCGGGCAGACCCACAGCCAGAGCCCGGAGGCGATGTTCACGCAGGTGTGCGGGCTGCGCACGGTGATGCCGTCGAATCCGTACGACGCGAAAGGGCTCTTGATCGCGTCGATCGAGAACGACGATCCGGTGATCTTCCTCGAACCGAAACGGCTGTACAACGGGCCGTTCGACGGCCATCACGAACGGCCGGTCACGTCGTGGCTCAAGCATCCGGCGAGCGCGGTGCCGGAAGGCTACTACACGGTGCCGCTCGATACGGCCGCCGTCGTGCGGCCCGGCAACGACGTGACGGTGCTCACATATGGCACGACGGTGCACGTGTCGCTGGCCGCCGCCGAGGAGACGGGCATCGACGCGGAAGTGATCGACCTGCGCACGCTGTGGCCGCTCGATCTCGACACGATCGTCGCGTCGGTGCGCAAGACCGGGCGCTGCGTCGTGGTGCACGAGGCGACGCGCACCTGCGGCTATGGCGCGGAGCTCGTGTCGCTGGTGCAGGAACACTGCTTCTACCACCTCGAAGCGCCGGTCGAGCGCACGACGGGCTGGGACACCCCGTATCCGCATGCGCAGGAATGGGCGTACTTTCCGGGGCCGACCCGGGTCGGTGAAGCGTTGCGACGCGTGATGGAGGCGTGAGATGGGGATTCATGTCATCAAGATGCCGGATATCGGCGAAGGGATCGCCGAGGTCGAGCTGGTGGCCTGGCATGTGGAAGTCGGGCAGACGATCAAGGAAGACCAGCCGCTCGCCGACGTGATGACCGACAAGGCGGCGGTCGAGATCCCGTCGCCGGTGACGGGCAAGGTGATCGAGCTGGGCGGCCGGATCGGCGAGATGATGGCGGTGGGCAGCGAGCTGATTCGGCTGGAAGTCGAAGGCGACGGCAACCTGAAGGCCGCGGCACCGGTGCAGGAAACGAAGGTAGCAACCGCACCGGTTGAGGCGCCGGTGCCGTCGAAGCCGGTGGCCGACACATCGGTCGAGCCGCCTGCGCAGCCCGCGGCGCTCCGGGCACCGGCGAAACCGCGTCGCGACGAACCGGCCTCGCCGTCGCGCGCGGCGCTCGCGCCGGGCGAGCGGCCGCTCGCGTCGCCGGCCGTGCGTCAGCGCGCGTGGGACATGGGCATCGAGCTGCGCTACGTGCGCGGCACCGGTGAAGCCGGGCGCATCCTGCATGCGGACCTCGATGCGTATGCGCGGACCGGCGGCGGTGCGTCGCACGCATCGCAGCCGCGCGGCTACGACGAGCGCCACGACGAAACCGAAGTGCCGGTGATCGGCCTGCGGCGCGCGATCGCGCGCAAGATGCAGGAGGCGAAGCGCCGCATCCCGCACTTCAGCTACGTCGAGGAAATCGACGTCACCGAGCTCGAATCGTTGCGCACGGAACTGAACCGCCGTCACGGCGACACGCGCGGCAAGCTCACGCCGCTGCCGCTGCTGATCCGCGCGATGGTGATCGCGCTGCGCGACTTCCCGCAGATCAACGCACGGTTCGACGACGAAGCGGGCGTCGTCACGCGCTACGGCGCGGTGCACATGGGCGTCGCGACGCAGACGGACGGCGGCCTCACGGTGCCCGTGCTGCGTCATGCGGAAGCGCGTGACGTGTGGTCGATCTCGGCGGAAATCGCGCGGCTCGCCGATGCGGTGCGGGCGAACCGCGCGCAGCGCGACGAGTTGAGCGGCTCGACGATCACGATCTCGAGCCTCGGCGCGCTCGGCGGCATCGTGTCGACGCCGGTGATCAATCATCCGGAGGTCGGCATCGTCGGCGTGAACCGGATCGTCGAGCGGCCGATGATCCGCGACGGCGCGGTCGTCGCGCGCAAGATGATGAACCTGTCGTCGTCGTTCGACCATCGCGTCGTCGACGGCGCGGACGCGGCCGAATTCATCCAGGCCGTGCGCGCTGTGCTCGAACGCCCGGCACTGCTGTTCGTGGAGTGAGCCGATGAAGAACGAACACACCACACTGCTCGTCATCGGCGGCGGCCCGGGCGGCTACGTCGCCGCGATCCGCGCCGGCCAGCTCGGCATTCCGACCGTGCTCGTCGAACGCGACCGGCTCGGCGGCACCTGCCTGAACATCGGCTGCATTCCGTCGAAGGCGCTGATCCACGTGGCCGACGCGTTCGAGCAGGCGTGCGGCCATGCCGGTGAAGCGGCGCTCGGCATCCGCGTGCGCACGCCGGAGATCGACATCGCGAAAAGCGTCGCGTGGAAGGACGGCATCGTCGACCGGCTGACGCGCGGCGTCGGCGCGCTGCTCAAGAAGAACGGCGTGCGCGTGCTGCACGGCGAAGCGCGCGTGATCGACGGCAAGACCGTCGAGGTCGTCAGCGGCGGCCATGCGGTGCGGATCGGTTGCGAGCACCTGTTGCTCGCGACTGGTTCCGAGCCGGTCGAACTGCCGTCGATGCCGTTCGGCGGGCACGTCGTGTCGTCCACCGACGCGCTGTCGCCCGCGACGCTGCCGAAGCGGCTGGTCGTCGTCGGGGCCGGCTATATCGGGCTCGAACTCGGGATCGTCTATCGCAAGCTCGGCGTCGACGTCAGCGTCGTCGAGGCGGCCGAGCGCGTGCTGCCTGCGTACGATGCCGAACTCGTGCGGCCGGTGGCCGATTCGCTCGCGCGCCTCGGCGTGCGGCTGTGGCTCGGCCACACCGTGCTCGGGCTGGACGAGCACGGCGCGGTGCGCGTGCGGGCGGCTGACGGCGCCGAGCAGACGCTGCCGGCCGATCGCGTGCTGGTTGCCGTCGGCCGCAAGCCGCGCGTCGACGGGTTCGGGCTCGAGACGCTGATGCTCGATCGCAATGGCCGCGCGCTGCGGATCGACGACGCCTGCCGGACCTCGATGCGCAACGTGTGGGCGATTGGCGACGTCGCGGGTGAGCCGATGCTCGCGCATCGCGCGATGGCGCAAGGCGAGATGGTGGCCGAGCTGATCGCCGGCCGGCGGCGCCAGTTCACGCCCGCGGCGATTCCGGCCGTGTGCTTCACCGATCCCGAGATCGTGACGGCCGGCTGGTCGCCGGACGATGCACATGCGGCCGGCGTCGATTGCCTGAGCGCGTCGTTTCCGTTCGCCGCGAACGGGCGGGCGATGACGTTGCAGGCGACCGACGGATTCGTGCGCGTCGTCGCGCGGCGCGACAATCATCTGATCGTCGGCTGGCAGGCGGTCGGGCGCGGGGTGTCGGAGCTGGCCGCGGCGTTCTCGCAGTCGCTGGAGATGGGCGCGCGGCTGGAAGACATCGGCGGCACGATCCACGCGCATCCGACGCTCGGCGAAGCCCTTCAGGAGGCGGCGTTGCGGGCGCTCGGACACGCGCTGCATGTCTGACGTGCGGGCTTGACGGAGCGCTGCCGGTGCGTCGCGCACGCATCGGCGGCGCTTGCGGCGTCTGATGGACTTCATGTTGTTCATCCGGTATCCGTTCGTGCCGGTCCCGAAACCGATCCGATCGGGTTTGCCCGTGCTCGCGCGCCGGGTCGGGAACGCGAGTCGGGCGCAGCGCCGGGGCCGGGTCGTATTCGATCGCCCGGAACGGCGCCTGACAGGCCGGTAATTTTTCGAGACGAGGGGAGGGTTGCCGCCGCCACGTCGGCCGACGATCATGTCGATAGCCGGAAACCGGGCTGCCTCGGCCCGCCAACGCAGGCTTCACACGGAACAACCGGACATGAAACTGCTGCTCGTCGGCGCGACCGGACTCGTCGGGCGCCACGTCCTCGAAGTTGCGCTCGCCGACGCGCGGGTCGATCAGGTGATCGTCCTCGCGCGCCGGCCGTTGTCGCCGCATCCGAAGATGCGCGCGCTGGAAGTCGATTTCGACCATCTGCCCGACACGGCCGATTGGTGGCACGCGGATGCCGTGATCTGCACGCTCGGCACGACGATGCGGGCCGCCGGTTCGCAGGCGGCCTTCCGGCGCGTCGATCACGACTATCCGCTTGCGGTCGCGCGGCTCGCGCATCGGCACGGCACGCCGACCTACGTGCTGAATTCCGCGCTCGGCGCCGATGCCGGGTCGCGCATCTTTTACAACCGCGTGAAGGGCGAAGTCGAGCGGGCGCTCGCCGGCGTCGGCTTCGATTCGCTCACGTACGTGCGACCGGGCCTGATCGGCGGCAGCCGCGACGAGTTCAGGTTCGGCGAGCGGCTGTTCGTGTTCGCGCTGAGCGCCGTCGCGCCGGTGCTCCCGGCGAAGTGGCGCGTGAATCCCGCGCCGCGGATTGCGCGCGCGTTGCTCGACGCGGCGATCGACGCACGGCCGGGCGTGCAGGTCGTCGCATCCGACCGGCTCGTCTGATGCGGTGCGGGCGGTGCGCCCGTCCGACTATTCGTCTGCGTTTCCGACGAGCGCGCCGAACTGCTCGGCGAGCGCGGCCATGAACGCATCCAGCGCTTCGCTGCCGTCGGAATTCCTCGGTGTCGCGAGCTGGAATGCCACCGTGTGGCTCAGCTTGCTCGCGAGCAGCCGGCGCATCTTCCCGGCGGCGATCCACGGTGCCGCGACGTGGTCGGGCAGGAAGCCGACATGCGCGCCCGACAGGATGAAGATCACGTCGGCATCGACGTTTTCCGAAAACGCGGTCGGCCGTGCATTGCGCAGCGCCGCTCCCGACGTGTTCGTCTTGTAGAGCCGCGCGACGTTGCTCGCGTGTGCGATGTCGTTGACCGACACGGCTTTCTTCGCGAACAACGGATGGCGGGCGCCGCAATGCAGCGACTGGTGCTCGACGAACAGCGGCGCATAGTGCAGGCCGGCCTGGTGGCCGGAGAAATAGCCGATCGCGAGCTGCAGTTCGCCTTTCAGCAGCCGGCGCTCCAGCTCGTCGGGCGGCACCGCGATCATTTCGATCAGCACATCCGGCGCGCGCTCGCGAAAGCGGCTGACGGCCGCTGCGATCGATTCGACGACGTCGGGCGAGATCCGCTCGGACAGGCCGATGCGCAATTCGCCAAGCAACGTGCCCGAGATGTGCTGCGTGTCGCGCGTGAACACGTCCATCGCGTGCAGCAGGCGGCGCGTCGACTGCAGCACGCGTTCGCCCTTCGGCGTCAGCCGGAACCCGCCTTTGCCGCGATCGCACAGCCGGAACCCGAGCCGCGTCTCGAGCTTGGCCATCTGCGTGCTGATCGTCGACGGCGCCATGCCGAGCGTGCCTTGCGCGGCACTGAAGCCGCCGCTTTCGACGATCGTCAGAAAGAGCCGCAGCAACTGCAAATCCATGTCTCTGAGTCGGGTCAGCATGGCGATACATCGCATTTTGTGAAGTCGGCTTATGTTAGTTCATATTTTTCGTTGCATGCGGGCGCGGCAGAATCGGGCTCGAGGTCGCCAGCCGCGCGGCCGTGCCCCCTTCAGACCGGACTCCGACGATGAGCCAGAACGATTTCGCGTTCACCCGCGACAGCCTCTACGGCACCCAGGCCGAACCCAGTTTCGCGGGCGCGACGAGCTTCATGCGCCGGCGTTTCAGCCGCGATCTGGACGGCGTCGACCTCGCGATCACCGGCGTACCGTTCGATTCCGCCGCGTCGCACCGGCCCGGCACGCGCTTCGGCCCGCGCGGGTTGCGGACCGCGTCGACGGGCATCGCGTGGGCGCGTCCGTGGCCGTGGTCGTTCGATCCGTTCGACGTGCTGGCGGCGGTCGATTACGGCGACTGCGCGTTCGATCTCGGGCAGCCCGAAGCGGTGCCGGGCGCGATCGAGCGGCATGCCGATGCGATCCTCGCGCGCGGCTGCGCGATGCTGACGCTCGGCGGCGATCATTTCATCACGTATCCGCTGCTGAAGGCGCATGCGAAGGTGCACGGGCCGCTGTCGCTCGTGCATTTCGACGCGCACACCGACACGTGGCCCGACCGCGACGTGAAGCGCATCGATCACGGGACGATGTTCTATCACGCGGCGCGGGAAGGGTGGGTCGTGCCCGGACGATCGGCCCAGATCGGCATCCGCACGACCAACGACGAACCGATGGGCTTCGACATCCAGGATGCGCGTCAGGTGCATGCGTCGACGCCCGCCGCGGTCGCCGCGCGCATTCGCGAGCGAGTCGGCGATCATCCGGTGTACCTGACGTTCGACATCGACTGTCTCGATCCGGCGTTCGCGCCGGGCACCGGGACGCCGGTGTCGGGCGGACTGTCGAGCCATCAGGCGTTCGAGATCCTGCGCCACCTCGACGGGATCAACCTGGTCGGCATGGACGTGGTCGAAGTGTCGCCGCCGTACGATCACGCGGAAATCACGTCGCTGGCCGGTGCGACGATCGCACTGGAACTGATCTGCCTGTATGCGTCGCGCCGGCGGCAGAAAAAGGAACACCCGATCGATGGATGAACTGATCTGGCGCAAGGCCGTTCCCGGCGACGCGGCCGACTGCATCGCACTGCGTGCGCGCACACGCGAAAACGCGTTCAGCGAAGCGCAGTTGCGCGCGCTCGGCATCACCGTTGAAAGCTGGGACGACGGTATCCGCGACGGCGTGTTCGCAGGCCATGTCTGCTGTGCGCCCGCACACATGGTCGGCTACTGCTTCGGCGACACCGGTTCGGGCGAAATCGTCGTGCTCGCGATTTTGCCCGAGTACGAAGGGACGGGGATCGGCAAGCGGCTGCTGCGGTGCGTGATCGACGATTTCGCGGCGCACGGCGTCACGTCGCTGTTTCTCGGCTGCTCGACCGATCCCGCGTCGCGTTCGTACGGGTTTTATCGCCATCTCGGCTGGATACCGACCGGGGAACTGGACGACGCGGGGGACGAAATTCTCACGTTTCAGGTCGGGCCGCGCGGTTGATCGCATGTGGGGTCCGGGGTACGACGTCGTGGCTCTGCGTCGCGACAACGCCGACGACTGGCTGCACGGACACGACATCGAGGCCGCGCGACAGCTGCTGAACTTCCTCCCGCCGACCCCATGACGGTCGCGCCTGCTCGGCCACCCCCCACCGACCCAACTTTCATTTTTCCTACATCCGACTCGCGGCAAAACTGCGCGGGTGTGCCGCGATTGCTCGGACGATTTCGAAAACCGATCGATACCGGGTAATCACCGATATCTCCCAAGTTGTATATACAACATCATCCGCTGGCAATGTCGGCACACGTCGTGCCGGTTGCGCGCCAGCGTGCAGACCGTGCGTGCGTGGCGCATGCCGGCGATCCACGGCGCCCCGCATCCGCAGAGCCGAAAGGGCGGCTCGCAGTTTCCTGTCCCGTTCAAACCATGTGTGGTCCTGAGTATTTTGGAGATTGACCCGTGTCAACGAATTCCAGTGGAAAAGCTGGCGGACTGATCGAAGTACGCTCGATCGACTTCATTCCCGACGCCGAGCGCCACGGCGGCCTGCTGAGCCAGTTCACGCTGTGGCTGTCGGCCAACATGCAGATCACGGCTATCGTCACCGGGGCGCTGGCGGTCGTGCTCGGCGGCGACGTGTTCTGGTCGCTGGTCGCGCTGCTGCTCGGCCAGCTCGTCGGCGGCGCGGTGATGGCGCTGCACGGCGCGCAGGGGCCGCAGCTCGGGCTGCCGCAGATGATCTCGAGCCGCGTGCAGTTCGGCGTGTACGGCGCGATGATTCCGATCGTGCTGGTGTGCCTGATGTACATCGGCTTTTCCGCGAGCGGCTCGGTGCTGGCCGGGCAGGCCGTCGCGCAACTGCTGCACGTCGACGACGCGGCCGGCATCCTGCTGTTCGCGGCCGTGATCGTCGTGCTGACCGTGTTCGGCTATCGCGCGATCCACTTCGTCGGCCGGATCGCGAGCGTGGTCGGCATCGTCGCGTTCGTCTACATGTTCGCGCAACTGTTCGCGAACCACGACATCGGCGCGCTGCTCGCAAACCGGCATTTCTCGCTGGCGAGCTTCCTGCTCGCGATGTCGCTGTCCGCGTCGTGGCAGATCGCGTTCGGCCCGTACGTCGCCGACTATTCGCGCTACCTGCCGCGCTCGACGTCGTCGGTCGCGACGTTTCTCGCGGTCGGCCTCGGCTCGGTGATCGGCGCGCAGGCGGCGATGGTGTTCGGCGTGTTCGCGGCCGCGCTGGCCGGCAGCCAGTTCGCGCACCACGAAGTGTCGTACATCGTCGGCCTGGGCTCGACGGGCGCCGTGGCCGCGCTGCTGTATTTCAGCATCGCGTTCGGCAAGGTGACGGTGACGGCGCTCAATGCATACGGCAGCTTCATGTCGATGGCGACGATCGTCAGCGGCTTTCGCGGCAAGGGCGCGGTATCGTCGAAGAGCCGCCTCGTGTACATCTTCGGGATGATCTGCGTGTCGACGCTGATCGCGCTCGCGGGCCGTCATTCGTTCCTGAAGGAATTCACCGCGTTCATCCTGTTCCTGCTCGCGTTCTTCACGCCGTGGAGCGCGATCAATCTGGTCGATTACTACTGCTTCACGCGTTCGCGCTACGACGTGCCGGCGTTGTCCGATCCCGATGGTCGCTACGGCCGCTGGAACGTGATGGCGATCACGATCTACGTAGTCGGTATCCTGGTGCAACTGCCGTTCATGTCGACGCACCTCTACACGGGGCCGCTCGTCGATGCGCTCGGCGGCACCGATATCTCGTGGATTCTCGGCCTCGTCGTGCCGGCCGTGCTGTATTACGTCGGCGCGCGCGCGTCGCGACGCAGTATTCCCGAGCGCCTGATCCTGCCGCTCGAACGCGGCGAAGTTCACCACTGACCACGCGTCTCGCGCATCGGGCCGGCACGCCACCGGCCTGAGCGCCGAGTCGGACGTAGCCTGCGTCCGGCTCCATCAACACATTCCGATATCCCGCGATACCGGTGCGGCGTTCACGCCGTGCCCGGTGTCGTTTCAATCTCGACCTATCAAATAGTATGACTAAGCATATTGAAACGCGCGGCATCGATTGCCGGGTGCGGCCGGTGCACGCCGGTTTTCGTCTCATGGTGGCGCTTGCCTGCGTCGCCGGTTCGGGCACTGCGTCCGCGCAGGACGGCGTCACGCTGTACGGCGTGATCGACGAATTCGCGCAGGTCGTGAATACGGGCAACGGCTATACGGCCGCGATCAACTCGGGCGGCCAGTGGGGCAGCCGGTTCGGATTGAAGGGCGGCGAGGATATCGGCGGCGGCCAGAAGATCGAGTTCGCACTGGAAAACGGCTTCAATCCAAATGACGGCTCGCTCGCGAGCGCCGGCAGCCTGTTCAACCGGCAGGCGTGGGTCGGCATCGCGGGGCAGTGGGGCAAGGTGCGCGCGGGCCGGCAGAATTCGCCGCTATTCAACGGCCAGGGCGGGCAGGATGCATTCGGCGGAGTCACGCAGGCATCCGGCATGGACAACTTGACCGTGTTCGCGTTCCGCACAAGCAACACGCTGTCGTACCAAAGCCCGGAGATCGCCGGTTTCCAGGGCGGGCTGTACTTCGGATTCGGCGATGCGGGCGGCGTGCGCTCGGCCGGCTCCAGCCAGCAGTTCGACCTGACCTACGAACACGGTCCGTTCGGCGCATTCGTCGCGGGCCAGTGGTTGAAGAACGCCGTGGCGACCACGACGGATCGCACGATCATGGCAGGTGCATCATATGCGATCGGCAAGGCCACCGTGTATGGCGGCTTTTCCGCGGTGAAGTGGGCCGACCTTGGAATCGATTCGCGTGTGTACGGGCTGTCGGTCAAGTACCAGTTCAACCCGGCCAACTATGTCGCGCTCGGTTACGCGTACCTGCACGACCAGTTGTCGCAAGGCAACCACGCAGATCAACTCGGGCTGATGTACGAATACGACCTGTCGAAGCGCACGAGCTTCTACGGCGCGCTGTCGTACCTGCGCAACCGCAACCAGGCCGGCTACACGCTCGCTGGCGCGGCGAACCCCGGCCTGCCGCTCGCGTATCCGGGTGCGAATGCCCGCGGCGTGCAACTCGGCATCGTGCATCGCTTCTGATGCATGCGCACGGAGCGACCGCCGGGCCGCATGCGCCCGGCCGTGCTCCGAGCGCATGCGCGCCGTCATTTCCCTAACCGCTCCGCCAGCGAATAGCGCTGCATGCAGCGCTCCATCGCGTCGAGAAACGCCAGCTCGGCTGCGTTCATCTTGCGGTCGCGATGCCACAGCAGGAACACGTCGACATCGACGAGCCCGTCGTCGGGCGGCAGCCGCCACAGCCGCTGCTGCGCGATGTCGTCGCGCACGATGTGCTCGGGCAGGCAGCCGATCCCGTAGCCCGCGAAGATCAGCCGCCGCACCTCCTCGAGGCTCGGCGACGACGCGACGATGCGTCCCGTGAAGCCCTTCTGGTCGCGGAACACGGTGAGCGGCGACAGGCTGTCGCCGATCTGGTCGCTCGTGAACGACACGAAATTCTCCGCGAGCAGATCGTCCATCCGCAATTGCGTCTGCCCGAACAGCCGGTGATGGCGGCCGCAGTAGATCGCATAGCGCTGGCGCAGGAAGCAGCGCATTTCCAGCTTGTCGTGCGGCGTGCGGCACAGGCCGAGCCCGGCCGTGGCCGTTTTCTGCAGCAGCGAGGAGAGGATGTCGGACGAGCGCATCACTTCGATCTGCAGATCGATACGCGGATATGCGCGGTGGAAATCCGCGAGGAATTCGTCGTAGATGGGCGATTCGATGCGGCTCACCGTCAGCAGCCGGATCGAGCCGGTCAGGTCGGCCGTGCTGTCGTCGATTTCGGTTTCGAGGCGCGAGATGCCGCCGTAGATGTCGCTCGCGATCCGGTACACGGCTTCGCCGGCCGGCGTCGGCGCGAAATGCGCACCGCGCCGCTCGATCAACCGGCGCTCGAGCGTCTCTTCGAGCCGACGCAGCGCCTGGCTCACGGCCGGCTGCGTGACATGCAGGCGCGCGGCTGCGCGGCTCACGCTGCGTTCCTGCATGATCACCAGATAGGTGCGCAGCAGATTCCAGTCGAGGCGGTCATTCAGGAACGGGGCGAGGTCGGGGCGCATCGGGTGTCCGGGCAGCAGTGATCAGGCATTAGTTGAATTTATATCGTGAATAATAACTTGAAATTTGACTAATGATTTGCGGCCACCGATAAAGGAGGGGCGCCGCAGCGTGCGGCGCGAGGCCGCGACAGACGGCCGCCGTCACGATATTGCGTGCTGCCCCGCCGCGGCGCGCGTCAGGAGCCCGCATGACCCAGTCCCTTCCTTCCGCCCGCCAGCCGGCACGCGCCGCGACAGCCGCGTTCATCGGCACGATGATCGAGTGGTACGACTTCTACATCTACGCGACCGCCGCCGCGCTCGTGTTCGGCGAACTCTATTTCCCGTCGCACGACCCGTTCGTCAGCACGATGGCATCGTTCGCGACGTTTGCGGTCGGCTTCTTCGCGCGTCCGCTCGGCGGCGTGATCTTCGGCCATCTCGGCGACCGCATCGGCCGCAAGAAGGCGCTGATGACGACGTTGATGATGATGGGCGTCGCGACCGTGTGCGTCGGGCTGCTGCCCGCTTATTCGAAGGTCGGCATCCTGGCGCCGGTGCTGCTCGTCGCGCTGCGCGTCGTGCAGGGCATCGCGGTGGGCGGCGAATGGGGCGGCGCGGTGCTGATGGCCGGCGAGCATGCGCCGCAGGGGCGCCGCACGTTTTTCGCGTCGTTCGCGCAGCTCGGCAGCCCGGCCGGGCTGATCCTGTCGCTGATCGCGTTCCGCGCGGTCACGTCGATGGACAAGGCCGATTTCCTCGCGTGGGGCTGGCGCCTGCCGTTTCTCGCGAGTTCGGTGCTGCTCGTGGTCGGCATCCTGATCCGGCTCGGGGTGAACGAGTCGCCGGAATTCGCGCGGGTGAAGGAAGCCAACCGCACGGTGAAGCTGCCGGTCGCGGAAGTGTTCCGTTCCGCGTCGGGGCTCGTGCTGCTCTGCATCGGCGCGAACACGATCGGCATCGCGGGCGTCTATTTCACGAACACGTTCATGATCGCGTACACGACGCAGTACGTCGGCGTCTCGCGCTCGCTGATCCTCGACAGCCTGTTCGCGGTCGCGATCATCCAGTTTTTCGCGCAGCCGCTCGCCGCCTGGATCGCCGAACGTATCGGCGGCGCGCGCTTCCTCAAGCTCGCGGCGCTGCTCGCGATGCTGTCGCCGTATCCGATGTTCATGCTCGTGCAGGGCGGCACGTCCGCGTCGCTGATCGCCGGCATCGCGCTCGCCGTGGTGTGCATGGCCGGCTTCTATTCGGTGATCGCGGGCTTCGTCAGCGACGTGTTTCCCGCGCACGTGCGCTATTCGGCGATCTCGCTCGCTTACCAGATTTGCGGCGCGATCGCGGGCGGCCTGACGCCGCTCGTCGGCACGTGGCTCGCACATCGCTTCACGGGCCAGTGGTGGCCGCTCGCGGTGTTCTACACGTGTCTCGCCGGTATTTCGCTGCTCTGCATCGTCGCGCTCGATGCGCGCCGCGCCGCGCGGCCGGCCGCCACCGAAGCGCTCGGCTCGCACTGACCTTCAACGAACGAATCGATCCGGAATGCATATGAAAGACCTGCTGGAAATCGACGGCGCCCGCCTGTGGCAGAGCCTGACCGACATGGCGCGCGTCGGCGCGACCCCGCGCGGCGGCGTGCGGCGCCTCGCGCTGACCGATGACGACCGGCGCGGGCGCGACCTGTTCGCGCAATGGTGCCGCGACGCGGGAATGACGGTGAGCGTCGATGCGGTCGGCAACCTGTTCGCGCGGCGCGACGGCGCCGATGCGCAGGCAGCGCCTGTGCTGATCGGCAGCCATCTCGACACGCAGCCCGAAGGCGGCCGCTTCGACGGCGTCTATGGCGTGCTCGCCGCGCTCGAACTCGTGCGCACACTGAACGACGCGGGCATCGCGACCGACAAGCCGCTCGAGATCGTGTCCTGGACCAACGAGGAGGGCGCACGCTTCGCACCGGCGATGCTCGGCTCGGCCGTGTTCACGGGCGCGTTGCCGCTCGACGACGCGCTCGCGAAGCAGGACGCCGACGGCATCACGCTCGGCGCGGCGCTCGACGCGTGCGGCTACCGCGGCACGCGAGCAATGGGTGGCGCGGTCGACGCGTATTTCGAGGCGCATATTGAACAGGGGCCGGTGCTCGAGGCGAACGGCACGACGATCGGCATCGTCACCGGTGGCCAGGCGATCCGCTGGCTCGACGTGACGGTGACCGGCGTGGCCGCGCATGCGGGCACGACGCCGATGCCGTATCGCAAGGACGCGTATTTCGCGAGTGCGCAGATCGCGCTCGAACTCGAACGAATCGTCGCCGGCTACGCGCCGCGCGGGCTCGCGACGATCGGGCAGGTCGGCATTCGCAACGCGTCGCGCAACACGATTGCCGGCGACCTGACCTTTACGGTCGACCTGCGTCATCACGACGATGCCGAAGTCGATGCGATGGAGCGCGACCTGCGCGACGCCTGCGCACGCGTTGCCGCCGCACGCGGCGTGCAGGTGGCGATCGACACCTGCTGGCGCAGCCCGGCGACGCCGTTCGACCGCGATTGCGTCGGGCTGGTCGCGCAGGCGGCCGCCGCGTTCGGCTATACACACGAGCGGATCGTGAGCGGCGCCGGTCACGACGCGATCCTGCTCGCGCGTCGTTTCCCGACCGCGATGGTGTTCATTCCGTGCGTCGACGGCCTGTCGCACAACGAAGCCGAGGATGCATTGCCCGACGACGTGACGCGCGGCACGAACGTGCTGCTCCATGCGGTGCTGGCGCGCGCGGGCATCGCGGCGCGCGTCGACGCGGCGGCTGCCGCGCACGGCGCCTGATCCGACGAATCGACGAGGAACATCATGAAAACCTATTTCCATCCCGAACAACTGCTGCACCATCCGCGCAGCTACCTGTCGCGCGGCCAGATGCGCGAACCGCAGGAGGTGCCCGAACGCGCGGCACGGCTCGTCGCGGCCGTCCGGTCGCTCGACTTCGACGTGCGCGAGCCGGCCGATCGCGGCACCGCGCCGATCGCGGCCGTGCACGACATGAACTACCTGCGCTTTCTCGAGGACGCGCACCGCGACTGGAAGCAGATGCCCGACGACTGGGGTGACGAAGTGATGTCGAACGTGTTCGTGCGCGATCCGAACCCGCTGCGCGGCGTGCTCGCGAAAGCCGCGCGCTACCTCGCCGACGGCAGTTGCCCGGTGGGCGCGAACACGTGGCGCGCGGCGTACTGGTCCGCGCAGGGCGCGCTGGCGGCTGCCGCCGACGTCAACGACGGTGCACGCGAGGCGTACGCGCTGTGCCGGCCGCCCGGCCATCATGCGCGGCGCGATGCGGCCGGCGGCTTCTGCTACCTGAACAATGCGGCGATCGCCGCGCAGGCGCTGCTGGGCCGCCATCGCCGCGTCGCGATCCTCGATACCGACATGCATCACGGGCAGGGCGTGCAGGAGATCTTCTACGGCCGCGACGACGTGCTGTACGTGTCGATTCACGGCGACCCGACCAACTTCTACCCGGTCGTCGCGGGCTACGAGGAAGAGACGGGGGCGGGCGCCGGCGACGGCTTCAACCTCAACCTGCCGATGCCGCACGGCGCGCCGGAGTCGGCATTCTTCGAGCGGCTCGACGACGCGTTGCGTGCACTCGCGCGGTTCCAGCCCGATGCGCTCGTGCTCGCGCTCGGTTTCGACATCTACAAGGACGATCCGCAATCGCAGGTTGCGGTCACGACCGACGGGTTCGGGCGGCTCGGGGGCGCGATCGGCGCGCTCGGCTTGCCGACGGTGATCGTGCAGGAGGGCGGTTATCACCTCGCGAGTCTCGAGGCGAACGCGCGCGCGTTTTTCGGCGGGTTTGCCGCCGGGCGCTGATCGAGCCGTCGGAACCGAAGCGCACGCCGGAAATGACAACGGCCGCATGGCGCGGCCGTAAGAATGCGTGCGGCAGGTTCCCGGCCGTCCGGGCGTTGCCCTTTACGAGTTCGCGGCGGCCGGCGAGCGGCGGCGCTGCGTGACCTGCAGCATCACGAGTGCGAGCCCGGCGGCGGCGATCAGCGCGCCGACGAGCGGCACCGCCGCGTAGCCGAACCCGGCCGAGATCGCCGCGCCACCGGCGGCGGCGCCCACCGCGTTGCCGAGGTTGAACGCGCCGATGTTGACGGCCGACGCGAGGCCCGGCGCTTCATGGGCCGCGCGCATCACGCGCATCTGCAGCGGCGGCACGACCGCGAACGTCGCGATCCCCCAGACCAGCAGCGTAACGCCGGCGCCCGCGTGAGTGGTGGCGAGCAGCGGGAACGCGGCCATCGTCGCGATCAGCAGCAACAGGAAGCCGATCAGCGTGCCGTCGAGCGAGCGGTCGGCGAGGCGCCCGCCCGCGATGTTGCCGATCGAGAAGCCGACGCCGATCAGCACCAGCATCGCGGTCACGAAGCCGGGCGTCGCGCCCGTCAGGTGTTCGAGCGTCGGCGCGACGTAGGTATAGAGCGTGAACATCGCACCGGCGCCGAGCACCGTCGTCCCGAGCGCGCCGAGCACGACCGGACGCGTCAGCACGGAGAGTTCGGCGCGCAGGTCGGGCATCTTGCCGGCTTCGCCCTTCGGCAGTGCGGCGAACAGGCCGGCGATCGCGATCAGGCCGAGGCCCGCGGTCGCCGCGAACGACATGCGCCAGCCGATGATCTGGCCGAGCCAGGTTGCGGCCGGCACGCCGCCGACGTTCGCGATCGTCAGCCCCATGAACATCGTCGCGACCGCGCTGGCCTGCTTTTCGCGCGGCACGAGGCTCGCCGCGACCACCGAGCCGAGCCCGAAGAACGCGCCGTGATTGAGGCTCGTCACGAGGCGGGCGAGCAGCAGCGTCGTGTAGTCCGGCGCGACGGCCGACAGCAGGTTGCCGATGGTGAAGATCGACATCAGCGCGATCAGCGCGGAGCGGCGCGACCAGCGCGCGAGCAGCAGCGTCATCAGCGGCGCGCCGACCATCACGCCGATCGCATACGCGCTGATCAGCATGCCGGCTTGCGGAATCGACACGTGCACGCCTTCGGCGATGACGGGCAGCAGGCCCATCGGCGAGAACTCGGTCGTGCCGATGCCGAACGCGCCGGCGGCGAGCGCGAGCAGCGGCAGCGCGGCGCTGCCGCCGGGGCGGGACGGAGAGGAAGTCGTGGTGGTCACGTGGTGGACTCCTGTAAGCGGGGGACGACGGCACGAGGCCGTTGAGGACAGCGTGAAGTGTGCCTGCGTTACTTTTGCGGAAAAAGCCGTATGCGGACGAAATTATCTTGATTTCATGTCAACAATGCAGCGCGCGGGCGACGCGGGTGTGCGTGACCTATGAGCCCGTGTTTTGGCGGGATAGACGAACGCCAAGGATTTTTAGAAAGCTTTTCGTAATGAATGGGCGCGCAACTTCCAGACAGGGAGCTGCGACGCCGTGACGGTTCCCGGCTCATGCGGAGGTATCTTGCGAGACGCTCGGGAAGTCGGCCGGCGAGCATGAGATGACGCGCGGCTGCCTGGCCGGACGCGTTGCCCTGCGACAGGCGATTCTGCCGTCGCCGGCCGGGCGCAATGTTCGGAAAGCCTTTCGCCGCAAGGCGCGACAGAAAAAAGCCCCGACCACAGGGGGTCCATGGCCGGGGCGGAAACGCATCCTCTCTTTGGCACGAGGGTTGGATGCGCGCGCAGTATATTTCGGGCCAGGACGATTCGAATCGGCGTTAAACGACCGTTTTTGGTGTCAATTTGAAAATAGCGGTATCGCGGCGTCGGACGTCGGCGTTTTGAAAGATTTTTCGATGACACGACGATGTCGCTTCGTGTGCAAAGACATCGAAAACGACGCGATCGCGGAAGTGAATGCCGCACGTCGGTCGGCGCGGCAAGTCGCATCGCCCGACCGCGCGCCGATGCGTCCAGCGTGCGTTCAGCCCGGTTCGCCGGCCGCGTCGCGGACCGCCGCGAGAAAGCGCGCGACGACGGGCGACGGCGTCGTCGCCGCGCCGTCGAACACGAACTCGATGTCGAAGCGGCTCGCGAGTTCGTCGAGCGCGACGAGCCGAACCGTGCTCGGGCAGGTCGGCGATGCGCTTTCCGGCACGAACGCGCAACCCATCCCCACCGCGACGAGGCCGATCAGCGTCGGGATGTCGCTGCCGATCTGCGCGATGCGCGGCGTGAAACCGGCCTGCTGGCACTGCGTCATCAGGAACCGGTGGTGCGCGGCGGAACGTTGCGCATCGAACCAGACGAACGGCTCGTTCGCGACGTCGGCCAGCGTGCGCGGCGCGACGAAGCGGCCGCCCGACGGTGCGGGCATCGCGAGCACGAAGCGGTCGCTCAGCAGCCGCACGCCCGTCAGGTGCGGCGCTTCCTCGCGACGCCACGCCATGATTCCGGCGTCGAGCTGGCCGCGCATCAGCGCGCTGGCCTGCTCGGCGGACAGCATCGGCGCGATCGACAGTTTCACGTCCGGGCACGCATCGCGAAACGTTTTGAGGACGTTCGCGACGACCGGCAACGGCAGGCAGTTCGGCAGCGCGCCAAGCCGCAGTTCGCCGAGCTGGCCGGCCGCGCTGCGCAGCGCGCGCTCACGGCTGTCCTGCAGCATCGCGAGCAGGCCGGTCGCATCGTGCAGAAAGCTCGTGCCGGCCGCGGTGAGCGTGACGCCCGTCGCGCGACGGATCAGCAGCGGCGTGCCGATCGCGTCCTCCAGTTCGCGGATCTGCCGCGACAGCGCGGGCTGCACGATGCCGGCCGCGCGGGCGCCGGCCATCACGCTGCCGGCCTGGGCGACGGCGACGAAGTAGCGAAGGTGACGCAATTCGATCTGGCGCATGCGGTGTCCGGTTCGATGTGTGGATATGCCTGCAAAGCATAGCAAACGCCATTCGATGGTATTGGAAGGCATGACCGGCCTACCGTACGATGACCGTCATCGCCGCGCTCGCTTCCTTCGGAGTCGCGTGTGTTTCCTCCGTCCCCACTGCGTTCCGTCCCATGCCGCTTCATATCCCGACCCCTTATATCCGCTCACCCATCGCGTCCCGCCGGCTCGGCAGGACCGTCCGGCTCAAGCTCGATGCGCTGCAGCCATCGGGCTCGTTCAAGCTGCGCGGCATCGGCGCCGTCTGCGAGGCGCGCCATGCGGCCGGGGCGCGGCGGTTCGTGTCGTCGTCGGGCGGTAACGCGGGCATCGCAGTCGCGTATTGCGGCCGCGAACTCGGTGTGCCGGTGCGCGTCGTCGTGCCGGAAAGCGCATCGGCCCGGGCGCGCGAGCTGATCCGCATCGAAGGCGCGGACCTCGTCGTGCACGGCGCGAGCTGGGCCGAGGCAAATGCGTTCGCGCAATCGACGCTCGACGAGCACGACGCGTTCGTGCATCCGTTCGACGACCGCGTGCTGTGGCAGGGCCACGCGACGATGATCGACGAGATGGCGGCGGCCGGTCCGAAGCCCGACGCGGTCGTGCTCGCGGTCGGCGGCGGCGGTCTGCTGTGCGGCGTGCTGGAAGGGTTGGTGCGCAACGGCTGGCACGACGTGCCGGTCGTCGCGGCCGAGACGGAAGGCGCCGACTGCTATGCGCGCTCGGTCGCGCAGGGGCGTCCGGTCGAACTGGCGGCCATCGCGAGCATCGCGACGTCGCTCGGCGCGAAGCGGCCATGTGACGCGGCGGTCGAGTGGGCGACGCGCCACGCGATTCATCCGGTCGTCGTGTCCGATGCCGACGCGGTGGCTGCGTCGCTGCGGTTTGTCGATGAACACCGGATCGTCGTCGAGCCCGCGTGCGGCGCTGCCCTGGCCGCGCTGGAGCGCCCGGTGCCGGTGCTTGCGTCGGCGTCGGACATCGCGGTGATCGTCTGCGGCGGCGTGACCACGACCGCCGAGCATCTGCAGACGCTGCGTGCGACGTTGCGGTAGGTGAGGGCGCCGCCAAGCCGCGCGGCGCGAGACGGCGAGGCGCCTGCGATTTTCGTCCCGGTGGCGACCGCGGGTTGGGCACGTAGCTAACCGCGACGCGTCGACGTTGCCTTTTCGTCGATCCCGTGCGGCCATGCGCGGCCGGCGCCGAGCCGGATGAACGGGAAGGGTCTCGGAGAATGATGCGGAAGGTATGCGTACCGTCGCGCGGCGCCGCATGCGGCCGGCCGCGACGATACCGGAGCGCGGTCAGTTCGCGGCGGGTGCGCTCGCGCCGGACGGCGTGGACGATGCGATCGGGTTGGCTGTCGCCGGCGCAGGCGATGCGCTCGACGGCGCCGAGGCCGATGCGGGCGTCGATGCTGCTGACGAGGGCGCGGGCGATGATGGCGTGGCGGTGGCCGGCGCCGGAGCCGAAGCAGACGCGGGTGCGGAAACCGGCGCGGCCGTCGAACCGGAGGCCGATGAAGGCGCCGGTGCGGTTGCCGGACCGGAAACCGGCTTAGGCGCCGAAGCGGGTGCAGCAGCCGAAGCGGGCGCAGGCGCCGACGCAGGCGTCGGGCCGCCAGCCGAAGCCGGCGCAGGTGCAGACGCAGGGGCCGCCCCCGAAACCGCCCCGGACCCGGACGCCGCCGCCGGCGCGGCAGCACGCATCGCAGCGGGCGCCGCCACGGCCGACGCCGCGGCCGGCACGGCATTCGCGCCCGATCCAGCCGCGACCCCCGGCGCCGAAAGCGGCACCGGCGCCGCGGGCGGCGTCGGCACGACCGGCGTCGTCATCTTCAGCGGTTCGCCCTGCGGCGTCGGCGCGGGTTCGGGCAGCGGCGCGACGGGTTCCTTCTCGGCGGCCTTCACGGTTGCGCGGTCGCGCCGCGCCGGGTCGATCTTCAGGAAATGGTCGACGAGCGTGAAGAAGCGCTCATAGAACACGCCGGCGGGAATCGTCTCGCTCGCGGTCTTGACGAGCGCGTCGTCGCTCGACCCGATCGGCAGCGACAGCGAGCCGAACACGCTCAAGCCGACGCTGGCCGACGTATTCGACTTCTTCAGCGTATAGCGGTCCTGCACCGCGTTCACGTACGCGATGCTCGACGAGCCGTCCGCATTCGCGTCCGCGCACACGACGTGAAACTCGATCACGACGTGCATGTCGTTGCTCGGCTGGAAATTCTTGCTGCCGTCGACCGCGTCGTTGCGCGACGACGACACCACGTAGCCCTGGCTCAGCAGCGCGCGCCGCGCGGCCTCGCAGGCCGCGTCGGATTTCGAGTGGAACGTGTGCGCATACGGGCTGGTGGTCGCGTCGAACTGTTCCTGCTGGTAGATCGGCTTGGGCGGCGACGAGCATGCCGCCAGCACGGTCGCAACCGCGAGCGCGCACGAAACGGAAAACAGGCGAAATCGGTTGTGCATGGCGTCTTTCAGAAGGCTCGGCGAGAGGCGGCGCAACGGGAGTGCCCGGATTGATGCGCGCGCACATCTCGTATGGCCGGGGCGACATTATAGTTTCGTTTGATGTCGCGCTCGCTTCAGTCGGCCGGCGCGCCGCGCGCCGCGGCCAGCAATTGCGCCGTCAGCGGATGATGTTCGCCGCGTCGGGAGCGGATCGCGTGGATCTCCTCGGTCACGTCGCCCGCGCGCCCGAGCCGCCTGAGCCCGCGCAGCAGCGACGCATCGTTCGCGCCGAGTTCGCTCAGTGGAAACACGCCGAGGCCGCGCGCCGCGAACACGGCCATCAGCGCGCTGTCCTCGAATTCGCCGGCCACGCGCGGCACGATCCGCTCGCTTTCCAGCCATCGGTCGAGATGGGCGCGCAACGCCGAATGCGCGGTCGGCAGCAGCACCGGCAGCTCGGCCAGACACTGCGGAAAGCGCTGGCGCGCGGCCGGCGTGACGAGTGCCGCGGGCCCGTACCAGTCGACCGGCGACGCGACGAGCCGCTCGCTCGTCACGCGCAGGTTCGACCCGGACGGCGCGCCCTGACCGGCCAGCACGAGATCCAGGTGATGCAGCGCGAGTTCCGCGAGCAGCGCGTCGTGCTCGCCCTCGTGGCACAGCAGCCGCAGCGTGGGCGTGGCGAGCACCGGGGCCAGGATCGCGTGCGCGGCAAGCTTGGAGATGCCGTCCGCGAGGCCGACCGCGAGCCGCACGGTCGGCTGGCTGGCCGCCGCCCGCACGTCGTCGGGAATCAGCCGGCCCATCTCGAAGATGATTTCCGCGCGTGCAAAGGCGGCCTGCCCGGCATCGGTCATCGCGACGCCGCGCCCGGCGGGGCGCAGTAGCTGGTGCCCGAGCGATTTCTCCAGTTCGCGCACCTGCGCGCTGATCGTCTGCACGGCCATGTCGAGCCGCTCGGCCGCACGCGCGAAGCCGCCTTCCTTCACCACGACCCAGAAATAGTACAGATGTCGGAAATTGAGCATCGGAGCGCGATATATCGAAAAAACCGAACCTAAAATCAGATTCTCTCTGATTTTTACGAAGTTCGGGGCGTCATATCATCAGGCTTTCCACTTTCGTATCGGCCCCGCCCATGGACTACCTGCTGACGCTTGCCACCGACCCCGCCGTCTGGGCCGCGCTCCTGACGCTCGTCGTGATGGAAGTCGTGCTCGGCATCGACAACCTGATCTTCATCTCGATCCTCAGCAACAAGCTGCCCGAAGCGCAGCGCGCCCGCACGCAGCGCCTCGGCATCGCGCTCGCGCTGGTGATGCGCCTCGCGCTGCTCGGCAGCGTCGCGTGGATCGCGAGCCTGACCGAACCCGTGTTCACGCTGTTCGACCATGCGTTCTCGTGGCGCGACATGATCCTGCTGTCGGGCGGCCTGTTCCTCGTGTGGAAGGCGACCACCGAGATCCATCACCACGTGTCGCACGACGGCGACGGCGCGGGCGGGGCCGCCGGCGCGGCCGGCCTGACGGTATGGGCCGCGATCGGCCAGATCGTGATGCTCGACATCGTGTTCTCGATCGACAGCATCGTGACCGCGATCGGCATGACCGAGCACGTTCCGATCATGTTCGTCGCCGTGATCGTCGCCGTGAGCGTGATGCTGTTCGCCGCGCAGCCGCTCGCACGCTTCATCGACCGCAACCCGACGATCGTGATGCTCGCGCTGTCGTTCCTGGTCGTGATCGGCATGACGCTGATCGCCGAAGGGTTCGGTTCGCACGTGCCGAAGGGGTACATCTATGCGGCGATGGCGTTCTCGGCGTTCGTCGAGGGCATGAACATGCTGGCGCGGCGGGCCAAGGCGAAGCGGGCGGCGCAGGTGGCGCGCGACTGAGCCGGCGCGCGTGATGCCGGCCGCTGTGGCGGCCGGCTCGCGCACCTCATATGAAATCCGGATGAAATTCGCACGGAAAGGAGAAACGCGATGAAATGTCCTGTCTGCAAGACGCCCGACCTGCTGATGGCCGAGCGCCAGTCGATCGAGATCGACTACTGTCCGACCTGCCGCGGCGTGTGGCTCGATCGCGGCGAACTCGACAAGCTGATCACCCGCGAAACCGGTGACGCGCCGGTGCGACGCGACACGGCGCCAGTGCAGCACGATGCGCACGCGCCGCGCGGCCGCGACGACGGCTGGGGGCGCGACGGCCGCTCGCACAACGAGCGTGACCGGCACGACGGCCGGCGTCGCAAGAAGTCGGTGTTCGACCTGTTCGATTTCGATTGAAGCGGCAGTCCGCGTGCCTGAATGCGCGCGGCCCGATGCAAAAAAGCCCCGCCCGGCATCGCGCCGGAGCGGGGCTTTTTCATGCGCGTCGTGTCAGGACACGCGTCGACGCTCACGCATTGCCGGCCGTCACGTCGATGCGGCGCGGGCGCGTTTCCTCGCGGCGCGGGATCGTCAGCGTCAGTACGCCGTCGCGCAGGTTCGCGTCGATTCGCGACGTGTCGAGGTCGGCGCTCAGCACGAACGACCGTGCATAGCGCGTCGAACGGATTTCCGCGTGCCGCACGCGCAGGTCGGCCGCCGTGTCGAACTGCGTCGCGGCTTCGATCGTCAGCGTGTTGTCGTGCACCTTCACGTCGAGATTCTCGCGCGGCACGCCGGGCAGGTCGGCGCGCAGCGTGACGCCGCGTTGATCCTCGACGATGTCGACGGACGGGGTGATCGCGGGCCGGCGCGCGGCTTCGGCGGCGGCCGGATGAACGGCGGTGGTTTGGCGTTCGGCCAGGGTCGGGTTCGTGTTCATGTCGGTATCCTGAAGGTTACTGAATGGTGATCGCACGCGGCTTCGAGGCCTCGCGCCGGCCGACGCGAATCAGCAGGCAGCCGTTTTCGTAGCGGGCGCTGACCTGGTCGGGGTCCGCGTCGCGCGGCAGTTCGACCACGCGGCGGAACGCGCCATGAAAGCGCTCCTGTGCATAGGTGCGCACGTCGTCGCCTTCGGTGCGCGGCGCCGGTTTGCGCTCGCCGCTGATCGTCAGCAGATCCTTGTCGATCGATACGTCGAAGTCGGCCGCGGCCATGCCGGGTGCGAACGCGACGATCTCGATCGCGTCGTCGGTCGCGCCGACGTTGAGGGCGGGAAACGTGCCGGCGCGCCCCGCACGGATGCCCGACGGGCGTTCGCCGAGCAGGCTCGCCATCTGCCGCTGCACGCGGGCGAATTCGTCGAACAGATCGTTGCCGAAATGGATACCGCTCATGTTGGTCCTCCTGAACAGGGAACGCGGGAGACGTGACCGCGCGTCGCCTGCGGCGGGCGCGACGGGTGGCTCCACTGGGTCGATACGGGGGCGGTGCGTGGCATGCGGCACTGCCCGACGACGCTTAATTAGTGGCCGTCGCCGCGCATTTCAAGAGGGAATCTGCAGTCCGCGTCGACGCCTGCGCGCGGGATTCGATGCGACAATCGCCGCGGCATATCCGCAGACCAACCACACGGGACAACCATGGACATTCGACGTATCGCGATCGTCGGCGCCGGCGTGATCGGCGCAAGCTGGGCCGCTTTCTACCTGACGCAGGGCTTCGACGTCGTCGCGACCGACCCGGCCCCGCAGGCCGATGCACGGCTGCGCGACGCGCTCGCCGCATTCCTCGGCGAGCGGGCCGCCGAGCTTTGCGCGCGGCTGTCGTTCGACGCCGATCTCGTGCGCGCGCTCGACGGCGTCGACTTCGTGCAGGAGAACGGCCCCGAGCGACTCGACCTGAAGCGCGCGCTCTATCGCCAGATGGACGACGTGCTGCCCGCGCACGTGCCGATCGCGTCCAGCTCGTCGGGCCTGAAGATGTCCGAGATCCAGACGGCCTGCGCGAAGCATCCGGAACGCTGCCTGATCGCGCATCCGTTCAATCCGCCGCACCTGATCCCGCTCGTCGAGCTGGTCGGCGGCGACGCGACCAGTCCGGACGTGATCGCGCGCGTGAAGCAGTTCTACGATGCGCTCGGCAAGCAGACGATCGTGCTGAACAAGGAGATGACCGGCCACGTCGCGAACCGGCTCGCGGCCGCGCTGTTCCGCGAGGTGTATCACCTGGTCGGCGAAGGCGTCGTGAGCGTCGCCGATGCGGACAAGGCGGTCGCGTGGGGGCCGGGCCTGCGCTGGGGGCTGATGGGGCAGTGCCTGACCTATCACCTCGGCGGCGGCGCGGGCGGGATCGCGCACTTCCTCGAACACCTGTCGGGGCCGATCACGAGCTGGTGGGACGACCTCGGCACGCCGTCGTTCGATCCGGAAGTTGATCGCAAGCTGACCGACGAGCTGCGCGCGATCCAGGGCGAGCGGTCGATGCAGGCACTGGCAGCGGAGCGCGATCGGCTGCTCGTCGAACTGATCGACGCGCGACGCCGCAGCTTCCTGCCCTGATCCTGATCCGGTCGCGCGCAGCGGCGCCACCGGTCATTGCTGCGACGTCGCCTGGCTGGCGGGCGGCACGTGGGCCAGCCAGGCCGGGCTCGCGGCCTGTACGAGTTCGCGGTTGCGTGCGCGGGTCGCGGCGTTCGGCGGATAGTTGCCGTCGTTGGTCGGCAGTTCGCCGTCGAGATAGGCCTGCTTGAGCTGGTCGATGACTTCCGCGCGCGTCAGGCCCTGCGTGGGAGCCGATGCGTCGGTCTGGGCAAAGGCGGGGGACAGCAGCGCGGCTGCGGCGGTCGCGACGGCGAATCGCAGGACGTTTTTCATGGCGGGCTCCGATCAAGGGGACGGGGTACCGGACGCGCGCGGCGATGCGCGGTGCGTTCGGATGGGTCCCATTGTCGCGAGCGGATGCTGCGCGGACGATGACGCGTTCCGGGCAAAGCCGTCAGGTGCGACCACGCCCGCGCCCGTGTGCGATGCGCGCCGTGCCGTTACAACTCGGCCGCCGCCGTGATCAGCGTGGCTTCGAGCGCGAGCGTGGAGCGCGACGCGGCCGCCGGGCGATCGACCACGTATTCGAGTTCGCCGAGTTCGGGTAGCCCCGCGTCGAGCCGCGCGAGCCCGGCCGGGATCACGTAGCCGGCGAACGCGCTGACGCCGAGCCCCGCGCTCGCGGCCGCCCGCAGCACCGCGATGCTGCTGCTCACGACGGCGATCCGGTAAGGGCGCCCGACGGCTTCGAGCGATTCGAGCACGCGGCGGCGCGACACGCTCGGCTCCGGATGCATCGCGAGCGGCAGCACGGCCTCGTGGCCGGTGATCCGCGAATCGGGGCCGGTGCACCAGTACAGCGGTTCGCTGCGGATCACGCGGCCGCGCCGGCTGCCGGCGATGCGTTTCGCGAACACGAGATCGTGCCGGCCTTCGTCGAGCGCGTCGAACAGGTCGCCCGACAGCCCGGTCGAGATCGCGAGCTCGACGTCCGGGTTGCGCTGCACGAAGCTCGCGAGCGCGGCCGTCAGGTGCGCCGACGCGAAATCCTCCGACATCGCGAGCCGCACCTTGCCCGACAGCGGCGGCCCGCAGACCGACGTGACGGCCTCGTCCATCAGTTCGAGGATGCGCACCGCGTAGCGGAACAGTGCGTCGCCGTGCTGCGACAGGTGCACGTTGCGCGTGTCGCGCTCGAACAGCGGCCGGTCGAGCAGCTCCTCGAGGCGGCGGATATGCTGGCTGACGGTCGACTGCGACAGGTTCACGCGCTCGGACGCGGCGGTGAAGCTGCCGGACTGGGCGACGGCGACGAAGCTGCGCAGCAGTTCGGGCGGTAACGGACGCATTGCTAAATCCACTGAATCGGTTTCGACAACTTCATAAATGGCCGGATTATGCGGCGCTAGTATCGGATCACGCGCCAGTGCGGCCTCCGCCAACGAGGGGCACCAGACGCGTAGCCCGTGTCGCGCCGCCGGCTGCATCGGTCAGTCTAAGCCATCCGGCGTCCGGCCCGAATCCGCATCATCCCATCGACCCCGAGAACGTGCTCGCACGACGAGCCGCCGGGCCGCGGCGCCCCGCCGCAGGAGACAGACAGTCCGCCCGGGATCGGCGTGCGGGCCTGACTCCCGCATGCGTCAGGCGCCCGTCACGAAGAGACTGGAGACGACTCATGATCATCTACGGAACCGCGCTGCTGGCGTTCTGCCACCTGGCCGGACTGTTCCTCGGCGACCTGCTCGGCAGCGCGATCGGCGTGAAGACCAACGTCGGCGGCGTCGGCATCGCGATGCTGCTGCTGATCTGCCTGCGCCTGTGGCTGCACCGGCGCGGCTGGCTGCCGAAGGAGACCGAGGCGGGCGTCGGTTTCTGGGGCGCGATGTATATCCCGGTCGTCGTCGCGATGGCCGCGAACCAGAACGTCGTCGCCGCGCTCAAGGGCGGGCCGGTCGCGCTGCTGGCCGCCGTCGGCGCGGTCGCGATCTGCGCATGCTGCATTGCGGTACTCGCGCGCACGGGGCGCGACGACACGGCCTTCGCGGGCGTGCCGCAATTCGAAGAACAATAACGGAGGCCGCCATGCTGCAGATGCTCGAAAAAACCGTCGCCCACAACGGGCTCGTCGCGTCGTTCGCGCTGGTCGGCCTGATCATGTGGCTGTCGTCGATCGCGTCGCGCAAGCTCACGTTCGGCCGCGTGCACGGCTCGGCGATCGCGATCGTCATCGGTCTCGTGCTCGCCTACGTCGGCGGCGCATTCACCGGCGGCGAGAAGGGGCTGGCCGACGTCAAGCTGTTCGCCGGTATCGGCCTGATGGGCGGCGCGATGCTGCGCGATTTCGCGATCGTCGCGACCGCGTTCGAAGTACAGTCGACCGAGGCGCGCAAGGCCGGGCTCGTCGGCGTCGTGTCGCTGCTGCTCGGCACCGTGCTGCCGTTCATCGTCGGCGCGTGCGTCGCGCGCGCGTTCGGCTACACCGACGCGGTCAGCATGACGACGATCGGCGCGGGCGCCGTCACCTATATCGTCGGGCCCGTCACCGGCGCGGCGATCGGTGCGAGCTCCGACGTGATCGCGCTCAGCATCGCGACCGGGCTCGTGAAGGCGATCATCGTGATGGTCGGCACGCCGGTCGCGGCCAATTTCATGGGCCTGAAGACGCCGCGCTCCGCGATGATCTTCGGCGGGCTGGCCGGCACCGTCAGCGGCGTGAGCGCGGGCCTTGCCGCGACCGATCGCCGGCTCGTGCCGTACGGTGCGCTGGTCGCGACGTTCCATACCGGCGTCGGCTGCCTGCTCGGGCCGTCGGTACTGTTCTTCACGACGCGCGCGCTGGTCGGCGCGTAGGGCCCTGCGACGCGGCCCGCGCGCGGGCCGCATCCATCGCCGCGTCCTCTGAGTCGCATTCTGCAACATCATCAATCGGCGGCGGCGCCAGGCTTAGAATGCCGCTGAACCCTCGAAGCGGAGAACTGTTCATGACCGGATGGAATCACGCGCGGCAGGCGCGCGATGCACGCCTCGCGGCCGGCGCGGCATACGCGCAGGGCAAGCGGGTCGATGCGCGCGACACCGTCGCGTTGCTCGAAGCGGTGCTGCGGCCCGGCGATCGCGTGTGCCTCGAAGGCGACAACCAGAAGCAGGCCGATCTGCTCGCCACCGCGCTCGCCGACGTCGACAGCGCGAAGATCCACGACCTGCACATGGTGCAGTCGGGCGTCGTGCTGCCCGAGCATCTCGACGTGTTCGAGCGCGGCATCGCGAAGCGGCTCGACTTCGCGTATTCGGGCCCGCAGTCGCAGCGCATCGCGAAGCTGCTGTTCGGCGGCAAGATCGCGCTCGGCGCGGTGCATACCTATCTCGAACTGTTCGCCCGCTACTTCATCGACCTCACGCCGCAGGTCGCGCTGATCGCGGCCGTGAGCGCCGATCGCGACGGCAACCTGTACACCGGCCCGAACACCGAGGACACGCCGACTGTCGTCGAGGCCACCGCGTTCAAGGACGGCATCGTGATCGCGCAGGTCGACCGCATCGTCGACAAGGTGCCGCGCGTCGACATTCCCGGCGATCGCGTGCATTTCGTCGTCGAGGCCGGCCGGCCGTTCTACGTCGAGCCGCTGTTCACGCGCGATCCGGCCGCGATCACCGAAACGCAGATCCTCACCGCGATGCTCGCGATCAAGGGCATCTACGAACCGTACGGGATCAAGCGTCTGAACCACGGAATCGGCTTCAACACGGCCGCGATCGAGCTGCTGCTGCCGACCTACGGCGCGAAGCTCGGGCTGAAGGGCAAGGTCTGCACGCACTGGGCGCTCAATCCGCACCCGACGCTGATTCCCGCGATCGAATCGGGCTGGGTCGAGCAGGTCCACTGTTTCGGCTCCGAGGTCGGGATGGACGACTACATCCGCGCGCGCTCCGACGTGTGGTTCACGGGCCCCGACGGGTCGCTGCGCTCGAACCGGGCGTTCTGCCAGACGGCCGGCCTCTATGCGTGCGACATGTTCATCGGCTCGACGCTGCAGATCGACCTGTCCGGCCATTCGTCGACGGTCACCGCCGAGCGGATCGCCGGCTTCGGCGGCGCGCCGAACATGGGCAGCGACGCGCGCGGCCGGCGTCATCCGAGCGAGCCGTGGCTGAAGGCCGGCGCGGAAGCCGACCCGGACACGCCGGCGGCGCTGCGGCGCGGCCGCAAGCTGGTCGTGCAGATCGGCGAGACGTTCGGCGACAAGAACGTGCCGATGTTCGTCGAGAAGCTCGACGCGCTGAAGCTCGCCGACAAGCTGCAGCTCGACCTCGCGCCGATCATGGTCTACGGCGACGACGTCACGCACATCGTCACCGAGGAAGGGATCGCGAACCTGCTGATGTGCCGCGACAAGGACGAACGCGAGCACGCGATTCGCGGCGTCGCCGGCTATACCGACGTCGGCCGCGGCCGCGACAAGAAGCTGGTCGAGCGGCTGCGCGAACGCGGCGTGATCCGTCGCCCGGAGGATCTCGGTATCGATCCGCTCGACGCCGACCGCCGCTGGCTCGCCGCGCGGTCGATCAAGGATCTGGTGCACTGGTCGGGCGGGCTCTATGCGCCGCCGGCCCGGTTCCGCAACTGGTGAGGAAGAGGGCATGGAACAGTTGAACTATCGCTTCACCGCGCGCGAACGCGCGAAGGGCGAGCAGGCCGCGGCGCTCGTCGGCGTGGTCGCGTCCGGCAATCTCGAAGTGCTGGTCGAACGCGTGCTGCCCGGCAATGAATGCGAGATCGACATCCGCACCGCGGCCGTCGGTTTCGGCGCGGTCTGGCAGGCGGTCGTATCGGACTTCGTCGAACGGCGCACGCCGGGCGGCCTGAAGCTGTCGATCAACGACGGCGGCGCGCGGCCCGACATGGTGTCGCTGCGGCTCGCGCAGGCCGTGCGCGCGATCGAGGGAGACGCATGATGAGCGACGTGATCCACGATGCGCCGGCGTTCGTCGCGAATGCGGCGAGCTGGTACGAAGCGTCGGCGCGGCAACGCATCGACGGTCTGCTCGACGCGGGCAGCTTCACGGAATTCCTCGGGCCGGCCGAGCGCGTGACGAGTCCGCACCTGCCGCTGTTCGCGCTGCCGCAGCAGTTCGACGACGGGATGGTGGTCGGCCACGGCCGGCTCGATGGCAAGCCGGTGTTCGTCGCCGCGCAGGAGGGCCGCTTCATGGGCGGCGCGTTCGGCGAGGTGCACGGCGCGAAACTCACCGGGCTGCTGCGCGCCGCGCGTGACGTCGGCAAGCCGGTGTTGATCCTGTTCGATACGGGCGGCGTGCGGTTGCAGGAAGCGAACGCGGGCGAGCTCGCGATCGCCGAGATCATGCGCGCGCTCGTCGACGCGCGGGCGGCCGGCGTGCCGGTGATCGGGCTGATCGGCGGGCGCGCGGGCTGCTACGGCGGCGGCGGGTTGCTCGCTGCGTGCTGTTCGGCGCTCGCGGTGTCGGAGCAGGGGCGCATCAGCGTGTCGGGGCCTGAAGTGATCGAGACCAATCGCGGCGTCGAGGAATTCGACTCGAAGGATCGCGCACTGATCTGGCGCATGATGGGCGGCAAGCACCGGCGCTTGATCGGCGGCGCCGATCGTTACGTGGCCGATACGCCGGACGCATTTCGCGCGGCCGCGCTCGACCTGATCGGGCGCGCGCCGACGTTCGATGCGGCGATGCTGCGTGAGGAACAGGCGCGTCTCGAAGCGCGGGTCGAACGGTTCGGTGCATGCAAGGATGCGCTCGATGTGTGGCGTGCGCTCGGGGCTGATGAGCCGGAAGCGATTCCGGGTATGCCCGACGATGAATTCGCGAAGCTCGCCGACCAGTTACAGGAGCAGAAATGAAACGACCCCCACGCTCACTTCGTTCGCTGCCCCCCGAGGGGGCGCCTGCCTCCCTTGGGGCGGCCCGGCGGGAGGCAGCATGACGCTCGATGAAGTACTGAACTCGCTGTTTCCCGCGGGCCATTCGATTGTGCGCAATGGCGGCTTGCTGACGGGCCACGCGGAACTGGCCGGCACGCGCGTCGACGTGATCGGCGTGGCCGACCGCCTGCCGTTCGGCATCGACGAGGCGCTGACGCTCGCGTCGTCCGTGCTCGACACGGTCGCGCGCGGCGGCGACACGCCGATCCTCGTGCTGGTCGACAGCGACAGCCAGCGGATGAGCAAGCGCGACGAACTGCTGGGCCTGAACGAAGGGCTGTCGCATCTCGCCAAATGCCTGATGCACGCGGATCTCGCCGGACACCGGACGATCGGCGTGCTGTACGGCCACACGGCCGCCGGCGCGTTCATCGCGACCGCGCTTGCGACGCGCACGCTGCTCGCCGTGCCGGGCGCCGAGCCGGAGGTGATGGACCTGCCGTCGATGTCGCGCGTGACCAAGCTGCCGATCGACGTGCTGAAGGAGATGGCGCGTTCGACACCGGTGTTCGCGCCGGGGCTCGACAACCTCGTGAAGATGGGCGCCGTCGACGCCGTGCTCGATCCGTCCCGCGCGCTCGACGCGCAGGTCGGCGAATGGCTCGGCAAGCCGGCCGAGCGCATCGACCGGCGCGCGGCGCGCGGCCGGCCGGTCGCGACCGACGTCGCCGCCCGCGTCGAGGCACTCGCGCGTGCCGCACGCTGAGCTGCCGCTGCGCCGCCACACGCTCGTCACGCTGACGGCGGGCGGGTGGGGCGCGGCATTCGCCCGCGACCCCGCGCTCGCGGGTGATCCGCTCGTGCGCGCATGGGCTGAACGCGATTGGCCGCTGATCGTGCGTCGCGCGTCGCCGGACGAAGCCGATGCTGGCCGCGTGCCGCTCGGCCTGCCGCTGCCGCCGTCGGCGGGCAAACGGCGCATCGCGCTGAACGTGGCCGCCGACGCGCTCGCGACGGTCGGCCCGCTGCCGACCTTGACGGACGGGCTCGCCGCCGCGCCCGCCGCGTGGCATGCGCCATTGCGCGAACTCGATGCGCTCGGGGCGCGCTGCGGCGTGCAGGGCCGCGTGTTCGGCAGCCTCGCGTGGCAGGCGCTGACGGGCGAGCCCTACCTGAGCGCATCGTCCGATCTCGACATCGTGTTGCCGCTACCGGACCCCGTGTCGCTTGCGCCGTTGCTCGACGGTCTCGCGGCGATCGACGCGCGCGCGCCGATGCGCATCGACGGCGAGCTGCTGCGCGACGACGGTGCAGGCGTCAACTGGCGCGAACTGCATGCGCGCTTGCCCGAAGTCGCGGTGAAGACCGCGATTGCGGTCGAATTGATGCGCGCCGATGCCTTCACCGGAGGCCCGCGATGAACGCACGGGCTGCCTGCCGCGTAGCGGCGCCGTCCGATGCCGAACGCATCGCGGCGCTGGCCGAGCGCAGCCTCGTGCTCGAGATCGACACCTATCCGAAGCCGGGCCTGGTCAGTCACGTCGACACCGGCAGTCATACGGACATGGATGCCGCGACGTTCGCGCGCAGCGCCGCCGTGCTGCGGCCGTACTTCGCGGAACTCGCCGATGCGGGCGCCCGCGACGCGGACATGGCCGTGCTGCGCAAGATCGGCCTGCGTGCCGAGCACGCGATGCTCGCCGCGACCGGCGGCGTCAATACGCATCGCGGCGCGATCTTCGGGCTCGGGCTGCTGTGCGCGGCTGCCGGCCGGCGCGCGCTGCCGGGCGCGGTGCCGGCCGGAATGACGCTCGGCGCGTTCGTATCCCGCCGCTGGGGCGTCGAGATCCTCGGCGGCCCGCGTTTGCCGGACAGCCATGGCGAGCGCGCGAGCCGCCGCTACGGTGTGGGCGGTGCGCGTCGCGAGGCGGCCGACGGCTTTCCGACCGTGTACGCGGTCGGATTGCCCGCGCTGCGCCGCGCCCAGCGCGACTTGCCGGACGATCCGGAAGCCGCGCGGGTCGCCGCGTGCTTCGCGCTGATCGCCGCGCTCGACGACACGAATCTGCTGCACCGGGGCGGGCAGGCCGGCCTCGATTTCGCCCGCGCGACCGCCCGTGCCTTCGTCGCGCGCGGCGGCGTGCGGGTGCCCGACTGGCGGCTGCGCGCGGCGGCCGCGCATCGGGCGTTCGTCGCACGCCGGCTGAGCCCGGGCGGGGCGGCCGACCTGCTCGCGATGAGCGTGTTCGTCGATGCGCTCGAAGCCGAAGGGCACGCGCGATGACGCTGGCCATCCTGTGTTCGGGGCAAGGCGCGCAACGCGCCGACATGTTCGATCTGACCGGGTCGGCGCCGCAGGCCCACGCATTGTTCGCGCATGCGGGCCGGCTGCTCGGCGACGATCCACGCACGTGGGTCCGGCAGGCCGGGCCCGATGCGCTGCGGGAAAACCGGGCCGCGCAGATCCTCTGCACGGTCCAGGCGCTCGCGGCGGCCGCGCTGCTCGATGCGGTGTGGCCGCGCCGGCGTTGCGTCGCCGGCTACAGCGTCGGCGAGGTCGGCTCGTGGAGCGTCGCGGGGATGATCGACCCGCACGACGCGCTCGACCTGGCCGATGCGCGTGCACGCGCGATGGATGCCGCAAGCGGCGGCGACGAGCGGATGGTGTTCGTGCGCGGCCTGGCGCGTTCGCAACTGGCGCAGCTGTGCGACGGTCGCGACGCGGCCATCGCGATCGCGAACCCGGGCGATGCGTTCGTGGTCGCGGGGCGGCACGCCGATGTCGATGCGGTGGCCGACGACGCGGCGCATGCCGGCGCGCAGCGCGTCGCGCCCGTCTGCGTGCGGATCGCGTCGCACACGCGCCGGCTCGCGGCTGCCGTGCCGGCCTTCCGCGCGACGCTGGCCGTGACGCGCGTGCGCCGGCCGCTGCCCGGCACGCGGCTGTTCTCGGGGATCGACGGCGCGTCGGTGCTCGATGTCGACACGGGCCTCGACAAGCTCGCGCGGCAGATCGCGGAGCCGGTCGAGTGGGCGAGTTGTCTTGCCGCGTGCGTGGAGGCGGGCGCCACCGCGTTTCTCGAACTCGGTCCCGGGCGCGCGCTGGCCGAGATGGCCGGCGGCGCGTATCCCGCGTTGCCGGCGCGCAGCCTCGCGGATTTCCGTTCCGTCGACGGCGTGACGAACTGGCTCGCGCGCGTCGCGCCCGGCTGATCGACGGGTTGAAACCCGGCTCGAAACACAGCGTCCGGGCACCGGTTCGGCACTGTGTGTTGCGCCGGCGCAGCAGCGTCGCAGCCGCCCCTTGCCACGCGAATTGGCGTCGCTACAATGGCGCCCGCCATGAGACCAGCCGCCTTCTTCCTCGCCGCGTTCTGCTGCGCGACGAGCGTCCACGCCAGCCAGATTCTGTCCGACGCCGCATCGGTCGGCACGTACTTTTCGTATGACAACGCGGCGGCCGACGCGACCGTCGATCTGATCGAACAGGCGCAGCGCCGCGTGCTGCTGGCCGGCTATACGCAGGTGCCGCCGGCTGTCGCGAGCGCGCTGCGCGCGGCCCGCGCGCGGGGGATCGAGGTGCGCGTGGTGCTGGTGCGCCCGCCGCGTGCGGGCAGGTACAGCGGCGCCGGCTATCTGAAATCCGCGGGTATCGACGTCGCGATCGATTCGCGGCATGGCGGCCCCGCGTCGCGTTTCGTGATCGTCGACGACAGCGTCGCGCTGACGACGCTGTCCGACGGCGCGGCCGAGCAGGCCGACACGGTCAACGTATTCCGGCGCGCGCCCGAACTCGCGCAGTCCTACGCGCAATCGTTCTGGCGGCTGTACCGGCAGGCCGGCGGCCTCTGACCCTTCCTGCGGCGCATTGCGCGCCGGTGTGACCCTGCTTGCATCGGCGCGACCGATGAACCATCCTCGTTGACAGGCGCCGGCGCGGCTTTCGCGCATCGGCGCAATGGCAGGGAGTCGATCGTGATCGAAAGCAGTTTTGCCGATCGCGCCGATGCCGGTCGCCAGCTGGCCGACGCGTTGCGCGAATACGCGGGGCGAAGCGATGTCGTCGTGCTCGCGTTGCCGCGCGGCGGTGTGCCCGTCGCGTATCCGGTCGCCCGTGCGCTGCGCGCGCCGCTCGACGTGCTGGTCGTGCGCAAGCTCGGCGTGCCGTTCGACCCCGAGCTCGCGATGGGCGCGATCGCGACGGGCGGCGGGACGCATTTGCAGCGTTCGGTGATCCGCGACATGGACGTATCCGATGCACAACTCGCCGACGTGATCGCGCGCGAGACGGCCGAACTGCATCGTCGCGAGGCGCTGTATCGCGGCGCGGTGCCGCCGCTGGCGGTGGAAGGGCGCATCGCGATCGTGGTCGACGACGGCGTCGCGACCGGCGCATCGATGCGCGTCGCGCTGCAGGCGCTGCGCGAGCGTCACCCGGCGCGCATCGTCGCGGCCGTGCCGGTCGCGCCGGCGAGTGCCGTGCATGCGTTCGACGGCCTGGCCGATGCATTCGTCACGGTGTCGCAGCCGGCGCGGTTCTTCGGGATCAGCCAGTTCTACGCGCACTTCGCGCAGACGAGCGACGACGAGGTGCGCGCGCTGCTCGACGCGGCGCGCCCGTGATGCGGCGTCAGGTTTGCCGGTTTCGGCGCGGGCGCGGTCGGCCGGCTTCCGCGAGCGCGAACACGCGCTGCAGCGCCGGATGAACGTTGCCGTGCCAGCGTGGCCCCGTAAACAGCCCGTAGTGATCGCAATCGTCGATGTCGACGCGATGGCGCTCGTCGGCCGAGAGGCCGCTGCACAGATCGAGCGCCGCATGCGTCTGCCCGGTGCCCGTGACCCCGTCGCGGGCGCCTTCGACGGTCAGCAGCGCGACATCGCGCAGCGCGGCCGGTTCGACGCGGCGGCCGTCCACATGCCACGCGCCGGCCGCGAGCAGCATGCGCTGAAACACGACGTCGACCGTGTCGAGAAAATAGTCGGCCGGCATGTCGAGCAGCGCCGTGTATTCGCGCAGTGCCCGCCGGGCGTCGGCGAGCCCGGTCATGTCGAAGCGGGAAGCTGCCAGCGCGTAGGTCTCGATCAGCGTCAGGAAGCGTTGCGGATACAGGAGCGCGATCTCGCCCTGTTGCAGATAGGTCGGGAACACGTGGCGGCCATGCCCCGCGAAGCCGGGCGGCACGATGTCGATCAAATGGCGCCGGCACCAGTCGAGCGAATGGGCCGCGGCCGCGGTGCCGAGCGCGCTCGGGTTCAGGCGGGCATCGATCGGGCCGCCGATCAGCGTGATACTCGCGGGCGGCGCGAGGCCGCGCGCGGCGCGCAGCGCCAGGGCGCCGAGTGCCGGTACGGTCGCCTGGCAAACGGCAACGACGTGCAGCGGCCGCTCGTCGTGCTGGAGGGTGCCGACGAAGCCGTCGAGCATCGCGACGTATTCGTCGAGTCCGAAACGGCCTGCCGCAAGCGGCACGTCGCGCGCATTGCGCCAGTCAGTCACGCAGACGTCGCCATCGGCGAGCAGCGTTTCGGCGGTTTCCCGCATCATCACGGCCGCATGCCCCACGAGCGGCGCGCACAGCAGCACCGTGCGGTGCGCATCGGCATGCGCGAAGCGCCGCAAGTCGCAAAACGGCGTGTGCGCGACGATCTGCTCGCTGACGGCGGGCCACGCGAGGTCGAAGCCCGGCGGCGCGGCCTGCGGCCCGAGCAGCGGTTCGAACAGGTCGTCGTAGCACGACGACGCGGCGTGCGGCAGCGACGCCGCGGGCCATGCGTCGAACGCGTATCGCGTCGCCGCGCGCCATGCGCGCATCCATTCCCGCTGCTGCTCGACGACGGCATACCACATGGCGGACCCTGGGGCGGAAGGAGCGTGAACCTCCATTATGGTCATAGCGGCCGGGCAGCGGGAGCCCGATGTACGGCCGGCTGATGCGCGTCAAGCGCAGGGGCACGCTAGGCGCTGCCGGCCGCCGCTGCTACAGTCGTCAGGCCCATTCCCTCGAAGCGGAGCGTTCGCGATGAAGCTGATCGGCATGCTGGATTCCCCGTTCGTGCGCCGCGTCGCCATTTCGGCGAAGCTGCTCGACCTGCCGTTCGAACACGAGTCGATCTCGGTGTTTCGTCATATCGAGCGGTTCAGGACGCTCAACCCGGTCGTCAAGGCGCCGACGCTCGTGACCGACGGCGGCGCGACGCTGCTCGATTCGTCGCTGATCGTCGACTATCTCGACCACCTGGCAGCACCTGAGCGGCGCCTGCTGCCCGACGCCGTCGAGGCCCGGCTGCGCGCGCTGGTGCCGATCGGCTTCGCGCTGGCCGCTGCCGAGAAAACCGTGCAGGTCGTCTATGAGCAGGCGCTGCGTCCGTCGGACAAGCAGCACGAGCCGTGGGTCGATCGCGTGCTGAGCCAGCTCGAAGGCGCATACGGCGCGCTGGAGCCGCTGGTCGCGGCCGCCAACGGCTGGTTCGGCGGCGCGCGATTGCTGCAGTCGGACGTGACGGTCGCGGTGGCGTGGCGCTTCACGCAGTTCATGGCGGCCGATTACCCGGTGCTGGCACGGATCGATCCGGCCCGTTATCCGGCGCTCGCCGCGCATTCCGCGCGGGCGGAAGCGTTGCCGGCTTTCGTCGAAACGCCGCTCGTCTAGGTTTCGAAGCGGGGCGCCGGACTGTCGCGCACCGCTGTCGGCCGCCGCTCGCCCTTGTCCGGCAAGCCGCTGCCGATTGTTCTCGGCGGCTGACAAGTGACTTCGCATTCGCGCTGTTTATCCGGAGGCGACCGATCCCTAGAATCCACTCCATCAAATCACGCATTGCCAGATGGAGCCGATGATGAAAGCCCTGATCGAATCGAGCCTGTACCACCCGTCCGTCGTGTTGGCGCTTGCCGGGCTCACGCAGCTGATGGTCGAGCGCGATTTCAATCTCGGCCAGGTCGGGATGATCGTCGCGGCGCGCGGTGCGCAGGCAGCCGTGTCGCGGTCGCGCGCGCTGATCTTCTGCCGTCACTGCGAAGCGCAGGCATGAAGGCGTTCGCGCCGATTGAATGAAAAAAGCCCGGCCGGCGCAAGCCGGTCGGGCGGATCGGGTTCGATCGGGCCCCGGCTTCGGCCGGGGCTTTTTCATTGCGCGACGCTTACGCGCGGGCAGGCGTCGCGACGCCGTAGACCTCCGATTCGTCGTCGTCCTCGCGCAACTGGCGCGCGAGCTGGTGCGCTTCGCGGCGCGTCGCGACGGCCGGCGGCGAGCCCTTCAGCGGCTGGCGCGCGGTTTCGGCGAGCGCGACGACCGACACGATGCCGATCAGCGCGGCGCCCATCATGTAGTACGCGGGCATCATCAGGTTGTGCGTCACGTCGACGAGCCACGCGGTCACCAGCGGCGTCGTGCCGCCGAACAGCGACACCGACACGTTGAAGCCGATCGCGAGCGCGCCGTAGCGGATCTCGGTCGGGAACAGCGCGGGCAGCGCCGACGGCATCACGCCCGTGAAGCACGACAGCAGCACGCCGAGGATCAGCAGGCCGCCGAACACCGACGCCGTGGTGCCCGTGTGGATCAGCATCAGCGACGGGATCGACAGCACCAGCAGGCCGACGCAGCCGGCGAGCATCACCGGCTTGCGGCCGACCTTGTCCGACAGGCGGCCGGCGTACAGCGTCATCGGCATCATCAGCACCATCACGATCAGCACCAGCACGAGGCTGTGCGATTCGTCGAAGTGCAGCGTCGACGACATGAAGCTCGGCAGGTAAGACAGCACCATGTAGTCGGTCACGTTGAAGATCAGCACGAGGCCGACGCACAGCAGCAGCGCACGCCAGTTGCGCAGCAGCGTCTCGCGAAAGCGCGCCTTCGGCACGGCCTTGTCCTGCGCTTCGCGCTCTTCGGCCTGGCGCTTGAACGCCGGCGTTTCCTCGAGCTTCATCCGGATGTACAGACCGATCAGGCCGAGCGGCCCGGCGATCAGGAACGGCACGCGCCAGCCCCACGACAGCAGCGCTTCCTGCGACAGCGACGCGGTGAGCAGTGCGACGACGCCCGCGCCCAGCACATAGCCGATCAGCGTGCCGAATTCGAGGAAGCTGCCCATGAAGCCGCGGCGCTTGTCGGTCGAGAACTCGGCGATGAAAGTGGCCGCGCCGCCGTACTCGCCGCCGGTCGAGAAGCCCTGCACGAGGCGGGCGACGAGCAGCAGGATCGGGGCCATGATGCCGATCGACGCATAGCTCGGGATCAGGCCGATCGCGAAGGTGCCGACGGCCATCATGATCATCGTGGCGGCCAGCACGCGCTGGCGGCCGATGCGATCGCCGAGCGGGCCGAACACCATGCCGCCGAGCGGGCGCACGAGGAACGCGGCCGCGAAGGTGCCGAAGGTCGCGAGCAACTGCGCGGACGGGCTGCTGGACGGGAAGAACACCTTGCCGAGCGTGACGGCGATATAGCTGTAGACGCCGAAGTCGAACCATTCCATCGCATTGCCGATGGCCATTGCGCTGACGGCGCGCTTGAGCAGGCTCTGGTCGACGACGGTGATGTCGTCCGCGGCGAGCGGGGCTTCGCCGGACGACGAAGCGGGGGAAGAGACAGCGGTCGGGCTGACGTGTGTTGCGGTCAAGGTCATGCACTCCTTTGACAGCGCCGGAACGGGCGGGCCGTCCGACACGGTTTGCCGGCGAGCGCGGTGTCGTGTGCTGCGCGTCGGGGCAGACCATTAAGCACTTACTGCATAGAGGGCAGCAAAGGGCCAAGGGGCTGCTTCGACGCGGGCCCGATGGGCCGTCGCGACAGTGCGCTCATGAAGAATGGGCCGCGTGATGCAGGCGGCGGATGCCGGTGCGGACGATGGGTCCGGCGTGCCGGCAACGCCCCGGAGGGGCAGCGAAACGAGAAAAGCGGGCCTGTCGGGCGGGCTTTCCTGTGGATGCAATTTCGATCGAGGCACCGGGCCGCAACGTGCGGACGGACTTCTCTCAAAATCGAAAAGACAGAGATTGAATGTTGAAACAGGCGACATGATAGCACGATGACGGACGATCGTGCAAATTACCCGGAATCGCCCGTCTGGCGGGGCATCCCGGGGAGCTTGCTCAGGTATGATCGGCGGCGCGCGGCGCGGCCGTGCCGGCCGCCGCGACGGGGCTGAATTCGCGAGGAACCGGATGACCGAACTGATGAGGATCGCGGCGCTGTTCGCCGCTACCGCGCTGGCCGAAATCGTCGGCTGCTACCTGCCGTGGCTCGTGCTGAAGGCCGGGCGCCCGGCCTGGCTGCTGGTGCCCGCCGCGCTGTCGCTGGCGCTGTTCGCGTGGCTGCTGACGCTGCATCCGAGCGCGGCAGGGCGCACGTATGCCGCATACGGCGGCGTCTATATCGCGGTGGCGTTGATCTGGCTGCGGGTGGTCGACGGCGTCGCGCTGACCCGCTGGGACGTGGCCGGCGCGGTGCTCGCGCTCGGCGGAATGGCCGTCATCGCGCTGCAGCCGCGCGCCTGAGCGGCGCGGCCGCGGCGCGTGCCGCCTGCATCAGGCTGCTTCGGCGGTATCCGTGTCGGCGGGCTGGCGCCACACGCACGTGCCCTTGACCGACTTGTCGAGCTCGTCGAGCTGAGCCTGGTGCGCGGCCAACTCGTCTTCGCTCGCGGTCACCACGGCCAGGTCGAGCGCGGCGAGCGACACGCGTTTGCCGTTCGCCGCGCCGCCGTCGGCGCCGGCGTCGTCGAGCATGTCGATCACGAGGCTGTCCTGGCCGCGCGTCATCGCGAGATAGACCTCGGCGAGCAGCTCCGAGTCGAGCAGTGCGCCGTGCAGCGTGCGGTGCGCGTTGCTGATGCCGAAGCGGTCGCACAGTGCGTCGAGCGAATTGCGCTTGCCGGGGAACATCTGCTTGGCCTGCACCAGCGTGTCGATCACGCCGCCGCAATGCTCGGTGAACGGCGGCAGGCCGAGCCGCGCGAATTCGGCGTCGAGGAAGCCCAGGTCGAACGGCGCGTTGTGGATGATCAGCTCCGCGTCCTTCACGAAGTCGAGGATCTGGTGGGCGACTTCCGCGAATTTCGGCTTGTCGCTCAAGAATTCGGTCGTGAGGCCGTGCACCGCCAGTGCGCCCGGATCGCTGTCGCGCTCGGGGTTCACGTAGAAGTGCAGGTTGTTGCCGGTGAGCCGTCGGTTCAGCAGTTCGACGCAGCCGATTTCGATGAGGCGGTCGCCCGTGCGGGCGTTCAGGCCGGTGGTTTCGGTATCGAGAATGATCTGGCGCATATCGGGAAAAGCAACGAAAACAGGAGAGGGCGGCCGGGGTTCAGGCGGCCAGCGATTCGACGCCGCGGTTCGCGAGCGCGTCCGCGCGCTCGTTTTCGGGATGGCCCGCGTGACCCTTGACCCAGCGCCACTCGATCTCGTGCTGCGCGACGAGTGCGTCGAGCCGCTTCCACAGGTCGGCATTCTTCACCGGCGTCTTCGCCGCGGTGACCCAGCCTTTCTTCTTCCACCCGTGGATCCACTCGCTGATGCCTTTCTGCACGTATTGCGAGTCGGTATGCACGATCACCCGGCACGGCCGCTTCAGCGCTTCGAGCGCGGCGATCACGCCCATCAGCTCCATGCGGTTGTTGGTCGTGTTCGGCTCGCCGCCGAACAGTTCCTTTTCTTGACTGCCGTAGCGCAGCAGGGCGCCCCAGCCGCCGGGGCCGGGGTTGCCCTTGCAGGCGCCGTCGGTATAGATGTCGATGGTGTCGGTTGTCATGAACGTTCTTGGTGAGTGGTCGGGGAGGCCGCCGGCGTCAGGCCCGGTGCGAGCACGGGCTTCTTCATCTTGATCGGGCCGACGAGGCGCATGCCGCGCACGCGCTTGACGGCCGTCACCATGTAGACGGCGCCGAAGATCGGCCACCAGCGGTCGCCGGCGGCCTCCATGAAGCCGTAGCGGGCCAGCCACTGGTCGGTGGCGAGCGGCGGCCGGTAGCAGCCGAAGCGGCCGCGTTCGAGGTCGAAACCGAGCAGCTTGATCCAGTCCTTGAGCCGGATGAACGCGATCTGGTCGCGCGTGGCCGGCACGAACGGGCGGTTCGCCATGCGCCCGAACGACTGCCGCATGCCCCACAGGCTCAGCGAATTGAAGCCGGTGATCACGAGCTGGCCTTCCGGCATCAGCACGCGCTCGGCCTCGCGCAGCAGGCGGTGCGGGTCGGACGTGAATTCGAGCGTGTGCGGCATCACGATCAGGTCGACGCTCTGCGACTCGAACGGCAGGTCGAGCAGATCGCACCACGTCGTGCTGCGATCGGCGGGCGCGTGGGCCGCCGTGTGTGCTTCGCGCGCCCACGGATACTGGTACGGCGCGCTCGCGCCGCTCGCCGGGTCGAGCACGAGGCCGCGATACGGCATGCGGTTCTCGCGCAGCGCGTCGAGCTGCGGCAGGCCGAGCTGCAGCGCGTGGAAGCCGAAGACGTCGGATACGATCCGGTCGAGCTGCGCCTGCTCCCAGCCCAGCACGTAACGGCCGGGCGGCGAGTCGGTCCAGGCGGGCCAGTCTATAATTTGACGGTCAGACATAACGATGATTGCGCGCCTATGAACGAGCTGGAATACGTGCCGGTTCCGGCATTCGAAGACAACTATATCTGGCTCGTCTCGGACGGCCGCGATGCGATCGCCGTCGACCCGGGTGAAGCCGCGCCCGTACGCCGGGTTCTTGCCGAACGAGGCTGGCGGTTGACCGCTATTTTACTCACGCACCACCACGCCGACCACGTCGGCGGTGTCGAGGCGCTGCAGCATAGCCAACCGGCCGATGTTCCGCTCACCGTTTACGGCCCCGCGGCCGAAGCGATCGGCGTGGTCACGCGGCCGCTGTCGGGCGGCGATCGCGTGACGCTCGACGCGCCCGCGGTCGCATTCGACGTGCTCGACGTGCCGGGCCATACACGCGGCCACATTGCTTACTTTCAGGCGGCCGGTCAAGGCGCGGCCGGGCAGGGCAACGCGGTGCCGCACGTATTCTGCGGCGACACGCTGTTCTCGTGCGGCTGCGGCCGTCTGTTCGAAGGCACGCCCGCGCAGATGCTCGCGTCGCTCGACGCGCTCGCCGCGTTGCCGGGCGACACCCGCGTGCATTGCGCACACGAATACACGCTGTCGAATATCCGCTTCGCGCTCGCGTGCGAGCCGGGCAACGCGGCACTCGCCGCGTGGCGCGACGACGCACAGGCGCTGCGTGCGCGTGGCGTGCCGACGCTGCCCACTACGATCGCGCACGAGCGTGCCGTTAACCCGTTCATGCGGGCCGACAGCGCGGCGATCCATGCGACGCTCGAGGCCGAGCTGCACGAAACGGTGACGGATCGTCTGGCGGCGTTCACGCTGATGCGCGAATGGAAAAACCGGTTCCGGTGACGTTTTCCGGAGGACTCCAAAGCTCAAGCGGCGTCTGTAAAAATTGCTCCAAATGTAGGATTTCGCTGAGTTTTCGGTGTTTTTATTGACGTGAAGCACGCACTTCCGTAGTATCGCCTGCAATTTCCAGCCGTCGGAAGCCGAGATTTTCATGCGACTTATATTGAGTGCGATGGTGGTGCTGCTACTCGCCGCTTGTGCGAGCCAGCCCCCTGTCGCCAACAACGCCGCCGATTCGCAGGCGACGTCCAACTACCTCCGTAAATCAGCCACCGCCAAAGAAACTGTCGACGTCGACAAGCAATCCGTCGGCGACCTGACCACTGCAGACTCCGATCTCTGGGCGCGCATTCGCCGCGGCTTCCAGATGCCCGACCTGCAGAGCGATCTGGTCGACATGCAGACGACCTGGTATACGCAGCGTCCCGATTACGTGCAGCGCATGACCGAGCGCTCGCAGAAATACCTGTATCACATCGTCGAGGAGCTCGAGGCGCGTCACATGCCGACCGAGCTCGCGCTGCTGCCGTTCATCGAGTCCGCGTACAACCCGCAGGCGCTGTCGGTCGCGAAGGCGGCCGGCATGTGGCAGTTCATGCCCGGCACCGGCCGCACGTACAACCTGAAGCGCAACATGTGGCAGGACGAGCGCCGCGACGTGCTCGCGTCGACGAGCGCCGCGCTCGACTACCTGTCCCGCCTGCACGACATGTTCGGCGACTGGTATCTGGCGCTGGCCGCATACAACTGGGGCGAAGGCAACGTGCAGCGCGCGATCGCGCGCAACCAGGCGGCCGGCTTGCCGACCGACTACCAGAACCTGCGGATGCCGAACGAGACGCGCAACTACGTGCCGAAGCTGCAGGCGGTGAAGAACATCATCGCGAGCCCGCAGCAGTACGGCCTGGCGCTGCCGGATATCCCGAACCACCCGTATTTCGTGACGGTCACGACGTCGCGCGACATCGACGTGGCGGTGGCCGCGAAGCTCGCGAACCTGCCGCTCGACGAGTTCCGCTCGCTGAACCCGTCGTTCTCGAAGCCCGTGATCCTCGGCGCGACCGAGCCGCAGATCCTGCTGCCGTTCGACAACGCGTCCGCGTTCGAGAAGAGCCTGAAAGCGTACAACGGCCAGCTGTCGTCGTGGACTACCTACACGGTCAGCGAGCGTGCGCGCCCGGCCGCGATCGCCGAGAAGATCGGCGTCGACGCCGATACGCTGATGTCGGTCAACAAGATTCCGGCCGGCATGCGCCTGAAGCCGGGCTCGACGATCGTCGTGCCGCGCGGCAATGACGACGACGAGGACATCAGCGCCGACGTCGCCGAAAACGGTGCGCTCGCGATGGAGCCGGACGTCCCCGATACGCGCAAGATGCTGATCCGCGTGCGCCGCAAGCAGTCGATGGCGGCGATCGCCGGCCGCTATGGCGTGTCGGTCGGCCAGTTGAAGGCGTGGAACCGTACGCACCGCGATCTCGCGATGCCGGGTCAGGCGCTCGTGCTGCACGTGCCGGTCGGCCGTTCGGTGCCGGCGGAACCCGGTCCGGAGCGGATCGCGACGTCGACGGGCGGTGCGCACATCGAGCGCGCGAGCCTGGCGGTGGGCGGCAAGTCGCACGGCGGCAAGCGCGGCGCCGCGAAGTCGTCGGTCCGGCCGGCGGCGAAGGCCGCGCCCGCGAAAGCCGCGCCGGCCAAGGCCGCCGCGCACAAGGGCAAGAAGAAGTAAGCGGCTGCCGCGCGCAACGTGGCGGCCGGTGAGGCCCGCACGATTGCGCTATCATCCGACGAATTCGACGAAACGCCGTCACCGAGGTGACGGCGTTTTCTTTTGTGCGCGGCGCGGCGTCACGCGTCTTCACATGACAAGGAGAAGCGATGTCGTCGGTGCAGGTGAGGGTGCTCGCGCTGTTCTCGGTCGGGTATTTCGTGTCGTACGTCTTTCGCGGCGTCAATCTGGGCTTCGCGCCGTTCGTCACGCATGAGCTCGGGCTGTCGGCCGCCGATCTCGGCTTGCTCACCAGCCTCTATTTCCTCGGCTTCGCGGGCGCGCAGATCCCGGCCGGCGTGATGCTCGACCACTTCGGCCCGCGGCGCGTGACGGCCGGCATGCTGCTGTTCGCGGCGGCCGGCGCGGCCGTGTTCGGTGCGGCGCATGGCATCGGCACGATGATGGCCGGCCGGCTGCTGATCGGCGTCGGCGTATCGGTCTGTCTCGGTGCGGCGTTCAAGGCGCTCGCGCAGCATTTCCCGGTTGGCCGGCTGCCGCTCGTCAACGGCCTCGTGATGGCCGTGGGCGGCCTCGGCGGCGTGATGGTCGGCTCGCCGCTGACCTGGCTGCTCGGCTGGGCGAGCTGGCGCGCGATCTGTTTCGGCCTCGCGGTGCTGACCGTGGCCGTCGCGGCGTCGATCGGCTTCGGGGCGCCCGATGCGCAGCAGGCGCGTCACCAGGGCGGCCTCGTCAGCCAGTTCAAGGGCACGTGGCACATCCTGACGAGCCGCGCGTTCTGGAAGATTGCGTCGTTCTCCGTCGTCACGCAGGGCGTGTTCTATGCGATGCAGTCGCTGTGGGTGGGCCCGTATCTGCGCGATGTCGGCGGATTCGACGCGCCGCATGCCGCGCGCCTCGTGTCGGTGCTCGGCTTCGCGATGATGGCCGGCTGCGTCGGCTTCGGCGCGGCGGCGCGCGTGCTCGAGCGGCGCGGCGTGTCGGTCTACGCGACGTGCGGCATCGGCATGGCGCTGTTCGTCGCGACGCAGCTCGCGATCGTCGCGCGCGTGCCGTTGCCGCCCGCCGTGCTGTGGGCCGCCTACGGGATGTTCGGCGGCGTGGGCATCCTGACCTACGCGGTGATGGCCGGCCACTTTCCCGCCCATCTGATCGGGCGCGCGAACACGACGCTCACGCTCGTGATCTTCCTGCTGATCTTCGCGTTCCAGATCGGCGTCGGCGCCGTACTGTCGCACTGGCCGGCGGTCGACGGCCGTTATCCGGCCGCCGCGCACTTCACCGCCTGGGGCGTGCTGCTCGCGCTGCAGCTCGCGAGCGCGGTCTGGTACGTCTGGCCCGCGCGCGGCGCTGGCCAAGCGCACTGATCCGGCGGTACGCTGATGCATGGGGCGGCCGCGAAAACAGGGCCGCAGCACGGTGCGCTGCGCCCGCCGCTCGCGGCGCGCGCATGATCGGACGGCCATATCAATTGAAGATAGGGCTATTTTCAGGCTATAATTTGAAAGTTTGTGCTGATCAACCTCGCACCCTAGCGCCTACCTCATTCATCCCGTTCATCCGCCGCACGCCGCCTGCCGGGCGATGCCGCGAAGCCTCGTGCGCCACGCGCCGGGTTCGCGTCTCGACAACGCAGGCCGCGTCCAGCTAGCGACCACGCGCGCCCACGCAGCGCGGCGCTCGCGCGGCAGGGTAAACAGGTCGGCAGCAGGGTGTTCCCCAAGGAGCCTCCCGTGTTGCCGTCTTTTTCTCCCGCCTTGCTTGCACTCGCCGACGGCACGGTCTTTCGTGGTTATTCGATCGGGGCCGAAGGCCATACGATCGGCGAAGTCGTGTTCAATACCGCGATCACCGGCTATCAGGAAATCCTGACTGATCCGAGTTACTCGCGCCAGATCGTCACGCTCACCTATCCGCATATCGGCAACGTCGGCGTCAACGCCGAAGACGTCGAAGCCACGAAAGTCCATGCCGCCGGCCTGATCATCCGTGATCTGCCGACGCTCGCATCGAACTTCCGCATGGACCGCACGCTCGGCGACTACCTGCGCGACGAAGGCGTCGTCGCGATCGCCGGCATCGACACCCGCAAGCTGACCCGCATCCTGCGCGACAAGGGCGCGCAGAGCGGCTGCATCCTGACGGGCTCCGACGACGAAGCGAAGGCGATCGAGCTCGCGCGCTCGTTCGAGGGCCTCGCCGGCATGGATCTCGCGAAGGTCGTGTCGACCACCAAGCCGTTCGAGTGGAAGCAGACGGAATGGCGTCTCGAGGGCGGCTACGGCATGCAGGAAGCGCCGAAGTACCGCGTCGTCGCGTACGACTTCGGCGTCAAGTACAACATCCTGCGCATGCTCGCGGAGCGCGGCTGCCACGTGACGGTGCTGCCGGCCCAGGCGAGCGCGGAAGATGCGCTCGCGCTGAATCCGGACGGCATCTTCCTGTCGAACGGCCCCGGCGACCCCGAGCCGTGCGATTACGCGATCGCGGCCACCAAGGCATTCATCGAGCGCGGCGTGCCGACCTTCGGCATCTGCCTCGGCCATCAGATCATGGGTCTCGCGGTCGGCGCGAAGACACTCAAGATGAAGACGGGCCACCACGGCGCGAACCATCCGGTGAAGGATCTCGGCGACGGCCGGGTCGTGATCACGTCGCAGAACCACGGCTTCGCGGTCGACGCCGATTCGCTGCCGGCCAACGCGCGCGTGACGCACGTGTCGCTGTTCGACGGCACGCTGCAGGGCTTCGAGCTGACCGACAAGCCGGCGTTCTGCTTCCAGGGCCACCCGGAAGCGTCGCCCGGCCCGCACGACATCGGCTATCTGTTCGACCGTTTCACCGCGCTGATGGACGCGGCGAAGCAGCGCAACGCCTGAGTCACTGACGCAACCGAAGAACGGGAGATTCACATCATGTTCGGCCACGCACTCGGCATCACGGATATCTGGACCTACGTGTTCGGCGTGATCTTCATCATCCTGCTGCCGGGGCCGAACTCGATGTACGTGCTGTCGCTTGCCGCGCAGCGCGGCGTGAAGGCCGGCTATCGCGCGGCCTGCGGCGTGTTCGTCGGCGATACCGTGCTGATGGTGCTGTCCGCCGCGGGCGTCGCGTCGCTGCTGAAGGCGAACCCGCTGCTGTTCTCCGTCGTCAAGTACGGCGGCGCCGCCTACCTGCTGTACATCGGCACCGGGATGCTGCGCGGCGCGTGGAGCAAGCTGCGCGCGCGCGGCGATGCGCCGGTCGAGGCGCCGCAGGCGGTCGACGGCGAGCGGCCGTTCCGGAAAGCACTGATCGTGAGCCTGCTGAATCCGAAGGCGATCCTGTTCTTCATCTCGTTCTTCATCCAGTTCGTCGACCCGGCATTCCCGCATCCCGCGCTGTCGTTCGTCGTGCTCGGGGCGATCGCGCAATGCGCGAGCTTCCTGTACCTGAGCACGCTGATCTTCGCGGGGGCGCGGCTCGCCGAGCACTTCCGCCGCCGCCGCAAGCTCGCGGCAGGCGCGGCGAGCAGCGTGGGCGGCCTGTTCATCGGTTTCTCGGTGAAGCTGGCGCTGGCGACCATGAGCTGAGCGCCGCCGGCCGACCCACGACAACGATTACTTATTGAATTCACAAGCCATGCCAAAACGCACAGACATCAAGAGCATCCTCATCATCGGCGCCGGCCCGATCATCATCGGCCAGGCGTGCGAGTTCGACTATTCGGGCGCGCAGGCTTGCAAGGCGTTGCGTGAGGAGGGCTACAAGGTCGTTCTCGTCAACAGCAACCCGGCGACGATCATGACCGACCCGAACACGGCCGACGTGACCTACATCGAGCCGATCACGTGGGAAGTCGTCGCACGCATCATCGAGAAGGAGCGCCCGGACGCGATCCTGCCGACGATGGGCGGCCAGACCGCGCTGAACTGCGCGCTCGACCTGCACCACCACGGCGTGCTCGAGAAGTTCGGCGTCGAGCTGATCGGCGCGTCGCCGGAAGCGATCGACAAGGCGGAAGACCGCCAGAAGTTCAAGGAAGCGATGACCAAGATCGGTCTCGGTTCCGCGAAGTCGGGCATCGCGCACTCGATGGAAGAGGCGACCAAGGTGCACGCCGAGATCATGGCGGAGACGGGCGGCAGCGGCTACCCGGTCGTGATCCGTCCGTCGTTCACGCTCGGTGGCTCGGGCGGCGGCATCGCGTACAACCGCGAAGAGTTCGAAGAGATCTGCAAGCGCGGTCTCGACCTGTCGCCCACGCGCGAGCTGCTGATCGAAGAGTCGCTGCTCGGCTGGAAGGAATACGAGATGGAAGTCGTGCGCGACCGCGCCGACAACTGCATCATCGTCTGCTCGATCGAAAACCTCGACCCGATGGGCGTGCACACCGGCGACTCGATCACGGTAGCGCCTGCGCAGACGCTCACCGACAAGGAATACCAGATCCTGCGTAACGCATCGCTCGCGGTGCTGCGCGAGATCGGCGTCGACACGGGCGGTTCGAACGTGCAGTTCTCGATCAACCCGCGGGACGGCCGCATGGTCGTCATCGAGATGAACCCGCGCGTGTCGCGTTCGTCGGCGCTCGCATCGAAGGCCACCGGCTTCCCGATCGCGAAGGTCGCGGCGAAGCTGGCGGTCGGCTACACGCTCGACGAACTGAAGAACGAAATCACCGGCGGCCAGACGCCCGCGTCGTTCGAGCCGACGATCGACTACGTCGTCACGAAGATTCCGCGTTTCGCGTTCGAGAAGTTCCGCGAAGCCGATTCGCGCCTGACCACGCAGATGAAGTCGGTCGGCGAAGTGATGGCGATCGGCCGCACGTTCCAGGAGTCGTTCCAGAAGGCGCTGCGCGGCCTCGAAGTCGGTGTCGACGGCCTCGACGAGAAGTCGACCAACCGCGACGAGATCGCGATCGAGATCCACGAGCCGGGCCCGGACCGCATCTGGTACGTCGGCGATGCGTTCCGCATCGGCATGACGGCCGAGGAAATCTTCGCTGAAACCGCGATCGATCCGTGGTTCCTCGAGCAGATCGAGCAGATCATCCTGAAGGAAAAGGCGCTGTCGGGCCGCACGCTCGCGTCGCTAACGTTCGACGAGCTGCGCTACCTGAAGCAGAGCGGCTTCTCCGACCGCCGCCTCGCGAAGCTGCTCGGCGCGACGCCGGAAGACGTCCGCAAGCGTCGCGTCGAACTGAACGTGCGCCCGGTCTACAAGCGCGTCGACACGTGCGCGGCCGAGTTCGCGACGAAAACCGCCTACATGTACTCGACCTACGAGGAAGAGTGCGAGGCGCAGCCGACCACGAACAAGAAGATCATGGTGCTGGGCGGCGGCCCGAACCGGATCGGCCAGGGCATCGAGTTCGACTACTGCTGCGTGCACGCGGCGCTCGCGATGCGCGAGGATGGCTATGAAACGATCATGGTCAACTGCAACCCGGAAACGGTGTCGACCGACTACGACACGTCCGACCGCCTGTACTTCGAGCCGCTGACGCTCGAGGACGTGCTCGAGATCGTCGACAAGGAAAAGCCGGTCGGCGTGATCGTCCAGTACGGCGGCCAGACGCCGCTGAAGCTCGCGCTCGACCTCGAGGCGCACGGCGTGCCGATCGTCGGCACGTCGCCGGACATGATCGACGCGGCCGAAGACCGCGAACGCTTCCAGAAGCTGCTGCAGGACCTCGGCCTGCGCCAGCCGCCGAACCGCACCGCGCGCGCCGAAGACGAAGCGCTCGCGCTGGCCGACGAAATCGGCTACCCGCTGGTCGTGCGTCCGTCGTACGTGCTCGGCGGCCGCGCGATGGAAATCGTCCACGAGCCGCGCGACCTCGAGCGCTACATGCGCGAGGCCGTGAAGGTGTCGAACGATTCGCCGGTGCTGCTCGACCGCTTCCTGAACGATGCGATCGAGTGCGACGTCGACTGCATCTGCGACGGCGAAGCCGTGTTCATCGGCGGCGTGATGGAGCACATCGAGCAGGCGGGCGTCCACTCGGGCGATTCGGCATGCTCGCTGCCGCCGTACTCGCTGTCGAAGGAAACCGTGGTCGAACTGAAGCGCCAGACGGGCGCGATGGCGAAGGCGCTGAACGTGGTCGGCCTGATGAACGTGCAGTTCGCGATCCAGCAGGTGCCGCAGGCGGACGGCTCGAAGCAGGACATCATCTACGTGCTGGAAGTGAACCCGCGCGCGTCGCGCACGGTGCCGTACGTGTCGAAGGCGACCAGCCTGCCGCTCGCGAAGATCGCGGCGCGCGCGATGGTCGGCCAGAAGCTCGCGCAGCAGGGCGTGACGAAGGAAGTCGAGCCGCCGTACTTCAGCGTGAAGGAAGCGGTGTTTCCGTTCGTCAAGTTCCCGACCGTCGATCCGGTCCTCGGGCCTGAAATGCGTTCGACCGGCGAAGTGATGGGCGTCGGCCAGACGTTCGGCGAAGCGCTCTTCAAGTCGCAGCTCGCGGCCGGTTCGCGCCTGCCGGAGTCGGGCACGGTGCTGCTGACCGTGATGGACGCGGACAAGCCGAAGGCCGTCGAAGTCGCGCGCATGCTGCACGACCTCGGCTACCCGATCGTCGCGACCAAGGGCACGGCAGCCGCGATCGAAGCGGCCGGCGTGCCGGTGAAAGTCGTGAACAAGGTGAAGGACGGCCGTCCGCACATCGTCGACATGATCAAGAACGGCGAGATCGCACTCGTGTTCACGACGGTCGACGAGACGCGCCAGGCGATCGCCGATTCGCGCTCGATCCGCATGAGCGCGCAGGCGCACAAGGTCACGTACTACACGACGATGTCGGGCGCGCGCGCGGCCGTTGAAGGCTTGCGCTACCTGAAGGATCTGGAAGTCTATGATTTACAAGGTCTTCACGCTCGCCTAAACTAAGCGGTCAGTTACCTGTCGAAGCAACACGTGCCGCGATTAGGCGGTGTTTCCAGTGCATCGGAAGCGCGCTTAATCGCGGTGATTTTTTTTATAGCCGTTTTTAGCGATTGAGCCGTTTATGAGCACCATTCCGTTGACAAAGCGTGGCGCAGAGCAACTGCGCGATGAATTGCAGCGCCTCAAGTCCGTCGAGCGGCCGGCCGTGATCAACGCGATCGCGGAGGCCCGCGCACAGGGCGATCTGTCGGAAAACGCCGAATACGACGCAGCGAAGGAAAAGCAGGGCTTTATCGAGGGCCGCATCGCGGAACTCGAATCCAAGCTGTCCGCCGCGCAAATCATCGATCCCACGGTGCTCGACGCCGATGGCCGCGTGGTGTTCGCCGCGACGGTCGAACTCGAGGATCTCGAGTCGGGCGACACCGTCAAGTACCAGATCGTCGGCGACGACGAAGCCGATATCGATCACGGCCTGATCTCGGTCAGCTCGCCGATCGCGCGCGCGCTGATCGGCAAGTCCGAAGGCGACGTCGCGGCCGTGCAGGCGCCGAGCGGCGTGCGCGAGTACGAAATCATCTCGGTCAGCTACATCTGAAGCGGGGCGACGTGATGCCGCATCGCGTGTTCCGTCTGCTGTCGGCCGTATGGGTCGGCAGCCTGCTGACGATCGGGTATGCGGTCGCGCCCGTATTGTTCAAGACGCTGGAACGGATGACGGCCGGTTCGGTCGCCGCCCAGCTGTTCCGTATCGAGGCGATCCTCGGCGTCGTGTGCGGCGTGCTGCTGCTCGCGTTGTCGAATCAGCAGGTGCGGCGCGGCAGCAGCGAGTATCGCCGCGTGCGCTGGATCGTCGCCGCGATGGTCGTATGCGTGCTGGTCGGGTATTTTGCGCTGCAGCCGTTCATGAACGCGCTGCGCGTGGCCGCGATGGATGCGGGCACCGATATCGCGAATTCGCCGTATGCGAGCCGCTTCGGGATGCTGCACGGCGTCTCGAGCGTGTTCTATCTCGTCGAAAGCGTGCTGGGGCTGATGCTGATCTGGCGTCTGCCGGCGCGCGACGCCTGAGCGCTCGTCGTTGCGCGTTGCGCAACGACGGGGCAGGGCGGCACGGGAATCCGTGCCGCACCGGCGTGTTACTTGTCCTGGAACGGCCGCTTGGTGCTGGCCTGGCGCTTTTTCGCACGCTTCACGGTGCCGCCTGCCGTCACGCGTTCGTTGCCGCGCACCGTGACCTTCACCGGCCTCGGACGGCGCACGGGGCTCGCGTTCGGCGACACCTTGACGACCTTCACGGTGCGCGGGGCGCGGCCTTTCTTGTCGTCGGCGGCTTCTGCCGCGCTGGGCAGCGCACCGGCACGGCGACCGCGGGCCGGGGCCGCTGCGGCTTCGGGCCTCCAGATCACCAGCAGCTTGCCGATATGCTGAATCGGGGCCGCGTTCAAGCGGTCGCAGATATCGTCGTAGATCGCGATCCGTTCGTCGCGCTCGTCGCCGAACACGCGGATCTTGATCAGTTGGTGCGCGTCGAGGTGCACCTTGATTTCCTTCAGCACGGCGTCGGTCAGCCCTTCGGCGCCGATCAGCACGACGGGCTTGAGCGCATGGGCCTGGGAGCGCAGCGCGGAGCGCTCGGCGGGAGAAAGCGAAAGGGCGGGCATGGAAATGTCGAAATCTAAATAAGGGCGCGCTGACTGAAAAGCGATCGCGGGACGTTCGCGCGTCAGCCGTGCGCCGAAACCACGTAAAATCGCGGCTTGGGCCTGAAAAGGGGCCGCAGCCGCGCGAAGAAGACGCGTATTATCCGCTAAAAGCGCGGCTTCACGAAGCAATTGGCAGCAATCTCTCTCTCGAATGGCAAAAAACCGCTTCAACCAGCACTGGCTGCACGACCACATCAACGACCCGTACGTCAAAATGGCGCAGCGGGAGGGCTATCGCGCGCGCGCCGCGTACAAGCTGAAGGAAATCGACGAGCAGGACAAGCTGATCCGTCCCGGCCAGGTGATCGTCGATCTCGGCGCCACGCCGGGCAGCTGGAGCCAGTATGCCCGCAACAAGCTCGCGCAGGGCAAGAAGCGTGACGCGGAGCGCGAAGGCGGCATCGACGGCACGATCGTTGCGCTCGACATCCTGCCGATGGAGCCGATCGCCGACGTCCACTTCCTGCAGGGCGACTTCCGCGAGGACGACGTCCTCCACCAGCTCGAAGAAGTGCTCGAAGGCCGCGCGGTGGACCTTGTTATTTCCGACATGGCCCCCAACCTCTCCGGCGTGGCCTCGGCGGACGCGGCGCGCATCGAGCATCTCTGCGATCTGGCGCTCGAATTCGCGCAGAACCATCTGAAGCCGGACGGTGCGCTGCTCGTGAAGTGTTTTCACGGCAGCGGCTACAGCCAAATCGTCGAGAAGTTCAAACAGCAGTTTAAGGTTGTCGCGCCGCGCAAGCCCAAGGCATCCCGCGACAAATCGTCCGAAACGTTCATTTTGGGTCGGCAGCTGAAGCATCCGCGCTGATGCGGAGTGCGGTGCCGCAAACGGGCTCCGGCCCTTGCCAGACAAGCGAAGCGCTATCGCGGCGGTTGTCAATGCTTATGGCGGGGGTGGTCGGACTGGATTAGAATGACCGAGGGGCGCCGCAAGGAAAATGTAGGCGCTCGTCTACGAGTGAAGGAGTGGTGCTTTGAACAACAATATGTTTTCGAAGGCAGCGGTGTGGCTGGTGATCGCACTGGTGCTGTTTACGGTGTTCAAGCAGTTCGACAAGCCCCGCGTCCAGGAAGGCGTGTCCTATTCGCAGTTCATGGACGACGCCAAGAACGGCAAGGTCAAGAACGTCATCGTTCAGGGGCGCAACCTCACCGTCACTCCGGCTGATGGCCAGAAATACCAGATCGTGTCGCCCGGCGACATCTGGATGGTCGGCGATCTGATGAAGTACGGCGTGCAGGTCAGCGGCAAGGCCGACGACGAGCCGAACGCGCTGATGTCCGCGCTGTACTATCTCGGGCCGACGATCCTGATCATCGTGTTCTGGTTCTACATGATGAGGCAGATGCAGGGAGGCGGCAAAGGCGGCGCATTCTCGTTCGGGAAATCGCGTGCGCGGCTGATCGACGAGAACAACAACGCGGTGAACTTCTCCGACGTCGCGGGCTGCGACGAAGCGAAGGAAGAAGTGTCCGAGCTCGTCGACTTCCTGCGCGATCCGCAGAAATTCCAGAAGCTGGGCGGCCGCATTCCGCGCGGCGTGCTGCTGGTCGGCCCTCCGGGTACCGGCAAGACGCTGCTCGCCCGCGCGATCGCGGGTGAAGCGAAGGTGCCGTTCTTCAGCATCTCGGGTTCGGACTTCGTCGAAATGTTCGTCGGCGTCGGCGCGGCCCGTGTGCGCGACATGTTCGAGCAGGCGAAGAAGCATGCACCGTGCATCGTGTTCATCGACGAAATCGACGCGGTCGGCCGTCATCGCGGCGCCGGCATGGGCGGCGGCAACGACGAGCGCGAACAGACGCTGAACCAGATGCTCGTCGAGATGGACGGCTTCGAGGCGAATTCGGGCGTGATCGTGATCGCCGCGACCAACCGTTCCGACGTGCTCGACAAGGCGCTGCTGCGTCCGGGCCGTTTCGACCGCCAGGTCTATGTCGGCCTGCCGGACATCCGCGGCCGCGAGCAGATCATGCGCGTGCACCTGCGCAAGGTGCCGATCGCGAACGACGTCGACGCGGCGGTCATCGCACGCGGCACGCCGGGCTTCTCGGGCGCCGATCTCGCGAATCTCGTGAACGAGGCTGCGCTGTTCGCCGCCCGTCGCGGCAAGCGCATCGTCGAGATGCAGGATTTCGAGGACGCGAAGGACAAGATCTTCATGGGTCCGGAGCGCAAGTCGGCCGTGATCCGCGAGGAAGCGAAGCGCGCCACCGCTTATCACGAGTCGGGCCACGCGGTGATCGCGAAGCTGTTGCCGAAGGCCGACCCGGTGCACAAGGTCACGATCATCCCGCGCGGTCGCGCGCTGGGCGTCACGTGGCAGTTGCCGGAGCATGACAACGAGACGTATTCGAAGGACTACCTGCTGGACCGCCTTGCGATCCTGTTCGGTGGCCGGGTGGCCGAAGAGCTGTTCATGAACCTGGTCAGCACCGGCGCATCGGACGACTTCAACAAGGCCACGCAGACCGCGCGTGCGATGGTGGCCCGTTTCGGCATGACCGACGCACTCGGGCCGATGGTCTACGTCGACGACGAGAACGATGCGTCGCCGTTCGGCCGCGGCTTCACGCGCACGATCTCGGAAGCGACGCAGCAGAAGGTCGACTCGGAAATCCGCCGCGTGCTGGACGAACAGTACAACCTCGCACGCCGCCTGCTCGAAGACAACCGCGACAAGGTCGAGGCGATGACGGCCGCACTGATGGAGTGGGAGACGATCGACGCCGATCAGATCAACGACATCATGGAAGGCCGTCCGCCGCGCTCGCCGAAGAGCTCGCCGGCTGTCGGCGGCGATTCGTCGGGCGGCGGCAGCGCCGAGGTCAAGCCCGGCAGCGCGCCGGCGCCGGCTACGCCGGCGGCATAATCTCCGCTTTAACGCCGTTCACGGGCTGGTGTGGCTTCACACCGGCCCGTTTTGCATTCATCCACGCCCGTTGCTCGTGTCCGATTCCGCTGTGTCCCCATTCATTCCCGCTCCGCTCCAGTGCGGCCGCTTCGAACTGACGTTCGAACGCCCGCTCGTGATGGGCATCCTCAACGCCACGCCCGATTCGTTCTCCGACGGCGGCCGCTTCCTCGCGCGCGACGATGCGCTGCGCCAGGCCGAGCGGATGATCGCCGACGGCGCGGACCTGCTCGACATCGGCGGCGAATCGACACGCCCCGGTGCGCCGCCGGTGCCGCTCGACGAGGAGCTCGCGCGCGTGATTCCGCTCGTCGAGGCGCTGCGGCCGCTCAACGTGCCGCTGTCGATCGATACCTACAAGCCGGCCGTGATGCGCGCGGCGCTGGCCGCCGGCGCGGATCTGATCAACGACATCTGGGGGTTCCGCCAGCCGGGCGCGATCGATGCGGTGCGCGACGGCAACAGCGGCCTGTGCGCGATGCACATGCTCGGCGAGCCGCAGACGATGCAGGTCGGCGAGCCCGACTACGGCGACGTCGTGACCGACGTGCGCGATTTTCTCGCTGCGCGCGCCGAGGCGCTGCGCGACGCTGGGGTGGCGGCGGAGCGCATCTGCGTCGACCCCGGCTTCGGGTTCGGCAAGGCGGTCGTCGACGACAACTATGCGCTGCTGGCCGCGTTGCCGGACACGGCGCCCGCGCGCCCCGACGGGCGCGCTTATCCGATTCTCGCGGGCATGTCGCGCAAGTCGATGCTCGGTGCGGTGATCGGCGGCAAGCCGCCGATGGAACGCGTCGCGGCGAGCGTGGCGGCCGCGGTGTGCGCGGTCGAGCGGGGCGCCGCGATCGTGCGCGTGCACGACGTCGCGGCGACGGTCGATGCGCTGAAAGTATGGAATACCGTGCGCGCAGCCGCACGGCAACGATAAGCAAGTCAGAAAGACGAAAGACGAAGGAGGAAGGACTCATGGGACGTCGATATTTCGGCACGGACGGCATTCGCGGCACGGTGGGCGAAGCGCCCATCACGCCGGATTTCGTATTGCGCCTCGGCTACGCGGCCGGCAAGGTACTGGCCGGCTCGGCCGACGTCGCGGCAGGCTCGCGTCCGACGGTGCTGATCGGCAAGGACACGCGCGTGTCGGGCTACATGCTCGAAGCCGCGCTCGAGGCCGGATTCTCGGCGGCCGGCGTCGACGTGATGCTGGCTGGCCCGATGCCGACGCCCGGCGTCGCGTACCTGACGCGTGCGCTGCGTCTGTCGGCCGGTGTGGTGATCAGCGCGTCGCACAACCCTTATCACGACAACGGGATCAAGTTTTTCTCGGCTGACGGCAACAAGCTGCCCGACGACACCGAAGCCGCGATCGAAGCGTGGCTCGACAAGCCGCTCGAATGCGCGCCGTCCGACGGGCTCGGCAAGGCGCGTCGCCTCGACGACGCGGCCGGCCGCTACATCGAGTTCTGCAAGAGCACGTTCCCGGCCGCGTTCGACCTGCGCGGCCTGAAGCTCGTGATCGATTGCGCGCACGGCGCCGCGTACCAGATTGCACCGCACGTGTTCCACGAACTCGGCGCGGACGTCATCCCGATCGGTGTCGCGCCGAACGGCTTCAACATCAACGACGGCGTCGGCGCGACCGCGCCGGACGCGCTGGTGCGCGCGGTGCGGGCGAACCATGCCGATCTCGGCATCGCGCTCGACGGCGACGCCGACCGCCTGCAGGTCGTCGACGCGACCGGCCGCCTGTACAACGGCGACGAACTGCTCTACGTGCTCGTGAAGGACCGGATCGCGACCGACGGCAAGGTCGACGGCGCGGTCGGCACGCTGATGACGAACCTCGCGGTCGAAGTCGCGCTGCAGCGCGAGGGCGTGAAGTTCGTCCGTGCGGCGGTCGGCGACCGCTACGTGCTCGAGCAGTTGCGCGAGCACGGCTGGCAGCTCGGCGCGGAAGGGTCGGGCCACATCCTGTCGCTCGACCGGCATTCGACCGGCGACGGCATCGTGTCGGCGCTGCTCGTGCTGGCGGCGCTCAAGCGCAGCGGCCGCACGCTTGCGCAGGTGCTCGACGGCGTCACGCTGTTCCCGCAGAAGCTGATCAACGTGCGGATGAAGCCGGGCGCCGACTGGAAGGGCAGCGCGTCGATTCGCGCCGCGATCGATGCCGCCGAAGCCGCGCTCGCCGGCAGCGGCCGCGTGCTGATCCGCGCATCGGGCACGGAGCCCGTGCTGCGCGTGATGGTCGAAGCGCAGCAGGCGGCCGATGCGGTGCTCCATGCGGAGACGATCGCCGACGCGGTGCGGGCGGCAACGGCCTGACCAGCGGCAAGCGCGCGCGGCGGTCCGGCCGCTCGCGCGCCGGCTTCCGGCGAATTCGCATGCGGCGCCTTCGGGCGCCGTCGTTTTTGTCAGACGCAAAGGTTTGCCATACCTATAAGTAACGCACTTCGGCAAACGCATTATTCCGATCTCATCAGGTATCCGACCCCACGATTTCAGCGACCGCGAAACCGGCTTCCCGCCCGGCTGACGCTGCGCTACGATGCGTCAGCACGCCCTCGAAGACAGGCGTCGTCCCCATCCCTCCGCGCCAGGCAATTCTTGCCGCCACCGCCGCTCCGGCGTCCCGACGCGCCGCCCGATATTCCCTTTCAACCAGTCATGTTACTGTCACGCCAGTTTCATCGATTGTCACATTACCGTCATGAGCAGCCCCTAACCTTCGCGGTGCCGTAGTCATCCGCTCACACACTGGAGGTCTCATGAAATTGATGCAAACCGCGATTGCCGGCCTGGCTGGCGCGCTTTTCGCCGTCGCCGCCCACGCTGCCGACATCACGGGCGCAGGTAGCACGTTCGCGATGCCGATCTATACGAAATGGGCTGCCGACTACCAGCAGTCCGGCGGTTCGAAGGTCAACTACCAGGGCATCGGCTCGTCGGGCGGCCTGAAGCAGATCGTCGCGAAGACGGTCGATTTTGCCGGTTCGGACGCTCCGCTGAAGGATGAAGAACTCGCGAAGGAAGGCCTGTTCCAGTTCCCGACGGTGGTCGGCGGCGTGGTGCCGGTCGTCAACGTGCCGGGCGTGAAGGCCGGCGAACTGACGCTGTCGGGCCCGGTGCTCGGCGACATCTACCTCGGCAAGATCAAGAAGTGGAACGATCCGGCGATCGCCGCGCTGAACCCGAAGGTCAAGCTGCCGGATACGGACATCGCCGTGGTCCGCCGCGCTGACGGCTCGGGCACGAGCTTCATCTGGACGAACTACCTGTCGAAGGTCAACGACGAGTGGAAGTCGAAGATCGGCGAAGGCACGACGGTCAACTGGCCGACGGGCACGGGCGGCAAGGGCAACGACGGCGTCGCGGCCTTCGTGCAGCGCCTGCCGGGCGCGATCGGCTACGTCGAGTGGGCGTACGCGAAGAAGAACAACATGACCTACACTGCGCTGAAGAATTCGACGGGCACGGTGGTCGAGCCGAAGACGGAAACGTTCAAGGCCGCAGCAGCAGGCGCGAACTGGTCGAAGTCGTTCTACCAGATCCTGACGAACCAGCCGGGCAAGGAAGCGTGGCCGGTCGTCGGCGCGACGTTCGTGCTGCTGCACGCGAAGCAGGACAAGCCGGAGCAGGGCGCGGAAACGCTGAAGTTCTTCAGCTGGGCGTTCAAGAACGGCGAGAAGGCTGCCGACAGCCTCGACTACATCTCGCTGCCGGCGACGGTCGAGACGGAAATCCGCAAGCAGTGGAAGACGAAGGTGACGGACGCTTCGGGCAAGCCGGTCGCCGCCGAGTAAGCCATCCAGCGGTTCGCTGCCCGGCCGTGCCGGTCGGGCAGTGTGTGCGGTAAAGCCGGGCGTTACGGCGCCCGGCGATCAAAAGCAGGCACCCATGTCTGATATTTCATACACGTCCTCCCGATCGCCCGACAGTGCGCAGCAGCGCGCGCCGAGCCGTCTCGGGGATGTCCTGTTCGGCGGCCTTGCGCGGCTCGCCGCGATCGTGACCCTGCTGCTGCTGGGCGGGATCATCGTTTCCCTGATCATTGCGTCGATGCCGACCATCCAGAAGTTCGGCCTCGGCTTCCTGTGGCAATCCGAGTGGGACCCCAACTCGGACATCTACGGCGCACTCGTGCCGATCTACGGCACGATCGTGACGTCGCTGATCGCACTCGTCATCGCGGTGCCGGTCAGTTTCGGCATCGCACTGTTCCTCACCGAATTGGCGCCCGTGTGGCTGCGCCGTCCGCTCGGCATCGCGATCGAGCTGCTCGCCGCGATTCCGTCGATCGTGTACGGCATGTGGGGCCTGCTCGTGTTCGCGCCGATCTTCGCCGAATACTTCCAGAAGCCGCTCGGCCGGCTGCTCAAGGACGTGTGGGTGCTCGGCCCGCTGACGTCCGGCGCGCCGATCGGTATCGGCATCCTCGCGGCCGGCGTGATCCTCGCGATCATGATCATCCCGTACATCGCATCGGTGATGCGCGACGTGTTCGAGGTCACGCCGGTGCTGCTGAAGGAATCGGCATACGGGATCGGCTGCACGACGTGGGAAGTGATGTGGAAGGTCGTGCTGCCCTACACGAAGACCGGCGTGATCGGCGGCGTGATGCTCGGCCTCGGCCGCGCGCTCGGCGAAACGATGGCCGTGACCTTCGTGATCGGCAACACCAACCTGCTCGACAGCGTGTCGCTGTTCGCGCCGGGCAACAGCATCACGTCGGCGCTCGCGAACGAATTCGCGGAAGCGCAGCCGGGCCTGCATACGTCCGCGCTGATGGAACTCGGCCTGATTCTGTTCGTGATCACGTTCATCGTGCTGTCCATCTCCAAACTGCTGCTGCTTCGTCTCGAGAAGGGAGAGGGCAAGAAATGAGCGAGCCCATCATGAATTTCCCGGGGCCGGACGGCGCCGCGCTCGACGCGATGCGCAACCGCCTGCAGCGCAAGCGCAAGGCCGTCAACGCGATCGCGCTCACCGCGTCGCTCGGCGCGATGGCGTTCGGTCTGCTGTGGCTCGTGTGGATTCTCTACACGACCGTGCATCTCGGCGTCGGCGGCCTGTCGCTGCAACTGTTCACCGAATCGACGCCGGCGCCGAACACGGAAGGCGGCGGTCTCGCGAACGCGATCGTCGGCAGCCTGCTGCTGTGCGGCTTCGGCACGCTGGTCGGCACGCCGATCGGCATCCTCGCGGGCGTCTATCTCGCCGAATACGGCCAGAAGAACCTGCTGGCCAGCACGATCCGCTTCATCAACGACATCCTGCTGTCCGCGCCGTCGATCGTCATCGGCCTGTTCGTGTACGCGATCGTCGTCGCGAAGTCGGGGCGCTTTTCGGGCTGGGCCGGCGTGATCGCACTCGCGCTGCTGCAGATCCCGATCGTGATCCGCACGACCGAGAACATGCTGAAGCTCGTGCCGAATGCGCTGCGCGAGGCGGCCGTCGCGCTCGGCACGCCGAAGTGGCGCATGGTGCTGAAGATCACGCTGCGCGCGTCGGTCGGCGGGATCGTGACGGGCGTACTGCTCGCGGTCGCGCGGATCGCCGGCGAAACGGCGCCGCTGCTGTTCACCGCGCTGTCGAACCAGTTCTTCTCGTGGGACATGAGCCAGCCGATGGCGAACCTGCCGGTCACGATCTACAAGTTCGCGATGAGCCCGTTCGCGGAATGGCAGTCGCTCGCGTGGGCGGGCGTGTTCCTGATTACGCTCGGGGTGCTCGGACTGAACGTCCTGGCGCGCTCGATCTTCTCGAAAAAGTAACGGCGGAGCAATCCGATGAATATGGCAGAAAGCCACCTGAATCCCGTCGAGCGCACCGCTGCGCCCGCCGGCACGCAAGACGCGGCGCACGGCCGTCCGCTCGCGCCGCTGAACGCGAAGATCGAGGTCAACAACCTCAACTTCTTCTACAACAAGTTCCACGCGCTGAAGAACATCAACCTGCGCATTCCCGAAGGGAAGGTGACGGCGTTCATCGGCCCGTCGGGCTGCGGCAAGTCGACGCTGCTGCGCACGTTCAACAAGATGTTCGCGCTCTATCCGGAGCAGCGCGCCGAAGGCGAAATCCTGATGGACGGCGAGAACCTGCTGACGACGAAGCGCGACATCTCGCTGCTGCGCGCGCGGATCGGCATGGTGTTCCAGAAGCCGACCCCGTTCCCGATGTCGATCTACGACAACATCGCGTTCGGCGTGAAGATGTTCGAAAAGCTCACGCGTTCGGAAATGGACGACCGCGTCGAGTGGGCGCTTACCAAGGCCGCGCTGTGGAACGAAGTGAAGGACAAGCTGGGCCAGAGCGGCTACGGGCTGTCGGGCGGCCAGCAGCAGCGTCTGTGCATCGCGCGCGGCATCGCGATCCGTCCGGAAGTGCTGCTGCTCGACGAGCCGTGCTCGGCGCTCGACCCGATCTCGACGGGCCGCATCGAAGAGCTGATCGCGGAGCTGAAGAGCGACTACACGGTCGTGATCGTCACGCACAACATGCAGCAGGCCGCACGCTGCTCGGATTACACGGCCTACATGTACCTGGGCGAGCTGATCGAGTTCGGCGAGACCGAAAAGATCTTCATCAAGCCGGTGCGCAAGGAAACGGAAGACTACATCACCGGCCGCTTCGGCTGATGACGGAGAACAACAACCATGTCGGATAAACATCTGTCGAGCCAGTTCGACGCGGACCTGAATGCCGTGTCGTCGAAAGTGCTGGAAATGGGCGGACTCGTGGAGTCGCAGATCGTCGGCGCGATGCGCGCGCTGAACGAATTCGATCGCGATACGGCCGAGAAGGTGATCGCGGCCGAGGAAACGCTGAACGCGATGGAAGTGGACATCGACCAGGAATGCGGCAACATCATCGCGCGGAGACAGCCTGCCGCGCGTGACCTGCGTCTTTTGATGTCGATTTCGAAAACGATTACGAACCTCGAGCGCGCCGGCGACGAGGCCGAGAAGATCGCCAAGCGCGTGCGCCGCCTGGTCGACGAGCCGGCCGCGCGCGCGGTCAACATCGCCGAGATCAAGGTGTCGGGCGAGATGGCCGTGACGATCCTGCGCCGCGCGCTCGACGCGTTCGCGCGCCTCGATACGGTGGCCGCCGCGCAGATCGTCAAGGACGACAAGGAAATCGACATGGAATTCCGCGCGTTCGTGCGCAAGCTCGTGTCGTACATGCAGGAAGATCCGCGCACGATCTCGGTCGGCCTCGACTACCTGTTCATCGCGAAGGCGATCGAACGGATCGGTGACCACGCAAAGAACATCGCCGAATTCATCATCTACATCGTGAAGGGCACCGACGTGCGGCACCAGCCGCGCGACACGCTCGATCGCGAAGCCAACAGTTAATCGACTCCATAGGAAGAACAGAGGTGCCGATGCCCAGCAACATTCTCGTCGTTGAAGATGAGCCCGCGATTTCCGAACTGATCTCGGTGAATCTCCAGCACGCCGGTCACTGCCCGATCCGCGCTTACAACGCCGAACAGGCGCAGAACCTGATCAGCGACGTGCTGCCCGATCTCGTGCTGCTCGACTGGATGCTGCCGGGCAAGTCCGGCATCGCGTTCGCGCGCGACCTGCGCAACAACGAACGGACCAAGCACATCCCGATCATCATGCTCACCGCCCGCGGCGACGAGCAGGACAAGGTGCTCGGCCTCGAAATCGGTGCGGACGACTACGTGACGAAGCCGTTCTCGCCGAAGGAGCTGATGGCGCGCATCAAGGCCGTGCTGCGCCGCCGCGCGCCGCAGCTGACCGAGGACGTCGTGTCGATCAACGGGCTGCGCCTCGACCCGGCCACGCATCGCGTCGCCGCGCACGGCGACGGCAGCGAGATCAAGCTCGATCTCGGCCCGACCGAGTTCCGCCTGCTGCATTTCTTCATGACGCATCCGGAGCGCGTGCACAGCCGCACGCAGTTGCTCGACCAGGTGTGGGGCGACCACGTGTTCGTCGAGGAGCGTACCGTCGACGTGCACATCAAACGATTGCGCGCGGCCTTGAAACCGGCCGGCTGCGATGCGATGATCGAAACCGTGCGCGGCAGCGGCTACCGCCTCGCCAAGCACGCGTAACGTATTCGGGCATGCCGCGTGCCGCGGCGTGCCGTTCATTCTTTCGGACGCTGAATCATGAACATCATCTGGGCGCGCTTTCTGGTGTCGCTCGTGCTGCTCGTGCTGATCGGCGTATTGGTCGGCGTCTTCGCCGGCCCGACCGCGGGCCTCGTGTTCGTGGTCGTGATGCTGGTCGCGCAGGGCTTTTTCAGCACCTTCCATACGCAGCGTCTGTGGCGCCTGCTCGATGCGCCCGTCTACGGCGAGGTGCCGAGCGCGCCGGGCATCTGGGGCGAGATCTACTATCGGCTGCACAAGCTCGCGAAGCAGTGGCATGCGCAGGTGCGGCAGGTCGAACAGCAGCACTCGCGTTTCATCCAGGCGATCCAGGCCTCGCCGAACGGTGTCGCGATGCTCGACGACCATGACCAGATCGAGTGGTGCAACGCGATCGCCGAAGTCCATTTCGGCCTCGATGCGAAGCGCGACCTGCGCCAGCACATCACGAACCTGGTGCGCCATCCCGATTTCGTCCGCTATCTCAATGCGCAGCATTACGACGAGACGCTGTTGATGCGCGGCATGGGCGACTCGCGGCAGAACGTGCTGGCCGTGCAGGTGTTTCCGTACGGCGAGAACCGCAAGCTGCTGCTCACGCAGGACATCACCGAGCTCGAACGTACCGACGCGATGCGGCGTGACTTCGTCGCGAACGTGTCGCACGAGCTGAAGACGCCGCTCACGGTGCTGTCGGGTTTCCTGGAGACGATGCGCGAGCTGCCGCTGAACGAGGAGGACCGCGCGCGCTATCTCGACATGATGGAGCAGCAGGCGTCACGGATGCGGCACATCGTGACCGACCTGCTGGTGCTCGCGAAGCTGGAGGGCGAGAGCAAGCCGCCGGTCGATCACGCGATCGACATGCGGGCGGTGTTCGATCATCTGAAGGAGGATGCGCAGACGCTGTCGAACGGGCATCACGACATCGCGTTCTCGATCGACGAGACGCTCGGTGTCACGGGCGCGCAGACGGAGCTGTTCAGCGCGTTCGCGAATCTCGTCACGAACGCGATCCGCTATACGCCCGACGGCGGCAAGATCGTCGTGTCGTGGCGGCGCGAGGGCGCGCAAGGCGTGTTTTCCGTCACGGACAGCGGCTTCGGGATTCCGGCCGCCGACCTGCCGCGGCTCACCGAGCGCTTCTACCGCGTCGACCGCAGCCGTTCGCGCGACACGGGCGGCACGGGCCTCGGGCTCGCGATCGTCAAGCACGTGCTGCAGCGGCACGATGCGCATCTGTACGTGCAGAGCGAGGAAGGGCGCGGCAGTACGTTCACCGCGCGGTTCCCGGGCTCGCGCGTCATCGCGATCCGGCCGGCTGCTTACGAAGCATGATCGCGTAGCGGCTCGTCGGCGTTCAAAAAAAGCAGCCCGCGGGCTGCTTTTTTTCATGGCGATGCGTCGGCGCGATCTGCATCGCGCCGACGGTTCACGAACAGAACTTCGCGAGCAACCCGAGCTGGGCGTTGCGGATCGTCTTGCCGGTACGGCGCCGGCGATAATGGCCGTCGCTGTGCATCTGCCATGCCGACTGGTTGTCGCCGAGGCACACCGACAGCCCTTCGGCGATCACGCGCCGCTTCAGCTTGCGCTCGCGGATCGGGAACGCGACTTCGACGCGGCGGAACAGGTTGCGGTCCATCCAGTCGGCGCTCGACAGATAGACGTCCTCGGCGCCGCCCGCATGGAAATAGTAGATGCGGTGGTGTTCGAGGAAGCGGCCGACGATCGAGCGCACCGTGATGTTTTCCGACAGCCCCGGCACACCGGGCTTCAGCGCGCAGACGCCGCGCACGATCAGATCGACCTTGACGCCGGCCTGCGACGCTTCGTACAGCGCGGCGATCACCGACGGTTCCAGCAGCGCGTTCATTTTCGCGACGATGCGCGCGCGCTTGCCGGCCTGCGCATTGTCGATCTCCGCGCGGATCGACTCGATGATGCGCGGATGCAGCGTGAACGGTGACTGCCACAGCTCGTGCAGCGTCAGTTCGCCGCCGATCCCGGTCAGTTGCTGGAACACGTGATGCACGTCCTCGCAGATCTTCTGGTCGGCCGTCATCAGCCCGAAGTCGGTGTAGAGGCGCGCGGTGCGCGGATGGTAGTTGCCGGTGCCGAGGTGCACGTAGCGGCGCAGCGACGCCTTGCCAGCCTGCACGACGCGTCGCACGATCAGCATCATCTTCGCGTGGCACTTGTGGCCGACCACGCCGTACACGACATGCGCGCCGACGGCTTCGAGCTGCGACGCCCAGTTGATGTTGGTTTCCTCGTCGAAGCGCGCGAGCAGCTCGACGACGACGGTCACTTCCTTGCCGTTGCGCGCGGCTTCCATCAGCGCGTCCATCAGCGGCGAGTCGGTGCCGGTGCGATAGATCGTCTGCTTGATCGCGACGACGCTCGGGTCTCTCGCGGCCTGCTGCAGCAGTTCGAGCACCGGCTGGAAGCTCTCGTACGGGTGGTGCAGCAGGATGTCGCCGGCGTCGATCGCGTCGAACATCGTCGGCGCGTTGGCGATTACCGCGGGGGTCGATGCGGTGAACGGCGTGAACTTCAGGTCCGGGCGGTCGACGAGATCGGGAATCTGCATCAGGCGCACGAGGTTCACAGACCCGGCCACGCGATAGCAGTCCTTGTCGCCGAGTTCGCTTTCCTCGAGCAGGCGCCGCACGATGTGCAGCGGCGTGTCGGCCGACACTTCGAGGCGCACCGCGTTGCCGAGGTGGCGCGCGGGCAGTTCGCCCTGCAGCGCGACACGCAGGTTCGTGATTTCGTCTTCGTCGACGAACAGCTCGCTGTTGCGCGTGATGCGGAACTGGTTGCAGCTCTTCACGACGAGTTGCGGGAAGAGTTCGCCGACGAAGCGCTGCATGAACGAGCTCAGCAGCACGAAGCCGTGCTCGAAACCCGACAGCGCATGCGGCATGCGCACGACGCGCGGCAGCGCGCGCGGCGCCTGCACGATGCCCATCACGGCCTGGCGGCCGAACGCGTCGCGGCCTTCGAGCTCGACGACGAAGTTCAGGCTCTTGTTCAGCACGCGCGGGAACGGGTGGGCCGGATCGAGGCCGATCGGCGTCAGCACGGGCAGCAGTTCGTCGAGGAAGTAGCGTCGCGCCCATTCGAGCTGCTCGTCGTTCCACGAGTCGCTCGCGTGGAAGTAGATGCCTTCCTGTTCGAGCGCCGGCAGCACGGTTTCGTGCAGCATCGTGTACTGTCGATGCACGAGCCGCTGCGCGCGTTCGACGACGAGATCGTAAGCGTGCTGCAACGACATGCCGTCGGGCGTCAGCGCGCCGGGGTTGTCGCGGAGCTGTTCCTGCAGGCCGGCCATCCGGACTTCGAAGAATTCGTCGAGGTTGCTGCTGGTGATACAGATGAAGCGCAGGCGCTCGAGCAACGGGACTTGCGGATCGGCCGCCTGGGCCAGCACGCGCTCGTTGAAACCGAGGATGCCGAGTTCACGGTTGAGAAGCGGGTAACGGACGGACATCGGCAGAGTAGGAGGTAATTCAGGCGATGATTCGAAAGGACGCTCGGAAACTCTCACGGTACGATGACGTGCTGATGACAATAATGGTTTTATATCGGGAAATTCTACGCCGTAACCCTTTCGTCGCATAAATGTTTCGGCTATATGGAATCGAGCAGTGTGCATGCCCGTGAAGCGTGGCAACGGCAAGCGTTCCACGCTTAAAATGTCGCCTTTGATTGATCGCCCGCGGTTGCCGGAGGAACGGCTGTCGCGGAAGAACGCGCACGGAGCCCCCTTCTGATGGTTACAACTCCCCACTTGCTGGCTGCCGTGGATCTCGGCTCGAACAGCTTCCGGCTGATCGTCGGGCGCGTCGAGGAAACGCCGGCGGGCAGCCAGATCTATCCCGTCGACGCGCTGCGCGAGCCGGTGCGGCTGGCCGCGGGCCTGTCGAGCGACAAGATGCTCGATCGCGCGTCGCAGGAGCGTGGCTGGGAGGCGCTCAAGCGGTTCGGCGAGCGCCTGCGCGATTTCCATCCCGATCATGTGCGCGCGGTCGCGACCAACACGCTGCGCGTCGCGAAGAACGCCGCCGAATTCCTCGGCGAGGCCGAGGCGGCGCTCGGGTTCCCGATCGAAGTGATCGCGGGCCGCGAAGAGGCGCGCCTGATCTATGCGGGCGCCGCGCACTCGGTGCCGGCGAGCGCCGGCAAGCGGCTCGTCGTCGACATCGGCGGCGGCTCGACCGAATTCATCATCGGCTCGCACTACACGCCGATCGTGATGGAGAGCCTCTATATCGGTTGCGTGAGCCATAGCCGCACCTTCTTTCCGGCCGGCAACGTCGACGAATACACGATGCGGCAGGCCGAACTCGCGGCCAAGCGCGAGATCCAGATCATTTCGAGCGAATACAAGAAGGCTGGCTGGGACCAGGCGATCGGCTCGTCCGGCACCGCACGCGCGCTCGCCGAGCTCGTCGAGGCGAACGGCTTCAACGATCCGGGCATCACGCACGGCATTTCGCGCGGCGGCCTGGAGCGGCTGAAGCGCGCGCTGATCAAGTCGGAGAACGTCAACCGGCTGAAGCTGATCGCGCTGAAGCCCGACCGCGTGCCGGTACTCGCGGGCGGCCTGGCGATCATGCTGGCGGTGTTCGAGGAGCTGGGCGTCGACTACGTCGACACGACCGACGGCGCGCTGCGCCTCGGCGTGCTGTACGACCTGCTTGGCCGGACCCAGCACGAGGACATGCGCGCGGTGACTGTCGAGGGTTTCACGCGCCGCTACGGCGTCGATCGCGCACAGGCCGAGCGGATCGGGGCGCTCGCCGCGCGTTTTTACGACGAGCTCGAGGAAGGCGACGAGGAAGCGCGCGAGGAAGGGCGGATGTTCCTCGGCTGGGCGGCCGCATTGCACGAGATCGGTCTGTCGATCTCGCACAGCGCGTATCACAAGCATTCGGCCTATATCGCGAGCAATGCGGACATGCCGGGTTTTTCGCGTACCGACCAGGCCCGGCTCGCCGCGCTCGTGCTCGGCCATGCGGGCAAGCTCGGCAAGCTGTCGCAGGCGCGGGAGGTCGAATGGCCGCTGCTGTTCTGCCTGCGGCTCGCGGCGCTGCTGTGCCGGCGCCGGACCGATGCGGGGCTGCCCGACATTTCCGTTTCGCAGATGAAGAAGGGCGGGTACGAGGTGCGTCTGCCGAGCGCTTGGGTCGAGCAGAACCCGTTGACCGACTACAGCCTCAGCCAGGAGGCGGCAGAGTGGGAGAAGGTCGGTATCCCGTATCGCGTGGTTTATACCGGCGCGTGACGGGCCAATAGCGGGCCCGGGAGGTGCTCCGGGCGCCGGGTGGACAGGCGGGCGAGGCACCCGTCAGGCGCGGCGCCGCACGATCGTCAGGGCCGCGCAACGCGGGTGCCGACGGTCGGCTCAATCCGACGAGCAGACGATCGCGGTCAGGAACGGGAACGCCTGCTTGACGGTTGCATCGCTGCCGGCCTTGCGTACGGCTTCCTCGACCGCGCTCTTCGTGCCGCGCACGACGACGCCGTAGGCCCAGTCGCCGATCGGCCTGCCGTCGCCCGGACGGAAGATCGGGTCGTTGGCCTGGTAACCCAGCACGACATAGACGCCGAAGCCGTACGCCGTCAGCGAGCGGTTCGTGCGGAACGCGTTGACCGAATTCGATTCGACGTGCATCGGCTCGGACTGGATTTCGCCGGCGGCAAGCAGCGGCGCGACGAACTTGTGGCCGGTCGAATGACAGTCGAGCGCGTCGTCGAGCGCTTTCGCCGACGCGGCGCCGGCGGTGGTCGCGAGTACGAGCAGCGACGCGCAGAGGGCTGGCTTGAGAACGTTGTTTTTCATGCGCGGTTGCGGGTTGTTTCACACGTATTATCGCGTGTTCCAGCAAGTTCCGTGCGCGAGCCTCGTGGTGGAGGCGTGGGTGCGTCGACGCGGCGGTTGAGCCGGGCTTGGCCCGCATCGCGGCGAGCCCGGAAAACGGCGGGGCGATTCTAGGGCTGGTAAAAAACGCCCGTAAACGGAAAAAGGGTTACACGCTTTTGGCATGTAACCCCTTGATTCCTTGGTCGGAGCGATAGGATTCGAACCTACGACCCTCTGATCCCAAATCAGATGCGCTACCAGGCTGCGCTACGCTCCGACGAGCCAAAGATAATAACGTCGAATGGCCGCATCGGTCAATCACGATATGCGGGTAAATGCCGCGGCGGCGAGCGGTCCGCGATTTGCGACAATTCACGGGATGATCGGCCGCCCCCCACGCATGCGCGCGCGGGCGCTCGCCGAAGCAAGGAGAACATCATGATGAACCTGATCCTGTGGCGCCACGCCGAAGCCGAAGACTACGCGACGAGCGATCTCGCGCGCCAATTGACCGTGCGCGGCCGCAAGGATGCGCAGGCGATGGCCAAATGGCTGCGCGGCCGGCTCGAGACGAATACCGTGATTCTCGCGAGCCCCGCGGCGCGCACCGTGCAGACCGTCGAGGCGCTGACCGACCAGTACCGGACCGTCGACGCCCTCGCGCCGGGCGGCAGTGTCGACGACGTGCTGGCGGCGGCCGGCTGGCCGGACGGTATCGCACCGACGGTCGTGATCGTCGGCCATCAGCCGACACTCGGCAGCGTCGCCGCGCAGCTGGTCGCCGGCAGCGACGACAGCTGGAGCATCAAGAAGGGCGGAATCGTGTGGCTGGCGAGCCGCACGCGCGACGGCAGCCGGCAGGCCGTATTGCGGGCGGTTTTGACGCCGGAACTGGTGTAAAGCCCGCCTGAATTGGTTTGAAGGGATTGATCGTACGGTTTCGCAAGCTTTCTGCTAAAGTCAATTCGGCGACACGTCATTGAAAGGACACGGTCGTGCCACATAACGGTCACGGCCGGTTACTACATTGGCGGGCATGTCGTCCTATTCCTTACGACCAGGAAAGCCTAATGCGAGAACTGCCGACGCCTACGCTCCCTTTTGCCTCGCTGCCCCTCGACACGTCGCGACGCCACCTGCCGCGCGCCAGTGAAACCGTCACATCGGAGTATCGCCTGCGCGCCGCATGGGCGCGTACGGAAGACGAATTGCGCGAAGCCCAGCGCCTGCGCTACAGCGTGTTCGCCGAAGAGATGGGCGCGCAGGTCAGCGGCCCGTCCGGTCTCGATGTCGATCCGTTCGACGTGTATTGCGACCACCTGCTGGTCCGCGATCTCGACACGCTGAAAGTCGTCGGTACGTACCGCGTGCTGCCGCCGCACCAGGCGGCGCGTGTCGGCCGCCTGTACGCCGAAGGCGAATTCGATTTGTCGCGCCTCACGCACCTGCGCGGCAAGATGGTCGAGGTCGGCCGCTCGTGCGTGCACAGCGACTACCGCAGCGGCGCCGTCATCATGGCGCTGTGGGGCGGCCTGGGTGCGTACATGATGCAGAACGGCTACGAGACGATGCTCGGCTGCGCGAGCGTGTCGATGGCCGACGGCGGCCACTACGCGGCGAACCTGTACCAGTCGCTGTCGGCGGGCTCGCTGACGGCGCCCGAGTATCGCGCATTCCCGCACACGGCCCTGCCGGTCGATGAACTGCAGACGGGCACCGTCGTCGCGCCGCCGCCGCTGATCAAGGGTTACCTGCGTCTCGGCGCGAAGATTTGCGGCGCCCCGGCCTGGGATCCCGATTTCAACTGCGCGGATTTCCTGACGCTGTTCCGTCTGTCGGACATCAACGCGCGCTACGCCCGCCACTTCCTGGGCTGAGCATCCGCATCGCGCCGCATCTCTCGAGGCACGGTGCACACAAGCGAACGCCGTCGCACGGTAGCTGCCGTGCGACGGCGTTCGTGTATCCGGTCCGTGGCTGCGTATCGGGCCCCGATAATTTCAGCGATACGCAACGACCACCGTGCCGCAGGGCGGCACGTCTGGGACGGCCCGTGGGAGGGCCGGACGACAGCAGCGCGCTCAGTGCTTGCGCCGCCAGTCGAGCAGGTGGTGTTCCGCCATCCAGTGGTGGATCATCCCTTCGCCTTCGTGGCTGCGCTTGTATTCGCGCGACTCGAAGTACGACAGCGCGACCAGCACCATCAGACCGATGAACAGGCCGATCAGGCCCGCAATTTCCTCAGACGACATGGCAGCCTCCTTTCAACGGCACAGCGCCATGCGTACATAGTAGGACATGCGCGGCGCAACCCCGAAACCGGATTTCCGCTAGACTCGGCGCGGTCCCGGCGTGCGATGGGCGCGCCGTTTTCCGGAGCCCTACCTGATGACCCGTTTCGTGCTGGCCGTGCTGGCCGCATCCCTTCTTGCCGCCTGCAGCAGCGATCCTCGTCAGGCCCGCCGTGGTCACCCGCCGGAAGATCCGGCCGACTATCACGGCGTGCCGACCGACATGACGCCGCCGTCGATGCTCGACGCGCCGCCGCCGAAACCCGTGCAGTAGCAGTAACGGTCGGCCGGGCCCGTAGTCACGCGCGGGCTGCGGGCGCGGCTTGCGGTTCGGCGCCAACGCGCCGCAACAGCGCCGGCAGGTAACGCGCGAGCGTCGCGCCGCGTGCCGCCATGAACAGCAGCAGCGCGAACCAGAGGCCATGATTGCCGAACGTGCCGACGGCGGCGAGCGTGGCCGCGACGAAGATCGACAACGACACGAGCATTGCGCGCATCAGCGATTGCGTCTGTGTGGCGCCGATGAACACGCCGTCGAGCAGGAAACCCCAGACCGACACGATCGGCGAGATCGCGGCCCACGGCAGGTAGCGTAGCGCGACGGCGCGGATCTCGGCCTGGTCGGTCAGGCGCGCGACGATCCAGCCGCCCGCCGCCCAGTAAGCGAGCGCGAACAGCAGCGCGCCGAGTGCCGACCAGAACAGCGTGACGCGCACGGCTTGCCGGAAGGCGCGGCGATCGCGCGCACCGGCCGCCGCGCCGACGAGCGCCTCGGCCGCATGCGCGAAGCCGTCGAGGCCGTACGCCATGGAGGTCTGGAAATTCAGCAGTAGCGCATTCGCGGCGAGGGTCGCGTCGCCTTGTTTCGCGCCAAGATGCGCGAACCAGCCGAACGCGCCGAGCAGGCACAGCGTGCGCAGGAAGATGTCGCGATTGAGCACGATCAGCCGCTTGAGCGCGACGCGGTCGGCAAGCGCGCGTACCGCGAGCGGTGCAAGGCCGCGCGGCCGCAGCCGCCACAGCATCCACGCACCGAGCGCGAAACCGCACGCGTCCGCGGTGGCGGTGGCGGCGCCGATGCCGGCGATGCCCCAGCCGAAGCCGTACACGTAGAGCAGCACGGCGCCGATGTTCACCGCGTTGATGAACACCTGTGCGACGAGTGCGAGCCGGACGCGCTGTACGCCCAGCAGGTAGCCGAGCACCACGTAGTTCGCGAGCGCGAACGGTGCGCTCCAGATCCGTGCGTGGCTGTATGCGAGCGCCGTCGCGCGGACGGCATCGCTGCCGCCGAGCGCGGACAGCGCGAACGACAGCAGCGGCACCTGCAGCGCCAGCACCGCGGCGCCGAGCGCGAACGCGACGATCAGCGCGCGCAGCAGGTTCAGGCGGATTCCGGCGGCGTCGCCGGCGCCATGCGCCTGCGCGACGAGGCCGGTCGTCCCCATCCGCAGGAAGCCGAAGCCCCAGAACACGAAATTGAAGAACAGCCCGCCGAGCGCGACGCCGCCGAGATATTGCGCGCCGTCGAGGTGGCCGGCGACGGCCGTGTCGACGGCACCGAGGATCGGCTGGGTCAGGTTCGCAAGGACAATCGGGAATGCGAGCGCGAGGACGCGCCGATGCGTGACGGCGGCCGACGCGCTGCCGGCCCCGAGCGGTAAGGCGGATTCGGACATGACGGATGCGTCAGGCGCGTTCCTGCACGCAGACCCACGGCGAGACGACGACCGCCCACAGCTCCGGATTGCGCGCCGCGTAGTCGGCGGCGGTTTCGGCCGGCATGCGCGCGACGAGGCCGGACGACAGCCAGCGCGTAACCTGTTCGGCATCGTCGCTGGCAACCGCTTCCGCGACGCTGACGAGATCGAGGTCGCGCGCGATCGACAGCAGCTTGCCCTGCGCGAAGAAGCGTTCGAGATCGCACCAGTCGATCTTGGCGGTTTCGCCGAGGAGTTTGGCGTAGAGCGGGCTGTGCGACGCGCCCGCGGCGTGTTGATCAGAGGACATCGGTTTCTTGGAAAGACTGCGTGGCGCCACTATAAACCATCCGGCCGGGCGGGCCGAGCGGCAGCGGGGCGCTCACGCGTCGCGCAGCGCGCGCCGGATGATTTTGCCGGTCGCGGTCATCGGCAGGGCGTCGACGAACGCGATCGCGCGCGGGTACTCGTGGGCGGCGAGCCGCGTGCGCACATGTGCCTGCAGCGCGCTGACGAGCGCGGCGTCGCCGACGTGGCCGGGGTTCAGCACGACGAACGCCTTGACGATCTCGGTGCGCGTCGCGTCGGGCACGCCGACGACGGCGGCCATCCGCACCGCCGGATGCGTGAGCAGGCAGTCCTCGATCGGGCCGGGGCCGATCCGGTAACCGGCGCTCGTGATCACGTCGTCGTCGCGGCCGACGAAGCGCACGAAACCGTCGGCATCGATCGTGCCCGTATCGCCGGTGAGCAGGTAGTCGCCCGCGAACTTGTCGCGCGTCGCGTCGGGGTTGCGCCAGTATTCGAGAAACATCACCGGGTCGGGGCGGCGCACCGCGATGCGGCCTTCGACGCCGGGCGGCAGCGGCGTGCCGTGCGCATCGACGATCGCGACCGCATGACCGGGCACCGCCTTGCCGATCGCGCCGGGCTGCGCATCGAACAGCGCCGCGCACGACGACAGCACCATGTTGCATTCGGTTTGCCCGTAGAACTCGTTGATCGTCACGCCGAGCGCATCGCGGCCCCATGCCGTCAGTTCGGTGCCGAGCGATTCGCCGCCGCTCGCGACCGATTTCAGCGCCAGCGTGTAGCGTTCGCGCGGCGCCTCGACGGCGCGCATCAGCTTCAGCGCGGTGGGCGGCAGGAATGCGTGAGTGACGCCGTGCCGCGCCATCAGCGCGAATGCCGCTTCGCCGTCGAATTTCTCGAAGCGGTGCGCGAGCACCGGCACGCCGTGATGCCATGACGGCAGCAGCACGTCGAGCAAGCCGCCGATCCATGCCCAGTCGGCGGGCGTCCAGAACAGGTGCGCGTCGTGCGGGAAGCACTGCTGCGACATCTCGACGCCCGACAGGTGGCCCAGCAGCACGCGATGCGCGTGCAGCGCGCCCTTCGGTTTGCCCGTCGTGCCGGACGTGTAGATGATCAGCGCCGGATCGTCGGCGGCCGTATCCACCGGCACGAAATCGGGCGCTTCGGCGGCGAGCGCCGCGTCGTAGCGCAGCACGCCGGGCGCGTCGGGCGCATCGTCGCCGATGCAGTAGACGGTATGCAGCGCAGGCAGTTGCGCGCGCAGCGGCGCGATCTTCGCGTAACCGGCCGCGTCGGTGACGAGCGCGGCCGCCTCGCTGTTCGCGAGCCGGTACTCGAGCGCATCGACGCCGAACAGCGTGAAGAGCGGTACCGCGATCGCGCCGAACTTGTACGCGGCCAGGTGTGCGATGGCCGTTTCGGGGCCTTGCGCGAGAAAGATGCCGATCCGGTCGCCGCGCCGCAGGCCGGCACGCGCAAAGCTGTTCGCAAGCCGGTTAGAAGCATGCTTCAGGTCGTCGAACGTGAGGCGGGAAACGTCGCCTCGCGCCGTTTCGTGGATCAGCGCGACGCGTCCGCTGCCGTCGGCCCATTTGTCGCACACGTCCACGCCGATGTTGTAGCGCGCCGGAATATCCCAGCGGAAGCGGGAGAGGAGGTGATCGTAGCGGTCGGCGGCGGGCAGCATCGCGAGGTCTCCTGGTGTCGAGCGTGGCGTCGGGTGAACGGCTTACATCAGGATTTCACGCAGACGAATCCACAATGGTGTTTGCTGATAGGGAATGTTCGGACTCGTCCAATAGGCGAGGCTCAGTGCACGATTCCACAATGACGCATAAGATCAAGACAAAACAGTGGTGTGACCATGGATTTGCTTCTGATAGCTGCGGGGTTCAGCCTGATCGGAATCGGGGTGCTGGTGGCGTTTGCTCGTCACGTCGATCCGTTGTCCGGCCGTTTCACCGGACGTCTGCGCAAGCGCTGACTTGATGTGTTCCGTTTTCGCCGCGACGGCACGCGATGCGCGCCGGCATCGCGTGCCGTCTGTCGTGCGCTCAGCGCGCCGGCAGGTAGCGTGACGGATCGATCGAGCGGCCGCCATAGCGCAGCTCGAAATGCAGCGCGACACGATCGCTGTCGCTGTTGCCCATCTCGGCGATCGATTGCCCTTGCGTGACCGATTGACCTTCCTTCACCAGCAGCGCGCGGTTGTGCGCGTAGGCCGTCAGGTAATCGGCGTTGTGCTTCAGGATGATCAGGTTGCCGTAGCCGCGCAGCCCGTTACCGGCATAGACCACGACACCCGGCGCGGCCGCGACCACCGGCGTGCCCGGCGAATTCGCGATGTCGATGCCCTTCGATTTCGAGCCGTCGAACGTGCGCACCACGTTGCCGGCCGCCGGCCAGATCAGCGCAATGCTCGTGGCCGGCTTCACGGCCGATTCGACCGGGGCGGAAGGCGCCGGGCGTGCACGGCCCGCGCTGCCGGTGCCGGTGGTCGACGGCGTCGATGCGGTGGTCGTGCCGGGCGGCGGCGCGACGCGCAGCACCTGGCCGACTTCGATCGCATCGGGGTTCGTCATCTGGTTCCAGCGCACGATGCTCTGTACCGACGTGCGGTTGTCGCGCGCGATCTTGTAGAGCGTGTCGCCACGCTCGACGCGATAGAACCCGGGGCCGACGGGCGCGGAGCCGCACGCGACGAGCAGCGCGGCGCAGGCGGCTGCGAAGAGTCGCTTCGTTGTTGTTCCGAACATTGAACCTCGCAAGACCCTGCCGCGCGTGACGCGGCAGGCAACACAAAACGTCCGATTTTAACGGGTTCGACCCGCGCACCGCAGTTTCGGGCGCTACCAAGGCCGCCGGGCGCCGGTTCCGTGCGTGTCGAATCAGCCGGCGAGCGGGATCACGCGGATTCGCAGCGTGGCCGTTTCGGTCGCGCCCGGCGCGAGCATGCGCAGGCCGAGGCCGTTGTGGATCGCATCGGGCAGGCCGAGCCACGGCTCGACGCAATAGAAGTCCGAATCCGGCTTTTCGGTCCAGGTGGTGACCGCGTACCACGGGATCGAGCCCGGCACGTCCAGCGCGATCTCGATCGTGCGGCGGCGGCCCGGCATCACGATGCGCACTGGCGTGGACGGCGTACCGTCGAGGCAGTGGAAGCGGTCGAGGATGTCCGGATCGTCGAGGCGGTAGCGGGCTTCACCCGGTTCGGGCGGGCTGATCGAGCCGTCCGCGCGCTGGTGGCAACGGCGGGTCGGCGGCAACTCGAGGAGGGTGTCGGCTCGCTCGCCGTGCGGCAGCGCGAAGTAGAAATGGTGGCCGGCGTAGTAGGGCAGCGGCGTGTCGCCGCGATTGGTCGTCGTCAGCGCGACGTCGAGCGTATGCGCGTCGGCCAGCCGGTACGTGGTTTCGAACCGGAAATCGAACGGGTAGCTCGCGCGCAGCGTGTCGTTCGCGTCGAGCGTCATCGACAGCGCGGCACCGTCGGTCGACGGGTGCGCGTCGAACGGCAGATCGCGCGCGAAGCCGTGCATCGGCAAGTCGCGGACCACGCCGGCAGCGTCGCGCCAGCGGCCGATCTCGCCGTCGACGCGGTGGCGGCCGAGGAACGGGAACAGCAGCGGATTGCCGCCGCGCACGCGGGCGAGGTTGCTCCAGTCGGCGGTTTCCGGCCAGAAGATCACCGGTTCGCCATCGACGTGCCAGGACAGCAGGCGGCCGCCGAATTGCGGGGCGACCCGGACGAGCGACGGGCCGGCGTGAAGTTCGTGAATGTCGTGTTGCTGGAAGATCGGCATGGCGAATCGGATTGGGCGGGTGACGGGAGCAACGGGCGTTCCATTATCGGGCCGCGGCCGGTCGGGGAAAACCCTTCTCGGGAAATTGCGAGTTTTTAACATTGTCGACGGTCGGGATAATGCCTCTAAACCGGTGATGTTGCCGGGTCATGACACTTCGTGGAGGGGGCCATGGATCTGGCAATGGCAATGGGAATCGCACTGTTCGGCATGTTTACCGGCAGCACGGTATTATTTTTCTATCAGCTCGGCCGCTGACGGCAATTTCTGCCGAAGTCGACAGGCCCGCCATGCAAATGGCGGGCTTTTTGCTTTCTGGGCGCTTACAAATTGCAAGCGTTTGTGTGCAGCGCCGCAATATCCTGCCAAATGCCTTGGCGCAGTAATCCGGGCTCGGCATAATCGGGGCGCGTTTTCCAGGACGCGCATCGCGTCGTCCGCCTTCCTTCCCGCTTAATCTTCACTAAAAGGACCGACGCGTGAGCCTCTGGTTTCTGGTATTCCTGAGCGTCCTGCAGGGCGTCACCGAACTCTTCCCCGTCAGCAGTCTTGGCCATACGCTGCTCGTGCCGGCGCTGTTCGGCATGCACATCGACAAGCACGCGCCGCAACTGCTGCCGTTCCTCGTCGCGCTCCACCTCGGCACCGCGCTGGCGCTGCTGTGGTATTTCCGCGCGCGCTGGATCGCGCTGATCGGCGGTTTCTTCGCGCAGCTCGGCGGCCGCAAGAACGACGACGGCCACCTGATGTGGGCGCTGATCATCGGCACGATCCCGACCGGCATCGTCGGGCTGCTGCTGGAAAAGCGCATCGAGCGCGTGTTTCACGATCTGAGGATCGTCGCGATCGCGCTGATCGTCAACGGCGTGTTGCTGTGGCTGGGTGATCGCATCCAGCGCAGCCGCGCGCATCAGGCGCCCGAGAAGATGACGTTCAAGCAGGCGTTCTTCGTGGGGCTCGCGCAGATCGGCGCGCTGATTCCGGGCTTCTCGCGCAGCGGGCTGACGATGATTGCCGGCAATGTGGCCGGGCTGACGGCGGAAAAGGCGGCGGAATTCTCGTTTCTGCTCGGCACGCCGATCATCTTTGCCGCGGGCGTGCTCGAACTGCCGAAGCTGTTCCATGCGCGCGACCAGCTCGCGGATGCGCTGCTCGGCGGCGTGCTGACGGCGATCGCCGCGTACCTGAGCGTGCGGTTCCTGATGCGCTATTTCGAAGGGCGCGGCCGGCTCGCGTCGTTCGGCGTGTATTGCGTGATCGCCGGTGTGTTCTGTCTCGGCTGGTTCATGCTGCATCCGCAGCCGGTTTGATGCGGCGGCGCCGATCTCGCGTGATCTGGCGCGATGATCGGGTATAATTTCGGGCTCGGCTTTGTGTCGGGCCCGTTTTGTTTCGGGGCTTTGAGTTGTTGTTGCTCAAAACCCCGATGCCGAATGCGGTTCGTGTCAGGCCGTGTCTTTTCTCCCCGACCGCCCTTAGCTCAGTTGGATAGAGCAACGGCCTTCTAAGCCGTAGGTCACACGTTCGAATCGTGTAGGGCGGGCCAGTTTGGTCACTGGGCGATCTTCCCGGGGCCTGCCGAGGTACATTAATTCTGGTTACGCGTCACCGCTGGTTTTGGTTACGTCCGAACTCTCTCGGCAAATCAATGGCTTGCGTGGCCGACCCGACGATGTCAAATCGTACGTATGTTTGCGTGACCGCCGTCAACATCCGAACACTCGCTTTTCCAACAGTTTCGGTTACGTACGTTGCCTGTAGGACCCGCACTGGCGCTTCCCTTATGGCCCTGTCCACTGAGCGCGCGAGCGTTATAGGTGCAGCCGGAAGTGACCGGGACGCGAGAGAATCGCGCCGACCGCAAGTACAGCCATCATGACCGGCTAATCGTGTCGGTGCACTTGCGGCAGGCGACGAGCAACTACCTCGAGAGGCCTCATCGTGAAACCGAGGCTTCTCCTGCGGAACGCCAGACCAGCTGTTAGGCAGCTTCGCTGGTACTTCTCTTTGCCCTGCGGAGCTGGTCGGTTCCTCTGCCGCTATGCGAATCACGAACCCGACGGAAATCATACCCAAGCATGAAAAGCGCCGCTTCCAGCCTACGAAGTCCATCGGGCCGTGCGCACCATTCCGCACCAGCTTTGTCACATGCGTCAGAAAGAATCCAGTTGGCCCAGACGTTCACTCGGGCCCAGGACTTGGAACCGTAGCATCCGCCATACAGCTTGCTGAACTGGTGTCCGCCAGTGGACGGGTCGCGCAGCGTGCGGCCGCCATCACCATTAGCCCACAGGAACTGGAGCTTCTCCGGAACGCCTGCAAAGTGCGACAGGGAGGCTAGGTATCGTTGCACGAGGAACCCAAGCGCAGCCCCAACGCGACCATCGTAAATAATGTGATTGGGAAGTGCCAGCGCGTAGTACTTCGTCCAGCCGGCATTCATTCGAGGCGAGTGGGTGTGACTGCTCTCACTGCCGCCGAAAGCCTCAATGTCCGGATTGTCTCCGCTCAATGCTTCTCGCCCCATGCGCAGGACATGGGGGAGGGCTTGTTCCTGTTGCTTTGCCCAACTCATATTTGCGGCGTACGCGCGACGTTTTTCCCCAAAGCCCCACTTCATCACTTCGTGACATGCCGCTTCGGCGAGCTTGTGCGCACGCGAGCTATTCTCGCCCTCAATGGCTTCCTTGATTTTCTGGCTGACTGCGCTGAGCGCAAGCATGTTGCCCTCAAAATCCTTTCGGTTCCACCAATACATATCAAAAAGGCTTTCAAGACTTTCGGCGCGCACCACGTAGACCGGACCACCACCATTCCGGTAGTCGTGGTAGCCACCCGGGAACTTGTCTTCAAAGCCATCATAAAGTTGATTTCTGGAAAATCCGATGGAAAGCCCGAGGGACTTGCCCCGGATGACGCCGGCCAGGAAGGCGACGAAATCCTGAACGTCTTTATCTTCGAGGTAGTCAGTACGGTTCACGACAGTTCAGCTCTTGGTAGAAGTCGGTTCGAGCCAGCAATGGGGGCTCGCATTTTGCACAAAGGCCCATTCTCGTTAACGGAAAAGTCGACGGTTACTGGAGGGAAAATGCTCATGCTTGTCGGCGGAGTTCATTGTCGATTTGTTGCAGTGCGTCTCGCGCCGCGCATGCCACTCCTACTCCGACTGCAATCGGTATCGCTGATTCCCGTGGGTTGATGCGGATGACACGAGGGCCATGCCTTTCACTAAATCGCCTCACGGTCGGTATTGCTCGGCTAGCGCCCACCTCGACCACTATCCGGCGCTGGCCGCGTTTGAACCAGGATGCGAACTGGTTTTCCTGCCTTTCCGCGTGCTTCTCCACCCATTGCGAGTCTCCGAACATAAGAATGTTCGGCCTCGCGAGACCTCCGCAATGTGGACACCTCGGCATTTCGTTCTCGAGCAGACATGTCGTTTCGTTGACGACCGGCATGAAGTCGTTAGCAGACCACGTCTCATCGATGCAAGCCTCGACGCATTGAAGCCGGTGGATGGTGCCGTGGCATTCCACAATGTGCTGTTCATCGAATCCTGCCTTCTGGAACTGGCCGTCGACGTTGCTGGTGAACACGAAAGCGCCGTGCTTCATCGCCGACGCCCACCCGAGCAGAATGCCAAAGCCGGCATGAGGAACGGTCGCGCGATAAAGCGCGAGGCGGTGACCATAGAATCCCCAGCTCAGGCGCGGATTGCTCGCAAAGCCCGCGGGGTTGGCGATGTCCTCAAACGAAAATCCATAGTGGCGCAGCGCCGGGTATGCACGCCAGAAGCCTTCCGTTCCCCGGAAGTCGGGTAGCCCGGAATCCACCCCCATGCCAACGCCTGCGGTGATGAGCAGGCCGTCCGCATCGCGAATCCACGCCGCCGCCCGTCTGATTGCAATTTCGTGTTCCACTCACTACCCCGATTACGCTGTTTAGTTTGCCGATGTGCCGCTCAAGTAGTGGTGACGTAACGCTTCGCCAGTGCAGCCGCCTCGCGAGCGAATTCGTCGCGGAGTACGGCCGGTGCCAGAATCTCCACTGCAGCGCCGAGGGAACGAAGCCACCATCGTAGCTTGACGCTCGGGACCACCGTTCCTGTCACCTTTATCCGGCCATCGGGCAGCGGCGTATGTCGCTGGTCCTCCGACATGCGCCGCTCCTCAAGTCGCTTCGCCTCGGGCGGCTCTAGCGCGAGCTCCAGTACGACAGGCGGCTCCGGAAGAAAGTCGAACACCTGCTCCTTTTCAATCGTCGCCTTCAGGTTGAAATCCCGTGGGTACGCAAACGCTGTTCCGGAATCGACCGCAGAAATACAACGGTCCAGTCGATACATAATTCGAAGCCAGTTTGGCTTGCCTTCCTCGGGGCGTGGCGGGTGGTCCGGACTCTGGGCGACCATGTACATGAGGCCGGCTGATTCGACAAGTGCGAGCGGCCAGAGCCGTTTCGGCTTGATGTCTTCATCGCTTATCTCCTTGTAGGCCGGCCGATACCGAACAATGAGTTCGCGCTCGAAGAACGTCGCAGTCACAACCGTCTGGAAGACTTCTGGGTCGATGGGCGGCCGCCCCAGCAGATAGGTCGGCTCCACTGAACCAATCTTGTATACCCACGCCCGATACAGCCGGCTGTCTTCCCCGTCTTGCGAAAGACGGGTATCGGCGGCCTTGAACAGTGGCTCGATGTCCATGGTGACCGCTGCGGGCAGCTTGTCCGCCACGAAGCGCCGGAGCGCGTGGAATGCTACCGCCTCCGAGGCGCTCATCAGGTTGGCCATCTGGTTGGCACCCTGCAACCACGATTGGCGCTGCCATAGAAGCTGCTGCCCGTCCATCGTGCACAACACAAGCCTTTCGCGCTCAAGCCGAGCAAGGCGGCGTCGAACCTGCCGCGGATAGTCGACCTGGTGGCCCCGGTCGGTCAGTAGTTGGATAACCCGTGAAGTGGGCATCCACGAGTCCGATTCCCTGTCCGTAGGCAGGATTCGAAGAATCGCTTCATCAAGGCTGGAGGTCATCGGTCTGTGCGTCGTTCAACGGTGCGTGAGTCAGCTTTCGGGCTTGTCATGATTCTACGAGAGGACTGGGACACTTTTTGTCCCTTGTGCCCCTCATCATTGTCTCCAGCCACAGGAGAGACCTATGACTTCGACTACAAAAATCACCATCGCCGTTTCGGCCCGGGCGCTGTTCGACTTTGAGGCAGAAAATCAGCTGTTTCAGGAAGACGACCCATCGGCGTATTGTGCGCTTCAGGCCACGCACCTGGACGTCCCGGCGAGCCCGGGCGTGGCCTTCCCACTGGTGCGAAAGCTCCTCGCCTTCAATAGCGGCGGGAACAACGACGTCGAGGTTGCCATCCTGTCGCGTAACGACCCGGTTACGGGGCTGCGGGTGTTCACATCGGCCCGCCATCATGGGCTGGCAATCAGCCGAGCCATTTTTACTAGCGGTGCAAAGCCCCACCGCTACCTTGCGCCGCTTGAGGCAAACCTGTTCCTTTCTGCTCATGCGCCGGACGTCAGAGAAGCGATGTCGGCAGGATTTCCCGCAGCCCGGGTCTACCCGGTTTCAGGTTTGGTTACCGCCCAGAATGACGGGGAACTGCGCATCGCGTTCGACGGAGACTCAGTCCTTTTCAGTGACGAGGCCGAGCGTGTTTTCAAAGAGCGGCAGTTGCTGGAGTTCAATGCGCACGAGGTGCGTCACGCGCGTTCGCCATTGCCTGCCGGTCCGCTGAAGCCATTCCTTGCCGCCCTGTGCGCACTTCGAAGCCAGCGCCGGTCGGTCGTACAGGTGCGCGTGGCGCTGGTCACAGCCCGCAGTGCGCCGGCGCATGAGCGGGCGATTCGCACGCTGATGGCGTGGGGCGTCGCGGTCGACGAGGCTATGTTTCTCGGCGGCAAGGATAAGACGGCCTTTCTCGCGGAATTTAGGCCCGACATCTTCTTCGACGACCACGTGCGCAACTGCGAAGCAGCTTCGCAACTCGTAGCGACCGGGCACGTGCCGTATGGCATCAACAATGAATGCCGGCCGGTTCTTCATTGAGCGAGTGCCTGCGATGAACCGGGAATTCGAAGACGCTCTGATGGCGAGCTATCCGGCAATCTACCGCTCCCTGAAGCCGCGCTTTTCCTGCGGTTGCCTGTTCGAGTGCGACGATGGCTGGTATCGCATCATCGACGAGTTGTCGCGCAAGCTCGAAGTGGAATCGTGGAGGTCGCATCTGGTCGCGATTGAAGTGCGGGAGAAGCTGGGCAGTCTGCGTTTTCGTCTGCGCGGCGACATAACAGACGCCGTGAATAACTGGCTTACCGAAGCTGCAAGGTTGAGCCAGAGCACTTGCGAGCGGTGTGGTCAGCCAGGGACGCTGCGCGGGCATGAGGACGGCCAGGTAAGGACGCTCTGCCCAACCTGTGCCGCGGCGATGGGCTACGTCGTCGAATGACGTCGCCGCGACAAAACTTTCTCCCAACGACACGGATGAAATGCCATGCCGCAACTCATCGAACACATTGATGCAATCGCCCGAAAACTTCAGCGGGACGTGCTCTATCTCGAATTCATGAAAGCGCAACGTCCTCGCCGCGCGGACTACCGGGGTCTGGATAGCCGCTTGTGCATCGTGCAATGGCTCGATAGCGAAGGTATCCGGTGGCGCGAGTGCGGGCAGGTTGCCTCCGGGACAGTCGTGCGTTCGTATGCCGGGGAGATTTTCATCGACGTGCCGTTCGACGAAACAGACAGTCAGTACCGAACGGTTCAGGCATTTCTCGAGTATCCAGACGGCGCGATGCGCTTCGACGACGTCCGGTTCTATGTCGTCACGCTGCAGGATGCCATGAAGAACGTGCATCACGATGAGCCCGGATTCTGGGACCGCTGGGCCGACAACGTCTAATAAGCAAGACAACAGAGGGGGGCGTTGTGAGCACAATCTATATTCGTGACGGTTCGTCGAGGATTATTGGCCGTATCCAGACCGGCAGCCAGGGGAAACAGTTCGCCTACGTGGGCGGCAGAATGGTTGGAATCTACAATCCACAACTGGACAAGACATTCGATTCCAGGCTGCACGTGTTCGGAAACGGAAATCAGTTGATGGCTTTGGTCCGCTGCGATGAAAACGATTAACGTCGTTGAGCCAACGCGCTCTTGTGCGCTAAAGTCACAATTGGACCACCGTACTGCCATGCGAATACCTACCCGAGAAAGCTGGGCGCGAGAACGCCCCGATACATTGGCGTTTTGCAAAGGGTACCTGCCAATAACACCGCGGAGGTTCTACAAATACACTTGGCAGATATGGACACCCGACTGCGAGCTTGAGAGCCGCGAGTTCTTGCATTATGCGCCGCGCATGTCGACCGCTGAATTTATTGCTCGCTACGAGGAGATGTCGAACGCCGGGCTGCCAGGATGGATATATCGTCACGACCGCCCGCGAGAAGGTCCCGGGACGCCTTTCGATAGAAACCACCCGAAATGGAAAGCCGTGGAATTCGCTCCGTCATGGGATGACGACCCGGCCCCCATCTGGAACGGACACAAGTGAAATCGGGGCGTAGACGCCGGGGCTCGGCAACGGGCACCGATACTTGGCCTCAGTACGTTCGAAAAAGAATCGATGCATTCCCCGTCGGAGGATGAACGGTGTCATCTGCACAGCACTTCACTGGTCCGCGCCTGTATGTGTTTTCAGGAGCAGGGCTGTCCGCCGAGAGCGGCATTCCAACATTCCGTACCGGCGGCGGTATCTGGAGTCGGGAGAGCATCGACGAGGTTTGCAACTTTCTAACCTGGCGCCGTAACCGGGAAGCGGTATTCCGCTTTTACAACCAGAGAATCGCCGAGAAACGGGACGCGCGACCGAACGATGCACATCGGATTCTCGCTGCCTGGCAGGGCCTGTGGGGACCTGAGCGGGTTCGACTTATCACACAGAACATCGACGATTTGCTCGAGCAGGCAGGCGCGCAGCAGGTCACCCACCTTCACGGTGACATGCATTCAATGCTTTGCACGTCGTGCGACCTCCGCTTCCCTAAGAGCGGTGAAGAGTATCGCCTCGATACCGCCTGCCCTCGATGCGGGACAGCAGAAACGGTCAAACCAGGTGTGGTGTTCTTCCAGGAAGCGGCACCGGAATACGTGAAGCTGCATCGCATGCAACTTGAGATGACTGGCAATGATGTATTCATCGCGATTGGGACCGCGTTTCAGGTCGTTTCGCCGGAAGCGATGCTGCCACGCGAGCGATGGCGCCGGCACGAGAGGAGCTTTTTGGTGGACCCAGAACCGCATCGAGCGGAGTTTTTCGGATGCGTGGAACAAGAATCTGCGACGGTGGGTTTGCGCAACCTCGAAAGTCGAGTTCATGCGTTGATGACCACGCGATGATACGCATTGCCTTCAAGACCTGCCTTACTCGAGACTACTCATGCATGTCACTCTTGGACTGAAACTCGACAGCCGACTGGGGCCTTGCAATCAGGACGCCCTGGACCAGCCTGTCGTCGGCCCCCTGGGCCTGCTCGGGCTTCTTGAAACCTGGCTTGGGCTGAGCCGCCCGGAGGTAAGCACGGCGCAGCGCGTCACGAGCTATCTCGGCAATTTGCGCAAGCAAGCGGTGCCGAGCCGGTTCTACAGTCATTCGCTTCAGGCGGATAGCGTCGGCACTAGCGCCAAACTTCTTTCCTGGCGCGACGATTGGCGCCTCGGAGGTTGGGACGGCACAGCACCAGCAGGCAGTCCGCGAAGGTTGGTGGAGATGGCGGAGGTCGAGCAGATTGCTAATGGCAACATTCCACCCGGACAAGCGGAGCGCCTCGCTGCGGTCCTTGTAGCGCTCGAAACCGGGCGGACGCCAATCGAATCCGTGCGGCTTGTCGACCCGCTGGACAGCTTCCCGCGCGCCTGGCGCGGAGTTCTCGCCCGCCTGCCTGAAGTCAGGGCTTGGGAGCCGGAGCCTCAAGGTGAAGGATTGCTTCGTGAACTTCAGAAAAGTGCACTCGAGGCAGTTACGAGGGGGGAGCTTCGTCCCCTCGTCAACCCGATTGCCGACGGCAGTATCGTGTTTGTTCAGTCATCGACCCGAGAGGCTGCTGAGCATTGGCTCAGTGCATATTGCCGCCAAACGCCAGCAGACCGGCTTCTGGTGTGCGAGTCGGACGGTGATTCGGTCGACGCAACGATGATGGCGACGGGTGGCGCCAGCAGTGGCTTTCGCCGCGTCAGCAGCCTGCGTCCTGCCTTACAGGCCCTTGGCCTGGCACTTGAAATGTGCTGGGCCCCGGTTGATGTCGGACGCCTCGTCGAGTTTCTTTCTCATCCCATTGGCCCTTTCCCGCGGAAGGCACGCGTTCGGCTCGCGAAGGCTGTCGCGGAGCAACCGGGTATCGGAGGCGGTGCATGGGAATCAGCGAAGCAGGAAATCCACGGCACCGAAAACGGCGAAGCCATACTTGAGGACATCGCTTTCTGGCTTGAGGGCGAGCGCTGGAATCGCGATGCCGGCGCACCCGTCGATGCGCTTCTGGCGCGGGTCGAGAAGCTGGCCGATGCCCTGCGCAAAAGGCTCGCGGACGATGGTCTGTTGAACTCGACGCTCGGCGCGGCGATAGAGCAGTGCTCGGCAGTTCGGGACGGTCTGCTTGAATTGAAAAGCCAGGGCGCGCCCGCCATCGCACCGCGCATGGTTGAACAGCTTCTTGAGCACGCAACGCCAATGAGTGCCGGAAACCCTTTTGCGCCGGCGCAGGTAGGCTGCCTTCGGGCCGAGTCGGACGCCGCGGCCTGCATCGATTCTGCCGACGAGGTCATCTGGTGGATGCCATCGACGCCGCAGTTACCGCTACCGCTTGAATGGACGAAGTCGGAAGTCGCGATACTCCGGGACCTCGGCGTGGAGGTGCGCGACCCGCAGAGCGAACTGGAGCTATTGTCCCGGCAGTGGCTGCGCCCACTGCTCGTCGCGAGGCGCCGGTTTATTATGGTTTTGCCGCCGCCTGGCGCAGAGGAGCATCCTGTTCGGCAACTGCTGCTGAAACTTTGGCCAGACCTGAAGGAGCACCGCGTCAACCTTGATGCGCAGGTTTCGAACGGGTTTGTTGGGACGCTCGCGGAGAACGTCACGCGCACGGCGTTGCCTCCAGCGCCTCAGTCGCTCGAACTCAGTGAGCCGATTACAGTACCGACGACGGACCAGTCATACACGTCCATGTCGGAGCTATTCAACGCGCCCGCACTCTACGCGTTCAAGCGCATCGCACGCATGCGCCCGGCCTCGATACTTGAGGCACGGGATGGCAACAATCTCCTGGGCACGCTCGCGCATCGTGTTTTCGAGAAGCTATTTCAGCAGGCGGACAGCCTGAGCTGGAGCGACGAGCAGGCGGTTGCATGGTTCCGGGACAACGTTGATTCCCTCCTTCGGACTGAGGGTGCCATCTTGCTGATGCCCGGTGCCGGGGTCAGTCTGCAACGATTCAGGAGCGTATGCGAGCATGCAATCCGTTCGATGATGCGCCATCTGCGCGCCGCGAAGGCTACCCGTGTCCATACCGAGCTGCCTGTCACGGGTAAGCTCGGCGACGTGTCGCTTATCGGCAAAATCGACCTCGTCGTCGAACTGGCTGGTGGCCCAGCTGTAGCACTGGATATGAAATGGCGCGGCGACAAGCATTTCGCGGACGCACTGCACGACGGGCAGCATCTCCAGCTAGCACTCTATTCGTCGCTGTACCAGCAGCAAGCCGGCGTCGCGCCGGCGGCGCTGGGTTATTTCCTTCTGGAGACTGGCGCGATGTACGTCAGTGCCCCCGACGTCATCCCGACTGCACAGGTTCGGACGCCACCTCCGGCTGCAACCGCAGGTCTCATTGAGCAGGCCAGGGCAAGTTGGTCCTGGCGCGCCAATCAATGGGCTGAAGGCCACATCGATGTCGTTCCAGTTGGCGGCGGGGAAGATTTCAACGGACCTGAGGGCACACTGCCGGTGAACGGGCCGAATGCGTGGGATAAGGACTATATGGTACTGCTCGGGGGCTGGGAGCAATGAACAACATCGAATTCATCAGCGCAGGTGCGGGCAGTGGTAAAACCTACAAGCTCACGGAGACGCTCGCCGAGGCACTCGAGTCAGGCGAAGCACGGCCGCACGCCGTCCTCGCGACGACCTTCACGGTCAAAGCTGCAACGGAGCTGCGCGAGCGCGCGCGCGCATGGCTCTTGAACAAAGGCGCAATCGGGCTCGCTACTGCTATCGGCCAGGCAAGGCTCGGAACAGTCAATAGCGTATGCGGCCAGTTGCTGAAGCGCTTCTGCTTCGAGATAGGTCTATCCCCGGACCAGACCGTCTTGAGTGAAGGTCAGGCCAAGCGCCTGCTGGCGACGTCACTAGCAGAGACGCTCGACGACGCCGGGCGGGAAAAGCTGGTAATGCTCACCACCAGGTTTGGCATCGACCATGCGGAATGGTCAGCGCAGATTGAGGATGTAGTGAACGCCGCTCGGAATAACGATATTTCGGCGGACGAGTTGCGAAAAATGGGCCATCGAAATGCCGACCTGATGCTGGCGAATTGGCCCACTCCCTCGGTAAGCAGCGACCCAACGGGAGAACTCGTTGCCGCCTTGACGAAGGCACTCACGGACGTATCGTTGCATATTGCAACGGCTGAGGCCGCGGGCGGGAATGTCGCGCAGAACCTTCGGAATGGTCACAAGGAGTTGGAGCGCCTCGAGCGGTGCTTTCGGGAGGGGCGTTGGAGCTGGCCAGACTGGATTGCGGCTTGCACGCTGAACGCCGGTGCCGTAGTGCGCGCGGCTATCACCCCTGTTTCGGAAGCCGCACAGGCGCACGAATCGCATCCTGGATTCCATGCGGATGTGCGCTCCTATCTAGAACTGGTGTTCGAACTGGCCGCCATGACGCTCGACACCTATGCCGAAGCGAAGCGTGCGATGGGTGCGGTTGACTTTGGCGACCAGGAAGTTCTGCTGCTTGAGGTTATCCGCAAGAACGAGGATGTTTGCCAAGCGTTGGCCGATGAGCTCGACCTTGTGATGGTCGACGAATTCCAGGACACCAGCCCACTACAGCTCGCGCTTTTCGTGGAACTCGCCAAACTGGCCAAGCGCTCTGTCTGGGTTGGAGACCCGAAGCAGGCCATTTACGGATTCCGGGGCACCGATGCCCGGCTCATTGCAGGCGTTCTCGCGGCTGTTGAGGGTTGGGGCGGGAAGCTGGGCGCTCCGCTGACTACCTCCCGACGCTCAACGCCGTCGCTGGTCTCTCTCACAAATGCGGTATTTGGCTCCGCGTTCCTTCCGGAACTGCAGCCGGAACAGGTGCACCTGCAACCATCGAGGAATGACATTGCAGGGCAACCGGCGTTATTCCACTGGAACTTCGAAAGCAAAAACAACGAGTCCGACTACCTCGCGTTGGGGCAGGCAGTCAGCGAACTGCTTCAATCGGAGTTGAAGGTCGTTGACCGGCACACCCAGCAGGAACGCCCTGTTCGACCGGGTGATATAGCGGTCCTTTGCCGCAAGAACGACCAGGTTGAACTTGCGGTAACTTCGCTGACGCAATGGGGCGTACCGTCCGCGAGTCCGAGAGCCGGACTTCTTGGTACGCCCGAAGCTATTTTTGTTCTTGCGTGTCTTCGACGCTTGCTCGACGCAGGGGACACGGTCGCGTCCGCGCTTATTTTGTCCCTCGCTGATGGCATTCCTGCGCAGGAGTGGCTCGGGGACCGGCTCGAGTACCTCTCCCGGGAAGATGCAAGCCCTTCGCGGTGGAAAGCTGAGGGGGACGATGCGCATCCGCTACTTGTCCGTCTGGAGAAGTTGCGAGCAAGCCTCGCTGCTCTTACCCCGCGGGAGGCGCTGCGACTCGCCAAAGCCGAGTCACACGTTGCCCATGTTGCAAGCCAATGGTCGAGTTCTCCCCAACAAGCGAGGACTCGAATCGCCAACGTGGAAGCCTTGATGGACCTCGGCACCGCTTATGAGGACGAGTGCATCGCCGCCAGACGTCCGGCAACCGTTAGCGGGCTGCTGCTTTGGCTTGGCACACTTGCTGACGACCTGGCCGACGACCGTGCCGCGACCGCCGACGATGCCGTCAGCGTGATGACACACCATGGAGCAAAGGGGCTTGAGTGGCCGGTCGTCATTCTGACGTCCCTCGGAACGGCAGCGAGAAGTGCGCTGTGGGGCGTTCGTGCGCGTACCGACGGCGAGTTCAATCCCGAGCGCCCACTTGAAAATCGCTTCGTGCACTTCTGGCCGAGGTCATGGGGCAAGCGGACTCAGCCGCAGTCAGCCACCAATGCTGAGCAAAGCGCTATCGGCCAGAGGATGGCGGTGGATGCGCTTGCCGAGAACAAGCGGTTGCTCTATGTCAGCATGACACGTGCACGCGACGTAAACGTTGTTGTGACTTGCCAGCGGAGTCGGAGCATCAACAGAGACTGGGTGGATGAGGTCGAGGCAGGTGACCTGCTGTTCGGTGATACAGGTCCAGTCGTGCTGCCAGATGCGCGGACTCTTCTCCGAAAAGCTGGAGTCTGGAAAGTCACCGAAATGGGCGCGCCACCAGCGCCGCACGAATCGACATGTAGCTGGTACGTGGCGGCGCCCGTTAGCGATGCTCCGCCTCTCTGGTATCGACCGAGCGATGCCGAAGGTGGTCTATACCAAGTCGTGACATCAGAGCCGGTCGGCGTACGCATCGCAATCACCGCCAGCGTCGAAATGGACGTACTCGGAAACGCGATGCACCTCTGTATAGCACGCGCTGGTGTAACAGGAAGTGTGCAAGACGCTGATGTCGAGCGAATCCTCAGTATCTGGGGAGTGGCGCACGCAGTCGACAAGACCGCTGTCATCGCCCAGCTGCAAGCGTTCTTCGAGTGGCAGCAACAGCGCTGGCCGGGGAGCACGATTCGCGTTGAGGTGCCTGTCGAGGCCAATCGCCCGGATGGAACGCGACTGCGAGGTCGTATCGATATGCTGCTGGATACGCCTGACGGATGGGTCCTCATAGACCACAAGTCGAATCCCGGTGGCACCAGGCATGATGACGCACTCGCGCGGGAGCACGGCCCACAGCTATCCGCGTATGCTCATGCCATCGAGCAATGCACGGGGAGAGCCGTCAAGGAGCGATGGCTTTACTTGCCGGTTTCCGGTCGTGCTTTGCAGTTACAATCGGCTGCGTAGTGCTGCCACGTCGTTCTCGGTTGAGCTCCATGAATATCTTGTGGCGAGCTATCCTACGGCTTAGGCGAACAGTAAAACTTCAATCAGGGATGGCGCCGGCGCGGCAACCCGTTGCGCTGGCACACATCATTTAGACGTCGTTTGGCACCTAACCGTTCGGTCTAGGTGCAAGCTATGATTGAAAAGGTTGCAGCTTTCATAATAACCGGCACTAGAGAACGGACACGTCACGACTTCGGGGTAACAATTGGCATTTTCGTCTGCGGAACTACAAAGACTCGGTGACCTGCTAGCGGGTTATCACTTCCACATCCCGGACTACCAGCGCGGTTTCGCTTGGGGCGAAGCGCAGCTGGAAGCCTTGTGGAACGACCTTCACGTCACCGTGTCCTCCCAAGCCAAAGAACACTTCACCGGTGTTGTACTGATGCGCCAGCTGAATGAAGACAACGCGACGCTGCAGTCGGTGGAGCTAATTGACGGCCAGCAGCGAGTCATTAGCGCTATGACGCTTGCCAGTGCGCTCGCCCGACGCGCAAGCGCATCGGAGGGCGAGAGCCAACCCGCTGCGAGGCATGATTTCAAAGTAAGCTTCCTTGACAACGCCGAATTGCAGACCTACTTCAATTTCTGGACGTTGAATGACGAAAATGCGGCCGCCCGTGTCGGCCCCGACTGCTCCAGTTACGCCGCCAACCTCAAGAATGCCGCGCAATATTTCAGAAAGCGCGCCGCTGAACTACCGGATGCCTTTCACGCGCGCCAGTATCTGGATGTCCTGCTCGACCGATTCCGGTTGTTCGTGCTCGATGCGCACCCGGATTTCGACATTCACGTTGCATTTGAGACGCTGAATAACCGCGGCAAGAAGCTTTCAACGCTCGAATTACTAAAAAACCGGCTGATTTACCTGACCAACGTGTTGCCCTCCCGGGACGCCGAGGTCGACGTCAGCACCGACGAGCCACATCTGAACGGCAGAGCGCTACGCGAACAGGTTCATCTCGCCTGGAAAGGCATCTATACGTCCCTTGGCCGCAGTCCGGCCACACAGAACCACGACGACGAATTTCTCCGCGCGCACGCAGTTGCCTATTTCGGCGAAGTCAAGGACGCAGACTGGCTCGACAATGTCTTGCTGAATGAGACCTTTACGGCGAAGAACAAGTCGTTGGCGCTCGAAGACGTGTCCGCATATATCCGCAATCTCGAACAAGCAGCGGTTTGGTGGTCTCACGTGCACGAGACCAAACTGATGCCCACAACGCATCAGCTACACCTGGAGCGTATTGCACGCATTGGCCACGCCTATTTCAAGCCGCTCCTCCTGGCCGCCTACATGCGGGCCACTGCGCTCAACTCTGAGGCGCTTGGGGAGCCTCGCGCATACGAAGCGGACATTAAGCCTGTCGCAGGGCTTCTCGAGCAGGTCGAGCGCTTTATCGTACTGGTGCTCAACTTGTCGGGGCGAGCGAGTCACCTCGGTCGGTCGCATATGAACCGGATGGCGCACTCACTCCTGCGCCCAGACTCGCTCGACTGCCCTTGGAAGGATAAGGGCTTGCCTACGATGCCTGCAGACGACGCCATCGCGTTTGCGAAGAGCTATGTGAAGGCCTATATCGATAACGAGGAGGTTGGCGACTCCTGGTCTGACCCGCGCTTTGAGTGGGTGGGCGTGTATTCCGCTGCTGATGTACAGCGGCAGGTAGCGGCCCGACTCAGGGAGGGCACCGGTTACTACAGGTGGCCATTTGCCCGGCTCCTCCTGCTCGAATACGAAGAGGCCCGGCGTGAGGCGGGCAACAAACCCATTGCGCTTGAATGGCCGTGGGACGAATTCAGTTTCGATAAGACGGTAGAGCACATCTTCCCGCAGACGCCTGACGAGGACGGTTACTGGGATAGAGCCATCCCCATCGATGGCCGCGCCAAAGCCCTGAGAAAGGCCGTGGTCCACTCACTCGGTAACCTGATGCTTCTGTCGAACAAGGTGAATTCGAGCGTCTCAAACCTGCCATTCCGGGCAAAAGGCGGCACTAACAGCAAGCTTATGTCCTACGAGGTCGGCAGCCACTCGGAAACCCAGGTGGCACAAGTTTTTCGCGGGCGTGACTGGACTGTTGCGTGTATTGCTGCCCGCGGCATCGCCATGCTCAAGTTTGCGGAGGAGCGCTGGTCATTCAGATTGACCGAGGCGCCAGACAACTACAGCACATATCTCCCGTATCTGTTTGGGGACAAAGCTGACGCAGTTTACGCAGGGGAGGCAAGCAATGGCCGGCAGGTTGACGGTCGTGCCCTCAACGCGCTGGTGGACGCTTTGCTTGGGTAAACGGCTTGCGCGGACTCAGATTGAACCAGCATAGGCGGGCCAACCAATAATTTTGTGACAAGGTTCGCTCGCCATAGACCTATCGGTGGAGCCGGCTTGGCAACTTCATTGCACACCGGCATTACAGTTTGTGCCCTCCTCCACCAGCCGTCCTTCCCCAGTGGGTTCGGAATAGGCGGCGAAACTCGGCTACCTCTGGCGTCTGTTCGAACTCGTCGGTAGTACTCGCGGCCGGATAAGCCGGCTTCGCCAACCAAAAGCCTCGTCCGGCGCCGGGCTTTTTTGTGCGCGCCTCTCAGAACTCAAGCACGCGCCCGCTTCTGAGATGTGCGCGCACTTCGGCGCCGCTCTCAAAGGCGAGTTGCTTTCCGAACGCTTGCGCGATGCCCTCTAGTCCTTCACGGATACGGTTTTCGACGACAGGCACATGGGCATCAGAAAATAGCTCTTGACCTCTGGAAAGCCGAGCGCGCGACAATGGACTACCTCGGTGAGTGGCATACCCATCCGGAAGCTGTCCCTACACCGTCGTCAATCGATACCGGGGAATGGCGAAAGATTTGCGCAAAAAAGAGCGACTTCATGATGTTTCTGATTCTAGGTACTCGCAACGTGCTGTGGGTTGGAGCGGGCCGACGTGGCGAACTGCGTGGGGAAACTGCCGACGTGCCTAGCGAAAGTTGAACTGAATAGCGGACGAATGCTCCCCGCAACCGTGAAGCCGCAGGATGCCCCTCAAAGTGGAACAATGACGGCCGGAGGGCATTCGGGCCATGTGATGGCATTTCCCCTCGTCCATCGCTGCCTAAGCGTCTAAAAGGCATCGCTTATCGCGCGCCGATGCTTCAAACCTTCCTCCATGGGCGCAACTGCTGAAGACATAGACTCGGTTGGTGTCGCTCGCCGAACGGCTCGCGTGGAGCCCTCTTGACTCGACGGCGGCTTCCAGGGGCCGATGCGTCGTGAAGGCGAAATCCGAGGTGCCGTGCGCAAACGAAGGGCGCTAGAAAATGCTCCAGCGCCCCCCGAGGCATCAGTTTTGGTTACCGCTTGCCAGGTGCGGCTCAGCGGCCGGAAAGAGCCGTGTAACCAAAACTGAATCGGGGCTTCGTAACCGAAATTAATGCACCTGAGCACGCCACCCCGGATGACGCGAGCGCATCACTCCACCGTCACCGATTTCGCCAGATTCCTCGGCTTGTCGATATCCGCGCCCCGCAAGCACGCCGCGTGATACGCGAGCAACTGCAACGGCACGACGTGCAGAATCGGCGACAGCAACCCGTAATAATCCGGCATCCGCAATACCGACACGCCTTCGCCGTTGTCGATCCGCGTATCGGCATCCGCGAACACGTAAAGCTGCCCGCCGCGCGCCCGCACCTCCTGCATGTTCGACTTGAGCTTTTCGAGCAGCGCGTCGTTCGGTGCGATCGTGGCAACGGGCATCGTGTGCGTGACGAGCGCAAGCGGCCCGTGTTTCAGCTCGCCCGCCGGGTACGCTTCCGCGTGGATATACGAAATCTCCTTCAGCTTCAACGCGCCTTCGAGCGCGATCGGGTAGTGCAGCCCGCGCCCGAGAAACAGCGCGTTTTCATGCTGCGAGAACTCCGCCGCCCAGCGCGCGATCTGCGACTCCAGCCCCAGCACGTCTTCGAGCGCGCCGGGCAGGCGCCGCAACTGCGTCGTATAGCGCGCGAGTTGCGCATCGTCGACGTAGCCGCGCAGTCGCCCGAGCGTCACCGCGAGAATGAACAGCGCGACGAGCTGCGTCGTGAACGCCTTGGTCGACGCGACGCCGATTTCCGGGCCGGCCCGCGTCAGGAAGCGCAGTCCGGTCTGGCGCATCATCGCGCTGGTCGGCACGTTGCAGATCGCCAGCGTGTCGATGTGGCCGAGCGCCTGCGCGTACTTGAGCGCGGCGAGCGTGTCGGCGGTCTCGCCGGATTGCGACACGCTGACCACCAGCGTATTGGGCGTCGCGAGCGCATCGCTGTAACGGTATTCGCTCGCAATCTCGACCTGCGCGGGGATGCGTGCGATCGTCTCGAGCCAGCGGCGTGCGGTCAGGCCGGAGTAGTGGCTCGTGCCGCACGCGAGGATCAGCACGTTGTCGATCTGCTCGAACGCGCGCGCGGCGTCCGGGCCGAATACGGCGGGATCGAACAGCCCGGCATCGGGGATCGTCGCGGCCACGGCCTGCGGCTGCTCGAAAATTTCCTTCTGCATGAAGTGCCGGTAGGGGCCGAGCTCGACCACGCCCTGCACGGACGAAATGGTTTGTATCGCGCGTTCGATCGGCGCGCCGGTGCGATCGAGTACCCGCACGCCGCCCGGCGTCAGTTCGACGATGTCGCCTTCCTCGAGAAAGATGAAGCGGTCGGTGATGCCGGCGAGCGCGAGCGCATCGGACGCGAGAAAGCATTCGCCGTCCTTCACGCCGACGACGAGCGGCGAGCCGGCCCGCGCGCCGATCAGCCGCTGCGGCTCGTGCTTGCTGAACACCGCGATCGCGTAGGCGCCGTGCAGTTGCGAGGTCGCGTCGCGCACGGCGGCAAGCAGGTCGCCGCGATACTTGCTGTGGATCAGATGCGCGACTACCTCGGTGTCGGTCTGGCCGTCGAATTCGTAGTGCTCGTCGGACAGTTGCTTGCGCAACGTTTCATGGTTCTCGATGATGCCGTTGTGCACCAGCGCGATTTCGTCGCGCGAGAAGATCGGATGCGCGTTGCACGTTGCGGGCGCGCCGTGGGTTGCCCAGCGCGTGTGCGCGATGCCGGTGCTGCCGGCGAGGCCGGCGCTGCGCACGTGGGCGTCGAGATCGGCGACGCGCGACATGCTGCGCTCGCGGCGTGCCTGGCCGTCGACGACGGTCGCCACCCCGCATGAATCGTAGCCGCGATATTCGAGGCGGCGCAAACCTTCGATCAGAATCGGGACGATATCCCGTTGCGCGACCGCGCCGACGATGCCACACATGACACGTCTCCTTCCCTGTAGATTTCCCCGGACCGTGCGCACGCGTGGATCAGCGTGACGCGGTCTCCGTTGTCGCCGCCGTCGTGAAGCCGCATCGAGCGGGTGCGACCGGGTCGGCCATCCGGCTTTCGAATGCCAGGTAAAGCGCCTCCTCCAGTACGTTCCAGTGCGCGCCGTGCCGGTACGGCCCCGATCGTGCATGCCAGCACGCGACCGTGTTCATGTCGTTCATCTTGAATGCGACCAGTGCGATCAAGCCCCACGGATAGTCGGAGCTGGCGAGTTGCAGCCAGGTCTTGCCGTACTTCTGCATCCACTGCGCGTAGATCGTCTCGTTCGATTGCTGGGGAACCTGGATACCGGAAAGAAGCGGAAAGACCTGCGCGACTTTCGCCGGATAGAACGTCGTGTCGCTGATGCGCTGCGTGCTCGCGCGAAAGCCGGACTGCGTGCCGCGCCAGAACACCTTCAGGATCGCGGACGCGAGCCGGTCGGCGCGCTGGCTCCACGGGCCGGCGCGCGTGGCGTCGCCATGCCGGACGTAATACGCGGCGAGCGCCTGGAACGCGCTGTGGACCTCGACGTTGTCCATCAGCAGCGCGACGTGCAGCGTCGACGAGATCTGATAGACGCCCGCGGGCTTGCTGAGCAGCGCGTCCAGATGCGCGGCCGCGCGATCGAGGCTGAGTTCCCATGCGGCGGGCAGGCCCTCGGGCGGCGCGAAGCGGGCGAGCAGTTCGATCCAGGTCGCCATCATCGCATCGTCGGCGTCGGCTTCGGCACATGAGCTGTACTGGCCGCTCTTCACGCAGTAGCGATCGAACCCGCCGTCCGGGCGCTGGCGCGGCAGCAGCCACGCGATCCAGGCGAGCGCGGCCTGATGGGCGTCGAGCCCGGCGTCGGCGGCGCCGAGCAGCGCCTTCGCCGCGAAATAAGGATCGATGCCGGCGCCGTTCAGGCGCACGGTGATCGCGCCGTCGGGGCGTTGGTAGAGTCCGTTGAGCTGGAGTTCGGCGGCACTCGCCTGCAGCGCGACGCCGCACGCGGCGACACAGCAGGCGACGCACCAGAGGCGGCATAGCCGGGCGGTGGCCGCCACGCGTGCGCGTGCGGCCGGGAAAAGCGCGGGCCGGTTCATGATGGGGGGCTCCTGCGCGATGGTCCTGCGCAAATCCCGCCGCGCGCGGCGTTGGCCGCGCCACGCGCCGACGGGTGTGTCGATGTCGCGGCTCAGTGCACCTTGGCGCTGGTGAACTTGAGACTGGTGCCGCTGTTCGCGGTCACGAGCCAGTACGTCGAGTCGGTGATGACGACGCTGCCGAAGCCTTGCGTGATGACCGGCAGCGCGAAGCCCTTCTTCGGCAGGAGCCACGTCATGTTCGCGAGGCTGGTCGGATGGCTGGCGGCGAACGTCCAGCCGCTGCCCGTGTCGGTGGCCGACCACGTGACGTTCAGGCGTGCACGATCGAAGGTCGTGATGTCACTCATCGTGTACCACTTGAACTGACCCGTCAGTTTCAGCGTATTGGCTTGCGAGAAGATCGCGGACAACGTCGACGTGTAGGACGACGCGCCCAGCGGATGCGCATAGATCAACCGGCTCGTGCGGTTCGCGACGACGAAGTTCATCAGGGATGCGTACCAGTTGTTGACGTCGGCCGTCGGCACCGCGTATTGCTGGAACTCCTCGAACGTCGCGTACTTGCCGAACGGCATCACGGGGTACGCCCACAGGCCGGGGTTCAGCAACGCGCCGTTGCGGTATGCGCGGGTCGGTGCCGAGCCGGTGTGGCCGGTGAAGTAGTAGCCGTTGAAGCCGTTGCTTTCGAGCCAGTTGACCGACCAGGTCGGCGTGTTGCCTTCCGGCGCCGCGTATTCGACGTCCGGCTGGCCGGTCGCGGCCTGGACGGCCTGATGGTTCATCACGAGGTATTGCGTGAACGTGCTCGCGTTCGTTTCGCTCGCATTCGCCCCCCAGTAATCGTGAATCCAGCCGCCGTGGCTGCCGACGCGATGGCCCTTGGTCAGGAAATACTTGACGAGGTTCTGCGCGGTCGGGTTGTTGGCGAGGTTGACGCCGTTGCCGTCGCCGAAGGTCGCTTCGTCCGGGCCGGCCGTGATCACGAGCGAGAACGGCCCGTTGTTCCACACGCCGAGGTTCTTCAATTGCAGCGCCGGCTGGATCTGGTCGCCCGCGCAGAAGTGCCAGTTGAACACGAGCCCGGCCATCGCCTTCGGCAGCGGCGACAGCGACGGCAGGTTCAGCATCTGTGTGCCGAAATAATGCAGGTAGCCGTGAATCAGCATGCCGTCGGTCTGGCCGTCGAGGTAGGCGAGCGGAAGGTTGACGAACAGCACGCCGCCGTTGCCGTAGGTGTTGTAGCCGGACACCAGCCCGAAGGTCGGCGAGGTCAGGATCGTCGTGCCGGTGTACGTCCCCTGCGTGACGAAGCTCGGATAGGTGAGGAAGCCGTACACGTAGCCGGAGATGCCTTCGAGCGTGTCGCTGGTGGTGGCCAGCGTCGACGCGAGCGTGTTGGCCGTCTTGCCGGTCGACGTGCTCAGGAGCGAATTGGCGGTATACGTCGTGGTCTTCTTCAGCTTGCCGGTCACGGTGCCGGTCAGCTTCGGCGTGGTCTGGTTCAGCACGCCGCTGCCCGTGGGCGGCGTCGTGTACTTGAACCATGCGTCGTGGTTGTAATTGGCGAGGCCGCCCGGGTTCGACGGGCTGGCGGCCAGAAACTGCGCGCTACCCGACGACGTGTTCGTCGACGTGCCCGAGGTGCTCGTCGAGGCGAGCGCGGTCGCGGTCGTGGTGCTCGACGAAGCCGTGGTCCATGCCATCGACTTGCCGGGAGGCACCTGGAGCGTGCGCAGCCAGCTGCTCATGCCGGTCACGTTGCCGAGGCCGATCATGTTGCCGCCGTATTGGTCATACAGCACGTAGTCCACACCGACCATGCTGCTGAAGCGCGATTTCGGGCTGACGTAGAAGCCGGCGGAATTCAGCACGCCGAAATCGTAGACGAGCATCACCTTGCCGCCGTTCAGTGCGTAGTTCTGGATCGCCGTCACGAGCGCATCGGCGGCTGTCGTATGCACCTGGTCGGGCAGGATCAGGCCCGGATACTGCGACAGCGACGCGCCGGCCGCCATGAACTGGCTGTCGGTCATCACCTTGATCTGCAGCCCTTCTTCCTGCGCACTGTCGAGCCATGCGGACACGCGCGAATCGGGCAGCGTCAGCGTATCGGGCACCAACAGGAGAAGCTGGTTGGTGGCCGCCTGAACGCCGCCCGGACTGAATGCGAACGCGAGCGCGAACAGCGCGAACAGGATCCGCAAGAACTTGCCTGACTTTGCCAACATGGTGTGCTCCTCGCTCAAGGAATGGGGGCGTGCGGCAGCCGGAACGCGCGTGCCGCGAGGTCGACCAATCCAGCCCCGTAGGTGTGTGCGGCTGTCCGGTTCGTCGGGTATCGAGCGGTGCATGTCGACGGCGGACGGATCGCGCCAGGGCGCCGGGGCGCCGCGCTGCCTTCGCCGATGAGAGGACTCGATGCGACGTATTGAAAGAAGCGAACAACGTGCCATTGGCGCAGGAGGCCCGGTCCTGCTGGCTTCCTGCGATGCGGGCCGGGCGGCAGGGCCGGAAACGCGGCGGATTCGTTTCATCGCTGATACGGCGCGTTTGAACGCGCTATCAGCAGACGGAATCGCGATCGCGCGTCAGTGCGCCGGGCCAGCTTGCGCAGTAGGTATAGAGCGTGACCAGCAGGCCGATCAGCAGCGGCCCGCCGAGCAGGAAATAGCAGAACGGCAAGAACAGCAGCGAGCCGTGATGGATGATCGTCGCGTGCAGCAGCATCACGAACGGCAGCGCGAACACGAAGTAGCCGAGCACCAGCAGCGACGCGACGGCTTTTTGCAGCAGCGAGAAATCGAGCGGGTAGTACAGCGCGGCCATCACCAGCGGGATCACTGCGATCGCCGCGCCGTGCAGCACGAACATGTCGCGCAGGTGCAATTGCGGGACATACGGAAACGTGCCGGGCGCAAGCCAGAAGTATGCGCAGATCAGCAGCTGGGTGAAGCTCGCGATACGTAACAGATATGCAACAGGCAACCAGTTCTTCCGCCGGATGAAAGATGCGGCGAAGCCGGTCGCGCAGAGCGCGGCGGTGGCGGCCAGCAGCATGCCGCCCGGCATGCGGGCCGCGACGTCGATCGACAGCAGCGGCACGCGCGGTGCGTCGGGCGGGTAACCGATCACGATCACGTGAAGCGCCGGATCGAGCTGGTGCGCGCCCCACGCCATGACCGAGCGCCAGTAGCGCCACGCCAGCGGCAAGCCGAACCACAGCGACGCGTACAGCGCGGGCGTCAGCAGCGCGATCGACGACAGCCAGCGCTGCGGGTACGCGTGGGTGCGCAGCGAACGATCGACGGGAGGACGGACGGGATGCGTGTGCATGGCGCCCGCCCGGTTACCAGCGATAGAAGACGCTGAGCTCGCCGCCGATTCGTGAGTAGTAAGGGTTGTGGTAATAGTCGAATTCGAGCTGCGTTCCCCACTTGCGCGTGAACCAGTAGCGCCATTTCGCGGTGATCTCGTGGCTGCGGAAATCCGCGATCTGCGTGCCGGACCCGGTGACCTGATACGCCTCGCGGCCGACGCCGCCGCGCAGCACGATCACGCTCTTGCCGACTTCGCCGTAGGTGACGGCGCCGTAGTACGCCGGCGCCTTCACCGATCCGGGTGAATCGACCGTATAGTTCGCGCCCGCCTCGAAAATCCACTTCGGCAATGCATACCAGATCACGCCGGCGTGATACAGCTGATCGCGGTGGCCGCTGCGGTTCCATGCGTAGCCGGCGCCGAGCGACACCACCAGCGAACGATCGGACAATAGCTTGCGGTTGATCGACACGTCGACGCGCGCACTCGGCAGGATCGTGCCCGATGTGGTCCCGGAAAAGCCGATCCCGCCGAACCAGTCAGGGCCGAGGTCCTGCACGTAGGTCAGCGCGCCGAGCTGCGTGTTCTCGCCGAAGCGGTGCAGTTGCGCCAATTCGCCGAGCACGGTGCGGCCGCCATCCTGGTAGACGCCGCGCAGATGCACGCCGTACCAGTCGCCGTAGCCGTGCGTCAGGTGTGCGTTCGAATAGCCGAGCGTCAATTCGGTGTGCGATTCCTGCGGCGCCTGCACATGCGTGACGACTGCATCGGGCAGCGGCGGCCGGTTCGTGTCCTCGGGCGTGAACTCGGCGAGCGGCACGCCGTCCGGCAGGCCTTCGGCGTCCACGCGCACGAACATCGACTCGTCGCGCATCCGTGGCGTGATGACGGTCGCGGGGGCCGGAGGTTGCACGGCCGGCGTGGCGGCGGCATCGTCAGGCTGCTCCGCCAGCGCCGCGGGCGCGCCGAAGGCGACGCCGCACAGCATCGCGAGGGTGGCAACCGGCACGCGCGGGCCGCGATGGCTGGGGCGATCGGACATGAGGCGCTCCTTAACGGGATGTGTGGAACCAGCCGCTGCGCCACGCCACGAGATCGCCATGCACGCAGGCATGATTGACGACCGAGACGTCGCGCGCGCACGCACTGACCGGGTGACCGGCGACGCCGATGCGCGCCCCCGTCAGTCGCAGCAGGCCGCCGGCCGACACGACGCCGTCGATGCAGCTCGCGTGGGCGAGCAACACGTCGTCGCGCGCGAATACCGCGCCGTGCAGCAACGCATGACGTTCGAGTTCGACGCGATGCGCCTTGACGCTGCCGCGCAGCACGCAGCCTTCGCCGAGGACGAGCGCGCCTTCGACGATCAGGTTGCCCTGTACGACCGTGTGCGCGGGCAGGCGAACGTCGCACGGCAGCAGGTAACGGCCGTGCAGGAAGCGATGCGGCAGCGACGCGAAGTGGCGGGTGAGCGAGATCGCGCGGCGCGGGGCGGCCGGGGTGTCAGCGGGTCGCGGGCCGGGCGCCGCGCCGAAGACGAGCGGCTCGCCATACAGGCACGCGAAGCCGCCGGCGCCGCGCAGGCGCACCGTGTCGCCGACCACGACGCCGCGCAGCACCGCGTCGTCGACGTCGATCAGCGGCGCATGCGCGAGCGTGCCGATCGTCGCGCCGGCATGGATGTCGATGTGCTCGTCGGCGAACGCGTACGCGGCCTGCGCGCCTTCGTCGAGCGTGATCGTGCGATCGGCGTAGAGCACGTCGTCGCGATGCGCGTCACGTGCGACGTGGATCGCGTCCGCGTGCTGCACGGCCAGCCCGAGCGTTTGCCACGGCGGCACGGCCGACGCATCCGCCGGCGGCGTGCCGGCCACGTGGGCACGCAGCGCGTCGTGCCAGCGCGCGGCGAGCAGCGCCTGATCGACGAACGGCCCGTCGCCGATCGGGAGTGCCGCGACGTCGCTGCGCCGGATCAGTTCATGCAGCATCGGCAGGAACGGCAGGGCGAGTACGCTGGCCACCGGCACCATCACATTGAAGGTCGTCATCGCTCATCGCTCCGGTTTCAACTGCCGGCGAAAACGCTCGGTCTTGTCCCATTTCAGTTCGCGGCGAAACGCAGCGTCGAGCGCGAGTCCCCAGAGCGCGGAGACGACCGCCGCGATCGTCACGCAAAAGCCGACGACGTTGACCGGCACGAGCCGCAGGCGCGTCGCGCGGCCGTCGAGCCGCGCGGCGACGACGATCTCGAAGAACACGCCGAAGTTGCCGAAGGTGCTGAACGAGAACAGCGCGAACAGCGACAGGAGCAGGCCGAGCGCGGTCGAGTTGACGCCGTTGAACAGGTAGAGCGCGAGCGCGGCGCTCCACGCGATCGCGAGCAGCGCCGGCATCGTGAACACGCCGAGCAGCAGTGCGCCGTCGAGCCGGCAGCGCCGAGAGATCAGCGGATTGCGCAGCACCGGCACCAGATAGCGCAGCATCGTCTGGTTGTGGCCCTTCGCCCAGCGGGTCAGTTGCCGGGCGCGGACGGCCCAGCGCTCCGGCACTTCCTCGTAACATTCGGCGTGGTTCAGATAGACCGTGCGCCAGTCGCTCAGCAACAGGCGGTAGGTCATGTCGGTATCTTCGGCGAGCGTGTCGTCGCACCAGCCGCCCACGGCGTCGAGCGCACCCTTGCGGATGCCGCCGACCGTGCCGCCGTACTGCGGCACCAGGTCGAGATTGTTGCGGGCTTGCTGGTTGACCTGATAGCCGCCCGCGCGCTCGAGATCGAGCAGCCGCGCGAGCAGGTTGCTGTCGGCGTTCTGCGGCACGACACGGCCCATCACCGCGCCGACTTCCGGATCGAAGAACGGCGCGACGAGTTCCTTCAGCAGCCCCGGTCGAGGCAGGTAGTCGGCGTCGAATACCACCATGATGTCGCCGCGGATGAACCGCAGCGCATCCTTCAGCGCGGCTGCCTTGCCCGGCTTGCCGGTTTCGCGGTGAAACGGCTGGATCAGCTCGGGCGCGAGTGCCCGGACCTCGTCGATCAACGCTCGCGTGTTGTCGGTCGAGCGGTCGTTGACCGGGATGATCGTGAGCCGGTCGCGCGGGTAGGTCGTGGCCAGCAGCGCCATCAGGCAATCGACGATGACCGTTTCCTCGTTGTGGGCGGCGACGAATACCGTGAGCCGCGGCCAATCGCCGTGGGTCATCGTCCGGTAGGGCGCGTGTTGCGGCTTGAACAGGCGATCGAGGCTGAATACGTAATGCCGCGCGGCATACGCGCACGTCAGCAGCGTGAACAGCCACAGGTACGCCACGCACGGCATCAGCAGCAGCTCGGGATCGAACGTGATGCCCGGCGTGGCGGCGGGCGGCGGTTCGAGCGACGCGTCCGTGTCGGTCGCGGCCTGCGCGGCGAGCGAAAGCGTCACGCTATCGAGCGCGGTGCGCTCCATCGCGATCGCGAGGTTCGCGGCGTTCGCGGCAGTCGTGATGTTGGCGGCGGGCACGCTGAAGCGGGCCGGTTCGGCAATCGCCCGCGATCCGGTGTCGCGCACGATCAGCGAGCAGGCCAGCACGATCAGCAGCAGGATGCCTTGCTCGCAGAGTGACGCCGTCCGCGTTTTCGTCATGTCCTGGTCCCCGTGCCCGCGACGACGGCCGATGAGAGCTGAAGGCGCTCCGTGGATCGCGCGGATGTCAATGGAAGGTGGTGACGCGTTCGTCGCACAGGGGGCGGTTGTCGGTTGCCCCGGACGGACGCGTCGCGTCGCCTCCCGGCTTCGTTGCTTTGGCGTCCCCGTCTGTTTGCTGCCGTGCGAGTGCTTCGGGACGCACCTGTCTGACATTAAGCAAGGCGTGCGCCATCTGCCGGCATGCCCCGCGCGACAAGGGGGCGAGCGCCGCAGGCGAATGCGGGAGGCGCGCGGGCGGCGTGTTTTGATTCACTGACGAATCAGCGTGTGCGCGCCGCATTCGACTCCGCAGGGGCGATCGCACGCATTCGAACACGTCGCGCGGCGACCGGGGCGGTCCAACTTGTCGTGCCGCATTGTCGGCGCAGCCTGGCATGGCTGACCGTCGTGTGTCGTGCGTCGTGTGCGAGACGGCCCGGCGCGCTGAACGAACGCCGCTTTCACATGAGACAAATGGACCGGACTCCGATGTATTTGCCGGTTTTGGCGTGGCGTTACACATTCGCAACATTTCCCGCGCACCGATTCGTGTGATGCAAGCGCCGTCGTGCGCCGGGGAAATCCGGTGCGCGCGATGGCGGCCGACGCTCGCGTGCGCGCCGCGCGCTGCACAGACGAAAGCGTCGAATCGAGACGACGCAACGCGCGTCGAAAGATGCACGCCATTCGCCGTGTCGCGTGCGCTCGACATGCATGCACGATTCATCGGACGACGTCGTCAGACGGATCGCGCGCACGTCCGGCTGTTTATCGTTGTCGTGTCGATCCGGCGATGCGTGTGCCCGTAGCAGTTGTGAAACATTCCGCGACGCGCTGTTCGCACGCGATGGTCGCGGAACGAAGCGGGCCGGGAGGCGGGCCGGCTGGTTTGAATATTGCTGTAGTGGGAGGACCTGATGCTCGACGCAGCGAGGAACGGCTCATGACGTGATCGATCCAGTACGACGGGACGCCGGTAGTACGACGATTCGCGCGGCTTCGACCGTGCGAACGAGGTGGCGCGCTCGCCCCGCGACACCGCCGCGTGTTGATCGCGTGCGAGTACGGGATGCGCCGCCCGAATACATGCTTCGCGCCACGTGCCGGATCGCCAGGCGCGAAGTGGCTAAACGAGGATAACGATGAAGAAGATCTTGCTTGTGTTCGGGACTCGGCCGGAGGCCATCAAGATGGCGCCGCTGGTGCGCGCGCTGAAGGCGCAGGCGGATGTCGACGCCCGGGTGTGCGTGACCGCGCAGCATCGCGAAATGCTCGACCAGGTGCTGACGCTGTTCGACATCAAGCCCGACTACGATCTCAACCTGATGCGGCAAGGCCAGACGCTGACCGACGTGACGACCGGCATTCTTCATGCGATCGGCGTCGTCTTCGACGATTTTCGGCCGGACGTCGTGCTGGTGCACGGCGATACGACGACCACGCTCGCGGTGAGCCTGGCGGCGTTCTATCGCTATCTGCCGGTCGGTCACGTGGAAGCCGGCTTGCGCAGCGGCGACATCTGGTCGCCGTGGCCGGAGGAACTGAATCGCCGCGTGACCGATGCGGTGTCGTCATGGCATTTCGCCCCCACCGGGCAGGCGCGCGACAACCTGCTGAGCGAAGGCGTGCCGGGCGGGGCGGTCTCGCTGACCGGCAATACCGTGATCGACGCGTTGCACGAGGTCAAGCGCATGCTGGATCGCACCGCCGCGCTGTCGGACCGGATCGCCGCCTACTTCCCGTTCCTCGAGCCGTCGCGGCGTGTCGTGCTGATCACCGGCCATCGCCGCGAAAGTTTCGGCGAACCGTTTCGGCATTTCTGCGACGCGCTGTGCACGCTGGCGGGCCGCTATCGCGATGCGCAATTCGTCTATCCGCTGCATCTGAACCCGAACGTGCGGGAGCCGGCACGCGCACGGCTCGGCGGCGTTCCCAACATCTACCTGATCGAGCCGCAGGAATATCTGTCGTTCGTATTCCTGATGTCGCGCGCGTATTTCATCATCACGGATTCGGGCGGCATTCAGGAAGAAGGGCCGGCGCTCGGCAAGCCGGTGCTCGTCACGCGCGAGACGACCGAGCGGCCCGAAGCGATTCAGGCCGGCACCGCGCGGCTCGTCGGCACCGACCGGGAGCGGATCGTGTGGGAGGCGTCGCGGCTGTTCGACAGCGAGAGCGCTTACGAGGAAATGTCGCGCGCGAGCAATCCGTATGGCGACGGCCATGCGAGCGAGCGGATCGTTCACGCGCTGATGCGCACGCCCGGCGTGCCGACGAAGACGACGAGTTTTGCGATGGGCGCCGCGGAAATGCCGTTCAATGCGCTCACGCTCGGATTGCAGGCGTTGCGCTCGCCGTGAAGAAGGACGCGCGGTAGCGCCTGCCGGCGTGTTCCACGCAGGCATCAAACATCCGGTCCGGCCGCGAGGTCGGCCGGATGTTTGCCTGTATGCGACCCGGAACCCATTTTCCCGATGCATTCAAAAGTGTTTTCGCCGGAAGCCTCTTTCGCGGAACGGCGCCGCGCACGGATACTTCTGCGGATATCCACCCCGCCTCTTCCGAAAATCGCATCGACGGGCGGAACTCCGATGCGGGGTCCGTTGCATTCGCACTTGCACGGGATCGCCGAGCGCCCGTCGCGTGTCACACCATGCCCATCCCCATGACTCAATTCATTCATCAAGCCTCGTTGCCGGCCCGCTATCGGGCGTGGACCTGGCAAGGCAGCGAGCATCCCGCGCAGTTGCGTCTCGAACAACGCGAAATGCCGGGGCTGAAGCCCGGCCAGGTGCTGGTCCGCAACCACGCGATCGGTCTCAATCCGGTCGACTGGAAAGTGCTTGGCGGCGCGCTCGTGAACTGGCGTCTCGGGCATGTGCCCGGCGTCGATGGCGCGGGCACGGTGGTCGCGGTTGCGGACGACGCGATGCGCTACCTGCTGGGCCGCCGCGTCGCCTATCATCAGGCGCTCGGCGAGCACGGGAGTTTCGCGGAATACACGCCGGTTGCGGCCGGCGTGCTGCTGACGGTGCCCGACACGCTCGATTTCGAAACGGCGGCGAGCGTTCCGTGCCCGGCGCTGACCGCATGGCAGGCGCTCGAGAAGGTACCGTGCCGCGTGGCGAGGGAAATCCTCGTCAGCGGCGCGGGTGGCGCGGTCGGCAACTACCTGGTGCAGATCGCCGCCGATCGCGGGTTCGTGGTGTCGGTGTCGAGCCACGAACGACATTGGGAGCGCCTGCGCGAGCGAGGGGCAAGCCATTTCCTGCCGGGCGCCGTCGATGAAACGATCGGCGCGACGCCCGAACTGGCCCGGCGTTTCTATGCGGTGTTCGACAGCATCGATGCGCGGTACGCGGCCCGCTGGGCACCTGCAGTGGCCGCGAACGGGCATATCGTGTGCATCCAGGGGCGCTTCGACACGCCGCCGCTGCCGCCGTTCACGTCGAGCGCGTCGCTTCATGAAGTCGCGCTGAATGCGTTGCACACGTATGGCGACGATGCGGCGTGGCTCGAGACGACCACGGCGGGCAGCATGCTGCTCGCCGGTATCGCGAACGGCCGGATGCAACCCGAAGCACGCGTCACGGGCGACTTCGAGAAGTTGCCCGCGCAACTGGAAGGGCTCCGGCATCGGCGGTTCTCGGGCAAGCCCGTGGTGCTGGTCGACTGACGGGCGCGATCGGCCGTCGACGCATGCCGTTTCCGGCCGAAATCCCGTGCCGTTTGCCTAAAACTCTCGAACCGCGTCGATCCGACGTCAAATTCGAAATGGTTCGATAATGCGGACGGCGATCCATGCGGACGAGCGGCCGGCCGGCGTGACGTTGAAAGGTTGCGCGGGCAACCGGCCGACAGCATCGTTCGCAGTATCAGCCCGACCGTGCTGCACGCGACACGGTCGACGAAACGGTGCCACGCCTGCCTGATCGTTCGGAATGTGCGCCGCGCCGTTCGAATCCCCACTCGATGCCTGCCCGGCGGGCATCGCAACCAGGAGGTGAACGATGATCACGCTGACCGTCAACGGTAGCGAGCAGCACTTCGACGGCAATCCCGACATGCCGTTGCTCTGGTATCTGCGCGATGTGCTCGGCCACACCGGCACCAAGTTCGGCTGCGGGATGGCGCTGTGCGGCGCGTGCACCGTGCATCTCGACGGCGTGGCGATCCGCGCGTGCATCACGCCCGTTGCGGTCGCCGCCGGCAAGCGCGTGACGACGATCGAAGGCTTGTCGACGGACCTCACGCACCCGCTGCAGCAGGCGTGGCAGGAGCTGAACGTCGCGCAATGCGGCTACTGCCAGTCCGGGCAGATCATGCAGGCCGCGTCGCTGCTGAAGACGAATCCCCATCCGACCGACGCCGACATCGACGGTGCGATGTCCGGCAACATCTGCCGCTGCGGCACCTATACGCGCATTCGTGCGGCGATCCGGCTGGCCGTGCGCCGCGGAGGTGCCGCATGAGCGCGCCCGAACTCTCCGTGCACAACGAAAGCCGTCGCGCGCTGCTGCTGGGCTTCGCATCAGGCGGGCTGTTGCTCGCGTTCGGCGTGCCGTCGCTCGCGCAGGCGGCCGCGCCGGTGCAGCCGCCCGTCAGCGCGAATCCGCAGTACGGCGGCGCAGGGATGCCGCACGGCTTGCGCGACGATCCGAACCTGTTCGTGGCGATCGCCCCGGACGGCACCGTCACGGTGACCTGCATCCGCTCCGAGATGGGGCAGGGCGTGCGTACGAGCGTGGCGCTCGTGGTGGCCGACGAGCTCGGCGCGGACTGGGCACGCGTGAAGGTCGCGCAAGCGGTAGGCGACGAGCCGCGCTACGGCAACCAGAACACCGATGGTTCGCGCAGCCTGCGCCAGAGCTTCGCCGCGCTGCGCCGAGCGGGCGCGGCCGCGCGCACGATGCTCGAGCAGGCCGCGGCAGCGACGTGGGGCGTCGACGTGCGCCAGGTGAAGGCGACGGTGCACGAGGTCGTCGACACGAAAACCGGACGCAAGCTCGGCTTCGGCGAACTGGCCGCGAAAGCCGCCGCGCTGCCGGTGCCCGATACGAAAAGCGTGGTGCTGAAGGCGCCGGCGGAATTCCGCTATATCGGCAAGGGCAAGACGGCGCTGATCGACGGACGCGACATCGTCGGCGGGCGGGCGCAGTACGGGATCGATACGCGGCTCGACGGCATGCTGTACGCGGTCGTCGCGCGCCCGCCGGTCTACGGCGATACGGTGGCGTCGTTCGATGCATCGGCGGCCGGGAAGCTGCCGGGTGTCGTGAAGGTCGTGCAACTGGCGTCGACGCCGCTGCCTTCCGGCTTCCAGCCGTTGGGCGGCGTAGCCGTGATTGCGCACGATACGTGGACGGCCATCCAGGCACGCGCGCAGTTGAAGATCGACTGGAAGCACGGACCCAACGCGGGCTACGACTCGGCCGAATATCGCAAGGCGCTCGAAGCGGCTGCCGCGCAGCCGGGCGACGTGATCCGCAGCGACGGCGACGCGGCGGCGGCACTCGCCGGTGCGGCGAAACGCGTGCGCGCGACGTACTACATTCCGCATCTCGCGCACGCGACGATGGAGCCGCCCGCGGCCGTCGCGCGGGTGGCCGACGGCCGCTGCGAAGTATGGACCTGCACGCAGGCGCCGCAGACCACGCGCGACGAAATCGCGAAGGCGCTCGGCTTGCCGACGGAGCGCGTGACGGTCAACGTGACGCTGCTCGGCGGCGGGTTCGGCCGCAAGTCGAAGCCCGACTACGTGGTGGAAGCCGCGCTGCTGTCGAAGGCGGTCGGCGCACCCGTGAAGCTGACCTTCACGCGCGAGGACGACATCGCGCACGACTACTTCCACGCGGTGTCGCTCGAAGCGTTCGACGGCGGGATCGATGCGTCGGGGAAGGTGGTCGCGTGGCAGCATCGCACGGTCGCGCCGTCGATCCAGTCGACGTTCCGGCCCGGCGTCGTGCACGAGCAGCCGGGCGAGCTCGCGCAAGGCATCGCGGATCTGCCGTTCGCGATTCCGAACGTGCGGATCGAGAATCCGGCCGCGCAAGCGCACACGCGGATCGGCTGGTTCCGCTCGGTGTACAACATTCCGCATGCGTTCGGCATCCAGAGTTTCGTATCGGAGCTCGCGCATGCGGCCGGCCGCGATCCGAAGGATTTCCTGCTCGACCTGATCGGGCCCGCGCGGCGTTTCGAGCCGCACATCACGGTGAAAAACGTGAACTACGGCGAGGACCCCGCGCTGTATCCGGTCGATACGGGGCGGCTGCGGCGCGTGGTCGAGACGGTCGCGCGCGAAGCCGGATGGGGGCGCAAGCTGCCGAAGGGGCACGGGCTCGGGATCGCCGCGCATCGCAGCTTCGTGTCGTACACGGCCGCGGTGTGCGAGGTGCAGGTCGACGCGGACGGCAAGATCTCGGTGCCGCGCGTCGACATCGCGATCGACTGCGGGCCGCAGGTCAATCCGGAGCGCGTGCGTTCGCAGCTCGAGGGCGCGGTGGTGATGGGGCTCGGCATCGCGCTGCACGGCGAGATCACGTTCAAGGACGGCCGCCCGGAGCAGAGCAACTTCAACGGCTTCCAGGTGCTGAGGATGAACGAGGCGCCGCGCGAGATCCGCGTGCATCTCGTCGCGCCGGACGATTACGCGACGCCGCTCGGCGGTGTCGGCGAACCGGGCCTGCCGCCCGTCGCGCCGGCGCTGACCAACGCGATCTTCGCGGCGACCGGCACGCGTATCCGCAGCCTGCCGGTGGCCGATCAGCTCGCGAAACCGCAGGCCGATTGACGCAGCATCTGTCCCTCGCCGGGCCGCATCGTGCGGCCCGGCTCACTTCGAGCCCTGAACGAGGAGCGTGACGTGACCTCATCCGATGTCAATGTGAAACAGACGGTTTCTCCCGCCGAATGGGAGGCACGAGTCAACCTGGCGGCCGCGTATCGCCTCACCGCGCTGTTCGGCTGGGACGATCTCGTGTTCACTCATATTTCCGCGCGCGTGCCCGGCCCCGAGCACCACTTCCTGATCAACCCGTACGGGATGATGTTCGACGAGATCACGGCGTCGTCGCTGGTCAAGGTGGATCTCGACGGACGCAAGGTGTCCGAATCGCCGTACGAGATCAACCCGGCCGGCTTCACGATCCACAGCGCGGTGCATGCGGCCCGCGACGATGCGCAATGCGTGATGCACACGCATTCGATCAACGGCGTGGCCGTCTCGGCGCAGGAAGGGGGCTTGCTGCCGCTGTCGCAGCAGTCGCTCGGCGTGCTGGCGTCGCTCGGCTATCACGACTACGAGGGCATCGCGCTCAATGAAGGCGAGAAGGCGCGCCTCGTGCACGACCTCGGCGGCAACACGAACCTGATGTTGCGCAACCACGGGTTGCTGACCGTCGGTGCGACGCCGGCCGATGCGTTCGTCGCGATGTACTTCTTCGAAGCGGCCTGCATGATCCAGGTGCGCGCGCAGGCGGGCGGCTCGACGCTGCTGCCGATCGCGCAGCCGATTCTCGACGGCATCAAGCAGCAGATCGCCGCGGTCACGCGCGGAATGGGCGCGGGGGCGCTCGTCTGGCCCGGATTGCTGCGCCGGCTCGATCGACGTAATCCCGGATACGCGGACTAGCTTGCGCGCCGTTGTCGTTTGCGAACGACCGTGCTAAATTCCTGCCAGCGCTTGCAGTCACGCAACCCTTCATTCGGCTGACACGGCCGGCAACCCGGGAGGCAGCACGATGAGTCTGTTGATGTCGCGACGCGATCTCGCGTTCCTGCTGTATGACTGGCTCGACGCCGAAGCGCTCGTCGCGCTGCCGCGCTACGCGGAGCACAGTCGCGAGACCTTCGACGCGGTGCTCGACACCAGCGAGCGGATCGCCGAAGACCTGTTCGCGCCGCACGCGGCGCGCGGCGATCGCGAGGAGCCGCGGTTCGACGGCGAACGCGTGACGCTGATCCCGGAAGTCGAACCGGCGGTGCGCGCGTTCGCGGACGCCGGCCTGATCGCCGCGGGTCACGACGAAGCGCTCGGCGGCATGCGCTTGCCGAAGCTCGTCGAAGCCGCGTCGTTCCTGTTCTTCCAGGCCGCGAACATCGCGACCGCCGCGTATCCGTTCCTGACCGTCGCCAATGCGAACCTGCTCGTCGCGCACGGCAGCGCCGCGCAGATCGACGCGTTCGCGTGCCCGGAGCTGGAAGGGCGTTTCCTCGGCACGATGTGCCTGTCCGAACCGCAAGCCGGCTCGTCGCTGTCCGACATCGCGACGCGCGCCGATTTCGAAGGCGATTCGCCGCTCGGCCCGCGCTACCGGCTGACCGGCAACAAGATGTGGATTTCCGGCGGCGAGCACGAGCTGGCGGAAAACATCGTCCACCTCGTGCTCGCGAAGATCCCCGACGAACATGGCCGGCTGCAACCCGGCACGCGCGGCATCTCGCTGTTCATCGTGCCGAAGTTCCTGACCGGTATCGATGGCGCGAATGGCGAGCACAACGACGTCGTGCTCGCCGGGCTGAACCACAAGATGGGTTATCGCGGCACGACCAACTGCCTGCTGAATTTCGGCGAAGGCACGCGTTATCGGCCCGAAGGGCGCGCGGGCGCGATCGGTTATCTGGTCGGCCAGCCGAATCACGGCCTCGCCTACATGTTCCATATGATGAACGAGGCGCGTATCGGGGTCGGCGCGGGCGCGGTGGCGCTCGGCTACACCGGTTATCTGCATGCGCTCGACTACGCGCGCAACCGCCCGCAAGGCCGCCCGCTCGGGCCTGCGGCCAAGGATGCGGCCGCGCTGCAGGCACCGATCGTCGACCATCCGGACGTGCGGCGCATGCTGCTCGCGCAGAAGGCCTATGTCGAAGGCGGTCTCGCGTTGATCCTGTACTGCGCGAGGCTGGTCGACGAAGCGCGCGCGCACGGCGATGCGACGGTGCGCGCCGAGGCTACGCGCCTGCTCGACATCCTGACGCCGATCGCGAAGAGCTGGCCGTCGCAGTGGTGTCTGGCCGCGAACGATCTCGCGATCCAGGTGCACGGCGGCTACGGCTACACGCGCGACTACGCGGTCGAACGGCTCTATCGCGACAACCGCCTGAATCCGATTCACGAAGGCACGCACGGTATCCAGGCGCTCGATCTGCTGGGCCGCAAGGTCACGCAGGACGACGGCGCATCGCTGCGCGCGCTCGATGCGCGGATCGGCACGACCGTCGAGCGCGCGCGAGCACTGGATGCCGGCGCGTGCGAGCAGGCCGATGCGTTGGCGCAGCGTTGGGCGAGACTGTGCGACGTGACGCATCAGTTGAGCGCGATCGGCGATCCGCGGACGCGGCTGGCGAATGCGAGCGTGTATCTCGAAGCGTTCGGCCATCTCGTCGTTGCGTGGCTGTGGCTCGACGTGACGCTCGCCGCGCACGGGCAGGACGGCGATTTCCACGACGGCAAGCGTGCGGCGGCCCGTTACTTCTTCCGCTGGGAACTGCCGAAGGTGGATGCGCAGCTCGACCTGCTGTCGAGCGTCGACACGACGACGCTCGACATGCGCGACGCGTGGTTCTGAACGTGGTTTCAACGACATTCCGGAATACCGACGATCGTGCCGATGCCGATGGCCATCGCATGCTCGTCGCGAACCGGCCGCGCGGGGCCATCCCGCACACCGTACCGATGCCCGGCCACGCCGCGCAAGGAGACAGAAGCGCATGAAAGCCCTGTTGTGTACCGCATTCGGCCCGATCGACCGCTTGCGCATCGAGGACGTCGCGATTCCCGAACCGGCCGCCGGGCAGGTCCGGATCCAGGTGAAGGCGGCATCGCTCAATTTTCCCGACGCGCTGATCGTCCAGGGGTTGTATCAGGTGAAACCGGCGCTGCCGTTTTCGCCGGGCGCCGAGTTCGCCGGCGTGATCGACGCGGTCGGCGAGGGCGTCACCGCGTGGCGGCCCGGCGATTCGGTGATGGCGTTTACCGGGCACGGCGGGTTCGCGCAGCAGTGCGTGGCCGATGCGCGGCAGCTCGCCGCGCTGCCGCCCGGCATGACGTTCGAGCAGGGCGCGGCGCTCGTGCTCGCCTACGGCACGTCGCTGCATGCGTTGCAGCAGCGTGCGCGCCTGCAGGCGGGCGAGACGCTGCTCGTGCTGGGCGCGGCCGGCGGCGTCGGGATCGCCGCGATCGAGATTGCGAAGGCGCTCGGTGCGCGCGTGATCGCGGCAGCGTCGAGCGCGGACAAGCTCGCGCTGTGCCGTGAAGCGGGCGCCGACGAGACGATCGACTATGCGACCGAAGACTTGCGCCGCCGCGTGGACGAACTGACGGGCGGCCGCGGCGCCGACGTCGTCTACGATCCGGTGGGCGGCGCGTACAGCGAAGCGGCGCTGCGCGCGACCGCGTGGCGCGGCCGGTTCCTCGTGGTCGGTTTCGCGGCCGGCGAGATTCCGAAGATCGCGTTGAATCTTGCGCTGCTGAAGGAGCGCGACATTCTCGGCGTGTTCTGGGGCGATGCGGTGCGGCGCGACCCGGCACAGCATGCCGCGAACATGCGGCTGCTCGCCGAATGGTTCGCAGCGGGCAAGGTGCGGCCCGCGATCACCGAGCGCGTGTCGCTGGACGGCGCGGCCGACGCGATCGCGCGGATGGCGAACCGGCAGGTGAAGGGCAAGGTGGTGATTTTTCCGGACGCGTGATCGGGGTTCGCCGCGCGGTGATTCAATGCGGGCCGCGCGGTGGGTTTTTCACGACGGCGGGCGCGGCGCGCGGGCTGCTGTAGAGCGTTGCGATCCGCTACACAGGCGCGCAATGTCGATCGGCGGTGAAACGGACAACGCGCGTTCTTCGTCAGCCGCTTCAATCCTTCGGCAAACGCAGCGTGTCGAGCGCATGCTGCGAGAACTCGACCCAGAACCGCTCGTTCGCGATGCCGGCCTGCAGCACCAGATGCTGCAGGCGCTTCGTGCGTGAATCGCCGGCCGCGGGGTCGCCGGTCGCCGGGTCGCCGGCCGCCACAAAGTCACGCGCCTCGATCTGCAGATACAAGTCCAGCTTTTCCTGATGCAGCGCGATGCGCCGCCGGATCTCGTCCTCGAGGCCGGCCGGCCCGAGCACGGCTTCCGCGCGCAGGCGCACCATCAACGCTTCGCGCAGCGGCGTCGGATCTTCCGGTTCGGCGATCCAGCGGCGCAATTCCTTCTTGCCGGCCGGCAGGATTCGATACGCACGCTTGCGGCCGCGGCCGGACTCGGCGGGCAGCGATTCGATCCAGCCCATTTCCTCGAGACGCCCGAGTTCGCGATAGATCTGCTGGTGCGTCGCCTGCCAGAAATAGCCGATCGAACGATCGAAGCGATCGGCGAGCTCGGACCCCGAACCGGGGCGTTCGGCGAGGGCGGTGAGAAGCGCGTGCGGCAGGGACATGTCGAATCGGCGAAGGCTGCGGAATGAACCGCATCTTGCCATATCGGGGCCGCAGCACAAACGACGCGGGTGCTTTTATGCAACATGTTGCACAAACAAAGCCGGCGAGCTACCATCAATGCAACTTGTTGCATAAACATGGAGACACCCGATGGCTTCCCGTTATCCGCATTTGACGACCCCGCTCGAACTCGGCTTCACGTCGCTCAGGAACCGCGTGTTGATGGGGTCGATGCACGTGGGCCTGGAGGAAGCGCCGAACGGTTTCAAGCGGATGGCCGCGTTCTATGCGGAACGTGCGCGCGGCGAGGCCGGCCTGATCGTCACGGGCGGCTTCGCGCCGAACGAGCGCGGCCGTCCGGCGCCCGGCGGCGCGATGCTGACGACCGAAGCGGAAGCCGAGCGTCATCGCGTCGTGACGCGCGCGGTGCAGGCGGAGGGCGGCAGGATCGCGTTGCAGATCCTGCATTTCGGGCGCTACGCGTATCACCCGGCGCTCGCGGCGCCCAGTGCGCTGAAGGCGCCGATCAACCGGTTCACGCCGCATGCGCTGACGAGCGATGAGGTCGACGAGACGATCGCCGATTTCGTGCGATGCGCGGCGCTCGCGCAGCATGCGGGCTACGACGGCGTCGAGATCATGGGGTCCGAGGGCTACCTGATCAACGAATTCATCGCCGCACGCACGAACCATCGCGACGATGCATGGGGCGGCGCGTACGAGAACCGCATCCGCTTCGCGGTCGAGATCGTGCGGCGCGTGCGCGAGCGTGTCGGCACGAACTTCATCGTCATCTACCGGCTGTCGATGCTCGATCTCGTCGAAGGCGGCTCGACGCTCGACGAGGTGATCCGGCTCGCGCAGGCGATAGAGGCGGCGGGCGCGACGATCCTCAATACCGGCATCGGCTGGCACGAGGCGCGCATTCCGACCATCGCGACCAAGGTGCCGCGCGCCGCGTATGCGTGGGTGACGCGGCAACTGATGGGCAAGGTCGGCATCCCGCTCGTCGCGACCAACCGGATCAACACGCCGGAAGTCGCCGAGCAACTGCTCGCCGACGGCTATTGCGACATGGTGTCGATGGCGCGGCCGTTCCTTGCCGATGCCGAGTTCGTTCGCAAGGCGCGGGAAGGGCGCGCGGACGAAATCAACACGTGCATCGGCTGCAACCAGGCATGCCTCGACCATACGTTCAGCGGCAGGATCACGTCGTGCCTCGTGAATCCGCGTGCGTGTCATGAAACCGAGCTCGTGATCCAGCCCGCGCCGCAGCGCAAGCGGATCGCGGTGGTCGGCGCCGGGCCGGCGGGCCTCGGCTTCGCGGTCACGGCGGCCGAACGCGGTCATGCGGTCACGCTGTACGAAGCGGGCGCCGAGATCGGCGGCCAGTTCAACATCGCGAAGAAGGTGCCCGGCAAGGAAGAGTTCAACGAGACGCTGCGCTATTTCCGTCGGCAGATCGAATTGCGCGGCATCGCGCTGCACGTCAACACGCGCGCGACCGCCGAGATGCTGTTGCAGGGCGAATTCGACGAAGTGGTGATCGCGACGGGCATCGTGCCGCGCACGCCGCCGATCGACGGCATCGGACATCCGAAAGCGCTCGGCTATCTCGACGTGCTGCGCGACGACAAGGCCGTGGGCCGCAGCGTCGCGATCGTCGGCGCGGGCGGCATCGGCTTCGACGTCGCCGAATATCTCGTTCATCGCGACGGCGACGACCGTGTCGACGCTGACCGGTTCTTCAGCGAATGGGGCGTCGACCGGTCGTATGCGCATGCCGGCGGGCTGGGCGACGCGCGGCCCGAGCCGGCGGCGCGGCACGTGCATCTGCTGCAGCGCAAGGCGTCGAAGGTCGGCGACGGGCTCGGCAAGACCACCGGATGGATTCACCGTACGGCGCTGAAGGCGCGCGGCGTCGGGATGTCGTCGGCGGTCACCTACCGGCGCATCGACGATGAAGGTCTTCACGTGACGATCGACGGCGTCGAGCAGACGCTGCCGGTGGACAACGTGGTGATCTGCGCGGGGCAGGAGCCGTCGCGGGAGCTGGCGGAGCAACTGCAGGCAGCCGGCTGCCGCGTGCATCTGATCGGCGGCGCATGCGAGGCCGCCGAACTCGATGCGAAGCGCGCGATTCACCAGGGCACGACGCTGGCCGCGACCCTTTGATACCGATTCGTTTCTTCCCCGTCCAACCACGTTACTGGAGACTGCGATGACGCACTCGCCGCTGAATGTTCATCCCGCCGTCGCGAAATCGCTCGACGCATGGCACGCGATGGTCGAACGCAAGGATTTCGGCGCGCTGGAATCGATCGTCCATCCGGACGCCACGTTCCGTTCGCCGATGGCGTTCAAGCCGTACGGGCCGGCGCCCGCGCTGCTGATGGCGCTGCGCACGGTGATCACGATCCTCGAGAACTTCACGTATCACCGCCAGTTCGCGACCGACGACGGCAAGAGCGTCGTGCTGGAGTTCGGCGCGACCATCGGCGACAAGGCGCTGAAGGGGATCGACATGATCCGCTTCGACGATGACGGCCGGATCGTCGAATTCGAGGTCATGATCCGGCCGTTCAATGCGCTGCAGGCGCTCGGCGCGGAAATGGGCGCGCGGCTCGGGCAGCAGTTGCCGGCGTTCAAGACCGGCGGTTGAGCAGCGCGGCGGTTGCCGCGAGGCGCGGGCCGCCGCCGCATGTCGTCACGCCCGCGCAAGCCGCTCGACGAACCAGTCGCAATGACGGTTTCGTTTATTGGTGTGTGGTGGGTGCGGGTTCAGCGCATCGTCGAACCGGGCAGGTTGCCGTCGAAGGCATCCTGCAGCAGCGCGCGCAGGCCGTCGCGCTCGACCGGGCGCGGGTTCCAGTACGGATTCGCGGCCGCGAGATCGGCGGCGCGATCGAGGTCGGCTTCCCGCATGCCGATCGCCTTCAACGACACCGGCGCGCCATTGTCGCGGGCCAGCGCGTAGAGGCCCCGCGCGGCGTCGTTCGTGCCGATCGCGCGGGCGATCCGCTGCATCGCGCCCGGTGCGTGCGCCGCGTTGTACGCGAGTGCATGCGGCAGCACGACCGTGTGGGTCGGCGCGTGCGGCAGATCGAAGCTGCCGCCGAGCGTATGGCAGAGCTTGTGGTGCAGCGCCATGCCGACGTTGCCGAGCACCATCCCGCACAGCCACGCGCCGTAGAGCGCATCGCCGCGCGCGTCGAGATCGGCCGGGTCGCGCCGCACGCCGGGCAGGCCGCGCGCCAGCGCGCGAATGCCTTCTTCGGCCACGAGGCTCATGACGGGATTCGCGTTGTTCGCGTAGAGCCCTTCCGCCGCATGCGCGATCGCGTTGAGGCCGCTCGTCACCGACAGTTCGACCGGCAGCGTGACCGTGAGCGCGGGGTCGTAGATCACCGTCTTCGGCAGTACGCGTGCGTCGTTGCCGGTGCGCTTCACGCCGCCTTCGGTGATGCCGTAGATCGGCGTCATTTCGCTGCCGGCGTAGGTCGTCGGGATCGCGAGGATCGGCAGACTGCTTTCGAGCGCGATGGCCTTGCCGAGGCCGATCGTCGAGCCGCCGCCGATCGCGACCGCGCAATCGGCGTCGCAGGAGCGGGCGAACGCCTGCGCATCGCGGGCGATCTCGATCGGCACGTGCATCGTCGCGCGGTCGTACAGTCCGGCGGCGCGCGCGCCGAGCCGCTCGACGATGCGCTCGGCGAGGTCTCGCTGCTCCGGCGTGCACAGCACGATCGCGCGCCGCGCACCGAGTTCCAGCACTTCGCGTTCGAGATGTTCGAGACTGCCCGCGCCGAAGATCACGCGTGCGGGGCGTGCCTGGTAGATGAAGTTCATGGGGGCGTCACTCCGTTGCGTAGTCGACCTGATGGCGCGCGATGCGCAGCCCGGTCAGTGCGTCGCGCACGCGTGCGTGTTCGGGATGCGTCGCGTACCCGTCGAGCGCTTCGCGCGACTCGAAGTCGGCGACGAGGATCAGGTCGAACGCATAATCGGCCGCGCTGAAATCCGCGCCGATCTCGAGGTGCGTCATGCCAGGAATCCGGCCGCGCAGGCTTTCGAACGCGGTCTTCACGGTGGCACGCGCGGCGGTGCGTTCGTGGTCGGTTGCGCCCGCAACCTTCCACATCACGACGTGCCGGATCATGCAGCACGCTCCGCGCGGTTCAGCACGAAGTCGTAGTCGAGCGTGTAGAACGGCGTGTCCATGCGCGAACCGTCGGGTGCGATGCCGGGCGGATGCCGGACCCAGTCCGCGACGAGCGTCGAGCGCACGCCGAACACCGCATCGGAGTCGAGATAGCGGTCGCCGTCGCGGAACACGTGCGTGATCAGGGTTTCGTAGCCGCGTGCTTCGATCATGAAGTGCAGGTGGGCGGGGCGCCACGGATGACGGCCAAGCGCATCGAGCATCGCGCCGACGGGGCCGTCGTGCGGAATCGGATACGGCTCGGCGAGGATCGAGCGGAACGCATAGCGGCCGTCGGCGCCGCTGCGCAGCCGGCCGCGCGCGCGATGCGTGACCGATCCGTCGTCGTCCGGCAACTGCACGTCGTAGTGGCCGTCCTCGTCGGCTTGCCACACTTCGAGCGATGCATGCGCGACCGGCGTGCCGTCGATGCCGCGCACCCGACCCGACACGAAACACGGCTCGCCGCATGCGCCGTTCGCGATGTCGTCGAACATCCCGAATTCGGGGCTGCCGTCGACGTAGAACGGCCCGAACACGGTCGCCTCCGTGCAGCCGGCCGGTTTCGCATGGTTCTGCGCGGTCACGAGCGTCGAGAGTCCGAGCACGTCGGACAGCAGGATGAACTCCTGGCGCTTGTCGTCGGTGATGTGGCCGACCGCCGTCAGGAAGCCGATCGCGGCTTGCCATTCGGCCTCGGTGAGCTTCGTTTCGCGGGCGAACGAATGCAGGTGCTGGACGAGGCTCGTCATCACCGTGCGCAGCCGCTCGTCGCGACAGCCGGAGAGCGACGCGATCACGGCTTGCGTGATGGTGTCTTCGTTGAGATTGCGCATTGGGGTTGTCTCCTGATGTCGTTCGATGGCGCATTGACGTAACATTAATTCCTCCCCGAATCGTAAAAAAGTGGGTTTGGAGGAGTTTTGTTCTCCGCCAGGTGGAAGAATCGAACGCATGGACAAGTGGACTCAGATCGAATTTTTCGTGCAGGTGGCGGAGCTCGGCAGCCTGTCGAAGGCCGCCGAGCGGCTCGGCATGTCGAGCGCGGCGGCGAGCCGTTGCCTGACCGCGCTGGAAGAACGGCTGGGCGCGCGGCTCGTCGAGCGGACCACGCGCCGGCTGTGGCTGACCGACGCCGGGCACGAGTATCACCGGCGTTGCGTCGCGATCCTGACGGAGCTGTCGGAAGCGGATGCCGCCGTCAACGAAGCGAGCGTCAACCCGGCCGGCACGCTGCGCGTGACCGCGTCGGTATCGTTCGCGTCGATCTACATCGCGCCCGCGCTGCCCGAGTTTCACCGGCGCTACCCGAACCTGAACGTGCAGATCGTCGCGGCGAACCGTTATCCGGATTTCATCGAGGCCGGCATCGACGTGGCGATCCGCACGCGCGAACATGAAGCGGATTCGGGTATCACCGTGCGCAAGCTCGCCGAGACGCGGCGCGTGCTGGCCGCGTCGCCCGGGTATCTGGCGAAGCACGGCGCGCCGGCGACGCCCGACGCGCTGGGCGAGCACCGGCTGCTGGTCTATAACCTCGCGAACGATCCGTACGTGCTGCATTTCCGCCACGGGGCGAAGAAGCAGTCGGTCACGATCAAGAGCGTGCTCGACGCGAACGAAGGGCAGGTGATCCGTGCCGCGGCGCTCGCCGGGCTCGGTATCCTGATCCAGCCGCTTTACATCATTCACGACGATATCGTCGCGGGGAAGCTGGTGCCGGTGCTGACCGACTGGCAACTGCCGGCGCTCACCGTCAACATCGCGTATCAGAGCCGCCGTCACCAGCCGGCGAAGATCCGCGTCTTCACCGAGTTCCTGATCGAGCGTTTCGAACGGCTCGGGCTTGCGCGCAAGTGGAAGGAGGTCGGCCGCTGAGCGGGGGCCGGCACGGCGCTGCCGCGTATTGCTCCGCATGACGGGGAACTGTTCTCCCGAGCGTCGTCTTTTTCGCCGCTGTCGTGCGTTTTACGTTGCGTCTCCCCGGGCCGGCAGAGCCCGGCTCGTGAATGCACGAGAACCAGCGGTCTGGAGACGACGTGCGCTACGCATTGCGGCGGGACGCACAGCGCGGAACACAAGCTGTCGAAACCCTGACGGATCAAGTTGATATATTGTATCATCTGACGTTTTCGTCGCCGGCCGGCCGGGCTGCCCGGGCCGGCCGCATGCGGCGACACCAACGAAGATCGATACGACGTGACGAGAACCGGACATACCCCGGCGCGCGGGGAGCGGCGCCATGCCGCGCCGCGCCGGACCACGGGCGCCTGGCGCATCCGCGCGGCACGCAGGTGCACGACCTTGCTGGGCTGCGCGATGGCCACCACCGGCGCGCTGGCCGCCGAAGCCGCGGCGTCGGCGCCGGCGCCGGACGACCGGCACGCGCTGCCGGCGATCAACGTCACTGCGTCGTCCGCGTCGGCCGGTCCGCTGACGCAACCGCTCGAAACCGGCTCGCGGCTCGGGCTCGCCAGCCTCGACACGCCCGCGAGCGTCGAAACCGTCACGGCCGATACGATCGACGCACGCGGCGATCGCACGGTACTCGACGCGGTCACGCGCACGGCCGGCTTTGCGAGCGCGATCGCACCGGGCACCGGCGGCACCGCCCTGAGTGTGCGCGGCTTCAGCGGGCAGGAATCGGTGATGACGCTGCTCGACGGCGTGCGGTTGATGCCGGCGGCCGGCACGATCACGTTTCCGTTCGACACGTGGTCGGTCGCGCGCATCGAGGTGCTGCGCGGCCCGGCATCGGTGCTGTACGGCGAAGGGGCGATCGGAGGAGTCGTGAACGTGGTGCCGAAGCGGCCGCAGCGCACGCGCGAGACGACGCTGCAGGCGGGCGTCGGCCCCGACGGCGCGAAGCGCTTCGCGTTCGATACGACGGGCGCGCTCGGCCCGCGGCTGTCGTACCGCTTCCATGCGAGCGATGCGCGTGCGAACGGTCTCGCCGAGCGGGCCGATACGCATACGACGGCCATCGGCGGCGCGCTGACATTCGACGTGAGCCCGCAGCTCACGCTGACGCTCGACTACGACTACGGGCGCCAGATGCCCGCGACCTACTATGGCGTGCCGGCGCCGCACGGCGTGCTCGATCCGTCGCTGCGCAAGCTGAACTACACGGTCGGCGACGCGACGATTTCGTACTACGACCAGTGGACGCGCCTGTCGGCCCGCTACCGGCCCGCGCCCGGCGTGACGATCGACAACCAGCTCTACTACCTGACATCGAACCGTCACTGGCGTAACGCCGAATCGTATGTGCTCGACCCCGCGACCGCGCGCGTCACGCGCGGCGACTATCTCGACATCGGCCATCATCAGCGGCAGATCGGCGACCGGCTGAGCGCGCGTTTCGACGGGATGCTGTTCGGTCGCGCGAACCGTTTCGTCGTCGGCACGGAATTCAGCCAGATCACGTTCAGCGGCATCAACAATTCGCCGTACGGCGGCGAAACGACGGTGCCGGCGCACGGCTTCGATCCTGGTGTATTCACGAGCCCCGATCCGACCGTGCCGCAATTCAGCACGCGCGCACGGCAGGCGGCGGTATTCGCGGAGAACCGGCTCGAGGTGCTGCCGCGGCTCGCGTGGGTGAGCGGCCTGCGCTACGACCACATCGCGTTCAGTCGCGAGCAGGCGGCGACCGGCGCGGGCTTCGACAAGCGGTTCGCGAACGTCGGTTGGCGCACCGGTGTCGTGTTCGACATCGCGCCGACGTTCACCGCCTATGCGCAGTACACGACGGGCGCGGAGGGCGTCGGCTCGCTCGTGACGCTGTCCGCGTCGCAGATGAACTACCGGCTCGCGACTGGCGAACAGTGGGAAGCCGGGCTCAAGCAGACGCTGCTCGACGGTCGCGCGTACTGGACGGTCGCGGTGTACGACATCACGAAGCGCAACCTGCTCAGCACCGATCCGTTCAATCCGGCGCTGCGCCAGCAGGTCGGCCGGCAGTCGTCGCGCGGCGTCGAGCTGACCGGCGGCGCGCGGCTGCCGCACGGCTGGACGATCGAGGCGAACGTCGCGCTGCTGCGTGCGCGCTACGACGCATTCAACCAGACGGTCGGCGGCGCGACGGTGTCGCGGGCTGGCAATGTGCCGTCGGGCGTGCCGCAGCAGACCGCGAACCTGTGGCTCGGCTGGGCATTCGCCGAGCGCTGGCACGCGAATGCGGGCGTGCGTTACGTCGGCGCGACCTACGGCGACGATGCGAATCGCGTACAGGTGCCGTCGTATACGGTGTTCGATGCGTCGCTGCGCTGGCAGCCGACGTCGCGCACCGAGCTCGCGCTGTATCTGCGCAATCTCGCGAACCGCACGTACGCGGTGACGACGTCGAACGGCGGCGAGCAATGGCTGCTCGGTCCGTCGCGCTCGGCGGAGCTCGTCGCGACGATGCGCTTCTAGGGCGGCACGACATGCGTCCCGTCAAACACATGCTCGACATCGAACGCGTGAGCTGGTCTCCCGGCGGCGCGATCGACGTGCTCGATTCGGTGACGCTGACGGTGGCCGAAGGCGAGTTCGTCGGGCTGGTCGGCCCGAACGGCAGCGGCAAGACGAGCCTGCTGCGCTGCGTGTTCCGCTACGCGCGGCCCGACGCGGGTCGCGTCGCGCTCGACGCGCAGGACGTGTGGCGCATGCGGCCGCGCGCAGTCGCACAGCGCATCGCGGTGCTGCAGCAGGAAACGCCCGACGATTTCGGGCTGACGGTCGACGAACTGGTCGGCATGGGCCGCACGCCGCACAAGCGGGCGTTCGATGCGGAGTCGGCCGACGACAGCCGGATCGTCGATTCCGCGCTGCACGATGTGGGCCTCGTCGAACGCCGCGCGCAGCGTTTCGCGTCGCTGTCGGGCGGCGAGAAGCAGCGCGCGCTGCTGGCCCGCGCACTCGCGCAGCAGCCCGAACTGCTGTTGCTCGACGAACCGACCAACCATCTCGACCTGCGTCACCAGCTCGAACTGCTCGCACGCGTGCGCCGCCTCGGCATCGCGACACTCGCGACGATTCATGACCTCAATCTCGCGGCCGCGTATTGCGACCGCCTCCATGTGCTCGCGCACGGCCGCGTCGTCGCGTCCGGCGCGCCGGACGACGTGCTGACTGAAGCGCTGCTGCGCGATGTGTTCGGCGTCGCGGCGCTCGTCGATCGCCATCCCGCCACGGGCCGCCCGCGCATCACGCCGCTTCATCCGGAATGACCACCATGCCGTTTTCTCTCCTGTCTTTCGTCGCCCGCCGGCTGGTCGCAGCTGCCGTGCTCGGCGGCGCGGCCGTGCACGCGCTCGCCTATCCCGTCACCGTGCGCAGTTGCGATCGCGACGTGACGTTCGAGCGCGCACCGACGCGCGCGGTGAGCAACGACGTGAACCTGACCGAGATGATGCTCGCGCTCGGCCTGAAGGACCGGCTCGTCGGCTATACGGGCATCGGCGGCTGGAAGACGGGCACCGCGCGCGTGCGCGACGCGTTGCGCGGCGTGCCCGAACTGGCGAGCCAGTATCCGTCGCTGGAAGTGCTGGCCGCCGCGCGCGCCGACTTCTATCTCGCGGGCTGGAACTACGGGATGCACGTCGGCGGGCCGGTGACACCGGCGACGCTCGCGCCGTTCGGCATCCGCACCTACGAACTGACCGAATCGTGTTCGCACGTGATGAAGCAGTCGGCCGCGTCGTTCGACGACGTGTTCCGCGACCTGACCAATCTCGGTCGCATCTTCGGTGTCGATGCGCGCGCCGCGCAGGTCGTCGCCGGGATGCGCGCGCGGCTCGCGGCGGTGTCACGCGCGATCGGGCGCCCGGCGCCGCTGCGCGTGTTCGTGTACGACAGCGGCACCGACAAGCCGATGACCGCGGGCGGGCTCGCGATGCCGACCGCGTTGCTCGCGGCGGCGGGCGCGCGCAACGTGATGGACGACCTGCCGCGCAGCTGGACGCAGGTGAGCTGGGAAAGCGTGGTCGCACGCGATCCGCAGGTGATCGTGATCGTCGACTATTCGGCGGTCACGGCCGCGCAGAAGCAGCAGTTCCTGTCGAGCCAGCCGGCGCTCGCGCGCGTGGCCGCGATTCGCGACCGGCGCTTCGTCGTGATTCCGTACGATGCCGCGACGCCCGGCCCGGAGAACGTCGCGGCGGTCGAGACGCTGGCCCGCGCGCTGTATCCGGCCGCATTCGCCGGAGCGGCACGATGAGCGTGCGCGGGCAGGCGGCGCGGGTCGACATGCGCATGGTGCTGCCGGGGCTGGCCGTGCTGCTGATCGTGTCGATCGTCGTGTCGGCCGCGTTCGGTCCCGCGCCGATCGCGATGCCGGCCGCGGTGCGGATCGTCGCCGCGCACGTCGCGTCGGCGTTCGGCGGCGCCGATGCGTTCGCGGCGGCGCCGGGCGACGACAGCATCGTGTGGTTGATCCGGATGCCGCGTGCGCTGCTGGCCGCGATCGTCGGCGCGACGCTGGCGACGGTCGGCGTTGCGTTGCAGGCGGCGACCGCGAACCGCCTGGCCGATCCGCACCTGCTCGGCGTGAGCGCGGGCGCGATGCTCGGTGCGATCGCGGTCACGGTGGTGGCCGGCGCGGCGTTCGGTCCGTTCACGCTGTCGGCCGCCGCGTTTGCAGGTGCGCTTGTGGCGACCGCGTGCGTGGGCGCGCTCGCTTACCGGAGCGGCCGGCTCGAATCGGACCGGCTGCTGCTCGCGGGCGTGTCGGTGTCGTTCATGATGGCTGCGTTCGGCAACCTGCTGCTGTATCTCGGCGACCAGCGCGCCGCGTCGTCGGTGCTGTTCTGGATGCTCGGCGGCGTCGGGCTCGCGCGCTGGGACCTGCTGCCGGTGCCGGCCGTGTGCGCGGTGCTCGCCGGCTGCGCGCTCCATGCGCGTCGACGCGAACTGAATGCGCTGATGTCGGGCGACGTCGCCGCCGCGTCGCTCGGCGTGCCGAGCGCGCGGATGCGGCGCGAGGTGTTCGTCGTCGCGTCGTTCGCGACGGGCGCGATGGTCGCGGTGAGCGGCGCGATCGGCTTCGTCGGGCTCGTGACGCCGCATCTGTGCCGTCGCGTCGTCGGCGCGGAGCACGGCCGGCTGCTGCCGGTCGCCGCGCTGGCCGGCGCGATCCTGCTCGTGTGGGCCGATGTCGCCGCGCGCACGCTCGCAGCGCCGGAGGACCTGCCGATCGGCATCGTGACCGCGCTGTTCGGCAGCCTGTTCTTCGTCGCGCTGCTGCGCCAGCGCTGAGCGAAGGCACGGTCACGCGGGGGCGGGTAGGCGCCCGCCGCCGTTTTCATTGAAGCGGGACGACCGTGCCCGTGCCGCTGCGGCGGCGCGCATCGGCATGCGTGCTTTCCACGTGCTGCGCGACGTCGAACAGACTGTCCGGCAGCGCACGCACGGGCAGCGTGATCACGAAGCGCGCGCCGCCGAGCGGCGAATCCTCGAGCCGCACGTCGCCGCCGTGCACCTGCGCGACACGCCGCACGATCGCGAGCCCGAGCCCGAAGCCGCCGGTCTGACGGTCGCGGCTCGAATCCAGCCGCTGGAACGGCTCGAACACGCGGGCGCGTTCGGCGGCCGGAATGCCGGGACCATCGTCGTCGACGCTCAGCACGAGCGCGCCGGACGGGTCGCAGGTAGCGGCCAGCACGACCTTGCGCGACGCATAGCGGGCGCCGTTGCGAATCAGGTTCAGCAACGCGCGGGCGACGAGCTTCGGGTCGCAGACGTGGGTCGCGGGCGCGTCGAGCGTCGACACGTCGAGCGCGATGCCGCGATCGGCGATGTCGTCCGCGACGTTGCCGGCGACGCTGTCGATCAGTGCATCGACGACGACTTCCATCGGCGCGAGCTCGCTCGCACCCTGTTCGAGCCGGCCGATCGTCAGCAGCTCGGTGACGAGCTCGTCGAGTTCGCGCACGTCGCGCCGCAGCGCGTCGCGGCGCTCGCGCATCCGGCCCGTCTCGTCGGCGTCGGCGAGCAGCGCGAGCCCGAATTCGAGTCGGGCGAGCGGCGTTTTCAGTTCATGCGAGATGCCGTGCATCATTTCGCGCTGCTGCTTGATCGACGCCTCGATACGCGCGGCCATGTCGTTGAACTGCTGCGACAGCTCGTAGATGTTCGACTTGCCCGACAGCTTCACGCGCGTCGACAGCATTCCGGCGCCGAACGCGCGTGCGGCATCCTGCAGCCGGCGAATGTCGCGCCAGTGATAGTGAATCCACAGCACCACCGCGAACAGCGTCGCGAGCGCGAGCAGCATGTACGCATAGATCCGGATGTCGAGGTCCGGCGCCTCGATCGGGCGGGCATGCAGCACCGAGCCGTCCGCGAGCGGCATGTAGTAATCCTTGCCGTTGTAGCTGATCGCGATCCTGCCGGCATCGAGATCGCGCAACGGCGCGCCGCTCAGTTGCGCACGCGCGTCGGCCATCGACATGAAGCCGAATCCTTCGCGGCCATGCAGCGCGAGTTCGCGCAATGCGAGCTCGCGCTGCGCGCCCGGATGGCGTTCGAGGTAGTCGTTCAGCACGAACGAATAGGTCGTCAGCGAATCGCGCTGCGCCTGCGCGCCGCGTTCATAGAAGATCCGGTCGAACGACAGCTGGATGAAGATGATCGACGCGCCGACGAACAGGATCACGACGAGGTACAACCGGAGCAACGGGCGCAGCATTTACTCGTCCCACGCAGAAGGGCTGAACAGGTAGCCGCGACCCCAGATCGTCTTGATCTTGTGCGGCTCCGATGACGCATCCTCGAAGCGGCGGCGCAGCTTCGAGATGCCGGAATCGACCGAGCGGTCGAGCCCGTCGAATTCGATCCCGCGCAACTGCTTCAGGATGTCGTCGCGGCTCAGCACGGTGCCGGCCGCGCGCGCGAGGATCAGCAACAGGTTGAATTCGGCGGTCTTCAGCTCGACCGGCTCGCCGCGCCACGTGACGGTGCGGTTCGGCGGCGAAATGGCGAGCTCGCCGAAGACCAGCGCGTCGGGCGCGACCGCGGGCGCTTCCGCCGCGGCCGGCTGCGCGCGGCGCAACAGCGCGCGGGCGCGGGCGACGAGCACGCGCGGCTCGATCGGCTTCGTCACGTAGTCGTCGGCGCCCGTCTCGAGCCCGGCGACCTGGTCGTACACGTCTGCCCGCGCGGTCAGGATCAGCACCGGGACGTTGGTGAACGCGCGGATGCGCCGGCAGACTTCCATGCCGTCGAGATTCGGCAGCATCAGGTCGAGTATCACGAGGGCCGGCTGGTGCTCGCGCACCGCCGCGACGGCGAGGTCGCCGCGCCGCACGACCGTCACCGCGAATTCATAGCCGTCGAGGTATTCGCGGACGAGCTGCGCGAGGCGATCGTCGTCCTCGATCAGCAGCACACGGTATTTGAGTGGAACTTCGTTCATGGACTCCTCAGGATGCACGCGCCATCTCCCACCCGGCAGACCGATGCGCGGCGCGGCACGCGAATTCTATCCGGCCGATCGACCGCCGGGGCAGCGGGGCGACAATCTCCAACAATCGAACACAATTGCGCACAGATTCGCCGCACATTCAGGACAGTCTCGGCGCGGGGCGGCACCTAGACTGCGGGCTTCGTCACCCTTATCTCAATATTGTGCGCCCATTACTTCGCCGTTACCGCTATTGCATGCCGCTCGCCGGCCTGACCCTCGCCGCCGCTGCCCACGCGGAAAACCAGTATTCGTTGTCGCTCGGTGGCGGGTTCGCACCGCGCTACCAGGGCAGCAAACAGTATCGCGGCGTCGTTGCGCCGTCGTTTTCCGCGAAGTTCGGCAATGGCTTCTTCGTCGACAGCACGGAGGGTGCCGGCTACCGGCTGGACCTGCCGCACGGAGCGTTCGTGTCGGCGGCGGTGAGCTACGACGCGGGTCGCGCGGACGAGAACCGCTTCGACCTGCCGGGCTCCGACTACCTGAAGGGAATGGGGCGAATTCCGGGCTCGGTGCTGGTCGGCGTGCGTGCCGGCGTGACGCTCTTCGATGCGGCGGAGCTGAGCGTCACGATCGATACTCCCGTGACGCATACGTCGCGCGGCGTGTCGGGGCACGTGGATCTCGCGGTGCCGGTGCTCAAGACGTCGCAGCACGAGATCATCGTGACGGGCACCGTGCACGCGGGCTCGGGACGCTACATGCAGACCTTCTACGGCGTGACCGACGCACAGTCGATCACGAGCCGGTTCCGGCCGTATTCGGTGAGCGGCGGGATCGACAGCGCATCGATGGCGGTCGCGTGGAACTGGACGCTGTCGCGGCACTGGTCGGTGCTCGCGACCGGCGGCGTGACGCGGTTGCTCGGCCGCGCCGGCGACAGCCCGATCGTGCAGTCGCGCAGCAACTACTACGGCATTGCGGGCGTGACGTACAAGTTCTGAACGGATTGCGGGGGCGCGGGGGACGCACGCGATGCGTCGGCGTCGCGCCGTCGCCGCGAACCGCGTGCGGTAACATGCGCTCGGGTTCGGCGTCAGGCCGGGCCTGCGACGCGGGTGCGCCGGAGCGGCGCGGCCGGGTCGCGAAAGGCCGCCATGCGCTGGCCGGCTCCGTCAGGAAACGGCCGGCAGCATGCGGAATCGATCACGCATGCGATGCCCGGTCGTGCACGAGTGCCGTACATGGACCGCCGGGCCGCGACAGGGAGAAACCGATGAAGAACACGATCGCGATGCTCGTTGCACTCGTTGCGAGTGCAACTTTTGCAGGATGTGCGGACATGGACACGAAACACCCCAACGCCACCGCGGGCGGCGCGGCCAGGCCCCCTCTGCAGTCGGGCGCCGCGCAGGCATGCAAGGCGGACGCCGCACCGGACGATGCGCTGGTCGGCAAGACCGAGGCCGATGCGACCGCGCTGCTCGACGGCTGCCTGTGGCGCGTGCTCGAGCGCGACGGCAAGTCGTTGCCCGGCACGATGGACTACCGCGAGGAGCGCCGCAATCTCGGCATTCGCGACGGGAAAGTGATCTGGGTACGGCGCGGGTGACGGCCGTGTGACGATTGCGTCACCGGAATCGTCGACGTCGCGCGATCTGCGCGCGTATGTCATGAAGCGCGGCGCGGCGCGGCCGCGCCCGAACGGCCGCTGACCGCATCGAAAGGATCGCCGCGATACGCGTGCGATCGGACACGCGTTACTTCGAGATGTACCACAGCGCGTCGGCGCTGGCGCGCGACGGCTGAGCGGCCGCAGCCGGTGCTTGAGCCGGCGCGGGTGGCGGCGTGTTCGACGTGATGGCCGTCGGCAGCGTGGCGGGAATATTCGCGGTCGAAGGCGAGGCCGCCGCCGTTCCCGACGTGGACGGCGTATTCACGTACCACAGCGCATCGGCCGAGGCCGTGCGTTTCGCGGTCGTATTGGCTGCCGTGTTCGTCGCGGCATTCGCTGCCGCACCGGCCGACTTCTTCGATGGCGGGGCTGATGCGCCGACCGTCGCCGTGCCCGCCGTCCCGGCCTGCGCGGTCATGCCTGCGGCCGCCGCACTGCGTTGCGCGCGCGCTTCGAACGGCCCGAGCTGGAAGATCAACGTTTGCGCGGGACGCGTCACGACGGCATACGGAAACTGCAGCTCCCACGACATCAGCACGCGCCCGGCCGACGTCTCGGTGAAGATCGCCGGCACGTGCTTCATGTCGCTGAACTGCACGTAGACCCGTGCACCGTCGTCGAACACCTGGGTCGGCTTGGCCTGATCGGCGCCGGTGACCGTCCATCCGAAGTTGTACGTACCGGCCGGGCCGGCGGGGCCCCCCTGCGGCGGCGCCGGCGGCGAGGCCGGCGAGATCGTCCGTGCGCGCGTGACGGGCGGCGCCGACACGCTCAGGCTCGCGAACGGGTTGTACGTCTGCGCCTGTTGCGGCGGCGTGAAGGAGGGTGGAAGGATGGGCATGGGAGTATCCGGCGAATCCGGCATGGTCCGGATTGCATCATAGACCTTGCGCGCATAGGCGAGGCGCTTGTCGGGCGACGCGGAGTTGTACGCGCCGATCGCGTTCCAGTTGGGGCCGAGCTGGCGGATGTTCTGCGACAGGATCCACGCACCGACGTACGCGTTCGTGCACGCATCGAACAGGCTTTCCCGCGTGATGCCTTCGCGTGCGAGCGTCGGCAGCCACGTGCTGTTGATCTGCATCAGCCCGATGTCGACCGTGCCGTTGGTATTCGTGTTGACGGCGTTCGGATTCATCCCCGATTCGACTTGCGCGATGCCGCGCATCAGGGCGACGCTCACGTGCTGGAACGCGGCCGCGTCGTCCAGGCAATCTGCCCGCGCGACGCCGCAGAGCGCGCACGCGAGCGCGATCGTCGAGGCGAAGGGCAGCGCGTGGCGGCCGAACAGGCGAGTGGTATGACGCGGCATGGCAGGATGGGGCGGAATCCGGGCGCCCGGTGCAAGGAAATTACGCAGACGCGAAGTGTGCCATAGCAGCCGGGCAAATGGCTCGCGTCAAACTTTCCTTTGCATTTATCCGCGCGTTCGACGCGCATTTGTATCGCGCCGGATCAGGGTCCGAGGCGTTGCAGGATCGGTAAGAATGGCCGGCATTGGCGCGAATGCCGATGCAATGGCGGCGACCGGAACCTGACGTATTACGTCATTCGCAGGGTGAAACCGGCAATCAAGCGAGCGAAAGAGAAAATCGCTTGCCAGCCGTCGGCAGCGCAAAAGGAAGCGGCAAAAAATCGGCGGCCGAAGCCGCCTTATGTGCAACGCGGAGTCGGCCGGCCCGCGCGGAGCGCAACCGGCCGTCTCCGGGTATCGCAATATCGCGATCAGAAGCGGTGACGCAGGCCGAGGTTGACCATCGTCTGCGAGCTCGTGCCCGCATAACCGTACGAGCCGATCGATGCCTGCGCGGCCATCGAGCCGCCGTTGCCGTCGCCGGTCTGGCCGCTTGCGTGCTGATACGCGGCGGTCAGGTAGACGTCGGTGCGCTTCGACAGGCTGTAGTCGGCGCCGGCCGATACCTGGTGATAGGTCGCCGACGTGTCGCCGCCCGAGCGCGTGTAGCTGTAGCCGACGCCGACGAGCAGCGCGTTCGTCGCCTGGTAGTTCACGAAGCCTTGCCCCGTGTTGTAGTGCTCGTTCGAGCCGAACACCGAGCTCGCGTCGCGGCGGTATTGCGCATTGCTGTAGCCGACGCCGAACGTGAACGGGCCGGCGACGTACTGGCCCGCGATGCGCGCGATGCCGAACGAGTGCGCGCTGGCATAGCCGCTGTTGATCGGGCCGTCGAACGTGCCGTCCGACGAGCTGGTCCAGCCGTTGCGCACGCCGTTCGACGCGGGGCTGTTGGTCGCGTGGAAGTAGCCGCCCGCGACGCTGAACGGCCCGTTGTTGTACGACACGGCGGCCGAGTACGACTGCGCGGCGCCGGTGCTGCCGGCGATCCCGCCGAACGAATACATCGCCGCGAACTGCAGGCCCGAATAGACGGCCGACGTGTACTTCACCGCGTTGTCGACGCGGAAGCTGTTGTCGTAGTTGTCGACGTCGCCCGGCGTCGCGAACACGCTGCCCAGGTAGTTGTCGGCGGTGATGCCCTGCACGAGATCGACGAGCGGGTCGTACTGGCGGCCGAACGTGAGCGTGCCGTAGCGGTCGCTCGTCAGGCCGACGAAGGCCTGACGGCCGAACAGGCGGCCGCCCTGGCCCTGCCGGCCGTTGCTCGGGTCGAAGCCGTTTTCCAGCTGGAACAGCGCCTTCAGCCCGCCGCCGAGATCCTCGGTGCCTTTCACGCCCCAGCGGCTGCCGGCGAGGTTGCCCGCGCTGCTGTTGCCGAGCATCCACGCGTTGTCCTTGCCCTGTGCGTGGTTCACATAGGTGATCGACGTGTCGATCACGCCATACAGCGTGACGCTCGATTGCGCATGCGCGACGGGCATCGCCGCGAACGACGCGAGCGAAATCAGCGAGAGGGTCGTGCGTTTCATGTCATCTCCTTGGCGCATTGGTGGGGGTTCGTGATCCGGAATGGCAGGAGACTACCGAGCCGCGATAAAACGGCAAAAATGAAATTCTTCGTTGTGGCCTGATGTCGACAGGCACATTCCCGGAAATTCATTTTTGAGGGATTTGAATTATTGATCGTTGCGTATCAATGGGTTTCTGTTTCGCGTTTTTTTTAGCGCGATTTGCATGGGGCGTGATAATTCGGCGCGATTTTCGCGTGAATTTCTGCAATCTCAATATTGTTATCGATCCGTCAAATCATTATTTAACGAATCGAATTGGCCGGGCTGGAACGAATGTGATAACTGCATGCGGTCCGCCATCCGCGGGGGCGACACTGACGCGGCTTCGCCATCCTCCGCTTCGCCAGCGTCGCCACCGGCGCACCGAAACCGCGGTCGCTATCTTACTTTTGCATATAATAATCATTCTCATTTACAGAATCGTTGACGCTCGCTCACCCGGAACCCGGCCATGTCCGCTGACAAGCTGTCCCTCCATCGAGAAATCGACGCCCTCTATGTCGGCCACCACGCGTGGCTGCGCGGCTGGCTGAGCCGGAAGCTCGGTTGCACACACCGCGCGGCCGACCTGGCGCACGACACGTTCGTGCGCCTGCTCGCACGCGACGAGCCGATCGGCGCCGACGAGCCGCGTGCGTTCCTGACCACGGTCGCGCAGCGTGTGCTGAGCAACCACTGGCGGCGCGAGCAGATCGAGCGCGCGTATCTCGACGTGCTCGCGCAGCGCCCGGAAGCGGTTGCGCCGTCGCCGGAAGAGCGGGCCGTCGTGGTCGAGACGCTGCTCGAGATCGACCGGCTGCTCGACGGCCTGCCGCCCGCGGCGAAGCGGGCGTTCCTGCTCGCACAGCTCGACGGGCTCACGCAGGTCGAGATCGCGCGCCAGCTCGGCGTGTCGCTCGCGACGGTGAAGCGCTATCTCGTGAAGGCCGGCACGCAGTGCTTCTTCGCGATGGCGGCCTGACCGATGGCCGCCCCGGGAGCGCCGGCGGTGCCGCCGCACGTCGCCCGTCGCGCAGTCGAGTGGTGGGTCGACCGGCAGTCCGGCCGCACGGACGACGTGTTCACCGCCGCGCTCGCGCGCTGGCGCGCGGAAGATCCGGTGCACGATGCGGCGTGGCGTCACATCGAAGCGATGCAGGGCCGGTTCGGCCGGCTGGCGGCCGGGCTCGACGCGCAGGCCGCACAGGCCGCGCTGCTGCCGAAGCGGGCCGGCCGCCGCACGGCCGTGAAGACGCTGGCCGTGCTGCTGTTCGCGGGCGGCGCCGCATGGATGGCCGAGCCTTCGCGGCGCGCGACGATCTGGCCGGCGGACCTGCGCACGGCGGTCGGGGAGCGGCGCACGGTGACGCTTGCGGATGGCACGGTCGTCGTGCTCGATACCGACACGGCGCTCGACGTGCGCTTCGACGATACGGCGCGGCGCCTGCGCTTGCTGCGCGGCACGATCATGATCACCAGCGGTCACGACGATCGTCTGCCAGCGCGGCCGCTCGTCGTCGCGACCGCGCAGGGCGAGCTGCGACCGCTCGGCACGCGCTTCGCGGTGCGGCAGCGCCACGGCGCGACACGCGTCGAGGTGTTCGCCGGCGCCGTCCAGGTGCAGCCGGTCGATGCGTCGGCCGGCACGCGCGTGATCGCGGCCGGGAAGGGCGCGGATTTCACGCGCGACGCGATCGGGGCGCCTGCGCCGCTCGATCCGTATGCGTCCGCGTGGACGAGCGGCATGCTCGTCGCGTCGCGCATGCGGCTGGCCGATCTCGTCGCCGAGCTCGACCGCTATCGCCGGGGCAGCCTGCGCTGCGATCCGGCCGTGGCTGACCTGCGCGTGTCGGGCACTTATCCGCTCGACGATCCGCAGCGCGTGCTCGATACGCTGATGGCGACGCTGCCGATCGACGTTCATTACCTGACGCGTTACTGGGCGACCGTCGTGCCGGCCTATTCGACCCATTCGTGAGCGCGCCGAAAAATTTTCTCGCCGACCTGAGCTCTTTTCCGATGTTCGCGTGACATGGGTAGTGAAAGCAGCACTGGCCCATCGTCCACCGACTCTCCGATCATGGCTTCCATCCGTCTCACGTATCGGCGCCGTCCGGCGCCCGCCCGTTATCTGCCGCGCACGTCGCGCCCGGCCGCGCCGGGCCGTCTCGCCCGCCGGCTGGCCGGCGCCGTCCTGCTGTCGGCGCTGCTGCCGCTGCCCGCGCTGGCCGACACCGACGCCGATGCGGCGCCCGCCACGCAGCGCGCGTCGCGCCGCGCGTTCGACATTCCGGCCGGCCCGCTCGAAGCGGCGCTGAACCGGTTCGGCCGCGATGCGGGCATCCTGCTCGCGTTCCCGGCCGAGCTGACGGCGGGCCTGACGAGCGGCGGCGTGCACGGCCGGTTCGACGTCGACGGTGCGTTCGACCGCCTGCTGGCCGGCACGGGGCTCGTCGCGCTGCGCCAGCCGGGCGGTGGCTACACGCTGATGCGCGCCGACGGCTCGGCGGCCGGCCCCGTGGCGGCCGGCGTCGCGCCAGCTGCCGAGTTGCCGACGATCGACGTGCGCTCCAGCGCCTTGCGTGCCGAAAGCTATCGCGCGCCGAAGGAAGCGGGTGTGCTGCGCTCCGACATTCCGCTGCTCGACACCGCGCAGGCCGTCAACATCGTGCCCGCGCAGGTGCTGCGCGATCAGCGGCCGCGCAATCTCGACGATGCGCTCGGCAACGTGAGCGGCATCACGCAGGGCAACACGCTCGCCGGCACGCAGGACACGATCATGAAGCGCGGCTTCGGCGGCAACCGCGACGGCTCGATCATGCAGAACGGCATGCCGCCCGTGCAGGGCCGCGCGTTCAACGCGGCGACCGACAGCGTCGAGGTGCTGAAGGGGCCGACGTCGTTGCTGTACGGGCTGATGGACCCGGGCGGCGTCGTCAACGTCGTTACCAAGCAGCCGCAGCTCGTGCGCTACAACGCGATCTCGCTCGGCGCGTCGACGTTCGGGCACGGCAAGAACGGCGGCAGCGCAACCTTCGATTCGACCGGGCCGGTCGGCGATTCGCGGCTCGCGTACCGGCTGATCGTCGACCAGTCGAACGAACAGTACTGGCGCAACTTCGGCGAGTACCGGCAGACCTTCGTCGCGCCGTCGCTCGCGTGGTACGGCCGCGATACGCAGGTCGCGGTGTCGTACCAGTACCGCAAGTTCCATTCGCCGTTCGATCGCGGCACCGCGCTCGACCCGCGCACCAATGCGCCGCTCGACATCCCCGCACGGCGGCGCATCGACGAGCCGTTCAACAACATGGACGGCGAATCGCAGCTCGCGCAACTGAGCGTCGATCACCAGTTCAACGCGGACTGGAGCGCGCATTTCGGCTACAGTTACAACCGCGAGACCTACGATGCGAACCAGTTGCGCACGACCGGCGTCGACCCGGTGAAGGGCACGATGACGCGCAGCAACGATGCGACGCACGGCTCGCTCAGCACCGACAGCTACGGGATCGGCTACGTGACCGGCAAGCTGACGCTCGCGGGGATGCGGCATGACGTGCAGGTCGGCTTCGATACCGAATACCGCCGCATCTATCGCAAGGACCTGCTGCGCCAGGCGGTGAAGACGCCGTTCAGTTATATCGATCCGGTGTACGGGCTGCTGCCGCCGTCGAGCACGGTGTCCGCGAGCGACAGCGACCAGACCGACACGCTGCACGATGCATCCGCGTTCTTCCAGGACACCGTCCACCTGACCGACAAGTGGATCGTGTCGGGCGGCCTCCGCTACATCACATACAACCAGGTGGCGGGGCGCGGCCGGCCGTTCGTCGCGAACACCGATCTCAGCGGCTCGAAGTGGCTGCCGCGCGCGGGCGTCGTCTACAAGTGGACCGATGCGTTCTCGCTGTACGGCAGCTATTCGCAATCGCTGAAGCCGTCGTCGTCGATCGCGCCGATGACGGGCTACATCATCGACGGCGCGACGCCGCCCGAGGAAGCGACCGCGTGGGAAGTGGGCGGCAAGCTCGACTTGGCCGGCGGGATGACCGGCACGCTCGCGCTGTTCAACATCGACAAGAAGAACGTGCTCGTGTCGCAGTACAACGACGCGACGAAGCTGACCGACTGGCGCACCTCGGGCAAGGCGCGCTCGCGCGGTGTCGAGCTCGACGTCTCCGGCAAGCTCGGCGAACGCGTGAACGTGATCGCGAGCTACGCGTACATCGACGCGAAGACGACCGAGGACCCGCTGTACGCGGGCAACCAGCTGTGGAACGTCGCGCGTCACACCGCGTCGCTCGCGGCCGTCTACGACTTCGGCACGGTGGCCGGCGGCGACGATCTGCGCATCGGCGCGGACGTGCGTTACGTGGGCGCACGGCCCGGCGATTCGGCGAACAGCTTCACGCTGCCGTCGTACGTGCTCGCCGACGCGTTCGCGACCTACGACACGCGGATCGGCAAGCAGAAGCTGTCGTTCCAGCTCAACGTGAAGAACCTGTTCAACCGTACGTACTACCCGTCGAGCGCGAACCGCTACTTCGTCGCGGTCGGCGACGCGCGCCAGGTGTCGCTGCTGACCACGCTGCAGTTCTGACCATGCAATCGCCGCGCGGCCTTTGCGTCGGCGCGCGGCTTCGGAGAGGAATCCAGATGAATCTGAAGATGAAGAGCGGTGCGCGCCGCCGCCTGTTGCGCGCGATCGCGGGTTCGGCGCTCGCGTTGTTCGCGGTTGTTGGCGCCGGTGTCTTGGCGCCCGCGTTCGCCGCCGATGCGTCGCCGGCCGTCACGCGCGTCGCGATGCTCGTGCAACTGCACGGCCCGAACCTGAAGGTCGACGAACGCATCGGCCAGCATCTCGGCGAACGCGGCTACGCGGTGCGCTTGATCGACGAGTCCGCCACGCCCGATGCGGTGCGCGACGCCGATCTGTTCGTGATCTCCTCGACGGTATCGTCGAAGAACGTGCGGCCCGGCTGGCGCATGCTCGACAAGCCGCTCGTGACCTGGGAAAACGACCTGCTCGACGATCTCGCGATGACGGGCAAGCGGCACGACGTCGACTTCGGCGAAACGGGCAAGGAGCGCTACCTGTGGCTCGTCAACGCGCCGCATCCGATCGCGGCCGGGCTGCCGGCCGGCGCGACGAATGCGTACGGCAAGCAGGCGCCGATGAGCTGGGGCAAGCCGGGGCTCGGCGCGATCACGATCGCGACCGTGTACGGTCAACCCGACAAGGCCGCGATCTTCGCGTACGAGAAGGGCGCGACGATGGACTACGAAACGCTCGCGCCGGCGCGCCGCGTGATGTTCTTCCTCGACAACGACACGTTCACGAACCTGTCGCCGGCCGGGGTCGCGTTGTTCGACGCGGCGGTGGACTGGGCGGCCGGGCGGCGCTGAACCGCCACGCGCCGATCACGCGGCCGGCGGCGGTGAACGCCGCCGCGACGCTGCCTCGATCAGTTGCGCGAGCGTTTGCGCGGGCTCCGACATCGTGCGCCGCGCGCGATGCACGAGCCCGATGTCGCGGTGAAACGTGTGATGCCCGAGGTCGATCGCGCGCACGCCGGCCGGCCAGCGGCGATACACGGCGGTCTGCGGCACGATCGCGACGCCGACGCCGTTCTCGACCAGCTTGACGATCGCGTCGAGATCGTCGAGTTCGCAGGTGTCGCGCACCGCGATATGCATCTTGCGCAGGAAGCGGTCGACCTGCCGGCCGCCGAACGACGCGCGGTCATAGCGCACGAACGGCGCGTTCGCGAGCAGCGCGGCCCAGTCCTTGCCTTTCACGCCGCGCGGCACGATCAGCCGGAACGGCTCCCGCGCGAGCGTCGTCCAGTGCAGGTCGCTCTGCAGCGCGAACGGCGGCCGGATGATCGCGGCCATGTCGATCTCGCCCGCGTCGACCCGGTTGACCAGCTCGATCGACAGTCCGGGTATCACGCGCGTCCGGCACGCGGGGTGCTGGCGATGGAAGTCGGCCAGCGCGGCCGGCAGCAACGCGCTCTGCACCGATGCAATCGCGCCGATCGTCACGCGCACGGCGGCCGGCGAGCCGGGCGCGGTCGAGCTCAGGTTCTCGTACAGGCCGATCAGCGCCTGCGCCTGGTCGAGCACGTGATGGCCGCGCTCGTTGAGCCGCGCCGAACGCCCTTGCCGGTCGAACAGCGCGAAGCCGAGCTCGGCCTCGAGGCGCTGCATCTGCGCGCTCACGGCCGCCTGCGTGAGCCCGATACGATTGCCGGCGGCGGCAAAGGTGCCTTCCCGGGCGACGGCGACGAGGGTCTTCAGTTCGCGGATCATTCATCGATTCCATTTGTGAATCGCAAAACTATATATTGATTTAATTTTTGCTCGGCGTTGTCTACCATGGTGCGGTCCTCGCGCCATGCGAGCGTTTCTTCACGAGGCCATCATCCATCATGAGTCTTTCCCCGTTTCACCTCGCGATTCCGGTCTACGACCTGCCGGCCGCGCGCGATTTCTACGGCCGCGTGTTCGGGCTGGAAGAGGGGCGCTCGAGCGCGCAGTGGGTCGATTTCAATTTTTACGGGCATCAGCTCGTGATCCACGAGCATCCGAAAACGGCGTCGCAGGAAGGCGCGCATACGAATGCGGTCGACGGCCACGACGTGCCGGTGCCGCATTTCGGGATCGTGCTCGACTGGGCGAGCTGGGAAGCGCTGGCCGAGCGGCTGCGCGGGTTCGGCGTGACGTTCGTGATCGAGCCGTATGTGCGGTTCCAGGGGCAGGTCGGCGAACAGGCGACGATGTTCCTGTTCGATCCGTGCGGCAATGCGCTCGAATTCAAGGCGTTCCGCGACATCGGCCAGCTGTTCGCGAAGTGACCGGCCGCGGCGCCAGCGCCGATCGACATTGGGTGCGAGAATGCGGCCTTCGGCCCGGCCGCGCGCAGTTGCGGCGACCGGCGCCGCGCCGCACGGCATCCGTCCGTGCGCGCCGTTTTCCAGGGAACCCGTATGGACAGTCACATCGCGCCGGTGGCGCTGAACAAGGCCTACCGTCTCCTCAATCACGGCCCGACCGTGCTCGTGTCGGCCCGCCACGACGGCGTGGACAACGTGATGGCCGCCGCGTGGGCGTGCGCGCTCGACTTTTTGCCGCCGAAGCTGACGGTCGTGCTCGACAAATCCGCGAAGACGCGCGAGCTCGTCGAGCGCAGCGGCACGTTCGTGATCCAGGTGCCGACGGCCGCGCAACTGCAGCTCACGCATGCGGTCGGCAGCTACAGCCTCGCGGAGCGCCCCGACAAGCTGCGCGAAGCGGGCGTCACGCTGTTCGACGTCGACGGCCACGACCTGCCGTTCGTCGCCGGCTGCTCGGGCTGGCTCGCGTGCAGGCTGATTCCCGAGCCGCACAACCAGCAGACCTACGACCTGTTCATCGGCGAGGTGGTCGCCGCGTGGTCCGACACGCGCGTGTTCCGCGACGGCCACTGGTATTTCGAATCGGCCGATCCCGCGCTGCGCAGCCTGCACTACATCGCGGGCGGCAATTTCTATGCGATCGGCGAATCGCTCCATGTCGACGTCGATCCGGACCCGCAGTAAGCGTCGGACGGTCGGCCATTCCTCACCAGAGCGCGCGTCATGCGCGCTTTTTCAATTCCGCCAGCATGAGGTCGGCGAACGCCTGCGCGACGCGCGGCAGCGTGCGCCCGCGCTTCGCGACGAGCGCGATCGGCCGCACGAACGCGGGATCGTCGATCGGCTTCACGACGAGATCGGGCTCGGCGCGCACCTCGCGCGCGGTCGCGGGCAGGATCGTCACGCCGAGGCCGCCGCGCACCATCGCGACCGCCGTCATCATGTAGGTCGGTTCGCACGCGATGTCGGGCGTGCAGCCGGCCGCTTCCAGCGCGGCATCGACGACGCTGCGCACGCTCGTGCCTTGCGCGGTGAGCACGAGCGGCACGCCGGCGACGTCGGCGGTGCCGACACGGCGCTTGCGCGCGAGCGGATGATCCTTCGGGCACACGGCGACGAGCTGGTCGGCGCCCGCATACAGCACCTCCAGCGACGCATCGAACGTATCGCCGCCGGTCAGCCCGAGATCGGCTTCCTCGGTGCGCACGAGCGTGGTGACGAGGCTCGCGACGCCGTCGCGGATCTCGAAGCCCGCGCGCGGCACGTCGCGCCGGAACGACTGGATCAGCTCCGGCAGCACACTCGACGCGAAGGTCGGCAGGCACGCGAGCCGGACCGTGCCGCTCGCGCCTTCGCCGAGCGCGCGCGCATCGCGCAGCACGCGCTCCATGTCGTCGAGCGAGCGCTGCAGCAGCGGCAGCAACTCGCGGCCGGTCTGCGTGAGCGCGACGCTGCGGCTGTTGCGGTCGAACAGGCGTGCGCCGACGATGTCCTCGAGCCGGCGGATCTGCACGGTCAGCGCCGGCTGCGACAGATGCAGCCGCGCGGCCGCACGCGTGAAGTTGCCGGCGTGCGCGACGGTGACGAACGCGCGAATGTCGCGAAGATTCAGATCCATAACGATTCGTGATTGCTGCGATCAAATCATTTCAATTGTGCTATCGCTGCGCTGACCTTACGCTCGCCTCCAACAAAAGACAAGGTAGGAGACACGGATGCTGCCGTTACTCGGGCTGGGCACGATCGTCGTGCTGCTGGCCGCGATTCTGTCGAAGCGGATGTCGCCGCTCGTCGCGCTGATCATCGTGCCGATTGCCGCGTCGCTGCTCGGCGGTTTCGGGCTGCACACCAGCAAGTTCGTCATCGACGGGCTGAGGGGGCTCGCGCCCGTCGTCGGGATGTTCGTGTTCGCGATCCTCTATTTCGGAACGATCACTGACGCCGGCACGCTCGACCCGATCATCGACCGGATCTTGCGCGCGGTCGGTACGCGGCCGACGCGCATCGTGATGGGCACGACGCTGCTCGCGCTGCTGATCCACCTCGACGGCTCGGGCGCCGTCTGCTTTCTTGTGACGATTCCCGCGGTGCTGCCACTGTACGACCGGCTGAAGATGGACCGCCGCGTGCTGGCCGCGGCCGTGTCGATGGCCGCGGGCATCAACTTCCTGCCGTGGACGGGCCCGATGATCCGTGCGTCGGCCTCGCTGCACCTGCCGGTGTCGGCGCTGTTCAATCCGCTGATTCCGGTGCAGGCGATCGGGCTCGTGTTCGTGTTCGGCGTCGCGTACTGGCTCGGGCGGCGCGAGGAGAAGCGGCTCGGCCTGTCGCGCGACGACGCGTCGATTCCATTGCCCAAGCGCGAACTGACGCCCGACGAGCAGGCGCTGCGCAGGCCGCACCTGTTCTGGTTCAACCTCGTGCTGACGCTCGTCGTGCTCGGCACGATGGTCGTGATGGGCGAGAAGATCCCGCCCGCGATCATGTTCATGGTCGGGCTGTGCATCGCGCTGATGGTGAATTACCCCGACGTCGACATGCAGAGAAAGCGCATCGACGCGCATGCGCGTGCCGCGCTGATGATGGCCGGCATCCTGCTCGCGGCCGGCGTGTTCACCGGGATCATGCAGGGCAGCGGGATGCTGAAGGCGATGGCGCAGGCGGCGGTCGGCTTCGTGCCGCCGTCGATGGCCGGCCACATTCCGGTGGCGCTCGGCCTCGCGTCGATGCCGCTCAGCATGCTGTTCGATCCCGATTCGTTCTACTTCGGCGTACTGCCCGTGATCGCCGAAGTGGCCGGCCAGCTCGGTGTGCCGGCCGTGCAGGTCGGGCAAGCGGCGCTGCTCGGCCAGATGACGACGGGCTTTCCGGTCAGCCCGCTCACACCGGCGACGTTCCTCGTCGTCGGGCTGTGCGGGATCGAGCTGGCCGAGCACCAGAAGTTCACGTTTCCGCTGCTGTTCGGCGCGTCGATCGTGATGACGATCGCGTGCGTCGTGCTCGGCGTGTTTTGATTTTTTCCGGCGATGCGCTCGCCGGATGACGGTACGGACATGACAGCAAAGCAACCTGAACGGCGCGTGCGCATCGGTGCGGGCGCCGGCTACTCGGGCGACCGGATCGAGCCCGCGGTCGAACTGGCCGAACACGGGCAACTCGACTACCTGGTCTTCGAATGCCTGGCCGAGCGCACGATCGCGATCGCGCAGCAGGCGCGCCGCAACGATCCGGCGCTCGGCTACGATCCGCTGCTCGACGCGCGGATGCAGGCGGTGCTGCCGGTAGCGGCGGTAAAGCGCGTGCGCATCGTGTCGAACATGGGCGCGGCGAATCCGCGCGCGGCCGCACGGCGTACCGCGCAGATCGCGCAATCGCTCGGCATCGCGGGGCTGAAGGTCGCGGCGGTCGAAGGCGACGACGTGCTCGACGTCGTGCTGCGCGGCGCGTTCCGTTTCGAGGAATCGGGCGACGACGTCGCCGCGTATCGCGACCGCATCGTGTCCGCGAACGCGTATCTCGGCGCCGCGCCGATCGTCGACGCGCTCGCGGCCGGCGCGGACGTCGTGCTGACCGGGCGCGTCGCCGATCCGTCGCTGTTCGCCGCGCCGCTGATCCATGCGTTCGGCTGGCGGATGGACGACTGGGACACGCTGGGCGCTGCGACCGTCGTCGGCCATCTGCTCGAATGCGCGGGGCAGGTGACGGGCGGCTATTTCGCCGATCCCGGCTACAAGGACGTGCCGAATCTCGCGCGGCTCGGGTTTCCGATCGGCGAGGTCGCGGCCGACGGCTCGGTCGTGATCACGAAGGTACCGCATGCCGGCGGCCGCGTGAGCGCGGCGACCTGCAAGGAGCAGCTGCTCTACGAGATTCACGACCCGGCGCGGTATCTGCAGCCCGACGTCGTGGCCGATTTCACGCGCGTGACGGTTGCCGAGGAGGCGGCCGATCGCGTGCGCGTGACGGGCGGGCGCGGCACCGCGCGGCCCGATACGCTGAAGGTGTCGGTGGCTTACGTCGACGGCTGGATCGGCGAAGGCCAGATCTCGTACGGCGGCCCGGGCGCGCTCGCGCGTGCGCGTCTGGCGCTCGACATCGTTCGCGAGCGGCTCGCGCTGACCGGCGTCGCGGCGAGCGAGCTACGCTTCGACCTGATCGGCGTCGATGCGCTGTATGGCGACGCGACGCCGGCCGTGCGCGGTGAGCCGAGTGAAGTCCGCGTGCGGGTGGCCGGACGCGCGGCGAACGCCGCCGAAGCCGCGCGGATCGGCAACGAAGTCGAGACGCTCTATACGAACGGGCCGGCCGGCGGCGGTGGCGCGTTCAAGTCGACGCGCGAGGTGATCGCGGTGCAGTCGGTGCTGCTGCCGCGCGCGGCCGTGACGCCGTCGTTTTCATTCGTGGAGGCCTGATGCAACTGCGTGAACTTGCGCATGCGCGCACCGGCGACAAGGGCAATACGCTGAACGTGTCGGTCATCTGCCACGATCCGCGTCATTACGATCATCTATGCGCACATCTGGATGCGGCAACGGTGAAGGCGCGGCTCGCGGGCATCGTGTACGGCGACGTCGTGCGCTACGAATTGCCGGCGCTCGGTGCGTTCAACTTCGTGCTGCGCGATGCGCTCGGCGGCGGCGTCACGCGCTCGCTCGCGCTCGACGCGCACGGCAAGTCGGTTAGTTCGGCGTTGCTGGCGATCGAGGTGCCCGATCCGGCGTGACGCAAGCGTCGGGGCAGGGAAGGGGCCGGGAAGCGACCGGGTGCTCACGGGATCAGTAGTTCGCGCAGTCCGTCCGCATGCTCGATGCGCTCCCCGGTGACGTGCAGGCGTTGGTCCGCACGATAGTCGTACACCGCGCGCGACGCGGCGAGCTGATCGAAATCGAGTTCGACCGTGTGGCGCGATTCGCCGTTGCCGGCTTCGAAGATCAGGTAACCGAACGGATCGACCGCGAGGCTGCCGCCCGCGAACACGACGTCTTCGCTGCCGACGCCGACGCGGTTGGCAACAGCCGCGAACACCTGGTTCTCCATCGCGCGCGCCGACACCGACGTGCGGTGGACGTTGCGGTACGGCTCCATGTTGCCGTCGGCCACGAGGATCAGTTGCGCGCCGAGCGCGGCCAGCGCCCGGCCGCTTTCCGGGAATTCGCTGTCGTAGCAGATCAGCAGGCCGATCCGCACGCCGCGCCATTCGACCGTCGCGTAGCGGTCGCCGGGCTGCACGACGTCGCGTTCGCTGACCCACAGGTGCGTCTTGCGATAGCGCAACGCGATGCCGTCCGGCGTGACGAACACGGTTGTGTTGTAGAAGCGGCCGCCATCGTTCTCGATCAGCCCGGCCACGACCGCGACGTCGCGTGCCCGGGCGGCCGTGATCACCGCGCCGACGCTCGGACCGTCGAGCGGTTCGGCGACGTCGGCGAGATTCGACGGATCGAGAAAGCCGGTGAGCTGCGCTTCCGGAAACATCACGATGTCAGTGCCGGGCGCGCAGGCGGTGATCGCTTCGAGCGTGCGTTGCAGGTTGTAGCGCGTGTCGCCGTCGCGGCCGGCGAGCTGCACGATGTCGAGCTTCAGTTTCATGGGCGATGTCGGTGGCGGTGGCTCGTCGCGCCGTGCGTGTACGCTACGGCCTCGCGGGTCGATTTCCGCGCGTGTCGAACGGAGCCTGAAGTGAAGAATGAGATCGTAACGCCGACCGGCGTGAATGGCGAGACCGGGCGGCGCAGCCGATGCGCGGCCATCGCCGTGCGCGTCGCGCTCGCGTGTGTCGGCGCGCTGGCCGTACAGGCCGCCGTCGCCGCGCCGGCGTCGCCGTCGCCGTCGCCGTGCAACGAACGACTGACGGCACTGATCGTGCCTGCACTGCCGCAGACCGCGTTCGCCCGGCGCGACATCCATGCCGCCGTGGACGAGCGCAACGGCGACGTCTACCGGATCCGGCTGTTCACGAGCCCCGACCATCCGGGCACGCCGAATCGTGAAGCGACGGTCGGCTGGGTGACGCTCGATACGAAGGCGATGCGGGCGCTCGACGTCACGCGCGATCCTGATCGGCCGGACGTGCTCAAGATCGACCGGCGCGCGCTGTCGCGTTTCGTGTCGACGTGCGTGGTATCGGCGACGCCGGTACACAGTGCCGTCGATTGCGATGCGCTGAACCGCCGTGCGCAGGCGCAAGGCGATTACGTGATGGGCAGCGACGCCGGGCGCGTCGTCATCGGCAACGGGCGGTTGCCCTTCCTTTCCGCACCGGACGACGCGTGCAGGATCGACGGGCTCTTCATCGTCGAGCACGACCACGTCGACGCGCGGACCGAGTACGGCCGCTTCACGTCGGTCGTCTATCTGAATTCGCGCACGCGCGGCATCGCCGAAGGGTGGGTGCGCACCGCGCGGCTGAAGCCGGACGGCACGGGCATCGCGCCACGACAACCTTGATTCGTCGATTCTGCAACAATCCGCCACACATCAATCCGACCTGATCTCGTCATGACCATCCAGAACCGGAACCGACGTCTCACGCTGCTCGCCGCCCTTGGCGTGCTCACGGTACTCGCCGTGCTCTCCGCGCTGTCGCCCGTTCATGCCGCCGAGCCGCCCCAGCCCGACCGTCAACTGAAAACCTTCATCCACGACACGTACGGCAACTGGCGTGCGGGCCGCAAGGGCTGGCAGGCGGAAGGGGACGATTTCATCCATTCGCCGTGCGGCGTGCTGCGCGTGGCGACCGCGGACGGCCCGCGCACGCTGCTCGCGATGTGCGGTGAGACCGAGGCGGCGGTGCAGAACGGGATGCCGGGCATGGATTCGGACGCGACGCCGGGCATGATCGACCTGTACGTGTTGAAGCCGACGCCGGACGGCAGCGCGCTCGAGCCGGTCGCGAAGACAACGGAGATTGCCTCGGGCCAGCGCGGCGAACCGGGCACGGTGCGCATCGAGCGGCTCGGGCCGCACCTGTTCGGGTTCGTTATCGGCGAAAGCGACATGCGGCAAGGCTACACGCAAAGCTTTCGTTCGATCTGGCTGCCGTACGGCAATGCGCTGGTGCATGCGGCGGCGCGCATCGACGAGGCGCTCGACAATGCGGAGTCGACGGAATGCGCGCACGCCCGGGCGCGTTGCGAGGAGCGCCGCTTCGAGATCGCGCCGGACACGACCGGCATCGGCGATGTCTATCCGCTGACGGTCACCGAAACGGGCACGCGCGGCGACAAGGCCATCCACGTACGCTACACGGTGAAGTTCGACGCCGCGCGCGGCCGCTACGTCGTGCCGAAGGCGCTGCGCGACGGGTACTGATCCGTCGCGCGCAGGAACGGGCGGCATCGCACCGCCCGCGCATCACACGTACAAGTAGCGCACCAGGTGGAAGAACACCGGCGCGGCGAAGCAGATCGAATCGACGCGATCGAGCATCCCGCCGTGGCCGGCGATCATCGAGCCCCAGTCCTTCGTGCCGAGCGAGCGCTTGACGGCCGACAGCACGAGCCCGCCGACGAAGCCTGCGATCACGATCGCGAGCGAGATCCCGAACGCCGCGCCGAAGCTGAACGGCGTCACGCGATACAGCGACGCGCCGCACAGCGTGGCCAGCAGGCCGCCGCCGACGAAGCCCTCGATCGTCTTCGACGGCGACAGCTGCGGCGCGATCTTGCGGCGTCCGAACAGCTTGCCGACCACGTATTGCAGCACGTCGCTGATCTGTACGACGAACAGGAAGAAGAACAGCAGCAGCGCGTTCTGCCCTGCGTAGTGCGGAATGTCGAGGATCAGCACGGCCGGCGCGTGGCTCAGCCCGTACACGCACACCATCAGCGCCCAGTTGATCTTCGCGTTGCGGCTCAGGAAGTCGCGCGTGTCCTGCGTGAGCGCCGACACGAGCGACATCGCGAAGAACAGGTGCACGGGCACGAAGATCGAATACATCCCGTACCAGTTGATGCCGAGCAGCAGGTATTGCACGGGGATCGCGATGAAGAACGCGATGAAGAGCGTCGTATGGTCGCTCGCGGTGGTCGGCGTGAGCGTGATGAATTCGCGCAACGTCAGGTACGACAGCAGCGCGAACACCAGGTACGTGACGTTGTTGCCGAGGCCGATCGCGACGGCCATGATCGCGATCATCGCCCACCACGCGCGGATGCGCTGGTTCAGGTTGACGATGGTCGCGCTGGTGCCGCCGCTGCGCGCGCCGAGGATCGCGCCGATCACGGTCGCGACGACGAGCACGCCCGTGACGCCCGCGACCAGTTCCCAGAAGAGGGTTCGCATGGTTGGTATCCGGAAAAGGGAGAAGGAGGCGCGCCGCGTTCAGCCGGCCGGCCGCTGCGGCGGCGCGAGCGCGACGACCGCGTCGCGCATGCGGGCGAGGAACGTCGGCTTGTCTTCCTGAGCGCCGAGCGCTTCGTTCGCGCCGAAATGCACCTTGCAGATCAGCGGCACGGGCCAGATCGCGCCCTTCGGCATGATGCGCTGCAGGTTTTCGAGGTAGACGGGCGCGAGCGCGACGTCCGGGAACTCGGTCGCGAGATGGAACAACCCGCTCTTGAACGGCTGCGGCAACACGTCGGCGCCGCGCGTGCCTTCCGGGAAGATGATGATCGAGTGGCCTTGCCGCAGCGCGTCGCGCACCGGCTCCAACGGGTCGCCGCCGTTTTCGCGATGACGGTCGATCAGCACGACGTTCAGCAGCTTCTGCGCGATGTGGCGCTTCAGGTCGCTGCTGTCCCAGTAGTCGCGCGCGGCGACCGGCCGCACGACCGCGCGCACGTCGCGCGGCAGCGCGGCGAGGATCGCGAGCGTGTCGATGTGGCTCGTATGGTTCGAGAAATAGATCTTCTGCGTCGGGGACGGCGGCGCCTGATGCCAGACCGGATACGCGCCGGCGACGAGCCGCACGATGGACAGCAGGAAGTCGCGCTGCCAGACGTTGAGGATGTTCATCGGCGTGTGGCCTCCTGCGTGCATGCCCGGCCCGCTGCGCATGCGCGGCGGGCGGAACCCCGGAATGCCGGCGCGGCAGGATGCGCGCCGGACGGCTCTTGTTTAAATTTTTTCAAATTCGTGGCTGCCTGTCGCAGGTCCGCGATAATCGGACGATTCGCCGTCGCACGCTGTTGCGTCGCGGCGAATGCGCCGGTCGGCGGCGTGATAATCGGCTGTTGCACGAGTGCCCGTCTGCAGTTCGAATCGATCTCGCCGCGATCGGGCCAGCGGATTATCGCGAGTTTCGCCGAAAAACGCCAGATTGGCGCCGCGCGGGCGGGCCGGCCCGCAGGCTTGACGCATCGAGGCCGCTCGGCGACGATGAGGGCCGTTCAATCCAGGCCGACGCAGGCCGTTTCGCCGCCCGGGGCATGGCGGCGGGAAACGTATCCGACCGAGCCGCACGAATAAAACGAATACGAAACGATGAGCCTCTACGCACTCAAACCCAAATTCCAGAATCGTCTGCGCCCGTTCGCGGATTCGCTCGCCGAACGCGGCGTCACGGCCAACCAGGTCACGCTGTTCGCGGCAGGCGGCTCGATCGTCGTCGGCGCGCTTGCCGGCCTCGGCGTGTTCGCGCGCGCGCTGTTCCTGCTGATCCCGCTGTGGCTGTTCGCGCGCATGGCGCTCAACGCGATCGACGGGATGCTCGCGCGCGAGCATGGGCAGAAGAGCACGCTCGGCGCCTACCTGAACGAACTGGGCGACATCGTGTCCGACGTCGCGCTCGTGCTGCCGTTCCTCGCCATTCCCGCGTTCGCTCCGGCGGACGTCTGGTTGTTCGCGCTGACGGCGGTGATCGTCGAATGCGCGGGGCTGATCGGCCCGCTCGTCGGCGCGACGCGCCGCTACGACGGCCCGTTCGGCAAGAGCGACCGGGCGCTGGCCCTCGGCGCGTTCGCACTGTGGATCGGCTTCGGTCTGCCGGTGGGCAGCGTCGGCGCCTGGCTGTGGCGGCTGCTGATCGTGCTGTCGATCGTGACGGTGGTGCGGCGCGTCCGGGCCGGGATCACCGAGGCGGGCGGCTGACGGGCCGGGCGCCGGAGTGCGGCGCCACACGATACGTATAACGAAACGAGAGAGATCGCATGAGCGCACGCACGGCCCGCGAGGCCGACTTCATCACGCACGACGGCGAAACGCTGTTCTATCGTCACTGGCCCGCGACGGGCGCACGCTGCCGCGGCGCCATCGTGCTGCTGCATCGCGGGCACGAACACTCGGCGCGCGTCGCGCACCTCGTCGACGAGCTCGACCTGCCGGATTTCGCGTTTTTCGCGTGGGACGCACGCGGCCACGGCCGCTCGCCGGGCGCGCGCGGCTACAGCCCGAGCGCGGCCGCGTCGGTGCGCGACCTGCAGACCTTCGTCGAGCATATCCGCGACACGCACGGCATCGCGATCGAGGAGATGGCGGTAGTCGGCCAGAGCGTCGGCGCGGTGCTCGCGGCGACCTGGGTGCACGACTACGCGCCGCCGATTCGCGCGCTCGTGGTCGCGTCGCCGGCGTTCCACATCAAGCTCTACGTGCCGTTCGCGCGGCCGGGGCTGCGGCTGATGCACAAGCTGCGCGGGCTGTTCTACGTGAACAGCTACGTGAAGCCGAAATTCCTCACGCACGATCCCGAACGGATCGCGAGCTACGCGTCCGATCCGCTGATCACGCGGCCGATCGCGGTCAACATGCTGCTCGACCTGCACGATACCGCGCAGCGCATCGTCGCCGACGCGGCCGCGATCACCGTGCCGACGCTGTTGCTGATCTCGGGCGCCGACTGGGTCGTGCATCGCGGCCCGCAGGACCGTTTCTTCGAGCGGCTCGGCGCGGCGCGCAAGGAGCGCATCGTGCTGCCGGGCTTCTATCACGACACGCTCGGCGAGCGCGACCGCGCGCAGGCGCTCGCGCCGCTGCGGGCGTTCGTGCTGCGCGAGTTCGATGCGCCGAGCCCGCGCGTGTCGCTCGCCGATGCCGACCGGCGCGGCGCGTTCCATGACGAATACGCGGCGCTCTCCCGGCCGCCGGCGAACGTGTTCGCACGGGCGTACTGGGCGCTTACGCGCGCCGGCCTGAAAGCCGGCGGCGCGCTGTCGGACGGCATCGCGCTCGGGTTGCGGCTCGGCTTCGATTCGGGCTCGACGCTCGACTACGTGTACCGCAACCGCGCGCAGGGGCGGCTGGGCATCGGCGCGCTGATCGACCGCACGTATCTCGATTCGCCGGGCTGGGTCGGCATCCGCCAGCGCAAGGTGCATCTGCAGGAACTGATCGGTGCGGCGATCGGCCGGCTGCGCGGGAACGGCACGCCGGTGCGGATCGTCGACATCGCCGCCGGCCACGGGCGCTACGTGCTCGATGCGATCGCGCTGGCCGCGGAACGCGATGGCGCGGCGCCCGACGACATCACGCTGCGCGACTACAGCCCGCCGAACGTCGAGGCCGGGCGCGTGCTGATCGCGCAGCGCGGCCTCGAGCCGATCGCGCGCTTCGAGCGCGGCGACGCGTTCGACGAGACGTCGCTCGCGACGCTCGAGCCGCGGCCGACGCTGGCGATCGTGTCGGGCCTGTACGAGCTGTTCGGCGAGAACGCGCTGATCGAACGCTCGCTGCGCGGGCTCGCGCAGGCCGTGCCGCCGGGCGGCTATCTCGTCTATACGGGGCAGCCGTGGCATCCGCAGCTCGAATTCATCGCGCGTGCGCTGAACAATCATCGCGGCGAGTCGACCTGGGTGATGCGTCGCCGTTCGCAGGCCGAAATGGACGAACTCGTCGCGCGGGCGGGGTTCCGCAAGCTCGACCAGCGGATCGACGAGATGGGCATCTTCACGGTCAGTCTCGCGCAGCGGGTCGACGCGTCATGAGCGTGCTGGGTGGCGCGGGCGCGGGGCCGAGTGACGGGCTGGCCGAACCGGCGGCCGGCGCGCGCGACGCGTCGTTCGTGCTGCGCTTCGGCTGGCTCGCGGCGATGGGCGCCGTGTTCTTCTCGACGTACGGCTTCGCGAACTGGCTCGCCGCGCGCCGCGCCGCGGTGCCGACCTTCGCGTTCGGCTGGGAGCATGCGATCCCGTTCGTGCCGTGGACGATCGTGCCGTATTGGTCGATCGACCTGCTGTATGCGTTGTCGTTCTTCTTCTGGACGCGCCGCGACGATCTGCTCGATCACGTGAAGCGGCTGCTGACCGTGCAGCTGGTGTCGGTTGCATGCTTCATCGCGTGGCCGTTGCGCTTCGGCTTCGAGCGGCCCGACGCGGGCGGCATGGCCGGTGCGCTGTTCACGCTGCTGATGGGTTTCGACAAGCCGTTCAACCAGGCGCCGTCGCTGCATATCGGCTTGCTGGTCGTGCTGTGGGCCGTCTATGCGAAGCACCTGCACGGCACGGTCGCGCGCGTCGTGCTGCATCTGTGGTTCGCGGCGATCGGCGTGTCGGTGCTGACGACATACCAGCATCACGCGATCGACGTGCCGACCGGGGCGGCCGTCGGCTGTCTCGCGCTGTTCCTGTTTCCGCTGCGCGATGCCGCGGGCCGGCTGCCGGGCGTCGATGCGTCGCCGTCCGCGGCCGGTCGCGCGCTCGCGCGCCGCTATGCGTTCGGCGCCGCGCTGGTCGCGCTCGTGGCGCTGGCGTGCGTGCCGCGCGCGCCGGGCTGGGCGCTGGCGGCTGGGTGGGTCGCACTGGCGCTCGCCTGCGTGGCGTGGGCCTACCGGCGCGGCGCGCCCGGCGCATTCCAGAAGGATGCGCACGGGCGGCTTCCGGTCTTCGTCGGCGGGCTGCTCGCGCCGACGATCGCCGGCGCATTCGTCAATTCGCGGCTGTGGACGCGCCGGCAGCCCGCGCCGGTGCGGATCGACGAGCGCGTGTCGATCGGCCGGACGCCGACCACGCGCGACATCCGGCGCCACGGCTTCACCGCGCTGGTCGACCTGACCGCCGAGATGCCGCGCTGGGCGGCGGCCGACGCATCGCTCGCGTATGCGTCGGTGCCGCAGCTCGACCTGGTCGCACCGACGGCGGCGCAGCTCGCGCAGGCCGTCGCGGCGCTCGAACGCCTGCACGGCGAAGGGCGCGACGTGCTGGTCTGCTGTGCGCTCGGCTACGGGCGCAGCGTGCTGTGCGCGGCTGCGTGGGTCGCCGCGCGGCGCGGGTTGACCGATGCGCGCGACGCGCTGGCCGCGGTGCGCGCGGTCCGGCCACGCGCGGTATGGTCGAATGAAAGCGTGGCCGTGCTGCAGCAGTGGATCGATCGCCGGCGCGGCGCGGGGCAGGGGTGATGCGCGATCCGTCCGCTCCGTTCAGGATTGCCGCCGCACGCGGCGCGCTCGATGCGGGCGCATGGGCGCTCGCGGCAGCGCTGGTCGCGGCTGGCGCAGGCGGGTGGATCGCGACGGGCTGGGCGGCGCCGACGCTTGCCCGCGCGCTGCTGGCCGTCGTCAGCACGGGATCGGGGATCGCGGCGCTGTGGTACGCGGTGCGCATCGCGATCGACCGGCGACTGTTTGCCACGCTCGCGCGGGCGGTGGACGGCGACGGGGCGGTCGACGGTCCGCTCGCGGCGCTCGACCGCGCGCTCGCCGACCTGGGCTGGATCGATGCGGCGAAGGTCGGGCGCACGCTCGACGCGCGCGTGCGCGGCGCGGTCGGGCTGTGCCGGGCCGCCGTGCTCGTGGCGATCGTGCAGTGGCTCGTCGTCGGGATCGCGGTCGCGGTGTCGCTCATCGGCTAGCGACAGCGCGAGCCGGCTATCGGTGGGAACAGCCCGGCCGGCGCGTACCAGCCGTCATGCGTGCGTGGTGCGCCGCGATCGCGTGCGCTTGGCTTCGTACATCGCCTGGTCCGCATGCTCGATCAGCGCGTTCATGTCGGTGCCGTCGTCCGGCAGCATCGCGATGCCGACGCTGACGCCGAGCCGCAGCGCATGCCCGTCGAATTCGAACGGCTCGCCGACCCGCCGCGCGAGCCGCATGCTTTGCACCTGGGCGTCGTCGCGGGTGCCGAGGTTCGGCAGGATCACCGCGAATTCGTCGCCGCCGATGCGCGCGACCGTGTCCGAGCGCCGCACCGCGGCCTGCATCCGCGTGGCGACCTCGCGCAGCGCGGCGTCGCCCGCGCGGTGGCCGAACCCGTCGTTGATCGGCTTCAGGCCGTCCATGTCGATGTTGAGAATGCCGAGCCGGCCGCTCGCGCGCAGCGCCGTGTGCATCGACTGGCGCAGGCGGTCGTAGAACAGCGCGCGGTTCGGCAGACCCGTGAGCGCGTCGTGCGTCGCGCGCAGGTACAGCTCGTTCGCTTCGTTGCGCGCCGCGTGGAACATCGCGGCGGCGATCAGGTCGGCCATCAGCCGCAGCGTGCCGGCGTCCGCCGGTGAGAAACCGTCGACGTCCGGCGACATCACCTTCAGCACGCCGACCGTCGTGTCGGCGTGCGTGAGCGGCATCACGAGCATCGAGCGCAGGCCGACCCGGCGGCATGCATCGCGATCGACGCGCGGGTCGGTTTCCGAATCGATACAGTGCAGCAACTCGCCCTGCTGCACGCACAGGCCCGACAGGCTGCCCGAACGCCGCAACCGCAGGCCGAGCATCCCGGCGGCCGTGCCCGACGCGGCGCGGTACACCATGTCGTCGCCTTCGGCGAATTCGACCGCGGCGGCGCTTGCGCCGGTGAGCTGCGGCACCTGTTCGGCCACGTAGGCCATCACGCTGCCGAGGTCGAGGCCGAGTTTCGCGATTTCGGCTTGCGCGGCGATGATGCGCAACAATGTGTCGGGGGATGGCGTGGCGGCGTCGGCGGTTTGATTCAAGTCAGTTTTCCGTGAAAAAGTGCATCGCTCGGCGCGCGCTTGCGGTAGCATACGCGCCGCTCGCGGCAGCGCGTGCCGGGTGGTTCGCAACGCAACGGTGCCGGTGCCCGGCCAGCCGTACCGCGCCGGCAGTATGCCGTTCCAGCCATCCGGCGGCAACGGCGCAATTCTTGCCATTCACTCTTCCTGCGCGGCATTTCCGACCGAATTGAGATTTTTTCGCTTCTCAGTCGCGAATCACGGTGAGTTTTGTTCTATTTTTGAGATAGTGTGACAAATGGGCGGCCGCCGGTGCCAGGCGTCCCCCAGCGCGACGAACTGGTCATTGAATGATCCGCCGCGTCGTTCCGATAAATGCAATCAGGCCATAAATGAGGGGAAGCAGAGGGGATGTGCACTCACGGGCATAGCTGCTTTGCGCGCGTCGGTTTCGACGCGCAGGATGACCGGACGATCGTGACGAAGCGGAGCGGCGCATGAAGCCGGCCGTGTCGCTGTTCGTTCTGGCTGCCGCGATGACCGGCGCTTTCCACACGGCCGCGCTGTCGGCCGCACCGCTGCCGGCGGTGCCGGCCGCCGCTTCGACGGCCGCTGCCGATCACGCAGCGGCGCCGGATGCCGCGCCAGCGGCGGTGCTCGCGGCCGCTCCGGCCACGCCGGCGGCGGCCAGCGCGCCGGCCGCCGGCCTGCCGGCGACGACCGTGCGCATGCCGTTCGCGTCGCTCGGCGCGTTCGATCCGCTGCGCCTGCGCGGCGCCGACGACGCACGCACGATCAACGCCGGCGTGCGGCTCGACCGCGTGATCACGGGCGCGCGCTTGCGCCTGACCTACGCGTATTCGCCGTCGCTGGTCTTTCCGCTGTCGCACCTGAAGGTGTCGGTGAACGGCGAGGTGATCGCGACCGTCCCGTTCGATGCCGCGCGTGCGGGCCGCACGGTGACGCAAGAGATCCCGATCGATCCGCGCTACTTTTCGGATTTCAACCAGATCGGCCTGCGCCTGATCGCGCATTACACGCTCGACCACTGCGAGGACCCGACGAATTCGGCGTTGTGGGCCGACGTGAGCCCGACGAGCGAACTGATCCTCGACGAATCGCCGGTGCGCCTGCCGAACGATCTCGCGCTGCTGCCCGCGCCGTTCTTCGACCGGCGCGACAACGGCCGCCTGCGGCTGCCGTTCGTGCTGCCCGCCACGCCCGATTCGGCCACCCTGCGCAGCGCGGGTGTGCTCGCGTCGTGGTTCGGCGCGCTGGCCGACTACCGGCATGCGCGCTTCCCGGTATCGAGCGCGCTGCCGGCCGACGACCAGGCCGTCGTGGTCGGCACGGCCGCGACGCTGCCGGCCGGTCTCGCGCTGCCGCCAATCAATGGCCCGCTGCTCGCGGTCGCGGACAACCCGGCCGCGCCGGGCCGCAAGCTGCTGGTCGTCACGGGCCGCACGGCGGCCGAGGTCGACGACGCGGTCGCGACGCTCGTGCTCGGCCGCGCGGCGCTGTCGGGGCAGGCGGCGACGGTTGCGCACGTCGATCTGGGCGCGCCGCGCAAGCCGTACGACGCGCCGCGCTGGCTGCCGGTGAACCGGCCGATCGCGTTCCGCGAACTCGTGAACGATCCGCGTCAGCTGGAGGTGCGCGGCACGACGCCCGACGCGATCCGGCTGAACCTGCGCGTGCCGGCCGATCTGCATTCATGGAACGGCGCGGGCGTGCCGATCACGCTGCGCTACCGCTACACGGCGCCGACCGTGCAGGACAATTCGACGCTCGCGGTCGAGATCAACGATCAGCTCGTGAAGTCGTACCGGCTCGGGCCGGCCCACGCCGAGGACGCGCACGGCCGCATGCAGCTGCCGCTGCTGGCGGTGCCGGAAGGGCGCGTGACGAGCGACGTCGACATTCCCGCGTTCCGCGTCGGCAGCGGCAACCAGCTGCAGTTCCGCTTCACGCTCGATTCGCAGAAGACGGGCCTGTGTTCGAGCACGGCCACCGAGCCGCAACGCGCGGCGATCGATCCCGATTCGACGATCGACTTCTCGCACTTCGTCCATTACGCGCAATTGCCGAATCTCGCGTTCTTCGCGAACAGCGGCTTCCCGTTCACGCGCTTCGCCGACCTGTCGCAGACGGCCGTCGTGCTGCCCGACCGGCCGTCGCCGCAAGAACTCGAGGCCTACCTGACGATGCTCGGCCACATGGGTGAATGGACCGGCTTCCCGGCGCTGCGCGTGCAGGTCGCGCGACCCGGCGACGTCGCCGCGCTGTCGGGGCACAAGGATCTGCTCGTGATCGACGGCTCGCCCGCATCGCCGCTGCTCGCGCAGTGGCGCGCGGCGCTGCCGCTCGCGATCGGCGAGCAGGGCGGCGCGGGCGCCGGTGGCGCGACGCGCGTCGCATTCACGGTGAAGGAGCGCTGGCGCAACGGCGTGGGCCTCGCCGACGGCGGCGCGCATATCGAACAGACGGGCCCGCTCGCGGCGCTCGCCGGGTTCGAGCTGCCCGGTAGCCGCGGCCGCAGCGTCGTCGCGCTGACGGCGACCGACCAGCCGCGCCTCGGCGATCTGCTCGACGTGTTCGAGAGCGGCGGCCTCGTGTCGCAGTTGCAGGGCGACCTCGCGCTGGTTCGGCCGGGGCAGGTCGACAGCCTGCGGGTCGGCGAGCCTTACGTGGTCGGCTTCGTGCCGTGGTATGCGCGCGTGTGGACGGAGGCGGCGCGGCATCCGGTGCTGCTCGGCGCGGTCGGCGTCGTCGCAGGGCTGCTGCTCGCGCTCGGCGTGTTCAGCGTGCTGCAGCGAATCGCCGCGCGTCGCCGGGGGATGTAACGGATGGCGCGGGCAATGACGAAGCGACGGGCAATGCAGCCGGCGCGGCGTGTCGGCGCGACGCTCGCGCTGGCGATCGCGATGACGTGCGCGGCGGCTGGCATGGCCACGCGCGCGCACGCGGCGGCGGCCGGTGCAGCCGATGCGGCGAGCGCGGGATGCAGCGCGGCGTGGCCGCGCTGGGACGCGTTCAAGCGTGATTTCATCTCGGCCGACGGCCGCGTGATCGACGTCGGCTCGGCCGATTCGCGTACGGTATCGGAGGGGCAGGCGTATGGACTTTTCTTCGCGCTGGTCGCGAACGACCGGCGCATGTTCGACACGATCCTCGCATGGACCGAGAACAACCTCGCGCAGGGCGACCTGAGCGCGCATCTCCCGGCGTGGCTGTGGGGCCGCGCGCCCGACGGCGCGTGGCGCGTGCTCGACGCGAACCCGGCGTCGGACGCCGATCTGTGGATCGCGTATGCGCTCGTCGAGGCCGGGCGGCTGTGGCACGAGCGCAGCTATACGGCGCGCGGCGCGCTGCTCGCGAAGCGCGTGCTCGACGCCGAGACGGCGACCATGCCGGGCCTCGGCCTCACGCTGTTGCCGGGCCCGACCGGGTTCAAGCTGGCCAACGGCCAATGGCGCGTGAATCCGAGCTATTCGCCGCCGCAGGTGATTCGCGCGCTCGGCGCACGGCTGCCCGACGACCGTCGCTGGGCCACGCTGGCGTCCAGCACCGCTCGCGTGCTGCTCGACACCGCGCCGAAAGGTTTTTCGCCCGACTGGGCGCTGTATCGCGCGGGCAACGGTTTCGGGCCCGATCCGCAGACCCATGCGGAAAGCGCGTACAACGCGATTCGCGTGTACCTGTGGGCCGGCATGCTGGACCGCGCCGATCCGCTCGCCGCGCCGCTGCTCGCGAAGTTCGCGCCGTTCGCCGACCATATCGCCGCGCACGGCGCGCCGCCGGAGAAGGTCGATACGACGACGGGCGTCGCGGGGCCGAACGACGGCAACGGCGGCTTCTCCGCGGCCGCCGTGCCGTTTCTCGACGCACGCGGCCAGCACGCGCTCGCGGATGCCCAGGCGGCCCGCGTCGATACGCTCGCGCGCCAGTCGGCGCCCGGCTATTACACGAGCGTGCTGACGCTGTTCGGCCTCGGCTGGCGCGATGGCCGCTATCGGTTCGGGGCGGACGGCACGCTCGACACCCGCTGGGGAGGCCGTTCGTGCGCCGCCCGCTGAAATGTGCCGCGCCGCACGTCGCGGGATTCGCGTGGCTCGCGTCGTCGGTGTGCGCGGCGGCGCCGGGCGCGGCCTCCGGCGCGGCGATCGCGAACCCGGCGACTCCGGCGACCTCGGCCGCCGCCGATGCGCGGCGCGAACTCGACACCGCGCGGATGTGGGGCATCAAGCATCGCGACGACCTCGCGCGCGATGCGCTGCGCAAGGGCTTGCTGATCGCGCCGGGCGATCCCGAGCTGCTGGCCGAACAGGTGCGTGTGCTGCTGCGGCTCGGCGACGCGAAAGGCGCGCAGGCGTCGCTGGCGCGGCTGCAGGCGCAGTCGCCGAATGCGCCGGCCACGCGGCGGGTGGTGGACGAATACCGCGTCGCGACGAGCGGGCGCGGCGAGATGGCGCAGATCCGGCTGCTCGCGCGCAGCGGCCGCGCCGATGAGGCGGCCCGACGGATCGTCGCGCTGTTTCCGAACGGCGCGCCATCGGGCGCGCTCGGCGCCGAGTACTACCAGATCGTGTCGAATGCGCCGGGCGGGCGCCAGCCGGCGATCGCCGCGCTGCGCCGCGCGGTCGCCGCCGATCCGCGGGACACGAGCGCATCGATGGCGCTCGCGCGGCTGTTGAACCAGCGCGACGACACGCGCGCGGAAGCGAACCGGATCGCATGGTCGCTCGCGAAGCGCGCCGACGCGGACCATACGGAAGCGATGGCGCTGTGGCGGCGCGTGCTGCAGTCGGCCGGCAGCGATCCCGCGTATCTCGATGCGCTGCACGCGTATCTCGCGCTCGCGCCGGACGACACCGAATTCCGCGATCGCGCCGCCGGCCTCGACCAGCAGCGCGACGCGCAACGCCGGCTCGAACGCGATCCCGACTACATCGCGCAGCAGCGCGGGTTGCAGGCGCTGGCGCGCGGCGACCTGGCCGCCGCCGACCCGCTGCTCGCGCGCGCCGCGCGGGCGCGGGCCGACGACGCCGATGCGCTGGGCGGGCTCGGCCTGCTGCGTCTGCGCGAAGGGCGGCACGACGAAGCGCGCGCGCTGTTCGCGCGGGCCGCGACGCGTGCGACCGACCAGCGCGGCAAATGGCAAGGCCTCGCGCGTACCGCGCAGTTCTGGGGGCTGCTCGCCCAGGGCCGCGAAGCGGCCAGTGCGGGCCGCCCGCGCGATGCCGAGCGCGCCGCGCGTGCGGCGCTCGCGATGCAGCCGGACAACCCGGACGCGAAGCTGCAGCTCGCCGATGCGCTGCTCGCGCAGCGCGACTGGGCACAGGCGGAGCCGTTGCTGCGCGGCTTGCTGGCCGCGCGTTCGCCAAGCCTGTCGGCCGTGCGCGACACGGCCACGCTGTATGAAAACACCGGCCGCGCGGACCGGATCGGCCCGTTGCTCGATGCGCTGCAAGGGCGCGTGACGGGCGCCGACGATCGCCGCACGCTCGACGGCCTGCGTGGCGATGTGCTCGCGAACGAGGCGCGCGCGCTGGCCGAGAAGGGCGCGCGCGGGCCGGCCGCGCAACGCTACGAGGCGGCCGTGCGCGCGGCGCCCGATGCGCCGTGGACGCGCTTCGCGCTCGCACGCCTGTATCGCGACATGGGATTGCCGCAGCTCGGCCGCACGGTGATGGACGACGGGCTGGCGCTGAGCGATACGCCCGAGATGCGTTACGCGAACGCGCTGTACCGCAACTCGCTCGACGATGTCGTGGGCGCTCAAGCCGCGCTGGCGCCGGTCGACGACGCGCACCGTTCGGACGGGATGCGCGCGCTGGCGCGCAAGCTCGATGCGGAAAGCGCGCTGGCCGACGCGCGCGGCGCACATGCCCGCGGCGACCGCGCGGCCTTCGCCGCCACGCTCGCGCACGCGCAGGCGAGCGCGCCGGACGATCCCGACATGCTCGCCGCGATCGGCGCGCAGTGGATCGACGCGGGCGAACCGGAGCGCGGCCTCGCGCCGCTGCGCGACTGGATCGCCGCGCATCCGCGCGAAGCCGACGCGGACGTGCGGCTGCGCTACGGCGACCTGCTCGGCCGCGCGGGGCGCGACGATGCGCTCGCTGCATGGCTCGACACGCTGCGCCGCGACCCGGCGCTGACGCCCGCGCAGACGGCGCGACTGGAGGATCAGTCGCTGCGGCTCGTGCTGCGGCAGACCGACGACGCGATCGCCCGACAGGACTATGCGCAGGCGCGCACGCTGCTCGACCGCGCGAGCCCGGCCGGCCGGGCGGACAAGCGTTATGCGCTCGAACTCGCCGATCTCGAACGCGCGCAGGGCCATTACGATGCCGCACGCGATGCGCTCGCACCGGTCGTCGCGCGCACGCCGGACGACGCCGATACGCAGCTCGCGCTGGCCCGGATCGACGAGGACAGCGGCAACCGTGCCGCCGCGCGCGAGCGCGTGCAGGCCGTGCTGGCGCGCACGCCGGACGACGACGTCGACACGCAACTGTCGGCCGTGCGTCGCCTGAACGCGCTGCGCCGGCCGGACGAAGCCGCGCAGGTGACCGAGCGGCTGCAGGCCGCGTATCCGGCCCGCGCCGACGTGACGGTCGCGGCCGGGCGCGTGGCCGAGGCGCAGGGCCGCTATGACGACGCGGCGTCGCTGTACCGGTTGTCGCAGTCGCAGGAACGCGCGACGGGCGTGATCCCGGGCCGCGACGGGCTGACACCCGCGCAGGCCGCGTTCGCCGATCTGCAGCAGCGGCGCAATCCCGAGATCGAGACCGGCTGGATACCCGCGTACAAGTCGGGCGACGAAGGCATCTCGTCGTATCGCGCGCAGCAGGTGCCGATCTACCTGCAGATGCCGATCCGCTACGACGGGCACGTGTTCGCGCAGGTCGACACCGTGCATCTCGATCCGGGCACGCTCGATACGAGCGTGCCGGGCGCGTATTCGCTCAAGACGTTCGGCACGTACGCGGCGCTCAGGGCGCAGCCGAATCCGCAGGCCGCCGCGCTGATCGCGAATCCGCCGGGCTCGCTGCACCAGTCGACGACGGGCGTTGCGCTCGGCGCCGGGTATCTGTCCGATGCATGGCGCTTCGATCTCGGCACGTCGCCGCTCGGCTTCCCGGTGCATTACCTCGTCGGCGGCGTGCGCTATCGCTTCGACGCGGGCCCGGCGAGCTTCTCCGTGAATGCGTCGCGGCGGCCGGAAACGAGCAGCGTGCTGTCGTACGCGGGGATGCGCGACCCGTGGACCGGCGCGGTGTGGGGCGGCGTGCGCCGCGACGGCGTGAATCTGCGCGCGTCGGTCGACGTCGGCCGCACGAACCTGTTCGCGGAGCTCGGCGCGGGCGTGCTGTCGGGCCGTAACGTCGAGCGCAACGCGGAAGTTACGCTGCGCACCGGCTTCACGGTGCCCGTGTACGAGCGCGCAACGATGAAGGTCAGCACGGGGCTGGTCGGCAATGCGTGGCACTACGCGCAGAACCTGCGCTACTACACGTACGGGCAGGGCGGTTACTACAGCCCGCAGCGCTACCTGTCGCTCGGCGTGCCGATCGAATGGGCGGGGCGGCACGATGCGCTGTCGTGGGACCTGACCGTCACGGGCGGGATCTCGAACAGCTACGAGAAGGATTCGCTGTATTACCCGACGCTTTCCGGCCAGCGCGCCGAACAGGTGGCGGCCGGCTTCGTGTACGCGGGCAGTTCGACGCGCGGCGTGTCGTTCTCGTACGGCGTGAACGGCATCGCGGAATATCGTGTGAACCCGCACCTGAGTGTCGGCGCGCAATTGCACATCGACCGGTCGCACGACTATGCGCCGAGCTCGGCGCTCGTGTATCTGCGTTATGCGTTCGACGCGCGTGCGTCGCGCAGCTGGCTCGTCACGCCGACGCCCGTGCGGCTTTATTCGGATTACTAGGGGAACGCCGTGACTACGGAATTCGATGTCACCCGCTCCGCGCCCGGCGCCACCGGCCTGGCCGATCGCCTGCGCGCGCTGCTGCGCATGGGGCCGGCGGGCGGCCGTGCCGGCGCCTTGAGCCGGCTCGCGATCGACGGCCTGCCCGACACCTGGACGCAACTGGAAGCCGGCGGCCTTTACGCGATCTACGCGGCCGGCGGTACGCCGGCCTGCGATGCGCTCGTCTGGGAAAGCGCGCGGCAGGCGCGCACGCGCGACGTCACGATCGTGCTGGCGCGCGATCCGGCGCGCGTCGCCGCGCACATGGCGTCGCTCGGCTTCGCGGGCGGCGTGCAGCCGGCCGGCTGGCCGCGCAACCTGAACGTGCTGGCGATGCCGGCTGCGGTCGAGCCGGCCGACGACGGTGCCGACGCCGGCGCAGCCGGCAACGCACCGCGCCGCGCGGCGCCGGGCCCGTTCGCGCGGCTGACCGGCGGCTTGCGCGCGATGAAGCGCTATGGATTTCACGCGCGTTCGCTGTATTTCGTCGAAGGCGCCCAGCGCTGGTTCAGCTGGGACGATCCGGCCGCGCTCGCGGACGAAGCGCACGCGCTGGCCGACTGGTGCCGCACGCGCCGGATTGCGCTCGTGCTGCTGCTCGACCCTGAAGCGACCCGCGCGGGCGGCGACGCGCGCGCCGACGATGCGCCGCTCGTGCGCGATGCCGATCGCACGCCGCGCAGCGGCTTCCACGGAATCTGTTCGGGCGTCGCGCAGTTGCAGCGCACGCATGGTGAACTGCTGTGGGTGGTCGATTTCTGGCGCGCGGGCGACACGCTCGCGGCCGGCGAGGTGCGGCCGCTGCGCTTCGCACCGGGCGGCCGGCTGTCGGCGAGCGTCGATGGCGGCGCGACCGAACCGGCACGGCGGATGAAGCTCGCGAGCGACGAGGATCGCGTGGTGGTCAGCCGCGCGGTGCTCGACGGCGCGAGCCGCGTGCCGGACGGCTGGGAGATCGTCGACGACAACGCGGCCGTCGTCGCCGCGTGCGCGAGCGCGCAGGCCGCGACCGCGGTGCTCGTGTTCCGCTCGCACGCGCAGCTCGAAGCGCTGTGCGCGGACGTGCACGCGCTGCGCCGGCAGTGCGGCGGCGCACTGAAGATCGCGGTCGTCGAGCGCGGCGAGGTGCTGCGTCAGCAGTTCGAGATGCTGGTGCTGAGCGTCGGTGCGAACCGGGTCGTCGCGCGCGACCTGCCCGTCTCGCGGATGCAGGCCGCCGTGCATGCGTTGCACGGCCAGCTCTACGCGCGGCCCGTCGCGGCCGACTACCGCGCGGCGCTCGCGGCCGCGCTCGGCGATTCGGTGCTCGGTTATCTGCCGGTCGGCGCGTTCTGCCAGCGGATTCGCGCGGTGCTCGATCGCGGTGCGGTGCTCGCGCTGCCGCACACGCTCGCGAAGCTCACGCTGTTGCCGGGCGTATCGCACGTCGACGCGCTGCGGCACTGCCGGGCGCGCCGCGCGGGCGACGTCGTGACGGCCGATGCCGGACACCTGTTCGTGTTCCTGTTCGCCTGCGAGCCGGTCGACGCCGAGGACGCGCTCGCGCGGATCTTCGAGGTGCCGGTCGATACGTTGTCCGACCGCGTCGTGTGCCTCGGGCAGGGCAGCGTCGACACCGAGCTCGACGCGCTGAAGGCCGAGAACCGCCGCGCGCCGATCGCCGACTACAGCGACCTGTTCGCGGCGACGCGGCCGGCGGGCGCCGCACGCGCAGCGGCCGTGCCCGTCGAGCCCGGCGTGGCATTGCCCGATGCGGGCGAGGTGAGCGACGCGATCGACGCGATCGATACCGTCGTCGCGCTCGACGCGATCGGCGTGCCGCAGGCGTCCGTGCCCATCGCCGTCGACGCGTCGCCGCCGGACCCCGTCATTTCCGCCGCGCGGGCGCGCGGCGCCGTCCGCAGCGCGATGCCGTTGCGCAAGCAGGAGGACGCATGATCGCCGAACTCGTCATCGGCTTCATCGTCGGTATCGTGATTGCGGTACCGGTGTGGATCGTCGCGCAGCACCTCGGCATCGGCCGCGGCTTCCATGCGCCGCGCGGCATCGACCGGCGCGACGCGGTGCCGTGCGAACTCGTGCCGGTCGCGCTGCGCGGCCGTCTGCTGCCGGGCGTCGGCGGCGCCGACGCCGACGAAGCCGACGAAGCCGGCATTCGCGACAGCAAGGCGGCACGATGAAGACGATCGCCCTCACGTCGACGACGGGCGGCGCGGGCCGCACGACGCTCGCCGCCGCGCTCGCGGTGCTGCTCGCGCGCCGCGGCCGGCCGGTCGTCGCCGTCGAATTCGATGCCCAGAACCTGATGGGCGCGACGCTCGGCCTCGATACGCTGGCCGAGCACGGTCTGGCGCACAGCCTGCTGGGCGGCGCCGAACCGTGGCACGCGCACACGTGGCGCAACGCCGACGGCGTGCTGTTCGTGCCGTACGGGCAAGTCGATGCGGCCGGCGCCGCCGCGTGCGATGCGCGGCTCGTGGCCGATCCGGTCTGGCTGTCGCGCGCGCTCGGCGAAATCGCGTTGCCGGCCGATGGCGTCGTGCTGGTCGACACCGCGCGCTATCCGTCGCCGCAGGCCGAACAGGCGATCCGGTGCGCTGACCTGGCGCTCGTCGTCGTGCCGCCGGAGCCGGTCGCGTGCGCGACCACGGCCGCGCGGCTCGGCGCGCTGCGAGCCGGCCGCGGCGCGCTGCAGATCGTCGTGAACCGGCTGAACCCGGCGCGCGACATGCAGCGCGACGCGCTGGCGATGCTGCGCGCGGTTGCGGGGCCGGCGTCGATGCTCGAGCAACGCATCCACGTCGACGCGGCCGTGCCCGAAGCGCTCGCACGCGGCAGCTGGATCTTCGACGACGCGCCGTATTCGCAGGCGTCGCACGACCTGAACGGCGTCGCGAACTGGGTCGATACGTGGCTGACGGCGGCCGTCGCCGGCCGCGCCGGAGCCATGCGATGAACGCCGCGCTCGCGTCGCGACTGCGTGCGTTCGGCCGTCGCGCGGCCGACTGGTGCGCGCGCGGCATCGGGCTGCCGGCGCAACGCACGCGGGTGGACTGGCTCGTGCGGCTGTTCTTCCATGCACCGCCGCCCGGTCGGCCCGATCATGTGCGCCTTTGGGTTCGCGTCGCGTTCCTGCGGCTCGCGCACGACTGGGGCGTGCTGCAGCCGCTCAGCATGCGCGAATGGCTGTGGCGCGCGATCGTGCGCGCGCCGCGCGCGGCCGACGGCCGGCCCGCGCGCGATCCGCTCGCGTGGTTCGACACGTTCGTGGTGCCCGTCTACGTGGCCGGCCGCGCGGTCGGCCGGCGCATCAACGCGATGCTCGAGCGTTTGCCGTGGGTGCGCTGGGGCGGCTGGCTCGATGCGCGCGCGAACGGCGTCGGCCGGCGCCGCTGGCTCACGCCGCTGCTGCTCGTGGCCGGCGCGGTGCTGTGGGCCGCGGCCGGGATGTCGCCGCTGATGCCCGGTGCGCAGTTCGCGTTCTTCGCGATGGTCGCGGTGCTTGCGCTCGCGCTGCGCCGCCTGCCGGGCCATCTGCCGACCCTCGCGCTCGCGTCGCTCGCATTGCTCGCGACGGTGCGTTACGTGTGGTGGCGCACGACCCAGACGCTCGACTTCCGCAGCCCGGTCGAAGCCGTCGCCGGCTACCTGCTGTACGGCGCCGAAGCCTATACGTGGATGATCCTGCTGCTCGGCTTCGTGCAGACCGCGTGGCCGCTCGACCGGCCGATCGTGCCGCTGCCCGACGATCCGGACACCTGGCCGACCGTCGACGTCTATATCCCGACCTACAACGAGCCGCTGTCGGTCGTGAAGCCGACCGTGTTCGCCGCGCAGAGCATCGACTGGCCGAGCGCGAAGCTGCGCGTGTACCTGCTCGACGACGGCCGGCGCCCCGAGTTCGCGGCATTCGCGGCCGAGGCCGGCATCGACTACCTGACGCGCGACGACAACCGCCACGCGAAGGCCGGCAACATCAACCGCGCGCTGCCGAAGACGCACGGCGAGTACATCGCGATCTTCGATTGCGATCACGTGCCGACGCGCTCGTTCCTGCAGACGACGATGGGCGTGTTCCTGCGCGACCCGAAATGCGCGCTGGTGCAGACGCCGCACCATTTCTTCTCGCCCGATCCGTTCGAGCGCAACCTCGGCACGTTCCGCGAGATTCCGAACGAGGGCAACCTGTTCTACGGCCTCGTGCAGTCGGGCAACGACCTGTGGAACGCGACGTTCTTCTGCGGCTCGTGCGCGGTGCTCAAGCGCAGTGCGCTGGAGGAGGTCGGCGGCGTCGCGGTCGAGACCGTGACCGAGGACGCGCACACGGCGCTCAAGCTGCATCGGCGCGGCTATACGTCGGCGTACCTGCCGACCGTGCAGGCAGCAGGCCTCGCGACCGAAAGCCTCGCGGGCCACGTGAAGCAGCGCACGCGCTGGGCGCGCGGGATGGCGCAGATCTTCCGCATCGACAACCCGTTCCTCGGGCGCGGGCTCGGCTTCATCCAGCGGATCTGCTACGGCAACGCGATGCTGCATTTCTTCTACGGGATTCCGCGGCTGATCTTCCTGACGATCCCGCTCGCGTACCTGTTCTTCCACCTGTACTTCATCAACGCGTCGTCGCTCGCGCTCGCGAGCTACGTGATCCCGTACCTCGTGCTCGCGAACGTCGCGAACTCGCGAATGCAGGGGCGCTACCGGCATTCGTTCTGGGCCGAGGTCTACGAATCGGTGCTCGCGTGGTACATCGCATTGCCGACCACGGTCGCGTTCTTCAGCCCGAAGCACGGCAAGTTCAACGTGACCGACAAGGGCGGCAAGATCGACGAAGGCTACGTCGACTGGTCGACGTCGAAGCCGTATCTGGTGCTGTTCGCGCTGAACGTGCTCGCGATCGTCGCCGGCCTGTGGCGGCTCGTGGCCGACCAGGGCGACGAGGCGTCGACGATCCTGATCACGCTCGGCTGGACCGTGTACAACCTCGCGATGCTCGGCGCGGCGCTGGCGGTTGCGCGCGAGACCAAGCAGGTGCGCGTCACGCACCGGATCGCGATGCGCGTGCCGGCGATGCTGCTGCTCGCCGACGGCTCGACCGCCGCATGCTTCACGAGCGACTACTCGACCGGCGGCCTCGGGCTCGAGGCGGTGCCGGGGCTGCCGCTCGCCGCCGGCGACACGCTGACGGTGTGCGTGACGCGCGGCGACCGGGCGTTCCCGTTCCCGGTGCGTGTGACGCGGGTGACGGCGACTCATGTCGGCGTCAGCTTCGAGGAACTGACGCTCGAACAGGAACGTCAGCTCGTGCAATGCACGTTCGGCCGCGCGGATGCGTGGCTCGACTGGCACGAAGGCGCGCGGCCCGACACGCCGCTCGGCGGGCTCAAGGAAGTGCTGCGGATCGGGCTGGACGGCTATGTACGAATGTGGAAGGGTGCGGCGCGCGGCGTGCAGGGGATGCTCGCGCCGAAACTCGATCGCGCGCGCGACTGACGCGGCGCGCATCATGGAGTGGGTTAGATGACGTTCTGGAATCTGTATTTCATCCTGAAGTTCGCGCTGTTCGCGACCGGGCGCCTGCAGCCGTTCTGGCTCGCGAACCTCGCGTTCGCGATGGCGCTCGTGGCGAGTGCGCCGATCCGGTCGCGCGCATGGCGCATCGTCCGGCAGGTCGTGGCGGTCGCGATCGCGGTGCCGTTGCTCGCGCGCGAGCTGCATGCGCCGTCGCTCGCCCGTCTCGCGGAGGCCGCGCGCGAAGTCAGCACGTTCCGCCTCGACTACTGGATGGAGCTGCTGCCGCGCCTGTTGCCGCCCGTGCTGGCGCTGACGATCGTCGGCGTGCTGATCGTCTATTTCATCGTCAATCGCTGGCTGCGCGTCGCGACGTTCGTGGTGGCCGTGCTGGTGGTGATGCCGCTGTGGCAGGCCGGCAGCGGGCTGATGGCGCGCGTCGTCGCGCCGGCCCAACCGCAGGCGAACGTGGCGGGCGCCACGCGCGTCGACCAGCCCGAGGATCACAACGCGGCGCTCGCGACGTTCCGCGCGCAGGAGTCGCAGCGGCAGGTCGCGTTCGGCCATCTCGGCAGCGATCCGGCCGCGCAGTTCGACGTGATCGTGCTGCACATCTGCTCGCTGTCGTGGGACGATCTCGACGCGGCGAAGGTGCGCAATCACGCGATGCTGAGCCACTTCGACTACCTGTTCACGAACTTCAGCACGGCCGCGAGCTACAGCGGCCCGGCCGCGATCCGCGTGCTGCGCGCGAGCTGCGGGCAGGAGGCGCATGCGGACCTGTACAAGCCCGCACCGCAGCAGTGCCACCTGTTCTCACAACTGGCCGGCGCCGGCTACACGGTGCAGTCGCTGCTGAACCACGACGGCCATTTCGACAACTTCCTGCAGGTGATCCACGACAACATCGGCGTGGCCGATGCGCCGATGATCTCGAACGCGGCCGCGCCGGTCGCGATGCACGCGTTCGACGGCTCGGCGATCAAGGACGACTATGCGACGCTCGCGAACTGGTACGCGCAGCGCGCATCGGTGCCGGGGCCGGTCGCGCTGTACTACAACACGATCAGCCTGCACGACGGCAACCGCGTGGTCGGCAGCGCGCTGACGAGCATCGACTCGTATCCGCAGCGCGCGACGAAAATGATGACCGACTTCGACCGTCTCGCCGACCTGATCGCGCAATCGGGCCGCCGCGCGGTGATCGTGTTCGTGCCCGAGCACGGCGCCGCGTTGCGCGGCGACAAGAACCAGATCGCGGGGCTGCGCGAGATTCCGACGCCGCGCATCGTGCACGGGCCGGTCGGCGTGCGGCTCGTCGGCTTCACCGGCAACCACGGCGCGACGACCGTGATCGAGCAGCCGACCAGCTTCCTCGCGCTCGCGCAGTTGCTGTCGAATCTCGTGTCGAACAGCCCGTTCAAGCCCGGTGCGACGCTCGCGCAATACGCGGCCGATTTGCCGCGCACGCGGATGATCGGCGAGAACGAGGGCACGGTGACGATGCAGACGGCCGCGGGTTACGCGGTGAAAACGCCGGACGGTGTATGGATCGACGAACAGTGACGATAGCTGGCGAAGGCGACGACGATCGCCTGTCGCAACCGAACGACGTGATCGGCCTCGCGCGGCATCTGCCCGCGCTCGACCCCGAGCGCTACGTCGACGAACAGGCGCGCCGCGCGTTCGACGCGTCGCTCGATCGCTGGCCGACGCTCGCGAAGCTGATGGGGTTGAAGGCCTGAAGGAACGGCGGCCGGGTAGGGGATGCCGGATTTTAATCAGGCGCGGTTGACATGAAACTAGACCGGTCTATATCATTTGGCGCAGTCCGTCGGGCATAGGCTTCTGGCGATTCCGGCTATTCCGTCGGATAGTCTCCGCGAGCGGTGCATCGGTTTTATTTGGAAAACCACCGCCGTACTGAAGGGCGCATACCTTCGTCAACCTGAAAGCCAGGGACGGCAACGAGTTTGCGTGCACGATCGAGGGCAGACAATCCGCTGTCTTTCGGCATGACGAACCCGCCGGTTTGCAACCGGAAGGGGGCAGCCGCGCCAAGGCGGGCCGTTCTCTCGAACCTGAAGGTCGGGCTGCCAGTCCGTTGACCGGCGCCATCGCTCGGGGTCCAGCGGTCCAGCGGCGCGGCTGCCGGCGGCGGACACCGCATTGATTCATTGGGCGTTTGTCTTGTGTCGGGGGGCTGCCATGTCGTATCACATTCGGATCGCGTTTCGAACGGTAGGGGTGTGCACGGCCGTGGTCGCCGCGCTGTCAGGGTGCGCAGGGATGCTGACCGCATCGTCCGGTCCGCAGCCGGAACGCGTGGCGGCGCAGAAGGAAGAAGGCGCCCGCTATACCCAGACGCTGACGTCGTTCATCGCGCTGGTGTCGAACGCCCAGGCCTCCACGCCCGACAGTCGCGCCAGAATACTCGACGCTTACCAGCGCGTCCTGTATCAGTACTCGGTGGCTGCCGTGAGCTGGGTGCGGCTCGTTCATCCGGCGCTGCAGCCCTTGCCGGCGTCCCTGCAGCCGCTTCCCGCGCCGACGGGCACGCCCACGACGGCCGAGGTCGATCGCGGCTATGAACACGCGATCGAGATGCGGGTGGCGATGTGGGATATCGGCGAGGCGGCGATCTGGGGGAAGACCTCGAAGATGTCGATCCCCCGCTACCGCGGCACCGCGCCCGCCGTGCCGATGCCGCCGCCGCTGCCGCCATTCCAGGACGCGCGGGATTCCCGGTATGCGAGGCTGGTTGCGCTGACGAAGCAGGCGGACGACGCGCAGCGTGCGTCGATCGAGCAACAGCGGCAGGTCGAGGCCAAGGAGTTGGCCAAGGCACTTGCCATGGCGAGGGCCGTGCCGTACTCGCCGCCGCAAGCGCAGGGCCAGCCTCAGCAGGAACAGCGCTGGTGTACGCAGTCGGGTGGCGGAGTCGTGGGCCGCGTGCCGTGCTGAGCTTGCATCGCCGGGCGGCCTCGGTCGCCCGTTGCGCGTTGCGTTAAGCCTTGCGTGCCGGCTGGCGCGTCCATTCGTTTTCTTCGCCCGGCACCTTGCCGAACGTCTGATCGGCCCACGCGGCACGCGCCGCATCGATCTTCGCGCGCTCGCTCGACACGAAATTCCATTCGATGAACCGCTCGCCCGGCAGGTGCGCGCCGCCGAGCAGCATCACGCGTGCGCCGTTCGTACTCGCCAGCACGACGCTCGCGCCCGGTTCGAGCACGGCCATCGTCGCGGGGGCGAGCGATGTGCCGTCGACGCTGAGGTCGCCGTCGACGAGATACACGCCGCGTTCCTCATGTTCGGCATCGAGCGCCAACGTGCCGCCTGCCGCGAATTCCGCAACCGCATAGAGCGTCGGCGAGAACACGGCGACCGGCGACACGAGCCCGAACGCGGTGCCCGCGATCACGCGCACGGTCACGCTGTCGCGCGTGAACGACGGCAGCGTGTCGGCCGCATGGTGAACGAACGCCGGCGTCGTGTCTTCATGCTCGACCGGCAGCGCGACCCAGGTCTGGATGCCGTGCACCGGCTGCTCGCGCGGGCGATCCTCGTCGGGCGAGCGCTCCGAATGCACGATGCCGCGGCCGGCCGTCATCCAGTTCACGTCGCCCGGCACGATCTTCTGCCGGAAGCCGAGGCTGTCGTGATGCATCAGCGAGCCGTCGAACAGGTAGGTGACGGTCGCGAGCCCGATGTGCGGGTGCGGCAGCACGTCGATGCCGCGCCCGGCCGGCAACACGGCCGGCCCCATCTCGTCGAAGAAGATGAACGGGCCGACGAGGCGCGCGGCGCGCGCGGGCAGCACGCGCCGCACGACGAGGTTGCCGATGTCGCTTTCGCGCGGCGTGAGCAGGGTCTTGATCGAGGCGGACATGACGGGAATCTCGTGACTGTGACTGTGACTGTGGCGGTGACGGTGACGGTGACGGTGGCGGGAGGCGCTCAGGCGATCGCCGTGTCGATCGTGATCGGGTGCGTGAGGATCTTGTGCACCGGGCAGGCATTCGCGATCTGCAGCAGGCGTTCGCGCTGCTCGTCGGTCAGGTCGCCGTCGAGCGAGATGCGGCGCACGATCGTGCTGCCCGCGCTGCCCGATTCGTGGGCGAGCTTCACGTGCACTTCGTCGAGCGGCCAGCCTTTTCGTTGCGCATACATCTTCAGCGTGATCGCGGTGCATGCGCCGAGGCTCGACAGCAGCAGCGCGACGGGCGTCGGCGCCGCATCGTCGCCGCCGAGCGACGCGGGTTCGTCGGCGCGCCACTGGTGGACGCCATCGGTGAAGTGGACGAGGTAATCGACCGGGCCGATGCTCGCTTCGACGGTGAGTTCGCTCATTGCGGTTCCAGGTGGGAAAGGGACGGGCTGGGCAGGCCAGACGTTAAGGTTCGAGCAGGCGCTGCAGCCGCAGCTCCTCGAAATCGAGCTCCGATTCTATGCGGTGCAGCACCGCGTCGTCGACCCGGCCGTCGCGATGCAGGTCGAGCAATGCGTCGCGCGACACGCCGACCAGCTCGAGCTCGACACGCAGCATCCGCGCGCGCACGTCCGCGGGCGCCGCGCCGTCGCGATGTGCGTGCTCGTTGAACGCGACGCGGCTCCGGTATTCGGTCAGCAGCCGGTCGAGCGACGCGCGTTCGAGGCCGGCGCCGCGCTGCTCGCGCGCATCGAGCTCGGCGAGCGCCGCGCCGAACGTGTGTGCACGCACCGCATGTTCGGACATCGTGCGGCGCGCGGCCGGGCGCAGCTTCAGCACGCGGATCAGCGGCGCGAGCGTGCCGCCCTGCACGACGAGCGTCGCGATGATCAGCAGGAACGTGCTGAACAGGATCAGGTCGCGGCCGGGGAAGTTGGCCGGGAGCGCGATCGCGGCCGCGAGGCTCACGACGCCGCGCATGCCCGACCAGCCGAGTACGACGGCTTCGCGCCACGACCACGCCGCGTGGCCCGCGCGCCGCGCGCGCAGGCGACCGGGTAGCCACATCGCAACGAACACCCATACGACGCGCGCGCCGATCGCGGCGGCCGTCGCCGGCAGCGCGACCCGCAGGCCGGCCATCAGCACCGCGCCTTCGTGGTTCACGCCGGCGAGGATCGCGTGCAGCGCGAGGCCGATCAGGATGAACACGAGCGCGTCGAGCACGAACACGATCGCTTCCCACGTCGCCTTCGCCTTGATCCGCATGTCGGCGCCGAACACGCGATGCTGGCGCACGCCGAGCACGAGGCCGCAGGTGACGACCGACAGCACGCCCGAGCCGTCGACGGCTTCCGCGATCCCGTAGCTGCCCCATGCCATCGCGAACGTCACGACGATGCCGAGCATCGGTTCGCGCAGGCGTTGCAGCACCCAGCACATCGCATGGCCACACGCGAGGCCGACCGCGATGCCGATCAGCGTGAGCAAAAAGAACAGGCCGGTCGCGCTCGCGGTCGTGATCGTGGCGGCGAGCGCGGCCGATACGGCCATCTGGTACAGCAGCAGGCCCGACGCATCGTTGACGAGGCTTTCGCCTTCGAGCACCGCGACGAGCCGCGCGGGCAGCGGGTGGCGCTGCAGGATCGCCTTCGCGGCGACCGCGTCGGGCGGCGACACGATCGCGCCGAGCGTGAAGCACGCGGCCCACGGCAGCGCGGGATTCGCCGCATGTACGGCGAGCGCGACCGCGACGGTCGTGAACGCCACGGCCCCGAGCGCGAGCGACGCGATCGACGCGAGCTCCTGCCGGAATTCCTTCCACGCGGTGTAGAACCCGCTCGACATCAACAGCGGCGGCAGCACGGCCGCGAGCAGCAGCGCCGGGTCCATGTCGGGCACGCGCTTGCCGGCGACGGCGACCACGCAGCCGCCGAGCAGCAGCACGACGGCCGGCGGAATCGACACGCGCTCGGCGAGCCAGGTGAGGGCGCCCGCGCCGCAGATCAACAGCAACAGGTAATGGAACAGCTCGACGTTGGTCATGCGCGGCCGGCGGCGATGGGGTGGATCAAGAAGGCTTGCGGTCGTTCGCGGCGCCGCCCGGCAGCGCGCCGAACATGTGCTGGCTGCACTGCGCGTCGCGCCATGCGGTGTTCAGCCGATGGCCGGACAGCATCCGGCGCGCGACGGGCAGGATCTGTTCGCCGGCGAGCATGCCGAGCAGGCCGACGAGCGCGATGACCGGCGGTGCGGGCGAATTCACGCCGAGCGCGCCGTAGATCACGCCGGCGAGGATGCCGGCGAGCAGCGAGAAGACATACGGTTTCATGGTGGTGCGCCTCGTGATGGCCGAGCGGCGCCGGAACGGCGCCGTCAGAGTCTTGAAAGCGTAGCGGGTTTGCGTGAAGAAAAAAAGGGCGGGCAGCCCCGAACGGGCATTCGTTCAGGAATCGGATCGATTCCATTCCTTGGGTGTTCGCGCCGCGCGTTTGGGGCTTAAATATTTCGGCCCGGATGACGATCCGGCGCCGACGCATTTCAGGCTCCTCCCGTTTTCACGGTCGAGGCAGGCCCCCCTTTTTTCGTTCACAGGACACCTTGCGCCATGAGCAACCCGAAACTTGAAGTACTGACGCCGCAGAACAGCCAGCTGATCTTCATCGACCAGCAGCCGCAGATGGCGTTCGGCGTGCAGTCGATCGATCGGCAGACGCTGAAGAACAACGTCGTCGGGCTCGCGAAGGCCGCGAAGGTCTTCAACATCCCCACCACGATCACGACCGTCGAAAGCGACAGCTTCTCGGGCCACACCTATCCCGAACTGCTCGACGTGTTCCCGAACCAGAAGACGCTCGAACGCACGTCGATGAACTCGTGGGACGACCAGAAGGTGCGCGACGCGCTTGCCGCGAACGGCCGCAAGAAGGTGGTCGTGTCGGGCCTGTGGACCGAGGTCTGCAATACGACGTTCGCGCTGTGCGCGATGCTCGAAGGCGACTACGAGATCTACATGGTCGCCGACGCATCGGGCGGCACGACGCAGGCCGCGCACGATTTCGCGATGCAGCGCATGGTGCAGGCTGGCGTGGTGCCGGTCACGTGGCAGCAGGTCCTGCTGGAATGGCAGCGCGACTGGGCGCGCCGCGACTCGTACGACGCGGTGATGGCGATCGCGAAGGAGCATTCGGGCGCATACGGGATGGGCGTGGACTACGCATACACGATGGTCCACAAGGCAGCGCAGCGTACCGCGACGCCGCACGAGTCGATTCCGGCCGTGCCGGCGAAGTAACGGTCACCGGCCGCGATCGCCGCGTGGGCTGCGGCGATCGCCTGCCGTCGGCCATCACGCGTTCAGGCGGCGGGCAGCGCCCACGGCGCGTGCGAGAAATGTTCCGCGAGGAAATCGAGCAGCACCGTCACGCGCGCGGCGCGCAGCATGCCGGGCGGCGTGACGAGGTTCACGTTGATGTCCGCGATCTTCCAGTCGCTCATCACCTCCTCGAGTTCGCCGCGCTGCATCGCGTCCCACACGAGAAATTCGGGCTGCAGCGCCAGGCCGTGACCGCCGACGAGGGCCGGGAGGATCACGTCCGCGTTGTTGGTGCGGATGCGCCCGTGCACGGACACGCCGACTTCGTCGCCCGACGCCGGATGACGGAAGCGCCAGTACTCGGGCGTCGGCAGGTTGGTGTACGTGAGGCACACGTGCTGTTCGAGGTCGCGCGGATGCGTCGGGCGGCCGCGTCGATCGAGATACGCGGGCGACGCGACGAGCGGCCGGCGCACCGCGCACAGACGGCGCGAGCGCAGCGTCGAATCGCTCAGCTCGGCGATGCGGATCGCGACGTCGAAGCCGCCCGACACGATGTCGACGATGTGATCGGTGAGCACGAGATCGATGTCGACGCGCGGATAGCGCTCGAGAAACGCGGGCAGCACCGGCGACAGATGGTGCAGCCCGAACGACATCGGCGCATTCACGCGCACGAGGCCGTGCGGCTCGAGCGCCTGCGCGGACGCTTCGTTCTCGATCAGTTCCGCATCGGCGAGCAGGCGGATCGCGCGGTCGCGCAGCAGTTCGCCGGTCGGCGTGAGCGACAGCTTGCGCGACGTGCGGTACAGCAGCATCGCGCCGAGACGCTTTTCGAGGCGCGCGATCGCCTTCGACACGGTGGGTTGCGAGATGCCGAGCAGGTCGGCCGCTTTCGCGAACGAACCGGTCTCTGCGACGCGCGCGAAGATGGCCCAGGCTTCGAGATCAGGAAGATGTTGCATGGTCGGCATGGATGGCAGGGAAGCGAAACGGATGCGATGCGCCGCGCGGGCGGCCTCGCGATGCCGGTGATTCTAATCCGGCCGGGAGAAAAAACATTATGGAATCTTATTTAATTTCATTGGGCGCCGGTGTGTTGATCGGCGTCGTGTACAGCGTGATCAAGGTGCGCTCGCCGGCGCCGCCGCTGATCGCGCTGGTCGGCCTCGCCGGCATGCTGGTCGGCGCGCAGGCCATCGCGCCGGTTCGTCACTGGCTCGGCTTCTGAGCACATCGAGGACATTCATGAGCGCAACCGATACCCCACCCGATCTCATCCTGCACAACGGGCGCATCACGACGCTCGATCGTGCGAACCCGATCGCCGCCGCCGTCGCGATCAAGGACGGCCGCTTCGTCGCGGTCGGCAGCGAAGCGGACGTGATGCTGCTCGCGGGCCGCGCGACGAAGGTGGTCGATCTCGGCGGCCGCGGCGTGCTGCCGGGGCTGATCGACAACCACTGCCACGTGATTCGTGGCGGCCTGAACTACAACATGGAACTGCGCTGGGACGGCGTGCCGTCGCTTGCGCTCGCGATGGAGATGCTCAAGCAGCAGGTCGCGATCACGCCGGCGCCGCAGTGGGTGCGCGTGGTCGGCGGCTTCACCGAACATCAGTTCGTGGAGAAACGGCTGCCGACGATCGAAGAACTGAACGCAGTCGCGCCCGATACGCCCGTGTTCATCCTGCACCTGTACGATCGTGCGCTGCTGAATGCGGCCGCGCTGCGGGTGGTCGGCTATACGAAGGACACGCCGGAGCCGCCGGGCGGCACGATCCTGCGCGATGCCGCAGGCAACCCGACCGGCCTGCTGCTCGCGAACCCGAACGCGACGATCCTCTACGCGACGCTCGCGAAGGGCCCGAAGCTGCCGTTCGAGTATCAGTACAACTCGACGCGCCACTTCATGCGCGAGCTGAACCGGCTCGGCGTGACGGGGGTGATCGACGCGGGCGGCGGTTCGCAGAATTATCCCGACGATTACGAAGTGATCCGCAAGCTGCACGACGCGGGCGAGATGACGATCCGGATCGCGTACAACCTGTTCACGCAGAAGCCGAACGCGGAGAAGGAAGACTTCGTGAACTGGACGAAGAGCGTCAAGTACCACGACGGCACCGACTACTTCCGCAACAACGGCGCGGGCGAGATGCTGGCGTTTTCCGCGGCCGACTTCGAGGATTTCCGCGTCGCGCGGCCGGATCTGCCTGCGCAGATGGAAGACGACCTCGAAGGCGTCGTGCGCGTGCTCGCGGAAAACCGTTGGCCGTGGCGCATGCACGCGACCTATGACGAAACGATCAGCCGCGCGCTCGACGTGTTCGAGAAGGTCAACGAGGACATCCCGCTCGCAGGGCTGAACTGGTTCTTCGATCACGCGGAAACGATCACCGAGCAATCGATGGACCGGATCGCCGCGCTCGGCGGCGGTATCGCGGTGCAGCACCGGATGGCGTACCAGGGCGAATATTTCGTCGAGCGCTACGGCGCGCAAGCCGCGGAGGCGACGCCGCCGGTCGCGAAGATGCTCGGCAAGGGGCTCAAGGTGTCGGCCGGCACCGACGCGACGCGGGTCGCGTCGTACAACCCGTGGGTGTCGCTTGCATGGCTCGTGACCGGCAAGACGGTCGGCGGCCTGAGGATGTATCCGCAGCGCAACCTGCTCGATCGCGAAACCGCGCTGCGGATGTGGACCGAATACGTGACGTGGTTCTCGAACGAGGAAGGCAAGAAAGGGCGCATCGCGGTGGGGCAGCTTGCCGACCTGGTGGTCCCGGATCGCGATTTCTTCGGGTGCGCGGAAGACGATATCGCCGGCACGACCGCGTTGCTGACGGTGGTCGACGGGAAGATCGTGTGGGGCGCGGGGCCGTTCGCGTCGCACGACGCACCGATCCCGCCGGCGATGCCCGACTGGTCGCCGGTGCGCGAGTTCGGGGGCTATGGCGGCTGGGGTGCGACGCAGCGCAACGGCGCGCCGCTGCAACGCGCGGCGGCCGCCGCGATGTGCGCCTGCGCGAACGAATGCAACGTTCACCAGCATGCGCACGCGGGTGCGTGGGGCCGCACGTTGCCGACGTCGGACGCCAAGGGCTTCTGGGGCGCGTTTGGCTGTTCGTGCTGGGCCGTCTGACATGACGACGCGCTCCGTCTACGGCACCCCCGTGTGGGTCCGCGCGCTGCTATCGCAGCCGTGGGTCCTGCCGCTCGCGCGCCTCGCGCTGGTGTCCGCCTATCTGCTCGGCGGCGTCGCGAAGGCGCTCGACTTCCCCGGCGCGGTCGCGGAGCAGGCACATTTCGGCCTGCAGCCGGCCGCGCTGTGGGCGGCCCTCGCGATCGCGGTCGAGATCGCGGGCTCGCTGTGCGTGGTGTTTCGCCGCTTCACGTGGCTCGGCGCCGGCAGCCTCGGCATGCTGACGCTCGTCGCGATGGTCGTGGCGAACGATTTCTGGAACCGTTCGGGCGCCGAACATTTCATGGCGCTCAACAGCTTTTTCGAGCATCTCGGGCTGATCGCGGCACTCGTGCTCGCGACCATGCTCGACGATGCGCGGCAATCGGCCGATGATGGCCGTTCCATTCGATGACGATGCAACAACCAGGAAATCCTGTGATGAAATCCGTTCGTTCCGTGCTGCTCGCCGCGATGCTCGCGGGCGGCCTCGCCGTTGCCCCCGTGACGTTCGCAAAACCGCCGGTGCCGCCCGCGGCGGTGCCGACGGTGGCGGTCGGCCCGCAGTACGACACGACGCACGTGTGCGTCGCCCCCGAAGACTTCGACCGCTTCACCGACAGCTTCGTCGCGACGTTCGGCGGCAAGAAGTCGAAGCAGGGCGTGTTCCAGGTCACGCCCACGCCGAGCCAGACGATGTCGCAACTGGTGCTCACGCCGGTCGGCACGATCTCGGTGTTCGGCTTCAAGACGCCGATCCCGTATCCGTTCTGCGCGGAGCGCACCGGCTATCTGGTGACCGACATGGACGTTGCCGTGAAGTCGGCGCGCGAGCACGGTGCCGACGTGATCGTCGACACGTTCCCCGACCCGATCGGCCGCGACGCGATCATCACGTGGGCGGGCGGCGTGAACATGCAGCTGTACTGGCACACGCAGGCGCCGAATTACGACGCACTGCAGACCATCCCCGAGAATCGCGTCTATGTGTCGCCGCAAAGCGTGCGCAAGTTCGTGCACGACTTCGTCAAGTTCTCGAAAGGCAAGGTGGTGTCCGACAATCTGAAGGCGCCGGGCATCGAGATCGGTCGGCCGGACGATACCTACCGCCGGATTCGCATCGAATCGGGCTTCGGCAAGATGACCGTGCTGGTGACCGATGGCCATCTGCCTTACCCGTTCGGCCGCGAGATGACCGGCTACGAAGTGCCCGATCTCGCCGCGACGCTCAAGCAGGCCGAAGCCGCGGGCGTGACGGTGCTGGTGCCGCCGTTCAAGTCGGACGGCCGCGACGCGGCGCTCGTGCAGTTCCCCGGCGGCTACGTCGCCGAAATCCACGCGAGCGCGGCGCGATGAAGCACGAGGACACGATCCTTGCCGCGGTGGCCGGCTTCGTCGATACGCTCAGCTTCGTCGCGCTGTTCGGGCTGTTCACCGCGCACGTGACCGGCAACTTCGTGCTGATCGGCGCGGGCATCGCGGGCTTCGGCCAGGGCGTCATACTGAAGCTCAGCGTGTTTCCGGCGTTCGTGTGCGGCGTGATCGCGAGCAGCCTGATCGCGCGGTCGATGGCCGCGCGACCGGCCTGGCAGGGCACGCGCGTGCTGCACACGGTGCAGGCCGTGCTGCTGCTCGGCTTCTGTGCGGCCGGCGTGTGGGCGACGCCCGTCACGCAGCCTGATAGCCTGGCGGCGCTCGTGGCCGGCATCGTCGGCACGTTCGCGATGGGCGTGCAGAATGCGCATCCGCGCGTGATCGCCCGCGCGGGCGGCGTGCCGAATACGGTGATGACCGGCAACGTCACGCAGGCGATCCTGGATGCGGTCGACATCCTGTCGCCCGGCATGGCGGACAGCGTGCGCGCCACCGCGCGCGCACGCTTCGCGAAGATGCTGCCGGCGATCGTCGCGTTCGCGCTCGGCGCGGCGGGCGGTGCGCTCGGGTTTCGCTATATCGGATTCCTGGCGCTGCTGGTGCCCGTCGGCGCGCTCGCGACGCTCGCGCTGTGCGCGGCGCAATCAGCCGGCACCACCACGCAGGAGCGCGCATGATCGAGCGACGGAGACGACGCCACGGCCGCCGCGTCGAGCGGGCCGCGCGCGTGTCGATCGTCGCGGGGCTGTTGTTCGCGGGCGCCGACGCGGTGTGCGCGGAAGCGGCAACTGCGTCGACTTCGACTTCGACTTCGACGCAAGAACCGACTCCAGCATCGACCGCGTCATCGGCTTCGGCGCCGGCCTCGACGTGCACCGCCAAACGCCCGACGGTGTTGTTCAACCGCTGGCAGGAAGACTGGTCGGTGCTCGCGAATCCGTGCGTGCCGCGCGCGCCGCTCGACGGGTTGAAATACCTTCCCCTCGGCAACGATCCGTCCTCCTATCTGTCGCTCGGCGTGAACCTGCGGGAGCGTCTCGAGACCAACGACGCGCCGCTGTTCGGCATCGGCTCCGCGCAATCGGATACGTACCTGATCCAGCGCATCGAAGTGCACGCCGATGCGCATCTCGGCCCGCACTGGCAGTTTTTCGCGCAGTTGCAGGACGCACGCGCGTTCGGCAAGAACACGGTGTCGCCGGTCGACAGGAACCCGCTCGATCTCGAACAGGCGTTCGCGACCTACACGGGCGCGCTCGGCGGCGGCACGGTCAAGTTCCGCGTCGGCCGGCAGGAGATGGCGTTCGACCTGCAGCGCTTCATCGCCGCGCGCGACGGCCCGAACGTGCGGCTGGCGTTCGATGCGGTGTGGGCCGATTACGAATACGGCAAGTGGCGCTTCATCGGCTATGCGACGCAGCCGGTGCAGAACCGCAACGCGTCCGATTTCGACGACGTGTCGAATCGCGATCTCACGTTCAGCGGCGTGCGCTTCGAGCGGCAGTCGGTGGGGCCGGGCGACCTGTCCGGCTACTGGTCGCGTTACAACCGCCGCGGCGCGCGTTTTCTCGATGCGAGCGGCCCCGAGCATCGCGACGTATGGGACGTTCGCTACACGGGCACGCACGGGCGCTTCGACTGGGATCTCGAAACGATGCTGCAGACCGGCACGGTCGGCAACGCCACGATCGGCGCGTGGGCCGTCGGCTCGATCGCCGGCTACAAGCTCGACGCGCCGTGGTCGCCGCGCATCGCGCTGCAGGTCGACGCGGCATCGGGCGACCGGCATCCGCGCGACGGCCGCGTCGGCACCTTCAATCCGCTGTTTCCGAACGGCTATTACTTCACGCTGGCCGGCTATACGAGCTATGCGAACCTGATTCACGTGAAGCCGTTGGTGACGCTGAAACCGTGGGCGAACCTGTCGCTGCTCGGCGCGCTCGGGTTCCAGTGGCGCGAGACGACCGGCGACGCCGTCTATCAGCAGCCGAACATCCCGGTGCCGGGCACGGCGGGCAAGGGCGGATTGTGGACGGGCATGTACGTGCAACTACGCGCGGACTGGACGATCGCCGCGAACCTGATCGGCGCGATCGAGGCCGTGCATTTCCAGGTCGGCGACGCGATCCGGCAGGCGGGCGGGCACAACGCGGATTACGTCGGCGTCGAGCTGAAGTACGGCTGGTGACGGCGGCGCGCGGCAACCCGCACGCGACATGAAAAAGGGCAGCCCCGCGGGGCTGCCCTTCGTTCGTCCGGGCCGCCAGTTTGGCCGGCCCGTTCGCGGGGATGGCGATGCCGTTACAGGTTCGGCGACAGCGCGAGCGCGTTCGTCAGGTCGCCCATCGGCTGCGCGCCGTTCGCCTTCAGCGCGTCGTCGCGCTGCTGCAGGCCCGCGAGGCGCGGCAGCGAGAAGCGGCGCGTGATGAAGCGCAGGATCGAACCCGTGTCGTACTGCGTGTGATCGACGAAGCCCTTCTTCGCGTACGGCGACACGATCAGCGCGGGAATGCGGGTACCCGGGCCCCAGCGGTCGGCATTCGGCGGCGTCGCATGATCCCAGAAGCCGCCGTTTTCGTCGTACGTGACGACCACGACCATGTTCTTCCACTGCGGGCTCGCCTGCAGGTGCGCGATCACGTCGGCGATGTGCTGGTCGCCGGACGTGACGTCCGTGTAACCCGGGTGCTCGTTCAGGTTGCCTTGCGGCTTGTAGAACGTGACCTGCGGCAGCGTGCCCGCGTCGATCGCCTTGATGAACTCGGCGCCGTTCGCGCCGCCGTCGAGCAGGTGCTGCGCGCGGCTCGCGGTGCCCGGCGCCTGGTTCGCGAAGTAGTTGAACGGCTGGTGGTGCGGCTGGAAGTTCGGCGTCGACAGGTCGGCGCCGTAGATCACGTTCGACGTGCCGTTCTGGCTCGCCTGCAGCGCCTGGCCCCACGCGCCGGAATACCACGCCCACGACACGCCCGCGTTGGTCATCAGGTCGCCGATGTTGGTCGCCGTCTGCGGCGGCATCGTCGACGGATTGGCCGGGTCGGCGAGCAGCGGATCGCCGCCCGCAGCCGCCTTGTTGCCGCTCGGCTGATACGCCGGCTGCATCGTGTTGATGCCGTAGAAGTCGGGCGTGAGCGCGCCGTCGTTGACGAACTTCGGCGGGCCGCTCAGCGCGGAAGCCGGCGAATTCGTCGCGACCTTCAGCGATTTGCCGTCGGCGTTCAGCACGGCGATCTTGCCGGCCGCCGGGCTCTTGTCGGCATTCGCGTAGTACGGCGCGCACGCGCAGATCAGGTACTGGTGGTTCAGGAACGAACCGCCGAACGCGCCCATGAAGAAGTTGTCGGCGAGCACGTACTGCTGCGCGATCTTCCACAGCGGCAGCTTCGACGGATCGGCCGTGTAGTGGCCCATCGTCAGGCCGCCCGCGTCGGTCCAGGCGGCGTACATGTCGTTCTTGCCGCCGTTGATCTGCATCTGGTCCTGGTAGAAGCGGTGCACGATGTCGCGCGTCGCGATGCTCATCGACTGGTTGAAGCCTTTCGGATCGTCGATCGCGAACGGCGCGTTCGGCAGGTTCGCCGTCATCGCCTCGGTCACCGCCGGCGTGATGCCGGTCGCGGTCAGGCCGCCCCAGATCTTCGGCAGCGTCGCCATCGTCGAGCCGTCGCGATCCTTCTGCACCGAATTCGCGGCCGTCGCGTTCTGCAGGCCGTTCGCGCCCGGGAAGTTGCCGTACAGGTTGTCGAAGCTGCGGTTTTCCGCGTAGATCACGACGACGTTCTTGACGGCCGACAGGCCCTGTTGCGTGACGTCGTCGCCGCCGCAGGCGGTCAGGCTGAGCGCGGCCGCGAGGGCGATCGGCGTGTAGCGAATCCAGGCGTGCTTCTTCATGCGATGTTCTCTCTCATTCGTCGTTGGTCGCGTGTGGGAACCGGGTGGCGGGAGGGCCGGCGCGCGAACCTCGCGGTACCGCCCGGCTGCGCGCATTATCTGGAACCGATTTGACAGCCGGGTGTAGGGACGCTTTCAATTGACTGTCGGTTGAACGTCATCCAACGGTCACGGAACTGACATAAGCTCCGGCCGATTGCCCACCGCTACCAGAACAACGATGCACACCCTTCTGAAATCCTTCGCGTCCGCGCGATCGCTGATTCCCGCCGCGGCGACGCTCGCGATGGTCGGCGCGCTCGCGGCGCTGGCCGGTTGCGATGCGCAGCCCGGCACGAGTGCGTCGGCCGCGTCCGTCGTACCGGCGGCGCAGGCCGCTCCGGCCGCCCCGGCGGTCGCGCCGGCCAGCCAGCCGCAGACGCGTGCACAGGTGTTCGAAGGCGTGAAGCAGATGACGGCGCTCGGCAAGCAGCTGTTCTTCGATCCGTCGCTGTCCGGGTCCGGCAAGCTCGCTTGCGCGTCGTGCCACAGCGCCGAACATGCGTTCGGGCCGCCGAACGCGCTGTCGGTGCAGCTGGGCGGCGACGACATGCACCGTACCGGCTTTCGCGCGGTGCCGTCGCTGAAGTACCTGCGCGGTATCCCGCCGTTCAGCGAGCACTTCCACGATTCGCCGGACGAAGGTGACGAAAGCATCGACGCGGGGCCGACCGGCGGACTGACCTGGGATGGTCGCGTCGATACGCGCGATGCGCAGGCGCGCATTCCGCTCACGTCGCCGTTCGAGATGAGCAGCTCGCCCGCGCGGGTCGCGAAGGCGGTTCGCGCCGCGCCGTACGCCGACGCGTTCCGCAAGGCGTTCGGCGACCAGGTGCTCGGCGACGACCGGGCGACGTTCGATGCGGTGCTGCGCGCGCTCGACGCATTCCAGCAGCAGCCGGCGCTGTTCGATCCGTACACGAGCAAATACGACGCGTATCTGGCCGGCCACGCGCAGCTCACGCCCGCGGAGTTGCACGGCCTGCAGCTGTTCAACGACGAGAAGAAGGGTAACTGCGCGAGCTGCCACATCAGCCAGCGCACGCTCGAAGGCGGCCCGCCGCAGTTCAGCGATTTCGGGCTGATCGCGATCGCGGTGCCGCGCAACCGCGCGCTGCCGGTCAATCGCGACCCGCGCTTCTACGATCTCGGCGCCTGCGGCCCCGAGCGCACCGACCTGAAGGGCCGCGACGAATTCTGCGGGCTGTTCCGCACGCCGTCGCTGCGCAACGTCGCGCTGCGCAAGACGTTCTTCCACAACGGCGTGTATCACTCGCTCGAGGACGTGATGCGCTTCTACGTCGAACGCGACATCCATCCCGAGAAGTTCTATCCGGTCGTGCACGGCAAGGTGCAGATCTACGACGATCTGCCGAAGCGCTACTGGCCGAACATCAACCGCGAAGCGCCGTTCGACCGCAAGCCCGGCGACCAGCCGGCGCTGAACGCGGCCGAGATCAAGGACGTGATCGCGTTCCTCGGCACGCTGACTGACGGGTATCAGCAAACGGGTGCGGTGGCCAAGCCCTAGGGCCTGTTCCCGCTAATAACGGGCTTGCGCTGGCCCCCAGAAGGGCCGAGCGCGAGGATTGCGACGAAGCGAATACTCGACGTATTCGCGAGGAGCATGACGCGGCGATCGGCCCTTCTGGGGGCCAGCCCCACGAATGCATTTTTCCAAACAAGGGGAACGTGCCTTTCCGCCCACATTGCGGCGTCGTGCGTCGCTTGTTTGGCACGGCCAAACGGCGCTCCTTACTCCTTGCACTGCGGGCGGAAAGGCACGTTCGCAAGCCCGTTATTAGCGGGAACAGGCCCTCGAGGCATTCACGGTAGCACGCATGCTATGCTCGCTCGCTGACGGGCGTGGCGCATGCCGGCGGGCCGGCCCCCGGTCCGCCGGCATGCGCCACGCCGTTCGATCGAACATCCAAGGAGAAAAACATGTCGATGCGTGCATCCCTTTCCATCGTCACGCGTGTGCTGGCCGGCGCCGCGTGCGCAGCCGCGATGCTGCCCGCCCATGCGCAGAACAACCTGAATTTCCTGAACGACACGCCGATCAGCTATTTCAGCAAGACCGATCGCGCGTCGCTCTCCAAGGCGGTCGTGCAGGCGCGCGACGAAGGCAAGGACGGCGAAACCACGACGTGGCAGAGCAACGGCCGCGGCACGCAGATCGATGCGAAGCTCACGCCGAGCACGACCGAGACGGACGGCAAGACCTGCCGCGAAATCGCGACCGAAATCACCGCGAAGGGCCAGACGATGACGCTCAAGCCCGTCTACTGCAAGACGGCCGCGGGCAAGTGGCAGCTGCAGAAGCGCTGAGCACGCGCATGATGAAGCGGGGCGGCGCGCCGCGCACGGTGTCGTGCGGCGTCGTGATCCTCGATACGGCCGGCCGCGTGTTCCTCGCGCACGCGACGGACACCACGCACTGGGACATCCCGAAGGGGCAGGGCGAACCGGGCGAGACGCCGGCCGACGCCGCGCTGCGCGAACTGCTCGAGGAAACCGGCATCGAGTTCGCGCCGGCACGCTTGCTCGATCTCGGCCGCTTCGCATACCGGCACGACAAGGACCTGCACCTGTTCGCGGTGCAGGTGGCCGAAGGCGAGATCGATCCCGCGCGGTGTACGTGTACGTCGCTGTTTCCGAGCCGTCGCGACGGCTCGATGATTCCCGAGATGGATGCGTATCGCTGGACCGTGCCGGGCGACGTCGACACCTATGCGAGCCGCAGTCTCGCGCGGCTGTTTCGCACGAAGCTGTCGCTGGCGGAGCTGCATCGGCGGTTGTCGGGCGCGTGAATGAGCGCCGCGGCTGTCGCTGCGGCCATCCGTCCTTCGGCGCACGCCGATAAAAAAACCGGCCCTCGAGCCGGTTTTTTTCATGGGCAGGCAGCGGGGCGGCTTGCGAAGCCGCACGCCGCCGCGTGCAGCAGGCCGTCAGGCCGGCTTGCCCCAGCTGTCGCGCAGCCCGACGATCCGGTTGAACACCGGCTTGCCCGGCTTCGAATCGACACGGTCTGCAACAAAGTAGCCGTGGCGCTCGAACTGCAGGCGCGTTTCCGGTGCGACGTCGCCGTTGCCCGGCTCGAGGTACGCCTGCACGATCTTCTTCGAATCGGGGTTCAGCGCCTCGAGGAAGTTCGCGCCGCCCGCGTCCGGGTGCGGCTCCTTGAACAGGCGGTCGTAGATCCGCACTTCGGCCGGCTGCGCGTGCTTCGCGCTGACCCAGTGGATGTTGCCCTTGACCTTGTACGTGTTCGCGCCTTCGGTGCCCGACTTGCTGTCCGGGAAGTAGTTGCAGTGCACGGCCGTCACGTTGCCGTCGGCGTCCTTGTCGAAACCCGTGCACTCGATCACGTAGCCGTAGCGCAGGCGCACCTTGTTGCCCGGGAACAGCCGGAAATAACCCTTCGGCGGATTCTCGACGAAGTCCTCGCGCTCGATCCACAGCTCGCGCGAGATCGGGAACGTGCGCACGCCGCGGTCCGGATGGTGCGGATGCACGGGCGCCGTGCAGGCTTCCTCGAGGTCTTCCGGATAGTTGTCGATCACGAGCTTCAGCGGATCGAGCACCGCGACCGTACGCGCGGCCTTGTCGTCGAGGTCGTCCCGCAGCGCGCCTTCGAAGATGCTCATGTCGATCCACGAATCGATCTTCGTCACGCCGATCCGTTCGCAGAACAGGTGAATGCTTTCCGGCGTGAAGCCGCGGCGGCGCACGCCGACGATCGTCGGCATCCGCGGGTCGTCCCAGCCGTCGACGTGGCCTTCGGTGACGAGCTGCAGCAGCTTGCGCTTGCTGGTGATCGCGTACGTGAGGTTCAGCCGCGAGAATTCGATCTGTTGCGGCAGCGGGCGCGTGAACACGCCGGCTTCCGCGAGTTCGTTCAGCACCCAGTCGTACAGCGGGCGGTGATCCTCGAACTCGAGCGTGCACAGCGAATGCGTGATGCCTTCGAGCGCATCCGAGATGCAGTGCGTGTAGTCGTACATCGGGTACACGCACCATGCGTCGCCGGTGCGGTAATGGTGCGCGTAGCGGATCCGGTAGATCACCGGGTCGCGCATGTTCATGTTCGGCGACGCCATGTCGATCTTCGCGCGCAGCACGTGCTCGCCTTCCTTGAACTCGCCGGCCTTCATGCGGCGGAACAGGTCGAGGTTTTCTGCCGGCGTGCGATCGCGGAACGGCGACGGCTTGCCGCCTTCGGTCAGCGAGCCGCGGTTCGCGCGCATTTCGTCGGCGCTCTGGCTGTCGACGTAAGCCTTGCCGCGCTGGATCAGCAGCTCGGCGAACTCGTACAGCTTGTCGTAGTAGTCGCTCGCGAAATACTGGTGATCGACCGCGTCCTTGCGCCAGTCGAAGCCGAGCCAGCGCACCGCGTCGACGATCGAGTCGACGTATTCGACGCTTTCCTTTTCCGGGTTCGTGTCGTCGAAGCGCAGGTGGCACACGCCGCCGTAGTCGCGCGCGACGCTGAAGTTCAGGCAGATGCTCTTCGCGTGACCGATGTGCAGATAGCCGTTCGGCTCGGGCGGGAAGCGCGTTTCGACGCGGCCGCCCCATTTGCCGGTGCGGTTGTCGTCGTCGATGATGTTGCGGATGAAATTGGAAGCCGCGGGGGCGTCGTTGCGTTCGGTGCTCATGCGGTTGGCGTCAGGGTTGTGTCGGCGCGTCGCGCCGGTTTAATCCTGTAATTCTACCTGACCGGGGTCCGTCCCGCGCGGCCTGCCGGTCGGCTGCCGTCGGTTCGCGATGTGTTTCGCAATATATCGAGTGTGTGTCGGCTGTAACACGACGTAAATCGGATTGCCGGCACCGTTCGGGTTTTCCTATGATCGCTTTACCGATTCAATGCCGCCATTCGCAATTTTTGCCTGGCGGGAGGAAGCCAATAATCATGATGAAGAAGACCACTTTTCTCGTTCGTACCGCGGTGATCGTCGCGGCCCTGTCGCAACTCGGCGCATGCGCGATGACGCATACGCAGCGTAACGCCGGTATTGGCGCGGCCGCGGGCGGCGCGCTCGGCTACCTGATCACGGGCGGCCCGATCGGCACGGTGGCCGGCGCGGCGGCAGGCGGCCTGGTCGGCGCCGGCGTACGCTGATCTACCACGCCGGCTGGCGCCCGCGACGTGGGCGCCACTGCACGCCGGCCGGTCGTGACGCCTGCCTGAGCGCGTCACGACCCGCTCGAAGGTCACGCACATCCCCCGAATTTTGACAGGCACCATCAGGGAGAGGCGGGTGTGCGACACTGCGTCGACGCTACAACACGATTCCATTCGTCGACGAATCCTTCCATGACCGACCCCGTCGTTTTCGTCCTGCCGGGCTATGCCAATTCGGGCCCGCTTCACTGGCAGAGCCGCTGGGAGCGCGCGGATGCGCGCTTCTCGCGGGTCGCGATGCCTGACTGGAACCGCGCGTTCCGCAACGGCTGGTGTCTCGCGCTCGACCGGGCGGTCGAAGCCGCGCGCGGGCCCGTGCTGATCGCCGGCCACAGCCTCGGCACGCTGACCACCGCCTGGTGGGCGACCCGCTATGCACGCCCGGCCGCGCTCGCGAAAGTGCGCGGCGCGCTGCTCGTCGCGTTGCCCGATCCCGCCGGGCCGGTGTTTCCGGCAGAGGCACACGGCTTCGGCCCGGTGCCCCACGAGCGGCTGCCGTTTCCCACCTGTGTCGTCGCGAGCAGCGACGATCCGTACGGTTCGCTCGCGTTCGCACGCGGCTGCGCGAACGCGTGGGGCAGCACGTTCCATGACCTCGGCCCGCGCGGTCACATCAACGCGGACAGCGGGCTCGGCGACTGGCCGCAAGCGCGCGGCTGGCTCGACGCGCTCGGGCGTTAGTCAGCCTGCCGGTCGGGCGCGGGTCGCGGCCGTGTGATCCCGTCGTTGCACGCCACGTGCGCCCGCAGCCGCCGCGACGCCGTCACCCGAATCGCGTCAGATCGCCTGTTTCGCCTTCAACGCGGCGATCCGCACGTCGTCGTAGCCGAGCATGTCGCGCAGCACGTCTTCCGTCTGCGCGCCGAGCAGCGGCGGGGCCGTGCGCGCGTCCGGCGGCGTCGCGCTCATCCGGATCGGGTTGCGCACGAGCTTCACGTCCGCGCCGCACGGGTGCGGCAACGACACCTGCATCCCGCGCGCGACCACCTGCTCGTTGTCGAACACCTCGTCGAGATCGTTGATCGGCCCGCACGGCACGCCGGCCGCTTCGAGCGCGCCGATCCAGTCGGCCTTGCCGCGGGCCTTCACCATCTCCGCGAGGATCGGCACCAGCGTGTCGCGGTGGCGCACGCGCGACGGGTTCGTCGCGAAGCGCTCGTCGTCGGCCAGCTCGGGCCGGCCGCCGGCCTCGACGAACTTGCGGAACTGCCCGTCGTTGCCGACCGCGACGATAATCCAGCCGTCGCGCGTCTGGAACGTCTGGTACGGCACGATGTTCGGATGCGCGTTGCCCCAGCGCACCGGCGGCTTGCCGCTCGCGAGGAAGTTGGTGTTCATGTTCGCGAGCAGCGCGACCTGCACGTCGAGCAGCGCCATGTCGATGTACTGGCCTTCGCCCGTGCGGTCGCGATGCGCGAGCGCGGCGAGCACGGCGATCGTCGAATAGAGGCCGGTCGCGAGATCGGCGATCGCGACGCCGGCCTTCTGCGGGCCGCCGCCCGGCTCGCCGTCGCGTTCGCCGGTGATGCTCATGAAGCCGCCGATCCCCTGCACGATGAAATCGTAGCCCGCGCGGTGCGCATACGGGCCGGTCTGGCCGAAGCCGGTGACCGAGCAGTAGACGAGATCGGGCTTCACCGCGCGCAGCGCTTCATAGTCGAGCCCGTATTTCTTCAACTGGCCGACCTTGTAGTTCTCCAGCACGACGTCGCTCTGCGCGGCGAGCTCGCGCACGATCTGCTGCCCCTCGGGCGTCGCGATGTCGATCGTCACCGAGCGCTTGTTGCGGTTCGCCGCGAGGTAGTACGCGGCTTCGGCGGTATCCGCGCCGTCCGCGTCCTTCAGGTACGGCGGCCCCCAGTGGCGCGTGTCGTCGCCGGCGCCCGGGCGCTCGACCTTGATCACGTCCGCGCCGAAATCGGCAAGGGTCTGCGCGCACCACGGGCCCGCGAGCACGCGGGTCAGGTCCAGCACGCGGATATGGCTCAGGGCACCCATCGTCGAATCGTCTCCTTTCATGGCGGGCCTGCGTTGTCGGGCAAGGCCGATTGGCATGCCGAGCATCTTAAGGCGAATCGGCCGCGCGGGTGGCCCAGGCGGCTCGTCCGGATGGCCGAGCCGCCTTGCCGGCGCTTTGCCCGGAAGCCGGCCCCGATCCCGTATAATCGATCGTTTCCGAATCCATGCCGCCGCGCGCCCCGCCTGGGGCGGCGGCGTTTGAAGCCGTCTTTGCCAGACTGTCCCCGCACGCCATGAAAGCTGCCGAAATCCGCGAGAAATTCCTCAAATTCTTCGAATCGAAGGGCCACACGATCGTCCGCTCGTCGAGCCTCGTGCCCGGTAACGACCCCACGCTGATGTTCACGAACTCGGGCATGGTCCAGTTCAAGGACGTCTTCCTCGGCACGGACCCGCGCCCGTACTCGCGCGCCACGACGGCGCAGCGCAGCGTGCGCGCGGGCGGCAAGCACAACGACCTCGAGAACGTCGGCTACACGGCGCGCCACCACACGTTCTTCGAGATGCTCGGCAACTTCTCGTTCGGCGACTACTTCAAGCACGACGCGATCAAGTTCGCGTGGGAGCTGCTGACCACGGTCTACCAGCTGCCGAAGGACAAGCTGTGGGTGACCGTCTACCAGGAAGACGACGAAGCCTACGACATCTGGGCGAAGGAAGTCGGCGTGCCGACCGAGCGGATCATCCGGATCGGCGACAACAAGGGCGCGCGCTACGCGTCGGACAACTTCTGGACGATGGGCGACACCGGCCCGTGCGGCCCGTGTACCGAAATCTTCTACGACCACGGCCCGGACGTGTGGGGCGGCCCGCCGGGGTCGCCTGAAGAAGACGGCGACCGCTACATCGAGATCTGGAACCTCGTGTTCATGCAGTTCAACCGCGACGCGCAGGGCAACATGACGCGCCTGCCGAAGCAGTCGGTCGACACCGGCATGGGCCTCGAGCGTCTCGCCGCGGTGCTGCAGCACGTGCACAGCAACTACGAGATCGACCTGTTCCAGAACCTGATCAAGGCCGCCGCGCGCGTGACCGAGATCAGCGACCACACGAACAACTCGCTGAAGGTGATCGCCGATCACATCCGCGCGTGCTCGTTCCTGATCGTCGACGGCGTGATCCCCGGCAACGAAGGCCGCGGCTACGTGCTGCGCCGGATCGTGCGCCGCGCGATCCGCCACGGCTACAAGCTCGGCCGCAAGGGCGCGTTCTTCCACAAGCTGGTGGCCGACCTCGTCGCCGAGATGGGCACCGCCTATCCGGAGCTGAAGGAAGCCGAGCAGCGCGTGACCGACGTGCTGCGCCAGGAAGAAGAGCGCTTCTTCGAGACGATCGAGCACGGCATGTCGATCCTCGAAGCCGCGCTGGCGGAGGTCGAGGCGAAGGGCGGCAAGGTGCTCGACGGCGAACTCGCGTTCAAGCTGCACGACACGTACGGCTTCCCGCTGGACCTGACGGCCGACGTGTGCCGCGAGCGCGGGATGACGGTCGACGAGCCGGCATTCGACGACGCGATGGCGCGCCAGCGCGAGCAGGCGCGCGCGGCCGGCAAGTTCAAGGCGACGCAAGGCCTCGAATACTCGGGCGCGAAGACCACCTTCCACGGTTACGAGGAAATCGCGTTCGACGACGCGAAGGTCGTCGCGCTGTACGTCGACGGTTCGGCCGTCAACGAGGTGAAGACCGGCCAGGACGCGGTCGTCGTGCTCGATCACACGCCGTTCTATGCGGAATCGGGCGGCCAGGTCGGCGACCAGGGCGTGCTCGCGAACGCCGCGACGCGCTTCGCGGTGGCCGACACGCTGAAGGTGCAGGCCGACGTGATCGGCCATCACGGCACGCTGGAGCAGGGCACGCTGAAGGTGGGCGACGTGCTGCGCGCGGAAATCGACGCGCACCGCCGCGCCCGCACGCAGCGCAACCACTCGGCCACCCACCTGATGCACAAGGCGCTGCGCGAAGTGCTCGGCGCGCACGTGCAGCAGAAGGGTTCGCTCGTCGACGCGGACAAGACCCGCTTCGACTTCGCGCACAACGCACCGATGACCGACGACGAAATCCGTCGCGTCGAGCAGATCGTCAACAACGAGATCCTCGCCAACGCGCCGGGCATCGTGCGCGTGATGCCGTACGACGAAGCGGTGAAGGGCGGCGCGATGGCGCTGTTCGGCGAGAAGTACGGCGATGAAGTGCGCGTGCTCGATCTCGGCTTCTCGCGCGAACTGTGCGGCGGCACGCACGTGCACCGCACCGGCGACATCGGCCTGTTCAAGATCGTCGTCGAAGGCGGCGTCGCGGCCGGCATCCGCCGCGTCGAGGCGATCACCGGCGACAACGCGGTGCGCTACGTGCAGGAGCTCGACGCACGCGTGAACGAAGCCGCGGCCGCGCTGAAGGCGCAGCCGTCGGAACTCACGCAGCGCATCGCGCAGGTGCAGGAGCAGGTGAAGTCGCTCGAGAAGGAACTGGGCGCGCTGAAGTCGAAGCTCGCGTCGAGCCAGGGCGACGAGCTCGCGCAGCAGGCCGTCGAAATCGGCGGCGTGTACGTGCTGGCCGCGACGCTCGACGGCGCCGATGCGAAGACGCTGCGCGAAACGGTCGACAAGCTGAAGGACAAGCTGAAGAGCGCGGCGATCGTGCTGGCGGCCGTCGAAGGCGGCAAGGTGAGCCTGATCGCGGGCGTCACGCCGGACGCGAGCAAGAAGGTCAAGGCCGGCGAGCTCGTGAACTTCGTCGCGCAGCAAGTGGGCGGCAAGGGCGGCGGCCGTCCGGACATGGCGCAGGCGGGCGGCACCGAGCCGGCGAACCTGCCGGGCGCGCTGGCGGGCGTGAAGGGCTGGGTCGAAGAACGGCTCTGAACCCTGATCGTTGCACGACCGATGCGATGCCGTCGCCCTGACGGCATCGCGTGAATCGAAAAACGACCCGATCGGCAGGCGCCGGTCGGGTCGTTTCGTTTGTGCAGCCCATGCGCGTCGATCGATGCGGTGGCGCGCGCATACGGGTCAGGCCGGCACGGTCACCGTTGGCGTCGTCATGTCCCCAGGCTGCCGCGCGGCGTCGGTGAGCGCATCGCGCAGCGCGGCGAGCGCCGCCGACGCATAACCGCGCCGCCACCCGAGCAGCGTGTCGATGCCTTCGAGTTCGGGAATCGTGTGCGCGGCGATGTTGCCGGTCTCCGGCTGCAGATCGAGTACCGAACGTGGTGCGACCGCGACGCCCGCGCCGGCCGAGACGCACGCGACGATCGCGTGATACGAACCGAGTTCGAGCACACGGGCCGGCTTCACGCCGTGCGCCGCGTACCACCGTTCGACGTACTTGCGATACGCGCAGCCGCGCTCGAACGCGATCAGCGTCGGCAGGATCACGTCGCGCGGCGTGCGCACCGGCGGGTGGCCGCGCGGCGTGAGCAGCACGAGGTCCTCGCGGAAGATCGGCACCGTCTCGAACGTGTCGGGCAGCGTGTCGGGATCGGGCGGCCGCGCGAACAGCGCGGCGTCGATCTCGAAGTCGCGCACGCGGTCGATCAGGCACCCCGTCGTGCCCGTCAGCAGTTCGAGCGACACGTCGGGCCACGCATGGTGGTAGCGCGCGAGGAGGGTCGGCAGCCGGCTCGCGGCCGTGCTTTCCATCGTGCCGAGCCGCAGCCGCCCACGCGGCGTGTCCTCGCGCACCGCGTCGCGCGCCTCGTCGGCGAGTGCGAGCAGGCGCTCCGCATACGGCAGCAGCGTGTGCCCGGCCGGGGTCAGCACGAGCCGGCGGCCGTCGCGCACGAACAGCGCCGCGCCGAGTTCTTCCTCCAACTGCTTGATGCGCGTCGTGACGTTCGATTGCACGCGATTGAGCTTGGCCGCCGCGCGCGTCACGCCGTTTTCGCGCACGACCGCCCGGAAAATCGCCAGCGCCGCCAGGTCCATGATTCTCTCCAAGGGATGGGTCGATTCTCAATTATTCATTTTTCGAGAACGGTTGGTCAAGCTAGGATGGACCCATTCCGATTTCCGATCCGGCCGGCGCGCGACGCGCCCGCCCATGCCGCCATGTCCCGCTTCGATGCTTCGACCGCCGCTGCCCACGTGCTTTCGTCCGACCAGGCCGACCGCCGTGCCCGCGCGGCCGCGCTCGCCTGCATGGTCGGCCTGGCCGTCGTGCTCGGCGTCGGCCGTTTCGCGTTCACGCCGCTGTTGCCGTTGATGCTCGCGGACGGCTCGATCGGTCTGAAGGGCGGCAGCTGGCTCGCGTCGGCGAACTATGCGGGATACTTCGTCGGCGCGGTCAGTTGCGCGGCGCTGCGCGTCGCGCCGGCGCGGATGGTGCGCTTCGGGCTCGTCGCGACCGTGCTGCTCACCGCCGCGATGGGTGTCGGCCACCTGCTGCCGGTGTGGCTCGTCGTGCGTTTCGTCGCGGGCGTCGTCAGCGCATGGACGTTCGTGTTCGTGTCGCAATGGGGACTGCGGCGCCTGGCCGAGCTGCATGCGCCCGAATGGAGCGGGGTGATCTACGCGGGGCCGGGCGTCGGCATCGTGGTGACGGGGCTGATCGGCAGTGCGCTGGCCGGGCAGCGTGCATCGGTGGGCTGGCTGGGTTTCGCGGCGTTGTCGGCTGTCCTGTCGGTCGCGATCTGGCGCACGTTTGGTACGACGCCGGCTCCCGAACGGACTCCGACCCCGGCGCACGCGCAGCCCACGCCGCCGGCTGCCGCGCCGCATGCGGCCACCGGTGCGCCGGTCACCCCGGCGGCGCGGGCCGACACGCGACGCCCTCGCGCGGACGCCGCGTGGCTCGTCGTGCTGTACGGCGCACCGGGCTTCGGCTACATCATCACCGCGACGTTCTTGCCGGTGATCGCGCGCGCCGCGCTGCCGGCCGGTTCGCCGTGGCCCGACCTGTTCTGGCCGATGTTCGGCGCCGCGCTGATCGTCGGCGCGATCACCGCCGCACGGCTGCCCGGGCACTGGGACAACCGGCTGCTGTTGGCGGCCGGCTGCGTGACGCAGGCGCTCGGTATCGCAGCCGGGATCGTGTGGCCGAACGCGGCCGGTTTCTCGATCGGCAGCGCGCTGCTCGGCCTGCCGTTCACCGCGATCACGCTGTTCGCGATGCGCGAGGCAAGGCGTCTGCACGGCGAGCGGGCGGCCGGGTTGATGGGCTATGCGACCGCGTCGTACGGCGTCGGGCAGATCCTCGGGCCGCTCGTCGCGGCGCCGCTGGCCGCGCGCTTCGGGTCGTTCACACCCGCGCTGTGGGTCGCGGTGGCGGCGCTGCTGACCGGCGCCGCCGGCTTCGCGGCGACCGCCGCACGCGGGCGCGGGTCGCCCTGACGCCGGTGGGGCCGGATCGTCTCGGGCGCGGGCAAACTCGCTAGAATGAAGCCTTTCCCGCGCCGAGCGGGTGTCCGACGCGGCCTGCAGGCCGATGCCCGGCGCTCGCCAGATCCCCATCGATGACCACCGCCGACTACCGCTTTTGCCCGCGCTGCGCGAGCCCGCTGACCGAGCGGGCCGATCCCGACCATGAAGGCGGCCGCGTCCGCCAGGCCTGCCCCGACGACACCTGCGGCTATGTGCACTGGAACAACCCGCTGCCGGTCGTCGCCGCGATCGTCGAACTCGACGGCAAGATCCTGCTCGCGCGCAACGCCGCGTGGCCCGAAGGGATGTTCGCGCTGATCACCGGCTTCCTCGAAAACGGCGAGACGCCCGAGGACGGCATCGCGCGCGAGGTATTCGAGGAAACCGCGCTGAAGGCCGAGCAGGTGTCGCTCGTCGGCGTGTACGAATTCATCCGCAAGAACGAACTGATCATCGCGTACCACGTGCGGGCGTCGGGCACGGTGTCGCTGTCGCCGGAACTGCTCGAATACAAGCTCGTCGATCCGCCGCTGCTGCGCCCGTGGCGCGCCGGCACGGGCGTCGCGCTCGCCGACTGGATGCGCGCGCGCGGCCTCGATTTCGAATTCGTCGACCGGCCGGGGCAGTGACGCGCCGGCCTGCCCGCGGCGTGTCGTCCGCTGTGCCGCGCGCGATCGCGACGCGACGCCGCGTTGCCTGCCGGCGCGCCGCGTGCTTCGGCCGCCGCGCGTCGTCCCAACCGTTCCCATCGTTCCCTTCGCTTCCCTCGTCCTGAGCGCCATCGCCATGTCCGACAAGCCGCAGCCGCGTCCGCGCGACGCCTATCGCCACTTCCTGCCGATCACGACCCGCTGGATGGACAACGACGTCTACGGGCACGTGAACAACGTCGTCTACTACAGCTACTTCGACACCGTCGTGAACGAGTACCTGATCCGCGCGGGCGTGCTCGACGTCGAGCACGGGCAGACGATCGGGCTGGTCGTCGAGACGCAGTGCAACTACTTCGCGCCGCTCGTGTTCCCGCAATCGGTCGACGCGGGGCTGCGCGTCGTCAAGCTCGGCACGTCGAGCGTGCGCTACGAAGTCGGGCTGTTCGCGCAAGACGAGGCGTCGCCCGCCGCGCAGGGGCATTTCGTGCACGTATACGTCGATCGCGACACGCGCCGTCCGGTGCCGCTGCCCGACGCGCTGCGCGCCGCGCTCGAACCGCTCGCCGCCTGACGCGACGCGGTGCACGCGTTCGCGCTCCAGGCCTTCAACGGCCTCAGCTACGGCTTGCTGCTGTTCATGCTGTCGGCCGGCCTCACGCTGATCTTCAGCGTGCAGGGTGTGCTCAACTTCGCGCATGCGAGTTTCTACATGCTCGGTGCGTACGTCGGCTACAGCATCGCGGGCTGGGCGGGCTTCTGGCCCGCGCTCGTGCTCGCGCCGCTGGCGGTCGGGCTGCTCGGCGCCGGCTGCGAACGCGCGCTGCTGCGCCGCGTGCAGGCGCGCGGCCATACGAGCGAACTGCTGCTGACCTTCGGTCTTGCATACCTGATCGGCGAGGGCGCGAAACTCGTGTGGGGCCTCGCGCCGCTGCCGGCGCCGGTGCCGCCGCTGTTCGACGGCGCGCCCGTGACCGTGTTCGGTCTCGCCTTGCCGCGTTACCGGCTGTTCATGATGGCGATGTCCACGACGATGCTGGTCGCGCTCGGCGTGCTGCTGCGCGCGTCGCGTATCGGGCTCGTCGTGCGCGCGGCGCTCACGCATCGCGCGGCGGTCGAGGCGCTCGGCTACGACGTGCCGCGCGTGATGACGGCGCTGTTCGGCGCGGGCACCGCGCTCGCGGCGCTGGCCGGCGTGATCGGCGCGCCGCTCGCGGTGATCGAACCGGCGCTCGCCGAGACGGTCGGGTCGGTCGTGTTCGCGGTGGTCGTGATCGGCGGGCTTGGCTCGCTCGGCGGCGCGTTCGTCGCGTCGCTCGCGGTCGGCTTCGCGCAGACCTTCGCGGCCGCGAGCGACACGTCGCTGCGCGATCTCGCGCAATGGACGGGCATCGCGCTGCCCGACAGCGTGGCAGCGGTGTCGATCGCGCAACTGGCGCCGCTGGTGCCGTACCTGCTGCTCGTCGCGGTGCTGGTCGCGCGGCCGCGTGGGCTGTTCGGCGAGCGTGTCGATGCGTAGCCGCGCAGTGGCCGGATGCATGCGCTGGGCGCTGTTCGCCGCGTGCGTCGCGCTGCCCGCGTGGCTGTGGCCGCATGGTGCGGTGCTCGGCTATCTCGCGCAGACGGCCGCGCTCGTCGTGCTCGCGCTGTCGTACAACCTGCAGCTCGGCACGACCGGGCTGCTGTCGTTCGGGCATGCGGCGTTCGCGGGCCTCGGCGCGTTCGCGGCCGCGCACTGGTTCAATCACGTCGGCGGCCCGCTGCCGCTGCTGCCGCTCGTCGGCGGCATGGCCGGCGCGGGCTTCGGGTTCGTCGCCGGGCTGTTGGCGACGCGCCGCTCGGGCACCGCGTTCGCGATGATCACGCTCGGGCTCGGCGAATGCGTCGCGGCCGCCGCGTGGAGCGTGCCCGCGTGGTTCGGCGGGATCGGCGGCGTGCCGATCGACCGGGCGAGCGGCGCGCCGTGGGGCAACGGGTATTTCGGCGCGCCGGCCCACGCGTATGCGCTGATCGCCGCGTGGTGCGTCGTGTCGGCGGCGGCCATGCATGTGCTGACGCGCACGCCGCTCGCGCGGCTCGCGAACGCGGTGCGCGACAACCCGGCGCGCGTCGCGGCGCTCGGCACCGATCCGCGCCGCGTGCGGCTCGCGATGGTCACCTGCGCATCGTTCTTCGCCGGCGTCGCCGGCACGCTGACGCTGATCGACGTCGAACTCGCGACGCCCGACAGCGTGTCGATGGCGCGCTCGGCGACCGTGCTGATCGCCGCGGTGATCGGCGGTACCGGTGCGTTCTTCGGGCCGGCGGCCGGCGCGGCCGTGCTGACCGCGCTGAGTATCGGCGTCGCGGGCGTGTCGCGTGCGTGGGCGCTGTATCTGGGCGTGCTGTTCGTCGCGGTCGTCGTGGCCGCGCCGGGCGGGATCGCCGGCATCGCGCAGGCACTCGCGCATGCATTGCGGCGCGATGTGCCGGCGACCGAGCGCTGGCGGGTGCTGTGCGCGATCGGGGCGTGCGTGTTCTGGGGCGTCGCGATCGTCTGCGCGGCCGAGCTCGGCTATGCGTGGCGCTTCGCGCAGGACGACGGCACGGGCCTCGCGTTCGGCGCATGGGGCATCGACGCCGATACGCCGGTCGGCTGGGCCGTCGCGGCTTCGGCGGCAGGCATCGGCACGCTGCTGTGGGGCTGGCGCGCGCGGCTCGGGCACGGCGCGGCGGTCGCCACGCAGGAGGACGCACGATGAACGGCAACGCGATCGCGCTGCACGGCGTGGTGCAGCGCTTCGGCGCGCAGACCGTGCTCGACGGCGTCGATCTGAGCATCGCGGCCGGCGAACGCCACGCGCTGATCGGGCCGAACGGCGCGGGCAAGTCGACGCTGTTCGGTGTGATCGCCGGGGCGACGCGCCCGACGCGCGGGCGCGTCATGCTGCACGGCGTCGAGCTGCGCGGGCGCGGGCCGGTCGTCGCGAGCCGCCTCGGCATCGGCCGCAGTTTCCAGCAGACGAGCGCATTCGCGCGCCTCAGCGTATTCGACAACCTGCGCTGCGCGGCGCTGCATGCGCCGGCCGAGCGGCGGCGCTGGTGGAACCGGCTGCGCGAATCGGCGTCGGTCGATCTCGCGGCCGCGCGCGTGCTGCACGACATCGGCCTCGACGCGCGGCGCGATACGCCGGCCGGCGAACTGAGCTATGCGGAGCAACGCGCGCTCGATCTCGGGATCGCGCTCGCGAGCGGTGCACGTACGCTGCTGCTCGACGAGCCGACGGCCGGCATGAGCCGCGCGCAGGCGGCGCGGATGATCGCGCTGATCCGTGCGACGACGCAGGGCCGCACGGTGCTGATGATCGAGCACGACATGGACGCGGTGTTCGGTTTCGCCGAACGCATCACGGTGCTCGTGCGCGGCGCGGTGGTCGCGACCGGCGCGCCCGATGCGATCCGCGCCGATCCGAGCGTGCGCGCCGCGTACCTGGGCGAGGGCGCGGCATGAACGCCGTGCTCGACATTCGCGGGCTGCGCGCGTGGTACGGGAGGCAGCCCGTGCTCGACGGCGTCGATCTCGCGCTCGCGCCGGGCGAGACGCTCGCGCTGCTCGGCCGCAACGGCTCGGGACGCTCGACACTCGCGAAGGCCGTGATGGGGCTCGTACGCACGGCCGGCTCGGTGCGCATCGCCGGCGCCGAATGCGCGGGGGCGCGCACGTTCGAGATCGCGCGGCGCGGCGTTGCTTACGTGGCTGAAAGCCGCGACGTGTTTCCGCTGCTGAGCGTGCGCGACAACCTGCGGCTCGGTTTGCGCGGCGCGAGCGGCGCCGCCGAACGCACGGCGCTCGATCGTCTGTTCGAGCGTTTTCCACTGTTGGCCGCGCGCGCGGACGTGAAAGCCGGGCGGCTGTCGGGCGGCGAGCAGCAGGTGCTCGCGCTGGTGCGCGCACTCGCCGGGCGCCCGCGCGTGCTGATCGTCGACGAGCCGGCCGAGGGGCTCGCGCCGCTCGCGGTCAACGAAGTCGGCGCGTGCCTCGCCGCGCTGCAGGCCGACGGCGTCGCGATCATGCTGATCGAGCAGCGGCTGCAGCTCGCACCGAGGCTCGCGCGGCGCGTCGCGGTGATGGGGCGCGGACGGATCGTCTACGACGGTGCGCTCGACGGCCTGGGCGGCGAGGTCGCCGATGCGTGGTTGAGCGCCGGCTGACCGCGTCCGGTCGATTGTTCGGCAAACTCCGCCAGTCAATTCGCATCGAGCCGCTTTATCGCTGCGGTGCCGCAACGTACATTGCCAGTCAGGCCGGTCGCCCTCACAACGCGTCGACGCGTCAACGCATCGTCGCGGCAACCGGCACCATCCATCGAACGTCTTCGGACTGAGGAATGAAATCATGAGCAAGCTGACAGGCAAGGTCGCGATCGTCACGGGCGCATCCAAGGGCATCGGCGCGGCAATCGCGAAGGCACTGGCCGACGAAGGCGCAGCGGTCGTCGTCAACTACGCGAGCAGCAAGGCGGGTGCGGACGCGGTCGTGAGCGCGATCACCGAAGCGGGCGGCCGCGCGGTCGCGGTCGGCGGCGACGTGTCGAAGGCCGCCGATGCGCAGCGCATCGTCGATACCGCGATCGACACGTACGGCCGTCTCGACGTGCTCGTCAACAACTCCGGCGTGTACGAATTCGCACCGATCGAAGCGATCACCGAGGAACACTACCGCCGGCAGTTCGACACGAACGTGTTCGGCGTGCTGCTGACCACGCAGGCCGCGGTCAAGCATCTCGGCGAAGGCGCGAGCATCATCAACATCAGCTCGGTGGTGACCAGCATCACGCCGCCGGCCAGCGCCGTGTACAGCGGCACGAAGGGTGCGGTCGACGCGATCACCGGCGTGCTCGCGCTCGAACTCGGCCCGCGCAAGATCCGCGTGAACGCGATCAACCCGGGGATGGTCGTGACCGAAGGCACGCACAGCGCGGGCATCATCGGTTCCGATATGGACGCACAGGTGCGTAGCCAGACGCCGCTCGGCCGCCTCGGCGAGCCGAACGACATCGCGTCGGTCGCCGTATTTCTCGCGTCGGACGATGCACGTTGGCTGACCGGCGAGCGTCTCGTCGCGAGCGGCGGGCTGCGCTGAGCATCCACGCAGTCCACGCGAACGGTGCGTGTGCGCCGTTCGCGCCGCTACGCGCTCATTGCGAGCGCATTCGCGCCGACGTGCCAGCGCAGGCATTCGACGACGAGCGCGTGATTGGCTTCGGAGCCGAGCCCCGCGATCGTCATCGCGCCGACGATGCCGGCCCCGGCGACCCGCAACGGCACACCGCCGCCGTCGAGCGCATAGTCGTCGTCCGACAGGCCCTGCGAGCGCAGCGACCAGCCGGCACGCCGGAAGCAAGCGCCGACCGCGAGCGAACTCTGGCCGAAACGCAGCACCGTGTTCTGCCGGCGGCGGATCGCATCGCCGTCGTGCGCGCCGCTGCCGTCGAGCGCGCAGTAGAACAGCGGTGCATGCCCGCCGACGATGCCGACCGCGATCGGCAGTCCGCGTCGCGACGCGAGGTTGACCGCGATTTCGCCCATTCGACGTGCGACGGCCGCATTGAAGTGCGGCAGCGCCGGGTTCGACGCGTCGTCGTCGAAGGCGTGGGGTGCGAGGCGAAAGGGGGGCGTCACCATGGCGGCTCCGTAGCGTTGCCGGCGCGGTACGCGCGTGCCGGGCGTCGCATCGTCAGGGGCCGCGCGAGGGCCCGTGTTCCATTCAGTGCTTCGGCGTTTCAGCACGTCAGCACTTCTTCAGCACTTCAACGTTTCGGCGCCGCGTCGAGCATCCACTCGTGCGCGGGATCGTTCTTGAACGCCCACGCGCGGCTCGGGCCCGCCATCACGTTCAGGTAGTACAGGTTGTAGCCGTGAGGCGCGACCACCGGGTGATAGCCGCGCGGCACCATCACGACGTCATGGTTCTCGACCGCGCAGGCCTCGTCGAGGCTGCGATCGTCGGTGTACACGCGCTGGAACGCGAAACCCTGCGGCGGATCGATCCGGTGGTAATAGGTTTCCTCGAGCGACGTCTCGTCGGGCGCCGCGTCGCGGTCGTGCTTGTGCGGCGGATAGCTGCTCGAATGGCTGGCCGGCGTGACGACTTCGACGACGAGCAGCCGGTCGGCGGCCGGATTGTCGCCCATCAGGATGTCGCATACGTAGCGCGTGTTGGTGCCTTGCCCGCGCACCGAGCGGCGCATCCGCTCGCCGTCGAGGCGCAGCACGCGCTTGTCGCCGCTCGCGTACGGCGCCGTGCACAGCGCGACTTCCGCATCGCGCGTCGCGACCAGCGTGACGCGCTTGCCGCCCGGTACGTACAGCGCGTCCGGAGACACGTCCTCGAACACGCTGTCGCGCTTGCCGAGTGCATCGTAGGTTTCGCCGTCGACTTCGGCACGCACCGTGCCCGTCAGCACCACGACGCACAGTTCGCGCGTGCCGGTGTCGAGCGTTTCGATGTCGCCGGCCTTCAGGCGCAGCGCGCGAAAGCCGACATGCTTCCAGCCGGCCGATTCGGGCGTGACGTTGCAGATCTCGCGGTCGGCGGATGCCTTGATCAGCAGGGGAGAAATCGTCATGAAATGGGTCTCCGCAATAGGATAGGGCTCGAGCGCTCACGCGCCTTCGTGCCGGCTCACGCGCTCAACCGGTCGACGATTGCGCGCAGCGATTCGTAGCCTTTCTTCGCATACGCATAGCTCGGCGCGACGGCCGGGTCCTGCTCGGCCTCGACGACGAGCCAGCCTTCGTAGCCGGCGTCCTTCAGCGTGCGCAGCGTCGCGTCGTAGTCGAGCGCGCCGTCGCCCGGCACCGTGAAGGTGCCGTTGATCACGCCGTTCAAAAAGCTCCAGCCGTCGTTGCGCGCCTGGTTGACGACCTGCGGCCGCACGTCCTTGCAATGCACGTGCGCGACGCGCGATACGTGCTTCTTCAGCAGCGCGACCGGGTCGGCCGCGCCGCCGAAATACGCGTGGCCGGTGTCGAACAGCAGGAACACCTTCGCCGGATCGGTCAGCGCCATCAGCCGGTCGACGTCGTCCGGCGACTCGACGTACGCGCCCATGTGGTGATGGTAGGCAAGCTTGATGCCGTACGTGTCGAGCAGGTGCGCGCCGAACGCGTCGAGGCGCGCCGCATAGCGCCGCCACGCTGCGTCGTCGACGAAACGCGGCCGCTTCGCGACCGGCGTGTCGATGTTGCCCTGGATCGTCCCCGCGCATTCGCCGTACACGACGACTTTCACGTCGTTGTACTGCAGCTTCGTCATGTGCGCGCGGCAGCGCTCGATTTCGGCGGCGACCGCATCGGCGTCGGTCATGCCCGGCGCGAGCTCCGCGAGGAAGCCCGAATACCAGCCCGACACGCACACGAGCCCGAATTCGGCGAGCTTCGCTTTCAGTTCGGGGCCTGTCTTCGGAAACTTGTTGCCGAGCTCGAAGCCCGCATAGCCGATTTCGGCGCCTTCCTTCAGCGCCGTTTCGAGCGGCGTCTCACCGCCGAGCGACGGCAGATCGTCGTTCATCCACGACAGGGGATTGATACCGATGCGGACGTTCCAGCTCATGACGTGCTTCCTTGATTCGAATGGTGTTGTCTCGGCGCGGCCGATGGAAAGGGTGAGCGGATCAGCGCCGCTGGCGGTTTTTCGCGTCGAGATACGCGCGGTGTGCGTCCACGACGCCGGCGCGTTCGGACACCTGCGGCACCGCGACTTCCCACCACGCGCCGCCGTCGTCGGTCGTGCGCTGGTGCGTGGTGTCGATCACGAGCACCTGACTGGTCGTCGCCGCACGCGCGCGCTTCATTTCGTGGCGCAGCTCGGCAATGTCGCGCACGTGCACGGCTTCGGCGCCCATCGCGCGTGCATGCATCGCGAAGTCGATCGTCGAGCGTTCGCCGCCTTCGGGCACGCAGTCGTCGAGCATGTTGTTGAAGCTCGCGCCGCCGCAATTGAGTTGCAGCCGCTCGATGCAGCCGTAGCCGCGGTTGTCGAGGATCACGACGATGATCTTGCGGCCGAGCATCACGGAGGTCGCGAGTTCGGCGTTGAGCATCATGTACGAGCCGTCGCCGACGATCACGATCACTTCGCGCTCGGGCCGCGCGAGCTTCGCGCCGAGGCCGCCCGCGACTTCGTAGCCCATGCACGAATACGCATAGTCCATGTGGTAGTTGCCCGGTACGCCGCTGCGCCACAGTTTGTGCAGTTCGGCCGGCAGCGTGCCGGCCGCGCACACGACCAGGTCGTCGCGCGCGCTGTCGCGCCCCGCGTCGGCCGCGGAGTCGCGCACCGCGCCGATCACTTCGGCGTCGTACGGCAGCGTGTCCTTCGGAATCCGGGTGGTCAGGTCCGTCACGCGTGCGTTCCACGCGGCGGCCTGGTCGCGGTTCGCGGCGGTCCACGCCGCGTCGGCGCGCCAGCCGGCCAGCGCGGCCGACAGTTGCCCGAGGCCGGTGCGCGCATCGGCCACCAGTTGCCGGCCGCGCTTCTTGCCCGCGTCGAACGGCTGCACGTTCAGGCTCAGCAGCGTCGCGTCGCCGTAGAGCGCGTGCGAGCCGGTCGTGAAATCCTGCAGCCGCGTGCCGACCGCGAACACGACGTCGGCCTGCGCGGCCGCGCGGTTCGCGGCGGGCGAGCCCGTCACGCCGATCGAGCCGAGGTTCAGCGGGTGATCCCACGCGAGGCTGCCCTTGCCGGCCTGCGATTCGGCGACCGGCACGCCGTGCGTGTCGGCGAACGTGCGCAGCGCATCCCACGCCTGGCTGTACAGCACGCCGCCGCCGGCGACGATCAGCGGCTTCTTCGCGGCCTTCAGCACGTCGAGCGCATCGGCGAGTTCGAGCGCGTCGGCCGGCGGCCGGCGCATCCGGATCAGCGGCGGCGCGAAGAAATCCTCGGGCCAGTCGTACGCGAAGGTCTGCACGTCCTGCGGCAGCGCGAGGCACACGGGCCCGCATTGCGCGGGATCGGTCATCACCTGGATCGCGCGCGGCAGCGCGACGAGCAGTTGCTCGGGCGACGTGATGCGGTCGAAGTAGCGCGTCACGGGCCGGAAGCAGTCGTTCGCGCTGACGTCGCCCTGTTCGAAATCCTCGACCTGCTGCAGCACCGGGTCGGGCAGCCGCGACACGAACACGTCGCCGGGCAGCAGCAGCAGCGGCAAGCGGCCGACGTGCGCGAGCGCGGCCGAGGTCAGCATGTTGGTCGCGCCGGGGCCGATGCTCGACGTCGCGGCCATCATCCGCTGGCGGAAATTCGCTTTCGCGAACGCGACGGCCGCATTGGCCATCCCTTGCTCGTTGTGCGCGCGAAACGTCGGCAGCCGGTCTTTCTCCGCGTGCAGCGCTTCGCCGAGCCCGGCCACGTTGCCGTGGCCGAAGATCGCGAACACGCCGCCGCAGTACGGCAGGATCTCGGTGCGGCCGTCGGGCTGGACGACTTCGGCGCGCAGGGCGGCCAGGTAGCGCACGAGCGCCTGGCTGACGGTCAGTCTTACGGTGGTGGTCATCGTCGGTCGATAGAGAGAAGTCGGGTGGTCGTCACGAACACGGGCATCAGGCCGCGGCGGCGCGCGCGGCGGTACGGCGGCCCAGCCACGCGTCGACCAGTTGCGCGAAGTTGCCGGCCACTTCGTCGATCAGCGCCTGATCGTCGATCCGGCCCGCGAACCAGTTCAGCGACGCATCGGCCCACAGCGTGCGCCCGACCATGAAGCCCTTGACGATCGGGTTGGTCGCCGAGCGGAAGCTGTCGACGAGGTATTGCAGCGGCTGGTTCAGCCCGAGGATCACCGCGCCGCGGCAGTGCGGGTCGCGCTCGGCGATCAGCGCGGCGAGCCGCGCCCAGCCGTCGGCGGTGAGCGGCGTGAGCTTCCACCATTCGGGCTTCACGCCGAGGTTGTAGAAGCGCGCGATCGTGCGCAGCACCGCGTCGTCCTCGGTGCCGGCCGGCGTGACCGCGCGCGGCGGAATCATTTCCAGCAGCAGCTCGTTGCCGCTCGCACGCGTGGCTTCCCACAGTTCCAGCACGCGCTGCTCCTGCTCGACGCGCAGGTCGACGGGGTCGTCGGGGTGATAGTGGACGAGGCACTTCACGACCTGTTCGGTCGGCCAGTGCGTGAGCGACGAGCCGACCGAGCGCGTGTCGTCGAACCGCAACGGCCGCGAGCCCGGCAGCTCGACCGGACGGCCGACCCACCAGCCGCGCCCGGTGGCCGACGCGAGCGCGTCGCTGCCGTACGCGCCGCCGTCGATCAGCACGCCGACGTGGCCGGCGATGCCGCGATCGCGCTCGACCTGTTCGACCGCACGCACCAGCAGGCGCTTCAGCGTCTTGATCCGCGCTTCGTCCGCGCCGGCCTGCACCGCCAGCTCGTAGAACTGGCTGCGATGGTCGAACGCCATCACGCACAGGTCGTCCCATTCGCGGCGTGGCACCGTCACGCGATGCAGGTGCGCGAGCGTGCGGTCGGCGTCGACCTGCGGATTGCGGCTGCCGTCGAACCAGTGCGCGAGTTCCGCCGGCGTCGGCATCGCGGCCGAGCACGCATGGCGCGACACGACGATCGCGCCGCACGCGTTCGCGATGCGCGTCGATTCGGCCCAGTCGCACCCGCGCAGCAACCCCGACAGCAGGCCGGACAGGAACGCATCGCCCGCACCGAGCACGTTCAGCACTTCGACGCGCTCGCCGAGAAAGGTCGGCGCAGCGTCGATGCCGGCCGGAATGTCGCCTTCGATCACGCAGCAGCCGAGCGCGCCGCGCTTGACGACCAGCGTCGCGTTCGTGATCGCGCGCACCGCCTGCAACGACCCGATCAGGTCGTGCGGCACACCGCCCGCGATCAGGAATTCCTCCTCGGTGCCGACCAGCAGGTCGAATTCGCCGAGCACCTGCTGCAGTTGCCGTGTCACCTGCGCGTCGGGCACGTAGCGGTTTTCGCCGGCGCCGCGTGCGGTCAGCCCCCACAGCACCGGCCGGTAGTCGATGTCGAGGATGCGCACGGCGCCGTGGCGGCGCGCATATCCGAGCGCAGTCAGCGACGCCTCGCGCGTGCCCGGCGTCGACAGATGCGTGCCGGTGATCGCCAGTGCGCGGCAACCGGCGATGAAATCCTCGCTGATCTCGTCGGCGCGCACGGCCATGTCCGCACAGTTCTCGCGCACGAACAGCAGCGGGAACGTATCTCGATCCTTCAGTCCGAGCAGCACCAGCGCGGTGAGGCGCTCGCGGTCGGTCTGCAGCTGGCTCGTGTCGCAGCCTTCGCGCTCGAGCGTCTCGCGCAGGAAGCGGCCCATCTGCTCGTCGCCGACGCGCGAAATCATCGCGGTCTTCAGCCCGAGCCGCGCGACGCCGAACGCGACGTTGCCCGACGAGCCGCCGAGATACATCTGGAAGCTGCGCGCGTCCTCGAGGCGGCTGCCGTACTGCTGCGCATAGAGATCCACGGCCACGCGGCCGAGGCAGGCGAGATCGATGGGGCGGTCACTCGGAAAGTTCAGCAGGCTCATATCACGTGTCACGCTCGCGGCCGGCGTTCGGCGCTGCCGGCAGATTAGGGGACCGATCCGGTGGCGACTGTCCGCGGCCTATGCCGCACGACACGAGGCTGCCTGCCACCGGGAGTCGGGCTACGGAACGGAGTCTAGACTTTTTGGAAATACAGTTCCCTAGGTGAAATCACGTAGAAATAAATTTCCAAATTTTCGAGGAAGTGATCTACAGTTTCATCCGGATGCTTCAGTCCCGATCGGACCAGATCGGACTCGGCCCGGCGGCGCGCAACGCGCCGTCTTCCGCCCCCCGGAGATGAGGAGACAGATTGATCATGAAGACCAAGCTGATGGCCGTCGCGGCCGCCGCGATCCTGGCTGCGCCGCTCGCGCATGCCGAGAAGATCGGCGTGACGATGGCATCGTTCGACGACACGTTCCTGACCATCCTGCGCAACAGCATCGCCGATTCGGCGAAGAAGGACGGCGCGACGGTGCAGATCGAGGACGGCGGCAATGACGTCGGCAAGCAGTTGAGCCAGGTCCAGAACATGATCGCGCAGAAGGTCGACGCGATCATCGTGAATCCGGTCGATACCGACGCGACGCCGAAGATCACGAAGATGGTGACCGCGGCGAAGATCCCGCTCATCTACGTGAACCGCAAGCCGGTCGACTTCGACAAGCTGCCGGCCGGCGTCGCGGTCGTCGCGTCCGACGAAAAGCAGTCGGGCACGCTGCAGGCGCGCCAGGTGTGCAAGCTGCTCGGCGGCAAGGGCGATCTCCTGGTGCTAATGGGCGAGCTGTCCAACGAATCGGCGCGCGCCCGCACCAAGGACATCGAGGACGTGATCGCGACGAAGGAATGCTCGGGCATGAAGATCGTCGACAAGCGCGAAGGCAAGTGGAGCCGCACACAGGGCCAGGACATCACGATGAACTGGCTAAGCTCCGGGACGAAGTTCGACGCGATCGTGTCGAACAACGACGAAATGGCGATCGGCGCGATCAACGCGCTGAAGGCCGCGCGCAAGCTCACGCCGAAGACGGTCGTCGCCGGTATCGACGCGACGCCGGACGGCCTCGCGGCGATGAAGGCCGGCGAGCTGAAGGTGTCGGTCTACCAGAACGCGACCGGGCAGGGCGCGCAGGCGGTGGCCGCGGCGCTCAAGCTCGCGAAGAAGCAGCCGGTCGATCGCTACGTGAACGTGCCGTTCGAACTCGTGACGCCGGAGAACATGAACCAGTACGCGAAGCACTGACCGGTTTTTCCGCTGAACTGCGCGGGCCCGGCGCGACCGGGTTCGCGCGCGATTTTCGAGGAACGTCCATGTTTACAGCCAGGATCGCGCGCTCGATGGCCAGCGAAAGCGCACCGGCCGCGTCGTCCGCCGCGCCCGGTTCGTCCGGTGCGCCCATGGCCGACTGCGTGCTCGAGGTGCGCGGCGTCGGCAAGTCCTTTCCCGGCGTCGTCGCGCTCGACGGCGTGCAGTTCCGCGTGCGCCGCGGCACCGTGCATGCGCTGATGGGCGAGAACGGCGCGGGCAAGTCCACGCTGATGAAGATCATCGCGGGCGTCTACACGCCCGACCAGGGCGAAATCCTGATCAACGGCGAACCGGTCGTGCTGAACGGCCCGCTCGATGCGCTCGACCGCGGCATCGCGATGATCCATCAGGAACTCAACCTGATGCCGTACATGACGGTCGCGGAGAACATCTGGATCCGCCGCGAACCGAAGAACCGCTTCGGCCTGATCGATCACGCCGAGCTGCGCCGCCGCACGGCCGCGCTGTTCGAGCGGCTGTCGATCGACATCGATCCGGAGACCGACGTGCGCACGCTGACCGTCGCGAGCCGCCAGATGGTCGAGATCGCGAAGGCCGTGTCGTTCGACTCGGACGTGCTGATCATGGACGAGCCGACCTCCGCGCTGACCGACAAGGAAGTCACGCACCTGTTCCGCATCATTCGCCAGCTGCGCGAGCAGGGCAAGGGCATCGTCTACATCACCCACAAGATGAACGAGCTGTTCGAGATCGCCGACGAGTTCTCGGTGTTTCGCGACGGCAAGTACATCGGCACGCATGCGTCGAGCGACGTCACGCGCGACGACATCATCCGCATGATGGTCGGGCGCGAGATCACGCAGATGTTCCCGAAAGAAGACGTGCTGATCGGCGACGTCGTGCTGTCGGTGAAGGATCTCTGCGTCGACGGCGTGTTCCGCGACGTGAGCTTCGAGCTGCGCGCGGGTGAAATCCTCGGCGTCGCGGGCCTCGTCGGCTCGGGGCGCTCGAATGTCGCGGAGGCGCTGTTCGGCGTCGTGCCGGCCACCTCGGGCGAGATCCGCATCGACGGCAAGCCGGTGCGTATTTCGACGCCCGCACAGGCGATGAAGCACGGGATGGCGTTTCTCACCGAGGACCGCAAGGATTCCGGCTGCTTCCTGAATCTCGACCTGCTCGCGAACATGGAAGCGGCGGTGCTGAGCCGCCGCTACGTGAAGTTCAATTTCGTGCAGCAGGCGCAGTTGAAGCGCGACTGCGAGGAAATGAGCCGGATGCTGCGCGTGAAGTCGCCCGGGCTGCACGAGGAAATCCAGAACCTGTCGGGCGGCAACCAGCAGAAGGTGCTGATCGGCCGATGGTTGCTCACGCAGCCGCGCATCCTGATCCTCGACGAACCGACCCGCGGCATCGACGTCGGCGCGAAGGCCGAGATCCACCGGCTCGTCAGCGCGCTCGTCGGCAAGGGCGTCGCGGTGCTGATGATCTCGTCGGAAATGCCGGAAGTGCTGGGGATGAGCGATCGCGTGATGGTGATGCACGAAGGGCGCATGACCGGCATCGTCGATCGCAAGGACGCCGACCAGGTCCGCATCATGGATCTCGCGTCGCGCTGAGCCGCAACAAGATTGGAGACAACTGAAATGGGCAACCTGAACCCGGTCGCGGATGCGCAGACCATGACACTCAAGTCGCGGCATGCGAAGTGGCCGCCCGAACTGAGCATCTTCCTGGTGCTGGTCGGCATCAGCCTGTTCTTCGAGGTCGTCGGCTGGATCGTCGTCGGCCAGAGCTTCCTGTTCAATGCCGAGCGGCTCGAGATCATCGTGCTGCAGATGGCCGTGATCGGCATCATCGCGGTCGGCGTGAACCTCGTGATCATCACCAGCGGGATCGACCTGTCGTCCGGGTCGGTCGTCGCGGCGGCCGCCGTCGTGTCGGCGAGCCTCGCGCAGGTGTCCGACTTCCCGCGCGCGGTGTTTCCGCACCTCACCGACCTGCCGGTCATCTGGCCGGTGCTGGCCGGCGTATGCGTCGGGCTGCTGGTGGGCCTGCTGAACGGCACGCTGATCGCGCTGACGGGCATCCCGCCGTTCATCGCGACGCTCGGCACGATGGTCGCCGCGCGCGGCTTCGCGAAGTGGTTCACCAACGGGATGCCGGTATCGATGCTGACCGACCCGTTCGCGGCGATCGGCGCAGGGGCGAATCCGGTGATCATCTTCCTGGTGGTGGCCGCGATCTTCCACATCGTGCTGCGCTACACGCGCTTCGGCAAGTACACCTACGCGATCGGCGCGAACCGCCATGCGGCCGTCGTGTCGGGCATCAACGTCACGCGGCACCTGATTTTCGTCTACGCGATCGCGGGTCTGTTGAGCGGGATCGCCGGCACCGTGACGGCCGCGCGCGCGATCTCCGGCCAGTCGGGCATGGGCGTGATGTACGAGCTCGATGCGATCGCGGCCGTCGTGATCGGCGGCACGTCGCTGTCGGGCGGCCTCGGCCGCGTGACGGGCACCGTGATCGGCGTGCTGATCCTCGGCGTGATGACGTCGGGCTTCACGTTCATCCGCATCGACGCGTACTACCAGGAGATGGTCAAGGGCGCGATCATCGTCGCGGCCGTGATCGCCGATCAGTACCGCAACAAGAAGTCGCGTCGCTGATCGACTCCAACCCTGTCGAAACCACGAAACTGCCCAGGAAGAAGATGAAGATCGCACTGGACCCCTACATGATTCGCCACCTGCCGCTCGACCGGCTGCCGCACGCGGTGGCCGAGCTCGGCTACGACCAGATCGAGCTGTCGCCGCGCAGCGACTTTCTCGACTGGTGGGTGATGCCGCGCGCGACCCGCGAGCGCATGGCCGCATTCCGCCAGGCGCTGCGCGCGAGCGGCGTGGGCCTCGCGTCGCTGCAGCCGATGTACCGCTGGGCGAGCCCGTTCGACGACGAGCGGCAATGGGCGGTGCGCTGCTGGAAGAAGGCGATCGAGGTGGCAGTCGAGATGGAGTGCCCGCTGATGGTGTCGGAGTTCGGGCGCGGCGCGTCGCCCGAGCGCTCGGTCGGCGAGCGGCCGGGCGCGAACCCGAAGGAGCTGTGCGAGGCCGCGTGGTTCCGCTCGATGGACGAACTGCTGCCGATCCTCGAGCGCGAACGTATCGTGCTGTCGGTCGAGCCGCATCCGGAGGACTGGATCGAGCAGTTGCAGCCGGCGATCGACATCGTCACGAATCTCGATTCGCCGTCGTTGAAGCTGTCGTATATCGCGCCGCACACGTTCTACTACGGCGACGACATGGCCGCGATGATCGCGCAGGCCGCGCCGATCCTCGCGCACGTGCGCGTGGCCGACACGTTCGACCACCGCAAGAGCAGCCAGTTGCGCTACATCGTGAACCCGCCCGGCTCGAACCAGATCCGCGTGCACCAGCATCTCGACATCGGGCAGGGCGAGATCGATTGGGACGTGTTTTTCCGCGCACTCGGCGCCGCCGGCTTCGACGGCGTGATGTCGTCGTGCGTGTTCGCGTGGGAAGACCGCGCGGAAGCGTCGTCGCGCTACATGCGCGACGCGATCCAGCGCTACGTCGATCGCCATTTCGATCGCACCGCGCGCTGACTGATGACCGATTGCTGACCGGCGCGGCACGGGCCGCGCCGCTGATGAACGAACGACTGGAGAGAACTGCATGACCTTGCAAATCGGCGTGATCGGCTGCGGCGCGATCGGCCAGGACCACATTCGCAGACTGACCCGCACGCTGTCCGGCGCGCGCGTCGTGGCCGTCAACGACATCGATCCGCAGCAGGCGCGCGACGCGGTGACGAAGTACGGGCTCGACGCCGAGATCTACGGCGACGGCCACGAAGTGGTCGCGGCCGCCGACGTGCAGGCCGTGCTCGTCACGTCGTGGGGGCCGACGCACGAAGCGTTCGTGCTCGACGCGATTGCGCACGGCAAGCCGGTGTTCTGCGAGAAGCCGCTGGCCGTCACGGCCGACGGCTGCATGCGGATCGTCGAAGCCGAAGTCGCGCACGGCAAGCGGCTCGTGCAGGTCGGCTTCATGCGGCCGTACGATGAAGGCTATCGCGCGCTCAAGCGCGTGATCGACAGCGGCCAGATCGGTGCGCCGCTGATGCTGCATTGCGCGCACCGCAACCAGTCGGTCGGCGAGCGCTACACGACCGACATGGCGATTACCGACACGCTGATCCACGAGCTCGACGTGCTGCGCTGGCTGCTCGGCGAGGACTATGCGAGCGCGCAGGTCGTCTATCCGAAGAAGACGCGCCATGCATCCGCGCATCTCGCCGATCCGCAGATCGTGCTGCTCGAAACCGCGAGCGGCGTGCGCATCGATGTCGAGATCTTCGTGAACTGCCAGTACGGCTACGACATCCAGTGCGAGGTCGTCGGCGAGCAGGGCATCGCGAAGCTGCCCGATCCGCCGGCCGTCGGGCTCAAGCATGCGGCGCGGCAATCGGTCGAGATCATGACCGACTGGAAGGAGCGCTTCATCGCGTCTTACGACGTCGAGCTGCAAGCGTTCATCGACGGCGTGCGGCAGGGCGCGCTGACCGGGCCGTCCGCGTGGGACGGCTACGCGGCGGCGGTCGCGGCCGACGCGTGCGTGCGGGCCCAGCAGAGCGGCGCGGTCGAGGCGATCGCGATGGCCGAGCGTCCCGCGTTCTATCGCGGCTGACCGGTCGCTGACCTGCCGGAGAGACCGACATGACGATGAAGATTGGCTGCGCGCCGTGTTGCTGGGGCGTCGACGACGTGAAGAACCCGCACCTGCCGCCGTGGCGGCATGTGCTTGCCGAGGCCGCGCAGGCCGGCTACTCGGGTATCGAGCTCGGGCCGTACGGCTACATCCCGCTCGATCTCGACGTGGTGAGCGCCGAACTCGAACGCCAGCGCCTGAGCATCACGGCCGGTACGATCTTCGACGATCTCGTGTCGCCGGAGAACCTGCCGAACCTGCTGCGCCAGACGCGCGACATCTGCGCGCTGATCACGCGGTTGCCGAAGCTGCCAACGCAGGACGGTCAGCGCTACGCGGCGCCATACCTGGTCGTGATGGACTGGGGCCACGAGGAACGCGACTACGCGGCCGGCCACGGCGATCGCGCGCCGCGGCTGTCCGACGAGCGCTGGGCGCGGATGGTCGACCATATCCGGCAGATCGCCACCATCGCGCGCGACGAGTTCGGCGTGCGCGCGGTGATCCATCCGCATGCGGGCGGCTACATCGAGTTCGCGGACGAGATCGACCGGATCGTCGCCGACATTCCGGCCGAGACGGCGGGCCTGTGTCTCGACACCGGCCACCTGCATTACTCGGGCATGGACCCGGAAACGTGGCTGCGCCGCCATGCGGCACGGCTCGACTACGTGCATTTCAAGGATATCGACGCAGCCGTGTACGACGCGGTGATGGGCGAGCACATCGCGTTTTTCGCGGCCTGCGCGCGCGGCGTGATGTGCCCGATCGGCACCGGCGTGCTCGACTACCAGGCGATCCGCCGCGCGCTCGACGACATCGGCTACGCCGGCTACATCACGATCGAACAGGAGCGCGACCCGCGCAACGCCGGCACGAGCCTGCGCGACGTCGCCGCGAGCCGCGCGTTTCTCGCGTCGGCCGGTTTTGCATGATCCCCTGAACCCGCACCAGGAACACCACCATCATGATTGACGGACAGATTCTGCTTGGCCATTCGATTCGCTGGGGCATGGTCGGCGGCGGGCTCGGCAGCCAGATCGGCTACAGCCACCGGTCGGCCGCGCTGCGCGACGGCAGCTTCCAGCTGGTTGCCGGCGCATTCGATATCGATCCCGAGCGCGGCCGCCAGTTCGGCGTGAAGCTCGGCGTCGCGGCCGAGCGCTGCTATCCCGACTACGCGACGATGTTCGACGCCGAGGCGCGTCGCCCGGACGGCATCCGCGCGGTGTCGATCGCGACGCCGAACAACACGCACTTCGAGATCTGCCGCGCCGCGCTGAACGCCGGGCTGCACGTGGTCTGCGAGAAGCCGCTGTGCTTCACGACCGAGGAGGCCGAGGCGCTGCAGCGCCTGTCGGTCGAGAAAAACCGGATCGTCGGCGTCGCGTACGGCTATTCCGGACACCAGATGATCGAGCAGGCGCGCGAGATGATCGCGCGCGGCGACCTCGGCGAGATCCGCATCGTGCAGATGCAGTTCGCGCACGGCTTCCACAGTGAAGGCGTCGAGGCCGCGAGCGCGGCCGCGCGCTGGCGCGTCGATCCGAAGTTCGCCGGCCCGAGCTACGTGCTCGGCGACATCGGCACGCATCCGCTGTACATCTCCGAGGTGATGGCGCCGGAACTGAAGATCCGCCGGCTGATGTGTTCGCGGCAGAGCTTCGTGAAGAGCCGCGCGCCGCTCGAGGACAACGCGTTCACGATCATGGAGTACGACACCGGCGCGATCGGCTACGTGTGGTCGAGCGCGGTGAACGCCGGTTCGATGCACGGGCAGAAGGTGCGCGTGATCGGCTCGAAGGCGAGCGTCGAATGGTGGGACGAGCATCCGAACCAGTTGCGCTACGAAATCCAGGGGCAGCCCGCGCAGGTGCTCGATCGCGGGATGCCGTACCTGCGTCCGAACGCCACGCGCGAAGACCGCATCGGCGCCGGGCACCCGGAAGGGCTGTTCGAGGCATGGTCGAACCTGTACGCGCGGTTTGCACTCGCGATGGATGCGGCCGATCGCGGCGACGCCGCGGCGGTGAAGGCCATCCGCATTCCGGACGTCCACGCGGGCGCCGAGGGCGTGCGCTGGGTCGAGAATTGCGTGCGTTCCGCCGATGCGGGCAGCGTGTGGGTCGACTATCGTTGAATCGGGCACGCCGGCTGCGCCGCGCTCCGTCGTGGTTTGTCGCGGCAGCCGGCCTCGGTAGACACCCTGATCTTTACGACGCCGCGAGCGCGTTGGACAATCGTTTCCAGTCTTGCCGTGGAGCGTGTGCAAGTGATGACCGAGCGCGTGGGAGCGAGCCGGCGGCGCGGGTCGTGCCGCAAACGTGATTAAATTCGCCCTTCATGCATGTATCCAGTCGAGCCCCGGGCCGCGCCGGCCAGCCGCGCGCGCATCGGGGCCGTCAACTTCGCGCTATCCGATGAGCTCATCCGAGAAACCTCCCGCCACCGTCGAGGCGTTCCTGCAGCACCTGACGCAGGAGTACGACGGCCTCAGCAATCGCCTGAAGGTGATCGCGCGCCACGTGGAAACGCATCGGGACCAGCTTGGGCTGGAAGGCATCCAGTCGCTCGCGGAAGCCTGCGGCGTCCAGCCGTCGGCCGTCGTGCGCTTCGCGAAGCACTTCGGCTTCTCCGGCTTCTCCGAGATGCAGCGGCTGTTCCGCGAGGGGCTTGCGCAGCAGATCGCGCCGGGGCGCGCGTACAACCTGCGGCTGCGCGACGTGATCGAGGCCGGCTCGTCGAGCCTGCAGCCCGAACAGATCGCTGACGAATTCATCAAGGGCAGCATTGCCGGGATGCAGCAGTTGCGGCAGACGCTCGACTCGCAGGCACTCGCGCAGGCCGTCGACCTGCTCGCCGATACGCAGGCGATCTGGATCGCCGGGTCGCGGCGCGCGTTTCCGATCGCCGTGTATCTCGACTATGCGCTGCAGCACACCGACAAGCGCATCGGGCTGTTCGACGCGCTCGGCAGCATGCATCTCGGCCAGATCCGCTCGGTGCGCAAGGGCGACGTGATGATCGCGATCTCGTTCATGCCGTATGCGGACGAGACCGTGCAGGTCGCGCAGCAGGCCGCGCAGCGCGGCGCACGCTTGATCGCGATCACCGACAGCCGGATGAGCCCGCTCGCGCGGGAAGCGGAAGTGACGCTGATGGTGCAGGACAGCGCGACGTTCGGTTTCCGCGCGCTGACGGCCACGATGGGTCTCGCGCAGAGCCTGTTCGTCGCGCTCGCGTACCGGCTGGAGCTGTCGTACCTGCCGACCGCCGACGGCGCGCACGGCACGAAGGCCGGTTGATCCCGACTGCCGGTGCGCCGCCCGCCGAACGGATCGGCGGAGGGCGCACCGGCCGGCTTACTTCGCGGTCGGCATCGCGAATTCGGCGCCCTTGCCGATGCTCGACGACCAGCGCTGCATCACCGACTTCTGGCGTGTGTAGAAGCGCACGCCTTCCTCGCCGTACGCGTGCATGTCGCCGAACAGGCTCTTCTTCCAGCCGCCGAAGCCGTGCCACGCCATCGGCACCGGAATCGGCACGTTGATGCCGACCATGCCGACCTGGATGCGCCGCGCGAATTCGCGCGCGATCCCGCCGTCGCTCGTGAAGCACGACACGCCGTTGCCGAACTCGTGCGCGTTGATCAGGTCGACCGCCTCGCCGAAATCCTTCACGCGCACGCAGCCGAGCACCGGCCCGAAGATCTCTTCCTTGTAGATCCGCATGTCGGGGCTCACGTGGTCGAACAGCGTGCCGCCCGTGAAGAAGCCGGCCTCGCGGCCCGGCACGCGCAGCCCTCGGCCGTCGACCACCAGTTGCGCGCCTTCGTTCACGCCTTGCTCGATATAGCCTTCGATGCGCTTGAGCGCTTCGCCGGTGACGATCGGGCCCATCTCGACTTCCGGCGACATCCCGTCGCCGATCACCAGCTTGCGCGCGCGTTCGGCCACGGCCGGCACGATCCTGTCGGCCACGTCGCCCACCAGCACTGCGATGCTGATCGCCATGCAGCGCTCGCCGGCCGAGCCGTACGCGGCGCCGATCAGCGCGTCGACCGCCTGCTCGAGGTTCGCGTCGGGCATCACGACGAGGTGGTTCTTCGCGCCACCGAGCGCCTGCACGCGCTTGCCCGACTGCACCGCGCGCTGCTGCACGTAGGCGGCGATTGGCGTCGAGCCGACGAAGCTGACGGCCTGCACGTCCGGGTGGTCGAGGAGGGCATCGACCGCGCCCTTGTCGCCCTGCACGACGTTGAACACGCCGGCGGGCAGGCCGGCCTGCGTGAGCAGGTCGGCGATGAACAGCGCGGCCGACGGGTCGCGCTCGCTCGGCTTCAGCACGAACGTGTTGCCCGTCGCGAGCGCGACCGGGAACATCCAGCACGGCACCATGCACGGGAAGTTGAACGGCGTGATGCCCGCGACGACGCCGAGCGGCTGGCGCATCGTCCAGTTGTCGATGCCGGTGCTGACCTGGTCGGTGAAGTCGCCCTTCAGCAGTTGCGGCACGCCGCACGCGAATTCGATGATGTCGATGCCGCGCGCGACTTCGCCCTGTGCATCCGAGAACACCTTGCCGTGCTCGGCCGTGATGATCGCCGCCAGCGTGTCGCGGTGCTCGTTCATCAGCTGCAGGAAGCGGTGCAGCACGCGCGCGCGGCGGATCGGCGGCGTGTCGGCCCAGGCCGGGAACGCCGCGTGGGCCGACGCGACGGCCCGTTCGACTTCGTCGTTGTCGGCCAGCGCGACGCGCCGCACCGCGCGACCGAGCGCCGGATTGAAGACGTCCTGGAAGCGGCCGCTGCGGCCGGCGACGGGCGCGCCGTCGAGGTAGTGGCCGACGTCGGCGTCGGACGTATAGGCGGGAACCGTGGTCATGCGTGTCTCCTGGGGATGAGGGGCAACAGCGCCTAGTCTAGGGAAACCGGCAGGGTGGGAGAAGGCCGCGAAACTTGATTCACTGTTCAGAATTCTGAATAATCAGTGGATGAATCAGCAAAATGTCCAGGCGCTCTGGCCGCATATCCATTCGCTGACGGTGCTGGCCGCCGCAGGCAGTTTCACGGCTGCCGCGCAGCGGCTCGGCATCAGCAAGGCCGCGATGAGCCAGCGCATCGCCGATCTCGAAAAGGCGGCCGGCGTGCCGCTCGTGCGCCGCACCACGCGCAGCGTGCGGCTCACCGATGCGGGCCAGACGCTGGTCGACAGCACGCGCGACGCGTTCGAGTCGATCGGCCAGCATTTCGCGCGGGTGAAGGATCTCGCCGGCGAGCCGCGCGGGCTGCTGCGCGTGACGGTGCCGGTCGCGCTGGGGCGCCAGCAGGTCGTGCCGCACCTGCCCGATTTCCTGCGCCAGCATCCGGGCGTGCAGATCGAGCTCGACCTGTCGGACCGCCTGCATTCGCTGACGCAGGAAGGCTTCGACCTCGCGATTCGCCATACCACCACCGCGCCGCAGACCCACGTCGCGTGGAAGCTGTGCGACACGCGTTCGCTGCTGGTCGCGAGCCGCGACTATCTCGACGCGCGCGGCGCGCCGCGCCACCCGAGCGAACTCGTCGATCACAGCTGCCTGTGCTACCTGCGCGACAACGAGCCGGCCGCGTGGAGCTTCGAGCCGGACGGCCGCCGGCGCCAGCGCGTGAGCGTGCCGGTGCGCGGCAGTTTCGCGGCGAACAACAGCGAGGCGATGCGCGAGGCCGCGCTCGGCGGGCTCGGCATCGCGCTGCTGCCCGATTTCAGCGCGAGGCGCGATCTCGACGCCGGCCGGCTCGTCGCGCTGCTCGACGGCTGGCGGCCGTCGGGCGCGTTCGGCGACCATATTTTCGCGATTCGTCCGTACAGCCCGGTCGTGCCGAGCGCGGTGCGCGCGCTGGTGCGCCACTTGCGCGAGCGGCTCGCGGGCGGCTTCTCCGGCGCGTGAGCCGGCTGCCGGCGGGCGCGGGGCCGTGGGCGGCCGGGCAGGCGCGGCGGCGCTGCGGTAAAATCGCGGCTTCCTCCCGCGCCGTGTGTGGCGCGTCATTCGAAGGTCGACAGCCGATGCAGATTCACAAGGAAGTGGACGCGCGCGGGCTCAATTGCCCGTTGCCGATCCTGCGTGCCAAGAAAGCGCTTGCCGATATGGAGAGCGGGCAGATCCTCAAGGTGCTCGCGACCGATCCGGGCTCGCAGCGCGATTTCGCCGCGTTCGCGAAGCAGACGGGCAACGAGATCGTCGAATCGACGACGCAGGACAAGACCTTCGTGTTTCTGATGCGCCGCCGCTGAAGGCACGCATCGCACGTCCCGCGGTGCCGCCGGGCTGCCGGCCGGCCGCGCCTCGGCAGTCGCGCCTGGCCGACCGCCCCAAGCCGGTTGCCCCCTTGGCCGGGCGTCCCTAACCGGGCGTCCCTAACCGGGCCTCCCTAACCGGGCCTCCCTAACCGGGCGTCCCTCTCTGACAATTCTTAAACCTCATTGCGTGACCGGCTGCGTATACTGACCCGGCCGGTCGTCCGCTCCCAGCGGAGGCGCCGGCCACGGTACGTCGCACGGCGGGCTCGGGGGCCATGCCTGACGCTACCGTCGTACAACGGGGAGAGGACATGTCCTTCAGACCAGGGACCCTTCGAAGTCCGTCCGGAGCGGAAAGCATCGCGCCCGTGCGCACCTCGGAATTGAGCCGGATCGAGCTCGATCCGCAGCAGGACCGCCACGCGCGTGCCGCGCTGGAGGCATATGCGGATTCGGCCGCGGCCGAAATGCCGTGGCTGGCCGAGTGGCTCGACGAACGGCTGCGCGACGCCGCGCGGGACGACGGCTCGGGCCCGACCTACTGTGGCGCAACGATCGAACGCGTGTTCGATCTGGCGCAGGCATGGGCGGCGGGCCAGCCCGACTACGCGGCCCATGCGTGGGAGCGCGTGCGCGACCAGCTGCAGCGGATGCTGGCGCAACCGCCGCTGTCGGAGCCGCCGTCGCCACGGATGCCGACCGATGATTTTGCCGAGCCGGTGGCCGGCATCGCGGGCGCCGATTAGGCGTCCGGTTGCGCAACAGAAAGGATTATTCGAAGAAAGGGCGATAGTCCGCGCAATTTCTTGGCGAATTTCATACTACTATGATGAAATCGCCGGTTCGTCCGTGCCCCGTTTTTGAGATATTTAGCCGGGGTCGCCGGTTTGCGCAGGTGGCGCGAGCGGCGAACGACGGCTCGCTGGCCGGTATCCGGCGCCGCGCGCACGCTGCGCGGCCCGGGGCAGGCGCGGGAGCCGAATGGACGAATCGACTTCGATTTGCGGGGTGCTATGAGAATTGCTGTACTGGATGACGATCCGGCCCAGACGGATTTCGTCAGTCAAACGCTGACGGCCGTTGGCCATACGTGCTATGCGTTCAAGGAAGGCAAGGCCCTGAAGAAGCGCCTGCAGCGCGAGACGTTCGATCTGCTGGTGCTCGACTGGAACGTGCCCGACATGTCCGGCGAGGAAGTGCTCAAGTGGGTGCGCGCCAACCAGACCGAGCACAGCCTGCCGATCATCTTCATGACGAGCCGCGACGACGAGGCGGGGATCACGCAGATCCTCAACGCCGGCGCCGACGATTACGTGGTCAAGCCGGTGTCCGGCCCGATCCTGCGCGCGCGCATCGGTTCGCTGCTGCGCCGCGCGTATCCGGTCAACGCCGAGGCGACCATCCGCGAATTCGATCAGTTCCGTTTCGACGTGAACCTGAAGCAGGCGTACGTCGGCGACAAGGCCGTGAGCCTCACGCAAAAGGAATTCGAGCTCGCGCTGCTGCTGTTCCAGCATCTGGACCGGCCGCTGTCGCGCGCGCACATTCTCGACCTCGTGTGGAAGCAGGCGACCGACATTCCGTCGCGCACGATGGATACGCACATTTCGATGCTGCGCACCAAGCTCGGCCTGCGGCCCGAGAACGGCTACCGTCTCGCGCCGATCTACGGGTACGGCTACCGGCTCGAACGGGTCGGCCAGGGGGAACCGGAGTGACGACGCGAATCACGCAGCGCACGGCGAACCTGGGTACGGCAGCGCTGCGCGCGGCCTGCGCGGTCGCGTTGGTGTTCGCGGCGCAGCAGGCCGCGGCGCAGCCGGCCGCCGCCGTGGGCAAGACGGTCGTCTATCGCACGCAGGCCGGCGACACGCTGTACGACGTCGCCGCGCGCTACCTGCAGGGCGCGGACGACTGGCAACTGCTCCAGCAGATCAACGGCGTGCCGGCGCCGAAGCACCTGCAGCCCGGCATCGCGCTGAAGCTGCCGGTCGCGCGCCTGCGCAAGGAAAAGCTCACCGCGCGCGTGATCGCGGTGCAGGGCACGGCCGAGCGTGCGTCCGGCGCGGCTTTCGCGCCGCTCGCGAACGATGCGACGCTCGCCGAAGGCGATCGCGTGCGCACCGGCCCGAACGGCTTCGTGACGATCGAGCTGGCCGACGGCACGCACATGAGCCTGCCGCCCGACAGCCAGCTCGACCTGAAGTCGCTGCGCCGCACGGTGCTGACCGGCACGCTCGATCGCGAGTTCGAACTCACGCGCGGCTCGGTCGACAGCGAAGTCACCCACCTGAAGAAACGCGACGACCGCTTCCAGATCCGCTCGCCGTCGGTCGTGGCCGGCGTGCGCGGCACGCGCTTTCGCGTGAACTACGACGCGGCCGGCACTGCGACGACGCGTGTCGAAGTGCTCGATGGCACCGTCGGCGTCGCGGGCGGCCGGCAGCCGGCCGACGCGACGCTCGTGCATGCGAATTTCGGCAGCGTCGCGACGTCGTCCGGCGCGGTCGGCGCGCCCGTCCAGCTGCTGGGCGCCCCCGCGCTCGCACATCCCGACAAGGTGCAGGACGAGCCCGACGTCGCATTCGACGTCACGCCGCTCGCGCAGGCGCATGCGTATCGCGTGCAGCTCGCGCACGATGCGGGGCTGCTCGACCTGTTCCGCGAAACGCGCACCGATTCGCCGCGCGCGGTGTTCCGCGACGTGCCGAACGGCAACTACTTCGTGCGGATCGCCGCGATCGATGCGAACGGCCTCGAGGGGCTGCCGCGCACCTATGCGTTCGAACGCCGCGTGATGGGGCTCGACGCGAGCGCGTCGCAGGGCGCGGGCGGGTACGAGTTCCGCTGGTCGCCGAACGGCTCGGGCAAGAATGCGCGTTACCGGTTCGTGCTGTCGCGCTCGAAGGACCTGAGCGCGCCGGTCGTCGACCAGGTGGGCCTGCACGCGCGCCAGATCACCGTCGCGCACCTGCCGCCGGGCGACTATTTCTGGGCCGTGACCGTCGAGGAATTCGAAGGCGGCAAGTTCTACGAGAAGACCAGTCCGGTCAGCGCGTTCACGTTGTCGCGCTGATCCGCGGCGCATGAAACCCGACTCCGTTTCTCCGCGGCGGCACCTCGGCCGCCGTTTCCTGATCGAATGGATCGCGATCGGCTGCCTCGGGATCGCGGTGATTCTCGTGTGCGCGCTCGGCCGCCTGTCGTCGAGCGTCGACGGGCTGATCTACGACCGGCTGCTGATGCTGCGCAGCCTGCCGCTGTCGCCCGACGTGGTCGTCGTCGACATCGACAACCAGAGCGTATCCGCGCTCGGCCGCTGGCCGTGGCCGCGCGACGTGCATGCGCGGCTGCTCGATACGCTGGCGCGCGCGCAGCCGGCCGCGGTCGTCTACGACGTGCTGTTTACCGAACCGTCGTCGGAGGATCGCGCGTTCGCGGACGCGATGAGCCGCGTGCCGACCTTCCTGCCCGTGCTGTTGAGCCCCGAGCAGGCGGACGGCACGCGCTCCGTCGATCCGCCGGTCGCCGCGCTCGCCGCGCGCGCGACGGGGCTGGGCCATATCAATCTCGAAGTCGATCGCGACGGCATCGTGCGCAGCGTCGCGCTGTTCGAAAGCGACGGCCGCGTGCGCTGGCCGCAACTGATGGTGCCCGTCTATCGCGCGATCCAGGCCGGCCGGCTGCACCCGGTCGGCGGCATGCCCGGCGCGGACGCGCACGACCTGTCGCGTGATGCGGCGGGCGACGGCCGCTACCTGATTCCGTTCAGCCGCAATACGCCCGCGTATCCGACGCTGTCGTTCGACGACGTGCTCGAAGGGCGCGTGAAGCCCGACGCGCTGCGCGGCAAGATCGTCGTCGTCGGCGTGACGGCGTCCGGGCTGTACGATCGCTTCGCGACGCCGGTGTCCGGCGAGTTCGGCCCGCTCGCCGGTGTGTATATCCATGCCAACGTGCTCGACATGCTGGCGACCGGCAGTGCGATCTCGCCCGCGTCGCGCGCGGGGTTGTTCGCCGCGTCGCTGCTGCCGCTCGCCGTGCTGCTGGGCGGCTTCCTGATGCTGTCGCCGTGGCGCGCGTTGCTGCTGACGCTGAGCCTCGCCGCGCTCGCCGTCGTCGCGAGCCTGGCACTGCTGTTCGAGGCGCGCATCTGGCTGACGCCGGCGCCGGCGATCTTCGGGCTGATCGCCGTCTACCCGATCTGGAACTGGCGGCGGCTGGAAATGACGATGTCGTACCTGCGCCGCGAGCTGCAGAAGCTCGCCGACGAGCCGCACCTGCTGCCCGAGGCGCCGCGCACGCGCAGCGTCGGCGGCGACGTGCTGGAGCGGCAGATGGCGCTGATGGCGCAGGCCGCACAGCGTGTGCAGGACATGAAGCGCTTCGTGTGGGACAGCCTCGACAGCATGCCCGAGCCGATCTTCGTGACCGACCTCGCCGGCACCGTGCTGATCGCGAACCACGCGGCGAAACGTTACGGGTCGCGGCTCGCGCTGCCGCTGCCGGAAGGGCGGCCGCTGCGCACCGCGCTCGGCGAGCTGACCTTCATGAAGACCGTCGACGGCAACGCCGAGCATGACGCGGCGATCCGCGAGCACTGGCCGGCCGTGCTCGATCCGACGCTCGAGGCCGAGCACGACGCGATGGCGCGCGGCATCGAGGTGCGCGATCGCGACGGGCTCGACCATCTGCTACGCTACGCGGCATGTACGAACGCGCAAGGGCGCGTGACCGGTTGGATTGCCGGCCTCGTCGACGTGACCGAGCTGCACGCGGCCGAGCGGCAGCGCGAGGAAGCGCTGCACCTGCTGTCGCACGACATGCGTTCGCCGCAGTCGTCGATCCTCGCGCTGGTCGAGATCGAGCGCGACCGCGTCGAAAGCGACGCGATGCGCGGGCTGCTCGCGCGAATCGAGCGCTATGCGCACCGCGCGCTGTCGCTCGCCGACGAGTTCGTGCAACTGGCGCGCGCCGAGTCGCAGGCGTACCAGCTCGAGGTGACGAGCCTCGTCGACGTGCTGATCGACGCGAGCGACGAGGTGTGGCCGCAGGCGCAGGCGAAGCACATCCGCGTGGAGACCGGCGTGGGCACCGACATGTGCTGGGTGCGCGCGGACCGCTCGCTGATCACGCGCGCCTTCGTGAACCTGCTGAACAATGCGGTCAAATACAGTCCGTCCGACACGGTGATCACGTGTACGCTGACGGTCGAGCACGCATCGAAGCGAATGTTCTGTACGATTCGCGATCAGGGGTACGGCATTGCACCGGAAGATCAGCGGCATCTGTTCGAGCGTTTCAAGCGATTCCATGCCGGCGAGCGGCCCGAAATCTCGGGTTCCGGGCTCGGCATGGCGTTCGTGAAGACGGTCGTCACGCGCCATGGGGGCAGCGTGTCGGTCGACAGCGAAGTGGGTGTCGGCACCGCGGTGACGGTGTCGCTGCCCGCGATCGACGAGCCGTCCGCCTGACAGGGCCGGGCGCGACGGCAGGCATTTGGGGAAAGTCATGAGAAAGCAATGGGCAGCGACCGCGCTGGCGGCGTCGCTGTTGACGGGTTGCGCCGGCGTGACGAGCGGCGTGAGTGCGGTCGGGCAGCCGAATGCGTTTGCATCCGGTGCGCACGGCTACGACTTCGCGCGGACGGCCGCGCAGGCGGACGACGCCGAATACCGGCAGATCGAGACGCTCGTGCGCGACGAGCTCGCGCGCCGCGGCTTCGATGCGCAGCCGCTCAAGGACGCGCGTTACCGGCTGTCGATCGCGTACGCGACGCAGCCGGCGGCGGTCGCGGCGAGCGCCGAGCGGTGCGGCGCGGCGAGCAGCGCGTGCGTGACGGTCGACGGGCCCGCGCCGTTCGCGCTGCCGTTCATGGGCCGCGTGTACCGTCACGTGCTGACGCTGCGCTTCGTTGACGCGAAATCGGGCGCCGACGTCTATCGCGTGTCGGCGTCGCTGCGCGATCGCGATCCCGGTACGCAGCAGGCCGCGCCGGCGCTCGTGAAGAGCGCGCTGGCGAAGGTGCCGTTCGGCGACGGCAGCGGCTGGCTCGTCAAGACGAAAAAAGACGATGCGGGCGGCATGCCGGGCGTCGTCTCGGTGAAGCCGGCCGACGCGCGCTGAAGCGGCGGCCGTGAGGTGAGGGCGGGCGCGCTGGAGCGCGCCCTTGCCGCGTTCAGACGGTCGGTTGGGCGCCGTCGCGGGTGCGCAGGTACGTCTCGAATTCCGCACCGACTTCCGGGTGGCGCAGCGCGAATTCGACCGTCGCCTTCAGGTAGCCGAGCTTGCTGCCGCAGTCGTAGCGCGTGCCCTGGTACTTGTAGGCCAGTACCTGCTCGTCGGCGAGCAGCGCCTGGATCGCATCGGTGAGCTGCAGTTCGCCGCCCGCGCCCGGCTTCAGCGCACGCAGGTGATCGAAGATCCGCGGCTTCAGAACGTAGCGGCCGACCACGCCGAGGTTCGACGGCGCGACTTCCGGCGCCGGCTTCTCGACGATCGCCGACATCTTGACGATCGACTCTTCCCATTCCTTGCCGTCGACGATCCCGTACGACTTCGTCTCCGACGGCGGGATCTCTTCGACGCCGATCACCGAGCTGTGATAGTGGTCGAACACGTCGACCATCTGCTTCATCACCGGCGGGTTGCCGTCGAGCAGGTCGTCCGCGAGGATCACCGCGAACGGGTTGTCGGCGACGAGCTTTTCCGCGCACAGCACCGCGTGGCCGAGGCCGAGCGCTTCCGGCTGGCGCACGTAGAAGCAGTCGACATGGCTCGGCTTGATGCTGCGCACGAGTTCGAGCAGCTTTTCCTTGCCGCGCGCCTCGAGTTCGGCCTCGACCTCGTACGACTTGTCGAAGTGGTCCTCGATCGCGCGCTTGCTGCGCCCGGTGACGAAGATCATCTCGGTAATGCCGGCCGCGATCGCTTCCTCGACCGCGTACTGGATCAGCGGCTTGTCGACGACCGGCAGCATTTCCTTCGGGCTCGCCTTCGTTGCCGGGAGGAACCGCGTGCCGAGACCGGCAACGGGGAATACCGCCTTGGTGACTTTCAACATGATCGAACCTTTATTCCTGTAATCGACTTGTCAGACGGTCTATGTTCACGTTCGCATTATAGTGAACGCAAATGACCTTACCGTTTGTTACGCAGGCAACCGATCGAGCTGCGCACGCAGTTTTTCGAGCGTGCTCTGGAATTCCGCGACACGTTTCTGCTCCTGTTCGACCACGGCCGGCGGCGCTTTCGCAACGAAAGCCTCGTTGCCGAGCTTCGCGTTGCACTTCGCGATCTCGCCCGTCAGGCGCGTGATTTCCTTCGACAGGCGCTCGCGCTCGGCCGCGACGTCGATTTCCACCTTCAGCACCAGCTTGTTCGGGCCGACGATCGCGATCGGTGCGCCGTGCGCTTGCTGGTCGAGCGCGGCTTCGTCCGCGAGGATCTGCACTTCCGACAGGCGTGCGAGCGCCTGGACGTACGGCGCGAACGAGCGCAGGCGCTCGGCGTCGCCGGCCGCCAGCAGCGGCACCTTGGTCGCGGGCGACAGGTTCATCTCGCCGCGCAGGTTGCGGCACGCGTCGACGATCGCCTTCAGGTCGGCCGCCCACTGCTCGGATGCCTCGTCGAGCTTCTGCAGGTTCGCGACCGGGTACGCCTGCGTCATCAGCGATGCTTCGCCGTCGGCCTTGTCCTGCGGATAGCGGCCGGCGAGCGGCGCGACCTTCTGCCAGAGCGCTTCGGTGATGAACGGGATGACCGGGTGCGCGAGGCGCAGCACCGTTTCCAGCACGCGCAGCAGCGTGCGGCGGGTGGCGCGCTGCTGTTCCGGCGTGCCGTTCTGGATCTGCACCTTCGCGAGTTCGAGATACCAGTCGCAGTACTCGTCCCACACGAACTTGTAGATGCTGCTCGCGATGTTGTCGAAGCGGTAATCGGCGAAGCCCTTCGCGATGTCGGCTTCGGTGCGCTGCAAGAGCGACACGATCCAGCGGTCGGCCGCCGAGAAGTCGAGGTAGCCGCCGGGGCCGCAGTCGCCCGCGCCGCACACTTCCGGCTTGTCGTTGCCGCAGTCGTGGCCTTCGCAGTTCATCAGCACGAAGCGCGTCGCGTTCCACAGCTTGTTGCAGAAGTTGCGATAGCCTTCGCAGCGCGCGAGGTCGAAGTTCACGTTGCGGCCGAGCGTCGCCATCGACGCCATCGTGAAGCGCAGCGCGTCGGTGCCGAACGCGGGGATGCCGTCCGGGAATTCCTTGCGCGTCTTCTTCTCGATGGTCGCGGCCTGCTTCGGGTTCATCAGGCCCGTCGTGCGCTTCGCGACCAGCGACTCGAGGTCGATGCCGTCGACGATGTCGATCGGGTCGAGCGTGTTGCCCTTGCTCTTCGACATCTTCTGGCCTTCCGCGTCGCGCACGAGGCCGTGCATGTAGACGGTATGGAACGGCACCTTGCCGGTGAAGTGCGTCGTCATCATCACCATCCGGGCGACCCAGAAGAAGATGATGTCGAAGCCGGTGACGAGCACCGACGACGGCAGGAAGTGCTTCAGTTCGGGCGTTTCGTTCGGCCAGCCGAGCGACGAGAACGGCACGAGCGCCGACGAGAACCACGTGTCGAGCACGTCTTCGTCGCGCTTGAGCGCCCCTGCGTAACCCTTCGCGGCGGCCTGCGCGCGTGCGTCTTCCTCGTTGCGCGCGACGAATACCTCGCCGTTCTCACCGTACCACGCGGGAATCTGGTGGCCCCACCACAGTTGGCGCGAGATGCACCAGTCCTGGATGTTCTCGAGCCACTGGTAGTAGGTGGTCGTCCAGTTTTCCGGGACGAACTTGATCTGGCCGTCGCGCACCACGTCGAGCGATACCTCGGTGATCGACTTGCCCGGATGGAACGTGCCTTCTGGCGCCGGCTTCGTCATCGCGACGAACCACTGGTCGGTCAGCAGCGGCTCGATCACGACGCCCGTGCGGTCGCCGCGCGGCACCATCAGCTTGTGCGGCTTCACGGAGTCGAGGAAGCCCTGCGCGTCGAGGTCGGCGACGATCGCCTTGCGCGCGTCGAAGCGGTCGAGGCCGCGATACTGCTCGGGGCCGTTGTCGTTGATCTTCGCGTCGAGCGTCAGGATCTCGATCGGCGCGAGCTTGTGGCGCAGGCCGACCTGGTAGTCGTTGAAGTCGTGCGCGGGCGTGACCTTCACGACGCCCGTGCCGAACTCGCGGTCGACGTAGTCGTCGGCGATCACCGGGATCTCGCGGGCCGTCAGCGGCAGCGTGACGAGCTTGCCGATCAGGTGCGCGTAGCGTTCGTCTTCCGGATGGACCATCAGCGCGACGTCGCCGAGCATCGTCTCGGGACGCGTGGTGGCGACCGTCAGCGAGCCCGAGCCGTCGACGAGCGGGTAGCGGATGTGCCACAGGTGGCCGTTTTCCTCTTCGCTGACGACTTCCAGGTCCGACACGGCGGTGAGCAGCACCGGATCCCAGTTGACGAGGCGCTTGCCGCGATAGATCAGCCCTTGTTCATACAGCGTGACGAACACGTCGCGCACGGCGGCCGACATCTTGTCGTCCATCGTGAAGTATTCGCGCGACCAGTCGGTCGACGCGCCGAGGCGGCGCACCTGGTCGGTGATCGTCGAACCGGATTTCTGCTTCCATTCCCACACGCGCTCGACGAATTTCTCGCGGCCGAGGTCGTGGCGCGACACGCCCTGTGCGTCGAGCTGGCGCTCGACCACGATCTGGGTGGCGATCCCCGCGTGGTCGGTGCCGGGCACCCACAGCGTGTTCTCGCCGAGCATCCGGTGGTAGCGGGCGAGGCCATCCATGATCGTCTGGTTGAACGCGTGGCCCATGTGCAGCGTGCCCGTCACGTTCGGCGGCGGCAACTGGATCGCGAAATCGGGGCGGGACGGATCGAATGCCGGGGCGGCATAGCCGCGTTTTTCCCACTCCGGCCCCCATTGGGACTCGATGGTATGGGGCTCGAAGCTCTTCGCAAGCGTGTTGTCGCTCATGTTGGAAATCTGCCGAAAAATGCGTGAATTGGATGCCGAATCTGACAATTATAAATGGATGCCCATCGGCCAGCCATCGCCTTGCCGGCGCGGGCCCGCCGGGACGCGGCCGCAACGTGTCCGCAACCCGCCCGCAACACGCAGGCAGCGTGCGACCGAACGGATCGGAAACGGCATCGCGCGGCCGACTTATAATGTCGGGTCCGCATTTTTCTCGCCCGTTAGCCGCCGCTCCATGCCCGATCTGCTCGCCAATCTGAACCCCGAACAACTCGCCGCCGTCACGTTGCCGAACGAACCGGCGCTGATCCTCGCAGGGGCGGGCAGCGGCAAGACCCGCGTGCTGATCACGCGCATCGCGTGGCTGATCCAGCAGGGCTATGCGTCGCCGCCCACCGTGCTTGCCGTCACCTTCACGAACAAGGCCGCGCGCGAGATGATGGCGCGCCTGTCGGCGATGATGCCGATCGATACGCGCGGGATGTGGATCGGCACGTTCCACGGCCTGTGCAACCGGATGCTGCGTACGCACTGGCGCGACGCCGGCCTGCCGCAGACCTTCCAGATCCTCGACACGGCCGACCAGCTGTCCGCGATCAAGCGGCTGATGAAGGCGGCGAACGTCGACGACGAAAAGTACCCGCCGAAGAACGTCCAGTACTTCATCAACAACGCGAAGGAGCAGGGGCTGCGCCCGGACAAGGTCGACGCGACCGACAACTTCAACCGCAAGTTCGTCGAGCTGTACCAGGCGTACGACCAGCAGTGCCAGCGCGAAGGCGTCGTCGATTTCCCCGAGCTGCTGCTGCGCTGCTACGAGCTGCTCGCGTACAACGCGCCGCTGCGCGCGCACTACCAGGCGCGCTTCCGGCACATCCTCGTCGACGAATTCCAGGACACCAACAAGCTGCAGTACGCGTGGCTCAAGATGCTCGCGGGCGGCGAGAACGCGATCTTCGCGGTCGGCGACGACGACCAGTCGATCTATGCGTTCCGCGGCGCGAACGTCGGCAACATGCGCGACTTCGAAGACGAATTCCGCGTGCGCAATCTGATCAAGCTCGAGCAGAACTACCGTTCGCACGGCAACATCCTCGACGCGGCGAACCAGCTGATCTCGAACAACGCGCACCGCCTCGGCAAGAACCTGCGTACCGATGCCGGCCACGGCGAGCCGGTGCGCGTGTACGAAGCCAGCACCGATTCGCAGGAAGCCGGCTGGATCGTCGAGGAGATCCGTTCGCTGATCAATACCGGGATGGCGCGCAGCGAAGTGGCCGTCCTGTACCGCAGCAACGCGCAATCGCGCTCGATCGAGCACACGCTGATGTCGTCCGGCATTCCGTACCGCGTGTACGGCGGCCTGCGCTTTTTCGAGCGGCAGGAAGTGAAGCACGCGCTCGCGTACCTGCGCCTGATCGACAACCCGAACGACGACACGGCATTCGCGCGCGTCGTGAACTTCCCGACCCGCGGCATCGGTGCGCGCTCGGTCGAGCAACTGGCCGACGCCGCGCGCCTGTACGGCTGCTCGATGGCCGCCGCGATTCCGTACGTGACCGGCAAGGCCGGCACGAGCCTCGGCGGGTTCGCGAACCTGATCGCGAAGATGCGTGCCGACACGCAGCACATGAACCTGCCCGACACCGTCGAGCACATCGTGCGTGCGAGCGGCCTCGCCGATTTCTACCAGGGCGAGCGCGAAGGCCAGGATCGCCTCGAAAACTTGCAGGAGCTCGTGAACGCGGCCACCGCGTTCATCGCCGAGGAAGGCTACGGGCTCGACACGCCGGCCCGCTCGATCCCGCTGCGCGCGGGTGCGATCGCGGCGCCCGAGCTCGGCACCGCAACCGACGATCCGGCGGTCGACGTGCTCGACCCGGCGTTGCCCGCCGACCCCGCACAGAACCCCGACACGATGACGCCGCTCGCCGGCTTCCTGTCGCACGCGTCGCTGGAGGCCGGCGACAACCAGGCGCAGGCCGGCCAGGACGCCGTGCAACTGATGACCGTGCACGCGGCGAAGGGGCTCGAGTTCTCGGCCGTGTTCATCACGGGCCTCGAGGAGGGGCTGTTCCCGCACGAGAACAGCGTGCTCGAATCGGATGGCCTCGAGGAAGAGCGCCGGTTGATGTACGTCGCGATCACGCGTGCGAAGGAGCGGCTCTACCTGTCGTTCGCGCAAAGCCGGATGCTGCACGGCCAGACCCGCTACAACGTGCGCTCGCGCTTCTTCGACGAACTGCCGGAGCACGTGCTGAAGTGGCTCACGCCGAAGGTCGAGGCCGGGTCGCGCTGGGGCGGGCGTTCGGACAATGCCGGCTACGGGCGTGACTGGTTCGCGCGGCCGGGCGGCGGCAGCCGCGAGCAGATCGTCGATGCGGCCGTGTCCGCGCCGCTGCCCGCGTTCGCGAACAAGCAGCGCGCGGCCGACACCGGCTTCCGGGTCGGCCAGCAGGTGTTCCACACCAAGTTCGGCGAAGGCACGGTCACCGCGCTCGAAGGCAACGGCACCGATGCGAAGGCGCAGGTGAAGTTCAAGCGCCACGGCGAGAAATGGCTCGCGCTCGCGGTCGCGAAACTGCAGGCGGTGGAATGATGGACGTCGACCTCGCCGTGACGCCTGCCGCCCGTCCGCTCGGCATTCTGGCCGCGCTGCCCGAGGAACTCGGCGACCTGATCGCCGCGATGCGCGCCGACGGCGCGATGAAGACGGTCACGCTCGGCCGCCGCGATTATCACGTCGGCACCGTGCACGGCGCGGCCTGCGTCGTCACGCTCGCGCGGATCGGCAAGGTCGCGGCCGCCGCGACGGTCAGCGCGCTGATCCACGTGTTCGGCGTGTCGGGCGTGGTGTTTACCGGCGTCGCGGGCGGCGTGTCGCGCACGGTGCGCGTCGGCGACGTCGTCGTGGCCGATACGCTGCTGCAGCACGATCTCGATGCATCGCCGCTCTTTCCGCGCTACGAGGTGCCGTTGCTCGGCATCACGCGTTTCGCGACCGACGCGGCGCTGACGGCCCGCTTGCGGGCTGCATGCACGCTGTTCGTCGAGGAAGAGGGCGCTCGATTCGCCGAGCGCTTCGGGCTCGCCGGCGCGGCGCTGCACGCGGGGCTCGTCATCAGCGGCGACCGCTTCGTGTCGAGCGAGCGGGAGGTCGTCGCGCTGCGCGACGCGTTGCCGGACGCGCTCGCGGTCGAGATGGAAGGCGCGGCGATCGCGCAGGTGTGCGCGGAACACGACGTGCCGTTCGCACTCGTGCGCACGATCTCCGATACGGCCGACGATCACGCGACGCAGTCGTTCTCGCATTTTCTGTCGGCGATCGCGAGCAGCTATTCGTCCGGCATCCTCAAGCGCTTCCTGACGCTGCATGCGACGACGGCGGCCTGAAGCCGCCGTCTCGCACTTTCCCGTCCAAACCATTCGACCGGCCGCAGCGCGCACGCGGCGGCCGGTCGTTCGTCACGCCTTTTTGCGCCGGCTGCTTTCGAGGTTCGGCAGGAACACCGTCAGCACGCCGATCAGCGGCAGGAACGAGCACACCTTGTAGACGAACGGAATGCTCGTCGCATCGGCGAGCTGGCCGAGCACGGCCGCGCCGACGCCGCCCAGGCCGAACGCGAAGCCGAAGAACAGGCCCGCGACCATCCCGACCTTGCCGGGCATCAGCTCCGTCGCATAGACGAGGATCGCGGCGAACGCCGACGCCAGCACGACGCCGATGATCACGGTCAGCACGCTCGTCCAGAACAGGTTCGCGTACGGCAGCAGCATCGTGAACGGCGCGACGCCCAGGATCGATACCCAGATCACGTACTTGCGGCCGATCCGGTCGCCGACGGGCCCGCCGATCAGCGTGCCGGCCGCCACCGCCGCGAGGAACACGAACAGGTGGATCTGCGCGGCCTGCACCGACAGGTGGAACTTGTCGATCAGGTAGAACGTGAAATAGCTGTTGATGCTCGCGAGGTAGAAGTACTTCGAGAACACGAGCAGCACCAGCACGCCGATCGCGGCCATCACGCGGCCGCGCGACAGCGTCGGGTGGCCGGCCGAGGCGGCCTTCTTCTTCATCGACGGATGCTTCTTGTACCAGTGGCCGATCTGCGTGAGCACGATCATCGCGACGAGCGCGGCCGCCGAGAACCACGCGATGCTGTGCTGGCCGTGCGGAATGATCACGAGCGCGGCGAGCAGCGGCCCGAGCGCGGAGCCGGCATTGCCGCCCACCTGGAACACCGACTGCGCGAGCCCGTGCCGGCCGCCCGACGCCATCCGCGCGACCCGCGACGATTCGGGGTGGAACACCGACGAGCCGCAGCCGACGAGCGCGGCGGCCACCAGCAGCATCGGGAAATTCGGCGCGGCCGACATCAGCAGCAGCCCCGCGAGCGTGAAGCCCATGCCGACCGGCAGCGAATACGGCTTCGGATGCTTGTCGGTATAGAGGCCCACGAGCGGCTGCAGCAGCGACGCGGTGATCTGGTAAGTGAGCGTGATCAGGCCGATCTGCGCGAACGACAGCGCGAACTGGCTCTTGAGCATCGGATAGATCGCGAGGATCAACGACTGGATCATGTCGTTGAGCATGTGCGAGAAGCTGATCGCGCCGAGCACCGGGTAGATGGTGCGGGCGACGGGCGGTGCGGACGGCTGGGCGGCGGCTGCGCCGGCGGCTCCGGAGTCGAGGCTGGTTTCCATGTGAGCTGAACGAGTTGAGGTGGCTGGCGCGCTCTGTTGGGGATCGGCGCGTTGTCGATTCGTTGATGCGTCAAAGAAGTGTAATGTGGCGTATCGAGAATGTCAGGCCAAGTTTTATCGCAAATCGGACATTCGTGTGACGGATCGGTCGGTGCGTCCTTTTTTGGACGGGTATAACGCTGGCGGCGCGTCCGTCCTTCAGCCGGGCCGCGCCGGGGCCCGGGGCGTGTTTTTCCGGACTCAAGAAACGGCGATGGCGGCCGTAGAACGACCCAATGACAACAGGCGCGCCGCGCCCCGCACCGGCTACCCGCCGGGCGGGCGCAGGACGCGCGGCATGGCCTGCCATCGCGGGACCGCCGGGACCGACCTTTCCGGCAGCGTGATCCATACGGGGATAGTTCGATGAAAGCAGCATCTTTGCATCCACAGCCCGGTGCGGCCGCCGCCGCACCCGCCGTTGCCGCCGGCCGCGCCGCTCGGCGCACGCGCGCGGCGCGTCGTACGCGTCGGCCGTGGACCGTCAAGGCGACGTTGCGCGCCGCGTTCGCGATCCTGCTGGTCGGCACGCTCGCGATCGGCGTGTTCTCGCTGTGGCAGATCAGCCGGCTGAACGCGTCGATCGCGTCGGTCTACGAGCAGGGCCACGTCGCGAGCCGCGCGGCGGCGGAGGTGCGGGCCGAGGTGTTGCGCGCGAGCCGCGCGCAGAAAATGCTGCTGACCGCGACCACCGCGAAGGAGCGCGACGAACTCGGCGCCGAGGTGAGCGCGGGGCTCGCGTCGATCGGTCAGGCGCTCGGCACGCTGCAGCGCTATGCCGATCCGGCCGATGCCGGCGATTCGGCGCGGCTGCACGCCTTCTCGACGGCGGTCGGCACGTGGAGCACGCATCTGCGCGATTTCGTCACGCTGGTGCGCGCCCAGCCGCTCGACCTGTCGCAGATGAACTGGCAGGTCGGCACGCAGGACGTGTCGCTGCTGGTCGAAACCGGCAAGCTCGAAAAACTCGTCGCCGAACTCGTGAAGACGCGCGGCGAGAAGTCGAAGGCGACACTCGATGCGTCCGCCACCATTTTTTCGTCGTCGTTCGCGATGATCGCGGCGATGACGGCCGCGCTGATCGTGCTGGCCGTCGTGATTGCCGAGCGCGTCGTGCGGCGCCTCGCGTCGCAGCTCGGCGGCGAGCCCGCGCTCGCGAAGGAGATTGCCGCGGACATCGCGCGCGGCGACCTGACGCGGCCGATCACGCTCGCCCGCCACGACCGCGACAGCATGGTGCGCGCGCTGGCCGAGATGCAGACGGGGCTCGCGGCCACCGTGGGCGAGATCGCGGTGAGCGCCGAGGCCATCGCGGCCGCGTCCGGCGAAATCTCCACCGGCAACCTCGACCTGTCGCGGCGCACCGAGCAGCAGGCCGTCGCCCTCGAGCGCACCGCCGCCAGCATGGAGCAACTCACGTCGACCGTGCGGCAGAACGCCGAGAACGCGCGGCAGGCGAGCACGCTCGCGGCCAATGCATCGGCGGTCGCGGAGACGGGCGGGGAAGTCGTCGGCCGCGTGGTCGCGACGATGAGCGAGATCGACGACAGCGCGAAGAACATTCGCGACATCATCGGCACGATCGAGGGGATCGCGTTCCAGACCAACATTCTCGCGTTGAACGCGGCGGTCGAGGCCGCGCGCGCCGGCGAGCAGGGGCGCGGCTTCTCGGTGGTCGCCGGCGAGGTGCGGCTACTCGCGCAGCGCTCGGCGACCGCGGCCAAGGAGATTCGGGAACTGATCGGCGCGTCGGTCGAGCGCGTGGCCAACGGCGCGGCGCTCGCGCACGACGCGGGCCGCACGATGGGCGACGTGGTGCGCGCGGTCAAGCGCGTGACCGACATCATCGGCGAGATTTCGGCGGCGTCGGACGAGCAAAGCGCGGGGATCGACGAGATCGGCCGCGCGGTCACGCAGATGGATGCCGGCACCCAGCAGAACGCGGCGCTCGTCGAACAGGCAGCCGCTGCCGCGAACGCGCTCGACGAGCAGGCTCAGGCGCTGAAGGCGCTGGTCGGGCGTTTCCGCATCGCGCACTGAGCGTGCGGCACGCCCCGGCGATTACGACTTCTTCTGCTTGTCGGGATCGATGATGACCGTGCAGGTCGTGCCCGCCGACAGCACCACGTCGGCCGGCACTTCGTCGATCTTGATGCGCACCGGCACGCGCTGCGCGAGGCGCACCCAGTTGAAGGTCGGGTTCACGTCGGCAACGAGGTCGCGGCTTTGCGGGTTGTCGCGATCGTAGATACCACGCGAGATGCTTTCCACGTGGCCCTTCATCACGCCGCCGCTCATCAGCCGCATTTCGGCCGGCGCGCCGATCTTCACGCGCGGCAGCTTGGTTTCCTCGAAGTAGCCGTAGACCCAGAACGAGTGGCTGTCGACGATCGCGAGCTTCGCCTGGCCGGCCACCGCATAGTTACCCTTGAAGGTCTGCAGGTTCGTGATGTAGCCGTCGACCGGCGCGACGACGCGCGTGCGCTCGAGGTTGAGCTTCGCGGCGTCGAGCGCGGCGAGCGCCTGCTGATACTGCGCGTCGGCGCTCGACGCGCTGTGCGCGGCGTTCTCGCGGTTTTCCTTCGACACGACGAGCGCATCGAGGTCCGCACGGCGGGCCGCGTCGTCGCGGCGCATCTGCAGTTCCGCGCGGCGGGCGGCCACCGCCGCCTGCGCCTGCTCGACCGCGATCTGGTAGTGCGACGGGTCGATCTGCATGATCAGGTCGCCTTTCTTCACGAGCTGGTTGTCATGCACGGGCAGCTCGACGATCGCGCCCGACACGTCCGGCGCGACGTTGACGATCTCGGCGCGCACGCGCCCGTCGCGCGTCCACGGATCGTCCATGTAGTGCACCCACAGCGAGTGCCCGATCAGGATCGCGACGAGAAGGATGATGGCGGTCGCGACGAAGCCGAAGAGTTTTCTGAGAATCATGATGGTTCGGAATCAACGGTAAACGGCAAGACTCAGTCCGCCGCAAATGCAGACGAGAAGGCAGGCCCGGAACAGCGACGGGTGCCAGACGAGACGGTAGAGGCCCGTATAGGCGAGCAGGCGGTCGACAGCCCAGGTCGCGATCGCGCCGAGGACGAACATCAGCACCACCGTCGGCATGTAGGCATCGAGAATGGCGATTTCACGCGGCATCATGACGAGGCTCCTGGTTGGGGATGCACGGGGCGGTTGCGGTTGAGCGGCTCGAGCGGCGATTCCGGGTCGAGCAGCGCGGTCCGCACGAAATGCAGGTGGCTCAGGATGCGCTGCAGCCGGTGGCGCTCGTCGCGCGACGGCTCGACCGCATCGAGCGTTTGCCGGGTCGCGTCGATCGCCGCATTGGTCGCGGCGAGCGTCGCGTCGAAACGCGCGGCGCTCGGCCGGGTGAACAATGCCGACAGCGCGGTGCGCATCGTGTCGATCGCGCGCCGCCACGGCATCGCCGGCGCATAGCGCGGGTCGGCCGGCAGCGTCGCGAGCTCGTGACGCAGGTCGATCGTCGCGTTACCGGTTTCGAGCACCGCGAACATCCAGCGCAGCGCGTCGCGCTGCACGTCGGGCTGGTCGGCCGACAGCGTGTGCGCCTGGTACATCAGGTCGCGCGCGCCGCTTTCGAAGCGCGTGCGCAAACCCGCGAGCCGCGCGTGGCCGGCCGCGACGGCCTGGTGGCGCAAGTCCGCGAACAGCCGCTTCTTGTGCCACGGCGCGGTCGGCGGGAACAGCACCGCGAACGCGATCGCCGACGCCAGCATCGCCAGCACGAGCGCGAGCGAATCGTTCATGAAGCTGGTCGGATCGTAGTGCGTGATGTTGTCCGGGCCGGCGAGGAAGCTGAAGAAGATCAGGTAGCCCATCCCGTAGCCGGCGAGCTTCGGCTTCAGCGTCATGAAGATGCCGATCGCGAGCAGCGGCGCCAGCGCGACGCACAGCAGCGGGAAGCCGTCGATGTGCGGATAGATGCCGAACGTCAGCAGGAAGCCCGTGCAGACGGCGAGCGCCGTGCCCATGCCCATCTGCGCGGACATCGCGGTGGGGCGCGGCGTCGACGACGCGAGCGCGCAGGTGGCCGCCGCCGTCAGCGTCATCGTCACGCCGCTCGGCCACGCGGTCTCGATCCAGAACCAGCCGAGCACGAGGATCACGGTCGCGGTGCGAATCGCCGCGATCACCATCGCCGTCGCATTGGTGCGCGGCTCGTAGCGCTCGATCCAGCGTTCGCGTTCGTGCGTCGCGCTCGACAGCGATGCGTAGGTGGCCGCGTACTCGTGCAGGTCGGTGATGAAGCGGTACAGCAGTTCGGCGGCCGTATCGAAGTCGAGCAGCGGAAAGTCCGGCTGCGTTTCGAGCGCCGCGCGCGTCGCGCGGATGCGGCGCGGCAGTGCGTCGCGCCACGCGAGCAGTTGCGTGGCCGCGTGGCCGGCATCGGCCGACGTGCGCACCGGTTCGCCGGCCGGCGTCAGCAGCAGCGGGGCGATCTCGCGAAAGTACGGCTCGATCGCGTCGATCGCGGCCTGCGCGCCGGCCGCATGCAGCCGGTTCATCAACTGGTGCAGCGCATGGAAGCGGCTCGACGCGCTCATGAACTCGCTGTTCAGCCGCGCAAGGCGGCCGCTGCGCATCCGCGTGTCCGGGTCCTCGAACACGGCCATGCTGCGCGCGGCTTCGAACCCGACCACGTCGGCGACGAAGCGCGTATGAATGGTTTCGATATGCGCGCGGTCGAGCTGGCCCGACAGCGCTGCCGCGACGTAGTCGACGAAGTTGCCGAAGCGCTTGCGCACCGTCGTGCGCATCTGCTCGCCGGTGGTCCGCGGAAACACGAGGGCGCTGACCACGCCGGCCGACACGATCCCGACCATGATTTCGGCCACGCGCGTCATCGCGCTCATGAACGCACCGTCCGGGTGTTGCGACGCGGGCAGCCCGATCAGCGCGGTCGTGTAGCCGGCCAGCAGGAAGCCGTAGCTGCGGAAGTTGCGGTTGCGCGCGGCGCCGGCCGTGCACAGGGCGACCCACAGCGCGACCGCCAGCAGGAACAGCTGCGGCTGCTGCGGGAACAGCCCGACGAAGGTGAGCGTCGCGATCAATCCGAAGATCGTGCCGGCGACGCGATAGAAGCTTTTCGCGAGCACCGCGCCGCTTTGCGGCTGCATCACGATGAACACCGTCGTCATCGCCGTTTTCGGCGCGGGCAGGTCGAGCCGCATCGACACGCCGGTCGCGATGAACGCGGCGAGCAGCGCCTTGAACAGATAGAGCCACGCGGCGCCGTCGGTGCGGGCCCAGTCGCCGAATGCGGCATACCAGGCCGCGAACGGGCCGCCGGCGGGCGTTGAAGCGGGGGAGGAGGCTGACATGGCGACGCTCCGCGTTACCGTGCGGCCGGCACGCCGGACGCGCCGGTGGTGGCGACTTCCGCAGGCCGGGCGACGGCTGCCGCGGGCTTCGTGCCCGACGCGGCGGCGAGCGCGGCAACCGCGGCGCCGGCTTCGTCCTTCGGCACGTCGCTGCCCGTCTCGACCCCACCCCCGAGCGCGGCCATCAGCTGCGCGTGCGCGGCGAGGCGTTCCGCGTCGATGCGGGCGGCCGTCTCCTGCGCGCGCAGCAGTTGCTGTTGCGCGACCAGCACGTTTACGTAATCGGTCAGCCCGCGGCGGAAGCCTTCGCGCGACAGTTGATAGCTGCGATTGTTGGCCGCCACCGAGCGCGCGGCGTCCTTCTTCTGCGTATCGAGCGAGCGGATTCGCACGACCTGGTCGGCGATGTCCTTGAGCGCGCCGACGATCGTCTGGTTGTAGCGCTCGACCGCCTGGTCGTAGCCGGCGTTCGCGGCGCCGAGCTGCGCCCGCAGCCGGCCGCCTTCGAAGATCGGCAGCGACAGCGCGGGGCCGGCCGTCCAGCCGCCGTTCATCGCGCGCAGGAAGTCGGTGAACGGCGCGGTCACGCCGAAGCCGCCGACCGTCGCGAGCAGGTCGATGTTCGGGTAGAACGACGCCTTCGCGACGTCGATGCCGCGCGCCTGCGCGTCGACCGTCCAGCGCGCCGCGACGACGTCGGGGCGGCGGCCGAGCAGGTCGGCCGGCATCGCCGACGGCAGGCCGGCCGGCGCATCGAGCGCAAGCTGCGGCCGCTTGATGGTGTCGCCGGCGCCCGGGCCCTTGCCGGCCAGTGCGGCGAGCTGGTGGCGCGCGAGCTGGATCGCCTCTTCGTAACTGTCGATCTGGCGCTCGTAGTCGGGCAGCGTCGATTCCGCCTGGCTCACGTCGAGCTGCGTGCCGAGGCCGGCCTGCAGCCGCTTGCGCGCGAGATCGGCGAGCGAGCGCTGGCGTTCGAACGTCTCGTGCGCGAGGTCCAGCAGCGCGTAGTTCATCGACATGCCGACATACGCGCGCACCACGTTGACTTCGAGTTCGAGCTTCGCCGCGCGCGCGTCGGCGGCAGTCGCATGCGCGGTGTCGAGCGCCCGCTCGGTCGCGTTCTTGTCCTTGCCCCACAGATCGAGGTGGTATGACAGGCCGAGCGAGCCGGTATTGTTCCAGGTATCGGCGTTCGCGAGCGGCCCCGGGCCGTAGTACACGTTGTCCGGCCAGTGCTGGCGCATCAGCGACAGGTTGCCGTTGATCTGCGGCAGTTCGGCCGAGCGGGCGACGCGCGCCATCGCCTGCGCTTCGCGCACGCGGGCCTCGGCGGCCGCGAGGGTCGGGTTGCCGGCCTGGGCGGCGGCGATCCATGCATCGAGCTGGGGATCGCGGTACGCGCGCCACCAGTCGGCGGCGGGCCAGCCCGCGTCGCGGTCGGCCGCGCGGATGGCCGCGCCGGCGTCGAGTGCGTTCGCTTCGATGCGAGTGGACTGGGTTTTGTTGTCGCCCATGCTCGCGCAACCGGCCATTATTAATGAGACTGCAAGAACCGCCAGTGCGAGCGTCCCTTTTGTCGCCGGAGACTGCACGATTTTCTCCCTTTCGGATATAGATGAGTCGGAGGCGATTATATTTTTCAGTGATTCCTGAATAAACGGACAACGGTGCAAGTCATTTTTACGAATCCTGAGATAATATTTGTTGGACCCTGTGCAACAATCCCTCCGGATTCAAACGGGTAATGGGATGGATACGCTACAAAACATGCGGGTATTCGTCCGCGTGGTGGACGCGGGAAGCTTTACCGCGGCCGCCCAGCAGATGAATTCGACCACCGCCTACGCGTCGCGCGCGGTCTCGGATCTCGAGGCCCACCTGCGCACGCGTCTCCTGAACCGCACGACGCGCCGGATCGCGCTGACCGAAGCGGGCGAGCGCTATCTGCAGCGCTGCGAACAGATCCTCGCTTACGTCGACCAGGCCGAAGCCGAGGCGGGCGACGCGCACGCGCGTCCGTCCGGCAAGCTGAAGGTCCATTGCTTCACGAGCCTCGGCCAGCACTATCTGGTGCCGGCCATCGCGCGCTATCGCGAGCGCTATCCGGACGTGCACGTCGAGCTGACGCTCGCGCAGCGGATGCCCGACCTGCTCGACGAGGGCTACGACGTCGCGATCGTCGTCGGCCGCGATCTGCCCGATTCGGGGCTCGTGTCGCAGCGGCTCGGCGAGAGCTACAGCGTCGTGTGCGCATCGCCGGGTTATGTCGAGTCGCACGGCGTGCCGCAGCGGCCGGCCGATCTCGCGCAGCACGTGTGCCTCGGGATGGTCGCGCCGGGCTTTCACTTCGACGAATGGGCGCTGGCGGGGCCGAACGGCGACGAGGTCGTGCCGATCACGGCGCCGCCGTTCCGCGTGAACGTCGCGGAGGCGCTCGCGGTGGCCGTGCGGGAGGGGATGGGGATCGGCGGGCTGCCGCTCTATTCGGCGATCGGCTGGCTGCGCAGCGGGCACATCGTGCGCGTGATGCCCGAGTACCGGTCGCACGTGATGAACATCTATGCGCTGTATCCGTCGCGCCAGTACCTCGACGCGAAAATCCGGACCTGGGTCGATTTCCTGCGCGAAGAGCTGCCGCTCACGCTCGAAGCCGACGAAGCGGCGCTCGAACAGTACACGCGTGCGACATGACCGCGCGGTCGGCCGCCATCTGACGAGATTTGTCCTTCACGCAACATTTTTTTACGAACGTGTGTCAGACAGTTTGATACTGTTGGAATTAACGAGATACACCACACCGGAGTAGCGATGGATACGCACCTGATGATCGGCCTTGGCGTCCTGCTGGGCGCGGCTGCCGCCGCGGCGGCGACCCGCGACCTGCTGCGTGCGATGAAGGCGAAGGCGCAGATGAAGCCCGTGCCGGTCCGCGTGCGCGAGCCGCGCCGCCCCGGCCGCTGATCCCGCCGTCACGTTTCAGACAGGCAAGGCCGCGCCACGCGGCCGCCCGGGCCGGCGCTCAGTCGAGCTCGACGACCTTGTCCCACGCGAACGCGGGGTTTTCCCATTCGCCGGTGCGCCGGTGAAGGTAGCCGCGCGGATTGCACACCACGCGCGTGCCACCGTCCGCCACGTAGTCGAATGACGTATGCGTGTGGCCGTGCAGCCACAGATCCACCGGCGGTCGCACCAGTTCCGCCATGTCCGTGACGAACCCCGCCGACGCCAGATCCTCCGCATAGCGTTCCGCCAGCGAGCGCCGGTGCGGCGCATGATGGGTGACGACGATCGTCTTGCCCGCGAACGGCGCCGCCAGTTGCGTTTCCAGCCATGCGCGGCCCCGCCGGTGCAGCGCGATCGCGTCGGCCGGCGCGAAATCCCGTTCCGGCGCCCCCGCTGCCGTATGCAATGCCGCGTCGTGCGGCCACGTCACCTGGATCAGTCCCTTGAAATCGAGCATCACCCGCAGCGCGGCGTCGATCGCACGCGCGACGCTGGCTTCGTCCCGGCCGAACAGCGAAAAATCGGCCCAGAGCGTCGTGCCCAGCACGCGGAAGCGTTGGGCGGGATCGACGTAGACGCCGTTGTTCAGGTAATGGACGTTGTCGAGCGCATGCGCCGCGTCGCGCATCGCCGTCTCCAGCGCGCCGAATTCCCCGTCGTAGTACTCGTGGTTGCCCGGCACGTAGACCACGGGCACCGCCGGGTCGAACGTCTCGGCGGCCCAGCGCAGGCCTTCCGCGTGATTGTGGATGTCGCCGGCCAGCACGACGAGATCCGCATCGGCATGCGGGATCGCGTCGGGCAGGTTGTTTTCGAGATGCAGGTCGGACAGGACGCGGACTTTCACGGGCTTGGCTCCTGAGTAGGCGGCGTCAGCGCAGGACCTTGCCGGGATTCATCAGGCCGCGCGGGTCGAGCGCGGTCTTCAGCGTGCGCATCAGCGTGGTTTCGACCGGCGACTTGTAGCGTTGCGCGTCGTCGATCTTCAGTTGGCCGATGCCGTGCTCCGCGCTGATCGTGCCGTGATGGCGATGCACGTTGTCGTAGACGATCCGGTTGATCGGCTTCTGGAATTCCGCGAGGAACGCCTTCGGATCGCCGCCTTCGGGCGTCTGCACGTTGTAGTGCAGGTTGCCGTCGCCGAGGTGGCCGAACGTGACCATGCGCGCGCCCGGCGCGGCCTGCTGGATCGCCGCGTCGGTCTCGTCGATGAAGCGTGCGATCGACGAGATTGGCACCGCGATGTCGTGCTTGATGTTGAGCCCTTCGTCGGCCTGCGCGAGCGGGATGTGCTCGCGCAGGCCCCAGAACGCGCGCGACTGCGCAAGGTTCTCCGCGACCACCGCGTCGACCACGAGCCCGGCCTCGAACGCGTCTTCCATCAGCTTCTCGAACAGCGCGCGCGCATGCGCTTCGCTTTCGTTGTCGGACAGCTCCAGCAGCACCGTTTGCGCATGCGTCTGCGCGAACGGGTAGCGCAGTTGCGGATAGTGCTTGCCCACCAGCTGCATGCAGAAATCCGACATCAGCTCGAAGCCGGTCAGCAGCGGCCCGGCCGCGCGCTGCGCGAGCGCGAGGAAATCGAGCGCCGCGTGCGGCGATTCGAGCGCGGCCAGCGCCGTGACCTGCGCGGCCGGCAGCGGATGCAGCTTCATCACGGCCGCCGTGATGATCCCGAGCGTGCCTTCGGCGCCGATGAACAGGTCGCGCAGGTCGTAGCCGGTGTTGTCCTTGCGCAGTCCGCGCAGCCCGTCCCAGATCTCGCCCTGCGGCGTCACGACCTCGAGGCCGAGGCACAGCTCGCGCGCGTTGCCGTAGCGCAGCACCGCGGTGCCGCCCGCATTGGTCGACAGGTTGCCGCCGATCGTGCAGCTGCCTTCCGCCGCGAGGCTCAGCGCGAACAGCCGGCCGCCTTCTCGGGCGCGCGCCTGCACGTCGGCGAGGATCACGCCGGCTTCGACGGTGATCGTGTTGTTGTGCGGATCGAGCGCGCGCACGCGGTTCAGGCGCGCCAGGCTCAGCACGGCCTGGCTGCCGCTTGCATCGGGCGTCGCGCCGCCGGCGAGGCCCGTGTTGCCACCTTGCGGCACGAGCGCGACGCCGTGCGCGTTGGCGAGCTTCACGAGCGCGGCGACTTCGGCCGTGTTCGCGGGCCTCAGCACCGCGCACGCCGCGCCCTTGTAGCGGCGGCGCCAGTCGGTCAGGAACGGTTCGGTATCGTGCGGATCGGTCAGCACGTGGTCGGCGCCGATCGCGTCGCGGCACGCGGAAACGAAAGCTTCGGAGGACATCATCACCTTGTCGCGTAAGGGTCAGGACGTGGCGCGCGGTTTTTTCGCCGCGCGCTTGAACGGCGCGACGTAAGCCAGCGCCGCCACGAAGAAGCCGACGGCAAGCGCGGTCTCGCACCAGCCGAGCGTCGCGGACAGCCCGCGATCGGACATGCCGCGCACGATGCCTTCGGCGAGATAGACGAGGATCAGCATGCTCGCCCACTGCATCGTATAGATGTTACGCCGCCAGACGCCGGGCAGCGCGAGCGCAAGCGGCACGGCCTTGAGCATCAGCGCGGAGCCGCCCGGGCGCAGCGGCGCGAGCCACAGCTCCCACGCGAGCGACAGCGCGATCAGCGCGACGAGACACGCGGCGGCGGCCAGCGCGTAGCGCGGCCGGGCCGCGATGGCGGGGCGGGCGGGGGCGTTCATGCCGCCTCGGCGGCCTGGGCGCTGGCGAGGGCCGCGGCGGCGCGTGCGAGCCGTACGCCGAGCGCGGCCGCGAGCGCCTTCTCGTCCGCCGACAGCCCGGCGGGCGCCGAGCGGTCGTGCTGCGCGACGTGCGACGCGCCGTACGGCGTGCCGCCGGTACGTGTCGTGCTCAGGGCGGATTCGGTGTAAGGGATTCCGACGATCATCATCCCGTGATGCAGCAGCGGCAGCATCATCGACAGCAGCGTCGACTCCTGGCCGCCGTGCAGGCTGCCCGTCGACGTGAACACGCTCGCCGGCTTGCCGGTGAGCGCGCCCGACAGCCATTGCGGCGTCGTGCCGTCGAGGAAATACTTGAGCGACGCGGCCATGTTGCCGAAGCGGGTCGGCGAACCGAGCGCGAGGCCCGCGCATTCCTCGAGGTCGCGTAGTTCCGCGTAGGGCGGGCCGTCGGCCGGGATGTCGGGGGCGGTGGCTTCGCAGACGGCCGACACGGGCGGCACGGTGCGGATGCGGGCCTGCATGCCCGGCACGCTGTCGATGCCGTTCGCGATCGCGAGCGCGAGATCGCGCGTGGCGCCGTGACGGCTGTAATAGAGGACGAGGATGTCTTTCATGGGCGACGGAGCCGCGTGCGGCCGCGCGCGTGCCCGGTGCAGTCGGCCCCTGCTGGAATCGAGCGGCTATTATAGGGGCTGAAGCCGTCGCGCTGCGCGGCGGCGGCGCGCCGTGACGCGCGCAGCATCGAGAAGGAGAAGCCGTTTGCCGAAGTTGAGCGTCGATCTCGACACCATCAAGCGCCTCGCGCAGTTCGCGGCCCGGCGCAGCGCCGAGGATCGCATCCCGCAAGTGGCGGGCAGCCTGACCTTCACGACGCTGCTGGCGCTCGTGCCGCTCCTGACGGTCGCGTTCGCGCTGTTCACCGCGTTCCCGATGTTCGCGTCGTTCCAGATCTCGCTGCAGGGGTTCCTCGCGGATCACCTGATGCCCGCGCAGTTCAACATCCAGATCTTCAAGTACCTGAACCAGTTCGCGTCGAAGGCCAAGGGGCTGACCACGGCGGGCCTGATCGTGCTCGTCGTCACGTCGGTGATGACCATGATGACGATCGAATCGGCGTTCAACCTGATCTGGCGCGTGCGCAAGCCGCGGCCGTTCGCACAGCGCGTGCTCGCGTACTGGGCGCTGATCACGCTCGGGCCCTTGCTGTTCGGCGTGAGCCTGTCGATCTCGTCGTACCTGTTCACGCAATCGCTCGCGTTCACCGGCGCGGGGCCGTCCACGTCGATGGTTGAGTGGCTGCTCGCGCTGGCATCGCTGCCGTTGACGGTGCTCGCGTTCACGCTGCTGTACGTGTATCTGCCGAACTGCACGGTCGCATGGCGCGACGCGGTGATCGGCGGGCTGTTCGCGGCCATCGCGTTCGAGCTCGCGAAGCGCGGCTTCGGCTACTACGTGCGGCGCATTCCGACCTATACGGCCGTCTACGGCGCGTTCGCGGCGCTGCCGGTGTTCCTGCTGTGGGTGTATTTGAGCTGGTTCATCGCGCTGCTGGGCGCGATGGTGGCGTCGGCGCTGCCGGCGATTCGCGTCGGCCAGTTCCACCGGATCCACTATCCGGGCAGCGACCTGCTCGACGCGCTCGAGCTGCTCGCGCGGCTCGCCGAAGCGCGCGCGGCCGGCAAGCGCGGCTACACGGCGCTGCGGCTCGCGACGATGCTGCGCTGCGACATGGAAACCGCGCAGCGATTGCTGACGACGATGGAGGAGCGCGAATGGGTCGCGCGGCTCGACGGCGGCGGGGAGACCACGCCGCGCTATATCCTGCTCGCGAACCCGGAGCAGCTGACGCTCGCGCAACTGTTCGACGTGCTGGTGATCGATCGCACCGAGCTGACCTACCAACTCCAGCGGCGCCGCAGCCACGTCGACGGGGCTGCGCTGCTCGACGTGCTGTCGAACGACCGGTTCGACGTGACGCTCGCATCGCTGATCGCCGCGCACCGGCTCGCGGGCGGGCAGCCGGGCGGCAGCGCCGCACCGGCGCCGGGCGTGGCCGACGCGCACGCGCAGCCGCCGCGGCCTGCCTGAAGGCGGGGTCAGGCGGCTACAGCGGGATCTTGCCGGTGCAGATGTCCTTGAACATCACCCAGTCGCCCATCAGGCTGTAGATCGGGTGCCGGAACGTGGCCGGGCGGTTCTTCTCGAAGAAGAAGTGTCCGACCCACGCGAACCCGTAGCCGCAGACGACCGCCGCCGGCAGCCACAGCCAGTGGCCGGTCGCGACCGCCATCGCGACGCAGCCGATCACGCCGAGCGAGCCGATGAAGTGCAGCCGCCGCGACGTCAGGTTCTGGTGCTCGTTCAGGTAATACGGGTAGAAGTCAGCGAAGCTGGCGAATTGCTCCGTATGCGTATGCGCCATGGCCGTCTCCTCGGGCCGCTGTTCATGGGGCCATTGTGCGGCCGGCGGCCCGCGTCCGCAAGCGGTGGCGGGCCGCCGCGCCGGCCCGTGCTTTCCTTTTGACAGGCTTTCCGATAGGATCGAAAGAGATTTTGCATTCAAGCATGAGGGGACTACGATGCGCGTCAGCGATATTCTGAAAGTGAAGGGCAACACGCTGTTTACGGTGACGCCCGATAAGCCGCTGCGCGAAGCGGTCGATACGATGGCCGAACACGACATCGGTTCGCTCGTCGTGATGGAGTACGGCGATCTCGTCGGGATGCTGACGTTTCGCGAGATCATCCTGCGCCTGCACGTGAACGGCGGCGCGATCGGCGACGTGCAGGTGCGCAAGGTGATGGACGAGCCGCTCACGTGCACGCCGGAAACGGACGTCAACGAAGTGCGCCGGATGATGCTCGAGCGTCACGCACGCTACATGCCGGTGCTCGACAAGAAGGTGCTAATGGGCGTCATTTCGTTCTACGACGTCGCGAAGACGGTCGTCGAGGCGCAGAGCTTCGAGAACCGGATGCTGAAGGCGTACATCCGCGACTGGCCGGAATCGGAAGCCGAAGCGCACAAGCCGTGAATCGCGCCGCGCCCGGCACGTCGATGCATGGGCGCCGCCATCCGGCACGCGGCGGCGCAGGCATGTCCTGCGCCGCCGTTTTTTCAACGACAACACGAGGCCCGCGCAGCATCGCCCAGACGATGCGCGCGTATTCCGCATGAGCGATCACACGCAAGCCACTTCGGGGCGGCGCGACGAACGTCGCGCCCACGCATCGCAGTTCGACCTGCTGCGCGAGCGCCGCTTCGCGCCGTTCTTCACGACCCAGTTCCTCGGTGCGCTGAACGACAACGTCTTCAAGATCGGTTTCACGTCGCTCGTCACGTATCACACCGCGCGGTTCTCCGGCGTCGATGCGAAAACGGCCGCGTTCCTGATTTCCGCGATCTTCATCCTGCCGTTCGTGCTGTTCTCGGCCACCTCCGGCCAGATCGCCGACAAATACGACAAGGCGACCCTCACGCGCTTCGTGAAATCGTTCGAGATCGTGCTGATGCTGGTCGGCGCGGCCGGCTTCGTCACGCACAGCGCGACGCTGCTGTATCTGTGCACGTTCATGATGGGGATGCACTCGACGCTGTTCGGGCCCGTCAAGTATTCGTACCTGCCGCAGCATCTCGGCGAACATGAGCTGGTCGGCGGCAACGGGCTCGTCGAGATGGGCACGTTCATCGCGATCCTGATCGGCACGATCATCGGCGGCGCGGCCGCCGGCATCGAAGGCAGCGGCGAGCGCGTGCTCGCGGTGAGCGTCGTCGTCATCGCGCTGGCCGGGCGGCTCGTCGCGCAGCGCGTGCCGTCGACACCCGCGCCGCAGCCCGACCTCGTGATCAACTGGAACCCGGTCAGCGAAACCTGGCGCAACCTCGGCCTCGCGCGCCAGAACCGCACGGTGTTCCTGAGCCTGCTCGGCATTTCGTGGCTGTGGTTCGTCGGCGCGACCTTCCTCACGTCGTTCTTCAATTTCGCGAAGGACGTGCTGTCCGCGAGCCCCGACGTCGTCACGATCCTGCTCGCGACGTTCTCGGTCGGCATCGGCCTCGGCTCGCTGCTGTGCGAGCGGCTGTCGCAGCGGCGCGTCGAGATCGGCCTCGTGCCGCTCGGCTCGATCGGCATCAGCGTGTTCGCGATCGAGCTGTATTTCGCGAGCCATGCGCTGTCGTCGCCCGGCCATCTGCTGTCGGTCGGCGAATTCCTGGCCGGTGCGCGCCACTGGCGCATCCTCGCCGACCTGTTCCTGCTCGCGATGTTCGGCGGCTTCTACAGCGTGCCGCTGTACGCGCTGATCCAGAGCCGCAGCGCGCCGACGCACCGCGCGCGGATCATCGCCGCGAACAACATCCTGAACGCGCTGTTCATGATCCTGTCGGCCTTGATGGCGATGGGGCTGACCAAGGCCGGGGTCGACATCCCGGGGCTGTTCCTCGTCACCGCGCTATTGAACGTCGTGGTCGCGACGTATATCTACCTGCTCGTGCCCGAGTTTCTGCTGCGCTTCGTCGCGTGGGTGCTCGTGCATACCTTCTACCGGATTCGCCTCGTGCACGCGGAGCGGATTCCGGCGGAAGGGGCGGCGGTGCTCGTGTGCAACCACGTCAGCTACGTCGATGCGCTGGTGCTGGCCGCCGCGAGCCCGCGTCCGATTCGGTTCGTGATGGATCACCGGATCTTCAAGACGCGTTTCGCGAGCTGGGTATTCCGGCATGCGAAGGCGATTCCGATCGCCCCGCGCCACGAGGACCCCGCGATGCTCGCGCGTGCGTACGACCTCTGCGAGGCCGCGCTGAAGGACGGCGAGCTCGTGTGTATCTTCCCCGAGGGCAAGCTGACGAAGACGGGCGACATCAACACGTTCCACCACGGTATCACCGAGATCCTGAGCCGCACGCCGGCGCCGGTGATCCCGATGGCGCTGCGCGGGCTGTGGGGCAGCTATTTTTCGCGGCATTCCGATGCGCGGATGCCGCGGCCGATCAAGCGCGGCGTGATGAGCCGGCTGACGCTGGCGGTCGGCGAGCCGATTCCCGCGTCGGTGGCGACGCCCGAGGCGCTGCAGGCGGCGGTGACCGAACTGCGCGGCGCGCGGAAGTAGGCGGGCGCCGAGTCCGGCGCGGAATGATCGATCCGCGCGCCGGGCCGGGATGGGGGCCGCGGTTCGGCGGCTCCCGCGCGTAACGCCGAGGGCCTGCGATCGCCGTACCGCGTTGCCTCTGCCCTTATCCGCGCCCGCCCGTGTGGTCTGAACGGTTCACGCGGCCCGCGGGCCCGGGACGGCTGGCATAATAGCGGTTTACCTCTTTTTCTCGACCGGCAAACGATCGGCCTGCCTGCGGCCCCGGCAGCGCATCGGTTTGCCCATTTCTCTTTTGGGCGGTTCCATCATGTCCGGCAATACCCTCGGCACGCTTTTCACTGTCACGACCTTCGGCGAATCGCACGGTCCCGCGATCGGCTGCGTGATCGACGGCTGCCCGCCGGGGATGGGGCTGACCGAAGCCGATATCCAGATCGAACTCGATCGCCGCAAGCCGGGCACGTCGCGACACGTGACGCAACGGCAGGAGGCCGACGAGGTCGAGATCCTGTCGGGCGTGTTCGAAGGCGTGACGACCGGCACGCCGATCGCGCTGCTGATCCGCAACACCGACCAGCGCAGCAAGGACTACGGCAACATCGTCGAGACGTTCCGTCCCGGCCACGCCGACTACACCTACTGGCAGAAATACGGCATCCGCGACTACCGCGGCGGCGGTCGCTCGTCCGCGCGCCTGACCGCGCCGATCGTCGGCGCGGGCGCGGTCGCGAAGAAGTGGCTGCGCGAGCGCTTCGGGGTCGAGGTGCGCGGCTACATGAGCGGCCTCGGCGAAATCGACGTGCCGTTCGTCGACTGGTCGTACGTGCACGAGAATCCGTTCTTCTCGCCGAACGCGGCGGTCGTGCCGGAGCTCGAAGCGTACATGGATGCGCTGCGCAAGGATGGCGATTCGATCGGCGCGCGCATCGACGTCGTCGCGTCGGGCGTGCCGGTCGGCTGGGGCGAACCGGTATTCGACCGGCTCGATGCCGATATCGCGAAGGCGATGATGAGCATCAACGCGGTGAAGGGCGTCGAGATCGGCGCGGGTTTCGACAGCGTCGCGCAGCGCGGCTCGGTGCACGGCGACGAACTGACGCCGGCCGGCTTCGTCGGCAACCACGCGGGCGGCGTGCTCGGCGGGATTTCGACGGGGCAGGACATCACCGTGTCGATCGCGATCAAGCCGACGTCGAGCATCCGCACGCCGCGCCGCTCGATCACGAAGAGCGGCGACGAGGCGACGGTCGAAACCTTCGGCCGCCACGATCCGTGCGTCGGCATTCGTGCGACGCCGATCGCCGAATCGATGCTCGCGCTGGTGCTGATCGATCATGCGCTGCGCCATCGCGCGCAGTGCGGCGACGTCGAGACGTCGACGCCGAAGATCGCGGGCAGCGCGACCTGATAGAGGCGGGCGGGGCGCCCTGTGTCGCCTCGGCAGTGGAGCGATGAATGCAAGCGGGGCGCTGCGTGATGCAGCGCCCCGTTTCGTTTATGGCGGTTCGCAGTGACCGACGCAAAACGCGCCGCTCGTGGCGGCGCGTTCCGGCAGGTTACATGTTCGGATAATTCGGCCCGCCGCCGCCTTCGGGCGTGACCCACACGATGTTCTGCGTCGGGTCCTTGATGTCGCAGGTCTTGCAGTGCACGCAGTTCTGCGCGTTGATCACGAGGCGCTCGCCGCCGTCGTCGTTCTTCACGAACTCGTACACCGCCGCCGGGCAGAAGCGCGCCTCCGGCCCCGCGTACGTGCGCAGGTTCACGTTCACCGGCACGCTCGCGTCCTTCAGCGTCAGGTGCGCCGGCTGGTTCTCCTCGTGGTTCGTGTTCGAGATGAACACCGACGACAGCCGGTCGAACGTCAGCTTGCCGTCCGGCTTCGGATACGCGATCGGCTCGCACTGCGACGCCGGCTTCAGCATCTCGTGGTCCGCGTGCTGGTGATGCAGCGTCCACGGCACGTTGCCGCCCATCACCTTCTGCTCGAGCCCCACCATCAGCGTGCCGAGGTACAGGCCCTTGGCCATCCACTGCTTGAAGTTGCGCGCGCGGTACAGCTCCGTGTACAGCCACGATTGCTTGAACGCATCCGGGTACGCATTGAGTTCATCCGACTGGCGGCCGGCCTGCACCGCGTCGAATGCGGCGTCCGCTGCCAGCATGCCGGTCTTGATCGCCGCGTGGCTGCCCTTGATCCGCGATGCGTTCAGGAAGCCCGCGTCGTCGCCGATCAGCGCGCCGCCCGGGAACACCGTCTTCGGCAGCGACAGCAGGCCGCCGGCCGTGATCGCGCGTGCGCCGTACGACACGCGCTTGCCGCCTTCGAGGAACGCGCGGATCGACGGATGCGTCTTGTAGCGCTGGAATTCCTCGAACGGCGACAGGTACGGGTTCGTGTAGCCGAGGCCCACCACGAAGCCGACCACCACCTGGTTGTTGTCCATGTGATACAGGAACGAGCCGCCGTACGTGTCGGACTTCAGCGGCCAGCCGGCCGTGTGGATCACGAGGCCCGGCTTGTGCTTGGCCGGGTCGATTTCCCACAGTTCCTTGATGCCGATCCCGTACGCCTGCGGATCGGCGTTCGCGTCGAGCTTGAACTTCGAGATCAGCTGGCGGCCCAGATGGCCGCGGCAGCCTTCGGCGAACAGTGTGTACTTCGCATGCAGCTCCATGCCGAGCTGGAAGTTCTCGGTCGGCTCGCCGTCCTTGCCCACGCCCATGTTGCCGGTGGCGACGCCTTTGACCGAGCCGTCGTCGTTGTAAAGAATTTCCGCGGCGGGGAAGCCGGGGAAAATCTCGACGCCCAGCGCCTCGGCCTGTGCCCCAAGCCAGCGCGTGACGTTGCCCAGCGAGATCACGTAGTTGCCGTGATTCTTGAAGTTGTCCGGCAGCGCCCAGTTCGGCGTGGTCACCGCGCTCTTCTCGGACAGGAACAGGAAGCGGTCTTCCGTCACCTCGACGTCGAGCGGCGCGCCGCGCTCCTTCCAGTCGGGAAACAGCTCGGTGATCGCGCGCGGGTCCATCACCGCGCCCGACAGGATGTGCGCGCCGATCTCGGAACCCTTCTCGAGCACGCACACGCCGATCTCGGTGCCTTTCTCGGCGGCCAACTGCTTGAGCCGGATCGCCGCCGACAGCCCGGCGGGGCCGCCGCCGACGATCACGACGTCGTATTCCATCGATTCGCGCGGGCCGTATTGCTCGATGAGGCTTGCGGGGGTCATTGGCGTTCCTCTAACCGTTAGAATGCTTTTATTCGGGAGCGTATTGTCTGCGAAACGAAACGCTTGCCGCAACAACATGCGGGTAGATTAGCACGATCGTTCTATTTTTTGTGCTAGGGTAATGCCGCCCGGGCTGCGCCGCCGGGGCTGGCGAAACGACATCGAAAGGGGATGGTCAAATGGGTCGATCGATCAATCTGGAAGGCAAGGTTGCGCTGGTGACGGGCGCGTCGAGCGGCCTCGGGCAGCGTTTTGCGCAGGTACTGTCGCAAGCCGGCGCGAAGGTCGTGCTCGCGAGCCGCCGCGTCGAGCGCCTGAAGGAGCTGCGCGCGGAGATCGAGGCGGCGGGTGGCGCCGCGCACGTCGTGTCGCTCGACGTGACCGATGTCCAGAGCATCAAGGCGGCCGTCGCGCATGCGGAGACGGAAGCCGGCACGATCGACATTCTCGTGAACAATTCGGGCGTGTCGACGATGCAGAAGCTCGTCGACGTGACGCCGGCGGATTTCGAGTTCGTGTTCGATACGAACACGCGCGGCGCATTTTTCGTCGCGCAGGAAGTCGCGAAGCGGATGATCATGCGCGCGAACGGCGGCGGCAACGGCAAGCCGCCGTGCCGGATCATCAACATCGCGTCGGTGGCCGGGCTGCGCGTGTTCCCGCAAATCGGGCTGTACGCGATGAGCAAGGCCGCGGTCGTGCAGATGACGCGCGCGATGGCGCTGGAGTGGGGCCGTCACGGGATCAACGTGAACGCGATCTGCCCGGGCTATATCGATACCGAAATCAATCATTACCTGTGGGAAACCGAGCAGGGCCAGAAGCTGCAGTCGATGCTGCCGCGCCGGCGTGTCGGCAAGCCGCAGGATCTCGACGGGCTGTTGTTGCTGCTCGCGGCCGACGAGTCGCAGTTCATCAATGGCTCGATCATCTCCGCGGACGACGGCTTCGGCCTCGCCTGAGCGGGTGACATTCAGCAACAAAGAAGACTGCAATGAGCGCAACAAGCGATTACTCCCCCGTTTTTGAGATGTCGATGCCGATCCGCTGGGGCGACATGGACGCGTTCGGCCATGTGAACAACACGGTCTATTTCCGCTACATGGAGCAGGCGCGGATCTCGTGGTTCGAGCAGCTCGGCATTGCCGGCGGCAACGGCGAGGGGCAGGGGCCCGTCATCGTCACCGCGTCGATGGAATTCCTCAAGCAGTTGCACTATCCGGGCGACGTGATCGCGAGGATGTCGGCCGCGAAGCCCGGCCGAAGCAGTTTCGATACCGGGTTCGAGCTCACGCGCGCGGACGATCCGCAGCATGTCTACGCACGCGGTAACGCGCGCTGCGTGTGGGTCGACTACGCGCTCGGCAAGTCGGTGCCGCTGCCGCCCCTGCTGCGCGACACGATCGAGCGCGCGCTCGCGGCGAAAGTCGGCTGAGCGTGCCTACCGGCAGGCCGGCACCGGGTCGCCGGTGGCGCGCCGTGCCCGTTGTTTCCCCCGGTCGGCCGCCGCGTGCGGCCGATCGTCATTCGAGCGCTGCGACGCAATGCGCGCTCACTGCCCGAGCAGGCGCTGCAGCAGCTCCGGCGTATTGTTCGTCCCGTATTTGCGCATCAGCCGGGCGCGGTAGATGTCGACCGTGCGCGAGCTGATGTCGAGCACGCGCCCGATCTGCTTGCTGGTCTTGCCGGTCGCGAGCTGGGCGGCGATCTCGCGCTCGCGCGGGGTCAGCTCGACCGCGACGCGGCGCGTCGCACTCAAATCCTCGAAGGTCCAGACGCCCGCCGCGAGCGGCGCGGTGCGGTCGAGTGCGCGGCCCGTCACGTGGCACCAGAACAGTTCGCCGTCGGCGCGCTTCATGATTCTGTCATCCGAGTAGACGCCGTTCGCGACCATCACGCGTGCGATGCGCTCGCCGATTCGCTGGAATTCGTCCGTGGACGGGTAGAGCACCGCGTACGATTTCCCGATCAGGTCGGCCCGTGCGCAGCGGAAGATCGACGCGAGCGCGTCGTTGCAGTCCTCGATCACGCGGTCGCGCGACAGCACGAGGCCGAGCGGCGCGAGGTGGAAGGCGGTCTGGTAATCGAGATCGGGCATGGCGCAGGCAGGCGGAGGGAAATGCTTATGTATTTTTGCGTATTGTGCCGCATCCGCGCCGCATCGTACCCTTTCAGGCATCTCGCGGCGGTGTGTCGCGACATAAAAACAGCGTGCTTCGACGCAGGCATCGCCGCGCATGCATAGAATGGTGCGGCGGGCTTGCGCCACGTGGCGCGTGAACCGGTTTTGCTGGTTTCCATAGAGGAAGGGACAACTGATGAACAAAGTCTATCCAAGCGCGGCTGCCGCGCTGGAGGGGATCGTCCGTGACGGACAGACCTTCGCGGTGGGCGGCTTCGGCCTGTGCGGGATTCCCGAGGCGCTGATCGCGGCGTTGCGCGATTCGGCGGTCAAGGGCATCACCTGCATCAGCAACAACGCAGGCGTCGACGGTTTCGGCCTCGGCCTGCTGCTGGAAACGCGCCAGATCAAGAAGATGATCTCGTCGTACGTCGGCGAGAACAAGGAGTTCGAGCGCCAGTACCTGGCCGGCGAACTCGAGCTCGAATTCACGCCGCAGGGCACGCTCGCCGAAAAGCTGCGCGCGGGCGGCGCGGGCATCCCCGCGTTCTTCACGAATACCGGCTACGGCACCGTGATCGCGGAAGGCAAGGAGACGCGCCAGTTCGGCGATCGCCACTACGTGCTCGAGCCGTCGCTGACGGCCGACGTCGCGCTCGTCAAGGCGTGGAAGGCCGACAAGTCCGGCAACCTGATCTATCGCCGCACCGCGCGCAACTTCAACCCGATGTGCGCGATGGCCGGCAAGATCACCGTGGTCGAAGTCGAGGAGATCGTCGAGAACGGTACGCTCGATCCGGATCAGGTCCATACGCCGGGGATCTTCGTGCAGCGCATCGTGCTGAACGCGACGCCCGAAAAACGCATCGAACAACGCGTCGTACGCGCGAAAGGAGACTGACATGGCCTGGAATCGTGACCAGATGGCCGCGCGCGCGGCGAAGGAACTGCAGGACGGCTTCTACGTGAACCTCGGCATCGGCCTGCCGACGCTCGTCGCGAACCACGTGCCGGAAGGCGTCGAGGTGTGGCTGCAGTCGGAGAACGGCCTGCTCGGCATCGGCCCGTCGCCGACCGAGGACGAAGTCGACGCCGATCTGATCAACGCCGGCAAGCAGACCGTCACGACGCTGCCCGGTTCGTCGATCTTCTCGTCGGCCGATTCGTTCGCGATGATCCGCGGCGGCCACATCAACCTCGCGATCCTCGGCGCGATGCAGGTCAGCAAGCAGGGCGACCTCGCGAACTGGATGATCCCGGGCAAGATGATCAAGGGGATGGGCGGCGCGATGGACCTCGTCGCGGGGGTGGGGCGTGTCGTCGTGCTGATGGAGCATGTCGCTAAGGGCGATCAGCACAAGATCCTCGAAGAATGCAACTTGCCGCTCACGGGTGTTGGCGTGGTCGACCTGATCATCACCGATCTCGGCGTGATCGAAGTGACGCCGGCCGGGTTGAAGGTGCTCGAACTGGCCGACGGCGTGAGCGCCGACGAGATCCAGGCGAAGACGGGCGCGCCGCTCGACGTCAGCGCCGTGGCCTGAGCGTCACGCTGTTGCGTCATCCCTGACGCCCGCGTTCCTGACGGAACGCGGGCGTTTTGTCGTGCGCGCAGGCGTCACGCGATCGCGCCGCCGCCGTCAACCAGTACCGTCGAACCGGTTGCATAAGGCGTGGCCGCCAGATACAGGATCGCATTCGCGACATCCTCCGGCTGGCCGACCCTGCGTGCCGGAAGCCGCTGGGCGGCGCCGGCGTACATCGCGTCACGTGCGTCGGGCGCGAGCTTGTCCCACAGCGGCGTCGCGATCAGGCCGGGCGACACGGTATTCACGCGCACCGGCGCCAGCTCGAGCGCCAGCCCGCGGGCGAGGGCTTCGAGCGCTGCGTTGATCGCGCCTTGCAGCACCGACGACGCGCTCGGCCGCACGCTCAGGTAGCCCGACACGAACGTCAGCGAGCCGCCGGGCGCGATATCGATCGCGCGGGCGATGCGGTAGGCGCCCCAGAACTTGCTGTCCATCGCTGCCTGCGCGTCGGCGAGCGGCAGCGCACGGACCGCGCCCGTGGCCGTCTTCGCGGCAGAAATCACGACGTGGTCGAACCGGCCGGCGCGTGCGCAGAACGCATCGACGTCCGCCGTATCGGTGATGTCGAGCGTTTCGGTCCGCACGTGCGCGCCCGGCAGGGCGTCGAGGTCGAACCTGCGTGGATCGCGCGAAGCGATCGTCACCCGCGCGCCGCGCCGCGCGAATGCTGCTGCGGTGGCGGCGCCGATGCCGGAGCTGCCGCCGACGACGAGTACTGTCTTTCCGTGGAGCAGATCGTCCATGAAAGTCTCTCCTGGGTGGTGAGTTGAACGGAATCCGGTCAGATCGTTTCGGTCTCGCGCAGCGTCGACGGGCTGTGCAGTGCGAAGCGCGCAATGTCGTCCTTGCGCATGAAAGCGACCCCGGGGTGTGATCGAGCGTAGTGCAGGAAGTCGTCCCACGCGCGGACCATCTGCGGCGTGCCGCTGATCCGGTCGTGCGCACTGATCGACATCAATCTGCGCCGCTGCCCGGCTTCCGCGTACAGCTGGTCGAAATCGAGCTTGATCTGCTCGACGAACATCGTCGGCGAGTAGTGACGGCCTTCGATCAGCAGGATGTCGTTGTTGCGCAGCGTGTACGGGACCACCACGAAATCGCGGCCGCCGACGGTCTCGATGAACGGTTCGTCGCGACTGACGTCGTCGATGTGATACGTGTAGCCGAGTTCCTGCAGCAGCGACAGCGTATGCGGGCCGCGCCGCAGCCAGTTGCAGTTGTAGCCGGTCGGGCGCTGGCCGGTCACCGCTTCGACCATGTCGCGCGCTTCGGTCAGGAAGTGGCGCTCGTCGTCGCGGCTCATCGCGAATTGCGCGCGCCACGTCGGGCCGTGCGCGGCGGCTTCGTGGCCGCGCGATACGATCTCGCGCGCCAGTTCGGGATGCCGGCGCGCGGCTTCTCCGATCATGTGCGACGTCACTTTCACGCCGTGCCGGTCCCACAGGTCGAGCAGGCGCGGAATCCCTTCCCGATAGCCATATGCGAACCAGGTGGCCGATGCGAGATCGACCGGCACCGACGGCGGAAACGCGACGGCCGGAAACGGACTGTCCGCGCCCGTGGGCGGTTGTCCGCCCGCCTCGAACTGCATCGAGATCGAGATCACGAGCCGCGCGCCGTCCGGCCAGAACGGCGTGGCGCCCGGTGTCGCGGGCGCCGGCACCGTCGCGGCGGCGGCACGCACGGACGTGCCTGCGGCCAGCGCGACGCCGGCCGCGAGCCCTGCGCCGGCCTGGGCCAGGAACGTGCGGCGCGGCAGAGGCGTCGCGGGCGTGTCGTTACCGTGAGTCATCGTCCCCTCCGTCAACCGACGAGCCCAAGCTGACGCATCAGCGTCAGGTTGTCTTCGATGTGCCAGTTTTCCGCGATCCGGCCGTGGTCGATCCGATAGATATCGGTCGCGATGAAGTCGATCGCCTGTCCGCGCCCGGCCGTTCCGTTGAACGCGCCGGTGAAATGCCCGCGGAAATGCAGGTGCACGACGACCCGGTCGCCAGCGACGATCATCTGTTCGATGTCGCAGCGCAGATCCGGGATCGCGTCGCGCATCGTGCTGGAGGCCGCGAGCGGCCCCGCTGCGCCTTGTTCGCGGCCGGGCGGCAGCGTGCGGTCGGTGAAGTCGGCGGCGAGTGCCGCGCGGGCGAGTGCGGGGTCGCCGGTATTCCAGAAGCTGCCGTAGCGGCGCGCGGCCAGGATTTGCGCGCGGGCCTGCGCGGCCGGCAAGCCTGCCGCGACGGTCAGGCTGTGCGGTGCGACGAGATCGGCGGCACGGGCGGCGGCGGGCCAGAGCGCCACGACGCAAGCGGCTGCCGCGAAGGCGTGCGCGACAGGGCGGGCGGCTGAACGAAGGCGGATCGACATGGTTGCAAGGGTCCTGTGAAGAGCGTCATGCGACGACGCGGAACAGGTATGGTAGGTTTCCGTTCTGAATGCAAATACGGGCAAGAAGCGAATGGATTATTCGAAAAAAGGAAAGGTTAGGGTAAGGCGGGCGCCATGACGCTGATCGACGATTTCCCCGCGCTCGATACCTTCGCGCGGATCGTGTCGGCCGGAAGCCTGTCGGCGGCGGCGCGCGAGCTCGACCTGTCGTTGTCGGTCGTCAGCAAGCGGCTCGCGCATCTCGAGTCGCGGCTCGGCGTGCGCCTGCTGCACCGGACGACGCGGCAGCAGACGCTCACCGACGACGGCGCGCAGTTTCATGCGCAGGTGCTGCGCATCCTGGCCGAAGTCGAGCATGCGGAAACGCTGATGCGCGACCGCCGCGGCACGGTCAGCGGCGTGCTGCGCGTGACGGCGCCTGGCGAACTCGGCCGCCTGCGAATCGCGCCGCTCGTCGCGGCATTTCAGCAGCGGCATCCGCAATTGACCGTGCAGTTGATGCTGACCGATGCGGTCGTCGATCTGCTCGCAGCCGACATCGACGTCGCCGTGCGGATCGGCAATCTCGCCGATTCGACGATGATCGCGCGCGAGCTGGCGCCGAATCACCGCGTGCTGTGCGCGTCGCCGGGCTATCTCGCGGCGCACGGCTGGCCCGCCCATCCGGCCGAGCTGCGTGCGCATCGATGCATCGTGATGGGCGACCAGCCGCGTGCCGAATGGCGGTTCGATGGCGCGCAAGGCGGCGTGGCGGTCGAGGTGACGGCCGCGCTGCTGACGAACGACGGCGGCGCGGCGCGTACGCTGGCGCTCGAAGGCGCGGGCATTGCGTTGAAGTCGATCTGGGACGTCGGCGCCGATCTCGACGCCGGCCGGCTCGTGCGCGTGCTGCCGGCCTTCGAGGCATCCGCCGCGCCGTTGCATGCCGTTTATCCCGGCGCTCGCCATGTGCCGTTGCGGGTGCGGACATTCGTCGATTTCCTGCGCGAGCAGTTGCGGGGCGCGTGGCGCCGCCACGATTGAACCTGGCTCGGGTGGTGGGCCGGGGCGCGTGGCGCCCCGTCATTCCGAAGCGGTTTACAATCGTTTGCATCGGGCGCCGCAAGCGTTGTCCCGCGCGTCGCCCCCCGTTCGACAGGATGCCAACGATGCCAACGACCCCAGCGAATCCCCCGGTTCCCCGCCAGCGGCGCGTGCAGTGTGCGAGCGCGGCCGGCCTTCACCACGTCGCCTATACCGAGTGGGGCGATCCCGCGAATCCGCGCGTGCTCGTCTGCGTGCACGGCCTGACCCGCTCCGGGCGCGATTTCGACCGGCTTGCCGCCGCGCTGTCCGATACGTATCGCGTCGTCTGCCCCGATGTCGTCGGGCGCGGCCAATCGGACCGGCTGGCCGATCCGCGGCACTATGCGATTCCGCAGTACGTGGCCGACATGGTGACGCTGATCGCACGGCTCGACGTCGAATCGGTCGACTGGTTCGGTACGTCGATGGGCGGCCTGATCGGCATGGCGCTCGCCGGGCTCCCCGGTTCGCCGCTACGCCGGATGATCGTCAACGACGTCGGCCCGCGCATCGAGCCCGATTCGTTGACGCGCATCGGCGAGTACCTCGGCGTGCAGCCGCGCTTTGCGACCGAGCAGGAGGGGATCGACTATCTGACGTCGCTGTCGCTGCCGTTCGGTGCGCTGAGCGCCGACGAGTGGCGCGAGATCAACGGGCCGCTGCTGCACGAACTGCCCGAAGGCGGCTGGACGATGCGCTACGATCCGCGCATCGCCGAGCCGTTCAAGGCGACGACGCCCGAACTGGCCGCGCTTGGCGAGGCCGCGCTGTGGCGCGCGATCGAGACGACGGATGCGACGCTCCTCGTCGTGCGCGGCGAGACGTCCGACTTGCTGTCGCGCGAGACGGCGGCCGAAATGGTCCGTCGCGGGCGGCACGTGACGCAGGTCGAGATTCCGGGGGCGGGCCACGCGCCGGCCTTCGTCAGCGCCGACCAGATTGCGCTCGCACGACGGTTTTTCGTCGAAGGCGACGCATAAACGCGTCATAATATGCGGTTCGGCGGCACGCGGGCCGTGCCGCCGCCCGATTCCTTACCCATCACGACCGGAACATTTTCATGGCAGTCATTCGTCACCACGTCGGGGCCCGTCTCTCCGAAACCGCGATCCACAACGGTACCGTGTATCTGGCCGGCCAGATCGCCGAAGACACCACGCAGGACATCCGCGGCCAGACGCGCGAAGTGCTCGGCCACATCGATCGCCTGCTCGCCGAAGCGAACAGCGACAAGGCGCATCTGCTGTCGGTGCAGATCTACATCTCGGATCTGGCGAACTTCGAAGGCATGAATGCGGAGTGGGACGCATGGGTCGCACCGGGCAACACGCCGCCGCGCGCCACCGTCGAGGCGAAGCTCGCCGATCCGGCGCTGCTCGTCGAGATCGTGGTCGTCGCCGCGCAGCGGAGCTGAGCGTTATCCGACGATGACCGTATTCCGGCAGGCCGTGCAATGACCGAATCCGTTTCCGCCTCTCCCGTCGCGGCGCCGTCGTTCGACGACGTGCTCGCGTTCGTGCGCGAGCGGGCCGGCGACGCGCGCCTGTCGTCCGGCGAGCTGCTCGCCGATCACTCGGCGGGCACGGCGGCGATCATGCGCACGCTGAACGTCGATCCGCACGCGATGCAGGCCGCCGCGCTGTTCGTGCTGACGCCGCACCTGAGCGACCCCGAGCGTGAGCTGACCGAGCGTTTCGGCGACGAAGTCGCGCGGCTCGTGTCCGACGTGCGTAAGCTGTTGCGGCTCGGCACTGTCAGCCTGCGCGCCGCGCAGAATGCCGCGAAGCCCGACTCCGGGCGCGACGCGGCGGAAGAGCGGCGCACGCAAATCGAGGCGCTGCGCAAGATGCTGCTCGCGTTCGCGCAGGACATCCGCGTGGTGCTGATCCGGCTCGCGTCGCGGTTGCAGTCGCTGCGCTACTACGCGGCCGCGAAGCTCGATCCGCCGCCCGACGTCGCGCGCGAGACGCTCGAGATCTATGCGCCGCTCGCGAACCGTCTCGGTATCTGGCAACTGAAGTGGGAGCTCGAGGATCTCGCGTTCCGCTTCGAGGATCCCGTCACCTACAAGCGGATCGCGAAGCTGCTCGACGAGAAGCGCATCGAGCGTGAGGCGTACGTCACGCAGGCGATCGCGCGGCTGCAGCACGAGCTCGCGCAAGCGCACATCCAGGCCGACGTGAGCGGCCGGCCGAAGCATATCTACAGCATCTGGCGCAAGATGCGCGGCAAGGAGCTCGATTTCTCCGAGCTGTACGACGTGCGCGCGTTTCGCGTGATCGTGCCCGACATCAAGGATTGCTACGCGGTGCTGGGCATCGTGCATCACCTGTGGCAGCCGGTGCCGAAGGAATTCGACGACTACATCTCGCGGCCGAAGCCGAACGGCTACAAGTCGCTGCATACGGTCGTGATCGGCGACGACGGCCGTGCGTTCGAAGTGCAGATCCGCACGCAGGAGATGCATCGTTTCGCCGAGTACGGCGTCGCCGCGCACTGGCGTTACAAGGAGGCCGGCGCGCGCGGCTACGGCGGCCAGTTCTCCGCGAGCGACAAGTACGACGAGAAGATCGCGTGGCTGCGCCAGTTGCTCGCGTGGAAGGACGACGTCGAGGATGGCACCGAAGTGTCGGGCGACCAGGCGTGGGCGCAATTGCGCGAGACGTCGCTCGACGACGACCACATCTATGTACTGACGCCGCAGGCGCGCGTGATCGCGTTGCCGCAGGGCGCGACGCCGGTCGATTTCGCGTATCACCTGCACAGCGAGCTCGGCCATCGCTGCCGTGGCGCGCGCGTCGACGGCGTGATGGTGCCGCTGAACACGTCGCTGGCGAACGGCCAGACGGTCGAGATCGTCGCGGTGAAGGAAGGCGGGCCGTCGCGCGACTGGCTGAACCTGCAGCTCGGTTACCTGAAGAGTTCGCGTGCGCGGCAGAAGGTGCGTGCGTGGTTCAACTCGATCGAGCAGGAAGAAAACGTCGCGCACGGGCGCGCGCTCGTCGAAAAGACGCTGCAGCGCGAGGGCAAGACGTCGGTCAACCTGGACAACCTCGCCGCGAAGCTCGGCTTCAAGTCACCCGAGGAGTTGTTCTCGGTCGTCGGCAAGGAAGAGTTCAGCCTGCGCAACGTCGAGCACGCGCTGTCCGATGCGCCGCCGCCGGAACCGGCGCCCGAGGCGCCGGCCGATTTCGAGAAGCGCAGCAGCGGCGCGAGCGTCGCGCACGGCGCGTCGACCGGCGTGCTGGTGGTGGGCGTCGACGCGCTGCTGACGCAGTTGGCGCGCTGCTGCCGTCCGGCGCCGCCCGATCCGATCAGCGGTTTCGTCACGCGCGGCAAGGGAATGTCGATTCATCGCAGCGACTGTCCGACGTTTCGCCGGATGGTCGAGCGCGCGCCGGAGCGCGTGCTGCAGACGACCTGGTCGGCCGACGTGCTGGGCGGGCGCGGCGCGTCCGTGTATCCGGTCGACCTGATGATCGAGGCGAGCGACCGGCAAGGGTTGCTGCGCGATATCTCCGAAGTGTTCGCGCGCGAAAAGATCAATGTCGTGGGCGTGAAGACGCAGAGTCGCCGCAATGCGGCATTCATGCAGTTCACGGTCGAGGTATCGAATTCGGCGCAGGTGCAGCGCGCGTGCACGCTGCTCGGCGAGGTGCAGGGCGTCGTGCGGGCAGGGCGGAAATCGTGATGGGGTTGGAACGGCATTGTTTTGCTGCGACCGCATAAAACACTTGCCAAGTCGGTAGCCGCTCCATATAATCTTAGCTTCTCTAGGCTCGTAGCTCAGTTGGTTAGAGCACCACCTTGACATGGTGGGGGTCGTTGGTTCGAATCCAATCGAGCCTACCAACGAATTGAGAATGCCCGGCCTCCGGGTGTTCAGTGCAGTACACAACTCAACGCGAACAAGGCGAATACGGTTATGACACCGCGAACGTTGACCGAAACCACTTCGGAGCGACGCTAGTCGAGGAACGTTTTCGCCCTTTCAGTTTGAGTGAAGTATCGAATGCGGCCCCTCGAAAGCGGGGCCGCATTTTTTTTGTCGCGAAATTTTCATGCGTGAGTTCGATCTCGCGTACCTGGTCTGCCGCCCACTGTCGGCATCACGGAGATTGCTATGGTTTCGATACGCTTGCCTGACGGCTCAGTTCGACAATACGAGCATCCGGTGACAGTTGCCGAGGTTGCGGCCTCGATCGGTCCCGGCCTTGCGAAGGCTGCGCTTGGTGGCAAGCTCGATGGCGAGCTCGTTGATACGTCGACGGTGATCGACCGCGACGCGTCGCTCGCGATCGTCACGGACAAGGATGCCGACGGCCTCGACATCATCCGCCACTCGACCGCCCACTTGCTCGCGTATGCGGTGAAGGAGCTGTATCCGGACGCGCAGGTGACGATCGGCCCGGTGATCGACAACGGTTTCTATTACGACTTCTCGTACAACCGCCCGTTTACGCCGGAAGATCTGGAAAAGATCGAAAAGCGCATGCAGGAACTCGCGAAGAAGGACGAGCCGGTCACGCGCCGTGTCGTGTCGCGTGACGAAGCGGCCGGTTACTTCCGCAGCATCGGCGAGAAGTACAAGGCGGAGATCATCGAATCGATTCCGCAAAGCGACGAAATCAAGCTGTACTCGCACGGCGGCTTCACCGATCTGTGCCGCGGCCCGCACGTGCCGTCCACCGGCAAGCTGAAGGTCTTCAAGCTGATGAAGGTCGCGGGCGCGTACTGGCGCGGCGATTCGAAGAACGAGCAGCTGCAGCGTATCTACGGTACGGCCTGGACGAAGAAGGAAGACCAGGATCAGTACCTGCACATGCTCGAGGAAGCGGAAAAGCGCGACCACCGCAAGCTGGGCAAGCAGCTCGACCTGTTCCACATGCAGGAAGAGTCGCCGGGCATGGTGTTCTGGCATCCGAAGGGCTGGACGCTGTGGCAGCAGGTCGAGCAGTACATGCGCCGCCGCGTCAACGAAGCCGGTTATCTCGAGATCAAGACGCCGATGATCATGGACCGCTCGCTGTGGGAAGCGTCGGGCCACTGGCAGAACTATCGCGAGAACATGTTCACGACGGAGTCGGAGAAGCGCGACTACGCGATCAAGCCGATGAACTGCCCGGGCCACGTCCAGGTGTTCAAGCACGGCCTGCGCTCGTATCGCGACCTGCCGCTGCGTTACGCGGAATTCGGCTCGTGCCACCGCAACGAGGCGTCGGGCGCGCTGCACGGCCTGATGCGCGTGCGCGGCTTCGTGCAGGACGACGCGCACATCTTCTGTACGGAAGACCAGTTCATCTCGGAATCGATCGCGTTCAACACGCTGGCCATGAGCGTGTACAAGGACTTCGGTTTCGATCACATCGACATCAAGCTGTCGCTGCGTCCCGACCAGCGTGCGGGTACGGACGAGACGTGGGATCGTGCCGAGCAGGGTTTGCGCGATGCACTGACGGCCTGCGGCCTTGCGTGGGAAGAATTGCCGGGTGAGGGCGCGTTCTACGGTCCGAAGATCGAGTACCACATCAAGGATGCGCTCGGCCGCTCGTGGCAGTGCGGCACGCTGCAGCTCGACATGGTGTTGCCGGAGCGCTTGGGTGCGGAGTACGTCGCGGAAGACAACAGCCGCCGCCGGCCGGTGATGCTGCACCGCGCGATCGTCGGTTCGATGGAGCGATTCCTCGGCATTTTGATCGAGCACCATGCTGGTGCAATGCCGGTTTGGCTCGCGCCGTACCAAGCAATTGTGCTCAATATCGCCGAAAGTCAGGCCGAATATGCGCAGTCTCTGACCCAAACGTTGCAAAAACAAGGGGTTAGAGTGGCGGCCGATTTGCGCAACGAGAAGATTAGCTATAAAATACGCGAGCACACGCTGGAAAAGGTGCCTTATCTCCTCGTCGTGGGCGATAAGGAGCGTGATGCGCAAACGGTAGCCGTGCGTGCCCGTGGCGGCGTCGATCTTGGCGTAATGCCGGTCGAAGCCTTCGTTGAGCGTCTGCAGGAAGACCTGCGCTCGTTCAAGTAACCGCCCTGGCAGCGCGGCTCGTTTTTTTAATTTTTAGAGGAAACGTAACATCGCTACTGATAAGTCGTCGCACCGCATCAACGGTGAAATCACTGCGCCGGAAGTGCGCCTGGTCGGGATCGAGAACGAACCGCTCGGTATCGTAAAACTCGCTGACGCTTTCCGTAAATCGGAAGAACTGGATGTTGACCTGGTGGAGATCGCGCCGCAAGCGGTGCCGCCGGTTTGCCGTCTGATGGATTACGGCAAGTTCAAGTACCAGGAGTCGAAGAAGCAGCACGAAGCGAAGCTGAAGCAGAAGGTCATCCAGGTCAAGGAAGTCAAGTTCCGTCCGGGTACCGATGACGGGGATTACAACGTCAAGCTCCGCAATCTCGTGCGCTTCCTCGAAGAGGGCGACAAGACGAAGATCACGTTGCGTTTCCGCGGCCGAGAAATGGCCCACCAGGAAATCGGTATGCGGATGCTCGAGCGTCTGCGCACGGATCTCGAGGAAGTCGGCCAGGTCGAGCAGATGCCGAAGATGGAAGGGCGCCAGATGATCATGGTGCTCTCGCCGAAGAAAAAGAAGTAACAACGGGCCCGCGCGCGTCGCGCGCAGGTTCGACAGTGGTTCGGCGCGTTGCCCGGTCAGGGCGGCACGCCAACGATGACGGCGGCTGCGCAAGCGGTTCGCCGTACACAAGTGGACTGGGTTTCGAAGGGCGGGTCAAGGGCGCAAGCCAACCGCACACCCATCGCCATCTAATAAACTGGAGTTGTTCGTCATGCCTAAGATGAAGACCAAGAAGAGCGCTGCAAAGCGCTTCGTGGTGCGTCCGGGCGGTACCGTCAAGCGCGGTCAAGCCTTCAAGCGTCACATCCTGACCAAGAAAACCACGAAGAACAAGCGCCATCTGCGCGGTGCAACGGCAGTTCATGATTCCGATCTGAACTCCGTCCGCGCGATGCTCCCGTTCGCGTAACCCCTCAACTGATACTCCAAGGAGAGAAACATGCCTCGAGTCAAACGTGGGGTAACCGCACGGGCCCGCCACAAGAAGATCATCAACCTGGCCAAGGGTTATCGCGGCCGCCGCAATAACGTCTACCGCATCGCCAAGCAGGCGGTGATGCGCGCTGGTCAGTACGCGTACCGCGATCGCCGCAACAAGAAGCGTGTGTTCCGCGCACTGTGGATCACGCGTATCAACGCGGCAGTTCGCCAGCACGACATGACCTACAGCGTGTTCATCAACGGCCTGAAGAAGGCGTCGATCGAACTCGACCGTAAGGTGCTGGCCGACATGGCGGTGTTCGACAAGGCTGCTTTTGCTGCGATCGTCAAGCAGGTGAAAGCCGCCGTTGCAGCCTAATTGCGAAATTAGCACTGCGTGGTTAGTTGCAGCGAGGTTCCGGTAGTCTCGGCCGCTGCAGCGAAAACGGGGCTCTTCCGAGCCCCTTTTTTGTTTGGCGAGGCCATTTCGCTCGCCAAGACCGAATGACGTTGGAAATGATGGGATCTATGGATCTGGACCAGATTGTCGCCGACGCGCAGCAGTCCTTCGAACAGGCTGCCGACATCACCACGCTCGAAAACGAGAAAGCACGATTTCTCGGCAAATCGGGTGCGCTGACCGAGTTGCTGAAGGGCCTCGGCAAGCTCGATCCCGAAGCACGCAAGACCGAAGGCGCACGCATCAACGTCGCGAAGCAGCAGGTTGAAGCCGCGCTCACCGCCCGTCGCCAGGCACTGGCCGACGCGCTGCTGAATCAGCGCCTCACCGCCGAAGCGATCGACGTGACGTTGCCGGGCCGCGGCGCCGGCGCAGGCAGCCTGCACCCCGTGATGCGCACGTGGGAGCGTGTCGAACAGATTTTCGGCTCGATCGGTTTCGACGTGGCCGACGGCCCCGAAATCGAGACCGACTGGTACAACTTCACTTCGCTGAACAGCCCGGAGAACCATCCGGCGCGTTCGATGCAGGACACCTTCTACGTCGAAGGCAAGGATGCCGACGGCCGCCAGCTGCTGCTTCGCACGCACACGAGCCCGATGCAGGTGCGTTACGCGCGCATGAACCGTCCGCCGATCAAGGTGATCGCGCCGGGCCGCACGTATCGCGTCGACAGCGATGCGACCCACTCGCCGATGTTCAATCAGGTCGAGGGGCTGTGGATCGACGAAAACATCAGCTTCGCCGACCTCAAGGGCGTCTATACCGACTTCCTGAAAAAATTCTTCGAGCGCGACGACATCCTCGTGCGCTTCCGTCCGTCGTATTTCCCGTTCACGGAACCGTCGGCCGAGATCGACATGATGTTCGAGCAAGGCAAGAACGCCGGCAAGTGGCTCGAGATTTCCGGCTCGGGGCAGGTGCATCCGACCGTGATCCGCAACATGGGCCTCGACCCCGAGCGCTACATCGGTTTCGCGTTCGGCAGCGGCCTTGAGCGCCTGACGATGCTGCGCTACGGCGTCCAGGATCTGCGGCTGTTCTTCGAGAACGACCTGCGTTTCCTGCGCCAGTTCGCATAACGCCGCTCGCCGCGCCGACCTGTGCCCGCGCACGCCCCCGATGGACGTTTCCGACGGGGCCCCGGGCGTCGATCTAACCTGTTTCGAACGTAGACATCCATGCAATTCCCTGAATCCTGGTTGAGAACCTTTGTCGACCCGCAGCTGACGACCGACGAGCTGTCGCACGCGCTGACGATGGCGGGGCTCGAAGTCGAATCGCTGAGCAAGGCTGCGCCGCCGACGTCGAAGATCGTCGTGGGCCGCGTGCTCGAAGTCGTCAAGCATCCGGATGCGGACAAGCTCAATGTCTGCCAGGTCGACGCCGGCACCGGCGCGACGCTGAACATCGTCTGCGGCGCGCCGAACGTGGCGCCCGGCATCAAGGTGCCGGTCGCGCTGGTGGGCGCGGAACTGCCGCCGGCGGAAGAGGGCGGCAAGCCGTTCGCGATCAAGCTGTCGAAGCTGCGCGGCGTGGAGAGCCAGGGGATGCTGTGCTCGGCGCGCGAGCTGAAGTTGTCCGAGGATCACAGCGGGCTGTTGATCCTGTCGGAAGACACGCCGGTCGGCCAGGACATCCGCGAGACCCTCAATCTCGACGACACGATCTTCGAAATCAAGCTGACGCCGAACAAGGCCGACTGCCTGTCGGTGTTCGGCATCGCGCGCGAGACGGCCGCGATCACCGGCGCGCCGCTGACGCCGGTCGACATCCGCCCGGTGAACGTCGAGCTCGACGAAACGCTGCCGGTGCGCATTGCCGCGCCCGATCTGTGCGGCCGCTTCTCGGGTCGCGTGATCCGCGGCGTGAACGCGCATGCGAAGACGCCGCAGTGGATGGTCGAGCGCCTCGAGCGCTCGGGCCAGCGCAGCGTGTCCGCGCTCGTCGACATCTCGAACTACGTGATGTTCGAACTCGGCCGCCCGTCGCACGTGTTCGATCTCGACAAGATCCACGGCGGCATCGAAGTGCGCTGGGGCAAGCGCGGCGAATCGCTGAAGCTGCTCAACGGCAACACGGTCGAGCTCGACGAAACGGTCGGCGTGATTGCGGACGACCGTCAGGTTGAAAGCCTGGCCGGCATCATGGGCGGCGACAGCACGGCCGTCACGCTCGATACGACCAACATCTACCTGGAAGCCGCGTTCTGGTGGCCGGACAGCATCCGCGGCCGCGCGCGCAAGTACAACTTCTCGACCGATGCGGCCCATCGCTTCGAGCGCGGCGTCGATTACGCGACGACCGTCGAGCACGTCGAGCGCATCACGCAGCTGATCCTCGAGATCTGCGGCGGCAAGGCCGGCCCGGTCGACGATCAGGCGGTGAACCTGCCGCAGCGCGCGCCGGTGAAGATGCGCGTGTCGCGCGCGAACCGCATCATCGGCGTGAAGATCGACGCCGACGAGATCGCGGACATCTTCACGCGCCTTGGCCTGCCGTTCGAGCGCGACGACGATGCGTTCCTCGTCACGCCGCCGTCGCATCGCTTCGACATCGAGATCGAGGAAGACCTGATCGAGGAAGTGGCGCGCATCTACGGTTTCGAGAAGATCCCGGCGCGGCCGCCGGTCGCGACGAGCGAAATGCGCGCGACCCACGAGACGCGACGTTCGATCCACGATATCCGTCACGCGCTTGCCGCGCGCGACTACGCGGAAACCGTCAACTTCAGCTTCGTCGATGCGGAGTGGGAGCACGATTTCGCGGGCAACGACAACCCGATCCGCCTGCTGAACCCGATCGCGAGCCAGCTTTCGGTGATGCGCACGACGTTGTTCGGCAGCCTGATCGCCGTGCTGCGCCACAACCTGAACCGCCGCGCCGATCGCGTGCGCGTGTTCGAATCGGGGCGCGTGTTCGTCGCCGATCCGTCGGTGAAGGCCGGCGAGCTGGCGGTCGAAGGTCATGCGCAGCCGAAGCGCGTCGGCGCGCTGGCGTACGGTCCGGCGCTCGACGAGCAGTGGGGCGTGGCGACCCGCGCGGTCGATTTCTTCGACGTGAAGGGCGATCTCGAAGCGCTGCTCGCGCCGGCGGTTGCACGTTTCGTGAAGGCCGAGCACCCGGCCCTTCATCCGGGGCGCAGCGCACGGATCGAAATCGATGGCCGTGCGGTCGGCTGGATCGGCGAGTTGCATCCGCGCCTGATGCAGAAATACGAGTTGCCGCACCCGCCGGTGATGTTCGAAATCGACGCGGACGCGCTGATTGCCCGGACGCTGCCCGCGCCGACCGATGTGTCGAAATTCCCGCCGGTCCGTCGCGATATCGCCGTTGTCGTCGATCAGGCGGTCGAGGTTCAGGCACTTTTCGACGAAATGAAGAAGGCGCTTGCCGAAGAGGCCTGCCGATTCGTTCAGAAGGTTGTACTCTTCGACGAATTTCGTGCAAAATCAAATACTTCCGGTGGTCTTGCCGCGAACGAGAAGAGCCTTGCCTTCCGCGTGACGCTGCAGGACGCGGCTGGCACGCTGCAGGACGAGGTCGTCGATCAGGCGATTCAGACGCTGGTCGAGCGAATGGCTCGTGCCGGTGCGCGCCTGCGCGGCTAAGGAGAGGGCCCGCCCGTTCGCGGGCGGCTTTTTTCCATCGTAAGTTTTGATTCAACGCGCTGTATGGCAGATATGAACGACATGACCTCGAGTGAATTCGAAGCCCTCCTGACGGCGCAACGCAGCGCGATGAACCGCGACGCGTCGGCGCCGGCGTCCACCGAGACGCCGACGCTGACGAAGGCGGAACTGGCGGAGCTGCTGTTCGACAGCGTCGGGCTGAACAAGCGTGAAGCGAAGGACATGGTCGAGGCGTTTTTCGAAGTGATCCGCGATGCGCTCGAAAACGGCGAAAGCGTCAAGCTGTCGGGGTTCGGCAATTTCCAGCTGCGCGACAAGCCGCAGCGTCCGGGCCGCAATCCGAAGACGGGCGAGGCGATTCCGATCGCGGCCCGCCGGGTGGTAACCTTCCACGCGAGCCAGAAGCTGAAGGCGCTGGTCGAAAACGGCGCGGAGTAATACGCGCGCCCACGCCCCGCGCGGCCGCCGCGCACCCTTACCGACGGTTAACCGACGATGACCACCACGGTTGAGAAAGTCGTCTTGCCTCCGATTCCCGCGAAGCGCTACTTCACGATCGGCGAAGTCAGCGAACTATGCGGGGTCAAACCACATGTGCTGCGTTACTGGGAACAGGAATTCACTCAGCTGCGGCCGGTGAAGCGGCGCGGCAACCGGCGGTATTACCAGCATCACGAAGTGCTGCTGATCCGGCGGATTCGCGAGTTGCTGTACGAGCAGGGCTTCACGATCAACGGCGCGCGCAACCGGCTCGATTCGCCGGGCAGCGAGCGGGCCACGGCGGAGCCGGTCGAATCCGACGCGCAGGCCGTCGATGCGCGCGGCGCGGCCAGGCCGGGCGCAAACGTCGATGTGATCGCGTTGCGGCAGGCGTTGCTGGATGTGATCGACGGACTGAAACACGACTGAGCGCACGGCGCGCAGGATGCATCGGAAAGCCCGGTTGGCGACCTGCCACCGGGCTTTTTTCATGCGGGTCGCGCACGGGGCAGCGCGACGGAATCAGCGTGACGCGAGCGGATTCTTGCGCCCCATGTCGACGACCAGCGTGCCGTCCGGCAGCATCCGCACCGAGCCCTGCGCGACCTGGCTGCGATAGCCGTACAGGTCGAACCGCATCGGGCCGGCCTCGGCCGAATTCCGGATCAGCGCGCGCACGTTCAGTTCGAGCACGTTGAACATCTTCATGTCGCCGCCTTCCATCCACATGTAGCTCGGTGCGTCGATCTGCGGCCGCTTTGGTGCGGGCGCGCCTGCCGCGCGCCGGAACGTGAGCCGCAATCCGTCCGGCTCGACCGTCGCCTGGGCGAGCTTGCCGTTCAGCACGGGCGGCGGAAACACGGTGTACTGGTCGAGCACGAGCGTGTCGCCGCGCAGTTCCGCGCCGCGCCGCTGCAATGGCGTCAGCGACGCGAGCTCGATACCGAGCGAGCGCAGCAGCGTCGCCTGCGGGATGCCGAGCACCGACACCTGAGACGGCTTGAAGGCGAGGTGCCGATCATCGAGCACCGTCAGCGAGCCCTTCATGTCGGTCGGTAACCAGACGCCCGGTACGTGATTCCACAGCTTGATGCCGCCCTGGACGCGCAGGTTCTGGCCGTCCGCGCTCAATTGCAGGTCGTTCAGCGAACGCGGCGAATAGTCGAGCAGGTAGCTGTTGAAGAGCGCCGACATCGCCTTCCACGACTCGACGACCGTGCCGCCGAGAATGCGGATGTCGTACTGGTTCGGGTCGTCGAGATCGACGGGTTCGCCCGGGCGCTTCGACACGAGTTCCACGTCGAGATCCTCGACATGAAAGCCGATATCGCCGGACAGGTTGAAGTCGACGTTGCGCAGATGGATCGTCGGGTTGCGGTTCGACACGTGCCGCTCGTTGAACGGCGTCGTCGACGTGCGCCGCATCGCGACCTTCTGCATGCCGGGCCGCACGGCATCGGCGAGCGCGTACGCTTCCCAGTGCTGGCGCACGTCGCGCAGCGCATTCTGCTGCGCGGCGAGGAAGCTGTCGTTCAGGCGCGCGGCCGCGTTGCCGAGCAGTGCGCCGCTGGCCGGGCCCGTATACGAAGGCATCCGGATCGCCATCGCGCCGCTTTCGTCGAAGTTGAAGTAGCCGGCCGATACCTGGTCGCGATAGTGATACAGGTCGAACACGAACGTCTGGTCGCGCTTCGACGCGTCGAGCGGACCGATAAGGATGTCCGCGTTCATCGGCATCGAGCGCATGAACTTCACGTCGCCACCGCGGATATACATTGCTTGCTGCGGTGCGTTCGGGGGCATCGCGAAGCCGGCATGCGAGCCGTCGTCGAGCGTCAGGTCGAGGCCCGCCGGCGTCACGCGCACGGCGGTGATCGTCAGTTTCAGGCGCGGCGGCGGCATCAGCTTGTCGACCGCCATCATGAGATCGTCGCCGGCGAGTTGCGCGATCGGGGTCTGCACCTTCAGCAGGTCGGCCATTTTCACGTTGGCCGCGCGCATCACCGGCTGTGCGTTGAGGCCCGACACGCGCACGCCGGTCGGGTGGAACACGAGCTGGCTGCCGTCGCGGATCGCGAGCGTGCCGGTCAGCGAGAACGGTACCCAGCCGTCGCGCTGCATCTCGCCTTGCAGATGGATCACGCCGTCGCCGGCCGATACCGCGAGCTTGCGCAGCGGCGCGTTGCGATAGCCGAAGATGTAGGTGTTGAAGAGGGCGGTCAGCTTCGCGTTGTCGAGCGTGACCGTGCCTTCGTGCACGTCGATCTCGAAGCTCGTCGGATCGTCGAAGACGATCGGTGCGCCGGCCTGCGTCGGCACGAGCGTGGCCGACAGCTGATGAATGAAGAAGCCGAGGTTGTTGACGATGCGGAAATCGACGTCGCGCAGGAACGTCATCGCGCCGTTCTGGCCCGAGTCGCGCAGCGTGAACGGCCGCGGCTGCGTGAGGCTGATCGATGCGAGCGACGGCACGGTGCGAGCGATCTGCTGCTCGCGCGCGAGCAGCTCGGCCTTGGTGCGCTCGATCTTCGTCGATGCGATGGACGTGTTGCTGTCGCGCTGCGCGGCCGATTCGGCGCAGCCGGCGCAGAGCAGGGCGAGCGCCAGCGCGCCGCAGCCGAACATGCGGAATGTCGTATGCGATCTTGGGGCGACCGTGCGTCGCAGGCCGGAAAACCAGTCGAAAATTGCCAAAGGCGAGCGATGGCCGCGCCGGACCGTATTCCGCATCGTCTGTCTCCATGTCTTGTCTTGATCGACGGCGGCGCGCGCCACTGCACGGCGCGAGCGTCGATGCCGTGCAGTGTGTCATAGCGTGCTAGAGCGGCGTTACCAAACAACGGGCGCCCGGACGCGATGCGCCGGCGGACTGCCGGACAATGGATTCGCGGTCGACGAGCTGCTGAATCAAACGGTCGTTTGGTTTGTCCGGGCCGTCGCTCGGCGTGTTTCGAAGCGACCCTGAAAATCCGCGGCCGGCCTTGGTCGGCGCGGGTTTCACCGGATGCCGAAGCGCCGCGGCCCCGGGCATCGACGGATACGATCGGCGGCAGCGGCGAGGTAAGATCGGCATCAGTGGCGGATTCGACATCACAACACGGCAGCCATCACGGGAAAGCACCATGGACCTGAAGGAAGTCGACGTACTCGGTGCGGGGGTGGGCGATCACTGGTACTACGCGTCGAAGGCGAGCGCGATTCGCCGGTTCCTCGGCGCATCGGGCGCGAACCGGATACTCGACGTCGGCGCGGGCTCCGGTTTTTTCTCGAAGCATCTGCTCGAGCGCACGCAGGCGACGGAAGCATGGTGCGTCGATACGAGCTACGCCGACGACAGCGACGGCGAGGCGGCCGGCAAGCCGATCCACTTTCGGCGCGCCGTCGATCGCTTCGATGCCGATCTCGTGTTGCTGATGGACGTGCTCGAACATGTCGACGACGACGTCGGACTGCTGACGCAGTACGTGAAGGGCGCGCCTCCGGGCAGCCGGTTCCTGATCACGGTTCCCGCGTTCCAGTTCCTGTGGAGCGGCCACGACGATTTCCTCGAGCACAAGCGCAGATACACGCTCGGCGGCCTCGAGGACGTGGTCCGGCGTGCGGGGCTCGACGTCGAGCACGGCGCCTATTATTTCGGCCTCACGTTTCCGCTCGCGGCCGCATTGCGGCTCGGCGAGCGGGTGCGTCCGCATCCGCGCGAGCCCGAGTCGCAATTGCGCCGTCATCATCCGTTCGTCAACGGCTTGCTCAAGACGATCTGTCGTATCGAGCTGCCGATGTTCCGCTTCAACCGCGTCGCCGGCTTGACGGTCATCTGCGTCGCGCGCAAGCGATGACGGCGATGCGGGATCGGTGCCGCAGGTTGCCTGCATTGGCGTCGTCACGCAAAAGAATTTCACGAGAACACTCACAAAATGCATGCGACCCGTTCTAAACCGGGAAACTGTCTGTTATAATTTTTTTCTTTCGGGGCGTAGCGCAGCCTGGTAGCGTACCTGCATGGGGTGCAGGTGGTCGGAGGTTCAAATCCTCTCGCCCCGACCAGACAAGAACCCGCGTCAGCTCAGGCTGGCGCGGGTTTTTTCTTGGCCGTCGCTTTTTTGCACATCGCAGCGCGGCCCCGGTAAAATGCAAGGTTGATCCACGGAAAGCGCCGCGATTTAGCGGAAGAGGATTCCCCGAACATGACTGATCTTCGTCTTACCATGCGGTTCGCTGCAGTGCTCGCCACCGGCGCGCTCGTCGCCGGTTGCGGTACGTCGTCGCCCACGAAAGTGGACTACAAGAGCGATTCGAAATCGAAGGAAGCGTCGCTCGCAGTGCCGCCCAACATGCTCGACGAGACGGCCGATCAGCGTTCGCTGCCGCCCCAGGGCGGCGCGACTTCCCTGTCCGCGCTCCAGCAGGTCCAGCAGGCCGCGCCTGCGCTGGACACCGTCGCGCCGGCCGTGGCCGGCATGCATATCCAGCGCGACGGCACCGAAAGCTGGCTCGTGATCGACGGCAAGCAGCCCGCCGCGATCTGGCCGCAGGTGCGCCGCTTCTGGCAGGAGCAGGGCTTCCTGCTCGTCGTCGACCAGCGCGACAAGGGCGTGATGGAAACCGACTGGAACGAAACCCATCCGCAGATCAACGACGGCCTGATCCGCAGCGTGATCTCGAAGGCGATGGGCAATTCGTACGTGACGGCCGAGCGCAACAAGTACCGCACGCGTCTCGATTCGGCGCCGAACGGCGGCACCTACGTGTTCATCAGCCAGAAGGGCATGCGCGAGGCGATCACCGGTGCGAACAACGATTCGAGCAAGTGGGAACCGAAGCCGAACGATCCGGCGCTCGAGACGGAATACCTGAAGCGGCTGATGGCCGTGCTCGCGCAGAACGAGCAGCGCGCGAAGAACGGCGAGCCGCCGATCGCGAACATCAAGGACAACGCGGTACCGAAGGACAAGAAGGCCGATGGCGACGCGTCGTCCAAGGCTGCCGCGGCGATCGCTGCGCAGAACGTCTCGCGCACGTCGGCGCAAGGCAATGACGCGGCTGAAGCGGCCGTGCCGTCCGAAGTCACGCTCGGCGAACCGTACGACCGGTCGTGGCTGCACGTCGGTCTCGCGCTCGATCGCGCGAACTTCACGGTCGACGATCGCGATCGCTCGAAGGGTCTGTACTTCGTGCGTTACGTCGATCCGAAGGATTTGAGCGCGGCCGAGCAGGGCTTCTGGAGCCAGCTGTTCCATGGCAAGAAGGAAAAGCAGGCGAAGCAGTATCGCGTCAACGTGAAGGCGCTCACGGCCGATCAGACGCGTGTCGCGGTCGTCGACGATGCGGGCGCGATCGATACGTCATCGCCGGCTCGCCAGATCATGGGGTTGCTCGTGAATCAGCTCCGCTGATCCCGGCGTTTTCCGCCCCCTTGAAAAGCCCGCCATCCGGCGGGCTTTTTTCATGGTTGCTCGCCGACGCGTACGCCTGTTCGGTGGGGCCCGTCCCTTCTCGTGACGTTACGTAACATTCGAGCGTTACGAGGACAGAACACGTGTCACATTGTCGCCGATCTAAAAAAATGTCCTTATAAATCAATGGAATGTTGATCACGTAATGCCTGGCACGCAACCTGCTTTATAGGTTGGAATCGTTAGAACAGGGAGGACGGTGTCAGAGGCCGGGAATGCGCCGCGAGCGCCTGAACAACGGCATCGACACCCTCACATGCCGACGCGCCAAGCGTCGGCGCAACAGATGACGATCCGCGCCAGCGTGCGGATCTCGATGGCCCCGTCGCCTATCCTCGTAGGGCGACGGTTTCGCCCGCGCTTCTCTGAAGCGCGGGCTATTTTTTTGGTGCCATCGCCCTGTCGTATCGGCATAGCCGATGCGTGGTGCGGGATTCGCGTATTCTCGGACTTTTTCGGATGAAGGAGGCGGGAATGGCGGAAATTGCAGTCGTGGCGCTGATCGTGGCGAAGCCGGGCGCGGAGGAGAAACTGCGCACCGTGCTCGAGGGAATCGTCGAGCCGACCCGCAACGAAGCGGGCGCATTGCAGTACGACCTGCACCGGGACCTGAAGGAGCCCGCGCGGTTCGTATTCGTCGAGCGTTGGGAGAGCGAGGAGGCGCTGGCCGCCCATGCGCGTTCCGCGCATATTCTCGCTTATCGCGAAGCGGCCGCGGACTGGATCGAGCGTTCCGAAATCCGCGTGCTGTCGAAGCTCGTCTGAGTCCGAGCCGGGTAGGGCGACCGGACGTGTCCGGTCGCGGCGGCGCGTCAGTGCGACGTGCCGGGTACGTCGAGGATCAGGATGATCGTCCAGTCGGCATCGCCGTCATGGTGATACTGACGCTCGGCAACGATGAACGGTTGCTGCTTGCCTTGCGGGCCGAGGAACAGCACGTCGCCCTCCATCGGCAGGCATTCGATCGGCGGCAGCGCGAGAAACGCGTCGTCCGAGCCGCGGGGCATCAGTTGCTTGATCTGGCGAGTGGCGGCTTCGGTCCACTCGATGTCGAGTTGAATGTTGCTCATGCTGTCCTCCGCACCGGGGTGCGCACGGGTGGAAAATTTCGGTGCGCGACTTTAGCACAGCGCGCGGGCGCCGCAACCAAAAAAGCCGAACCCGGTTACCCGGATTCGGCTTTTTACTGGAGCGGTGCCGCCGAACTTACTGGCTGGCAGCGTCTGCAGCCTTCGCCTTCTTGCCGGCCTTCTTCGCTGCTGCCTTGTGATGCGCAGCCTTCTTGCCGTGGTGATGCTCTTCCTGCGCCGCCGGCTGAGCCGCTTCGGCCGCTTGCTGCTGTTGCAGCGCTTGTGCACGCTGCTCGATCTCGGCGATCTTGGCCGGATCGGTGATGGTCTGAATCTGCGTGCTCTCTTGCGCATACGCTGCGCCAGTCAGCGCCGACATCGCTACCAGGATAGCCAGGGACGTCTTCTTCATTGCTTTACCTCCGCTAAGTGGTGATGAACCCGAGTGTTGCCGTTTCGTCTGGCGACTGCAATCGAGTGCGTGTCGAGTGTAACAAAAGTGACGGATCAATGTGCACCGGATCGTCGCACGACGCAAGGCCCCGTTGAAGTCGCGCAACACTTCGCGCACTTCGTCACGCGTCTGCCATCCAGGGTGGTGCAGAGATTTTCGCGCGGGGTTTCGCGCCGTGGTCAAAACCATCCGAGCCAACGATACACGTGGAATTGTGCGATCCCGACCAGCTCGTGCAGCGCCTGCTCGGCGTTGGCCACATTGCGCCAGCGGGGCAGCCAGCCCGTTTGCGCGCGTCGGAGATTCGCATAAACGGGCTGCGGATCGATGCCGAAACGGCGGAAATCGAGCAACGCCCGGCGCATCTGGTACGACGACGTGACGAGAACGCGCGCATCGTCATACTGTGAGCGTAGTATAGATGCAGTGAATTTCGCGTTTTCGTAGGTTGTGCGGCTGTTCGGTTCGAGCACGAGGTCGGCCGGCGCCACGCCTTGAGCGACGAGTTGGCGCCCGTACACGGCTGCCTCGGTATCGCCGTGATGCTGTGGGTCGCCGCCCGACATCACCACGGTGCAGCGTTCGGCCTGCTGCCGGCACGTGCGATAGAGCGCCGCAACCTTGTGGATGCGCGCGACGCCGTCGGGCGGCGGCTGCACTCCGGTGTCGGTGCGATGCGTGCCGGCGCCGATGAGGATCAGCGTGGTTCGCCCGTGCATGTCGGGATGCTCGACCGGCGTGACGCCGGCCTCGCTCCAGGCGATCAGCGGCGCTGCGAGCCAGCCCGTCGCCAGCAGCCAGAACAGCGCGGCGGCGACGATCGAAATGGTTCGACGCTGCTTGCGGCAGAGCATGAAACCGATGAAGAGAAGTACAAATGAATCGAACAGAATCAATTTGATTGGGGTATGGTGTCTTTTTATGGACGGCTGACGATACGGCCCTGACGCGACGCCGAACAACGTTGGCCTCCAGAATCGGTGGCGGTTTCGGCGGGCGGAGACCCCGCCCGGCGCGCCGCTTCGCATTGTCGCTGCACTTTAAGAAAGAATCGAGATGGCCACGTATTCCAACGAAGCGGTGCTCGACGCATTGAGACGAGTGCAGTACCGCCAGGTACCGTGGGCACGCCGCCCGGGCGTGTTCGAGTATCTCCGTTCGCTCGGGCTGATGGACACGGTCAGGCAGAAGACCGTTGCCCCCGCGCCGGGCTTCCATGCACCGGTCGACATTGCCGTATTGACCGACAGCGGTCGAGCCGAATTCTCGCGCCTCGAGCGCGCCGAGAAATTACTTTCCTGGACTGATCGCCGCATGGACGACTACGCATTGAGCGAAGCGAGCGCCGTGGCGATTCTCGAAAGCCGCCTGTAGCGGTCGGTCTTCATCCCGCCCCGCGCATCGCCGCGCAGGCCGGCGATGCAAAAAAAAGCCCGTATCACGAGGATACGGGCGTACCGGATACTTTTGCTGCTGCCACGCTGTGCTCATGGCAACGATGTGACCCGCCGCATGGGGCGCAGTTCCCGGAGACCGGCATTTTCTTTGGCGAAATCTCGAAATCGGCAGGACTACGGATGACGCGACATGCCCGGTGGCTGTGAGCCAATCCGTGCTCGCGCGTTGCTGGCGATGTCGCCGCGCAAGTCGCCGCGTGGCACGGTTTGCCGGCTGGGCGGGTTGGCGGACGGCGGCTGGCGAAGGGTGTTGCGGTGATCCTGCTGGCGATGCGGCGGTTTCACCCGATCGTCGGCATGGACGGGAGCGGTCAGCGCCACGGAAACGACAATGCCGCATGCAACGAGCAGTGACATTGTTTTCATGGCGGGGCTCCCTTCAAGCCGTCAGTGCGGCCTGTTGATATGACGCTAAGGTAAGCGTGGGAGTGCAGGCTTGCTGTAAATATTGGTAAATAGATGTTTCGCGGCACGACAACGGTAATCGACGACAAGGCATGCGTCGCAACGAAGTCGCGTCGCAAAAAGAAACCGGGCGGCCGAAGCCGCCCGATCGAGCATTCGTTACGCCATCTTGACGGGCGCGCGCCAGGATTCCGGATTGGTCCAGAACGCGCCGCGCAGCCGGTCGCGGCTCGGCGGTGCGGGCGGCTTCGCCGCGCTTGCGCCGATGCGTCCGCGCAGCGAGATCTGACGGCCGCTCGTGCCGAGTCGTTTCACGATTTCGGCGAGCGTACCGTCCGCCTGCCATTCGTCGAAGCGGCGGCGGCAGGTCGGCGGGGACGGATAGCGGCCCGGCAGTTTCGACCAGCCTTCACCCGTCGACAGCACCCACAGCACGGCGTTGACTACCGATCGGGCTTCCACGCGGGGGCGGCCACGCCGCTCACTCCGTGCGGGCTCCGAGCAAAACAGACCCTCGACCAGCGCCCATTCGTTATCTCTCAAATCGTCGAACAGCATCATGTCCTCACCTCAGCGAAGCTAACTCCGGTGCGCTGCCCTGCGCCGCGCACTCTTCAAGCACTCGATCGTCGAGTGCCGGGTGGGGGCGTCCGGTTGGCCGGCAGCGGCGTTTCTACTCTTCCGTCCGACGAAACCTGCACCCTGTGCGCAAGGTAATGCACGAAGCGTGCCATGTCAGAGGTAAATCCCTCGAGAGCCGCTTGGCAGCGAGCTAACGGCTAAGTCAGCTAGGGGCGTATAAGACGCCAAAATAACCCGTGAGCAAATCGGGACAATCACCAATCTTGTGCAATCCGCCCATGCCACGTGCGTTTGCGAACGTATTGCACCGCAGCGAAACATGTGCGACCGGTGCCGCATTCATTCATCGAAGTCGTTTCGCGCATTAAAATCGTGCATCGATATCGACGATTGATGAGGCCGGGACATGAACGTTACGCTGCGCCAGCTCCGCGTATTCATCGAAGTCGCGCGGCTCAAGAGCTTCAGTCGGGCGGGTGACGAGATCGGGCTCACGCAGTCCGCGGTCAGCCGCTGCGTGCGCGAGCTCGAGGCCGAACTGGGGCTGAAGCTGATCGACCGCACGACGCGCGACGTGCAGCTGACCGACGTCGGTGCGAACCTGATCGCGAGTGTGTCGCGTCTGCTCGACGATCTCGACGATACGTTGCGCGAGATTCGCGAGATCGGCGAGCAGCGCCGCGGGCGCGTGATCGTCGCGGCAAGCCCGACGATCGCATGCAGGCTGATGCCGCGGGTGGTGGCGTCGTGCGAGCGCCAGTTCCCGTTCGTGACGCTCGGCCTGCGCGATGACGTGCAGAGCGACGTGTTGCGCAAGGTGAAGTCGAGCGAAGTCGACTTCGGCGTCGTGATCGGCCCGCTGACGGTCGCCGATCTGGTCTGCGAGCCGCTGATGACGGATTCGTTCTGCCTCGTCGCGCGCGCCGACCATCCGCTCGCGGCACGGGCCGAGGTGTCATGGACGGCGCTGGACGGCGAGCGCCTCGTGCTGCTCGATCATGCGTCGGGCAGCCGGCCGCTGATCGATGCCGCGCTGGCCACGCATCGCGTCAACGCGACGGTCATGCAGGAGCTCGGGCATTCGGCGACCGTGTTCGGGCTGGTCGAGGCCGGCGTTGGCGTAAGCGTGCAGCCGTGGCTGTCGCTGCCGCTGCCTGCCGGCTCGACGCTGGTCGCGCGGCCGCTCACGCCGCGCACCGAGCGCACCGTCGAACTGGTGCGCCGCCGCGACCGGTCGTTGTCGCCCGCCGCGCAGGCGATCTGGGAGCTGGTGCGGCAGATGCCGGCGCGGGCCGAAGATCTCGACTGACGCGTATTGGCGTGCGTCCGGTCTGGCTTGCCGGCCGGTACACTACGCGGATCGTGTTCCTCGACGGTGGTTTTCGATGACGCATTCCGCAGGTTTTTTCCCGGCGAGCGACGAACCGGCGGCGCGCGCCGCGGTGCACGCGCTGCGGCCGTCGCTGATCCGCGAGGTCGCAAACGCCGGCTTCGGCGTGCCGGACATGCTGCCGTTCTGGTTCGGCGAATCCGATCGCGTGACGCCGGACTTCATCCGCGACGCCGCGGCCGCGGCGCTGCGCGATGGCGCGACCTTCTACACGCACAATCTCGGGACGGCGGCGCTGCGCGACGCGATCGCCGCCTATGTCAGCGCGCGTCACGGTGCGACGGCGGCCGACACGGTCGCCGTAACGAGTTCGGGCGTGAGTGCGCTGATGCTGGCTGCGCAGATGCTGGTCGGGCCGGGCGAACGTGTCGTCGCGGTCACGCCGCTCTGGCCGAATCTCGTCGAGATTCCGAAAATCCTCGGCGCGCAGGTCGACTGCGTGCCGCTCGGCTACGGCGACGCGGGCTGGCAGCTCGACGTCGGTCGGCTGCTCGCGGCGCTGACGCCCGATACGCGGATGCTGCTGATCAACTCGCCGAACAACCCGACCGGCTGGACGATGTCGCGCGACGATCAGCGGGCCGTGCTCGCCCATTGCCGTCGTCACGGCATCTGGCTGGTCGCCGACGAGGTGTACGAGCGGCTTGCGTTCGACGAGGGCGGCGCGCCGTCGTTCCTCGATATCGCGTCGCGCGAGGAGCGCGTCGTGGTCGTGAATTCGTTCTCGAAGGCGTGGGCGATGACGGGCTGGCGGCTCGGATGGCTGATTGGGCCGGCGTCGGTGATGGGCGACCTGTCGAAGCTCGTCGAATACAACACGTCGTGCGCGCCGGGCTTCGTGCAGGCCGCCGGTGAGGTCGCGTTGCGCGACGGGGAGCCGTTCGTGCGATCGTTCGTCACGGCGCTGCGCGAAGCGCGTGATCACCTGGTCGCCGCGCTGCGGACGCTGCCGGGCGTCGAGGTGCCGCCTCCGCCCGGCGCCATGTACCTGTTCCTGCGGCTGCCGGGCGCGACCGACAGCCTGGCGTTCTGCAAGACGCTGGTGCGCGACGCGGGGCTCGGCCTGGCGCCCGGTCGAGCGTTCGGCCCGGAGGGAAAAGGGTTCGTGCGCTGGTGTTATGCGTGCGATCCGGCGCGGCTCGACGCGGGCGTGGAGCGACTACGCAGGTTCCTCGCGCACGGCGCGGGCGTTCGCTGAAGCGGGGACGGAGCGGGCGTGCCGCCGGGGCGGCGGCCTGTTTCGCTCATCTTTACGCACCGGGCGATTTTGCGTAATATGGCGTTCAGTCACGCGGTTCCGTCGTTGAGCCGTGCTGTTCCGTCCGGTTTGGGCCTGGCTTGAAGTTGATTCGCCGCCCCCGGTTCGTGCTCCCATCAATATGACCGATCAGAATCGGGCGAGCGCGTCTTCCGTTCCTTTCGTCTGTTTGTTGATCCGGTTCGTTTGACCACAGGGTCTGGCCTAGCTGCATGAATACCCAAGAGGCGAAGATCGTCCTCGAGACTGCTTTGATCTGCGCGCAGGAACCGCTGAAGCTCGGCGATTTGCGCAAGCTCTTTGCCGACGGCGTGTCGGCTGACACGGTCCGCACGTTACTCGAAGATCTGAAACAGGATTGGTCCGGCCGCGGTGTCGAACTGGTGGCGCTGGCGACCGGGTGGCGCTTTCAGAGCAAGCCGGCGATGCGTCATTATCTGGATCGCCTGCATCCCGAGAAGCCGCCGAAATATTCGCGCGCCGTGCTCGAAACGCTCGCGATCATCGCGTACCGGCAGCCCGTCACGCGCGGCGACATCGAAGAGATTCGCGGCGTCACGGTCAATACGCAGGTGGTCAAGCAGCTCGAGGATCGCGGCTGGATCGAGGTGATCGGTCATCGCGACGTGCCGGGGCGTCCGGCGCTGTATGCGACGACCAAGCAGTTCCTCGACGATCTCGGCCTGAAGGTGCTCGACGACCTGCCGGCGCTCGAAGAGCCGGCCGCGAACGTCGAGGCCGCGCTGCTCGCGCAGCAGGCCATGGATTTCGACGGTGACGTAGTGGTAGCCGACGACGCGGCGGCCGACGTGCCGCAGGCGCTGGCGGATGAAGCGCCCGCCGACGAGTCGGCCGAAGGGCCCGGCGATGTCGCGTCCGACGTCGCGTCGACGCAGGAAATTCCGAGTCGCGATACGCTCGATGCTGATCGCGCGCAAACGGAACGTATGGAACAGGTTGGTGCCGAAGCAGTGCCGACCGGTGTGCAGCCCGAGCCGCAGCGTGCGGATTCGAGCGAGGAAGATCGCAAGCCGGCCGCCGAAGCGGCTGCCGGAGACGGAGCGGAAGCGGCCGGCGACATGCCCGGCGAGGCCGATCAGGCCGACGCCTCCCGCTCCCGTCCCGCGGACGACGAGACGCTGGACGACACGTCCGACAGTCTCGCGGATGCCGTCCGAAGCGCCAGTGCGCCCATCGGCGCCGACGCGCTGCCGGACGACGAAGCAGAACCCGAACAGCGTCGCGCCTGATCGCGGCCAACTTCTTGCCGCGCCCGCGCCGGGCGCGAGACCTGACATTTTGAGGTTGTTTTGACAGATATCCACGATATTGAATCGTCCGCGCCTGCCGTGCAGGCAGCGCGTGCCGACGATGCGCCGGAGCAGGATGCTTCGGCCGCGGGTGGCGACGAGCGTCCCCGCCGCGGTCTGCGGCGCGGCCCGCGTAGCCTGATCGCGCGGCGTCGCGCGGCGGCTAAGTCGAAGGGCGCCGAAGGTGAGCAGCAGGGTGCCGAGGGCGCGGATGCGCAGCCGGCCGAGGCCGCCGACGCGCAGCCGGCGCGTGCGCCGCGCAAGGAAGGCGCGGCCAAGGGCGGTCGCAAGCCGGCCGGCAAGCGCGAAGGCGCGGCGGCGGCCAAGGGCGGCCAGGCTGGCCAGGGCCGTCGCGGTGCAGCGAAGGCTGAAGGCGGCCCGGCGAAGGCGGCGGAAGGCGATGCGTCCCAGGACGAACTGTTCGCATACGTGACGTCGCCCGCCTTCGACGCGGACAACTCCGCGGGCGGCAGCGGCGTGCGTGCGCCGATGCTGCGCCGCGGCCGCGCCCAGCCGGCCAACAAGCGCGTGCTGTCGCCGGACGACGACGCGCCGAAGCTCCACAAGGTGCTCGCGGAAGCGGGCATGGGGTCGCGCCGCGAAATGGAAGAGCTGATCGTCGCCGGCCGCGTGTCGGTGAACGGCGAGCCCGCGCACATCGGCCAGCGGATCATGCCGACCGACCAGGTGCGGATCAACGGCAAGCCGGTCAAGCGCAAGCTGCCGAACAAGCCGCCGCGCGTGTTGCTGTATCACAAGCCGACCGGCGAAATCGTCAGCCACGCGGATCCGGAAGGCCGTCCGTCGGTGTTCGACCGTCTGCCGCCGATGAAGACGGCGAAATGGCTTGCGGTGGGCCGCCTCGACTTCAATACCGAAGGTCTGCTGATGCTGACGACTTCCGGCGATCTCGCGAACCGCTTCATGCATCCGCGTTACAGCGTCGAGCGCGAGTATGCGGTGCGGGTCGTCGGCGAGTTGGCCGAAGGCATGCGGCAAAAGCTGCTGCACGGCGTCGAGCTCGACGACGGTCCGGCGAATTTCCTGCGCATCCGCGATGGCGGCGGCGAAGGCACGAACCACTGGTATCACGTCGCGCTGGCCGAGGGCCGCAACCGCGAAGTGCGCCGGATGTTCGAGGCGGTCGGCCTGATGGTGAGCCGGCTGATCCGTACGCGTCACGGCCCGATTCCGCTGCCGCGCGGCCTGAAGCGTGGTCGTTGGGAAGAGCTCGACGATGCACAGGTGCGCAAGCTGATGGCGACCGTCGGCCTGAAGGCGCCGTCCGAGGAGAAGGGTAAGCGCGGCGGCGCTGCCGGTCCGACCGAGCGTCGCCAGCCCGATCCGATGCAGACGTCGATGGGCTTCATCAGCCGCGAACCGGTGCTGACGACGCACGGACAACTCGACCAGCCGCGTCGCGGCGGTGGCCGGCGCGGCGGGCCGGGCTTGCCGGGCCTGAGCGGCTACGGCAGCTTGCCGGTTGCGCCGTCGGGTTACGGCAACCGCGCGGGCGGCGGCCGTGACGGCAATCGTACCGGCGGCGGCCGCGACGGCAACCGTGTAGGTGGCGGTCGCGATGTCGACGGCAATCGCGCGTCGTATGGCGCAGGCCCCAAGCGCGAGGGTGCGGGCGGCAAGCGCGGCGGCGGCAAGGGCGGCGGCAATCGCAATCCGAACGGCAATCGTGCCGACGGCGCCGGCAACGGCGGCCCGCGCGGCGGTCAGCGTCCGCAGCGCAGCCGTACGCGCAGCCGCTAAGCGTCTGTCGATTGACGTACGGCGGCGCAAAGCCGCCGATACGTCGGCGTGGCCGGCATCCGGCCGGCTTTGTCTGCGCGACGCATTGCGTTGTGAGTTTCGGCTGTTTTGATGTCGCGTGCCGCGACAACGATGATCACCGGTGCGGCAGGGTAGTGCCGGTCGATCGGGCAGCCCGATTTCGCATTTTCGGTCCGTAAAGGCAGCCGACGCGCTGCTTTTACCGGCTGGCTTGGCGTTTGCGCCAAAAATCGCTATAATCGCGGAGTCGCTGGGCGTACGGATTCAATGTGCGGCTCAGGTGCGACCACCAGTAAGAAGATGGGCGTTCCGCCCATTTTTTTTTGCTGAAACGGTTAGGCATCTCGGGTAGCGCTTCCTGCGCCGGCTAAGGCGCGCGCCCGCGGGTGAATCGCGAGCGGCGGGCGCGAACACCTGAGAGGACACTGTGCAACTGACGGAACTGATAGAAACCACGGTCACCGGGCTCGGCTACGAGCTGGTGGAACTCGAGCGCACCGGGCGCGGCATGCTTTGCATCTATATCGATCAGCCTGCCGGCATCTCGCTCGAAGATTGCGAAAAGGTTACGCGTCAGCTCCAGCACGTCTTGACGGTCGAAAATATCGATTACGAACGGCTCGAAGTCTCGTCCCCGGGGCTCGACCGCCCGTTGAAGAAGCTGGCCGACTTCGAGCGCTTCGCCGGCAGCGAAGTTTCCGTGACCTTGAAAAAGCCGCTGGACGGGCGCAAGACGTACCGGGGCATTCTGCACGCGCCGAATGGCGAAACGATCGGTTTGGAATTTGAGGGGAAGAAGGGCGAGGCAGCCATGCTGGATTTCACGCTGGCCGATATCGACAAAGCCCGCCTGATTCCGCAAGTTGACTTTAGGAGCCGCAAATAATGAGTCGCGAAGTGTTGATGCTGGTGGATGCGCTGGCGCGCGAGAAAAACGTCGACAAGGATGTGGTGCTGGGCGCCCTCGAGGCTGCGCTCGCGTCTGCTTCCAAGAAGCTGTTCGACGAAGGCGCCGAAATCCGCGTCCATATCGATCGCGAAAGCGGCGAGCACGAAACCTTCCGTCGCTGGCTCGTCGTGCCCGACGAGGCAGGCTTGCAGGAGCCGGATCGCGAGATCCTGCTGTTCGAAGCGCGTGAGCAGAAGCCCGACGTCGAAGTCGGCGAGTATGTCGAGGAACCCGTTCCGTCGATCGAATTCGGCCGCATCGGCGCGCAGGCCGCGAAGCAGGTGATCCTGCAGAAGGTGCGCGACGCGGAGCGCGAGCAGATCCTGAACGACTACCTCGAGCGTGGCGAAAAGATCATGACGGGTACGGTGAAGCGCCTCGACAAGGGCAACTTCATCGTCGAATCGGGCCGCGTCGAGGCGCTGCTGCGCCGCGATCAGCTGATCCCGAAGGAAAACCTGCGCGTGGGCGACCGTGTGCGTGCGTACATCGCGAAGGTCGACCGCACCGCGCGCGGCCCGCAAATCGAGCTGTCGCGCACGGCGCCGGAATTCCTGATGAAGCTGTTCGAGATGGAAGTGCCGGAAATCGAGCAGGGCCTGCTCGAGATCAAGGCGGCTGCCCGCGACCCGGGCGTGCGCGCGAAGATCGGCGTCATCGCCTACGACAAGCGGATCGATCCGATCGGCACCTGCGTCGGCATCCGCGGTTCCCGCGTGCAGGCCGTGCGCAACGAGCTCGGTGGCGAAAACATCGACATCGTGCTATGGTCGGAGGATCCCGCCCAGTTCGTGATCGGCGCGCTCGCGCCGGCAGCCGTCCAATCGATCGTCGTCGATGAAGAAAAGCATTCGATGGACGTCGTCGTCGACGAGAACGAGCTGGCTGTCGCGATCGGCCGCAGCGGTCAGAACGTTCGCCTTGCCGGCGAGCTGACCGGCTGGCAGATCAACATCATGACGCCGGACGAATCCGCCCTGAAGCAGGGTGAAGAACGCGACCGGCTGCGTGCGCTGTTCATGGCGCGTCTCGACGTCGACGAAGAAGTTGCCGACATCCTGATCGACGAAGGCTTCACGAGCCTCGAAGAAATCGCGTACGTGCCGCTCAACGAAATGCTCGAAATCGAAGCGTTCGACGAGGACACCGTGCACGAACTGCGCAACCGCGCACGCGACGCGCTGTTGACGATGGCCATCGCGAACGAAGAAAAGGTCGAGAACGCAGCGCTGGATCTCAAGAGCCTCGACGGCATCACGCCGGAACTGCTCGCGAAGCTGGCCGAACACGGCGTGCAGACGCGCGACGATCTCGCCGAGCTGGCTGTAGATGAACTGGTCGACATGACCGGAATGGAAGAGGATGCCGCTAAGGCGTTGATCATGAAAGCACGTGAACATTGGTTCCAGTGAGAAATGACCATGGCGCACTGATTTGATGGCGGCCGTATGGCCTGACCCGATGCTAACCGCAAGGAATCGGTCCTTGCACTAAGAGGAATGAATGGCGAGTAACAACGTAGCCCAATTTGCCGCGGAACTGAAAATGCCTGCTGGTGTGCTGCTCGAACAGCTGCAGGCAGCGGGCGTCCAGAAAGCGAGTGAAGACGATGCGCTGTCCGAAACGGACAAGGCGCGTCTGCTCGATCATTTGCGCAAGTCGCACGGCGCAACTGACGGCGACAAGCGCAAGATCACGCTGACCCGCAAGCATACGTCGGAGATCAAGCAATCTGACGCGACGGGCAAGGCTCGCACCATTCAGGTCGAGGTTCGCAAGAAGCGTACGTTCGTCAAGCGCGACGACGTGGCCGAAGGCGCGGATCAGGGTCAGGCGCAGGTCGCCGAAGCGGACGACGATGCGGAACTGAAGCGTCGCGAGGAAGAGGCACGCCGCGAGGCCGAGCTGCTCGAGAAGCAGGCGCAGGAGCTGCGCGAGCGTCAGGAACGCCTCGAACGCGAGGAAGCCGAACGTCGCGCCCGCGAGGAAGCGGCCGAGGCCGAGCGCCGTCGCGCCGAGGAAGAAGCGGCGACGAAGCGTGCCGCGGCGGAAGCCGCCGCAGCCCAGCAGCAGGCGGCAGCGCAGCAGGCTGCTGCCGAGCAGGAAGCGACGCCGACGCAGTCCGCGCAGGACGAAGCACGCGCAGCCGCCGAACGCGCGGCCCAGCGCGAAGCGGCGAAGAAGGCCGAGGACGCTGCCCGTGAGGCAGCCGACAAGGCGCGCGCCGAGCAGGAAGAGATCAGCAAGCGTCGCGCGGCGGCGGAAGCCGAAGCTCGCGCGATCCGCGAAATGATGAACACGCCGCGCAAGGCCGTGGTCAAGGCAGTCGAGCCGCCGAAGCCGGTCGAACCGCCGAAGCCGGCCGAAGCGAAGGGCACGCTGCACAAGCCGGCGAAGCCGGAAGGTGCGCAGGCGCGTCCGGCCGTGAAGAAGCCGGCTGGCGCGGCGGCTCCGGCCACCACGCAGGCGCCGGCAGGCGCGGGCGACCGCAACAAGAAGCCGGGCGCAGGCAAGGGCGGCTGGCAGGACGACGCGGCGAAGCGTCGCGGCATCAAGACGCGCGGCGACTCGAGCGGCGGCGTCGACCGCGGCTGGCGCGGCGGCCCGAAGGGTCGCGGCCGTCACCAGGACAGCTCGACGTTCCAGGCGCCGACCGAACCGATCGTCCGTGAAGTGCACGTGCCGGAAACCGTGTCGGTTGCCGATCTCGCGCACAAGATGTCGATCAAGGCCTCGGAAGTCATCAAGGTGATGATGAAGATGGGCCAGATGGTCACGATCAACCAGGTGCTGGACCAGGAAACGGCGATGATCATCGTCGAGGAACTGGGCCACCGCGCGGTTGCCGCGAAGCTGGACGATCCGGAAGCGCTGCTGGTCGAAGGCGAATCCGGTACCGATGCGGAGCAGCTGCCGCGTCCGCCGGTCGTCACGGTGATGGGGCACGTCGACCACGGCAAGACCTCGCTGCTCGACCACATCCGCCGCGCGAAGGTTGCCGCGGGCGAAGCGGGCGGCATTACGCAGCACATCGGCGCTTATCACGTCGACACGCCGCGTGGCGTCATCACGTTCCTCGATACGCCGGGTCACGAAGCGTTCACGGCAATGCGTGCACGCGGCGCGAAGGCGACCGACATCGTGGTGCTGGTGGTGGCGGCCGACGACGGCGTGATGCCGCAGACGAAGGAAGCCATCGCCCACGCGAAGGCGGGTGGCGTGCCGATCGTCGTCGCGATCAACAAGATCGACAAGCCGGAAGCGAACCCGGATCGCGTCAAGCAGGAACTGGTCGCGGAAGGCGTCGTGCCGGAAGAATACGGTGGCGATTCGCCGTTCGTGCCGGTGTCGGCCAAGACGGGCGCAGGTATCGACGATCTGCTCGAGAACGTGCTGCTGCAGGCCGAAGTGCTGGAACTGAAGGCACCGGTCGAGGCGCCGGCCAAGGGTATCGTGATCGAAGCGAAGCTCGACAAGGGTAAAGGCCCGGTCGCGACGATCCTGGTGCAGTCCGGTACGCTGAACCGCGGCGATATCGTGCTGGCCGGTACGGCCTACGGTCGCGTCCGTGCGATGCTCGACGAGAACGGCAAGCCGACGAAGGAAGCCGGCCCGTCGATCCCGGTCGAGATTCAGGGTCTGTCGGAAGTGCCGGGCGCGGGCGAGGAAGTGATCGTGCTGCCGGACGAGCGCAAGGCGCGTGAAATCGCGCTGTTCCGTCAAGGCAAGTTCCGCGACGTGAAGCTCGCGAAGCAGCAGGCCGCGAAGCTGGAAAGCATGCTGGAGCAGATGGGCGAAGGCGAAGTGCAGAACCTGCCGCTCATCATCAAGGCAGACGTGCAGGGTTCGCAGGAAGCGCTCGTGCAGTCGCTGCTCAAGCTGTCGACCGACGAAGTGCGCGTGCAGATTGTGCACAGCGCGGTCGGTGGCATCAGCGAAAACGACGTCAACCTCGCGACGGCATCGAAGGCGGTCATCATCGGCTTCAACACGCGTGCGGACGCACAGGCACGCAAGCTGGCCGAGGCGAACGGCATCGATATCCGCTACTACAACATCATCTACGACGCAGTGGACGAGGTGAAGGCGGCGATGTCGGGCATGCTGGCGCCCGAGAAGCGTGAAGTCATCACCGGCATGGTCGAGGTGCGCCAGGTCTTCAAGGTACCGAAGATCGGCACGGTCGCCGGCTGTATGGTCACCGACGGTATCGTCAAGCGCTCGTCGTCGGTTCGCGTGCTGCGCAACAACGTCGTGATCTTCACGGGCGAACTCGAATCGCTGAAGCGCTTCAAGGACGACGTGAAGGAAGTCAAGCAAGGCTTCGAGTGCGGTATGTCGGTGAAGAACTTCAACGACGTCACCGAAGGCGACCAGTTCGAAGTATTCGAAGTGACCGAAGTCGCACGTACGCTGTAATCGTCGCGTATCGGCTCTTGGGCGGGGCAGGCTTGGGCCTGTCCCGCCCATTTTCATGGTGGCGTGCCGACAATGGCCGCCGCTTCATCCTGATAAACGGATCACGGATCGATCATGTCCAGGAAACGTACTTCCCCCAATCGCAACGTTCAGATCGCCGACCAGATTCAGCGCGATCTGTCCGAACTCATCATGCGCGAGGTCAAAGATCCGCGCATCGGCATCGTGACCATCCAGAGCGTGGAACTGACGCCGGACTATGCGCACGCGAAGGTCTACTTCACGGCGCTCACCGGCGATCCGGAGAAGACGCAGGAGGCACTGAACCACGCGTCGGGTCACCTGCACAACCTGCTGTTCAAGCGCTTGCACATTCATACGGTGCCGACGCTGCATTTCCACTACGACCAGACGATCGAGAAGGCCGTCGAAATGTCGCGCCTGATCAAGGAAGCGAACTCGACGCGCGCGAAGGACGACGAGGCCGACACGCCTGCCAAGGACGATTGAGCTCGACCGGCCTATGACGAATGCAGCACCCCCACGTCCGCGCGTGCCCCGGCGCGTGCTGGACGGCGTTCTCCTGCTCGACAAGCCGATCGGCCTGTCGAGCAACGATGCGCTGATTCGCGCAAAGCGCCTGCTTCTCGCGAAGAAAGCCGGTCACACCGGCACGCTCGATCCGCTGGCTTCGGGCCTGCTGCCGCTTTGCTTCGGCGAGGCGACGAAGTTCTCGCAGGACTTGCTCGACGCCGACAAGACGTATGAAGCGACGATGCGTCTCGGCCAGCGTACGGCCACCGGTGACGCGGAAGGCGAGGTGATCGACACGCGGCCCGTCGAATGCGATCGCGCGGCGGTGGAGGCCGCGCTCGTGCGCTTCACCGGCGACATCGTGCAGGTACCGCCGATGTATTCGGCGCTCAAACGCGACGGCAAGCCGCTGTACGAATATGCGCGGGCCGGTCAGACCGTCGAGCGGGAGGGTCGCAACGTGACGATCCATGCGCTCGATCTGCTCGCTTGCGAACTGCCCGACGTGACGTTTCGCGTGACCTGCAGCAAGGGCACCTACGTGCGTACGCTCGCGGAAGATATCGGTGAAGCGCTCGGCTGCGGTGCGCATCTGACGATGCTGCGCCGTACGGGCGTCGGCGCGCTGACGCTCGAGCATGCGGTGACGCTCGATGCGCTGTCGGACGCTGCCGAAGCGGCGCGCGATGCATGGCTTCAGCCGGTCGATGCGCTGCTGTCGACGTTTCCGCTGGTGCGTCTCGACGAAGCCAGCGCGAAGCGGTTCCTGCACGGCCAGCGTCTACCGCTGTCGGCCCTCGAGCCGATCGTCGCGGCCGATGGCGAGCGCGTGCGCGTGTACGACGCCACCCGGTTGCTGGGCGTGGCGCGCAAGGCGAATGGCGTGCTCGCCCCGGAACGGCTCGTCGTGACGGCTCAATGACACAGCAGCGTACGCAAGTGCGCGCGGCAGAATGCAAAAAGCCCGGTCGATTTCGACCGGGCTTTTTATTTGGCGTGTTGCGTTTAACCTGGCCGCTCAGTGCGCTGCCGACGCCGCCGCACCGGCATCGCCGCCGCCCGCGCGTTCGGGTTTGGTGATCCAGATCAGCGCGATCAGCAGCACGAAGATCACCGCCGAGATATAGAACAGATCGTTCACGCCGAGTTGCGCGGCCTGTTGCGTGGCCATGTTGTTGATGAGCCCGTGTGCCTGGCTCTGCGACAGCCCGAGGTTGCCCATCTGCGTGACGGCCTGGTTGAAAGTCGGGTTGTACGGGTTCGCCTGCTCGACCAGTTGCGCGTGATGGAAGTTGTTGCGGTGGTCCCACGCGGTCTGGAAGATCGACGTGCCGATGCCGCCGCACATGATCCGCACGAAGTTCGACAGGCCGGACGCCGCAGGAATGCGGGGGCCGGGCAGGCCGGACAGCGTGATCGACACGAGCGGGATGAAGAAGCCCGCCATCGCGATGCCTTGCACGAGCGTCGGCAGCGTCAGCGACCATTCGTCGACACCCGTCGTGTAGCGCGAACGCATCCAGAAGCACAGCGCAAACGTCAGGAACGACGCCGTCGAGATGAAGCGCGGATCGGTGCGCGGCAGATACTTCCCGGTGAGCGGCGACAGCAGGATGGCGAACAGCCCGACCGGCGCCATCACGAGGCCGGCGTCGGTCGCGGTGTAGCCGATCTGCGTCTGTAGCCACAGCGGCAACAGCACGAGGTTGCCGAAGTACAGGCCGTACCCGATCGACAGCGCAACCGTGCCGCCGGTGAAGTTCCGGATGCGGAACAGCGACAGGTCGACGACCGGGTGCTCGGCGGTCAGCTCCCAGATCACGAAGAACGCGAACGCAATGACGGCGGTCAGCGCGAGCACGACGATGGTCGTCGACGCGAACCAGTCGAGATCCTTGCCCTTGTCGAGCATGATCTGCAGCGAGCCGACCCAGACGACCAGCAGCGCGAGGCCCACGCCGTCGATCGGCGCGCGGCGCACGGCCGACTCCCGGTTGCGATAGATCATCCACGTCGCGGCGGCGGCGGCGATGCCGACCGGGATGTTGACGTAGAAGATCCACGGCCACGAGTAGTTGTCCGAGATCCAGCCGCCGAGAATCGGGCCCGCGACCGGCGCGATCAGCGTCGTCATCGCCCATAGCGCGAGCGCCATCGGTGCTTTCGCGCGCGGATAGCTCGACAGCAGGAGCGCTTGCGACAGCGGAATCATCGGGCCTGCGACCGCGCCCTGCAGCACGCGCGAGCCGAGCAGGAACGGCAGGTTCGGTGACAGCCCGCACATCCACGACGAGATGACGAACAGGATGATCGACGCGAGGAATAGGCGCACCTGCCCGAAACGGTCGGTCAGCCAGCCGGTCAGCGGCACCGAGATGGCGTTCGCGACCGCGAACGACGTGATGACCCACGTGCCCTGGTCGGACGACACGCCGAGGTCGCCCGAGATGGTCGGGATCGCGACGTTCGCGATGGACGTGTCGAGCACGTTCATGAACACCGCGAGCGACACCGCGATCGTCCCGAGTACGAGTTGCCCGCCCTGCAAGGGCGGGTAGGAGGCAGGAGCCTGTGCCATGTCGGTTGTCTTTCCGGAGTCGGAACGGTTACATCATTTTCGCGGCGGTGTTCTGCTTCGCCGCGACCGGCGCCGATGCGTTGCCGCCCGCGTTCTCGGCGATGATGCGCGCGATTTCGGCGTCGGCCTCGTCGCCGTATTTCGCGAACACGTTGGTCTCGTAGACGGTGTTCGGCGCGTTGACGAGCTGGTCACCGCGTTCGTCCTTGATGTCCACGTCGACCTGCATCGACAGGCCGATACGCAGCGGATGCTTGTCGAGATCCTTCGGATCGAGCTCGATCCGCACCGGCAGGCGCTGCACGACCTTGATCCAGTTGCCGGTCGCATTCTGCGCCGGCAGCAACGAGAACGCCGAGCCCGTGCCGGCCGAGAAGCCGACGACCTTGCCGTGGTACGTGACCGACGAACCATAGATGTCGGCCGTCAGCTCGACCGGCTGGCCGATGCGCATGTGCTTCAGCTGGACTTCCTTGAAGTTCGCGTCGACCCACACGGCATTGAGCGGCACCACCGACATCAGCGGGTTGCCGGGCGACACGCGCTGGCCGACCTGCACCGAGCGCTTCGCGACGTAGCCGGTGACCGGCGCCGGCAGCACGTTACGCGCGTTTGCGAGGTACGCGTCGCGCACCTTCGCGGCGGCGGCCATCACGTTCGGGTGCGATGCGATCGTTGTGTTCGCGGTCAATGCGCGATTCGATGCGAGCTGTTGCTGCGCGGCGTCGACCGATGCCTGCGCGGCCTTCACCGCGTCGCGGGCGTGCGAGATTTCTTCCTGCGACACGGCGCCCGTCTGCGCGACGGCCAGGCGGCGGCGCAGATCGTCCTGGGCCTTCGACAGGTCGGACTGGCGCAGTGCGACTTGCGCGCGGTACTGGTCGTCGTTGACGAACAGGCCGCGCACCTGGCGCACCGTCTGCGCGAGATTGGCTTCCGCCTGCTGCAGCGCGACCTGCGAATCGGCCGGGTCGAGCACGACGAGCGGATCGCCGGCCTTGACCGTTTGCGTGTCGTCCGCCTTCACGGCGATCACGGTGCCGGTGACCTGCGGCGTGATCTGCACGACATTGCCGTTCACGTAGGCATCGTCGGTGTCTTCATGGAAGCGGGCGACGAGGAAGTAGTACAGGCCGTATGCGATGGCCGCGATCACGATGACCGCGACGAGCAGCGTCATCATTCGTTTGCGCTTGCCGTTGTTCTGCGGCTGCGCGCTGGCGGCGTTTTGTTGGTCGCTCATGGCGATTTTCTCCGTCCGTTATTTCGAGTGTCTGCGTAGTGGTGGCGCCGGCTCAGTTGGCGGCCTGTTTGGTCGGCGTGGCGGCATCGGGCGCGGCGAGCGGCGTGCCGGTTGCGTCGAACCCGCCGCCGAGCGCCTTGATCAGCGCGAGCTGCATGTCGCGGCGACGCATCTTCAGGTTGGTCACCGTCTGCTCCGATGCGAGGCGGTTGCTGTCCGCCGTCAGCACCTGCAGTTGCGGCGACAGGCCGGCCTTGTAGCGAATGACCGCGAGATCGTACGCGCGCGTCGATGCGTCGAGCGCACGTTGGGCGTCGCCCATCTGCCGATCGATCGCGCGGATCGACGCGACCTGCGTCGCGACGTCGTTCAGCGCGCTGATCAGCGTCTGGTTGTAGTTCGCGACCGACAGGTCGAAGTCGGCGTAGCGGCCCTTGAGTTGGGCGCGCAGCGCGCCGGCATCGAAGATCGGCAGGTGGATCGCCGGGCCGAACTGCGCCTGGCGGCTCGCGAAGTTCAGGAATTTGCCCCAGCCGAACGCATCGAAGCCGAAGCCGGCCGCGAGGTTCACGTCGGGGTAGAACTCGGCCTTCGCTTCCTTCACGTCGTGCATCGCGGCTTCGACTTGCCAGCGCGCGGCGACGATGTCGGGGCGGCGCGACACGAGATCGGCCGGCAGGTTGCCGGGCAGCGTGACGTCGCCGCTCGGGTTCAGCACGGGCGCCGCGATCTGCAGCCCGCGATCCGGGCCCTTGCCGAGCAGCGCGGCGAGCTGGTAGCGCACCGTCGTGATCTGCCCGTCGAGGTCCGACAGCGAAGCCTGGGTCGTCGCGATGTTGCCGCGGGCCGTCTGGCGCTCGACGTTGGTGTCGAGGCCGGCCGACACGCGGCCGTCGGTGATCTTGCCGACCGTCTCGCGGTTGGTGATCTCGCGCTGCGCGATGTCGCGCAGCGCATAGAGCTGCGCGAGCGAGTTATAGGTGCGCGCGACCGACGACGCGAGCGTGATGCGCGCCTGTTGCATGTCGGCTTCGGCGGCTTTTTCCTGCGATACGGCCGTGTGCAGGCGTTCGCGGTTCTTGCCCCACAGATCGAGTTCCCACGAGGCGCTCGCGAGCACATTGTTCTCGCTGTACCACTGGCCGCCGTACGGGGGCGGGAACAGTGCGTTCGACGAATACAGCTCGCGCGTCCACGAATAGCTGGCTTCGGCCTTCGGCATCAGGTTCGAGCGGGATGATTCGATGTACGACGAGGCTTTCGCGATGCGCGCCTGGGCCTGCGCGATCGACGGGTTGCCCTGCAGCGCTTCGTCGATCAGCTTCGGCAGTTGCGGATCGCCGAACTGGTTGGCCCAGTCGAGCGCCGGCCACTGGCCGCCCTGGGCCGGCAGGCTCTGGGCGGATTCGAATTGCGACGCGGGGGCGATCTGCTTGTCGCTCTTGATGCCGATGTAATTCGCGCAGCCCGCCAGCGCCAGCGCGGCGACCGCGGCGGCGACGGCGGCGACGGCGGCACGGCACGACCCGGCGCGCACGGACAACGGGGAGGTTTTCATCGCGCTAACCCCTGACTCGGAATGAATGATGGACACTGCAAGGATTTCCTTACATTAATCTGTCAAAAGTAATTGTTATGGCAACTATTACGTGATGCTACCGCCGGTCGTCTCGCAATAGTTGCTGAGAATGCGGCGCAGCATGCTCTTCAGGAACCCGACTTCTTCCGGCGTAAACCCGTCCAGCACCTGGTCGAGCACGCTGCGGAAAATGGGCGGCAGCCGTTCGGCCAGCGCGCGGCCTTCGTCGGTGAGCTCGAGCCGCACGACGCGCCGATCCTCGACGCTGCGCACGCGTGACAGCAGGCCGCGTTTCTCGACCCGGTCGAGCAGGCGCGTGACCGCGCTTGCGTCGATGCCGTATTCGCGTGCGAGTTCGGCGGCCGTCGAGCACTTGCCGACCGCGATCATGAACAGCATGCTCGCCTGCGTGCCCGTGATGCCGAGCTCTTCCTGCGTGCGCTGCGTGACGAGATTGGTCATCACCGACTTCACGCGCGACATCAGATAACCGACGCTGTCGTTCATCTGATACGTAGACAGCGACGAAACGGGCGGTGGGGTAGGAGAATCCGACATAAAACCCTGAAGCTGCAATAGTTGACTAGGCAGCAGTATAGGCACAATTGCTTGCCGCGGCAAATGTTAATCGAACCGCGAAACGCGCGCTCCGTCCGGCGAGAATCCCTTGTCCAAATAAGGTTTTTCGGCGCGCCGGTCGTGATGCAGAAGAGGCTCGGCCGGGTCGGGAACGGAGGGCGGGGCGGCCCGTTTTGTTGCGTTGCAACGTGTAGGCCAGCTCTCGCCACTCGCACGTGCTATAATTTGAGGCTCACCAAGCTGCAACGGCGCGCGCCCGTGAAAAACGAGCGCGCGCGTTTGCGCGTTCAAACGGATTTCCAGGTTTCTATGACCCGCGCCCTTCGCAATATCGCCATCATCGCCCACGTCGACCACGGCAAGACCACGCTCGTCGACCAACTGCTCCGCCAGTCCGGCACCTTCCGCGACAACCAGCAGATTGCGGAGCGGGTGATGGATTCGAACGACATCGAAAAGGAACGCGGGATCACGATTCTCGCGAAGAACTGCGCGGTCGAATACGAAGGCACGCACGTCAACATCGTCGACACCCCGGGGCACGCGGACTTCGGCGGCGAAGTCGAGCGCGTGCTGTCGATGGTCGACTCGGTGCTGCTGCTCGTCGACGCGGTCGAGGGCCCGATGCCGCAGACGCGCTTCGTCACGAAGAAGGCGCTCGCGCTCGGCCTGAAGCCGATCGTCGTCGTCAACAAGATCGACCGTCCGGGCGCGCGGATCGACTGGGTGATCAACCAGACCTTCGACCTGTTCGACAAGCTCGGCGCGACCGAAGAGCAGCTCGACTTCCCGATCGTCTACGCGTCGGGCCTGAACGGCTACGCGTCGCTCGACCCGGCCGCGCGCGAAGGCGACATGCGTCCGCTGTTCGAGGCGATCCTCGAGCACGTGCCGGTTCGCCCGGCCGATCCGGAAGCGCCGCTGCAGCTCCAGATCACGTCGCTCGACTATTCGACGTACGTCGGCCGGATCGGCGTCGGCCGCATCACGCGCGGCCGCATCAAGCCGGGCCAGCCGGTCGTGATGCGCTTCGGCCCGGAAGGCGACGTGCTGAACCGCAAGATCAACCAGGTGCTGTCGTTCAAGGGGCTGGAGCGCGTGCAGGTCGAATCGGCGGAAGCGGGCGACATCGTGCTGATCAACGGTATTGAAGACGTCGGCATCGGCGCGACGATCTGCGCGGTCGACACGCCGGAAGCGCTGCCGATGATCACCGTCGACGAACCGACGCTGACGATGAACTTCCTCGTCAACTCGTCGCCGCTCGCCGGCCGCGAAGGCAAGTTCGTGACGAGCCGCCAGATCCGCGACCGTCTGATGAAGGAACTGAACCACAACGTCGCGCTGCGCGTGAAGGATACCGGCGACGAAACCGTGTTCGAAGTGTCGGGCCGCGGCGAACTGCACCTGACGATTCTTGTCGAGAACATGCGTCGCGAAGGCTACGAGCTGGCCGTGTCGCGTCCGCGCGTGGTGATGCAGGAAATCGACGGCGTGCGTCACGAGCCGTACGAGCTGCTGACGGTCGACGTCGAGGACGAACACCAGGGCGGCGTGATGGAAGAGCTCGGCCGCCGCAAGGGCGAAATGCTCGACATGGCGTCGGACGGCCGCGGCCGCACGCGCCTGGAGTACAAGATCTCGGCACGTGGCCTGATCGGCTTCCAGAGCGAATTCCTGACGCTCACGCGCGGCACGGGCCTGATGAGCCACATCTTCGACTCGTACGCACCGGTCAAGGACGGCTCGGTCTTCGAGCGCCGCAACGGCGTGCTGATCTCGCAGGACGACGGCGCGGCGGTTGCCTACGCGCTGTGGAAGCTGCAGGATCGCGGCCGCATGTTCGTGAAGCCGGGCGACGCGCTGTATGAGGGCATGATCATCGGTATCCACAGCCGCGACAACGACCTCGTCGTGAACCCGATCAAGGGCAAGCAGCTGACCAACGTGCGCGCGTCGGGCACCGACGAGGCCGTGCGTCTCGTGCCGCCGGTCCAGATGTCGCTGGAATACGCGGTGGAATTCATCGACGACGACGAGCTCGTCGAAGTGACGCCGCAGTCGATCCGCCTGCGCAAGCGCTTCCTGAAGGAGCACGAGCGTCGCCGCGCGAGCCGCGAAGGCGCGGTCGACTAAGCATCGATCGTTCCCGAGCACGACGAAAAAGGCTGCCTTCGGGCAGCCTTTTTTGCATCTGCGCGTCGTGCAACCGGATTGCCTGCAAAACACTGTTCCCGCGGGTCGCCGCAATCCGGCAAAACCCCGCCGTGCGGTGCTTTCAGGCACATTTCGCCGTGAACTCCGGTATCGGTTCTGTGATATGCTGCGCGCACGCAAGTTTTAGGTCCTTCCAAGCAAGACTTGATTCGCAATCCGCTAAACGGTCAGGCCGTGTCGCGGAAGGTTGAGTAACCCGCTATTTCTCGAGAAGCTCGAAGAAAGGTGAGCGTAAAATGTCAGATGTAATGAAGCAGTTTCAGCTGAACTCCTATCTGTTCGGCGGCAATGCTTCGTACGTTGAAGAACTGTACGATGCATACCTCAACAATCCGGCATCGGTGCCGGAGAACTGGCGCGAGTATTTCGACGCGTTGCAGAACGTGCCTGCAACCGACGGCTCGAATGCCAATGACGTCGCTCACTTCCCGATCGTCGAATCGTTCGCCGAGCGTGCGAAGGCCAATGCCTTCATCCCCCGCGAAAGCACCAGCAATCTCGCGACCGCACGCAAGCAGGTGCACGTCCAGTCGCTGATCAGCGCCTACCGCTTCCTCGGCTCGCAATGGGCCAACCTCGATCCGCTGAAGCGTCGCGAACGTCCCGCCATTCCCGAACTCGAACCGGCTTTCTACGACTTCTCCGAAGGCGATCTCGACCAGACCTACAGCGCAAGCAACCTGTACTTCGGTTTCGACCAGGCTTCGCTGCGTGACATCGTCAAGGGCCTGCGCGACACGTATTGCGGTACGATCGGCGCCGAGTACATGTACATCAGCGACCCGGAACAGAAGCGCTGGTGGCAGGAGCGCCTGGAATCGACCCGCGCGACGCCGTCGTTCTCGATCGAGAAGAAGAAGCACATCCTGAATCGCCTGACGGCCGCCGAAGGCCTCGAGCGTTACCTGCACACCAAGTACGTCGGCCAGAAGCGCTTCTCGCTCGAAGGCGGCGAAAGCTTCATCGCGGCGATGGACGAAGTCGTCCAGCACGCAGGCAAGAGCGGCGTGCAGGAAATCATCATCGGCATGGCCCACCGCGGCCGTCTGAACGTGCTGGTCAACACGCTGGGCAAGATGCCGGCCGACCTGTTCGCCGAATTCGAAGGCAAGCACGTCGACGACCTGCCGGCCGGTGACGTGAAGTACCACAAGGGCTTCTCGTCGGACGTGTCGACGGAAGGCGGCCCGGTCCACCTGTCGCTCGCGTTCAACCCGTCGCACCTCGAAATCGTCAACCCGGTGGTCGAAGGTTCCGCGAAGGCGCGGATGGACCGTCGCGGCGACGAAGACGGCCTGCAAGTGCTGCCGGTGCAGATCCACGGCGACGCGGCCTTTGCCGGCCAGGGCGTCGTGATGGAAACGCTGAACCTCGCGCAGACGCGCGGTTACGGCACGCACGGCACGCTGCACATCGTCATCAACAACCAGATCGGCTTCACGACGTCCGACCCGCGCGACGCGCGCTCGACGCTGTACTGTACCGACGTCGTCAAGATGATCGAGGCGCCGGTGCTGCACGTGAACGGCGACGATCCGGAAGCCGTCGTGCTCGCGATCCAGATCGCGATCGACTATCGGATGCAGTTCCACAAGGATGTCGTGATCGACATCGTCTGCTTCCGCAAGCTGGGTCACAACGAGCAGGACACGCCGGCGGTCACGCAGCCGCTGATGTACAAGAAGATCGCGCAGCACCCGGGCACTCGTGCGCTGTACGCCGAGAAGCTCGTGCAGCAGGGCGTGATCACTGCGGAAGACGCCGACAACTACGTGAAGGCATACCGCAAGGCGATGGACGACGGTCACCACACCGTCGATCCGGTCCTGTCGAACTACAAGAGCAAGTACGCGGTCGACTGGGTGCCGTTCCTGAACCGCAAGTGGACGGACGCAGCCGATACGGCCGTGCCGCTCGCCGAACTGAAGCGCCTGGGCGAACGCATCACGACGGTCCCGGAAAACTTCAAGGTTCACCCGCTCGTCGAGCGCGTGATCAACGACCGCCGCAACATGGCGCGCGGCGATCAGCCGCTCGACTGGGGCATGGGCGAACACCTCGCATTCGCGTCGCTCGTCGCATCGGGCTACTCGGTGCGCCTGACGGGCCAGGACTCGGGCCGCGGCACGTTCACGCACCGTCACGCGGTGCTGCACGACCAGAACCGCGAGCGCTGGAACGACGGCACGTACGTGCCGCTGCAGAACATCGCCGACGGTCAGGCGAAGTTCACGGTGATCGACTCGGTGCTGTCGGAAGAAGCGGTGCTGGGCTTCGAATACGGTTATTCGACCGCCGAGCCGAATACGCTCGTGCTGTGGGAAGCGCAGTTCGGCGACTTCGTCAACGGCGCGCAGGTCGTGATCGACCAGTTCATCTCGTCGGGCGAAGTGAAGTGGGGCCGCGTGTCGGGTCTCACGATGCTGCTGCCGCACGGCTACGAAGGCCAGGGTCCGGAACACTCGTCCACGCGTATCGAGCGTTTCCTGCAACTGTGTGCCGACCACAACATGCAGGTCGTCCAGCCGACGACGCCGGCGCAGATTTTCCACCTGCTGCGTCGCCAGATGATCCGCCTGTTCCGCAAGCCGCTGATCGTCGCCACGCCGAAGTCGCTGCTGCGTCACAAGGAAGCGGTGTCGGACCTGTCGGAACTTGCGAAGGGTTCGTTCCAGCCGGTGCTGGGCGAAACCGACGGCGGCATCGACGCGAAGAAGGTCAAGCGCGTGCTGGCATGCTCGGGTCGCGTGTATTACGACCTCGTCGCACATCGCCGCGAAGCGAAGGCGAACGACGTCGCGATCATCCGTATCGAGCAGCTGTATCCGTTCGCGCACAAGCAGTTCGAAGCCGAAATGAAGAAGTACGAGAACGCGACTGAAGTGGTCTGGGTGCAGGACGAGCCGCAGAACCAGGGTCCCTGGTTCTACGTCGAGCACCACCTGAAGGAAGGCATGAAGGAAGGGCAGAAGCTGGCATACAGCGGCCGTCCGGCTTCGGCCTCGCCGGCGGTTGGCTACTACGCGAAGCACTACGAGCAGCAGAAGGCCCTGATCGAAGGTGCATTCGGCCGCCTGAAGAGCGCATCGATCGCGAAATAACCGACGGAAGCGAAACGGGAAGGCGCGCGGCGCTTTCCCGTTCCTTTTGGCCCGCCGGGCGCGTCGCGCGCCGCACCGGCCGAAGGAATCGCACGAACCTCGTCATACCCCAGATTAAGCATCCAGGAAAATCACATGGCTATCGTAGAAGTCAAAGTCCCCCAGTTGTCGGAGTCGGTGTCGGAAGCCACCATGCTGCAGTGGAAGAAGAAGCCGGGCGAAGCAGTCGCGCAGGACGAAATCCTGATCGAACTCGAGACCGACAAGGTCGTCCTCGAAGTGCCGGCGCCGGCAGCGGGCGTGCTCGCGCAAGTGCTGCAGAACGACGGTGACACGGTCGTGGCCGACCAGATCATCGCGACGATCGACACCGAAGCGAAGGCAGGTGCCGCTGAAGCCGCGGCAGGCGCTGCCGAAGTCAAGCCGGCAGCCGCGCCCGCTGCAGCCGCCGCCGCACCGGCCGCTCAGCCGGCAGCCGCAACGGCATCGAGCTCGGTCGCCGCATCGCCGGCCGCAGCGAAGCTGCTGGCCGAGAAGGGCCTGTCGACGGGCGACGTCGCAGGTTCGGGCCGCGACGGCCGCGTCACGAAGGGCGACGCGCTGGCAGCAGGCAGCGCACCGAAGGCTGCTCCGGCCGCCGCACCGGCGAAGACCGCCGCCGCGAAGCCGGCGCTGCCGGAAGTGAAGGTGCCGGCGTCGGCAGCGACCTGGCTGAACGACCGTCCGGAACAGCGCGTGCCGATGTCGCGCCTGCGTGCGCGTATCGCCGAGCGTCTGCTCGAATCGCAGCAGACCAACGCGATCCTGACGACGTTCAACGAAGTGAACATGGCTCCGGTCATGGAACTGCGCAACAAGTACAAGGACAAGTTCGAGAAGGAACACGGCGTGAAGCTCGGCTTCATGTCGTTCTTCGTGAAGGCGGCCGTCCATGCGCTGAAGAAGTTCCCGCTCGTGAACGCGTCGATCGACGGTAACGACATCGTCTACCACGGCTACTTCGACATCGGTATCGCAGTCGGTTCGCCGCGCGGCCTGGTCGTGCCGATCCTGCGCAACGCGGATCAACTGAGCCTCGCCGAGATCGAGAAGAAGATCGCCGAATTCGGCCAGAAGGCGAAGGACGGCAAGCTGTCGATCGAGGAAATGACGGGCGGTACGTTCTCGATCTCGAACGGCGGCGTGTTCGGCTCGATGCTGTCGACCCCGATCATCAACCCGCCGCAATCGGCCATCCTCGGCGTGCACGCGACGAAGGAGCGCCCGGTCGTCGAGAACGGCCAGATCGTGATCCGCCCGATCAACTACCTCGCGCTGTCGTACGACCACCGCATCATCGACGGCCGCGAAGCCGTGCTGTCGCTCGTCGCGATGAAGGATGCGCTGGAAGATCCGGCACGCCTGCTGCTCGACCTGTAAGCCGAGTCTCACCGCATCGACCCGTTCCGCAGGTTTGCGCCCACGTGCGAACCTGCGGGCGTACAAGTAGAAAGGATTGTCATGTCCAAGGAATTTGACGTCGTCGTGATCGGCGCCGGCCCTGGCGGCTACATCGCCGCGATTCGCGCCGCGCAGCTCGGCAAGACCGTTGCCTGTATCGAGAAGTGGAAGAACCCGGCCGGCGCGCTGAAGCTCGGCGGCACCTGCCTGAACGTCGGTTGCATCCCGTCGAAGGCGCTGCTCGCGTCGTCGGAAGAGTTCGAGAACACGTCGCACCACCTGGCCGACCACGGCATCACGGTCGACGGCGTGAAGATCGACGTCGCGAAGATGCTCGGCCGCAAGGATGCGATCGTCGAGAAGATGACGAGCGGGATCGAGTTCCTGTTCAAGAAGAACAAGATCACCTGGCTGAAGGGCCATGGCAAGTTCACCGGCAAGACCGATGCCGGCGTGCAGATCGAAGTGAGCGGCGAGGGTGAAGCCGAAGTCGTCACCGCGAAGAACGTGATCATCGCGACGGGTTCGAAGGCGCGTCACCTGCCGAACATCCCGGTCGACAACAAGATCGTGTCGGACAACGAAGGTGCACTGACGTTCGACTCGGTGCCGAAGAAGCTCGCCGTGATCGGCGCGGGCGTGATCGGCCTCGAGCTCGGCTCGGTGTGGCGTCGCCTGGGTGCCGACGTGACGGTGCTCGAAGCGCTGCCGGCCTTCCTCGGCGCAGCCGACGAAGCGCTCGCGAAGGAAGCGGCCAAGCTGTTCAAGAAGCAGGGCCTCGACATCCATCTCGGCGTGAAGATCGGCGACGTGAAGACGACCGCCGACGGCGTGTCGATCGCCTACACGGACAAGGACGGCAACGCGCAGACGCTCGACGCCGACCGCCTGATCGTGTCGGTCGGCCGCGTGCCGAACACCGACAACCTCGGCCTCGAGGCCATCGGCCTGAAGGCGAACGAGCGTGGCTTCATCGACGTGGACGACCACTGCCGCACGGCGGTGCCGAACGTGTACGCGATCGGCGACGTGGTGCGTGGCCCGATGCTCGCGCACAAGGCGGAAGACGAAGGCGTGCTGGTCGCGGAAGTGATCGACGGCCAGAAGCCGCACATCGACTACAACTGCATTCCGTGGGTGATCTACACGTACCCGGAAATCGCCTGGGTCGGCAAGACGGAGCAGCAGCTGAAGGCGGAAGGCCGCGAGATCAAGACGGGTAAGTTCCCGTTCTCGATCAACGGCCGCGCGCTCGGCATGAACGCGCCGGACGGCTTCGTGAAGATGATCGCGGATGCGAAGACCGACGAGCTGCTCGGCGTGCACGTGATCGCCGCGAACGCGTCGGACCTGATCGCGGAAGCCGTGGTCGCGATGGAGTTCAAGGCGGCGTCGGAAGACATCGCCCGCATCTGCCATCCGCACCCGTCGATGTCGGAAGTGATGCGCGAAGCGGCGCTCGCGGTCGACAAGCGCTCGCTGAACAGCTGAGCGCGGTATAGCGCCGGCCGGCCATCGGCTGGCGCAACCGTCTCATGACGAAGGCGGGCGGGTTTTTCCCGCTCGCCTTTGTTTTTTCCGGTTTGCCCCGATGAACGTCACCGAATACTACACGCGCGAACTGACCACGCGCGGCTATCAGTCCGATCCCGCCCAGCGCGCGGCCGTCGATCGCCTGCAGCGCTGCTTCGACGAATGGGTCGACTACAAGGCGCGTCGCTCGAACGCGTTCAAGAAGCTCATCAATCACCCGGATCTTCCGCGCGGCGTCTACATGTGGGGCGGCGTCGGTCGCGGCAAGAGCTTCCTGATGGACAGCTTCTACGCGGTGGTGCCCGTGCAGCGCAAGACGCGCCTGCATTTCCACGAATTCATGCGTGAAGTGCACCGCGAACTCGAGGAACTGAAAGGGCAGGCCGATCCGCTCGACGAACTCGCGCGACGCATCGCGAAGCGTTACCGGCTGATCTGTTTCGACGAGTTCCACGTGTCGGACATCGCCGACGCGATGATCCTGTACCGGCTGCTCGACCGCCTGTTCAACAACGGCGTGCAGTTCGTGATGACGTCGAATTACGACCCCGACGATCTGTATCCGGACGGCCTGCATCGCGACCGCATGCTGCCGGCGATCGCGCTGATCAAGGACAAGCTCGACGTGCTCAACGTCGATGCGGGGGTCGATTATCGCCAGCGCACGCTCGCGCAGGTGAAGATGTATCACACGCCGCTCGGCGCGGATGCCGATCGCGAACTGCGTCATGCATTCGGCAAGCTCGCGGCCGTGCCCGACGAGAGCCCGATCCTGCATATCGAGAAGCGCGAACTGAAGGCGCTGCGCAAGGCGGACGGCGTCGTGTGGTTCGATTTCGCGACGCTGTGCGGCGGCCCGCGTTCGCAGAACGACTACCTCGAACTGGCGAGCCGCTTCCATGCGATCGTGCTGTCCGAGGTGCCGCAGATGTCGCCGCGGATGGCATCCGAGGCGCGCCGCTTCACGTGGCTCATCGACGTGCTGTACGACCACAAGGTCAAGCTGCTGATGTCCGCGGCGGTGCCGGCCGAGGACCTGTACGTCGAAGGCCCGATGGCCAACGAATTCGCGCGTACGGTCTCGCGTATCGTCGAGATGCAGTCGAAGGAGTATCTCGAAACACCGCGCCGCATCGTCGATACGTCGTTGACCTGAGCGGATGCGGGTTCGGGTAATTGGCGGGATTTAAACGTCAATTTCGGTTAAATTCAGTCGATCTACGGGTATTTTCGGATTTGTCTTATATTCATCGTTGAGGTGAGCCGATATTGTGGTGTCATGGTTATTAAGGCTGGAGATGTCCATGACACCGTATCGCGATTTGACCGACCACGAATGGCGCTGCGTCGCGCCGCTTCTGCCCGAAATGCAGCCGCGCACCGAGTTGCGCGGCCGGCCGTTAGCCAATACGCGGGCCGTGCTGAACGGGGTGCTCTGGGTGATCTACAGCGGCGCAACCTGGTCGGCCATGCCGCGCCGTTACCCGTCGTATCAAACATGCCATCGCCGCTTCAAGGTGTGGCACGAAACGGGCACGCTGATGAATGTGATGCGTGAGCTTTATGGCGAAGCCGGTATGAATCTATGCAATGAACTCTCCGCGCGGATGCGCAAGCACACGCAATCGAAAGCGGCGGAGGCGCGTAGCAACGCAGCACCCGCGTATCGTGCACCAGGCAGCTATGCATCGGGTGCAATGAAGCACGCAGCGTGATTCCATCGCTTTTCGTTGTGCGCGCACCAAAAGAAATCGGCCTGACGACGTTGTCGCAGGCCGATTTTTATTGAGCCGCGCGTTTTGGCGCGTGGTGCGTTATTGCTGGCGAACCCAGGTCTGCGAGCGACCGAGCAGCGACACGCCGATGTAGCCGCGCACCACGAGCTTCTGGCCGCCGTCTTCAAGCGTCATCTTGCACTTGTAGACCTTGCCGTTCTCCGGGTCGAGAATGTTGCCGCCGTCCCAGTGGTCGCCGTCCTTCTTCATCGCCTTGATGATCGTCATGCCCTTGATGAGCTGATCCTTGCGCTCGTCCGTGCACGCGGTGCAGCGGCGATCGGGCGTATCGTTCGCGCCGAGGCCCTTGACGACCTTGCCGGTCAGCGCGCCGTCGCCGTCCTCGGCGATCTGCACGAGTGCCTTCGGTTGATGGGTGTTGTCGTCGATCGTTTGCCACATGCCGATGGGGCTGTCGGCTTGCGCGAAGGTGGGCGCTGCGCACGCGAGCAGGGCGCCGGCAATGGCGATTGCACGCAACGGGCGAGTCAGTTGAATCATTGTCATCCTCCTTGTTTTGCATGTCTGTTCGATTCGCCCGCACGCCCGTCTGCATGGGGCGGGCATGTTGCGAGCTTCGCCAGAATACGTGAAACCGCGCGCCACGTTTGATAGAGGGGACTCTAATCGAAACAGCCCGCGTGATGCGGGCTGTTTCGAGGCTTTGGTGACCGATCAGTTGAGCTGATAGGAGAACGCGGCGTTGATGCGTGGGCTGCGTGACGCGCTTTCGACCGGTGCGTCGCCTACCGGTTTGGCGACGTTCAGGTCGAGACTGTAGTAGCGGCTGTCCGTGAGCCGCACGCCGATGCCGACCGACGACATGCGGTTCGGTGACGGCGTGCCCGAGTGCAGATACACGCGCGCCATGTCGTATGCGATGTACGGCGTGATCGATTTCAGATACGTCCAGCCCGGCGTGAAGCCGCGGTTGACTTCCAGCGACATCCCCCAGCCCGAGTCGCCCGACGTTTCGCCGGGCTGGTAGCCGAGCGCGTAACGGGTCGAGCCGAACGAGATCTGCTCGGACGTCGGCAGCGAGTCGGGACTGTATTGCCCGGTCACCGAAACCGACGTGCCGATCCGGAACGGCCATTCGTTCGTCTGCGTGAAAGTCGCGCCGGTGCGAACGAAGGTCAGCGAGATCGGGCTGTCCACCGAGGTCGTCGTCGTGCCGACGGTAATGTCCTGCGCTTTCGACGCGCCGAGGATATTGAACCCCTTCGCGACGTTGACGCTCAACTTCTGTACCTGTTTCGGCTGGACGCTCGTGTAGTCGAGCTGCATCTGCAGCACGCGAACCTGCGAGCGCGTATCGAGGCTCGCACCGTTGATCTGGTTCTGGTAACGGTCCTCGTTGTGCGACGCATAGCCCGACACGGTGCCGAGCAGGCTGCGCTGATTGTTCAACAGTATCGGATAGGAGGCCGAAAGACCGAGTTTTTCGTTCTTGACCGTCCGCTCGACGTACGACGGCAACCCCGGGTTGTCGGTCGGCTTGCCGCGATACGTGCTGGCATCGAGTCGCGTGATCAGGCCGCTGCTGCCGACGGGCAGGGCGCCGCTGAACGCGAAGTAGGTTTGCTTGTCGCGTCCCGGCGGCGCGAGCGCCGAGATGCTCAGTTGCTCGCCGAACCGCGTCAGGCCGTTTTCGGTCGCGGTGATGAGGCCCTGGACGCCCGGGTGGTTGAAGTCGATCCCCGTGCTGACGTTGAACGGTTTGCGGTCGACCGCGAGCTCGAGCGTCGTCGCGCCGTCGGTGGTTTGCGGCGGCGGGACATTCGCCTTCACCGTGAGGCCGGGCAGCAGGCCGAACGTGTTCACGTAGCGCTCGAACGTCGCGCGGCGCAGCGGTCGGTCCGCCGTGATATGCGCGGCAATCGCGCGAATCTTCGGTTCCATCGCGCCGGGTTTGCCGGTGACCTTGACGTCCGACACATAGCCTTCGACCACCGTGATGCGCACGACACCGTCCTCGAACGTCTGCGCGGGAACGAACGCGAACGACAGCGCGTAGCCGCGCTCCTGGTACAGCTTCGTCACGCCGTTGGCGGTTTCGATCAGCTCGCCGATCGTGATGTCCTTGCCGACGAGCGGCGTGAAGCGGCGCGTGATTTCCTCGAACGGTACCGACTTCACACCTTCGACCTGGAACGTCTTCGGCGTCAGGTGCCGCGACAGCAGCTCCTGCAATTGCGGCGCCTGCGGCGCGACCTGAACGGTGACGTTCGGGCCCGTCTTCGGTGCGTTGATCTGGGGAAGGGAGTCGAGCGGGTTACCGCCGACGCGCGTTTGTGCCTGTGCCGTGCCTGCCGCCGCGATGGCGAGCAGCATCATCCATCTGTCGAGTCTGGATTTCATTGTTTTTCCTCGTAGGCCTTGCTTTTCGTCTTCTTTGTAATGCCGGCGCGCGACATCCGAGTGTCGCGCGCCGCGTGCCGCCATGCCGGTTGTGTTTGTACGGCCGCGCCATTCGCTCCGGCTGCGATGACGCGACCGTCCTCCTTACTTGCCAACGCTACCCAGCGTACCCAGCAACCCCGTGACCGGCGCCAGCAGGCCCGTCGAACCGCTGCCCGACGATGCCGTACCCGACACGCTGCCGACCAGCGACGTGACCGGCGCGAGCGGGCTCGAGCCCCCGGACCCCGCTGCACCGCCCACTGCTCCGGTGACAGTATTCAGCAAACCGGTGACGGGCGCGAGAGGGTTTGCACTGCCTGCGCCACCTGTTGCGCCGCCGAGCGTGCCCGTCACCGTCGACACGAGATTCGTGACGGGTGCCAGCGGACCGCTGCTGCCGCCTGCCGCGCCACCCAGTGCGCCGGTCACCGTGGAGACGAGGCCGGTCACCGGCGCGAGCGGGCCGCTGCCCGAGCCGCCCGTTGCGCCGCCGAGGGCGCCCGTGAGCGAACCGAGCGGGGTCGAGCCGAGACCCGACAGCAGGCCGCCGAGCGGGTTCGTCGAACCGGAGCCCGACGACGAGCCGTTCTGGACGGTTGCCGTCGAACCGCCGACGAGGCTCGTGATCAGGCCGGGGATCGGCGCCGCGCCATTCGGGCCGTTCGGGTTGACGAGGCCGCCCGCGTTGGTCACGGTGTTGCCGACCGCGGTCACGAGCTGGCCGACGTCACCGACGAGCGGCTGGCTCGACGTGCCGCCGACCTGCTTGCCGGCTGAGCTGATAGCACCGCCGATCTGGCCGAGCAGCCCCGAGACGGGTTGGCCGAGGCCGGTCGTCGTGCCGACCTGCTGCGTGACCTGGCCGGCGGTGATCACGAGCGGCGTGATCGCCGAGCTGATCGGTTGCGTGACCTGCTGCACGGCGCCCGACGACAGCGTCGAGCCGATCGTCGTGCCGGCGGCCGTCAGGCCGTTGGCGACCGTGTCGAGCACGGTGCCGACCGGCGTCGTGACCGGCGCGAGCGGTGCCAGCGGGCCCGTGCCCAGCGCCTTGACCGTCGAGCTCAGGCCGGAGACCGTGTTGCTGGTTGCGCCGACGACGTTGCCGAGACCGGCAACCGTGGTGCCGACCGGGTCCTTCGTCGAGCCGATCTGTCCCAGCCCGTTGCTCACCGCATCGGCTGCCGCGCCGACGATCGTGCCGGTGCTGGACAGCGTGCTGCCGACGCCCTTCGTCACGCCGTCGCCGAGGCCCGGCAGGCTGATGTTGCCGACCGTGCTGCCGAGGTCGGTGGCCGTCTGGCCGACCGTGCTGATGACACCCTTGGTGCCGGTCGACGAGCCGCTGGTACCGCTCGTGCCGGACGTGCCGCTGGTGCTCGGGTTGTTGTTGTCGTTGCTGCTGGTCGGCGGCGAGCTGACGCCGCCGCCGCCGCAGGCGGCCAGCAGGCACGCCGCGGCGAAGGCGGTGAGGGGCGCGCGCCACTGGCGCAGGGCGACCGTCGGGATGGAACGTTGCTGGGACATGATGGACTCCTCGCTGTCTTTTCGATGAATGGATGTCGGATTACTTGCCGTGCGTGCCGCCGAGCAGGCCGCCGATCAGCGACGTGACGGGCGCAAGCGGATTCGACGACGCGCCCGAGTTCGTGACGGCACCCGTGCCGCCGCTCAGTGCCGGTACGCCGACCGTGCTCGTCACCGTGGAGACGGCGTTCGTCACCGGGGCGAGCGGGCTGCTGCCGCCTGCGCCACCCGTTGCGCCGCCGAGGGCGCCCGTGACTGCGCCGAGGAGGCCCGTGACCGGGGCGAGCGGGCCGCCGCTGGTACCGCCCGTTGCGCCGCCGAGCGCGCCGGTGACCGTGGAGACGAGGCCCGTAACCGGTGCGAGCGGGCTGCTGCCGCCGCCTGCTGCGCCGCCGAGTGCGCCGGTGACCGTGGAGACGAGGCCCGTGACCGGTGCGAGCGGACCGCTGCCGCCGCCTGCTACGCCGCCGAGTGCGCCGGTGACCGTGGAGACGAGACCCGTGACCGGCGCGAGCGGACCGCTGCCGCCGCCTGCTACGCCGCCGAGCGCGCCGGTGACCGTGGAGACGAGGCCCGTGACCGGAGCGAGCGGGCCGCTGCCGCCGCCTGCTACGCCACCGAGTGCGCCGGTGACCGTCGAGACGAGGCCCGTGACCGGAGCGAGAGGACCGCTACCGCCACCCGTCGCGCCACCGAGTGCGCCGGTAACCGTGGAGACGAGGCCCGTGAGCGGGGCGAGCGGGTTGGTCACGCCGCCGGTGCCGCCCGTGAGCAGGCCGCCGACGGCCTTCACGGTGTTGCCCGTCGACGAGACGGTGTTGCCGAGACCCGTGGTGACCGGGTTGCCGCCCGTCGATGCGAGCAGGGCGCCGGCCTGGTTCAGCCCGTTGCCGACCGTGCCGAGCAGCGTGTTGACCGGTGCGCCGAGGCCGGTTGCCGTGCCGATCGTCTGAGTCGTCTGGCCGACCATCGTCGTGATCGGCGTGATGGCCGAGCTGACCGTTTGCGTGACCTGCTGGATCGGGCCGGTCGACAGCACATTGGTGAGCGTGGTGCCGCCGTTCGACACGGCGCCGCCGAGCGTCGTGACGAGGCCGCCGACGGCGCCGGTGACCGGCGCGAGCGGCGACAGCGGGCCGCTGCCGAGGCTCGTGACCAGGTTGCCCGTTTGCGTGACTGCGCCGCCGAGCTGATTGACCACGCCGCCGGTGCTGGCGACCGTGGTGCCGACCGGGTCCTTCGTCGCGCCGAGCTGGCCGAGCCCGCTGCCGAGGCCGTTGCCCAGTGCGGTGACCGCGCCGCCGACGCTTTGCACGATGCCGCCCGCGGCTTGCGTGGTGGCCGGATTGACGCCCGGCAGCGTCTGGCTGCCGATGACGGAGCCGAGACCGGAGACGGTGCTGCCGGTATTCGTGATGATATTGCCGGTGCCTGCGAGGACATTTCCCACCGGATTCGCCGACACACCCGAGGTGCCGGACGTCCCGCTCGAGCCCGAGGTGCCGCTGGTGCCCGACGTGCCGCTCGTACCAGAGGTGCCGCTGGTACCGGACGTACCGGACGTGCCGCTCGTGCCCGAAGTCCCGCTGGTGCCGGAGGTACCGCTCGTACCCGAGGTGCCGCTCGAGCCGTTGCCGCCCGACGTGGAGATCGTATCGCCGCCGCCGGAGCTCGAACCGCCGCCGCCGAGACCCTGGCTGATGGAGCCGGAGCCGCCGCACGCGGAGAGGGAAAGCATGGCTGCAACGGTGGCCGCGATCAGAGTCGTCCGGAACACGCCATGAGGGATAACCTTGATGTCCATTTCTTCCTCGCATTAAAAATGTGTTGTGAACTGCGTTGTGTTGAGTGGTGCGAGGACTACTCTGCAACTGTCGTGCCATTTCGCTGCCCGACGGTTCGACAACAGGTTTTAAACGAGGCAATTCCTTGTGGGAAAAGGAAGTTACGGATCTTGAAAGATTGTTGAATCTGTTTAAATGCAGATGAATGAGAACGGTTTCGGCCGTTTCGTAACGTAACGTCACAACATTGGCGTTACGCGTGCGGCGTAACGTGGGGGCCCTGGACGCTTGCTGGACGAGGCAATTGTTTTACTGGTGGATTAGGTGTGCACATCTAACCTATCGTAAATCCTATGTGTAAGTCGTACCGAAACGCCGTACAAATACGTTGTGCTCCCGGTCATTTTTTTCCGTCAGAGTGGTTAAAAGAGGTTGGAATTTAAATGGGATCGGATATAGAATCCGGAGCAGATGTAAGCAAATGTACGGTTCGGTACACTACGTTCGAGGAGGAGCGCTATCGCGAATGTTAACTTGCATCAAATCGTGAGCAATGCCCTTCGGGGCGACCTATAAAGAAAGCGCACCCGGTTGTCGTTACAGCAGATGTGGCGAACGGTTGGGGCAAACGGCCAGATATGCGGGGACGTATACGTATAAAAGGCCAGAAAACGTAAATACAGGCACGAGGAATAAAATGAAAGCAATCATCAAGCGTTTCCTTAAGGAAGAAGACGGGGTTACCGCAGTCGAGTACGGACTCATCGCAGGACTTATCGCAGTCGCTCTCGTCACGGCCATGAGCACGTTGACAACCGGCATCTCGGGGGCGTTCTCCTACATCGCGAGCAAGCTGCCGTCGGTATAACGAACGAGCTTCGGCTCATTTCCCTGCTGTTAGGGGCGCGGATTGCTTCGGCAATCCGCGCGGTAAGTTTTGCCGTTCGGGGCGTAAATGATCCTGCTAACTGGCGTCGGGGTTTTCCTCGCGTGGGCGGTGCTCGTCGCGCTCGAGGACATCCGTCATAGGCGTATACCGAATTCACTGGTGATCGGTGGATTCGTATCTGCATTTGTGCTCGCCGGGCATAATCCATTCGGCATATCCATGAATCAGGCGCTCATTGGCGTACTGATCGGCTTTCTCAGCCTTTTCCCGTTTTTTGTGCTGCGCGTAATGGGCGCCGCGGATGTCAAGGTATTCGCGGTGCTGGGCGCGTGGTGCGGCCCGCATGCGCTGCTGTGGCTCTGGATCATTGCAAGCCTGCTGGCATTCGCGCATGCCGGCACGCTGGTTTTCGCCACCCGTACGCCGGTGTCGGCGTTGTGGCAGCGGCGTTCGCCGACGATGCAGATCGCCGGTTTCCGGGCGTCGCCGTATGCCGCGTTTCTCGTGATTCCCGCGGCGCTGTGGTGCCTGTACCGGATCGCGACGGGGGGAATGCAATGACGGCCGTTCGTCCGGTATCCGGCATGCGGCGTCGCCAGCGCGGCGCGACGGCGATCGAGTTTGCGATGGTGCTCCCCGTGTTCTTCCTGATCCTGTACGCGATCATCACGTACGGGATGATCTTCGCGGCCCAGCAAAACCTGACGCTAGCCGCCACGGAAGGCGCTCGCGCCGCGTTGAACTATCAGCAGGTCGGCGCGGCCGCGTCGGTGCAGGCCGCGCAGCAAGCCGCGCTGGCGGCGCGGGCCCAGGCCGCATGCACGGCCGCGACGAACCTGACCACATGGCTGAAAGGGTCGACATGCTCACCCACGCAGCAAGGCAGCTGTTCGTACGACCCGACGATGCTGTGCGTGCAGATCACGCTGACTTATCCCTACTCGCAGAGCCCGCTGATTCCGCCGTTTCCGCTGCTCGGTTCGCTGTTGCCGGTGCCGTCGACACTCACCGGAACCGCGATGGTGCAGATCAGCCCGGTCAACATCATATAGACGGCAGCAACGGCGTCGTACCGGGTCGAGGGCGCCCGGTCGGCCATGCTGCGTGGAGAATTCAATCGTGAGTAGCGGGGAAACATAACAACACCATGGCCAACAACCTGACGAAGATCATTGCAGGCTTGCTGATCGCGATCGCGATCCTGCTCGGCGTCTATGCGTGGATGCTCGGTCGCAAGCCGGCCGACGTAGCGCCGGTTGCCGCGACGGTCGCGACGCAGAGCGTGCCGGTCGTCGTGACGACGCGGCCGTTGCAAGCCGGCCAGCCGATTCCGGCCGAGGCGCTGAAGGTGCAGCAGTCGACCGCGGCGCCGCAGGGCGCGTTCGCCGATCCGCTGCAACTGGTCGGCCGCATTCCGGCAGCCGATATTCCCGCGCAGGCGGCCGTCGTCGCGAGCGCCTTGTCGTCCGGCCTCGCCGAGCAGCTCGCACCGGGAGAGCGTGCCGTCGCGATCAAGGTCGACGAGACCAATGCGGTCGGCAACCGCGTGCGGCCCGGCAACTATGTCGACGTGTTCCTGAACCTGAAGCGCGACGGGACCGGCGTGGCGATCGGCGGGACGTCGACGGCGGAGATCGTGAATACCCAGGCACGGCTGCTGATGTCGAAGGTCCGCGTGCTGTCGTTCGGCGATGCGACGACCGAGCGCGACAGTTCGAACGGCTCGGTGGTCGGGACGCGGACCGCGGTGCTGGCGGTGCCGACCGCGCAGGTGGACGCGCTGACGCTCGCCGAGCAGAGCGGCCGGCTCGTGCTCGCGCTGCGTAGCCCGCGCGACGACGATGTCGCGACGCAAACCGTCGCGGTCCGTGTCGGCGACGACAAGAGCCCGTCGGCGCTTGCCGCGGCGGGCGTGGTGCTGGGCGAGTTGTCGAAGAGCGCGACGACGGCGGCACCGGCCCCGCGTGCGGCGCCGCGGGTGGTCGCGCGGCATCCGAGCGGCGGCAGCATCGAAGTGATTCGGGGTGGGCGGACCGAAACGGTCGCTTATTGAGCGGGACGACGACGGCAAAACAATGAAAAAGAAACTGATTGGTTTGGCTATTGCATTGAGCGCGCTGGCGATGCCGCCGCTGTCGGACGCGGCCGACACGAGCGGCACGATCAGCCTTGCGATCGGCGCGCAGCGGCAGATTGCGACGGGGCGCGCGCTGCAGCGGGTCGCGGTCGGCGACCCGTCGGTGGCCGACGTGCTCGTCGTGAAGGGCGGGCGTGGCGGCGTGCTGCTGGTGGCGAAGAGTGCCGGCGCGACGAACGTGATGATCTGGGAGCGCGGCCGCGACGAGCCGACCGTCTATAACGTGAACGTCACGAGCGGTGCGGCACGGGCACTGCTCGACGGCACGTCGCCGAGCGTGAACACGTATGGCGGCACGACGGTGATCGGTGGTGCGGCCGGAACGCTCGACGGGCATCAGCGGGCGGTCCATGCGGCGAAGACGGTCGGCGGCAAGGACGGGACGACGCTCGATGCGTCGACGATTTCCGGCAAGAACGTCGTGCAGGTCGACGTGCGGGTCGTCGAATTCAGCCGTTCGGTGCTGAAGCAGGCGGGCCTGAACTTCTTCAAGCAGAGCAACGGCTTTGCGTTCGGCGCCTTCGCGCCGACGGGGCTCACCTCGATTACCGGTACGCCGGGCGGCTCGCTCACCTACAACACGAGCGTACCGATTTCGTCGGCGTTCAACCTCGTCGTCAATTCGGTGTCGCGCGGATTGTTCGCTGACCTGTCGATTCTCGAGGCGAACAACCTGGCGCGCGTGCTCGCACAGCCGACGCTCGTCGCGTTGTCCGGCCAAAGCGCGAACTTCCTCGCCGGCGGCGAGATCCCGGTGCCGGTGCCGCAATCGCTCGGCACGATCTCGATCGAATGGAAACCCTACGGCGTTGGGCTCACGGTCACGCCGACCGTGCTGAGTCCGCGGCGGATCGCGCTGAAGGTTGCGCCCGAGTCGAGTCAGCTCGACTTCGTGCATTCGATCACGATCAACAGCGTGCAGGTGCCCGCGCTGACGACGCGGCGCGCGGACACGACGGTCGAGCTCGGCGACGGCGAAAGCTTCGTGATCGGCGGCCTGATCGACCGCGAAACCACGTCCAACGTCAACAAGGTGCCGTTCCTGGGCGATCTGCCCATCATCGGCGCGTTTTTCAAGAATCTGAGCTACCAGCAGAACGACAAGGAGCTCGTGATCATCGTGACGCCGCATCTCGTTGCGCCGATCGCGCAGGGCGCGCCGCTGCCGGCGACGCCGGGCGAGCTGTCCGAGCAGCGCGACGGTCCGGTGTGGCGTTCGTACCTGGGCGGCATGGCATCGCCGGACGCAGGACCGGGGTTCTCGAAATGAGCGCGCCGAATCGTTACCGGACCGCGCAGGCCGTCGCGCACGACGCGATGCCTTGCTTCATTGGGAGTATCCAAGATGAATGCGAGAACCTACTCTTTGGCTGAGCCCGCCGTCACCGACCACTTCGTCTGCGCATCCTCGCTTGCGGAGCATGTGCACTGGCTGTCGCAATCGCTGGTGGCCGCCGGCGCGGTCGAAGGGGTGCCGCTCGATGGCGCCGCGCTGTCGCAGCGTATCGGCGTGTTGAATCCGGCACTGGTGTTCATCGATTTTTCCGGTGACTGCGCGGCGGCAAGCACGGTGGTCGCCGCGGTACGCGCGGCGCATCCGGGCGTGCCGGTCGTCGCACTGGGTTCGCTCGCGCAGCCGGAAGGGGCACTCGCCGCGCTGCGTGCGGGCGTGCGCGATTTCGTCGATTTCTCCGCACCGGCCGACGAAGCGCTGCGGATCACGCGCGTGTTGCTCGACAACGTGGGCGAGCCGGCCAATCGTCACGGAAAGGTCACCGCATTGCTCGGCGCGCGCGCCGGAATGGGCGTGAGCACGCTCGCCGCGAACCTGTCGGTGCTGATGCAGCGGCGGCCGGCCGACCCCGCGCGCACAGCGGCGCTGCTCGATCTCGGGCTGCCGGCCGGCGACGGCGCGTTGTTCCTGAACACGCGCTGCGAATTCCATTTCGTCGAGGCCGTGCGCAACCTGCGCCGGATCGACCGTACGTTCGTGACCACCGCACTCGCGCGCCATTCGAGCGGCGTCGCGCTGACGACGCTGCCACCGAATCTCGCCGAGCTGCGCGACGTGGCGACAGCGTCTTGCGCGGCGTTGCTGAACCGGCTGCGGGCGTTCTTCGATCACCAGATCGTCGATCTCGGCGGCTTCCCGAATCGCGAATTCATTGCGCAGGTCGTGAACCTGGCGGACGAAGCATGGCTCGTTTGCGATCAGGGCGTGGCATCGGTCGTATCGGCGGTCGAGATGCTGGACGGGTTGCGCGAGGCAGGCGCCGCGACCGACCGGATCCGGCTCGTCGTCAACCAGTTCGATGCCGAGCTCGGGCTGATGCCCGCGCAGATCGCCGAACGGCTCGATCTGTCGCTGCTCGCGACGCTGCCGTCGCGGCGCGTGTCGATCGGGCACGCGGCGAACCAGGGCAAGCTGATCGCCGAGGTCGCGGAACGCGATCCGTACGTTCGTGCGCTCGGGCCGCTGGTCGAGCGCCTCGCGGGCGCACCGGCGCCGGGAGCGGCACAGCGCGCGGCCGGCGGCCTCTCGGCGCTCAAGCGAATCATTCAATCCTCAACGAAGCGGTCGTAAGCGATGGCACACGACATTCAATTTGCCGACGGCGCAGCGCCGTTCTCGCAAACGCAACAGTTCCACGACATCAAGAATGCCGCGCACGAGCATCTGCTCACGCGGATCGAGGAACTGGGCGCCGAATTCGGCCGTTGGTCGCGACAGGCGATCAACCAGTTCGTCGATCTCGAAATCGACAGCTTCGTGCGGTTGCGGCGCATCCCGCTCAACGAGAGCGAGGTGCGTGCGGTGGCCGAGGCGCTGACGAAGGAGCTCGCCGGCTTCGGGCCGATCGAAGACCTGTTGGCTGACCCGCACGTCGAGGACATCCTGATCAACGGCTACAACGACATCTACGTGTCGCGCCACGGGATCCTGTCGAAGCTGCCGATCCGCTTCACCGACAACGCGCATCTGCTGCGGATCGTGCGACGGATTCTCGCGCCGGTCGGCCGGCGGCTCGACGAATCGAATCCGATGGTCGATGCGCGGCTGCCCGACGGCGGGCGGGTCAACGTCGTGATCGAACCGTTGTCGATCGACGGCCCGGTCGTGTCGATCCGGAAGTTCCGCAAGGACCCGCTGAAGCCCGAGGACCTGCTGGGCAACGGTACCTACAACGAGGAAATTGGCCGACTGCTCGAGGCCGCGGTCGACGCGCGCTGCAACGTGCTCGTGTCGGGCGGCACCAGTTCGGGCAAGACGTCGCTGCTGAACGCGCTGGCGTTCCACATCCCGATGGCAGAACGCGTCGTGACGATCGAGGATACGGCCGAACTGTCGCTGAATCACCCGCACGTCGTGCGACTCGAAAGTCGTCCCGGCGGGTTCGACGGCAGTGGCGTCGTGACGATTCGCGACCTGCTGCGAAACACGCTGCGGATGCGGCCGGACCGGATCATCGTCGGCGAAGTGCGCGGCGGCGAGGTGCTCGAAATGCTGCAGGCGATGAATACCGGCCACGACGGATCGATGGGCACAGTGCACGCCAGCTCGCCGCGCGAATGTTTGTACCGGCTCGAGATGCTGGCGGGCTTCGCCGGTTTTCAGGGGACCGAAGCAAGCCTGCGACGGCAGATCGCCAACGCGATCGACTTCATCGTGCAGATCGGCCGGCTGTCCAACGGCCGCCGCCGCATCCTGTCGATCACCGAAGTCACCGGCATGTCGGACAACATCGTATCGACGCAGGAGCTGTATCGCTACGAAGCGCGCGTCACGCCGGAGGGCGAAGAGATCGATCATTGGGAATCGCTCGGCATTCATCCGCATTCGCCGAAGCTGGCGCGTTTCCGCAGCACGCTGGTGTCGGCGGGCGGCGGTGGCGGCGGGTTCGGTGGCAGCTTCGGGCGAGGCGGGGGCTTCAATGTCTAGCGCCACCTTGCTCGCGCTGATGTTCGCGTTGATTTGCGCGGCGGCCGGGTTGCTGCTGTGGCGCGGAAGCCAGGTGCGGGAAGGGCGTGCGCATGCGCAGCGGTTCTTCGACAGCCGCGTCGGACAGGGCGCGCGCCCCGCCGCATCGGCTGGCGATACACGCACCGCGCGCGCCCCGGCGGCCGGTACGGCGAACCCGCAGGAGCCCGAACAAGGGTTCGCGCGCTGGCGTGCGTCGGCGTTCAACGCATGGACCGTGCTGTCCGACCGTGCGGGTCTCGATGAAGTCCGCGCCGGACTCGTGCTGTCGCTGGCGATCGTTGTGCTGCTCGCACTGTGGGCCGGCATGGCCGGCGGCGTGCTCGCCGCGGCGGCCGCGCTCGTCGCGGGCAGTGTGTTGGTCGTGCTGTGGATCACGTCACGCATCAGCCGGCGCCGCCTGAAGATCGTCCGTCAGTTGCCGTCGTTTCTCGACGGGATCGTACGGCTCGTGACGCTCGGGAACAGCGTGCCGGCGGCGTTCCAGTCGGCGCTTCAGACGGCCGAAATGCCGCTGCGCCGCTGCCTCGACGACGTGTCGCGAATGCTGCGCTCCGGCGTCGACATCGATCGCGCGATGCTGCACATCGCGCACACGTACCGTATTCGCGAATTCGAACTGGTCGGCGCGGTGCTGCGTCTGTCGGTGCGCTATGGCGGACGGGCGGACGTGATGCTCGACCGGATGTCGACCTTCATGCGCGATCTCGAGCAAGCGGAGCGCGAACTGTCCGCGATGTCGGCCGAGACCCGGCTGTCCGCATGGGTGCTGGCACTGTTGCCGATCGCGGTCGGCAGCTTCGTCATTGCCACGAGCCCGCGCTATTTCACGGCGATGTGGAACGACGATGCCGGACGTCAGCTGGTTTACCTGGCGTTCGTGCTGCAGGCGATCGGCGGTTTCTGGCTGTTCCGGCTCGCGCGGCTGAGGTGAATGGATGGATGCAAACCGTTTAGGCGCGCTTGCGCTGGTGCTCGGATCGGTCGGCGTGCTGCTGCTTGCCGCGCTCGCGATCGTTCGCATCGTGCTCGTGCAGCGTGCCGAGCGCGCGCTGTTGCATGCGCTCGACCGCCGGGCCGCCGCAGTCGAAGCGGCCGCCGCGCGTGCCGGCTCCGGCGAAGCGGCGCGCGAGGCAGCGGCACCTGTCGCGCCGCGGGTTCGCTTCGCGAGGCTGCGCGAACGTTTCGAAGACGTCGGGATGCGGTGGCTCGATACCGGTTTCAGCCGATATCTGATCGCCGACGAAGACCGTCGATTGCTCGAGCAGTGCGGTTTCGTCGACGTGCGCGCCAGAGCGCTGTTCGTCGGCGCGCGCATCGTCTGCGCGATCCTGCTGCCGGCGCTGGCCGTGCTGGTACTGATCGGCCGCGGACAGCAGGCGCGCTGGCCGTTGTGGCTCTCCATCGCGCTCGTGACCGGCTACATGCTGCCGAAAATCTACGTGCGGCGGCGCGCGACCGCGCGTCGACAGAGCCTTGCGGCCGAACTGCCGCTGCTCGTCGACATGTTGCGGCTGCTGCAGGGCGTCGGCCTGTCGCTCGACCAGAGCATCCAGGTGGTCACGCACGATTTTCAGACGATGTTGCCGGTGCTGTCGTGGGAGCTCGGCGTCGCGCAGCGGCAGTTCGCGGCCGGACGTACGCGTGAGCAATCGCTGCAACGCCTCACGAACAGTTTCGACAACGAGGATCTGCGCGCGATCGTGCGCTTGCTGATTCAGGTCGACAAGCATGGCGGCGCGGTGCAGGAGCCGCTGAAGCAATTCGGCGACCGTCTGCGTGAAGGGCGTCGCGCGACGCTGCGCGAGCAGATCGGCCGCCTGACGGTGAAGATGACCGGCGTGATGATCGTCACGCTGTTGCCGGCACTGTTGATCGTGACCGCGGGGCCGGGGATCATGACCGTGCTGTCCGCGCTCGCTGCGTTTCAGCGCTGATGCGGCATGAGGGGAAGGAGCGACACAAGATGAATCGATTGGGTTGGGTTCGCACGATCGCAGGCGCGACGGCGTGCGCGTTGCTCGCCAGCGGGTGCGCGATGTTCAAGGAGTCCGGATACGGTATCGGTGCGCAGGCCGAACGCGGCGCGCTGATGCAGGCCGCGGCCGACAAGAATGCGGCGCCCGATACGCCGGGCATGTATCTGGGCCTTATCGAGCGGATGCAGGGGCAAGGGCTGTATTTCGCGTCGCTCGCGCACATCGATCAGTACGAGAAGCAATATGGCGCATCGCCGGACACGATCCTGCTGCGCGCCGATGCGTTGCGGGCGACCGGCCAGTACGATGCCGGCGTGGCCGCCTATACCAAGTTGCTGACGACGCCGCTCGCGGCGCGCGGCTATCGCGGGCTCGGGCTGACCGCCGGCGCCCGCGGCGATTTCGCGCTGGCCGCGCAGCAGCTCGAGCAGGCGACGGCGCTTGCGCCGACCGATGCGGCGACGTTGTCCGACCTTGCGTATTCGAAGATGCGCGAAGGCGATCTGGCGGGGGCACGCGTGCCGCTGCTGAAGGCGGCCGAACTCGAGCAGAAGAACCCGAAGATCCTCAGCAACTTCGTGCTCTACCTGCTCGCGACCGGTCACGCGAAGGACGCGCGGCGGTTGATGGATCAACAGAAGTTGTCGCCCGCCGTGCGCAACCAGATTCGCGACGACGAGACGAAGGTCGCGGCCGCGATGCGCGCGAAGCAGCGCGCCGTCGCCTATACGCCGGCCACTGCGCCCGTGCCGTCGGTGGCCAGCAGCGACAATTTCGATCTTGCCGTGCCGCTGCTGCAGCGTTTCGCGCGATAACGACGATATTCACGGAGGCCATCATGTTTCACCTTTCTTCAATCCGCGTGCGGGCCGTGGGTATCGCCTTCGCCTGCTCGCTCGGTACGGGCGTCGCGCATGCGCAAGACGACACGCCGGCGTCCGAAATCGGTCATGCGACCAGCGCGCTGTTCGACGTGCAGCGCTCGAATCGCGCGGCCGCCATGCCGCAACCGATCGACGGTGCGGCCGGCACGTATGCCTATCAGCGCTATATCGACTCGTTCAAGACGCCGATTCCGCAGTGGTTCGGCACGATGTCGGCGTCGGGCGGCGGCAGCAGCGGTGGCAGCGGCGGCGGCCAGTCCGGTGGCGATCTCGCGCGCTGACGGAGCAAAACGGTGACTACCCGGCACAGTGGCGGCACGATCCGCCGCGCGTCACGACAGCGCGGCGCGTTCTCGGTGATGGCGATCATCGCGACGCTGATCGCCATCACGACGCTTGGCGCCATTGGCGTCGGTAATCTCTTTTTCCAGCGTCGGGACGTGCAGCGGATTGCCGACATGGCCGCGCTCGCGGCCGTGCAGCGGATGGACGACGCCTGTTCGCAGCCGACTGCCACCGCGACCAGCAACGCACAGTCGAACGGGCTCGATGCGTCGAACGGCGACACGATCAATATCGAATGTGGCCGCTGGGATACGTCGGTCAACCCGGCACCCAGCTACTACGCTGCCGCGACATCCGGAACCACGCAATTGAACGCGGCCAAGGTGGTCGTCACGCGGCAAGTGCCGTTCTTTTTCGTCGGGCCGCCGCAGACGGTGTCCGCGGTGTCGACCGCGCGGTCGACCAACATCGATACGTTCTCGGTCGGCGCGACCCTGGCCGCGCTCGGCGGAGTGGGTTGCTCAGGCGGATCGGCGCCGACGTCCGGCAATCCGGGGCTCGTCAACGGGCTGATCGGTGCGCTGCTCGGCGCCAACCTGAACCTGAACATCGCATCGTATCAAGCGCTTGCGTGCACGAACGTGACGGTCGGCGACCTCGTCGTGGCGGCGGGCGTCGGGACGGTCGATCAACTGCTCGCGCTGAAGCTCACGTTGCCGCAACTGCTCCAGTTGATGGTGAAGGCGGCCACGCAGACGTCCGTCGTCAACGCAAGCCTGCAGGCGAGCCTCGCCACGCTGCAGGCGATCCTGAACGCCAACGTTCCGGGGACGTCGATCGGCCTCGGCGGCGCGGGCGGCTTGCTGAACGTCGCGCTCGCGGATACGCAGGCGGCGCTCAACGCACAGGTGGATCTGCTCGATCTGCTGATGGTCGGCGCGGAGATCGCGGCAACGGGCAAGCCGGCGGTCGTGGTCAACGTCCCGTCGCTGAATCTCGGCGGGCTGACGGGAACGCAACTGCAGGTGCAGATCATCAGCCCGCCGTCGATCGGTGTCGGCGAGGGCGGGATCGATCCGGCGACGGGAACGTGGCGGACGAAGGCGTCGACGGCGGCGGTGGGTGTGTATCTGAATGTCTATCTTGGGACGGCGCAGTTGCCGCTGGTCGGGCCGTTGCTGGGCGCGCTGAACGTGGGCGTCGATGTCAATCTGCCGATTTATCTGCAGGCCGGCACCGGTACCGCGTGGCTGAACTCGACCCAATGCGCGGCCACACAGGCAGCGAGCACGGTCGTCATTACCGCACAGCCGGGGGTTGCCAATCTGTGCATCGGGCAGCCACCGCTCGATTCGTCGGGCAAGATCAGTCTGTCGTCGGCATACAGCTGCACGTCGCCTGCGCAGGTGGTCAATGCGACTGTCCTCGGCCTTGCCGGGCTGAAACTTGCCACCCTGAAAGTCTCGATGTCCAACGTATCGGTCCAGGTGCAGGGCGCGGCACAACAGCACACATTCAATGGTGTGCCGGGGATCGACGCCAACTACTGGACGGTCAATTCGAATGCGCTCGGCTCGGCGCTCAGTTCAGCGCTCACCCAACTCGCGGGCGCGCAGATCACCGCCACCCTTACTTTGCTCGGCGCAGATCTGCTGTCGATTCCGTCGACCCTCGCGTCGACATTGCTCGGTTTTTTGACTAGTCTGCTCGGCCCACTCTTGTCGAGCCTTGACGCAGTCCTCGTTCCGCTGCTGAATCTGCTTGGCGTCCAGGTCGGCGCGGCGACGGTCCATCAGATCTCGCTCAGTTGCGGGGTCGCCCAAACGGTTTACTGAAGAAGCAGATCAGATGAGAAATACGCCCGCAATCGAAGAGCTCGACCTGTACGTCTGGGAAGGCAAGGCGGACATCGTCGACCGTGTCGCCCGGTGCATGGCGAGCTTCGACGTCGAAGTGATCCGCGCCGACAACGCGGCGGTCTCACCCGAGCGCGCCGCGTTGCGGCGGTCGCTGGCGATCATCAGCGTGACGATGATCGAGGGCGGCGCGGCATTCCTGCGCGACTGGCAGGCCAACATCGGCATGCCGGTGGTCTGGGTCGGCGCGGCGCGCGACCACGACGCGTCGCAGTATCCGCCCGAGTATTCGCACATCCTGCCGCTCGATTTCACGTGCGCCGAATTGCGCGGCATGATCGGTAAGCTCGTCACGCAACTGCGGGCGCACGCAGCCGAAACGTTGCAGCCGTCGGAACTCGTCGCGCACTCCGAATCGATGCAGGCGCTGCTGCACGAAGTCGATACGTTCGCCGACTGCGACACCAACGTGCTGCTGCACGGCGAAACCGGCGTCGGCAAGGAGCGCATCGCGCAACTGCTGCACGAAAAGCATTCGCGCTATCGGCACGGCGAGTTCGTGCCGGTGAACTGCGGCGCGATTCCGGACGGCCTGTTCGAATCGCTGTTCTTCGGTCATGCGAAAGGGTCGTTCACGGGCGCGGTTGTTGCGCATAAAGGTTATTTCGAGCAGGCGGCCGGCGGCACGCTGTTCCTCGACGAGGTCGGCGATCTGCCGCTGTACCAGCAGGTCAAGCTGCTGCGCGTGCTCGAGGACGGCGCGGTGCTGCGGGTCGGTGCGACCGCGCCGGTCAAGGTCGATTTCCGTCTGGTCGCGGCGAGCAACAAGAAGCTGCCGCAGCTCGTGAAGGAAGGGTTGTTCCGCGCCGATCTTTATTACCGGCTCGCGGTGATCGAACTGAGCATTCCGTCGCTCGAAGAGCGCGGCGCGGTGGACAAGATCGCGCTGTTCAAGTCGTTCGTCGCACAGGTCGTAGGCGAGGAGCGGCTCGCCCAGTTGTCCGATCTGCCGTACTGGCTCACGGATTCGGTCGCGGACAGTTATTTCCCCGGCAACGTGCGCGAACTGCGCAACCTGGCCGAGCGGGTCGGCGTGACGGTACGGCAGACGGGCGGCTGGGATGCCGCGCGGCTGCAGCGGCTGATCGCGCATGCGCGCAGCGCGGCGCAGCCGGTGCCGGCGGAGAGCGCGGCCGAGGTGTTCGTCGATCGCAGCAAGTGGGACATGAACGAGCGCAACCGGGTGATCTCGGCGCTCGACGCAAACGGTTGGCGGCGTCAGGACACGGCCCAGCAACTCGGCATCAGCCGCAAGGTATTGTGGGAAAAAATGCGCAAATATCAGATCTTCGACGAAGAGCCCGAGACCCGCGAAAGTGAGTAATTAATGAGATAAAATCGCGGTGAATTACAACGACTCGGGCGGGAATAAAACTTCATGAGCCATATGACGGGGTTGGGGCGGGTGAGCGTATTGCTGCTCGCCATGGTGGGAGGCATGCAAGGCGCGTTCGCGCAGGGGCTGGCGGGCAGCGATCCGTCGGCGGTGCAGCAGGCGTCGGCGCCGGTAGCCGCGATTCCGGTGATCGATTCGCAGGCACAGACGTCGGTGCAGCCGCAGGCCGGCGAGACGACGGGGCCGAGCACGGTCGACGACTTGCAGCGCCAGATCCAGGCGCACTCGCTGACGGAAATGCGCACGAGCTACAACGGCAGCTACGGCGCCAGCCTGCTGTTCAACGTCAAGGATGGTGCGTATTTCGTCGCGTTGTTCCAGCAGAAGGCGTTCTGGCGCGTGATCAAGACTTACGACGAAACGCGTGCGGAAGCGATCTATCGCGATTTCTCGCATCAGGCGGAGCGGCTGGCCGTCAACGAGTTGCGGGCGGCGAAGCTGGAATCGCAGAAGGCGCAAATGGACAAGCAGATCGAGGTCACGCAGGACCGCGCGCGGCGCCTGCAGGCGGACATCTCGATCGCCCGCCAGCAGCAGGCGGCGGTGGCGGATCGCCAGAAGAGCGTGCGGAGCGAAACGGCGGCGTTGCAGGCGCAACAGGCTCAACTCCAGTCGCAACTGCGGGCGTTGCAGCAGCAGGTGCGTTCGCTGCAGCGCGAGGCTGACGCGGGCCTGCCGACGACGGCGCGCTGAACCCGATAACGACGGTGCGGCGACATGCCGCGCCGGCCGTACAAGTGAAAAGGGCAAGCCGGTTGGCTTGCCCTTTTTGTTTTACTGGCCGTCCGGCACGATTCGCCGGCGGCGCGTCACGATGACCGGCCCGTTGCCGCCGCGGGAATCCGACGGTGCGGCGTTGCCGGATGCGTCGCCGGTGTCGCGCGGCGCGCCGTAGCTTTCGCGCGGTTCACGCGGCTCGCGGGGGGCGCCGTAGCCTTCGCGCGGCTCACGTGAGCCGTAACCCTCGCGCGGTTCACGCGAACCGTAGCCTTCACGCGGCTCGCGGGAGCCGTAGCCGCCGTCGCCGCGCGATTCGCGCGGGCCGCCGTGCGAGCCGTACGGGCTGTGACCGCCGCCTTCACGGCCGCCGGGGCGACCACCGGTGCGCGGACCGCGGGGGCCGCCGCCGGGGCGCGAGCCGCCCGTGTCGAGCTGGATCGTGGAAATCGCACGCTTGTAGATGCCTTGCAGACCCACGGGGGTGCGCAGCATCACCAGATACTGGTCGAACGACTCGATACACCCCGTCAGACGAATGCCGTTGACGAGATAGATTTCAACACGCTTACGTTCCTTGCGCGCCGAATTGATGAAGTCGTTTTGCGGATGGGATTCTGCGGGATTGGCCATTGAGGTGCGGCAGGAGCCTGCGTCAGAGAATATGTTGTGCGTGTGTGTGGCGTGTTCGTCCACAAGCCGTTTGGCGGAATTCTACCCTGTTCGATAAGGGAGCGCGCAGTCGTGATTGTGTCGAACCGTAACCCACTATAGACGTTCCGGCGCATTTTCGCGATTAGGCCGAACGGTCAAATTCGTTTCGTTACGTCGCGTTACGACTCTCGCAGCCCCGTATCACCTGGGTGCGCGGGCCGCGCTTACATTGACCGCGTGAACCGGGCGGGCCGGCTTATCAGGGATGCGGAGCATGAACAAGAGGCAAGTAGCAGCGGTGATCGGGAGCATGGCGTTGCTCGTTTCCGGTAGCGCAATGGCGGGGCACGTCGACCTGTCGGTCGGCATCGGCGTCCCGGTCGCACCGGTCTATGTCGAGCCGGCGCCGGTCTATGTGGCGCCGCAGCCCGCCGTCGTCGCCTATCCGGGCTACGGATATGGCTATTACGGCGATGACGACGACGATCGCTACCGCAAATGGCGCAAGCACTATTACAAGCACTGGCATCGACACCACGGCGACGACGATGACGATTGAGCCCGTGACCGCCCCGCCGGCGCGCGTCAGAACGCGTAGTCGGGGTTTTTCGGGTCGAACGCGGTGTCGTCGAGCGTCGCCGGCGCGATTTTCTCGATGACGATCCGCTCGAAGATCTTGCCGTCGTTGTCATAGGACTCGACGGTCCGGAAATAGGGTGCGTGCAGGTCGAGCCCCAGCACTTCCTTTTTCGCATAGAACTGCGGCCGGCCGGTCGGCGTTTCGTAGGTGAGCGCGACGACGCGCACACCGCCGATCGTTTTGGCTTCCACGTCGGTCGGGCGCTGCACGCCGGCTTCCAGGTATTTCTTCCCTTCGGTCAGGTACAGGTTCGCGATGAACTCGGTGCCGAGATCCTTCACCTGGTGATTCGACTGGGCACGCGCCAGCGCGCCGTCGATCGCCGTCCACAGCGGAATCTTGCCGAGCAGACCGCCGAGGTGGCCGTACATTTCGTCCTTGCGCTGCGTCGTGTCGTAGATGGTCTCCTGGCCGGCATGCGCGCCGCCCGGCAGCCATTTCGCATACACGCGCAGCGGCTCGCGGGTCGTCTTCACGAGCATGCGGTCGGGCGTGTCGGACCATTTTCCGCTGATGCGCTCCTGGCGCACCATCGTGAACTGGTAGGACGGATAGCCGTTCGGGCCATTGCGGATATAGAGCGGCACGGCGAGCGGATCGAGCGCCTTGAAGAGCGCAGTGAGCGTCGCGTCGTCGAGTTGCGCGAGCGTGCCGCGCTGAGCCGCCGTGCGCAGCCAGCGCGCCTGTTGCGCGAGCGGCTCGTGCGTGACTTTCGCGAGGTCCGCCGGCAGCGCGGCGGCCTGGGCCGCGCTCGCGGCGCCAGCCGTTTCCTGTGCATGCAGGCTTGCCTGCGCGAGCGACAGCACGCACGCGAGCGCCGCCGCGGCGGCATGCCGTGCACGGCGTTTCATTCCTTCGTTCATCGACAGCGTCTCCCGGAGCGATGGATCGTTCAGCCTTGTTTCGCGGCGTTGATTTTGCCGAGTTCCTCGTCGCGCAGCGCGCGGCGCAGAATCTTGCCGACGTTCGTCTGCGGCAGTGCGTCGCGGAACTCGACGAACTTCGGCATCTTGTAGCCGGTCAGGTTCTTGCGGCAGTGCGCGAGCACGTCCTCGGCCGTCAGCGACGGGTCACGGCGCACGACGAATACCTTGATCCGTTCGCCCTGTACCTCGTCCGGAATGCCGATCGCCGCGGCTTCGCTGATGCCGGGATGCATCACCAGCACTTCCTCGATCTCGTTCGGATACACGTTGAAGCCCGACACGAGGATCATGTCCTTCTTGCGGTCGATGAGGCGGATGAAGCCGCGCTCGTCCATCACGCCGATGTCGCCGGTCGCGAGCCAGCCGTCGGCGTCGATCACCTTGGCCGTCTCGTCGGGGCGCTGCCAGTAGCCGCGCATCACCTGCGGGCCGTGCACGCACAGCTCGCCCGGCTCGCCGATGGCGGCCCAGGTGCCGTCCTCGCGGCGAAAGCGCACGACGGTCGACGGCGCGGGTAGCCCGATCGACCCGCTGAACGCGGCCATGTCGTTCAGGTCCACGGGGTTCATCGTGACGATCGGCGAGCACTCGGTGAGGCCGTAGCCTTCGACCACCGGCCGGCCCGTCACCTGCTGGAAGCGCTCCGCGACCGCACGCTGCATCGCCATCCCGCCCGCCATCGCGAGCTTGAGCTTCGAGAAGTCGCGCTTGCGGAATTCCTCGTTGTCGAGGAACGCGTTATACAGCGTGTTGATGCCGGTGATGCCCGTGAACGTCTCGTGGCGGATGATCTTCATCACCATCTTCATGTCGCGCGGGTTCGCGATCAGGATGTTGCGCCCGCCGAGCCCCATGAAGATGAACGCGTTCACCGTCAGCGAATAGATGTGATAGAGCGGCAGCGGCGTGAGCACGGTTTCGACGTCGCCCGACACCTGGTCGGCGATCCACGCCTTCGCCTGCAGCAGGTTCGCGATCAGGTTGCCGTGCGTGAGCATCGCGCCTTTCGCGACGCCGGTCGTGCCGCCCGTGTACTGCAGGAACGCGAGATCGTCGCGCGTGGTCTGCACCGGCTGCGGCTTGCCGCGTGCACCGAGCGCGAGCGCGGAGCGCAGCCGGATCGCCTGCGGCAGGTGGTAGGCCGGCACGAGCTTCTTCACGTGCTTCAGCACGAAATTGATCAGGCGTCCTTTCGCGTTGAAGCCGTCGGCGAGCAGGTCGCCGAGCGCGGTGACGACGATGTGCTTCACCTGAGTTTCCGGCAGCGCGTCCTGCAGCGTGCGCGCGAAGTTCTCGAACACGACGATCGTCTGCGCGCCGCTGTCCTTCAACTGGTGCGCGAGTTCGCGCACGGTGTAGAGCGGATTCACGTTGACGACGATCGCGCCGGCCTTCAGCGTGCCGAACAGCGCGACCGGGTACTGGAACGTGTTCGGCAGCATGATCGCGACGCGGTCGCCGGGCTTCACGCCTAGGCTTTGCAGATACGACGCGAATGCGTCGACCTTCCGCGCGAGCGTGCGGTAGGTCATCGACGCGCCGGCGCTCACGTAGGCGACGCGGTCGGCGAAGCGGGTCGTGCATTCGTCGAAGAACTGCACGAGCGACGCGTATTGCGTGACGTCGATCTCGTGCGGAACGCCGGGCGGGTACGACGCGTACCAGATGGCGTCGGTGTTCGGCGCAATCCGGGCCGAGGTGGTTGCTGCGGAAGATGACATGACGTGTCTCCGGTCTTGGCTCTCGGCGCGAGTCGGCGCATCAGCGCCGGCCCATGCCCCGTGCTTCGCGGCCGGTCGGCGTGGGCGTCTCGACGCCGCGTCCGACCGCGCGTATCAATCAAATCGTGAACAGGAAGCCGCGCGTGGCCTCGCGCGCTCAGTTCGTGGAATGCAGCGTGGCCGTTTCGGCGGTCGTCGCACCCGACTGCGGCAGGCCGAACGCTTCGCTGGCGCCCGCGTCGTCGAGCACCGCCGCGAAAATCGACAGTTGCGCCGTGTCGGGCATCGGCGCCTTCAGCGCGGCGACGATCAGCGACGACAGCCGCGCGATCATCTGCACGTCGTTCATCGTGCGGCCTTGCGAGAATTCGTCGATCAGGCTTTCCGTTTCGGCGCCCGCGAGCGCGCCGGACAGCGCGCCGATCGCGAAGTGCAGCCGCCAGCCGAGCTCGGTGCGCGGCAGGTGCGGCAGCGCGCGCTGGAAGGCATCGAAGAAGCGGCCCGCGACGCTCGCATAGTGCGCGGTCAGGAAGTTGCGCACGAACGGCGAGGGATCGGTGTACGCGCGGCCGATCAGCCGCAGGAAGCCGGGCCCGCCGCGTTCGGGATCGCGCGAGGCCTTCAGCGCCGGAATGAACATTGCGCCGAGCACGTGCTCGCAGGTGATGTGCGTGCCGAGCTGCGCATCGAAGCGGTCGAGGATGCCGAGGCGTTCCTGGTTCAGCTGGTCGAGCCGGCGCGACAGCATCGCGTGGATCAGCGCTTCCTTGCTGCCGAAGTGGTAGTTGACCGCGGCGAGATTGACCGTCGCGCGCGACGTGATCTGCCGCATCGACATCGCTTCGAAGCCATGCTCGATGAACAGATCCTCGGCCGCATCGAGAATGCGTGCCTTCGTCCCCCCGGTCTGCCGTGTGCCGGATGACCGCGCCCCGGACGGCCGTCCCGCAGATGGCCGCCCCTCCTGACTTACTGCCATGTTCCGCCTCCCATGCCGGTTTCCCGGCCGCGAACAGGTGATTTGATTATCTGATTCAAACAGTCGTTTTTATTAAGATAAAAAATCGTGGCCGGACCGGGCAAGCGCGGAATCTGGATCAATTCCTCTAGTTCGATGTGCGGGTGCGGAAAGCGCGACACCCGCTCACGGCGGGGCGGGGCGCGCGCGATGATGCGGTGCCGCAATGCGCGGGTTCACCCGACGGTGCTACGCGTATTGACCGATTGCGTCATGTCGATGCCGCGCCGCTCGCGGCTGAACAGGATCAGCACGGCGATCGCGACGGCCACGATACCGGCCACGAGGGCGAGCGCGAAGCCGTAATTGTCGTGGTTCGACACGGCCAGCGACGCCTGCATCGTCGCGTTGCCCGACGCGAGCAGGTTGCCGAGCTGGTAGACGACACCGGGGAAGGTCGCACGGATCTCGTCGGGCGAGATCTCGTTCAGGTGAACCGGTATCACGCCCCACGCGCCCTGTACCGAGATCTGCATCAGAAACGCGCCGGCGGCGAGTGCAACCGGGCCGCTCGAGAACGCCCACAGCGGCAGCACGGGCAGCGCGATCAGCGCGGCGATGAAGATCGCGCGGCGCCGGCCGATCCGCTCCGAGATCGTGCCGAACGACAGGCCGCCGACGATCGCGCCGATGTTCAGCACGATCGTGATCCACGACACGGTATGCGGATCGAAGTGGTGCTGTTCGCGCAGGAAGGTCGGATAGAGGTCCTGCGTGCCGTGCGAGAAGAAGTTGAACGCGGTCATCAGCACGATCGCGTAGATCGTGAGCTTCCAGTTCTGCTTCAGCGTCGCGCCGAGGCTCGGGCGCGCTCGCTTCTCCATCTGTTTCCATGCCGGCGATTCGGGCACGTGTGCGCGCACGTACAGCACGAGCAGCGCGGGCAGCACGCCGACCATGAACATCCCGCGCCAGCCGATGGTCTGGTAGAACAGGCCGAACACGACGGACGCGAGCAGATAGCCGCTCGGGTAGCCGGCCTGCAGCAACCCGGACACGAAGCCGCGCGCATGGGTCGGCACGGTTTCCATCGTCAGCGCGGAGCCGACGCCCCATTCGCCGCCCATCGCGATGCCGAACAGCGCGCGCAGCACGAGCAGCGCGGTCAGGCTCGGCGCGAAACCCGACGCGAGTTCGAGCAGCGAATAGCAGGCGATGTTGACCATCAGCGTCGGGCGGCGGCCGAAGCGGTCGGCGAGCCGGCCGAAGATCAGCGCGCCGAGCGGGCGCATCGCGAGCGTCAGCGTGAGCGCGAACGCGACGGCGGGGATCGTCGACGCGAATTCCGCGGCGATGTCCTTCAGCACGAAAACCATCAGGAAAAAATCGAACGCATCGAGCGTCCAGCCCAGGTAGGCGGCGATCGTGACGTTGCGTTGCTCGCGGGTCCAGCTCATGTCCGGGTCTCCTCGTTGGCTTGCGCGCTCGCGATAGGCATGCGGATGCCGGCCCGGCTCGCGCGCGGCGCGGGGGCACTGATCGAGTGTAGGCTTCCGCGCTGCGCGAGGTGGGGCGCGATAAGCGCGAATCAGGAATAATCCCTACGAAATGGACTGTTTCGGAATCTGAAACGGCGCTGCTACAGGCACGCGACAGGCATCTGTATCATGGTGGAAGGCTTTTTGTATCCGTTCTGTAATGCGCTCGATGCGCATCGTCACCGACTCAGGAGTCCGGATGAATGACCGTTCCGCCGACCCGTTGCCCGTGCTCGAAACCGCGAGGCTGTGGCTGCGTCCGCGCGTGCTGGCCGATCTCGAAGCGTGCATCGAGATGGATCGCGATCCCGAGGTCACGCGCCACATCGCGGGCCCGTGGCACGACCCCGTCGAGCATCGCCGCTTCGTCACGCACCGGATCACGTGCGACTATCCGCCGGGCCTCGGCTACTGGTCGATCTTCGAGAAGGCCGCGCCCGACGTGTTCATCGGCTGGATGCTGCTGATTCCCGACTACAAGGACGGGTCGCGCGACGTCGAGATCGGCTGGCGGCTCGTGCGTGCGACATGGGGGCGCGGCATCGCGAGCGAAGCCGCGGCGGCCGTCGTGCGGCACGCGTTCGACACCGTGCGCCTGCCGCGCGTGATCGCCGATATCGCGGAGGCCAACAGCGGCTCGCTGAACGTGGCGTGCAAGCTCGGCATGCGGCGCGTGAGCATCGTGCACGACGGCATTCCTTACATTCGTCATCGTCTCGAACGCGACGATTTGCGCGCGTAGCGCGGCGTCGTGCAGGCCAGGTGTCGGAGATCGTCAACCGGACGCGTATCGCGGTCATGACGGATTAACGGCGCCCGTGATCAGGAGTATCGTTGCCGGAATTTTGCAACATGGGGTACGACCATGGCACTCGGCAACGACGTTCATCTCATTCCCGTCAGGCTCGACGCGCTGCGTCCGACCCAGATGACGGTGGGCTACCGCGAAGTCAAGGCGAAGCGCAAGCACTGGAAGGCGCTGAACAAGCGCGCCCGCAAGGCCGCGATCGAATCGCACTGGTTCCCGGCCGTGCTCGGTCCGGACGGGCTGCACTACATCACCGATCACCACCATCTTGGCCTCGCGCTGATCGAGGAGGGCGAGGCGCGCGTGAATGCGATGCTGCTGAAGGATCTGTCGTGGCTCGACGACACGATCTTCTGGCGGATGATGGAACACAACCAGTGGGTGCATCCGTTCGGCCCGGACGGTTCGCGGCGCGACTATGCGCATTTGCCGAAGGCGCTGACGGGGCTCGAGGACGATCCGTACCGCAGCCTCGCCGGCGAACTGCGCACGGCGGGCGGCTACGCGAAGGACGCGACCCCGTTCAGCGAATTCCTGTGGGCTGACTATCTGCGCCAGCACGTGTCGCTCGACCAGATCCGCAAGAACTTCGCGAAGGCGCTCGATATCGCGCTGCATCGCGCGCACGAGCAGGATGCGCGCTATCTGCCCGGCTGGTCGGGCGTGATTGCCGTCAAGCCCTGACCGGCTCACGGCTCCGCCGTCTCATGACGACCGCTCCGATTCGCCCCGACGCCGGCCCGCAGCATCCGGACCATTTCGTCGCGCTCGACACGCCGCCCGCGTCGCGCCCGCGGCGCGTCAGCCTCGATGCGCTGGCCGGCCTGTCGATTGCCGGTTTGCTGATTCCCGAGGCGGTCGCGTATGCGGGGCTGGCCAACCTGCCGCCGCAGGCCGGCCTGATCGCGCTGCTGTCAGGGCTCGTCGTCTATGCGTTGACCGGCAGCAGCCGCTTCGCGATCGTGTCGTCGACGTCATCGTCGGCCGCGGTGCTCGCGGCGACCGTGCTCGCCGAATCGGGGATGGCGCTGGCCGCGCAGCTCGCGCTCGCGGCGGCGCTCGTCGCGATGACCGGCGTGCTGTTCATCCTGGCCGGTGTCGCGCGGCTCGGCGGCATGTCGGATTTCGTCGCACGACCCGTGCTGCGCGGCTTCACATTCGGTCTCGCGCTGACGATCGTCATCAAGCAGTTGCCGAAGATTCTCGCGATTTCCGTGCAGCACAGCGATGCGCCGCACGTCGCGCTCGACCTGCTCGCCGGTGCGCCGCACGCGAATCTCGCGAGCGTCGTGGTCGGTGCGACGGCACTTGCGCTGTTGTTCGTGCTCGGCCGCGGCGCGCGCGTGCCCGCGACGCTCGTCGTGATCGTGCTGTCGATCGCGGCGGGTTACGCGATCGACTGGCAGCGGTACGGCATCGCGATCGTCGGCCATATCGACTTCCGACACCTCGAATTCGGTTTGCCGCATCTCGACCGCAATGCGTGGATGCAGACGGTCGAGCTCGCATTTGCGCTGATGCTGATCCTGTATGCGGAGTCGTACGGCTCGATCCGCAACTTCGCGCTGAAGCATGGCGATACCGTGTCGCCGAACCGCGACCTCGTCGCGCTCGGCTGCGCGAACCTCGTGTCGGGGCTGCTGCACGGGATGCCGGTCGGCGCCGGCTATTCGGCGACGTCGGCGAACGAGGCGGCCGGTGCGCAGTCGCGTTTGGCGGGGATGTGGGCGGCCGGCGTGGTCGCGCTGATCGTCTGGCTGCTGCTGCCGCAACTCGCGCGTACGCCCGAGCCCGTGCTCGCGGCCATCGTGATCTTCGCGGTCAGCCATTCGCTGCATCCGTCCGTGTTCCGGCCGTACTGGGTCTGGCATCGCGACCGGCTCGTCGTGATCGCGGCGCTGCTCGCGGTGCTCGTGCTCGGCGTGCTGCACGGCCTGCTCGCGGCGATCGGCGTGAGCCTGCTGCTGACGCTGCGCAAGCTGTCCGAGCCGAACGTCAGCGTGCTCGGCCGGCTGCGCGACAGCCACGACTTCGTCGACGTCGCGAGCCACGCCGATGCGAAACCGGTGCCCGGCGTGCTGATCGTGCGGCCCGAGGCGCAGCTGTTCTTCGCGAATGCGGACCGGATGCTCAATCGCGTGCGGGCGCTGATGAAGGCCGCGCCGGACACCCATATCGTGATGGTGAGTCTCGAGGAAACGCCGGACGTCGACGGCACGACGATCGAATCGTTGCGCACGTTCGCGGCCGAATGCGCGGCGCGCGGGCTGCGGCTCGCGCTCGTCCGGCTCAAGACGCACGCGCTGCATGCGCTGCGCCGTGCGGCGGACGATACGTTGCACGACGACGCGATGTCGGAGCTCAGCGTCGACGAGAGCCTGCAACTGCTGCAGGTAGGCAAACCGCAGAACGGCAGCGAGTGACGGCGCGGCGCATCGGCGCCATCTATTGCGAAAGCGCGGCGTTGGCGGTGGTGCGTTCGATCATGTCGGCCACTTCCGCAGCCGTCGGCGCATAGGCGCCTGCATGTTCACAAGCGACGGCCGCGCACGCGGCCGCGTAGCGCAGATGCTCGGCGGCCGATGCCTCGGGGCGGGCGAGCTGGCTCGCGAGCCAGCCGCCGATGCTCGCATCGCCGCAGCCGACCGTGTCGGCCACCTCGGCCGGGAACGCCGGCTGGAACAGCACGGTATCGCGATGCAGCAGCTGCATGCCGGCCGCGCCGCGCGTGACGAGCATCGTCGCGTCGGGCGCCCATGCACGCAACTGCGCGAGCGCGGCCGCTTCGTCGAGTTCGGGAAACAGCCCGCGCAGATCCTCGTCGGATACCTTGATCCAGTCGGCGAGCGCGGTCAGCCGGCGCAGCGTGTCGCGATACGACGGCGCGGCCATCGGCGCACGGAAGTTCGGATCGAACGAGATCCGCTTGCCGGCCGCCCGTGCGGCCTGCGCGAGTTCGATCAGGCGCGACGCGAGCGGCTCGCGCACGACGCCGAGCGAGCCGACGTGCACGATGTCGGCCGCGTCGAACGCACCGGCCGGCAAGTCGGCCGGATCGAACGCGAGATCGGCGCTGTTTTCGCCGATGAAGAAATAGTGGGGCGGCTGCTTCGACACGACCATCGCGAGCAGCGGTGCGCGGTCGACCTGCCGGATGAAACGCATGTCGAGCCCCGCGTCGGCGCTCTTGCGCATCAGCTCGTCGCCGAAGGTGTCGCGGCTGACCGTGCCGGCGAAGGCCGTCGGCACGCCGAGTCGCGCGCCGACGCGCGCGACGTTCCAGCACGAGCCGCCGGCGACGCTGTGCCAGTGCTGCGCGTCGTCGCGGATGAAATCGGTCAGCGCTTCGCCGAACACGATCAGGCGGGGAAACGTCGTCGTCATGTGGAAACCTTGTGCCGCGGCATCGCGCGCGGCCGTACAGCGGTTGATCTGAATCTGAACAGCCGGGCGGTGCGGGGCGTCGCGCGTGGCGACGCGGCCCGGCACTGCCCGGCCTCGAGGGCGATCGGCGTGATCAGCGCGGGGAGCTCCAGCCCTTGTAGGTCTTCACGTTGTCGCGCGTGATCAGCGTCGGCTCGATCAGGATCATCGGATTGGCCGGCTTCTGGCCGTTCATGATCCCGTAGCCGACGTTGACGGCCTGCTGCGCCATCGCCCACGGGTCCTGGCTCGACGACGCCTGCACGAGCGTGTTCGACTTGAGTGCGACCTCGATGTCGGGCGCGCCGTCGACCGACGTGATCACGATGTTCGGGCGGTTCAGCTGTTTCGCCGCGAGATCGCTGCCGATCGCCTGCGGGTCGTTGATCGTGAACACGCCGTCGAGCTTCGGAAAGCGCGTCAGGTAGCCCTGCATCGCGTTCATCCCGCCTTCGCGGGAGCCCTTGCCGTCCTGGTCGCTCGACAGCAGCTTGATGCCGGCGTTTTTCGCGAGCACGGCCTTGCAGCCGTTCACGCGGTCGATCACGGCCGACACCTGCGGGCCGTTCTCGATGATCACGTTGCCCTTGCCGTTCAGCTTCTTCGCGAGGTAATCGCACGCGAGTTCGCCGGCCTTCACGTTGTTGGTCTGCACGGTCGCGTTCGCGCCGGCCGCCGCGACGTCCACCGCGACGACCGTGATGCCGGCCGCCTGCGCCTTCTTCACCGCCGGCTCGATCGCCTTCGGGTCGGTCGCGTTGAGCAGGATCATGTCGACGTGCGCGGAGATGAAGTTGTCGATCTGCGTGAACTGCTTGTTCAGGTCGTAGTCGGCCGAGACGGCCGTGACCTTCGCATTCGGGTTGAGCTGCTTCGCGCGCGCTTCGGCGCCTTTCACGATCGTGACGAAATACGGGTTGCCGAGCGAGCCGACCGTGACGCCGATCGATTTCAGCGGCTTGTCGGCTGCATGGGCGGCGGCAGCGCCGAAGGCGAGTGCGCAGGCGACGGCGGTCAGGGCGGCGGTGTGCTTGAACATGTCGTTGTGTCTCCGTGAGGTCTGTTGGTGAACGCGCGCAGGAGGACCTGCCTGCGCGCCGATGGTTGAACGATGAGGGAGGGGAGTCAAGTACGGGCCGAGTCGCGCTGGCGATAGCGGTCGAGCGCGACCGCGCCGATGATCACCAGCCCCTTGATGATGTATTGCCAGATATCGGACACGCCGAGCAGCACGAGCCCATTGGTCAGCACCGCGATGATCAGCGCGCCGATCAGCGTGCCGACGATCGAGCCGACGCCGCCGACGAAGCTCGTGCCGCCGAGGATCACCGCGGCGATCGCGTCGAGCTCGTACGACTGGCCGAGCTGCAGGCCGTTGGCCGCATACAGGCGCGCGGCCGACATCACCGCGCCGAGGCCGGCGAGCAGGCCCGACGCCGCATACACGAACATCTGGATCGCCCGTACGTTGATGCCCGACAGACGTGCGGCTTCCGGGTTGCCGCCGACCGAATAGATCCGCATCCCGAGCACCGTGCGGCGCAGGATGAACCACGAGATCGCGATCACCGCGCACGCGATCACGACGAGCCACGGCACGCCGAGGATCGAGCCGTTGCCGATGAACGCGAACGGCAGTTGCGGGTTGAACACGGTCGTGTCGTTGCCGATCAGGCGTGCGACGCCGCGCACGGCCGTCATCGCGCCGAGCGTGACGATGAACGGCGGCAGGCGCAGGAACGAGATCAGCCCGCCGTTGATCGCGCCGAACACGAGGCCGACGATGAGCGCGAACGGCACGCCGAGCCAGCCCCAGCCGGGAATGGTCGATGCGATGAGCGCCGCGACGGCCGCGGCGGCGAGCACCGAGCCGACCGACAGGTCGATGCCGCCCGTCAGGATCACGAACGTCATGCCGGCGGCGAGCACGATGTTGATCGATGCCTGCTGCGTGACGATCGACAGGTTCTGCAGCGTGAAGAAGCCATCGGTCAGGAAGCCGAAGCCGACGCACAGGACCAGCAGCACCGGCAGCATGCCGGCCGTGCGGATCAGCGATTGCATGCGGGCGCGATGATCGGCGCCGCGCATCAGGGGTGTGCGGTTGGCGACCGGGTGGGCGGTCGCGGAAGCGAGGTTCCGCTGCTTGGTCGGGTTGATCATTTCGGTAGCCTGAATGTGAGAGTGAAATGAAAAGGGGCGGCGCTCAGTGCGCGTCGGCCAGTTCGGCCTGCGAGCCGGTGGCGAGCGCGATGATCGCTTCCTGCGTGATCGGCGTATGCGTGTGGCCGCCGAGTTCGCCTGCGATCTCGCCTTCGCGCATCACGAGCACGCGGTCGGCGACGCCGATGATTTCCGGCAGTTCGCTCGAGATCACGATTACGCCCACGCCGGCACGGGCCAGTTCGTTGATGATCCGGTAGATCTCGGATTTCGCGCCGATGTCGACGCCGCGTGTCGGTTCGTCGAGGATCAGCACGCGCGGCTTCGTCTCGAGCAGGCGCGACAGCAGCACTTTCTGCTGGTTGCCGCCGGACAGCGCGCCGACGTTGACGTTCGCGTGCGGCACCCGGATCGACAGTGACGCGATGGCGTCGCGCGCCCGTTCGGCGCCGCGCGCGAGGTCGAGCGCACCGAGCCGCGCATCGCGGTTGCACACCGAGATGTTGATGTTGTCGCGCACGCTCATGTCGAGGAACAGGCCCTGGCGCTTGCGGTCTTCGGTCAGGTAGACGAGGCCTGCGTCGATCGCGTCGCGCGGCGAGTGCGCGCCGAACGTGCGCTCGCCCAGCTTCACGTCGCCGCGCACGCGTGGTTCGGCCCCGAAGATCAGCCGTGCGAGCTCGGTGCGGCCCGCGCCGACGAGCCCCGCGATGCCGAGCACTTCGCCGGCATGCAGGTCGAGGCTGCAGCCGCGAACACGCGCACCGTCGGCGATGTCGCGGACCGACAGCAGCAGGTGGCCGGGGTCGTACGGCGCGTGTTCCTTCTTGTAGAAACCGGAGATGTCGCGGCCGACCATCATCGCGACGAGCCGCTCGGCCGACAGCGACGCGCGCTCCAGCGTGCCGACGTACGCGCCGTCGCGCAGCACCGACACGCGGTCGGACAGCTCGTAGATCTCCGCCATCCGGTGGCTGATGTAGATGATCGCGAGGCCTTCCTCGCGCAACTGGCGGATCAGGCGGAACAGGTGTTCGGTTTCGCGCGACGACAGCGGCGTGGTCGGCTCGTCCATCACGAGGATGCGGGCGCGGGTATGCACGGCGCGGGCGATTTCGACGAGCTGCTGTTCGGCGATCGACAGTGTGTCGACGAGCGTGTCGGGCCCGAACGGGGCACCCAGGCGCGCGAGCACGTCCTGGCAGCCGCGCGCCATCGCCGCGCGGTCGATCGTGCCCCAGCCCCGGTTGCCGCGGCGCAGTTCGCGGCCGACGTAGATGTTTTCCGCGACGGTCAGGTTCGGCGACAGGCACAGCTCCTGGTAGATCACCGCGACGCCGGCATCGCGTGCGGCGAGCGGGCCGTCGATCTCGATGCGTTGGCCGTCGATCAGGATCTCGCCGCCGGCGTCGGCGCGGTAGGCGCCCGACAGGATCTTCATCAGCGTCGATTTGCCCGCGCCGTTCTCGCCCATCAGCGAATGGATTTCGCCCGGATAGACGGTCAGGCTGACGTTGTCGAGCGCGCGTACGGCCGGGAACGTCTTGCTGATCCCGCGCATCTCGAGCAGCGGGCGGGGCGACTCAGAACGCGACATGGTGGACCTCCTGCAAATCGGTGCGGGCGCCCTTGAGGATGCCGGCCCGCGGGGAGAAGTTGAAAAACATCGGCAGCGTGGCGGCGCCGATCGCGCCTGCGTCGGCGCCGAACGTGCCGCGCACGAGCACGGGCGTGCCGCGGGCCTCGGGCGCGGTGGCCACGAGCGCCGCGCGCAGGCGGGTCGTGACCGCGTCGAGCAGGCCTGCGTCGGTGTCGGCGTCGAGCACGACCACCGGCGCGTCGATCACGCACAGCACCGCGCGCAGCGCCGGCGCGAGCGCGTCGACGCAGTCGTCGATCCATTCGTCGACGGCCGGCAGGCCGCGGGCGATGCAGGCTTCGAGATCGGCGCGGTTCTCGACCGTCTCGCCGTGATGGCGCAGATGGCGCACGAGCGCATGCAGCGAGGCGCGTGCGAGCAGGATGTCCCACGGGCCGCGCGGCGGCGGCGCGGAGGCCAGCCGGCTCGGCGGCACCGGAATCACCGCGATGTCGCCGGCATTGCCGGTCACGCCGCGCAGGCAGTCGCCGTCGATCGCGATGCCGCCGCCGATCGCCGGCCCGATGAACAGGTAGACGAAGTCGTCGCACTGCCGGCCGTATCCGTAGAACAGTTCGGCGATCGCGGCCGCGTTGCCGTCGTTCTCGCCGAATACGGGCAGCGACAGCGTGCGGCCGAGGTCGGCCGCGAAATCGACGTCTTCCCACGCGCGGAACGTGTCGGGCGCGAGGCCGAGCTCGCGCATCCATGCGCCGAGGTTGTACGGCTGCGCGACGCCGACGCCGGTCAGGCGCGCGCGTTCATGGTCGGGGAGGAGGGCCTGCATCGCGTCGATGTCGTGACGCACGATCTCGAGCACGTCGGCGGGCGGGGGAAGCAGCGTGTCGTGCGAGCGGCGGCCGAGCACGTCGCCCGCGAAGTTGACGAGCGCCGTCTCGATGCGCATCCGGTCGAGGTGGACGCCGATGCCGAACGCACCGCGCGGATCGACGCGGATCAGCGAAGCGGGCTGGCCGCGCTGGCCTTCGGTGCGGCCCGCGAATTCGATCAGCTTCGCGTCGGCGAGCGACCCGATGATGCTGCCGACCGCCGTGCCCGTCATATTAGCGAGACGGGCGAGGTCGGCCTTCGACGCGCTGCCGGCGCGGCGCAGCGTCTTCAGCAGCAGGCGCTCGTTGTAACGGCGCACGTTGGCCGAATTGCTTCCCTGGCCGAAGTGCGGGCTTCTCATGGCGTCTCCTTCCATGGTGCGCCGTTCGGCGGCGCATTAAATAAATCACGTTGATTTATTTAACCGCGTGAGCGACGGCCTGTCAGCCTAGGGAAATCCCGGTTTTTCTACGACGAGAGATTCGTGCGGAGCGGAGTGAAGTGAAGGAATGAGGGTGCTGAACCGATCGAAGCACTGCGGGGCGGGGCAATGAGAGGAGGATAGATATGCGATACGGAAATTCCGGAGCATGTCCGATTCCGGGGCCGGAAATGAAAAAAGGCCGGCTAGAAGCCGACCTTTTTATAAATCAAGTGGTGCCCAGGAGAGGACTCGAACCTCCACGATGTTGCCACCGCTAGGACCTGAACCTAGTGCGTCTACCAATTCCGCCACCTGGGCACGTTTCGCTTGCTGCAGTGCGAAGGCCGCTATTCTAGCGTGCCCGGAGAATCTGTCAACAGAATTTGAGGGGCGGACGAAAATATCAATCTGGGCGGCTTGATTGCCGAACCGGCGAGTGCAGGGGCCGTGACGGCTGACGCGCCTCCTCGATGTGCGACGTGATGTCGGCGGGGTAAATGCGTCGACGCGAGCACACATATCGATTTGTGCACCGGAAATGAAAAAAGGCCGGCAAAAAGCCGACCTTTTTAGAAAACAGATGGTGCCCAGGAGAGGACTCGAACCTCCACGATGTTGCCACCGCTAGGACCTGAACCTAGTGCGTCTACCAATTCCGCCACCTGGGCACGTTTCGCTTACTGCAGTGCGAAGACCGCTATTGTAGCGTGTCGGCGAAGTCTGTCAACACAATTTCATCCGGAGCGGCAAAAATATTGCGCGCCTTGCGCCGCCGACCGTCACGCGCCGACCGGCTCCGCGCGCTTCGTCGTGAAATTCCAGCGCTGCGCCTGGCTCGTATCGACGCGGGCGGGCAGCAGCCCGGCCGCAAGGAACGTGTCGGCGATCTTCTGCTGTTCGCCGAAGTTTTGCGTGACCACCGCGCGGACGAGATAGCTGCGTCGCGCATTCGCACGTGCGATCGTCGCGGCATCGAGCCCCCAGATCGGCGCGAGCGTGTTCGCGGCCTCCTGCGGATGGTCGCGCAGCCACGCGCCGGCCTGCGACAGTTGGTCGAACAGGATCTGGATGGCATCGGGGCGCGCGGCGGCGAAGCTGCTCGACGCGAGGTAGTAGCGTTGGTACGACGCGAGTCCGTCGCCGTCGGCCAGAATCCGTACGTCGGGATTCCGGTCGACCGACGCGACATACGGATCCCACGTGATCCATGCGTCGACGCTGCCGCGCTCGAACGCGGCGCGGCCGTCCGCGGGTGTCAGGTAATGGATCGCCACGTCGGCGGGCGCGAGCTTCGCGCGGGCGAGCGCGGCAAGCAGCAGGTAGTGGCTGCCGGCCGCCTTCGTGACCGCGATACGCCGGCCGTTGAGATCGGCGAGCGTGCGCAGCGCGCTGTCCTGCTTGACGACGATCGCCTGCGCCTTCGGCGAAGGTGCCTCCTGCGCGACGTACACGAAACGCGCATGCGCGGCCTGCGCGAAGACCGGCACCGTATCGGCCACGTCCGCGCTGAAGTCGACGGCGCCGACGTTGAGCGCTTCGGTCAGCGGCAATCCGCTCGCGAATTCATGCCATGACACGCGCAGGCCGAGCGGCGTCAGCGCCTGCTCGAGTGTGCCGCGCGTCTTGAGCAGCGTGATCAGCGTCGACGACTTCTGGTAACCGATGCGCAGCGTGGCCGACGCATTCTCGGCGTGCGCGCGGACACCGGCGGCAGCGAGGCCTGCGGCCAGCATCGCGCGCGCGAATGCGCGGCGGTTCATCGACGTCATGAAGGGTGCTCCTCGTTGGATGCGTTGAAAGCGAGGCGGCTAACGTAACAACGGGGAGGGCGATTGATAACCGATAAATTCTGCTATCGATCGGAGCGGCCGACATAAGGGCCGAGGACGGGCACTCGCGATGCAAGCGCCGAAATGAAAAAAGGCCGGCAAAAGCCGACCTTTTTTATAAATCAAGTGGTGCCCAGGAGAGGACTCGAACCTCCACGATGTTGCCACCGCTAGGACCTGAACCTAGTGCGTCTACCAATTCCGCCACCTGGGCACGTTTTGCAGTAGCTGTTTGCTGCAAAGAAGCGAAATTATAGCGCCCCAATTAACCCTGTCAACACTTTTTTGCGATGCGCCGCAAACAGGCCGTCGCCGCGCGTGTTGGCGGCATTCCCGTCTTTTGGCGACACAGGCGGGTGATAGAATGACCCGCCGCCGTCAATATAGAACTGTCTGACGGACACCTCTATGTTGATGCCGTGCACCATCAGTCAACGCAACGAGAACAATCATCGACAAACCCTTGAGCAAATATCCGTACCCCATTCCGAGCCGTGAAGAGATTCTCGGCGTGCTGCGTACGAGCGACGCGCCGCTGGCCGCCAACGACATCGCCGAAGCCCTGTCGATCAAGCGTCAAGAGCGCGAGGGGTTCTTCCGGCGTGTCGCCGCGATGGAGCGCGACGGCCAGATCCGCCTCGACAAGCGTGGCCACTACCAGTTGACCCATCCGTCGAATTTCGTCGCCGGGCGCGTGCAGGGGCATCGCGACGGCTACGGGTTCGTGATCCGCGACGACGGTCAGGACGACCTGTTCTTGCCGAACGGCGAAATGCAGAAGGTGATGCACAACGACCGCGTGCTCGCGCGGATCGTCGGCTACGATCGCCGCGGCCGGCCGGAAGGGCACGTCGTCGAAGTCACCGAACGCGCGAACAAGCGCGTGATCGGTCGCCTGCTGAACGAGAACGGTGCGCTGATCGTCGCGCCGGAAGACAAGCGCATCGGCCACGACATCCTGATCACCCAGAACGTGAAGAAGGCGAAGGTCGGGCAGGTCGTCGTCGTCGAACTGACCGATTTCCCGAGCCGTCATTCGCAGCCGCTCGGCCGTGTCGTCGAGGTGCTCGGCGATATCGACGATCCGGGCATGGAAATCGAAATCGCGGTGCGCAAGTACGGCGTGCCGCATGAATTCAGCCAGCCGGCGCTCGACGAAGCCGCGGCGCTGCCCGACAAGGTGCGCCCGGCCGACCTGCGTTTCCGCGTCGACCTGCGCGACGTGCCGCTCGTGACGATCGACGGCGAGGACGCCCGCGACTTCGACGATGCCGTCTACTGCGAGCCGGTCAAGGTCGGCCGCGGCGACGGCTTCCGGTTGATCGTCGCGATCGCCGACGTGTCGCACTACGTACAGCCGGGTACCGGGCTCGACGCCGACGCGCTCGAGCGCAGCACGTCGGTCTACTTCCCGCGTCGCGTGATTCCGATGCTGCCGGAGAAGCTGTCGAACGGCCTCTGTTCGCTGAATCCGCAGGTCGATCGCTGCGTGCTCGCGTGCGACATGGTGATCACCGCGCGCGGCGAGATCAAGGCCTACCAGTTCTACCCGGCCGTGATCCATTCGGCGGCGCGCCTCACGTACACCGAAGTCGCGGCCGTGCTGTCGAACACGAAGGGGCCGGAGGCCGCGCGCCGCGCCGATCTGCTGCCGCACCTGCAGGATCTGTACGGCGTCTACAAGTCGCTGTTCGCCGCCCGTCAAAAGCGCGGTGCGATCGACTTCGACACGACCGAAACCTACATCGTCTGCAACTCGCAGGGCAAGATCGAGCAGATCGTGCCGCGTCAGCGCAACGACGCGCACAAGCTGATCGAGGAATGCATGCTGGCCGCGAACGTCTGCGCGGCCGATTTCCTGAAGCGCAACAAGCATCCGGGCCTGTACCGCGTGCACGCGGGGCCGACACCGGAGAAGCTCGAGAACCTGCGCGCGTTCCTGCGCGGCATGGGCCTGTCGCTCGGCGGCGGCGACAAGCCGCATGCGAGCGACTACGCGGCGCTGATGGCGCAGATCCGCGACCGGCCGGACGCGCAGATGCTGCAGCCGATGCTGCTGCGCTCGATGCAGCAGGCCGTCTACAGCCCGGACAACATCGGTCACTTCGGCCTCGCGTACGAGGCGTACGCGCATTTCACGAGCCCGATTCGCCGCTATCCGGACCTGCTCACGCACCGTGCGATCTACGCGATCCTGTCGGGCAAGAAGTACACGCCGAAGGCGCCGGAAGGCTTCGAGCTGAACACCGCGCTGTCGCCGCGCGCCCGCGCGATGCAGCAGGCCGACGACGAAGCGCGCAACCGCTCGCGCTCGAACACGGCGATTTGGGAAGAGCTCGGCTTGCACTGCTCGGCGAACGAGCGCCGTGCGGACGAGGCGTCGCGCGACGTCGAAGCGTGGCTCAAGTGCTACTTCATGCGCGACAAGCTCGGCGAGGAGTATGGCGGGATGGTGAACGGCGTGACGTCGTTCGGCATCTTCGTGCAGCTCGACACGCTGTTCATCGAAGGGCTCGTGCACGTGACGGAACTCGGCTCGGACTACTTCCAGTACGACGAGATCAAGAACGAGCTGCGCGGCGAACGCACGGGCATCCGCTATCGCCTGTCGGATCGCGTGCGCGTGCAGGTGAGCCGCGTCGATCTCGATGCGCGCAAGATCGATTTCCGCCTCGTGCGCGATACGCCGGTGAAGGCGCCGCGTCCGTCGCCCGCGCCGGCTGCCGGCATCGATCGCAACGGCAACGGCAGCGGCAATGGCCCGCGCGTGCGTGCGCTGCCGCCGGTGGAGGAAACCGTGCCGCGTCGCAAGAAGGCCGCGAGCGCGCCGAGCGTCGCGGTGCAGGAAGCGCGCGCCGCGCGTGGCGCCGCGAAGAAGAAGAGCGGCGGTGCTGGCGGTGGCGCACTCGCGAAGCCGACTGCGAAGAAGGCTCGCGCCCGCAAGAAGTATTGAGTGTTCGGGGCGGCGTACGCGCACGCCCTGCAGTATCGAGAGACGCCGCGTCACCGGTCATCGGCCGGCCACGCGGCGCTTTCCTTTTCCATGGATCGCGGCTGCGCACGTCGCGCGGCCGCACGTTTGATCGAAGGTTGTTCCAGTCATGTCACGTCTGAAGGTTCTTTACGGTTTTCATGCGGTGACCGCACGTTTGCGGCACGATGCATCGACGGTGGCGGAGGTGCTGTACGACCAGACGCGCCGCGACCGCCGCATGCAGGACTTCCTGCACGCCGCGAAGGAAGCGGGCGTGCGGCTGATCGCAGCCGACGAAACGCGCCTGTGGGGCCTCGCGCACACCGAGCGCCATCAGGGCGTCGTCGCGCGCGTCGAGGACATGCCGCTTGCGCAGAACCTGTCCGAGCTGCTCGACGGCATCAACGGGCCCGCGCTGCTGCTCGTGCTCGACGGCGTCACCGATCCGCACAACCTCGGCGCGTGCCTGCGGGTCGCCGATTCGGCCGGCGCGCATGCGGTGATCGCGCCGCGTGACCGCGCGGTCGGCCTGAACGCGACCGCGGCCAAGGTGGCGAGCGGCGCGGCCGACACGGTGCCGTACATCACGGTGACGAACCTCGCCCGCGCGCTGCGCGAGCTGAAGGAAGCGGGGGTATGGATCATCGGCACGTCGGACGAGGCGCCGGCGACGCTCTACGAAACGAAGCTCGACGGCCCGGTCGCGCTCGTGATGGGCGCGGAAGGCGAAGGCATGCGCCGGCTCACGCGCGATACCTGCGACGAAGTGATGAGCATCCCGATGGCCGGTAGCGTGGAAAGCCTGAACGTGTCGGTCGCCAGCGGTGTCTGCCTGTACGAAGCCGTGCGTCAGCGGCGCGTGAAGGGCTGAACCCCGGGGCTGACCCGGGGCCGACCCGCCCGTCCCGCGCGCGATGCGCGGGCGTCGAATGACCCGCACGACGCGTGCCCCGATGCAAGGCGGCACGCGGCTCTCCGGAACCCGCGACCGATGACCCTGTTTCGTATTGGCGCCTGCTGCGCCGTATTCGGTCTGTTGGCGGCCTGCACGTCGCCGTCGCTCGTCGAACGCGGCACCTACTACGCCGACACGAGCCTGCACGCGCGCGGCGCCGATTCGCGGATCCGCTTTCTTGTCATGCATTACACCGAAAGCGACGAGACGAAATCGCTGCGCACGCTGACGGGCGACTCGGTCAGCGTGCATTACGTCATCCCGCCGCAGCCGCGCGCCGAACGCGGGATGCCCGTCGTCTACCAGCTCGTTCCGGAAGCGCGGCGCGCGTGGCACGCGGGCGTCAGCGAGTGGCAGGGCACGACCGAGCTGAACGCGGTGTCGATCGGCATCGAGAACGTGAACCGCGGCCCGCTCGATCCGCAGCACCGCACCTGGCAGCCATATCCGCCCGAACAGGTCGACGCGCTGACCCGCCTGTCGAAGGACATCGTCGCGCGCTACGGCATTCCGCCGACGCGCGTGGTCGGGCACAGCGATATCGCGCCTCAACGCAAGATCGATCCCGGCCCGCTGTTTCCTTGGCATGCGCTCGCGCAAGCCGGCGTCGGCGCATGGCCGGACGACGCGACCGTCGCCGCTCGGCTCGCCGGCCGCGACCCGCACGCGCCGGTCGATGTGCGCGAATTGCAGCTCAAGCTCGCGCGCTACGGCTACGACGTGCCGACCGACGGCGTGCTCGACATGCGCACGCGGCGCGTGTTCGCGGCGTTCCAGATGCATTTCCGGCCGTCCGATTACGCGGGCAATCCGGACGCGGAAAGCGATGCGATCGCGCAGGCGCTGCTCGACAAGTACTTCCCCGGCACGCAAGCGGCGGATCCCGCGCCGGCGGCCGACACACCCTGAATACGCGGCGCGGCGCACGCCGAAAAACGCGGGGGCGTCCGCCGACTCCGGTAAACTGGCGGTTTTCCGCAATCCCGCAGCATTACCACGCCATGACTCAAGACGAACTCAAACGCCTCGTCGGCCAGGCCGCCGCCGATTACGTGATCCAGAACGTGCCGGAAGGCGCCGTGATCGGTGTCGGCACCGGCTCGACCGCCAACTGCTTCATCGACGCGCTCGCCGCCGTCAAATCGCGCTATCGCGGCGCCGTGTCGAGCTCGATTGCCACGACCGAACGCCTGAAATCGCACGGCATCAAGGTGTTCGACCTGAACGAGATCGAGTCGCTGCAGGTGTACGTCGACGGTGCCGACGAGATCGACGCGGGCGGCGCGATGATCAAGGGCGGCGGCGGCGCGCTGACGCGTGAGAAGATCGTCGCATCGGTGGCCGACACGTTCGTCTGCATCGCGGACGCCAGCAAGCGCGTGCCGGTGCTCGGCGCGTTCCCGCTGCCGATCGAGGTCGTGCCGATGGCGCGCACGGCGATCGGCCGGCGCGTGACCGCGCTCGGCGGCGTGCCCGTGCTGCGCGTGACGAAGGACGGCGCGCCGTATATCACCGACAACGGCAACGAGATCATCGACGTGAAGGGCCTGCAGATCGCCGATCCGCGCGGTTTCGAAGCGCAGGTGAACGCATGGCCGGGCGTCGTGACGGTCGGTCTGTTCGCCGAACGCGGCGCGAATCTGTGCTTGCTCGGCACGGAAAACGGCGTTGAAACGATCGTTTATCCGGCTGGCTAAAACTGAATGAGAAGCAGTCCGTAACGGCGCGGTATCGGCCGTCATGGATTGGATGGTTAAATCTTGTGGAAACCGGGGTCCGGCAGGCGCGGCGCGCTTCCCGGGCCTTTTTTTTAGCCGTATAAATCACCTCGTTCAAAAGAGGGATAACCCTGTCAGGTGTTTACCAGATAGCGAAATATCGTCGAACTCATCAACTTATAGATCATAAGAACAGAGTAGTAACCAGGGCCGGCGGAACTGCGGAGCAGGTGTTCGCAAATCGACGCACGGGGAGGTGTCATGGAGCAGGGCAAAGACCGGTCACTGGTCGCCAAAGTGATGGATGGGCTTGTCGCGGGTATCGTCGAAGACAAGTACGGCGGCATCTTGCCGCCACAGGACGTGCTGTCGAAAGAGTTCGATGTGAGCCGCACGGTGATGCGGGAAGCGTTGTCGATGTTGCTTGCGCGCGACATGCTCGACGTGCGTCCGAAAGTCGGGACGCGCGTGCGGCCGATGCGCGACTGGCGGATGATCGACGAAGACGTCGTGAGCTGGCGATTTCGGGCAAAGCCCGATCCGCAGTTCATGCGCGACGTCATCGAATTCCGGATGCTGATCGAACCACGCGCGACCGCGCAGGCGGCGGTGCGTGCGACGGCGGCCGACATTGCGGGCATTCGCGAAGCGTTCGATGCGTTCAAGGTGCTGCAGCCGGGCGACCCCGGCTACGACACGGCGGACGAGTTGCTGCATACGCGGATCGTCCAGGCGAGCGGCAACCAGTTCTTCCAGCAGATGGCGGCGATCGTGCGCGGGGCAGTGCGTCTCGTGAATCCGCGCGTCGTGCAGAAGGAAGGCGCGCACGACATCGCGGTGAAGGCGCATGCGCGGGTCGTCGATGCGATCGAGCGACGCGACCCGCGCGAAGCCGAAGCGGCGTCGCTCGCGCTGATCGATTTCAGCGCGGACGAGATTTCGCGCGATTTCTCGGTCGACGTGCCGGTGCGTGCCTGACGCGGCACGTGTCGCTCATCCGTGTGCCGCCGGGCCGTTTATCATGACGGCCGGCCGGCAGCGTGCCGGCTACCGTCATACGACCGACACGGAAGATCAGGATGAACGACAACGACCATCGCCCGGTGCGCTTCGGCATCGTCGGTGCAGGCGGCATTGCGCGCCGCTTCGCGCAAAGCCTCGCCCACGTGCCGGGCGCCACGTTCGCCGGCGCCTGGGCCCGCCGCGCCGACGCAGCGGCCACTTTCTGCGCGACATACGGCGGCACGCCTGCCGCGAGCCTCGACGCGCTCCTCGCGAGCGATATCGACGCGGTCTACATCGCGACGCTCCATGACAGTCACGCGCAGTACACGCTGGCCGCACTGGCTGCCGGCAAGGCCGTGCTGTGCGAGAAACCCGCGGCGCTGAACGCCGCGCAACTCGACACGGTGCTGCACGCGGCGCGCGATGCCGGGCTGCTCTTCATGGAGGCGATGAAGCCGCCATTCTTCCCGCTGTACCGTCAGTTGCGTGCGCACCTGCGTGACGATCCGATCGGCGAGATCCGGCTCGTGCGGGCGGGCTGCGCATCGTCGTCAGTGCCGGAGGACCATTCCGTCTATCGGCTCGATCGTGCGGGCGGCGCGTTGCTCGACATCGGCATCTACGAGGCGTTTCTTGCCGTCGACTGGCTCGGCGCCGCGCGCGACGTGCAGACGCTCGGCCGCGTCGGTGCGACGGGGGTCGATCTGTTCGCGAGCCTGAACAGCGTGCATGCGAACGGCGGAATCGCGCAGCTCTTTTGCGGCCTCGACGTGATGGGGCGCGGCGATGCGCTGATCGCCGCGGCGGGCGGCCACGTGACGATTCACGAGAAGTGGTGGAACCCCGAGCGCGCGACGATCCGCTATGCGGACGGGCGTACCGTCGAACTCGATGCGCGGGCCGAAGGCGGCGGGCTGAACTACGAAACCGCGCATTTCTGCGACCTGCTGCGCGCGGGCGAAACCGAAAGCCCGATCATCACGCACGACCATTCGCGGCAGATGATCGCGATGACCGATGCGGCGCGCGCCGTGCTCGGCGTGCGTTATTCGGGCGAATAGACGGAACAGGCGGGAAGGCGGGCGCCGGGACCGCGAGCGCGGCCCGGCGCAACGGCGCGGCTCAATGCCGCGACGGCAGCGACAGGCGCTTTTCGTACCAGCGCTGCACCCATTCGAGGATCTGGCACAGGACCCAGTACACGGCCGCGGCGGCGAGATAGAGCGGCAGCGGCTGATAGGTCGCCGCGATCACTTCCTGCGCGCTGCGCAGCAGTTCGGTCACGGTGATCACGGACACGAGCGACGTGTCCTTGATCAGGCTGATCAGGCTGTTCGACAGGCTCGGCACCGCGATGCGCAGCGCCTGCGGGCCGATCACGTAGCGCAGCGTCTGCCCCCACGACAGCCCGAGACTGTACGCGGCGAGCCACTGGCCGCGCGCGATCCCGTTGATCGCGCCGCGCATGCTTTCCGACATGTAGGCCGCGACGTTCGCGGACAGAGCGATGACGCCGGCCGGCGTCGGATCGAGCGAGATGCCGAGGCTCGGCAGCCCGTAATAGATGACGAAGATCTGCACGAGCAGCGGCGTGCCGCGCATCAGGCTCACGTATGCGCGTGCCAGCCACGCGAGCGCGTTGACCCAGATGCGCTCGAAGCCGTCGAGCGCTTCGCTCTGCCGGATGCCCATCATCGCGAGCACGACGGCGCCAAGCAGGCCGAACACCATCGACAGCACGGCGAACTTGACGGTCAGGACGGCGCCCTGGGCGAGCACCGGCAGCGATTGGACGAGCAGGGACGTTGTCGACATGGAGTGCGAATCGAATGCGTGCGCGAAAGCGCAATCATAAACCGGGCCGATAAAACAAAGGGCGGCATCGTTGCGGATGCCGCCCTTTCCGGCCCGCCGTCAGGCGGGAAATGCAGGCGTGCTTACTTGATCGGTTTCGTCACGTCGATGCCGAACCACTTGTCGGAGATCTTCGTGAACGTGCCGTCGGCCTCGAGTTGCGCCATCGCGTCGTCGATCGCCTTCTGGAACTTCGGGTTGCCCTTCTTGAACGGGATGCCGGACGGGTTCGCCGAACCGACGTTCGCGCCCGGGCGCAGCGGCAGTTGCGAATTCTTCGTCAGGTATGCGAGCATCAGGCGGTCGTTGAGCGCCGCGTCGAGGCGGCCGGCCGCGAGATCGCGCAGGTACTCGGGCGCGCCCGGGTACGTCTTCACGTCGATGCCCGGTACCGATTTCGCCATGTCCATGTAGTTCGTGCCGAGCGCGACACCGAGCTTCTTGCCCTTCAGGTCTTCCAGCGACTTGAATTGGCGCGTGTCGTCCTTGCGCTGGATCAGCTGCGCGGACGAGTACGTGTACGCGGGCGAGAAGTCGAGCGTTTCCTTGCGCTTGTCGGTGATGCCGACCTGGTTGGCGATCACGTCGAACTTGCCGGCCTGCAGGCCCGCGATGATGCCGCTCCATTCGGTCGTCACGAATTCGGCCTTCACGCCGAGCTTCGCGGCGACGGCTTTCGCGATATCGACGTCGAAGCCGACGAGCTCGCCTTGCGGGCTCTTCGAGTTGAACGGCGGGAACGTGCCCTCGAGGCCGACGCGCAGCGTGCCGCGTTGCTTGACCTGGTCGAGGAGGTCGGCCGCGTGGGCGGTCGCCGCGGCGAACGACGTGCCGATCACGCCGGCAACCAGCAGCTTCTTCAGCAGCGAAGATTTCATCGTGTGTGTCCTTGCCCTGTCCGGGTCAATGATTCTGATCGTGAAACGACGATAGCAAGAACGCTATCGATCATCAAATACAGTTTGTTTATGCCTATATTACGCGCTGCGTTCGCGGGCGATCGCCTTCACGCATTCGGATACGAGTGCCGGGCCGCGATAGATGAAGCCGGTATAGAGCTGGACGAGCGCCGCGCCGGCCGCCAGCTTCGCGCGGGCGTCCTCGCCCGAGAAAATGCCGCCGACGCCGATGATCGGCACGTCGTTGCCGACTTCCGCGTGCAGCTTGCGGATCACTTCGTTCGACGCGTCGAACACGGGGCGGCCCGACAGGCCGCCGGCTTCGTCCGCGTGCGGCAGGCCCTGGACGGCCGCGCGCGACAGCGTCGTATTGGTGGCGATCACCGCTTCGATCTTGTGGCGCAGCAGCGTGTCGCCGATTTCCTTGACCTGTTCGTCGTCGAGATCGGGCGCGATCTTCAGCGCGAGCGGCACGAGCTTGCCGTGCAGGTCGGCCAGGCGCTGCTGCTTGTCCTTCAGCGCGGCGAGCAGTGCGTCGAGCTCGCCTGCGCCCTGCAACTGGCGCAGGTTCTTCGTGTTCGGCGACGAGATGTTGATCGTCACGTAGCTCGCGAACGGGTACACGCGCTCGAGGCAGTACAGGTAATCCTCGGCGGCGCGTTCGATCGGCGTGTCGGCGTTCTTGCCGATGTTCAGGCCGAGGATGCCGCGATAGCGGGCGGCCTGGACGTTCTTCACGAACTGGTCGACGCCGTGGTTGTTGAAGCCCATCCGGTTGATCAGCGCCTGGGCCTGCGGCAGCCGGAACATCCGCGGGCGCGGGTTGCCGGGTTGCGGGCGCGGCGTGACCGTGCCGACCTCGATGAAGCCGAAGCCGAGCGCCGCGAGGCCGTCGATGGCCGCGCCGTCCTTGTCGAGGCCGGCCGCGAGGCCGACCGGGTTGCGGAACGTGAGCCCCATCACGGTGCGCGGCGCGTCGGGCACGCGGGCCGACAGCGCGCAGGCGAGGCCCGTGCGTCCGGCCGCGCCGAGCGCGCGCAACGTAAGGTGGTGAGCGTCTTCCGCATCCATTTTGAACAGGGATGCGCGGGCCAGCGGGTAGAGGGAACTGAACACGGGAGTTGGGCGGACAGCCGGAATGAATGACAACCCGCTATTTTACCGGGAGTTGCGCGGCACGGGCGTGCTTTGCTTCGTAGCCTCCGCGGCGTGCGTCAGCCCGAGCCGGAATGCCCGCCTGGCAAGGGCGCGCGCGCCAGCGCCGCGTCGACGGGCGGCAGGTCGATCCGTTCCGGATCGAGCGTCTTCCAGCGGCCGTCGATCAGCCCTTCGAGCGGGTGGAAGTTCGCCTTGTAGGCCATCTTCGGGCTCTCGCGAATCCAGTAGCCGAGGTACACGTAGGGCAGCCCGAGGCTCTTCGCCTGCTCGATCTGCCACAGGATGTTGTAGGTGCCGTAGCTCGTGTGCCGGTCATCCGGCTCGAAGAACGTATAGACCGACGACAGCCCGTCGCCGAGGATGTCGATCATGCTGACCATCCGCAGCTTGCCGGGTTCGCCGCCCGGTGCGTCGAGGTCGCGGAATTCGACGAGGCGCGAGTTGATCCGGCTTTGCAGCAGGAATTGTTCGTACTGGTCGCGGCTGTCGCGATCCATGCCGCCGCCTGCGTGGCGCGCGGACTGGTAGCGCATGTAGAGCGCGTAGTGCTCTTCGTCGTAGTGCAGCGGCGAGACTGTCGCGACCAGCGCGCGGTGCCGCTTCCACATCCTGCGCTGCGTGCGCGTCGGCGCGAACTCGCCGACCGGCACGCGCACCGGCACGCAGGCGCGGCAGCCGTCGCAGTACGGGCGGTACGTGAAGACGCCCGAGCGGCGGAAGCCGGCCTTCACGAGCTCGGTGTAGATGTCGGAATTGATCAGGTGGCTCGGCGTCGCGACTTGCGAGCGCGCGATGCGGCCGTCCAGATAGCTGCACGGATAGGGCGCCGTTGCATAGAATTGCAGCGCCGAAAGCGGTGAAAGCGGCAGCTCAGTCGGGTGAGTCATGGGCAGCTCTCGATGCAGGGAAGGAGTGCCGCGCTAGCGCTCGGTCCCGGTGGGCGCCGCCGTTTCGGCGGGGCTCGTCAGCGCGGCGAGCACGCGCTTGTCGAACTGCCACGGAATCGGCGGTTCGGCTACCGCGCTGCGCACGTGAGCGACAAAGGCCTTGCGTGCGATCTCGCGGCCGCCGAGCGACGCTAGATGCGACGTATTCTGCTGGCAGTCTATCATCTCCAGCCCCTGCTCGCGAAGGTGCGCGATGAGCGCGGCCAGCGCGATTTTCGACGCATCGGTCACGTCCGCATACATCGACTCGCCGAAAAACATCCGGCCGAACGACACGCCGTACAGCCCGCCGACGCGGCGCCCGTCGTGCCACGTCTCGATGCTGTGCGCGTTGCCGGAGCGGTAGAGCGACGTATAGGCGTCGATGATCTCGGCGGTGATCCACGTGCCGCGCTGCCCGCGGCGCGGCGCCTGGGCGCATGCCCGCATCACGCCGGCAAAATCGTGATCGACGCGCACTTCCCATTCCGGCGCGCGCAGCACGCGCTTCAGCGTCTTGCGCAGCGACGGCGATACCTTGAATTCGGCCGGCACGAGGATCATGCGCGGGTCGGGGCTCCACCACAGCACCGGCTGGCCGTCCGAGTACCACGGGAAGATGCCGCGCAGGTAGGCGTCGATGAGCCGCGACGGCAGCAGGTCGGCGCTCGCGGCGAGCAGCCCGGGCGCCCCGGTCGCGGGACCGAGCGCGCGTTCGATGGACGGAAACGGATCGTCCGGGCCGAGCCAGGGAACCATGGGTGCGGGGCTCAGCCGTTGCGCAGCGAGCGGAAGATGTCGCCGGTGTGCACGCCGTAGTCGCCGGCGGCGCGATCCGCGAAGAAGAAGCGCAGGGTCTGGCTGACGGTCGGGAACGCGATCTCGTCCCACGGGATGTCGGCTTCGTCGAACAGTTTCACTTCGAGGCTTTCCTCGCCGGCTTCGAAACCCGGATCGGTGAGCCGCGCAAGATAGAACAGGTGGACCTGGTGCACGTGCGGCACGTTGAGCAGCGTGAACAGGTTCTGCACCTCGACGCGCGCGCCGGCTTCCTCGAGCGTTTCGCGCGCAGCGGCTTCCGCGGTCGTCTCGCCCATTTCCATGAAGCCCGCCGGCAGCGTCCAGAATCCGTAGCGCGGTTCGATCGCGCGGCGGCACAGCAGGATCTGGTCGCCCCAGACCGGCACCGTGCCGACGACGTTGCGCGGATTCTGATAGTGGATCGTGCCGCAGTGATCGCAGACGAAGCGCTCGCGGTTGTCGCCCGGAGGAATGCGCGCGAGGACTTCGTGACCGCAGACGGAGCAGAATTTCATGTCGAATGGAAGGGACGAGGTGATGCGAGTGTATCACCGGGCCGCGGCATTCTCGAACGCCTGCGCATGGGGCGGCGTGTCATGCGAAACGGTGGGTGCGCGGGTGGCGCGCGAGCGAAGAGGGCGCGGCGCCCGGACGCGTAAAAACAAAAAGCCCGGCACGAAGCCGGGCTTTTTGCGAAATTCTGGACGGTTGGTTGCGGGGGTAGGATTTGAACCTACGACCTTCGGGTTATGAGCCCGACGAGCTGCCAGACTGCTCCACCCCGCGTCCGTCGAAGAAATGAATTATATGGGCTAACCCGAATGCGTGCAAGTATTTTCTGACAATCGCATGACGAGCGCGGGTGGGGCCGGTACGGGAAGGCACGTGCGCTAGAATCGAGCGGTTTGTGTCGTCATCCCGGCAGCGGCCCTGCGCGATCGCATCGGCGCCGTTGCGACTCTCATTACTGCATCGACGGATTCATGGACATCGCTCACGATCTGCAATCGATCGGCGCGCAGGAACAGGCGCTCGTGTTTCCCCATTTCGACCCGGCCCGTGCGTGGGCGCTCGGCAACCGGATGCATGCGCTCGCGACGTCGCGCGGTCATGCGATCGCGATCGACATCGTCACGTTCGGCCAGCCGTTGTTCTATGCGGCGCTCGCGGGAGCCACGCCCGACAATGCCGACTGGGTGCGCCGCAAGCGCAACGTCGTCGCGCATTTTCGCCGTAGTTCGTATGCGATCGGCCTGCGCATGCAGCAGGCCGGCGCGACGCTCGCGGACAAGCACGGGCTGCCAGTCGCCGAGTATGCGTCGCACGGCGGCTCGTTTCCGCTGACCGTGGCCGGTGCCGGCGTGATCGGCTCGATCACCGCGTCCGGGTTGCCGCAGCGTGCGGATCACGAGTTCGTCGTCGAGGCGCTGTGTGCGGAGCTCGGTCACGACTACGCGGTACTGGCCCTCGCAAGGAGCTGAGCGATGCAACTGCCTGGTTACGCATGGCTCGCGATCGCGATCGTCGCGGAAGTGATCGGCACGTCCGCGCTGCGCGCGGCGGACGGCTTCACGCGCTTGGGGCCGTCGGTGCTCGTCGTCGCCGGTTACGGCGTCGCGTTCTACTGCCTGTCGCTCACGTTGCGCACGATGCCCGTCGGCATCATCTATGCAGTCTGGTCGGGCGCCGGCATCGTGCTGATCACGCTCGTCGCGATGCTGCTCTATCGCCAGGTGCCGGACGTGCCGGCGGTGATCGGCCTCGGGTTGATCATCGCGGGCGTCGTGGTGCTGAACCTGTTCTCGAAGATGCAGGCGCACTGAGCGTGCGACCGCCGTTTGCCGGATGACCTTCATGACCGATTCCCCTTCCGCCGCCGTGTCCGCCGAATCCACCCAGCCCGACGTGCGCGCGTATGTCGCGAACCGCATCGGCTTTCTCGAACTGAACCGGCCGAAGGCGCTGAATGCGCTGTCGGTCGGCATGATCCGGCTGATGCAGCAGGCGCTCGACGCGTGGCGCGACGATCCCGACGTCGTCGCGGTCGTGGTGCACAGCCCGCACCCGCGCGCATTCTGCGCGGGCGGCGACGTGCGCTTCTTCCACGACGCGTGGCAGCGCGGCGACCGCGATGCGGTCGACACGTTCTTCATCGAGGAGTACACGCTGAACCATGCGATCTTCACGTATCCGAAGCCGTACATCGCGCTGATGCACGGCGTCGTGATGGGCGGCGGCATGGGGATTTCGCAGGCGGCGCGGCATACGGGCGGCCTGCGCGTCGTGACCGACTCGACGAAGATGGCGATGCCCGAAACGCGCATCGGCCTGTTTCCGGACGTCGGGATGAGCTGGTTTCTCGCGCGCACGCCCGGCGCGATCGGCCGCTATCTCGCGGTGACCGGCGCGACGCTCGACGCGGCCGGCGCGCTGTACGCGCAACTCGCCGACGTCTATCTGCCCGATGCCGCGCTGCCGGCGCTGCTCGACACGCTACGTACCGCGCGCATCGACAGCGGTGCGCAGGCCGTCGGGTGCGTGACCGACGCGGCGGCCGCGCACAAGGTCGTGCCGACGCCGGACACGTCGGCGCTCGCCGACGCGCGCACCGGGATCGACCGGCATTTCGCGCAGCCCGACCTCAACGCGATCCTCGCGTCGCTCGACGCCGAGCCGGATTGCGCGGCGGTCGACGGGTGGATCGAGAAGGCGACCCACGCGATGCGCGAGCAGTTGTCGCCGCTGTCGATGGCTGTATCGCTCGAAGTCGTCGAACGCGCGCGCGGCGCGACGATGGCCGATTGCCTGCGGCGCGATCTCGATCTCACGCGCTCGACCTTCGCGCGCGGCGACGTGATCGAAGGCGTGCGCGCGCTGATCGTCGACAAGGATCACCAGCCGGTGTGGCGCTTCAAGTCGGCCGCCGACGTCGGGCGCGCCGACGTGCTCGCGATGTTCGACAGCCCGTGGACGCCCGATACGCATCCGCTGCGCGCGCTGAAGGACTGACGTCGATCAGGCTGATTCGCGCGGAAGGATCGATGCGCGGGGAAGAAACGAAAAGGCCGCGTGCACGATGCACGCGGCCTTTTTGATGGATGTCGGCCGGTCCGGGCCCGAAGGACGCGTCGCCCGCGCCGGCGTTATTCGTCGCCCGCGTCGTCCGACATGAACGCGCGCATGAACACGAGCGCGCCGAAGCCCCATACCGCGTTCGCCGCGAAGCCGGCCGCGAGCACGGGCATCATGTTGCCCGACGGCCAGATGCCGCGCAGCGGATCGATCGCGAACACGCGGGCGGCCGTCAGCACGATACCGCCGAACACGAGCGCGCCGATCCACGATGCTTCGCGTTCCGGCGACACGCGCAACAACCACGCCATCGGAATCGCGCAGCACGCGCTGATCAACGCATTCGCGACAAATTCAGGAATACCGAGCGGCGCGAACGGTTGTGTCGAGAAGCCGGTTGCGGCGATCAGATCGGCCGTGTGGAGGAGGGCGAGCGTGGCCTCGCGGAAGAACAGTGCGGCCAGGAAGCCGGACAGGAAGGGCAGGATGACTTTCTGCATCGATGAGTGCACCGCAGGCGCGCACGGCCGAAGCCGTATGCGCGGAGTTATTCGGATAGGTGCGCCATTATAGGGCCCGGCCGCGGCGATATTCGCTCCAGCGTCGTGCTAATCACGAAAGCGGAAAACCTAAGCTCAAAAAAATCGTTCCAAAGCCCTGTACCGATCCCTAGACTGTTTCCTCAGAAACAGCCGTGCGATCGCGTCCTCGTCCGCTGCACGGCCTGACCGGCGAGCCATCCCGATTCGAATGCACACCATGCATGCGTCGCTCCTCCGCGACGCGAGCAGGGCGACGTTTTTTTCAAATTTCGGCAGTGACAGTCAAGCAGGAGCAGCAGATGAATGTGTTCTGGTTTATTCCCACGCATGGCGACAGCCGCTATCTCGGCACGGCCGAAGGCGCGCGCGCCGCGGACTACGATTACTTCAAGCAGGTCGCCGTGGCGGCGGATACGCTCGGCTACGACGGCGTGCTGCTGCCGACCGGCCGTTCCTGCGAGGATGCGTGGGTCGTCGCATCGAGCCTCATTCCGGCGACGCAACGCCTGAAATTCCTGGTCGCCGTGCGTCCCGGCATCGCTTCGCCGGGGCTCGCCGCGCGGATGGCCGCGACCTTCGACCGTCTGTCGGGCGGCCGCCTGCTGATCAACGTCGTTACGGGCGGCGATGCGGCCGAGCTCGAAGGCGACGGCCTCTTCGCCGATCACGACACGCGCTACGAGATCACCGACGATTTCCTGAACATCTGGCGCGGACTGCTCGCCGCATCGCACGACAACGACGGGTTCGACTACATCGGCAAGCACCTGCAGTCGAAAGGCGGCAAGGCGCTTTATCCGCCCGTCCAGCATCCGCATCCGCCGCTGTGGTTCGGCGGCTCGTCGCCGGCCGCTCACGCGATCGCCGCCGATCACATCGATACCTATCTGACCTGGGGCGAGCCGCCCGAGGCCGTCGCGAAGAAGATCGCCGATATCCGCGCCCGTGCCGACGCGCGCGGCCGCAAGATCAAGTTCGGCATCCGCCTGCACGTGATCGTGCGCGAGACCGAGGACGAGGCATGGCGCGACGCCGATCGGCTGATCAGCCGGCTCGACGACGACACGATCGCGCGTGCGCAGAAAGCGTTCGCGAACATGGATTCGGAAGGCCAGCGCCGGATGGCCGCGCTGCACGGCGGCAAGCGCGGCGGCCGCGAGGCGCTCGAGGTCTATCCGAACCTGTGGGCCGGCGTGGGGCTCGTGCGCGGCGGCGCCGGCACGGCGCTCGTCGGCAATCCCGAGCAGGTCGCGGAACGGATGCGCGAATACGCGGATCTCGGCATCGAGACGTTCATCCTGTCCGGCTATCCGCACCTCGAGGAGTCGTATCGCTTCGCGGAACTCGTGTTCCCGCTGATCAAGGGCGAGGGCGTCAAGAAGGCGGCTGGTCCGCTGTCGGGGCCGTTCGGCGAGATCGTCGGCAACAACTATCTGCCGAAGACGAGCCAGAGCTGAGCGACGGAGGCTTGCGATGACAACGAAAACGTCGACGACGGGCGTCGCCGTGGCCGCCCGCGCGTGGCGCGGCGTCGCGCCGTGGCTCGTGCCGCTCGCGTTGCTGGTGGTGTGGGAAGTCGGTGCGCGCACCGGCTGGCTGTCGACCCGCGTGCTGCCCGAGCCGGTGGCGGTCGTGCGCGCCGCCTGGTCGCTCGTGACGTCGGGCGAAATGTGGGCGAACGTGAAAGTGAGCACGTGGCGCGCGCTGTTCGGCTTCGCGATCGGCGGTGGCGTCGGCCTTGCGCTGGGGCTTGCGACCGGGCTGTCGAAGGCCGCCGAGGTCGCGCTCGACTCGACGATCCAGATGATCCGCAACATCCCGGCGCTCGCGATGATCCCGCTCGTGATCCTGTGGTTCGGCATCGACGAGAAGGCGAAGCTGTTCCTCGTCGCGCTCGGCGTGTTCTTCCCCGTCTACATCAACACGTATCACGGGATTCGCTCGGTCGACGCGAACCTGATCGAGATGGCGAAGAGCTACGGCGTGCGCGGCTTCGCGCTGTACCGCGACGTGATCCTGCCCGGCGCATTGCCGTCGATCCTCGTCGGCGTGCGTTTCGCGCTCGGCCTGATGTGGGTGATGCTGATCGTCGCGGAAACGATCTCCGCGCAGTCGGGCATCGGCTACATGACGATGAACGCGCGTGAATTCCTGCAAACCGACGTGGTGGTGGTCGGCATCCTGCTGTACGCGGTGCTCGGCAAGCTGGCCGATGTGCTGGCGAAATGGATCGAGCGCGTGACGCTGCGCTGGCACCCCGCCTATCAATCAGGAGCAAAGGCATGAATGCGACGACTTCGGCGGCCGCCTACGGCCCGCTCGCCGGCGCAGACCTCGAGGCCGAACTGGCGCAGGCCCGCGTCGCGGACAGCGATGCGCGTGACGCGGCGATCCTCGAACATGATGGCAGCGCATCGGTCGTACCGCTCGCGCGGCGGCGCGCGGGCGGTACGGCACCCGACGACGCGGTCACGCTGTCGGGCGTCAGCAAGCGCTTCGGCGCGCGCACGGTGCTCGACAACGTCGAGCTCGGCATCGCGCGCGGCAGCTTCGTCGCGATCGTCGGCCGCAGCGGCTGCGGGAAATCGACGCTGCTGCGTCTCGTCGCGGGGCTGGAGCAGCCGAGCAGCGGCGCGCTCGTGACGCGCGGCGAGGGCGGCGGCGTGCTCGATACACGGATCATGTACCAGGATGCGCGCCTGCTGCCGTGGAAGACCGTGCTGCAGAACGTGATGCTGGGTCTCGGCCGCGGTGCGCGCGACCAGGCCCGCGCGGTGCTCGACGAAGTCGGGCTGCTGGAACGCGCGAACGACTGGCCCGCGCAACTGTCGGGCGGCCAGCGGCAGCGTGTCGCACTGGCCCGCGCGCTCGTGCACCGGCCGCAACTGCTGCTGCTCGACGAGCCGCTCGGCGCGCTGGATGCGCTCACCCGCATCGAGATGCATGCGCTGATCGAGCGCCTGTGGCGCGAGCATCGGTTCACTGCGCTGCTCGTCACGCACGACGTGCAGGAGGCCGTCGCGCTCGGCGACCGCATCCTGCTGATCGAGCAGGGGCGCGTGGCGCTCGACCAGGCGGTGCCGCTCGACCGGCCGCGTGCCCGCGCGTCGGCCGCATTCGCGGCGCTGGAGGATCGCGTGCTGAAACGCGTGCTCGCCGGCGGCCCCGGCGCGGCCGATCACGACGCCGAGCATGAAGCAGACAAGGTTCGACCGGTCGGGCAGATCCGCTGGGCCGTTTAATTCCGGGCGGCTCCGGCCGCCCGTTCTGAGACTTTTTTCTTCGGAGCGATCATCCCGATGAGCATCACTGCAATCAACGTACGAAACCAGTTCAAGGGCAAGGTCAAGGAGATCATTCGCGGGTCCGTGGTCTCCGAAGTCGACGTCGAGACGCCGTTCGGCATCGTCACGTCGGTGATCACCACCCGTTCGGTGGACGAACTTGAACTGAAGGTCGGCGCCGAAGTCGTCGCGCTCGTGAAGTCCACGGAAGTCTCGATCGCGCGTCTCTGAGCGCGCGGGTCGCGCCCCCGTGCGGCGTCGGCGGGCAGTGTGCCCGGCGGCGCCGCATTGCATTCGCGCAGCGCGTTTGCCTCGGTATTCGGCTTCCGGACGAAGTGCTAGGATGGAACGACACCGATGCCGGAGGCCAACGCATGACCCCCATCCTTTCCCCCGAAGCCATCGAGGCGCTGAAATGGATCGACCAGTTCGGCGACAGCCGGCCGGTTCCCGCCGCATTCGACGACGTCGTCTACGCGTTGCTGAATGACGGGCTGATCTATCAGGCGGCGGCCGACCGGGTCGACCTGACGGCCGATGGCCGGTCATTTTTGTCCGACGAATACGATTGAGCGCGCGGCGCCGGCCGCGCAGGCGGCCGGGCGCGGCGTCGCCACGGAGCGTGCGATGGAACCGAGAGGCAGCGACCTCGGCGATTTCAGCGAGCCGTACCGCGGCTTCGAGATCGAGGTGAAGACCGAGCAGGTCTGGGACGGCGAGCATGCGCACTATCGCGTGCTGCAGGGCGATGCCGTGCGGATCGACTGGCGGCTGGTCAAGGTCGACGGGATGCTGCTCACCGAACGGCGCGTGATCGAGCGGGTGTTCGACGCGGCGCGCCGGGCGGTCGATGTGGAACTGGACGGCCGGTAGCGCGCGGGTCGGGCGGGTATGGCCGGTATTGCGGTAAAATAGCCGGTTGTTTCCGTGCCGCCTGGCCTGTACCCGAATTCCATGTCCGTTCCGTCCTCGCTTCCCCCTCGCCGTGTATCGGTCGCGCCAATGCTCGACTGGACGGACCGCCATTGCCGTTCGTTCCACCGCACGCTGACGCGCAATACGTGGCTGTATACGGAGATGATCACGACGGGTGCGCTGCTGTTCGGCGATGCCCAGCGGCATCTCGCGTTCACGCCGAGCGAATCGCCAGTCGCGCTGCAACTGGGCGGCAGCGAGCGGGACGACCTCGCGCGCGCGGCGAAACTCGGCGAGCAGTGGGGCTACGACGAAATCAACCTGAATTGCGGGTGTCCGTCCGAGCGCGTGCAGCGCGGCGCGTTCGGTGCGTGCCTGATGAACGAGCCGCAGCTCGTCGCCGACTGTGTGCGGGCGATGCGCGATGCGGTGTCGGTGCCGGTGACGGTCAAGCATCGGATCGGTGTCGATGCGGTCGAGGATTACGCGTTCGTGCGCGACTTCGTCGGCACGGTGGCCGAGGCTGGTTGCGAAACGTTCGTCGTGCATGCCCGCAACGCGATCCTGAAGGGCCTGTCGCCGAAGGAGAACCGCGAGATCCCGCCGCTCAAGTATGACTATGCGTATCGGTTGAAGCGCGATTTTCCATCGCTGGAGATCGTGATCAACGGCGGTATCACGACGCTCGACGAAGTCGCGCAGCATCTCGAGCACGTCGACGGCGTGATGCTCGGGCGCGAGGCGTATCACAACCCGTACGTGCTGGCGGAGGTCGATGCGCGCTTCTACGGGTCGACCGCAGCGGTGCCGACGCGCGAAGAGGCCGAAGCGCAACTGATCGAATACTGCGCGGCTGAACTGAAGCGCGGCACCTACCTCGGCGCGATCGTGCGGCATGCACTCGGGCTGTATCGCGGCATGCCGGGTGCGCGCGGCTGGCGTCGCGTGCTGTCCGACAACAAGAAGCTCGCACGCGGCGAGCTGGCCGTGTTCGACGAGGCTCGCGCGCATCTGAGCGAAGCCGAAGAAATTTTTGAAAAAAAGGCTTTGCAAGATTCAAAAGTGTTCGTATAATCTTGTTCTTCGCTGCTGAAACAAAACAGCGAAACGAAGCAAGCAGTATCAGTGGTGGCTGTAGCTCAGTTGGTAGAGTCCAGGATTGTGATTCCTGTCGTCGTGGGTTCGAGTCCCATCAGCCACCCCAAAGAATTCTAAGCGGTATCAAGTCGTTAGAAACGGCACTGTTCGAAAAGACAGTGCCGTTTTTGTTTTGGAACTTCACAAAATGGAATTTAAAGCGCCTCGCGCTTCACGATTTTGTTGCGATCGTAGACACGTGCGGTGGTTGCCGGATTCGCGTGAAGGTCCGGCAATGTGCCGCTCTCACGCTTGAATTGCGTTGCGTAGTATGCGCGCAGGTCATGGAAGGTGAATCGGCTCGCGATTACCTTCGCTTCAATCGCCTCGTTCATCAACCTCCCCCAGAATCTTTTGAATCCGTCGTGCGTGTAGTGCGCGTCCCGAACTTCGTCGTGAAGACGTAGAGGCACTCTTTATCGCCTCGCACGGCCGCCGGTCGGTCGAGCTGTTCAGTGAGCGGCATGCAGATCACCTCGCGCCAGTGCCGCGCGTGGCCGGGTGCCGCAAGCGTGGCGAACCCGGTGAACGCTCATTCTAGGATGCGGGCGCCGCCGCGCCGCTCGATCCCGCGCATCGCGTCCCGCGTGGCCGCGACGGCTGCGAGATTGTCCGCGATCCGCGCGGACTGGTCTATCGCCATCACGCGGGGTGATCCTTCTGAATTCGACGACCCACAGGAGCGGGTTCGTGTCCCCCCGCCGTGGCCGGCTTCGGCGTTGATGCTGCCCCAGAGCGACGCGAACGAGTCGCGCGCCCGAGCTGCGGGGAAGTGGCGGCTGCCGTCGACGCTGAAGCCGTCGGATGTCCGCTCAATTCCTTCGGAGATCGCATTTACGTCGCTGATCGATTGAAGGCGCTCCACGCACACGCCAGGCACTTCGAACAGCGTGCGCGCGGGCGGTGCTCGGCATGAAGATCGACGGGCGACGCCACCACGCCGGCAGCACACCGTCGCGTTTGGCGTTTGGCACCGCGCCGTCGAAGCGGTACTCGCGGCCGGTTTCGAACGTTTCGATCGCGGCAAGTGCAACTTGTGCCGTCAGCGCATCAGCGTGGCTCTTATCGGTGGTCATGGTGATCTTCAGGAAATCGGTGGACGCACCTATTTTTCACAGTGCGACGTAGCAGAAAGCTCGCTAATGGAGCTTCGATGCTCGGGGGTAAATGGATTAAAGACCTGCCTTTCTTAGCAATTACCTTACGGAATTCCTCAAATCAGAAAGGCACATCCTTGTGCTATTCTGCCGCTGCAACAAACTGTAACGATCACGAATCCAACATGGATTTATCTAAAACCATTACCTAGGGGTTGCTATGAGGTTTGTTACGTCGTTGATTGTTTGCTTGGTAGCTTTAATGCCGATACTTTCGAGCGCGAAGATCCTTGGCTCAAATGAAACATTGTCGGCTGGAAATGTTGTCTACTCGGATAACGGCCAGTATCACCTTGCGATGCAAACGGACGGGAACTTGGTCGTCTATGGACCGACGGGCGCAGTATGGCAATCGCAGACATCGGGATCTGGCGGCAACAGGGCGGTAATGCAGGGCGACGGAAATCTTGTCATTTATCGTGCCGACAACACGGCTGCATGGTCGTCCAAAACGGCGCATCCGGGCGCGTTCCTCGCAGTGCAGGATGACGGGAACGTGGTGATCTACTGGCCCCGTCCGGCCTGGGCAAGTAATACCAGTGATCCCGCGACCCAACAATCGGCCGAGAGCAAATATCTCGCTTCGGGCTCCACGATGTCGGCTGGTCAAACTGTCACTGTCGCCCAATACATGCTCGTGTTTCAGGCGGACGGCAACCTCGTTCTTTACAAGAATGGCGGTAATCCGATTTGGTCGACTGGCACTCAGGGAAAAGGTGCTACGTATGCTGTTATGCAGAGCGACGGAAATTTTGTAATTTATGCAGGATCGACGGCTCTTTGGTCGACTAAGACTAACGGAGCCAATGGAGCGCAACTCGTTTTACAATCGGATGGCAACCTGGTGATTTACGCGCCGACAGCGGCATGGAGTACAAAGTTTGGCCTGGTTACGGCTCCGACATCGACGTCGACATCGAATAACGGGCCGGGCAGCGGTATCTGTGTCGGTGTTTGCCCGCCGCACCCCCTCAACGGAAATCCTTTTTCGCCCGTCGGCGTTGGTACAACCGGCCTCGGGTTCCCGACACCGGGTTATCCGGGTGCCGCCTTCTGACTTTGCTGACCAAACCCTTCAGTCGACCTGACTGAGAGCGGAACAAAAGTGCCGTCAGAGTTCGTTAATGGTTGCCTCGGGCGAGGCGTAATTTCGAACTCGTCTCATTGCCGCCGCCGGCATCCAGCTCGCCAATGCTTTCGGCGGCCGGGACAACCCCTGTAAAGGTACTGTCCATTCCCGGTCGCTGAGCTGTTGCTCCGCTCGCCTGTACGGAAGCGGGGCCTTATCTTGGCTAAGGTTCTCGGCGGGCGTGCCGTTATCTGCTGAGGCAGTCCTCGTGCCTCGATTGCTGTTCCGTTTTTTTTGCCCGCTCGCGTTCCACGTACACGGGTTTTTTTCGTTTCGGGTGCTCATGATTCGAATCGCAGCTGATAAGGATGCCTGTGGGCGATAGGGCATCTAATATATAAACAATGGTTATAATTGTTGTAAATCATAAAAGAAAGTTTTGTAATAATTTCACTTAATTGGCTTCGCTGTAATATTCTTTTAAGTGTGGTAATCTCGCTATGCGTCTGGCTCGATGCAAATAAAGCGAAACATACATTTACGAGAGGAAATCAGTGAAAAAGGGGATTGTTGTATTTTTCGGAATGCTAATGCTGTATATGTCATCGGCAATTGCAACGGTGATTCCTTCTGGGGCCACCCTAAATCTAGGTGCGCAGGTTTGTTCTGAAAATGGCCAGTACTGCCTCGACATGCAAGCGTCCGATGGCAACCTGGTGTTGTATGGTCCGAGCGGCGTAGTCTGGTCCGCACAGGTTGCGGGGAAGGGTGTTACGCGAGCAGTCGTGCAGCCGGACGGAAATTTCGTTCTGTACACTTCAGCCAATGTACCTGTGCTCTATTTCAATACCCAGCACCCGGGTGCATATCTGAATGTTCAAAATGACGGCAATCTCGCTCTTTATTGGGATCGTCCGGTATGGCAAAGTCATACCAGCGATACCGGTTCTATTCAGACAAATCAGGGACGTATACTACACACCAATAACAGAATCCTCGTCGGCACGAGCTACACGGTCGGTCAGTATTTCTTGATTTTGCAAGCTGATGGTAATTTCGTTCTTTACAAGAACGGGGGTGCAATTTGGAATTCAGGAACCCCGGGCAGAGGTGTTACTGCAGCTTGGATGCAGAACGATGGGAATTTCACGCTGACCAACGACGCGGGCACTGCGATTTGGCAAACGAACACGGAAGTGAATTCCAATAATTACTTTGCGTTCCAGCCTGACGGAAACCTTGTTGTCTATGCGCCGACTGTAAGCTGGGATCGTCTTGCTCACTTCAATCACCCGGACTATCTTGATCACGGTGGTGGCAACTACTGCTTTGCTTGTACGGCGAAGCCAATCTCAATTCCGTTCTAAGGATCTGCTATTCGTACGTTGAGCCGATGGCGTGAAGATAAAGGTCCTCCGAGCGAGGGCCTTCTCGTATTGAAGCGTGGCAGCCCAAAAGAACAGGTGTGAGCCTGGGTGGTCATGCGAAAAGGTCACCCTGCTCCTTCCGCTCGACTCCGCAAGGTGGGTGGCAGAAATGGACGTCAGTCCCGATCTAATGCGCATGCGCGGCGCACAGGTGCCGATCGCAAGTCTTACCCGGCTTCGTCTGGAAATCGCAGTGGAAGCCACTCAGCACGTTGCAGCCATCGACCGAGCAGCGATGCTCGTGCTTGCGACCTCGCGTGCAGATGATTCCGGACATGCGGCCGGGAAGGCGAAAGGGGTGCAGGGCATCAGGTGCCTCCGTCTTAGAAGGTCTGCGGTACGACGGTCAGTGCGGTGGCGATAGGGCGCATCGAGACCGGTGTCGATGAAAGCTGCAACGTTTCGCCGGATTCAACGAGCAGCAGCGTGGTGCCCATTGCCTCGGCTATCTCCTGCGCGGCGTCGGGCGGCACGACGTTGCCGATACGCTCGCGCCATGCCTGGTCGGGCACCCCGTCGAGCTCGAGGTACTCCTCCGGCTCGACAAGCGATTGCAGTACCGCCAGCTCGAGCGTGGTGAACGGCCGGCGCCACGTACTATCGAGTGCGCGTATCACGGCGCCGGTCTTCTCGTTCGCAGCGAGCAACCGTCTATACCTGATCGACCTGGTGCGCGGGAAGTGGAAGGCGCCGCAACTGAAGCGGCACGGAATCGACTTCTGAACAAGCACAACGCGATCGGCGCCGGCGTCCTTGGTGCGCCGATGCTTCGCCAGATGAAGGTCGAGGATACGCGGAACCGTCGACTAGGTAGGGCATCAGCCAATGCGACGTACGCATATCCCGGCTGAAGTGGTTGTATAGCCGGCCAACCTCAATTTGAGATGAGGGTTATTGCTATATGGCGGTGCGTCGACATGAAAATCGAGCGCGTGTGCGTGTGGTGCCGGCGCGAACGTCTCAACCTCGTATCCTCGGTCGCGCAATCGCGTGACGAGTTCTTCCATATCGCGTTTTCGATAAATCACGGTCCCACCTTCGCGGGAAGTGTCGTCGTTCGACGAAAGATTGTATTCCGTCGTGTGAACCGCAACCCCACCGGGCTTCAGTGTGTCCATGCTGTTGATGACGAACTGCAGTCCGGCCTCCAGATTGCCAAGGTGCTCGAAGCAGCAGGACGACCAGTTGAAATCAAAATCGCGGAGCGACGGGGCAATGGCGTTCATGTCGCAATACTGATGCGTCACTGACCGATCGAAGATTTTATCGGCCACAATGGCCGGGAACCGTAGCTCGTCGAGAGCACTGCTATGTTGTCCGGTTTGGGACCATCCGCTAGATTGTCCGATTTCCGGCGGCGCATCAGTGGCGACGATCGAGCATCCCAGCTTCGCGAAAAGCGCCGGCAACCGCTCCTGACCCACGCCGAAACCAAGTCCGCGCCTGCCTGGTTTGAGCATGCCTAGCCGATTCAGATGATGGATGATGTATGTCCATTCCCAAAATTTTCGCTGGTACATCGGAGGGAGGCCGAGCATCGCGCAAATTCGGGCATGCTCCGGGTGAAGCATATCGGCTGCGCTGCACGTCGAATACTGCATGAACGGCGCTTGATCGTCGAAGACCGGGTCGGATGGAACGAAGATTCGTTGCCCGATCGCATGGGCAATGCGCTTGTCCAGATCGAAATGTTCGCTTTCGCACCCGCGCTCGAGGTACAGGGATTCGACCATTTTTTGTAGGCCAACGATCACCTGCTTAAGCCGTTCAATTTCTGCCCGGTCACGTTCGATACGTCCATCGATCGCGGCATTGATACGGAACTGCATCCGCTTCCAGATCGGCCTGCCGATTACCTTCAACGCCGCCTTCACCATTCCGGTCTCCATCGATGTGGTGCGGGGATGTTGACGATCTTACGTTAAGTAAGAACTATCAACAATCGACCGTCGCTATGATGGTCCTTCATTTTCGGGAGATGAATGACCGGCCGCGCACCGGCACGCGCGCATCGAGGAGCGATTGCGCGCCGAAGCGCGACCCTTTTCGAAGCTGAAATTCGACAGGTGCGCGTCCGGCCGTCACAATCGCGCGAAGTGCCGTTTTTCGTGTTCGATGCATACTGTGCGGGCATCGACGTCAGAGCGTTGGAAGTGCTCGCGATCATCGCTCATGGCCTGCTCGAATACACGTTCGTCCTCGACATTTCACTTCCACGCTGATTGCCCCCCATGAAGAGCATCCGTATCTGTTTGTTCGCTGCGCTCGTTTCGACGACCGCATTGCCCTCACATGCCCAGTTGGCGACTGGTCAATCGCAGTCGACTTCTCAGCCCGGTGCGAAGCTTTCCTCGACAACCTCCAATGCGACGCCCGCCGTTGCATCGTTCGGCAATCAACTTACCTGGCTTAACTCGTTGATCCCCTGTACCACAGCCTGCGCCCAAACGTGGTCGCAATCGGCTGGGGGCGGAATGGGTTTGCTGGGGGCAACGCGCACCTCGGATAATTCGTTGACCGGGTCGATGGCTGCTCAGGGCGTTGCCGGCTATGCGATCAATGACAATACGAAACACGTTCAGACCGCCTACGCCACCTATTCCGAAGTGCGGAGAAAGCCGGGGGCCGGGACGACGCAAGGTCATGAAATCGACGTCGTTAATCAGGGTTCCGTAGTCGGCGTTGATCCGTACAACATGTTCCGGATTGGCATTACGCCGGGGCTTTGGCTGTCATCGGGGCGTCCGGATGTGAAGACCGGTGCAGCCAACGCGAGCACTGCCGTCGGAATCGTAAACAACAACACTGCTTTCGAAAACGGGATCGTGTTTCACAGTAATGCCTTGAACGCGACGACCGGCGAAGGTAACGCAATCGCGCTGCCACGAAAAGATGCTGTCGTATGGTTCGGTAGCGCAGGGAACAAGGTTGCGGCAATTCGAAGCGATGCGACGACTGCGTCACTTCGTGCGATATTTGCGAATGGCCTTCTTGCGCTACAGAATCTCTCCGGTGTTAACGAGCACACGTTTTCGGATGCCGGGAACTATTCCGCAAAGGGAAATATTTCAGCCGCCGGGACGGGCTCAATGCCGCTGTATAGCACAACCGGAAACGGCATGAATGCTCCGCACATGGTGCAAGGGTCGGTCGCGTTGGCGTCCGGTCATGCTACGGTCAAGCTCACGGGTTTGGCTGTCTACACGTCCGCGTCGAGTTATACATGCACGGCCAACGACACGACGGAGGCAAACGCAGTAAAGGTCAGTCAAGATTCCGGGACTTCGATTACTTTCGCGGGAACCGGCACGAACAGGGTTCAGTTTCTCTGTGCGGGCAATTGATCTGGATGTTTCGAGCGTTAGGTCCCGGTGGCTTCTTTGCGTGCCTCCATCGCCGCCGCTGGCTGTATAACGGCCCTGCCGCAGAAGCAGTCGGATCCCGCCGTGAACTACAGGGGACGGGCCACTCAGGTATCGATCCGCCTGTCTGCATTTTTGCGAGGGAGGAACGGATGGCTGTCGAGATTGGATGGAACATCACGCTGGGTCTTTATGGATCATGCTGCTGTGTTGCCCCCTAAGGTTCCCGCCCGCCGTGCCGTTATCTTGCCTGGACAGCCCTCGTGCCTCGAATGCTGATCCGTTTTCTTGCCTGCTCGTGCAAAACGCGGGCAGGCTTTTTTCGTTTACGCCCGTTCATAACAGATTGATTGGCGGAATCGAACAGAGGTTTGGCACAAACCGACAAAGCGCAACAGTCTTACATGCGTGTAATGTGTGACCTTCCTCGTGCCCTCATGCTTTGCAGGGCCGTTCAATCCCGACGACCGGAGAAGGTGTCGGGATTTTTTTTGCCCGCGCGGCGATCTCCCGACGACGAGCTCCTGCGAAATGCATCTTGCAAAGCAAGATATATTTTGCGACGACACATGTCGACCAAGAAAATCTGCAGAAGGAGTTGCAACCGATGCAGGACACCCGGACCACACTGCGCGCGGCCACGCCACACGACGCGAACCACATCGCTCGCCTGCACACGCTGAGCTGGCAAACCGCCTATAGCCATATCCTTCCGGCCAGCTATCTGTCCGACGAGGTGCCGACGGAGCACGCGGTCCGGTGGCGCAAATACTTCGATAGAAACGCGAACGAGTGGGGCCTCGTGCTGATTGCCGAGTCGAATGGCGAGCCGGTCGGCTTCGTCAGCGCCGAACGCCCCGTCGATCCGGCGCTTGGTGTGTTGCTCGACTGCCTGCATGTTCATCCTTCGCATCACGGCGGCGGCACGGGCAAGCGCATGATCGAAGCCGTTCGCGCATGGGCCCGGTCGATCGGCGTGGACAAGGTCCATCTGCAGGTACTGGAGGGCAATGTGCGTGCGATCGGGTTCTACGAACACAACGGCTGGCAATTGGCCGGTGTCGAAACCAGCCGCATCGGCCAGACGGAAGTCACCGACCGGATTTACGCGATCCGGGCTTGAACGCTCGCCGGTTCGATACGAGCGACGGCAAGCGAGTGCGCCTGCGCCTGGCCGCAATGGAAGCGCCAGGTGAAAGCCGCCCGAACTTTGCCGTCACTCGCCGCAATACCGCACAAGCAAATCGGCTTCGGTCTCGTGGATTTCGACGGGCAAGATCGTGGCACCGGCATGCGCGAGATAGCGCGCGCGATGCTGGCCGTTACGGAACGATGCGACGCCGATTTTCGACAGGCCGGGAATGCCGAGCAATGTCCGCGTTCTCGTCTCGCGAAACGTGATGAACGGCATGTCCGGAATCCGCTCCCGGTTCGGATCGAGGAATTCGCGAATGCCCGCGGCCTTTCCAGGCGCCCAGTACTGAACCGACGGCAGCACATAGTCGGTGGTGTCGCGGTCGGCGCAGGCCAGCAGCTTCTTCAGGTCGATCGTCACGACCCGATGTCGAGAGTCGTCGGACGAGAATACCCGCTTGAGGTGCGTGTAGGCATAGGGCGCGTGCCCGGGAAGCTGGACGATCCAGACATCTACGCCGCTTTGTCGTGCGTGAGCGAGCGTCATGATTTCCTCTGGTGGCGCAAGCGGTCTTTGTGATTCGAGTTTAGCAGCGCGATGACGGCTGCGGAGCAGGTCGATACCGGAAACAGGAAAACGGAGCGGCTGACGGCGACATCGAAAGGGTGGAAAAAGGATGAGAGCGGTCATACGTCGACCGTTCACATCGACAATTCGCGAGAATATCGCGATAACGCCAGCGAGAATGGCGTCCCGAGTGAAATTCACGCAAGATTCACACAGTGTCGCGAAGCGCGTCAGGCGCCGGGTATCATAAAAATTGAGAGGGCGGATTGAGCGGAGAAACCATGTCGTCGAAACTCGAGATCGAATATCTCGATTACCGTTTCACCGCGACGCTCGAAATCACGGAGTCCGGTCGTACCGTCGTTGTCGACAGGCAGCTCGAATCCGAGACGCGAAGCAAGACGCTCGCGTGGATCGTGTTCGATCGGTTTCTGGCGCGCAATGATTTCGCCGGTGAAGAAGACGCACGCGCCAATATCGTCACGTGGCCGGAGCAGCTTGCTGATCCGAGGCCCGTCGCATCGACCGGGATTGCGAAGGCGAGCGCGATGGTGACCGGGACGGTGGCGACAGATTCGTCGACAGCCGGAATCATCAGCAATCTCGATTGGATCGCTTTGGTTGCCGACTGGTTTTGCAGTGGCTCGTCGTAGCGAGGAATGCGCGTTTTCGTGACGCAGATCATTGTGGGCGCGAAATTCTGCACAAAAAACGGAGTGGAAATCGCCTAGTGTGAAAAAATAGAATAATCCTGCTTTGACAATACCCGCAACTTACCGGAAACTGCGCCCGGGCCTGAAAATTCCACTTGAATTAATACAAAATAAAACGCCAGAAATGAAAAAAGAACGCTGTCGATGGCTGTCGCAATGACGACTGCCGCCGGCCTGACAGGTTGTACTGCGATGCGGTCCGAAGACGGCGGATACGAAGAAACTCGCGACCGGTTCCTCGTCAACGAGACCGACAGGCAACGCGTTGGGCTTGAATCATGACGATATGCGCCGGGACGCGAGCCTGCCGGTTGCCGTCACGTTGTCACTAAAGGGTGAGTTGCCGCACAGACCGTCGCGCGACCCGCGATCACAATTTGACCGGTTGACCGTTCTTCCCCGGCCCGGTCAACCATTTCCCCGCTCGCTCGCGCAGGAGCGGGGGCTTTTTGCCCCCCGACGCCGGAAGGTTGCGTCGGCGGAACCGGACAGGCGTTCGGCGGGCTGCGCAACGGCACTCGTTCGCACCCCGACATCCGTTCGCCCGATCCGTACGAATTGCTTTCCTCGTGCCTGAGCGAACCCTCAGGCCCATCGCCGGTTGTTGCCGGCGATGCCTTGATCCCGGCGGCGCGTAACAACGCTGCCGGGATGTTTTTTGCGTCGCATGCGTGACGTCACGTCACGCGCAACGGGCACCACACTCCGCTCAACCTGCCTGTTCGACACTGGTTTCCCATCCGTCGTAGTTCCCGCCGAGCGCGCGTACTTCGCGACTGAGCGCGACCGTATGGCGCGTGATGTCGGCGAGCGCGAGCGTGCCTTCGTGCGAAAACCGCACCGCCGACTTGCCGTCTTCGGTCGGCGCGACCGATTCGACCGGATAGCCTTTCGCTTCGGCCCAGTCCGCGAACTGGTGCGCGTCGCTCGGGTCGGGGAAGTATGCCCAGTGCATCACGCGCCGGCTCACGTCCGGTGCGTCGCCTTGCTGCCGCAGCGCATCCAGCGTGCGCATGTCGCGCATGATCTGCCAGTCGTCGTCGGTCGGGTAGAGCGTCTGCCAGTATGTCGTCTTGTCCGGATCGTCCTGGTGGGCATACTGCAGCGCGTAGGTCGTCTGGTCGGCCAGCGAGTCGACGATTTCCGCGGCTGCCTCTTCGTCGAACGGCACGTAGAAAAGAAAATCCCGGTTGCCGTCGACGGTGATGCGGCCGACCTGCACGCCGCCTTTCGCGATGATCGCGGCGTCGAGCAGATCCTCGATCTTCGCGAGATCGGCGAATTCGTCGCCGGTCGGCAGCCCTTCAGGCGACGGATGCGCAAAGGGGACCCGCACGCTGAGCAGCGACGTGCGCGGATCGCCTTCGGCGATTTCCGCGAAGCCGTGGTTGAAGCTGATGAAAGCCTGATGGTCGCCCATTCTGGCAGGGAAGGTTCCCCAGGCGTCGCTCATGTGTTTCTCCCGTACACGATTGTCTGTTGACGGTTGCAAAGCGTCCCAATGTATCATCGAAAATCGCGTTGGCCGAAGCAGCGCACGCGATCGCAGGCCGTGCGCGCCGCGCGGGCGAGATCCGGGTTGGTCGCAGCGCGCCGCGCGCCGCATGCATGCGGCCGGCCGCAAAAATTCAAGGGAGATGCCGATGTCGACGTTTGCGGTGAATGGTGTCCGAATCGATCCGCTCAGCGCGCGCGTGACGCACGTGCGCTGGGCGGCCGTGAACCCGGCCGATCGCTCGTGGGCGGCGACGCCCCGCGAGGCCCCGGTGGCGGACGTGGCGCGCGCGCTCGCGTCCGGTAACGATGTCCGCGCGATCTTCTCGGCGTCGGACACCACCGCAATCGGCCCCAGGCTGAAACGCGTGCTGTATCGCGATGCGTCCGAAGGCATCGAGCTCGACATCGATGCAACGAGTGAGTCGCGCACGTTGCGCGATCTGCCGCAGATCTGACTGCGGGCCGTTACTCAAAACGAATCGCGCGAGCGTACCCATGACCCTCTCCAGATTCGCCATCGCCCCGCGGGCATTCGCGCTCTGTCTGGCGCTCGGCGCTTGCCAGACCGCGTCCGGGCCATCGCCCGTGCAACCGTCCCCCGAGACCGCGTCGGCGACCGTTCCCGCCTCGTCGCCGCCGGCCGCGCCGATTCGCGGCATGGGCGTCGCGCCCCGTCTGGCAGGACAGAGCCACTGGGCCATCGGGCAATGCACGACCAACGGTACCGTCAAGGTATGCAATTGACCGACGTCGGCGCAATGGCGCGTGATTCGCGACATCGGGATTGGCATCCCGACATCGTGCCCGCATTGAGGAACCGACGGCCGTCGACACGAGCCCGCGTGAAATGAACGACGCACACGAAATGACGGATTCCGGCTGGCACGTCGATCCGGTCGCGGGAACGGTCACCGGTTCGTTGCCGGTCACGCTGGCAGTCGACAGCCGGAGCCTGAAAAGCAGGGCGGCCGTGTGTGCAGGGCTCGCCGCGGCGACCTTGTGTGGTTATGTGGCCGCCCCGACGCTCTGGCCGGTAGCGGCGTTGGCCGTGTTGCTGGCGCTGGCCAGTGCCGCGTTGTTCGTCTCGTCGCGGCGCAAGCTCGCGTTGCAGGTCGACGAGACGGGCTTCCGGCTGATCGGCTCCGCGCGCGAAAAACCCGTCACGCCGTGGCGTGACGTCACTGAATTCCGGATCGTCAGCGTTGCCGGAAATCGTTACATCGGCTATCAGTTCTCCGCCCATTCGTCGCGCACGAAGGTGCCGGGCGGCGTGATGCTGCCGATCGCGCGATTTGCCGATCTTCCGCTCGACACGGTGGCCGCGTTGCTGGAGGCCTGCCGCCGTCAATTCGGCCAGCCGGGCGAACCGGCCGACCGAACGGGCCGATGACGCCCGATGCGGCGTCCTGCGCCCCCATCAGTCAGGCGAACAAAAAAATCCTGGGCACCGTGTCGATTTCCGTCGGCGTCGTCCGTCGTAGCATCGGAGGCGTGCGCATCGCGCGTCCGTCCCGATTTTCGATACGACAACCGACTGAAGGAGCGACACCATGCCCACGTCCGTCAAGCCGATCCCGGAAGGGATGCGCACGCTGACCCCACATCTGATCTGTGCGGGTGCAACCGCGGCCATCGATTTCTACAAGCGCGCATTCAATGCGACCGAACAGTTTCGCCTCGCGATGCCCGACGGCCGGCTCGCGCATGCGTGTCTTGCGATTGGCGATTCGACGCTGATGCTGGTGGACGAAATGCCGGAGCACGGTGCGCTGGGGCCGAAGGCGCTGAAAGGCACGCCCGTCTGCCTGCATCTGTACGTGCCGGACACCGATGCGGCGATCGCGAAGGCGGTTGAAGCCGGCGCGACGGTCACGATTCCGGCCGCCGACATGTTCTGGGGCGACCGTTACGGGCAGGTCGAGGATCCGTTCGGGCATCGCTGGTCGCTGGCGACGCATCAGCGCGACCTGACGCCCGAGCAGATCGCGGACGCAATGGCGAGCGCGCCGCCCTGCGGCAGTTGAACCGGCGCCGTCGCACGACCGCGGCCGGGCGGCAGCGCGGCGGTTTAATCGAACCGGCGCCGTCGCACGACCGCGGCCGGGCGGCAGCGCGGCGGTTTAATCCGGCGCGCCGGCCTGGCTCGTCCGCGGGCCGGGCGCCGGCCGTCCTGCCGCGCGGCTTGTGTTCGTCCATCCGGCGATCGGCCGATGTCAGCCGGTCGGTGACGGTGCGATGGCGTGCGGGATCATCGGCAACGTGCCCGACCGAGCCGCGTCGTCGGCCGGTTTCGGTGCGATTGGCGTGAGCCTTGTCTCTTGTCCCGTCGGCCAGGTTGGTCATGGTTCGTACGTCGAACAGTGTTGCGCATGGCTCGATGCGTCGCCTCGCTGCACGTCCCGCCGCGGCGGTGATCGGGTGCGTGAGCGTCGGTGAAGATGCGGTAAGAAAGAAGCGGTAAGAAGCGGGTGTCATCGGCCCGTGTTTCGTCTCGATGCGGAATCGGGCAGCCGATACCTCAAGGTGCGCGTCGCCATGCCGTAAAACAGGACGAGTCCAATCGTTCATCGCATCCCATCGCACCATGGTTCGAATTCTTTACGCGGGTTATCTCGCGTTTGCGCTGTATTTCCTTTACCCGTTGGTGCACGACACGCTGACATTCAGTACCGATTGCGTGCGCAGTGTGCTGCCGATGGGCGCCCCCGGGCTGTCGACGAATGCGGCAAGCAGTACGGACGGGCACGCGAACCGCTGTGTGCCGAGCCCGCATGCCGGCATCGCGACCGGGCGGGGTGCCTGACATCCATTGAATGCGGCGGTGTTGCGCGTGACGGGCGCTTCGTAACGCGGCATGCTGGCCATTCGGCCGAATTGAACATCGGGCCGCGCTCGCCGATCATCTGCAACACGTCGCGTGCATGCGAGCGATCGGGCGTCGGGCGAGAGCGCGTGTCGCGCGTCAGTAGCTGGAGCGGTACGGCGTGCCCTGGTCGAAGCGGCTTTGCCAGTGCGTGAGGTAGCGCGACGCGAGTTGCGGATTGTTCCAGACCACGACGACGTTCTCCGAATTGCGGCTGGCTGCCGACGCGCTGTAGTTGAACGAACCCGTTTCGACGTGCTCGGCGTCGATCACGAGGTACTTGTCGTGATGGATCGCATAGGCGTCGATCGTGCGCGTCGGAATGCCCGCGTTGACGAGCAGGTTCAGTGCCTGCTTGCTGTTCTTCGCGCGGTTGCCCTTGTCGTCGACGACCACCGCGACATTGACGCCGCGGCGCTTGGCGGCAAGCAATGCACGCGTGACGGGCGGCGACGTGAACGAGTAGGCGGCAACCCGGATCGAGCTGCGCGCCGCGCCGATCGCTTTCAGTACGAGCGCCTCGGCACCGCCGTCCGGCGAGAAGGCCGATTCGACGACCTGGGTCGCGGGTGCTTCGTGATTGGGGGTTGGCAGCCATCGCGACACGAGATCGATCGCTTGCTGGAGCAGCGATTCGCTTTGCGTCTTGCCGAAGGCGGCGAACGGGGTGGCGAGCAGGGAAGCGGCGAGACAGGCGGCAGCGAGGCGATTGCGCGACAACATCTTGGACGGCGAATAATTTCGAGACAGCGGGCCGTGAGTGTAACGCACGCGTGGCGGCCTGGTCACGTGCGGATGCGAAGCGCTGATCCACGCGATGATCGGCATGGGTGGAGAGGGTGACGCAAAGTTGCGTCATGCAGCCCGCGTGTGCGAGCGGGGCGATCGGCGGATAGCGGATCGGGCCGCGAGGCATGCGATTGCGTTCGTCGTTGCAAGGCGCTTGCGTGGCAAGTAATGCGCGCGCCCGGTTGGAAGGACCTGGACTCAATGCGGCCCATGGCCGAAGCGTATGTGCAGCGAGTGCGTCAGACAGTCATTCGCGAGCCGCGTGTAGCGCGTCCGTCAATCCCTGGCTGCAGGCGCCTCAGCCCCGTCGGACACGATCCACCCGGGCCCGGGCTCGGGCTGCACGTCGCGCGCGTCGAGTGGTTCGCCACAGGCCGAGCACACGGTCACCGCATGCATCAGTTGCCCGCAGGCCCGGTGGCGCAATTGCACCGGCGGCCCTTGGCCGTCGTCCTTCCAGCGATCGCCCCATGCCATCAGCGCGAGCAGGGCCGGATAGAGGTCGAGGCCCTTTTCCGTCAGCCGGTACTCGAAGCGCGGCGGGCGTTCCTGATACGCGCGCTTGACGAGCACGCCTTCGTCGACGAGCCGCGCGAGCCGTTCGGCCAGCACGTGGCGCGTCAGGCCAAGCTGGGCCTGGAACGCGTCGAAGCGGCGGCAGCCGAGGAATGCGTTGCGCAGGATCAGCATGGTCCAGCGGTCGCCGAGCACGGCGAGCGTGCGTGCGACCGAACAGTTCAGCGTGCCGATGTCATCCCATTTCATCGTCGAGTCTCTCGTCTCTTGCGGCGGTCGTGCGGCGGTTCAGCGAAATAGCGGGTTCGATTATAGAACCCGCCTTCGGTCGCAACGGGCGCGGCCGCGTTGACAACCGCCGGCATCGTTGACAATAATGAGTTCCAATTTAGAACTTACTCGCGCGGCGACGCGCTTTCAACCCGGAGACAACCCGATGAACCCGCTTTCCCTGTCTGGCCTCGACCTGCTGCGTGCCGCCGTGTCGGGCGACGCGCCCTTGGCATCGATTTCCGAGACGATCCCGATGCGTCCGCTCGACGTCGAGCTCGGTTACGTGAAGTTTTCGGCGCGGGCGGACGGCCGGCACCTGAACCCGTTGGGCGGTGTGCACGGCGGGTTCGCCGCGACGGTGCTCGATTCGGTCACTGGGTGCGCGGTGCATTCGATGCTCGACGCGGGCGTCGGTTACGGCACCGTCGATCTGCACGTGAAGATGCTGCGGCCTGTGCCGCGCGACGTCGAGCTGATCGCGGAAGGGCGCGTGATTCACCTGTCGCGTTCGCTGGGTGTCGCGGAGGGCACGCTGAAGACGCCGGACGACAAGATCGTCGCGCACGCGTCGGCGACCTGCTTCATCCAGCGGCCGCAGTGACGGGAGGGGGCGACACCCCCCCCCGTTCGGGCGGGCGCGTGAGCGTGCGGAGCAGCGCCGAAGGCCGCTTGTAAGCGTGCGCGGAGCCCATCTGAAGCAGTGGCTTCAATGTGATAGCGTTCCTGCTTTCCACTGACGCGACAGGAACAGCATGGAATACCGCACACTCGGCGATTCGGGCATCGAGGTCAGCCTGATCGGTCTCGGCACGATGACGTGGGGCGAGCAGAACTCGGAGCGCGACGCGCACGAGCAGATCGACTACGCGCTCGGACACGGCGTGACGCTGATCGATGCCGCGGAGATGTATCCGGTGCCGCCGAAGCCCGACACGCAGGGCCGCACCGAGCAGTACATCGGCACCTGGATCGCGCAGCATCGCGCGCAGCGCGACCGCATCGTGCTCGCAACGAAGATCGCCGGGCCGGCGCGGCAGCCGCACAATCCGCGTCATATTCGCGGCGAGGGCAACCAGTTCGACCGCAAGAACCTGACCGAAGCGCTCGACGGCAGCCTCAAGCGCCTGCAGACCGACTACGTCGATCTTTACCAGCTGCATTGGCCCGATCGCAGCACGACCACCTTCGGCCGTCCCGCGTATCCGTGGGTCGACGACGCGTACACGGTGCCGATCGAGGAAACGCTCGGTGTGCTCGCGGAATTCGTGAAGGCCGGTAAGGTGCGCGCGATCGGCGTGTCGAACGAAACGCCGTGGGGTGTCGCGCAGTTCCTGCGCGCGGCCGAGCGGCTCGGGCTGCCGCGCATCGCGAGCATCCAGAATCCGTACAGCCTGCTGAACCGCACGTTCGAGAACGGGCTGTCGGAGTTCACGCATCGCGACGGCGTCGGCCTGCTCGCGTATTCGCCGCTCGCGTTCGGCTGGCTGTCAGGCAAGTACGAGAACGGCGCGCGTCCGGCCGGCGCGCGGATCACGCTGTTCGAGCGCTTCCAGCGCTACAGCAAGCCGCAAGCCGTCGAGGCGACGTCGCGTTACGTCGCGCTCGCGCAGCGTCACGGGCTGTCGCCCGCGCAACTGGCGCTCGCGTTCGTCAACAGCCGCCCGTTCGTGCGCAGCAACCTGGTCGGCGCGACGTCGCTCGAGCAGTTGAAGGAAAACATCGGCAGCGTCGACGTGACGCTGTCCGACGAGATCCTCGCAGAGATCGACGCATTGCACGAACGGCAGCCGAACCCGGCGCCGTAAACGGCGCGCGGCCCGCGCGGCAGCGATGCCGCGACGGGCCGAGTCGCACCGAGTCGGGCGGTTTCGGCGGCAGCATCGCTGCGCCGTCGTTTCTCGTGTCAGCGCATTTTCAGCCGCGTGCGCGCGACGAACAGCGCGGCGAGGCTCAGCAGCGCACATCCCATCAGATAGAGCGCCGGCGACAGCCGGTTGCCGGTCGTGCTGATCAACCAGGTGATGACGAACGGCGCGAAGCCGCCGAACAGCGTGACGCCGGTGTTGTAGCTGACCGCGAGCCCGGTGGCGCGGGTCTGCGACGGGAACAGTTCGGCCATCAGCGCCGGCAGCGCGCCGCAGTACATCGCCTTCAGCGCGCCGATCCAGACCAGTGCGGCGAGCATCGTCGCGAACGACGCGTGGCGCGTGAGCCAGGCGAACGTCGGCCACACGGTCAGCAGCATCAGCACGGCCGCGACCGCCATCATGCGGATTCGCCCGGTGCTGTCGGACAGATGGCCGACGACCGGCGTGACGAGCGTCAGCACGAAGCCGGTCGCGAGCGTCGCCGCGAAACCGGTCGATGCGGGCAGCCCGAGCTGCTTGATCGCGTAGGTCGGCATGTACAGGATCATGTAGTTGATCGCGGTCGAGATCACGAGCGCGCCCACCGACAACAGCAGGCGCACCTTCTGATCCGCGAACAGTTCGCGCACCGGCGCTTCGGAGCGCGCCTGCGTCTTGAACTCGACGCCTTCGTCGACGTAGCGGCGGATGTACAGCCCGACCGGGCCGATCGCGAGGCCGAACAGGAACGGCACGCGCCAGCCCCAGCTTTCGAGTTGCGCGGTGGTCAGCGTGGCCGTCAGCAGCGCGCCGAAGCCCGACGCGAGCAACGTCGCGAGGCCCTGGCTCGCGAACTGCCAGCTCGACATGAAGCCGCGCCGCTGCGGCGCGTGCTCGACGAGAAACGCGGTCGAACTCGCGAATTCGCCGCCGGCGGAAAAGCCCTGCATCAGCCGCGACAGCATGATCCCGAGCGGCGCGAGAATGCCGATCGATGCGTAGGTCGGCATCAGCGCGATCAGCAGCGTGCCGGCCATCATCATCGCGATCGACAGCAGCAGCGACGCCTTGCGGCCCGCGCGGTCCGCGTACGCGCCGAGCACGAAGCCGCCGATCGGCCGGATCAGGTAGGACAGCCCGAACGTACCGAGCGTCAGCATCAGCGACGTCGCTTCGCTCGTGGCGGGGAAGAACAGCTTGGCGATCGTGACCGCGAAGAAGCCGTAGACGATCAGGTCGAACCATTCGAGTGCATTGCCGATCGACGCCGCGAAGATGATGCGCCGGATCTTCGCGGCGCTGGGGCGCGCGGCGTCCTGCGAGGTCAGGGTGGTCGTATTCATCGTGTGTGCAGGTCCCGTGAAAAGGGGCGAAGCGCGTTACAGGACGGCGCCGGCCGCGGCGGATGCCGCGCGGCGAACGGGCGGCGCGTCGTCGCCGAGATCCCAGAAGAGGCCGGCCATCATCTGCAGCCCCTCGCTGACGACGCTCGCGAGCAGGTGCTCGTCGGGCGCATGCTGCGAGCACGCCGGGTACGAGTGCGGCACCCACAGCGTCGGCAGCCCGAGCGTGTCGGCGAACACGTCGTTCGGGAGCGTGCCGCCGAGATTCGGCAGGATCGCGGGCTTCTTGCCGGTGGTGCGCGCGAGCGACGCGACGGCCCAGCGCACCCACGGATCGTCCGGCGGCACGCGCGTCGCCGGTGCGCCGCGTTCGACGTCGATCTCGACGTCGGCGAAGCCGTGCGCATCGAGGTGCACGCGCAGGTGTGCCTGCAGCGCTTCCCAGTCGGTGCCGACGACGAAGCGCAACTGGCAGTGCGCATACGCGGCGGGCGGGATCGCGTTCACGGGATGCTCCGGATTGCCGGCCTTGAACGCGAGGATTTCGAGCGTATTCCAGCCGAACACGCGCTCGGCCGCGGACAGGCCGGGCTCGCCCCAGTCGGCGTCGAGCGCCGGGTCGCCGGGCCCGCCGCCGACCGACAGATCGGCGAGCGCGTCGCGCACCGCGGCCGGGATCGGCGGCGGGCGCAGCCCCGCGACGCGAATCGCGCCGCGCGCGTCGACGAGGCTCGCGAGCGCATGCGCGAGCACGATCGCCGGGTTGCGCAGCAGTCCGCCCCAGTTGCCGGAGTGATGCGCGCCGTCGCGGGCGCGCAGGCTCAGCTTGAAGTTGACCGCACCGCGCGAGCCGAGGAATACCGTCGGGCGCGCGGCGGCGATGCGCGGGCCGTCGGACGCGATCAGCACGTCGGCCGCGAGCGCGTCGCGCTCCCGGCGGCACAGCGCGTCGAGGCCCGGCGAGCCGGTTTCCTCGCCCATCTCGATCAGCAGTTTCGCGTTGAAGCCGAGCCGGCCGCCGCGCGCGTCGAGCACGCTCGCCAGCGCGGCCAGGTTGATCGTGTGCTGGCCCTTGTTGTCGGCGCTGCCGCGGCCGTACCAGCGGTCGCCGTCGGCCGTCAGCGTCCACGGCGACAGCGGCGCGCGCCACTGCGCGTCGTAGCCGCGCACGACGTCGCCGTGGCCGTAGATCAGCACGGTCGGCAGCGCGTCGTCTTCGTGGCGCGACGCGAGCAGGAACGGCCCGCCGCCGTCGACGGGGTTGTCGACGATCCGCGACGTGAAACCGAGGCGGGCGGCCTCCGGCGCGATCTCGTCGGTCAGGTAGGCGCGCAGCGCGGCTTCGTTGCCGCGGTCCTGGCTTTCGGTGCGCAGGCCGACGCGGCGGCTCAGGGTCGTGAAGAACGCACCGGACTCGAACTGGTTCAGCGCGTGCTGGATGGCGGCGGTACGGCTCAAATCGGGTCTCCTCGGTCGGGTGCGCCGTGCGCGGGCCGCGCAGGCAACGTGAAGTGCGATCGATTCTAGAAAGCCGGTTTTTTTGTCACAATGATCGAATTTCGAACCTTTCTTTGCCGAAAAGGCAAAGCAGCGCGGCCGGATGCGGCGCGGAGACACGACGATGGCGGCTTTCCTGCATGGCCTAGCACTGCGGTATTTCGTCGAGGTGGCGCGTACCGGCTCGATCAGCGACGCGTCGGCGCGGCTGCACGTGGCCGTGTCGGCGATCAGCCGCCAGATCGCGAAGCTGGAGAGCGAGCTCGGCGCGCCGCTGTTCGAGCGGCGCCCGCGCGGGATGGCGTTGTCTGAAGCCGGCGAGCGATTGCTGGCGTTCGCGCAGCGCAGCCTGCTGGAGGCCGAGCACGTGATGAAGGACATCGGCGGGCTCGACGCGCTGCACGGCAGCCTGCTGAAGATCGCGTGCTCGGAAGGGTTCGCGATCGATTTCCTGCCCAGCGTGCTCGCGAGCTTCAAGGCCCGCCACCCGGGCGTCGATTTCATCGTGTGGGTCGTGTCGCCGGCGGACGCGACCCGGCGCGTGCGCGACGGCGATGCGGACATCGCGTTGACCTTCAGCCTCGCGCCGGAGAAGGGCGTGCGCGTCGACCACACCGAGCGCGCGCCGGTCTTTGCGCTGGTCCGGCACGATCACCCGCTCGCGGCGCGCGACGCGGTGTCGCTCGCCGATGTCGCGCGGCACGCGCACGTGCTGCCCGAGGCCGGCACGACGGTGCGCCAGCTGATCGACATCGCGTGTGCGCTCGACGGGCTGCTGCTCGAGCCCGAGCTGACGAGCAACAACACCGCGGCGATGTACGGCTACGCGCGGCGCACGGGCGCGGTGATGTTCACGGGGCTGCTGTCGGTGCGCGACCGTGCCGATGCGGACGGCTTCGTCGTCGTGCCCATGACGAACCCGCAACTGCGCGAACGCAGCATCCAGGTGCAGACGATGGCGGGGCGCGATCTGCCCGCGTCGGTGCGCGCATTTCGCGACCACCTGATCGACGCGATGCAGGTTGCGTCGTCGTCGCCGACCGCCGCGCGAGGCCCGGGACGCCGGCCCGTGAGATAATCGTCAATCCGCCTTCCGTGCCCATGCGGCTCCTCGAGCCGCATCGCCCCTGTTCGACGCCAAATTGAAGAACCTGATTGTCACCCTCGATCGCGCCGGCGAGTTCGACGAGATCATCGACGTGCGCACGCCGCTCGAGTTCGCCGAGGACCATATCCCCGGCGCGCTGAACGCGCCCGTGCTCAGCAACGAAGAGCGCGTGCTCGTCGGTACGATGTATCGCCAGGTGTCGCCGTACGAGGCGACGCGCGTCGGCGCGGCGATCGTCGCGCGCAACATCGCGCGCCATCTCGACACGACGTTCGCTGACCGGCCGCGCAACTGGCGGCCGCTGATCTACTGCTGGCGCGGCGGCAAGCGCTCGGGCTCGATGACGACCTGGTTCAACCTGATCGGGTGGAAGGCGCGCCAGCTCGACGGCGGCTACAAGGCGTACCGCCAGTCGGTATGCGCGACGCTCGACTCGCTGCCGACACGCTTTCGCTACATCGCGCTCGTCGGCCATACGGGCTGCGGCAAGACGCGCCTGCTGAACGCGCTGCGCGACGTGGGTGCCCAGACGCTCGATCTGGAAGCGCTCGCGTGCCATCGCGGCTCGCTGCTCGGCGCGCTGCCGGGCAAGCCGCAACCGGCGCAGAAGGGGTTCGATTCGGGGCTCGTGGAGGCGCTTGGTCGTTTCGACCCCGAATGGCCGGTATTCGTCGAGTCGGAAAGCCGCAGGATCGGGCTTGTGCAGCTGCCGATCGCGCTGATCGAAGCGTTTCATGCGGGCCCATGGGTGCAGGTCGAAGCGGCCCATGACGAGCGGATCGCGTTCCTGCTCGACGATTACGCGCACCTGTTCGACGAGCCGGATGCGTTCAAGGCACAGCTTCATCGGCTGATCGGCCTGCACAGCCGCGAAGAGGTGACGCGCTGGAAGGGGCTGATTGATGCCGGCGCGCGGGCCGATTTGTTCGCCGAACTGATCGACAGGCATTACGATCCCGCCTACGCGCGCACTTACCGCGCGACGTACAACAAGCCGAACCGGGCGCTGACCTTCACGTTCCGGCCCAACGCTGCCGACGTGCGCGAGCAGGCGCGCCGGCTGCTGGCCGAACTTGCGCAAGCCAGGTTGCCCGCATCGGCCGCGCTCGCCGCCGGCACGACATCCGAAACCGACAAAGATCCATCAACGACCACCACACGATGACGACCACACGCACTCAACCGAATCCGGCCCTCGGCTGGATGACCTTCCTGCTGATCGCGGTCGCGGGACTGTTCTACGTGAAATGGTTCCCGTACTACAACAAGGCGTTCGTTGCCGCCGAGCACCATTCGATCGGCCAGTCGATCCTGATGGGCACGTCGGCGGCCGCGCCCGAGCCGTCGCTGAAGGCGGCGCTCGACTACGCGTGGGCATACGGCAAGGCGATCTGGCAGGCGATGGTGCTCGGCCTGCTGCTCGGCTCGGCCGTGCAGGCGCTGCTGCCCGCGCACTGGGTGGCGCGCGTGCTCGGCCGCACGGGGTTCGGCAGCGTCGCCGCGGGCGGGCTGCTGTCGCTGCCCGGGATGATGTGCACGTGCTGCGCGGCGCCGGTCGTCGCGGGCCTGCGGGCGCGCCACGCGTCGCCGGGCGGCGCGGTCGCGTTCTGGCTCGGCAACACGGTGCTGAACCCGGCGGCGCTGGTGTTCATGGGCTTCGTACTCGGCTGGCACTGGAGCGCGCTGCGCCTCGTGCTCGGCATCGCGATGGTGTTCGGGATCGGCTACCTGCTGAACCGCATCGCGCGTCCCGAAGACCGCAGCATCGACGATGCGCAGCTCGCCGCGCTGGCAGCCGAGCAGGCCGCGGCCGGCAATCCGTTCGTCCGCTGGATGAAGCTGCTCGCGCGCATGGCCGTGCGGCTCGTGCCCGAATACATCGTCCTCGTGCTGCTGCTCGGCGCCGCGCGCGCGTGGCTGTTCCCGCATATCGGCCCGGACATCGGCAATCACCTCGGCTGGATCGTCGCGTTCGCGGTCGCAGGCATGCTGTTCGTGATCCCGACAGCTGGCGAGGTGCCGATCATCCAGGCGATGCTGTCGCTCGGCATGGGCGTCGGTCCGGCCGCCGCGCTGCTGATGACGCTGCCGCCGATCAGCGTGCCGTCGCTCGCGATGCTCGCGCGTTCGTTCAAGCCTTACATGCTGGCGATCGTCGCGACGCTCGTCGTCGTATTCGGGATCGTGAGCGGCTTGCTCGCGATCGCGTTCGGGTTCTGACGACGCGGGCGACACGCCGGCCCGGCGCAATCGTCGCATTCGTATTCATCCGGCGCCGCCGCTTCACGCGTGCGGCGCCCTTTACAAGAAGCAAACAGGAAAACGCATGACCCAACCGAAGATTCATCCTCGACTCGAAAAGGCGCTGACGCGCGGCGATCTCGCGATCCGCCAGGCCAATTCCGCGCGGGCGACTGCCGTGCTGCAAGCACTCGGCACGATGATCATCGAGGCCTCCGCAACGATCGGTGTCGAGGCCAGCATCGACATTCCGCAAGGCGATCGCATTTACGATCCGGTCAACGGACTGTGGCCGCAGAAGATGCTGGTGTCGTTCGACGGCCCGGTGGACGAAGCCGACAAGGAAGAACTGCGCACGGTCTATCTGGTGGCCGACGATCCGGGCACGCAGTTCCGTGTGGAATGGCATCGCGCGGACGGCAAGCTCGGCCGCCAGGAAGGCGGTCCGCTCGCGACCGTCGCGTTCCTGACCGACGTTGAAATTCCGTGGAGCGACGACGACGAGTAACGTCGTCGCATGAAGCCGGCGCCCGGTGTCCGGCGCGCCGGCCGTCAGCGCATCATCCGCCGCCGGAACAGCCACGCGGACAGCAGGAATCCGCCGACCGCGTAGCCGGCGAGCACCGCGACGTGCAGCGCGATGTCGGTCGCCGGCCGGCCGAGCATCGCGGGCCGGATCAGTTCGACCGCATTCGCGAGCGGCAGCGCCTGCGCCGCGTGCTGCGCAAGCGGCGGCAACTGCGTGATCGGGAAGAACACGCCCGACAGCAGCAGCATCGGCGTCAGCACGAGCGTCTGATAAAACATGAAGAAGTCGTAGGACGGCGCGAGCGCCGTGACGATCATCGCGATGCTGGCGAACGCGAGGCCGGCCAGCGCGATCACCGGCAGCGCGGCGAGCATCGACGGAAACTGCGCATAGCCGAGCCCGCCCGCGACGAGCATGATCGCGCCGCCCGACAGCAGCGCCTTGCTGGCCGCCCACACGATCTCGCCTAGCACGATGTCGCCGAGCGCGAGCGGCGTATGCATGATCGCTTCCCACGTGCGCTGCACGTGCATCCGCGAGAATCCCGAATACATCGACTCGAAGCTCGCGGACATCATCACGCTCGAGCCGACCGTGCCGGCCGCGAGGAACGCGATATACGACACGCCGTCGACATGGCCGAGCATCAGCCCGAGCCCGAAACCCAGTCCGAACAGATAGATCATCGGATCGGCGAGATTGCCGAACATCGATGCGAGCGCGAGCTTGCGCCACACGAGATAGTTGCGCCGCCAGACGGCGATCCAGTTGCTTGCGTTCGCCGGCATCGCGATCGCGAAGCGCGACTCGCGCGGCGGGGCCGACGGCGTGGTGGCGGAATAGTTGTGAACGTCCATGGTCGATCAGTCCTGCATCTCGCGGCCCGTGAGCCGCAGGAACACATCCTCCAGATTGGCCGGGCGATGCAGATAGCGCAACCCCGGGCGGCCCTTGAGTCGTGCGGTGAGCGGTTCGGGATCGATCACATAGCAGAACAGTGTCTCGCCGCTGATCTCGGTGTGCTTCGCGAATGCCGACAATTCGTCGCGCAGCGCGGCCGGATCGGGCCCGTAGATCTCGATCACGTCGCAGCCGATCTCCGATTCGATCAGGGCGTGCGGCGCGCCTTCGGCAATCTTGCGGCCTTCTTCGATCACGCACAGCCGATCGCACAGGCGCTCGGCTTCCTCCATGAAATGCGTGGTGATCAGGATCGTCTTGCCGCGCGCGAGCAGCGAACGCAGCCGTTCCCACATCAGGTGCCGCGCCTGCGGATCGAGGCCGGTCGTGGGCTCGTCGAGCACCAGCACATCGGGATCGTTGACGAGCGCGCGGGCGAGCGTGAGGCGGCGTTTCATGCCGCCCGACAACTCGCCGACCTTCGCATCGGCCTTGTTTTCCAGCTTCGCGAATTCGAGTAGCGGCGGCACGAGCGCGCGGCCCGCCTGCGCCGACATCCCGAAATAGCGGCTGAACACGAGCAGGTTCTCGCGCACGGTGAAGTCGGGGTCGAGATTGTCGAACTGCGGGACGACGCCGACTCGCTGGCGTGCGTGTCGCGCCCGCGATGGAACCGGTTCGCCGCACAGCGCGATGGTGCCTGCATCGGGATGCGCGAGGCCGAGCAGCATCTTCAGCGTCGTGGTCTTGCCGGCGCCGTTCGGCCCGAGCAGGCCATAGCATTCGCCGGCCTTCACGTTGAAGGACAGACCGTTGACGACGAGCTTGTCGCCATAGCGCTTTTCGACGTTGCGTAAATCGATCGGTGCGACGGACATGGGTGTGTTGTCGTTGTAAGCGGGCGCGTTCCGCTGCTCTGTGCGTGGCCGGTGTGCGAACGGATCGCGCGAATGCGTGTCACACGGGCATGGCCGAAGCATACGACGCCGGCACGAGGCGGCCCGCTGGCGATGGAACGGGCCATTCTAGTGCATCGGCTGCCTCGCTTCAGGGCATGCCTGCACGGTGCGATGCAAGTGCGCGCCGATCGTGCACCGCATCATCGCGCACGCGCCGCACGGGGCGAATCAGCGTTTTCCATCCCTTGCGTCTTGAATTGCGGCGCACCATGATGAATGCGTAGGCTCGTTGTCGCGATAGGGAGGCTTCATGGCTAGCTACAACAAGATTTTGCTGTGTTACGACGGCACGCTCGAAGGACGCAAGGCGCTGCGTTACGGGGCCAATCTCGCAATGGACCTGAAGGCCGAAACGCATTTGCTGTCGGTCGTCGACATGCGTTCGAGCATTGCGCAAAGTGCAGGTTTGCTGACCGATGTCGCATGCGGCCGCTTCGAGGAAACGGCGCGCGAAATCCTGCAGGAAGGCGTGAACTGGCTGCGCGAGCGCGGCGTGCAGGCCGAAGGCCATTTCGCATTCGGTTATCCGATCGACGAAATCGCGAATCTCGCGTCGGAGCTGAAGGTCGACCTCGTCGTCGTCGGCCACCGGTGCCGCAGCGGATTGTCGAGATGGTGGATGGGGTCGGGAAATACGCAGCTGCTCGATCGCGTGAACTGCAGCATCCTGGTGGCGTGTTCGTCGGCGGAAGAGCAGAAGGCCGAAATCGCGCGCGAGCGTGAAGCGGCCATCGCGAACGGCCAATGATCTAAAAGCTGGGGGACCGCCTGACCGGCAATGCGTGCCGGTCAGGCATCGCACTGCATCGGCAGTGCGCACGTCGAGCACGGCCTGCTATGCATGCAGGTCGATCCCCGACAATTTCCACGAGAACAGCCCGAAGCGGTGGAAAATCGCCGCATAGCGCGTGCCGTCGGCACTGCGCTGGTACGTCACGACGAATTCGTCGATATTTCGATAGCCCGCGCTGGTTTGCTGCTGGTGCGGCGCCTGGGTTGCTTCGCTCGGGCTGGCCGGTGCGGCGGGCACGGGTGCCGGCGACGAGGCCGCCGGAGCGGCCGGGTTGCTGCCCGGTACGGCAGCACTGGCCGGAGCAGGATTGGCGGGCGGCGCGGCAGGCGTGTTGCCGGGGGCATTCCCCGCCGGCGGCTGATTTGCCCACTCAGGCGGACGCTCGCCCGGATTGCCGCGCGGCGGCAATCCGCTCATCAGCGCGGCGACGCCTTCCGGGGTCGCGTACGCATCGACCAGCGGGCCAATCAGCGCGGACCCGATCAGCGCGCCGATCACCGCGAACGGATTGTCCTTCTTCACTGCGTCGATCCGGCGCATCAACTCTTCCGTGACCTGCTGCTTCAGGCTGATGCGCAGCGACGGAAAGTCGACGTACTCGCTGATCACCTGCGCATCGCGCGCATCGATCGCCGATTTCAGGCGACCGAGCGCGACATACGGCGACGCGTACGCATAGCCGAGCGCCCCAATCAGGGCGACGACCAGCGCGACGATCAGGAAGGGCTTGAGTCGCCATGCGCGGCGCGACGATCCAGTCACGTTGCCTCCGGTGCGGGAAGGTTCCGCAATCAGAGACCGCCCGGCGTGGCCGATCGTTCCTCTGCGATGCAGCGATCGATCATCCGGCACACGGCATCGATCGTGCCGACCATGATCAGGCGCGACCGGCCGTGATAGACGCGCACCGGCGCGCGGCGCGCGGGCTCCGCGTGATTGAGACCGGCGTTCAGCGATACCCGCGCGAACGCGGGGAGCGCTGACGGCAGCAGGGAGGCCTGCCGTTCGACTGCGACTTCTTCTTGCACAGGCGCCGCCGCGGACAGCGGTGCGCAGGGCGTGCGGCCGCGCAGATGACGCAGGCGACCGAATTGACGGAAAGGCAGCAGGCGGGCAAGGCGTTCCATGATGTTCTCCTGGAGAGACGGAATGTCAGAGTTCGCCCGAGCGGATCAGCCCGACGGCGATGCCTTCCAGCGCGAAATCCGCGCTGCCGGCCTTGACGAAGATGTTTTCGTAATCCGGGTTCTCCGCGATCAGCTCGAGGCCGCCGGGCCGGCGCATCAGCCGCTTGACCGTGACGTCGTCGCCCAGACGCGCGACGATGATCTGGCCGTCCTTCGCTTCCGTGCGCTTCTGCACGGCGAGGAGGTCGCCGTCGAGAATGCCGGCGTCGCGCATCGACAGGCCGCGCACCTTCAACAGGTAGTCGGGCTTGCTGGTGAACAGCGCGGGATCGCACGCGTAGTGCTGCGAGATGTGCTCCTGCGCAAGGATCGGGCTACCGGCCGCGACGCGGCCGACGAGCGGCAGCGACAGTTGCATCAGGCCGGCATGCGGCAGCGTGAACTGGTGCGGGGCGTCGTCGATGCCGAGCAGCCGGATGCCGCGCGATGCGCCGGCGGCGAGCTCGATCACGCCCTTGCGAGCCAGCGCGCGCAGGTGCTCCTCGGCCGCATTCGGCGAGCTGAAGCCCAGTTCGGCCGCGATCTCGGCACGGGTGGGCGGGAATCCGGAGCGCTCGATCGCGCGACGAATCAAGTCGAACACTTGCTGCTGACGGGCGGTGAGTTTGGTCATGGCTCAACTGTATGGATAGACAGTGAGCTGTATTTTTATACAGTACTTGGCGAATTTCAAGTGTTACTTGAGGTTCGACGCGATCGCGGCGGTTCCGGCGTGATTTCGCGACGCCGGGACGCCGGTTCATCCGCCGCAACCGTCCATCCCGTCTGCGTTAGCACTTTTGAGTATTAAAAAATAAGGAACGATTATTTTTAATCATGTAACCCGTTCGATAGACTGGCCCGACATCGCAATACCGACAACACTGGAGAACCAAGGATGGCGAAGCGCAATACGGGGCTGGTGGGCGGAGTGGGCCGCCTGATCGCAACACTCGCGCTGGGCGCGGCGGCGGCGCTGGGCGTCGCGACGCATGCCCAGGCCGATACGACCTTCCTGAACGTGTCGTACGACCCGACGCGCGAGCTGTATCAGGATTTCAACCAGGCGTTCGGCAAGGAGTGGAAGGCGAAGACGGGCGAAACCGTCAACTTCAAGCAGTCGCACGGCGGCTCGGGCGCGCAGGCGCGCTCGGTGCTCGACGGCCTGCAGGCGGACGTCGTCACGCTGGCGCTGGCGTACGACATCGACGCGCTCGCGAACAAGGGGCTCGTGAACAAGGATTGGCAGAAGCGCCTGCCCGACAACGCATCGCCGTACACGTCGACGATCGTGTTCCTGGTGCGCAAGGGCAACCCGAAGGGGATCAAGGACTGGGACGACCTGACCAAGCCGGGCATCTCGATCGTCACGCCGAACCCGAAGACCTCGGGCGGCGCACGCTGGAACTACCTGGCCGCATGGGCCTACGCGCAGCACAAGCCGGGCGGCAACGAGCAGACGGCGAAGGAATTCGTCACGAAGCTCTACAAGAACGCAGGCGTGCTCGATTCGGGCGCGCGGGGCGCGACGACGAGCTTCGTGCAGCGCGGGATCGGCGACGTGCTGATCGCCTGGGAAAACGAGGCGTTCCTGTCGGTCAAGGAATTCGGTAACGACAAGTTCGAGATCGTCGTGCCGTCGGTGAGCATCCTGGCCGAGCCGCCCGTCGCGGTGGTCGACAAGGTGGTCAACAAGAAGGGCACGCGCAAGCTGGCCGAGGCCTACCTGAACTACCTGTACAGCCCGCAGGGCCAGGAAATCGCGGCGCGCAACTACTACCGGCCGCGTTCGAAGAACGTGCCGGCGGAGCTGACCAAGCAGTTCCCGAAGCTGAAGCTGTACACGGTCGACGACACGTTCGGCGGCTGGACGAATGCGCAGAAGACGCATTTCGCGGACGGCGGCGTGTTCGATTCGATCTACAAGCCGCAGTAACGCCATAACGACAAGCGGCGCGCCACGACAGCGCGCCGCACCCTCGACGGGCCGCCGGCGCGATTCACTGCGCCGGCGTTTGCGTCGGACCCGTGAGCAGCATCGACCCAGCAAGAGCATCCGATGACGACGTACACCTTTCGCAAGCCGAGCGCGCTGCCCGGTTTCGGCGTGACACTCGGCATCACGGTGGCCTATTTGAGCCTCGTGGTGCTGATTCCGCTCGCCGCCACGTTTCTGAAGACCGCGACGCTGTCGTGGGACCAGTTCGTCACCGCCGTCACGTCGCCGCGCGTGCTCGCGTCGTACCGGCTGACGTTCTCGGCCGCGCTCGGCGGCGCGCTGATCAATGCCGTGTTCGGCTTCCTCGTCGCATGGGTGCTGGTGCGCTACACGTTCCCGTTCAAGCGTCTCGTCGATGCGGTCGTCGACCTGCCGTTCGCGCTGCCGACGTCGGTGGCCGGCATCTCGCTCGCGGCCGTCTACGCGACCAACGGCTGGGTCGGCCAGTATCTGGCGCCGCTCGGCATCAAGATCGCGTTCACGCCGGCCGGCGTGCTGGTCGCGCTGACCTTCATCGGGCTGCCGTTCGTCGTGCGCACCGTGCAGCCGGTGCTCGAGGATTTCGAGCGCGAGCAGGAAGAAGCCGCCGCGTGCCTCGGCGCGTCGCGCTGGCTGACGTTCCGCCGCGTCGTGCTGCCGGCCGTGCTGCCGGCGCTGCTCACCGGTTTCGCGCTCGCGTTCGCGCGCGCGCTCGGCGAATACGGCTCGGTGATCTTCATCGCCGGCAACGTGCCGATGAAATCCGAGATCACGTCGCTGCTGATCATCACGAAGCTCGAGCAGTACGACTACGCGGGCGCGACCGCGCTGGCGGTCGTGATGCTGGTCGTGTCGTTCCTGATGCTGCTGCTGATCAACACGCTGCAGTGGTATCTGCAGCGTCGTACGAGCAAGGGCGCGAGCGGTCCGGCGCCCGCCACCGTCACCGCTGCTGCTGCCGCCGCAGGAGGCCAGTAATGACCCAGGAGGCCACCGTCGTGCTGAAAACCCCGTCGCCGGCCGCGCGTGCCGCGAAGCGGCTCGACCCCGTCAGCGAGTCGCGCGTCGTGCGCTGGCTGCTCACGGGCATCGCGCTGGCGTTCCTCGCGTTCTTCCTCGTCGTGCCGCTCGCCGCGGTATTCGTCGAGGCGCTGCGCAAGGGCATCGGCTTCTATCTCGAATCGCTCGCCGATCCCGATGCATGGTCGGCGATCAAGCTGACGCTGACCGTCGCCGTGATCGCCGTGCCGCTGAACCTCGTGTTCGGCGTGTGCGCATCGTGGGCGATCGCGAAGTTCGAATTCCGCGGCAAGGCGCTGCTGACGACGCTGATCGATCTGCCGTTCTCGGTGTCGCCGGTGATCTCGGGCCTCGTGTACGTGCTTCTGTTCGGCGCGCAGGGCTGGTTCGGGCCGTGGCTGCAGGATCACGACGTGCAGATCATCTTCGCGGTGCCGGGCATCGTGCTCGCGACGATCTTCGTCACGTTCCCGTTCGTCGCGCGCGAGCTGATCCCGCTGATGCAGGCGCAAGGCACCGACGAGGAAGAAGCCGCGCGCGTGCTCGGCGCGTCGGGCTGGCAGATCTTCCGCCGCGTGACGCTGCCGAACGTGAGGTGGGGCCTGCTGTACGGCGTGATCCTGTGCAATGCGCGCGCGATGGGCGAGTTCGGCGCGGTGTCGGTCGTGTCCGGCCACATCCGCGGCGTGACCGACACGATGCCGCTGCACGTGGAGATCCTGTACAACGAATACAACTTCGCGGCGGCGTTCGCGGTGGCGTCGGTGCTGGCGCTGCTCGCGCTCGTCACGCTCGCGCTGAAGCTGATCGCCGAGCGTCATCTGGCGGCCGAACTGGCCGACGTGCACGACGCCGTTCCCGCACATGCCGGCCCTGTCGGCGCCGTTTCGTCGAAATCGTAAAGAGGCAACCAGAATGGGTATCACCGTCCGTAACCTTCAGAAGCGCTTCGGCGATTTCACGGCGCTCGACAACGTCTCGCTCGACTTCCCGCCCGGCGAACTGGTCGCGCTGCTCGGGCCGTCCGGCTGCGGCAAGACCACGCTGCTGCGCGTGATCGCGGGCCTCGAGCACGCGGACGCCGGCCAGGTCGTGCTGCAGGGGCTCGACGTCGCGTCGGTCGGCGCGCGCGATCGCCAGGTCGGCTTCGTGTTCCAGCACTACGCGCTGTTCCGCCACATGACGGTGTTCGAGAACGTCGCGTTCGGCCTGCGCGTGAAGCCGCGCCGCGAGCGGCCGTCGGAAGCCGCGATTCGCGAGAAGGTGCACGAGTTGCTCAAGCTCGTGCAGCTCGACTGGCTCGCGCAGCGCTATCCGTCCGAGCTGTCGGGCGGCCAGCGCCAGCGCATCGCGCTGGCCCGCGCGCTCGCGGTCGAGCCGAAGGTGCTGCTGCTAGACGAACCGTTCGGCGCACTCGACGCGAAGGTCCGCAAGGAATTGCGCGGCTGGCTGCGTCGCCTGCACGACGACCTGCACATCTCGACGATCTTCGTCACGCACGACCAGGAAGAGGCGCTCGAAGTGGCCGATCGGATCGTCGTGCTGAATCGCGGTCACGTCGAGCAGGTCGGCAGCCCGCAGGACGTCTACGATCATCCGCAAAGCGCGTTCGTGTACGAGTTCCTCGGTGCGGCGAACCGGTTGCCGGGCACGGTCGCCGGCCGCGGCTTCGTCGCCGAGGGCGCGGCTGCGCCGATCGAGGTCGACGCCGATTTCGCGGGCCCCGCGAACGCTTACGTCCGGCCGCACGATCTGCAGCTGTGGCCGGCGGGCGAAGGGCATCGCGACGGCATCGCGGTGGACGTGCGGCGCGTGATTCCGCTCGGCGGTTCGGTGCGCGTGGAGCTCGAGGCGCGCGCGGGCGGCGCGCTCGAGGCGGAACTCGACCGCGACGCATGGCGGGCGCTGTCGCTGCAGGTCGGCGACGGCGCGACGGCCGTGCCGCGCGCCGTGCGGGTATTTCCCGCGCGTTGACGAGACAATGCAGGGCAGAGGGCGGGTTTCGCTCCGATTGAACAATCAAACAACGACAGCCTAAGAGGCATACCCATGAATTTTCAGCAATTGCGGTTCGTGCGCGAAGCGGTGCGCCAGAACATGAACCTGACGGAAGTCGCGAACGTGCTGTACACGTCGCAGTCGGGCGTGTCGAAACAGATCAAGGATCTGGAAGATGAGCTGGGCGTCGACATCTTCATTCGGCGCGGCAAGCGGCTGACGGGGCTCACGGAGCCCGGCAAGGCGGTGCACCAACTGATCGAGCGGATGCTGCTCGACGCCGAGAACCTGCGCCGCGTCGCGCGCCAGTTCGCCGATCAGGACAGCGGCCATCTCGTCGTCGCGACGACGCACACGCAGGCGCGCTACGCGTTGCCGAAGGTGATCCGGCAGTTCACCGAGGTGTTCCCGAAGGTACATCTCGCGCTGCGCCAGGGCAGCCCGCAGCAGATCGCGCAGATGATCCTGAACGGCGAGGCCGATCTCGGCATCTCGACCGAGGCGCTCGACCGTTATCCGGACATCGTCACGTTCCCGTGCTATTCGTGGCACCACACGGTCGTCGTGCCGAAGGGCCATCCGCTCGTCGGCCGCGCGAACCTGACGCTCGAGGAAATCGCCGAGTACCCGATCATCACGTACGACCAGGACTTCACGGGCCGCTCGCACATCGACCAGGCGTTCACGCAGGCGGGCGCCGTGCCCGACGTCGTGCTGACCGCGATCGACGCGGACGTGATCAAGACCTACGTCGAACTCGGGATGGGGATCGGCGTGGTCGCGGCGATGGCCTACGATCCGCAGCGCGACACGGGGCTCGTCGCGCTCGATACGCAACACCTGTTCGAGGCGAGCACGACGCGGGTCGGGCTGCGCAAGGGCGCGTTCCTGCGTGCGTATGCGTACCGGCTGATCGAAATGTTCGCGCCGCACCTGAACGAAGCGGAAATCGCGGGGCTGTTGCGCGAAGCCGTTTGATTTGACCCGAGCGTGTCGCGCGCCGTCCGGGCCATTGCCGCGGATGGCGCGACTTGCACCACGTGTGCGTTGCCGCATACGGCACCGGGCGGCGGCAGGGGATTGCCGCCATCACGGCTGAAGCATCCGCCGATGCGATAACACGCAAGGTGCGTCGCGTCAGGTGACGATCGCCGATGCTTTCAGCCAACAGAAAAACAAGAACAACCTGCGACGCCGAACCTCGGCGCGAAACGCACAATCGGCAGTTATCCTCGTTCACAAGGCTGCGCGTTCAAATCACCGGTTCCGTCACAGTCGACGACATATCGCGACGGCGAACGCGGCCGCGCTTCGTGCCGATCGTCGACGCGATCACGCTGTCCGGAACGAACCGCGCCATCACCGGCAAGCCGGCTACGAAGCACTTCGACGATCCACCGTCGGCGTCGCTACTGTCGTATTTGCGCGTCGTGAAGCGCGCTCGCGCGCTCCGAATAAACCCTTAAATATTGATCAGACAGGTTGCGCGCCGAAGCGAATCGGTACAGCATAGCCTTCACTCCGCCGGCATCCCGCCGGCGGTGGCGCGTCAACGACAGCACGCGCCAGGCAGTCGGCCGTCTGCCTCGCTTCCATTCCGTGGTACCGACAGCAGCATCGATGGCCATTGCCCGGGTAGTGTGGCGCAAACGTTTGCTCACATTAAAACAACAGTCGAATAACAATCCGGCCTTCGGGCCAGTCGCCAGGAGATGTGTATGAATGTCCGCTTTCGCCGTCGCTTCCTGACCGCCGCGCTCGCCGCCGTCGCGGTGGCCGCCGCACCGGCCGTCCACGCGCAATCCGCGGCCAAGCCAAAGGTCGCGCTCGTGATGAAGTCGCTCGCCAACGAGTTCTTCCTGACCATGGAAACGGGCGCGAAGGAATACCAGAAGCACAACGCGAACCAGTTCGACCTGATCACCAACGGCATCAAGGACGAGACCGACACCGCGAACCAGATCCGCATCGTCGAGCAGATGATCGTGTCGAAGGTCGATGCGATCGTGCTCGCGCCGGCCGATTCGAAGGCGCTCGTGCCGGTCGTGAAGAAGGCCGTGGACGCCGGCATCGTCGTCGTGAACATCGACAACCGGCTCGATCCCGACGTGCTGAAGTCGAAGAACCTGAACGTGCCGTTCGTCGGCCCGGACAACCGCAAGGGCGCGCGCAAGATCGGCGATTACCTCGCGAAGCGGCTGAAGGCGGGCGACCAGGTCGGCATCGTCGAAGGCGTGTCGACGACGACCAACGCGCAGCAGCGCACGGCCGGCTTCCAGGACGCGATGAAGGCGGGCGGGATGAAGGTCGTGTCGGTGCAGTCGGGCGAATGGGAGATCGACAAGGGCAATGCGGTGGCCGCCGCGATGCTCAACGAATACCCGAACCTGAAGGCGCTGCTGTGCGGCAACGACAACATGGCGATCGGCGCCGTGTCGGCCGTGCGCGCGGCCGGCAAGCAGGGCAAGGTGCTCGTGGTCGGCTACGACAACATCAACGCGATCAAGCCGATGCTGAAGGACGGCCGCGTGCTCGCGACCGCGGATCAGTACGCGGCGAAGCAGGCCGTGTTCGGCATCGACACGGCGCTCAAGGCGATCGCCGAGCATCGCAAGCAAGCCGACATGTCCGGCGTGGTCGAGACGCCGGTGGATCTCGTGACGAAGTAACGCCGCGCCGATCCGGCCGCCGCCCTCAAGAATCCGGCGCGGCGGCCGTTATCCGGTGTGAGCGCGATCACGGCCACTGCATGCACATGCACTAGTGAGCGTCATACCCGCGCGCCCCGTGCGCGCGGCCGCAACCAGGATCGCGATGGAACCGACCTTCCAACCCTCCCGTTCAGCCCATCCCGTGCTGTCCGTATCCGGCATCGGCAAGACCTATGCCGAACCCGTGCTCGCCGACGTCACGCTGACGCTCGACGCGGGCCAGGCGCTCGCGCTGACGGGCGAGAACGGCGCCGGCAAGAGCACGTTGTCGAAAATCATCGGCGGGCTCGTCGACCCGACCACCGGCACGATGCAACTCGGCGGTGAGGCGTACGCGCCGGCGAGCCGCACGCAGGCCGAGGCGCTCGGCGTGCGCATGGTGATGCAGGAGCTGAACCTGCTGCCGACGCTGAGCGTCGCCGAAAACCTATTCCTGAACCGCTTGCCGCGGCGCTTCGGGATCATCGATCGCGCGCGGCTGCGCGACGACGCGCGTGCCGCGATGGCGCAGGTCGGGCTCGACGCGGTCGACCCCGATACGCCGGTCGGCGCGCTCGGCATCGGCCACCAGCAGATGGTCGAGATCGCGCGCAACCTGATCGGCGACTGCCGCGTGCTGATTCTCGACGAGCCGACCGCGATGCTGACCGCGCGCGAAGTCGAGCTGCTGTTCGAGCAGATCGACCGGCTGAAGGCGCGCGGCGTCGCGATCGTCTACATCTCGCACCGGCTCGAAGAGCTCGCGCGCGTCGCCGAGCGCGTCGCGGTGCTGCGCGACGGCCGGCTCGTGCACGCGGGGGACATGGCGGCGACGACGTCCGACGGGCTCGTCACGCTGATGGTCGGGCGCGAGGTCGGCGAACACATCGATCTCGGCGAGCGCCGCTTCGGCGCGCCGCGGCTCGCGGTCTCGGGCCTCACGCGCGGCACGGCGGTGCGCGACGTGTCGCTCGAGGTGCGCGCGGGCGAGATCTTCGGCATCTCGGGGCTGATCGGCGCGGGACGCACCGAGCTGCTGCGGCTGATCTACGGCGCCGATACGCCGGATGCCGGAACGATCGCGGTCGGCCAGCCGCTGAAGCCGGCGCGCATCGCGTCGCCGGTCGACGCGGTGAAGCTGGGCATCGCGCTGATCACCGAGGATCGCAAGGGCGAAGGGCTGCTGCTGTCGCAGTCGATCACCGCGAACGTGTCGCTCGGCCAGCTCGACCGGCTCGCGCGCGGCGGCATCGTCGATGCCGCACGCGAAACGGCGCTCGCCGAGCAGCAGATCGATGCGCTGCGAATTCGTACGCACGGGGCGGCGCAGCCGGTCGGCGAACTGTCGGGCGGCAACCAGCAGAAGGTCGTGATCGGCCGCTGGCTCGCGCGCGACATGGGCGTGCTGCTGTTCGACGAGCCGACGCGCGGGATCGACGTCGGCGCCAAATTCGAGATCTACACTTTAATGGGCGCGCTCGCGCGCGAAGGCCGCGCGCTGGTGGTCGTATCGAGCGACCTGCGCGAGCTGATGCTGATCTGCGACCGGATCGGCGTGATGTCGGCCGGGCGCATGACCGCCGTGTTCGAGCGCGGCAACTGGACCCAGGATGCGCTGCTGGCCGCGGCGTTCGCCGGCTTCGGCCGCGAGGCGCCGGCGGCCGCCATGCAGCATCCGGACGCGGGGCAGGCGCGCGGCGCCGCTCCGGGCACTTCGACGACAGGACCACAGCAATGACCCAGCCTCCCGTATCCCCGACCGACGCAGGCGCGCAGCAGGACGTGACGGGGCGCCGCGCGCGCACGCTGTCCGGCACGCGGCTCGGCCTGTCGAACTATCTCGGGCTGGCCGGCGCGCTGGCTGCGATGATCGCGCTGTTCTCGGTGCTGAGCTCGCATTTCCTGACCTACGACACGTTCAGCACGATCGCGAACCAGATTCCCGATCTCGTCGTGATGTCGGTCGGGATGACCTTCGTGCTGATCATCGCCGGGATCGACCTGTCGGTCGGCTCGGTGCTCGCGCTCGCCGCGTCGATGGTCAGCGTCGCCGCGCTGAAATGGCAGTGGGGGCCGCTGCCGGCCGCGCTGATCGGGATCGCGGTCGCGACCGCGACGGGCGCGCTGACGGGCGCGGTCACGGTGGGCTGGCGGATTCCGTCGTTCATCGTGTCGCTCGGCGTGCTGGAGGCCGCGCGCGGCCTCGCGTACCAGCTGACGAATTCGCGCACCGCGTATATCGGCGACGCGTTCGATTTCCTGTCGAACCCGATCGCACTGGGCATTTCGCCGGCGTTCCTGATCGCGGTCGCGGTGATGATCGCGGCCCAGTTCGTGCTCACGCGCACGGTGTTCGGGCGCTATCTGGTCGGGATCGGCACGAACGAGGAAGCGGTGCGGCTTGCCGGGGTTAACCCGAGGCCGTATAAAATCCTCGTATTCGCGCTGATGGGCGCGCTCGCGGGGCTCGCGTCGCTGTTCCAGATTTCGCGGCTCGAGGCGGCCGATCCGAACGCGGGCGCGGGCCTCGAACTGCAGGTGATCGCCGCCGTCGTGATCGGCGGCACAAGCCTGATGGGCGGGCGCGGCTCGGTGATCAGCACGTTCTTCGGCGTGTTGATCATCTCCGTGCTGGCCGCGGGGCTGGCGCAGATCGGGGCGAACGAGCCGACGAAGCGGATCATCACGGGTGCGGTGATCGTGGTGGCGGTCGTGCTCGATACGTATCGCAGCCGGCGTACGCGTGTGCGGTAAAAAGACAGACAGAACAGACCAGAGAGAAACGGGAAATGGCGACGATCAAGGATGTGGCGGCCATGGCGGGCGTGTCGTTTACGACCGTCTCGCACGTGGTGAACAATTCGCGGCCGGTGTCCGCGGATGTGCGTGCGAAGGTCGAGGGCGCGATCCGCGAGCTGAATTACGTGCCGTCGGCCGTGGCGCGCTCGCTGAAGGCGCGGGCGACGGCGACGATCGGCCTCGTCGTGCCGAACAGCACGAATCCGTACTTCGCCGAGCTTGCGCGCGGTATCGAGGATCAGTGCGCGGCCAACGGCTATTGCGTGTTCTTCTGCAATTCGGACGACGATCCCGTGAAGCAGCGCAACTACCTGCGCGTGTTGCAGGAAAAGCGCATCGACGGGCTGATCGTCGCGTCGGCGGGCGAGGACGCGGTGCTCGCGCAGACGCTCGCGGATATCCATGCGCCGCTCGTCGTGGTCGACCGCAACATCGAGGGGCTCGCGGCCGATCTGGTGCAGATCGACCACGAGCGCGGTGCGTATCTGGCGACGCGTCACCTGCTCGAACTCGGGCACGCGAAGATCGGCTGCATCACGGGGCCGACCGACACCGCCGTCAGCGCGATGCGCGTGCACGGCTTCATCCGCGCGATGGCCGAGCGTGGCGTCGACATCGTGCCGGGCGCGATCGCCGAAAGCGATTTCTCGTGCCTGGGCGGCTATCACGCAGCGTCGCGGCTGTTCGAATCGGTGCGGCCGAGCGCGATTTTCGCGGGCAACGACCTGATGGGCGTCGGCGCGCTGCGCGCGGCGGCCGAGCGCGGGATGCGCGTGCCTGACGACTGCTCGATCATCGGCTTCGACGACATCGAATTTTCCCGCTACACGTATCCGGCGCTGTCGACGGTCGGCCAGTCGGTGCGCGCGCTCGGCGAAATGGCCGCGCAGACGCTGATCGAACGGATCGGCGGCGGTTCGAGCGCCGTGCCGAGCCGCCGTCGCGTCGTGTCGCCGCGCCTCGTGCTGCGCGAATCGACGGCCATCTACCGCGAGCCGGCCGCGCCGGGCGCTCGCGCATGACGGCGACCGTAACGGGCGGCGGCCGCGTGACGGTGGTCGGCAGCCTCAACATGGATCTCGTCGTGCGGGCGCCGCGGCTGCCGCTGCCGGGCGAAACGCTCGCCGGGCACGCCTTCGCGCAGGCCGCGGGCGGCAAGGGCGGCAACCAGGCCGTCGCCGCCGCCCGGCTCGGCGCGCAGGTCGCGATGATCGGCTGCGTCGGCGCGGATGCGCACGGCGCGGCACTGCGCGCGGGTCTCGAGGCCGAGGGCATCGACTGCGCGGGGCTCGCGACGAGCGCGTCGGCGTCGACCGGCGTCGCGCTGATCGTCGTCGACGATGGGAGCCAGAACGCGATCGTGATCGTCGCGGGCGGCAACGGCGAGGTCACGACCGACACGATCGCGCGGCACGAGGCCGCGCTGGCGGCGGCCGACGTGCTGATCTGCCAGCTCGAGACGCCGCCGGACACGGTGTTCGCGGCATTGTCGGCCGGACGCCGGCTCGGCCGCACGGTGGTGCTCAATCCGGCTCCGGCCGTCGCGCCGCTGCCGGACGGCTGGCTGCCGCTCGTCGATTACCTGATTCCGAACGAGGTCGAGGCGGCCGCGCTGACGGGGCTGCCCGTGCGTGATCCGGCAGAAGCCGAAGCCGCCGCGCGGGCGCTGCAGGCCGGCGGCGCGCGCAACGTGCTGGTGACGCTCGGCGCGCGCGGCGTGCTCGCGTTGACGGCCGACGGCACCGCGCGGCACTATCCGGCGCCGGTCGTGCAGGCGGTCGACACGACGGCCGCCGGCGACACCTTCATCGGCGGCTTTTCCGCACGGCTCGCGGCCGGCGCGGACGTCGACACGGCCATCCGCTTCGCGCAATGCGCGGCGGCGCTGTCGGTCACGCGCGCGGGCGCTCAGCCGTCGATTCCGACGCGCTCCGAACTGGCCGATCAGGCCTGACCCCAGGATCGCGGTTCCGTCTCGTGGCCGGTTCGTCGCACGAGACGGCCGGCCGCACCTCGCCGGCCGCACCTGCCTGAACCTGCCGGTGCCTCGCGGTCTTTTCCTTCCGTTGTCGAACTGGCCCGAATTTACGCCATTTTGTTCAGTGGTTTGTAATGTTCAGACTAATAATTCGAAAAAATGGTCTGAAATCCGTCAAGTTGTGCGTCGCGCGGTCGTAAATAAATCAAGCGAAGCAATGCTTCGAGCCAACGGGCCCGGCCCGTTCATGACGACGCAACACAGGATGGATGATGGTGTTCAGGAACCTGACGATTCGTGCGCGCATCGGTTTGACGATGGCGTTTCTGGCGGTACTGCTGGGTGTCACCGGCGTGCTCGGCCTGTACGGGATGACGCGTGCGAACGATTCGACGCGCGAGATTTTCACGAACCAGATGCCGAGCGCGGTCAACGTGGCGATGGCGGAAATGTTCGCCGCGCGCGAGCGCCTCGCACTCGACCGTGCGGCGCTGCTGGCCGGCACGCCGGACTCGGCGGCGGCCATCGAGCGCAGCCGCGCGATGCGGGCACAATCGGACGCTTGGTGGCAGAAATACCTTGCGCTGCCGCGCAACGCCGACGAGGACCGGCTCGCACAGGACGTCGCCGCCCGGCGCAAGGTGCTGCAGGACAGTTGCGACGCGTTCTCGAGTGCGGTCGGGGCGGGCGATCACGACCAGATCGGCGGCGGCGCGAAGCAGCTTCAGGCGCGCTATACCGAACTCGCCACGGCCGGTGAAGCGCTGCGCAGCTTCCAGTTCACCAATGCGCAGGCGCGCTTCGATCAGGCGGAATCGGTATTCGAGACGATGCGCGTGCTGTCGATCGTGGTGCTGCTGGCCGGCATCGGCGCCGCGGTGCTGTCGTGGCTGACGCTGAGCCGCGCGATCGGCCGCCCGATCGCCGACGCGCTGTCGCATTTCGACGCGATCGCCGCAGGCGACTTGCGCCGGCCGATCGTCGTCGACCGGCGCGACGAGATGGGCCAGATGCTGGAAGGCCTCGCGAGGATGCAGCGCGGGCTCGTCGACACGGTGCGTACCGTGCGCGGCGGCAGCGAGTCGATCGCGACCGCGGCCCGCCAGATCGCGGCCGGCAACACCGACCTGTCGTCGCGCACCGAGGAACAGGCCGCTGCGCTGCAGGAAACCGCGTCGAGCATGGAGCAGCTGACGGGCACGGTGAAGCAGAATGCCGACAATGCGCGCCAGGCAAGCTCGCTGGCCGCGAATGCGTCCGACATTGCAAACAAGGGCAATACGGTGGTCGGCCAGGTGGTCGGCACGATGGGCGAAATCAACGACAGCTCGGCCAAAATCGCGGACATCATCGCGATCATCGAGGGAATCGCGTTCCAGACCAACATTCTTGCGCTGAATGCGGCCGTCGAAGCCGCGCGGGCGGGAGAGGAAGGCCGCGGCTTCGCGGTGGTCGCCGGCGAAGTGCGCAGCCTCGCGCAGCGTTCGTCGAGCGCGGCGAAGGAAATCAAGGCGCTGATCGACGCGTCGGTGGAGCGTATCCGGACGGGCTCGACGCTGGTCGACGAAGCCGGGCGCACGATGAGCGACGTGATCGGCGCGGTCCAGCGCGTGACGGACATCATGGGCGAGATCGCGGCGGCGTCCGAGGAGCAGAGCAGCGGGATCGACCAGGTGGCGCGCGCGGTCGCGCAGATGGACGAGGTCACGCAGCAGAATGCCGCGCTCGTCGAGGAAGCGGCGGCCGCCGCGCAGTCGCTCGAGGAACAGGCGGCCCGCCTGCGCGAAACGGCGGCGGTATTCCAGCTCGACGACGAAGCAGCACGCGCGGGCGCCGTCGTTGCGGTGGCGCGTCAAGCGCCGCGTGCACCTTCCGCGCCGGCTGCGGCGCGCGTCGAACGCGACGCCGCGCCGAAACGCGCACCCGTAATCGCGACGCCGGCGCGCAAGCCCGCCGCCGTATCGGCCGCCCCCGCGCCGGCAGTCGCGACCGCCGGCGGCGACGACTGGGAGACGTTCTGATCTTCAGGCACTGCGTATCTATCCCCATTTGGTGACGAACGACGCCCGCGATCCGCGGGCGTTGTCGTTTCCGCGATGGACAAATGTGACAGCACGGACGATCGATCGTGCATCGTCACCTGCGTCGCGCACCGACGCATACGCGGCGACGCGCTGCGTGCACGTCACGTTCCCGCGTTCGTCGTACGGGTATGTCCGTAAGGGACTGCGAAAAAAATTTGTAACGGTGCGCGCGGCGTGTCATCGCGCGCGACCGCTCGAACGTATAGGGATGAGGGGAGGAAGTGGCGACGTCGGAGATGTCCAACGCACGAGACGTTTCGATGTTCGACGAGACGCGGCGGATGCAGTTTCTGCGGCTCGGGAGGTCGATTGTAAAACGACGAAATGCGTTGTCCAAGCGGTGTTGTCGAGAATGACGAACTTCATACGAAGAGTTCGTGAAAAAAAATAAGAAAGGGTTTAGGATGAATTCGAACGCGCTTGCTTCTGCGCAGTCATACGAAGGCAGGCACGTCTTCAGACTCAGGCGAGGGAGGTAGCATGGATATTTACAGCAGCTTCGCGAACCGCTTCGAAAAAACGCGAGAGGAAGAGCTCTCGCTGGAGGAGTATCTCGCGCTCTGCAAGAACGATCCATCCGCGTATGCGACGGCGGGTGAACGCATGCTGGAAGCAATCGGGGAACCTGAACAGATCGATACCCGCAACGACCCGCGCCTGTCGCGGATCTTCGCGAACAAGGTCATCAAGGTGTATCCGGCATTCCGTGAGTTCTACGGAATGGAGGAGGTGATCGAGCAGGTGGTCGCATATTTCCGCCACGCTGCGCAAGGTCTTGAAGAGAAGAAGCAGATCCTCTATCTGCTGGGCCCGGTGGGCGGCGGCAAGTCGTCGATCGCCGAGCGCCTGAAGCAACTGATGGAGCGCGTGCCGTTCTATTCGCTGAAGGGTTCGCCCGTCAACGAATCGCCGCTCGGGCTGTTCGACTACGACGAGGATGGTCCGATCCTCGAGGAACAGTACGGCATTCCGCGCCGCTACCTGAAGAGCATCCTGAGTCCGTGGGCCGTCAAGCGCCTGCACGAATACAACGGCGACATCCGCCAGTTCCGCGTGGTGCGCCGCTTTCCGTCGATCCTGCGGCAGGTCGGCATCGCGAAGACGGAGCCGGGCGACGAGAACAATCAGGACATCTCGTCGCTGGTCGGCAAGGTCGATATCCGCAAGCTCGAACAGTATGCGCAGGACGATGCCGACGCATACAGCTACTCGGGCGGCCTGTGCCTGGCGAACCAGGGCCTGCTCGAATTCGTCGAAATGTTCAAGGCGCCGATCAAGGTGCTGCACCCGCTGCTGACCGCCACGCAGGAAGGCAACTTCAAGGGTACCGAAGGTTTCGGCGCGATTCCGTTCGACGGCGTGATTCTCGCGCACTCGAACGAGTCGGAGTGGAAGGCGTTCCGCAACAACCGCAACAACGAGGCACTGCTCGACCGGATCTTCGTCGTGAAGGTGCCGTACTGCCTGCGCGTGTCGGAAGAAATCAAGATCTACGAGAAGCTGATCCGCAATTCGTCGCTCGCCGAGGCCGTGTGCGCGCCGGGCACGCTGAAGATGATGTCGCAGTTCTCGGTGTTGTCGCGTCTGCACGAGCCGGAGAATTCGAGCCTGTTCTCGAAGATGCAGGTGTACGACGGCGAAAACCTGAAGGACACCGATCCGAAGGCGAAGTCGTACCAGGAGTATCGCGACTACGCGGGCGTGGACGAAGGGATGACCGGCGTGTCGACCCGCTTCGCGTTCAAGATCCTGTCGCGCGTGTTCAACTTCGATACGAGCGAGGTCGCGGCGAACCCGGTGCACCTGATGTACGTGCTCGAACAGCAGATCGAACGCGAGCAGTTCCCGCCGGAAACCGAGCAGAAGTACCTGTCGTTCGTGAAGGACGTGCTCGCGTCGCGGTACGCGGAGTTCATCGGCAAGGAGATCCAGACCGCGTATCTCGAGTCGTATTCGGAATACGGCCAGAACATCTTCGATCGCTACGTCACGTATGCGGACTTCTGGATCCAGGATCAGGAATTCCGCGATCACGATACCGGCGAGAGCTTCGATCGCGCCGCGCTGAACGCGGAGCTGGAGAAGATCGAGAAGCCGGCCGGGATCAGCAATCCGAAGGATTTCCGCAACGAGATCGTGAACTTCGTGTTGCGCGCGCGGGCGGCGAACGCCGGCAAGAACCCCGTGTGGACGAGCTACGAGAAGTTGCGGGTCGTGATCGAGAAGAAGATGTTCTCGAATACCGAGGAACTGTTGCCGGTCATTTCGTTCAACGCGAAGGGTTCGGCGGAGGAGCAGCGCAAGCATGAGGACTTTGTGAACCGGATGGTCGCGAAGGGCTATACGCCGAAGCAGGTGAGGCTCCTTTGCGACTGGTACCTGCGCGTGCGCAAGTCGTCATGACACGCGCGGTATCGCGCCCGTACGGCGAGTCCGTACGGGCGCTTTCAGAGGCGCCGCCCGCATGACGGCAGACGGCATGCGCGGCGAGTGCCCCGGCAGATCGACTTTCGAGCGGGAGACCGGGAGTGCTTCATCAAATCATCGACCGCAGGCTGGCCGGCAAGAACAAGAGCATCGCCAATCGCGAACGCTTTCTGCGTCGCGTCAAGAACTACATTCGTCGTGCCGTGTCCGACGCGGTGCGCGACCGTAGCATCAAGGATATCCAGAGCACGCAGAGCATCACGATCCCGCGCAAGGACATCGCGGAGCCGAATTTCCGGCACGCGCCGGGCGGGCGTCGTGAGTACGTGCACCCCGGCAACGAGGACTACGTGCGCGGCGACAAGATCCCGCGCCCGCAGGGCGGCTCGGGCGGTGGCGGCAGTCAGGCGAGCAACGAGGGCGAAGGGCAGGACGACTTCGTGTTCGAGCTGTCGCGCGACGAGTTCATGCAGTACTTCTTCGACGATCTCGAACTGCCGCGCCTCGTGAAGACGCACCTGCTGACGGTGCCGAGCTGGAAGAACGTGCGCGCGGGCTGGTCGGCGGAAGGCACGCCGAACAACATCGACGTCGTGCGTTCGCTGCGCAGCGCGCTCGGCCGGCGCATCGCGCTCGGCTCGCCGCTCGTCAACGAGCTGCGCGAGCTCGAGGCCCAGCTCGAAGCGCTGAAGAGCGACCCCGAAGACCGCCGCGCGGAAATCGCGACGCTCGAGGCCGAGATTCATCACCTGAAAGGGCGCATCTGGCGGATTCCGTTCATCGATCCGTTCGACCTGCGCTACATCAACCGCGTGAAGCAGCCGCAACCGTCGAGCCAGGCCGTGATGTTCTGCCTGATGGACGTGTCGGGCTCGATGGACGAGCAGCGCAAGGATCTCGCGAAGCGCTTCTTCATCCTGCTTTACCTGTTCCTCAAGCGCAACTACGAGCGCATCGAAGTGGTGTTCATTCGCCACCACACGCGGGCCGAGGAAGTCGACGAGGACACCTTCTTCCATTCGACCGAAAGCGGCGGCACCGTGGTGTCGAGCGCGCTCGAACTGATGCGCAAGGTGATGGACGAGCGCTACTCGCCCACCGAGTGGAACATCTACGGCGCGCAGGCGTCCGACGGCGACAACTGGACTGACGATTCGCCCAAGTGTCGCAAAATCCTGGAAGAGGATATCCTCACCAAGACGCGTTACTTCGCGTATATCCAGGTCGCGCCGGAAGAGCAGAATCTGTGGCTGGAATACGCGCAACTGGCCTTGTCGCAACCGCATCTCGCGATGAAAAAAGTGGAATCGGCTGCGGACATTTACCCGGTGTTTCGCGAATTGTTCGAAAAGCAGGTGGAAATGTCATGACGACCCGCCATCTGCACAACGAGTCGCGCGGCTACGCGCCGCGCCCTTCCGGCGACGACACGGCCGGCCCTGCCGCACCGCAGCAACGCGGGCAGGCCGAACCGCCGCCGCCGGCCGCCGACTTGCCCGGTTCCGGGCAAAAGGAAGCGCGTATGAACGTTGCCGAACGCAAGCCGTTGCCGTGCCCGTCCGACTGGACGTTCGAATTGCTCGAGGAATACGACACGCACATCTCGCAGGTTGCCGAACAATACGAGCTCGACATCTACCCGATCCAGCTCGAACTGATCAGCGCCGAGCAGATGATGGATGCGTATGCGTCGGTCGGGATGCCCGTCAACTACCGTCACTGGTCGTTCGGCAAGCACTTTCTCGCGACCGAGAAGAGCTATCGTCGCGGCCAGATGGGCCTGGCCTACGAAATCGTCATCAATTCGAATCCGTGCATCGCGTATCTGATGGAAGAGAACACGATGACGATGCAGGCGCTCGTCATCGCGCACGCGGCGTACGGGCACAACTCGTTCTTCAAGGGCAACTACCTGTTCCGGCTGTGGACGGACGCGCACGCGATCATCGACTACCTCGTGTACGCGAAGAACTACGTCGCGGAATGCGAGGAGCGCTACGGCCTCGATCGCGTCGAGGAACTGCTCGACTCGTGCCATGCGTTGATGAACTACGGCGTCGACCGCTACAAGCGGCCGCAGAAGCCGTCGCTGTCGAAGGAAGCGGCGCTGCGGCGCGAGCGCGAGGCGTACCTGCAGTCGCAGGTGAACGAACTGTGGCGCACGCTGCCGGGCAAGAAGCCCGAGCTGACGGAGGAGCAAGACGACCGCTATCCGTCCGAGCCGCAGGAGAACCTGCTGTATTTCGCGGAAAAGAATGCGCCGCTGCTCGAACCGTGGGAGCGGGAAGTGATCCGCATCGTGCGCAAGATCGGCCAGTATTTCTATCCGCAGCGGCAGACGCAGGTGATGAACGAAGGCTGGGCGACGTTCTGGCACTACACGCTGCTCAATACGCTGTACAACCAGGGGAAGCTGGAAGACGGCTTCATGATGGAGTTCCTGCACTCGCACAGCAACGTGGTCTACCAGCCGCCCGTCACGAAGCCGTATTACAGCGGGATCAACCCGTATGCGCTCGGTTTCTCGATGATGAGCGACATCCGAAGGATCTGCGAAGCGCCGACGGAGGAAGACTACAAGTGGTTTCCGGAGATCGCGGGCACGCCGTGGCTGCCGGCGATGCACTACGCGATGCGCAACTTCAAGGACGAGAGCTTCATCGCGCAGTACCTGTCGCCGAACCTGATTCGCGAGATGCGGCTCTTCTCGGTGCTCGACGACGACATGCGCGATTCGCTCGAGGTGTCGGCGATCCACGACGATTCCGGCTACCAGTACGTGCGGCAGGCGTTGTCGCGGCAGTACGACATCCATCACCGCGAGCCGAACATCCAGGTGTGGGCCGTCAACACGCGCGGCGACCGCAGCCTCACGCTGCGCCACTTCATGACCGACAACCGTCACCTGTCGAACGACAGCGAGGAAGTGCTCAAGCACATGGCGCGGCTCTGGCAGTTCGACGTGTACCTGGAAAGCGTCGACGAGGCCGGCACCGTGCGCAAGCGCTACGAGTGCCGCTACGTGCCGCCCGAAGTGCGCGTGTGATCGCCGCACGCCGGAAATGTTTGCATCGGACGCCAGCCTGCGGGCTGGCGTTTTCATATGACGAACGCGCGCCGGGAGAAAAATTTTCTACATCGGGACGAACCCGGAGCGCTTGTTACTTTACATTTCGCTAAAATCCCGTAGCGCCGTGCGCCGGAACCGGTGCCACGTGCGACCGCACGCGGCGGCCCCAGCCGTCTCGCCCAGAAAGCACTAAAAGGAATAGACCAACCCATGGACGTCCAGACCGACCAAGCTGCGCTGTCCGCGCAAGACACCCGGCGGCGCGTGTTCGCCATCGTCGGCGCCTCATCGGGCAACCTCGTCGAGTGGTTCGACTTCTACATCTACTCGTTCTGCGCGCTGTACTTCGCGCCGGCATTCTTCCCGAGCGGCAACACGACGACGCAGCTGCTGAACACGGCCGGCGTGTTCGCGGCCGGTTTCCTGATGCGTCCGATCGGCGGCTGGCTGTTCGGCCGCATCGCCGACCGTCACGGCCGTCGCGCGGCGATGATGATCTCGGTGCTGATGATGTGCGGCGGGTCGCTCGTGATCGCGGTGCTGCCGACCTATGCGCAGATCGGTGCGCTCGCGCCGGCGCTGCTGCTGGTCGCGCGCCTGTTCCAGGGCCTGTCGGTGGGCGGCGAGTACGGGACGAGCGCGACCTACATGAGTGAAGTGGCGCTGAAGGGCCGTCGCGGCTTCTTCGCGTCGTTCCAGTACGTGACGCTGATCGGCGGCCAGCTGTGCGCGCTGCTGGTGCTCGTGATCCTGCAGCAGACGCTGTCGGCCGGCGAGCTGAAAGCGTGGGGCTGGCGTATTCCGTTCGTGGTCGGCGCGGCGGCCGCGCTGATTTCGCTGTACCTGCGCAAATCGCTCGACGAGACGTCGACGAGCGCATCGCGCGACAAGAAGGACGCCGGCACGATCCGCGGCGTGTGGCAGCATAAGGGCGCGTTCTTCACGGTGGTCGGCTTCACGGCCGGCGGCTCGCTGATCTTCTACACGTTCACGACGTACATGCAGAAGTACCTCGTGAACACGGCCGGCATGCACGCGAAGACAGCCAGCAACGTGATGACCGTCGCGCTGCTCGTCTACATGCTGATGCAGCCGGTGTTCGGCGCGCTGTCGGACAAGATCGGCCGCCGCACGTCGATGATCCTGTTCGGTTCGTTCGCGGTGATCGGCACGGTGCCGCTGATGCATGCGCTGAAGGGCGTGACGAGCCCGGTGGCCGCGTTCGTGCTGATCACGGTTGCGCTGGCGATCGTCAGCTTCTACACGTCGATCAGCGGCCTGATCAAGGCCGAGATGTTCCCGCCGGAAGTGCGCGCGATGGGCGTGGGCCTGTCGTATGCGGTCGCGAACGCGATCTTCGGCGGTTCGGCCGAGTACGTCGCGCTGTGGTTCAAGTCGATCGGCAGCGAGGAAACGTTCTACTGGTACGTGACCGTGCTGTGCGCGATCTCGCTGATCGTGTCGTGGCGGATGCGCGATCCGAGCAAGGAAGGGTACCTGCGCCACGAGCCGTGATCGGCCGCGCGTGGCGCGTACTTGCATCATGACGAACGTCCCGCTGGTTGGCGGGACGTTTTTTTTGCGACGTGCGATTCCGCAGGCGGCGGCATGAGCGCGCCGCGTCATATCGATATGGAAATCGATTCGTTGTCCGTGGCGGGCGATTTCCTTAATCTGACTGCGTAGTTCGTGTGACACCTCCTTGACTGGGATTCGCGCCCGCTGCTTGCAGCGGGCGTCTTTTTTTGCACGGCGGCAATGCGTGCCCGCAGCCCGCCTGCCTCATCACGAAACCCGCTGAGCAAAGCACCATTTGTTGGTTCGGATTCGCCGCACGCGCTGATACGTTAGCGGCTTCGCGGCGACACACTTCGTCACGATGTTCTTCGAACCGTGCCGCCGCGCGATCCGCGGCGGCCTCCATAACAAATCAGGTCGTGCTCATGAAAATCAACACGCTCGCTACGTGGCTCGTCGGGGTCGCGCTCGTTACCGCAGGCACCGTCGCCCATGCGGACCGTCTCGACGACATCAAGAAGGCCGGGGTGCTGCGCGTCGCGACGTTCGACAGCAATCCGCCGTTCGGTTATGTCGATGCGAAAAGCAACCACATCGTCGGTCTCGACGTCGATTATGCGAAGGCGCTCGCCGACAAGCTCGGCGTGAAGCTGCAGCTCCAACCGACCAACCCCGCGAACCGCATCCCGTTCCTCACCTCCGGCAAGGTCGACCTCGTGCTCGCGAACTTCACGATCACCGATGAGCGCGCGAAACAGGTCGACTTCAGCATCCCGTATTTCTCGTCGGGCCAGCAGTTTCTCGCGAAGAAGGGCGTGCTGAAATCGGCCGACCAGCTCAACGGCCTGCGCGTCGGCGCGGACAAGGGTACGACCAACGAGATCACGCTGCGCGAGAAATTCCCGAAGGCGACGATCGTCGCGTACGACGACACGCCGTTCGCGTTCGCCGCGCTGCGCGCCGGCAACGTGCAGGCCATCACGCAGGACGGCCCGAAACTGATCGGCCTGCTCGCGAACGTGCCCGACAAGCAGAACTACGAGATCCCGGCGTTCACGATCTCGAACGACTACATGGGCGTCGGCGTGCCGAAGGGCGAGACGCGCCTGCTCGGCTTCGTCAACGACACGTTGAAGGGGCTCGAGGCGAACGGCCGCGCGACGCAGATCTACGACGCATGGTTCGGGCCGACGACGAAAACGCCGCTCACGCGCATTTTCCGGATCGGCGACAAGACCTGAGCACTGCCGCACGCGCGCCGCGCTTGGCCGGAACCTCGGCCGCGCGGCGCTTTTCGTTTTCATCCGACCGCGCGCGTCGTGCGCGCTCCCCAGCATGCTCGGGTTGGCTCCCAAATATCTGTCCTGGCTCTGGCAGGGCTTCCTGCTGACACTCGGCCTCGCGGCCGCGTCGGCCGTCGCCGCGACCGTCGGCGGGTTGCTGCTCGCCGTGATGCGGCATGCGCGTGGCCGGGCGCCGCGCGCGGCAGCCGCCGCGTACGTCGTCGCGTTCCGCAACACGCCGCTGCTCGTGCAGTTGCTGTTCTGGTATTTCGGCGTCGCGTCGTTGCTGCCCGAAACGTGGATCGCGTGGCTCAATGCGCGCCATGCGGTGAGCGTGGGCCCGTTCACGCTCGCGTGGCCGTCGTTCGAATTCGTGGCGGGTTGGGTTGGCTTGAGCGCCTATACGGCTGCCTTCGTCGCCGAGGAATGCGAAGCCGGTCTGCGCGGCGTGCGGCGCGCGCAACACGATGCGGCGGCCGCGCTCGGCCTCACGCCGATGCAGTCGCTGCGCTACGTGGTGCTGCCGCAGGCCGTGCGCATCGCGCTGCCGCCGCTGTTCGGCCAATACATGAATCTCGTGAAGAACTCGTCGCTCGCGATGGCGATCGGCGTCGCCGAGCTGTCGTATGCGTCGCGGCAGGTCGAGACGGAGACGTTCCAGACCTTCGCCGCGTTCGGCGTCGCGACGCTGCTATATATCGCGGCGGTGGCCGCGATCGAGGCCGGTGCGTATGCGGCCACGCAATGGCGCGACCGGCTCGGAGCGGGGCGCTGACGATGGACCTTTCGCTGCTGCTTTCGAATCTGCCGTACCTGCTCGTCGGCGCGTTTCCGGACGGCCCGCTCGGCGGCGCCGCGCTGTCGCTGGTGCTGGCGCTTGCATCCGCGATCGCGTCGGCCGTGCTCGGCGTGGCGCTCGGCGTCGCGATGGCGCTGGCGCGCGGCCCGGCGCGTGTGTTGCTGCTCGCGTTCATCGGTTTTTTCCGCGCGATTCCGGTGCTGATGCTGATCTTCTGGACGTATTTCCTGATGCCCGTGCTGTTGCACATGGATGTACCGGGGCTCGCGACGGTCGTGTGCGCGCTGGCGCTGATCGGCGGCGCGTATCTCGCGCATGCGGTGCATGCGGGGATCGTCGCGGCGGGCGATGGTCAATGGCAGGCCGGGCTGTCGCTCGGGCTCACGCGCTGGCAGACGGTGCGCTACGTGTTGCTGCCGCAGGCGATCCGGATCATGACGCCGTCGTTCGTCAACCAGTGGGTCGCGCTCGTGAAGGACACATCGCTCGCGTATATCGTCGGCGTGCCGGAGCTGTCGTTCGTCGCAACGCAGGTGAACAACCGGCTGATGGTGTATCCGGCGCCGATCTTCCTGTTCGTCGCGCTGATTTATCTGGTGCTGTGCACGTCGCTCGATGGAGGGGCGCGTTGGCTGCTGTCGCGGGGGCCGCGCACGCAACGTGCGGCGCAGGCGACGGCCGAACGCACGGAACCCGCGCGGTAACGGTGGGCCGGCGAGCACGCGTGCGATGCGTGCGCGCGCTTTCGGTGATGAAGATGGATGATGTGCGACCATCCGCAGCGGGCCGCGTCGCCGTTATTCGAGCGGCGACGCGCGCGGTGGTGCAGATGAGGCTAGGTGCCCGGACGCTTCAGTCCGTCAGCGTCAGGACGCGCTGTAGTGCGTATCGAACACCGCACGCAGCGTCGACGGGCCGGTCGCGAAATCGCCCCACAGCGGGCCGTCGTTCTGCGCGAACGCGAACGGCGTGGTGCTGATCGACGCGAGGCGCAAGCGCCATTGCGCGGCTTCCTGGCGGAACGCGGTGAGCTGCATGTCCGACAGCGCCGTCTGCGCGCTGGCCAGCGTGACGAGCGGGTCGACCGGATCGTTCGCGACCCGCACCTCGAAATGCAGGTGCGGGCCGGTCGCCGCACCCGTCATCCCGACCGAGCCGATACGTTGCCCCTGCTTCACCGTTTCGCCGGTCTTGAGCCCGCGAGCGAACGCGGACAGGTGCGCGTAGTAGGTCGAATAGCCATCCGCATGATCGACGATCACATAGCGGCCGTAGCCGCCCGGATCGGTGCCGACGAACGACACGACGCCGTCGGCCGCCGCATCGACCGGCGTGCCGCTCGGCGCGGCGAGATCGACGCCCGTATGGAACGCCATCGCCTGCGACAGCGGATGGATGCGCTCGCCGAAGAACGAACTGATACGCGTCCACTTGACCGGCATCGTGAATGCGGCGGCTTCGAGCGGCGAGCCGTCGAGCGCGTAGTACGCACCGTGCTCGGCGCCCGGCGCGCGGAACCAGATCGCGCCGAACGTGCGGCCGGCGACGCGCAGCTCGAGCGCGGTGAGGCGCGGCGTGCCGTCGTTCGTGTCGAACGCGACGCGGTAATAGTCCCCGCGCTGCGCACTCGCGCGCATCGCGACCTTGCCGGTGACGAGATCGCCAAGCTGGATGCGCACTTCGGGTGGCACGTCGAGACGGTTCAGCGTATCGGACAGCGTGAGTTCGATGTCGCCCGCGCGCATGCCTTGCTGGTGGTCGGGCGCCGCGAACTGAAACAGGCTCGCGTAGCCGAGCATGTCGTTGCGATGCGCGCTGAGCGGCGCGAACAGGCCCGGCTGCACACTGCGATCATTGCGATCGAGGTGTTCGTTGCGCTCGCCGATCGTGCGGGCGAGCTCGCTCGTCACGAAATGCTGCGCGGTGGGAAACGGCGTATCGGACAGCACGCGCTGCGGCAGCGCGGCCGTGCCCGAATCGACGGCGCCCGGCAGTTGCGACACGGCCGGCAACGCGGCGGCGAGGCCGAATGCGGCGAGGGCGCCGAGCACGGCGGCCGGCACGAGCGTGCGCACGACGCGCTGCGCGCGACCGGGTGCGACGGCATCAGGGGTTGCGACAGACTTGACCAAGGTGTCCACATCCAGGAAAGCGGTTCAAAGGGGTGTGGGCGGGGGCCGCCGGCGGCACACCGTCGAACGGCGACGGGGCGGGCGGCGGGCGTGCAACAAAACAGGCCCCGCCAGGGGCCTGTGTCGTTTCCGTTCGACCCAACCTGCGGGGCAGTGCCCGCTTCGAACGGCGGCGTGCATACCGGGTCGAACCCGGTTATCACGAAGACGCTAAAGAAAGATGACAGCGTCAGTCTACCGATGTTCCGCGAAACGTTAAAAATTTTAAAGAGGGTCAGCTCATTCGTTTCGCAGTGCGGTAAGTCGGGTTAAATCAGCATTTGTTACGACGATTCTCGTCAGTCCGGCAATTTTTGCGCGCGTCGGCGCAGGGCGGCGGAGGTGCGCACGGCGTCGAAGCCGGCGTCGAGCATCGCCTCGGCGTCGTTCCACAGGTTGCCGCGCAGCCGGTTGGTCCAGATCATCGACGCGAACACGCCTTCGAGCAGCGACACGAGATAGACGGCGGCGAGGTGCACGTCGAGATCGACGGCAAGTTCGCCGGCGGCGATCGCGCGACGCAGCAGCGCCTTCGTGATCCGCAGCATCTGCAGCTCGAGCAGCATGCGGCGCCGCTGCAGCGCGCCGTTCTCCTCGCTTTGCTCGCACTTCGTATAGAGAATCACCAGCACGCGCTGCATCGGGCCAGGCTCGCCGCATTCCTGCAGATAGTGCGACGCGGCGCGCCGCAGCGTCGCGAACGGCGGCAGGCCGTCGCCCGCGTCGAACCCTTCCGACGTGCGCGCGAACGCGCGGTCGCACATCGCCAGACACACTTCCATCTTGTTGCGGTAGTGGCCGTAGACGGCGCCCCGCGACATCCCGGCGGCCTCGGCGAGGTCCGCCATCGCGGTTTGCGCGACGCCTCTTTCGAGCAGCACGAGCTCGGCGGCGTCGAGGATCCGGTGCTTGATGGCGAGCGATTCTTCCCGGGTCTTGCGGGCCATGTCGTGAAATTCCTTACAGTTCGCTGTCGTTTTATTGAGACAGTGTGTCAGCCGGATTGAAAGCGCGTGTATTTAATCAGTCGTGACTGATTATAATCGGCCACCCTGAGCCGCCGCATTGTATCGGCGGCGAATGATCCGAGGTCAGAACATGAATAACAAACGCACCCTGTGGCGCCGCATGCGGCTGGCGCCGTTCGCGCTCGCGGCCCTGCTGGCCGTGGCCGGATGTGGAAAGGGCGACAAGGATGCCGCGCCGGAGACCGCGAAGCAGGCGACCGTCGTGACGGTGCGCCCGACGGCCGTGCCGATGACCGTCGAACTGCCGGGCCGGCTCGACGCGTACCGGCAAGCGGAAGTCCGCGCGCGGGTCGCGGGCATCGTCACCGCACGAACCTACGAGGAAGGCCAGGAAGTGAAGCAGGGCGCGGTGCTGTTCCGCATCGATCCCGCGCCGCTGAAGGCCGCGCGCGACGCCGCGCAGGGCGCGCTCGCGAAGGCGCAGGCCGCCGCGCTCGCGGCGACCGACAAGCGCCGCCGTTACGACGATCTCGTGCGCGACCGCGCGGTGAGCGAGCGCGACCACACCGAGGCCGTCGCGGCCGATACGCAGGCGAAGGCCGAGGTGGCATCCGCGAAGGCCGAACTCGCGCGCGCGCAGTTGCAGCTCGACTACGCGACCGTCACCGCGCCGATCGCGGGCCGCGCGCGGCGCGCGCTCGTGACCGAGGGTGCGCTCGTCGGCCAGGACCAGGCGACGCCGCTCACGACCGTCGAGCAGCTCGATCCGATCTACGTGAACTTCTCGCAGCCGGCCGCCGACGTGGACGCATTGCGTCGCGCGGTGAAGAGCGGGCGCGCGACCGGCATCGCGCAGCACGACGTCGCGGTGACGCTGCTGCGCGCCGACGGCACCGCGTATCCGCTGAAAGGCAAGCTGCTGTTCAGCGATCTCGCGGTCGATCCGACCACCGATACCGTCGCGATGCGCGCGCTGTTCCCGAATCCGGAGCGCGAGCTGCTGCCGGGCGCGTATGTGCGGATCGCGCTCGATACGGCGGTCGACCAGCGGGCGATCCTGGTGCCGCGCGACGCGCTGCTGCGCACGGCCGACCGCACGTCGGTGCGGGTCGTCGGCGCGAACGGCAAGGTCAAGGACGTCGAGGTCACGGCCGACCAGATGAGCGGCCGTGACTGGCGCATCACGCGCGGCCTCGCGGGCGGCGAGCGCGTGATCGTCGACGACGCCGCGCAGTTCGCGCCCGATACGGCCGTCAAGCCCGTCGAGAAGGCGCCGGTAGCGGCCGCTTCGCAGGCGGCCGCCCGTCAAACCTGACCGGTTCAAACCAACATGGCACGTTTCTTCATCGATCGCCCCGTCTTCGCGTGGGTGATCGCCATCTTCATCGTGCTGGGCGGCCTGTTCGCGATTCGCGCGCTGCCCGTCGCGCAGTACCCGGACATCGCGCCGCCCGTCGTCAGCATCTATGCGACGTATCCGGGCGCGTCCGCGCAGGTCGTCGAGGAATCGGTGACCGCGCTGATCGAGCGCGAGATGAACGGCGCGCCGGGGCTGCTGTATACGTCCGCGACGAGCAGCGCGGGGGCGGCATCGCTGTACCTGACGTTCAAGCAGGGCGTGAACGCCGATCTCGCGGCCGTCGAAGTGCAGAACCGGCTGAAGACGGTCGATGCGCGCCTGCCCGAGCCGGTGCGCCGCGACGGCATCCAGGTCGAGAAGGCCGCCGACAACATCCAGCTCGTCGTGTCGCTGACCTCCGACGACGGCCGGATGACCGACGTGCAGCTCGGCGAATACGCGTCGGCGAACGTGGTGCAGGCGCTGCGCCGCGTCGAGGGTGTCGGCAAGGTGCAGTTCTGGGGCGCCGAATATGCGATGCGGATCTGGCCCGACCCGGTGAAGCTGGCCGGGCATGGCCTCACCGCGTCGGACATCGCATCGGCCGTGCGTGCGCACAACGCGCGCGTGACGATCGGCGACATCGGCCGCAGCGCGGTGCCGGACAGTGCGCCGATCGCGGCGACGGTGTTCGCGGACGCGCCGCTGAAGACGCCGGCCGATTTCGGCGCGATCGCGCTGCGTGCGCAACCCGACGGCTCCGCGCTGTTCCTGCGCGACGTCGCGCGCATCGAGTTCGGCGGCAACGACTACAACTATCCGTCGTACGTGAACGGCAAGGTCGCGACCGGGATGGGCATCAAGCTCGCGCCGGGCTCGAACGCCGTGTCCACCGAGAAGCGCGTGCGCGCGACGATGGACGAGCTGTCCAGGTACTTCCCGCCGGGCGTGAAGTACCAGATCCCGTACGAGACGTCGTCGTTCGTGCGCGTATCGATGAACAAGGTCGTCACGACGCTGATCGAGGCCGGCGTGCTGGTGTTCCTCGTGATGTTCCTGTTCATGCAGAACCTGCGCGCGACGCTGATTCCGACGCTCGTCGTGCCGGTCGCGCTCGCGGGCACGTTCGGCGTGATGTACGCGGCCGGCTTCTCGATCAACGTGTTGACGATGTTCGGGATGGTGCTCGCGATCGGCATCCTCGTCGACGACGCGATCGTCGTCGTCGAGAACGTCGAGCGGCTGATGGTCGAGGAAGGGCTCGCGCCGTACGACGCGACCGTCAAGGCGATGACGCAGATCAGCGGCGCGATCGTCGGGATCACCGTGGTGCTGACGTCGGTGTTCGTGCCGATGGCGTTCTTCGGCGGCGCGGTGGGCAACATCTACCGGCAGTTCGCGCTGTCGCTTGCGGTGTCGATCGGCTTCTCGGCGTTCCTCGCGCTGTCGCTGACGCCCGCGCTGTGCGCGACACTGCTCAAGCCGGTGTCGGGCGACCATCACGAGAAGCGTGGCTTCTTCGGCGGGTTCAACCGCTTCGTCGCGCGGGCGACGCAGCGCTACGCGACGCGGGTCGGCACGATGCTGAAGAAGCCGGTGCGCTGGCTCGTCGTGTACGGCGCGCTGACCGCGGCGGCCGCGCTGATGCTCACGCAGCTGCCGACCGCGTTCCTGCCGGACGAGGACCAGGGCAACTTCATGGTGATGGTGATCCGCCCGCAAGGCACGCCGCTCGCGGAGACGATGCAGAGCGTGCGCGCGGTCGAGTCGGCCATCCGCCGCGACGAGCCGACCGCCTATACGTATGCGCTCGGCGGCTTCAACCTGTACGGCGAAGGGCCGAACGGCGGGATGATCTTCGTCACGCTGAAGAACTGGAAGGAACGCAAGGCCGAGCGCGATCACGTGCAGTCGATCGTCGCGCGCATCAACGAGCGCTTCGCGGGCACGCCGAACACGACGGTGTTCGCGATGAACTCGCCGGCGCTGCCCGATCTCGGTTCGTCGAGCGGCTTCGACTTCCGGCTGCAGAACCGCGGCGGGCTCGACTACGCGACGTTCAGCGCCGCGCGCGAGCAACTGCTCGCGGCGGGCGGCAAGGATCGCGCGCTCACCGACCTGATGTTCGCGGGCACGCAGGACGCGCCGCAACTGAAGCTCGACATCGATCGCGCGAAGGCGTCCGCGCTCGGTGTGTCGATGGACGAGATCAATACGACGCTCGCGGTGATGTTCGGCTCCGACTATATCGGCGACTTCATGCACGGCACGCAGGTGCGGCGCGTGATGGTGCAGGCCGACGGGCGGCACCGGCTCGATCCGGACGACGTGAAGAAGCTGCGCGTGCGCAACGCACGCGGCGAGATGGTGCCGCTCGCGGCGTTCACGACGCTGCACTGGACGCTCGGGCCGCCGCAGCTCACGCGCTACAACGGTTATCCGTCGTTCACGATCAACGGCTCGGCCGCGGCCGGCCACAGCAGCGGCGAGGCGATGAGCGCGATCGAGCGGATCGCCGCGAAGCTGCCGGCCGGCATCGGCTATGCGTGGTCGGGGCAGTCGTTCGAGGAGCGGCTGTCGGGCGCGCAGGCGCCGATGCTGTTCGCGCTGTCGGTGCTCGTCGTGTTCCTCGCACTCGCGGCGCTCTACGAGAGCTGGTCGATTCCGTTCGCGGTGATGCTGGTCGTCCCGCTCGGCGTGATCGGCGCGGTGCTCGGCGTGACGCTGCGGATGATGCCGAACGACATCTATTTCAAGGTGGGGCTGATCGCGACGATCGGGCTGTCCGCGAAGAACGCGATCCTGATCGTCGAGGTCGCGAAGGACCTCGTCGCGCAGCGCATGTCGCTCGTCGACGCCGCGCTCGAGGCCGCGCGCCTGCGGCTGCGGCCGATCGTGATGACGTCGCTCGCGTTCGGCGTCGGCGTGCTGCCGCTCGCGTTCGCGTCGGGCGCCGCGTCCGGCGCGCAGATGGCGATCGGCACCGGCGTGCTCGGCGGCGTGATTACGGCGACCGTGCTCGCGGTGTTTCTCGTCCCGCTGTTTTTCGTGATCGTCGGCCGCCTGTTCGACGTCGGCCCACGCCGGCGCGGCGGGGCGCAGCCGACGACGATGGAGGGTTCGCAACCATGATGTTTGCGCTGAATGCACGCGGCGCGCTGCGGGCACCGCTCGCGCTGGCCGCCGCGCTCGCGCTCGCCGGGTGTTCGCTCGCGCCGCGGTACGAGCGCCCGGCCGCGCCGGTCCCGGCGACCTATACGCCGGTCGACGGCGGCACGACGCCGGCCGCCGAACCGGCCACCGCGCAGGATGCCGCGCTGCTCGACGACTGGCATGCGTATTTCACCGATCCGGCGCTGCAGGCGTGGATCGACGCGGCGCTCGCGAACAACCGCGACCTGCGGATCGCCGCCGGCCGGCTCGAGGAGGCACGTGCGCTGTACGGCGTGCAGCGCGCGGACCGGATGCCGTCGGTCGATGCGAATCTCGGCTATGAACGCGCGCGCCAGTACGACCCGGTCGTGCGCGAAAGCGCGATCAGCGGGCTGTATCGCGCGGGCGTCGGCGTCAGCGCGTACGAGCTCGACCTGTTCGGCCGCGTGCGCAGCCTGTCCGATGCGGCGCTCGCCGACTATTTCGCGACGGCCGACGCGCAACGCACGGTTCGCATCGGCGTGATCGCCGAAGTGGCGGGCGCGTACGTTTCCGAACGATCGTTGCACGAGCAACTGGCGCTCGCCCAGCGCACGCTCGATGCGCGCGAGCGGATGGCCGCGCTCACGCAACGCCGCTATGCCGCCGGCACGAGCGACGCGATCGAGCTGCACTCGGCCGAGATGCTGGTGGCGTCCGCGCGCGCGTCGCAGGCCGGGCTGCAGCGCGAGCATGCGCAGGCCGTCCGCGCGCTGCAACTGCTGGCGGGCGATTTCGCGCGCAACGTGCCGGACGACGCGACCGCGCTCGACTCGCTGTCGATCGCGCCCGTGGCGCCGGGTGCGCCGAGTCAATTGCTCGAACGGCGGCCGGACATCCGGCAGGCCGAGGGGCGGCTGAAGGCCGCGAACGCGAACATCGGCGCGGCGCGCGCGGCGTTTTTCCCGCGCATCGCGCTGACGACCGACTACGGCTCGGTGAGCGACGCGTTCTCGAACCTGTTCGCGGCCGGCACGAGCGTATGGACGTTCGCGCCGCGCATCACGCTGCCGATCTTCGCGGGCGGACGCAATCGCGCGAACCTCGACGTCGCGCATGCGCGCAAGGACATCGCGGTCGCCGAATACGAGAAGGCGGTGCAGACCGCGTTTCGCGAAGTGGCCGATGCATTCGCTGCGCGCGACTGGATCGACCGGCAGCTTGCCGCGCAGCAGGACGTGTATGCGGCGGACGGCGCGCGGCTGAAGCTCGCGGAGCGTCGCTATGCGGGTGGTGTCGCGACCTATCTCGAACTGCTCGACGCGCAGCGCAGCACGTACGAGTCGGGGCAGGAGCTGATCCGGCTCAGGCAGCTCAGGCTGGCGAACGCGATCGCGCTGTATCGCGCGCTCGGCGGCGGCTGGGCGCCGGCCACGGCAACGGCGGAGGCCGCGGCTTCCGCGTGATGGGGGCTTCGTCGCCCGACGCCGTGGCGTGTCGGGTGGCATGACAGCGGTCGCGCGCTTCAACGTGCGGCCGCCGCTTCGATAGGGCATGCTGCCCGCCGTACCGCCGATCGTCATCGGCGCTTTCTTTCGCTGTTCAGCGCATCTGCTCGTCGCGTTCCCATCCAGCAGCACCGCGAAAGAGTGGCTTTCGCCGCACCCGTATCCACATCCGCAAACCGATCGTGCCGCACGTCGGCGCAAACTGTGCCGCACCTCTTCCGCTTTTTCATCTCGCCCGATCCGTCATGTCAGCCACGTTCCAGATGCCGCGTCTGCATATCTGCAATTGACGATCTAATTAATCAATGTATTGGAATTAATGACGGCGGCAAAATGTCGCGGTAAAACGTTTGTATGCTTTTCGCAATCGTTTGCGCGATAAATCCGTATCGAATGAATGGCGTCGTTCATTTCCTGTCAGTTGAAAATGAATCGATATCCACGTTGTAATCGGACAACGATGGCGGCGTTGGACAATGTTTTGTCCTTTGAGCGACGTTCCTTCGTAAGTCAATGCCGACAAGGGGGGGCGGGGTGGTTGCGATTATCGGCAAGAAATTCCCTTAATCTTCAATTGGTTCCAGAAAATAAAAAAGGACTGCGGATAAAAATTCCGCGATTGAAAATTAAAAGGAAGGAATGAGGTTTTAGAGGGCTGAATCGAACATTGTCAGAACCATTTGACAATGATTTACAGAAATCTTTCACGGTTATCTCGATAATGCCGCCTCGTGTCGGACGGGAGCCACCATGCGCTGCCGTTTGTGTCCGCCACGTCGTCCATTCCAATCGCACTCCTTACGGGAAACGTCATGAAAAAATCCATCCTGTCCGCCGTCGCACTCGCGGCCCTGTCCACCTCGGCCTTCGCAGCGGGCACCGGCACGATCAACTTCACGGGCGAGATCGTCGCGGGCGCATGCGGCATCGACTCGAACTCGGTCAACCAGACCGTGCAGCTCGGCAAGGTGCCGACCAACAAGTTCAAGCAAGCCGGCGACAAGTCGGACCCGGTGTCGTTCGACATCAAGCTGACCGACTGCGACACCAGCATCGCGCAGAACGCGTACTTCACGTTCACGGGCACGTCGAGCGCCGGCCAGCCGAAGCTGCTCGCCACGATCGGTTCGGCCACCAACGTCGGCATCCGCCTGCAAGCCGCGTCGGGCGAATACCTCGACAACGGCGCCGAGCAGAAGGCCCCGACGCTGCTGCAGAACGGCACGAACACCGCGCGCTTCGCCGCGATGTACGAAGCGACGGCAGCCGGCGTGACGCCGGGTACCGCCGACGGCGTCGCGAACTTCACGGTCCGCTACCAGTAAGCGTCCGTACCGGAGGAGGGATGCGTGCATCCCTTCCTCCTGCCTCTTTCCTCCCGTTTTCCTTCTCCCTGGACTCCCGGTAGCGCCGCGTGCGAATCAGACATTCCTTCCTTTGCGTCTCCGTGCTGGTCGTCGGCAGCCAGAGCCAGGCGACGGAATTCAATTCGTCGTTCCTCGACATCGACGGAACGAGCAACGTCGATCTGTCGCAGTTCTCGCAGCCGGACTTCACGTTGCCCGGCGAGTACATGCTCGACGTGCAGGTCAACGACCTGTTCTACGGGCTGCAAGCGATCGAATTCATCGCGCTCGATGCATCGGGCGCGGGCAAGCCGTGCCTGCGGCCGGAGCTCGTCGCGCAGTTCGGGCTGAAGCCGTCGCTCGCGAAGGACCTGCCGCGCTTCCAGGGCGGGCGGTGCGTCGATCTCGGCGCGATCGAGGGCGCGACCGTGCGTTACCTGAAAAGCGACGGGCGGCTCAAGATCACGATTCCGCAGGCCGCGCTCGAGTTCACCGATTCGACCTACCTGCCGCCGTCGCGCTGGTCCGAAGGCATTCCGGGCGCGATGCTCGACTATCGCGTGATCGCGAACACGAACCGCAACTTCGGGGCGGGCGGCGGGCAGACGAATTCGATCCAGGCCTACGGGACGATCGGCGCGAACTGGGATGCGTGGCGCTTTCGCGGCGACTACCAGGCGCAATCGAACGTGGGCAATACGGCGTACGCGGATCGCACGTTCCGCTTCAGCCGGCTTTATGCGTTTCGCGCGCTGCCGTCGATCCAGTCGACGGTGACGTTCGGCGACGACTACCTGACCTCCGACATCTTCGACACGTTCGCGCTGACGGGCGCGTCGATCCGCAGCGATGACCGCATGCTGCCGCCGTCGCTGCGCGGCTATGCGCCGCTGATCTCGGGCGTCGCGCGCACCAACGCGACCGTGACCGTGTCGCAGGCCGGCCGCGTGCTGTACGTGACGCGCGTGTCGCCGGGCGCGTTCGCGCTGCAGAACATCAACACGAGCGTGCAGGGCACGCTCGACGTGGCGGTCGAGGAAGAAGACGGCAGCGTGCAGCGCTTCCAGGTGACGACGGCCGCCGTGCCGTTCCTCGCGCGTACCGGCCAGTTGCGCTACAAGGCGGCGGTCGGCAAGCCGCGCCTGTTCGGTGGCGGCGGCATCACGCCGTTCTTCGGCTTCGGCGAAATCGCGTACGGCCTGCCGTTCGACATCACCGCCTATGGCGGCTTCATCGCCGCGTCGGGCTACACGTCGGTCGCGCTCGGCGTCGGCCGCGATTTCGGCGCGTTCGGCGCGGTGTCGGCCGACGTCACGCACGCGCGGGCGAAGCTGTGGTGGAGCGGCGCGACACGCAACGGCAACTCGTACCGCATCAACTATTCGAAGCACTTCGACGGGCTCGACGCCGACGTGCGCTTCTTCGGCTACCGCTTCTCCGAGCGCGAGTACACCAACTTCGCGCAATTCTCCGGCGACCCGACGTCATACGGCCTCGCCAACAGCAAGCAGCGCTATTCGGCGACGATGTCGAAGCGCTTCGGCGACACGTCGACCTATTTCTCGTACGACCAGACGACCTACTGGGCGCGTTCGTCCGAGCAGCGGGTCGGCCTGACACTCACGCGTGCGTTCTCGATCGGCACGCTGCGCAACCTGAACGTGAGCGTGTCGGCATTCCGAACGCAGAGCGCGGGCGCGAGCGGCAACCAGTTCTCGGTCACCGCGACGCTGCCGATCGGCGGCCGTCACACCGTCACGTCGAACCTGACGACGGGCAGCGGCAGCACCAGCGCGAACGCAGGTTACATCTACGACGATTCGGCCGGCCGCACCTACCAGGTCAACGCGGGCGCGACCGACGGCCGCGCGTCGGCGAACGCGAGCTTCCGCCAGCGCACGTCGGCGTACCAGCTCAACGCGCAGGCGTCGACGCTCGCCAATGCGTATGCGGCCGCGTCGCTCGAAGTCGACGGCTCGTTCGTCGCGACGCAGTACGGCGTGTCCGCGCACGCGAACGGCAATGCGGGCGATACGCGGCTGCTGGTGTCGACCGACGGCGTGCCCGACGTGCCGCTGTCCGGCACGCTCACGCATACCGATTCGCGCGGCTACGCGGTGCTCGACGGCATCTCGCCGTACAACGTGTACGACGCGACCGTCAACGTCGAGAAGCTGCCGCTCGAAGTGCAGGTGACGAACCCGATCCAGCGCATGGTGCTGACCGACGGCGCGATCGGTTTCGTGAAGTTCTCCGCCGCGCGCGGCAGCAACCTGTACCTGACGCTGACCGACGCGGCCGGCAAGCCGCTGCCGTTCGGCGCGTCGGTGCAGGACGCGGCGAACGGCAAGGAACTCGGCATCGTCGGCGAGGGCGGTGCGGCGTTCCTGACCCAGGTTCAGCCGAAATCCACGCTGGCGGTGCGGGCGGGCGAACGGACGCTCTGCACGGTCGACGCACTGCCGAACCAGCTTCAACTCGAAGGCACGCCGATCCCGGTGACGTGCCAGCCGCCCGGCGAGTCGCATGCAGCGGCCGCGCGGGGCGAACGATGATTTCACGGACCCAGCGATGAAGCATTCCTTTTGCCTTTCCTTCCCGCGGCGCGCGCTGTGCGCGTTCGCGACCGTCGGCGCGCTGCTTGCCGGCGCCGCCCATGCGGCGATCGTGCCCGATCGCACGCGCGTGATCTTCAACGAAGGCGAACAGGCCGCGATCGTGACGATCACCAACAAGAGCACGACGTATCCGTATCTCGTGCAGTCGTGGCTCGAAGATGCGAACGGCAACAAGATCACGTCGCCGCTGATGGTCGTGCCGCCGCTGCAGCGGGTCGAGGCGAACGAGCGCAACGTGCTGCGGATCGCGAAGCTGCCCGGTACGCAACTGCCAGCCGATCGCGAAACGGTGTTCTACCTGAACATCCGCGAAGTGCCGCCGAAGACCGACACGCCGAACACGCTGCAGATCGCGCTGCACACGCAGATGAAGCTGTTCTACCGGCCGAAGGCCGTGCAGCCCGCGCGCGACGAGGACTGGACGCTGCCGATGACGCTGCGGGTGGATGCGGCCGCGCACAAGCTGGTGTTCGACAATCCGACGCCTTATCACGTGACGGTGGTCGACGTGACGTCGGGCGCGCAGAAGACGCCGGTGCCGATCGAGCCGGTCATGGTGAGCCCGATGAGCACGGCCGACGTGCCGTTCAAGGCCGCGACGCCGTCGACGCTGTTCGTCACGCACATCGACGACTACGGCGGCCAGGTGGCGGTCGAGTATGCGTGCGAGGCCGGTGCGTGCAAGAGCGTGAAGAAATGAGCGGGGCCGCGAGACAACGCAACGTACCGCTCCCGGCGTGGTTGCGCTGGGTCGTCCTGGCGGTGCTGCTCGCGGCGGTTCAGCCCGCATGGGCGCTGCGCTGCCTGACCAATAGCGGCGCGACCTCGTTGACCGAACCGATCGGCGGCGTGGCGTCGTATCCGACCGATGCGCCGGACGGCTACGTGATCTGGGTGTCGCCGGTACGCACGACGTCGGGGTATTGCTACAAGGATCTGGGTGACGCCGGCAGCCTGAAGGTCGTCGACAACATTTACTTCTACGCGAATCCGAATCGCACGGACCCTGCCGCATGGGGGCTCGAGATCGGCATCCGCTACAAGGGCGTCGATTATTTCGACAAGACCAGCAATCGCGGCGGCGGGGTGTTTACCGGGTATTCGGTGCCGCCGTGCAGCAGGTACGACTTCGACCGCGGGCGTTGCCAGCGGACGAGCATCAGCATCGACTATCAGGTCGTCGTGCGCAAAAGAGGCAACTGGGTCCAGCCGCCGAGCGATATCTATACGGTGTTCCAGTTCGACGGCGAGTTCGGGCTGAATGCGTTCGGCACGAGCTTCCAGTACCGCCTGAGCGGCCTGCGCAACCTCAAGCCGACGCCATGCTTCGTCGACGTGCTCGTGACGCCCGAACCGGGCATCGTCAATTTCGGGCAGGTGCAGGCGGTCGGCAACGGCTTCCTGCCGGCGGTGCCGCGCAAGCGTTTTTCGCTGTCGCTGACCAAGAAGTGCAACGTCGCGGTGCGGGTGGACGGGTACTTCGAAACGAGCTACCCGGTTCAGAACGGCTTGCTGGTTCCCGCGAAGGACAGCAATTTCGGTATCGGCATCGAGGACAGCCAGGGCAAGGCGATTCCGTTCAACGAACAGTTCAACCTCGCGCAGTTCCCGTCCAACGTCATGAACCAGAGCGTATTGATGGACGCGGTGCTGAAGTCGTTCGGGCCGCCGAAGATCGGCCGGTTCGACGCGACGGCGACGATCCGGTTGTTCATCTATTGATATCGAGGGCGATGCCCGGGCCACATCCATCCGCGTGGCCCGCCATGCGGGGAACGGATGGCGCGGCGTGTTCGCGAAAGCAGGATTGGCTTCGACTGGCACCGGCCTGACGCTCGCGACGCCGTGCGTGTGAATCCCGATACGGCGGCACCCGCGCAATTCGAGCCGCCAAAACGAAAAAAGCGCCGGCGTGCCGGCGCTTTCCCGCGTCTGCCGCGCGATGCTCAACGCACCCAGTGGCACACCCGGTGATGGTGATGCTCGAAGTGACACACGCGGTGCGGATGCGCTTCGGCGATGGCCGGCACGAGCACGGCAGCGGCCACGGCGGCGGCGGTGAGGGTTTTCAGTAGCGTCTTCATGTCGAGGTCCTGTCGTCGAGTGATGGATGATGTGAGCGCAGCGGGGCATCACCACTGCGGCCGGGGTTCGTCGCGGCGGTCGTCACGGTAGTCGTTCCGATGATCCTCGCGGCGATCGTCACGCGGGCCGGCATGCCGGGCTTCCCAGTCGCGGCGCTCCCAGTAGCGATTTCCGTCCCAGTAACGATCGCCATGCCAGCCGATCGTGACTTCGGCCGGGCCAGGGTAGGCGACGCAGCCGGTGAGCATCACGCTCGACAGCGCGCCCGCCATGACGGCGGATAACACGATGGATTTCATGTTGTTCTCCCTTGGAAACGGCAAGTCGATCGTACGAGCCCCCCAAATTTCACGTGGTAAGAAGTTGCTACCGCCGATGACACGTGCAAGCCCGTCGTCAGAAACGCGAAAGCATGCGTCGGCGAAGTGCAAGCCGTCTGCGCCGCGCAGACGCGTACGCGTCCGCCCCGGCAACGATTCCGGCAATTGTTCAGACAAATCCCGACAACCGAAAGGGGCATCCTGTAATCGGATTGAGAATGATTTGCGTTTACGTTAAATTGCGCTATCTCGGAATTTGACGGAGCAGATCGATGGCCATGGCGGAAGTGCTCGACCGACCGGCGGCGGCAGCGGCAAACCCGTTTCTCGGCAGTTATCCGGACCTGCCGCCGCGCGCCGCGCCGCGTGCGCGCCGGGCGTCCCAGCCCGCTGCGCAGGGCGCGCTGCTCGACGTGCTGATCTCGCATCGCGCGATGCTGGTCAACGTCGCGCGCGGCTTCGTCGGCTGCGCGAGCCGTGCGGAAGACGTCGTGCACGACGTATTCGTGAAGCTCGTCGAATTCCCGAACCAGGACGCGGTGCGCCAGCCGGTCGCGTACGTGACGCGGATGGTGCGCAATGCGTCGATCGACGCGTGCCGCCGGCAAAGCCTCGAAAACGTCTATCACACGGAAGAGGACGACGGCTTCGACGTGCCGTCGCCCGAGCCGACGCCGGAAGCCGCGCTGATGACGCGCGATACGCTGCGGCGCGTGTGGGCCGCGCTCGACGACCTGCCGGCGCGCAGCCGGGCGGCGTTCGAGATGGTGCGGCTGCGCGAGGAAACGCTGCAGACCGCGGCGCGCGCGCTGAACGTCTCGCAGACGCTCGTGCATTTCATGGTGCGCGACGCGGAGCGCCACTGCGCGGAATGCCTCGATGCTTGCCATCGCGGCGTCGCGTGCCCGGTGTTCCTGGGCGGCCGTGCGCGGCGGCGGTAAAAAAACGCGCCGGCCAACCGTCTATCAGACAGGAGCGGCCGAATTCGCCGCTTCGCCTCCTTCAACCGCCCAGCGATTTCCGATCATGACGCAAGCCCCGACGCCTTCCGCCGACACCGACGATCTCGTCTATACGGTCATCATCAACGACGAAGAACAGTATTCGATCTGGCCGACGTTCCGGCCCGTGCCGGCCGGTTGGCGCGAGGTCGGCGTGAGCGGCCCGAAGGCCGACTGTCTCGCGCACATCGAGACCGTCTGGACCGACATGCGCCCCGCGAGCCTGCGCCGCGCGATGGACGGCGAGCGCGCGACGCGCGCGTCGTGACCCGTTGCGCCGCGTGTGCGGCGCACCACCTGAAGAGGACGTTGCATGACCCTGCTTTCGTTGCCGACGCTCGACGACCTGCGTATCGAGCCGGGGCTGCCCACCGTCGTGTCGCCGCGCGGCAGCGACGGGATGTCGATCGACGACGTCGCGCCGCTGGCGCGCGAGATCGCGGCCGACACGCTCGAACGGGCGGGCGGCGTGCTGTTCACGGGCTTTCACGTGCCGTCGATCGACGCGTTCCAGCAATTCGCGGCCTCGTTCGGCGATCCGCTGATCGGCTATGAATACGCGTCGACGCCGCGCAGCCAGGTCGAAGGCGCGGTCTACACGTCGACCGAATACCCGCCGCACCGCGCGATTCCGCTGCACAACGAGCAGTCGTACACGCGCGAATGGCCGCTGCGGATCTGGTTCCACTGCGCGCTGGCCGCGCCGAAGGGCGGGGCGACGCCGATCGCGGACAGCCGTGCCGTGTATCGCGCGCTCGATCCGGCGCTCGTCGCGCGCTTCGAGAAGCGCGAGCTGCTGTACGTGCGCAATTTCGGGCAGGGGCTCGATCTGCCGTGGCAGCAGTCGTTCGGCACCGACGAGCCGGCCGAGGTCGAGCGGATGTGCGCGGCGCGCGGCATCGAATGCGCGTGGCGCACCGACGACGACGGCGAGTTGCTGCTGCGCACGCGCGAACGCTGCCAGGCCGTCGCGCGTCATCCGCGCACCGGCGAGCGCGTGTGGTTCAACCAGGCGAACCTGTTTCACCTGTCGGCGCTCGACGACGACATGCAGGAAGCGCTCGTCGACGCGGTCGGGCTCGAGAACGTGCCGCGCAACGTGTATTACGGCGATGGCGAGCCGCTGGAGGCCGATGCGCTCGCGCAGATCCGCGGCGTGCTCGACCAGCAGCGCATCGTGTTCCCGTGGCGCACCGGCGACGTGCTGATGCTCGACAACATGCTGACCGCGCATGCCCGCGACCCGTTCGAGGGGCCGCGCAAGGTCGTCGTCGCGATGGCGCAGAGTTACACGGTCCCGCGCGACCGAACGGAGGATTGATGACGCGTAGTACCGCCGCGCTTGCCGCGCGCGGGCTGTCGGTGGGATATCGCGACCATGTCGTGATCGACGGGCTGGACCTGTCGATCGCGGCCGGCCGCGTAACCGCGCTGTGCGGACCGAACGGCTGCGGCAAGAGCACGCTGCTGCGCACGCTCGCGGGCCTGCAGCCCGCGCGTGCCGGCCACGTCGAAGTGAACGGCCAGCCGCTCGCGTCGTTTCGCCGTCGCGCGCTCGCGCGCGAGCTGACGATGCTCGCGCAGTTCAACCAGATTCCGTCGGGCCTCACCGTGCGCGAGCTCGTCGCGTACGGGCGCTATGCGTACGGCGGCTTCCTGCGCGGCCTGTCGCGCGCCGATCAGGCGGCGATCGACGAGGCGCTCGACACGAGCGGTCTCGCGGGCGACGCCGAGCGCGACGTCGGTGCGCTGTCGGGCGGCGAACGCCAGCGCGCGTGGATCGCGATGGCGCTCGCGCAGCAGGCGCCGATCGTGCTGCTCGACGAACCGACGACCTATCTCGACATTCATCACCAGCTCGACATCCTCGATGCGCTGCGTGCGCTGAACCGCGCGCGCGGGCTGACGATCGTGTGGGTGCTGCACGACCTGAACCAGGCGGCCGCGTACAGCGACGAGATCGTGCTGATGCGCGCGGGCCGCCTCGTCGCGCAGGGCACGCCCGACGCGATGCTCGACCCGGCGCGGCTGCGCGCGGCATTCGGCGTCGAGATGCTGAAGCTCGCGCATCCGCAGACGGGCGCGCCGATGTGCGTGCCGGCCTACGGGCCGTCGACCGACGGCGCGCCGCAGGCGGCTGGCGTGTTCGACCGGGATCTCGCCGTATGACGACGTTCGCGATGCGCAAGCGCCTCGCGGCGGCGGGCAAGGGCGCGACGACAGGCCGGGCCGGCGCGATCGCGTTCGGCCTCGTCGCGTTGATCGCGCTGCTCGCGGCGCTGCGGATCGCTCCCGATCTGCGCGTGTGGTGGGACGCGGCGCCCGGCAGCGATGCCGCGTCGCTCGCGCACGTGTTCCTGTTCGACCTCAATCTGCCGCGCGTGGCGGCCGCGCTCGTCGCGGGCGGCTGCCTCGGCATCGCCGGCGCGCTGTTCCAGTCGCTCACGCGCAATCCGCTCGCGTCGCCCGACCTGCTCGGCGTGACGGGCGGTGCCCAGCTCGGCCTGCTCGCGGCGATGCTGGTGCCGGCGCTGGCGGGCGTCGCCACGGTGCCGCTGCTGTTCGTGTGCGGGCTCGTCGCGGCCGCGTGCGCGATCGTCGCGGCGGGCGGCTGGCGCGCGACGCCGTTGCGGCTCGTGCTCGCGGGCAGCGTATGCATGCTGCTGTTCGCCGCGCTGTCGACACTGGTGCTCGCGTTCTTCGAGCAGAACATCGCGGGCGCCGCGTTGTGGACCAACGGCAGCCTGTACCAGCCAGGCGCGACGGGCCTCGCGCTCGCCGCGCGCTGGCTCGTCGTGCCGCTGGTCGCGCTGCCGTTCGTGATCCGGCCGCTGAATCCGCTCACGCTCGGCGACGATGCGGCGGCCGCGGCCGGCGTGCGCGTCGATGCAACGCGGCTCGCGGCGACGATCGTCGCGGTCGCGTTCACGAGCGTGGCCGTCAGCATCGCGGGCCCGCTGTCGTACGTCGGCCTCGTCGCGCCGAACCTGCTGCGCCAGCTGCGTGGCGCGCGTGCGGCGCGGCTCGGCGTGCTGGTGCCGCTGTCGGCGCTCGCCGGCGGTGCGCTCGTGCTCGTCACCGACAGCGCGGTGCTCGCGTCGGGCCTCGACGCGACGTTGTCGACCGGCGTCGCGATCGCGCTGGTCGGCACGCCGCTGATGCTCGCGATGATCCGGCGCGGCGCCGCGTGGTCGGGCGTGCTGCATGCGGATGCCGAACGCGCGGCGGGCGGCGGCTCGACGCGGCTCGTTGGCTGGCTCGAACGGCTCGGCTGGCCACTGCGCACCGTGCTGTTCGTCGTGGCGGGCGGGCTGGTGGTTTTCGTCGGCGTGTCCGCCGGCCCCGAGTGGCTGTCGCCCGCGCGCTGGTCGGCCGCGCTGTCCGGTCACGATCCGCTCGCGCGCATGCTGATCGACCTGCGCATGCCGCGCCTGCTGTGCGCGTTGCTCGCCGGCGCGTTGCTGGCCGTCAGCGGCGTCGCGATGCAGAGCGTCGTGCGCAATCCGCTCGCGGGCCCCGAAGTGCTCGGCGTCACGCAGGGTGCGGGGCTCGTCACGCTGTTCGCGTTGTCGACGTGGCCGCTGATGGGTCATGTGACGCTTGCGGCGGCGGCGCTGATCGGCGGCGGGCTGTCGCTCGCGATCACGCTCGCGCTGAATCACCGGCATCGCTACGCGCCGCTCGCGGTCGCGCTGACCGGCATCGTGATCGGCGCGTTGTGGACCACGCTCGCGCAATGGCTGATCACGCAGGAAAGCGTGCAGCCCGCGCGCTTCGTTGTGTGGCTCGTCGGCGGCACGTATGGCCGCAGCTGGGGCGAGGTGTCGATGCTGCTGCCGTGGTGCGTGCTCGCGGTGCCGGTGTTCGCGTGGCTCGCGAAACCGCTCGACATGCTCGCGCTCGGCGACGACCAGGCGGCCGCGCTCGGCCTGCCGGTGGCCGCGCTGCGGCCACTCGCGCTGACGATCGCGACGCTCGCCGCGTGCACGGCCGTCGCGGCGGTCGGGCCGGTCGGCTTCATCGGGCTGATGGCGCCGCACGTCGCGACGATGCTCGGCGCGCGCCGGCATCGCACGCGGCTGTGGCTCGCGGCGGCGTGCGGCGCGCTGATCCTCGGGTTTGCGGATCTCGCGGCGCGCACCGTCGTCGCGCCGCGCGAAGTGCCGGCCGGCGTGCTGACCGCGCTGATCGGCGCGCCGTACCTGCTCGGTCTGCTGATTCTCGAGGGGCGCCGCGCCCGGCGCGCGGGGCGATGACGCCGGCGCTCGACGGCGCGCGCGCCACGCGCTTTTCGGCGTTCGCGCCGGAACCGTTCGCCGAGCACCTCGACGTCGTCTGGCTCGGCATGCCCGACGATGCGCACGCGCCGGGCCGAGTCGTCGTACCCGTCAGCGCGTTGCCCGCACATCGTGACGCCGTGCTCGGCGCGATGGTCGACCATTACGGCGGCGATCCGGCACAGCATGCGCGCGCGCTGATGTCGCAATGGAGCAAATATTATTTCGGCCGCGCGGCGCCGGCCGGGGTCGTCGCCGCGCTGACGCTCGGCCGGCCGCTCGACATGACGCCCGAGCGCACGTTCGTCGCGCTCGACGACGGGATGCCGGCCGCGCTGTATTTCGCGAGCGACGCGCTCGGCGCGCCGTGCGACGATCCTGAGCCGCGCTATGCGGGGCTCATCGCGCATCTCGGCGCGGTGATCGACCTGCTCGCGGCGATGGGCCGCGTCACGCCGCGCGTGCTGTGGAGCAACGCGGGCAACCTGCTCGACTATCTGCTCGATACGTATCGTTCGCTGCCGTGCGCGGCCGATCCCGTCCGCGATGCGGACTGGCTGTTCGGTTCGACCTGCGTGCGCGGCGAATCGAATCCGCTGCGCCAGCCCGTGCGCGATGCCGTGCCGCGCTCGCCGCTGCTGCCGACGCCGTTTCGCGCGCGCCGCGTGTGCTGCCTGCGCTACGAAATTCCTGGAGAAACGCAACTGTGTGGAAGCTGCCCCCTGCTACTGACGATGGACGACGAGGCGCTGGCCGAGCAGGACGCGATCCGGTGACGCACGCCGGCCGCCGGCACGTGCTTGGTGCACTCGCGGCAGCGCTTGGCGCCGCGTGCTGCGGCGCGTTTTCCGCATCGGCTGCCGGTTCCGTGGCCGCGGCCGGGGATGCCCGCGGTGCACAGGGCACCGTGTCGCTGGCCGGCAACCCTGTCGTGTCGCAGGCCAGCGCGAAGATGCCCGTGCGGCCGCAGCGCGTGGTCGCGCTCGACTTCATGTTCGCGGAAAGCGTGATCGCGCTCGACCTCGTGCCGGTCGGGATGGCCGATACGGCGTTCTACCCGGGCTGGCTCGGCTACCGGAGCGAGCAGCTCGCGCACGTGACTGACATCGGCTCGCGGCAGGAGCCGGGGCTCGAGGCGATCGCGGCGGTCAAGCCGGATCTCATCATCGGCGTCGGTTTCCGGCATGCGCCGATCTTCGACGCGCTCGACCGGATCGCGCCGACGATCCTGTTTCAGTTCAGCCCGAACGTGTCGGAAGACGGCGTGCCGGTCACGCAGCTCGACTGGATGCGGCAGATTTTCCGGACGATCGGCGCGGTGACGGGGCGCGACGCGCGCGCGCAGGCGGTCGAAGCACAACTCGACGCCGGCATCGCCCGCAATGCGGCGAGGCTCGCGGCCGCGGGCCGCCACGGCGAGCGCATCGCGCTGCTGCAGGATCTCGGCTTGCCCGATCGTTACTGGGCCTATACGGGCAACAGCACGTCGGCGGGCCTCGCGCGGGCGCTCGGGCTCGAGCCGTGGCCGAAGAAGCCGACGCGGGAAGGCACGCTGTACGTGACGTCGGCCGATCTGCTGCGGCAGCGCGACCTCGCCGTGCTGTTCGTGACCGCGTCGGGGATGGACGTGCCGTTGTCGGCGAAACTCGATTCGCCGGTGTGGCGCTTCGTGCCCGCGCTGAAGGAACACCGGATCGCGCTGATCGAGCGCAACATCTGGGGGTTCGGCGGGCCGATGTCGGCGCTGAAGCTGGCCGACGTGATGACCGACACGATGTTGAAGCTGCCGGCCGTGCGTTGAGCGCGGCGTGCTTCGAGCAGCAGGCGATGCCGCGTTGACGGGCAGGGCGTCGTGATCGGCCCGACGACGCGTGGCTTCCGCCTTTCCTTTTCGCCACACGTCAGCCACATTCCCCGCTGAAACGACAATCGCCGGCACACTGCCCATGCAGCGTGCCGGCGATTTTTTTGAGCAACTGTCGGGTTACGCGCTCAGCGCATCGACGCCATCCTGTGCACGCAGGCGTGCCGGTTGCGTGTCGCTGACGATGCGCCCGTTGTCGAGCTTCAGCAGACGATCGGCGAGATCGAAGTAGCGGTCGTCGTGCGTGATCACGATCACGGCCTTGCCGCGCGCGCGCAGCTCCGGCAGCAGTTGCTCGTAGAACACGGCCTTGAACGACGGGTCCTGGTCGGCCGCCCATTCGTCGAACAGGTAGACCGGGCGATCTTCCAGGTACGCGACGACGAGCGCGAGCCGCTTGCGCTGCCCGGTCGACAGCGCGCGCGTCGAGAACGCGCCGTCGACCACCTTCACCTTGTGATCGAGCGCGAGTTTCGCGACGAGCGCGTTCGCCCGCGCATCGGCCTGCGCACGCGACGGATCGTCGGGGTCGACGATGCCGAGCAGCGCATCGAACAGGTGGAAATCGTTGAACACCGCGCTGAAGCGCTGCCGGTAGGCCGCGCGCTCGCGCCATCCGATCGTGCGGCCGTCGACCTCGATCGTGCCTTGCTCGGGCTCGTACAACCCGGTCAGCACCTTCGCGAGCGTGGTCTTGCCGCTGCCGTTGCCGCCAACGATGAACACGAGCTCGCCCGGCTTGATCGTCAGGTCGATCGGCCCGATGCTGAACATCCGTTCGTCGCGTTCGTGGAAATACGCGTGCGTGACGCCGCGCAGCGTGACGGCGCCGGCCGGCGGCACGTCGGGCGCATCGGCCGCGGGCGGCACCGTGCGCAGCGCGCCGAACTCGGCCATCACGCCTTCGATCCGCCCGAGCGACACGCGCGCCGCGTTGACGGTCGGCAGGTTGTTCAGCAGGCCGTCGAGCGGCACGAGCATGAACAGGAACACGACGACGTAGCCGGCCGCCGTGGCCGGATCGGCATGCACGCCGAGCTGCGGCCAGAACGATGCGACGCCGAGGAACACGTAGAACAGGAAGATGATCCAGCCGACCCCGACCGCGTACGCGCTGAACGCGCGGCGGCGGTGGTCGCGCACTTCGCCGATCGCGGCGCCGAGCTGGCCGTCGACGAACTGGCGGGCGCGCGCATCGTGCAGCTTCAGCTCCTTCGCGCCGGAGAACAGCGAGCCGAGATAGCCGAACAGGCGGTCCTGCGCCTGGCCGGCGGCTTCGAGCGCCGCGATCGCGCGGCGATCGCCGGTGTGATAGCCGAGCGAGCCGGCGATGATCGCGGCCAGCGCCAGCAGGCACACGGGCCACGACAGCCACGCCAGATAGCCGAGGCAGCCGAACACGATCGAGCCGTGCATGACCAGGTTCGGCAGCGCGAAGAACAGCATCGACACGTTGGTCGCGTCGTCGGTCAGCACCGACTGCACGGGCGCCGCGCCGATCCGCTCGATGTCGCGCAGCTCGGCCGCGCCGACGCGCCGCGCCAGATGCACGCGCAAGCGCGCCATCGTGTCCTGCGACAGGCGGGCGAACAGCGTGCCCGACACGATCCGCGTGACGAGCGCGATCACCGCGCACAGGGCGAAGCGCCACGCGAGCGCCGCGTCGGCGGCGCCCGGTTGCGACAGCGCGCGGTTCAGCGTCGCGACGAGCAGCACGCTCGCGACGCCGTTCAGCACGCACGCGGTGAGCGCCAGCGTGAGCGACACGCGGCTTTCGCGCAGCAGCGCAAGGATCAGGCGCGCCGCGGGGCGGCCGGGGGAAGCGTCGAGGGACGGCGGGGAAGAAGGCTCGTGGGCGGCTGTCATCGGCAACGTCGGTAAAGGGAAGGCAGGCAATCAAGCGGAAACGGCAAATCTGACGCGAAAGCGGCGGGGCGTGCCCCATTCCGGCTTTCCTCCCTGATAGACGAACGGGCCGCGCAAATATTTAGTCCCATCGGCAAAAAAAGCGGCCGCACGCACTTTGCGCGCAAAACGGTAAAAAATCGGCCGCGCCGTTCGTCACACCAGTGAAGCCGCCCCAAGCGGCCCCGAGACTTGGCCGAAGCGGCCGGACCGAAGGACTTCATGCACATGACGAGTTTCCCGACTGCGTTGCATCACCGAATCCGCGAACTGGCGCGCGTCGCGCCCGACGCACCCGCCATCGCGGTGCCTTTCCAGAACGACCTGCGGCTGTCGCGCGGTGCGCTCGATGCGCGTGCATCGCAGCTCGCCCGGCAACTGCGCGCGGCCGGCGTCGGCGCCGAAGTGCGGGTCGGCGTGTGCGTCGAGCGTTCGGGCGAACTGTTCGTCGCGCTGCTGGCCGTGCTCAAGGCCGGCGGCGTATTCGTGCCGCTCGATCCGCGCCATCCGGCCGCGCGCCTCGACTGGATCGTGCAGGATGCGCAACTGCGGCACGGCATCGTCGACGCCGCCGGCCGCGCGGCGCTCGGCACGCCATTCGAACACGCGTTCGACGTGACGGCCGAAGCATCGGGCGTTGCGCAGGATCACGGGTTCGATGACGACACCGTGACCGTGCATCCGCGTTCGGCCGCCTACATGATCTATACGTCGGGCTCGACCGGCACGCCGAAGGCGGTGGTCGTCGAGCATGGGCCGCTCGCCGCGCACTGCGACGCGCTTGCCGCCGCGCTGCCGATCGAGGCGGGCGACCGTCTGCTGCATTTCGCGTCGGTCAACTTCGACGCCGCGCACGAATGCTGGCTCGCGCCGCTCGCGGTCGGCGCCGGCATCGTCGTCGCGCCGCCGCAGCCGTTCGCGCCGGTCGACGCTCACACGCTGATGGGGCGCGAAGCGGTCAACGTCGCCGCGTTTCCGCCCGCGTACCTGCGCGAATTCGCGGCCGTCGCCGCGCGCGACGGCGTGCCGCCGGCCCTGCGCGTGCTCGCGTTCGGCGGTGAAGCGCTGCCGCAGCAGGCGTTCGAATTCGTGCGCCGCACGTTCCCGGCGGTGCGCCTGATCAACGGTTACGGGCCGACCGAAGCCGTGATCTCGCCGATGCTGTGGCCGGTCGAGCCGGGCGAGACACCGGCGCTGGCCGCGGACGACGCGTATGCGTCGCTGCCGATCGGCCGCGTGATCGGCCCGCGGGTCGCACGCATCGACGGCGCCGAAGCCGACGGGGTGGGCGAACTGCTGCTCGGCGGTGTGTGCGTCGCACGCGGTTATCACGGCCGCCCGGCGCTCACGGCCGAACGTTTCGTTCCCGATGCGGATGGTGAGCCCGGCGCGCGCGTCTATCGCACCGGCGACCTCGCACGCTTGCGCGATGACGGCGCATACGATTATCTGGGCCGCCTCGACGATCAGGTCCAGGTGCGCGGCGTGCGCGTGGAGCCGGCGGAAATCGCCGCGTGCCTGCGCTCGCATCCGGCCGTGGCCGACGCGGCCGTGATCGCCGACACCGCCAACGGGCCGACGCGGCTGATCGCGTGCGTCGCGCTGCGCGCGGCGGCCGACGATGCCGCGTTGAAGGCGCACGTGGCCGCACAACTGCCGGCCGCGTGGCAGCCGCACCGGTTCGTGCGTTGCGATGCGCTGCCGTACACGCTGAACGGCAAGCTCGACCGTGCCGCGCTGCGCGAGCGGATTGCCGCCGCGCGCGACACGTCGCAAGCCGCCGGCGATGCGCCGCGTACGCCGACCGAACAGCAGATCGCGGGCCTCTGGCAAACGCTGCTGGGCCTCGACGTCATGCCGTCGCGCGACGATCGTTTCTTCGCGCTGGGCGCCGATTCGCTCGCCGCGATGCAGTTGCAGGCCGCGATCCGTGCGGCCGTGCGCGTGAATCTGCGGCTCGATACGCTGTTCGCCGATCCGTCGCTCGCCGAACTGGCCGACACGGTCGATCGCGCGGAACGCGAAACCGGCGAACCGCTGGTCACGATCGCCGCGCGCCGCGCGCCGGCCGATGCTGCCGCATCGGGCGCGCCGTACGTCGATCGCGCGGCATCGCTCGCCCAGCAACGCTTCTGGGTGCTCGCGCAAACGCGCGACGCCAGCGCCGCGTATCACATCGCCGCACACTGGACGATCGACGGCGTGCTCGACCGCGACGCGCTGCAGCGTGCGCTCGATCACGTGATCGGCCGTCACGAAGCATGGCGCACGACCCTCGTCGACAACGACGACGGCGTCGTGATGCAGCGGATTCACGCGCATCTGCCGGTGTCGATCGCCGCGGTCGACCTGCGCGATCAACCGCCGGCCGCCCGCGACGCGCAAGCCGCGCGCCTTGCCGAGCGCGACGCGGCCGAGCCGTTCGACCTCGCACGCGGCCCGCTGCTGCGCGCGACGCTGGTCGTGCTCGCGGACGACCGTTACCGGCTGCTGCTGACCGCGCATCACGCGATCACCGACGGCTGGAGCTCGCGCTGCGCGTTCGACGAACTGTCGGCTGCGTATCGCGCGTATGCCGAAGGCCGCGAGCCGTCGCTGCCCGAATTGCCGATCCAGTACGCCGACTACGCGGACTGGCAGCGCGACGTGCTGGCCGGCGGCGAGGGCGAGCGCCAGCTCGACTACTGGCGCGGCGCGTTGCGCGACGTGCCGGGCCCACTCGCGCTGCCGGTCGATCGCCAGCCGGGCGCCACGCGCACGCTGCACGGCGCCCGCGTATCGGTGCGTCTGCCCGATGCGGTTGCGGCCGACGTGCGACAACTCGCACGCGACGCCCAGGCGACCGTCTTCACGGTGCTGCTGGCCGCGCTCGACGCATGGCTGTCGCGCCTGACCGGCGAAACGGACGTCGTCGTTGCGGTGCCGGTCGCGCATCGCCAGCGTCCTGAAACGCGCGCATTGCTGGGTCTGTTCCTGAATACGGTCGCGCTGCGCGTACGCGTGGCGCCGACGCTGCGGTTCCGCGCGCTCGTCGACGCGGCGCGTACCGCGGCGCTCGACGCGGTCGCGCACCAGGACGTGCCGTTCGAGCGCGTCGTCGACGCGGTGAAGCCGCCGGTCAAGCGCGGCGACGAATGGCTGCGCGTGAAGTTCGCGCAGCAGTTCGACGCACGGCACGACAGCGTGCTGCCGGGCGCGACGGCGGTCGCGACGCCGGGGCCCGATCTCGCCGCGCGCTTCGACTTCGCGCTGGATTTCACCGACGACGCGAACGGGATCGAACTGGTCGCGGCCTATGCGACCGACTGCATCGATGCCGATACCGCGCGTGCGTGGCTCGACAGCTATGCGGCGCTCGTCGCGGCCGCTGCCCATGAACCGCACGCCACGACGGCCGCGCTGCCGTGCGATGCGTCGGCTGCGTCGCGCCAGCCGCGCGACGGCCGTGCGCTGCGTATCGAACATGCGGACATCGTCGCCGCGTTTGCGCGGCAGGCAGCCGCCTATCCGCATCGCGTCGCGCTTTCCGACGCATCGACGTCGCTGACGTTCGCCGAACTCGACGACGCATCGAACCGCATCGCACGGGCGCTCACGCAACGCGGCGTGGCCGCCGAAGCGGCCGTCGTCGTCTGCATCGAGCGCTCGACACGGTTCGTCGTCGGCCTGCTCGGCGCGCTGAAAGCCGGCGCGCTGGCCGTGCTGCTCGACCCCGCACAGCCGGCCGCGCGTCTCGCCGCGGCCGCCGCCGACTGCGGCGCGCGCTGGGCGCTCGTCGCGGAGCCGGCCGCATGGCCGACCGGCCTCGACGCGCAGCCGCTCGACGTCGACGCGCTCGCGCAGGACGCGACGCTCGCCCACGCGGCCGGCGTGCGCGTCGCGCCGCACCCGGAACAGAGTGCATACCTGATCTATACGTCCGGCTCGACCGGCACGCCGAAGGGCGTCGTCGTGTCGCACGGCGCGCTGGCCGACTACGTGCAGGGGATGCTCGACGAACTCGCGTTCGCGCCCGACGCATCGTTCGCGATGGTCTCGACGGTCGCGGCCGATCTGGGCCACACGACGCTGTTCGGTGCGTTGTGCGCGGGCTGCACGCTGCACCTGCTGCCAGCCGCGTGCGCATTCGATCCGGACCTGTTCGCCGACGAAATGCGCCGCCGCGAAGTCGGCGTGCTGAAGATCGTGCCGAGCCATCTGCAAGCGCTGCTCGACGCGCGCGTGCCGGCCGACGTGCTGCCGCGCCACGCGCTCGTGACGGGCGGCGAAACGCTCACGTGGGCGCTCGTCGCGCGCCTGGCCGCGCTCGCGCCGGCGTGCCGCGTGATCAACCATTACGGGCCGACCGAAGCGACCGTCGGCGCGATCGCGTGCGACACGGCGTCGATTGCCGCCGACGCGCGCGATCCCGCGAGCGGCGTGCCGCTCGGCCTGCCGCTGCCGAATGCGCGCGCGCTGGTGCTCGATGCGTTCGGCGCGTGCGTGCCGGCCGGCGCGACGGGCGAGCTGTATCTGGGCGGGCCGGGCGTTGCGCGCGGCTACCTCGGGCGTCCGGCGCAAACCGCCGAGCGCTTCGTGCCCGATCCGTTCACGCCCGGCGCGCGGCTGTATCGCACGGGCGACCGCGTGCGGTTGCGCACGGACGGCCGCCTCGCATTCCTCGGCCGGATCGACGATCAGGTGAAGATTCGCGGCTACCGCGTCGAGCCGGGCGAGGTGAGCGCGGCCGTGCGCGCGGCCGGCCCGATCGCGCAGGCCGAAACGCTCGCGATCGAGCACGACGGCCGCCTGCGGCTCGCGACGTTCGTCGTGATGCGCGACGGTGCGGCATTCGACGAAGCGGCGGTACGCGCCGCGCTCGCCGCGACGTTGCCCGATTACATGGTGCCCGCGCAGTTCGTCGCACTGGCGCGCCTGCCGGTGACCGCGAACGGCAAGATCGATCGCGCGGCTTTGCGCGAACGGGCAGCCGTGCCGGTTGCGGTCGCGTCCAGCGATGCGCCGCAGGGCGCAGTCGAGACGGTGCTCGCCGACGTCTGGCAGGCCGTGCTGAAGGCGCCGAAGGTCGGCCGCGACGACAATTTCTTCGAACTGGGCGGCGATTCGATCCTCGTGCTGCAGGTGATCGCCCGTGCCCGCAAGCGCGGCGTGCGCTTCACGCCGAAGCAATTGTTCGACGGGCCGACCGTCGCCGAACTCGCGCGCATCGCGAAAACGGATGACACGGCTGTTGCCTCGAAACCTGCGGTTGCGCCTGCAACGGTCACGCCGGCCGCCACCCCGATCCTGACGCCCGCACAACAACGCTTCTTCGCGCTCGATATCCCGCACCGCGGCCACTGGAATCAATCGGTGTCGTTCGATGTGCGCGGCGCGTTCGACGCGGACGCATTCGCACGCGCATTCGACGCGTTGCTCACGCATCACGACGCATTCCGCCAGCGCTTCGCACGCGGCGCGGACGGCACGTGGTACGCGAGCGATGCGGCGAAGTCGTACGACGCGCTGCCGTTCGTCGAAGTCGCCGCACGCGACGAAGCCGACGCGCTGGCACGCTTCGACGCGTTGCAACGCCGTCTCGACCTCGGCAACGGGCCGCTCGCCTGCGCGTGCGCGGCACGGCTGCCGGACGGTTCGACGCGGCTCTATCTCGCGATTCACCATGCGATCGTCGACGGCGTGTCGTGGCGCATCCTGCTCGACGACCTCGACACCGCCTACCGCGCCGCATGCGAACGCACGTCGGTCCGCCTGTCGCAGCCGGGCCTGCGCGCGGACGCCTGGGCTGCACGGCTCGCCCGCGCGGCAACGGAACCGGCGTCGCCGTTCGCAGGTGAAGCCACCTACTGGGCCGGCATGGCGCAGGGCGACGACATCGTGCCCGATCACCCTGGCGCAGCGGCGACGAACGCCGATGCAGCCGTCGTCGTGCAGACGATCGACGTGGCATTGACCCGCGCCGCATTGACCGACGCGCACGCGGCCTATCGCACGCAGACGATCGAACTGCTCGGCGCGGCGCTCGTGCTGGCGCTGGCCGGCGCGCGCGGCGCCGCATCGTGCCGGGTCGAACTGGAAGGACACGGCCGCGAAGCGCTGTTCGACGACGCGGAGGCCAGCCGCACGATCGGCTGGCTGACGAGCCATTACCCGGTGACGCTGCCGGTCGCAGCGACGGCCCGCGACACGCTGTGCGCGGTCAAGGACACGCTGCGCGCGGTGCCGCACAAGGGGCTCGGCTTCGGCGTGCTCGCGCACTTCGGCGACGCGGCCACGCGTGCGGCGCTGGCTGCCGTGCCGCGTCCGCGCGTCACGTTCAACTATCTCGGCCAGTTCGATGCGCCGCGCGATGCGACGCTCGTCCCGCGTTTCGGCGGCACCGGTGTCGAGCGCGATCCCCAAGGGCCGCTCGGCAACACGCTCGCGATTCATGGGTACCTCGACACGGACGGCGACGGCGCGCGCACGCTGAAGGTGCACTGGGTCTACGGTGCGCCGCAATTCGAACGCGCGACGATCGACGCGTTCGCCGACCGCTTCGCGGCCGCGCTGCGCGAACTCGTCGATGCATGTGCGTCACGCGTCGCGCATCGCGGCGCCGGCGCGACGCCGGGCGATTTTCCGCTCGCGCAGGCCGCCGGTCTCACGCAGGCCGCGATCGAACGCGCGCCGCTCGACTGGCGCACGATCGACGACGTGTATCCGCTGTCGCCGATGCAGCAGGGCATCCTGTTCCACGCGCTGTTCGCGCCCGGCCACGCGAGCTACGTGAACCAGCTCGTCGCGACCGCCACCGGGCTGGACGCCGACCGGCTCGCGGCCGCGTTCGACGCGTCGGTCGCGCGTCACGACATCCTGCGCACGAGCGTGATGCCGGACGAAGCCGCGCCGCTGCAGTGCGTGCATCGTCACGCACGCATGCCGGTCGAACAGCTCGACTGGCGCACGCGAGGCGACACGCTCGACGCCGACTTCGACGCATGGCTCGCGGCCGACCGCACGCGCGGTTTCGACTGGCGCGAGCCGCCGCTGATGCGGCTCACGCTGATCCGCGTGACGGACGACGCGTGGCGGGTCGTCTGGACGCGTCACCACGTGCTGCTCGACGGCTGGAGCACCGCGCGCCTGCTCGCCGACGTGCTGCGCGACTACCGCGACCCGGACGCCGTGTCGCCGTTCGCGAGCCGTCCGGCGCTGCGCTATCGCGATTTCATCGCGTGGCTCGGCACGCGCGAGCGCGACGCCGACGAGCGCTTCTGGACCGGACGCCTGGCACGGCTCGACGCACCGACGCTGATCGCGGAACGCACGGCCGACCGCGCGGATGCCGAGATGGTCACGTGGCGCGCGACGCTCGATGCCGACACGACGGCGCGCGTCGCGCAGACCGCCCGCGCGCTGAAGCTGACCGTCAACACGCTGGTGCAGGGCGCATGGGCGCTCGCGCTGCAGCGGATGACGCACCAGCCGGCCGTCGCGTTCGGCGCGACCGTCGCCGGCCGCCCCGACGCGCTCGCGGACGTCGACTCGGTGCTCGGTCTGTTCATCAACACGCTGCCGGTCATCACCGCGCCGGCGCCGCAGCAACGCGCGGCCGACTGGCTGCAAACGCTGCAGCGCGAGAACGCGGCGGCCGCCGAACACGCACACACGCCGCTCGCCGACATCCAGCGTTGGGCGCGCGGGTCGGGCGGCGCACTGTTCGACACGCTGGTCGTGTTCGAGAACTATCCGGTGGACGACACCGCACGGGATGCCGATCCGCGCGCGCTGGCGTTGAGCGGCGTACGCAGCATCGAAGCGACCGATTTCGCACTGACGCTCGTGATCGAGAGCGGCGCCGAACTGACGATCGACTACGGCTACGACACCGCACGCGTCGACGCGCGTCAGGTCGAAACCTGGCACCGCGCGTTCGCTTGCGCGCTCGATGCGCTGGCCCGCACGCCGGACGCGCTGCTCGGCACGCTGTCGATCGCCGACGACGCGACCCGCGACGCGCTGGTGCGCGCGCAGGACACCGCACGGACCTGGCCGATGAAACAACGGCAGCCGCTGCATCTGCAATTCGCCGACGCGGCACGGGCGACGCCCGACGCGATCGCGCTCGAATACGCGGACGCGCACGGCCGCGTGCAGCGCGCGACTTACCGCGAACTCGACGCCGCTACGTCGCGCATCGCGGCCGTGCTGCGCCGGCGCGGCGTGCAACCCGACACGCCGGTCGCGCTGTGCGTCGAGCGCTCGTTCGACATGGTGATGGCGCTCGTCGGCGTGCTGAAGGCCGGCGCCGCGTATCTGCCGGTCGATCCCGACTATCCGGCCGAGCGCATTGCATACCTGCTGCGCGACGCGCGGCCGGCCGTCGCGATCACGCAGGCGCATCTGCGCGAGCAGGTCGAGGCCGCGCTGGGCGAGGGCGCCGATACGCAACTGCTGACGGTCGCGGATCTGCTGGCCGACGAAGCGAGCGATATCGACGATGAAACCGCGGCGACCGACGACGCACAGCTCGCGTACCTGATCTACACGTCCGGCTCGACCGGCAAGCCGAAGGGCGCCGGCAACACGCACGGCGCGCTCGCGAACCGGATCGCGTGGATGCAGCATGCGTACCGGCTGACGCGCGACGACGTCGTGCTGCACAAGACGCCGTTCGGCTTCGACGTGTCGGTGTGGGAATTCGTGTGGCCGCTGGCGATCGGCGCGAAGCTTGCGATCGCAGCACCCGGCGACCACCGCGACCCAGCCCGTCTGGCCGCCGCGATCCACGCGCACGGCGTGACGGTGCTGCACTTCGTGCCGTCGATGCTTGCCGCGTTCGCCGCGCATCTCGACGATTTCTCGGCCGCCGCGCAATGCGACAGCGTGCGCCTGATCGTCGCGAGCGGGGAGGCGCTGGCGCCCGAACTCGTCGCGAAGATGGCGCGGTTGCTGCCGAACGCGACGCTCGTGAACCTGTACGGGCCGACCGAAGCCGCGATCGACGTGTCGCACTGGACCTGCGGCCCCGACGACGCGCATGCGGTCGCGGTGCCGATCGGCCATCCGATCGCGAACCTGCAACTGCACGTGCTCGACGCCGCATGGCAGCCGGTGCCGGCCGGCGCGACCGGCGAACTGTATCTCGCGGGCGCAGGCCTCGCGCGCGGCTATCTCGGCCGCCCGGCGCTGACCGCCGAGCGCTTCGTGCCCGATCCGTTCGTGCCGGGCGCCCGCATGTACCGCACCGGCGATCTTGCACGCCGGCGCGCGGACGGCGCGCTCGACTACCTCGGCCGCGTCGACACGCAGGTGAAGCTGCGCGGCCAGCGGATCGAGCCGGGCGAGATCGAGGCGCTGCTGCGCGCGGCGCCGGGCGTCAACGATGCGGTCGTGATCGTGCGCGACGAGCAACTGATCGGCTATGTCGCCCGCGGCGACGCCGGCCCGCTCGACCGTGCAGCACTGCTCGACGCACTGCGCGCGCAACTGCCGGCGTACATGGTGCCGTCGCAGCTGATCGAGCTCGACGCGTTGCCCGTCACGCCGAACGGCAAGTGCGACCGCCATGCGCTGCCCGCGCCGGTGCGTGAAGCAACCGAAGCCGTCGAACTCGCGACCGACACCGAACGCGCGCTCGCCGACATCTGGCAACGCGTGCTGCACGTGGACGCGATCGGCCGCGACGGCGATTTCTTCCTGCTCGGCGGCCACTCGCTGCTCGCGACGCAGGCCCACGCGCAGGCCAACCTGCACTGGGGGCTCGCGCTGCCGCTGCGCACGCTGTTCGACACGCGCACGCTGGCGCGCTGCGCGGAAGCGATCGACGCGGCCTGCGCGGCACGCGGCGCGACCGATGCGGCGAGCGCGATCGACGCGCTGCTCGGCGAACTGGAAACCCAATAAGGACGACGGATGACGAAGGTTCAACCCGACTGGCTGGCGCTCGCGACGCGTTTCGCGCAACTGCCCGACGCGCAGCGCGCGGTCTTCATCGACAAGCTCGGCGCGGCCGGCATCGACTTCCGCGTGCTGCCGATTCCGCCGCGCACGCCGCGCAGCGACCGCGTGCCGGCATCGTTCGCGCAGACGCGGCTGTGGCTGCACGCGCGGCTGATCGATGCGCCGGACGCGTATCACATCACCGAGCGCCTCGCGCTGACGGGCCCGCTCGACGGGCATGCGCTGCGTCTCGCGTGCGATGCGCTGATCGCGCGCCATGAGGCGCTGCGCACGACCTTCGACGAAGCGCAGGACGGCGTCGCGCAGACGATTCACGCGCCGTTGCGCTGCCCGTGGCGCGAAACCGATCTCGAAGCGTTGCCGGACGCGCAGCGCGCAGCGCGCGCGGAAGCCGTCGCGACGGCCGACGAAGCCGAACCGTTCGATCTCGGCACGGCGCCGCTCGTGCGTGCGCATCTGATCCGCCTCGACGCGACGCATCACTGGCTCGCACTCACCGTGCATCACATCGTGTCGGACGGCTGGTCGTCGGGCGTGATGCTGTACGAACTTGCGGCGTTCTATCGCGCGTATGCGTCGGGCGAACCGGTGCCGCTCGCGCCACTGCCGATCCAGTACGCCGACTACGCGCTGTGGCAGCGCCGCTGGCTCGATGCCGGCGAGCGCGACCGTCAGCTCGCGTTCTGGCGCGAGCGGCTCGACCCGCAGCGCGGCGTGCTGACACTGCCGGGCGCGACCGCGCGGCCGGCCCGTCGCAGTGCGCGCGGCGCGCGTCATGTGTTTTCGCTCGACGCGCGTATCGGTGCGCAGTTGCGCGCATTCGCGGCCGCGTCCGGCGCGACGCCGTTCGCCGTGCTGCTCGCCGCGCTCGATGCGCTGCTGGCGCGCGCGACGGGCGACGCACGAATCTGCGTCGGCGTGCCGGCCGCGAACCGCGAGCGCGCGGAAGTCGCCGGCCTGATCGGCTTCTTCGTCAACACGCTCGCGATCGACGTCGACGTGCCCGCGCACGGCGATTTCTCGTCGCTGGTCGCGCGTACGCAGCGCGCACTCGTCGACGCGCAGATGCACCAGGACGTGCCGTTCGAGCAGGTGGTCGATGCGCTCGGCGTGCCGCGCAGCGCGAGCCACCATCCGCTCTTTCAGGTGATGGCCGCGTATGGCGAACGCCGCGCGCTGCCAGCCCTCGGCGCGGCGTCGGCCGCGTTGCTGCCGTCCGGCACGCCGTCCGCGAAATTCGACCTGACGCTGTCCGTCGAAGCGACGCCGGACGGCACGTTCGACGCCGCCTTCATCTACGCGCTCGACCTGTTCGACGCGGATGCGATCGCGCGGCTGGCCGCACGCTTCGTCACGCTGCTGACCGACGCGCTCGCGCGCCCGGATCTGCCGATCGGCGATCTCGACTGGCTGCCTGCCGACGAACGCGCACAGCTTTTCGCATGGAACGCGCCGGCCGGCGCGACCGAGGCCGAGCCGTTCGTACCGGTGCATGCACGCATCGCCGCGCATGCACAGGCGCGGCCCGATGCACGCGGCGTCGCCGATATCGATCGCGCATTGACGCGCGGCGAAGTCGACGCCCGTGCGGCACGTTTGGCGCGCCATCTGGTGGCGGCCGGCGTCCGGCCCGAAATGCGCGTGGGCGTCGCGTTGCAGCGCTCGGTCGACCTGCTCGTCGCGCTGATCGCGGTGCTGAAGTCGGGCGCCGCGTTCGTGCCGCTCGATCCGGCGCACCCGCGCGAACGGCTCGCGCAGATCGTCGGCGATGCGGCCATCGCGCACGTGCTGACCGACGCCGCGAGCGCCGCGTCGCTGCCCGACTTGCCAGAACTGCGCATCTGGCGCGCGGACGCAATCGATGCGCTCGACGAAGCCGCGCACGTCGCGCTGCCGGACGTGCTGCCCGGCCACGCGGCGTATGCGATCTACACGTCGGGTTCGACCGGCAAGCCGAAGGGCGTGATCGTCGACCACGCGTCGTTCGCGCTGCATTGCGCGGCGATCGCCGAGCGCTACGGCGCGGGTGAAAACGACGTGTTCCTGTTGTTCCAGTCGGTGAATTTCGACGGCGCGCACGAAGGCTGGTTTTCGCAATACATGTCGGGCGCCGCCGTGTCGGTGACGGCCGACGTGCTGTGGCCGCCCGCGCAGACTTGCGCGATGATGATCCGCGACGGCGTGACGATGACCTACGTGCCGCCCGGCTGCGCGGCCCAGCTCGCGGAATGGGCGCTCGCGCACGGCGCACCGCCGACGCTGCGTTCGCTGACCGTCGGCGGCGAGGCGACGTCGCGCGAGGCGTTCGCGATGCTGCGCCGCGCGCTGCCGAACGTGCGCGTGGTCAACGGCTACGGCCCGACCGAAACCGTCATCACGCCGACGCTGTGGATGTTCCGGCCCGGCGACGAGCTCGCGAAGCTCGGCGACGCCGCGTATCTGCCGATCGGCACGCTGGTCGGCGCGCGCACCGCGCACGTGCTCGACGCGCGGCTGCATCCGCTGCCGGTCGGCGTGATCGGCGAACTGTACCTGGGCGGCGAGGGCATCGGCGTGGCGCGCGGCTACCTCGACCGTCCGGCGCTGACCGCCGAGCGTTTCGTGCCCGATCCGTACGGCGCGCCGGGCGCGCGACTGTACCGTACCGGCGACCTCGTGCGGCGCCGCGCGGACGGCGTGTTCGATTTCATCGGCCGCGTCGATCACCAGGTGAAGCTGCGCGGCCTGCGCATCGAACTCGGCGAAATCGAAGCGCAACTCGCCGCGCACGATGCGGTGCGCGAAGCCTGCGCGGTCGTGCACGGGCAGGGCGCGCTCGCGCAGCTCGTCGCGTACGTCGAGCTGACCGCCGAAGCGCAGGCCGCGCAGCCGGTCGAAGCCGCGATGCTCGACGCGCACTTGCGCCGCACGCTGCCCGATTACATGGTGCCCGCGCAACTGATCGTGCTCGACGCGCTGCCGCGCAACGCGAACAGTAAGGTCGACCGTGCGCGGCTGCCGGCGCCGGTGCGTGTCGAGCGCGCGTACGAGGCGCCGCACGACGGCGACGAAGCCGCGCTCGCGGCGATCTGGTGCGACGTGCTGAACCTGGAGCGGGTCGGCCGCGGCGATCACTTCTTCGATCTCGGCGGTCATTCGCTCGCCGCCGTGCGTGTCGCGACGCGCGTGGCCGAACGGCTCGGCCGCGACGTGCCGGTGCGCGCGCTGTTCGAGGCGCCCGTGCTCGCACAGTACGCGCGGCAGGTGGCCGATGCGCCGCGCGCCGCGCATACCGGCGCCACGGCGCCGGGCGTCGCGGTGGCCAAACCGGATGCGCACGGCGTGTGGCCGCTGTCGCCCGCGCAGCTCGGCCTGTGGTTCCTGTGGCGCGCGCAGCCGGACAGCGCCGCGTACAACATTCCGGTCGCGCTGCGTGTGCGCGGCCCGCTCGACGTCGATGCGCTGCGCGCCGCATTCGCGGATGCGGCGGCCGTGCATCCGGCGCTGCGGGCGCGGCTCGTCGTCCGCGACGGCGCGCTTCCGGGCCAGCGGATCGACGCAGACGTTGCCGTCGACCTGCCGGTGATCGACCTGTCGGTGCACGCCGATGCGCTGGCCCGCGCGGCCGCGCTGACCGACGAGGATGCGCTCGCGCCGTTCGACCTCGCGGCCGACGCGCCGCTGTGGCGTGCCCGCGTGTTGCGACTCGGGGCGGACGATCACGTGCTGTCGGTGACGATCCATCACATCGTGTCGGATGGCGAATCGATCGAGCTGTGGTTCGACGCGGTGCGGGCCCGCTATGTCGCTCGCGTGCAGCGCGGCGCCGCACCGGTCGACGAAGCCGTCGAACCGGCCGCCCAACCGCTCGTGCTGCCCGCGCCGTGCCATCCGGCGCGCGTCGCGTACTGGCGCGATGCACTCGCCGACCTGCCGTCGCGCGTGTTGCCGCAGCGCACCGATGCGCCGGCCGTGCCGCAATGGCGTGCGGCCCGCATCGCGTTCGAGTTCGATGCGCAGCTGATTCGCGCCGCGCGCGACGCCGCGTCGGCCTCGCACGCGACGCTGCCGATGCTGCTGCACGCGGCGCTCAACACGGCACTGTTCCGCACGACGGGCGTGGCCGACCAGCCGGTCGGCGTGCTCGCGTCGACGCGCGAACTCACGGGCGACGCGGCGCGTACCGCGCTGGGCCTCTTCATCAACTCGGTCGTCGTGCGCACGCGGATCGACCCGGCCGCGCGCCGCGCCGACGTGCTGGCGCAAGTGCGCGACACGGCGCTCGCCGCGTATGCGCATGCCGACGTGCCGTTCGCCGACGTCGTCGCCGCGCTGCGTGCGCCGCGCGCCGCGCAGGCCAATCCGCTGTTCCAGGTGATGTTCAACTACCTGCGCCCGACCGGCGCGGCCGCACGCGATTGGGCCGGCCTGTCGCTGGCCGGATTCGACGACGTGCGTCATCGCGTCGTGTTCACGCTGGAACTGGACGTCGTCGAGCATCCGGACGGCCGCGTGAGCGCCGCGTTCTCGTATGCGGACGAACTGCTCGCGCGCGATTTCGTCGAGGCGCTCGTCGATCTGTATCACGACGAAGTCGCGCGTTTCGCCGGCGCATCGGAAGCGGCGCTCGGTGCACCGGATGCGCACGCAGCCAAGCCCACTTCGTTCGACGCGCGCACCAATGGCGCAACCCGGCCGAACGCAACGCCGTCGCATGCGGCCGCCGTGCTCGCCGCGCTGTGGTCGGACACGTTCGCGACGGCCGCCCCCGAGCCCGATGCGGACCTGTTCGAAGCCGGCGCGACGTCGTTCGACGTCGTGCGCTTCGTCGACGCGGCCGGCCGTGCCGGCCATGCGCTGACGGTGGCCGACGTGTTCGCGGCGCCGACGCTCGCGGCCCTCGGCGCGCGGCTCGATGCGCACGCGGAAACGGGGCAGGAGGCGCGCCATGCTGGCTGAAGTGCGTCCGGACGGATTCACGATGCTCGATACCTACCGCCTCGCGTTCGCGGACGGCCTGTTCGCCGTGCGCGACGGCGTGGAGATCCGCGTCGCGCAGGGCGACGGCATCGGCGCGCAGTTGCTGCGCGCACAGCTCGGCGACGACGGCGCGCTGCGCCTCGTCGCCTACAACCATCGCGCGGCGCCGGCCGACCAGCGGCGCGCGCTGCTGGCCGCACTGGCCGCGGCGTTTTCGGACAGCGCGCGCCACGCGGCGATCCGGCTCGACCCGGCCGCATGGCCGGCCGTCGCGCTCGACGCGCTGCGCGCGAGCGGCGTGCTGGCCGACGGCGGCCGCTGCCTGCGCGACGGCTGGGCGCAACAGGCCGACCTGTGGCGCGTCGGCCCGTCTCTGCCGTGCGCGACGCTGCCGACGATCACCGACGGCCGGCGTCATCCGCGCCGGCCGCCCGCACCGCACGGCGACGTCTATGCGCGCGATCTGCCGGCGCTCGGCGTGCGCTTCACGCTGCGCGGCTGGCAGCCGGCGGAGGACACCGAGCGGCTCGCGCGCTGGTTCGACGAGCCGCGCGTGCGCGACGGCTGGCCGGGCGCGCAGCCCGTGCAACGCGGCACGGAAGGCCCGCAGGAAGCCGATCCGCACGTGACGCCGCTGGTCGGCTGTTTCGACGGCGAGCCGTTCGCGTATTTCGAGGCGTTCTGGCTGAAGGAGGACGCGCTCGGGCCGCACGTCGCGGCGCGCGACTACGACCGCGGGCTGCGGATGCTGGTCGGCGAGCCGCGCTGGCGCGGCGCGCACCGCGTGGCCGGCTGGCTGCCGTCCGTCGTGCATTACCTGTTTCTCGACGACCTGCGTACCGAAGCGGTCGGCTGTGCCGTTCCGGCCGGCCACACGCGGGTTGCCGACCATCTCGCGCGGCATGGCTTCGCGCGGCAGCGCCGTCTCGCGCTCGCCGACGCGCAGCCGCTGTGGATGCGCACGCTGCGCGAGACGTTCTTCTCCGGCCGTCACGTCTGACGGGCCGGATTCACCGACAAGGAAGCTGAGACATGCAGAGAGAAACCGTATTCGACCTGATCGGCGTCGGCTTCGGGCCGTCGAATCTGGCGCTGGCCGTGCGCCTCGCGGAGCGCAGCAGCGCGCACACGCTCGCCCATTGCTTCATCGAGCGTCAGCCGGAATTCGGCTGGCATCGCGGGATGCTGCTCGACGACTGCCGGATGCAGATTTCGTTTCTGAAGGATCTCGTCACGATGCGCGATCCGAAAAGCCGCTACACGTTCATCAACTATCTGTTCGAACGCGGCCGGCTGAACGAATTCGTCAACCTGAAGAACTTCTATCCGACCCGCGTCGAATTCCACGACTACCTGAGCTGGGTGGCCGACGCATTCGACGATCGCGTCCATTACAGCGAGACCGTGCTGGGGATCGAACCGGTGCGCGGCGACGGCGCGAGGATCGACGCGCTGCGCGTGCTGTCGCGCGACGCGGCCGGCCACGAGCGCCAGCGCGTCACGCGCGCGCTGTCGGTCGGCGTCGGCGGCACGCCGGCGATTCCGGAGGCGTTCGCCGCGCTTGGCCGCGACCGCGTGATCCATTCGTCGTCGTACCTGACCGACATCGACCGGCTCGTCGCGTCGCCCGACGGCGAGCGCCGCCGTGTCGCGGTGATCGGCGCGGGGCAGAGCGCGGCCGAAGTGTTCATCGACCTCGCACGCCGTTTCCCGCACGTCGACGCGAACCTCGTGATGCGTGCCGGCGCATTGAAGCCGGCCGACGACAGCCCGTTCGTCAACGAAATCTTCAGCCCCGAATTCACCGACGTCGTCTACGCGCAGCCGCACGACGCGCGCCGCGCGCTGCTCGAACGCTATCGCGACACGAACTATGCGGTGGTCGACCGGCCGCTGATCGAGCAGATCTACGAAATGCTGTACCTGCAGCGCATCGACGGCACGCCGCGTCATGCGCTGCTCGCGAACAGCGCGATCGAGGCCGCGGTGCGCACCGCCGACGGCCGCATCGAACTGACGCTGCGCGACCGGATGAGCGGCGCGACGCGCGTCGAGCGTTTCGATGCACTCGTGCTCGCGACCGGCTACCGCCGCGACACGCATTCGGCGCTGCTCGAAGGGCTCGCGCCGCATCTGGGCGATGCGCTCACGCGCGGCGACGTCACACGCGACTACCTGCTCGCGACGCCCGAGCACTTCGCGCCGCGCATCTATCTGCAAGGCTGCTGCGAAGACAGCCATGGCCTGTCCGACACGCTGCTGTCGGTACTGGCGCGCCGCGCGGACGAAATCTGCGCGTCGCTCGAAGACGGGATCGCGCCCGCGCATGACGAAGGCGCGGCCCGGGCCACGCATGAAAAACGACCGGACAACGGGGTGAGCGCGAGCCGCATGGCTTTCGCTCTTTGACAAAGGCGCGGTCGGAGACCGCATGAAAAAAGTGGAGCAGAAGAAGATGGAGTGGGCAACAGGCACGCGTTTGCGTGCGATCGCAGCCGCGGCAAGCGTGGCGTTCGGTACGGCGGCGGCAGGGCACGCATACGCCCAGACGGCGCCGGCCGTGAACGCGGGCGCCACGGCGTCGGCCAGCAGTGCGCAAAACGGCGCGATGGCGACGACGTCGACCAGCGCGCAAAACGGCACGCTGCCGGCGATCACCGTCAACGCGGCCTCGGCCGGCGACGGCACGGTCGGGCTCGTCGCGAAGCGCAGCACGACCGGCACCAAGACCGACACGCCGCTCAACGAGATCCCGCAGACGATCAACGTCGTCACCGCGCAGCAGATCGAGATGACCGGCGCCACCGACGTGAACGCGGCGCTGCGCTACGTGCCGGGCTTCTCGTCGTACGGGTCGGACAACCGCTCCGACTGGTACGCGGCGCTGCGCGGCTTCACGCCGACCGCCTACGTGAACGGGCTGCAGGTGCCGAACACGATCAACCTCGCGAGCTGGCGCGTCGATCCGTACATGATCGACAGCATCAGCGTGCTGCGCGGGCCGACCTCGGTGCTGTACGGCGCGGGCGATCCGGGCGCGATCATCGACGTGCACACCAAGCTGGCCGACGGCGAGCGCGTGCGCGAAGCGGGCGTGCAGATCGGCAACTACGCGCGCAAGCAGTTCATGATCGACGTCGGCGACAAGCTCGACCCGGACGGCAAGTATGCGTACCGGTTCGTCGGCGTCGCGCGCGACGGCAACGCGCTGACGGGCCCGAACAACGACCAGCGCGTCGCGCTCGCGCCGTCGTTCCGCTGGCGCCCGGACGCGGATACGTCGCTGACGCTGTCCGCGACCTACCTGCAGGACTGGGGCGACATCTCGTCGAACTTCCTGCCCGCGCAAGGCACGGTGCTGCCGAACCCGAACGGCCAGATCAACAAGGACATCTACGAAGGCGACGGCAACTTCAACTACTACCGCAAGAAGCAGTGGTCGGTCGGTTACCAGTTCGAGCGCAACCTGACGCCGGCCTGGACGTTCCGCCAGAACACGCGGCTGATGCACCTGTCGCTCGACAACGGCTCGGTGTTCGGCAACGGCTTCGTCGAGGGCAGCACGACCGACGTGTCGCGCTGGGCCGGCGTGTTCCAGATGAACTACAGCCGCTTCGACATCGACAACAACCTCGAGGGCCGCTTCGCGACGGGGCCGCTGCAGCACACGCTGCTGCTCGGCTTCCAGTACAACCGCCAGACCGCGACCGACAGCGAATGGCTCGCCGCCGCGCCGCCGCTGAACATCTACAACCCAGTCTATCAGCCGGTCACGACGGCGGTGTTCACGCCCGACGCGACGATCCGCACCAACACGTACACGACGATGAACACGTTCGGCCTGTACGCGCAGGATCAGATCAAGTGGAACCGCTGGACGCTGACGCTCGGCGGCCGCGAGGACTGGGTCAACATGCGGATGGACGACCGCGCGGCCGGTACGTCGACGAAGGCGGACGTCACGGCGTTCACCGGCCGCGTCGGCCTCACGTACCAGGGCGACTACGGGCTGTCGCCGTACGTCAGCTACGCGACGTCGTTCAATCCGCTGATCGGCGTGAACCTGGTCGGCGGCGGGCTGCCGCAGCCGACGCGCGGCAAGCAGATCGAAGCCGGCCTGCGCTGGCAGCCGCCCGGCAAGAACCTGATGCTGAACGCGGCGATCTACCAGATCAACCAGACCAACGTGCTCACGTCGGCGCTGCCGAGCCAGGACCCGACCGGCACGAAGTCGGTGCAGACGGGCGAAGTGCGCTCGCGCGGGATCGAGCTGAGCGCGACCGGCAAGGTCACGCGCAACCTGTCGGTGATCGCGTCGTACGTCTATCAGGACGTGAAGAACGTGCAGGCCAACGACGTCTCGCTGAACAACTGGCCGGTCGACATTCCGCGCCCGCGCCAGATGGCGTCGCTGTGGACCGACTGGACCTGGTACACGGGGCCGCTCGCCGGCTTCGGCCTCGGCGGCGGCATTCGCTACCAGAGCGCGTCGGCCGGTGCGGCCGACAACTCGCTGACGGTATCGAGCGTCACGCTGTTCGACGCGGGCCTGCATTACGACACGCGTAACTGGCGCTTCGCCGTGAACGGGACGAACCTGTTCAACCGCCATTACATCAGCGGTTGCCAGTCGAACAACGTCTGCATTTTCGGGACCGACCGCACCGTGATCGCGACCGCGAAATACAACTGGTGACGTCGCGCGCCGCGGCTCGCCGGCCGGCCTTCGTGGCCGGCGCGGGCCGGCCGCGGCGCCTTCGTCCGCTTTTTCCACGACGCCTCCATGCCGAAGAAAAATCTCGTCTACATCCAGTCGCTGCGCAACGGCGCCGCTGATCGTGCCGGCCAGCCGGTCGCTTATCGTGGCGGCACGCGCTACATGAAGGCGCCGCTCGAATTTCTCGTCGAGCGCCTGAACGATTCGCCGCTCGGCGAACGCTATACGCTCCAGGGCGTGATCGTCGACGACGACGAAGGCTCGCCCGCCGACCGCGCGAAAGTCGCCGATTACGGGTTCGCGCGCACGCCGGGCCGCCCGTGGATTCTGCCGGAAGGCCTGACGGTGCAGGGCCGGCCGGTCGACGCGCTGTTCTGTTCGATTCCGTCGACGTACCGGCGGCTGCCGCGCGACGCGCGTGAGCGCGTGGCCGGCAAACAGGCATTCGAGCGCCGCCTGCTCGAGCGCCTGCTCGAACTCGACGCCGACGTCGTCGTGCTCGACGGGCTGCTCGTGATCCTCGACGAACTCGTGCGGCCGGGCGCGCGTTTTCATCGGCGCATCGCGAACATCCATCCGGGTATCACGGCCGACGATTCGCCGTATCAGCGGCGCGGCGCGTGGGCGACCCTCGACGCGCTGCACGGCGCGCGCGGCGAGCGGGTCGACTGGGCCACTGGCGCGACGTCGTCGATCGAACCCGTGACGATGACGGGCGCGTCGTTCCACTACGTCGACAACGGTATCGATTCCGGCGAGGTGATCTGCGACGTGCTCGACACGCCGATCGCGCCGGACGACACGATTCTCGAACTGCGCTGGAACAATTTCCAGCGCAGCCTGTTTCCGGCGCTCGAGCGTGGGCTGCACGTCCTCGCCGACCGCCACGACGCGGGAGCATTGTGATGCAAGACACGCTGACGAAACCGGCCGGCGCCGCCGACGCTGTCGAAGGTGAAGTGGCCGCGGCGCTCGATGGCGCCGCGCACGGGCAGGCGGCGGCCGTCGTCGAGCATGCGCTCGATGCCTGGCGGCCCGACGACGCACCGGACGCGCTGCTCGCGACGTTCGTCGCGCTGTTCAACACCGACACGCGGCACGACGCGGCGACGATCTCGGTGCCGCGCGGCGGCGCCGATGCGGCGGCCGTGGCGTCGTACGTCGCGCGTGCGGTGCGTGAAGGCGTGATCGACGGCGCGCAGGTCGCGGGCGACACGCTGCGGTTCACGGTGTCACGCACGACGTTCTGGCAGAACCCGCGGCCGTGGCTGAAGGCGAGCGCATCGGGCGGGATGCCGCTGCGCTACGCGATCACGAACGGCCATCGGCATCCGGTGCGGCCGCCGTCGCCGGCCGGCGAGATCTATGCGCGCCCTATGCCGCAGGTCGGGATGACGTTCAGCCTGCGCACCGTCGACATCGACGCACACGCGGATCTCTTCAGCGGCTGGATGAACCTCGACCGTGTCGCGCATTTCTGGGACCAGCGCGGCACGCGCGACGAGCACGCGGCGTATCTGGCCGAACGGCTGGCCGATCCGCACATGCACCCGATGATCGGCTATTTCGACGACACGCCGTTCGGCTATTTCGAGTTCTACTGGGCGAAGGAGGATCGTCTCGCGCCGTTCTACGACGCGCACGACTACGATCGCGGGCTGCACCTGCTGATCGGCGACTCGCGGTTCCAGAGCGCCGGCAAGCTGCATGCGTGGTGGAGCGGGGTGCTGCACTACATGTTCGTCGACGAACCGCGCACGCAGCGGCTCGTCGGCGAGCCGCGCGTCGATCACGTGCGGCATATCGCATACATGCACCGGCTCGGGTTCTACACGCTGAAGGAATTCGATTTCCCGCACAAGCGCGCGGCGCTCACGGTGATCGAGCGCGATACGTTTTTCGATACGTTCAGGCTGCCGTGACGGAGTGGAGTGCGAAGCGTCGGTGTGTGCTGACGACGTTTCGCACGGCTTGACGAAGTGCGGACACCGGCCGTTCGGTCGCCGCCCGCGTCGACAGCGACGGGCCGACGTCGATGCATGTCACAGCGAACCCCGGGCCACGCGGCGTGAGCGTCGACACGCCCCGACCGGCTAGGGCAGCGTGCGGGCGAACAGCTCGACGGTCCAGTCGACGAAACAGCGTACCTTCGACGACACCGGGCCGCCTTGCGGGTACACGACGGACACCGGTACGCGATGCGTCGCGACGTCGTCGAGCACGCGGATCAATTCGCCCGACGCCAGATACGGGTTCGCGACGAAGCGCGGCACGACGACGAGCCCGAGGCCGTGGAGGCCGCATTGCAGCATCGCATCGGCGTCGTTCACGGACAGACTGTCCGCGATCTGCACCTGGTGCCGCGTGCCGTCGATATCGAAGATCCAATCGGCCTGTCGGCCGGTGAGCGTCGAGAAATAGCGCACGGCCTCGTGCTGCGCGAGATCCGCGAGCGAGCGCGGCGCCGGGCGGCGGGCGAAATAGCCGGGCGAACCGCAGATAGCAAATTCCAGCAGGCCGAGCCGGCGGGCGATCAGCGTCGAATCGTCGAGCCGGCCCACGCGAATCGCGACATCGACGGCCTCCTGGACGAAATCGACCGGACGATCGCCCGTGCCGAGCACGATTCGAATGTCGGGATACGCGGTCCTGAATTCATGCAGATGCGGGATCACGAGCCGGTACGCGATCGACGGTGGAGCGTCGACGCGCAGTCGGCCGCGCGGGCCGCGTGCCCGATCGTGCAACGCCGCTTCGGCTTCGTCGAGCTCCGCCAGTACGCGCGTGCAGACCGCGTAATACGCGGCGCCGTCCTGCGTGAGACTCGAACGCCGCGTCGTGCGATTCAGCAGACGCACACCGAGCCCCTGTTCCAGATCCTTGACCGCGAGCGTCACGGTCGCGGCGGGAATGCCGAGACTTTCAGACGCGCCGGTGAAACTGCCGGCATCGACGACCTGTACGAAGATGCGCATCGCGCGCAGACGATCCATCGCGTTTCCTTCGAGCGGGGTGCGCAGGGCTGCGCGTTTTTTACTATTCGCGATTCTTGCATGAAGCATGCATGTGTGCAGCGCGGGATGGCGCTTACCTGCGCGGCTTCAAGTGCACATGGTGCCGGATCCGCGCGCCCGAACGTCGAATGCATTCCGCGTGACGCCATCCGATTATTGGTGAAACCTGCAGAAACATTTCAAGCTTGCCCGGTTTTTACCCGATCGCCGGACCTGTATCGTCATTTCCAATCGCTAACGTAAAGCGATGCACATGATCAATCGAATCAACAGGTGAAAACATGGGAAAGCTTGAAGGAAAGATCGCAGTCGTGACCGGCGCCAACAGCGGGATCGGTTTCGCGATCGCGAAGCGCTTTGCGCAAGAGGGTGCCCGACTCTTCATCACCGGCCGCCGCCAGCCGGAACTCGACAGTGCAGCCCGGGCGATCGGTGGAGATACCGTCGCGGTGCCGGGAGACGTGTCGAAGCTCGACGATCTCGACCGGCTGTACCGCGTCGTGCGGGAGCGGGCGGGGGCGATCGACATCGTCGCGGCGAATGCGGGCGTTGGTGAATTCGTGCCGCTCGAGCACGTCACCGAGGCGCACTACGAGCGGCTGTTCTCGACCAACGTGAAGGGCGCGATCTTTACCGTGCAAAAAGCGCTGCCGCTGCTGCGCGACGGTGGCTCGATCGTGATGACCGGCTCGAACGCGGCCGACAAGGGCACGCCCGCGTTCAGCGTGTATGCGGCGACCAAGGGCGCGATCCGCAGCCTCGCACGCGGCTGGGCGCAGGAACTGGCGCCGCGCCGGATCCGCACGAACGTGTTGATGGTCGGCCCGATCGTGACACCCGGCTGGAACGGCTTCGCCGAAACCGACGAACAGCTCGATGCGATCCAGAAGCACGCAGCGACGCTCTCGCCGCTGGCACGGATGGGGCAACCGGACGAAGTGGCCAATGCCGCGCTCTTTCTCGCATCGGACGAGAGCAGTTACGTGACCGGCACCGGGCTGTACGTGGACGGCGGTACCGCGCAGATCTGAGCGGTGCGACGGCCGGCATCCGGCGTTCGTCACCGGATGCCGGATGTGTCGTTGCGGGGCGGTTCAAGTGGTCGCCCCGCCGAGTCGCGCCGTCGCCCGATCCGGATCCTCCGCTGCAGTCAGTCGTCCGGATGCACGGCTTTCACTTGCCGCAAGCCGTATCTCGATATGACAACCATGAGTTGCCACAACGACGACTTTCCGTCTGCCCGGTTGCCTTCGAATCGACTATCGTTGCCTGCATGTTCCCCATCGCACATCAGGAGACGACACCGTGACGCACAGCGTGATTCCCGCCGGCCTCGCCGACGAAATGATCGAGATCCGGCACCGCATCCATGCCCACCCCGAACTGGGTTTCGAGGAATTCGCGACGAGCGACCTCGTCGCCGAGCAGTTGCAGTCGTGGGGCTACGCCGTGCATCGCGGGCTCGGCGGCACCGGCGTCGTCGCCCAGCTGAAAGTGGGCGACGGCAAGCGGCGCCTCGGTCTGCGCGCCGACATGGACGCGCTGCCGATCCACGAAGCGACGGGGCTGCCGTACCAGAGCACGATCGCGGGCAAGATGCACGCGTGCGGCCACGACGGCCACACGGCGATGCTGCTCGCGGCCGCGAAGCACCTCGCGCGCGAACGCCGCTTCTCGGGCACGCTGAACCTGATTTTCCAGCCGGCCGAGGAAGGGCTCGGCGGCGCGAAGAAGATGCTCGACGAAGGGCTGTTCGAGCAATTTCCGTGTGACGCGATCTTCGCGATGCACAACATGCCGGGCTTCCCGACCGGCAAATTCGGTTTCCTGCCGGGCTCGTTCATGGCGTCGTCGGATACCGTCGTCATCGACGTGCAGGGTCGCGGCGGTCACGGCGCGGTGCCGCACCGGGCGATCGATCCGGTCGTCGTATGCGCGCAGATCGTGCTGGCGCTGCAGACCATCGTGTCGCGCAACGTGTCGCCGCTCGACATGGCGATCATCACGGTCGGTGCGATCCATGCGGGCGAAGCGCCGAACGTGATTCCCGATCGCGCGCAGATGCGCCTGTCGGTGCGCGCGCTGAAGCCCGACGTGCGCGACCTGCTCGAAACGCGCATCAAGGAGGTCGTGCATGCGCAGGCGGCCGTGTTCGGCGCGACCGCGACGATCGACTACCAGCGCCGCTATCCGGTGCTCGTGAACGATGCGGAGATGACGGCGTTCGCGCGCGGCGTGGCCCGTGAATGGGTCGGCGAAGCCAATCTGATCGACGGCATGGTGCCGCTCACCGGCAGCGAGGATTTCGCGTTCCTGCTCGAGAAGCGGCCGGGGTGCTACTTGATCATCGGCAACGGCGACGGGGAGGGCGGCTGCATGGTGCACAACCCCGGCTACGACTTCAACGACGCGGCGTTGCCGACCGGTGCGTCGTATTGGGTGAAGTTAACTGAGGCGTTTCTGGTGTGACGGAGGATGCGGCGTGAGGTTGGAGCCGGGAATTCACAATCCGCTCCCAACCATGACAGACGGCATATACCTTGCCTTGGTATTTGGTATATGCCCATCGTGTTCAAACCAAACGAAGTGAACCATGTCGAGAAAGGCGCCTGTTTCCCAAGACGATCACGTTGCCGAGTACGTCGACGCCGACGGGCTGTCGGAGCGATGCTCCGACAGCGACACCATGCGAGCGAGATTGCGGCTGCTCGAATCACGCAACGCGCAGGTGCGCGCGTTGCAGGACGCGCTGGACGCCGGGGAGGCCTCAGGTCATCCCAATACGTTCGACGGAGAAACCTTCCTGGCTCGCATGCGGGCGCAACGCGTTGCGGCTAAGGCCGGTCACGTCTGGTCACGCGATTCCTGCCCCGAATCCTGAAGATCGTTGGCGTCGTACCGTCGAAGGTCGGCCGCTCGGCAAGCTGGCCGCTCATGTCTCGAACACTTCCCCACTGAACAACGCCACGACCGCATCCGGATTCGACGGCCAGTACATGTGCATGTACGTCGCGACGATCGCGCCGCTGCGATAGACGGCTTCGCCGCTGCCGGCCTCGCCATCGGGCCGCGCGGCGGTCGCGACCGGCACCAGCGGCGTCTCCAGTCGCGAATAATGAAACGTATGTCCGCGCATCGGCCCGGTGCGCGTATCGAGCTGCTGCATGCCGAGCGCCGCGAACCGGCGCTGCATCGTCGCATGGCCCGGCAGCACGCCGAGCATCGGCGTCGTCGAGCCCTCCACGTCGGTCAGCGATTCGCACAGATACACCATCCCCCCGCATTCCGCGACGATCGGCCGGCCGGCTGCCGCATGCGCGCGAATCGTCCGTGCGGTCGCGACATTCGCGGCCAGCGTCGCAGCATGCAGTTCCGGATAGCCGCCCGGCAAAAACAGCGCGTCGCACTCGTCAGGCACGGACTCGTCGGCAAGCGGCGAAAAGAACCGCAACTGCGCACCGAGCGCGCCCAGCAACGCGAGATTCGCCGGATAGATGAACGAAAACGCTGCATCGCGCGCCACTGCGATCCGCTTGCCGGCCAACGCGCGCGACAGCGGCGCCGCAACGTCCGGTTCCGCGAACGCGACGGCAGGCGGCAATTCGGCGAGCGCGGTTTGCGCGAGCACATCGGCCGCACGATCGAGCCGCGCGTCGAGATCGTCGATGTCGGCCGGCTGATGCAGGCCGAGATGTCGTTCTGGCAGCGCGATGCCCGCATCGGCCGGCACGTGGCCGAGCCAGCGCAGCTCGTCGGGCAACGCCTGTTGCAGCAATTCCGCGTGCCGTGCCGAGCCGACGCGGTTGGCCAGCACGCCGTGAAACGGCAACCCCGGCCGAAACCGCGCGAGCCCGAACGCGATCGCCGCGAACGTCTGCGCCATCGACTTCGCCGAAATTACCGCGACGACCGGCACGCCGAACGCGGCCGCGAGATCGGCGCTGCTCGGTGTGCCGTCGAACAGGCCCATCACGCCTTCGATCAGGATCAGGTCCGCGTCGCGCGCGGCGTCGGCGAGCAGCGCGCGGCAACCGGCTTCCCCGACCATCCCGAGGTCCAACGCGTGCACCGGCGCGCCGCTCGCGCGTTCGAGCAGCATCGGATCGAGAAAATCGGGCCCGGTCTTGAACACGCGCACGCGGCGGCCGAGCCGCCGGTGCAGCCGCGCGAGGCCGGCCGTGACCGACGTCTTGCCCTGGCCGGACGCGGGCGCGCTGACGAACAGCGCGGGGCAGGCCGGCATGCTCAGAACTCCACGCCGCGCTGCGCCTTCACGCCTTGCTCCTTGTACGGATGCTTGACGAGCCGCATTTCGGTGACGAGATCGGCCGCATCGATCAGCGCATCGGGCGCATGCCGCCCGGTGACGACGACGTGCACCGACTCCGGACGCGCGACGAGCGTCGCGAGCACTTCGTCGAGCGGCAGGTATTCATACTTCAGCACGGTGTTCAGCTCGTCGAGGATCACCATCCGGTAGTCGCCGCTTTCGATCATCCGGCGCGCCTCGTCCCAGCCCTTGCGCGCGGTCGCGATGTCGGCGTCGCGGTTCTGCGTGTTCCACGTATAGCCGTCGCCCATCGTCACGAAATCGCACTCCGCGACCGCGCCGAGGAAGTCGCGCTCGGACGTATGCAGCGCCCCCTTGATGAACTGCACGACACCGAGCCGCATGCCGTGGCCGAGCACGCGCACGGCCATCCCGAATGCGGCCGTGCTCTTGCCCTTGCCGTTGCCGGTATGGACGATCAGCAGGCCTTTCTCCTGGATGGCGGCGGCCTGCTTCTTCTCGTGGCCGGCGCGGCGGCGTTCGGCCATCCGCTGATGGGATTCGGAATCGGTCTTCATCGGGAATCGTCCTGTCGAAAGCGAAACATTGGGTTCAGAGCGGGCCGGCGAGCGCGACCGTCACGCCGCCCAGGATGGATTTGGCGCCGAGCAGCCGACCGTGCGGCGCGGCGAGTTGCGCGCACGGCTCGGCCACGCCCGCGACGCCGAAACGGGCCAGCGCGGCGTCGGACGGGCCGCTCGCGGCCAGTTCCGGACGGCTCGCGAGTTGCGCCGCCTCGAACGCGACGAGCGGCCAGCCACGGCGCGCACATAGCGTGCGCAGCGCACGGGCGCATGCCTTGTCGGCGAGCGTCGCGACGAGCGCCGGTTCGGCGGCCGGGTAGTGCGCGAGCGCGGCGCGGATCGCGGCATCGAGTTGCGCGGCCGTGACGCCTGCGCGGAAGCCGACGCCGAGCGCGACGCGCATCATGCGTGGCCACCGAGCGCCGCGCGCACCGCCGGATCGTCGGCGAGCGCCGCGACGCGGCCGATCACGACGATCGCCGGCGAACCGATATGGGCCTCGCCGACGCGCGCGACGAGCGTATCGAGCGTCGCGAGTACGTGGCGCTGTTCGGCTCGGGTGGCGTTCTCGATCGCCGCGCACGGCGTGTCGTCGGGCAGGCCGCCATCGCGCAGCGCCGCGGCAATTGCGTCGAGCCGACGGATGCCCATGTAGATCACGATCGTCATGCGGGTGGCCGCGAGCGCTCGCCAGTCCGGCTCGTCGGCCCCCGCGCCGTGGCCCGTGACGAAGATCACGCCCTGCGCGTCGCCGCGGTGCGTGACCGGGATGCCGAGCGCGGCCGGCGCGGCGATGCCCGCGGTGATGCCGTTGACGACTTCCACCGGAAAGCCCGCCGCGCCGAGCGCGACCAGTTCCTCGCCGCCGCGGCCGAACACGAACGGATCGCCGCCCTTGAGCCGCGCGACGCTGCGGCCCGCGCGCAGGTGTACGAGCATCGCGGCGACGATCGCCTCCTGCGGCGTCGACGCATGGCCGCCACGCTTGCCAACGTGCTCGATCAGCGCATCGGCGCGCGCATGGCGCAGCACGTCGGGGTTCACGAGATCGTCGACGAGCAGCACGTCGGCCGTGCCGATCGCGCGCACGGCCCTGAGGGTCAACAGGTCGGCGTCACCGGGGCCGGCGCCGACGAGCCATGCGCGGCTCATCGCGCGCGGCACGGCGCGCACCGTGTCGAAACAGTGGAACAGGGAAGGCGGGCGGCACATCGGCGGCCGGCGGACAGGCAGTGCATGGCGGATCGGGCGAAACCCGCGCGAGCGCGGGTGGAATGCGCACCCCATCCGTCCCCCGCGGATCGGGCGTTCGGCGAGCAGCGCGCTCGCCCCTTGCGTCGGCCGGTATCCGGGCTGGCCGCTTGCCAGGCCGCAGCCTTCCCGCCCGGTCGAAGGGCAGTGGCATCGCGGGCGGCCTGGGCGCAGCGCGTAGAAGTGCGTTGCGCGGGCGGCGTACCGTTGCGGGGACAGCACAGGCCGGGCGGCGATCCGCCTCCTGTTTCCCGTTTAACTGCATGCGCGGAATGCGCCTGCGAGCACCGAACGCGGCGCATACGATAGCACAGGCGTGCAACCCGCAAGCCGCCCGGCGGGCCGGCTGCGCGGGGTGTCGGCGCTACCTGCGAGGTCAGAACTTGTATGCCGCCGTCAGCGTGAACGTGCGTGGCGTACCGGGCATGATCTGCGCGAGGCCCGTCGCATTCGCGTAGTAATCGCGATCGGTGAGGTTGACGGCCGCCAGCGTCACCTCGAAGTCGCGCGTGCGATAGCCGGCCTTGCCGTCCCAGCGAACGTATGCGGGCAGTTCGAGCAGGTTGTCGCGATCGGCGTAACGCGCGCCTTCGTACACCACCCCGAGTTCGGCGAAAAACCCGCGCAACGGCGCATGGCTGACGAACAGGCTGCCGTTCGACGCCGACACGCCCGCCGACCGCTTGCCCGCGTACTTCGGCTCGGCGTCGACCACCCGCGCCTGTTGCCAACCGATGCCGCCGCGGACGAACCAGTCGCCCGCGAGCCGGCCGGCGACGCCCAGTTCCACGCCGCGATTGCGCTCGAGGCCGGTGAGGTCGAAAAAGCCCGGCCGAACCGGATCGGCGATGCGGCGGTTGTACAGGTCGAGCTGAAACAGCGCGAGCGTCGTGCTCAGCGCGCCGTCGCGCCAGTCGCTTTTCACGCCAATCTCGTATTGGCGCGTGTATTGCGGGCCGAGATCGTTGGCGTTGCCGCGCGCGTCGGGCGTGATGCCGATCAGGTCGCCGCCGACCGGCGCGAAGTTCTTGCTGTACGACGCATACAGGCTGTGCGCGCCGACCGGCGACCACACGACGCCGAGCCGCGGGCTCCATGCCGCCGTCGTGCGCCGCGCATGCAGGCCGTTCAGCGCGTTGGTCGAATCGACGTCGAAACGTTCCCCGCGCAGGCCGCCGAGGAGCTTCCACGCTCGCCCGAGGTCGACGCGATCCTGCGCGAAGATCGCGTAGTCGCTGACGCGGTGGCGGTTCATCGCGTACGGGCGCGGCGTCGAGCCGACCAGGGCGAAGCGATCCGGCCCGGTCACCGGAATCGGCGCCGCGTCGGCCTGCCAGAGCGTCGGCGCGCGTTTCTGCCAGCCGTATTCGATGCCGAACAGCAGGTGATGCAGCGCCGGACCGGTCGCGACCTTGCCGCCCAGTTCGACACCGGTCTGCACGTTGAGATGCGTCATGTCCTGCAGGTAGCGCGCCCGCTGCACGCGCCGGTAGTCGCGCGGCTTCGCGACGTAGCTTTGCGTGACGTAGGTATTGTCGAAGGTGCTGCGCAAATTCAGCACGCCGAGCGTATGGCGCAATTCCCAGTCGCCGTCGAGCGCGTGCGTGAAGACCGAGCGCCAGTTCATGTTCTCGTCGCGGATCGTGTCGCGGCCCGCCGCGCCGAAGAAGGTCGCGCGTGGCGCGGACGGCAGCGAGAACGCGAACGGCTTGCCGGCCGCGTCGACCGCGGAGACCGGCGCCGGCATGCCGCGATCGGGCACGCGCCGGTACGCGTCGTATTCGAACTGCAGCAGCCAGCTTCGCCGCGCGTCCCGCCATTTGATTGACGGCGCGACGTACTGGCGCGTGCCGTCGACGTGGTCGCGGAAGCTGCCTGCGTGTTCGCGTCCCGCATTGAGCCGCACGCTCCATGGCTCGACAGCATCCGGTTGAGATCGACCGACGCGCCGAGCCGTCCATAGCTGCCGGTCGCTGCCGACACATGTCCGAAGTTTTCCGGCAACGGCTGCTTGGTGATCCGGTTGATGACGCCGCCGCCGCTGCCGCGCCCGTACAGCGCCGCTGCCGGTCCCTTCAGCACTTCGACGCGTTCGATGTTGCCGAGACTGCGCACGTATTGCGCATCGTCGCGCATGCCGTCGAGCAGCAGGTCGCCCGCGGCGGAAAAGCCGCGAATGCGGAACGCATCGAAGCGCGTGTCCGACGTATTCGACACACCGGGCACGCCGGCCAGCGCGTCGGCCAGCGTGCGACCGCCATAGGACAGCGTTTCCTCTACCGGGACGCTGTCGATGGTTTGCGGTACGTCGCGCGGATCGCTCGCGGTGCGCGTCGCCGTACTCACGCTTTCGGCGCGCGGATCGTTCGGATGACGGCGGCCGCGTACTTCGACCGCAGGCAGTTCGTCGTCGAACTCGGCTGCAGGCGCAGGGGAGGAAGCAACGCCGGCGATCGAGCACAGCGACAGGGCCAGCACAGGAAAACGCAGCCCGGATATCTGTCGTTTCGACATGGAAATTTGAGGATGACTGAGTGATTGCCTCACATGGCCGTTGCGCGGTGGTTTGTGTTGTTGGGTGAAGTTTATCTTGTGTAGTTGAAAACGACAATCATTCGCGTTCATCGCCGGCCGCTCGCCTTGACGCTCCCGGCCCTGCCGCCTACACTCGCACGCGTTTTGGTGCTCGCGCGCGCCGCTCCGGCGTGCGCAGTTAAACGGGAAACAGGGAGCCCGCCTGCGCCGCAGTCGAGCCAACCTGTGCTGCCCCCGCAACGGTAAGCGAACGCGTCGCGCGCAAGCGCCACGCAGCGCCGCTTCGCCGCATGCCACGCACATGCGGACGACCGCCACTGGATGCCGCGCGTATCCGGGAAGGCGAAGCGGCGTGTTCGTCAGCCCGGATACCGGCCTAAACGTTGGGGTTCAGCGCCGCGGGGAGGCGGCGCATCGTCCACGGCCGCAGCCGGCCCGACGCCCGGTGTTTCCCGCTGTCTCCTCCGATCTGCCTCCGCGCGAACGCGCCCGGGCCGGCACGGCGAACGGCGCGGCACGGGCGGGGCACGCGGCAGCCGTGTTGGCATTCACGATGTCGACCGTTCGCAAGGAAGCACCATGTCCGATTCGTTGTTCCGCCCGCCGTGCGGCAGTCCGCGCGGATCAGACGGCGAGCTTCTCGCGCACCGCCCGCTGAATTGCCGCGCCGCCACCGACGCGACGATCCCGTCCTGATTCCCTCTTCGACACCGGACCTACCATGACCCTACGCAAGCTTCCCGTCACGATCGTCACGGGCTTTCTCGGCAGCGGCAAGACGACGCTGATGCGCCACATCCTGCAGCACGCCGAAGGCCGCCGCATCGCGGTGATCGTCAACGAATTCGGCGAACTCGGCATCGACGGCGAAATCCTCAAGGGGTGCGGCATCGGCTGCGACGATGCCGACGGCGCGCAGGGCGAAGCATCGGGCCAGTTGTACGAACTCGCGAACGGCTGCCTGTGCTGCACCGTGCAGGAAGAGTTCTATCCGGTGATGGAGGCGCTCGTCGAGCGCCGCGCGGACATCGACCACGTGCTGATCGAGACGTCGGGCCTCGCGCTGCCCAAGCCGCTCGTGCAGGCATTCAACTGGCCGACGATCCGCAGCAGCTTCACGGTCGACGCGGTCGTGACCGTCGTCGATGGGCCGGCCGCCGCGAGCGGCCAGTTCGCGGAAAACCCGCAGGCCGTCGACGCGCAGCGCCGCGCCGATCCGAACCTCGATCACGAATCGCCGCTGCACGAACTGTTCGCCGATCAACTGTCGTCCGCCGATCTCGTGATCGTGAACAAGGCCGACCTCGTCGGCGACGCCGAGTTCGCGCGGATCGAAACCGCGATCCGCGAAGAAATCCCGCCGCAGGTGAAGATCGTGCGCGCGACGCGCGGCGAGCTCGATCTCGCGATGCTGCTCGGGCTCGAATCGGCGTCGGAGGAAACGATCCACCTGCGTCACGACCATCACGGCTCGGCCGACGACGGCGATCACGATCACCATCACGACGATTTCGACTCGGTGGTGGTATCGGGCGACGCGGGCACGCGCGAAGCGACGATCGCCGCGCTGCAGCGCGTGGTCGAAACGCACACGATCTACCGCGCGAAAGGCTTCGCAGCGCTGCCCGGTGCGCCGATGCGGCTCGTGATCCAGGGTGTCGGCCGCCGCTTCGACAGCTATTTCGACCGCCGCTGGCAGGACGGCGAAACCCGCGCGAGCCGCTTCGTGCTGATCGGCGAGGATCTCGACGCGGCCGCGCTGCAACGCGCGTTCGACGCCGCGTGCGCGGCCGAGCCGCAACAGGCGTAACGCACGATGCATCTGCTGCGCACCACGCCGGGCGGCTTCGTCGACGATACGCAGGGCGTCGTCCGGATCGACCAGCAGCCGGCCGACATCGTGATCCTGAGTTCGGCCGACACGACGCTGTCGCTGCTCGCGAGCGTCGTGCCGCACTTGCCCGCCGGGTTCCCGAGCGTGCGGCTCGCGAACGTCACGTTCCTGCGGCAGCCGGCGTCGGTCGATTTCTACGTCGACGACGTACTGCACCACGCGAAAACGGTCGTGATCGATCATCTCGGCGGCGAAGCATACTGGCCGTACGGGATCGAGCAGGCCGTGTCGCTCGCGTCGAAGCGCGGGCAGCAGCTCGCGATGTTCTCGGGCGACCTGCAGGAGGACCCGAATCTCGTCGCGAAAAGCACCGTCAAGGCCGAGCTGTGCCGGCTGTGGTGGCGCTATCTGCGCGAAGGCGGCGTGCACAACGCCGACGCGCTGCTGCGCAGCATCGCGTTTCACACGTTCGGCTTCGGCGACGAACCCGAACCGCCGCGCCCGCTGCCGGCCGCCGCGCTGTATCACCCGGCGCGCGACCGCGCGAGCGTCGACGACTGGCGGCCGCGCTGGACGCCCGGCGCACCGGTCGTCGCGATCCTGTTCTATCGCGCGCACTGGCAGGCCGCGAACACGGCCGTGTTCGACGCGCTGGCCGACGCGCTGATCGACGCAGGGCTGAACCCGCTGCCGATCGCGGTGACGTCGCTGAAGGACGCGGTGAGCCGCGAGGTCATCACGCAGCTCTGCGATACGCACGGCGTCGCGCTCGTGCTGAATACCACCGCGTTCGCGGCCGGCGCGATCGACAGCCCCGAGCACGACGTGCTCGCGGGCGACGCGCCGGTGCTGCAGGTGATCCTGTCCGGCGGCAATCGCGACGCGTGGGTGGCCGACAACCAGGGCCTGCACGCACGCGACATCGCGATGCATATCGCGCTGCCCGAAGTCGACGGGCGCATCGTCACGCGCGCGGTGAGCTTCAAGGGGCTCGCGTATCGCTGCCCGCATACCGAGGTCGACGTCGTGCGCTATCAGCCGGATGCCGAGCGGATCGCGTTCGTCGCGGCGCTCGCGCGCGGCTGGTGCCGGCTGCGTACGCTCGATAACGCCGACAAGCGCATCGCGCTGATTCTCGCCAACTATCCGCAAAGCGAAGGGCGGATCGGCAACGGCGTCGGGCTCGATACGCCGGCCTCCGCGCTGCGCGTGCTCGCGGCGCTGCGCGACGCGGGCTATACGGTGGCCGACCTGCCGCCCGACGGCGACGCGTTGATCGCGCAACTCACCGAAGGCGTGACCAACGATCCCGCCGTGCGCACGCTGCGTCCGGCGTTTCAGAGTTACGCGCTGGCCGACTACGTCGCGCGTTTCGCGCGGCTGCCGGCCCCCGTGCGCGACGCGCTGAACGAACGGTGGGGGCCACCCGAAGCGGACCCGACGCTGCGGCAACGGCGTTTCACGATCGCCGGCTGGCGCGCGGGCAACGTGTTCGTCGGTATCCAGCCGTCGCGCTCGCGCGGCGAGAACGACTACGCGAGCTACCACGATGCGGATCTCGTGCCGCCGCACGCGTATCTCGCGTTCTATTTCTGGCTGCGCGATGCGTATCAGGTCGACGCGGTCATCCATCTCGGCAAGCACGGCAATCTCGAATGGCTGCCGGGCAAGAGCGTCGCGCTGTCCGACGCGTGCTGGCCCGACCTGACGCTCGGGCCGCTGCCGCACCTGTATCCGTTCATCGTCAACGATCCGGGCGAGGGCAGCCAGGCGAAGCGCCGCGCGCAGGCCGTGATCGTCGATCACCTGATGCCGCCGCTCACGCGCGCGGAAAACTACGGCCCGCTGCAGGATCTCGAACGGCAGGTCGACGAATACTACGAGGCGCTGATGGTCGACGCGCGGCGCGCGAAGCTGTTGCGCAAGACGATCCTCGCGACGATCGCCGAGCATCGGCTGCACGACGAGCTGAGCGTGTCGCCGCCGCGCGATGCGGGCGACGAGGATGCGCTGCTCACGCGCGTCGACGCGTGGCTGTGCGAATTGAAGGAAGCACAGATTCGCGACGGGCTGCACGTGTTCGGCGCGTCGCCGGTCGAGCGCCAGCGGCGCGACACGCTGCTCGCGTTGGCTCGTTTTCCGGTCGGCGACGGCAAGGGCGAACGGGCCGGGCTGATCGGCGCGCTCGCACGCGATCTCGCGCTCGGCGAGGGTTTCGATCCGCTCGCGGCCGACTGGGCCGCGCCGTGGGCCGGGCCGCGGCCGGCCGTGCTGCAAACGCTAGATGCGTCGCCGTGGCGTCATGCCGGCGATACGCGCGAGCGGCTCGAACGGCTTGCGCAGCACTGGCTGGACGCCGTGTGCGGCGCCGCTTCAGACGAACCCGCCATCGACATGCCGCCGCCCGGCGAATGGCCGCATACGCTCGCGGTGATCGAACGTGTGCGTTCGACGCTGTTGCCGGCCCTCGACGCGTGCGGCGGCGAGGAAATGCGTCAGCTGCTGCGCGGGCTCGACGGCCGCTTCGTGCCGCCGGGGCCGAGCGGTTCGCCGTCGCGCGGCCGTCCCGACGTGCTGCCCACGGGCCGCAACTTCTACTCGGTCGATACGCGCGCGGTGCCGACGCAGGCCGCGTGGTCGCTCGGCCTGAAATCCGCGCAGCAATTGATCGAACGCCATCTGCAGGATCACGGCGACTATCCGCGCGCGATCGGGCTGTCGGTGTGGGGGACGGCGACGATGCGCACCGGCGGCGACGACATCGCGCAGGCGTTCGCGCTGATCGGCGTGCGGCCGAAATGGGCGCACGGCAGCCATCGCGTGACCGACTTCGAGATCCTGCCGATCGAGATCTTCGACCGGCCGCGCATCGACGTGACGCTGCGCGTGTCGGGCTTCTTCCGCGACGCGTTCCCGAACCTGATGCACCTGTTCGACGCGGCCGTGCAGGCCGTCGCCGCGCTCGACGAGCCCGAAGCGCTGAACCCGATTCGCGCACGCATCGAGCGCGAACGGGAGAAGTGGATCGCGCAGGGCGTGGCGCCCGACGAAGCACGGCGGCGCGCCGGCTGGCGCGTGTTCGGCGCGCGGCCGGGCAGCTACGGCGCCGGCCTGCAGGACCTGATCGACCAGCGCCGCTGGCAGACCGACGCCGATCTCGCGGATGCCTACCGTCAATGGGGCGGCCATGCGTACGCGCAGAACAGCGCGGGCGACGCCGCGGCCGACGTGTTCGGCGAGCGGCTGGCGACGATCGACGTCGTCGTGCAGAACCAGGACAGCCGCGAGCACGACATCCTCGATTCGAACGACTACTACCAGTTCCAGGGCGGGATGACGGCGGCCGTGCGGCACCTGTCCGGGCAACAGCCGAGCATCTACCACGGCGACCATGCGAACCCGGTCGCGCCGAAGATGCGCACGCTGCGCGAGGAGATCGCCCGCGTGATCCGCTCGCGCGTCGTCAATCCGAAATGGCTCGACGGCGTGAAGCGTCACGGCTACAAGGGAGCGGCCGAGCTGGCCGCGACCGTCGACTACCTGTACGGCTATGACGCGACCGCGCGCGTGCTGTCCGATCACCAGTACGCGCTCGTCGCCGACGCGTACCTGTTCGACGACGCCACCCGCGCGTTCCTCGAACGGCACAACCCGAAGGCGCTGCACGGCATCTGCGAACGCTTCGTCGAAGCGATGCAGCGCGGGCTGTGGCAGCAGCCCGGCCCCTATCGCGAGCAGATCGAAGCGGTCTGGCTCGCCAGCGAACAACGCCAGGAAGGAGGACGGCCATGACCGATCCGACCACGCACCGCGCCCGCGCGGTTTTTCCGTTTGCGGCGCTCGTCGCGCAGGACGCGTTGCAGCAGGCGCTGCTGCTTGCCGCGATCGACCCGTCGCTCGGCGGCGTGCTCGTCAGCGGCCCGCGCGGCACCGCGAAATCGACGGCCGCGCGCGGCCTCGCGGAGCTGCTGCCGGAAGGGCAGTTCGTCACGCTGCCGCTGTCGGCGAGCGACGAGCAGGTGACGGGCACGCTCGATCTCGCGCATGCGCTGGCCGAAAGCGGCGTGCGCTTTCGGCCGGGCCTGCTGGCGCGCGCGCATCTCGGCGTGCTGTACGTCGACGAAGTGAACCTGCTCGCCGACGGGCTCGTCGATACGCTGCTCGACGTCGCCGCGAGCGGCGTGAACATCGTCGAGCGCGATGGCGTGTCGCACGCGCACGACGCGCGCTTCGTGCTGGTCGGCACGATGAACCCCGAGGAGGGCGAGTTGCGGCCGCAACTGCTCGATCGCTTCGGGCTGATGGTCGAGCTGGAGAACTGCTTCGACGCCGCCCAGCGCGAGCGGATCGTGAAGGCGCGACTCGCGTTCGATCTCGATCCGGATGCGTTTC